>NZ_JAPNJW010000001.1:0-1197500 GCF_026626745.1 Nannocystis sp. RBIL2
CCGGCAGCACCCACACCGGCGCGAGCATCAGGATCTGGGCGATGTCGGCGAGGCGGGCGCTGACCTGGAGGTCCGACTGCCGATCGCCGGGCATCATCTTCGTGATGCGCCGCTGAACCTCTGCCATCGCCTCGGCGACCGCGAGCTCGCGGCACACCTCGGCCGTCATCGACGCCTCCTCGGCGATCCATCCGGAGAGCAGGCGCGGCGAATAGCGGTGGAGCGCGCGCAGGTCGAAGGGCTCGACCCCCTCGAGCTCATGGTTGTCGATCCCTCGCGAGGCCGTGACGACGACGTCGCTGACGTAGGCCGAGTAGCTCCCCGCGAGCGTGTGCCACTCGGTCTCCGTGCGCGTGCGCGTGACCGTGCGGCCCTTCGAGTCCGTGGTCGTGTAGGTCACCGTGTAGTTCTCGCCGATCCGGGCGGTGTACTCCGCGTGGGCCGCCGCCGAGAACAGGTACGAGGGCACGTAGATCCCGCGGATGGCCTCGACCGTGGCCTTGCGGAACGCCTCCGGGGCGAGCCAGGCCCGCCTCACCCAGCGCCGGGCCGCCGCCAGCGCCTGCTCGTGCGGGACGATGAACGCGAGCACGAAGTCCGGCTGCGGCCGCCCGGCCTCCCGCGGCCGCTCGACCACCGCCGGCGACGCGCAGTACGGGCAGGTCGCGGTCCGCAGGTGGGCTTCGACCTGGATCTGCGAACCGCACGAGCCGCACGAGAATTCGACGATTTCGCTCACGTCCGGGCCGCGATCGTGCCACAGGGCCCTCGTTCCGCGGCCGTGATGACGTCGATTTCCACGTCCGCGCACGCGCGCCTCCGTCCTCGCTCTGCTCGGCGACCGGCGGCCCGAGAGCTTGGCCCGCCGGAGGATCTACGCTGGCGCGGAAGCCCAAATGCGCGGCCGCGCGCTCTCCCGGTCGTCTCGAAGTCTGCCTCGACTTCGTCGCCGATTGGCTCTTTTCGCTACGGCCCACCGTAAACGGGCCCACGGTTGCCACCGCCCGGAGAGGCCTGACCTGACCCCTCGTCGTCGTGGCGCGAAAGGTCGATAATCCCCGCTACGGCCACGAGCTCGGTGTGAACCATGGGCGCCCCACAGATCCACCAGCGCTTCGCGCCGGGCGCCCGCCTGCCCCGCCACCGCCACGCCGCGGGTTATCTCGCCGTCGTCATCGACGGCGCCTATACGGAAGCCGGAGACGCCGGCCGGTTTCGCCTCACCGCCGGCCAGCTCGTGCATCACCGCGAATTCGAGGCGCACGGCGATCAATTCGGCACTGCGGGCGCCCGCGTGCTCAATCTGCCCTGCCCGCCCGACGCGCCCCCTCTACCGGTCGGTCGACTCGCCGACCTCGACGGCGTGGTCCGCCTGGCCGAGCGCGACCCCGCGGCCGCGGCCGCGCTCGCGCTCGCCTCACTGAACCCTGTCTGCGACGAGCGCGACTGGCCCGACCTGCTCGCCGCTGATCTGCGCGCGGACCCCTCGCTGCGCCTCGACGCCTGGGCTGAGACCGCAGGCCTCGCCCCTAGCACCCTGGCCCGCGGCTTTCTGCGCGCCTACGGCGTCTCGCCCAAGCGCTACCGGGCCGAGGTGCGGGCCCTGAAGGCGTGGCGTTGCATCGCCAGCTCGCCGCTCACGCTCGCCGAGTTCGCGCTCGAGCTCGGGTTCGCCGATCAGGCCCACATGACCCGCGCCCTGGTCAAGCTCACCGGTCGCACCCCCGCGGCCGTGCGGCGCGTCGCGGGTCGAGTGGATTCAGGCCCGACGATTCATTCGACGCCGCGGCCGACGCCTTCACGGTGAGGCCGTGGGTGGGGTCCAGAGGTCGGCACGTGGGAGCTCGAGCACCGCGGCCGCGGCAGCGTGCAATGAAGGCGGCGCGAGGCGGCCGTCGCGTGCGGCGGCGCCGAGCCACGCCTCGATCGCGCCGCCGGTGCGATCGAAGCCATCGGCTCGCAGCAGGCCGTACAGGCCCGCGGCGAGCACGTGCATGCCGCCGTCGGCCCGACGCCAGCGCTGGCCGGCCGGTACTGCGACGCCGAGCCGCTCGTTGACCAACTGCTCGAGGGCCTCGGTAGTGTCCTCGTCGAGGTACCCCGCGAGTGAGGTGTAGCCGAAGCTCGGATCGTGCTCGGCGACGATGCGGCTGAGGAGGGGGTCGGCCGCGAGCACGGCGAGTACGTCGCGGATCGCCGGGCTCGACTCGTCGAACGGTGGGTGAAGGATCTCGTGGGCAGCGTTGCGGATCACGGTCTCGTCGGAGTAGTCGAGGTGGGTCAGGAAACGCTGACCCTGGACCTTGATGCCGTGGGGCTTGGAGAAGTGCAGGAGGTCGATCTGAATGTCCGGACGCAGCGGGCGGCCGAGCAGGCGCTCCTGCTCGGCGATGACGTCGACGCTGGCCAGGCGCGCCCGCAACTCCGTCTCGCGGCGGGTCGCGCGGTCGCCGATGACGGCCCCGCGAAACGCGGGCAGCTCGGCGGCAGCGAGGGCCGCGAACAGGCGCGTGAGCGCCGGCCTGGCGGCGATGAACCAGCCCCAGTCGTCGGCCTCCCAGTACGGGCTGGCGCGATAGGTCGGCAGCAGCACCTGCTCGGCGCGCGCGAGCGAGTCGCGGAGCTGCGCGAGAGTGTCGGTCGGGCCGGCCGAGAACAGCAGGCACAGGTACGGGCCGAGCAAGGAGTGGCGTGCGGCGGCGTCCGACTTGAGCGACTGGATCGTGGCGATGGTGTCGGCGTCGAGCCGCGGGGCGAGCTGCGCTAGCTCCTGCGGGTACCACTCGGCGTAGAACGGATCACCTGACAGCGGGCCGAGCAGGCACAGAAGATCGAGGCCCTCGGACGCGGCGACGGTCCAGCGGGTGCGCGGCGTCGCGGGCGCCCGGAGGTGGGCGCAGCTGCTCATGAGCAGCGGCAGGTGGGCCAGAGTGGCGAGGCAGGCGCGTCGATGCATGACGCCCTGTTTGGGCCGTCATGGGACCGTCGGGCTTGAATCCACTTGACCTGGCGCGCCCGACCGTGTGGTTCGCCCGTGTCCCCGTCACGACACTCATGCTCGCAGGTGGACTGCGGCCTCGCCCAGGACCTGGCCGTTGATGCGGAGGTCCACGGTATGCACGCCGGGGTAGTAACGGCGCGTCGTCACCGGCTTGAAGGAGTGGCGGCGTTCCAGCGCGCGCTCCTCTCGTGGACCGAGCTCGATCGCCCAGCCCTTGAACACCTTGGGCGAGGTGCTGCCGTTGGCCTTCACGTGGTGTACGGCGTAGTCGATCACGAGGCGCTGGGGCTTCGCCGCGGTCGAGCGCAGCACCAGGCGCAGCGTCACTTCACCGCCGATGGCGACCCGGGTCGGGGCCACGGTCCACTCCGCCTCGCCGCGAAAGGCCTGCCCCAGGCCCCAGGCGGCCAGCACCGCCGGATCGCCCTGCTTGATCAGGGTGCGGCTGGCATGCCGAAGCAGTGCGCGACGCTCGGGCGACGCACCCGGCAAGTAGCGCACCAGCCACTCGGCCACGTGCGCGGGGTGGTCCTTGGCGATGTCGTTCAGGTGATTGGCGACGCTGCGCCGCACGTACTCGCTGGGGTCGTCCTGCAGCGCGGCGAGCCATGGCAGCGTCGGCGTGGGGTCGAGCACCAGCGCTTGCAGCCGCAGGCCCCAGGGCAGGCGCGGACGGCTGCCCTCGCTCACCAGCCGTCGCACGTGCGCGCTCGGGTCCCTGACCCAGCGCGCGAGCGTCGCGTAGCACACCGCGGGGTGTCGCACGATGAACGGCCGGATCGCAAACTCGGCGGTCAATCGCTGGGTCATCGCGTGGAGCGCGGCCAGACCACGCTCGGGCGCGTCGATCGCCAGGCGGGCGATCGCCTCGGTCAAGGGCCACACCGCCCAGCCGGCCAGGCCGCGCTCGCTGGTCCGTAGCGCGCTCAGGTCGTCACCCGCGCCCGGCGGCCCGAGGCTGGCCTCCAGCAGCCCGGCCGCGCGGTCGACGTCGGCCGGCAGCGTGGCCACCAGTGCATCGGCCACCTGCAGCACGCGGGCCTTCAGCTCCAGCGTGTCCAGGCGCGCCAGCGCCCGGGCCGCGAAACCGCGGCGATCGAAGCCCGGATCGACGCGCTTCAGGTGGTGGCCGATGGCCTGCACGACCTCGGTGTTGATCAGGTTCTTGAACGGCTCGGCCATCGCCCGGCAGCATAGGCCGACTCGGGGTCTTTTCGCGCCTCCTCGGTGGCGCCGCGCCGCTCGGCTCGAGCGCGGCGAGCGGCATTTCCTGCTGCGGGTTCGCCGCGCTCGACGTCGCTCGGGGTTCTCACGTGCGTACCTCGCTCGCGCAACGTGTCGGCGGTCCTGGCGACCACGCGAGCGAACAGTGTAGGGACCGGCGATCAACGTTTAGCTCGCTCGACCGCTCACGCCAATTCCGGACGCCGACCTCGAATGCGCCGTCGCTATCGACAATCGGCAGTGTCCCCGCCACCGCCCATAAGGCTCGTCGCAAAGAGGTCGTTGTCAAGATTTGCGGGCTCGTGTACGGTCCCGGGCGAAAAGAGGTGATGATGACCGTGAGCCGCGACTTCGCTCCCCCCGCGCCGCCCTGCGATTGCGACAGTGACCCTATCGGCGGACTCGAGCGGATGTTCGTACGATTCGCCCAGAATCGTGCGCTCGCCACCGGTCGTGATCCCGCGACGCGCCCGGTGTTCTTGCGCCTGCATGGCGCGGCGCACGGGCGGTTCGAGGTGCGCGCAGACTTGCCGGTCGAGCTTCAAGTAGGGGTGTTCGCGCCGGGCGCGGTCCATCGCGCGTGGGTCCGCTTCTCGAGCGACTTGCAGCCGGGTCGGCCGGACCTGGGCGGCACGTTGGGGGTGGGGATCAAGTTGTTCGACGTCGACGGGCCGAAGCTGCTCGAGCCCGACGAGGAGGCGCGGACGCACGACTTCATCCTGCAGAATCACCCGGTCTTCTTCGTCGACGACGCCGCCAAGATGTGCGCATTCACCTGCGCCTCGTTGAACGGTCAGCTCGATCAGTGGCTCGCCGACAACGAGGAGACCGCCCAGATCTTGAAGGACATGGAGAAGCAGGTCGATTCGGCGCTGGCCACCCCCTATTGGAGCGTGCTGCCGTACAGCCTCGGCCAGGAGCACGTCAAATACAAGCTGGTGCCCGAGGCCGCCGGGGACGGCCCGCCCGCAGCGTTCGACGATCCGACCTATCTGCGTGCCGACCTCCACCGCCGCATGGCCGCCGGCGAGGCCCGCTTCGGGTTCTATGTGCAATTGAGGAAGGGCGAGATGCCGCTCGACCGCGCGACCGTCGAATGGTCGGAGCGCGAGAGCCCGCCGGTGCGCGTCGGTACACTGGTGCTCCCGCAGCAGGACCTGGACGCCCGCGGCCAGTCGGCGTACGGCGAGAGCCTCGCGTTCAACCCGTGGCACGCCTTGCCGGCGCACGCGCCGGTCGGCAGCATCTCCGAAGCGCGCCGGGTGGTCTACCGCGCCTCTGCCGACAATCGCCGGGACGTCAACGGCCAGCCGCGCGGCGAGCCGACCGCGCCGCGGCCCGACACGTGGGACGACGGTCGAGCGTATCCCACGGCCGTCGATCGCCGGGTCGTGCGCGCCGCGATCCACCCCGCGATCGGCGTCGCCCGCGTCGGCAACAGCGCGAGCGAGTACCTCTACGGCCCCGAGGTGGTCGATGCCCCGCCCGCGCCCGTCGGGGCCTGGCGCGACTCGACCGGGGCGATCAAGCGGCAGGCCGCGCGCTTCCGGATCTACGGCTACAACGCCGCGGGCGAGGTCGTCGGCGAGCTCACAGCCAACTCCGCCGACATCACCTGGCGGGTCCACGTCGCCAACAGCAAGGCCGCCTGGTTCCAGTGGCAGATCGCGCTCGACATCCCCGAGGCCGAGACGGTCACGCTGCCGTTGCGCAACGCCAGCGTGCCCGCGCCCGAGCGTGCGCGGCTCGTGATCGACGGCGGGCCGGTCGAAGTCCGCGGCAAGTCCACCGTCGGCCCGACGATCGCCGGCCAGTTTCAGGGCACGCCGGTGCAGCTCGGCCAGCTCCGCACCGACGACGCCGGCCGTCTGGTGTTCCTCGGCGGCCACGGCGTGTCCGCCTCGCCGACCAACCAGCCGATCTTCGATCCCAATGTGCCGACGACCTTCATCAACGCCGATGGCTGGTACGACGACACCTCCGACGGCCCCGTCACCGCGACCGTCCGCATCGAGGGCGCCGAGATCCCCGTCGAGGGCGCCTGGGTCGTCACCGCGCCGCCGGACTACGGGCCCGGCGTCCTCGGCGTGCGTACGCTCCACGACCTGCTCGTCGACCTGTACGTGCAAGCAGGCTGGCTGCCGGCGCGGCGCGACGTCGCGTTCAAGCGCGACGTCTGGCCGCTGTTGCGCCGCCTGTCCGGGCTGCAGTGGAACAATCACGGCTTCGCGGTCGCGTTCGGGGCCGGATCGCGGCTCGACTTCGACGATCCGGCGCTGGCCGCCGAGCTGGCGTGGAAGCCGGCGCAGGGGGGGTACGATCGTAATCAGGAGCTCCGGCGGCAGGTCGCCAACAGCTTCCGCCCGTCGACCCCGAGCGACGGCAACCAGTTGCCGTGGCCGTGGCTCTACGGGGACGCGATGGAGTCGGTAGCGATCGACAACCCGCGGCAGAACGCCGCGATCACGTGGACGCAGGAGCAGGTGCTCGCCAGGTGGGTCGCCGGCGACTTCATCGACGATCTCGCGGTCGAGCTGCCGACGTACGCGGCGCTCGAGGAGGTGCCGCTGGCCGAGCAACCGGGGATGCTCGACCGCGCGGCACTCGACCACGCGCTCGCCGACGCGTTCCATCCGGGCTGCGAGGTGACCTGGCCGATGCGCCATCTGACGATGTTCGACCGGCCGTTCCGGATCCGTCACCGACCCGCGGGCACGCCGGCGCCGAGCTACGGCTCGACGCTGACGCAATCGGTGGTGCTCGGCCCGAACGGCCCGCTGCACGACCAGGGCCCCGGCGATCTCACGCGCTGGATGGGTCTCCCCTGGCAGGCCGACACCGCGTTCTGCCGCGCCGGCTACGACAAGACCTACGATCCCTTCATCCCCAGCTTCTGGCCCGCGCGCGTGCCCAATCAGGTGCTCACGCTCGAGCAATACCGGGTGCTCATGGACACCTCGCGGCCGCTGGAGGCCCGCCGCGACGCCTTCGCCGCGCGCGCCGACTGGAACGCGCGCCTCCAGGGGAAGGCGCCCGAGCAGATGGTCCAGATGGTCCATGAGTTCCACGAGATGGGGCTGCTCGAGGTGCAGCCGGGCCCGAGCGACGTCCCGGGCGTGCCGAGCCAACTGCGCGTCGCGTCGGGCGGCGTCGCGGGCCCGCTGAAGGGCGAGGTCAGCAAGCTCGAGCCGCACGAATGGCCGGTGCCCGTCCACAAGCCAGCGCGGCGATGATGGATGTCGTCGTCACCGGCGCCGGCCCGGCCGGTGCGATCGCGGCGGGCCTGCTCGCGCGCGCCGGTCTCGCCGTGACGATGATCGACCCGCGGCCCGAGGGGTTCCGGATCGGCGAGGGGCTCCCGCCCGCGGCCCGGCCCCTACTGCACGCGCTCGGGCTGCAGTCGCTCGTACGCGACGCTTTGCCCGGCAACGGCACCCTGTCCTCGTGGGGCAGCGACGAGCTCGGCGTGTACGACCATATCGGCGGGCCCTACGGCCACGGGTGGATCCTCGACCGCGCGCGGTTCGACGCCGGCCTGCGCCGCTGGGCTTGCGAGGGCGGCGCGGTATTGCGAATCGCCCGCCTCGTCGGCGCCGCCCACCGCGGCGACGAGGCGCTCGAACTACGCCTCGACGACGGGGCGTGCGTGGTCGCTGCATTCGCGATCGATGCCTCGGGCCGGCCGGCGGCTCTGGCGAGTCGGCTGGGCGCGACGCGGACCCACGTCGACGCGCTCGTCGCCACCTACGCCCGCTTCCGCGCCGGCGTCCCCGGCGAGCTCGACACCCGCATTCTCGTCGAGGCCGCGGCGTACGGCTGGTGGTACACGGTGCGGGTGCCCACGGGCGAGCGGGTCGTCGCCCTGCTCCGCGATCACGAGCCGGGTGCCTGCTCGGCGCGCGCCGAGTTCGTGCAGCAGCTGGTGCGCACCCGCTTCATCGCCGCGACCCTGGCCGCGGGGGACTATCTGCCGATCGAGGCCCCGCGTGGTGCGGACGCGCGGACCGGCCGGCTCTCCCATGTCTTCGGAGACAGGTGGATCGCCGTCGGCGACGCCGCCTTCTCGGTCGATCCGCTGTCGTCGCAGGGCCTCGCCGACGCCCTCCTCACCGCCGACGCCGGCGCGAAGGCCATCGTCGCGGCCCGCGACGGCGACCCGCGCGGGCTGCCGGCCTACGGTGAGCGAGTCGAACGGCTCTACGAGCGCTACCTCGAGCACCGCTTGGCCACCTACGCCCGCGAGCGCCGGTGGCCGGACGAGCCGTTCTGGCTGCGCCGTCTGTGACGGGGCCCCGCGGCGCAGTGCCCTCGAGCTCGGGGGCGGCGAGGCGGTCGCGGGCGGGCTGCAGCGCCAGATGCGGGTCGGCTGCGGCATGCCCGAGCACCTGTGGCAGGAGTGCCGCACCGAGAACAACAAGGTCGAGGGCAACGGCTACTGCGCCACCTTCGAGGTCATCCCCGCGGCCGGGCACTGGCCGTGGTGCGAGGCACCCGCGGCGCTCGCGGCTCACCTCGAGCGATTCCTCGCCACGCTCGCGTAGCGACGACACGTGGCGACGGCTTCGCTGGGGGAGTGACCGATCGGACATGTCCGATCGGTCATGCGAAAGCGCTCGTCCTCACGGACACTCGACGGTGTCGGCCGGGTGCGCCTGCAGCACCGCGTGCAGCGTCGCCTCGAGCAGCGCGCTGGCGTCGGCGACCGGGAGGCCGTAGCCGACGTGGATGTGGCCGGCGGCGACGTTGTGAGGGGCGATCTGGTTGTAGTAGACGCCGTGCAGGCCGAGGAAGCCGGACAGGAAGTTGCCGCTGGTCTGCTGATCGATGACCACCGACGTGATGCCCAGCGGCTCGGTCGCGGCGACGATCGCCTCGATCGGGAGCTGGCTCGGCAGCGTGTTGCCCTGGCGGTATTCGCTGATCACGTCCCACGAGCGCGCCTCGGTCGTCGCCTTCGTCGGCAGGTGCTCTGCGCCGTGGCCGTCCGACAGCCAGTCCTGCGCCGGGCCGCCGGGGTTGTCCAGGCCGTGTCCGCCCTCGAGCGCCTCGATCTCCCAGCCGATGTCGCCGCCGCGGCTGGTGGTCACGAGGATCACCGGCTGGTACTCGTCCACCAGCCGCCAGAAGTCCGCCGAGGTCGCCTGATAGTCGACGCGCAGGTCGTAGTCCGGCGAGCCGACCGCGCCCGGATCGCCGATGTCGTCGTTGCTCGGATCGCCGTCGGGCGGGAACTCGGGGAAGAACGCGTGGACGTCGTAGCCGTAGCCGCCCCAGTCGGCGCCGATCCAGCCGTCCGGGTTCTGCGTCGGATCGGTGCTCCACGGCCGCAGCATCTCGTTCGTCGGCGGCCAGTAGCCCATCAGCACCACGTTCTTCGTGCAGCCGATCGGGCCCGTGGTCGACGTCTCGCTCGTGCTCGCCTCGCTCGTGCTCGCCTCGCTCGTGCTCGCCTCGCTCGTGCTCGCCGCGCTCGTGCTCGCCGCGCTGGTGGCATCGCCGGTCCCCTGGGTCGAGGCCTCGCTGGTGGTCGGGATCGTGGTCGCGTCGCCGGTCGGCGAGCCGGTGGACGCGTCGGTCGTCGTCGAAGCCGCTGCGGTCGATGCGGTGCTCTCGCCGGGATCAGTCGGCGCGCAGCCGGTCAGACCGGCGAGCAACGCGGCGAGGCGTCCGCGTGAAAGGGTGAGTCGCGCAGCAGTCGAGCTCCGGGATCGCGGGCGTGAAGCAGTGTCGATCCCTCGACGCACCTGACCTCGCGGTCCTCGAACCAGGATGCGCGAGGCCGCAGGCGCCCTGCCCGGGCGCGCCCGATGTCGGGCCGCGCGTCCGGGCCGGGTGCGGCGGATCCCCGGTCCGCCGCGGCTCAGGGCACGACCACGCCGCTCTTCATGACGCCGTGGACGTTGCCGATCAGCACGCTGACGTCGGTGAGCGGGTCGCCGTCGACCGCGACGATGTCGGCGAAGTAGCCGACCGCGACCCGGCCGACCTCGTGCTCGACGCCGATGCTGGCCGCGCCCTCGATCGTCGCCGAGCGCAGCGCCTGGAGCGGCGTCATCCCGGCGTCGATGAACCACTCGAGCTCGCGGGTGTTCTCGCCGAAGCCGCTGAACACCGCGTCGGAGCCCATGGCGATGTCGACCCCGGCGAGGAAGGCCTCATTGGCGGTGGCCAGGTTCAACGCGATGTACGCCTCGAACTCCGCGGCCTTGCCCGGCGCGTAGCCGAAATAGGCCAGGTTGTCCTTGTAATAGCGGTTGTGATCGATCGTGGGTACGTAGGTGACCCCCATGGCGATCATGTCCATGAAGTCGACGGTATCGAGGCCCTCGGGGTGCTCCAGCGAGTCCGGCCCGGCCATGATCGCCAGCTTCGCGGTGTCGGCGTGATAGGCGTGGATCGCGATCGGCCGGCCGAGCGCGTGCGCCTCGTCGACCGCGGCCTTGAGCTGCTCGAACGTGAACTTCGAGCTGCAGGTCAGGGTGTCGTCGCTGCAGTTGTCGGCCCACACCTTGATCAGGTCGGCGCCGTCGGCCACGTTCTGCTGGATCCACCCCTTCATCACCTCGATCGACGGCACCGGCCCGCTGATGCCGTAGCCGGCGGTGTAGATCCGCGGACCCGTGAGCTCGCCGGCCGCGATCGCGTCGCGCAGCTCGGCGACCAGGTAGTCGCCGGGGCCGGCGCCCTTGTCGATCGCAGTGGTGACGCCGAGCTTGATCGTCTTCTCCGCGGCCTGCCGCGCCAGCTCGGCCAGCGTCTCGGGCGAGTTCTGGAACAGCCACCAGCTCCGCTGCCACGGGAAGGTCCCGGGCTCGTCGTCGGTCTGGTAGATGAAGTGAGTGTGAGCGTCGACCAGCCCGGGCACGCCGGTGTAGCCCGACCAGTCGACGACCTCGGCGCCGCACGGGATCTCGGCCTCGTCGGTCGCGAGCGCGAGGACCCGCTCGTCCTGGACGATCACGATCGCGGGCTCGAGGACGCTGCCGTCGGCCGGATCGATCAACCGCGCGAGCTTGACCGCCCGCAGGTCGCTCTCGCAACCCTCGGTCGTCGCGCCCTCGGTCGTCGTGCTCTCGGTCGTCGTGCCCTCCGTCGTCGTGCCCTCCGTCGTCGCGCCCTCCGTCGTCGTGCCCTCGGTCGTCGTGCCCTCGGTCGTCGCGCTGCTCGCGGTGGTGCTGTCCTCGGTCGTGCTGCTCGTGCCGACCTCGGTCGTGCTGGCCTCGCTCGCGCTCGTGCCGTGGGTGCTGCCGGCGCTCGGGTCGGTGGCCGCGGTGGTCCCCGGGACGGTCGTCGCGTCGCCGGTGCTGTCCTCCGTCAGCGAGGACGCCGTGGTCGACTCGTCGCCCGTGGTGTGGTCCGTCGTCTGGGCGGTGCTCGTCGCGCCGCTGCCGTCACAGCCGGCGATGGCGGCGATCCAGCAACCCAGGCTCGCGCAGCGCGTGATCCTTTTAATGGAATGCATGCTGCTGCGCAGGCGGACGGCGGGTGTAGAGATAGAGTAAGCGTCGATGACGGGACGGGATGTCGAATGCATGTCCGCACATCTCCGGCACCGCAGAGTCCCGTCGAAAAATTTTTCGGGCCGACTCGCAATTCTTTTCATGGGCGCCGATGCTCCATTGCGCGCGGAAAGGCGCGCCGATCCTCGGTGTCGACCCGGTACGCGACTCCGCGACGATCCCAGGCGTCGTGTCCGCGCCAGTGGCGGCCGCGCGGCGTCCTTCGGCTTGTCGGGGTCGACCGGCCTCGCTACCCTCGCGGGCCGTCGCGGCCCACATGTCTCTTCGACCATGTTCCTGCCTCGCAGCGCTGTGCGTGGCGCTCCTCGGCGCGAGCGAGGCCGCGGCCGCCCCGTCGTGGCTCGAGCTGCGCTGGCCCGAGGTAGTGGGCTGCCCGACGCGGGCCGAGGTCGAGGCGACGGCCGGGCGCCTGACGGCCGGCAGCGCGCCGCAGCCGGTGACCGCCGAGGCCCGGATCGCCACCGACGCCGCCGGTTACACCCTGGAGCTGCAGGTCCGCGACGCCGGTGCGGTCCAGCAGCGGACGCTCCACAGCCCGCGCTGTGCGGCGCTGGCGGACGCCACCGCGGTGATCGTGGCCGTCGCCGCCGCGCCGGTTGCCATCGCCGCGCGAGTCGTCGCCGCGCCGCCCCCCGCCCCGAGCGACCCGCTCGAGATCGACCTCGGCCCGACCCCGTCGATCGCGGCCGACCCGGGCGAGCCGGCGGAGACCTCTTCTGCCTCGCTCGCGCCCGCGCCCGCGCGACGACGGCCGGGGCTCGCGCTCGGCATCGGCGCGGCCGCCGGGATCGGGCCCAGCCAGCGCTTCGCCGCCGGTCTGTCCGGCACTTTCACGCTGCTGTGGCCGCGGGCCCGGCTCGACCTGCGCGGCAGCGGCTGGTTTCGCAGCCCGCTCCAGCACCCCGAACATCCGGGCGTCGGCGCGGCGCTGCGGCTCGCCGCCGGGGCCGTGCGCGGCTGTCCGCGCCTCGTGCGGCGCGCGCTCGCGCTCGAGCTGTGCGGCGGCCTCGAGCTCGGGCAGCTGCAGGCGCAGGGGGTCGGCCTGGTGCAGAACGAGACCACCCGCAATCTGTGGGCCGCGGGCCTGCTCGCGCCCGGCCTGCAGTGGCGGCCGCTGCCGTGGCTCGCGCTCGGCCTGGAGGTCGAGGCAGTGGTCGCCTTCACGCGCCGCCGCTACGCCACCCGCGACGGCGGCGTGTTCTACTCTGTGCCGCCGGTCGGGGTGCGTCTGGGCGGCGGCATCGCGGTGCAGTTTTTCTGACGGAACCACCGCGACCCGGAGATACCGCGTCCACATGCAGCTGCAGCCCGCCGAACCCGAGCTCCGCGCGGAGACGCCCGTCGACGGCGCCTCGTTCGAGGCGCTGTTCCGCGAGCACTTCGGCTTCGTCTACCGCAACCTGCGCCGCCTCGGCGTGCCGCCGGCGGCCGTCGAGGACGCGGTCCAGGAGGTCTTCCTGGTCGTCCTGCGCCGCCCCGACGCGCCGATCACCTCCGTCCGGGGCTGGCTGTACGGCATCGCCCGCCGGATCGCCTGGCGGCAGCGGCGGAGCGCCGGCCGGCAGAATCGCCTGGCCCAGGCCCTCGCGGACGAGGCCCCGCGCGCGCTCGACGGCGCAGTCGCGGTCGCCGAGCGCGAGGCCGCCGCGCTGCTCGAGCGCTTCCTCGGCCGCCTCGACGAGGACAAGCGCGCGGTGTTCCTGCTCGCCGAGCTCGAGCAGATGACCGCGCCGGAGATCGCCCGCGCCCTCGAGGTCAAGGAGAACACGGTCTATTCGCGGCTGCGCGCGGCCCGGCAGGAGTTCGACCGCACCTTCGCGCGCGTCCGCCTGCGCGAGCGGCGGTCGACCGGCGAGGCCGCGCTCGACGAGCAGGCCCTGCTCCTGAGCCGTGCCCGGCGGGCCGGCGAGCCCAACCCGGCGACGCGCCAGCGCGTGTGGCTGGCGCTGATCGCCGGGGCCGGGCTCGCCGGGGCCGGCGAGGCCGCGGCCGCGTCCGGAGGCGCCGCTCCGGCCCAGGCGTCGGCCTGGACCTCGGCTGCCGGCCAGCAGCTCGCCGCGTGGTCCGGCACGACCGCCGGTGGACACGCGCTCGGGGTCGCGGTGGTCGGGCTCGTCGGCGCGGTGCTCGTGGCCGCCCGGCCCGCGCCGAACGAGCCTCCCGCACGCACCGCCGCAGTCGAGGCGAAGGCCAGAGCGGGCGACGATCACGCCGCTGCCAGGCCGCCCGAGTCCGCACCTGCGCCCGCCCCATTGCCCACCACCGCTGCCGCGCCCGCCGACGAATTCTCGGTGCCGTTCGCGCGGCTGGCAGCCGCCGCCGCGCGGGCGAGTCAATCCGCGCCGGACGTGTTCGCATCGCGCGCTCCGGCTGCGACTCCGATCAATGCCCCCAAGGACATGTCCTCGGGGGCATCCACCGAATCGCCGACCGCCCCCGCCGCGGTCGACCTCGACGCCCTGCGCCGCGAGTCCACCCTGATGGCCGACGCCCGGGCCGCCTTGAGCGCCGGCGCGTGGACGCAGGCCCACGAGCTGCTGCAGCGGCACGCGCTCGAGTTCCCGGCCGGCGCCCTGGTCGAGGAGCGCCGGCTCTCTCTCGTCACCGCGCTCTGCTCGCTCGGACAGCTCGAGGCGGCCCGCGCCGAGATCGTCCGGATCGACGGCGAACACCCCGACTCCGCCGCGTCGCGCAAGGCCCGGGGCCTGTGTCCCGCGGCCGCGGGAGGTTGAACCGCCATGCGCTCGCCGCCACATCCGCTGCTCCTCGCGTTCACGCTGGCCGCCTGCCCGCTCCCGCCCGACTTCGTCGGCGAGACGCTGCCCGAGCGCACGACCGGCGACGCGACCGCAGTCACCGGTCCCGAGACGGGCGTCAGCGTCACCACCCTGGTCGAGGAGCCGACGACCACCACCGGGGACGCGTCGAGTACGAGCACCACCACGGGAGTCCCGGCCGAGGGCGAGTACGGCTCGTTCTGCGAGCTGGGCGGCGTCGGCCCCGACGTTCAGCGCACGGCCATCGTCCCCCACCCGGTCTGCGACAGCGGGATCTGCCTGATCGTGAGCGACGCTCCTCCGCTCGCCTGCGCCGGCGACCTCGCCTGCGCGGCGGAGAACGAGGGGGCGGAGTGCGGCGAGAACGGCCTGTGCAACCTGCCGCCCGCGTTCATCGCCGCCAACGCGCGCTGCACCCAGACCTGCGCGCTCGACGAGGATTGCCCGCCCCTCGCCGGCTGTGCGACCGGGTTCCGCTGCACGGCGGTCTCCCTGCTCCCCCCGCTGTGCTGTCAAAAGGTGTGTGCCTGCCAGGATCACCTCGACGCCGCGCAGGCGGACGACATCGAGGCCACCTGCGCCGGCGATCCCGAGCTGTGCCTCTGACCCGCGGCGCCTGGGGTTCAATAATAAAACTCGGCCCGGATCCCGCGGTGCTCGGAGTAGTTCAGGTCCGGATCGGTGTCGCCCGTGAGCTCCTTGGCCGCCGCCTCCGCCTCCGCGTACGTGATCGTGTGGGCGCGGCGGGTGCGGGCGCGGCAGCCGTGGCCGTCCTGGCCGAACAGCATGTCGATGCGTTTGTCGCCGCCGATGGTCCAGTTGTCGTCGAGGCAGGCCTGCACCCCGCCGCCGGACTTGCACGCGCGGAAGATCGGGTCGCGGTAGTTGAGCGCGCCGCCGACGTCGCCGTTGGCCTCGGCGTACCACGGGCGCCAATCGTCGTTGTCCTTGCGATCAGGCTCGTTGAAGTCGCCGCCGAAGATCCGCAGGTCGCCGCCGAACGCCTTCTTGTGCAGCTTCTCGTCGGCCTCGAGCACGTTCTGTTTGGCGCAGGCCGGATCGGGCCCCTCGCCCTGCGCGGTCGCCCAGTGCAGCGAGGCGACGGTGACGTCCTTGTCGGCGATCTTGTCGTGCAGCTTGACCATGACGTTGCGGGTGCGCGCCTGGTTGTTGCGCACGCACTCGCCGTCCTTGTTGACCCACGACTGCCAGACGTGCTTCTCGCCGACCACGGAGAAGCGGCCCTGGCGGATGATGATCGCGTTGGTCTGCTTCTCCTTCTCCTTGCCGCACGGCGACAGCTGCGTCCACGGATCGGCGTCGGCGATGATGCCCTCGAAGATCCCGGGCATCTCGTCGGTCATGCGCTCTACCAGAGTGTCGAGCTGCGCGCTGTCCGAGATCTGCTGGACCAGGAACAGGTCCGGGCTCGGCTGGATCGACTTCATGTAAGCGATGAGGTCGGTCCAGTCGCCGGGGCACTGCTCGCCCTGGATCTTCAAGTTCTCGACGTTGTTGACGTAGACCTGGATGAACGCCGGGTCGTCGTTGATCGCCTTCGGCGCGTCGACTGCCGGCGGGGCGTCGTCCTGGTGCGCGCACAGGTCGACCGGAGGCTCGTCGCCGGTGCCCGCCGGCTCACCCGTGCTGCCGGGCTCGCCCGTGGTCCCGGGCTCGCCCGTGGTCCCGGTGGTCCCGAGCTCGCCGGTGTCGGTCGAAGCGGTCGACGTCGAAGTCGTCGACGCATCGCCGGTCGTGCCGCTCGTCGGCGCATCGGTGGACGCGGCCGCGGTGGTGCTCGTCGTCGCTATCGCACCGGACGAGCTCGAGCTCGCTTCGGTGTCGGGGTCCTGCTCGGTGCCCGCGCTGTTGTCCGCGCCGCAGGCAGCGAGCACGAGCACGAGCGACGACGCGAGCCGGCGAGCCGGCGAAGGATGGGAGGGTGCGAGGATGATGCCGTCCATGGCCCCTCGACCCTAGCCCATCCTGCACCGGCCCGGGCCGGCTCGCAAACGCGGGCCTGCGACCGGGCTCAGGGGTACGTCGCGCGCAGGCTCATCATGTACTCGGCCAGGGTCTCCGAGATCCGGATGCCCGCCGACGAGTAGTCCGTGTTCGCCGCGCAGGTGCTCGAGTTGCACTGGTTCCACACGGTGTTGCCGATGATGTACGGCCCGTTCACGCCGGGGCTGTCGCTGTAGATCGGGCCGCCGCTGTGGCCAGCGCTCGTATCGCAGCCGGTGCGCAGCTTGCCGTTCGTGCCGTAGAGCGGCCAGCGCGAGTCCGGATCCGACACGGCCGGGGCGACGCCGGCGCACGTGACGTCGGCGTAGGCGACGTTGCTCGTGCAGGGCGAGGGCGACAGCGCGTCGCCGCAGGCGGGGTAGCCGGTGTTGCTGGTGGCCCAGGTCGCGACCGTCGCGTCGCCGGCCCAGTACACGCCGAAGTACCCCGGCGCGCCGTTCGGGCTGCTCGCCCACGGGTTCGCCGGCAGGATCAGGATGGCCCAGTCGTTCTTGACGCACGACCCGGTGTACGTGGTGTTGCAGCCGTCGTTCAGGTACGAGATCGGATACACCGCGCCCTGCGAGGTCACGGTGCCGTAGGGCAGCCCGGAGCCGTTGCGGCGGGCCTGGAAGGTGTGGTTGGCGCTGTAGTCGCCGTTGCCGTCGAAGATGCAGTGCGCCGCGGTCAGCACCAGGCGGTTGCCGAACAGCGCGCCGGTGCAGCCGCCGCCGACCTTGCCGACCCGGCGGAACGTCGAGTGCGTCAGCGAGATGCCCTGGAGCGAGATCCGGTTGTCGACGTCGTGCGACCAACCACGCGGCGTCACGATGTCCTCGTCCTCTTCACTCGGGCTCGCGTCGGCGAACCCGAGAGCCGCCAGCTGCTCGGCCGCCGCGTGCACCGCCGCCGCGTCGTAGGTCGCGATGTACTCCGCGCTGTCCTCGTAATCGACGTAGATGACGCCGAACTTGCCGCCCTCGCCGGCCTCGTACTGCGACAGCAGCGGGTCGCGGCTGGCAAGGCGATGCTGCGGATCCTCGTCGACGATCGTGGGGTGGAACTCGTAGTCGTCCGGCACCGTGACCAGCTCGATCGGCGCCCGGAACTGCAGCTCGGGCTCGATCCCCAGCTCCGAGCCCTCCGCGGCCGGCGCGTCCTCGTCGGCCTCCGGCTCCGCGTCGCAGGCCGCAGCCGGCAAGAGCAGCGCGCTCAGGGCACAGGCGAGGCGGGACACGGATACGCGACGATTTAGGGTCGAAGATGTGGAGAGGATGTCGTGGCTGCGCTTCATGCCCGAGGAGTGACACCGGGCCGCCCGGCAATTGCGCCGCGACGATTTTTCCGCCGCGGCCGCGTCCACGCGCCCCTGCGGCCGCCTGCGGTCACGCGCCCTCGCCCGCGGCTCGTGGCGTGTGACCGCCTTCACCGGTCGCGCAGGGGATGAACTCTCGAACCGCTCCTCACTCTCGGTCCTCGGCCTCGAGCTCCGCGAGCACGTCCTCGATCACCGGCAGCAGCTTCGGGTGCGCGTCCAGCTTCTTGAGCGCCTCGCGGGCGAACCCGAGGTCGTCGCGCGCCGAGAACTGGCCGGTCTCGGCCGCCGGCGACCACCGTCGCTGATGAGCCACCAGCCAGCGCGAGAACGCGGTCACCTGAGACAGCGCCGCGCTGGCGGCGAGCCGGACCGCGTCGTCGGCGATGATCACCTCCTCGAACATCTCGCGCGCCTGCGGGGCCATCGGCGCGCGCGCCAGCTGCTGCTCGAGCGCCTCGTACTCCGGGGCTTGCGTCGGCGTCACCAGCGGCGCCAGGGCCGTGAACGCTCTCGCGTGGTACAGCACCTGACGCAGCCGGCAGCCGTCGAGCGTGAACTGCATCTCGCCCCACTGGCTCATCGTGTTCACGCGCTCGAACAGGTGGAGCAGCGATTCGATGCCGGGCCTTCGCGTGAACTTGCCGAGCTCGTCCCGAGCGCCGCTGGCGTCGACCCGCTTCGCCGCGACAAAGCGGACGAAGCCCTTGACGAACAGCTCCGTGCGGAAGTCCGGGGTGAAGCCATCGACCGAGCCGAGGCGGTCGTAGTAGCCGACCAGCGGCAGCGTCAGCGGCGACCACTCCCCGGGCGCGCGCTCGATCAGCGCGACGTGGACGGCGCGACAGGCCCGCAGCGACAGGCCGGACAGCGGACAGCGGAAATCGAAAAGACCCACGCGAGCACCTCCCATGGTCCCGGAGGACATGTCGCCGAGGACATACGAGAACCGACCCCGGCGGGCCCGCAGCGCGCCGCGGTTCGTCGCTCGATCGTCCTGCTTCGCACATCCTGCCCGGGCTCCGTGGCAGCCACGGTTAGCCGAGGCGCCGCGCTACCGCAAGGGCGCGCTCACGCCAGCCGGCGGCCGTGATACACGGTCACCGGCGAGCCTTCGGCGAGGAACGCCGAGCGCGGCGCGCCTGCCAGGGCGGGCGCGAATTCGCGGCCGTAGAGGGCCGCCACGTCGACGTCCAGCTGCGGCTCGACGCCGGCCCAGACCCGCCACGGCGGGTGCTCCACGCGGTACTCGATCGTCGGTCGCCCCGGCCCGGCGACGTAGCCCCAGTAGTGTTCGGCGATGAACTCCGCCTCCGACCCGGGCACGAGCGCCGCCGGCTCGCCGCGGTAGCCGAGGCCCAGATCGTGCCAGCGACCGCCCACGCGCACCCCGTAGCCGACCCGACCGCTCCCCTCGATCGCGCCCGCAGTCCTCGTATGTCTCATGGGCCAGGCCTCGTAGCGCTCGCCGTACAGCCGCCGCGCCACCATCGCGACCGCCGCCCGCGGCACGATCTCCTTGAGGAACGCGACCCCGCGCTTGTAGCCGTCGGGGCCGACGTGGGGCTCGTCGTCGCGCCCGCGGCGACGGACGTAGAAGCGGAGGTTGAGCTCCTCGAAGTCGCGGTGCCAGGGGACCGGGCAGCCGAGCAGCCGGGTGCGCAGGAACATGAAGCCGACCAGGCTGACGTAGACCTCGCCGCCGAACCGATCGAGCTCGGTGCCCGGTGGGACGTGCGGCGCGAGCACTGCCGGGTCGACGACGAAGTTCAGCATCACCAGGTCGCGCCACTCGGCGGTGAGGAACGCGGCGTCGCCCATACGCCGAGAGTAGCACCCGACACTCGGCGTCGACGGCCCCTGCGACCGCAGCGCGCACCCTCACGACCATGAGCGGCGGACCGACGCTCATTGCCTCACGCGAGCGCGCGAGCCCGGGCCCGCTCGGCGCCCGTCAGAAGCGGAACACCAGGTTCACCGAGCGCGGGCCGAACCCGGCGCTGAAGCGCGAGGCCCGGGTTTGGCGCAGCGTGTGGCCGCCGACCGCCGCGAGGACGATACCGGTGAGCAGCATCGACGCCCCGACCATCCCCGCCATCTCCATCCCGTTGGCCAATCGCAGCATCGATCGCTCGTCCTGCCCCGGCGCGAAGATGAACTCCTTGCCGACCCCCGGGTTCGAGGCGTGCATCCCCGCGACCACGCCGAACCCGATCGCGGTCGCCAGCAGGCCGACCCCGCCGATCACCCCGCCCGAGATCAGGAGCTTTTTGCCGCGGTCGCGTCGCAGCTGCAAGCTGTCGATACCTGGGTCCGGCGCCTGGGCGCGGACGATCGCCGGGTCCAACATCAGCGTCGCGGCGCAGGCGGCGGCGAGCCATCGGGTCGTGGTCCTGTTCGACAAAGCCATGCAGCATGCATACGCCAGCCGGGGCCCGCCCACAAGCGCGAGGCGGCGGACGGCGATCGCCCTGTTGCGAGTGCGATCCCAAGCCGGCCACCGCCGAGGTCGCCGCGTGCGACGGCAACTGCCTGCAACCGACCTGCGACGCGCTGAGCCTGGGAGGCGCTCAGGCGGCCTGCCGCTCGGGCACCTGCGATTCGCCGACATGACCTGCAGCGACGGCCCTGTCGCCTGCGACCAGGCCAGGCCCCAGTGCCCCGAGGGCACCGTCAACACCGTCCAGGGCGACTGCTGGGCCGGGTGCATGCACCCGCGCTACTGCGAGGGCGGCGGCTGCACCCCCGGCTCGTGCGGCGACGGCTGGACCTGCGTCAGCCACCAGTCCGGCGCCAGCACCTGCGCCCTGCTCCCGGCCGCCTGCGCCGGCGAGCCCACCTGCGCCTGCCTGCAGCCCTACTTCGCCGAGTTCTGCCCCGGCTCCTGCGGCGACGTCGAGGGCGGCGTCCTGTGCGAGGACGGCGGTTGAACTGATCCCTTCGGACATGTTCATTAAAACATGTCCTGAAGCACATCCACGCCTCCCGTTCGCGCCCGCTCCCCGCTTCCCGCCGCGCCCGCCGACTGCGGCCGCCCGTCGTCCGGGCGCGCGCGAACAGCAGCACCCGCCTAGCGGACCTCGTTCAACCACGCCACCAGCCTGGCGAACAGCTCCGGCACCACGGGCAGGCTCCGATCGAAGTAGGCCTGCAGCTGGGACATCTCGTCGAGGGTCGCCGCCTTGAGCACGTGATTCATCCCCTCGATGCGGAACAGCGCCGCATCCGGAGCCGCGGCCGCCAGCAGCTCCGCGTCGACGACGCTCGTCTGCGCGTCCGTCGTGCCGTGCACGATCGCCGTCGGCGCCGTGATCGTCGCGATCAACGCCGCCGGCTCGTGCGGGAACCACGACAGCAGATACGGCTGCACGCTGGGCCGGAACAGGTCGTACAGCTCGGGCGACACCTCGGCCACCTCCTTGCCCGCCTCGAGCGAGCCGAGGATCGCGTTCGCCTCGGCGAGCAGCGGCCCGCTCAGGTGCTTCGCCAGCTGCTCGCGCAGCAACTCGGCCGCCGGCCGCCCCGCCCCGGCGATCGACACGAACGCGTCCACCGGGCCCCGCTGCGCCGCCAGCATCCCGATCAGCGAGCCCTCGCTGTGACCCGCGAACGTCACCCGCGGAAGCGCGGATCCTCGGCCAGCATCTCCAGCCACGCCGCCGCGTCGTCGACGTACATGTCCAGGCGATAGTCGTACTCCAGCGCTGGCCCGGCCGCGGCGCTGGCTGCCACCCCGCGCTTGTCGAAGCGCACCGCCGCGAAGCCGCGCTCCGCCAGCCCCTCTGCCAACAGCTTCAGCGAGTCGTTCACGACCCCCGGCGCGTTGCCGTCGCGGTCGGTCGGCCCCGAGCCGGCGTGGATCAGCACCACCGCGAACGGCCCGCAACCGCCCGGCAGCAGCAACGAACCCTTGATATCGCCGGTGGGCGTCGCCAGAGTGATCGCCGAGCTGCTCGGGCCCGGGCACGGCGCCTGCAACTCGCTCGCGGCCCCTTCCCCCGCGGCGCCCGGCCCGTTCGCCGTCGTGTTCGCGCCCGGCTCCGCACCCTCGCAAGCGACCGACCCGAACAGCAGCGCCAGCGCCGCGCCGACGATGTGAACAATCCCGGGACGCAAGAATCGCCCCGACTTTCGGACTTCGTAGTTACGCATCAATTGCATCACCCCGGAGGCCCGCCCGATCGGCGGGCCTCGAACACGAAGGACGGATGTGTTCCGGAACCCGCCTCGCGTCAAGGCGATGACCCGCAGAATTACGTCACAGGCTGCTTCGGCCGCGAAGCGCCCCGCCCGGCGCTCTCTTCGCGGCGACGCTGCGCCCTGTAATGAATCAGTAATGCGCCGATCGGCCGACGCCGCGAAACAGCGCTCCGATTCGGCGGGCTCGACCGGCCCCCTCCATTGCCTTCGCTCGCTCACCCGACGCGCACTAGCGCTGCTTCCACGCCTCGCCCGCCAGTTGCGGCGCGGTCGCCGTCGTCTGCCATGGCGTCGTCTCCTCGTGGCGCGACGCGAACACCCCGATCGCCGCCTGCAGCGCCTGCGCGGCCGCCTCGAACCGCCGCACCGAGCCCGCCAGCGTCACCTCGAGCCAGGCGGTCCGCGCGGGCGGGGGCAGCCGCTCGAACGCGTCGCGCGTCATCGCGTGGACCCATCCTGCCGTGGTCGCCACGATCGACGCGGTGCGTGCGGCGCCGGCGAACGCATCGACCCCGACGAGCGCCCCGGGCTCGAGGCGGCCCAGCAGCATCGACCCGCCGCGAGCGTCGATCGACCGCAGCACGTCGGCCTGACCGGCCGCCAGCACCAGCACGCGCGCGTCGGCGTCGCCCTGGCGCAGCAGCACCTGGCCGGCGCGGAACGCCTGCGGCGTGAACGCCTCGGCGATCGCCGCGCGCACCGGCGGGCTCGCGCGACCCAGCAGTGGATGGTGCGCCAGGAACCCCGTCAGCGGCGGGCAGTCCGCCGGATTCGGCGTGGTCCGGGCCACCCGGCGCCACAGTCGGCGGAAGATCCCCGAAGACGCCGACGCCGGCGCCGCGAACTTGGCCACCTGCAGTTGCGCGAGCACGCGGTCGAACACCTGGCTGCGGTGCGTCGTCCCGGCGATCGCGCGCCGCAGCAGCGCGTCGTGGACCGGGCTGCCCAGCGCGCGCAGCTGGGCGATGCTCGCCCGCGACAGCACCAGCGCGTGCGTCCGCACGCTCGCGCGCACGCTGGCGAATCGCCGCGCCTCCCCGCTGTACAGCGCCGACTCGCCGATCGTGTCGCCCGCCTCGACCCGCCCGATCACCGTCCCGTCGACCAGGACGTCGAGCGCGCCCGCGAGGACCAGCGCGAACGCGTCCGCGGGCCGCCCCTGCCGCCACAGGATCGACTGCTCGCGCACCTGCACCACGCTCCACAGCGGCAGCGTCGCTCGCAGCGCCGCCTCGGGCACCTCCGCCAGCACCCCCGACAATGCGAACAGCAGCGGCTCCATCTCCCGTTCGTGGCCCGACCTCCCGCGCTGCGCCACGCGACGTGATCACGCCGCGAAGGCGGCCGCTCGCGCACGTCCGCGTGTCATGAATCGCGCCACCCGGCGACACCTCGATCGCCGCGAGCGCCTGGCGACAACACGGCGCGGGGCAGCGCCGCGAGCGCCGAACCCACCGGGTCGATCGGACATGTCCCCCGGACCATCCATGGCCAGGCCCCGCCGCCCCGCACTTAAAAGGCGAACGGCGGAAGCATTGCTGCGAACCTGTCGCAGCGCCCCGCCGACACCATTCGATTACCATGTCGCATCATTCGCGTCAAATCGCGTTTCCGATCGCGCGCGCCGGCGCTCGCCAGGGCCGGCAGCCCCCGCATCGCCGGCTCGCGCCTCTCCGTCGAATCGCGTTCAGTCGCCCGATATCGCCGTTGCTCGCCTCAATCGCGCCGCCTCGCGCCGCGCGCCCGGAACACTGCCGGCGCCCGAACAATGTCAAGCCCGCGCCACTTTCGCGGCGTCCTCGCCCGGGCGCGCCTACCTATCGCCGCCGCCGACGTCCTCCCCGCCGCGCAGCCCCGCCCGCGCAGTCGGTGGTCTGACGCCATCTGCCCCCGGTTCTGCGACGCGGCGCCGGGCGACCTCCTCGCCCCCGCGTCGGGACTCCACCACGCTCCTACCCGCGCGAGCCGATCCCGGGCAGTCGGGCCATTCGCATTTCGCCGATCTCCTCGCGCCTCGACTCGCGGCTGCTGCGATGGCGCCGGCGTCGCCGCCGGATGTCTTACCGAGGCGTACGCCGTGCGACCTCGCTTCACCGCGACGACGGCAGCGAGAAGCCGGCGATCGCCTCCGCCTCGACCCGAGGCGCTCGCCAATCCATGCAGACCACCGGCGCCGACTGGCGAGCCGATTCGCGTCGTCGACGCCGGTCACCCGACCCACCTCCGTACGAACCACCTGGCCGGCCTCGCGTGAACCCATCGAAGTCGAGGCCGCTGCGCGCCCGTGCCTCCAGTTCCTCCTGGCCCGGGACCGGCCTCAGGGGTCTCCGCCTCCGTTGCAGGTACAATTCCGAGTCGGCGACGCGCGGTGGAAGCGACTCGTGCGTGTCTGCGGCCCGTGCTACTCGTCCCTCCCGCCATGCGGATCGGCATCACCTACGACCTCAAACCGGCGGACGCACCGGCCGCGTCGGAGCCGAACGACCTCTACGAGGAGCTCGAGGCGATCGACACCATCGTCGCCATCGAGCAGGTCTTGCGGCGCCGCGGGCACGACGTGGTCCGGCTCGGCGGCGGCCGTGCTCTCCTCGACGTCCTGATCCGCGGCGGCCTGGCCGAGCGCCTCGACGGCGTCTTCAACCTCGCCGAGGGCTTCGGCGGGCGCGGCCGCGAATCGCAGGTCCCCGCGATCCTCGAGCTCCTCGGCGTCCCGTTCACCGGCAGCGACGCCCCCGCGCTCACCCTCACCCTCGACAAGCGGATCGCCAAGCTCGTCGCCATCGATCACGGCCTGCCGACCCCGCCGTTCCGCCTCGTCCCGGTCGGCGAGACCTGCGACGACCGCGGCCTGCGCTATCCGCTGTTCCTCAAGCCCGTGGGCGAGGGCTCCTCGATCGGGATCCGCAGCCGCTCGCGCTGCACCGGCCCCGCCCAGCTGCACGACCTCGTCCGCTCGTTGCACGCCGCCTACCATCAGCCCGTCCTGGTCGAGGAGTTCTTGCCGGGCGAGGAGTACACCGTCGGCGTCCTCGGCAACGGCGACGACGCCCGCGTCCTCGGCGTCATGCAGATCGTCCCCAGCGGCCCGCTCGACGAGTTCGTCTATTCGCTCGAGTACAAGCGCGATTACTGCGTCGAGGTCCGCTATCACATGACCGACGAGCTGCTGGGCCGCGGCGCCGTCTCGCCCGCGCGCCTGCGCCAGATCCACGAGCTCGCGCTGGCCGCTCACCGCGTGTTCGAGTGCCGCGACATCTCGCGCGTCGACCTGCGCTGCGATCGCGACGGCGAGGTCCAGTTCATCGAGATCAACCCTCTGCCCGGCCTGCGCCCCGGCTTCAGCGACCTCGCCAACCTCGCCGCCGGGCACGGCTGGAGCTACGACGCCCTCGTCGGCGGGATCCTCGACGCCGCCCGCGGGCGCTGGCAGGCCGCCTCTCCCGTCGCGCGGCCGACCGCCCTCGCGGGGCTCACGGCCGCCGCCATGCCGGCGCTGACCGGCGATTCGCCCGACGTCCTGGGCTGATTCGTCCGTCGCGTCGCGCGGCGACTGCCCTCATTGCGTCCGCGGCTCCGGGCCCGCGCGATGAAGCCGATTGCGCGCGGGCGGACGCGCGCCTGCGGCCGGTTCGCGCGTGCTCGTTCGATTCCGCGAATTCGCTCGATCGTCGCTCGCCACGGCCTCTCCGGGACCTCGCAATCGCCGCACCACGCTTCGCCGGTTCGATCCGCAAGCGACGACTTGTCATCGTCGGGGAGTACGTGGTCCCATCCTCGCGATGCGTCGCGCGATTTTGGCCCCCAACCTCCTCGTTGCGCTCGTCGCCGCGTGCGGCGACGACGGTCGCCCGGCCGACACCGCGACCCCGACGACCCCCGGGACCACCCTCCCCGTCACCGACGGCCTGACCGGCACCACCACCGACAGCACCACCGACGTCGTCCCGACCGAGGGCAGCGGCGGGCTCACCGACTCGACCGGCACCACCGGCGCGACCTGCAGCCTCGAGAGCTGCCCGGACGGCGCCTGCGTCGGCGACGTCTGCTGCGCCGCCGACCTCGCGTGCGGCGAAATCTGCTGCCAGTCCGACCAGGTGTGCTCCTTCCAGCAGTGCGTCGTCCCCGGCGCCGAATGCGTCGACGCGGCCGAATGTCCCGAGGGCAACTATTGCGAATACACCCTCGGCGAGCCCGGCAGCATGGGCGGCGATCAGTGCGGCGGCGGCTTCATGCCGGCGACCGGCAAGTGCCTGCCGGAGCCGCCGGAGTGCGACCCCGGCGTCGTGCCCGAGGGCGACGACATCGACTGCCTGCCCCGCTGTGAATACAAGCCGCAGACCAGCTTCGAGCCGGTGCTGAAGTACGCGTGGACCGACGCCAGCGTGATGATGCCGCCGATCGTCATCCAGCTCGACGACGACGACTGCAACGGCGAGGTCGACGAGCGCGACATCCCCGAGATCGTGTTCATGTCGTTCGACGAGGGCAACTACAGCTCCAACGGCACCCTGCACGCGATCTCGATCGTCAACGGCGCGCTCGTCACCAAGTGGACGCAGAAGCCGGCCGTCGACACCCTGTTCGGCGGGCGCTCGCTGGCCGGCGGCAACATCGACGGCGTGCCCGGCAACGAGATCGTCGCCTGCACCGCCGAAGGCAAGGTGCGGGCCTACGGGGCCGCCGGCGCCGAGCTGTGGATCAGCGCCGAGGTCGTCGGCTGCGACCACATCTCGCTGGCCGACTTCGACGGCGACGGCAACGTCGAGGTCCTCACCGAGTCGAGCGTGCTCGACGGCAAGACCGGCGCGCTCGAGCTGACCATCGACGGCCTCACCAGCAGCTGGTGGAACAAGAAGGCCATCGCCGCCGACGCCGACGGCGACGGCCAGCTCGAGATCGTCACCCCGACCCGGATCCTCGAGGCCGACGGCACCGTCCTCGTCGACACCGGCCTCGGCGGCACCTTCCCTGCGGTCGCCGACTTCGACCTCGACGGCGTGCCCGAGGTCGTCGGCATCGACAACGTCCACGGCACCGGCACCCACGACCTCAACATCTGGCGCTACGACCCGAACGCCCCCGGCAAGTTCGTCGTCGTCCGCCAGGACATCGACATCAACGGCCCGCTGTCGCCCGACCTGTGCCCGGCCGACAGCGCCGGCAACATCGGCGGCGGCGGCCCGCCGACCATCGCCGACTTCAACGGCGACGGCACCCCCGACATCGGCGTCGCCGGCGGCATCGGCTACGCCGTGTTCGACGGCAAGAAGCTGATCGACCCGAACGTCGCCGCGGCCGACACCTTCCTGTGGATCAAGCAGACGCAGGACTGCTCGTCCGCGTTCACCGGCAGCTCGGTGTTCGACTTCGACGGCTCCGGCTCGGCCGAGGTCGTCTACGCCGACGAGCAGTACATGCGGATCTACGACGGCGCCACCGGCGAGGTCCTGCTCGAGGTCTGCAACACATCCGGCACCCTTCACGAGTACCCGCTGGTCGCCGACGTCGACAACGACGGCCAGGCCGACATCGTCGTCTCCTCCAACGACTACTCCAGCCTCACCTGCCCCAAAGAGCAGATGAAGACCCGCGGCGTGCGGGTGTTCGGCGACGCCAACAACCAGTGGGTGCGCACGCGCCGGATCTGGAACCAGCACGCCTACCACGTCACCAACGTCGCCGAGGACGGCACCATCCCGACCGCCGAGGTCTCCAACTGGACCACCCCGGGCCTCAACAACTTCCGCCAGAACGTCCAGCCCGAGGGCGAGTTCGCCGCGCCCGACCTCGTCGTCGCCGGCCACACCCAGTGCTTCGACGGCTTCAAGGCGTTCGCCCGCGTGCGCAACCTCGGTCAGGCCGCCGTGCCCGCCGGCGTGCCCGTCGGCTTCTACGAGGGCGACCCCGACCAGGGCGGCACCTTGCTCGGCACCCTCAACACCACCAAGGTCCTGTACCCCGCCGAAGCTCAGGAGCTGGTGCTCGAGCTGCAAGACCTGCCGCCGAGCTTCATCGACGGCAGCAAGCCGCTGGTCCTGATCGTCGACGACGGCATGCCCGAGCACCCGTGGCACGAGTGCCGCACCGACAACAACACCGCCGTCCTCGACCCCGCCTGCAAGGTCATCGGCTGAAGCGCGCCGATCACAGGTCCATCCCCGAGTCGATCGTGAGCTCGATGCTGGCCGTCTGCAGCGCCGGCAGCTCGCAGCGCGCCAGCGCGGCCGCGATCGTGTTGAACCAGCCGGGCGGCGGATCGTCGTCGAACGGATTGGCGAGCTCGCCGAGGCCGACGCCGATGCACTGCAGCGTCGGCGACACCAAGCGCGGCAACTCCAGCACCGCCGCGCCGAACACGACCAGCTCCTCGAGCGCCGGCGAGGCCGCGATCGCAGCCGGCAGCGCCGCCAGCGAGCCGTCCCACGCGTCGACGACGAGCCGGCGCAGCGCCGGCATCGGCGTCTCGGCGAGCGCCGCCAACCACGCGACGTCGTAGACGAGCAGCTCGGAGAGCGCCCGCCAGCTCGCCGTCTGCGGCAGCGCCGGATCCAGCGGCCCCCCGACCGCCGAGCGCAGCCCGCCCGGCAACCACCCCCGCGGCCCGCTCGGCTGCCCGATCGCCTTCAGCACCCAGCCCTCCTCGTCGTCCATGGTCGTGCGCACGATGCCCGCGCCCCAGCGCACCGCCTCGCTGCGGCCGCCGTCGCGCAAGAACCGCTCGACCACCGCGACCGCCGCGGCGCGATCGATCGCGCAGGCGCTGTCGATCAGAAACGGCTCACCCCCGCCGTCGTACGCCAGCGCCAGGCCGTGACGGCCGCGGCCGATCGCCGCCTGCGTGCCGTGCCCGGTGCGCTCGTGCCAGTGGCAGAAGAAGCCCTCGGCGCCGTAGCGGATGTGGCTGACCTCGAGCACCGCCTCGCCTTGCTCGATCCAGAACGAGCTGTCGAGCACCTCGTGCCGGGCGACGAGCGACGCCGCGTCGTCCCCGACGGGCTCTCCCTTGCTGTAGTCGTGGATCCTCGCCATCGCCGCGAGCCTCGCACAGCCGGGCCCGTCGCGGTTCACTCTTCGCCGGGCACGACCCGCAGCACGAACCAGTCCTGCATCGTCGCCACCGCCACGTGCAAGCCGTCCGGGGCGAACGCGAGCGCCTGGACTGCGCGTCGGGGCGTCGGCAGGCGCTCGACCAGAGTGTCCGTCGCCAGATCCCACAGATCGAGCCCGCGGCCCTCTCGCGTCACGCGGTCGGCGACCAGCCAGCGGCCGTCGGGCGACCGCGCCGCGCGAGGCCAGTCGTGCGCCGGGCCCAGCGGACGGCCCACTCCGCGCCTAGGATCCCACACCACCAGTCGATACGCGTCGCGACCGAACCCCGGCTCTCCTGTCGCCGGATCGATCATGCGCATGTACAAGATCGGCCCCGCGGCGTGCCACGCGACCACCGTCACCCCCGCGAGCTCGTAGGCAGGCGCTCTCCAGCACGCCATGAGCTCGCCGTCCCAGCGCCACTGCGACCACGTGTCGACCGTGGTCACCACCAGCGAATCGCCGAGATCCCACAGCCCGGTGACCTCCATGCGCACCTCGCCGAGGGCCTTCCGCACCAGCTCCAGCGACCACGGTCGCGGCGGGCCGAGCGAATCCGCCGGGAACCACGACAGCCTCCCGCGCCCGTGCCGCATGACGATCCTCCGGCCGTCGGTGATCACGTCGACGTCCGTATGTTCTTCCGGCCATGTCCATTCCGACATGTCCTCCTCGCCACGCTTCACCACCAGCCGCGCCCCCGCGCCACACTCGTGGACGATCACCAGGGCGTCGCCGGAGCGCGGCGCCCCCATGCCCATCAGCCGCGGCCCCCCGCTGGACGCGCTCAGCCACGTCGTCCCGTTCCCGCTCGCCGTCTCGCGCACCAGCTCGGCCGAGCCATAAAGCCAGCGCACCAGGCAGCACGGCTCGCCCGTCCACCACGACCGCTCCGCCTGACCACTCAGCGTACCGATCGACCGCACGAACACCAGCCGCCGACCGGCTTGAAACGGCTTCGTCCGCTGCGACGTCACCGGCACAGAGTACCCGTCCGCCGCCTCGCGGTCGACCGGCAGCCGCGCCGTCGGGCGCGCGTTCCCCGGACCGCCGCCCGCGCAGCCGACGAACACGGTTCAATCGCCGGCCGCTGGCAATCGTCACAGCGGGAGCGCTGAGGGCTTTTCTTCGCCGCGCCCGCGTGGTCTGCTCGGGGCCTCTATGGTCGCACCCGAACGCCTCCGCGCCTATGCGGAATCTCTGTTGCCGCGGACCGAGCTCGAATCCAGCGGCACAATCGACGGTATCACCGAAGGCGCCGCCCAGTGGTTCGGCCTCGACGCGCGGCAGACCGAGCAGGTCCGCACCACCGCCATCCGGTGGGTCCAGCGCGCCCCGCTCGATCCTGCCGATCTGAATTGCCTCGAGGCGATCATTTTGCCCAAGGAGCGGCCCGTCGCCGACCTCGCCGACGGCCGAATCGTCGCACTGCCGCGCGGCGAGTTCTTCGACCTCTATGACGACAGCGTCCTGCGCGCGCGGATCGAGGCCTGCCTGCCCGCGATCGGCCGCATCGAGCTGCCCGCCAACCTCTCCGTCCCGTACGGCGGCACCGGCTTCGTGGTCGGCGACGGCCTCGTCATGACCAATCGCCACGTCGCCCAGTTGTTCGCCAGCGGCGTCGGGCGCCGGCGCCTGCGCTTCCTCCCCGGCCAGACAGTCGGCTTCGATCCGCGGCACGAGCAGCCCGACGAGCCGGACGGCCCGACCTACGCGGTGACCGAGCTCGTCCTGATCCACCCGTACTGGGACGTGGCCCTGCTGCGCGTCGACGGCCTGCGGGTCGCGCCGCTGCAGCTCGCGGTCGACGACGTCGGGGCGCAGCGGCGCGTCGCGGTCGTCGGCTATCCCGGCTTCGACGCGCGCAACGACTTCGAGATCCAGCACCGCGTGTTCCGCGGCCGCTACAACCTCAAGCGCCTCGCCCCCGGCTACTTCGGCGGGCGCCGCTCCGTCATCAGCTTCGGCCGCACCGTCTCGGCCGCGCTTCACGACTCCTCGACCCTCGGCGGCTGCTCGGGCGCCGCCATCCTCGACGTCGTCACCGGCCACGTCCTCGGCCTCCACTTCGGCGGCGTCTACCTCGATCGCAACTTCGCGGTCCCGGCCGCCGAGCTCGCGTGGGACCCGCGGGTCGTCGACGCCGGAGTCGCGTTCGCCGGCGCGCCGAGGCGAGGCGACCTACCGTCCGAGTGGAGCGCCGCGTGGAACGACGTCGAGGAGCTCCTGCCGCCCGCGCCCGCGCCTGCGCCCGGCCCCCAGATCGCCGCGATCGACCTCCCCGCCCAGACCCTGCGCCTCACCGTGCCGATCGAGATCACGGTGCGGCTCGGCCAACCACTCGCCCCGGATGCCACCCTTTCGGCGTCCCCGGCGACCGAGTCGCCTCCCATCATTCCCCCCGAGCTGCGCCAGCTCGTCGCCGCCGCGCGAGGTCGCCGCTATTACGACGCCGGCCAGGACGCGGTCGACCGCGACAAGTATTACGCCGACGTCGTCCACGACGTCTGCTACGAGACGCTCTCCGCCCTGGTCGCGGCCACCCACCTCGAGACCCCGTCCTACGATCCCAGCCGGCAGGTCTATCCGTGGGTCGACCTGCGGCCCGACCTCCGCCTGGCCTCGATCTACTCCGACGCGACCTTCACCCCCGAGCAGCTGATCGCCGCCGACGCCCGCATCGACGCCGAACGCCGGGCCCGCCGGGCCCAGACGCTGGCCAGTCGGAAGTTCGCCTCCTTCACCGACGTCGACGCCGCGATCGAGGCCGAGCTGCCGTACAACTGCGAGCACGTCGTCCCGCAGAGCTGGTTCCGCAAGCGCGAGCCGATGCGCGGCGACCTGCACCACTTGTTCGCCTGCGACGTGCATTGCAACGCCCTGCGCGCCGACCGCTCCTACTACGATTTCGCCGACGACGCCCCCCTGCCTCCCTGCGGGATGGGCGACGGCCCGCACTTCGAGCCGGGCCGCGGCCACGGCCCGGTCGCGCGCGCCACCCTCTATTTCCTGGTCCGCTACCCCGGCGAGATCGACGCCCCGCACGAGCTCACCCCCGAGCAGCTCAAGCTGCTCAAGCAATGGTCCAAGGAGGATCCGCCCGGGCAGTACGAGCGCCACCGCAATCAGGCCATCTTCGCGGTGCAGGGCAACCGCAACCCCTTCATCGATCATCCGCAGTGGGTCGACCTCGTCGACTTCGCGCTCGGACTGGGGGCCCCGTGAACGCGCCCAGGAGCCCCGGCATCGTCGTCGAGCTCACCGTCGCCAGCGCGGCCGAGGCCACGGCCGCGGTCGAGCGCGCAGTCGCTGCGATCGGCCTCGAAGCCCGCGGCTGGCGCGTCACCGGCCCCGTCGACGCCGGCGAGCCGCGGCGCCTGATCGAGGTCCTCGCGCCCGCCGACACCGACATGCGACGCGGCTGGAACGCCGCCCACGCCCTCACCGCCGAGCTGGCCGCGCAGCCCGAATTCGCGGCGGTCGCCGAGGCCGAGCTCGACCACGAGCTGACCGAGATCGACGCTCGCAACGCCGGCGAATGGCACGAGGGCGCCGTCACCGATCTGTTCGCCGACCTCCCGCCGGGCTGGCACCTCCCCGAGCTCCACGCCGACCTCGCCTGGCAGCACAGCAGCGGCGCGGGCGTGCGGATCGGTCACCCCGACAGCGGCACCACCGCGCACCCCAGCCTCGCCGGCGCCGCGGTCCTGCACGCGCAGGGCCTCAACCTGATGGAGCCCGGCAGCCCGCCGATCGACCCCCTCCATCCGTTCGGTCAGCCCGGCCACGGCACCTCGACCAGCAGCCTCATGGTCGGGCGCGAGCACGCGCCGCACCGCGTCGTCGGCCTCGCGCCCGCGGTCGAGGTCGTGCCCATTCGCGTCACCGACTCGGTGGTCATCCTGACCTGGCACGCGCGCCTGGCCCGGGCCATCGACCACGCGGTCCTGCGCGGCTGTCACATCATTTCGCTCAGCCTCGGCGGCCTGCCCGGCGCCCGCCTGCGCCGCGCGATCGAACGGGCCCACGCGCGCGGCGTCATCGTCGTCGCCGCCGCCGGCAACTTCGTGCAATTCGTGGTCTGGCCCGCCGCCTATCCCGAGGCGCTGGCGATTGCTGCCACCGGTCCCGAAGGACAGGCGTGGTCCGGCTCGTCGAAGGGCGCCAGCGTGGCGCTGTCGGCCCCGGGGCACCGGGTCGTCGTCGCCGACTGGCAGGACGGCGATCCGGTGACCGGCCCGAGCAGCGGCACCTCCTACGCGACCGCCTTGGTCGCCTCGGCCGCCGCGCTGTGGCTGGCCCTGCACGGACCGGCCGCGCTGCGAGAGCGCTACCCCGGCGCCGCCCTGCCACGAGCGTTCCGCCGCGTGCTCACCGGCATGGCCCGCCCCGCCGTCGATCCCGGCCCGTTCCCCGTCGCGTGGTTCGGCGCCGGCCTGCTCGACTGCGCGGCCCTGCTGCAGGCCCCGCTGCCGGTCGGCGAGGAGGCCATTTTCCTCGGTTCGCCGTCCGCCAGCCCCGAATCGATGCTCGTCGACGCAGCGCTGCCCCTCGCCTACGCGCGCGAGGTTCGGTCCGAACCCCTCGAGGCCGCCGCGCCGGCGGAGCTGGCTCGCAGCGTCGAACAGCGGGTCCGCGCCGGCGTGTCCGCGCTGTTCGGCGCCCGCGAGGACCTGACCCTCGCCCCGCCCGGCCTCGGCGTCGAGGTGTTGCAGCAATTCGTCGTCGACCACGCCTATCGGAGCGCGCTGGTCGACGCGCTGCTCGGGCGCTCGCAGCTCCCGGCCGTCCCGCGCAGCGCCTCGATGGCCCTGCGCCGGCGGATCGCCGACGCGACCCCGCCCGCTCCACGCCCGCGCCGACGCGTGCAGGTCGTGGCCGCACCCGCGCCTGCGCCGGCCGCCGACTGCGAGACCCTGCGAATCGTCGTACCGATCACCATCGAGGTCCAGATCGGCGCTCCCGCCAGTTCGCACGATTCAGAGTGAATCCCCGCGGCGGCGCGCGTTCCGCCCGCCGCCGCGGCGATGGAGCGACGCTCCATCCATTTGCCCCTATACCCATTACACGCTCGTGACAGCGACGCTCGGCGCCTTGTCGCCCCCTGTCGCGACCACTATCGTCTCGGCGAACTTGGAGATCTTTGTGAAACATCGTGATGAAATGTTGCGAGAGTTGATGCGCGCCCCGATCTATCCGGCGGTCGCGCGAGCCTTCGCCGCCGAGGCCGTGCGCGCCAAGCAGCCGCTCACCCGCGGCGGCACGGACGTGACGCGCGAGAGGATCGGCGACGCCGGCTGGTACCTCACCGCCGCCGGGCAAGAGAAGATCATCGAGCTCGGCTATCCGTCGCTGCTGATCCGCAACGGCACCTTCGAGCTGCCGGCGATCCCGGAGTACGCGACGCCGATGCGGCTCCACCGGCCGCAGCTCGAGGCGGCCATCCGCGCCGTCGGTCGCGTCGAGCTCGAAGTCGGCGGCCGCACTCGAGCCGTCGGCACCGCGGTGGTCTTGCACGGCAGCAAGCTCTGGCTCGTCACCAACCGCCACGTCGCCGACATCTTCGCGCAGCGGGTCGACGGTCGCCCCGTGCTCGCCACCCACGATCCGAGCGGGCAGCCGCTGCGGGTCCAGGTCGACTTCCTAGAGGAGGCAGGGTCGGTCCGCTCGTCGACGATCGTCATCGAGGCCCTTTATTACGACCCGGACGTCATGTCGCCGGACGTCGCCCTGCTGATCCCGGCCGCCGGGGCGCAGCTGCCCGAGGCCGTGCTCGTCGACGAGCAGGAGCCGGGCGTGGGCACCCTCGTCGCCGCCATCGGCTACCCCGGCAACGACATCGGCGAGCGCGATCAGGCCGCGCTCGCCGAGCTGTTCGCCGGCACCCTGGAGAAGAAGCGGATCGCCCCCGGCTTCGTGATCGCCCGCGAGCCCGCCACGTTCCCCGGCGAGCTCACCCTGCAGCACAGCTGCTCGACTCTGGCCGGCTCCTCGGGCTCGCTCCTGCTCGACGTCGTGCGCGGCCGCGCCGTCGGCCTGCACTTCTCCGGCATGTCGCAGTTCGCCAACTACGCCGTCCGCGGCCGGGCCGTGCTCGACGCGGTCGCCCGTCTGGTCGGCAGCGACGTCCCCGAGCTGCGCGCCCCGCCCGAGGCGCCGATCGAGGAGGTCGTGCTCGAAGCGAGCGCGCTGGCCGGGCGCCGCGGCTACGACCCCGAGTTCCTGCCCGGCGCAGCGATCGCCCTGCCGAAGCCGACCGGCGACCTCGCCGGCCAGGTGCTCGTCATCGACGACAGCGGCGCCACCGTCCTCGACTACACCCACTTCTCTCTGGTCATGCACGCCACGCGGCGGCTCGCGGTCTTCACCGCGGTCAACATCGACGGCGCGCGGCTGACCCGCATCGGCCGCAGCGACAAGTGGTTCATCGACGGACGGATCCCGCGCGACGCTCAGACCGGCGAGTGGCTGTACGCGAAGAACGCCCTCGACCGCGGCCACCTGGTGCGCCGCCTCGACCCGTGCTGGGGCGACGACCGCGAGGTCCAGCAGGCCAACGACGACACCTTCTTCTTCACCAATTGCTCGCCGCAGCACCAGGACTTCAACCAGGGCCTGTGGAACCGCCTCGAGGACCACGTCCTCGATCACGCCAGGGTCGAGCGCGATCGCCTGCTCGTCTTCACCGGCCCGGTGCTCGACGACGAGGATCCGGTGTACCGCGGCGTCCAGCTGCCGCAGGCGTTCTGGAAGCTGGTCGCGTGGCAGCGCGGCGCCACCGTCCACGCAGTCGCGTTCGTCCTCAGCCAGGCCGACCTCGTCGAGCACTTCCTCGAGGCGCTCGGCGACGGCTGGCACACCTATCAGGTCGGCGTCGCCGACATCACTGCGCTGACCGGCCTCGACTTCGGCGCGCTCGCCCAGGCAGTCGAGCCCGCGCTGGACGAATCGGGCCGGCGGCGGCCGATCCGGGCGCTCTCCGAGATCGCCCTGGGCTGACCTGGCCGCCCCCACGCCCGCGCCGCGCGTTGCTATACTCGCCGGACTTTCTTCGCGGAGTATCCATGCGACGACAACGGTTGGAGCACCTATTGCGCAGTATGTTCAGCGCCGACGAGCTGCGGCGATTCTTGCGGTATCGATATGACGACGCAGTCACGGAGTCCCTGCCGGGCCCGACCAGCTCGCTCGCGCTGATGGTGGAGACCGTCTGCGAGCTGCTCGAGCGCCACAGCCTCGTCGATCGGGCCTTCTTCGCCGGCCTGCGCGAGGAGCGGCCGCGCCGCAGCGGCGAGATCGACGCGGTCGAGGCGCTGTGGGCCGCGCCGCCGGAGTCCGTCAAGCCGTTCGCGTGGAGCTCGCCCGAACAGCTGGCGAAGATCCAGCTCGAGGCCCTGCCGACCCACCGCGATCACACCGTCTCCGCCCGCTTCCTCGTCCGCGGCGCCGAGGCGGCCAGATCGGTGGCCAAGGTGCTCGTCCACCGCCACTTCGGCGACAAGCCGCGCTACCGCAGCGACGAGAGCCCCGAGCACTCGACGGGCACCGGCTGGCTCATCGCCCCGAACCTGTGCATCACCAACCACCACGTGATCGCCGCCCGCCACGGCGGCGAGCCCGACGTCTCGCCCGGCGACTTCGACCGCCAGGCACGCAGCACCACCCTGCAGTTCGACTACCTCGCACCCGACGCGAAGTTCGAGTCGGTGCAGGCGATCGAGTCGGTCGCCGCCGACGCCGACCTCGACTTCGCGCTGCTGCGCCTGCCCGCCGGCAAGCGCCCGCCGCTGCGCCTGCGCAAGCAGCTGCTCGAGCGCACCCGCGAGACCCCGCTGCAGGAGTGCGTCAACGTGCTGCAGCACCCCGGCGGCGCGCCGATGCGGATCGGCCTGCGCAACAACTTCGTCGTCCACGGCGACAGCAACTGGCTCAGCTACCTGACCGACACCCGCGAGGGCGCGTCCGGCTCGCCCGTGTGCGACGACGACTGGGGCGTCGTCGCCCTGCACCGCGGGTGCCGCGAGCTCAAAGGTCAGACGATCAAGCTCGACAGCGTCCTCGTGCGCACCGAGAACTACGGCGTGCAGCTGCTCGCGGTGCTCGAGCGGCTGCGCCGCCACGCGCCCGCGATCTTCCAGGAGATCGAGGCGGCCCAGGCGGCGCTGCCGCGCTGAGCCGCCGAATAGCTCCTCAGCCCGCGGTGAACAGCCCCGCGAGCGCGCGGGGCATCGCCGCCATCACCCCGCGCACCAGCGCGGCCGGTCCGAGCGCCTTGGCCCGGTGGCGCTGCAGCTCGGCCTCCGGGTAGCGGCGCGAGATGTGGTGCCAGTCGAGGATCCCGGCCATCCAGTCCTTCAGGCCCTCGATGTAGGCGTCGAGCGCCTGGCGGGCCTCGGCGTCGAGGTCGAGGTCCGCGATCATCGGCGGCACGTCGTGCGCCAGCACGTGCTGGAACTGCTCCATGCGCGACGTCATCAGCTTGTTCGCCGCCTCGACCGCCTCCTCGCGCGACAGATCGAGGAACGACTGCAGCACCAGCACGATGTTGTGAAGCTCGCCCTCGTACTCGATCTCCTTCTGGTACGAGAAGATGTCGTTGGTGAAGCAGGCGTAGTCCTGGGCCGAGACCTCGAGCCAGCGCAGCGGGCGGGAGTTCAGCGCCTCGGGCGGGATCCCTTCGCCCTTGGTGATCCGCGCCAGGTTCATCGTCATGTCGGAGCCGAAGGTCGCGCGCCGCATCTCGACGTAGTCGACGGGATCGGGGATCCGGTGCTGCGTCTGGTTCATCAGCTCCCACAACCAGCTGTCGGTCATGTCCTCGACGCTCTTGCGGAAGCTGGCGCGCTGGCTCGGCCCCAGCGGGCCGGCGGTGCGCTGCCACAGGTCGGCGAGGCCGGCCTCGAGCGGGTTCTGCGGCGGCGGCATCGGCTCGCCGTCGAGCGGCATGAACAGCGACAGGCGATCGTTCTGCAGCTTGGCCGCCGCGAAGTTGCGCTGGTTGCCGAACACCAGCGGGAAGTAATCGTCGCCGTAGGTGCCCCACGTCAGCCACGCCGACGACACGTCGAGCTCGTCGCCGGTCGCGTCGGGGTGGATGCGCGCCGCGCACTCGGCGAAGTCGTAGCCGGCCAGGCGATCCTCGTCCCAGACGCACGCGCCCGGCACCCCGGGCACCTCCGCGAGCATCCCGGTCGCCCGCGCGTAGTCGATGCAGTGCTGCTTGGCGCGCGCCAGGTTGCCGTTCACCCGCGCCTTGTAGGGCATGTAGAACTCGGGCAGCTTCGTCGGCCCGACCGGCTGGAACAGCAGGTGCGAGTGGTTCTTGACCCGCTTGAGGCCGAGCGCCGACGGCGACAGCGTCAGCCGCACGCCCGAGGTGCCGAGGCCGGTCGGCCCGCGGAGCACCCGCTCGATCAGCGTCGCCGCGCGGCTGGCCGCGTCGTCGCGCTCACCACGGGCGAGGCGGCGCTCGGTGCCGACGCGGAAGTGGGTCTGCAGCGCCGCCGGGACGGACAGCTCGACCGTCGGCGAGGACGCCCCGCCCTCGCCGCCGCCGTTCATGTAGCGGCTCGAGCGCATGTGCCACTCGTGGCCGCCCGACTGCCAGTCCTGCAGGCCCTTGACGTAGAGGAACACCCCCTGGCGCTCGAGCGGGTCGAGCCCGTACTCCTCGAACAGCGGCGGCAGCTCGACGAAGGTGGTGTTCTCGAACTGCTGCAGCCGCGACGTCAGCAGGTCGTTGGTGATCTCGGCCGCGCGCTGGGTCGGCACCTCGAAGAAGCGCTCGACGACCAGCACGCAGTTGGCGTTCTCGCCCTCGCGTTCGACCTCGCGCTGGTACGAGAACAGGTCGTTGCGCAGGTGGACGGCGTCGCTGAACGTGTCCTTGAGGACCCGCAGCGGCCGCGTCTCGGCGATCCGCGCCGGGATCTCGGCCCCGACCGCGTGCTCGACCAGGCCGGCCGACCACGGCGCGCCGCCGACCTTGCGCCGCATCTCGATGTACTCGATCGGGTTCGAGACCCGCGCCTGGCGGATGTTGCCGAGCTCCCACAGCGACTCCTCGAGCAGGTGCTGGGTCGCCACGTGGAAGCGTCGCCGCCAGTCGGCCGACGTCGTCGGCGTGGTCCGGCGCCACAGGTCGAGCAGCCCCGCCTCGACGGGGTTCGTCGGCTCGGGGATCGGCGTCGTCAGGTCGACCGGCATGAACGCCGGCAGGCGCGCCAGGTACTCCTTCGCGCCGGCCATGTCGCGGGTCTTCTTGTAGACCTCGAGGAAGTGGTCGTCGAAGAAGAACACCCACACGTACCAGTCCGTGATGAGGTCGAGCTCCTGGCCCGAGCAGTCCGGATGGGTGTAGGCGCACAGCAGCGCGTAGTCGTGGTTGTCGAGGTCCTCCTCGGTCCACACGCCGGTGTCGATCATCTCCATCGCGTAGGCCCACTCCTTGGTGTGCCGGCGCGCGCCTTCGAGGTGGGGATTGATCCGCGCCGGATGCGGCATGTAGAAGTCCGGCAACTGGAACGGCTGCTTCTGCGTCATGGCTACTCCTGGCGACCGATCGCCACGTCCTCGAGCATGCCGAGCGCGTCGGGCACCAGCACCGCCGCCGAGAAGTAGGCGGTGACGAGGTACTCGTGGATCGCTCGGTCGTCGACGCCGATCGAGCGCACCGACAGGCTCGGCTCGACCTCGTCGGGGATCCCGGTCTGGTGCAGCCCGATCACGCCCTGCGAGTCGGCGCCGACGCGCATCGCCAGGATCGAGCTGGTGCCCTCGGGTGTGATCGGGATCTTGTCGCTCGGCACGATCGGCACCCCGCGCCACGCGATCGTCGCGCTGCCCTCGAGGCTCACCGTCTGCGGATAGATCCCGCGGCTCGTGCACTCGCGGCCGATCGCCGCGATCGTGCGCGGGTGGGCCAGGAAGAACCGCGTCGAGCGGCGACGGCACAGCAGCTCGTCGAGATCCTCGGGCGTCGGCGGCCCGCTGCGAGTCGGGATCCGCTGCTTGAGGTCGACGTTGTGCAGCAGCCCGAACTCGCGGTTGTTGAGGAGCTCGTGCTCCTGCTGCTCGCGCACCGCCGCGATCGTCAGGCGCAGCTGCTCGCGCGTCTGATCCATCGGCTCATTGTAGATGTCGGCCACGCGCGTGTGTACGCGCAAGATCGTCTGGACCAGCGAGAGCTCGTACTCGCGCGGCCTCAGCTCGTAGTCGACGAAGCTGATCGGCAGCGTCACCTCGCCCGCGTGGCCAGCGGACATGGCGATCGCCTGCTGGCCGCTCTTGTCCTGCGGCTGCTTGCGCTGGCGCGCGAACGCCTCGACGTGCGCCTGCAACGCCGGGGAGTCCTCGATCGCCCGCGTCAGCGCCTGCTCCGACAGCGTCAGGACGATGCAGCGCGTGAGCGCCTTGACCGTGAACGGCCAGGCGTCGCCGCGCGCGACCAGGCCCTCGTCGCCGAAGTGGTCGCCGTCGACCAGCACGCCGAGGATCAGCGGGTCGTCGTACTTGCCGACGCCGAGCTTGTGGGCCTTGCCGTGCGCGAGCAGCACCACCTGATCGGCGGGCGCGCCGCCCGCGACGATGATCTCGCCGGCGGCGACCTCGCGCTGGACGAAGCGGTCGGCCAGCGCGGTCAGCACCGCGTCGTCCTCGAACCCGCGCAGCAGCGGCAGCTCGGTCAGCTCGCGCGGGATCACCTGCACGCGCGAGCCGACGCTGGTAAAGCCGACCCGGCCGTCGCCGACCGCGTAGGTCAGGCGACGATTGACGCGGTAGGTCCCGCCGGGCACGTCGACCCACGGGAGCAGGCGCAGCAGCCAGCGCGGGCTGATGCCCGCCATCTGCGGCGCCGACTTGGTGGTCGTCGCCAGGTTGCGAGCCGCCGCCGTGGCGAGGCTCGTCTGCGCGTGGTCTCTCGGGGTCGAAGCGTCCGTCATGATCCAGGCTCCTGTAGCTGCGCTAGCGCCGACTCAGCGGCCGATCTCCGCGTCCTCGAGCACCGCCAGCGCGTCGGGCACCAGCACGGCGGCCGAGTAGTAGGCGCTGACGAGGTACGAGATGATCGCCTTCTCGTTGATGCCCATGAAGCGGACCGACAGGCTCGGCTCGACCTCGTCGGGGATGCCCGGCTGGTGCAGGCCGATGACGCCCTGGTTCTTCTCGCCGGCGCGCAGCAGGATGATCGAGCTGGTGCGGGTGTCGGTCACCGGGATCTTGTTGCACGGCAGGATCGGCACGCCGCGCCAGGCCGGGATGTGGTGGCCGGCGAACTCGACGGGGTGCGGGTAGATGCCGCGCTTGCTGCACTCCTGGCCGAAGGCCGCGATGGTGCGCGGGTGGGCCAGGAACGCCGTCGGCTCCTTCCACACCAGCGCCAGCAGCTCGTCGAGGTCGTCCGGGGTCGGCGGGCCGGAGCGGGTGTGGATGCGCTGCTTGAGGTCGGCGTTGTGCAGCAGGCCGAACTCGGGGCTGTTGATCATCTCGTGCTCTTGCCGCTCGCGCAGCGCCTCGATGGTCAGGCGCAGCTGCTGCTGCGTCTGGTTCATCGGCTCGTTGTACAGGTCGGCCACGCGGCTGTGGATCTGCAGCACGGTCTGGGCCACGCTGAGCTCGTACTCCCGCGGCGCCAGCTCGTAGTCGACGAACGTGCCGGGCAGCACGACCTCGCCGCGGTGGCCGGACGACAGCGCGATCTCGGCCTCGCCCTGGTGGCTCTGCGGCTTGCTGCGGGCGGCCTTGAACTTCTCGACCTGGGCGCGCAGCGCCGGCGACTGCTCGACCGCGGCGGCCAGCGCCTTCTCGGGCAAGGTCAGCGCGATCACGCGGGTGACGGCCTTGACCGTGTAGCCCCAGGTGTCGTTCTCCTCGATCAGGTTCTGGTCGCCGAAGTGGGCGCCGTCGGCGAGCACGCCGAGCACCGTCTCGTCGCCGTACTTGCCGGTGCCGAGCTTGTTGACCTTGCCGTGGGCGATGAGGAACACCTGGTCGGCCGGCTTGCCCGCCTCGACCAGCACCTCGCCGGCCTTGTACTCGCGCTGCACGAACTTGCCGGCGAGGGCGGCCAGCGCCTCGACGTCGTCGAACCCGCGCAGCAGCGGCAGCTCGGTCAGCTCCTGCGGCACCACCGACACCTTGGCGCCGACGTTGGTGAAGCTCAGGCGGCCGTCGCCGACCGCGTAGCTGAGCCGGCGGTTGACGCGGTAGACGCCGCCCGCGGCGCGCACCCACGGTAGCAGCTTGAGCAGCCACCGCGAGCTGATTCCTTGCATCTGCGGCTCCGACTTGGTCGTCGTCGCCAAATTCCGCGCTGCTGCGGTCGTCAGGCTGGTCTGCTGCGCGTGATCACCGGGATTCTGTCCATTCGTCATGACGTACCTCGAGGTTGCTAGAAAACTGCGACGATTGACCCGCACCGCCGAATCGGTGCGCGCTCCCCGGAGATCGTCCACCAGGGCGCTCGCTATTCGATGGCTACAAGAACCGTACGGGCTCGTGACATTTCCGCGGCGTCCGTATTCGCGCGCGGAGTCGCGTGATTGAACTGGTCGGGGTGAGCTACTACCGACTCAACATTACGATGTCAACGACAAACGCCCGGCGCGGATGCGAGCCCCGCGGACTCACGAATATTCTGACGCAACGTCGACGTGTGTGACGAAATTGGCTGCTGGGCGCCCAAAGGCGCTCGCTGGGCGCCCAGCGGGCGCCCACCGGTAAGGCCCTGGTCACGGGCAACAATGCGCGTTGCACATGTCGTTCTTTTCATGTTCTCCATGGATTGCCCGTAAGCAATCGGTGTACATGATGGGTCTCGACGGGGTCGCGGCCGACGATCAAGACTGACGGACCGATGTCCGCCACCATGCTGCTGAACAACGCGCTCATTTTCGGCGCGGCCCTCCTCCTCGTCATCGTCGCGTCGCTGATCGTCTCGCGGCAGTCGGGGCGCCTGCTGCGGGTGGCGCTGCGTTTCGTCCGCGCGCCCGACCACGAGGCGCTGGCGGCGAACCTGGCGAGCCGGGTCTCGCGGGCCATCGTCGTCGTCGCCACCGTGGTCGCCATCGCCCTGATCTGCGCCGGCGTGTCGCTGACGATGTACGAGATCGACTGCGGGCCGCAGCTGTGGGCCTGGGCCGAGGCGTCGCTCCTCCGCGATCCGATGGCGGTGGTGTGGCAGGTCCTGAAGCTGCTGGGCGTCGTCGCCGGGGCCTTCGTCGTCTACCGCTTCGTCCGCGTCGTCGCCCTCTACTTGATCGCCGGCCTGCGCCGCAACGCCTCGTTCGCCCACCACGACGCGCAGCTCGCCACCTTGCTCGAGCGCCTGCTCGTCACCCTGCGCTGGGGCATCGCCCTCGCGGCCGCGAACCTGTGCTTCGCCCTCGCGCCGCCGCCGGAGCCGGTGGTGCGGGCGCTCGAGACTGTCACGATCGTCGTGCTCGGCGTGCTGATCGCCCGGACCATGATCGTCATCGCCCACCTCGCGGTCGACGTCGTGTTTCAGTTCGCCCGCGGGCGCGAGGGCCACCGCACCCTGCGCTACGTCGGCCGCCTCGAGCACCTCGCCGGCATCACCAAGCGCACGCTCGACTACTTCTTCTTCGTCGGCGCGGCCACCTGGATCTTCGATCAGATCAACCCCGGCGGGCGGTTGTCCGAGTTCGGCCTGATCGGCATCCGCATCATCGCCCTGGTGTACGCCGGCCGGGTGCTGATCGAGGTGTTCGAGCTGTTCGTGCGCGAGCTGCTGCTGGCCGACCCGGAGAAGCGCAGCGAGGCCGAGAACCAGCAGCGCCTCACCCTCGTCCCGGTCGCCAGCAGCATCTTGCGCTACGCCATCTACTTCTGCATGACCGTCATGGCCCTGCAGGAGCTCGGCGTCGACACCTCGCCGATCCTCGCCGGCGCCGGCCTGCTCGGCCTGGCCGTCGGCCTCGGCGCGCAGGCGTTCGTCGGCGACGTCGTGTCCGGCTTCTTCATCCTGTTCGAGGGCCTGTTCCTGGTCGGCGACCGCGTCACCGTCGGCGACGTCGTCGGCAACGTCGAGGAGATCGGGGTCCGCGTGCTCAAGATCCGCGACGAGGCCGGGGTGCTCCACTGCATCCCCAACGGCGAGGTGCGCAGCATCGCCAACCACGCGCGCCTCTACGTCAACGCGCTGGTCGAGTTCCGCCTGCCCTACGCCGCCGACGTGAACGGCGTGATCGCCGGCCTCAAGGCCCACCTGACCGAGTTCCGGCCGCGCTGCCCCGACATCCTCGACGACCCCGAATTCGTCGTCCAGGATCTGCAGGACACCGGCGTCCTCGTCCGCTGCGTCGCCCGCGTCAAGCCCGGCCGCGACGACGCCACCTGCGAGCTGCTGCGCGCCGAGCTGCTGACCGCCCTGGTGGCCGCCGGCGTCGCGCCGCAGGCCAGCCACGTCGTCGTCCTGCACAACGTCCCGGCCCCGCGCTGACGCCGAGCGCCGCGCGCGTCGGCACGGCGACACCGGTGAGGGCCGTCCCCCCCGCGTCGCCGGCTCGGCCGTCCGCGGCGCGAGCGAGCCGGTGCGCGTCGACGAACCGCGAGGCCTCGCGCCCGGTCGCGTCGCGGCCACGGATGACATGTCTCGAGAGACAGCAGGTGGATTCCCCTGCCTCTCGGCGACGCCCCGCTTGTCACCCGCGCGGGCCGTCCCGTAGCATCCGCCGATGCGTTTAGCTTACCGCCACGCCTTCCCCGTCCTCGCCACCGCCGCCCTGCTCGCCTGCGGCCCCAAAGACCCCGGCAGCACCGACACTGCCACCGCCGGCACCACGACCGACGGCACCACGACCGCCGCGACCACCGCGCCGACCGACGGCACCACCACCGGCCCCACCACGGGGCCGATGAACGAGCCGGAGCACACCCGCCCCTCGACCGAGGAGCAGCTCTGCATCGATCTGTGCACCAACCTGAGCGAGCGCGGGTCGGCCGATTGCTCGCGCACCGACTACACCTGCTACGAATGGTGCATGGTCGGCTTCCAGTTCGAGGAGGAGTGCCGGGCCGAGATGCGCGCCGCTCGCCGCTGCGAGGCCGAGGCGACCGCCTTCGACGAGGTGTGGGCGTGCGAGAGCCCCGAGTGCGGCTCCGTGTACGCCGCCTACGACGTCTGCCGCGGCTTTTGCTCGCACCTCGGTGGCAACCCGTCGAGCGGCAGCTCGCCCAATGAGTGCGAGTACGGCAGCGACTGCCTCGACGATCGTTCGTACGACATGCAGTGCGCCACCGGAGACGCGCCGCTGTGCACCTGCCGGATCGACGGCGCCGAGGTCGGCACCTGCCAGCTCCCCTTCGGCCTCGACTCGGACGCTTGCAGCACCATCGAGCTGTTCGACGGCTGCTGCAACGAGTTCTTCCTGCCCGTCCTGCAGCCCGCGACTATCGACGAGCCGATCCCCGGCGAGCCCGAGGCCGGCGGCACGGCGTCGCCGGGCGACACGTGCGCGCTGGTCGGCCTCCACCTCGCCTGCGAGCAGGACGGCGTGGCCGGCCGGACCTTCTGCGACGACATCGACGGCAGCGTGCGCTTCGGCCCGTGCATCGCCGCGCCGGACTGCGACCTGCTGGCCCTGGCGTGCGACGGCAGCTGCCAGCTGATCGACGGCGTGCCGACGTGGGTGACGGAGGATTGCATGGAAGGCACCTCCTCCGGCTGACCGTCGGCGCGGCCCGGCGCCGGATGTCCCTCGTGACATGTACCGAGAGCCATCCAGCGCAGTCACGCCCCGGACGGCCCCCGGAACACCTGTCCCGAGAGCCATCCGGCTGCTTCGCTCACTGGCACGGGCAGATCGAGCGCCGGCTGCCCGCGCCGCAGGCGATCCCGACCTGGTCCATGTTGTTGAGGTGCTCGTTCGGGCACCCGGCGTAGGTCGAGCAGTACATCGACCCGACCAGCGGCGTGTTGGTGTGATCGCCGGCGTCGTCCTCGAGGCAGGCGTAGGTCCAGCTGTTCATCGCGATGCTGGCGAGGCCGAACGCCGAGGCCAGCGCCTGGCACTCCGGCTGCGTGTCCTGGGCCGCGAACCACACGTTCGGGTCGGGCACCGGGGTCAGCCCGTAGAACGCGCACACGGCGTTACACGGCTGGCCGCAGGCGGTCGGGTTGTAGCACCAGTTGAGCCCGTTGACGGCCTTGCAGGTGGTCCCGCAGCCGGGGTTGCAGCCGTCGTTGGGGATATTGTTGCCGTCGTCGCAGGTCTCGCCGATACCCGGCTGCACGAAACCGTCGCCGCACTTGGCCGGCGCGCAGGCGTTGGTGCAGCCGTCGGTGTTGCTGGCGTTGCCGTCGTCGCACTGCTCGCCCGGCTGCACGAAGCCGTCGCCGCAGGCCGCGTTCTTGCACGTGTTGGTGCACGCGTCGTTGTTGTTCTGGTTGGCGTCGTCGCACTGCTCGGTCGGGGCCACGAAGCCGTCGCCGCACGCCGCGTTCTGGCACGCCAGAGTGCACAGGCCCTGGTTGCTGTTGAGCAGGCCGAGGTCGCACTGCTCGCCGGCCTGCACGAAGCCGTCGCCGCAGGAGGCGGGCTTGCAGACGTTGGTGCACGCGTCGGCGTTGCTCTGGTTGCCGTCGTCGCAGCCCTCGCCGGGGCCGACGAAGCCGTCGCCGCACACGTTCAGGGTGCAGTTGGCCTTGCACGCGTTGCCGTTGGCGTTGTTCGGCCCGTCGTCGCACTGCTCGACGTTGGCCTGGACCAGCCCGTCGCCGCACTCGGCGTCCTTGCAGCCGGCGGTGCAGACGCCCGAGTCGCTGTTGCCGGGCCCGAGGTCGCACTCCTCGCCGACGCTCGGCGACTCGAAGCCGTCGCCGCAGGCCGGCAGCTTGCACACGTCGGTGCAGCCGTCGTCGTTGTCGCCGTCCTTGCCGTCGTCGCAGTCCTCGTTCGGGTCGACGATCGCGTTGCCGCAGCCCTCGAGCTTGCACGTCGGCGAGCAGCCGTCGCCGGACATCATGTTGCCGTCGTCGCACTCCTCGTCCGGGCCCTTGTCGACGTCGCCGCACACGTTGAGCAGGCACATCGCGTTGCACACCGCGCCGGGCCCGTTGTTGGCGCCCTCGTCGCACTCCTCGATGCCGGTCTGGGCGAAGCCGTCGCCGCACACGTTCTCCTTGCACTCGAGGGTGCAGGCGCCGGTGTTGCTGTTGTCGGGCCCGGCGTCGCAGCCCTCGTCCGGCCCGACGAAGCCGTCGCCGCAGGCGGCCAGAGTGCAATTGTTGGTACAGGCGTCGGTGTTGTCCTGATTGCCGTCGTCGCAGGCCTCCGTCGGCGCGACGATGCCGTCGCCGCAGCTGGCCAGCGCGCAGCTGTTGGTACAGTCGTCGTCGTCGACCTGATTGCCGTCGTCGCAGCCCTCGCCCGGCCCGACCACGCCGTCGCCGCAGCTCGCCTGCGTGCAATCCGACTTGCAGCTGTTCATGTCGCCGTTCATCGCCCCGTTGTCGCACGCCTCGTCGGGGCCCGGGTCGCCGTCGCCGCAGACATTGACGGCACACTGAGCGTTGCAGCTCTTGCCTGGGCCATTGTCGGCACCGTCGTCGCACGCCTCGCCGTCGTCGATCTGGCCGTCACCACATTCCGGATCGGGTTCACCCGTCGTCCCGGTCGTGGTATTCGACGTGCCTGTCGGCACCATCATCGTCGTCGTCGGCGTCCCGGTCGTCGTCGTCCCGGTCGTCGGATCGGGCGCCGTGGTGCCCGTCTCCGTCCCCGTCGACGTCGCCGACCCGTTCGACGTCTCGGTGGTCGTCGCGTCCGTTTCGCCACAGCCCACCACCATGAGGACGAACGCCCCCAATGTCCCAAGCCAGCTCCGCTTCATTCCTGAAATCCTCCGGGAGCCACTCTAGAGGTCATAGTTCGGCCGGAGACGCTCCACGGATGGAGGCTCGAGGTCCGCGCTCGAGGACGGCCCACCGGCGCAACTCCGCGCCGACCGACCGGGGAGCGCGCGCGCGCAAAGCGACGTTCGCGGACGCATGACCGCCCCCCGCCGCGGCACGTCCGCACTCGAGAATGCTCGCGTTCGCAGCGGGGCCTGCGGTGCCATCATTGCATACACGGCGAGCGCCGGCGCCGGAGATCCCGCGACAAGCTCAGCCGCCGCGGCGCCACCGCCGAGCGCGATCGATTACGCCAACTCGAAGTCTCTCACGTGATTCCAGGTGAACGGCTTCTGCGTGCTGTTGTACCAATCCCACCACACCGCCGCGCCGTCAGGCGGCGCGATCGCTGCGTGCAGCGCCGTCAATTGCGCGGCCGTCTTGCCGAACGTCGGGCACGCCGGGATCACGCGCGAGAAGCCGAGCTCCCGGTAGACGGCGATCGATCGCTGCGGATACCCGGACCCCTGATTGTTGTCGATGTCGTAGATCTGCGGCACCGCGAAGTCGACCCCGGTGAACGCTGCCCACGGGAACCGCGGGAAGTTCCACGGCGCGCCGTACGACGTGAACCCCACCGCCAGCCCGGCCGCGCGCGCGGCCGGCAACAGCGCTGCCATCAATCGCGGCGCCGCCTCCGGCGCGTCCAGATAGGGCGCCTCGGCGTCGACGAGCACCCCGCTGGCCCCGCAGCTCGTCGCCGACGCCAGCAGCACCTCGACGAATTCCGCCTCGCGGCCCGGCCACGGAAATCCCCACACCCAGCAGGCGTGCCCCGCCGCGCGCAGCGCCCTGGCGTGCCCGAGGAAGCCGGTCCACCGGCTGCTCTTCTTGTCCGCGTATTGCCAGATGCCCTGGAACGCCAGCCAGCGCAGCCCCGTCTGCTCCACCCGGGCCAGCATGGCCTCGATCGAGCCGACGTGCTTGACCGAGCGGACGAACATCCCCTTGCCGCGCGGCAACCCGACCGGCTCGCGCAGCAGCGCGTCCAAGGCCGCGCGCGTCCGCGGACCGACGATTCCGTCGATCGCCAGACCGTGGTCGGCCTGGACCGCCCGGACCCCGCGATCGAGCAAGAACAGCACCTCACGCAGCGACAAATCGAGGCTCTCGGCCCGCACAGTCACCATCGCACGCCCACCCTTCTTCGCCTATTTCGCCAGAGTACGCGCCCGGGCACCGGCGTTCAACTCGGCCCCGCGGCCCGCGGCGAAGCCCGCCGATCGGGGCCCTTTTCACGAGACCCGCAATGCGCGCACCAGGGTGCCACGATAAACCCGCTGCTGCGCACCGGCGGGGCCCCGAGGCGCCCGCGCCCGTCGCGGTTCCGATCGCAGTCCGGACCTGGAGGCGGTACCGCCGCTAGGCTCTCGCTCATGACGCGGACGAACTCGATATTCCGGCGCCTCGCCCCGCTCACCCTCGCCCTCGCGTGCGAGGCCGCCGGCGGCACCCGCTCGACCGACCAGCCGCTGGACGACGTCGACGACGGCGAGCCGGCCGGCATCAGCGAGTCGTCCGGCCCTGGCCCGACCGGGCCCGGGCACGACGTCGGCCCCGGCCCGGCGTTTCAGTGCGACCCCTGGCAGCAGGACTGTCCCCCAGGCCAGAAGTGCAACCTCTACAGCCTCGACGGCGACCCCACGCTCGACGGCGCCAAGTGCGTGCCGCTCGACGAGAGCCCCGCGCAGGTCGGCGAGCTGTGCCTCGCCGAGGACGGCTACGGCGCCGGCCCCGACGACTGCGACGCCGGCCTGTTGTGCTGGAACGTGATCCCCAGCGGACAGGGCGTGTGCGTCCAGGTCTGCGACGGCCAGGCCGCCACCCCGCAGTGTCCCGAGAGCCAGCTCTGTACCAAGGGCTTCGGCGACTACCACTACAAGTGCCTGCACACCTGCAACCCGCTGGCGCAGGACTGCATCGAGGGCGAGATGTGCGCCGCGGGCGACGCGGGCTTCGTCTGCGCCCCCGACGTCTCCGGCGAGGGCGGCCACATCTACGACGCCTGTACCGCCGCCAACGACTGCGATCGCGGCCTCATGTGCTCCCCGTCCGAGGCCGCGCCGATGTGCCAGGCGAGCCCCGAAGGCGGCTGCTGCCTGCCCTACTGCGAGCTCGGCGGCGTCTGCCCCGACGGCCTCGAGTGCTACGACTTCGAGGCTTGGAACGAGCCGCCCGAGCTGATCGACGTCGGCGCGTGCGGCCTCGTCCCATGACCTTCAAGACATGTCCTATCAGACATGTCCCGAAGACCACGCAGAACGGCCCCGGCTCACGCGCTCGCTTCGCGGTCGAGCAGCTTGCGCTTGCGCTCGACGCCCCAGCGGTAGCCCGACAGGCCGCCGTCGCGCTGGACCACGCGGTGGCACGGGATCACCACCGCCAGCGCGTTCGCGGCGCAGGCCTGCGCGACCGCCCGCACCGAGCGCGGCGCTCCGATCCGCTCGGCGATGTCGGCGTAGCAGACCGTCGCCCCGGCCGGGATGGCGCGCAGCGCCTGCCACACGCGCTGCTGGAACGCGGTGCCGCGGACGTCGAGCGGCAGGTCGAGGCCGAGCCCCGGCGCCTCGACGAACGCGACCACCGACGCCACCTGGCGCTCGAACTCGGGGTCGCCGCCGATCAGCTCGGCGCGCGGGAACCGGTCCTGCAGGTCGCGCACCAGTTTGTCCGGGTCGTCGCCCAGCAGGATCGCACACACCCCGCGCTCGCTGGCGGCGACGAGGATCGATCCGAGCGAGCACTCGCCGACGGCGAAGCGGATCGCAGTGGCCGCCCCGCCGGCGCGGTAGGCCGACGGCGTCATCCCGAGCACCTGCTCCGCGCGCGCGTAGAAGCGGCCGCCCGAGCCGTAGCCCGCGCCGTAGATGGCCTCCGTGACCGTGCTGCCGCGCCCCAGCTCCTCGCGCAGCCGCGCGTCGCGCCGGGCCGCCGCGTAGGCGCGCGGCGTCAGGCCGGTGATGGCCTTGAAGATCCGGTGGACGTGGTACGCGCTGAGGCCCGCGTGCGCCGCCAGGGCCGTCAGCCGCGGCGCCCGCTCGGCGTCTTCGATGTAGCGACACAGCGCGGCCACCATCTCCGCGTGCAGCTCGGCCTGCGACAGCCCGCCCGGCTTGCACCGCTTGCAAGCGCGGAACCCGGCGGCCTCGGCCTCGGCAACCGTGGCGTGGAAGGCCACGTTCTCCGGCCGCGGCGTCCGCGAGGCGCACGACGGCCGGCAGTACACGCCCGTCGTCACGACCGAGTAGAAGAACCTGTCGTCGGCGGCCGGATCGGCCGCCACCACGGCCGCCCAGCGAGGATCGCTGACGACGGCTGCCGCGCGCGTTGCGGACTTGGTGGACATGGCGCTCGTGCTCCTGTGCTCCGGCGGATCCGCCCGCCGCTTCCGTCACGCTAGCCGCTCCACCGGCCCGAGGCACTCCGGGTCTTGCTGTCGCATTCGCCTGCGCGCGGACGACGCCGGAGACGCCGCATTCGCCGACCTCGCCGCGCGGTCACCTGGCGCAACGGACATGTCGCCTGCCTCGCGCGCGGCGCCCGCCCGCCGCGGTTGCGCCGGCCCGGGCCATCGCGCATCCTGCAGACGAGGCCCGCCGTTCGGCGGGCTTCATTTTTTTTCAGAGGCCATCGCCATGCAATCCGTCCCACCGATCACGATCTCTCGCCTCGATCTCGGCCGCCTCAAGCGCCTGCTCGCCAACCCCATGGTGCGAGGCACTGACGCCGCCGACGCCCTCGACGACGAGCTCGAGCGCGCCGCAGTCGTCGACCCGGCCGCGCTTCCGCCCACCGTGGTGTCGATGAACTCGCGCGTGCGCCTGCGAGAGCGCCGCAGCGCCCGGGAGCACGAGCTGACCCTCGTCTACCCCGACGACGTCGGCCCCGATCGCGTCTCCGTGCTCGCCCCGGTCGGCAGCGCCCTGCTCGGCCTCGCCGTCGGCCAGGACATCGAGTGGCCGCTGCCCGACGGCCGGGTCGCCGAGCTCACCGTGCTCGAGATCCTCTACCAGCCCGAGGCCATGGGCGACCTCGACCTGTGAGCCGCTCGCTACATGCCCTGGAGAGCATGTCCTTGGTGACATGCTCTCTTGAACATGCCGCTTCGGACATGTCTCGAAGTCACGCCAGCCCCTCGAGCGCCTCGCGCTCGTTGGCGTAGACCTCGAACACGCCGATGAGCTGCGTGACCTGCAGGATCTCCAGCACCTTCGGCGGCAGGCGGCACAGCGCCAGCCGGCCGCCGCAGTCGGCCGCCGCCGAGTAGGCGCTGACCAGCGCGCCGATGCCCGACGAGTCGACCGTCGTCACCCGCGCCATGTCGATCAAGAGCTTGCGCGCCCCGGCCTCCAGCGCCGTCAGCACCCCCTCGCGCAGGCGGACCGCGCCGGCGCCGATCGTGATCTTGCCGGCCGCGTCGAACACGTGGATGTCGTCGCGTTGACGCGCCGCGAGGGTCATCGCGGCCTCCCGGGGCTCCGGCTCGTACGCCCCGCGCGGCGGCCGGGTCGGGTCCGCCAGGCGCGTGGACATCGTCACCGTCGTCCCGCCGCCGGCGCGGCGGTCGTGGACCACCTCGTCCATGAAGTGGCGCATCAGGAACACGCCACGGCCGCGCGGCTCGAGCCGGCGCGTCGTGTCGCGTGGGTCAGCAAGGCGCTTGCCGTCCCAGCCGGCGCCCTCGTCGTGCACGCGCACGACCAGGCGGCCGCCGCCGAGCTCGACGGCCACGCCGACCTGTTTGCGCGGGTCTTCGCCGTTGCCGTGGACGATCGCGTTGGCGACCGCCTCGCGCAGGGCGACTTCGGTGCGCCAGCAGGCCTCGTCGTCGACCCCGATTCGGCGCAGGAAACCGTTCACGGCCTGCGACGCGGACTCGACTTCCATGCGTCGGCTGGCGATTGCGAGGCAGAGGTGTGCTGACGCATTCACAGCGATCCGTGTAGCACCGTGTCGCAAGCGTGCAGACGCTGGCCCACCGCCGTCCCCCCGCGCGTGGGCGAGCGGCGGCGCGACGGCCCGGCGCCATCGCACGTCTGCGGCGCCTTCGTTCGGCCGCTGCGCCGCGTCCACCGGCCCCGGAACGCCGGCCAATGACCAGAGCCCCGCCCGACCTGCGCGGCCCGCGACCGCGAGGCGAGCGAATGCAACGAATTCCAAGTCCCGGCCGGCCCCGCCCGTCGCGGGTGACATGACCGTTCGGACATGCGCGCCCGGCCGGCTCACGGGCCCGCGATGGCCGGAGCCTGCGCGATCCATCACCGTCGCCGCCGGTCTGCGCGTGATGTCCCGCCCCGGCCCCAGGTGCCGCCGCTGCCGCGACACCGCTTAGCCTGGAGAGGATGTCGGCCGCCTCCTCGTCGCTCACGTGTCTCCGCGTCGCGCTCCTCCACGCCCTCGGCCTCACCGCCGCTTGCACCCGGCCGCCGCTCGGCGACGACCCCGGCACCGCGAGCGGCACCGGAACCACCACCAGCGCGGCCACCACCGCCCCGACGACCACCAGCGGCCCCGCCGACCCCACCACCGGCGCGGCGACGACCACCACCACCGGCGCCGGCACCACGCTCGCCACCACCGTCGACAGCACCGGTCCGGTCGCCACCACCGCCGTCGACAGCACCGGCCCCGTCGAGCCCGCGACCACCACGACCTCCACCACGACCTCCACGACGACGTCCACGACCACCACCACGTCCGGCACCACCGACGACACCTCGAGCACCACCGGCCCGGCCTGCGTCAACCTCATGGATCTCGGCGACGAGTTGATGCCCACCGATCTGCTCGAGATCCCGGGGTGCGAGGATTACAACGCTTCCGACTGTTATGATTATATGCGGATCTGCGTGCCCCTCCCGGACGGCCTGCAGAGCTGCGATCAGTGCGCGCCGGACTGCCTCGGCCCGCTGCCGGACCTGTGCCCCGACTTCGGCTACCAGCTCGCCTGCGGCCCGCTGGCCGTCGACGGCCAGTGCTGCCACGTCGTCGAGTACAGCTGGAACTGCACCGACGGCCGGCCCTTCCTGGTCGAAGGGACAGCTCGCACCGCCGCCCCGGCGCGCCGCCGCGACTGGCTGGCCGACGCCCCCGGCCCCGCGCCGGCCTTCGTCGCCGCGCTCGCGCCGGCCGCCCGCGCCGAGCTCGCGGCCCTGTGGACCGCCGACGCCCTCGCCGAGCACGCCTCGGTCGCCTCGTTCGCGCGCTTCACCCTGCAGCTGCTCGCCCACGGCGCCCCGCCCGGGCTGGTCCAGGAGGCCTGCGCGGCCCAGCTCGACGAGGTCCTGCACGCCCGCCTGACCTTCGCCCTCGCCGCCGACTACGCCGGCGCCCCGATCGGCCCCGGGCCCTTGGCCACCGACGACGCCCTCGGCGGCCCCGGCGACCTGGCCGCGGTCGTCGCCGCGGTCGTCCGCGAGGGCTGCGTCGGCGAGACCCTGGCCGCGGCCGAGCTCGACCTGGCCGCGAGGACATGTGAAGACCCGGCCCTCGCCGCGACCCTGCGGCGGATCGCCGACGACGAGCAGCGCCACGCCGCGCTGGCCTGGCGCACCGTCCAGTGGGCTCTCGGCCGCGGCGGCCCGGCCCTGCGCCGCGTCGTCGCCGAGGCCCTCGCGGTGCGGATCGCCGCGCCGCCGCGCGACCGCCTCGACCCAGCCCTGATGCGCCGCCACGGCCGCCTCCCCGCCGGCGAGCGCGTCGCCCTGGCCGCCCAGTGCATGCGCTCGGTGGTCCTCCCGTGCGCCCGCGCCCTGCTCGACGACCTCGCAGTCGCGCGCCCGACCGAACTCCCCGTCTGACGCTCGCAGCCGCCGTCTCGCCTCCTGGCCCGACGCTCGCGGCCGCCGTCTGACGCTCGTCCGGGGCGCGCCGGTGATACCATCGCCGCGTGCGCGCCGCCGTCGCCTCGTCGCATTCGCCTGACTTCGCCTGCCGCAGCCGCAGGTCCCTCGCGCGCGTCCTCGCCCTGTGCCTCCTGTCCGCAGGGACAGGCGGCTGCAACCGCCCCGCGGCCGACGAGCCCCCGCCCGCGAGCGCCCCGGTCGCGGCCGCCGCGACGGATCAGACCCTGCCGGCCCCGGCCCCGCCCGCGCGCGTCCGCGGGCGCAAGATCCTCGCCGAGGCCACCTCGCCCTATTCGAAGATCCGGGTGCAACAGACCGGCACCAAGCGCACCCTCGGCTTCATCCGCAAGCGCGGCGACGAGTTCGTGCAGACGATCGTCGACCTCGCCGATCCCGACGTCCCCGCGCATTCCTACGTCGAGACCATGACCGCGCCGTTCATGGTCGTCGACGACCCGCGGCGGCTGTTGGTCGTCGGCCTCGGCGGCGGGACCATGATCCGCTACCTCCATTCGCGCGTGCCGGCCGCGCAGATCGACGCCGTCGAGATCGATCCGGAGGTCGTGCGCCTGGCGGGCGAGTGGTTCGGCGTGGTCCCGGGGCCGCGGCTGCGGATCTTCACCGACGACGCCGTTCGCTTCATCGCCGGCGAGGGCGAATCGTACGACATCATCTGGCTCGACGCCTTCCTCGACCCCGGCGCCCCGGGCACCGACAATTCCGGCGTGCCCGAGGAATTGCGCGGCCTCGGCTTCCTCCGCCGCGTCAAGGCCCGCCTCAATCCGGGCGGCGTCGCGGCCTTCAACATTCACCATTTGACCGGCTACGACGCCCACGTGAATGCCATCGCCGAGGTGTTCCCGCACGTCCAGGTGGTCCGCCGCCCCGGCAGCAGCAATTGGATCGTCCTCGCATTGACCGCCGACGAAGCGCCGACCCCCGAGGCCCTGCGCAGCCGCGCCGAAGCCCTCGACGCGCTCGGCACCTGGAAGATCTCGTTCACCGAGCTCGCCGCGGTCACCTTGCCGTGGGAGCGGCGGCCCTCGCCTTGATCTGCGGATCGGCGGCTCCGCGGCTCCGCGATCGCGGGCTCTGAAAGTCGCGTCTCACCGCTCGCGCGTAAGCGCACGGGGTCGTCACGAGGTCGTCACGCCTCCGTGTCAGCGCACGCCGGCCTCGTGAAGGCGCTGCGGCGAGCTGTGATAAGACGGACCGAGGGAGACTTTAGCGTGATCCGGACCAGCCCGCTCGCCGCCACCTTCACCGCCTTGACGCTCACCGCCCTCGTCGGCGCCTGCGGCGACTCTGCCACCGAATCCGCCTCCGACGGCACCTCCACCGGCTCGGCCGCCACCACCGACGAGCCGCCGACCGGCACCGGCACGACCGCCCCGACCACCACCACGGGGGGCACGGACGACAGCACCACCGGTCCCGTGGTGCCCGAGCCCGACCCGAACGTCGACTGGCCGACCCTCGAGTGCGACCCGCTCGACCCCAATTACTGCCTGTTCCCGTTCCCCAACAATGTCTATACCACCGCCGACGCGACCACCCCGACCGGTCGCCGCGTCGCCCTCCCGCGCGATTCGCTGCCGATGTCGACCGGCGGCATCTTGCCGGAGACCGACGTGTTCGCCGAGCTCGACGGCTTCTCGGGCGGCCTGCCGGGGATGGTGCACATGCCGGGTGCCACCATTACCGGCCTGCCGGGCCCGTGGAGCATCGAGCTCTCGGTCACGCCCGACAGCCCGACCATCGTCCTCGACGTCGACACCGGCGAGCTCGTGCCGCACTTCACCGAGCTCGACATGTCGCACGGCGACGACGCCCGGCGCACCCTGCTGATCCGCCCGGTCACGCGCCCGCGCGACGGCGCCCGCCTGATCTACGCCGTGCGCAACGTCGTCGACGCCGGCGGCGAGCCGCTCGCGCCCTCGCCGGCGTTCGCCGCCCTGCGCGACCTGACCCCGTTCCCCGACGACCCCTCGATCGACGCCCGTCGCCCGCTCTACGCCGACATCTTCCAGCGCCTCGAGGCCGCCGGCGTCGTCCGCGACGAGCTGCAGCTCGCCTGGGACTACACCGTCAGCAGCACCGAGAACACCACCGGGCGCCTGCTGCACATCCGCGATCACGCGCTGGCGCAGGTCGGCGCGGCCGGGCCCGCCTACGAGATCAAGTCGATCACCGAAGATTGCGACGAGTTCATCGCCCTGTGCGTCGAGGGCGAGATGACCGTCCCGCTCTACCTCGACAAGCCCGAGTCGGGCGGCCGCATGATCCTCGACGACGCCGGCCTGCCGACCCAAAACGGCACCGCCACCTATCCGTTCACCGCCCTCATCCCGTACAGCGCCTTCACTGCGCCCTCGGCCCCGGTCGCCTACGGCCACGGCCTGCTCGGCAGCCGCTCGCAGGTCAAGGCCAGCCACTTCCGCCAGTTCGCCGAGGACTACAACTACATCCTGTTCGCGGTCGACTGGGTCGGCATGGCCGAGGACGACATCGTCACGATCGTCGGCGCGCTGGGCGGCAACCTCCACCAATTCGCGGCGATCCCCGACCGCGGCCAGCAGGGCATCCTCAACTTCATCCTCGCCACACGAATGATGCTCGGCGACTTCGCCAGCGACCCGTCGCTGACCTGGCAAGGCGACCCGGCGATGTTCGACACCTCGGCCGCCTATTACTTCGGCAACAGCCAGGGCGGCATCTTCGGCGCCTCGCTGATGGCCGTGCAGGTCGACGTCACCCGCGGCATGCTCGGCGTCCCCGGCCAGCCGTACAATATCCTGCTCAACCGCAGCGTCGATTTCGACAACTTCTTCGCGGTCGTCAAGGGCGCCTACCCCGACCCGATCGACATCCAGGTGGTGCTCGGCCTGGTGCAGATGCTGTGGGACCGCTCCGAGCCCAACGGCTACAGCCACCACATCCGCGAGCCGCTGCCGAACACGCCGGCCCACGACGTGCTGCTCAACGTCGCCATCGGCGACCACCAGGTCACGACGCTCGGCGCCCACATCATGGCCCGCGCGATCGGCGGGGTCGCCAACATGGGCCCGGTCAATCGCTCGATCTGGGGGCTCGAGGAAGTGGAGGGCAGCCACTCCGGCTCGGCGATGGTGGAGTTCGACTTCGGCCTGCCGGCGGAGCCGACGGTGAACGTGCCGATGAAGGAAGGCGAGGACCCCCACGGCGGGCCCCGCAAGACGGCGGCCGCGAACGCGTCGATGGACAAGTTCTTCCGCGAGGGCGTGGTCGAGACGTTCTGCGACGGGGCCTGCGATCCGGAGTGAGCCGAGCTCATGACATGTCCTTCGGGGCATGTCATCGACCTCGGGCGGCTCGAGCGTGGGTGCTTCGCGTATTGCCGACTGCGCCTCGCGGGGGGTCCGGGGATGGGCCGGCCGCAGCCGTGAGAAGCCGACGCGCCGTCGCCGGCTTCGACGGGAGGTGTCCTTCGGGACAGGTCACGAGCGCCTGTGCGACGGCCAGGGCTGGCCGCCGCACAGGCGCCATTTCGTGTCCCTGACGGCGCCTCCTGGTCCCCGTGACCCCGAGCGCTAGCGATCGGGCTCCAGGCCGACCCGCTTCCCCGCGCCGCGGCCGACGAGCGCGACATCGACGACCCGCTGGAGCGGCGTGTCGGGCGCGGCCGAGAGGTCGAGGTACGAGCTCTCCGGACCGTGGCAGCGGGCCAACTCCGCGGCCAGCACCTCGACCTCTCGCACCGTGCGCGTCTCTCCCACGAGGCCTGGACGAGCTCCATCGTCCGTGAGTATTGGGTCGCCAAGGAGTCGAGGAAATGGGCGTTCGACGGGAAACAGAAGCAGGCGTCCTGAGCCAGGGCGTGAGACCCTCCTCGCCCGCATGCGCGCATGCGTATTCGACTTCATCTGCACCGCGATCCATGAAAATCCCACCCATGCCTGTTCTTGAGCGCTCGCTGGCTCCGCTGGCGCTGGCGCTCTGGTTCGCGCCGGCGTGCCGCGAGGAGCCCTGCGATCTGCGCCTGTCGTTCCCCCACTTCAGCTTGCAGGATGCAAGCGGAAACCTGTTGCCGCAGGCGAATATCGCCGTGACGTGGACCGGTGAAGATGCCCACGTGGTGCAGTTCGAGCTCACCTGCGGATTCCCTGCGGAGCCGGCTTCGGGTGACGCGGACGCCTGCTCGTTCACCCTCCACTATGCTCGAGAGCCCAGGAATTACGGCGCGGGGACGCTGTGGGTGCGGATCGAGGCCCCGGGACTGGAGCCGCGCGAAGAGGAGTACAGCCGCGCCGTGAAGGGTTGCGACGTGGTGCCGGACATCGTCGAGGTGCTCACTCTGGCGGACGCTCCCGACGTGCAGGGGCTGTGCGCCGCGATGTGGAGATTCAGTGCGATCCCGACGCAGGCTCGACCGCCGAGGAATGTGCCGCGAAATGTGAAGACGACCTCGCGATCTCCGGGGGTGAAGCGGACGCGTGCCGGCCGGCAGTCGCTGCGATGTACGCGTGCATCGGCGAGCTGTCGTGCTCGGATCACTCGGCGTTCGTCGCTGGCGAGGCGAGCCCTGCTCGGTCCCCGAGCAGCACGTGGCAGCGTGCGAGGCGCAAGGCCCGTCACCGGGGTTGGAACCTTCGCCCTGATGCGTTCTCGACGCATGCGGTACGGCAGCCCCGGCGGTGGCAGTGCTCACTCGAGCAGGACCGCGGACAGCGTCGGGCCCTGATACGGATCCTCGCTGCCGCCGAGCAGCAACACCGGCCGGTATCGAGCAGCACCGCAACGCCTTCGGACCGATCCGCTGTCGCACGTCCGCGGCCGCGCTCGCGACGTTTTCTTGCCGCTGGCCCATTTCGGGCCCGCCATGACTGTTCCGTCGTTCCCATCCATTTCGCGTCCAGCGATTCACGCGAGGAGGCACGCGTAGCGATCGAACGCGTCGAGCGACCCCGTCGATTCGTCGCGTGCAGTCGCTCAGCGGGCCCTAGAAGGCGAATCGCAGGAGCCGAGGCTCGCCCTGTGACAGCGACCTCGGCTCGTCGTAGTGCCACACACTTGCGCGGCGGCCTCACTGCAGCCCCATGGGGCTGCCCCATGGGGCTGCCCCATGGGGCTGTCTAATCGCGCCTCGTTCGGAACTCGAGGTTTTCATCTTGATCTCTGCGCTTGAGACATCTAAAGTCTGGCTCATCTCATAGCTCGTCTGCCCCGATGCGCCGCACTCGGCGCGCGCGCTATCATAAACATGTGAACCATGGCCGTCGCCACGGCGCATGAACAATCCAGGAGAGTTCGTATGGGAGGGTGGCCTCGTAGAACATTCCGGGCGCTCGTCGCTTCGGCCAGAACGCTCGCATTCCCTGCGCTGGGCGCCGCCGTCGGCCTCGTCCTCTGCGCGGCGGCGGCCTCGCAAGTGCGCGCCCTGAGCCCGCACGACGTCTTGCGCGCCCGCGCGCCGGATCGCCTCTACGTGACGCTGGATTGCCAATTCAGCCGACAAGCGCTCGACCTGCTGGCCGTGCGCCCAGGGTCGCGGCCGATGCTCCCGATCGCCGCGGACCTCGCCCCGACCCCGGAGCGAGCGGCGCTCTGCGAGCACGCGCTGACGGTGCTGCGCTCGGGCGACGGCGTATGGTGGAAGGTCCTGCCGGACGATTACCTCTGCGGCCTGATCGCCGCCGAGGCGCGCGAATGGCTCTCGAGCCAGGTCGGCGAATCGGCGCAGGTCCCCGCGTGGGTGGTCGACGGCGCGCTCGTCGAGTCCGGCATGAGCGAGGCGGCCCTGGACGCGCTCCACCGCCGCGACCTCCTCGCCGCGCTCGACATCAGCGAGCCGCCGGGCGAGCTCCCGAACTCCTTCGATTCCGCGAACCATACCAACAAACATGGAGAGTGATGACATTGAAGAACCACAAAAAAACCCTTGGTTTCCTCACCGGGATGCTCCTGTCCGTCGCGTGCTTCTCGTTCTCCTTCCTCTCGGGGAGTAGCGCGAACGCCGATCCCCCGTACTGCCCCCTCGGCACCCAGGCGAGCCCTTACGGGTTCCAGTGTGTCTCGGGCTCGTGCGTCAAGCGCAACTGCGCCTGGGAGGGGTACATCATGAACTCGTCGTGCACCCAGCTGCTGCCGAGCGGATGTAGCCTCGGTCCTCAGTGCAAGATGGGAGCCTGCAGCTAGCGCGACGACGAGCCACGGCCGCGCCAGCGGCCCGTGGCGCGATGTCGCGTCGGGGCCGGCGCGCGGGCACATCGAGGCTCGCACGCCGGCGCCTCGACGCCGGCGCCCCTCGCTGTATGAGTATTCCGCGCCTCGCGCGTTGCCACGATGGTGCCCAGCCGCTCCGTTGCCGACCTCTGAGAGAGCTTGGCCCTCACTCGAGCAGGAACGCGGACAGCGTCGGGTCCTGATACGGATTCTCGCTGCCGCCGAGCAGCAACACCGGGCCGGTGTCGAGCAGCACCGCCGCGAACGGGAACGTGGGCGCGGGCAGCGACGGACCGGGGACAGGCGCGTCCCGGTCGCTCGGCGGCCCGTCCCCGGATGCTCGGCCGTTCATCCGGGCCTGACTCCGACTGTGCCGCGCCCTGCAGCCATGGCGAGACCGCCCGCCCTTGCATGTCGAGCGTTCACTCGAGCAGGAAGGCGGACAGCGTCGGGCCCTCGTTGCTGCCGAGCAGCAGCACCGGCCCGCTGTCGAGCAGCACCGCCGCGATCGGGATCGTCGGCGTGGGCAATGACGGGCCGGGGGTCAGCGCGTCGGTGGCGGGATCGTAGAAGTGCGTGGCGACGCCCGGGTCTTTGCCGGGCTCGCCGACGATCCACACGCGACCGTCGGCCAGCACGACGCCCACCGGCGGGCGATGGAAAGGCGTCGCGGGATCGGCGAGCTCCTGCAGCGTGGTCAAGGTGTCCGTCGCCGCGTCCAGGCGGACCAGCCAGGGTCCCGGCAGATGGTTGAGGCGGGGGCTCCCGAGCAGGAGCACGCTGCCGTCGGGGAGGGAGAGCGCCTGCCGGGAGAAGTCCGCCTGCTCGCCGGCATCGGCGCCGATCGGTCGACTGCTGTTGCCGTCGAGGTCGATCGCCTGCGGCCCCTGGGTGATGAACGTCGCGTCTTCGAAGGCATCGAAGCCGCCGAGCGCGACGATCTCGCCGTTGCCCCGGCGCGCGGCCGAGAACAGCGGGGCGAAGAAGGCCGAGAAGAACGGGAACTCGACCTCGACCGGCAGCGGCGTCGAAATTCCGGTCGACGGATCGAAGCGCTCGGCGACCACGGACGAATCGCCGAGGACGACCACGGTGTCCCCGGGCTCGGCGATCGCCGTGACCACGTGCCGCGCCTCGGTGAGCGCGCCGACGACCGCGCTGGCGAGGCCCTCGGGATCGATGCGCTCGACCTCGACGAGCTTCGCCTCGAGCTCGTGGGACGAGCGCCCGGAGAACACGAGGACGCTGCCGTCGCTCAGGGCCGCGCTGTCGTGCTCGAAGCGCGGGTGCTGCAGCTCGGGACCGGCGACGAAACCTTCGCCCGGGCGCCACAGCAGCGTGCCGGGGACCACGTCGGGGTCGCTGCCGGCGTCGGGGCCGTCGGCCACGAGCCCGCCGATGAGCAGCGCCCTGCCCCCCGGCAGCGCCTCGAGCGTGAACCCGGTCCTCCGCGGCGGTGAGTCGAGCAGGGCGACCTGGTTCTCGTACACGTACGGCCCGTCCGGGCCGGTGGTCGAGGTGCTCGTGCCGTCGCCGGACGTCCCGGAGCCTGCGAGCGGACCCGTCGTCGAACCACTCGTCGAACCACTCGTCGAACCACTCGTCGTGGTCGTATCGGCCGCGCTCGCGGTGCCGTCCGCCTTTTGCGAACCGCAGGCCAGCAGCAACATTCCTGCGAATGCGACGGCGCCGCGGCCCGGCCAGGTGAACAGGTTCGGGCCAGAGATGCGCGCGCGCGAGTCGGAAACCACCATTGATCGCTCTTCGCAGCAGTCTAGCCGAGTTCGTTCGCGCTCGCCGTTGCTCCTGGACGCAGTGTGAGCGAGCCAGGGCCTGCGGTCATCAGCCGCGATGGCGCGCTGATTTGACCGCGCCGGCCAGGCGCGGCATCCTGGGTGGCCCGTGTCCGAACCCTCGCCTCCAGACGAGGTGCTCCTCGCCGGCTGGCTCGCGGGCGACCGCAAGGCCGGCTTTGCGCTGTTCGAGCGCCACTACGACGCCGTCGCGCGGTTCTTCCAGAGCAAGGTCGGCGACCAGGGCGGCGACCTGATCCAGCGCACCTTCCTCGCCTGCGTCGAGTCGCTGCCGAGCTTCCAGGGCCGCGCCAGCTTCCGCTCGTACCTGTTCGCCATCGCCTACCGCCAGCTGTGCCGCTTCTTCCGCGACCGCGCGCGCGAGCAGCAGCGCCTCGACTTCACCAGCGTCTCGGCCGAGGACCTCCAGCCGTCGGCCGCCGCCGCCATCGGCCAGCGCGAGGAGGTCCGGCTGCTCCTCGCCGCGTTGCGCCGGATCCCCGTCGAGCTGCAGGTCCTGGTCGAGCTTCATTACTGGGAGGGCCTCACCACCGGCGAGATCGCCGAGGTCCTCGAGATCCCGCCCGGCACCGTGCGCACGCGCTTGATGCGGGCGCGCGAGCAGCTCGACGCGGTGATGCAGCGGATCGCCGAGTCCCCGTCGCTGGCGCACAGCACCCAGACCGGGTTCGAGCGCTGGGCGGCCGAGCTGCGCGCACCGCTGCGGGCCCGGCGCGGTCCGGAGTCGGGGTGAGCGAGGCGCGAGAAAAATTCGACCGACCCGGCGAGCAGGACGGCGGCGACGGGAACCACTCCGATGGAGCCCATCCGATGCCCCTCCCGCCGTTCGACCGCACCGTTCAGTTCACCGACGTCGACCCCACCGACCCCGACGATGGCCCCGGCCTGCCGCGACCGGAGCTGCGCCGCACGCCCGAGCTCGAGGTCATGCGCGCCCACCTCGCCGACGCCCTGTTCGGCGTCTCCGTGGCGACCCCGCGGATCGGCCGCTTCCGCGTGCTCGGGGTGCTCGGCCGCGGCGGCATGGGCGAGGTCTACGCCGCCCGCGACGACGAGCTCGATCGCCAGGTCGCGGTCAAGCTGCTGCACACCTCGCGCGAGGCCGGGCCGCGGGCGCGCGCGCGGCTGATCCGCGAGGCGCTGCTGCTGGCCCGGCTGTCGCATCCCAACGTCGTCCAGATCCACGAGGTCGGCGAGCACGACGGGCAGGTCTACGTGGCCATGGAGTTCGTCGACGGCCACAATTTGGCCGACTGGCTGCGCGCCCTGCCGCCCGGCCCGCGCCGCTGGGAGGCCGTCCTCGCGGTGTTCGTCGCCGCCGGCCGCGGGCTGCAGGCCGCGCACGCCGCCGGCATCGTCCACCGCGACTTCAAGCCGGCCAACGTCCTGGTCAGCGCCGACGGCCGCGCGCGCGTGCTCGACTTCGGCCTGGCCCGCTTCTCGAGCGACGTCGAGGATGTCCCGACGGACATGTCCGAATCGCCAGGTTATTTCGCCGACCTCACCGCCACCGGCGCCCTGCTCGGCACCCCGGTCTACATGGCCCCGGAGCTGTTCGCCGGCGGCGCCGCCAGCCCCGCGAGCGACCAGTACGCCTTCTGCGTCGCCCTCTACCAGGGCCTCTACGGCCGCTGGCCGCACGAGGGCGAGCGCCTCGCCGATCTCGTGGCCGCCAAGGGCTCCGACGCCATCGTCACCCCTGCGGAGCGCCGCGGCGTGCCAAGGTGGTTGCACGCCGCCGTCGTGCGCGGCCTGCAGGTCGCGCCGGCCTCCCGCTGGCCGTCGATGGCCGCGCTGCTGCGGGAGCTCGCGCGCGACCGCCGGGCCGCCGCGCGCCGCACCGTCCTGCGCGTCGCCGGCGCGGCGCTGGTCGGCGTCGCGGGCCTCGCCGGCGTGCAGGCGTGGCAGGCCGCGCAGGAGGCCGAGCGAGCCGACCGCGCCGAGCTGCTGGCCGAGCTGCGCGCCGCCGAGAGCGAGCGCGCCCAGTTCGAGAAGGCCACGATCGCCGCCGCCGAGCAGGCCGCCGAGGTGCTGCGCCTGTCCTCCACGCCAGGTCGCGAGCGCGACGCCCTCGTGCGCGGGGTCCAGCTCGCGGCGCCGCACGGGCCCGACTTCGCGGGCGTCTCGGCGATGGTGTTCGACGGCCTCGCCGAGGCCTCGCCCGCGCTGATCCCCTACGCCACGCTCGACGGCCACCACGGGGCCGTCGGCGCCGCCTTCTCGCCCGACGGCGCCCGCGTCGCCTCGCTCCACGTCGACGGCTCGGTGCGGCTGTGGGACGCGAACACCGGCGCCGCGCTGTGGGCCACCCCGAGCCTCGAGGGCCTCACCCACGCCAGCCTGTTCAGCATGCTCGCCTTCGATCGCACCGGCACCCGGCTGGTGACCAACGGCGTCGCCCCGCGCAACCGCCCGAGCTGCACCGTCTGGGACGTCGCCACGGGCACCCTCGCGCGCGAGCTGCCCGATTGCACGTACCCGCACTTCGCGGCCGACGACACCCGCATCGTCGGCCGCGCGCGCATCGCCGACGATGATTGGCGCCACGCCGCCTGGGACCTCGGCACCGGCGCGCTCGCCTGGCAGCTCGACGGCGACGGCATCGACGACTCCGTGGTCACCCCCGACGGCCAGACGCTGATCGTCGCCCGCGACGACAACGCAGTCGACCTGTACGCCATCGGCGACGGGCGCCGGATCGGCCGCCTGCCGCCCATCCCCGGGGTCAAGCCGTCGCACTACCACTCGATCGGACTGTCGGCCGGCGGCGACCTGCTCGCAGTGGTCGACGGCGAGAGCGAGCTGCACCTGTGGGACCTCGAGAGCCGCCGGCTCCTGCGCTCGTTCGGGCCGGTCCACGGCTCGCCGCGGTTCATCCGCGACGACACCCGCCTGCTCGTCAACAGCCACGACAAACCCAGCCTCTACGACCTCGAGGACGCCAAGCTCCTCGCCCTGTGGCCCGAGCACAGCATCACCACGGTCGAGCTCGACGGCGGCGTCCTCGTCTCCTACGCGAACGACGATCTGATCCTGAGCAGCAACGAAACCGGCCGCGTCATCACGCGCACTCGCGGCCACGACGGCTCGATCCGCCGCGCCGTCGCCTCGCCCGACGGCCGGCGCTTCGCCACGGCCGGCGACGACGGCATCGTGCGCCTGTGGCAGGGCGGCGACCCGCGCGCCCTGCGTCGCCGTCAAGCACCGCTCGGCGAGCGCGTCCTCGTGTTCGAGGACGAATTCTTCGCCACGGTCGACGCCGCCGGGGTCACCCGGATCCACACCCACAGCGATGCGCCGCTGGCGACCGTCCCGGCGTTCCCCAACATCTTCGGCCAGCCCCAGGTCGCCCGGATCCCCGCCGGCTTCCTCGTGTGGCCGTACGCGGTCCACGCCCCGTCCGAGTGGTCGATCCGCCTGCTCGACCCGCAGACCGGCGCCGAGCGGCTCCGCCACGTCGTCCCCCGCACCAGCGACGACTGGCTGGTGGTCGAGCCGGTCTTCTCCCGCGCCGCCGACCGGCTCGCAGTCCCGCAGCTCGACGGCTCGCTGGTGGTGCTCGACACCCGCAGCGGCGAGCGCGTCTGCACCCTCGCCGGCGACGGCCAGCCGCTGATCAACAGCGCCATGCGCGACGACGGCCGCCTCGCCGCCACCCTCGACCGCCACGGCACCGCCGTCGGCTGGGACCTGACGACCTGCCGCAAGACCTTCAGCGTCGCAACCACCGGATCCGTAGAACATGCCCGAGAGTTCAGGTTCGTGGGGACAGGTTCTCTCCTGGTCCAGCGCGGCGGCCGGACCGTCGTGCACGACGCCGGCAGCGGCGAGGTCAAGCTCGGCGTCGAGGATCCCTGCGCCGCCGACTACTACGGCGACTCCGATCTCTCGCCCGACGAGACCCGCCTCGTCACCTGGTGCTACGGCCCAGGGCGCGGGTGGATCCGCGACGTCCCGAGCGGCGAGCTCGTCGCCACCCTCGAGGGCATCGACGCCTACGGCGACGCCCGCGATCGCTTCTCGCGCACCGGCGATCGCCTGACCGTGGCCGCCGACGACGGTGACGTTCTGGTGCTCGACGGCCGCACCGGCGGCCTGCAGGTACGGATCCGCGACCTCGACCCCAGCGACTGGCACTCGCCCCGGCTCGCCGACGACGGCGCCGCAGTGCACCTGCACCAGCGCAGCGGCGCCGTCCTCACCCTCCCCGCCACCCGCGCCGGCGCGTTCGCGGCCGCCTGCCGGGCCCTCGCCGCCACCGACACGTACCCCGAGGTCCGCGGCCCCTGCGAGGGCGCCTCGAAGTGACCCAAAGGACATGTCCATCAGGACATGTCCAAAGCGCCATTTCCAGGCGCCTCTCGCAATGCCACTTCGCCCCGCGCCGAAGGCCCCGGCGAGCCCGCGACGGCCCTCGGCGCCGCCGCCCCCGCCGACCGAGCCCGGGTGGCGGCCTCGCGGCCTCGCGCGTGCCCGCGAGCGCGTGGTGCCATCAATACGGGCTCGCGGTCGGCCGCACGATCATCTCGCTGACGTCGACCTCGGGCGGCTGCTCGATGGCGAACAGGATCGCCCGGGCGATGGCCGCCGCCGGGATGGCGATCTTGCGGAACTCCTTCATCCCGTCGCGCGCGCCCGGGTCGGAGATGGTCTCGGCCAGCTCCGATTCGGTCACGCCCGGCGAGATCACGGTGACGCGTATGTCGCCGCCGACCTCCTGCCGCAGCCCGTCCGAGATCGCCCGCACCGCGAACTTGGTGGCGCAGTACACGGCCGCGGTCGGCACCACGTAGTGCCCGCCGATCGACGACAGGTTGACGAAGTGCCCGCGCCTCTGCTGCTGCATCACCGGCAGCCCGGCCGCGATCCCGTGCAGCACCCCGCGGATGTTGACATCGATCATGCGATCCCACTCCTCGACCTTGAGCGCCTCGAGGTTCGACAGCGGCATCACCCCGGCGTTGTTGACGATCACGTCGACGCGGCCGAACGTCGCCTGCGCGAACGCCACGAACGCCGCCACGTCGGCGCGCTGCGTCACGTCGAGCCGGCGGTAGCGGACCGAGCCGCCGTCGCCCGCGATCTCGTCCGCCAGCGTCGCCAGCCGCTCGGTGCGGCGGGCCCCGAGCACCACGTGGGCCCCGTGCTTGGCCAGCAGGCGGGCGGTCGCCTCGCCGATGCCGCTGCTCGCGCCAGTGATCAATACGACTTTGTTCTCGATTTCGGACATGGTGATTCTCCTGTCTGCGTCGGGCGCCTGCAGCAGCGCCCCGCCACGCAGTCACAGTAAAAGCGGCCGCACCGGCGCGTTAGCCCGTTCCTCGCCGCCTCTTGCCCGATCCTCCGCCGCGCGCGTCGGGCCTGCAGCCTTGCCGCCCGCAGGGCCCGCGCGTAAGCTCGGCCGATGGCGACCGCCACGCCAGAGACCGCCGAGCTGGCCGCTCAATGGCTGCGGCACACCCCCGGCGACGGCGTGCATCCGACCGCCATCCCGCGCCTGTCGCTGATCCGCGCCGCGCGGCCCGGCGAGCCGCTCGTGCTGCTGCACCAGCCCGCCCTGTGCGTGGTGGCCCAGGGCAAGAAGCGCGTCCACCTGGCCGACGAGGTCTACGTCTACGACGCCTCGCGCTTCCTGGTCATCACGATCGACCTGCCGGTCACCGGTCAGGTCGTCGAGGCCAGCCCCGCGGCGCCGTACCTGTGCCTGCGCCTCGACCTCGACCCCGGCGAGCTGGCGCAGATGCTGCTGGAATTCGGCCCCCCGCCGCCGGCCCCGCAGCTGCCCGCCCGCGGCCTCTACCTCAGCGCAGCGACGCCGGCGATGCTCGACGCGGTGCTCCGGCTGACGCGCCTGCTCGACGCACCGGAGGACATCCCCGCCCTCGCCCCGCTGGCGGTGCGCGAGCTGACCTACCGCCTGCTCAAGAGCGACGAGGGCTGGCGGCTGCGCCAGATCGCCGCCGGTGACGGCCAGGCGCGCCGGATCGCCCGCGCCATCGACTGGCTCAAGCAGCACTACGCCGAGCCGCTGCGGATCGACGAGTTCGCCCGCGAGCTGCACATGAGCCCGTCCTCGCTGCACCACCACTTCAAAGCAGTCACGGCCATGAGCCCGCTGCAGTACCAGAAGCAGCTCCGGCTGCAGGAGGCCCGCCGGCTGATGTTCAGCGAGGCGCTCGACGCCACCAGCGCGGCCTTCCGCGTCGGCTACGAGAGCGCCTCGCAGTTCAGCCGCGAGTACAGCCGGCTGTTCGGCGATCCGCCCGCGCGCGACCTGCGGCGCCTCCGCGAGACCGGCGGCCTGGTCCGGCCGGCGTGAAGCCGGGAATCGCCTGTCCCTCCGGACATGCCCCCAAGGCCATGCTGCGTGGGCATAGCCTGTCCCTCCGGACAGGTCATGAGGGCCCGGCGGACCGATCTACCCGAAGTGCAGCGGCAGGAATCGCTCGTCCTGCCCCGAGGATCCCGAGGCGCGCTGGAATAGCCTATCTCTTCGGTCATGTCCTGAGAACCAGGCAGGCGTCCTGCTCCGGGGACGTCCATTCGCACATCTCCCGCGGGACCCTCCCTCTTCTCAGCCAGGCCGGCGCGGGAATAGCCTATCCTTCAGGACATGCTCCGGAGGCCACCCGCACATGTCCCTCGGGACATTCCGGAGCGCCGGCGAGCCTGGCCTGGCCGGGTCCGCCGCGCTACCCTGATCGGGTGCGCGACCTGTACGTCGTCCTCGGTATCGAACGCAACGCCGACTCCCGCGCGATCAAGCGGGCCTACCGCGAGCTGACGCGGCGCTTCCACCCCGACGTACGCCGCGGCCACGCGGGCAGCGAGGAGGTCTACCGCGAGATCGTCGACGCCTACACCATCCTCGGCGACGACCGCACGCGGGCCCTGTACGACGAGTTCGGCGAGCTCTCCCTGACCCGCGGCTTCGACCCCGCGCGGGCCCGGGCCGCGCGCGAGCGGGCGGGCGCGAGCGACCAGGCCTGGCAAGGTTCGCCGTGGGGGGCCGCCCGCCCCGGCGCCGCCGCGGACGACGACCCGGACGACCTGCCCGACGACGCCGGCGACCTCGACTTCGACGACCTCAAGCACGCGCGGCGCACCGTGTTCGACGACCTCCTCGGCAGCTTCTGGCGCGGCCGCGAGGTCCGGCTCGACGACGACGACGACGACGACGACACGGACGACGTCGACGACGCGAGCGGCGGCATGGGTCGCGACGCCCGCGCCGAGGCCTCGGTCCCGCTGGCGCGGGCGGTGGTCGGCTGCCAGGTGCAGGTCCGCGTCGGCGGCCGGATCGTCGACGTCGCAGTGCCCGCGGGCGCCCGCGACGGCGACCTGGTCCACCTGCCGGGCCACGGCGAGGCCGGCAGCCCGCCCGGCGACCTGCACGTCACGATCCGCGTCCTCCCCGATCCGGACCTCACCCGCCGCGGCCTCGACCTGACGCTGGCCGTACCCGTCACCCTGCTCGAGCTCTACCGCGGCGACCCCGTCGAGGTCGTCACGCCGCGCGGCGCAGTGCGGGTCCAGATCCCGGCCGGCTGCGCGCCCGAGCACAAGCTACGGCTGCGTCGCCAGGGCGTCCACGGCCCCGGCGGCGAGGTCGGCGACCTCTACCTCGCGTTCCGCGTCCAGCTGCCCCCGGCCGGCGACGCCGAGCTGCTGCGCGCGCTCGAGCGCCTGCAAGCCGCGGCGCGCCCGCGGGGCTGAGCCCCGCGAATGTGACAGTGAATCCGCCGCGAACGAGACACCGAACGACGTTCACCAAAGGGGCCCTCGATCGCGGCCGTTCGGGGGCTGCGGAGCCCCTGCGCGTCCGCGCGCCCGGGGCCGGCCTGCGGGCACGATCGAGGAATCATCGTTCGCCGCTCCGGCCGCGCCGCGGAGCAGTGTTCGCCCGCGCCGTGGTACGCTGCCCGCAGTGGCGATCAAGACCGCGAGCCAGCCCCTGCAACTGACGCGAGAGGCGGACATCGTTCACCTCGAGTTCCGCGGGCCCTTCGTCCTCGAGCACGCGAGGCCGGTCCACGAGTTCCTGGCGCAGGTCATGGCCGAGACCGGGCGCTGCTACTTGCTCGCCGATATGTCGAAGATGGACGGGATCCCGACCGACACGCGGCGCTACGTCGGCGAGTGGCACAAGCAGCACACGGTCTCCGGCGTCGCGGTGTACGGGGCCAGCTTCGCCACCCGCGCCCTGGCGACGCTGATGTTCCAGGCCGTCCGGATCGTCGGCAACCAGCACATCGAGATGGAGTTCTTCCGCGACGAGGTCGACGCGCGCCGCTGGATCGCCGACCACGCCGCCAAGCGCCACGGCGCGACCGGAGGCCAGCATGTCGTCCGGTGAGCTCGACGGCCTGCTGACGGCCGCGCCCGAGCGCTTCCACCGGCTCATGGCAGTGGTCGGCCTCGCCTCGGTCGGCGAGTTCGCGGCGGCCCTCGCCCACTTCGCCGCCGACGCGCAGGAGGACAACTTCGGCCTGCTCGAGGAGGGCCTGCGGGTCTTCATCACCGAGCTGAAGGCCAGCCACGAGGAGCGCGACCGGGTCCACGCCGCGCTGCTGCAGGCCAACCAGGAGATCGAGCAGAAGCTGGCGCTCATCGAGAGTCAGCGCCACGAGATCCACCAGCTGTCGGCCCCTATCCTCGACGTGTGGGACGGCGTGCTGGCGGTCCCGCTGGTCGGCACCCTCGATCACCTGCGCGCCCTCGCGGTCACCGACGCGCTGCTGCAGCGGGTCGTCGCCACGCGCTCGCGCGCCGCCCTCGTCGACCTCACCGGCGTCGATGGCGTCGACGCCGACACCGCCGACCACCTCATCCAGCTCGTGCGCGCCGTCAAGCTCGTGGGCTGCCGCGCCGTCATCACCGGCGTGAGCCCCGGCGTCGCCCGGACCCTCGCGGCCCTCGAGCACTCGCCGCGCGACCTGCAGTGCCTGCCGAACCTGCGCGAGGGCCTGCGTCACTGCCTGCTCGCCCGCAGCGCCGCATCCTCCCCGGCCACGAGCCGGCCGTGAACCGGCGCGGGCTCCCTCCGCGCGACGGCGTCGTCTCCCCGCACCACGTCACGAGCGACGCCCGCGTCGCGGCACCTCGCTGACGCCTCACGGCTGGCACAGCCGCAACCGCAGCCGTGGCGGCGTGAACGACTCGCGCGCGTGCACCCGCACGCCTGGGAACGGCACGTACTCGTCGTACGCCTGGCCCATGAAGTCCGCCGAGCTCGGAGCGACGACGAGCCCGCCGGCGATCGTCGGCACCCAAGCACTCGGTGCGCCGAGCGGCGCGAGGTCGATCGGCATCAGGCCCTGGCCCCCGTCCGCCAGCCCGTCGACGAGCCCGAGCGGCGGCGACATCCCCGGCGCCTCCTGCCACTCGCTCGCGCACGCCTCGCCGACCGTGGCGCCGCACTCGCGGCAGGCGAACGACGCCAGGCCGTCGACGCACCCTGTCGCCTCTTCCTGGCCTTCGAGCCAGGTCGCGTCCGCGTCGATGCCGTGCACGGCGAATTGCAAGTCATTGAACAGGGTCCAGTCGACCTCGGCCGCCAGCTCGAGGTGGGCCGCCAGGATCAATTCGTTCGGGATCGGCTCACCGTCCAAAAGCAGCGCCCCGTCCGCGCTCGGGAACCGGAGCACCAGCACGCTCTGCCCCGCGACCGCCGCGGAGATGGTCCCGTCGTCCTTGAACAGCTGCAGCTGCGGCGTCGCGCCGAAGCTGAAGTGCCGGCACTCCAGATCGGTGAACTCGGGCGGCGGAAAGTCCAGCAGCGGGCACCCCGGTTCAATGCCGTCGAACGCGTCGGAGAAGAACGTGTCGGCCTCGACCTCGAGCGCCACGTCGCAGCACCCCTCCATGTCGACCTCGCAGAGGAACGGCTCGCCGGTGGTCGTGGTCGACGTGCTCGTCGGCGCCTCGGTCGTCCCGGGCCCGGTCGTCGACGTCGTCGTGCTCGTGCTCGTCGGCGCCACCGTGGTCGCATCGGTCTCCGCATCGGTCGCGCTCGACGTCGTCGTCATGCCCGTGGACGTCGTCGTCGTCTCCGTCGCGCCGCCCGAAGCGGTCGAGCCGCTGCTGTCCCCCGGATCGCCCCCACAGGCGGACGACAGCACGATCACCATGGACGCGAAGACGAAGCGGCGTGAAGTCATGGCGCGAGACTATCAGCCCGAGCGGTGCGAGTCGGCGCATTCACGCCGGCATTTGCAGTCGAGACAGCCGGCCGCGGGGCCGCGTCGCCTCCCGCGGATCGCCGATTCGAAAAAAAAACCGCTCGTCGTCGCCCGCGCGTGGCCGCGGCCGAGAGCGCCGATCCGCGCCTTCGTGCCCGCTGCAGCGCCGGCGTGACTTCGTGTAGCGTGCCTCGTCATGCGCCCCGCGCTGGTCTGCTCTCCCGGCGAATCCAGGCCCCACGTCCGCCCCGCGCGTCCCGTCACGCTGTTCTGCGTGGTCGCGCTGCTCGCCGCCTGCAACGACGCTCCGGGCCGCCCCACCGACGGCCCCGTCACCACCTCCGGCGAGGCCACGAGCGGCACGACTGCCACCGCCGGGGAGTCGCCCACGACCACGACGGACGATTCGACGAACCCGCCGACCGGCACGGGCGCGACCACCGGGCTCACCGGCGACACTGGCGAGCCCATCGACGCCTGCGGCGGCTGCGAGGTCGGCAGCGTCTGCGATCCTGCCAGCGGCTGCCTCGCCTGCGACGGCCCCGGCAGCTGTCCCGACGCAGTCCTCTACGCCGCGCCCGACGCCACCGGCAGCGAATGCACATACGCCGCTCCGTGCTCTCTGACCGACGCCCAGGCGGTGGTCCGGATCTTCAACAAGGTCATGACCGGCGAGATCCGCGTCTACCTGCGCGGCGGCACCTACTCGCTGACCACGCCGTGGGTCCACGCCGCGGCCGACTCCGGCAGCGGCGGCCACGACATCGTCTGGCGGGCCTTCCCGGGCGAGACCCCGATCTTGAGCGGCGGCGTGAGCGTCGGCCCGTGGCGCCTCGTCGACCCCGAGCACGACGTCTACCGGGCACCTGTCCCTTCGGACAGCCGCCAGCTATGGGTCGACGGCGAACGGGCAATCCGCGCCCGCGGCCCCGAAGCCCCCGCCGGCTTCGTCGAGACCGCCACCGGCTACACTGCCCCGGACGCAAGCATGGCCGCGTGGGCCGACATCACCGCGATCGAGGTCGTCGGCCACCGGTTCTGGAAGAGCTTCCGCTGCCCGCTCGCCGCGGTCGCCGGCGCCGAGGTCACCGTGCAGAGCCCGTGCTGGACCGACGCCCAGCTGCATCAGGACATGAACGGCGACTTCAGCATGGCCCTGCCGCAGTGGTTCGAGAACGCCCGCGAGCTGCTCGACGAGCCCGGCGAGTTCTACCTCGACCGCAACGCCAAGACCGTCGATCACATCCCGCGCGCCGGCGTCGACCTGCAGGCCGCGCCCGCGGTGCTGCCTGTCCTCGAGACCCTGCTCCATGGGGCAGGTACGACCGACGCCCCGCTGCGCCACGTCCGCTTCGAGGGCCTGACCTTCGCCCACTCGACCTGGCGGGCCCCGAGCGGCGCCCAGGGCTACGTCGAGCTGCAGGCCGGCATCCGCCTGGTCGGCGGCGGCACCTGGGCCAGCGAGAAGACCCCGGCCGCGGTCCGCTTCGAGGCCGCCGACCACGTCACGATCGCCGGCTGCACCTTCACCCACCTCGGCGCCGGCGCGCTGTCCTTCGAGCTCGGCGCCCACGACAACCTGGTCGTCGGCAACCGCTTCGACGACATCTCGGCCGGCGCGATCCAGCTCGGCGACGTCACCCAGCCGTGGCACCACCACCCCGAGGACCCGGCCACGATCGTCGCCGACAACACGATCCGCGACAACTTCATCACCCGCACCGGCGTCGAGTACCCGAGCACCGTGGCGATCTGGGCCGGCTACACCGAGGGCACGCGGATCGAGCACAACGACCTGTTCGAGCTGCCGTACACCGGGATCTCGGTCGGCTGGGGCTGGGGCGCGGTCGACGTCGACTACCCCACGCCGGCGTCGTCGCTCGACAATCACATCGAGGGCAACCGCGTCGCCTATCACCTGCGGGTGCTCGAGGACGGCGGCGGCATCTACACCCTGGGCGCGCAGATGGGCTCGACCACCCAGGGCAACTACGTCCACAACCAGGGTCACCCGTACGGCGCGCTCTACCTCGACAACGGCACCCAGCATTACGCGGTGACCGGCAACGTGGTCGAGAAGGTCGACTACTGGCTGTTGTGCACGACCTACGCCACCGACGCGACGAACAATGTCATCACCGGCAATTACAGCGAGCTCGACAATCCGTTCGTCCAGCCCGACCCGCCGCACCCGTCGAACACGATCGCCGATAACGTGGTGTTCGGCGCGACCCTGCCGCCCGAGGCGCTGGCGATCGTCGCGGCCGCCGGCCTGTCGCCCGAGCACCGGGCGATGCACCCCGACGACGTCGCCCGCGGCCTGCCCGCGACTGCCTCTTCGATCTACGACCCCGGCCACCCCGAGGCCCACGGCAACGACGGCGACGGCCGCACCGGCTGGTCGCCCAAGGGCGGCGACGAGGACCCCTCGCCGTGGTGGCAAGTCGACCTGCAGCAGCCGCACGCGCTGGCCGGCGCGGAAGTGGTGACGCGCTGGGAGCTCGACCAGCCCAGCACCCGCGCCGAGCTCGAGATCGTCGGCGCCAACCAGCCCGACGCGAGCGACGCGGTGGTGCTCGCCCGCCTCGGCGCCACGCCGGTGCCCCACCGCGCGATCTGGCAGGCCCGCTGGGACGACCGCACGCCCTACCGCTACGTGCGCGTGCGCAAGGCCGGCTACATGTACCTCGGCGAGGTCCGCGTCCTCGCGGCCGGCGAATGACGACCATGTCCTTCGGGACATATCGTACGACACGCTGATTCGCGTCGCGCTCAGGCGAGACGCACGTAAAGCTGGACCCCGAGGTCGGCCTCGGTCCAGCCGGCGCGGGTCATCATCCGCTGCCACGCCGGAGCGCGCGCGAGGGCGTCGATGTCCGAGCGGGCCACGCGGAGGCCCTCGTGCAGCTTGTCGGGCTCGACCACGGTGGTCACCGCGGGGCTGCGGACCTCGGCCAGAGTGCGCGCGACGACCACGTACTTGTGGTTCTTCCACTGCGTCATGCCGCCCGGCAGCGGCAGGTCTTCGGCGTCGCGCGGGCGCATGCCGAGGCCGACCCGCAGCTCCACGCTCTGCGGTGTCTGCCCGCGAAATCCGAAGGTCGGGCCACGGTACAGCATCGCCGTCCACGACCCGTCCGCCAGGTCGCCGAGCGCGACCCCGTGCGCCGCGGCGCAGTTCAGGAGCGCCTCGCGGTCGCGCGGCTTCATCGCCGCCTGCTTGCCCGCGATGAAGTCGCCGACCACGCTGCCGGGCGTGCCCGGGATGACGAAGTCGTCGTCGACGCCGAAGTCCGCCAGGCGGTCGCCGAGCAGCGCGTCGACGGTATGCGGCCGGTCGTCGTCGAAGGCGTGGGGCGTCATCAGCGGGATCACGCCCATGCGCAGGTGGCGGTCGTGCAAGTGCCAGGCGTGCAAGAAGGCCTCCAGCCGCGCGGCATCGACAGGCCCGATCCGCCCCCGCCGCCCATAGTAGAGCCCGGAGCCGTCGAGCCGGTTGAGGCGGAGGACACCCTCGAGGCCGGGGTGCTTGCTGAGCAAGGGCATGGAACGCGAGAGTAGCGCGGGCGCCCGCCGACCGCGACCGGCCAGCCGACGGACCTGCCCGCGAGCCCACCTCGACTCATCTGTCTCGATAGACATGTACGTCAAGACATGTCTTTTCGAGCAATTCTCGGATGCACCACCCGGCGCCGCGGCTCACGCCGCTCGGGGCTTCGCCTGCGCCGCGACCCACCGAGCCAGGCGCAGCACCGCCTGCTCCTTGGCCTTGGCCTCGACGTCCACGGTGATCCGGCGGCCCAGCCACGCCTGCGGCACGTCGGCCGGGCGCACGTAGTCGTCGTGGATGTGCGGCTGCTTGCTGGCCCAGCCGCCCTTCGGGCTCGAGATGTGGGCCCACGGTTCGCGCGCGCCCCACGTCGCGGCCGCCAGCTCGATCGCCTCCTCCACGGGGATCTTGCCGGGCAAGCAGCGGTGGTGATGGACGTCGTGGACGAGCGGCAGGCCGGCGCGGGCGCACACCGGCAGGAGGTCGTCGACGGTGAACACGCGGTCGTCGTTCTCGAGGACGATCCGCTCGCGCCCCCGCGGCGACAGGCGATCGAGCCCGCGCTCGAGCCGCGCGAGCGCGGTCGCCTTGTCGGGCTGCGCGCCGCCGCCGTGCAACGTGACCTGTTCGGCGCCGACGAGCTCGGCCATCCGCCCGTGGTGCTCGAGCTCGGCGAGCGAGCTCTCGACCACCGCCGGCGAGGCCGAACCGGGGACCACGAACTGGTCGGGGTGAAAGCTCAGCCGCACGTCCTTGGCCCGCGCCAGCTCCCGCGCTGCCGTCAGCCGCCGCTCGACGCCGCTCCAGGTCGGCAGCTCCTCGAGGGCGTAGCCGACCTCGGGGTGGGTGGCGAGCGGGAACAACTGCGAGGAGATCCGGAACGCGCCGATCCCCCGCTCCGCGCACCACGTCACGGCCGCGGCCAGCGCGTCGGCGTTGGCGAGCGCGATCTCGCCGAGGTACAGCCGCTGGGCCGCACGCGGCTTGGCGCCGACGACCCGCGCGGTGGCGTGGCGGAACTTGATCGGCTCCGCGAGGAAGGTGCAGCAGAGACCCAAGCGCACCGTCCTAGCATGATCGCAACTGCCCCCATTCACAAACCCATCCGTGAGCGCGCGCCCGTGATTCACCGCAGTCGCTGCGGTGGCGCACGCACCAATGCCCGCACCCGCCGGTCCGGCGAATGCGGGCAGTCCATCGCACCGGAATTTACTCAGGCCGTCGCGTTGGTCTCGAGGCCGAGCTCGCTCTCCTCGCGCTTCCACGCGCGGGCCAGCATCGTCCGGCTTTGACGCTCGAGGTCGGCGACCGGCAGGTTGTCTTCGCGCAGCTCCTGGGCCACCAGGCTCGGCAAGATCCGGTCGATGTGCATCACCAGGCGGGCCGCGTCGCGGTAGCCCTGCTCGGCCAGCATCGCGGTGTCGCGGTCGCCGAGGCCGTTCGCCGTGGTGAACAGCATCAGGTAGCTGACTGCCACGAGCGACAGGAAGGTGTAGTCGTCGCGGATCGCCTTGCAGGCGCTGAGCGGGCGCAGGCGGCTGGTGAGGCCGGCGAGGAAGCCGGTGACCGTGGTGACTGCGTCCTTGAACGGCTGCGTGACCTTGCCGCCGAGCGCCTCGGTACGTGCGTCGAGCAGCTTGAGGTGGCCCTCGAGCGTGCGCTGGAACTCCTGCACCGCGCCGAGCGCCTGCAGGTGGCTCGTGCCGGTCAGCATGCGCGCCTGGCGATCGATCGCCCGCAGGCCGTGATTCACCAGCGCGTGCATGTCAGTCAGGTAGGTCGTCAAGGTCGCGGTCGTCTTCTCAGTCATGATGTCGTCTCTCGCGTCGTTCGGTTCGCGGCCAGGCATGCGTCATCGCGTCGCCGCGGCAACCGGGCTGTGCCGGGCACTCGCCTGATTTCGCCGCGACCGGGACACGAGAAGGCCGCCAGCGGGCCGGTCCGCGCGGCCGCGCAGCGCGTGCGCGCAAGCACCGCCCGGCGAGCGGGCGACTCGGACGCACCGATCGAGCGAGGCGCTGCTGCACTCGTAATAACCCGCGAGGCGAGGCTCAGGCGGGCGATGCGGGCGCGTCAATCGAGCGAGAAGCTGCTGCCCTCGTAACAAGCCGCGAACGTGGTGAGGCTCAGTCCGGTCGCAGCCTCTGCGCCCGCGACCAGCCCCGGCGTGTTACAGCCGCCGTCGTCCTCCGGCCATTCATAGGCGCAGGCGGCGTAGAAGTTGAACTGGCCGGACACGTCGGTCACGGTCGCCGCGCCCTGGCCCTGCACCGTGTGCGCGTTGTAACCGTTGAGGATCACGTGCTCGAGCAGCACTCCGGGCGCGAGGTTCAGCGTGAACGCGACCGGCTCGTAGGACGACAGCACCAGGGTCAGCGGCACGTCGACGCGGGTGACCTCGACCGTGAGGGCGTTCCCGGACGCCTGGTACACGCCGATGATGTGCAGCTCCTCGGCCTGCGCCATCGGCTCGACGAAGCTCGTCAGCTGGCCCATGGTGCACAGGCCCGCAGGGACCGGCGGCCCGACGACCTCGCCGGTGTCGCCGGTGGTGTCGGTCGTCTCGCCCGTGGTCGTCGTCGTCGTCTCGCCCGTGGTCGTCGTGGTCGTCGTCTCGTCGGCGGTCGTGCCGGTGGTGGTCGTCGTGGAGCTCGACGAGCTCGTGTCGATGCCCTGCGTGGTCGTGTCGGTGGTGCTCGTCGTCGTCGTGGTGGTCGTGCCGGTCGTCGTGGTGTCGCCCGCGCTGCTGCTGGCGTCCGAATCGCTGCCCGTCGACGTCGTCGTCGTCGTCGTCTCGTCGCCGGTCGTCGGCGTCGGCCCGGTCGTCGTGGTGGTCGAGCTGTTGCCGCTGCTGCCGGAGCCGTCGTCGGTGGTGGCGATGGAGTCGTCGCCGCAGGCGGCGAGCAGCAAGGTGGAGAGGAGGACCGCGCGGAGCATTGCGTAGATCCTAGGATGTTTCGGCGCCGCGAGAAAAATTGCGCGACGCGGCGCCGCCCAGCCGCCCTCCGGCCCCGAGGCCGGCTCGCGCGGAGCCGGGTTTTTTGGCCGCAGACTCCCCGGCTCGTCTGCTCGCGCGGGCAGCGTGGATGCCGGACAGATGCGGCAGAACAGCGATTACGCGGCCGTTTCGCCGGACAACGGCCGAGCCCGGCGCTGCGCGACGAGCCAGCGGTCCTTTGGGTCATGTACGATCCGACATGTCCGATCAATCCTAGAACCCTCGACCGGCCGCCGATCCGGGCGGTTTTCGCGGCGGTCGCGCGATGACGCGCGGGTCGGGGCGCCGCCGCGAGCGACTTGGGACGACGCACGTCGGGTGGTCCTGGCATCTCACAGACAGTCACCTCGTCCGACCTCGCCACGCCCGCCAGAGCCTGCCCGACGGCCAATCAGCCGCAGATCCGGCCAGCGCGGGACGCTCGCGGACCGGCGGCGGAGCTCGCCGCGCGGCCGGTCGGGCCACTTTACCGACGGCGGCGCCGGGGCTAGCCTCGCGTCGTGAAGTTCACCGAGGAGGAGCTCGGCGAGGCGGAGCAGGCCGAGGCGCACGTGACCTCGACGCTGCATCCGCCGCCCAGGGCCGACACACGCGTGGGCATCCTCCTCGCCGACCGCTACCGGATCATGGATCGCCTGGGCAAGGGCGGCATGGCGGCGGTGTACCGCGCGGTCGACCGCCAGTCCGGCATGGAGTACGCGGTCAAGTTCCTCGACCGACGCTTCACGGCCGACCCCGACATGGGTCGACGCTGTCAACGCGAGGCGCGGACGATGGCGGAGATCGAGAGTCGCCACGTGCCGCGGGCGTTCCTGGTCGGCACGACGCCGGAGAACGAGATCTACTTCGTGATGGAGTTCCTGCGCGGCCGCGACCTCGACCAGGTGCTCACGCGCGAGGGCCCGCTGCCGTGGCGGCGCGCGGCGGCGATCGGGGTCCAGCTGTGCGAGGCGCTGGCGGCCGCGCACGCCCGCAACATCATCCACCGCGACGTCAAGCCGTCGAACTGCTTCCTCGTCGAGGGCGGCGACGGCGGCGACGACTTCGTCAAGCTGATCGACTTCGGCATCGCCAAGGACCTCGACGCCAGCGGCGAGCAGACCGGCCTCGGCCTGGTGCTCGGCACGCCCGGCTACGTCGCGCCCGAGCTGCTCGCCGGCGAGTCGCGGGCCTCGCCGGCGACCGACGTGTACGGCCTCGGCGTGACGATCTACAAGCTCATGACCGGGCGCCTGCCGTGGCTGCCCGGCAGCGCCGGCGACATGACCTACGCGCAGATGCACGAGTCGCCGCGGCCGCTGCACGACCACGTGCGCGGCCAGGTGCCGGTGACCATCGAGGCCGCGGTGATGCAGGCGTTCGAGCGCGACCCGTCGCGGCGGTTCCGATCGGTCGAGGAGGTCACCGCGGCGCTGCGGCTGGCGCTGGAGGAGCCGCGCGCGGTGCCGCCGAGCGGCTCGGCGGCCCGCGAGGCGACCGTGGTGCAGGGGTCGACGACCGGCGCGAGCTGGCGGCGCGAGGCCGCGATCGCGGCGGCCACCGCTGCGGCGCTGTTCGGCGGCGCGTGGTCGCTGGCGCCCGAGGGCAAGCCCGGGCGCGGCGGCTCGGGGCGAGTAGCACTCGTCGACGTGCGGCCGACGCCGACGCACCAGCTGCTCGTGCGCGAGGCGACGGCCCACGCCGAGCCGGCCCGCATGGCCTCCGCTTCGGCCGCCAAGGCCCGCACTGTGCCCGTCGAGCCCGCGCCTGTGCCCGTCGAGGTGGCACGCGTCGAGGCGCCGGTCGACGCCGCGACGCCCCCCGTCACCGCCCCCACGCCCGCGCCCCAAGCAGCGCCCGTCCCCACGCCGCCGCCGCCCAGCCCCCAGTCCGCGCGACCGTTCTCGGCCAGCAAGGTCGAAGCTGAGCTCGAGCAACGGCTGACCGACCTGCGCGTGTGCGCCCGGCCCGGCGCCGACCGCCTGCGCTTCACCCTGCTCGTGGCCCCCGACGGCGCAGTCGCGGGCGTTCAGGCGAACCCGTCCTCGTTCCGCGAGTGCATCGCCGAGCAGCTCGACGACGTGAAGTTTTCGGCCAGCGACGGCGGCGGCGAGCTGACGTACTCGTTCCGCGCCAAGGACACGCCGAAGCTCCCGCCGAAGCCCGCGCCCACGGGCAAGAGCACCACCAAGAAGACGCAGCCCGCGGCCGACGCGGCCGACGACCTGCTGCCCGTGGGAGGCAAGTGACCGCGCCGACGATCGCCACCCCGTCCCAGCCCCCGTCGCGGATCCGCGTCGGCGCGTGGTTGACGCTCGCGTCCGGGCTGGTCGGCCTGGCCGTCAGCGTCTGGCTGGTGCGGCTCAAGTTCGGCGCCGACCACCTGTGCGACGCCAGCGGCTGCCCCGGCGGCGACGACGGCCCGGCCTGCGCCGAGGCGCTGGCCAGCGGCTGGTCGCAGCTGCTCGGGCTCCCGCTCGGCGTATGGTCGATCGGACATGTCGTGACGACCATGTTCCTGGCGGCCGCGCTGCTGCGCCGGCGCGGGCCGCTGGCCGAGGTCGCCGCGGCCGCGCTGCTGGGCCTCGGCGCGCTCGGGGTCGCGGTGTCGCTCGCCCTCGGGCTCTACGCCTTCACCCAGTTCGCGCACATGTGCCCGTTCTGCGTGGCGCTGTACGCCACCTTGACCGTCGCGTGCGTCGGCGCCCTGCTGGTCCGCGGCGCAGCGCCGACCTGCCCCGAAGGACAGGCGCGAGTCGGCGCCGCGCGGGCCGTGCTGATCTGGGCGCTCGCCACCGGCGGGACCGCCCTCGCCTATCAGCTCGCCGCGCGCTCGGTGACCTGCCCGCCGCCGCCGCCCGATCCGCCGCCCGTCACTCTCGCGGCCACCGTCGACGCCCCGCGCACCGCGGTGATGCTGTTCGTCGACCCGACCTGCCCGCTGTGCCGCCGCGAGCTCCATTACCTGCAGCAGTCGCTGCCGCGCCTGCGCGCGCACGGGGCCGAGCTGTGGGTCTACATGTTCCCGCGGGCCAACTGCGACGAGCGCTACTTGCCGTCGCACGAGTTCGTCGACGGCGACGGCAAGCCGCAGACCCACGGCGAGGCGCGCAGCAACAACGCCTGCCTCGGCGCGCTGGCGGCCCTGTGCGCCGAGCGCCTGGCCCCCGGCCGCGGCCTCGACGCCCTGGCCGCGCTGTTCGACCTGCAGGACACCGAGGCGCCGCGATTCACCACCGACAAGGTCGAGCAGGCGCTCGCCGAGGTGGCCGACGTGCTCGGCCCCGGCGGCAAGCTGCGCACCTGCGTCGACGGCGAGGAGGCCTCGGCGGCGCTGGCGGCCCAGCAGCGCTACCTGCTGGCGTGGGTGAAGGCCCGCGGCGGCCGGGTCGGCGTGCCGCAGGCGTTCGTGGTGCCGATCGTCGATGGCGAGCTGCACCTCGACCAGGCCATGCCGGCCACCAGCGCGGGCAAGATCCTCAAGCTCGTCGAGACCCCCGGCGCGAAGTGATGGACTGATGGCGATCGATCGGATCACCGTGACCTTGATCGCCCTGACGGCCGGCGTCTGGGCGATGGTGTTGTTCGTGGCCTGGGCCGTGGTCTCGCTGCCGACCACGGCCGTCGAGGCCAGCGACGTCCACCAATGCGACCCACGCCGCCCCGACGAGGAGCAGTGTCCCGACGATCAGTGGTGCGTCCACGGCGAGTGCACGCCGCACGAGGAGCCCCAGGTCGCGCAGCGCGGCGAGCAGTGCCGCGACTGCCCGTGCGACGTCGGCCTGCGCTGCGGCGCCGACCTGCGTTGCCGCCCGAGCAACGAGCCCGAGGCCCCGGCGCCGACCTGCGGCGATCCTGCGGTCGAGGCGGCCGTCTCGCAGCTGACGCAAGCCTGCCTGAAGCGGCGCACCAGCGTGCAGGACCGCGTCGAGGGCGGCGAGGGCTGCAGCGCCGACGAGTGGCGGGCCCTGCTCGCCGACGACGACCAGATGAACGCGCTGCTGGGCGCCTTCCCCGACCGGCTCGCCGTCTACTTCCCCACGAACGAGCCCCTCGCGCGCCAGCCCTGGCCCGCTCAGGCCGCGCGCCCCTACATCGTCGGCGAGCTCGCGCGCCACGCCAAGGCCCTGCGCGAGGCCAAGATACTGTTCGTCATCGGCCGCTCGAGCCCCGACGGCAAGCCCGCCGACGATCACGCGCTGGCCCTGCGGCGGATCAACGCGGTCGAGCGGCTCATCGACCAGGCGCTCGGCCGCGACAAGCCGAGCGAGCGCGGCCAGGGCCCGATGCTGATCGGCTGGGGCGCCCCGAGCGATCGGCCCGTCGCGCTCAAGCAGTTCGTGGACAATTACGCCGGCACCCAGACGCCTATCGCCGTCAGCCGCGCCGAGAGCGAGCGCCTCGCCGCCGGGTTCGCAGCCGTCCGCGCCGGCCAGGAGCCCAAGGAGAGCCGCACGCTCCAGCGCGACGTCAACCGCGTGGTCCTGGTGATCCCCGTCCCCTGCGCCGGCACCAAGGAGACGCGGTGAAACCCACCACCGCCCGACGCCTGCTGCTCGCCGGCACCCTGGCCACGACCGTCGCGGTGGCCGCGGCAGCCGCCGCCATCTGGCACTTCCTACAGGTGCAAAGGGACATGTCCCAAGCGCAAGCAGCCTGCGCCTGCTGCGAGGAGCCAGCGCCGTGAGCGCGGCGATGAGGTTGCACCTGGCTCTTCACACATGTGCGAAGAGCCAGAGAAAAGCGAGTGTTCAGGGCGATCGGCCAAACCTGGCGCTTTACCCCGGTCCGATCGGCCCGATCGAAAGCACGGGACATTCGCGCCCGCTACGAGCACCGGGCGCTCGCAGGTGGGCGGTCATCGGAACGATACGAGCCTTCCGTACAGGATCGAGCGAGCAGGTCGCTCGCATCGGGCGAGGACACGCGCTCGCTTCTTTTCCCGATGTTTCGCACCGGTCCCCCGGACCATGCCGCTCGCTCGGAGCGACGGTCCGCGATCCGGAGCGCGCGCCGTGAAGACCACGCCCCTGCCCCCGCCCGAGCCCGAGGCTCCCCGCGCGTGGATCTGGGCTGCCTTCGCGCTCCTGGCCTCGGTCGCAGTGCTGTCCGGCCTGACGTTGGTGCTCACCTGGCGTCTCGCCGCGCAGATCGCGGCGCTGGACGAGCTGCGTGAGCGCGCCGCCTCGTGTCGCCCGTCGCAGTCGTCGACGTCTTCGGCGCCGCGCGTCGAGGTGGAGGTGGCCCCGCCGCCCCCGAGTGCTGCGCTCGGCTCTGGCACCTACGTGGCCGCCGGCGTCGACGTCGCCCCCCTCATGCGCCTGCGGCTCGAACGTGTGCGCAACGGCGCCCCCGCAGGCACGGTGCGGCTCGGCGCCGCCGAGGTGCTGTCACCGCGAGCCGTGCACGTGCTCAGCCTGTGGGCCCCCTGGTGCGTCGCCTGCAAGGAGGTCCTGCCCGACCTGCGCGAGTTGTTCGCTCGCCGCGGCAGCAGCTGGGGCGACGCCGTCCGCTTCCTGCCGGTCCAGGTGCTTGTATTGGCTCAGCGTGAACGGGACAGAGGGTGGGTTGACGAACGGAGACGCTGAGGGTGAAGTGGAGGGTCGAGAGAAGTTACGCGGCGGTGCCGAGGTGGTCCAATTCTCGGCGCTTGCGTCGGAGCTCTCGGGCTGCCTCTAGCTTGCGATCGCGGCCGGCCCAGATCTCGGTCTCGCGTCCGAGGAGTTTGTCGCGCGGGCTGACGTAGCCGATCGCGCTGTGAAGGCGGTGGTTGTTGTAGTGGTCGATGCGGGTGGCGATGGTGGCGTGGGCGCCGTCGGGCGTGACGGCGTGGATGGTGTTCTTGTCGAGGGTCCGGTGATACCGCTCGATCTTGCCGTTGGCCTGCGGGTAGTTCACCGAGGTCCGGACGTGGGTCAGGCCGGCGAGGTCGATGAAGCGGCGGAAGTCGCCGGCGATGAACTGCGAGCCGTTATCGGAGATGACCCGCGGGTGAGCGCCAGGGTGGGCCTCGAGGGCACGCTGGAGGATGAGCTCGACGTCGGCCTCGGTCATGCGATCGAGGAACTCCCAGTGCACGACGTATCGGCTGTAGCCGTCGAGGACGGAGCACAGGTAGTAGTAGACGCGGGCGATGGTGATGACGGCGATGTCGATGTGCCAGTGCACGTGCGGGCCGAGGGGCTGGACGAAGCCGGTGCCCTTCTTGCTCGGCTTCGGTCGATGACGATCGAGGCGACCGGCCGCCCGCAGGACGCGGTAGGCGGTCGCAGGGCTGACGGCGACGACGTCGTCGTCGAGCATCATGAAGGTCAGCCGGCGGTAGCCCTCGAGCGGGTGCGCATCGAAGTAGTCGACAATCGCCTGGCGCTCCCACGGCTCGATCCAGTGGTCGCGCGGGGTCTTGCCGTTGTGCTCGTTGAGCTTGCCGTATCGCCGGCGCCACTCGTAGAACTTGGCGCGGGCGATGCCCAGCCACCCCACAAACTTCACGAGCGGCACCTCTGTCTTTTCGGACAGCCGATGCACGAAGTCGACGACCTGGTCGCGCTCGTCGTGGGGAACCCAGCGGTCCGTCAGGGCTCCCCAACAGATTTTTTTGTGCGGACGAGCTCCTCGGTCACCTCGGCGATCACCTCGTCCTTGCGGGCCAGACGGGCCCTTAGCCGCTCGTTCTCCGCGAGCAGCTCCTGCTCCCGGCTGGTCTCGACGCGCTTGCGAGATTCCCCGAAGGCCGCCGCGCCGTGCTCGAACAGGTGGCGCTGCCAGCCGTAGAAGACGCTCGGCTGCAGCTCGGCGCCCTCGCAGACCTCCGACACCGGCACCTTCTCGAGGTGGTGTCGACGCAGCAGGTTGATTTTCTGGTCAGGGGTGTGGTGACGACGTGTCTTCTTGCTCATGGGCGGTCCTTGCCCCGGCTCCTTCTACCAGGCCGGGGCGTGTCCCATTCCAGCTGAGCCAAAACACACCGTCCACCCGATCTTTCGCTCGCGCGGCGTCGGGGCCAGCGCCAACAGCCCGCCGACCACCGCTCCCGCACCAGCGCCGAGGACCCCAGCGCCCGCCGTGCGCAGGTTGCCCGCGCCGGCTAGCGCGTCGCGGCACGCCTCGATCGGATACACCGGGCTGCCGGAGACGCACTGATCGATCGGCGTGTCCAGCCGCGACGACCACCGACCTTGACCGCCGCCGACGAGGCCCGCGCCCACCACCACCCCGACCGCGCCCGCCGCTCCCCAACCCAGCGCGAAGCGACGCAGGGCCCGAGCGTCGGGCCGCGCGCGGAGCTCGAGCACCTGCGGCGCCGTCGGGGTCGACGCCTCGACGCGAACCTCCAGCGTGAGCGGCTCGAACCGCGGGTCATCCACGCTGACGCGCCACGCGCCGGGATCGAGCGCCAGCGCCGTCCGATCGCCGGGGCCGATCGTCTTGCTGATGTCGGGGCGCAAGTCGGACGCGAACGCCGACACCGTACCGAACGTCACCGTGAGCGGCGCCGTCAGCGGCCGGGCCGACCGCAGTACCAGCGTCACCGCCACCGTCTTGCCGCGGGCGATCTTCTCGAGGTTGGCCGCCTCGCCGCGTTGCGCCGGCGTCAAGGTCGGCAGCGCCAACAACGACTCGAGGTGGGCCACCGCGTGCGCGTAGTGGCGGAGCGCGAAGCGCGAGGCTGCCGCATTGAACAGGTCCGAAGCGCCATGTCCTTCGCGCCAGAGCGCCTCGTACTCGAGCGCCGCCTCGGCGAAGCGACCGTGCTCGAACGCGGCCTGGGCGCGAGCACGGCGCTCTTCGGCGCTCGTCGGCGCGTTCGGACCGGCGGCCGGCGACGTGGAGGGACGCGCTTCGGCGCTCGTCGGCGCGTTCGGACCGGCCGCCGGCGACGCGGGGGTCGGAGCGGCAGGCGCCAGGAGCAGGAGAGCGGCCACGAGGACGCAGACCATGGCCAGCGAGTCTACGGAAAACTGCCGACCAAGGCGAGCACCCAACTACAGTTGGCCCCCCCAACTGGCGTTGGGGGCTCGCTCGGCGGCCTGCGCCGTTGATCGCCGCAGATCGGTGGCCTAAGATCCGGCGATGGCGCGCAAGCACTTCCTGTTCGCTTTCTCGCTCGGCCTCGGCGGCCTGAGCTGCCTCCGCGGCGAGTTTCCGGCGGCCGACGATCCGCACTGGCAGTGCAACAAGAACTTCGTCTGCGACCCCGACGAGAACCAGGTCGCCTGCCCCGACGACTGCGTCTGGAGCGAGGCCACCGCCGAGGGACCCCGCGCCGACGTGTGCGACGCCCAGGAGAACTGGACCTTCGTCTCCGCCTGCCGCGAGACCTGCGGCAACGGCCAGCAGGACGACGGCGAGACCCTCGACACCTGCCCCCGCGACTTCCCCGGCCCCGGCTGCGGTGACGGCACCTGCGCCCCCGCCGAGGACCCCACCCGTTGCCCCACCGACTGCCACCCCGGCAGCTGCGGCGACAGCGTCTGCGCCATCCACGAGAACCCCGCCGTCTGCAGCCAGGACTGCAGCGAGACCTGCGGCGACTCCGTCTGCCAGGCCGGCGAGGAGCTCGCCTGCGTCCGCGACTGTCCCCCCTGCGACGACGACTCCTGCGTCTGCGGCGACATGGTCTGCGGCCAGGGCGAATCCATGACCACCTGCCCCCAGGACTGCACCCAGCCCACCTGCGGCAACGCCGTCCAGGAACAAGGCGAACCCTGCGACGACGGCAACGACGTCAACGCCGACGCCTGCACCAACGCCTGCAAGCTCGCCACCTGCGGCGACGGCTTCGTCTGGACCGGCAAGGAAGAGTGCGACGACGGCGAGAACAACGGCCCGCTGAACACCTGCAACGCCGACTGCGAGCTCAGCCAGTGCGGCGACGGCCAGGTCGGCCCCGGCGAGACCTGCGACGACGCCAACGACGACGACACCGACGACTGCGCCGCCTGCCAGATGGCCGCCTGCGGCGACGGCCACACTTGGGCTGGCGAGGAGCTCTGCGACGACGGCAACCCAATCGACACCGACGACTGCACCAACGCCTGTGAGCCCGCCACCTGCGGCGACAGCATCGTCCACCAGGACGACGAGGAGTGCGACGACGCCAACCAAATCGACACCGACGCCTGCAACAACGATTGCCTCAGACCCCGCCGCATCATCTTCGTCACCAGCACAAAGTTCCCGGGCAACCTCGGCCTCATCGACCAAATCGACGACAAGTGCCAGACCGCCGCCAACGCTATCCCCGGCGTCAATAAGGCGGACTTCAAGGCATGGATATCAACAGCATCTACTTGGCCCGCAATGAGGATGGATACGAGCTACGGGGGCAAGTACGTCCTCATCGATGGCACCCCGGTCGCCGAAAACGGCTGGCCCGACCTCACCGATGGCTTGCTCATGCACCCGATCGATCAAACGGAAACGGGGGAGCCCGTGAATGCTGCACTGTGGTCGAACACGAAGGCAGACGGGACCAGCGCGGGCACCGTGCGTTGCGAGAATTGGATGAATGATACCCCGGACGTGTTCGGAGTCTTCGGGAGAACCAACGCGACGGATGCGTCATGGACCCACGCAATGGGGGAATCCCCGTGCGACGCCCTTCGCAACCTTTACTGTATCGAGGATCCATGAAGCACACTGACCGTTGGGCTTTCTTCAGGAGCCTCGTGAACGTCGCTCAACGACGCGCCTGTCTCCTGGCGCTCCCCCTCGCCACCTGCGCAAGCGAGCCCGAGCACCCGCCCTGGCAGTGCAACAAGAACTTCGTCTGCGACCCCGACGAGAACCAGGTCTCCTGCCCCGACGACTGCCTCTGGAGCGAGGCCACCGCCGAGGGACCCCGCGCCGACGTATGCGACGCCCAGGAGAACTGGACCTTCGTCTCCGCCTGCCGCGAGACCTGCGGCAACGGCCAGAAGGACGACGGCGAGACCCTCGACACCTGCCCCCGCGACTTCCCCGGCCCCGGCTGCGGCGACGGCATCTGCGCCCCCGCCGAGGACCCCACCCGTTGCCCGGTCGACTGCCACCCCGGCACCTGCGGCGACAGCGTCTGCGACATCCACGAGAACCCCGCCGTCTGCAGCCAGGACTGCAGCGACACCTGCGGCGACTCCGTCTGCCAGGCCGGCGAGGAGCTCGCCTGCGTCCGCGACTGTCCCCCCTGCGACGACGACTCCTGCGTCTGCGGCGACATGGTCTGCGGCCAAGGCGAGTCCATGACCACCTGCCCCCAGGACTGCACCCAGCCCACCTGCGGCAACGGCGTCCAGGAACAGGGCGAACCCTGCGACGACGGCAACGACGTCAACGGCGACGCCTGCACCAACGCCTGCAAGCTCCCCACCTGCGGCGACGGCATCGTCTGGACCGGCAAGGAAGACTGCGACGACGGCGAGAACAACGGCCCGCAAAACACCTGCAACGCCGACTGCGAACTCAGCCAGTGCGGCGACGGCCAGGTCGGCCCCGGCGAAACCTGTGACGACGCCAACGACGACGACACCGACGACTGCGCCGCCTGCCAGATGGCATCCTGCGGCGACGGCCACATCTGGGCCCGCGAGGAACTCTGCGACGACGGCAACGACATCGACACCGACGACTGCACCAACGCCTGCGAACTCGCCACCTGCGGCGACAGCATCGTCCATGAAGACGATGAAGAGTGCGACGACGGCAACCAGATCGACACCGACGCCTGCAACAACGACTGCCTCAAACCCCGCCGCGTCTTCTTCGTCACCAGCCAGAAGTTTACGGGCAACCTCGGTTCCATCAGCGACATCGACAATGAATGCAAGGCCGCTGCCACGGCTATCTCCGGCGCAAATTCCATGAACTTCAAGGCCTGGATCTCGAAATTTTCGACTTGGCCGGCCATGCGAATGGACACGAGCTATGGGGGCAAGTACGTCCTCGTCGACGGCACCCCGATCGCCGAAGATGGCTGGTCCGACCTTACCGACGGTATGCTTGCGCACGCGATCGAACAAACGGAGAAAGGAGAAACCGTGGACGCTGCCCCCTGGTCGAACACGAAAGCAGACGGAACCCGGGGGGACACCCCAGACTGCTTGAACTGGTCAGAGTCTGGGGGAGGAGTCAACGGCGCCACGGGTAAGACCATTGCGAAGGACGCGAGTTGGACCGATGCAATGAATACAAGCAGTTGCGACGGACTACGTTCCATTTACTGCATCGAGGATCCATGAAGCCCTCCCTCAATTCGGCGCCTCCACACCTCGCTGCACTTCCGCGATTAAGCGCCTCCCTCCTCGCGCTGCCCCTCCTATCCTGCGCAAGCGAACCCGAGCACTCGCCCTGGCAGTGCAACAACAACTTCGTCTGCGACCCCGACGAGAACCAGGTCTCCTGCCCCGACGACTGCGTCTGGAGCGAGGCCACCGCCGAGGGACCGCGCGCCGACGTGTGCGACGCCCAGGAGAACTGGACCTTCGTCTCCGCCTGCCGCGAGACCTGCGGCAACGGCCAGAAGGACGACGGCGAGACCGTCGACACCTGCCCCCGCGACTTCCCCGGCCCCGGCTGCGGCGACGGCCTCTGCGCCCCCGCCGAGGACCCCGCCCGTTGCCCGGTCGACTGCCACCCCGGTTCCTGCGGCGACAGCGTCTGCGACCTCCACGAGAACCCCGCCGTCTGCAGCCAGGACTGCAGCGACACCTGCGGCGACTCCGTCTGCCAGGCCGGCGAGGAGCTCGCCTGCGTCCGCGACTGTCCCCCCTGCGACGACGACTCCTGCGTCTGCGGCGACATGGTCTGCGGCCAAGGCGAGTCCATGACCACCTGCCCCCAGGACTGCACCCAGCCCACCTGCGGCAACGGCGTCCAGGAACAGGGCGAACCCTGCGACGACGGCAACGACGTCAACGGCGACGCCTGTACCAACGCCTGCAAGCTCCCCACCTGCGGCGACGGCATCGTCTGGACCGGCAAAGAAGACTGCGACGACGGCGAGAACAACGGCCCGCAAAACACCTGCAACGCCGACTGCGAACTCAGCCAGTGCGGCGACGGCCAGGTCGGCCCCGGCGAGACCTGCGATGACGCCAACGACGACGACACCGACGACTGCGCCGCCTGCCAGATCGCCTCTTGTGGCGACGGCCATGTCTGGGCCGGCGAGGAACTCTGCGACGACGGCAACGACGTCGACACCGACGACTGCACCACCGCCTGCGAGCCCGCCACCTGCGGCGACAGCATCGTCCACCAGGACGACGAAGAGTGTGACGACGGCAACCTGATCGACACCGACGCCTGCAACAACGATTGCCTCAAACCCCGCCGCGTCATCTTCGTCACCAGCACAATGTACCAGGGTCAACTAGGCCTCATCGACGACATCGACGAGAAGTGCAGAACTGCCGCCATGACCGCTGGTCTCGCGCACGACCAGACGTTTAAGGCCTGGCTATCGACAGAAGAATTCTGGCCGGCGATGCGAATGGATACAAGCTTCATAGGCATGTATGTCCTCGCCGACGGAACCCCAATCGCCGAGAATGGATGGGCCGACCTCACGGATGGGACACTCTTGCACGCCATCGACAAAACAGAGATGAGCATGTTTGCCGACGGTACCCCTTGGACAAATACGAAAGCCGATGGGACCCTGGCAGGTGATGAACATTACTGTGTGGGATGGTCCAACAAGTCTGGAGGAAATAGTGGCCACCACGGCCTCTCGACTGCAACCGACGCGACCTGGACGGACGCACCGAACCCCAATTCGTGCTCTAGCTTTTCCCCCATTTACTGCATCGAGGACCATAAACAATAGCGCAGCGACGTTTATTGCAAATGCAGCATCTTCAATCCACTCCAATGCTTCCATGCACTTCTGCACGGGGACCCATGAGCGCTTCCGCATCTCCCACTTACCTGAGCCATAGAACACTCTTACATCTGGGGCCACATATCCTCGCACTGACCCTCGCCACCTGTGCAAGCGAGCCCGCTCACTCGCCCTGGCAGTGCAACAAGAACTTCGTCTGCGACCCCGACGAGAACCAGGTCTCCTGCCCCGACGACTGCGTCTGGAGCGAGGCCACCGCCGAGGGACCCCGCGCCGACGTGTGCGACGCCCAGGAGAACTGGACCTTCGTCTCCGCCTGCCGCGAGACCTGCGGCAACGGCCAGAAGGACGACGGCGAGACCCTCGACACCTGCCCCCGCGACTTCCCCGGCCCCGGCTGCGGCGACGGCATCTGCGCCCCCGCCGAGGACCCCACCCGTTGCCCGGTCGACTGCCACCCCGGCACCTGCGGCGACAGCGTCTGCGACCTCCACGAGAACCCCGCCGTCTGCAGCCAGGACTGCAGCGACACCTGCGGCGACTCCGTCTGCCAGGCCGGCGAGGAGCTCGCCTGCGTCCGCGACTGTCCCCCCTGCGACGACGACTCCTGCGTCTGCGGCGACATGGTCTGCGGCCAAGGCGAGTCCATGACCACCTGCCCCCAGGACTGCACCCAGCCCACCTGCGGCAACGGCGTCCAGGAACAGGGCGAACCCTGCGACGACGGCAACGACGTCAACGGCGACGCCTGTACCAACGCCTGCAAGCTCCCCACCTGCGGCGACGGCATCGTCTGGACCGGCAAAGAAGACTGCGACGACGGCGAGAACAACGGCCCGCAAAACACCTGCAACGCCGACTGCGAACTCAGCCAGTGCGGCGACGGCCAGGTCGGCCCCGGCGAGACCTGCGATGACGCCAACGACGACGACACCGACGACTGCGCCGCCTGCCAGATCGCCTCTTGTGGCGACGGCCATGTCTGGGCCGGCGAGGAACTCTGCGACGACGGCAACGACGTCGACACCGACGACTGCACCAACGCCTGCCAACCCGCCACCTGCGGCGACAGCATCGTCCACCAAGACGATGAAGAGTGCGACGACGGCAACCAAGTCGACACCGACGCCTGCAACAACGATTGCCTCAAACCCCGCCGCGTCATCTTCGTGACCAGCACCAAGTTCACGGGCGCTCTCGGCCTCATGGACGACATCGACGAGAAGTGCCAGATGGCCGCAGCCATGAATAAGGACCTTGCCGATCCCTCGACCTTCAAGGCCTGGGTGTCCACTGGAGACTTTTGGCCCGCGATGCGGATGGATACGAGCTATCTGGGCATGTACATCCTCGTTGACGGCACCCCGGTCGCCGAGAACGGCTGGCCCGACCTCACCGACGGGACACTTTCCCATGCCATCGACCAAACAGAGTCCGGATCTCCTATTGACGGCCCCCCGTGGAGCAATACTAACGCCAATGGAACATCTGCTGGAGGCGTCAACTGTGTTGGATGGTCGAGCGAATCCCAAATGAATCAAGGGTTGTACGGCTCGACCCTCGCCAAGGACGCCGCCTGGACGGACTCGATGAGTCCAATTATTTGCTCTGTACTTCTTCCCCTATACTGCATCGAGGACCCTTAAAAGGGTATCGACTTCGCTACGAGGCGGTAATCGTCGATTCCCGCCTCTGACTCATGCACTTCTGCACGGGCAACCATGGACGCATCAGCAGATCCCATCCACCTGGGTCGTAAACTCTTCCATCTCGATGCATACACTCTCGCGTTGACCCTCGCCGCCTGCGCAAGCGAGCCCGAGCACCCGCCCTGGCAGTGCAACAACAACTTCGTCTGCGACCCCGACGAGAACCAGGTCTCCTGCCCCGACGACTGCGTCTGGAGCGAGGCCACCGCCGAGGGACCCCGCGCCGACGTGTGCGACGCCCAGGAGAACTGGACCTTCGTCTTGGCTCGTCGCTAAACCTGCAGAAACGGCCCAGAGGATAACGGCAGGCCGACTCCGACGAGAACCAGGTCTCCCGCCCCGACGTCTCATTCCTGAGCGAAGCCCCGGCGCGCGGCCTCACCCCAGCCCTGCCGCCAGCCCTTCCGCCAGCCGGGCCACGAACGCCTGCTCGTCGTGCGCGCCGATCTCCTCCGCCACCTCGTTCATCAGCGTATAGACGTTCGCCATCACGAACATCATGTCGATCGGATCCGGCACCTCGTCGATGGCCAGACGGGTGAGCGCGCGGGCGATGAGCGAGTGGCGCTGCTGCAGCACGATGCCGTCGTCGAAGCGGGCGATGCCGGGCTCGCGGCCTGTCCCGATGGCCAGGCGATCGAGGCGGAGATGCTCGAGCGCGGACCCGTGACGAGCGCGTGCCCACTCGAGCTCCGCGCGGACCAGCGCCAGTAGTTGCTGCTCGGGCGTCGGCTTCGGCACCGGCGTCGGCCCGACGCCTCCCGCAATCCCCGAAGCCTGCCCCGCGCCCGCGAGAGCCCGCGCCTCCTGCTCCCGCGCCCGCGTCTCCTGCTCTCGCGCCTCGTGCTCTCGCCTCGCCGCCTCCAGCTGCGCATGCGCGGCCGCCTCTGCCTCTCCCCGCCGGCGCGCCTCCGCCTCTGCCGTCTTCGCCCGCGCCTTGCGCAGCGCCGGCGGCACCATCTCCGCCAGCGCCGTCTTGAGCTCCGTCAGCGCCTTCCCCAGGTCTGCCGGCATCCCGCCGGGATCGCTCGCCAGGAGCTCGTCCACGTGTGCCAGCCAGCTCGCCGCACGATCGCGTTCGCTCGCGTTCATGCGGCCGCCGGACTTCACCTGCTTCGCCAGAGTCTCGTACAGCCGGCACACCTGCTTGCCCAGGCTGCCGAGCTGGCGCGCGTCCAACACTGCTGCCCCCGACTCGCTGTTCAGGCCCCACCCGCTCACGATCCCCGCGCACGGCAGCGCCGGTATCGCCTGGATGCGCCCCACCTCTCGTCCCGCGCGGGCCAGCGCCACCGAGTCCTCGTTCGTCGGCGAGCGTGGGATCCACAGATGCGCCTCGATGCCGCCCGCGATCGTCGCCTTGCGATCGACCCATGCCACCTCGCGCAGGTCGGGCAGCTTGCACTCCGGCGCCGCCGCGAGCGCCCGGATCGTCCCCAGCACCTCGTCCCAGTGCGAGTCCAGCAGCTTCACCTCACCGATCGCCGCGAGGACGCGCCGCGCCGGCGGGTCCGCCACCAGGATCCTGCGCTCCGCCTGCGCCGTGACGGGCGGTTGCTCGACCGGCCGCGTCACCGCCTCGAACACCTTCTCCTCGCGCGTCGTGACCTCGGCCAGCGAGCACTGCTCGCCCCACACATCGATCAGCAGCGGCAACGCCTTCACCGCCTCGACCGCGCGGCCCGGCTCCGAACCATCCTTCGCCGCGCGCTCGATCCGTCGCGCCGCGAACTCGAGCAACAGCGCCCGCGCCGGCGCGCGCTCGTTCGCCGGCAGCGACGCATAGCCCTCGCACAGCTGCACGATCAGCTCCGTCGCCGCGCGTCGGCACCGGCGCAGCAGATTGCCGTAGCGCTTCGCTCGAGTGTCGACCTCGCCAGCACTGGTGAGCGGCAGCTCCAGGTCGCTGACGATCGCCACCAGCGGCGCCGGTGCGTCCTCGTGAACGAACTCGCCGATCTTGCGTCCGTCCAGGCACACCTCGATGCGCAGCGTCGGCGCATCGTCGCCGCGGCGCAGCCCCACCTCGCCCTCGACCTTGCCCTTGTCGTCGGCCAGCGATGTCTTCGCCCACACGCTCGCCGGATCCAGCGTCATCGACTTGATCGTCGGCAGGTCTGCCAGGCGTCGCGCCAGTCGTTGCGCCCGCACCCGCTCGCCGCCGTCCACCACCCGCGCCTCGCCGACCCATCGGCGCAGCGCCGCGATCGCCGGCGAGTCCTCGCGCACGATCGGCGGCGCCGGCAATGACGCCCCCGGCGTCGTCATCGGCACCCACGCGATCTGGCCCTCCGCTGCCACCACCGCCTCGATCTCCGCGAGGCTCAGCACCCCGGCGCCCACCGTCGCGAACAGCGGCACCTGCAGCAGCACCGGCGCCTCGGCCAGCACCTCCGAGCGCGTCGACTCGGCCACCCGGCGCAGCAATTGCTCGCGCAGCCACGTCCACGTCGAATCCTCGATCCCTGTCCCACGGACCCATCGGTCGAGCACCCCTGCCACCAGTCGCCACGCCGCCCGCCGCAGCGCAGTCGTCACGGTCGCCACTGCCGCCTCGTCCGCCACCTCGTCCCAGCTCGCGTTCGGCCGCAGCCCCTTCGCGTTCGCTGTCCCCGAGATCGGCCCGAAGCCGAGATCGAGCGTGCGCGTCGTCAGCAGCCGGCCTTCGAACCGTAGCTCGATCGTCGCCGCCTCGACCGCTCGCGCCAGCCGGAAGGGCGACGCCGGCGGGTGCAACGTCAGCACCGCCTCCACCTCCTCGTCGCGCCACACGTGGCACCACAGCGCCGGCTCGTTGCCTGCAACGCGCAAGGCCTCGTGGGCCGCGCGCGTCAGCTCCTCCGACGAGAGCGCAGCCTGGGCCCAAAACTTGCGCTCGCGGCGACGCACCGCCAGCGTCGGCGCCCACGACTGCAGCGCCGCCTCACCCCCGAGCAGCCCGCCCAAAATTTTGCGGTCACCCCGGCCCAGCCACGCGATCTCGCGGCCCAGCGACGGCTCGGGCGCCACCGAGCGATCGACCTCCTCGAGCCGACCGACCCGCGCCTGGCGTCGCGCCAGCTCGTCGAGCGACCGCCGCGTCCCGTCGAAGTCTTCGAACAGCAGCAGGTGCATCAGCGTCGCCAGCGGCCCCTGGCCCGCGCGCAGCTGCGCCGGCGACGGCAACCATCCTGCCACCGCCGCCGCCTCGGGCTGCAGCGCCTCCGGCACCGCGAGCCGCTGCCACAGCCCTGAGCGCGTCTCCGCGTCGAGCGCCAGCAGCAGCCACGCCTTGACCAGCCCGCGCACCCCCGCGTCGATCGCAGTCCCGCCTGACCTTCCGGCCAGGTCGCCCAGCGGCCCCGGCAGGCTCCCCAGCGCGCGCAGCAGCACCTCGACCACCACCCCGTCGCGGGCCGCGTCGTCGAACATCTCGCTCGGCGTGAACGGGGCCTCCACCGCCAGCTCGAGCCCCGCGATCCCGCAGTCGACCTCGACGACCCGCAGCAGGCAGCCCTGCGCGATCAGCCAGATCCGCCCCGTCGCCTGCCCGCCCTCGACCGCCTCGGCCGCGATCCCCAGCTCTCCGCGGATCGTCTCCGTCGCCGGCAGCGGCGCCCGGAACAGGTAGCGCTTGCCCTCTCCGAGCCGCAGCGAAGTCCGCCGCTGTTGCCACGCCAGCCGCGCCTTCTCGCGCTCTTGCGCCGCCGCCAGCGCCTCGTCGACCGCGACCATGTTGCACGACAGCAGCCGCGCCAGATGCCCCGCCTCCGCGCGAGGCACCCGCGGGATCGCCGGCCCCTCCGGCCGCAGCGCCGCGTAGCTCTGCGTCGCGTAGCGCAGCTCGCGAACCCCGCTCTCCCCGTCCGTCGTCACCGCCTCGGCCAGCGCCGCCAGGCTGACTGTCGGGACATGTCCATCCGAACATGTCCTCGCCTCCATCCACGTGATCGCCGCCAGCAGCGGCGCCACCTCGGCCCGCTTGCGGACGTCGCGGAGCTTCAGGAACTGCAGCACCTCCTCGCGGATCCGCGGCATCACCGACTCCGGCCGCAGCTCCCCCGCCGCCACCGCCGCCTGCGCGCGCGCCAACAGGGCCCAGCGGGTCGAGCGGACCAGCCCCACCACCTGTTCGAAGCCCGCGTCGGCGACGATCTTCGCCATCGACACGTCCTTGCGCAGCGCCGCGGCCTCGACGATCGCCACGATCCCCGGCCCCACCCCCGCGAGCGGGTGCGTGTCGATCCACACCCCGTCCTTCACCAGGTGGACCTCCGCCGGCGCCGTGTTCGGCAGCAGCGCGAGCATCCCCTGCACCTCCGGTTCGGCCAGCGCGAGCGTCAGCATCGCGTGCTCGATGCGTGGCCCGTGCGCGATCGGCTTGCCGTCGAGCGTGATCGAGACCCGCGCGTGGCGGCAGCGCTCGCGCAGGTACACCTCCTCGGCCAGGCTGCCGCGCAGGTCGCGGAAGAACTCCACCACCATCTCGAGCTTCAGCCGCTTCTCGACGTCGATCGTCGTCTCCGCGACCGGATGCGCCAGCTCGGTGAACGCGTCCTCTCTCCCCGGCGCCATGCGCAACTGCCAGGTTCCGCTGCGCACCACGATCTGCCGCGGCTCGAGCCCCAGCGCCGCGTTGAGGCCGAGCGCCAGCTGCCGGAGCCCGTGCAAGTCCTCGCCCTCGCCGTCGGCGAACAGCGACCCCCACAGCTCGTCGAGCTCCGCCCGCGTGAACGGGCGGCCGTCGAAGCGCATGTGCATGTCGTCGGTGTCGATTGCGAACGCGATCTTCGACGCCCCGCGCAGCACCGCCGCCTGCACCAGCTCGAGCACGTAGCGGCGCGCGTCGGCCAGCTGGAACTTCTGCATCTTCGCCCGCGCCTGCGCGCGGTCGAGGGTGAAGCGGCCCTGCGAGTCGACCTCGCCCCCGGCCCGCAGCTCGTCGACCAGGTCGTTCAACCGTCCATCCGTCGCCATCGCGCCTCCGCGGCCGTGCTCGCCAGCTCGGCGTCGATCGTCGAGCTCAGCTCGCCGTGCAAGAAGAACGACTTGATCGCCAGGTACGCCGCCAGCTCCGGCTCGCGCCTCGCCACCGCGCGCAGGTGCAGCAGCGTCGGGTGCAGCGCCGACAGCACCAGCACGCGTCCGCTCGCCAGCCAGCCCGTCGCCAGCAGGCCGATGTCCTCGACCTTCGTGACCTCGCCGAAGCGGCCCTGAGTGATCGCCACGCGCTCCGCGATCGCCGACTCCGGGTAATCGAAGCGCCCCACGGTCACCTCGCGGACCTTCCAGCCGCGCGCCTTGAGCAGCGCCGCCATCGCCGCGCACAGCGGCGCCCACGACCGCGCCTCCTCGGGTTCCAGCGGCAGCGCAGTGCACCACTGCGAGATCGGCGTCGCCCACGCTGCGGTCGCCGTATAGACCAGAGTGTCGATCGCGTCCCTCGCCTCGCACGCGATCACGAAGTGCTTGTCGGCCCGCATCGCCGCGACCAGCGGCGACATCGCCGTCGCGCACAGCACCGGGCGTGCCGTCGCTTGATCCCGCAGCGTCTTCATCGCCACCGGCGGCCCGCCGATCGTCGGCAGCACCTTCATCGTCAGCCAGCGCGGCTGCGCGTAGCGGAAGTTGAACGGCGCCTCTGCGCAGCGGTACAGCAGCTCGCGCTCGTCTGCCGGCGCCGCCTCACCCGCCGCGATCCGCTCGAGCGCCGCGAACACCTGGTCCAGCAGCCGGCCGCGCGCCACCTCCTGCACGATCGTCATCGCCTTGGCGTAGTTCGCGTCGCGGATCACGTTGTCGCGGGTCAGGGTGTGCTCGAGGAAGCGCGAGTCGAGCTTGTACGCGATGTACGGCAGCGACGCGTCGCGCTCCTCGTGCAGCGTCAGGCCGCCGTGGTAGTAGCCGCGCAGCGCCTCGGCCTCGGGCACGATCGCCATCACCAGCGCCGTGCCCTCCTCCTCGTGCCGCACCTTGCACAGCCCCTCGATGTCGAGCGGCCCGTTCACGCGCTCGCCGTCGAGGTGCAGCTCGATCTTCACGTGCTTGCACCAATACGCCAGAGTCTCGCGCGCCCGCTCGCGCGCAGTCTCGACCTCGGTCGCCGACGCCGCCTTGTACAGCCGCACCGTCGTGCCCTCGACCGGGTCGTGCAGGCGGATGCGCTCGAACGAGCGGTCGCGGCGGAACACCACCCGCCACCACTCGCCGGCTCGGCCGGTGTCGACGCAGACCACGTCCGGGTCGATCGCGAACACCGACACGAAGCCGATGCCGAACCGACCGATCTTCGTGTAGTCGCCCTCCTTCGCCGACGAGAACAGGCGAGTGAGGCGCGTGTCGATGATCTCGCGGCTCATCCCCTCGCCCGCGTCCGCCACCTCCACGATCATCGTCCCGCGCGCCGGGTCGTGGTCGATGCGCACGTCGATCTGCGGGCTGCCGGCGTCGATCGAGTTCTGCACCAGCTCGCGGAGGAACGCCCACGGATCTGCGAACTGGTGGACGAGGCCCGCGAGCGCGTCGCCGATGTTCGTGATCTCCGGGGTCGCGGCCGCCATCGACGCCGAGCACGGTACCTCCCGGCGCGACCGGCCGGCAAGCACGCGAGGCCCGGCGCGCCTGCGAGCCGTCGCCCGGCGAGCCGGGCGGAAGCGCACCGCCCTCGTCGGGGCCGCTCAGCCGCAGCCGTCGCCGTCGGGGCAGCCGTTGTCCGGATCGCGCGGCAGCGTCTGATCGCAGCCCGCGATGTCCTCGAACGTGTTGCTGGCCGAAAAGTCAGGTCCGCCGCCGAGCCAGCCGCGGGCGATCCCGTGGTTGGCGCTGTGGGCGATCGTCGTGTTCTGGATGAACGCGCCCGCCGGCACGCCCTCGATGAACAGGATGCTCGCCTCGTCGGCGTCGGTGCACGTGAAGCCGACGCAGCCGCACTCGCCGCCCGCGTACTCGATCCGCGCGTGCTCGAGCCGGTTGTGGGCCGCCGGCACGCTGCCGTACCACAAGCCCACCCAATCGCCGGGCGCAGGGCTCTCCGCCGCCGACGTGAACACGATCGGCTCCTCCGCCGTGCCCACCGCCACCAGCGCCCCGGTCGCCGGATCCGTCTCGCTCGTCCAGTGCTCGATCTCCAGCCCGGTCCCCGGCAGGAACTCGATCTGCACCCCCGGCTCGATCGTCAGCGTCGTCAGCGGCTGCGCGGGCCCGCCGATGCTGAAGCGCGAGCCCGCGAACTCGCCGAAGTGGTACGGCACCCCGCGGTCGTGCATCGTCCCGTCCTCTTGCATGCCGCCGCTGCTGTTCGCGCCCTCCGCATCGAGGTGGATCTTGTCGATTTGGTTGCCCGTGTACTCGCCGTCGGGCAGCGAATCGAGGGTGTGCTCGCCGAGGCGCACCGGGTACGGGTTCTCCTCGTTGCCGCTGCCGGTCACCACCAGCTGCGTCGACTCCGGCAAGAAGCCTGACACCCACTGCGCCAGCACCCCGGTGCCGACCGAGTCCTTCACGGTCACGTGATCGACGCGGGCCAGCTTCTTGGTCGGCGTCTCGCTGTTGCCGCGCAGCACCAGCGACGCGTTGTGCAGGAACCCGTCGGAGCCGCCGCCCTCGAGCGTCGCGTGGGCGAGCAGCAGCTGCGCCGGGTGGTAGGCGACCAGCGCGCTCCATGGCTCCTCGCCGTCGCGGACGAACCGGATCGGCCGCTCGGGCTCGCCCTCCGCCTTGAGCGTCGTCACCTCGGTCGAGCTCGTGTGGCCGAACACCAGCGCCGCCTCGGCCTGCATCCGCACCTCCGCGCACGGCTCGATCGTCAGCGTCGCCCCGTCCGGGATCGACACGAAGCGCGTCACGATGTGCGGGCTCCCGTCGGCCTTCCACACCTCGTCCATCCCGAGCTCGCCGTCGTGCATCGTCGGCCCCGCGGTCGGCGCCGGACAGGCCGCCGGCGTGCCGGTGGTCGGCGCATCCGTGTCGGTGGCGGGCGCGGCCGTCGTCGTATCGGTGTCGGGCGAGTCGGTCGTCGCCTCTTCCGCGGGGCAAGCGCTCAATGTGCAGAGGGCCAGCGCCGCCGAGGTCGTCCAAAGTAGATTCTTCAAGTCGTTCTCCTTCACAAGCTACGGGCCCTTGTAGCCGAGCGGGTCCCGCTCGCGGATCACCGGCGTCGTTCACTGCCCTTGCGACAAGCTCACGCGCGTGCGCATCGGCCGGCGACGTCTTCACCCACGACGGCCTGCTCGGCGCCAGCTTCGCGTGGTCCGACAAATGCGGCAGCGCGCGCACCATCACCCTGTGGCGCGACGACGCCGCGCGCATGAAGTTCGTGTTCGGCACCGTCCACAGCAACGCGATCAAGAACGGCCTCAAGCACACCAGGGGGTGGGAGACCACCCATTGGAGCGAGACCGCCTCCGACCAGCCGCCGACCTGGGACGACGTGCGGCGGCGCCTGAGCGACGTCCGCCAGTGACGTCAATGACCTCGAGGACATGCCCTATCCGGCATGCCCTCGAGGACATTGCACTTTGGACAGGACCTTTCGGACATGCAGCTACGGCAGCGCCAGCGCCAGCATGGCGATGTCGGGGGCGCCGAGCCCGGTCGGATAGTCCCAGCCGGGCCCGGCGTGATAGTGCTCGGTCTGGCCGTACTTGATGTCGCGGAAGGTCGAGCGGGTCGGCTTGTGGCCGTAGAGGATGGGGTTCAGAAAGCCCACGCGCGGCAGCCCCAGGCTGCGGCGGTAGCCGTTCACCACCGCCAGCATCCCGGCGAACGCCGGCGCGGCGAACGACGTGCCGCCGAAGTACTCCCACTTCGACCAGCGGCGCATCCACATCGGGTACTCGGTCGACGAGCTCAGCGCCAGGTCGGCCATCGCCCGCCGGTCGGCCGTGACGTCGGCGTCCTGCCAGTACGGGCGGGCGAACGTCTTGGCCAGCCCCGAGCCCGACATCACCCACGCCCACTCCTTCTCGATCACCCCCTCCTGCGAGGCGACGAGCTGCGTCCCACCGACGCACGTCACGTACGGGCTCGAGCACGGCGTGTCGGGCATCCCGGAGTCGCCGCTGGCCGAGACCAGCGTCATCCCGAGCGCCGCGCCCATCAGCGCCGACTCGTCGTACTGGTGGCGCAGCGGCTTGGGCTCCGAGTCCTCGCGGTGGGCGAACGAGAACGTCAACACGTCGACCTCGTTGGCCGTGATCGCGTGGTTCCAGGTGAACAGCAGCGACGTGTTGCGCGCGTCGGGGCCCTCGTAGACCACCGCCTTGGCGCCCGGCGCCATCGCAGTCGCCCACTGCACGTCGAGCGCGGTCTCGGTCACCCGCTCGAACACCGGCTCCATCACCGCCACCCGCTTCGGCAGCGCGCGCTCGACCCCGAACGACTTCCAGAAGATCTGCAGGTCGATCGCGTGATACGTGCCGGCCGCGACCACCCCGACCGACGAGCCGCCCCCGTCGAACCCGGCGTCGAACAGCGGGTGCAGGTGATACGCCCCGTAGAACGCCCGCGGCCCGTACGCCTCCGGCCCCGGCGGGTCGGCCACGATCTTGCCCACCTCCGGCGTCAGCTCGCCCTTCTCGGTCGGCAGGTCCGCGCTCGCCAGCCCGTTGGTGCGCTCGGCCACGAACTTCGGCAGCGTGAACCGGTCGAGCGTGCAATAGACCGGGAACGGCGGGTCCTCCCACAGCGGGTTTTTGCGCATGCAAATGTGCAGCTCGGTCTGGAACGTCGCGTTGAAGTCGGCCACCGTGCCGGAGAACTGGACCAGCAATCGATTCTTGGCCTCGAAGTCGATCGTGAACCCGCGCGAGCGCAGCCAGTTCTCGATCAGCGCGACCACGGTCGGGTCCGGCGCGTGGTCGGCCATCCACGCGTCCACCGTCATGTAGCGGCGGAACAGCGGGCTGCCGGGCGCGTACATCAGCGCCACGCGGTCCTCGAGCAGCTTGCGCTGGCGGGTCGGGAAGCCGATCAGGGCCCGGAAGCCCGCATCAGGCGGAGCCGGCCCCTGGTCGTCGTAGACCCCCGGCAACGGGCTCGGCAGGCCGTCGGGCTTCTCGGTCGGCACCGTCTCGCTCGGGGGCAGGCACGACGGATCGTCGCCGCACGGGCCGACCGGGTCGTCGGGGCCCGTCGTCACCCACCCGCTCGAGCCTGACCAGCCGACCATCGTCTCGAGCCCGTCGTCGACCGATCCGGTGCCGCTGCCGAACGACTCCGTCGCGGTGCCGACGGCCTCCGGTTCGCCGCACCCGGCGAGCAGCGCCAGCGCGACCGACGGCGACGCGACCGCGACATTGACGAGACGGCCCACCGCATGACCCGCGCGAATCATCATACATCGCCCCCTGTGCCGGGAGTCGCGTCCGGTGAAATCCGGGCGTGGCGGCACGGCTTGACCGTGTTCCAGCTTCACCGGCCCGCAAGCAGTCTCAGGCGATTTGCCGCGAGCGCTCGCGCCGGGCCGCGAATCATCACACCGCCCGCGGGCGAGCGGCCGGCGATGAGCCGCGCCCGCGGTCGCCGCTCACGAGCGGCCAGCCATGTACGCCTCGAGCTGGCGCCGCGCCTGGCGTTGCAGCGAGCGCTCGAAGAAGCCGGTCCACCCGAGCACGAGCCCCGGCAGGCCCACCGCCTGCCGCGCCCACGCCCACAGCGGGAAGTCGTCGTCGTGGCGCACGATCTTGCCGTCGCGGAACTCGAACCGCGCCTCGACCACGTTGTGGACCTTCCGCCCGGTGCTGAACGTGTACCACGCCTCCCAGTGGGCCGAGCCGCGCTGGTCGTCGGCCGTCACGTCGCGGAACTCGATCTTCAGGTCCTTGCCGCGCTCGCACAGCATCCGCCACATGTCGCCGGCCTCGCGCCCGCGCAGGCCCGGGAACGCGTGGTCGCTGAACTCCACGTCGTCGGCGTAGCAGGCCGCCATGCCGGCCGCGTCACGGGCGGCGAAGGAAGTGTAGAAGCGCTGGATGGTCTCGGCGTTGGGGTGCATGCGCGCGGCGAGTCTACAGCAGCGCCGGCAGCCGCAGCGCCCGGGGGAGTCCTCGCCCGCGCGTCCGGGCAATTTCGCCCGTCGGCAGCATGCGCGCGAACCTCGGGCTTGATCGCCGCATTCGCCCGGGCCTACCTTCCTCGGACGTGAGCGAGGAGAACCCCTTCGTCGCGGCCGGCGACGACGACGCGCTGCGGCTGCCCGACAGCGCCGACCTGCTCAAGCACCTGCGCTTCTCGCCGCGCGACGGCCGGATCACTCTCGGCGACGAGCGCATGGTCCTGGTCCACGTCAGCGCCCTCGCGGCCCTGCGGCGCGAGCTCATCGCCGCTCTCGGCGTCGCGCGGGCGCGGGCCGTGTTCACGCGCATGGGCTACGTCTCCGGCCAACGCGACGGCGAGCACGCCCGCCGGGTCCGCGGCACCGCCAGCTACTACGACCTGTTCGCCGCCGGCCCGCAGCTGCACGCGCTCGAGGGCATGGTCGCGGTGCGCCCGCTCGAGGTGCAATTCGACATCGAGCGCGGCCACTACCGCGGCGAGTTCGCCTGGCGCAGCTCCGCCGAGGTCGAGGCCCACCTGGGCAGCGAGGGCCGCGCGGCCGAGCCGGTGTGCTGGACCCTGATCGGCTACGCCAGCGGCTTCACCACCGTCTTCATGGGTCGGCCGATCGTCTACCGCGAGGTCGCCTGTCGCGCCTGCGGGGCGCGTCACTGCCGGATCGTCGGCCGCCCGCTCGGCGACGACCCGCCCCCGCCCGAGTTCGAGTTCCTCGCCACCGAGCCCCTCGCCACCCGGAGCGCGGGCGAAGCCGCCACGCCGCCCGCGCGCCCCGAGGGCCCCGTCATCGGCTGCGCCACCGGTCTGCGCGCCGCCTGGGCCCTGATCGAGCGGGTCGCCGGCGCCGAGCTGCCGGTCCTCCTCGAGGGCGAGCCCGGCGTCGGCAAGCGCCACCTCGCCCGCGCAGTGCACGACCGCAGCCGCCGCGCCGCCGGCCCCTTCGTGGTCGTCCGCGCCGGCGCCCTCGATCGCAGCGGCCTCGCCGACGCGCTCGCGCGGGCCCGCGGCGGCAGCCTCCTCGTCGCCGACCTCGATCGCCTCGCACCTGACCTTCAGGACAGCCTGCTCCACGCCCTCGACACAGGCGATCACGACCTGCGCTGGCTGGCGAGCACGCGGGTCGACCTGCGGCGCGGCGGCCTCGTGCGCGACGAGCTGGTCCAGCGCCTCGGCGCCTTCCCGGTCTGGCTGCCGCCGCTGCGCGAGCGGCGAGAGGACATCCCGCTGCTGCTCGGCCGCTTCCTCGACCAGCAGGCGCGCGCGCTCGGGCGGCGCCTGGGCGGCGTCACCGAGGCGGCCAACAACGCCCTCCTCGACCACGACTACCCCGGCAACGTGCGCGAGCTGTGGGGTCGGGTCGCCCGCGCCGCGGTGCTCGTCGGCGACGACGAGCCGATCGATCGCGGCCACCTCTTCGGCGGCGACGAGGCTCCGCCCGCGCGCCTCGAGCTCGCGCCCGCCGGCGTGCTGCAGCCGATCCGTCCCGCCGGCGATCCGGCCGCCCCGGGCGTCGACGATCTCATCGACGCCCTGCTCGATCGGCGCGCCGGCATCGAGGCCCTCGAGCAGGCCCTGATCCGCGGCGCAGTCGAGCGCGCCGGGGGCAACCTCGCCGCGGCCGCGCGCCTGCTCGGGCTCACTCGCCCGCAGCTCGCCTATCGCTTCCGCAAGACCGACGGCTGAGCCGCGGCCTCACGCGATCTGGCTGTAGCGCACGATCTGCGGCGGCACTGCCAGCAGCGGCGCCAGCTTGCCCAGGACCGCCCCGACGTGCGGGCTCGTCATGTGCGCGTCGACCGACGCCAGCCCGTCCCAGTGCTCGACGGTGATGAGCTGGTGCGGGTTCGACGATTGCTGGTGGACGTCGAAGCGGAGGTTGCCGGGCTGCGCGCGGCTGGTGCGCGCCAGCTCGCCGAGCAGCGCCGCCAGCTCGGCGACGTGGTCGGGGTGGGCCTGGAGGGTGGCGACGACGTGGACGTGATCGTTGGCAGTGCTCATGGCGCGAGGCTGGCTGCGCGCAGACCCGCTGTCACTTGCGCATATCGTCGATCGCCGCGGCCGCGCCGGCCCCTCGATCTCACCGAATCATGCACCCCGCGCATTCGCGCGCCGTCGTCCGTCGCGCGTCGCCGCGTTCGGGAATCGTGCGCCGCCGGCCGCGCGCGCGAGGTCTTCGCCGGCCCCTCAATGCAGCAGCTTGATCTCGGTCACGATTCCGCCCTCGACCGCGACCTCCCATTCGTTGAACGTCCCGTCGCAGGTGCTCGTGGCCTGCACGTAGCGGCCGGTCTTCGGCCCGCTCGTGCAGCGGATGAAGGTGTGGAACGCCACCTCGCGCTCGCCGGCGCTCCGGCGCTGCGTGTCGGCGGGCGGGCCCCACGCCATGAACGCCGCGAACTCCTGCGACCCGGCCTTGAGCTCGCCGCGCTTGGCCGCCGTGCGCTCGGCCTCGGGGAGCGCCTGCCACCTGTCCCAAAGACCCTTTTTTTGAAGGAAGGCTTGGCGCTGCGCCTTCGGCACCTTCAGGTATTCGGCGCGGTCCTTCTCGCCGTCGAGGTTCTGGTAGAAGCGCCGGTCCAGGCCGCGGAGACGCTCGGGCGACGAGGCGCAAGCCAGGGCGCCGCACACGAGCGTGCCCATGAGTGTACGAAAGATCGGGTGTGACATCGGTACCTGCGGTTGGCGACGACCGGCGTCCGCGCGCGGTTCGTCGAGCGTGACGCGTCGACGGACACGACCGGGCCTCGCTTCTCGCCCGCGCGTCAACCGGCGGTAAACGGCGAGCCCACCTGCGTTCACAAACCAGTGACATCGCGGCCCCGCGTTCGTCGCGCCTCGGATGCGGCCCGAGGACCGTCGTCGCTCGCGGACAAGCGCAGAAACAGCCCGGGGGTCCGCCGGTTGATCGGCCCAGGGTCCTGTGATGATCTTCGCCGGCGATGCAGGGAACAAGGTTGGGTCGGAGTACGGGTTGGTTGATGTGGTTCGTCGGCGCGGTCGGCTGCGGCGACAGCGGCGGCACGGTCACTGCCAGCGAGGGCAGCACCGCCTCGAGCACCGGCGTCACCACCGACGGCACCGCCACCACGGAGCCGACCAGCACCGGCGTGCCGACCACCGGTCCGACCTCGGGCGGCATGACCGCGGGCGAGACCATGACGGGCACCACCGCCGTCACCACCGACGCCACCAGCAGCACCACCGACGCCATCACCGGCACCAGCACCACCGGCGACGACCTGTGCGAGGGCGGCACCCTGTGCGGTCAGCCCGCGACCTGCTGTCCCGCCGGCAACGAGTGCCTCCTCGACAACTGTCTGCCGACATGTGACAGCGGCGTCTACTGCGGCCCGAGCCTCGACTGCTGCGCCGCCGGTCAGGTCTGCTCGGGCGCCGAGTGCGTCACCCCGGGCGCCCCGTGCCAGGACTCCTACGACTGCCAGCCCGGCGAGTACTGCGAGCAGACCCTGGGCCAGTGCCTGCCGCAGCCCGATCCGCTGACCTGCGAGATCGTGCCCGAGTTCGAGACCCTCAACGCCGTCCCCGAGTGGTCGTGGACCGAAGAAGAGGTGTTCTCGAGCCCCGCGGTGGCCGACCTCGACGGCGACGGCGTGCCCGAGGTCGTCATCAACACCACCCGCTACAAGGACTCCGACGATTACCAGGTCGGCGTGATCATCGTCCTCGACGGCGCCACCGGCCTCGAGAAGTTCCGCATCGACCACGACCCGAACAACAACAAGTTCGGCTCGCAGGGCCGCACCACCGTCGCAATCGGCGACGTCAGCGGCGACGGCCTGCCCGACATCGTCTATCCCGGCCGCGTCAGCGGCGGCAAGAGCCCGATCCACGCCGTCGACGGCACGGGCAACTGGCTGTGGACCTCGCACTCGCCCAACCCGAACGCCCTCTCGCCGACCACCCGCTTCGACAACGGCGGCATCACCCTCGCCAACTTCGACGAGGACGACCAGGCCGAGATCGTCGTCGGCGCCATGCTGCTCGACCACGACGGCCTCGTCGTGTGGAACCTGAACAACAACGGCGGCATCGTCGGCTCGCCGGCCGGCTACCTCGGCGGTATCTCGTCCGTCGCCGACCTGACCGGTGACGGCTACCCCGAGATCGTCAGCGGCAAGCAGGCCTGGTCGGTCGCCTGGACCGCCGGCGACCCGCCGACCGTCGCGGTCACCGAGCTGTGGAACAACAACAACGGCACCGACGGCTGGCCGGCGATCGCCGACCTCGATCAGAACGGCACCCCCGAGGTCGTCCTGGCCGCCAGCGGCAACGTGCGCGTGCTCGACGGCCTCACCGGCAAGCTGTGGTGCGGCATCGATCCGACCGGCGTCGCGTGCGAGAACAACGACGCCATGCGCACCCAGCCGGCGGCGGTCCCCGGCGGCGGCCTCGGCGGCCCCCCCACGGTCGCCGACTTCGACGGCGACGGCCGGCCCGAGCTCGCGGTCGCCGGCGCCTCGCGCTACACCGTGTACGACCTCAACCGCGACGGCGAGGAGATCGTCAAGCCCAACAACGACCCGATGCCGCCGGCCGGCGCCATCTACCGCCGCTGGTCGGCCACCACCCAGGATCAGTCGTCGAACGCCACCGGCTCGTCGGTGTTCGACTTCCAGGGCGACGGCGCCGCCGAGGTCACCTACAACGACGAGTGCTACGCCCGCGTCTACTCCGGCAAGGACGGCTCCGTCCTGCTGCAGATCGAGAACTCGAGCGCCACCGTCCACGAGTACCCGCTGGTGGTCGACGCCGACGCCGACGGTAACTCGGAGATCCTCATGGTCGCCACCAACGGCGGCGGCTGCAACGCCCCGGGCTACCAGCAGCGCCGCGGCGTGTACCTCTACGGCGACGCCGGCGACGGCTGGGTGCCGACGCGGCGCGTGTGGACGCAGCACACCTACCACGTCACCGGCACCACCTCGGCGGGCAACGTCCCGGCCAAGGAGGCCGACAACTGGACCACGCCGGGCCTCAACAATTACCGCCAGAACGTCCAGGGCGAGGGCGTGTTCAACGCCCCCGACCTCACCGTCGAGCTCTCGATCGGCCTCGGCTTCTGCGCCGACCAGCTCGAGCTCATCGCCACGGTCCGCAACGAGGGCGCCCTCGGCGTGCCCGCCGGCGTCGCGGTCGACTTCTACCAGGGCCAGGACGCCACCGGCACCCTGCTGCTGAGCACCGTCACCGCCACCGCCCTCCTCCCCGGCGGCTCGGAGAAGGTCAAGCTGCTGATCCAGGCCCCGCCCGTCGACATGCCCGCGGACTACTTCGTCGAGGTCGACCACGCCAGCCAGGGCAACGGCGACGTCGCCGAGTGCAACGAGGCCAACAACACCGACCTCACCACCTCGGCCGCCTGCCCCGCGCCGGGCTGACCGGTCCTCCGGGGCATGTCCTCCAGGACATGCCTTATCGAGCATGTCCCAAGGGACATGTCTAGGGGACCATGTCGTCCGCCGTCGATCGGACCGCCAGCGCCGGCAGGCGCACCGCGCCCCCGCACACGTCGTCGCCGGGGCGCACCCCGTCCGCGCCGCGCGAGCACACGCGCAGCGCCCCCGGCGTACAACTCAGCTCGTAGCGGCGGCCCCACGGGTCCGCGGCGACCTTCGGGGCCAGCCCGGCGATCCGCACCTCCGCGTGGTCGCGCGGGCAGCGGCCGTGCTGGCGCTCGAACTGCTCGGCCGCCGCCATCAGCCAGAGGTTCTCCGTCGCCGCGATCTGCTCCTTCGTCATGCACCCGCACGCGGGTCGCGGCCGCAGCGCGACGAAGGCGATCATCACCGTCGACGCCAGGCCGACGACCCATGCGCACGCGCGGCGAACCAGGGCTTGTTGGAGGGACTCGAGACGGAGGGGCAGCGAGAGGTCCATGACCTCCCATGAGCACGCCCCGTGCCAGCGCGAGAACCGAGCCGCCGCCGCCTCGCGGGCGCGCGTTCACCCGCAGCGACGCGCCAGCGCGGCGATCCGCGCCCGCGGCCCCGCCAAATTGGCAGTCACTTGCGCGGCGGATACGGCGTCCCGTCGCGGTGCACGTACCCGTCCGGCGTCGCGCGCAGGTCGACGTCCGGGTACTCCGCCACGTCCCGCTTGTCGTCGGTCCCGACCTCGAGCACCACCGCCACCTCCGTCCCGCGGTTCTGCAGGTGGTGCCCGTCGGCCACGCCATGAGGGAAGCCCGCGCACTCGCCCGCGCGCAGCACCGTCTCGCCCGCGTTCGTCACCAGCACCACCTCGCCGGCCAGCACGTAGACGAACTCGTCCTCGCGCGAGTGCCAGTGGCGCTGGCTCGACCACGTGCCCGGCTGCAGGTGCAGCAGGTTGACCCCGAACTGCGACAGCCCCGCTGCCGCGCCCAGCCGGACCCGCTTGCGATCCAGGCACGGCGCGTCGAACGGCGCCGGATAGCCGCTGCCGACCCACGTCGGCGCCCCGTCGATGTCGATCTTCATGCCCGCTTCTAGCACGCCTTCGCCGCCGCGCCTGGCCCTTCGCCGCCGACCGCCCCTACACTGGACGGGTCATGGCTCCCGGCGAGGCCTTCGGCCACGAACTCGACGCCCTCCTCGCCGCTGCAGGCCGCGAGGCCGCGCGCACCGACGACGGCGCCCGCCTCACCGCCGGCACCCTCGACCTCGACGTCCAGCTCCGCGGCGCCCGCGTCACCGTCGACCTGTCCGGCTGGACCTCCACCTGCGAGCTCACCGACGACGACGACGGCCGCGATCACGCCGCCCTCGCCCTCGACCTGATCGGCGCCGCCCTGTTCGGCGACCTGCGGATCGTCGCCGAGCGCTGGGCCGGTCGCCCCGGCCGCTTCACCCTCGAGCTCCGCGTCGGCGAGCGCTGGCAGCCCGGCCCCGTCCAGGGCCTCCGCCCGTGGAACCCGTTCGCCCGCGCCGCCGTCACCGTCCATCACTGCGCCTCGCCGCGGCCCGCCGCCTACCGCCCGAGCGCCGCCCCGCCGCTGCCGTGGGCCCCATGGGCCGGCCGCGCCGGCTTCTTCGGCGCCCTCGCCGACTCCGACAGCGCCGCCGAGCTCCCGGTCGACGGCGAGCTCGACCTCCACAACTTCAGCCCGAAGGACGTCAAGCGCCTGGTCCTCGAGTACCTCGACGTCTGCCTCGCGCGCGGCATCACCGAGGTCCGGATCGTCCACGGCAAGGGCATCGGCGCCCTGCGGCGGACCGTCCACGCCATCCTCGATCGTCACCCGCGCGTCGTCGGCTACCGCCTCGGCGGCCACCGCGGCGGCGGATGGGGCGCCACCGTCGTCAACCTGTCCCCCGGGCCAGCTTCGCCCCGCGACCCCGACGTCTGACGTGGACCGCCTCGTCGGCCCGCGTTAGCTTCGAAGCGCGCCGATGCTGCACCACGAACTCCTGCTCGTCCTCTCGCTGCTGTTCGCCATCGGCGTGCTGCACGTGCTCAGCGGCCGGCTCGGCATCAGCTACCCGATCCTGCTGGTCCTCGGCGGCCTCGCGCTCAGCCTCGTCCCCGGCGCCCCGCACGTCAGCCTCGACCCCGACCTCGTGTTCCTGGTGTTCTTGCCGCCGCTGCTCTACGAGGCCGCGTGGTTCACCCCGTGGAAGGAGTTCGTGCGGCTGCGCGGACCCATCGCCCTGCAGGCCTTCGGCCTCGTCCTGTGCACCGCCGGCGCCGTCGCCCTGTTCGCCCACGCCCTCATCCCCGAGTTCTCGCTCGCTCTCGGCTTCATGCTCGGCGGCATCATCTCGCCGCCCGACGCGGTCGCCGCCACCAGCGTCCTCCACGGCATGCGGGTCCCGCGGATCGCAGTGGGCATCCTCGAGGGCGAGAGCCTCGTCAACGACGCCGCCTCGCTGATCGTGTTCCGCTTCGCCCTGGCCGCCGTCGTCACCGGCAGCTTCGTCGCGGTCGACGTCGTGGGCGAGTTCTTCCGCGTCAGCCTCGGCGGCGTCGGCGTCGGCCTCGCCGTCGCCGTGCTCGTCTACGCCCTCCACCGCCTGCTGCCGAGCGCCCCGAGCGTCGACGCCAGCCTCACCGTCATGACCCCGTACCTCATGTACCTCGCCGCCGAGGGCCTGGGGTGCTCCGGCGTCCTCGCGGTGGTCGCCGGCGGCCTGTTCCTGTCGGCGCGCGCGCACGACTTCCTCGCCGCCACCTCGCGCGTCCAGGCCAACTTCGTGTGGAGCACCCTCGTCTTCCTCCTCAACGGCTTCGTCTTCATCCTCATCGGCCTGCAGCTGCCGCAAACCACCGAGGGCCTCGGCTCCGAGGCCCTCGCCGACGCCACCGGCTACGCCCTCGCCATCAGCCTGCTCACCATCGTCGTCCGCTTCGTCTGGGTGTTCGCCGCCGCCGGCGCCCTGCGGCTGCGCCGCTCGCGGCCCGCCGACGCCCCCGATCCCGACTGGAAGGCCCTCGTCGTCATCGCCTGGGCCGGCATGCGCGGCGTCGTCTCGCTCGCCTCGGCGCTGGCGGTGCCCTTGACCCTCGCCGACGGCGTCACCGCCTTCCCGCACCGTCACCTCATCCTCTTCATCACCTTCGTCGTCATCCTCGTCACCCTCGTGCTGCAGGGCATCAGCCTCCCGCTCGTCGTCCGCCTGCTCCGCTTCGGCTCCGGCGACGAGGTGAGGCGCGCCCGCGACGAACAGGCGCTGTCGGCCCGCCTCGCCGCCGCCGCCCTCGCCCACCTCGATGAGCACTACCCCGGCGAGCACCGCCAGCGCGACGCAGTCCAGCGCGTGCGGGCCCACCACGCCGCCGTCCTCCATGCCTCGCAGACCGACCTCACAGTCGAGGCCGACCTGCGGGCCGAGCACCACAAACTCATGATCGACCTGGTCCACGCGCAGAAGCGGGCGCTGCTGCTGGCCCGCCGCGACGGCACCTACGATCACGAAGTCCTGCGCGCCGCCGAGGAGCAGCTCGACATGGAAGAGGTCCGTCTGCACCGCGCCAACCATTGACCGCCGCCTGGCTTCCGCCCGCTCGAGGCGATAGAGTCTCCGCGTGAGGCCTCGCGTCGCGCACCTGTCCGTCCTCGTCCTGTGGGGATGCCTGCGCCCGAACCCCGGCTTCGACGGCGCCAGCGACAGCGCGAGCGCCTCGACCACCGCTGCCACCACCGGCACCAGCACCGGCACCGGCACCATCACTACCGGCGTCCCGACCACCGGCCCCGCGTCGACCACCGACGACAGCGATCCGACTGCAGTCGCGCCCTCGACCACGACCACCACCATCGGCACCACCGTCGACACCACCACCGGCCTGCCGGGCCCCGTCACCTTGCGCCCGTACGAGCTGGCCAACTGCGTCGACGGTCCCTTCTGCATGAGCGGCGGCGACCCGGTCTCGGCCAAGATCGAGGCCGTCGAGTGCTTCACTGCCCCGGCCGCGCCGCCCCTGCAGCTCACCCGCCTCGGCTTCCAGATCCGCTTCGCCGAGGGCGAGCCGACGGCGAAGCTCGACGTCCTCCCTTACGACCCCGGCAACCACGCCCCCGTGCTCGCAGTGCTCGACACCCGCGACCTCGGCCCGATCCCGGCCGGCATGGCCTACCGCAGCTTCGACCTCGACCCGCCTGTCCTTTTGGACATCCAGGACTTCTGCCTGCGGATCACCGGCGGCGGCGCGACCTCCACCCTGGTCCTCAACACCGATCACGAGGGCATGGCCCCGGGCGACGGCCTCGTCGCCATCGACGATCCCGGCGACTTCTGCGACTCCCCGCTGACCAACCTGCGCGAGTGGTACGACTCTCCGTTCGCCCACTTCTGCCTCGACGTCGACATCGACTCGCCCTGAGCGGCACCTGCTCCGAAGGCCAGCCGAGTCCGGACGCGCCGCCACCGCCGCGCCGTGGACCGCCCCGGGCCCCCGCAGGCCGCGATCGCGCGCGCGCCCTCGGACCCTCGTCCCCGCCCGTCCCGCGGCGCCCACCGCCTCCACGCACGCAGACCCCACATTGGCCGCGTCGATACCCACCCTTACACTCTCTCGCGGATGCGCCCCGCCGACGCTACCCCCGAGGCCACGGTCGAGCGCGCTCTCTCCCTGGCCGGTGGCGGCGAGCTCGAGCGGTTGCTCGACCTCGGCGTCCGGCTCTCCTCCGGTCTCGAGCCCGGCCCGATCCTCGTCGCCACCCTCGCCGAGGCCGCCGCGCTCGTCGGCGCCGAGATGGGCATCCTGCGCCTCGTCCACGACGACTGCAGCCCCGGCCTCGGCACCAGCCTCGGCCTCGCCCTCGACGCGCTCGCGCCGCTCGGCAGCGTCAGCCTGCTGTGTTGCCAGCGGGGCGCCCCCGTCGTCGTCGCCGACACCGACCTCGACCCTCTCGCAGTCGAAGCCCGCGAGGCCGCGCCCGGCCGGATCCGGGCCCTCCACGCCGTCCCGCTGATCGGTCGTGACGGCCGGGTCCTCGGCGTCCTCACCCTCTACTTCGCCCGGCCCGGGCGGCTCGAAGGCCGCGCCGCCGAGCTCCTCGGCCGCTGCGTCCAGGTCGCCGCCGGGCCGCTCGAGAACGCCCTGCAGCACCGCCGCCTCGCGCGGGAGCTGGCCCACAGCCGCGCCGCCGAGGCCGCGCGCGCAGCCGAGGCCGGGCGCCTCTCCCTGGGCCTGCAGGCCGCCGGCGTGTGCGCCTGGGAGTGGAACACCGAGACCGGCGAGGTCCTGTGGTCCGAGGCCATCTTCGACATGTTGGGCCTGAAGCTCGGCGACCCGACCCCGAACGCCGCCGAGTGGTTCGCGCTCATGCACCCCGACGACGTCGAGGGCGTCCGCAGCAACACCGAGCGGTCCGTCCGCGCCCGCGCCTCGTGCTACGCCGAATTCCGCGTGCGCCGCTCCGACGGCACGTACCGATGGATCGCCGCCAAGGGCGACCTGATGCCCACGCCCGACGGCCGGGGCCCGGTCCGCTACGTCGGCGCCAACTACGACATCACCGCCCGCCGCGACGCCGTGGCCGCCCTGCGCGACAGCGAGGAGCGCCAGCGCAAGCTCGCCGACAACCTGCCGTCCGGCTTCATCTACCAGGTCATCGAGCACCCCGACGGCGCTCGCCGCTTCAGCTACGTCAGCCGCGGCGTCGAGGCCATCTCGGGCGTCGGGCCCGACGAGATCCTGGCCCACCCGATGGGCCTCTACGCGTGGATCCTCCCCGAAGACCTCGCCCTCGTGACCCGCGTCGAGACCGCCGCTTTCCGCGAGCGCGAGCGCTTCGACTGTCTGTTCCGGATCCGCGGCCGCCACGACCTCCGCTGGTTGCACTGCCGTTCGGCCCCCCGCTACCTGGCCGACGGCTCCACTGCGTGGGACGGCATCGCCCTCGACGTCACCGAGCACGTGCAGGCCGAGGAGGCCCTGCGGGCGAGCGAGGCCCGCTACCGCACCCTCTTCACCTCGATCGACGAGGGCTTCTGCGTCATCGAGGTCCTGTTCGCCGACGACCGCGCCGTCGACTACCGCTTCCTCGAGGTCAACCCCGCCTTCGAGAAGCACACCGGCCTGCGCGACGCCGCCGGCAAGACCATGCGCGAGCTGGCTCCCGACCACGACGCCCACTGGTTCGAGCTCTACGGCGAGGTCGCGCGCACCGGCCGGCCGACGCGGTTCATCAACGAGGCCAGGGCGCTCGGCGACCGCTGGTTCGACGTCTACGCCTTCAAGCTCGGCGACGGCGACCGCGTCGCCATCATCTTCACCGACATCAGCGCTCGCCGGCACGCCGAGGCCGAGCGCGAGCGCCTGGTCGAGCAGCTCCGCGACGCCGACCGCAAGAAGGACGACTTCATCGCCCTCCTCGCCCACGAGCTGCGCAACCCCCTGGCGCCGATCCGCACCGGCCTGCAGGTCACCCGCCTCGCCCGCGGCAACCCCGACATGGTCGCCCGCGCGCAGGACATGATGGATCGCCAGCTGTCGCACATGGTCCGGCTGATCGACGACCTCATGGACGTCAGCCGGATCGGCCGCAACAAGCTCGAGCTGCGGCGCGGGCGGATCCTACTCGCCGACGTGCTCGGCAGCGCAGTCGAGACCGCGCGGCCGCAGATCGAGGCTGCGGGCCACGACCTGCAGCTCGCCTTGCCGCCCGGGCCGGTCTGGCTCGACGCCGACCTCACCCGGCTGGCCCAGGTGTTCAGCAACCTGCTGACCAACAGCGCCAAGTACACCGCGCCCGGCGGGCGGATCCGTCTCGCCGCCGAGCGCCGCGGCGACGACGTCGTCGTCACGGTGACCGACAACGGCACCGGCATCCCGGCCGACTCTCTGACCTCGATCTTCGACATGTTCAGCCAGGTCGATCGCACCCTCGAGCGCAGCGCCGGCGGGCTCGGCGTCGGCCTCGCCCTCGTCAAGGGCCTGGTCGAGATGCACGGCGGCAGCGTCAGCGCCGCCAGCGACGGCGAGGGTCGCGGCAGCACCTTCACAGTCCGCCTCCCGGCGCTCGCCGAAGCGGCCCGGCATGCCCCCGCCGACGTCCCTCAGCTCGCCCACGGCCCCGCCTGCCGCGTCCTCGTCGTCGACGACAACCACGACGGCGCCGGCGCCATGGCGATGATGCTCGAGATGCTCGGCCACGACGTCCGCACCGCCCACGACGGCGTCGAGGCAGTCGAGGTCGCCGGCGCCTTCCGCCCGCAGGTCATCCTCATGGACGTCGGCATGCCGCGCCTCAACGGCCTCGACGCCACCCGCCAGATCCGCGAACGCCCGTGGGGCAAGGACATCGCCATCATCGCCCTGACCGGCTGGGGCCAGGACGCCGACCGCGCCCGCTCGAAGGCCGCCGGCTGCGACTGTCACCTCGTCAAACCGGTCAACCTCGGCGACCTCGAGCGCACGCTCGACCAGTACGCCGTCCGCTGCGCGTAAATATTCGCCAGCCCCTTGGGACATGCTCGATACAGCATGTTCCATCAAACATGTCTCCTCGAGCATGCCCTTTCAAACACGACCGAGGCTGTGGCCCGCGCTCGGATCAGCGCGTCGGTGATGCGCGCTGGCAAACCGCGCGGACCTGCCATCGCCTCGACAGCCCCGCCGCGCGCGGGCACTCTCCGAGGCATGCACGAGGACGACGGCCTGCTTGCGATCGCCGACCGCCACGGCCCGTACCCCGTCCGCGGCGGCAATCGAGTGATCCCCTGGATCGACGGCGTCCCCTTTTACGATCGCCTCGCCGCCGCCGTCGCTGCCGCTCGCGCGCGCGTGTGGGCCGTCGTCTCCTTCATCGAGCCGGCCTTCTGCTTCCCGGACGGCCTCGCCTGGTGGGACCTGCTCGACCGCTGTCGCGCGCGCGGCCTCGACGTGCGCGTGCTGTTCTGGCGCAACCCGCGGTTCTCGAGCACCCGCCACGTCTTCCTCGGCGGCCCGGCCGAGCGCCAGTTCCTCGCCGCCCGCCACGCCACCTGGGCTGCCCGTTGGGACAGCTCCACCGAGCCCGCCCATTGTCACCACCAGAAGGCCTTCCTCGTCGACGCCGGCGAGCCCGACGCCATCGCCTTCGTCGGCGGCATGGTCCTCAGCAACTCCACCCTCGCCCACCCCGGCCATCCACGCGGCTCGCACAAGCACGACGCCTTCCTCGAGTTGCGCGGCCCCGTCGTCGCCGACGCCGAGCACAACTTCGTCCAGCGGTGGAACCTCGCCCGCACCGATCCCGCCGCCCCGCCGTGGCCCGACGAGCTGCGCGCCGGTCCGCTCCCATGGCCCGAGCGCCTGCCGCCCGAGTGCGGCGACGTGCAGGTCCAGCTCACCCGCAGCCTCGCGCCGGGCCTCTACCCCGGCCCCACCCCGATCGTCGGCGCCCGCCCGTTCGACAGCGAGGCCGGCGAGGCCACCATCCTCGCCCACTACCTCGCTGCCATCGCCGCTGCCCGCCGCACGATCTACATCGAGAACCAGCACCCCGGCCAGCACGCCGTCCTGCAGGCCCTGGACACCGCCCTGAGCCGCGGCGTCCGCGTCGTCATGGTCGTCCCTGCCGACCCCATGCCGGCCATCTGGCACGCCGCCGCCGAGGTCGCCGAGCTCGCCCGCCACGGCCGCGAGCACGAGCACCGCTACGGCCCCACCTTCACGCAGCTGGCCGGCCTCGCCCGCCACCCCGGCTTCACCCTCGCCGCCCTCGCCCGAACCGACGACGACGGCCACCGCGAGGTCTACACCCACGCCAAGCTGTGCATCGTCGACGGCGCCTGGGCCACCCTCGGCTCCGCCAACCTCGTCGACCTCAGCCTCGAGCGCGACCACACCGAGCTCAACGCCGCCTGGTGGGGCCGCGCGCACTGCCTCCCGCTCCTCCTCCAGCTCGTCGCCGAGCACACCGACGTCGCCGCCGACGACGACCTCGACGCCCTCGAGCGCTTCGCCGCCAGCGCCCGCGCCAGCCGCGACAGCCTGCTGCGCGGCGGCCCCGTGCTCGCCGGCTGCTACGCCCTCGACCCCGCGACCTACGCCCGCCGCCCGCCGCTCACCCAGACCCCGTGACGCGCGGTCGCTTCCGACCTGCCCCACACGACATGCTCTTTTAGACATGTCCGATGCGACATTCTCATTAAAACATGTCGCAATGGACATTGATGCGACCATGCGCGCCCACAGGATCAGCGATAGCCGCCCATGAGGCGAGCCAGCCGCGCCGCCCGCTCGCGGAGCACTCGCCCCACCGCGCGCACTCGCTCAGCGCTGCGACGCCGCCACCAGAGACGTCAGGGCAGTGCGCGTCTTCGCCTCCGGCGCCTCACGGATCGCGATCCCGAGCTCCGCGAGGAACCCCGAGAACCCCGCCGACGCCGCCGCCGCCGCCGCCGGGTCGGCCTTGATCGACAGCTCGAGCAGCGACCCGCCGTCGGGCATGCGCCACGCCTCCGCGCACACGCGATGGGGCAGCCCCGCGTGGCGCACCTGCCAGCGGCGCACGTGGACCGGCCCGAGCGGCAACAGCTCCCCCAGCTCGACCGGCTTCGGCGCCAGCGCGCGCAGGAACGCCTCCTGCGCCTGCGAGAACAGCTTGGCGATCGAGCGCTCCCCGCGGGCCACCGCGTCGATCTCCGCGCCTCCTTGCCGGCTCGTGAACGACGCCGAGCGGATCACCGCCGCGCCGACGATGTCGGCCTCGAGCTTGAAGCCCGGCACCCCGCGCCAGCGCTCGACGCGGCTCGGGTCGACCGGGCGGATCTTCACCGTCGAGTCGTCCGGTTCGCCCACCGTCGCGCGCGCCCGCAGCACCACCCCGCCGGCGTGCAGGTCGAGCCCGGGCGTGTCGTAGAAGAACAGGCGCCGCCACAGCGCCGCCTGCGGCTGCAGCCCCAGCACCGCCAGCGCGCGCGCGTGAGCGTGCGCCGCCACCGTCTGCTTGACCTCGACCGCCTCGATCCCCGCGGTCGCCCGCGCCATCGTCCCTGGAGCTGCGTCCATTCGCATCTCCAGACCGTGGCCCGGCGGCGCCGCCGCGAATGCGACCCCGATCACCCCCGCCGCTCGCTCGCCGCCCGCGCCGTCGTGAATGGCAGCACATGGCCCTTCAGACAGGCCATGTCGGACCCATGGACCCACCTGCGCACGCACCGCGCCCGATGGCGCATCGCCGCGCCCGCGCGAGCGGATACGCGATGCCCCGAGTCGCCCGCGACGACCGCGGAATCGTCGCAGCGCCCACCCCGAGCCGCAGCAGAATCGTCGCAGCCGCTCACGCGCGCGACCGGTGCGGTCGCGCGCGCGCCGGTCTCACCGCTGCATGCCTGGCTTCACGGCCCCCGGCTTCACGCTCGGCGCTGCCTGGCTCGGGTTCAGCTTGGCCGCGTTGACCTTCTGGACCAGGTCCTTGCCCAAGTTCGTCTTGGCGAACGCGTCGCCGTTCGTGATCTCGATGACGTGCTCCGACCCGGGCTTGCGGACGATCCCGCATTGCGGGCACTTCGCGGGGTCGAGCAGATCCTTCAGCTCCTTGAGCTTGTTCGGCGCGGCCCCCTTTCCGCCGCCGCCCGCGCTGCACTTGCCGGCGCCGCCGAAGATCACCTGCCCGTTGCCGCCCTCGACCGGCTCCGGGCTGAGGCCCGCGTCGAACACCAGGCTCTTGCCCGCCGCCGTGATCTCGAAGAAGCGCTCCTTCGCCGCCACGTGGCGGGCCGCCACCGCGCCGCCCGTCTCGAGCTCGACCACCGCCGCGTTGGGCAGCCCGCCGATCTCGAACTTGCACGCGTACCAGTCCGCCTCCGCCACCAGGTTGCCCTTCCACGTCAGCGACCCCGACGACTTCCACGACGGCAGGCTCTGCGCAGTCGCCCCTAGCACGGTGCGGGGGTTCGCGCCGAGGTACACCTGCCGGCCGATGCCGTCGGCCCCGAGCACCGCCGTACACGCCTGCCCGACCTTCGCCTGCAGATCCTGGTTCGCGTCCACCAGCCCGAGCGGGATCGTCGCGCCCTTCAGCGGCCCGCCGCTGACCTTCGCGTACTCGCACACCTTCTTGGGCATACGCACCGACCCGTAAATTTTCCCGCCCGCCGGCGCGCCGGTCATGCGCACCAACGCCGACGCCGCGAAGCCCCCGTCGGGCGCCACGGTGTGCAGCTCGAGCGACGCCCCGAGCTGCCCGAGCAGCTGCCCGACCGTCTTGTTCGGGCCCTTGATCGGCTTGTTCAGCAGCTTGTCCTTGATGTCGTTGACCTGCTTCACGTACGGCTCGATGTAATCGTTGACCATGTCCTCGAGCCCGCGCGTCGCCTCGGCGAACAGCTTCTCGGTGCGGTCGTAGAAGATCTGGCTGACCTTCTGCTCGGCATAATCGGCCGCCTCGTCGCCGAGGATCGCCAGGATCGGCCCGAGGATCGGCCCGCCGACCAACAGCCCCACCGGCGACAGGCCGATGATCGTGCCCCACTTCATGCCCAGGCCCACGGCCTTGCCGTTGAGCTCGAGGTCGATGTTCTTGTCGTCGAGCGTGAACTCGAGCGAGACCGGCTTCGGATCGATCTTCGGCCACAGCCCGACCTCGACCGACGCCTTGACGCCGATGACCACGAACACGTCGACCGGCACGTCGACGCTGTCGATCCACGTCTCCGCGTGGACGTCGGCGTGGACCGACACCTTCGCCTGCGCGCTCAGCTCGACCTTGACCCGCGCGTCGCCCGACGGCCCGATCTTCGTCACCACCGGCTGGTTCTTCTTCGTGAACTTGAAGGTCGGCTTGATCCGGACGCTGTACGTCACGTCGGGGCATGGGTCCGTGCATACGATCGTGTCGCCGATCTTGTTCGGCACCATCTCGTCGAGCTTCTCGCTTATCAGCTTCTCGAGCTGGTCGTAGGGGATCTCGAAGTCCTGCCAGAACAGCACCTGACCGTACTGCTCGATCCCTTCGAGGCGCGTCGCCATCGGGTTGTGGAAGTCGACCGGTGCCTGCACGTGGACCCGGACCGTTTTGCCCGCCGCGGCCGCGTCGGCGGGCGCGAGGGCGAACAGGCCGGACACCGCGAGCGCAGCGGCGCACGGCAGGGAGATCGATGGACGGGTCGGATTGCGCATACGATGTTCCTCTGGAAATCGGCCGCGAATCCACCCCGGCGCACGTGTTCGCGCGCCGCGGCTCGCTCCGATTAAAACACCAGTGATTGGCGGCCCTCGCCCAATTGCGATGAAATCCGTATGTTGACGCACGGCGCTCGCCCGGGGGCTGCGAACACCGCGAGCATTCTCGCCCGCGCCCGCGAGCGCCGAACCGCACGCGACGCACTCGCATCACATGTCCCAAAGTACATCCATCATACTTCACCGCGCGCCGACCCTTCGCGCGAATCGCCGCTCAGCCGGCCGCTCGCAGCACCTTGATCAGCGCCGCGTGCTCCTCCGCGCCGTGGCCGGCCGCGATCGCCCGGCGGAACAGCCCCGCCGCGAAGCGCGGCACCTCGTCCGCGATCCCGGCCTCCGCCGCGTGCTGCACCAGCCGCTCGACGTCTCCGCCCGCCGTCGCCAGAGTGCTCTCCGGGCGCTCGAACCTGCCGCTGGCGATCACCGCGCCCATGTGCCTCGCGTCCTCCGCGAGCGCGCCGGCCAGGCCCGCCAGCACCTCGCCGAAGCCCGTCACGCCGAGGCCCTCGGCCTCGCAGATCCGGGCCCCGTGGCAGATGCCGATCCAGCGCATCGCCAGGTACGCCAGCACCGCGGCGAACAGCGCCGCCGACGAGCCGAGCTCCGGGCCCATCGGCGTCAGGCCGCCCGCGAGGCGGCGCAAGACCCCGTCTGCGCGTGCCAGCGCCGACTCTGCGCCGGACACCAGGATGACCGCCGACGCCTCGCCGATCTGTCGCGGCCACGCCAGGATCGCCCCGTCGACGTAATCAGCCCCGTGCGCCCGGGCCCACGCGCCCAGCTCGCGCGCCTCCTTCGGCGTCCCGGTGCTGAGCTGGACCAGCACCCGGCCCGCCAGCGCCGCAGTGACCGCCGGGGTTTGCAGGACCTCCCGCGTCGCCGCATAGTTCGACACGCAGACGATGACGATCGGGCTCGCCGCCACCGCTGCCGCCGCGCTCGCCGCGAGCGACGCCCCCTCGCGCACCAGCGCCTCGGCCTTGGCCGGCGTGCGGTTCCAGACCGTCACCGTGGCGCCGCCGCGCAGCAGCGCCCGCGCCAGCGCGGCGCCCATCTCACCCGAACCGAGAATCGTCGTATCGCCCATGTCCATCCTTTCGTCGCGCTCGCCGCGACGTCGACAACATGCGCGCCGCGATCGGCCGCGACAAGTACTTACAATTACGTAAGGGGTCCTGCGAATCACGGATCGCCGAGACGAGAGGCTCTCATGACAAAGACCACCCAGGGCGACACTTGCGGGCTCGGAGCGGCCCTCGACATCATCGGCGGCAAGTGGAAGCCGACGATCGTGTGGCAGCTGCACGCGCGTCCGCTCCGCTTCGGCGAGCTGCGGCGGCTGGTGCCGGGCATCAGCGAGAAGATCCTGTTCGAGCAGCTGCGCCAGCTCGAGGCCGACTGCGTCGTGCATCGCGAGGCTCACGCCGAGGTCCCGCCGCGCGTCGAGTACTCGCTGACGCCCGCCGGCGCCGCGCTCAACGCCGCCGTCCACGCGCTCGCCGAGTGGGGCACGCGGCACGGCCGGCCGGCGCGGGCCACCGCCGCCGGGGACGCGCCGCCCTGAGCGACCCGGGTCGTCGCGGCCCCTTGCGAGCTCGCCCCGCGGAACTCTGCCTTGGTGGACCCTCGCGTCCGCCCTCATGCGTGCAGGTACACGGTCGAGCTCGTCGCGGCTCGCCGCGTTTGCACCGGTGTCACGTACGAGCGCGCCAGCTGTCGTCGCGGACAGGAATTATCGCCGCGGCGGGCCCTGGCCATTGTGATAGAACGCGCCGCGACCGTGCCGTCCCCGACGTTGAAGCAGAGGCTGCGCTATCGATTCGACAACGCCATGGCGCGCGGGGTCGGCTCGCAGATCGCCATGCTGGCGATCGTCACCCTCGTCCTGATCCTCGTCACCTCGACCCTGCTCACCCTCACCGGTCTGAGCCCCCAGGGCGGCGACGGCGAGCCGGTCTCGTTCGGGCGGCTCGTGTGGCTCGGCCTGATGCACGCCATCGATCCCGGCGCCGTCGGCAGCGACGCCGGCTCCTGGACCTTCCTCTTCATCATGCTCGCCGTCTCGTTCGGCGGCATCTTCGTGTTCTCGGCCCTGATCGGCGTCCTGACCGGCGGCTTCGGCGAGATCCTCGAGCGCCTGCGCAAGGGTCGGAGCGTCGTCATCGAGCGCGACCACACCGTCATCCTCGGCTGGACCGGCAAGATCCACGCCCTCCTCGCCGAGCTCGCCGAGGCCAACGCCAACCGCCCGGGCGCCTCCGTCGTCATCCTCGCCGAGCACGACAAGGTCGCCATGGACGACGAGCTGCGCAGCGTCCTCGGCGACGTGCCCATGCGGGTCGTCACGCGCACCGGCAGCCCGCTCGTGCGGCGCGACCTCGACCTCGTCAACCTCGGCGAGGCGCGCTCCGTCATCGTCATGTCGCCCGACGGGCCCGAGGCCGACACCGTCGTCCTCAAGACCTTGCTCGCGGTCGCCAAGGCCGGCGACAAGGCCGGCAAGCAGCCGCACGTGGTCGCCGAGATCAAGAGCGACAAGACCCTCTCGGTCGCGCGCATGGTCGTGGGCGACGCCGCCGGCCTCATCCTCACCCCGCCGCTGATCAGCCGCGTGCTCGTGCAGACCGGGCGGCAGTCGGGGCTCTCGGTCGTCTACACCGAGCTGCTCTCCTTCAGCGGCGCCGAGCTCTACATCCAGGCCCAGCCGCAGCTGGCCGGCAAGACCTTCCGCGAGGCCCTGTTCGCCTACGAGGACAGCGCGCTGGTCGGCATCTACACCGCCGCGGGCGAGCGGCTCATGCCGCCGCCGTTCGACCGCCGGTTCGAGTCCGGCGATCAGGTCATCGCCATCAGCCGCGACGACGACACGGTGATCGCCAACGGCCGACCGACCGCCGTCGCCGACGCCGCCCTCGCGCCGCTGCACCCGCACGCCGCGCCGAAGCCGGAGCGGACCCTCGTGCTCGGCGAGAGCCAGCTCCTGCCGCTGGTCCTGCGCGAGCTCGACGCCTACGTCGCCCCCGGCTCGACCATCCTCGTCGTCGGCGAGGCCCGGCACCTCGCGGCCCGCCTCGGCGGCGACGAGCTCAAGCACACCGCAGTGCAGGTGCGCGTCGGCGACGTCACCGACCGCGCGGTCCTCGACGGCCTCGACGTCGCCGCCTTCGACAACATCCTCGTGCTCGCCGAGACCGAGGGTCGCACGCAGGAGATGACCGACTCGCGGACCATGATCACCCTCCTGCACCTGCGCGACATTTTGCGCCGCCAGGGCAAGTCGGTGCCGATCACCAGCGAGATGCTCGACGGCCAGAACCGCGACCTCGCCGCGGTCACCGAGGCCGACGACTTCATCATCAGCAACACCCTCGTCTCTCTGGTCGTCTCGCAGGTCAGCGAGAACCGGCGGATCGCCGCGGTGCTCGACGACCTGCTGTCGCCCGAGGGCCACGAGATCTACCTCAAGCCGGCCCGCGACTACGTCCAGCCCGGCAGCGACATCGACTTCTACACCGTCGTCGAGGCCGCCGCCCGGCGCGGCGAGATCGCCCTCGGCTACCGCCTCGCCGCCCGCGCCCACGACTCCGAGAAGGCCTACGGCGTCGTCCTCAACCCGCGCAAGTCGGAGCGGATCCGCCTCGCCGCCGGCGACCGCGTGATCGTCCTCGCCGAGCACTGAGCTCGCGCCTCGCTTCGCACCTGCCTGAATGGGCATGTCGCCGAAGACATGCCCCTTGCTTTATGTCCTCTGAGACATGCCCGTGAAGACAGGCCAGCGGCAGCGCCCCGGCGCGAGCGAGTCCGCCTCGCGGCGGGTGGGAGCAGCGGCGCCCTCCCGCCGACCCGATGCCCGGCCCCGTCCGCGAGGACGCCCGCCCGCCCGCTCATGGCGCAAGCCCCGGCCCCGCTGCGGCCGCTCGCTGTTCCGCGCCCGTCCCGGGCGTCCTGGCGGCCCCTCTTGCTGCCCTCTGGACCCCGGGCTAGCATCGAGGCTCCTTTCCTTTTCCTTGCCTTGACCTGACTGGAGCTGCTTATGAAGCCTCTGCGATCCGCGTGGACGCTGGCCCTGTGTCTCGCCCCCTGCCTGGCCGCCTGCAGCTCCATGGAGCTCGCCGGCGGAGACTTCGACGGCAGCGCCACCGACGGCTGGGACACCGGCGACAGCAACGGCATCGGCACGACCGACGGCACCGGCGCCGGCGAGCCGCCCCCGCCCGAGACCGAGGACGACGGTGATTTTCGCGTCCCGCGGGCCAGCGGCAAGTACGTCTACAGCGCCAGCGAGTCGACCGATTCGGTCGCGGTCATCGACACCTCCAACCTCGTCATCGACGTCGTCGAGGTCGGCCAGGGTCCGACCGTCGTCGAGCCGATCCCCGGCCAGCCGGGCGACGCCGGCAGCGTCGTCGTCCTCGATCAGGGCAGCAACGACGTCGCCGTCCTGCGCACCAGCGAGGCCGGCGCCACCACCGTCGAGATCCACAAGGTCACCCCCGGCGCCAACAACCTCGCGGTCAGCCCCGGCGGCAACTACGTGTTCGTCTACCACGACGTCGACGGCCCCGAGCAGCAGGGCCCCGGCAGCGACCAGGAGCTGTCCGTCCTCGACCTCGCCGCCGGCGTCACCCACCGCATGACCGTCGGCGCCCACCCGCGCGACGTCGTGTTCGCTCCCGACGAGAGCACCGCGTGGATCGTCACCGCCGCCGGCGTCAACGTCATCTCGTTCGCCGCGCTCGGCGACGTCGGCAAGCCGCCGCTCTTGCCCGTCGTCAAGGATCCCGGCGTCGATCCGGCGCGGGTCGAGGTCCAGATCGTCGCCGCCGAGCGCCTCGCCCTCGCGCGCGTCGACGGCGAGCCGTGGCTGGCGATCACCCAGCTCCCGGGCGGCGAGCTCACCGTCCTCGACCTCCCCGGCGTGCCCACCGACCTCGACGTCGCCCCCGCCGGCGACTTCGCCGTCCTCACCCTCCCGGGCCCCGGCGGCAGCGCCGTCCTCGAGGTCCCGCTCCCGCTCGGCCCCGGCATGTTCGCGCAGCACGACGTCCCGGGCGAGTACGTCGGCCTCGCCAGCGTCGCCGCCGACGGCGACACCATGCTGCTCTACACCACCGTCGATCCGTTCCAGGACGACGGCGGCGCGCAGCCCGACCCGCGCCAGCGGATCACCCTCGCCCGGCGCGACGGCGACACCTGGGACCTCGTCACCCTGTTCGTCGAGGTCCCGCTGGTCAGCGTCGGCCTCGCGCCCGACAGCCGCAGCGCGATCCTCGTCCACGACGTCGATCCGGCCGCCTCCGCCGCCGCCTGGTCGTACAGCCTGTTCGACCTCACCCCCGCCTTCCCGCTGCTCAAGCGCCAGAGCACCCTCGCCCCGCCGGGCCCGATCCTCTTCACCCCCGAGGGCGACCGCGCCGCCGTCCTGCTGCGCGACGACCTCGCCGAGGTGCGCAAGGTCGACCTCGTCAACCTCGACAACTTCATCGTCAAGCCGCTGCTGCTCGGCTCACCGCCCGAGGGCGCCGGCTACGTCGACCCGACGCAGAAGGTGTTCGTCTCGCAGGCCCACCCCACCGGCCGGATCACCTTCATCGGCCCCGACGGCGACATCCAGACCGTCACCGGCTACGTCCTCAACGACTCGGTCAAGGACTGACAGGAGCGCCCGCGCCCGCTGGCTCGCCGGCGGGCGCGCCGGCGCGTGCGCGCGAGATTTTCGCCGCCCGCAATTTTTCTGCGGCCCCCGGTTACTTCCCCCTCGAGCGGCCGGCGCAGGCCCGTGAACCCGCGCGCAGCCTTGACCCCTCTTATGGAGATTCGCCCGATGCCCCGGCACCCCGTCTCGATGTGGCCCATCTGTCTCAGTCTCCTCGTCGCCTGCGGCAACGACGGCGCCTACGGTAGCGGCTACATGACCGACAGCTACGGCAGCGGCCTCACCGGCAACGGCGGCACGGAAGGCACCGGCGGCACCGACGGCGCGCCGACCACCGGCGCTCCGCCGCCCGAGACCGAGGACGAGGGCGACTTCCGCGTCCCCAAGGCCAGCGGCAAGTACGTCTACAGCGCCAGTCAGACCACCGACTCGGTGGCCGTCATCGACACCTCCAACCTCGTCATCGACGTCGTCGAGGTCGGCCAGGGACCGACCGTCGTCGAGCCGATCCCCGGGCAAGCAGGCGACGCCGGCAGCGTCGTCGTCCTCGATCAGGGCAGCAACGACGTCGCAGTCCTGCGCACCAGCGAGGCCGGCGCCACCACCGTCGCCATTCACAAGGTCACCCCCGGCGCCAACAACCTCGCGGTCTCGCCGGGCGGCAACTTCGTGTTCGTCTACCACGACGTCGACGGCCCCGAGCAGCTCGGCGCCGGCAGCGACCAGGAGCTCTCCGTCCTCGACGTCGCCGCCGGCACCGCCTACGAGATGACCGTCGGCGCCCACCCGCGCGAGATCGTGTTCGCGCCCGACGACAGCACCGCGTACGTCATCACCGCCGCCGGCGTCAACGTCATCCCGTTCGCCACTCTCGGCGCCGTCGGCAAGCCGCCGCTCTTGCCCGTCGTCCAGGATCCCGGCATCGACCCTGCCACCCTCGAGGTCCAGATCGTCGCCGGCCTCGGCATCGCCCTCGCGCGCGTCGACGGCGAGCCGTGGCTCGCGGTCACCCAGCTCCCCGGCGGCGAGCTCACCGTCCTCGACCTCCCCGGCGTCCCCACCGACCTCGACGTCTCGAGCTCCGGCGAGTTCGCCGTCCTCACCCTCCCGGCCCCCGGCGGCAGCCGCTTCCTCGAGGTCCCGCTCCCGCTCGGCCCCGGCGAGTTCGAGGTCCACGACGTCCCCGGCGAGTACGTCGGCCTCGCCAGCGTCGCCCCCGACGGCGACACCATGCTGCTCTACACCACCGTCAATCCGTTCGCGCTCACCCAGGCGCCGGCCTCCGACCTCCCGCTGTACGACGACCACGGCGTCTACCTCTCCTCGTCCTCGTCCTCCTCGACCACCGGCGACGACTCGACCACCAGCGGCACCAGCGACGACTCGACCACCGGCACCAGCAGCACCACCAGCGGCACCACCGGCGACGACGGCCCGCCGCAGGCCGACCCGCGCCAGCGGATCACCCTCGCGCGGCGCGACGGCGACGGCTGGGACCTCGTCACCCTCTTCGTCGAGGTCCCGATCATCAGCGTCGGCATCGCCCCCGACAGCCGCAACGCCATCCTCGTCCACGACGGCCACCCGGTGCTCACCGACAACCGCTGGTCCTACAGCCTGTTCGACCTCACCCCGGCCTTCCCGCTGCTCAAGCGGCAGAACACCGAGGCGGAGCCCGGCCCGATCCTCTTCACCCCTGACGGCGGGCGCGCGGCGGTGCTGCTGCGCGACGACGGCATCGGCGTGCGCAAGGTCGACCTCGTCGACCTCGGCAACTTCATCGTCGAGCCGCTGCTGCTCGGTTCGCCGCCCGAGGGCGCCGGCTACGTCGACCCCACCGACAAGATCTTCGTCTCGCAGCAGCACCCCACCGGGCGGATCACGTTCGTCGACCCCAAGGGCGCCGTCCAGACCGTCACCGGCTATGTCCTCAATGATTCGGTGAAGGATTGATCATGCAACCACCGCTTCGCTTACGCTCTTGTCTCACCCTCGCGCTGCTCGCCGGCGCCTGCGCGCCGCCCGACCCCTACGAGGGCAGCTTCGACCTGCTCCCGCCGGTCACCACCCGTGACGGCCTGGTATGGGTCGACCCGGCGCGCGACGAGGTCGTGTTCGTCCTGCCCAAGGGCGAGAGCGTCACCACCCGGCGCGCCGCCGTCGGCGACGAGCACACCGTCGTCGCCTGGAGCGCCGCCACCCGCGATCAGGACTCCGTCCTCGCCCTGACGATCCCCGCCAGCGCCAAGGAGGAGGACATCGACGAGCAGCTCTACCGCTTCCCCGCCGACGGCAAGGGCGACCCGGTCGTCTACGACGTGCAGGCCCCGTTCACCGCCGCCGCCCTGAGCCCCGATCACCGGCGCGCCATCCTCTACTTCGGCGGCGACGGCAGCTCCGAGCAGCTCCACAACGCCAACCAGATCGCCATCGTCGACCTCGAGGGCAAGGGCGTCGAGAACGTCACCCTCAACGGCTTCGGCGGCACCTTGAAGTCCGTCGAGTTCCCCGGCCAGATCGTCGAGGGCGAGCAGACCCCGATCATCATCGGCGGCGTCGCCCACGACATCGCCGCCTTCCTCGCCGACAGCGAGGTCGTGTTGATGGACCTCGACGATCCCGCGCTCGACCAGGTCGCAGTCCCGCTCGGCAGCGACATCGGCTTCTCGCCGCGCACCACCCTCCTGCGGCCCGGCAACGGCCTGTTCGTCGACCCGGCCCTGTTCGTCCTGTCGGCCCAGGGCAGCGAGGTCGGCATGCTCACCCTCATCGACGAGGGCGACGGCAGCGGCTTCACCGCCCAGATCAGCCTGATCCCCGTCGGTCAGACCAGCAGCGACTTCATCTTCTACGACAGCGCCAGCGTCCCCTACCTCATCACAGTCGACGCCGCCGCCGGCGCCCTCGTGTTCACCGACATCCGCACCCAGGGCGGCTTCGTCGTCCCGCTCGGCAGCGCCGCCCAGCGGCTGTTCCTGCGCGACGTCGACGGTGGCAAGCAGGTCGTCGCCTGGGCTCGCAACGGCACCCAGATCAGCACCCTCGACCTCGGCGGCATCGAGGACAGCCTCGGCCGCAAGCCCAAGCACCTCAAGATCGAGACAGGCATCGACGAGCTGGTCGTCCTCGACAACGACCGCGTCCTGATCGGCAGCGGCAACAAGCTCTACGTCGTCGACTTCCCCGAGGAGCAGGTCACCCCGCTGTCCTCGCAGGTCCCCTACGACCCCCGGGGCAGCGCCCTCGTCGGCGATCGCCTGCTGCTCGGCACCTCCGGCCAGTCGTGGGTCAGCACGGTCGACCTCCAGACCTTGAACCCCGAGTCGATGCTGCTCGACGACCTCATCGGCCACTTCCATTACTTGCCCGGCCCCGACCGGATCGTCGTCACCCACGACGATCCCGCCGGCCACCTCACGATCGTCGATCCGGCCGACCCGTCGCGATCCACCAGCCACGTGCACTGGGGCTTCCTGCTGCAGGGCGTGCTCGATCAGGAGTGAGACATGCCGTCCTCCATGCTTATCCTCGCCCTCGTATTCGCCGCTCCTGCTGCCGCCGATCGCGGCGCAGTCGAGGCCGAAGCGCCCACCGCCGTCGAGGCGTGGAGCCCGGCTGCGACCGATCCGCCGCCCGCGAGCGCCACGCCCACGCCCGCGCCGATGCCCATGCCGGTGCCCGTCGCTCCGCCCACGCAAGACGCCCCGCCGGCCGTCACCCAGCCGTCGCCGCCGCCCAGCGCCGGCCCGCCGACCCCGCCGCCGAGCCGCAAGCGCACCTGGCCCGAGAGACCGATCCGCTGGCGCGTCGACCTCGTCGGCGACATCGGCACCACGGTCAACTTCGACCCCGCCTGGCGCGCCTTCGACTACAACCGCTCCGCCTTCCACGCCGGCGGCACCATCCGCGGCGACTTCCGCCTCGCCGACGGCCGCATCTTCCTCGGCGGCGGCGCCAGCTTCCGCCGCTTCGCCGCCTACAACTACCTCTACGGCAGCTTCGACGCCGACCTCACCGTGCGCGAGCCGCTGGTCTTTTTCCGCCTCGCTGCGGTCGTGCGCGAGGGCTTCGACGTGTTCGCCCACGTCGGCGGCGGCCCCAGCTTCACCGCGCTGTCGCTGTCGTCGTGGACCAGCACCTACAACAGCGGCTACCAGCAGGCCGTCACCGCCATGGCCGACGCCCAGGCCGGCGTCTCGCTGTACTTGCCGAAGAAGTGGTTGCCGCGGCGCGGCGCGGCGCGGGCCACCGCCGGCTTCGAGCTGGCCGCCGGCTACACCTTCCGCAGCAAGATCAAGGTCCGTCCCGAGCTCTCCGTCTACGACGACCCGCTCCCGACCCACACCAGCGACCTCGGCGACCTCGCCATCCGCGGCTTCGTCTGGCGCTTCGGCGTGTTCGTCCGCTTCCAGTGAGGCGGCGAGCGCGACGCACCGCACCGCTGCTGTCCCCGAGGACATCTCACAGCGGCGTGCCGCTGCTGTCCCCGAGGACATCTCGCTCTCACGACGCAGGGTGGCCCGGCGGCGGTACCACCGATCCGGCCGCCGAGGCCTCGTCGTTCTCGAGCGTGCGCACCAGCGAATTCGTCTGGCGCAGCACCTCGTCGATGCGCTCGCGAATGTCGACCGCCCGGCCTTGCACCGACGCCAGCGCCTCGTGCATCGCCACTCGCAGGGAGCCGACAGTCTGGTCGTACTCGCGGGGCAGACGCTCCTGCGCCTGGTCCAGCAGGTCGGTCGCCTCCACCAGCGCGCGCAACGCCTCCTCGTACTCTTGCCCGTCCGCCAGCACCTCGGCGCGGCGCGCCTTGTACTTCGCGCGCAGCAGGGCCACGCGGCCCTCGATGGTCCGCACCCGCTGCGACAGCGCCCGCTCGGCCTGTTCGGCGCTGCCGATCGTCGAGTCGCGGATCTTCCGCGCCTCCAGCTCGACCGACGCGACCAGCCGGTTCACGTCGCCCTCCGCCCGGTCGAGCTGGTGCTTCAGCTCCGCCTCCGCGCGGTCCTTCTCGATCCGCAGCAGCTCGCGCACCCGCGTCAGGCGATCGCGGCTGTTCTGGAACGCCGCGTCGAGCGACCCGCGCGTGTGCTCCACCAGCTCCGTCTGCTTCTCGCGCAGCGAATCGACCGTCGCCCGGATCTCCGCGTGCGCAGTCTCGGCCTCCTGCTTGCCGCCCGCGCGCCAGTACGCGAACAGCGCCAACGCGATGCTGAACGCCGACACCGCCAGCGCCCCGCCGGCCATCCGCCGATTCGTCTCTGGCGTCACCGGAAGCCTCCGGCCGCGCGCACCCGCTCGATCGGCCCCCCGCCTTGCACGTGCAAGATCTCCTTGATCCCGTCCTGGCGGACCAGCTCGATCGTCGCGATCACGTCCTCGCGATCGCCCTCGAGCACCCAGACCTCCGCCGGTCGGAACACCAGGTGGTCCGCGCCCTCGAGCTGCACCTCGAGCGTCTTCCCGTGGGGGTCGTAGCTGATGCCGAGCAGGCGCGCGTTCTCGGCGAGCACCTGGTCGCCGATCCGCTGCGACACCGCCTGGATCGTCACGATCCCCGCCGCGTCCGGTCGCAGGTGCTTGCGCGAGAACGCGTCGAAGTACGTCTTCCACTCGTGCACCGGGAGCTGCTTGGTCGTCTTCATCGAGGTCTCCTCTGCTCGCCTGCTCGCGCGTAGCCCTCGCGCGCAACCTGGTCGGATAGCACCGGCGCGGGGGCGAGCAAGCGGTCCGGAGGGCGCGTCCGCCCCGTCGGAGGCGATCGCCGGCCCCGCACATCCTCGCCGGCGCGGCCGCGATCGTGACGAGTTCGCGACGTTGCGCTCGCGCCGCGGCTCGCCGTGTCGCTATCTGCGACGTCGCGGCGCCTGCGTCCGCCGGGGCCTCGTGCGCCGCGTGGCCGCGGGGGCGAACCGCTCAACGATTGGGGCGAGCACGACCCCATGCTGCAGCACAACGTCGCGACTGTCCGTCGATGGTTCTTCGCTGGCGCCGCGCTGCTCGGCTGCGCGGGCAACCTCGAACCTGCCCCCGAGTCGAGGCGGGTCCCTGGAATCGCCTCCTCGGCCGTCGACGAGCAGGCGGGCATCGAGCTCGTCGCTGTCAGCGACGCCTGGCGCGGCCATCCGCCCGAGCTCGACGAGCTCGTCACCCCCGTCCTCGTCACCCTCACCAATCGCAGCGGGCGGTCGCTCGAGCTGCGCTACGAGCACTTCGCCCTCGTCACCCCTGCGGGCGTGCGGTTCGCCGCCTTGCCGCCCGTCATCGTCACCGGCGTCGCCTACGGCCCCGTCGACCTCGTCTATCCGCCGATGGGCTTCGGCCTCGCCCCCTATCTCTCGCCGTGGTACCCCGCCCTGTCCGTGTGGGGCGGCAGCTTCCCCTTCCGCGCCGACTACTACGGCAATTGTTACACCTCCTGTCAGCACTTCCCCTTGCCCGACGGCGAGCTGCTGCAGCGAGCCCTGCCCGAGGGCGTCCTGAGCCCCGGCGGGCGGATCACCGGCTTCCTCTACTTCGAGGAGCTCGAGGACGTCCGCCACATCAACCTGATGTTCGAGCTCGTCGACCCCAACACCGGCGAGCGCTTCGGCGGCCTCGACATTCCGTTCGTCTACGACGATTGACCGGCGCGTCCGACTCCGATCATGATCGTCCGACCGCTCGCACCCATCGAGCGCTCCTGGGCAACTGTTGCCATTGCGCCGTGACCCTCACGAAGCGACCGGCACGCCCCGGCCGGCTCACCCGCTCCCGGGCTGCATCCACGGCTTGCTGCGGTAGCGGTCCCAGCTGTCGGGCAGCACCGTCACCACCGGCCCCTCGAGCCCCCCGCGGGCCGCCAAGCGCAGGGCGGCGGCCACGTTCGTCCCCGCCGACCCGCCGACCAGCAGCCCTTCCTCCGCGATCAGCCGCCGCGCCATCTTGAAACTCTCCGCGTCGGACACTCGCTCCGCCGCGTCGATCACCGAGCGATCGAGGTTGCCCGGCGGCTCGCTCGCGCCGATGCCCTCGACCGCGTACGCCCCGTCGGGCCCGAGCGTCCCCGACTCCACCCACTGCGCCAGCCCCGAGCCGACCGGATCGGCCAGCACCACCTGCACCTTCGGACATGCCCTTTTGAGCACCCGACCGACCCCCGTGATCGTCCCGCCCGTGCCCGCCCCGGCCACGAACGCCCCGATCACCCCGCCCGTCTGGGCCAGGATCTCCGCCGCAGTCGTGCGCACGTGGGCCTCGACGTTGGCCGGGTTGTTGAACTGATCGGCGAGGAACCACCCGCGCTCGCCGGCCAGGCGCTCGGCTACCCGGCGGAAGTTGTCCGGGTGCGACGGCGCAGCGTTCGGCGTCACGATCACCTCCGCCCCGAGAGTCGCCAGGGCCGCCCGCTTGTCGGCCGACATCTTCTCCGGCAGCACGCACACCAGCCGGTAGCCCCGGGCCGCCGCCACCAGCGCCAGCCCCACCCCCGTGTTGCCGGCGGTCGCCTCGACGATCGTCATCCCCGGCCGCAGCAGCCCGCGCGCCTCCGCGTCGTCCGCGATCGCCACTGCGATGCGGTCCTTCACGCTCCCGCCCGGGTTCAGGTGCTCGCACTTCACCAGCACCGGCGTCGCCAGCCCCGCGGCCAGCCGGCGCAGCGGCACCAACGGCGTGTCCCCGACGTGGCCCAGGATCCCGCCCCCCGCGCACTGTGTACCTGGCTTTTCGTGCATGTCCGATAGGCCAGCCGAAGGAGCGGCCTCGCCCCACACCTACCGCGCCGCTCGCCCGCCTGCAAGCGCGGGCCGCGGGCTCCGCGCGATCGCGCGCCGGACTGCCCGGGCGGCGCTTGCCGCGACCGCGCCCCCGTGGCAGCGTTGTCCAATGAGGGCCCACCTGGCGTCCGCGCTGACGCTGCTCGTCGCCTGCACCGATCGTCCGCTCGGCGAGACCGACGGCGACAGCGACGGCGACGCCGGCAGCGCCGGGACCGAGGGCTTCACCAGCGCCGGCCCGGGCGGCGACCCCAGCCCCGGCAGCGACGGCACCGGCGGCCTCACCAGCCTCGACCCGACCGGCGATCCGACCGGCGATCCGACCGAAGATCCGACCGACGGCCTCGGCGGCGACGCCCTCAGCCCCGCGATCGAGCCCTACTCGCTCGAGGTCGCCGACTTCGACGGCGACGGCCACGACGACCTCCTCGTCATGGGCCTCGACGACGCCGAGCTGATCGCCGGCTGGGTCGCGCGGGGCCACGGCGACGGCACCTTCACCGCCGACCTCGCGCCCACCCTCAAGGGCGCCAGCGCCTACCCGGCGATCGGCCAGCTCGACGGCGACGCCGGCGTCGACGTCATGGTCGCGCAGTTCGCCGACGCCGCCCGGATCTTCCGCTGGCACGTCGCCGAGTTCGCCGCCTACAAGACGCTCACGAGCCCGCCCACCCCGCGCAACCACGTCGTCGCCGACCTCGATCTCGACGGCCGCAACGACGTAATCGCCCTCTGCCACGGGGCCCACAAGTTCGGCCTCACCGTCCACCGGGGCAGCGACGCCGCCGCCTGGACCACCACCACCACAGTCCTCGGCGCCGTCGCCGACTTCGCCCCCGCCGGCCTGCTCGTCGGCCAGTTCGACGGCGACGGCGTCCCCGACGCGCTCCTGTTCGAGGCCGACGCCCCGCGCGGCTTCCTCCGCGTGTTCGGCCGGCCGGGCGGCGAGTTCGTCGAGCCCGAGGTCCAGGTCGGCCACCTGCGCCCGTGGAGCGCCGCGCTCGGCGACCTCGACGAGGACGGCGCGCTCGACATCCTCGCCGCCGAGCACTTCCCCACGCGCCTGTCCCTTGCGACAGGTGACGGCGCCGGCGGCTTTACCCACGTCGGCGAGATCGACATCGACCCGCCTTTCGAGCCGCACGCCCTCGACATCGACGACCTCGACGGCGACGGCCACCTCGACGTCGTCGCAGTCGACGCCCTCAGCCCGATCCTGCTCTACTGGACCGGCCACGGCGACGGCGCCTTCGAGCCCCCCCAGGCCCTCCAGCTGCCCTCCGGCGCCGTGCGGGTCCACGCCGCCCGCCTCGATCCGGGCCCCGCCCTCGACCTCGCCGTCGCCACCTTCGACGCCGGCGCAGTCACCGTCCTCCTCAACCCCGTCGCCCCCTGAGCCTGATCCTCAGGCCATGTTCATCCGGACATGCGCGAAAGCGCATGTCCGAAAGAACACGCGACCAGACGCCGCTCGCACCGGCCCCACGTTCCACCCGCCCGTGTCCACGCGCCCACTCATCCTCGGCCTCGCGCTCCTCGGCGCCTGCGATCGACGCGACGCCGCCGACCTCGCGCACGCCACCGACACCCCGCCGATCGCAGTCCCGGGCGCACCCCAGCCCAACCCCGCCAACCCCGCCCCGGAGGCCGCGAACGCCAACGCGACCTCCTCCGCGCTCGATCCGAACAGCGGAGCCGCTCCCGCTCCCACGACCGCCGCCGCGCTCGCCCTCGAACCGACCGACGCACCTGCAACCGCGAGCTCGAGCGCCACGACCTCGTTCCCCGCCGCTCCGCCGACCCTCGCCAGCATCCCGCCCGATCGCCGCTGCGGCGAGGCCGGCGAGCAGCCCACCGAGCTCCCGCCCAACCTCGGCCGCGGCCGCGCCCCGATCGGCACCGGCACCCTGCGCCCGGGCGACAAGCGAAAGATCGGCAAGGCCGCGCTCCACTACGATCCGGACGCCTGGATCGGCACCCGCAAGGCCGGCCACCGCGGCGCCGCGCTGAGCATCGAGATCGATCGCGCCGAGGTCGGCCCGCACGACCCCTGGGGCGCGCACGAGGACCTGCACCCCGACCAGGAGCACCACACCTTCGTCGGCCCCTACCGCTTCGACCTCCGCACCGGCGCCGGCGATCCGCCCGCCAGCGTCGCGGTCACGGTCAGCCGCGAGGTCTGCCCGGCCGCGGCGGTCATGCCCCCCGCCGCCGCCTCGCGCTCCTTCTGGCTCAGCACCGAGGCCATCCGCACCTACACCTACGACCTCGCCGGCGAGCTCCTGCAGTTCAACCTCGAAGGTCGCGGCGACACCCCGCGCCTCGACATCACCGACCTCGGCTATCGCCACTGGCTCGCCCCGCGGCCGGGCGGCGAACATCGCTTCCGCGTCGGCCCTCACTTCGTCACCTTCGATCGCGTCACTCCTGGCCCCGGCACCCGCCATGCCGGCACCTGGCAGGCCGACGGCGACGCGCGCCTCCACGTGCGCGTGCGCATCGACCCCGCCGCCGATGCCCCGAAGCCCGCCCCGGTCGCCGCCGGCGATCCGTGCCTCGAGTCCTCCGCGCGCACCGCCGTCCCCGCCGCGCTTACCAAGCTCCCCGCGATCCAGCCCCCGCGCACCCTCGACGTCGGCAAGGAGCTCGCGCTCGGTCCGCTGACCTTCAAGTACATCACCCTCGAGATCCCCGCCCGCGGCCACGGCCCGTACCGCGAGGAGGCCGAGCAGGTCCCGCTGCTGCAGGTGTTCGGCGGCGCTCTCGGCGGCCAGTCCGTCTCCGACCCACGCATGTCGCCGCGGATCGTCCGGCTCGGCCACGAGCTCGTGCGCATCGAGACCGACGGCCACGGCGATCGCGTCCGCCTGCGTCGCGCCACAGTCACCTGTCCCCACGAGCACAAGCTGCCCGCCCCGCAGGCCCCCGCCTACGTCTGGCTCAGCGCCCTCGGCCGCACCGTCGTCACCTTCCCCGGCCGCGGCACCATCCCGCTGTCGATCCAGCTCTACACCGAGCTCTCGGGCCCTGGCCTGTCGGTGAACAGCGAGAACGCCCACCTCTCGCGCCAGCTCCGCCCGGACAGCGCCGGCGCCTACACCATCGACGACTACCTCGTCGAGATCGTCGACGTCGTCCCCGGCCCCGACACCACCCACGACGGCCAGCGCTGGCAATCGAACGGCCTGCTCCCCATCGTCAACGTCCAGCTCAAGGTCACCCCCCAGCCTGGCGGGCCATGACCTGGAGGACATGTCCAAAGTGACATGTCACGAAGGGCATACCGAGCGCCTACGTTGACTGTCTCTTCGACCAGACCCAAGCGGGCCGAAGTCCGCGACTCGCCTGTCCTTCAAGCCAGTTCATGGAGCCGCCGCTCGTGCCCGCTGACCGGCGTCGCGGTCCGCCTGTCCCTTCGACCAGCCTCGGGCGAGAGCCGTCCGCCACCCCCTGCGTCGCGGCGCGTCTGCCTCTTCGACCAGCCTCCGGCAACCGCGTGCGCCCGCGTTCAGCCGGTCGACGCTCGCTGTGGACATGTCCTTTCAGACAGGTCCTGAAGCCTCCAGCACCCGCGCTCAGCCGACCGACGCCTGCGGCGCCCCTGTCTCTTCGGCCAGCTCCTCGTCATCCTCCGCGCCTGGGCTGAGCGCGCGGAACGGCTGGCGGCGGCTCGATCCGGCCAGCGCATCGCGGTAGTGGGCCAGGTTCTTGACCAGCGAGCGCCAGCGGCGGAGGTCCTCCCGAAGGGCGGTGTCGCGTTCGACCAGGGCCAGCGCGCGCACCCAGCCGAGCACCGCCTGGCGCTCGCCGAACCACGACCCCACGTTCGCCCCGATCGCCAGGCCGACCACCATGATCACCGCCACCAGCAGCCCGCCGAGGAAGAACATCATGTCGACCGTGAAGCCTGGCGGGTGCGTCAGAAGCTCGACGCAGAGCGCCAGCAGGGCCGAGGCGCCGACCAGCGAACCGGCCAGGCGCAGGCGGTCGGTCGCGCGGGCGGCTCGCAGCTCGACCGCCGCCAACCGTTGCGAGCCCGCATAGCCGCGCAGCCACAGTCGAGACCGCCGCGGCCCCGTCGTCGCCGCCACCTCGACCTCGCCGCAGAAATCGCCGCGACGGACCTGCAGGCGCATCCCGGGCTGGTGCGCGCGTCCGCGCGACGGCGACGGCTCGGGCACCGACACCACCTCCGAGCGGGTCACCGCGTAGCCGGCCGCCACCGGGAAGAACGACGCCCAGAGCCCCTCCACGTGGCGTGCAGCCGCGTCCTCGGCCGTCGCTGGACACGCCACCGCCCACCCGAAGCCCTGACCGAGTCGCGCATCCATCATTCATCAGGCTACCTGCCCGATCCGGCCCCGTCCAGCGGCGGCCACGGCGCGAATTCGCCGGAGCCTGCGAGCATCCCTGTCACACCGCGTCGCCCACGAGCGGCCGCAGATCGATCTCCGCCCCCACATCGCCTCGCGCCGCATCCGCACCAACGGTCCGCCGCCTCGCATCAGCGGTCCGCCGCCTCGCACCAACAGCCCACCGCCTCACGATGACCGCCGCCTCCGCACCAGCGGTCGGCAATGCATACGCATCGGTCTCCGATTCCTCGCGCACGACGGCAGCTCGCTCACCGTTGCTGGGCTCGCCCGCGCCCCCGCGCCAGCGGCTCCACCTGCTCCTCAATTCCCTCCGCCGGCGCGTTCTCGCAGCAAGTTCGTCGACCGCTGGCGCAGCTCCGCCTCCGCCTCCGCGACTGCCGTGGCGAGCGCCGGAGGGGCCGCAGCCACCGTCGCGCGCCCGCGTCGGGTCGCCGTCGCCCACACCAGCGCCTCTGACAGATCTGCCAGCTCGAGCCCGGCCAGCCCCTCGCTCGGCGCCGACACCAGCGCCCGTCGCCACACCGCCGCGTGCTCCGCAAACACCTGTCTCGAAGACCATGTCGCCTCGTCCCCGGGCGTCACCACCACCGCCTCCCCGGAGTGGACCAGCAGCCGATACGTCAACGCCGCGAACACCACGTGCTCGAGCAGTCGGGCGTCCAGGCGCGGCTCTCCGAGGGCCAGCCCGGACTGCAGGCGCACCAGCATCCCCCCGCCGAACTCGTCGGTGATGTGGAACACCGCCACCTCCGGCGCCGACGCCAGCAGCGAGCGCACCGCCACGCGCAGCAACGCCGCCCGCGTCTCCGCGGCCACCTGCGCCCACGGAGACCCGGCCGGCGGCGCCACCAGCTCGAGCCCCGCGAGCCGCGGCGACGCGCCCACGCCCAGCCCCGCCGCCGCCGCCCGCCACGCCTGTCGATCCGTCTGCAGCACCGCCGGCGGAGTCGTCGTCAGCACCGCCACGCGCACGAACTCCGGCTGGCCCTCGCCGCCCTCGGCCGCCCCTCCGAGCCCGCGCGACAGATACAGCCCCAGCCGCTCCGGCTCGCTCAACGCGGCTCGCAACACCTCGGGATCGAGACTCTGGGGCGCCCGGCTGTCGTGCATCCTACGCCCCTACCACCGCCCCGCGCGAAAATACACATTCCTTCGAGAACGACCGCGGCAGCCCCGAAAGCCGGCGTCAGCCCCCAGCCCGGCAGCTCCTCCCTCCCTGTCCCTTCGGACATGGATCCCGGCCGACACACGCCCCTGTCCCGCCCGACATGGAGCTCGCCAGCCCTCGCCCACCTGTCCCTTCGGACATGGAGCCCCCGAGACCGCGCCCCCGTCCCCGATTCGCCGAACCGGGGGGGCGACAGACCGCATCCGTCGCTTCGCCCGCATGCCTGTCCCTTCGGACAGCGAGCCCGTGGACTATCCTGTCCCTTCGGACATAGAACCCGCCAGAGCGCCTGTCCCTCCGGACAGCGATCTCACAGGCTCCCCTGTCCCTTCGGACATGGAGCCCCCCAGAGCGCCTGTCCCTTCGGACAGCGATCTCACGAACCCGGGGCGGCCCCCTGTCCCTTCGGACAGGTAGCCCGCCAGGTCGCCTGTCCCTCCGGCCAGCGATCTCACCGGCGCCACCTGTCCCTTCGGACATAGAACCCGCCAGAGCGCCTGTCCCTCCGGACAGCGCTCTCACAGGCGCCCCCTGTCCCTTCGGACAGGGAGCCCGCCAGAGCGCCTGTCCCTCCGGCCAGCGCTCTCACCGGCGCCCCTGTCCCTTCGGACAGGGAGCCCCAGCCTCACCCCGCCACTTCGGCCAGCGCCCGCGGCGGCAGCGGTCCTTCGCGCAGCCGCTGGATCGCCCGCGCCCCTGCGGCCAGCCCCGCGATCGTCGTGTAGCAGGGGATCTTGCGCCCCGTCGCCGCTGCCCGCAGCCCCGCCGCACCTGTCCCCGAGGCCAGGGCGAGCGTCACTCCCTCGAGCTCCCCGTCCACGCGGCCGATCGGGTAGCCGAGGCCTGCCAGCGCCTCGGCAGTCGCCGCTCCGGCCAGCACCTCGAACCCGAGCAGCCGCAGGTGATCCGCCACTGCCACCAGCCCCGGCGCGTCCTCGTCCGCCACCTCGAGCGCCACGCGCCCCTGCAGCGGCAGCCGCACCCCCGCCCCGAGCTGCGCCTTCGCATAGGCCTCGGCGAAGCTCTCGCCGCTGCCCATCACCTCGCCCGTCGACTTCATCTCTGGCCCGAGGATCGGGTCCGCGCCCGGGAAGCGGCGGAACGGCAGCACCGCCTCCTTCACGCTCGCCATCGTCGGCAGCTTCTCCTCCGTCACTCCGAGCTCGCGCAGCGTCGCCCCGGCCATCACTCGCGCCGCCAGCTTCGCCAGCGGCCGGCCCGTCGCCTTCGCCACGAACGGCACGGTCCGGGCCGCGCGTGGGTTCACCTCGAGCACGTACACCTCGCCGCCGGCCACCGCGAACTGCACGTTCATCAGGCCGACCACCCCGAGCGCACGCGCCAGCGCCACCGTCTGGCGCCGGATCTCCGCCTGGATCGCCGGCGGCAGCGAGTACGGCGGCAGCGAGCACGCCGAGTCGCCCGAGTGCACCCCGGCTTGCTCGATGTGCTCCATCACCCCGCCGATCACCACGTCGGACCGATCGGACAGCGCGTCGACGTCGACCTCGATCGCGTCCCTGAGATAGCGGTCGAGCAGCACCGGCTGCTCCTCCGCCGCCGCGAACGCCTCCGCCAGGTAGCCCTCCAGCTCCGTCTGCGAGCGCGCGATCGCCATCGCCCGCCCGCCGAGCACGTACGACGGCCGCACCACCAGCGGGAACCCCAGGCCCTCCGCCTTGGCCAGCGCCTCCGGCATCGTCGTCGCGGTCGCGTTGTCGGGCTGCTTCAGCCCGAGCTCGTGCAGCAGCGCCTGGAAGCGGGCGCGATCCTCCGCCACGTCGATCGCGTCGGGCGACGTGCCGAGGATCGGCACCCCGGCCGCCTCGAGCCCCCGCGCCAGCTTCAGCGGCGTCTGCCCGCCGAGCTGCACGATCACCCCGCGCGGCTGTTCGACCGCGATCACCTCGAGCACGTCCTCGAGCGTCAGCGGCTCGAAGTACAGCCGGTCGGCAGTGTCGTAGTCGGTCGACACCGTCTCCGGGTTGCAGTTGACCATGATCGTCTCGACCCCCGCCTCGCGCAGCGCCAGCGCCGCGTGGACGCAGCAGTAGTCGAACTCGATGCCTTGACCGATCCGGTTCGGCCCTGCGCCGAGGATCATCACCTTCTCGCGCCTCGTCGGTCGCGCCTCGCACTGCTCCTCGTAGCTCGAGTACAGGTACGGCGTCTCCGACGCGAACTCGGCCGCGCACGTGTCGACGCGCAGGAACACCGGCCGGACCGCGAGCGCGTGCCGATGCTCGCGCACCGCCGTCTCCTTCACCTGCAGCAGCTGCGCGAGCCGCCGGTCGGCGAAGCCCATCCGCTTGAGCGCGCGCATCCTCCCCGCGTCGAGCTCCGCCAGCGAGCGGCCCGCGATCGCCTGCTCGACCTCGACCAGCTCCGCCAGCTGATCGATAAACCACGCGTCGATCCCGGTCAGGCTCTCCACCTGTCCCTTGGGCCAGCCACGCCGCAGCGCCTCCGCCACCGCGAACAGCCGCTCCGGCCCCGGCTCGGCCAGCGCCGCAGTCAAGCCTTGCTCGTCCAGCTCCGGCCCGCGCCGCTCGAGCCCCGCGGCCCCGATCTCGAGCCCGCGCAGCGCCTTCTGCAGCGCCTCCTGGAACGTGCGGCCGATCGCCATCACCTCGCCGACCGACTTCATCTGCGTGCCGAGGCGGGTCTGGGCGCCCTTGAACTTCTCGAACGCGAAGCGCGGGCACTTCACCACCACGTAGTCGATCGCCGGCTCGAACGACGCCGGCGTCACCCGCGTGATCTCGTTGCCGAGCTCGTCGAGCGTGTAGCCCACGGCCAGCCTCGCCGCGACCTTGGCGATCGGGAACCCGGTCGCCTTGCTGGCCAGCGCCGAGCTGCGAGACACCCGCGGGTTCATCTCGATCACCACCATCCGCCCGGTCCGCGGATCGATCGCAAACTGCACGTTCGAGCCGCCGGTCTCGACGCCGATCTCGCGGATCACCGCGAACGACGCCTCGCGCATGCGCTGGTACTCCTTGTCGGTCAGCGTCAGCGCCGGCGCCACCGTGATCGAGTCGCCGGTGTGGACGCCCATCGGGTCCACGTTCTCGATCGCGCACACGATCACGCAGTTGTCCGCGCGGTCGCGGACCACCTCCATCTCGAACTCTTTCCAGCCGAGCACCGATTGCTCGACCAGGATCTGGCCGATCGGGCTGGCCTCGATCCCGCGGGTGGCGATCGCCGCCAGCTCGGCCGCGTCGGCCGCGATCCCGCCGCCGGTCCCGCCGAGCGTGAACGACGGGCGCACGACCGCCGGGAAGCCGACCGTCTCGGCCGCCGCCAGCGCCTCGGGCACCGAGCGGCAGAACACCGCCTCCGGCATCTCGAGCCCGATCGAGCGCATCGCCTTGCTGAACAGCTCGCGGTCCTCGGCCTTCTCGATCGCCTCGACCTTCGCGCCGATCAGCTCGATCCCGAGCCGCTGCAGCACCCCGTGGCGGAACAGGTCGAGCGCGCAGTTCAGCGCCGTCTGGCCGCCCATCGTCGGCAGCAGCGCGTCGGGCCGCTCGCGCTCGAGGATCCGCGTCACCGTCTCCCACTCGACCGGCTCGATGTAGACCGCGTCGGCCGTCTCCGGGTCGGTCATGATCGTCGCCGGGTTCGAGTTGACCAGCACCACCCGGTAGCCCTCGGCGCGCAGCGCCTTGCAGGCCTGCACCCCCGAGTAGTCGAACTCGCACGCCTGACCGATCACGATCGGCCCCGCGCCGAGGATCAGGATCGACTTCAGATCTGTCCTTTTGGGCATCTCACACCCCCCTCGCGGCCCGGCCCGCGACCACCTCGCGGGCGAACCTGTCGAAAAGACCAGCCAGCTCGCGCGGCCCCGGCGACGCCTCCGGGTGGCCCTGGAACGAGAACACCGGCCGGCCGGCCAGCTCCACGCCTTGCAGCGACCCGTCGAACAGCGACACGTGCGTGGCCCGCAGCTCGGCCGGCAGCGTCGCCGGGTCGGCCGCGAACCCGTGGTTCTGGCTCGTGATCAGCACCTGCCCCGTCGCCAGCTCGCGGACCGGGTGGTTGGCCCCGTGGTGGCCGAACTTCATCTTGAACGTGCGGGCCCCGAGCGCCAGGCACAGCAGCTGGTGCCCGAGGCAGATCCCGAACACCGGCAGCCCCGACGCCACCAGCTCGCGGATCGCCGCCTGCTGGGCCTGCAGCGGCTCCGGGTCGCCGGGCCCGTTCGACAGGAAGATCCCGTCGGGCCGCAGCGCCAGCGCCTGGGCCGCCGTCGTCGCCGCCGGCACCACCGTCACCCGCAGCCCGCGGTCGACCAGCAGCCGCAGGATGTTGCGCTTGACCCCGTAGTCGAACGCGACCACGTGCCCCGCTGCCCCCGGGGACATGTCCTTGTGAACCTGCCCCTCAAGACCTGTCTTCTCCGACCTGCTCTCAGAGACATGTCCGTCCAGCCAGCGGACCGACCCCGCCGCCCAGCCGGCCGGCTCGGGCACGCTGACCGCCTCGGCCAGCGCCGCCCCCTGCAGCCCCGGGAACGCCCGCGCCGCCGCCACGCAGGCCGCCTCGTCGCGGGCCGCCTCGCCGGCCGCGATGCAGCCGGCCATCGCCCCGCGCTCGCGCAGCAGGTGCGTCAGCCGCCGCGTGTCGATGTCCGCCACCGCCACCACGCCCGCGCGACGCAGGTAAGCCCCCAGGTCCTCGCGTCCGCGCCACGACGCGAACATCCGCGGCGCGTCGCGGACCACCAGCCCGGCCACCTGCGGCCCGCGGCCTTCCTCGTCGTCCTGGTTGACCCCGACCACCCCGACGTGCGCCGCGGTCAGCGTCACGATCTGCTGGTGATAGCTCGGGTCGGTGACGACCTCCTGGTATCCGGTCATCGCCGTGTTGAACACCACCTCGCCGCACGTCCGCCCCTCGGCCGCGAGCGCACGGCCGCGGAACAGGGTCCCGTCGGCCAGCGCCAAGAGGCCTGGGATGCTCGGTGGGTCGATCCTCGACAAAGCTGCAGCCATGGGCCTCCGCGTCGGGGACGCTAGCTAGCGCGTTCCCGCCCGGAGGGGAAGCGCCCGCGAACTCCGCGACGTCTCGCCGGGGCGGCCGCTCCGCCGCCGCGCCACCTGTCCCAAGGGGCAGCACCTCGCTCCGCCCCCGAGGGTCGTGCCGTCGCGACCCGTCACCCTGCGGGTCGCCCCGCACGCCGCCGGGGGACACCGACCACGCAGATCCAGAAGAACCTCCGCGAGCCCAGCGAGACCCCGCTGCGGCGCGAATCGAAGGAGGAGCGCCGCCGCGCGCGCTTGCGCGCATCCGCCGGCGGGTGCTAGCGTCGGTCATCGTGCCCACCCGCACCCGGTCCACGCGCAAGGCCGGCGCCGCCCGGACCGCCGCCGCCGGCAAGTCGCGCCGGGCCCCTACCCCGAATCGACCTGTCGCGGCCGCCGCGCCCGCCCGCGAGCGAAAGACTGCCTCCACCTCGACCCGGCGAGCCTCACCCGCCCCGAGTGTCCAGCCGCGCCCGCCTCGCAACGACCCCGCCGCCCGCCTCGCCGCCCTCCGCGCCGTCGCCCGCCAGCACGGCGGCAAATGCCTCGCCGCGGCCTATCCCGGCTACCAGGGCCGCGCCGACTACGAATGCAAGCGAGGTCACCGCTGGAACACCACCTCCGCCATCATCCTCGGCGGCCACTGGTGCCCCACCTGCCGCTATCGCACCCCCGACAAGCTGGAGAAGATCCGGGCGATCGCCCGCGACAGGGGCGGCCGCTGCCTCTCCGGCGAATATCCCCCGCTCGGCCAGAAGATGCGCTTCCGCTGCGAGCGCGGCCACGAATGGGACGCCGAGGCCAGGAAGATCCGCGAGGGCCACTGGTGCGGCCGTTGCCGGCGCACGCTCGCCGACATGGACGCCCTCGTCGCCGGCTGGGGCGGTCGCTGCGTCTCCCCCAAAACCGTCGACTTCGACGGCCCCCTGCGCTGGGAGTGCGCCCGCGGCCACTGCTTCAGCTCGCGCGCTCGCAACATTCGCCTCGGCCGGTGGTGCAAGGAGTGTCGCCGCGAGGACGGCTGGATCGCCGCCGTCCGCGAGATCGCCGCCCGCCGCGGCGGCGCCCTGCTCACCGAGCGCAACCTGCAATCGCGCAAGAAGCTGCGCTGGCGCTGCGCCGCGGGCCACGAGTGGCTCAGCACCAGCGGCAACATCCTCAACGATCGCTGGTGCCCGCAATGCGCCGACACCCGCCTCGGCATCGCCGAGATGCGGCGCATGGCCGCCGCCAACCGCGGCAAGTGCATCTCGAAAAAATACGTCGACCGCAACACCCACTTGCAGTGGGAGTGCGACAAGGGCCACCGCTGGTGGGCCCGCCCGAGCGCCGTCCGCTATCAACACACCTGGTGCCCCGATTGCGCCCACGAGGCCCGGCGCGCCAACCTCAAGGCCTTGGCCAAGGACCGCCGCTGAAGCGGCCGGGGAGCCCTCTCGGCTGCGGCGGCCGAGAACCGTGCACGCACACCCGTCAGCGCTGCACCACGCAGAAGCGATTCCCGTCCGGGTCGCACAGCACCACGTAATCCGCGCCCGCTTCATAATCCCAGCCCTCCACGCGCCGAGCCCCGAGCGCCAGCAGGCGCTCGACCTCCGCCGCCTGATCGTCCGCATAAAGGTCGAGGTGATGCCGCCGAGCGTGCCCCGACTGCACCCGCTTCAGCGACATCCGCGGCCCGACCCCGTCGATCGGCGCCAACGCGGCCCAGCCCTCCGCCGCCGGGTAGCGCAGCTCCAGGCGCAGCGCCGCCGTCCAGAACTCGACCGCCCGCGCCACGTCGGTGACCCCCCAAACGACGGAACCGATCTTCAGCATGTCCCGGGCATGGCGCACCTGCGCGCCCCCGGCGACCCCGTGCCAGGTGAGCCAGCTCTCGGCCCCTCCGTGCCCCTCTCGCCTCAGAACCGATACCGCAACAGCCGGCTGATCCGCCCCAGCGCCGGGATCAGCGCGAACAGCTTCACCGCCACCCGCGCCGCCCACGACAATCGTGCCACTTGCCGCGGATCGTACCCCCGCGGATCGTACGCATGATAATCCGTCACCAAGCGCAACTGCGAAAATTCACGCTCGAGCGAATGCGGGTCTTCGATCGTCCAGTGCATCGACGCCCCCGTCGCCTTGACCGCCTGGTGGCGCAGGATCATCCGCGCCCCGCGCTTGCTGAACCCGTCGAACGCCAGCTCCCCGCCCACTTCATTAAAGCGCCCGAGCACCCGCCCGATGAGCCGCGGCGCCTCTTCCACCCCCACGTACATCATCAATCCCTCCGCCAGGATCAGCGTCGGCCGGTCCGCCGGCAGCGCCTCGATCCACCCCGGCGCCGTCACCGACGTCGGAATCATCGTATACCCTTTCCTCGGGGGAAACAGCCGCTCCCGCAGCGCGATCACCTCCGGATAATCGACATCGAACCAGCGCACCTCCGGCCCCGGGTCGACGCGGAACACCCGGCTGTCGAGCCCGCACCCCATGTGAATCACCGTCGCCTGCGGGTGCCCTCGCAAGAACTCGCGCGTCCACCCGTCGAAGATGTGCGCGCGCATCGACACCCCGATCATCAGGTTGCGGTCGACCTTCAATTTTGAAAAATCGTAGTCGATGCGCTCCACCGCCCTGGCCGCCCATTCGTCGTGCAGCAGCGAATCCGGCAGCCGGCTCTCGCCTGCCTTCGCCAGCAGCGTGATGAGCAGCGTCTCCTTCTCCGCAGTCAGTGTCACTTTCTCCGCGCTCATTTCGCTCTCTCCTCCGAGATCACCGCCGTCACAGTGTCCGTCTCGAGGAAGCAAATGCTCCCCGCCGGCACTCCCAGGATCCGTTCGACCGCCAGCCCGTGGAACCGCAGCCGGGCCTCGAGCGCCTGGATCGCCGCCGCCGCGTCCTCGGTGCCCGCCGCAGCCAGCGCCCGACCCATCGCCGCCTGAATGGTAGTACCGAGCTGCAGCACGATCTCCGCCGCCGCCTGCGGATCCGGCACATCGAAGACCCCTTCTTGTCGCCCCTGCTCGAGGATCCGCGCCAGCACCGGCGCGATCACCGGATTGACCGCCGCGTGGATCCGCAGGTACAGCAGCGTGTTCTCCGGCCGGAACAGCGAATCGTAGGTCGCCCGCAGCGCCGGCGCCTCCGCCACCTTGATCTCGCGGGCCCGGGCGAAGAACGCGTTGAGCCGCGCGAGCGCCCCCAAGCCCGGCGCCGCCAGCACGTCGTCGAATCGGGCCACCGTCGCCTGCGCAGTGCGGGCCGACAATGCCTCGAGCAGCGCCTCCTTCGATTCGAAGTGGTGATAAAATCCGCCCTTCGACACCCCCGCCCGCGCGATGATGTCGTTCATCGTCGTGCGCTCGTAACCGCGCTCGAAGAACAGCGCCTGCGCGCAATCGAGCAGTTCCCCCCGCCGAACCTCCGCAGTTTTGATAATGCGCGCCATGAATTCCGACCGACCGTCGGTCGGTAGCATGACCGACCGCGGGTCGGTCGTCCAGATCTCCCGAAGGCAGACATCAGAGCGCGCGAAAATGCCCTTCGCCGCTCGGGCCCGGCACGCAGGAACCATTGTTCCGCGCGCCCATCGAGACCTCGAGCCCGCACGATCCGCCGCCGCGACCTCCAGCATGTCCTTTCAGACATGTCCCAACAACCCTGCCCCGAACCACCATCACCCTCCTCCGTGCCGCCCTCGGGAGCAGCGAGCGCCCCGCCGGCCCGGCGAGCGCGACGCCGCCGGGGTTCCACCAACGCGAGAGGAAGTTCACAATCGCTCGCCCTCTCGCGCCGCGCGTCGGCCCCCGCGCCTATTTGGCCCACCGCCCCCCTGTGCTAGAGGAGCGCGCGTGCGCCACTTCCTCTCGACCCTCGACTACAGCCGCGCCGAGATCGAAGCCCTCCTCGCCGCAGCGCGCGCCTTCAAGGCCGGGCCGCACGCGCAGACCTTGGCCGGCAAGTCGATCGCCCTGGTCTTCTTCAACCCCTCGCTGCGCACCCGCACCAGCTTCGAGCTCGGGATGCACCAGCTCGGCGGCAAGGCCATCGTGCTCGAGCCTGGCAAGGGCGCCTGGCCGATCGAGTTCGACGACGGCGTGATCATGGACGGCGAGCCCGAGGAGCACGTCCGCGAGGTCGCGCGGGTGCTCTCGCGCTACGTCGACGCCATCGCGGTGCGCGCCTTCCCCAAGTTCCAGCGCTGGGAGGTCGACCGCGAGGACCGCGTCATCCAGTCGTTCGCGCGCCACGCCACCGTGCCCGTGATCAACATGGAGACGATCACGCACCCGTGTCAGGAGCTGGCGCTCGCGCTCACGCTGAAGGAGAAGCTCGGCGACCTCGCGGGCAAGAAGATGTGCCTGACGTGGACGTACCACCCCAAGCCGCTCAACACCGCGGTCGCCAACTCGGCGCTGATCATCGCCGCCAAGCTCGGCATGGACGTCACCCTCCTCTGCCCCACGCCCGAGTACGTGCTCGACAAGCGCTACATGGACGCCGCCGCCGAGTACACCAGGGCCGCCGGCAGCACCCTCACGGTCACCCACGACATCGAGCAGGGCTACCGCGGCGCCGACATCGTCTACGCCAAGAGCTGGGGCGCGCTGCCCTACTTCGGCCGCTGGGACGAGGAGAAGCCGATCCGCGAGGCCAGCCGTCGCTTCATGGTCGACGCCGCCAAGATGGACCTGACCCCGAACGGCCTGTTTAGCCACTGCCTCCCGGTCCGCCGCAACGTCAAGGTCACCGACGAGATCCTCGACTCGCCGCGCGCGATCCACATCGACGAGGCCGAGAACCGCCTGCACGTCCAGAAGGCCGTGATGGACGCCCTGCTGCGCGGCGCCCTGTGAATTCCGCGACTCCGCTCGCCCGCTCTCCAATAGCCCCCAAAGCCATGTCCCAAAGTACAGCTTCGAACAAGAAGGTCGTGCTCGCCTTCTCCGGCGGCCTCGACACCAGCTTCTGCGTGCCTTACCTGCGGGAGCGCGGCTACGACGTCGTCACCCTGTTCGTCGACACCGGCGGGGTCGACGACGCCGAGCGGGCCTACATCGAGCAGCGCGCGCGCGACCTCGGGGCCGTCGAGCACGTGACCGAGAGCGGCGCCCAGCCGATCTGGGACGACGTCGTCGTCCCGCTGGTCATCGGCGGCCAGCTCTACCAGGACGTCTACCCGCTGCTCGTCAGCGACCGCTACATCATCGTCGAGCGCGCCCTGGCGCTGTGCGACGCCCGCGGCACCCGCGTGTTCGCCCACGGCTGCACCGGCATGGGCAACGACCAGGTCCGCTTCGACCAGACGGTGCGCTCGCTCGGCGACTACGACATCGTCGCGCCGATCCGCGACATCCAGCACGAGCACCACGCGGTGCGCGCCTACGAGGCCGAGTACCTGCAGAAGCTCGGCCACCACGTGCGGCCGAAGACCGCCAAGTACAGCATCAACGTCAACCTGCTCGGCGTCACCGCCTCGGGCTCGGAGATCGACGAGTTCCAGGCCCCCGGCCCCGAGACCTGGCAGATGTGCGCGCGCCCGGAGAGCTGGCCGAAGCAGCCCGCGCGCATCGACATCGAGTTCGAGCGCGGCGTCGCGATCAAGCTCGACGGCGAGGCCATGCCGGGCCCCGAGATCCTGCGCCGCCTCAACGAGCGCCTCGGCGCCTACGGCGTCGGCCGCAACATCTACACCGGCGACACCACGATCGGCCTCAAGGGCCGGATCGTGTTCGAGTGCCCCGGCATCACCGGCCTGATGACGGCCCACCGCGCGCTCGAGGAGGCGATCCTCACCGCCAACCAGAACGGCTTCAAGCCGCTGGTCGCCAAGAAGTGGGTCGAGCTGGTCTACCGCGGCTTCTTCTTCGAGCCGCTCAAGGACGACCTCGAGGCGTTCCTGCGCTCGTCGCAGACCTTCGTCAACGGCACCGTCACCCTCGAGACCGCCGGCGGCCTCGTCACCCCGGTGGCCGTCCGCTCCGAGCACATCCTGCGCAACAAGGGCGCCGTCTACGCCCAGTCGGCCGACTGGGACGCCCGCGAGGCCGAGGGCTTCATCAAGCTGCTCGGCATGAGCTCGACCCTGTCCGCGCGCGTCAACCCGCGCCGGCGCCCCGGGCAGCGATGACCGAGGTCACCCTCCGGCGCACCCTCGAGCACCTGGGGCGCCTGGTCGCGTTCGACACCCGCAACCCGCCGCGGGCGATCGCCGGCGACGCCGGCCTGTTCGCCTACCTCCGGGACATGCTCCAAGGGTCAGGTCTGACCTGCGACACAGTCGACCTCGGCGACGGCTGCGTCTACCTGCTCGCCGTCCGCGGCGCCCCGCAGGTGCTGTTCAACGTCCACGTCGACACCGTCCCGGCCGACCCCGGCTGGACCGCCGACCCGCACGTCCTGCGCGTCGCGGACGGCCGCGCGAGCGGCCTCGGCGCCTGCGACATCAAGGGCGCCGCCGCCTGCCTGCTCAGCGTGCTCGAGACCACCACCGGCCCCGCCGCGGTGCTGTTCTCGTCCGACGAGGAGGCCGGCAGCAGCCGCTGCATCCGCGAGTTCCTGGCCCGCTCCGACCTGTCCCCACGGACATCTGACCTGTCCTCCGAGACATCCGGCGCCGCCTTCTCCGACCTGTCCACGCGGACATCCGACCTGTCCCCGCGGACATCCGCGCCGCGGCACCCGACCTTCCGCAGCGTCGTCGTCGGCGAGCCGACCCGCTGCCGCGCCGTCCTGGAGCACCGCGGGATCGGCACCGCCACCGCGGCCTTCTCCGGCACCGGCGGCCACGCCTCCGCGGCCCGGGCCCTGCGCGACAGCGCCGTCCACGAGGCTGTCCGTTGGGCCAGCCTCGCCCTCGCCCGCGCGAGCGAGAGCGAGGCCGCCGGGTCCGCCGGCCCGCTCCGCGGCCTGCGCCTCAACCTCGGCGCGGTCGAGGGCGGCCTCAAGGCCAACATGATCGCCAGCGCCGCCACCGTGCGCTTCGGCGTGCGGCCGCCGCCCGAGCTGCCGCCCGCGGCCGCCCTGGCCGAGCTGTTCGCGCTCGCGCCCGACCCCGAGCGCGTGCGCTTCACGCCCGGCTTCCTCGCCCCGCCGCTGCCCGCCGGCGGCCCGACGCGCCTCGCCGACGCCCGCGCGGCCGCGGCCGCCCTGGCCCAGCGCCTCGGCCTCCCGCCCGGCGACCCGGTCGACTTCTGGACCGAGGCCGCCCTGTTCTCCGCCGCCGGCTGCGACGTCCTGGTCTACGGGCCAGGTTCGATCGAACAGGCGCACACCGCGGGCGAGTACGTCCCGCTGGCCGACCTCGTCGAGGCGGCGACCCGCTACCGCGCGATCCTGTCCTGAAGATCCAACGACCATGCCCAACCCCCGCGAGCTGATCGTCAAGCTCCTGCGCAACCTCGGCGGCCGCAAGGAGGTCGAGCAGTACCTCAAGCAGTTCTCGAGCGTCGAGCACAAGCGCTTCGCCGTCATCAAGGTCGGCGGCGGCCTGCTCGCCGACGACCTCGAGAGCCTCGCCTCCTCGCTCAACTTCCTCCACCAGGTCGGCCTCCACCCGGTCGTCGTCCACGGCGTCGGGCCGCAGCTGCAGGCCGCCTTCGGGGCCGCCGGCATCGACCCGACCGACTGGGCCCAGCGCACCTCGCCGCGGGCGCTCGAGCAGGTGCGCCGGGTGTTCCGCGCCGAGAACCTGCGGCTCGTCGACATGCTCGAGGAGATGGGCGCACGCGGCCGGCCGGTGGTCGGCGGCGTGTTCGCGGCCGAGCTCGACGACGACGATCGCGGCAAGGAGCAGCGGGCCCGGATCGTCCGCGTCGACACCGACGCCATCGACTCGAGCCTCAAGGCCGGCTCGATGCCGGTGCTCGCCAGCATCGGCGAGACCGCCGGCGGCCAGATCCTCGACCTCGGCCCCGACCTCGCCGCGCACGCCCTCGCGGTGCGCCTGCAGCCGTACAAGATCGTCCTCCTGCGCGCCAAGGGCGGCCTGCGCGACGAGTACGGCGACCTGATCTCGGCCGTCAACCTGGCCGAGGACTACGAGCCGCTGCTCGCCGAGCCGTGGATGACCGCCAGCACCCGCCACAAGCTCGAGCTGATCCACGACCTCCTCGGCAAGCTCCCGCGCGCCTCCTCGGTCTCGATCACCTCGCCTGACCTCCTGGCCATGGAGCTCTTCACCCACAAGGGCTCGGGCACCCTCGTGCGCCGCGGCGAGCGCATCATCCTCCACGAGTCGCTGCAGAGCGTCGACCTGCCGCGCCTCGCCGGCCTCCTGGCCGCCGCGTTCGGCCGCCCGCCGGTGGCCGACTACTTCACCCGCAAGCCGTTCCGCCGGATCTACCTCGCCGACAGCTACCGCGCCGCCGCGATCCTCACCGACGAGGGCCCGATCCCGTACCTCGACAAGTTCGCGGTCACCGGCGAGGCCCAGGGCGAGGGCATCGGCGGCTCCTTGTGGCTGCGCATGACCCGGGAGACGCCCAAGCTGTTCTGGCGCGCCCGCGTCGACAACCCGATCAACCCCTGGTACTTCCAGCGCGCCGACGGCAGCTACACCGGCGGCGCCTGGACCGTGTTCTGGACCGGCGTCACCGACTTCCCGACCATCCAGGAGTGCGTCGGGCGGGCCCTCGCCGCCCCGCCGACCCTCGAGGCCGCGCACACGATCGGAGACGCCGCGTGATCGCGCAACCTCTCATCCTGGCCCCGGGAACATGCTCGATCGAGCAGGTCCCGAGCACCATGCTCTTGGCGCCATGCCCCATGGGACATGGCGTGCTCCAGCTCGTCGACGCCTCCTGGACCGCGACCCGCCGCCCGCCGCTCGCCTCCGGCCCGCTCGGGGCGTCCCGCCGGCCGCTCGCCGCCCGCCCCTTCGCGGCCCTCACCCACGGAGGCGCGCCATGAGCTTCACCCTCGGCCTCGTCGGCGCCCGCGGCCACGTCGGCGGTGAGCTCGCGCGCCTGCTCGCCGGCCACGACGGCCTCCGCCTGGCCCGCGCCGCCTCGCGCCAGGGCGTCGGCGAGCCGCTCTCGGCTCACCTCGCGCACGCGCCCGCCGACCTTGTCCTCGAGGACATGTCCCCCGAGACAGTCGCCTCCTGGCCGGTCGACGCCGTCGTGCTCGCCCTGCCCAACGGCCTCGCCGCCGCCTACGCCGACGCTTTGGCCGCCGACCCGCGCGCCCCCGTCCTCGTCGACCTCTCGGCCGACTTCCGCTTCGACCCGGCGTGGGCCTACGGCCTGCCCGAGCGCCACCGGGCCTGGATCCGCGGCGCCCGCAAGATCGCCAACCCCGGCTGCTACGCCACTGGCATCCAGCTCGGCATCGCCCCGCTGCTGGAGCTGCTCGCCGGCCCGCCGCAGGCCTTCGGCGTGTCCGGCTACAGCGGCGCCGGCACCACCCCCTCGCCGCGCAACGACCCCGAGCGCCTGCGCGACAACCTCATGCCGTACGCCCTCACCGGCCACCTGCACGAGCGCGAGGCCAGCCACCACCTCGGCCACGCGGTCCGCTTCGTCCCGCACGTCGCCCCGTTCTTCCGCGGCATCACCCTCACGATCACCCTCCCGCTCGCGCGCCCGATGGAGCGCGACGCCCTGGTCCGCCGCTACCGCGACGTCTACGCCGACGAGCCGCTCGTGCGCGTCACGGACGACATCCCCGAGGTCCGCGCCGCCGCCGGCCGCCACGACGTCACCATCGGCGGCTTCCAGGTCGACGACCGCCACGCAGTCGTCGTCGTCACCCTCGACAACCTGCTCAAGGGCGCCGCCTCGCAGGCATTGCAGAACCTGAACCTCGCCCTCGGCCTGCCCGAGCGCCAGGGCCTGCCGCAGGACCCGACCCCCTGACCTGCCCGCGCGTCCCGCATCGCATGTCCCGAAGGCCAGGATCCCCGCCGCCCCAGGGCTCCTGACCCCAAGGCCAGCAACCACCGCTCCCCCGTCGCGCCTGCCCCGAAGGCCAGGAACCAGCGACCGCTCACCAGCCGCCAGGAGAACCGCATGAGCACCCGACCGCTATGGGACAAGGGCCAGGCCGCGCTCGACGCCGCCGCCCAGGAGTTCTGCGCCGGCGACGACGTCGTCCTCGATCGCCAGCTCATCCTCCACGACATCCGCGCCTCGATCGCCCACGTCCACGGCCTCCAGCGCATCGACGTCCTCGCCGCCGCCGAGGCCGAGGCGCTGGTGGAGGGCCTGGGCGCGCTCGCCGAGGCCGTGCGGGCCGGCAGCTTCGTGCTCGACGAACGCTTCGAGGACTGTCACTCCGCGATCGAGTGGTACCTGAGCGAGCGGCTCGGCGACGTCGGCCGCAAGGTCCACACCGGCCGCAGCCGCAACGACCAGATCCTCGTCGCCATGCGCCTGTGGCTCAAGGACGCCCTCGCCAACCTGCGGTCCCGCTGCCTCGACTGCGCCGACGCCTGCCTGCAGCGCGCCGAGACGACCCAGGACGTCGCTCTGCCCGGCTACACGCACCTGCAGCGGGCTGTCCCCTCGTCGCTCGCCGCCCTGCTCGCCGGCCACGCCGAGGCCTTCCTCGACGACGCCGAGACCGCCCGCGCCACCGCGAGCACCCTCGACTCGAGCCCGCTCGGCACCGCGGCCGGCTACGGCGTCAACCTCCCGCTCGACCGCGACGGCGTGGCCCTGGAGCTCGGCTTCTCGCGCGTGCAGGTCTCGCCGATCTACGCCCAGAACAGCCGCGGCAAGCTCGAGCTGCTGGCAGTCCAGGCGCTGCACCAGGCCCTGCTCGACGTCCGCCGCCTCGCCTGGGACCTGTCGCTGTACTCGACCGCCGAGTTCGCGTTCGTGCGCCTGCCCGACGCCTACACCACCGGCTCGTCGATCATGCCCAACAAGCGCAACCCCGACGTCGTCGAGCTGCTGCGCGCAGTCCCGTCGGTCACCGAGGGCGCGATGTCCGAGCTGTCCTCCCTGCTGTCGCTGCCGAGCGGCTACCACCGCGACCTCCAGGCCACGAAGGCCCCCGTCCTGCGCGCGTTCACCCGCGGCCTCGCCGGCCTCGCCCTCGTCCCCGCGCTCGTCCACACGCTCGAGCTCGACGCCCCCCGCATGGCCGCCGCCATCGACCCCGAGCTGTACGCCACCGACCGCGCGGTCGAGCTCGCCCGCGCCGGCGTGCCGTTCCGCGACGCCTACCGCCAGGCCGCCGCCGAGATGCATGACCTGAAGGACCGGTCTCCGGCGGCCAGCCTCGCGGCCCGCGTCAGCCTCGGCGGCCCCGGCAACCTCGGCCTCGACCGCCTGCGCGCCCGCCTCGACGCCCTCCGCTGAGCCGTGTCAGCGCGGGGCGGCATGACCGAAAGGACAGGTCCTCCGGGACATACCGTCCCCATGTCCGCAAGGACATGTCTATCAAGACATGTCCGATGACCCATTTACTGACGCGCGCCGAGCTCACGTGAAGCGGTTGCTCGGCACCGGGCTGCCGGCTCGGTGGATCAGCCGCGACCCGGCCTCGCGGTGCAGCCCGGGGCGCAGGTCCGCCGCCAGCCCCGCCAGCGCGCGGTCGATCCCCACGAGCAGCTCGAGCGGCGTCGCGCTGTCGTCCGCCACCAGCGTCGCGGCGACGAGCCCTCCCAGCTCGGCCTCGCTGCGGCCGTCAGCCTCTGCCTCAGCGACCTTGCGCGTCGCCGGATCGTACGTCAGCGCCCCGCCGGTGAACGGGTGGCGCACGACCTGGGCCAGCACCGTCCCCACGTCGGGCGCGTACGCGAACGGCTCGATCCAGTCGGTCACGTGGACGAACAGCGGCCGGCCCGGCGCGTGGCGCCGCATCCCGCCGAGGAACGCCGGATCCTCGACCGCGTCGAGGCTCCACGCCACCACGAGCCCGCGCTGTCCCGGATCGTCCGCCCACGCTTCGACCGGCAGATCCAGCACCTGCCCCGCCGCGTGCGCGAGGATCCGGCTGGCGCGATCGGGGGCGGTCAAGATCCGCTCCGGCCGCTGCCCCACCGCCGCCAGCAAGCGCTGCAGCCGCTCGAGCCCGAGCCGCTGCAGCGCCGCGGAGTCGTTGAGGAACGCGTAGCGCCCGTGCATCGGCTCCGGGTGGCCGTGCGGCGACTCGTGCAACAGCAACGACCCGTTGAGCACCGCGTGCCAGGCCGTCAGCGCGTCGTCGCCGAGGACGACGCCCGCGGCCGCCAGCGCGTCCGCCCGCGCCAGCATCCCCGCCAGCGCCTCGCGCATGAACACCAGGTTCGCCTCGGTCACCCCGGTGAGCTGCCCCAGCCGCGCCCGCGGCCGCTCGAGGTCGCCGCACATCAACCAGTAGAAGCCCGACAGATACGCCAGCAGCGGATCGTCCTCCGCCCGCCCCGAGGCCTCGATCACAAGCGCTGCCGGCCCGTAGTGCAGCAGATGCTCGAGCGCGTTCGCCAGCTCGCCGACGATCCCCGGCTGCCCCGGCGCGATCTGGTTGGCGCGCTCCAGCACGCTCGCCGCGATCGCAAACTGCCGCTGCTCCGCGAGCCACCAGCCGGCGTCGTAGAGCGCCCGCGGATCGTCCGGAGCCGCCGCCGCGCGCGCCAGGTCGACCACCCCGTCCGGCCCGGCCAGCTCGCGCGTGATCACCAGCGCCAGCGCCATCGCCTCCGCGAACGACTGGCCGTCGAGCGACCCCCCGTTCGGGTAGCCGAACACCTGCGTGAGGGCCACCCAGCCGCCGGACGCGTCCCCGGCGGCCACCTGTTCGCGGATCGAGTCGAAGCTCGCAGTCATGCAGCCTCGACCATACCACGGCGCCGAACCGCCGAGCCGCGCGCTTTTGATGCGCGAGGATGCTCCTTCGGACATGCCTGAGAGGACATGTCGTACCTCGTACGAGCCGCGGGCCCGCGAACGAGCGGCCCGGCTCGACTGCTCCCAAAGACAGGTCCCGCGATCGAGCGCCACCTGCCCGAAAAGACAGCTGCGCCGTCAGCCCGCCAGCACCTTCGCGAACACCGCCAGCGCCTCGTCGATCTCGGCCGTGGACACGATCAGCGGCGGCACGAAGCGGACCACGCGCGGCCCCGCGGGCACCACCAGGAGCCCGGCTTCGAGCGCCGCGCGGGCGATCTCGGCGGACGTGCGCGACTCCGCCGGGCCCAGCTCCGCGCCGAGCAACAGACCCCAGCCGCGCACCTCGGCGATCTTGCCCGGCGACGACTTCGCCAGCGCCTGCAGCCCCGCGCGCAGCTGCTCGCCGCGCAGGCGGGCGTTGTCGACCAGCTTGTCCTTCTCCAGCGTCATCAGCACCGTCAGCGCCGCCGCGCAGGCCAGCGGGTTGCCGCCGAACGTGCTCGCGTGATCGCCGGGCTGGAACACGTCGCAGCTGCGCTTGCACAGCATCGCCCCGATCGGCAGCCCGCCGGCCAGGCCCTTCGCCAGGGTGATCACGTCGGCCTCCACCTCGAGGTGCTGGTGGCCCCACCACTTGCCGCTGCGGCCGACGCCGACCTGGACCTCGTCGAACATCAGCAAGATCCCGCGGGCGTCGCACAGCTCGCGGATCTTGCGGAACACCGCCGGGTCGCCGGGCCGGATCCCGCCCTCGCCCTGGAGCGGCTCGAGCAGCACCGCCGCCACCTGCTTGCGCTCGCGGTCGAGCTCGACGATCGCCTCGTTCAGCGCCGTCGCGTCGTTGTACGGCACGTGCACGAAGCCCGGCACCAGCGGGTCGAAGTTCTGCTGGTACTTCGCCTGCCCGGTGGCCGTCACCGTCGCCAGAGTGCGCCCGTGGAAGCTCGCCTGCGCCGCGATCACCACCGGCCGCTCGATGCCGAGGCGCGTGTGCCCGTACTTGCGCGCCAGCTTGATCGCCGCCTCGTTGGCCTCCGCCCCCGAATTGCAGAAGAACGCCCGCTCCCCGCCCCCGAGCGCCGCCAGCAGCGCCGCCAACATGCCCTGCTCGGGGATGTAGAACAGGTTCGACACGTGGTGCAGCTTGCCGATCTGGCGCGTCACAGCCTCGACCAGGTTCTTGTGGGCATGTCCCAAAGTGCAGGTCGCGATCCCTGCCGCGAAGTCGAGGTAGGCCCGGCCCGTCGTGTCCCACACCCTGCAGCCCTCGCCGCGCTCGAGGGCGATCGGGAAGCGGGCGTAGGTCGACATCACGTGAGCATCGAACGCCTGCGCGTCGAACGGGGCGGGAGACGAAGCGGACATGGCGCCGTGGACATTCCACATCGCGCCCCCGCTGTCGAGTAGCCGTCCGCAGGGTGCCTCGCGAGGGGGCCTTGGCCCGCCGCGCCGGCGCCGACGCGCGGGGACGCAGGCCGCGCTGATCGAGACGATCCGCACCGTTCAGCCCGGCGCCCCGGCGTCCCGGTCACGCCCCTCCTCGACCGCCGCGACGAGACGACTCCGCCCAGGAGGTTCGACCTCGTCACCCCACGCGCAGAAGCCCCCTGGCCACCACCGCGAGACCACGAGGCCAGCAGCAGTCACTCGACGCCGCCTCACCGTCGCTAGCCATGGGCCCTCGCGAACTGGTCCGCCGATGAGCTCGGAGGGTCGTGCTCGCCACACTCGCAGGCGCGAGCCGGCCGTCGATCGCTCCGTCCTCCTCGCATCGGCTGCTGCCGGACGCGACGCCGACGAGACGCCCGCACGCCCATTCGCCCCGCCGCAGCGCGCGATCTCGGTCGCCCGCGCCCTGTGCGAACGCCGCGGCAGGCCCGGGGGGCGACCTCCTCACGCGCGGCCGGATCCGCTACGATCCACGGATGGCCCGCAGGAGCGAGCAGAGCCGCAACCAATTCGTCGGGCTCGTCGTCATCATCAGCGGCCTCGCCAGCCTCATCGCCATCGTGGTGTTCAGCCAGGGCAAGAACCTGTGGAGGGAGCGGGTCTCGATCACCGCCGACTTCCGCCAGGTCTCCGGCCTGCGCGAGGGCAGCGCCGTCCAGATCGAGGGCATGGAGATCGGCACTGTCGTCAAACGCGAGTTCGTGTGGGTAGACTACCCGTGCAACCCGCAGACCGAGGACCGGGGCCGCTTCGGCCAGGGCCGCACCGACGACTGCGACCGCACCATGTTCTGCGCCGCCGAGGGCCGCTGCGCCGAGCTCGAGTCGTACTCCTTCAACAAGGACCTCCACGCCCCGTGCGAGGAGGACTCGCAGTGTGGCCACGGCGAGGTGTGCGTCACCCAGGAGATGCGCCGGCGCTACCGCGGCGTGCTGTGGACCGGCGGCACCGGTATCTGCGACGGCTTCACCACCGATCACAGCCGGATCCGCGTGACCCTGTCTGTCTTTCAGGACAGCATGATGCACATCCGCGACGACAGCCGGGCCGCCATCTCGCAGAACGGCGTGCTCGGCGACCAGATCGTCCAGATCTCGGTCGGCCGTGGCGAACCGATCCAGCCTGACGGCCGGATCCAGACGACCCCGTCGATGTCCGAGACGATCGACGCAGTGAAGGAGAAGGTCGACGGCGGCTTCGTCAAGGTCGAGGAGGCCATCGGCGGGATCGCCGAGCTCGCGGCGGCGATGGGCGACGGCGAGACCGTCAAGAACATCCAGGACCGGCTCGCTGCCGGCGACGAGAACCTGCGCAACACCGCAGCCGGCAAGGGCATGGTCGGCGCCATGCTCAACGACGAGGACCTGCTGCGCAGCTTCGGCAGCTCGCTCCGCGGCGTGCAGGACGGCGCCGCCGACCTCGACCACTTCCTGGCCAAGGGCCAGAAGGCGCTGACCAAGTTCGACGACAGCATGCAGCCGCTGGTCGACGACGGCCGCAAGAAGATGGCCGCCGTCTCCAACGCCCTGCACGACCCCTACAACGTCAACGTCTCGACCCGCCTGCTCTACGACTCGCAGGGCAAGATGCTCAAGAGCGTGCAGGACACGCTCGGCAACGTGAACAAGATCGTCGCCGGCATCGAGCGCGGCGAGGGCACCATGGGCCGCCTCGTGCGCGACCCGAAGATCTACGACGACCTCGTCGAGTTCTTCCGCGGCTTCCAGCGCGACGGCAAGATCCAGTTCCTGATCCGCTGGGCCCTGTCCTCGGGCCGGCGTGAGCGTCCCGCCCGCTGACAGCCCCCTCGGACCGCCCGCACGGCCGCGGACCGGGCGAACTCTGGACCGCCGGCCCGCGCGTGCTAGCTCGCGCGCTGCGATGCCCAAGCTGTCCCACGAGGCGCTGGTCCAGCTCGTCCGCCACGCGCCGGCGCTGATCCCCGACCTCCTGTGGCCGGGTGTCGCCGCGCCGGGTCCGGTCCGGATCAGCGCCGCCGAGTTCGTCGACCTCCACTTCGCCGAGCACCGCGCCGACGCGGTCCTGGGCCTCGGCGGCGCGCCCGAGCGGCCCGACGAGGCTCTGGTCGTCGAGGTCCAGGTCGAACGAGACCCGCGCAAGCGCTGGACCTGGCCGCTGTACGTCGCCGGCCTGCGCACGCGCCTCAACTGTCCCGTGACCCTCGTGGTCGTCTCGCTCGACCGCGACGTGGCCCGCTGGTGCGCCGAGCCGATCGACCTCGGCCACCAGCGCAACGTCCTGCGCCCGTGGGTCCTCGGCCCCGAGGCCGTGCCCGCGGTCACCGACCTCGATCGAGCGCGCGAGCTGCCGGAGCTGGCGGTGCTGTCGGTCGCCGCCCACGCCGACGAGCCGGGCGTCGAACAGATCGCCCTGGCTGCGCTCGACGCGAGCCGCGAGCTCGACGACGAACGGGGGATCCACTACCCTGACTTCGTCGTCGGCCTGCTCGGCCGCGCGGCCCGCCTCGCCCTGGAGCAGCTCATGGCCACCAAAAAGCGCTGGGAACCGATCAGTGACATGTTCCGCAAGCCCTGGCTCGAGGGCATCGCCGAGGGCGAGGTCAAGGGTCGCGTCGCCGGCAAGGCGGAGCTCGTCCTCAAACAGCTCCAGCTCAAGGGCTTCAGCCTCACCGACGCCCAGCGCCAGCGCGTCCTCGACTGCCGCGACGAGGCCGTCCTCGAGACCTGGGCCGCCCGCGTCCTGGTCGCCACGCGCCTCGACGAGGTCCTCACCGACGACTAGGCCGTCCGGCCGCGACGCTGTCCGAAAGGACATCCCAGCGCCCTGCCCCGGCGCCCTCGGGTCCCATCAGCTCCGCCCGCGCCAGACCTGTCCCCAAAGCCATCTCCCGCCTCCCGGGTGCGACCTCGCCCGGCCGCATCAAGGCCCGCCCGCCACGGTCGCCCGATCTGTGCCATCGTCGGCGCATGCGACTCAGCGAGATCCGCGGCCCTGGCGGCGGCGCAGTCCCGGTCGTCGAGCCGGACGGCGACGTCCGCGTCGACGCCTTGCGCGCCTGGCTCGACGCCGAGAAGACCTGGCTCTCCGGACAGCTGCGCACCCACGGCGCGGTCCTGCTGCGCGGCTTCGGCGTGCGCGTCCCCGTCGACCTCGAGCACGTCGCCCGGGCCATCGATCCGGGGCTGAAGAACGAGTACCTCGGCACCTCCCCGCGCGACGCCCTCAGCGAGTACGTCTTCTCGGCCAGCGAGCTGCCGCCCTACTACCCGATCCCGCAGCACTGCGAGATGTCGTTCCTGCGCGACCCGCCGCGGCGGCTGTTCTTCGCCTGTCTGGTCGCCCCGCAGGGAGGCGGCGGAGAGACACCGCTGTGCGACTTTCGCCGCGTCGTCGCCGACCTCGATCCCGACGTGCGCGACCGCTTCGTCCGCGGAGGGATCCGCATCATCCGCAACTACGACGGCCCCGACGGCGGCGGACGCTTCGACCTGTGGAAGCTCAAGCGCTGGGACGAGATGTTTTTGACGACCGACCGCGCAGTCGTCGAGGCCAAGTGCGTCGAGCAGGGCTTTCAGGTCACCTGGCTCGCGGGACAGCGCCTGCGCCTCGTCAGCGAGCACGACGCCTTGCGGGCCCACCCCGAGTCGGGCGAGCCGGTGTGGTTCAACCATGTCCAGGTGTTCCACGCCGCCAGCGCCGCCGCCGAGCTGCGCCGCGTCCACGCCCGCCAGGGCGACCTGCGGAGCCTCGCCCTGTCGCAGTTCGCCCGGCTCATGATCGGCGCGCGGCGGCGCTTCACCGCGGCCGACGCCCTGCCGATGCACTGCACCTACCGCGACGGCCGCGAGATCGATGCGGCCGACCTCGAGCACCTGCGCGACGTCGTCTGGCGGCACATGGTCGTGTTCCCGTGGCGCGCCGGCGACGTCGTCGCCATCGACAACTTCTCCGTCTCGCACGGCCGCCTGCCGTACCGCGGTCCGCGTCAGGTCGTCGTCGCCTGGGCCTGAGCGTCCTCTTCGCGCAGCACCCGGCGGCGCCACACGAACGCCAGGGTCAGCCCGGCGATCAGGTGCCACACGCCCCACCAGGCCGCGATCATCGCCGTCCCGCCGAGCCCCGGGAAGAAGTCGAACGCCAGGACCAGCGCCAGCCCGGCGTTCTGGATCCCCACCTCGACCGCGATCGCCCGTCGGTCGCGGCCGGGCAGCCCGGCTGTCCTTGCGACCAGCCAGCCCGACAGCAGCGCCAACCCGTTGTGCAGCGCCACCACCCCGCAGAGCAGCCCCCAATGGTCGGCCAGGATCCCGACGTTGCGGCTCAGCCCGATCACGATGAACAGCGCCAGGCAGCCGACCGAGAACAGCTTGAACGGCCCGCGCAGGCGGTCCGCCAGCCCGGGTCGACGCGCCGCCACCAGCATCCCGAGCGCCAGCGGGGCGCCCAGCACCGCCAGCACTGTCGTCACCAGCTCATCCGGCGACAGCGCGACCGACCGGACCAGCGCCGCAGTGTCCGCGGACATGCCTGACCAAAAGGCCAGGTTGAGCGGCGTCGTCACCACCGCCAGCACCGTCCCGACCGCCGTCAACGTCACCGACAGCTCCGTGTTGCCGCGGGCCAGGTGGGTGATGAAGTTCGACATGTTGCCGCCGGGGCACGCCGCCACCAAAATCATCCCCAGCGCCACGCTCGCCGGCGGTTGCAGCACCAGCACCAGCGCGAACGTCAGCGCCGGCAGCACCACCACCTGTCCCAGGAGACCGACGACTGCCGCCCGCGGGTGACGGAGCACCGCCGCGAAGTCGCGCGGGCGCAGGTCGAGCGCCACCCCGACCATCACCAGCGCCAGCACCACGTTGAGCACCACCAGGCTGCCCGGCTCGAACGCCAGAGTCACCCGATCGAGCTCTGCGCCGGACATCGAGCCTCACCCTACCATCCCTGCACGCGGCCTACGAGCGGTCCCGCCGCCTCTGCCCCGCCATGCCCTCACGCCCGGCGCGCACATGCGCGGCCCGCCGCGTTAGGCTCGTTGCATGTCGACTCGCGCTCGCGTGGCCGCTGCGCTGCTGCTCCTCGCGGCCTGCACCGACCCTCCTCCCGCCAGCGACAGCGACGGCACCTCGACCTCGACGACCTCGACGTCCGCGACGACCTCGACCTCCGTCGATCCCACCACAACCTCATCGTCCTCGACGACCACCACCTCCACCTCGACCACCGAGGCTCTCGACCCCACCCCCTCGACCACCACCGGGACCACCGCCGTTCCGACCGGCTGCGACGCCCCGCCGCCGTGCGACACCTGCACCTGCGAGGACGACGTCTTCCACTGTCACTGCCCCGAGCTGTCCCCGGAGGCAGGTTACCTCGACGTCGACGGCGTCGACTACGAGATCGGCGAGGGCGACGTCGTCATCCCCATGACCAGCTCGCCGGCGCGACTTTTTTACAGCTTCCACCCCGCCGACGACGATCCCGGCGACGCCCCGCTCCTGCTCCTCTTCAACGGCGGCCCCGGCGTGTCGACCGGCCTGATCCTCGCCGGCAACACCGCCCCGCAGACCCTCGGCGAAGACCTGGGGCCCGTCCCCAGCCCCGCGCCCTGGACCGCGCTCGGCCACCTCCTCTACATCGACGCCCGCAACACCGGCTTCTCGCAGCAATCGATCGCCGACCCCTCGCAGATGGGCCTGCGCTCGGCCGAGCTCAACAGCCGCAACTTCAACAGCTACCTCGACGCCGCAGACTTCGCCCGCGCCCTCCTGCGCTTCTGGGACGACCACCCCGCGCTCGCCGGGCGTCGCCTCGTCCTCGTCGGCGAGAGCTACGGGGGCATCCGCGCCTCGATCCTGCTGCACATGCTGCTGTTCCCGGCCCGCTACGAGCAGGGCCCCGGCCGCTACCGCGACCCCGCCCTCGCCGCGGCGATCGCCGCCCACCTCGCCGCGCGCTTCCCCGGCGACGAGCCCCCCGGCCCCGACCTCGTCGCCGGCGAGCTCGGCCACCTCGTCCTCGTCCAGCCCAGCCTGGCCGGCGCCGCCCAGCAGGCGCGCGCCGGTGACCTGCTCGAAGCGCCAGGTTCTCCGGTTCATGTCCTCGCGGACAGCATCGGCCTCGAGTTCGTCGCCTGCGCCGCCAAGCCCGACCCGTGCGACCCATGGGCCAACGCCATCAACTTCGTCGAGAACGCCGGCCGCAGCCGCTACGACATCGCCGGCTCCGGCACCTGGCTCAGCGACCTGTTCGCCCGCACTCGCGCCGGCCTGTCGCGCCGCGACACCCTCGCCGCAGTCTTGCAGGTCGCGCCCGAGGCCATCGACGGCCTCGCCGCCGCCGACCGGCCGACCGCCTTCCGCGTGCGCAACCCCGGCGACTATCCGGCCGACGCCCCCGACCTCGCCGATCACCTCGGCGCCCTGCCGGCGTGGGACCGCTACTTCCTGCCGTTCTCGGTCGAGGCGCTCGACGGCTTCCGCGGCCCGGCCGCGATCATGGCCGGCGTCCACTCGAGCGACCCGCACTACGGCGCGCTGTTCCTCCACGACCTCGCCTACGCCCGCGTCTTCATCACCGACGCCGCCCGCGACCTCGCAGTGTGGGGCCCCTCGATCGCCCCCACCCTCGAGCTGTTCAAGAGCGTCGTCGTCGGCGTCGAGCACGTCGACGACCTGCCGCAGGGCAGCGAGCGGCCCGGCGAGCTGCACGTTCAGTTCCGCCCCGACGCCTTCGCCGGCGAGCCCGACCCCGGCCTGCGCACGATCCGGCTGGCCCCGTACGACGCCTCCCACGCGGTCACTTACGACCGCCCGGTCGAGCTGCGCGCCGACGTCGCCGCCTGGCTGGCCGAAGCGCCATGACTCGACGGACATGCCCGATCGGGCATGCACGAAGGGCCATGGCCCGAAAGCCACGGCCCTCGCATCCTCAACCGACGCTCACAGGCGGCTGATCAGCAGCTCGCGCTCGAAGATCATCGTCTTCGGCAGCGCCTCGGACAGCTCGAGGAACAGCTCCTCGTGCGACAGCGTCTGCTTCTTGACGCGGTCGCGCGCGTAGCCCATCAGCTCGTCCCACTGGGCCTCGGAGAAGTCGAGGCCGCGCCAGTCGATGTCGTGGTAGTGGGGGATCCAGCCGAGCGGCGACTCGACGCCGATGGCCTGGCCGCGCGAGCGCTCGACCACCCACCGCAGCACGCGCATGTTCTGGCCGAAGCCCGGCCACATGAACTTGCCGTCCTTCTTGCGGAACCAGTTGACGTGGAAGATCCGCGGCGGCTCCTTCACGCGCTTGGCCATCGACAGCCAGTGGCGGAAGTAGTCGCCCATGTTGTAGCCGCAGAACGGCAGCATCGCCATCGGATCGCGGCGCAGCGCCCCGACCTGGCCCTCGGCCGCGGCGGTCTGCTCCGAGCCCATGGTCGCGCCGATGTACACGCCGTGCGACCAGTTGAACGCCTGGTAGACCAGCGGCACGTCGTTCATGCGGCGGCCGCCGAAGATGATGGCGCGGATCGGGACGCCGGCCGGGTTCTCCCACTCGGGGTCGATGACCGGGCAGTTGCGGGCCGGCGCGGTGAAGCGGGCGTTCGGGTGCGCCGCGTTGCGGCCGCAGTCGGGCGTCCAGTCCTTGCCGGTCCAGTCGATCAGGTGCTTGGGCGGCTCCTTCGTCATGCCCTCCCACCACACGTCGCCGTCGTCGGTCAGCGCGACGTTGGTGAAGATCGAGTCGCGCGCGCACGAGACCATCGCGTTGGGGTTGGTCTCCATCGACGTGCCCGGGGCCACGCCGAAGAAGCCGGCCTCGGGGTTGATGGCGCGCAGGTTGCCCTCGGCGTCGGGCTTGAGCCACGCGATGTCGTCGCCGACGCAGGTGACCTTCCAGCCGGTCATCTCCTTGGGCGGGATGAGCATGGCGAAGTTGGTCTTGCCGCAGGCGCTGGGGAACGCCGCCGTCACGTAGGTCTTCTTGCCGTCGGGGCCCTCGACGCCGAGGATGAGCATGTGCTCGGCCAGCCAGCCCTCGTCGCGGGCCATCGCCGAGGCGATGCGGAGCGCGAAGCACTTCTTGCCGAGCAGCGCATTGCCGCCGTAGCCGCTGCCGAACGACAGGATCGTGCGCTTCTCGGGGAAGTGGGTGATGTACGTGTTCTCGGGGTTGCACGGCCACGCGGGGCCGGCGTCGCCGGGCTCGAGCGGCTGCCCGACCGAGTGGACCGCCTTGACGAAACGGCCGTCCTCGCCGAGCGCCTCGAGCACCGCCTTGCCCATGCGGGTCATGATCTTCATGTTGGCGACCACGTACGGCGAGTCGCTCAGCTGCACGCCGACCTGGGCGATCGGCGAGCCCAGCGGGCCCATGCAGAACGGGATCACGTACATCGTCCGCCCGCGCATGCAGCCGTCGTAGAGCCCGTTCAGCTTCTTGCGCATCACCAGCGGGTCCTCCCAGTTGTTGGTCGGGCCCGCGCCCTCCGGCGAGGCGCTGCAGATGAACGTCCGGCTCTCGACGCGCGCCACGTCGCGCGGGTCCGAGCGCACCAGGATGCTGTTGGGGCGCTTCGCGGGATTGAGGCGAATCGCCGCGCCGCTCTCGATCAGCAGCCCCAGCATCCGATCGTACTCGGCGTCCGAACCGTCGCACCACTCGACGCGGTCCGGCTTGCAGCGCGCCGCCCACTCGTCCACAAAGCGTTGCAGCTCTTGGTGTTTCGTCTTGGTCTCGCTCATAAGTACCTCGTGCGCTCGGCGACTGTTATGCGTCGCCAAGCCTACCCCGGGGGGCCGGGTGGGGGTAAGAAAACTCAACCGTCGGCCATGCGACGGACTTGGAGGTCCAGCCACCCGGGCGAACGGCGTCGGACGCCCGCGCTGCACCACGCGCAGGCGATTGCACGGGCGTGCCGCCGGGCCGCGTGACCGAACTCTGCCAGGGCGATCGCCGGCGGCCGAGGTCGCCGGGGCCCGCCTCGGCCGTGACTCACGCGTGCCGCCGACCTTGCGACGCGATGCCCGGACCCGGCACATTCCCTCGTTCTCGCGGCGCGTCGGCCCCGTGCGAGCACCGCACGCTCGTCGTGCGCCCGCTCGCCCGTCGCCGGCCGCTCCCCCGGATCGGACGCCGATCTCGCGCCGCAGCCTCGCCCCGGCGCACGGTCGGGCTCGCCGACGCGGCGAGGCCTGCGCACCGCTCGTCCCAGCCGCGGGCTCGCCGCGCGACATGTCCCCAGGGACATGCCCGCGAGACCATGCCCCGAGGGACACTTCACTCCCCGCGCCCGGTCCCGCCTCGCGTCCCCGGGCAACCTGTCCCCGGGGACATCTCCACCCATCACTGCGGGATGAGCGGCGCGCAGGTCGACACGCCGGCGCCGACGATCCGCAGCGGCGCGTCCTCGACCACGACCTTGAGGTCTTGCACCCCGTTGCCGTCGCTGTCGTCGTAGTCGAGGTGGGTCACCTCGCTGGTGCTGTCGGACTCCTTGTCGGTGAAGAAGTAGAAGTCGCCGCCGAAGAACGCGAACGCGAACCCGCCGCCGGTCTTCACCCCGGGCAGCGGCGTCACCTCGATCGTCGCGCCCGTCGCCTTGTCGACCTCGACCAGGACCGACGGATCCGGCCCGGCGAACAGGAACGCCCGGCCGTCGCCCGTGCCTGTCACTTCGGCCAGGCCGTAGTCGCTGAGGCCGTGCGGCTCCACTGCCAGAGTCTCGGGGTCGACGCTGAAGAACTCGCTGACCATGTCGCCGTTGGCCACCCCGTTGTAGTGGTTGCCGTAGATCCGGTCGCACTTGTCGTCGGCGCTGTTCGACACGAACGCCATCCCGAAATTCTCGATCCCGTTCTGCATCGGCACGAAGCCGGGGTCGCTGCACTGCGTCGTGTCGGTGACGTCGATCTTGCGCAGCTTCATGTCGCTGTACTGGACCCACGCGAAGCCCTCGCGGTCGACCCCCATCGAGAACGTCGACGGCGCCAGGCCGCAGTCGGCCGGCCCCAGCAGCTCGAAGTCGTGCGTCTGCGGGAAGTACTTCCACAGCTGCGCCGTCTTCGACAGCACGAAGATCCCGTCGTCGAGCGGCACCTCGAGGTCCGGGCACGGGCACTTCTCCTCGACCACCCCCGTCGTGCTCGTCTGCTCCGTGGTCGCGGTGCTCGTGCTCGTGCTCGTACTCGTCGCCTCGGTCGTCGTCGTCGTCGACGGCTCGTCGGTGGTGCTCGTGCTCGTCGGCGGGGCCGCGGTCGTCGGCGTCTCGCTGGCGGTTTCGCTGGCGCCCTCGCTGCCCTCGCTGCTCGGACCGCCGCTGTCGCTGTCGCTCGCGGCCGTGGTCGTGCTCGTGAGCCCCTGCCCGGTCACGCCGGTGATGCCGGTCCCCGCCGACGTGTCGGCGGTCGTATCGCCCGCGCTCCCGTTGCAAGCGGGGAGCAGCACGGCGGCCAACAAGACGTAAGTCGTTCGCATGGCGGCACCATACCCTCCCGCCGGGCCCGCGCGTCGGCCCTGGAGCGGCGGCCCGCAGGCCGGCGCGCCCCTCCGCGCAACCCGGCACACGGCGCGCGCGACATCGCCGCTCGCGCTCGCATGTCCCATCGGACATGTCGCATTCGCCAGGACAGAGCCTCACAGTCTCCCCGATCCCGAAGCGGCCTCGACCCTCGCGCTTGCAGACCCGCCCACCCGGGTTATGACCTCTGCGACGCGCTTCGAGCCGCGCGTGGATCCACACGACCCGTGCGCGAAAACCCCCGGGATAGCGCTTGCGGCGCGCTACCGAACCACCGATGGTATTTTCATGTCTCTTCCGTCTCGTTCGCTCGTCCTCGGCACCCTCGCCTCTCTCGCGCTCCTCGGCTGCGGCGACGACAAGGCCGGCACTGCGAGCGCGACCATGGGGACCACCACGATCACGACCGCCCCGCCGCCGACCACCGGCGGCACGTTGCAGCCGACCACCACGGACGGCAGCGCCAGCGGCGACGCGACCATGACGGGCACCACCACGGCCACCACCGAGGGGGTGACCAGCACCGGCGTGCCCACCACCACCGGCAGCACCACCGAGCAGGTCAAGTTCGACCTCGGCGTCCAGCCCGACGGAGGCACCAGCGGCTGCAGCGGCAACGGCGGCGGCGGTGGCATGCCCGAGTTCAGCTTCATCTGGATCGCCAACTCGGTCGAGGGCACCGTCAGCAAGATCGACACCTTCACCGGCGTCGAGGTCGGCCGTTACGTCACCGGTCCGGACACCTCGGGCCTCGGCGACGCCAACAACGGCCCGAGCCGCACCTCCGTCAACCTCTACGGCGACGCCGCGGTCGCCAACCGCAACGGCGGCGTCACCAAGATCGCCGCGCGCCTCGAGGACTGCCCCGACACCAACGGCAACGGCGTCGCCGACACCTCGACCGGCCCGCTCGACGTCAAGGGTTGGGGCCAGGACGAGTGCGTGCTGTGGCACCACCCGACGCCGACCAACCCGCTCGCGTACCAGGAGGGCCCGCGACCGCTCGCGTGGGTCGGCGAGATCCAGCCCGACAAGTGCCCGGCCAAGAACCCGCCGCTGTGGTTCGGCTATTACAAGCAGGGCCAGAACCTCGGCGCCTTCGAGCGGCTCGACGGCGCCACCGGTCAGACCCTCGACATGGTCGACGTCCCGTGGAGCGGCAACGCCTGGGGCCCCTACGGCGGCGCCGTCAACAAGGACGGCGACTTCTTCGTCACCGGCTGGTCGTCGGGCCCCGCGATCCGGATCGCCCACGACACCCTCGAAGTCACCGTCTTCACCAACAACGGCTTCCCCTCCTATTACGGCATGGCGCTCGACGCCAAGGGCGAGCTATGGGTCGCCGGCTGCGACAGCAACATCTACCACCTCGATCCTGCCTCGCAGATCTGGACCGTCGTCGGCACCGGCCCCGGCTGCATGCGCGGGCTCATGGTCGACAAGATGGGCCGCGCCTTCATCGCCCACAACGGCTTCCCGGGCGGGATGGTCGTCGTCGACACCAACACCAAGACGATCTTGAACCCCAACGTCCCGCTGCCCGGCTCGGTCACGCCCGTGGGGATCAGCATCGACGTCGAGGGCTACGTGTGGGTCGTCGACCAGGGCGGGTGGGCCTACAAGGTCGACCCCGAGACTTATCAGGTCGTCCTCCAGGTCATGGGCCTCAACCAGCCCTACACCTATTCGGACATGACTGGCGCCGGCCTCGACCTGGTCGTCAATCCGCAGGGTTGAGGCCCTTTCACATGGCTCCGAGGACATGTCCCGGACGCCAGGGCCAGACCCGCGCGCCCGCGCGCGCGATCGCGCCGGGCGAAATCGACCAGAGAGGATCCACTCATCCGCTGACAGGTTAATCCACGCGGACAACCACCCGAACTACCCGGCGCTTCCGCATGATGGGAACCATGCAGAAGACAAGCGTTGGCAAGCGGTGGTTGGCGGCGCCCCTGGCGGTGGGGCTCGCGGCGTGCGGTGACTCGGGGACGGCGACCGGCACGGATACGGGCGGGATGACCCAGGGGTCGACGCTCGACCCGACGCAGGGGACCACGGCGACGACGGTGCCGACCGGCACCGACTCGACCAGCCCCACCACCGCCTCGGGCTCCGAGTCCAACGGCGAGACGACGACGACCAGCACGACCGCGCCGACGACCACGATCTCGCCGACCTCGACCGGTCCCGACACGACGACCACCGAGAGCACCGCGACGACGACGACCAGCACGACCTCGACGACGACCACCGAGGGCACCACCACCACCGAGGGCACCACCACCGCGGGCACCACCGGCAACCCGGTGTGCGAGCCCGGCGACGGCATGGGCATGGGCCCGGTGGAGAAGAGCTTCATCTGGATCCCCAGCCAGGACCTGAGCGACGTCGCCAAGATCAACACCCAGACGCTCGTCGAGGTCGCCCGCTACAAGACCGGCCCCGGCGGCGACAGCCCGTCGCGCACCGCCGTCAGCGTCGACGGCCGCTTCGTCGTCGTCAACAACCGCGAGACCGGCACCTCGTCGATGTTCGCCGCCAACCTCGAGGATTGCGTCGACAAGAACGCCAACGGCGTGATCGACACCTCGCAGAACAAGAACGACGTCCGCCCGTGGATGGCCGACGAGTGTCTGCTCTGGCACCACCAGTGGCCGTACGCCGGCGGCTTCTCCAACGGCCCGCGCGGCGTCACCTGGACGCCCGGCACCTGGGACTACAACCTCTGCCAGTACGTCCAGCCCAAGGTGTGGCTCGGCTACAACGCGCCCGGCGGCGTCGCCCACTTCGTCCGCATCGACGGCGAGACCGGCACCATCGAGGAGACCATCCCGGTCCCGAACTGGAACGGCCAGGGCTACGCCCCCTACGGCGGCGCGCTCGACCCCGAGTTCCGCCCGTGGTTCGGCGGCCTGCGCGGCGAGTTCCTGCGCATCAACACCGACCAGAACCCGATCACCGTGTCGCGCTGGACCGCGCCGTTCAACATCCAGTCGTACGGCTTCACCGTCGACGCCGACGGCAACCCGTGGTTCGCCGGCTGCTCCGGCCCGGTCAGCACCTTCGACGCCGACACCGAGCAGTACACCTCGGTCCCCGGCACCAACGCCTGCTTCCGCGGCATCACGGCCGACAAGGACCACGTGTGGGTCGCCTCCAACGGCCCGTGCGCGCTGCTGCAGATCGACCGCCAGACCAAGACGCTGGTCGCCAGCCACAACACCAACCCGTGCTCGACCGCGATCGGCCTCAGCGTCGACACCGAGAAGTTCGTGTGGCTGGTCGACCAGGAGGGCTGGGCCTGGAAGATCGACCCCGACAACGTCCCCGCCATGCAGCAGGTCCAGGTGCCCGGCAGCCACTACGTCTACTCCGACATGACGGGCGGCCAGCTGCAGAGCATCTTGCCGATGTGAGCCCCGCGGGGCCCCGCCCCCTGCCGACGCGCCGAAAGGGCATGTCCTCGCGGACATGCCCTTTCGCACATTCTCGAACGAGCATGTCCTTTCGGACATGCTCGCGCGCTCACTCGCAGGTCAGGTTGTCGTAGCTCGCAGGGATGGTGGCGACCGCCGCCGTCTTGCCGGTGATCCCCGGCGAGCCGGCAAAGCTGCTCGCAGTGGGCGGGACGGTGCCGCCGGCGCCGGCGTCGACGAGACGCATGCCGGTGAACGTGTCGCCCGGCGTGAACACCTTGATCCGGCCGCCGCCGCCCCCGCCCCCGCCCCACGCCCACGTCTCGTTCTGGTCGCCGAGCCCCGGTCCGCCGTTGCCGCCGCGGGCGTCGAACGAGCCGGCCCCGAGCACCGAGTCCGCGGCGACGACGATGCCGCCGCCCGAGCCGCCGCCGCCGCCGGCACGGTAGCCGCACACCGCGTTGTCACCCGGCGGCTCCTCGCCGCGCGCGCTCACCGAGCCGTCGAATTGTGCATCCCAGCAGTGTCCCCAAACGCCTCCGTCGCCGCGACGGAGGCGTTTGGTTACGTCCTCAATGGCACTGCCAGTCGATGCCTCCGTCGAACACGTACATCACCCCCGAGTCGCCGAGGTTGATGTGGGCGAGGCTCTCGTCGAACTGAAACAGGAAGCTCGGATCGACGCCGGGATCGCCGTCCTGCAACCACAGCGGACCGCCGCCGACGAACCCGGCCGAACCGTAGACGATCCTGCGCACGCGCTTGGCCGCGCCCTCGAGGTCGCCGCCGCCGAAGATCTGCTCCGGCACGTCGAACGCCTCGACGCTCAGCGTGACCGCGTCCTCGATCGATCCGGGCGCGCGGGCCAGCTCCTCCTCGGTCGTCCCCACCAGCGTGCCGTGACGGTGCCGCTCGGCGGTGTCGGGATCGGGCAAGTAGAGGGATAGCGAGCGCGCGCCCGGATGCTGCGCGGCGAGCTCGGGCAGCTGCGCCAGATCGAGCGTCAGGATGTGCGTCATCGGCTCCTTGCGGTCGACCGGCGCAGTCACGACCCCACGCGGCGTGCCGCCGATCCGCGCCACCGAGTCCGCGGCCGGCTCGTCCTCGCCGCGGCGCAGGCGGTAGATCCGGACCTTCGGCCCCGGCACGCTCGCCGCCAACCGCCGCAGCTCCTGCTCCGGCGTCTCGACCGCCTTGCCGAGCCCCTCCTTGACCGCCGCGAACACGGCCGGGGCGAGCGCCCGCTCGAGCTCCTTCATGAACGTGTTCTCGGCCGGCGCGTCGCCGATCGCCCGCAGCAGCGGCGCGACGATCTCGGGCCCGAAGGCGCCGATCCGCGAGCCCAGCGAGCCGTGGCCGATCGCCTGCCGCTTCGTCATCACTGCCCCGAAGACCATGTCCAAGAGTTCAGGCGGCGTGTCGGGCCGCAGCACCTTGACCAGGCGGTCGGGCTCGCCGGCGCAGCGCTCGCGGTTGGCGGCGACGATCTTGGCCCACCGCTCGAGCGGCAGCTTGTCGAGGAACGCCAGCACCGGATCGACCTTGCTGCCGCCGTAGTTGAAGGCGATCTGGTCGAGCTGCACGTGCTCGTCGAGCGCCGCGTCCCAGGTCTCGCCGGCCGCCGACGCCCGCGCCAGGATGTAGAGGATCGCCTCGCCGAACCTCGCCTTGAAGTCGGGCGCCGTGGCCTGCTGCTGGGCCCGCGCCAGGTACGGCACCAGCGTCGGCGTGCCGTAGCCGAGCAACCCGGCCTCGGGGGCGTACTGGCTGGCGCCGAGGCGGCCGATCGCCTCCTCGACCAGCGCCGGGTCGAAGTGCACGTCGAGGAACGCGGCTGCCTTGCCGTACCAGAACTCCTTGGCCAGCGTCGTTCGCAGGATCGCGTGCGTGCGCGCCGGGCCGAGGATCTTCATCGCCCCGCGCAGCCGCGCGATCAGGACCGCCTCGCTCTCGTACACGCGGTCGAGGTCGATGCGCGCGTCCATCTCCGCCGGGATCGCCTGGCCGGCCGCGTGCGCGCGCTCGATGCCGACGACCGTCAGGATCGTCGCCAGGCTCTTCACCCGCTCGTCGTCGCCGCTGGCGTCCTCGATCGTGTCCTCTTCCTCGCCGTCGCCGTCGCCGTCGTCGCCGCCGTACGCGTCGAACTCGTCGTAGTCGTCGCCGTCGCCGTCGCCGCCGTACTCGTCGTCATCCTCGTCGTCGCTGCTCGCCTGCGCCCGCTTCTCGGGCCTGATCTGCGGCGTCGTGATCTTGAACGGCGCGCTGCCCTCCTCCGCCAGCTTGTTCGCCGCGGCGAACAGGGCCGCCGGCGCATCGCTGCGCGCGTCGAGCACCTCGAACAGCGAGCTCGGGTTCCAGTAGCCGTCGCCGAACAAATAGATCACGTCCGAAAGCGTGGCCAGCCGCAGCCCGGCCAGACCGTTGCGGCTGATGTCGCCGGAGCGCTCGCGGAACAACTTCACGCGCGGCAGGATCCACGCCAGCGCCTCCTCGGCCCACGACGAACCGAACCGCGCCGCCAGCTGCTCGACGTCCTTCGTCGACTGCAGCCGCCACTCGACCAGCTTGCCGCCCTCGATCCACGGGCAGTCCCAGTTGCCCGCCAGGCCGCGCTCGAGGTGATGCGCCACCAGGTGTCGCAAGATCGTCACGCTCGAGTCCGACGGGATCGACTCGCCCGCGCGGCCGCGGACGAAGTCGATCGCCACCTGCAAGTTCTCCGGCAGCTCGTCGCGCACGGCCTGTACGGCCGCGGGGTCGGCCACGTACGCGGCAGTGATCAGGTCGTTGACGTGGGTGAGCACCCCCGGCGTGTACGAGGCCCAGTCGCGCGCCTGACCCTTGTCGAGCACGCCCATGTCGGGGGGCAGACGGCGCAGCACCGCGATGATGTCGGCGGCCGGCACGTCGCGGGTGTTCTCGCCGAGGATCCGGAACATCCCGGCGGAGCTCACGGTCTGCAGCACGAGGCCGTGGTGGACCAGGTGCCACAGCAGCGGTGCGGCCCGGTTGGTGCTCTTCCACAACAAGTTGTTGTGCTTGAAGCCGTTGGGATCGCCGAGCTTGTCGAGCTTCTCGCCGAGCGAGCGCAGCTTCTTCTCGGTGAGTTCTTCGAATGGAGGGATGGTCGACTTGGGGGGAGTCTTCTTCATCGACGCCAGCGATACCAGAACGGCGGCCGGCGCGCAGCCACGCGTGGAGCCGCGTCAACGCTGCAACTGCTCTGTCCACGGGGGATTCGCGACATCACGCCCCGCCCCCGCAGATCGTCCCTCGCCATCCCGGGCCGCGCTCAGCCGAACACGCGCTCGAACGCCTGCAGCGTCGACCTCTCGCGGCTCTTGTCGTAGATGGCGAAGACCACCCGGGCGAACGACTTCGCGTAGGTCGAGCGCAGCAGGTCGGCGAACACCTGCGCCACTTCCTTCGGGTCGTTGCGGAACACCCCGCAGCCCCACGCCCCGAGCACCAGAGTGTGCTGCCCGTGCCGCGCCAGCACCCGCAGCACCCGCTCGGCGCGGCGGCGCAGCGCCTCCGAGACGTCGGCGCGACCGTTCGGCGCGCGGCGCAGGTGCTCGCCGGCGTTGGGCGCCGGCGCGGTCACGACGCCGACGTGGAACGGCCGCTCGAGCAGGTCGAGCCGCTCGTCGCGGAAGAACGGCACCCCCGGCGACCAGATGACGTGATCGGTGTAGAGCACCGACTCGTTGGCGCGGTTGACGTCGTAGTACTCGCGGGCCTCGAGCAGGCAGTGATAGAGCGCCGAGCAGCGGGCCAGGTCCTCCTCCTGCGCCTTGGCCCCGCCGAGGAACCCGCCCCCGGGGTTGCGCGCCGACGCGAAGTTGAGCGCCGCGACCTCGGCCACGCCCTGCTGCTCGACCAGCTTGCGGGCCGCGCCGCCGGTCGTGTCGGCCCACACCTCGATCTTCGCCGCCTGCCCCGTCCCGGCCGGGATCGGCAGGTCGTCGAAGTCGCCGGGCCGGTACAGCACCGTCCCTTGCTGCGCCGCCGCGACCGCCTGGGCGATCGACACCACCTGTCCCGAAGGACCGGTGTAACTCCCGCGTTCGACGATCGCCACCGTGTCCTTGGCCAACCCTGCGAGTGACATCCCGGGATGGTACAGGGTCGGGGCCCCCGACGCGCCGGGCCGCGGTCAATCGACCTCCTCGTCGCCGGCCCTTGCTCCCGCGGGCGCCGGCGAGGGACACTCTCGCGCATTGACCTGGCGCGCCCTCCTCCGCGAACCGCTCGTCCAATTCCTCCTCGTGGGGCTGGCCCTGTTCGCCCTGCACGCGCGCGTGCGCCCCGACCCCGACCGGGCGATGCGCGTCGATCCGGACCGCGTCGCCTCGACCCGCGCCGGCCTGGCCGAGCGGCTCGGGCGCGCCCCTGACGACCGCGAACTCGCCGCCGCCCTGCGCGACGCGCTCGACGACGAGCGCATGGTCCGCGAGGCAGTACGCCTCGGCCTCGACCGCGACGACCCCATCGTGCGCCGGCGGCTGATCCAGAAGCTGCGCCTCGCCTACGAGTCGACCGCCGACGTCGAAGCCCCCGACGACGCCGCCTTGCTCGCTTTGCGCGACGCCGAACCGGCCCGCTACTCCGCGCCGGCCCGCCTCGCCCTGACCCAGGTCCTCGCCGCGCGCGGGCGCCACCCCGATCCCGAGGCCGCCGCGCGCGAGCTCGTGCGCCGCCTCGAAGGCGGGGCCGATCCTGCCGAGCTCGGCGACCCCGGCCCGCACGCCCGCCGCTTCGGCCTGCGACCGGCCAGCGACTACGCCGGCATGTTCGGGCCCGACTTCGCGGCTGCGCTTTCGGACATGCCCGAAGGCACATGGTCGATCGTTCAGTCCCAGCTCGGGGCTCACGCCGTCCGCATCGACGCGCGCGCCCCGGCCGAGCTGCTGCCCCTGGCCGCCGCGCGCCCGCGGCTGATGGCCGACCTGGCCGAGCGCCGCCGCGCCGAGGCCGTCCAGGCCGCCCTCGACGACCTGCGCCGCAGCGACCCCGCCGACCTCGACGCCCTGCCGGCCGACCTCGCCGCCGCGCTCGCGGAGCAGGGCCTGTGAGCACCTCTTCGGTCCCCTCGTCCGCCCGCCTCCGCGCCGCGGCCGCGCTGAGCTGCGCCGCAGTGCTCCTCGCCGCCCCGACCGCGCGCGCCCACGAGTTCCGCCCGGCGGTGCTCGTCCTCGAGGAGACCGCCGACGGCCGCCTCGAGGGGCGCCTCGAGCTCCCGCCCGAGCCGGACGCCCGCGAGCTCGTCGTCGAGCTCCCGCCGGGCTGTCGCGCGCTCCCGGCCGCCCCGGGCCGGCTGCGCGCCGATTGTGGCGCCGACGGCTTGCAGGGCTCGCTCCGCGTCACCGGCCTGGAGCGCGGCGAGCTGATCGTCCGCCTGCGTCGCCACGGGGCTGGCCTTCAGACCATGGTCCTCCGACCAGGTCAAACAACCGCCCCGCTGACCCCGGACATCGGCCCGCCGCCGGGCTACCTCGCCCTCGGCGTCGAGCACATCCTCGGCGGCGCCGATCACCTGCTGTTCGTCGCCGGCCTCACCCTGCTCGTGCGCCCGGCGCTGCGCCTCGCCGGCGCCCTCACTGCCTTCACCGCGGCCCACAGCCTGACCCTCGCGCTCGCCGCCCTCGGCCTGCTCGCGCTGCCGCAGCCGCCGGTGGAGGCCTGCATCGCGGTCTCGCTGGTGCTCCTCGCCCGCGCCCTCGCCCGCGACGAGCGACCGTCGGCCGGCGCTGCCTGGCGCCTCGCGGGCGCCTGCGGCCTGCTCCACGGCCTCGGCTTCGCCGGCGCGCTCGCCGAGATCGGCCTCCCGCCCGGCGCCGCAGTGCCGGCGCTGCTCGCCTTCAACGCCGGCGTCGAGCTCGGCCAGCTGCTCGCGGCCGTCGTCGTCCTCGCCCTCGCCGCCCTCGCCCGCGCCGCCCTCGCGGCCCTGCCCGCCCGCGCCCGCGCCCCCCTGCGCGCCCTCCCGGCCCTCGGCCTCGGCGCCGTCGCCGTCGCCTGGACCCTCGAGCGCGTCCTCGCCTTCTGGAGCCCCGCATGACGCCCCAGCGACCACCTCGCCGTCCGGAGCGGCGCCTCCCGGAGCCCCGCATGATTCGCCTGCCCCTTCGCACCTATCCGCTTCACCATGTCGCTTCGGCCATGTCCCTCGTGACATGCCTTTTCGGTCAGCTCGCCTGCCGCGCCGAGCCGGAGCCGTTCGTCGACCGCCGCGAGGCGTGCAGCGATCGCAACCCGCAGCGCAACCTCTACTTCGGCGACCTCCACGTCCACACCTCGTACTCGTTCGACGCGTGGATCAACGACGTCCGCACCGACCCGGCCGGCGCCTACGCGTTCGCCCGCGGCGAGGAGGTCGCGGGGCACAAGCTCGCGCGCCCGCTCGACTTCGCGGCGGTCACCGATCACGCCGAGTACCTGGCCGAGGTCGAGGGCTGCACCACCCCCGGCTCCGCCGTCTACGACAGCGCCCGCTGCAAGGACTTCCGCGCCGGCAGCACCGCCGCGCTGGTCAACTTCGGCCTCGGCCTCGACGGTGACGGGGCCGAGCGCTGGGACGACCTGTGCGGAAAGGGCGGGCTCGACTGCGACGCGCAGGCCGGCGCGGTGTGGAAGCGCGTGCAAGAGGCCGCCGAGGCCGCCTACGACCGCACCGCCGCCTGCCGCTTCACCAGCTTCGTCGCCTACGAGTGGTCCGGCTCGCGCATGCTGTCGAACCTCCACCGCAACGTCATCTTCCGCTCGCGCCGCGTGCCCGCGCTGCCGGTCACGCACTTCGAGGCGCCCACCGCCGGCGAGCTGTGGCAGCGCCTGCAGGGCGAGTGCCGCGACGGCGTCGCCGGCTGCGACGTGCTGGCGATCCCGCACAACAGCAACTGGTCGAACGGCAACCTGTTCACGCCCGAGATCCCGGCCGGCGCCGACGAGGCCGAGCTCGCCGAGGTGCGCGCCGACCTCGAGCCGCTGCTCGAGATCTACCAGCACAAGGGCGACTCCGAGTGCTCGCCCGGGGTCGCCGGCCTCGGCCCGCCCGACGAGTTTTGCGAGTTCGAAAAGCTGCGCGCGCTGCCGTTCGACGACTGCGGCGACGGCACCGGCAGCCAGGGCATGGTCGGCCGCGGCTGCGTCTCGCGCCTCGACTTCCTGCGCGGGATCCTCCTCGCCGGCCTCGGCGCCGAGCAGCGCCTCGGCGTCAACCCGTTCCGCCTCGGCGTCATCGCCAGCACCGATACGCACAACGGCACGCCCGGCAACGTCGAGGAGGCGACCTACCCCGGTCACTTCGGCGCCCGCGAGATCGATGCGACGACGCGCCTCACCGGCAACGTCCCCGCCGGCGCGCGCAACGGCCCCGGTGGTCTCGTGGCCGTGTGGGCCGAGGAGAACAGCCGCGAGGCGATCTGGGACGCCCTCCGCCGCCGCGAGGTCTACGGCACCAGCGGCCCGCGCATGGCGGTGCGCGTGTTCGGCGGCTGGGACCTGCCCGACGATCTGTGCGGCGCCGGTGACTTCGTCGCCGCGGCCGAGCGAAGCGGCGTGCCGATGGGCGCGAACCTGCCCGAACGGACAGGTACTTCGGGCCCGGTCATCGCAGTCAGCGCACAGATGGACCCCGGCAGCGCCGGCGCCCCCGGCTCGCAGCTCGAGCGGATCCAGGTGATCAAGGGCTGGCAGGACGAAGCTGGCGTGGGCCAGATCGCAGTCGTCGACGTCGGCGGCGGACCCGACGGCTCGAGCGTCGACGAGGCCACCTGCGCGGCCGACCAGCGCGGCGCAGCCCTCCTGTGCGGCGTCTGGCGCGACCCCGACTTCGACCCCGCGCGCCCCGCCTTCTACTACGTGCGCGTGATCGAGGATCCGGTGTGCCGCTGGAGCTGGCGCGACTGCCTCAGCCTGCCCGAGGACGCCCGGCCGCCCGCGTGCAGCGATCCGGCCCTCCCGCGCACGATCCAGGAGCGCGCCTGGACGAGCCCGATCTGGTACTCGCCTGGCGCTTGAACGGCAGGTTCCCTGGGACATGCTCCATCAAGCATGTCCCATGAGACATGCCCGATCGCGCATATCCCGAGAGACATCCGGCTCGCCGACGCGAGCTAGCCCTACTTGGGCTCCGGATGTCTTCTCGTTCAGGCGCATGTCCCGAGAGACACGCGCCTCGACGGCCGCGCCAGTCGCTCTACTTGCCCGCGGTCTCCGGCTTGGCCTTCTCGTTCGGCTTGCCGTTCTTCGCGTTCGCGGCGCCCTTCTCGTCGGCGGCCTTGCCCTCCGGCCCGGCCTTGCCCGGCGGCTCCTTGTCGCCCGGCCCCTTGCCCTCCGGCGCGCCCGCGGCGTTCGGCCCCTTGTCGTCCGGCGCCTTGCCCTCCGCGGCCTCCTTGCCCTGCGGGCCCTTGTCGTCGGGCCCCTTGCCCTCCGGCCCGCGCGCGTCCGGTCCCTTGTCGTCCGGACCTCTCTCGCCGGGCCCCTTGCCCTCGCCCGGCCCGCCGTGCGGCGGCCCGTCGATCTTCGCCTCGGCCGGCCCCTTGCCCTCCGGCGGGCCTTTGCCTTCGGACTTGCCCTTGCCCTTGCCGCGCGCCGCGTGCTCCTCGCGGATCGCCGCCGCCAGGTCCCGCCCGCGCAGGCCGGCGTCGAGCTTGGCCTGCACGAACGCGCCGAAGTTGTCGACGGGGCCGTGGTCGCGGGTCGCCTTCGCCGCCTCGTCGAGCAGCGAGGCCGCGTCGCCGGCCGCCAGCTTCTTCCCTTTGGCCGCAGTCAGTCCGGCCTTGACCTCGCCCTCGCCGACGCCCGCCTTGCGCAGCGCCTGGGCCTTCAGCGGCAGCGCGAGCGCGCCGAGGATCCGCTCGTTGGGGGTGCGCCGGTCCTCGGCGCGTTCGCTCGCCTCGCCGGCGGCCGGAGCCGCGTGGGCGGCCAGCGGCGCGGCGGCGAGGCCGATCGCAAATACATGAAGGATCATGGTTCGCACGGGAAACCTCCTCGGTTCTTCGCTACTTCTTTTGCAGGCCGGCCTCGAACTGCTCCGCCATCGCGGGATCGTCGGCGATCTCGTACATCAGCGTCTCCCACTGTTCGGTGGTCATCTGGTGCGCGCCGAGGATCTTCTCCGCCTCATCGGGTTTTGCGCGGAGCTCCTTGGCGATCGCCACCGCCTGATCGACCTTGCCGCCGGAGCCGCCGCAGGCGACGACGAGCGCGAGAAACACGGGAACGAGTACGCGTATCATGATCGAGTCCTCACGCCTGGGACCGCTCTGCTCGCCCGCGTTCCAACTCATCGACGACGTGTCCGCTCGCGCCCGTCCGTGCCGACCTCCTCAACCGGCGCGCGGCGGTCAGCCCCGCCGCGCGCCGCTTTTTCTCGCCGCTCGACTCACTGCGGGACGACTGCCACGCAGCAGCCGGTCTGGCAGAATTCGCCCTCGGGGCACTCGGCAGTGTCGAGGCAGGGCGTCACCCCGGGCTCGCAGGTCGGCATCCCGTTGCACTCGGGCGGCAGGTCGTCGACGTCCTGGCCGAAGCACACCTCGCACATCGCCGGCTCGCACTGGTTGGCGCACTGCGGGAAGAACGTGCAGCTGTTACAGGCGTCGAGGTTGTCGAGGCTGCACTCGGGGTTCGAGTTGAGGTAGACGAACTGGTCGCCGACCTGGCAGCAGCCGAAGCAGTCGCAGCCGTTCGGGATCAGCGGCACGCAGAAGTCGAGGCACTGGGTCGGCACCTTCGGCACGCACATCTTCAGGTTCGGGTCGAAGCCGCAGCCGATGTCGGCCCCGGGGTTCTGCATGTCGCACTTGAGGTTCCACTCGCACTGGTCGTTGCCGACGCCGCTGTCCGCGTCCCAGTAGCAGTCGGACTTGCAGTCGAGGTTCTGCCCCGGGAGGCTGGTCTGATACGACTTCTCGTCGTCGTCGCACGGCGTCGTACACTCCGGGTCGGCGAGGTCGATCGCGCCGTCGCCGTCGTCATCGAGGCCGTTGCCGCACTTGTAGAGCTTGTTCCCGCACTTGAGCTCCTCGTGGCACTTGGCGCTGCAGCCGTCGAGGCCGATCGTGTTGCCGTCGTCGCAGGACTCGTTCGGGCCGTCGAGGCCGTCGCCGCACACGTCGAGCTCGCAGTCGGCGTGGCACGCCTTGTCGTCGCCGTTGTTGGCCCCGTCGTCGCACGCCTCGCCGGGGCCCTTGTCGCCGTCGCCGCACACGTTGCTCTTGCACGTCGCCAGGCAGGCCTGGTTCGGCCCGTTGCTCGCACCCTCGTCGCACTGCTCCACGCCGGCGTGGATAAGCCCGTCGCCGCAGCTCGCCGCCTGACACGCGGACGTACACGCGCCCGCGTCGGAGTTCGCGTTGCCCTCGTCGCACGCCTCGCCGTCCGACACGATCGCGTCGCCGCAGCTCGGCGTCGTGCACGCGTTCGTGCACGCGTCGGTGTCGACGGCGTTGCCGTCGTCGCACGCCTCGCCGTCCTGCACGCTGCCGTCGCCGCAGCTCGCCAGAGCGCACTGCGCGGTGCAGGCGTCTCCGTCGTCGAGGTTGCCGTCGTCGCAGCCCTCGCCCGGGCCCTGATCGCCGTCGCCGCAGACGTTGCTCTTACACGTCCCGAGGCAGGCCTTGCCCGCGCCGTTGTCGGCGCCGGCGTCGCACTCCTCGCCAGCCTGGACCACCCCGTCGCCACAAGCGGGCAACTCGCAGAGGTGGTTGCAGGCGTCATCGGGCACCAGGTTGCCGTCGTCGCACGCCTCGCCCTCGTCGACGACGCCGTCGCCGCAGACCGCCGGGTCCGGCCCGGTCGTCGACGTCGTCCCGCTGGTCGAACCATCGGTAGTCGTCGTCGTCGTGGCGACACCGGTGGTCGGCGAACTCTCGGTCGCTCCGCCGGTCCCGCCTTCGGTCGCCTCGCCCGTCGTCGGCGCGGGCGAACCGGTGGAGTCGGCGGTGCTGGTCGCGGGAGACGACGTACTCATCGTCTGCGGCCCCGCGGCGGTGGTGTCGGAAGAGGTGCTCTCGGGGCCTCCGCAGGCCAACAAGCACCCACTCAGCGCAATACATACGGACACGATTCGACGGACCATCGCGCTTCTGACAGTCCGTGTCCGCCGAATTCCACGGGGCTCGAACACGATGATCGCGAGCGCAAAAGAACATGTCCCCGAGGACAGGCCGCTGCGAGGGCGAGCGGCGCAGCGCTCTCGTCACGCCTCGAGGCCGAGCACCGCGCGCCCGAGTTCGTGGGCAGCGCCGGTCGCCGCGAGGCTCGCAGGCGTCGCCAGCGAGCGGAAGGCTCGCTCATGGAAGCGCTCTTGCGGCAAGATCCTGGCGAACACCTCGAGGATGTCTGGCGGCGCCGCCGCGTCGCCCGCGATGACCTCGATCCGCGCGAGCCGCATCGCCTCCGCGTGCGCCCCGACGGCGCAGCCGGTCTCGAGGTCGGCGATGCCGGGCAGCGTCTGCTTCCAGTAACGCGCCTCGGGCCCGCCGACGAGCGCCGGCGCCAGACCGCGCGCCCGCAACAATTCGCCGACCCACGCGGCGTGGTCGCGCTCTTGCCCGGCGATCACCGTGAGCAGACGGTGGGCGCGGCTGCCCGGCGTCGCGTGGGCGTCGCGCAGGTCGAGGATCCGCCGCGCGGCCGTGACCTCGCCGCGGTACTGCGCGAACAGCCAGGCGTGGAGGCGCTCGGGGTCGGTCCGGGTCTCGGCCCACCAGACTGCCGAGCTGCGAGGGGCGGGAGTGGCGACGTGCATGCCCGAAGGGTGGTCCCGCGAACTATCGGCGTCGACTAGAATGCGTCGATATGTCATCGGTCGTGCCGATACTCGAGGGCGAGCTGCTGCGCGCGTTCGTGGCCTTCGCCGACGCCCTCAACTTCACCCACGCGGCGAGGGTGGTCGGCCTGTCGCAGCCGGCCCTGTTCGAGCGGATCGCCCGCCTCGGCCAGGAGGTGGGCGCTTCGCTGTACGAGCGCGAGGGCCGGCAGTTGCGGCTCACCGACGCCGGCGTGCGCGTGGCGGCGTTCGCCCGCGAGGAGCTGGCGCGCACGCAGACCTTCCTCGCCGAGCTGCGCGGCGAGGCCCGCCGCGAGCGCGTCGTCCTGGCCGCCGGCGAAGGCGCGTACCTCTATCTGCTCGGCCCGAGCTTGCGGGCCTTCACACGCGACGAACCCGACGCGACGCTGTGCCCGCTCACCCGCGGCGGTCCCGATGCCGCCGAGGCAGTGCGCGAGGGCGCGGCCCACCTCGCCGTCGGTGTCGTCGATCTGGTGCCCGAGGAGCTGGTCGCCCGCGATCTCGTGCGCACGCCGCTGTGCGTGGCGATGGCGGCGAACCACCGCCTGGCCCGGCGCCGCCGCGTGCGCCTGGCCGACCTCGCGGGCGAACGCCTCGTCCTCGCCCCGCACGGGCAGTCGCACCGCGCCTTCGTCGGCCGCGCGCTGGCCGGCCTGGCCGACGCCGCCGCGCCGCCGATCGAGGCCGACGGCTGGCCGCTGATGCTGCACCTCGCGGGCCTCGGCCTCGGCGTCGCCATCGTCAACGGCATCTGCAACCTGCCGCGCGGCGCAGTCGCCCGCCCGGTGCCCGAGCTCGGCCACGTGACGTACCGACTCATGTGGCGCCGCGGCGCCAGCTTGCCGCCCGCGGCCTCGCGGCTGCGCGAGCGGCTGGCCGCGCTCGAGGGTCGCCCCGCGTCGCGCGCCGCGAGACCGACGTGAACGTCCCCGCCGGCCCCCAGCCCGGCGCCGCACCACACGCTACACTGCGCGCGATGTCCGACTCCGCTGCCAGCGCTCCCCGCGACGTCGACGTGGTCATCGTCGGCGCCGGCTTCTCCGGCCTGTGCATGGCGATCCAGCTGCGCCGCGTCGGCATCACCGACTTCGTCGTGCTCGAGAAGGCCGACCGCGTCGGCGGCACGTGGCGCGACAACACCTACCCCGGGGCAGCCTGCGACATCCCCTCGCACCTGTACTCGTTCTCGTTCGAGCAGAACCCGAACTGGACCCGGGCCTTCCCGCTGCAGTCGGAGATCCAGCAATACCTCGAGCGCTGCGCGGACAAGTACGACGTCCGCAAGCACATCCGCTTCGGCGCCGAGGTCGAGCACGCCGAGTTCGACCGCACGGCCGGGCGCTGGCACGTGCGCACCCGCGGGGGCGAGCGGTTGTCCGCGCGCGCCCTCGTGCTCGGCAACGGCGCGCTGCACCTGCCCGCCTACCCCGACCTGCCCGGGCTGGCGACGTTCGCGGGCAAGACGTTCCACTCGGCCCGCTGGGACCACGGCTACGACATGTCCCAAAAGACAGTCGCGGTCATCGGCACCGGGGCCAGCGCGATCCAGTTCGTGCCGCAGATCGCCCGGGTCGTGCGGCGCCTGCACCTGTTCCAGCGCACCCCGGCGTGGATCGTGCCGAAGCCCGACCACGCGATCGGCGAGGTCGCGCGCCGCGTCTACGCGCGCGTGCCGGCGCTGCAGCGGCTGGTGCGGAGCGGCCTCTACTGGCAGCACGAGGCGCGCGCTCTGGCGTTTTTGCGGCCGAGGTTGATGCGCCTGGTCGAGCCGCTGGCGCGCCGACACCTGCAGAGCCAGGTCACCGACCCGCAGCTGCGTGCCCGCCTGGCGCCCGACTACCGCATGGGCTGCAAGCGCGTCCTGATCTCCAACGACTTCTACCCGGCGCTGACGCGGCCCAACGTCGAGCTCGTCACCGACCCGATCGAGCGCGTCGAGCCGAGCGGCGTGCGCACTCAGGACGGGGGGCTGCGCGAGGTCGACGCCATCATCCTCGGCACCGGCTTCCGCGCCACCGACTACCTGTCTGCCATCGAGATCGTCGGCGCCGACGGCCAGGAGCTGAACGAGCGCTGGCGCGGCGCGCCCGAGACGTACCTCGGCATCACGGTGTCGGGCTTCCCGAACCTCTACCTGCTGATGGGCCCGGGCACCGGCCTCGGTCACAACTCGATGATCTTCATGATCGAGGCCCAGGTCCGCTACGCGCTGCAGTGCATCACCACCCTGCGCGACCGCAACCTGCGCGCGCTCGACGTCCGCCCCGAGGTCCAGAGCGCCTTCGCCAGCGAGCTCTACGAGCAGCTCGGCCGCACCGTGTGGTCGTCGGGCTGCAAGAGCTGGTACCAGACGGCCGACGGGCGGGCCGCCGCGCTGTGGCCTGGCTTTACGGTCAGCTACTGGCTGCGCACGCGGCAGCTCGATCTGCGCGACTACCAGCCCGTCGCCTGAGTCGGCGTTGCGCGCGCCGGGTGATCGGCTACGGTGAGGCATGCAGCTCCACCGCGGCCGTCTCATCGATCACATCCAGCTCGTCGTCGCAGACCTCCCCGCGGCCAAGCGCTTCTACGCCGCGGTGCTCGGCGCCCTCGGCATCCCGCGCGGGGGCGAGGCCGACGACCACGTGTGGTACGACGAGCTCTTCATCTCCAACGCCGAGAGCAAGGCCGCCCTGGGCCAGCTGACCGGGCGGGTCCACCTCGCGTTCCAGGCCCCCGACCGCGGCGCAGTGGAGCGCTTCCACACCGCCGGCCTGGCCGCGGGCGGCCGCGACAACGGCGCCCCGGGCGAGCGCCACTACCACCCCGGCTACTACGGGGCGTTCCTCCTCGACCCCGAGGGCAACAACGTCGAGGCCGTCTTCCACGGCCCCGCCAAGTTCTCCGCCCGCTCGGTCGTCGTCGACTTCTGAGTCCTTTTTAAAAAGGGCATGTCGTGAAGGACATGTCCTTGCAACCGTGTCGTGAAGGACATGCCCCTGCGAGCATGTCCTCGAGGACACGCGGGCGACCGGCCATGGTCGCCCACGCGCAGATCTGATGCGTCCGAACTTCGCTTTCGCCGTCGGCGCTGAGCGGCGGCGGGGCTGCTCGCCGCTCAGCGTCGGCGGCGACGCCCTGCCAGCAGACCGAGCCCCGCGAGCGCGAGCACGCTCCCGCCCGGCGCGCCGTCGCTGCGGCAGCCACAACCGCTGGCGTCGTTCTGCCCGCCACCGGTGGCAGAGTCGGGCCCGCTGTCGCTGCTGCCCGAGCTGTCGGTGTCGGTGTCACTCGCGCTGGTAGTAGGCGCGCCCTCGGGGAAGCGGGGCCAGCCGTGGGCCAGGTTCCACTCCTCGATCTTCTTGTTGATCGCCGCGGTGTTGTTGACCAGGTGCATCGGCTTGCCCTTGAGCGCGACCTGCTGGACCTCCTCGGCCCACCACATCTCGCCGATGAAGTCCGGCCACGGCCCGCCGTCGGGCACGAAGATCTCGCGCTCGTCGGGCAGCGTGACCACGCTGTTGCCGTCGCACAGGTTGTACTCGGTGGCCGAGCGGAAGCTCGGCACGTCCTGCAGGTCCGGGTTGATGTGGAAGATCGGGTCCGCGATCATCTCGTTGGGCGAGATGACCGTGTACATGCGCGTCAGGTACGGGAAGGCGTCGATCAGCTCCTGCGCGTGCTCGCCGGGCGCGATGATCCGGCTGTCGAGCCCCTGCGCGAACGCGCTGCCGTCGCCCCACGCCATCGCGTCGATCTGGTCGGCGTAGGCCGGCAGGTTCGCGTAGAACTCCTCCGCCGAGAGGCCGTCGGGCACCGGCAGGAAGTCATTGAGAAGGCTCTCGACCAGCGGGTGGTTGTAGAAGCAGAAGTCGGCGCCGAAGCAGTTGGCCAGGCCCTGATCGTTGAGCGTGTTGATGACCTGCTCGGGCGCCAGGCCGACGAACGCCGACTCGTTCCACGACGTGCTGTAGAAGTTGAACGCGAACGGCTGGACCACGCTCGACGGACCGGCGTACTCGGTCACGAACGCCAGGCCCTCGGCCTCGAGGTCGTCGACCGCCTTGGTGATGACGTCCTTGTAGTTGGCCGCGAACTGCAGCCAATCGATCTTCAGCGGGTTGACGAGGACGTGGCGGTAGTTGGTCGGCGCCGCGCGGTTGTTGCCGAGCACGAACACGCGGATGTCCATGTTCTCGATCGACGCGAACCGCGTCAGCCGCAGCGGGAAGCAGTTCTCGTTCGACGGGTAGCGCAGCACGATCGGGTGCACGTCGCCGCCGTCGGACCCGGCCGCCAGCTTGAGCGCGACGATCACCTGGCCCTCGTCGAGGTACTGCTGCAGCACCATCTCCGAGCCGTCGATCCACTGGTAGTCGTTGTCGATCAGCCACTGCTTGATCGGCTCGATCGTCTGATCCTGCAGCACCACGATCTCGAACGCGCCCGCGGTGGTCTTGAACACCACCGGGTCCTCGCCGCTGCTGTCGCTGCCCTCGGTGCCCGTGCCGCCGTCGGCGGTGCTGAGGCCCGGGTCGCCGTTGCTCGCGCTCGACAGGCCGCCGGAGATGCCGTCCTCGCCGCACACCTCGAAGGTCTGCTGCAGCTGGTAGGTCGGCACCGACGAGTTCAGCAGCGCGTCGAACAGCGGCTGCGAGCCGACCTCGAACTCGGGGATCTGGGCGATCGGGATCAGCCACGCGAACTTCTGCGCGTTGGTGTTGGGGTCGATGCTGATCTGGATGTGGACCTCGACCTCGTTCTGATTGAGGACGAAGAGCACGTTCTCGCCGTCCTGATTGACGGGCATCGAGTTCGGCAGGCCGCCCTCGCAGAACACGCCGCCGCACGCCTCGGCCGTCTGCGGCGTCGCCAGGGCTCCGGCCGCGCCGAGGACCACGCACGCGCTGAGGACCCGGCTCCGACACTTCCAATTAAGGTTTCGCATTACGGACACTCCCGCTCGCTAGGTTCGCTGGTAAGAGCCCCGCACAGGGGCAATCGCCCGGGGGCGACAAGTCAGCAGGGATAGGCTGAACCAGTCCGCGCCGACACACCACGCCGGGCGCGGGCCGCTCGCTCACGACATCGTTGGTAACAGCGTTACTGGAGGCCGGCCCTCGCCCCACAAACGCCGACGACGCGCACCCCGGAGCACTCCGGCATGCGCGTCGTCGCGGTTGTGACGGCCGGTTCGCCCGGCGCGGCTCAATTCTGGCGCTGCCGCGGCGGGGGCAGGCTGTCGAGGATCCGCTTGAACTCCGGGTGGTCCGGGATCATCTGCAGCGCGGCGCCGCAGACCTGGCGCGCCTCGTCGAACATGTTGGCGTCACGCATCGCCGAGGCGAGGTTGACGACCGGCTCGATCTCGCGCGGGTTGATCGCCACGACCGCGCGCAGGTGCTCGACGGCCTCGCGCGCGCGGCCCTGCTTGCGCAGGATCGCCGCCATGAGGTTGCGGATCTCGGCGTCGTTGGGGCGCAGGCGGACCGCGTCGTTGAGGTGCGACAGCGCCGAGGCGTCGCCCTCGCTGTCGCGCACGGCCAGCGCGAGCATCAGGTGCGGCTGCCAGTAGCGCGGGTCGCGGCCGATCATCTCGCGCAGGAACTTGGCCGCGGCCAGGTGCTTCTGCGGGTCGCCGCTGCGCACGTAGTCGATGGCCTGGTCGTAGCGGTCCTCGAAGCTGTCGACGTCGAGGGTGAGGATCGCCCGGCGGGCGAACGCGTCGTCGTCGAGGCTGCGGCGCTGCAGCTTGAGGATCGCGTCGAGGTACGGGCGGGCGCGGGCCGGCTCGTCGCCCTCGAGGTACATGCTGGCGACGTAGCGCAGCACGGTCGCGTTCTCGGCGTGCTTCTCGGCGGCGCGCAGCATCAGCACGGTCGCCTTCTCGAGCTTCTCCTCCTCGTGGAGGTCGAGCAGGATGTCGAGCGTGCTCTTGTGGATCGTCGGCTGCTCGATGGCCTGAGCCAGCAGCGCGAGCGCCTCGTCGCGGTCCTCCTGGATCTTCTTCGGCTCCTCCGCGGTGGTCTCCCACAGCACGTTGGCGAGGTCGCCGTAGGCGCTGGGGACCTTGCCCTCCTCGACCGCGCGGCGGAGGAACGGCTCGGCCTCGTCGAACTGGTCGTTCTCGATCAGGAGGCTGCCGAGCTGGGCCATCACCACCGGGCCCTCGTTGCCGTTCTCGACCGCGAACTGGGCCACCTTGAGCGCGTTCTCGAGGTCGCCGGCGGCGCGCAGGGTGTCGACGAAGCCGGCCGCGACCGCGGCGTTCTGCGGGCCGAGGTTGATCGCCTGCTGGAACGCCTGCACCGCCGAGCCGAGGTCGCCGACGCGGCGCAGCACCAGCGCGAGGTGGTGCCACGCGCCCTGGTCGTTCTTGCGCTTCTGCGCGGCGATCGACAGCGCCTGCACCGACAGCGGGATGGCGGCCTGGTCGGGCTGGCCGGCGATGAGGATGTCGGTCATCGCGTGCAGCGCCTGCATCGTCACGTCCATCTCGGGCGCGCGGCCGAGGGCGTCCATCAGCGGCGACAGCAGCTGGTCCGAGGTGGTCGGCACGCAGCGGCCCTGGAGCGCGCTGAGGTTGCCGAGGCCGACCAGGAACGAGATGATCGCCTGCACGTTGGCGGTGCCGAACGCGTCCTGCCAGGTCGGCTTGGCCACCGACTTGCCGAGGGCGGCGGCGATCTTCTGCGTCAGCACGAACACCTCGCCGGGCAGCTGATCGGCGGTGGTCTCGGCGGTGAAGGTGTCGACGGTCTCGAGCACCGGGCCCGGCCTCACGGCGATCAGGCGGGCGGTGAGCGTGACCTTGTCTTCCTGGGCAAACATGTCGGTCGCCAGGCCGTACTGGGCGTTGGCGAACCGGTTGATGCCCTCGAGCGCGCGGTCGTCGGTCCACGGCTCACGGAAGATCATCAGCGCCGGCGCGCGGCGGCCGTTCTGCTCCTGGATGGCCGTGAACACCGGCGCGGCGGCCCGGACCCCGGCCTCGGCCAGCTCCTGGGCCCAGAAGCGCTGGATGCCCATGCCGAGCGGCGCGCCCTTGCCCTCGTTGGTGCACGAGACCGGCAGCGTGACGAGCTCGATCGCCTGGGCCGCCTCCTGGATCTCCTCCTCCGAGGCTGCGCCCTCCTCCTCGTCGCCCTCCTCGAACATCAGCTCGCCGGGCTCGAGGTCGCCTTCGGTGTCGTCGTAATCAGGGTCTTTGGGGTCGCCGGACATGAGGCGCGAAGCCTGCCAAACCCGCACCGGGCGCGCAAGGCTGGTACCCTGGGGGTGGTGGCCACGGCGACACCAGGCGGGGGAGTGAAGTCACAAGCCACGGCCTCGCGCGCGCCCGCGGGCCTGGGCGTCCGCGGGCTGACGGGCGCGGCGGCCCTGGGGGCCCTGTGGCTGGCCGCTTGCGGCCCGCCCACGGTCGACGCGCGCGCGCTGTGGATCGCGTCGGAGCGCGACAAGGGGGGCGCTCGCGCCCTGGCGATCTACGACGCCGGCCGCTTCGTCGAGCGCGAGCTCCTGCCCGCCGATCCCGGGCCCGAGGCCGACATCCAGCCGCTGGTCGTCGAGCTCGACCCGCGCGGCCAGGGCGCGCTGATCCGGGCCGGTGACGGCGGCTGGCAACATGAACTCGGGGACAGCTTCGGCACCCTCCGCGCCGGCTACGTCGACCTCGTCGGCGAGCGCACCCTGCCGCTCGCCCTGCCCGCCCGCCTCGCCCCTGACGCCACCGGCTTCGCCCCCGCAGGCGGCGCGCTGTGGTGGACCGCCGGCTGCCCCGCCGAGCTGCAGCTGGTGCCGCTGTCGCCGCGAGTCGCGACCCCGACCGCCGGCGAGCCGCCCGCCGTCGTGCCGCTGGCCTGGCCGCTGCCGGCCGGCTGCGCCGAGGTCTGGGGGGCCGTGGGCGCCGCCGACGCCCCGGTCGTGTTCGTCCTCCAAGGTGTCCCCGAGGACGGGTTCTTACGGCCAGGTCCCAACGGACATGTCCTTGCGCTCAGGTACCCGCGGCCGAGCGAGGGCTACGACGCCGCGCCCGCGCTGACCGAGCTCGGCGCGGCCCGGCTCCCGGGCGTCCCGCTGGCGCGGACCCAACGGGTGCGCTGCGCCGGCCCGGGCCCCAGCTGCGGCCTCGCGGCGGTCGACCCCGACGGCAGCGCGCTGAGCGTGGGCGGGGCCGACGGCAGCTGCCGCGTGTGGCGCTGGGCCGTCGGCGAGCCCGAGGCGGCCTGCGCAGTCGCGGCCGACGGCCCCGAGTGGACCGATCCCTCGCGCCTGATCGCCGCCATCTCGCCGCGCCACTACGTGTTCCGCGAGGGCCTGGTGGTCCGCCGCTACGATCACACCACCGGCGAGCACGACGGCCGGCCGCTGATCGGCGACACCAGCGAGCTGTTCACCCGCGCCAGCGCCGACGGCCGCGCGCTGCTGTTCGTCACCACCCGCGGCGCCGCCCTGCGCGTCGACGAGGCCCGCCTCGAGCTGCTGAGCGCCGAGCAGGCGCCCTGCGTCGGCGGCCAGCCGCCGGTCGCCTCGCCGAACGCCCGCTTCGCCGCCTGGACCTGCGCCAGCGACACCCAGGACGTCGGCGGTCTGACCGCAGGCGAGATCGTGCGCGTCTCCTCGGCCGGCATGGAGCGGTTCCAGGGCGTGCCGATGTGGGCCCTGGCGATCGACGACGACGGCGACCTCCTGCTCCACAGCCGCGACGACCAGGACTTCAGCCTCGAGCTGCTGCTGCCGCCGGCCGCCCCGCGCAACCTCTACGTGCTGACGGCCGACGGCGAGCTCGCCCGCGTCGACGCGCTCGAGCCCGACCCCGAGCTGATGCGCGGCACCGGCCCCGCAGTGTTCCGCTGGATCGCCGCGCAGGCGCTCTGACTCGAAGAGCATGCCCTGAAGGACATGCCTCCGAGGGCATGTCCTTGGTGACATGCCCTGAAATTCCATCACCGCCGTCGCGCCGGCTCGGCCCCGAGGTCCAGGCTTCGTGCAAGGAGCGGTGAAGCCCGAGCGTCGCGCGACGAGCCGTGCTCGACGCCGCGAACAGTTGGGTCGCTCAGTGCGGCCAGGCCCCGCGGGCCGGCGCGTCGATTGGCGTCGTCGCCTCGGCGCGGCCGATCGCGTGGCCGCGGTGGAACGCGTCATCGATCAGCAGCGCCATGCGCAGCGCGTCCTCGGTGAAGCAGGCCACCACGTCGGCCGGCACCCCGGCGTCGCGGGCGTGGGCGAACTTCCGCAGCAGCCGGCGCGCGCGCGGCGGCAGGCCGGTCGGGGCCGGCGCGACGTCGGCGACGACCGCCAGCACCGCGCGCAGCACGTCGGGCGTCACGCCGTCGGCGACGAGGTCCCAGGCGGCGGCCTCGATCCGCTGCAGCTGCTCGGTCGCCACAGCGTCGAGGCCGCAGCGGCGCACGATCAGCGCCATCAGCGAATTGTCGGGGGTCGAGGGGCGCGGCATGGGACTCCTAGAAGAAGCGGGCGTAGTACTCGACCACCAGCTGAACATCGAGCTCGAACGGGGCCCCGTCGCCGCGCGGGGTGCCGACCATCTTCACCCGGCGGTGCGGCAGGTCGCACTCGAGCCAGGCGGGCAGCGGGATGCGGGTCGGCGTGGCCACCGCGCGCTGGACGATGTCGAGGTCGACGCTGCGCGGGCGCAGCGTGATCTCGGCGCCGGTGCGCACGCGGAACGAGGCGATGTCGACGCGGTGACCGTCGACGCGGATGTGTCCGTGCGTCACCAGCTGGCGGGCCGCCGGGATCGTCGGCGCCAGGCCGGATCGGAACACCACGTTGTCGAGCCGGCGCTCGAGGTACTCGAGCAGCACCTCGCCGGTGACGCCCTTCGCCGCGATCGCCTCGGCGAACAGGCGCCGCATCTGCCGCTCCGTGACGCCGTAGTTGAAGCAGAGCTTCTGCTTCTCCGCGAGCTGCATGCCGTAGGCCGAGGGCCGCTTGCGCCGCGCCTGCCCGTGCTGTCCGGGTGGATAGGGCCGCTTCTCGCGCGACTTGGCGGTCAACCCCGGGAGGTCGACGTCGAGGCGGCGGAGGATGCGGAGACGAGGTCCGGTGTAACGACTCATGGTGCGCTTCCGAGCGAGGGACAAACTGATATCAATTTTCAAAATCACATGTCAAGCCCACCGGTGACCCTGTGGGGACGGGTTTGCGAGGAAGACTCACGAAATTAACTTTGATTTCCATTTTCAAAATGTGCTACCGACATTCCTGGACCGACCGCCCCGCGGTGTCATCGGCCTGGAGCTGCATGTCCGCCTCGACCGTCCTCCGCTCGCTCGTCCTCGCCCTCGCGCTGGTCCCGGCCTGTGCTGTCCCCGGGGACAGCCCGGCGCCCGCGGCCGCGCAGGTCACCGCCCCGCAGCGGATCGTCACTCTCGGCAGCTCGATCACCGAGGCAGTGTTCGCGCTCGGGGCCGGCGACCGCGTCGTCGGCGTCGACCTCTCGAGCCTCTATCCCGAGAGCGCCGCCGCCCTCCCGCGCGTCGGCTACTACCGCCAGTTCTCCGCCGAGGGCGTGCTCGGCCTGCGCCCCGACCTCGTGCTCGCCAGCAGCGAGTCCGGTCCGGCGACCGCGCTCGAGCAGGTCCGCAACGCCGGCGTCCGCCTCGAGCTGGTGCCGGCGGGCGAGAACCTCGACGCCGCCCGCGGCAACATCACCGCCGCGGCCGCCGCGATCGGTCGGCCGGAGGCGGCGGCCGAGGTGCTCGCCGCGCTCGCGGCCGACCTCGCCGAGGCTGACCGTCTGCGCGCCCGCGTCACCTCGCGGCCGCGCGTCCTGTTCATCTACGCCCGCGGACCGGGTCGCCTGCTCGTCGCCGGCCGCGAGACCACCGGCGCCGAGCTGGTGCGCCTGGCCGCGGCCGAGAACGCCGGCGACGCCCTGACCGGGATGCGCCCGTGGAGCGCCGAGGCGGTGGTCGCCGCCGCCCCCGACTTCGTGGTCCTGCCGTCGCGCGGCCTGGAGAGCCTCGGCGGCGTCCCGGGCCTGCTCGCCCTGCCCGGCCTGGCCGAGACCCCCGCAGGCCGCGCCCAGCGAGTCGTCGCCGTCGACGACCTCAAGCTGCTCGGCTTCGGCCCCCGCATCGGCCAGGGCGTGCGCGAGCTGCTGGTGGCCCTGCACCCCGAGCTCGGCGAAGGAGCCGCCCCGTGAGGCCTGGCCGATCGCACATGTCCCCGAAGGCAGGCTGCCCGGCCGCGCCCCGTCCGTCCCGCACAGGAGCGGCCGTGTGATCCCGGTCCAGGCGAGCATGCCCGCCGGGACAGTCCGGCGCGTCCGCCCGGTCCTGCTGGGCCTCGCCGTCCTCGTCGTCCTCGGCGTGCTGCTCGAGCTGGCTGTCGGCGCCGCCTCGCTCGACCTCCCGCGGGCGGTCGCCTGCCTGGTCGCCCCCGATCCGAGCTGCGACCCGAGCGACCACTACATCCTCACCGCCCTGCGCCTGCCGCGGGCCATCGGCGCGGTCGTCGTCGGTGCCGGCCTCGCGGTGGCCGGGTGCGCCATGCAGGGCCTGTTTCGCAACCCGCTGGCCGACCCGACTCTCGTCGGCGTCAGCAGCGGCGCCGCGCTCGGCTCCGGCCTGGCGATCGTCTTCGGTCGCGTCCTGCCGGTCCTACCAGGCGGCTTCACCCAGCCGGTCCTCGCCTTCGCGGGCGGTCTCACGGCCACCTGGCTCGTCCACGCCCTCGCACGCGTGCGCGGCCAGACCTCCGTGGTCGGCCTGCTGCTCGCCGGCATCGCCGTCACCGCCCTCGCCGGCTCCGCGCTCGGCCTGCTCAGCTACGTCTCCGACGACCGCCAGCTGCGCGACCTCAGCCTGTGGCTGCTCGGCGGCCTCGGCGGCATCACCCGCGACGTCGCCTTCATCCTCGTCCCCCTGGTCGCCCTGAGCGGCGGCCTGCTGTGGCGCCGCGCCCGCGACCTCGACGCCCTCCTCCTCGGCGAATCCGAGGCCTTCCACCTCGGCGTCGACGTCGAGCGCCTGCGCCGGCGCGTGATCACCGAGGTGGCCCTCGCGGTCGGCGTCTGCGTCGCCTTCACCGGCATCATCGGCTTCGTCGGCCTGGTCGTCCCGCACCTGCTGCGCGGCCTCGTCGGCCCGCGCCATCGTGTGCTGGTCCCCGCGGCCGCGCTCGGCGGCGCCGGCCTGCTGCTGTTCGCCGACGCAGCCGCCCGCACGATGCTCGCCCCCGCCGAGCTCCCGGTCGGGATCCTGACCTCGCTCCTCGGCGCCCCGGTGTTCCTCACCCTGCTCGCCCGCGTGCGCGCGACGGAGCTCGTATGATGGCGACAGAAAATCATGTCATGTCATGCGATTGGGTCACATTTATGCATGCATCCAATGATGCACCGCGGAGGCTCGCCGGAGCGCCCCGACCTGTCCTGAAAGCCATACCTCTCGGCGCCTGTGGCGACGCCCTCGCAGGCCAGTCCGGGGCCTCGCACGGCCTGCCCCGAGAGCCAGATCGCCTCGTGCTCCCCGCAGGAGCGACAGCGGCCCAGCCGGGCCCAGGCCGACGCGCGCTCCCTCTCGCGGACGACGGCCTGCCTGGCCCCGGCGGACGCCATCCCGGGGCCGCAGCTCGTCGGACAGAGCCTTCTCGGGGCGCCACGTCAGGCGGTCGTCCGGCCAGGCGCTTCCCTCGTCTGCACGTGCTCCCTCGGCGCGAGCCCGTCCCGCTCCGCTGTAGCGCCCCATCCGCCCCCAAGTGGCCGCAAACACGCCGGAACAGGTGCCGCTCGCAATCGGGTCCCGCCGCTCCTGGACCGAGGAGACCGGCGCGCACCGTCCCGTTCGGATCTCCGCGCGCCCGCTCGCTCGCGCACTCGCCGCGACTCCTCGCCACCGGCCACTCAACGATGGTTGCCGTCCTTCGCATCATTAAAAAAGCTTTTACAGGCAAGCACTTCGCTTCTAACTTCTCAACTATCACAGCATCCACCCCGGCGAGCCGACCTGTCCCGAGAGCCATCCGCCTCCTCACCGCACCGCGAGGCCCGGCATGAGCCTCGAAGCCACGCGGGTCAGCGTCGACGTCCGGGGCGCCGTCTTGCTGCGCGACCTCTCGCTCGTCGCCGAGTGCGCGCGGGTGCTGGCGGTCGTCGGTCCGAGCGGCGCGGGCAAGTCGACCCTCCTGCGCGTCTGGGCGGGTGAGCAGGCCGCGAGCGCCGGCGACCTCCGCTTCGACGGCTGCCCGATCGGCCAGCTCCACCCTGGCGCCCTCGCCCGCCTGCGGGCCGTCCTGCCCCAGGCCACCGCCCTGCGCTTCCCGCTCACCGCCCTCGAGGTCGCCACCCTCGGGCGGCTCCCGCACCCTGGCCGCGGCGAGACGCGACGCGACCGCGACATCGCCTGGGCCGCCCTCGAGCTGGCCGAGGTCGCGCACCTCGCCGACCGCCTCGCCCCGACCCTCTCCGGCGGCGAGCAGCAGCGCGTCCACCTCGCCCGCGTGCTCGCCCAGATCTGGGAGCCCACCGCCGAGCACCCGCGCCGCTACCTCCTGCTCGACGAACCGACCGCCAACCTCGACCCCGGCCACGCCGTCCGGATCCTCGCGCGCCTGCGCCAGTTCGTGCGCGCCACCGACACCGCCCTCGTCCTCGTCCTCCACGATCTCGGCGCCGCCAGTCAGTGCGCCGACGACCTCGCCCTCCTGCACGCCGGCCGCTGCGTCGCTCACGGCGACCCTGCCGCCGTCCTCACCCCGGATCGCCTCCAGGACTGCTTCGGCGCCCGCTTCGACCTCGTGCCTGCCCCCACGGGCCGCGGCTTCGCCGTCCTCCCGCGCCCTCCCGACGACCTCCAATCCTGACCGCCGACCTGTCCTGAAAGCAGCCTCACCGCCGGCTCAGGTCGCCGCGGCCCCTGTCCCCCAGGACCTCTCACTCTCACCCGCGAGCTCCCCGCACATGTCCTTCACAACCTGTCCCAAGATTCACCTCATCCTCTTCGCCATGCTCGCCGCCTGCGGCGACTCCGGGCAGGGTCCCACCTCGGACAGCGACGCCACGACCGGCAACGGCACCGATGCCACCACCGGCAACGATGCCACCGCCGGCAACGATGCCACCACCGGCACCGCCGCCGATCCCGGCACCACCGACGACCCCACCACCACGGCCGAGCCCGGCACCACCGACAACCCCGACGAGCCTCCGAACGCCTGCCCGCTCGCCGAAGTCCCGTGCATCGACGCTGCGATCCAGGACCTCTCCCTGCACGACGACAAGGTCAGCGACGCCGAGGTCACGAGCGCGCAGGACGGCGCCGACTGGGTCTCGCGGGTCGACGCCTCCGCGGGCGGGACCATGGGCGCCGCCACGAACCCCTGGGTCTACCTCCGCTTCACCGACGCCGGCCTCGAGCGGGTCGACCTCGACGACGTCGCCGCGCTCGAGAGCGGCGCCTGGGACATCGCCGCCAAGCGCTACGGGATCCGCGTCAACAGCGGCAGCTCGGGCCCCTCGTGCGTCACGGTCGCCGCGCCCGCCGGCGACTACGCCGACCTCGACGCCGCCCCGCCCGACGCCGAGTTCGCGCCGGAGGACTACTACGACGACGCCTGCCTCCTGCAGGAGGACGGCTCCGGCCTGCCGGGCAGCCCTGCCTACCGCATGGCCGGCTGGTGGGGCTACACCGGCTGCGTCACCACCACCGGCTTCCCCTACGCCCTCCGCCTGGCCGACGGCCGCACCGTCAAGCTGACGATCGAGGCCTACTACGAGGCCGGCCAGGACGACTGCAACGACAACGGCACCATGGGCACCGGCCCCGCGCTCATGACCTGGCGCTGGAGCTTCCTCCCATGAACCCCCGCCGCTCCGCGCAGCCCGGCACCGACCAGGTCGTCCGCGACGGCACGGTCCCCGCCATCGACCTCGCCACCGGCACCATCGACCTCGCCACCGCCATCAGCCCCGCCACCGGCATCACCTCCGTCACTATCGACCTCGGCATCGACCTCGACCTCGTCGTCGGCGACCGCGTGGTCCCCGGCATCGGCCCTGCCCTCTCGCACGCGGGACCGCCCGAGCGACGCCTCACGCGCGTACCCCCGAGCGGCCGCGCATCCGGCCTCTTCCGCCTCGCCGCGCTCGCGGCCGTCCTGATGCTCCCCGGTCTCGCCCGCGCCGAGCGGCCGACCGAGGGCGGCCTCTGGCCGTATGACCCGAAGGACATCCTCGCCACCCACGATCACCCGGGCGGCGGCCTGCGCGTCCACTACAGCGTCGACGGCCCCAGCGTCGTCCCCCTCGCCGACCTCGACGCCGACGGCGTCCCCGACTACGTCACCCTCGTCGCCGACACCGCCGCCGACGTCCTCGCCCTCTACCGCGACGTCTTCGACCTCCGACCGCCGCGGACCGAGGCCGAGCACGACCTCGGCCCGCTCGGTGGCAGCGACGCCCTCGACATCTACCTCGTCGACTTCGCCGGCGCCGCCGACGGTCACTTCGGCCACGACGCATGCGACCCCGACGCCTGCGCGGGCCATCTCCTGCTCGAGAACGACTTCACCGGCTACGCCTACGCCGACCTCGCCGAGGCCGTCGACACCGTCGTCAGCCACGAGCTGTTCCACGCCGTCCAGGCCGCCTACGTCGTCGACCTCCCGGTGTGGTTCTCCGAGGGCACCGCAGTTTGGGCCGAGCGGGCCTATCGCCCCGACTCGCGCGACTTCCTGCGCCTGTGCGACGCCTACCTCGCCGACACCGGCCGCTCCCTTTTTAAGCCGCCCGCCGGCCCCGTCCCCGCCTTCGCCTATGGCACCGCCCTGTGGTGGGACTTCCTGATCGAGCGCCACGGCCCCGACCTCGTCGACGTCCTCCTGCAGATCGGCGGCGCCCCCGATCTGCCGGCCGCCCTCGCCGAGCTCCTGCTCGAGCGCAGCGACGAACTGCGCCCCGCCTGGCTCGAGTTCAGCGCCTGGAACCTCGCCACCGGCTCGCGCGCCGGCGCCCGTGACAGCTACCCCTACGCCGAACAGCTCGCCGGCGTCACCGCCGAGCAGGATGCCTCGCCGCTCGCCGACGACGATCGCTTCTTCTCCCTGACCGCCCGCTACTACCGCCTCGATCACCCCGGCGGCCCGATGTGGTTCGCTCTCGCCGAGGCCGCGCCGGGCCTCGAGTTCGCCCTGCAGGCCGTCGCCGCCGGCGCCGCCGACGGTCCGGTCGAACCGCCGCAGTTCCTCTGGGACGGCGCCGATCCCGAGCCGCAGATCCTCGCCGACCTGCCCGCCGGCGGCTACTGGCTGGCCGTCGTCAACCCTGTCCTCTCGGACATGTCGATCCAGGCCCACCTGTGCGCCGCCGCCACCCGCGACGCCCTCGCCTGCGTCGACCCGCTGCCCGCCCCCGAGACCACCGGCGACACCACGACCGGTGACACCACCACCGGCGACGCTGACACCGGCGACACCACCACCGAAGAACCCGCCCCCCTGGACGGCGACGGCTGCGGCGGCTGCCGCACCGGCAGCCCCGGCCTCGCCGGCCTGGCCCTCCTGCTCCGGCGCCGACGCCGGAATGCCCCCAAGCACATGTCCTGAGCACCTTCTCGAACTGCTGCCACGCGCGAAGACGTGTCCAAAAGAACATGTCCTGAACGCCATCCATAGGTCGAGTCCCCGCATCGCGCCCCGCGACAGCGTGTCCCTTAAAACATGTCCTGAAAGCCATCTCCCCCCTCGCTGCCCCCCGCGACGGCCCCCCTGGAGGTTTCCGATGCCCGAGATCCCCGCATTCCTGGCCGCGCGCGCCGAGTCCTGGTTCGGCCGCGCCTGCACCGTCCTCGAGACCGAGACCCTCGCCCCGCGGCTGCGTCGCGTCCGCTTCGGCGGCGCCACCCTGAAGCGCTGCGGCTGGCGGCCCGGGCACGAGGTCGAGGTGCGCGTGGGCGCCCGCGAATTCCGCCACTACACCCCCATGCGCTGGGACGACGCGCGCGGCGAGGTCGACATCCTCTTCTACTTGCACGGTCGCGGTCCCGGCAGCGCCTGGGCCGAGGCGCTGCGGGAGGGCGACGGGACCCACCTCATGGGTCCTGGCGGTCGACTGCGCCTCGACGACGACACCGCCCACCACGTCTTCCTCGGCGACGAGACCACTGCCGGCCTGTTCGCCGCGCTCGCCCGCGCCGTCCCGCCGACCGCCGGCCTCACCGGCGCCGTCGAGGGCGAGGGCCTGCCGCCCGACCTCTTCAGCGCCATGGGCCTCCCGCTCGAGGTCCTCCCGCGCGGCCCCACGCGCGGCGCCGCCCTGCTCACCTGGCTCGACCGCGTCGTCACCGTCGACAGCGTCTATTACCTCGCCGGCCACGCCGACAGCGTCGTCGCTCTGCGCCGCGCCCTGCAGCAGCAGTGGTCGATCCCCGGCCGCCGGATCCGCACCAAGGCCTACTGGAGCGACCACCGTCGCGGCCTCTGAGATGCACCCAAGGACATGTTTTAAAGAACATGCCCCGAAAACCATCTCGACGCGTCTGACTCCGGACCTCACGTGTACGAGTGGACATGGCCCCAAGAGCATGTCCTCTGAATCAGACCGCCCCGCCGCGCTCCCGGCTCTCGCTCGATCGCGGAGACGACCTCGACCTCCACTCGCATCGTGAGGCAGCCACGACTCCCTGCGCCCTTCCAGCGCCCCCTCGCGCCACGGTGCGATCCGCGGCTCCCGACCTCGCCACGTCCCGCGGCACCTTCGGTCGCCCCCGTGCTCGCCGAGCTTCAGCAGCACCACCCCCGGGCTGACCTCCTCGCAATCCCCGGCGCCTTGCCCTCCCGCCTCGGAAGCTCGCTCGCGCGCCGCACCCGCGCTTGCCCGAACTACGCCGATTTGCCCGCTCTCGACGAGATCGCCCGCGCGTCTTGCAGCCGGCCGTCGCACGGCGCACTCTGGTCCTGTCGGCCGCGACCGAGCTGTCCCGATGCACCTGTCCGAACATACAGCTGCCGCGAGCGCGGGCGCTCCGCGACCTCTCTCGTCGCGGTTCGTCGCAGTCGTCGCGCCCCTCGCAGCGCTGCTCGCCTGCCGACCGCAGCCGGCCGAGTCGAGCGAGCCGCGCAGCCCCCCGCCCCTGTTCGTCGCCACCTCCGACCGCCTCTACACCACTGCCCCGCTGAGCGACGGCCTCGCCTTCGTCCCGGTGACCGAGAAGTCGATCGCGCGCCGGCCTGGCCAGGTCGCAGTCGCCATCAGCTACCCCGAGGTCGACCTGCCCGACGACGACCGCGAGCGCGAGCTCGCCGCGCTGATCCGCGAGGCCGCCGATCTCGACGCCTGGACCGACGAGCGGCTCGAGGGCAAGGTCGGCACCGTCGAGGTCACCTGCGTCACGCCGCTGGCCACCACGCAGATCGTCAGCCTCGTGTGCGAGCGCATCGACGCCACAGTCGACCCCAAGGCCGCCGACGCCGAGGCCGCGCCGCCCGAGCTCGTCGCCCGCAGCTTCTCCGTCGACGGCGCTCACGTCGTCCCGCTGACCTGGGCCGACGCCCTGCTGCCCGCACTGAGTCCGCGCCTCGTCGTCATGGCCGCCCTCGACGGCCACGACGCGCGCGACGCCTGGCTCTCGGGTCAGTGTGCCGCCGGCGACCCCGGCTTCAGCGTGTTCGCCTCGGGCGTCGACATCTGGCCCGACCGGCGCACCCCTGAGTGCCCGCAGCTCACCCTCGATCGCCAGCGGATCGCCCCCTTCGTCGTGCCCAACGGCCTCCTCGCCCGCATCTTCCGCCTCGGCGGCGCCCCGGCCGAGCCCGCCGACCCTGCAGCCGAAGCCGCTGCCGCCGAAGCCGCTGCCGAGCCGGCGCCCTGAGCCGCGCGAGCATCCTCCGCTCCGCCCTCGTTCCACCGCTGAGCCTCTGCCTGGACTCCGCCGAGCCGGCGCCCTGAGCCGCGCGAGCATCCTCTGCTCCGCCCTCGTTCCACCGCTGAGCCTCTGCTTTCCGGACTCCACCGAGCCAACTCTCTGACCCGAGCCCGCTGATTCCACCCAGGTGGGCGCTTCGCTTCGCTTGAACCTCCACGGCCCCGGCTCCCGAGCCGCGCGCCCTTTGCTCCGCCCTCGCTCCCGCCGCGACGCACCTCGAGCGCCCCGTTCCGCCGCCAAGCACGGCGCTCGCGCTCACGCGCACGAGCCCGCACACCCGCCGCGCCGGCCCCTGCGCGATGATGCTTGCGCGTGCGCGCGCGAACGCCCACCCTGTCGGCCCGTGACCTCTCCTGGCGCCCACGAGCACGACGCGACGGTTCGGCCTGCCGGCTCCGGCGCGGCGCGTCCGGAGCTCGCGCCCGCCGACGCCCCCGACTTCCTCGGCGCCCTGCAGCGGCTCGGCTACCACGCGTTCCGGCCCGGTCAGGCCGAGGCCATCGAGGTCCTCATGCAGCGGCGGCGGCTGCTGCTCGTCGCGCCCACCGGCGGCGGCAAGAGCCTCACCTTTCAGCTCCCGGCCAGCGCCTTGCCGGGCACCACCATCGTCCTTTCGCCGCTGATCGCCCTCATGGCCGACCAGGTGCGAGCCCTCGAGGCGCGCGGCGTCACGGCCACCTTCCTCGCCAGCACCCTCCCCGGCCCCGAGATCAGCGCCCGCCTCGGCGCCATGGCGCGCGGCCACTACAAGCTCGTCTACGTCGCCCCCGAGCGGCTCGGCGCGCCCGCCTTCCGTGACATCTGCCGCCGGATCGCCGTCCCCCTGATCGCCGTCGACGAAGCCCACTGCATCAGCGAGTGGGGCCACGACTTCCGCCCGGAGTACCTGCAGATCGGCGAGCTCCTGGCCGACCTCCCGCGCGCCCGCGTGCTCGCCTGCACCGCCACCGCCACCCCGGTGGTGCGCGACGAGATCATCTCGCGCCTCGGCCTGCCCGCCGACACCCCGCAGATCGTCCGCGGCTTCGCCCGCCCCAACCTGGCCCTGCACGTCGCCGAGGAGGAGGACCGCCGCGCGCGCGAGCGGCTCGTCGACCGCACCCTCGAGATCGCCCTCGGCCGCGGCCCCGGCAGCCGTCCGCCGGCACATGCCTCTCAGGACATGCCCGCCGGGACAGCCATCATCTACGCGCCGACCCGCAAGGTCACCGAGCAGGAGTCGGTCCGGTTGGTCACCCGCGGCTGGCGGGCCGAGGCCTACCACGCCGGCCTGGAGGGCCCGCAGCGCGAGAAGGTCCAGGCCCGCTTCTCGCGCGGCGAGCTCGACGTCGTCGTCGCCACCAACGCCTTCGGCATGGGCATCGACCGCGGCGACGTGCGGGCGGTGATCCACCTGGCCCCGCCGGGCTCGATCGAGGCCTACTACCAGGAGGTCGGCCGCGCCGGCCGCGACGGCCAGGACGCCACCGGCCTGCTCCTGATCGCCCCCGGCGACCTGCCGCTGCGGCGCCGCTTGATCGAGCGCGGCGGCGGCGACGACAGCCCGCCCGCGCCGGCGGTCGTCGAGCACAAGTGGAACACCTTCCTCGAGCTGATGCGCTGGGCCGAGGGCGGCTCGTGCCGCCACGACGCGATCCTCCGCTACTTCGGCGACGAGGGCGAGGCGCTGGGCGGCTGCGGCCGCTGCGACGTGTGCCGCCAGCTCTCGGCCGACGCCGACGACGACCCCGAGGCCACCACCCTGATCGTCCGCAAGGCGCTCAGCGCGGTGGCCCGGATCCACCGCCGCTTCGGCCTGCAGGCGGCGGTCAGCCTGCTGCGCGGGGCCGCCGACGAGCGCCTCGAGCGCACCGGCCTGGTCAACACGCCCACCTTCGGCGCCCTGCGCGAGCACGACGGCACCTGGCTGCTCCGCCTGCTGCGCCGCTGCGTCGTCGCCGGCTGGGTCGACTTCACCGGCGACGACCGCCCCGTCGTGGTCCTCACCGACATCGGCCGCCGGGTCATGCGCGGCGAGCTGCCGGCGCGGCTGCTGCTGCCGCCGCGCGTGCGCCCTGCCTCCAAGGACATGCTCCCAGGGACAGGTTCTTCCGGACATGCCCCCAAGGCCAGCAATCGCCCGGACGCGCCCGAGGCCGTGCTCGACGCCGCCGCCCTGGCGCTGTTCGAGCGACTCCGCGCCCACCGCATGCAGGTCGCCAGCCGCGAGGGGGTCCCGCCGTACGTGGTCGCCAGCGACCGCAGCCTGCGCGACCTCGCGCTGATGCGCCCGCGCAACCGCGACCAGCTGCTGCTCGCCCACGGGATCGGCCCCGCCAAGGCCGAGAAGTACGGCGCTGGCCTGCTCGAAGTGATCGCCGCCGCCGGCTGAGCCGCGAACGCCGAGGCCGAGGCCGGCGCCGTCGCCGAGACCGCTCCCCGGCATCGGTCCGCGAGCCTCTGTCGGTCCGCGAGCGCCCGCTCGCCCCGCGCGGCGCCCACGCCCGCCCGCCGCCTCGCTGCGCGCGCCGGCGATTCGCGAGTATCGTCCGCTCCCGTGCCCGAGCGGCGCTACACCGTCTACCTCCTCCGCTGCGCGGACGGCTCGCTCTACGCCGGCATCACCGACGACCTCGCCCGGCGCCTGGCGACCCACAACGCCGGCAAGGGCGCCAAGTACACCCGGGCGCGGCTGCCGGTCGAGATCGCGTGGAAGCGCGGGCAGCAGCTGCCGCGGCACGCCCGGCAGCTGGAGTACGCCCTCAAGGCCCTCCGGCGGGCCGAAAAGGAGCGGCTCGTGGCCGGGGACCTCGCCCTGTGGCGGCGGCTGCGGCGGCTCGCCGTGACTCCTTTGTGACCCTGCCGGCCCCGTGCTACAAAGCGCCGCCGCGCCCTATGAGCCTCGAAGTCGTCCACAGCCGGGTCATCCTCGTCCGGCACGGCCACTACGAGCGGATCGGCGACGAAGGCGACACCGTCTGGGGCCTCACCCCGCTGGGCCGGCGCCAGGCCGTGCGCACCGGTCGGCGCCTGGCGCAGATCCTCGACGCCGCCCAGGGCCGGTTCGAGGGCCTGTTCTCGAGCCCCTGGCCGCGCGCGCTGCAGACCGCCGAGATCGCCGCGCACGAGCTCCACATCGACCGGATCAAGGTCAAGCCGTACCTGCACGAGGTCCTGCCGATCGTCGACGCCAACCGGATCGCCGAGTTCGGCGTCCACCCCGGCCTGCCGTTCACCAGCCCCGAGGACCGGGCGGTCACCGTCAAGCAGGTCGAAAAGGTCCGCGACCGCTTCTTCCGCACCCCGAAGCAGACGAACTTCGCGGTCATCTTCACCCACGGCAACCTGATCCGCTACCTCGTCGCCCACACCCTGCGCCTCCCCTACGAGGCCTGGAGCCGCTTCGACTGCTCGCACTGCGGGATCACGGAGCTCCGGATCTACCAGGAAGACTTCGAGGCGCTGATCAACTACAACGACGCCGGCCACCTGCCGCCGTCGCTGATCACGACCGCCTGATCGGGCCTGTCCGAGAGGACATGCCCGATCGAGCATGTCCCGGACGCCATACTGCCGCACCACTTCTGTTTAGAAGTGGTAGTCGAGCCGGTACGGCACGCAGGCCAGCATCTCCGGGTTGTCGACCTTGATCCACACCTTCGCCGAGTCGTCGAGGCCCGTGCAGTTCAGCCCCGGCGACACCGTCCCGAGCCCGCAGCAGCCCTTCTGGCCCAGCGGCGCGGTGTCGGGCGTGTCGTTGGCCCCGCACGTCACCGACGTCGTGCCGTTGTCGCACTGCATGTACACACACAGCCGGCCCGCGTCGTTCTCGGCCACCAGAGTGCGTGACGGGTCGACCATGTTGAGGAACGCGTCGACCCCGGTGAACGTGAACCAGTCGACGTCGCCGGTGCCCTTGATCGTCCCGCAGGCGAACGATCCGTTGGCGTCGGCGTCCGTGATCTCGCCCAGGCTGTGGGCCGTCGCCTGCGTCTCGTGCGGCTCCGCGCCGTAGTCCTCGCACGCGTCCGTGACCTCCTTGCACGCCTGGCAGCTCGCGTCCGAGTGGCAGAAGTTGGCGCCCATCGGCCCGCACGGGCTGTGCATCGGCTTGGCCGAGAACACCGGCTCGCCGGCCATGCACGTGTCGATCGTGCAGTCGTTGTCGTCGTTCGGCAGGTCGTCGTCGGCCGGCGTGTACTCGACCTGTCCCTGAAGACAGCCCGCCAGCTTGCAGTCCCCGGGCGCCTGCGGCGGCGGATCGTCGGTCGGGATCTCCTTCGTCCCGCCGCCCCCGTCGCACACCGTCGCCCGGCAGTCGCCCGGCAGGTCGTCGACAGGTGTCCCTTCGGCCAGGTTCATCGTCCCGCACGTCCCGGCCTCGCAGGTCGGCGCCTGGCACGTCGGCGCCTGGCAGTCTGCCGCCGTCTGGCACTCCGCCGGCGCGCCCGTCGTCGGCGACGTCGTCGTCGGCTCGCCCGTCGTCGGCGTCGACGTCGTCCCGGTCGTCGTCGGCTCCGCCGTCGTCGTCGTCGGACCCGTCGTCATCGTCGCGCTCGCGTCCGTCGACGTCCCCGTCGTCGTCCCCTCGCTCGCTCCGCCGGTGCTCGCCCCCGGCCCGCTGTCGCCGCAACCTCCGAGCACCAGCGCCGCCGCGATCGTCCACGTCCCCCGCATGCCGAACACCTCCTGTGCCCGACGCTATCGTCGCCGCGTGTGCGCCGCGTGTGCGGGCGATCACCGGCGGCCCCCGGCGATCGCGTGCGCAGCTCGCTGCGCTCGACCGATCGCGGGCCCGCCACCTCGGCCGCGGCGCCGCGTGGGCGCGCCTCTGTCTCCATCATCACGGCGCAGCTCGCTGCGCACGCGCACGATCGCCGCTCTCGCTACGCCGCAGGCTCGCGCCGGCCTACCTCGGATCGCCGCCTTCGCGCGCTGGGACCCGCACTTCGGCGATCGCTGCTACCTTCGCCGTCATGCGCAGCCTCGTCGGCGTCTTGCACCTCCCGCCGCTCCCCGGCAGCCCGCGCAGCAGCGAGCCCGTCGCCGCGATCGCCCGCGCAGTCGCCCGCGATGCCCGGGCCCTCGCCGCGGCCGGCTTCGATCTCGCCGTCGTCGAGAACTTCGGCGACGTCCCCTTCTTCAAGGGACATGTCCCTTCGGTCACCATCGCCGGCATCACCGCTTGCGCCCTCGCGGTGCGCGACGCCTGCCCCGACCTCGCGCTCGGCATCAACGTCCTGCGCAACGACGGCCTCGCCGCGGTCGCTATCGCCGTCGTCGTCGGGGCCGCCAGCGTGCGGATCAACGTCCTCTCCGGCGCGCGCGTCACCGACCAGGGCGTCGTCGAGGGTCAGGCCGCCGACGTCCTCCGCTTGCGCCGCGAGCTCGGGCGGCCCGACCTCCAGATCTGGGCCGACGTCGCGGTCAAGCACTCCGCCCCGCTGGCCGCCCGCGACCTCGCCGACGAGACCCGCGACCTCGTCCAGCGCAGCCTCGCCGACGCCGTCCTCGTCACCGGCAGCGGCACCGGCGAGGCCGTCGATCCCGACCACCTCCGCCGCGTACGGGCGGCCGCCGGCGGCGTCCCGCTCTACGTCGCCAGCGGCGCCACCGAGGCCGCCCTGCCCGTCCTCGCCGGCCTGTGCGACGGCGTCATCGTCGGCAGCGCCTTGCGAGCCGACGGCCGCGCCGGCGGCCCCGTCGACCCCGAGCGCGCCCGTCGCTTCGCCGACGCCTGGCGGGCCGCCAGCGCCGGCGCCTGAGCCTCCGCAGCCCCTCACTGGCGGGCGCGAACGCGACGCGCCCACCAGGATTCGAACCTGGGACCCTCGGCTTAGAAGGCCGATGCTCTATCCAACTGAGCTATGGGCGCAGGGCCTCGGAAGGCCGTGGAACAGGCCGCGGACGGCCGTGAAACAAAAAAGTCGGGGCGAGAGGATTCGAACCTCCGGCATCCTGCTCCCAAAGCAGGCGCGCTACCAGACTGCGCTACGCCCCGAGCGGCCCCGGACCATACACGACCCCTGGGCCGCGATCCAGCGCCACGACACCCTCTCCGCCGCTCGCCCGCCGGCCTCTGCGTCCCGTCCTCCGCGCCCCATCTCCCCGCCAGGACCGGCTCACACGACCCCCTACCGGCCTCTGCGCGCCATCTTCAGCACCCGTCGCCCCGCCCTCGCGCTCAGGACCGTGCCCACGCGGCCGCGATCCGCCCGCCTTGCGCCCGTCCTCCGTTCGTCGCCTCTCGACCCTCGCGCTCCGCACCGCCATCCGCCTCGGACCGCACGCTGCGTCGGCCGGGCCTGCCCCGCGACTTCCTTGCGGCCTCGCAAGATCCACCGACTCGCGGACTCGCCGCCCGCTCAGCCGTGCAGCACCGCTGGTAGCGCCGCCAGCAGCTCCGCCGTCGCCCGGCCGCGGTGGGACAGCGCGTTCTTCTCTGCCGGCGCCAGCTCGGCGGACGAGCGGGCGCTGCCGGTCGGCCAGAAGTACGGGTCGTAGCCGAACCCGCCCGAGCCTCGCGGCGTCGTCCGCACCTCCCCGTCCCAGCGGCCCGTGAACAGCCGCACCACCGCCTCCGCGCCTGCGATCGGCTCGCCGTCGACTCGCGTCAGCGCCAGCACGCACAGGTAATGCGCCGGCGAGCGCTCGAGCCCGCGGGCGCCCAGCTCGGCCACCAGGCGGGCGTTGTTGGCCGCGTCGTCCGCCTGCGGCCCCGCGAAGTACGCCGAATCGACCCCAGGCGCCCCGTCCAGCGCCACCACGCAGATCCCCGAGTCGTCCGCCAGCACCAGAGTCGACCCCGGCTCGCCGCGGCCTCGCAGCCAGCCTGCGATCCCCAGCGCCTTGAGGCGCGCGTGCGCCTCGAAGCTGCCCTGGTCCTCCGGGATCTCCGGCGCCGGCCCGAGCGAGCGCGCCGAGCAGACCGTCAGCGGCAGCCCGGCCGCGCGCACCATCGCCGCCAGCTCCGTCACCTTGTGCGGGTTGCCGGTCGCCAGCACTAGCCTTCGGGACATGTCCGAACCGTCCTGCGCGATCATCTACGAACTCACAATCCTGCCTGTTCAGCCACCTTCGCCAGCGCCGCCCGCTGACCGGCGAACAGCGACGCGATGCCCGACTCGGCCAGGTCGAGCATGCGCGACAGCGTCGGCCGGTCGAAGCCGCCGCGCTCCCCCGTGCCCTGGACCTCCACCAGCCCGCCGCGCTCCAGCATCACCACGTTGCAGTCGACCACCGCCTGGCTGTCCTCCACGTAAGCCAGGTCGAGCATCGGCACCTCCGCGCCGGCCGCCGGCAGCGGGCACACGCCGACCGAGACCGCCGCCACCAGCGCGCGCACCGGGTCGGCGGTCAGCACTCCCTCGCGCTGCAGCGCCCGGACGGCCAGCGCCAGCGCCACCATCCCGCCGGTGATCGCCGCGGTGCGCGTCCCGCCGTCGGCCTCGATCACGTCGCAGTCGACCGTCAGCGCCACCGGGCCTTGCGGACCGACCAGCTTCTCGAGGTCGATCGCCGCCCGCAGCGAGCGGCCGATGAGCCGCTGGATCTCCTTCGCCCGGCCGTCCGGCTCGCGGCGCCCGCGGGGCCGCACCGCGCCGGGCAGCATCGCGTACTCGGCCGTCACCCAGCCGCCCTGGGTCAGCCAGCCCGGCGGCTTGGCCTCGCGGCTGGCGGTGCAGATCACCCGCGTCCGGCCGGTCGCCACCAGCACCGAGCCGAGGGCCGAGCCGATGAAGCCGGGCTCGAGGGAGAAGGGTCGCAACTGATCGAGAGCACGGCCGTCGTGGCGCATGCCTCACCCTAGCAAAACCGAGCCGAGCTTCGCTGTGCAGTCGTCGACGCGGTCACCGGTCGCGACGCGAGCGAGCGAGGGCAAGACACCGGCCCTCGTCGTGGCGGGTGACTCGCCGCGAACGACGGCAAAGCCCCGCGGATGACTCGCGCGCAAGTCGCGAACGAGGGCAAAGACCAGGACGCCCGGCGAACGAAGCACCTTAAAAAACAAGGCGAGGTGCCATCGTGGCGCCTCGCCGTGTCTTGCTTGGTGGCTGAGAAGAGGACCGCTTACTTGCCGGCCTCGGGGGCGGGCGGCGGGGCCGCGGCGCCACCGGGGGCGGGGGCGGCCGGATCGGCCGGCTTGGCGTCCTCGGGCTTCACCTCGGGCTTCGCCTCGACCGGCTTGGGGGTCTCGACCGTCTTGGTGACCTCGGTCTTGGTCTCGACCTTCTTCTCTTCCTTCTTCTCTTCCTTCTTGGCGTCCCCGCCGCAAGCCGGGAGGGACAGGGACATCGCGGCGAGGGCCGCAAGGACGATCTTGGTGTGCTTCATGACGGGTTCTCCTACGTGCCTTGATCGTGGGTCGATCGAGTCGTGAACGGCACTGTAGTCCGAACGCCGCCAATTCGGCAACGATCGAGAGAAAACCGCGGCGCCTGCTGCGCAAGCGGGCGAACACCCGCTATATAGAAGGATCCGGGGCGATCTCTGCGGATCGCCGCGAAGCGGCCGGCAGATGGCAGATGACGGCGAATACACAATTCGTCCGGGTCGTGGGGAAGCTCAATCTGGACCGCGCTCGGGCGGTCGCTGTCGCCTTTTATCCTCCCGGCCCATGGAAAACGCGCGCGATCCCTCGGTAGCAGCCATCTTTCAGCCTGACGGGGGTCCGCCGCGGGCTCTGCTCGTCGCCGGTTGTTGCGGCAACGTCGGCTTCGGCAAGCTCGGGCAGCTCGCGCGCATCCTCGCCCGCCACGGCGTCCCCGTGATCGCGCTCGACCTGTCGCCTGCCGTCGACCAGGTCGCCGCCAAGCTCGCCGAGCAGTTCGCCCCGCGCGTCTCGCCGGCCGAGATCGAGGCCATCACGAAGGCCATCATCCCGATCCGGGGCGGCATCGCCGACATCCCGGCCGAGCTCAAGATCGGCCTCGTGTTCGAGGCCGTCCCCGAGAGCCTCGCCATCAAGAAGCCGCTCTACGCCGCCATCCGGGCCCGCGACCCCGAGGCCCTGATCTTCTCGGCCACCAGCGGCTTCACCACCCGGCACCTCTTCGACGACCTCCCCGGCGCCGACCGCTGCGGCGTCCTCCACCCCTTCTTCCCCCACCTCACCAACAAGCTGTGGGAGCTGCCCGAGCAGGGCGCGGTCACCGGCGCCGCCACGCTCAAGCAGATCAAGGCCTTCCTGGGCCGCGCCGGCATGACCCTGATCTCCGTCGGCGACGTGCCCAGCTTCGCCGCCGACCGCCTGTTCTGCGGGATGATGCTCGAGGCCGTGCGGATCCACGAGAGCACCGGCCTCAGCCCCGCGCAGATCGACGACGCCTGCAAGCAGCTGCTGGGCACCTCCCCCTTCTTCGTCCACAACCTCATCCGCGGCGCCAACGGCCTGTCGGCCCACTGCATGGAGCTCATGCGCGAGGAGGTCGACAGCAGCCTCTACGCCATCCCCGACGCCTGGAGGCCGTACATCGCCGACCCCGGCAAGCAGTGGCCCTACGAGCGCGGCCAGAAGTGCCCGCCTGAGGGCGTCGCGGTCGTCCGCGCGCGCATGTACGGCATGTTGTTCGCCCTCACCGCGCGCATGCTCGCCCACAAGATCGTCACCGCCGACGCCCTCAACTACCTGGCCGAAAAAGCCCTCGCCTTCCGCGACGGCCCGCCGGCGCTGATCGCCGCCATGGGCCTCGAGCAGGCCGCCGCCCTGACCCGCGCCTTCCTCGTCGAGCAGCAGATCACCCGCGCCGACGAGGTCGCCCCGCTGGACGTGTTCTCGCGGACAGGTCTCGGCGAACATGTCGGATGGGACAGCATCTACGTCGGCCGCAGCGTCAGCGGCGGCGTCGGCCTGATCTCGCTCAAGCGCTCGACCCTCGGCCACACCTTGCTCGCCGAGTTCGGGCGGGCCGTCGACGCCCTGCAGGCCGACCCCGCGGTCGAGGCGATCGTCGTCGCCCCTGACGGCCTCTACAACCGCGACTTCGGCCACGGCGCCGACATCGGCGCGTTCGTCCCGGTCCTCGGCAAGCGGGACGCCGCGCTCGCCCTGATCCAGGGCTGGAAGGCCGCCCTCGCCAAGCTGCGGGCCGGCAAGCCGACCGTCGCCGCGATCGTCGGCCGCGCCCTTGGCGGCGGCATGGAGCTGGCGAGCTCCTGCCACGCGCGGATCGCCGGCGAGGGCGCCGTCATCGCCCAGCCCGAGCCCACCGTCGGCGTGATCCCCGGCCTCGGCGGCTGCCACCTGCTCCACCGCAGCAGCGCCCCCGAGCACTACACCGCCCTCAACGAGCTGCTGCTGACCGGCAAGAGCATCCACGCCGCCCGCGCGCGCGAGCTCGGCCTCGTCAGCGCCGTCGTCCCGGTGCGCGACCTCCCGCGCGCCAGCGGCGAGCTCGCGCTCAGCCTGGCCCGAGGGACAGCTCCGCTCCCGCCCTTCCGCACCGGCCCCGCCGAGGTCGCGGTCGACCGCGCCGTCGATCCGCGCAACGAGCAGGGCGTCGTCCTCGACGCCGAGCTGCGCGACCTCCTCGCCCGCACCATCGAGGACGCCAACGCCCTCGACGTCGCCGCCGGCGGCGCCCTCGAGGAGCAGCGCGCCGCCGACAGCCTGAACCAGTCGGCCGCCCGCGTCGGCGTCACCGCCATGAGCCGCGGCAAGCCCCCGGTGTTCGAGCACCCGCTCGCCTGACCGCTCGCGGAGCGCTCGCCTCCGCATCCTCCGTTGCACATGCACCCGCCGCGAGCGCCCTTGCGCTCGCGGCGACGCTTCTACGACTCGCTCGCAGCGAAGCCTGTCACGCTCTGCACCGCACGAGCCTTTGCCCGGCAACGTGGACGACCGGGGCGCTCGCGCCGATGCGCCTGTAGCTCGCCTGCGCCGAGCTCCCCGCCGTGCATCTCCCATCACGTGAGCGCGGGCCGCCACGCAAGCGCGCCCTGCCTCGAGGCCACGCGGTGATGCACCTGCAGCTCGCAGGCGGAGCCCCCTGTCGTGCATCTGCGATCGCGTGAGCGCGGGCCACCTCGCAAGTGCGGCCTCGCTCGAAACCTCGTAGCGATGCACCCGCATCTCCCAGGCGGCGTCCCGGGTCGTGCACCTGCAACCGCGACGAACCGTGACCGCGCCTGTCCGCGCGTGCACATGCACGTCCGTCGCCGCAGAAACTCGAGCCCCACCGCTCGCCTGCGTCGCCCTCACACGCGCACCATCGGCCCGCGCGCCGGCGAGCGCCCGGGTCGGCCGCCTCTGCCTTCGCCTCGATCCGCCGCCAGGCGCCTCGCGTATCCTGGCCCGACGCGTGCGCCGACCGAGCGAGCCCCTGCTGCGCGCCTTTGCGCTCCTCGCCGTCCTGGCGGCCCCTGCGGGCGCGGCGGCGCATGATGTCCCCAAGGACAGGCGATACGCCACCGTCGTCGTCAGCGATCGCAGCCCGCGGACGGCCTCGCAGCGGACCGTCGGACCGGCCGAGATCGCCGCCAGCCCGCGCCGGCGCAGCGCCGACGACCTCCTGCGGCTCGTCCCCGGCGTCCTCCTGATCCAGCACGGCGCCGAGGGCAAGGGCCAGCAGATGTTCATGCGCGGCTTCGACGCGGCCCACGGCGCCGACATCGAGGTCAAGGTCGCCGGCGTCGCCGTCAACGAGCTGTCCAACATCCACGGCCAGGGCTACGTCGACCTCGGCTTCGTCATCCCCGAGGTCGTCCGCCGCGTCACCGCCAACAAGGGCCCGTTCTTGCTCGACCAGGGCAACTTCGCCAACGCCGGCACGATCCGCTTCGACCTCGGCGTCGAGCCCGACGCCCGCGGCAGCCGGATCGGCTACGAGTTCGGCAGCACCCTGCGTCACCGCGGCGTCTTCGTGCATGCCCCGAAGAACATGGCCAAAGAGACATTCTTCGCCGTCGAGGCCATGACCGACAAGGGCTTCGCCGCCGCCCGCGCCGCCCAGCGAGCCACCTTCCTCGGCCAGATCCGCCTGCTCGACAGCAAGACCCACGGCGCCCTCGACCTGACCGCCGGCGTCTACGCGGCCAAGTTCGACGCCCCCGGGGCAGTGCGCGCCGACGACGTCGCCGCCGGTCGCGTCGACTTCGCCGGCGTCTACCGCGACGACGGCGGCGGCCGATCCAACCGCCTCTTCACCGCCCTGCGCCATCAGCTCGATCTCGGCGCCGGCAAGCTCGAGCAGCGGCTGCACGGCCAGCTGCGCGCCCTCGACCTCGTCGAGGACTTCACCGGCTACCTCCTCGATCCGCTCGCCGGCGATCGTCGCAACCAGCGGCATCGCTTCGCCAGCCTCGGCTATCAGCTCGACTACCGGCGCCCGCTCCACCGCACCCTTGAGCTGCTGGCCGGCGGCGCCTGGCAGGGCGACGTCCTTCGCCAGCACGACGTCCGTGTCGACGTCCGTCACGAGGTCGTCAGCCGCAACTGGGACCTCGGCGCCGGCCAGCACCAGGCCCACGCGCGCGCCGGCCTGCGCTGGCGGCCCGTCGATCGCTTCGTCCTCGAGGCCGGCGCGCGACTCGACCTCGTCGCCTACAACGTCCGCGACCGCATCGACCTCGACCGGCGCGCGCGCAAGGTCCTCGCCCTGCCCTCGCCGCGGATCAACGCCAGCGTGCGCCTGGCCCCGTTCGCCACCCTCTTCCTCGCCTACGGCCGCGGCTTGCGGGCGCCCGAGGCCCGCGCCGTGCTCGGCGGCGCCGCGGTCCCCGAGGACACCGCCCTGGATCGCTATCGCGGCGGCCCGGCGCGGATCGTCGCCTCCGACAGCGTCGAGGTCGGCACGCGGTTCCAGCACCGCGAGCTCGTCAGCGCCGGCCTGTCGCTGTTCGGCACGTGGATCGATCGCGAGCTCGTCTTCGATCACGTGTCCGCAGTCAACATCGAGCTCAACCGCACGCGCCGGCTCGGCGTCGACTTCGACCTCGCGGTGTGGCCGCGGCGATGGTTGCAGCTGCGCCAGGACGTGAGCCTCGTGCAGGCGCGCTTCGTCGACTCCGGCGCCCCCGTCCCGCTCGCGCCGCCGTTCATGTCGGCGACCGGCCTCACCCTCGTCCACCCCTCGGGCTTCCGCGCCGGCGCTCGCTTCCTCGTCGTCGGCAGCCGCGCCCTCCCGCACGGCGCCCGCACCTCCGCCTACGCCCTCCTCGACCTCAGCCTCGGCTACCGCGTCGGTCCGCTGCAGCTCGACCTGCAGATCGACAACGTCACCAACGCCCACTGGAAAGAGGGCGAGTACCACTTCGCCTCGTGGTGGGATCGCAGCGAGCCGCGCAGCACGATCCCCACCCTGCACTTCCTCGCGGGCCCGCCGCTGACCGCCCGGATCGGCGCCACCCTGTGGCTGTGACGTCATGATTAAACCTGTCCTCTCCGCCCTGTCCTCTCCGACCTGTCCCATCACACATGCCGACGCTGCGCGCCTCCGTGCAGATCGAGCGCCGCGATCGGCCTCGGGCAGCGGTCGCTCTTGCGCCGTGACTGCCATGAAGCGACCGAGCGCCGCAGCCACCCCGTCGATCCGACCTGTCCTCTCCGCCATGTCCTTTGCGACCTGTCTCGTGCTCGCCTGCGCCCCCAGCCAGGAGGCAGTGCGCGTCGAGCTCCCGGTCGTCGTCGACGGCAGCGGCCTCGTCGACGCGACCACCGACCTCGGCTGGACCATCCACCTCGACACCGCGCGGATCGCCACCGGAGACCTCGAATTCACGATTCAGGGCGAGATGCACGCCCTCGCGCGGCTGTGGGATCTGCTCGTCCCGTCGGCAGTCGCCCACCCCGGCCACTACGCCGGTGGCGACGTCACCGGCGCCTTGCCGGGCAACTTCGTGCTCGACTGGATCGCCGGCGACGGCGACGAGCTCGGGCGCGCCGAGCTGCTCACCGGCAACTACCACGGCTGCAACATCGCCTTCCGCCGCGCCGACGAGCTGCAGGCCGACGACCCGCTCGCCGGGCACACCGCGCATTTCGCCGGCACCGCCAGCAAGGACGGCCAGGACCTCCCCTTCGCTGCGATCCTCGACCTCGACGTCGGCGCCGCGGTCATCGGCGCCCCGTTCGACCTCGACATCGACGAGGGCAGCAGCGACGCCCTCGGCTTGCAGCTGCGGCTCCGCGACGACACCAGCGGCGCCGCGCTGTTCGACGGCGTCGACTTTGCCGCCCTCGATGCGGGCGACGGCACCCCGGTGAGCATCGGCCCCGGCGACCCCGCGCACAACCTCGTCCGGCGCGCATTACAGTCTCACGTGTTCTACACTGTCGCTCCTCTGTGATCCGGAGAACCGCCATGCGAACCGTCCTGTTCCCGCTCCTGCTCGCCTGCGCCTGCACGGGCGCCACCGAGCGCACCTACGAGGCCTCCATCTACGGCGAGAAGTTCATCGAGGAGGGCATCCCCGCCGCGATCTTCTCCGACAACTGGTCCGTCACCTTCGACAAGTTCTTGATCAGCGTCGGCGGCATCGAGGTCGACACTCAAATGCTCGGCGAAGACGACGAGCCGTACCGGATCTTCGACCTCGCCCAGGCGAGCGACGGCGCCGGCTTCCCGATCCTCGAGGGCACGATCGCCGCCGAGAACCCGCTGGTCACCTACGTCGTCGGCCCGAGCAGCGGCGCGGTCGCCGGCAACGCCACCGAGGAGGACGTCGCGCTGATGAAGGACGGCGGCCACTCGATCTACGTCCAGGGCACCGCCACCCGCGGCGGCGAGGCGCTCACCTTCATCTGGGGCTTCTCCACCCGCACGATCTACAGCAGCTGCGAGCTCGCCGGCGCCACCGACGTGCAGCTCACGATCCACGCCGATCACCTGTTCTACGACGACCTGTTCGCGGAGAACCCGAAGGTCGCGTTCGACCTGATCGCCGCCAGCGACGACGGCGACGGCGAGCTCACCGTGGACGACCTGCGCGCCGTCGACATCACCACTCAGGAGCGCTACCAGGTCGGCGACCTGACGAACATCACCGACCTGTGGTCGTTCGTCGAGCAGCTCACCACCACCCTCGGCCACATCAACGGCGAGGGCCACTGCACGGCCGCCCGCACCGACTGACACCACGGGCGAGGGCCGCTGCGTCGTTGCCCGCTCCGACTCTCGCCGTCACACCCCAGCCGTGATCGCGCATGCGGCGGGCAGTCTCGTCGTGCCAGCGGAACGTCGCGGTCTGCTCGCGCGACGGGCTTCAGGCCGGCGACTCGCGTCCGGCGACCCGACGGCGCCCCCGCGACGTGCATGACCCCGATCGCCGCGCTAGGCTCGCCGCCATGTTCACCCGCCCCGTCCTCGCGTTCGCGGCGCTCCTTCTCGTGGCACCCGGTTGCGGCCCCGAGAGCGAGGCCCTCCCGCCGAGCGGCATCTACCGCATGACTGCAGTCACCCTCGAGAACGACTGCCACCCGAAGCTCGACGACGACTACACCGGCGAGGAGGTCGTCCACGTCACGCCCGAGTGGATCAAGGTGCCCCACGTCGATTTCCTCGGAATCTCCGAGACCTGCGAGGCGTGCGTGGCCCTCGCCGGCTACCGCTTCATGCAGGTGAAGTTCGACCCGGAGGCCGGCGAGTACGCCTCCGAGGTGCAAGGCGGCGGATGCATGCAGAACGAGCGGGTCGAGGTCGAGACCGTCGACGGCGAGACGGTGCGCAGCCGACTCACCGCCGACTGGCGCGACGACGGCAGCTGCGCCTGGGCCGGCGAGGGCTGCACGGTGGTCCGCGAGTACACCTACGAGCTCGTCGAGCCCTGCGACGACTGCGAGTTCCCGCTGCACCAGGGCGAGTGAGCCGCCGCGCCGCTCGGACATGCCCGTTCGGGCATGTCCTCCGGGCCATGCCCGAGAGCACATGCCCTTTCGCGCATGCCCTAAGCGCCAGCCGTGTCGGGCACCGTGAGCGAGCAGCCCGGCAGCGTGGCCACGAAGTCGCCGCCGAACGCGGTCGCCGGCGTCTGGTAGCCGGCCGCCGGGGGCGCCGCGAGCATGCGGCGGACGATCGCCAGCGACGCGATCACCGTGAACTTGTAGCCCTCGGGCGCGCGCACGCGGCCCTCGATCGCGCGGCCGTCGGGCGCCTCGACGCGGCCCCAGATCTCGCTCGACCCGGACTCGCGGACCTGTTCGTTCGGCCCGGTGACCCGGCGGTCGACCAGCCCCTGCAAGGCCCTGATCACGGCCTTGCGGCGCAGGAGCGGCCCCAGCAGGCCGAGCAGCCGCATCCCGCGGACCTGCGCCTTCGGGAAGCTCATCCAGGTGGTGATGTTCTCGATCCCGGTCGACGCGTGGGCGGTCGCCAGATCGCCCCACGGCACCGCCACCACCAAACGCTCGCGCCCGCCGAGGCGGACGGTGCGAGTGCGCGAGCCGGCCGGGATCGGCACCAGGCGCCCGTGCTCGCGCACCGCGCCGCCCTCGCCGAGGTGCTCGATCATCGTTTTGGTGGTGCCACGGCTGAGTTCGCCGAGCGCGAAGATCGCCAGCTCGAGCCGCGTCGCCCCCGGCAGCGCCTCCGCCAGGGATTTGGCCAGGCAGTCCGACGGCACCACGTCGAAGCCGACGCCGGGCATCAGGACCACGCCGCGCTCGCGCGCGCTGGCACCTTGCGCCCGACAGGCCTCGAACACCGGGATCTCGCCGGTGATGTCGAGATAATGAATTTTGCTTTCGAGACAGGCCGCGACCATCGGCGCGCTGGTCCGCGAGAACGGGCCGGCGGCGTGGAGCACCAGGGCGGCGCCCGCGATCCCGCGGGTCAGCGCGGCCGGGTCGTCGAGCCCGAACACCCGCGCTTCGAGCCCGAGTTCGCCAGCGAGGCGCCCGATCGCCGTCGCGTCGCGGCCCGCCAAAATCGGGCGTAGACCCTCGGAGACCGCCTGACGGGCGATGAGCTCGCCAGTATAGCCGTTCGCGCCGTACAGCACCCATTCGCGCATGCCCGGCGCTATAGCGCGGGTGCGAGGGTCCCCGCCACAGAAAGCGCTTGTACTCGGCGGCCGCTCGGCTCATCGTCTCTAGCGGCTCTCATGATCCCAGACCCGCGCGCCGAAGCAGGTTTCCACGGCCCCCAGGGCGTGGAACTGGCCACGACCTTCGCCCGGGCCCTCCTCGCCCTCGTCGAGGCCGACACCGACGACGCCGTCCTGCGCGCGGTGGCCTCCGCGGTGAGCAGCTACGGCCCGTCGCTGATCCGCTTCTACACCCTGCGCGACGACCCGGGCGACCTCGGCTCGCACGACCCGCGCTTCATCGACCGGAGCGGCCCGCGCCCGGCCCAGACCGACGCCAGCGTGCCGACCCACGCCGAGCTGTCGAGCGTGTGGCAGGCCGGCATCTGCCCCGCCACCGACCCGCTGCTCGGCCGGCCGTTCGCGCTCGCCGATCACCCGGTGCTGGCGCGCTGGCTGGCGGCGCCGCGGCAGGCGCTGGTGCTGCACGACCTCTCGGCCGACCCGCGCCCGGCGGCGCACCCGAGCGAGCGCAGCGCCCAGGCCCTCGTCGTCCTGCCGCTCACCACCGGCGGCTCCGAAGCGCGCTGGCCCGGCGTCCTGGTGCTGTCGTGGAGGATCGTCCACATCCCGAGCCCGCGCGAGCGCCTCGTCTACGACATGCTCGGCGCCGCCGTCGCCTCGCTGCTGGTCGCCCGCGACGCCCTGCGCGACCACCAGCGCGCCATCGACGAGGCCAACACCATGTACGTCGCCGCGCTCGCGCTGGCCGAGGCCGCGACGCTCGAGGAGACGCTGGCCGCCCTCGCCGAGCCCGCCCAGGCGATCGACGCCTCGACCGCCGCGCTGTGGCTGCGCGACCCGGCCGACCCGACGCGCCTGGTGCTGCGCGCCGGCGGCGAGCCGGCCACCCGCCCGCTCGCCGACCTGGCTGGCCTCTTCGCCAGGCCCAATGAGCCATGGCTGTTCGAACAGGTCCATTCGGACACCCCGACGGAGATCGAGCCCGGCGCGCCCACGCCGCGGCTGGCCGAGCCCACGGGCCCCGACGGCTCGTCCCACGGCGCCACGCTGCTGCTGCCGCTGGCCTGGGGCGGCCGGGAGGTCGCCCTGGTCGAGCTCGGCTGGTCCTCGCCGCGCCCGCTGCCGACCGCCCTGCGCCGCCTGTACGTCGCCCTGGCCGGCCCCGCCGCGGTCAGCCTGGCCGGCCGCGCCCTGCTCGCCGACGCCGCCGCGGCCGCGCCCACGGGTGAGCCGACCGACCTCGAGGCCCTGCCCGTCGCCGCCGTGGTCGGCACCGGCGAGGCCCTGCGCGGCAACTCGCGCTGGACGGCGCTGGGCCTGACCGGCGGCGCCCACCTCCCCGTCGCCTGCGCCCTCGCCGATTCCCTCAGCGCCGGCGTCGAGCTGCGGCGCGACCTCGTCGGCGAGCCCGCCCTGGCCGTGTTCGCCGCCCCGCTGGTCGGCGCCGCCGGCAACGCCGTCGGCGTCCTCCTCGACACCTCCGAGGACGCCCGCTCCGAGCGCCAGCGCCTCGAGGGCCGCGACGTCCTGCTCGAGCGCCAGGGCGCCCTGCTCGCCCGCCGCGCCGTGCCCGTGCTGGCGATCGTCGACGAGCTCGCAGTCATCCCGGTGACCGGCGCCCTCGACGACGCCCGCGCGCAGCAGCTGCTCGAGGTCGTCGCCGAGGTCCCTCGCGGCCCGCGGACCCTGATCCTCGACTTCACCGGCATCACCGGCATCGACCCCGGCACCGCCACGGTCGTCCACGAGGCCGCCCGCGCCCTGGTCGCCCGCGGCGCCAGCGTCATCTTCTCCGCCGCCCCGGCGACCCTGGCCGACGCCCTGGCCGGCGAGCACATCGACGGCCTCGGCGACGCCCTCGCCAGCGCGCTCGTCAACCCCCGCTCCTGAGCGCGGGCGATCGCCGCTCGGAGGCTGTCCCCTCGGACATGCTTCCCAGGCCATGCGCTTTCGGGCATGCGCTTTCGGGCATGTCCGAAGGCACATGCCCCGAAGTTCAGTCGGCTCAGCGCACGTAGATCGTGTAGCGCCAGCCCGGCACCTCGATCGCCTCGACGTTGCCGGCCTTGCAGCACATGTTCTGGTCGTTCCAGTTGGCCCAGTTGCTGAAGATCGACGCCTGGCGGTCGTAGCCCCACACCATGATCTGCTCGTCGTAGCCGAGGCCGACGTGGGGGAAGTCGTCGTCGTCGCCGGTGCGGAGCGTGCGGGTGTTGCCGGTGGGCACGATGTCGAAGTCGCCGACCTCGATCCCCGCGCCGCAGTAGCCGTCGAGGTAGCACACCCCGGCCAGGCCGGTCGGTGACTCGAGGCGGCCGTAGCGGGCCACGTCGCTGCCGCTGGTCGGCGCCCAGCCGAACACCACCTCGGTGAAGTCGGCCAGCACCAGGCCCTCCGTGAGCACCGCCGGGCTGTTCGAGTCGGGCAGCACCGGGCCGGCCGGGCCGTTGACGATCAGGCTGTCGAGCATCGCCTGGGCCGCGGCCTCGCCGATCGGCTTGTCCATCATGTTGTACACCGCCTGCCAGCCGCCGCCGTTGAACGTCATCTCGCAGAACACCTGCGCCGGCGGCAGCGGCCCGTCAGAGCCGTCGGGGTCGATGCCGTACACCCCGTCCTCCGTCTCGAGGCCGAGGTCGCGGAGGTCGCGGCAGTGGCGGGGCGTGACGCACAGGCCCTCGTGACAGTAGCTCGACATGCAGTCGGCGTTCTTGTCGCAGACCTGCTCGTCGAGGCAGCCGAAGCAGTGCAGCCCGCCGCAGTCGACGTCGCTCTCGCCGCCGTTCTGCTCGCCGTCGACGCAGCTGGCCGGCGCGCTGCAGTCGTTTTTGCACAGGTCGTTGTCGATCTCGTTGCCGTCGTCGCAGGCCTCGGCGCCCTCCTGCACGAAGCCGTCGCCGCAGCGGGCCACCTGGCAGTTGTTGAGGCACTCGTTGCCGTTGTCGCTGTCGCCGTCGTCGCACACCTCGACGCCGTCGTGGAGGAAGCCGTCGCCGCACTTGGCGACCTCGCAGGTGTCGAGGCAGCCGTCGCCGTTGTCGTCGTCGCCGTCGTCGCACGGCTCGGTGCCGCTGTAGACGTAGCCGTCCCCGCAGCTGGCCAGCTGACAGCTGTTGAGGCAGCCGTCGCTGTTGTCGGTGTTCATGTCGTCGCACTCTTCGCCGACGCTGACCACCCCGTCGCCGCAGCCGGGGGCCTGGCACGCGCTCGTACACGAGTCGCCGTCGAGCGAGTTGCCGTCGTCGCAGCCCTCGCCCGGGCCCTGGAAGCCGTCGCCGCAGGCCACCTTGGTGCACTTCGGGGTGCAGGGGCGATCGGCCCCGTTGTCCGCGCCGTCGTCGCACTCCTCGCCGGCGTCCTGCACGCCGTCGCCGCAGGAGGCCGGCCCGCCTTCGGTCACGCCGCTCGTGCCGGTCGGCGCGTCGGTGGTCGCGCCGGTCGACGTCGACGGGTCGCCGTCGGTGTCCTGACCCGGCGCGTCGGCGGTGCCGCACCCGATGAGGGCGAGGGCCACGGCGGTCGCGCAGAAGGGGATGAGAGCGGGCTTGTGGGGATGCATAGGGGTCCTGCGTGGTACGAGTTCGGTGGCGCGAGCCCCGACCGGCGTACGAGCCGGACGAGGCGTTCGCGTCGCGTCGCTCAGGGCCGGCGCGAACGGGGGGAGACGCGCGGGCGGAGTGCCGAATTGCAACGGGAAATGCTCCGATCCCCGAGGCTGTGATCCAACCCCTCGCGGGCGGACCATGAGCGGACGAAACGCACAATAAACGGCGTTCTGCGCGATTTTGTGCCCTCTGGGGCGAGCCGCGCCGAAACCGGGGTCTACAGACCTCGGCCTTGCCGTTCGTTGCGCAGAAACACTAGCGCACGGGCTTTTTCTCGCGCAGATCACGTGCCGGCCGCCGCCAACTGCCGTATCGTCCCCGTCTCTCGCCTGGGGGTGGCCATACGGCCTGAGAACATACCCCTCGAACCTGATCCGGATAATTCCGGCGGAGGAAAGTGCGAATGGACCGTCAAGACGACACATCCGACAGCTCTGCGCGGCGCGCAGGATTGCCCATCGCGGGCCCCGACGTACACCCGCTGCGTCCCGTCCCTCCCCTCCACACCAGCTTCCCGAGCTCGAACAAGATCGAGGTCGGCGAACTCAAGGTCCCGTTCCGCAGCATCCAGCAGACCGGCGGCAACCCGGACGTGGTCGTCTACGACACCACCGGTCCTCAAGGACATGACCCGAGAGACGGGTTGCCCCCGCGGCGCAAGGACTGGATCGCGGCTCGCCTCGCCAAGAGCGACGGCAACCACACCCAGATGCACTACGCCCGCCAGGGCGTCGTCACCGAGGAGATGCGGTTCGTCGCCATCCGCGAGCAGGTCGACCCCGAGTTCGTGCGCAGCGAGGTCGCGCGCGGGCGGGCCATCATCCCCGCCAACATCAAGCACCCCGAGCTCGAGCCGATGATCATCGGCCGCAATTTCCTGGTCAAGATCAACGCCAACATCGGCAACAGCGCCGTGTCGAGCAAGATCGAGGACGAGGTCGAGAAGCTGCAGTGGTCGACGCGCTGGGGCGCCGACACCGTGATGGACCTGTCGACCGGCAAGCAGATCAAGGAGACGCGGGAGTGGATCCTGCGCAACGCGCCGGTCCCGATCGGCACGGTGCCGATCTATCAGGCGCTCGAGAAGGTCAAGGGCAAGGCCGAGGACCTGAACATCGACATCTTCATGGAGACGCTGCAGGAGCAGGCCGAGCAGGGCGTCGACTACTTCACGATCCACGCCGGCGTGCTGCTGCGCTACGTCCCGCTGACGGCGCGGCGCGTCACCGGCATCGTCTCGCGCGGCGGCTCGATCATGGCCAAGTGGTGCCTCCACCACCACAAGGAGAACTTCCTCTACACCGAGTTCGAGCGGATCTGCGAGCTGCTGAAGAAGTACGACATCAGCTTCTCGCTCGGCGACGGCCTGCGCCCCGGGTGCATCGCCGACGCCAACGACGCGGCCCAGTTCGGCGAGCTGAAGACCCTCGGCGAGCTGACCGAGATCGCGTGGCGCCACGACGTCCAGGTCATGATCGAGGGGCCCGGCCACGTGCCGATGAACAAGATCAAGGAGAACATGGACGAGCAGCTGCGCCTGTGCCACGAGGCGCCGTTCTACACGCTCGGCCCGCTGACCACCGACATCGCGCCCGGCTACGACCACATCACCTCGGCGATCGGCGCGGCGATGATCGGCTGGTACGGCACGGCGATGCTCTGCTACGTCACCCCGAAGGAGCACCTCGGCCTGCCCGACCGCGACGACGTCAAGGCCGGCGTCATCGCCTACAAGATCGCCGCCCACGCCGCCGACCTGGCCAAGGGCCACCCCGGCGCCCAGGCCCGCGACGACGCGCTCAGCAAGGCCCGCTTCGAGTTCCGCTGGCGCGACCAGTTCCACCTCTCGCTCGACCCCGAGACCGCGCAGAGCTTCCACGACGAGACCTTGCCGGCCGAGCCGGCCAAGGACGCCCACTTCTGCTCGATGTGCGGCCCGCACTTCTGCTCGATGAAGCTGACCCAGGACCTGCGCGACCTCAGCGAGGCCGCTGACGTGTCCTCGGGGACAGGTCTCGACGAGGCCGCGATCGCCGAGGGCATGCGCGAGAAGGCCGAGGAGTTCCGCGCCGGCGGCGGCGACCTGTACGTCCGCGTGCGTGAGGACCTGCTGCCCGGCCAGGCCACCACCCAGGGCGCGGATTGAGCGACGACGATCGCATCACGCCCCTGCCTGACGGCGACGAGGACATCCCGTCGCCAGCGGCCGCGCCGCCCGCCACCGGCGACGAGGCCCTGCGCGCCACCGTGCGCGACCTGCCCGAGGTGCGCAGCGGCCTGCGGGCCCGACGTCCGCGCGTCCAGCCGTCGCGCGGCGTGATCGCGGGCCTCGCCGTCGGTCTGCTCGGCGCCGTCGCCATCGCCCCGATCGAGCACCGCGCGCTCGGCGGCAGCGCCGACCTTGGCGCCATCTGGGCCGCTTGGTCGCTGATCCTCGCGCTCGGGGCCGCCATCGGCTGCGTCCTCGCGCTCGCCGAGTGGCTGGTCGCCCGCCTGCGCTCGCGCCCGCTGGTGACCGCCGCGGTGCGGGCGGCCTGCTGCCTGCCGGTGCTGATCCCCGTCGCGCGCCACCTGTTCGACGGCGCCTTCGCCAGCACCTTGCCCGGCGCGAGCACTGCGTTCGTGTGGGTCCCGCTGCTCGGCTGGGCCGGCCTCACTCTGGCCTTTTGGCCAGGTGGCAGATGGCTGCAGTACCCGCGGCCCGACACCGTCGGCCGGGCCCCGCCGAAGGGCGCCGCGCTGCCGCTGTTCATCCGCCGCCGGCGCGTGATCGCCTTCGCTCTGGGCCTCGGCGCCGTCGCCTGCGAGTACGTCAACCGCACCTTCTTGCGCAGCGAGTACCCCGACCTCCACACCATGCTGGTCATCGGCGCCTGCGGGGCCGCCGGCCTGTCGCTGTGGCTCGGCTTCACCCGCCCCTGGCGCTACGACCAGGTCGAGCGCCGCGCCCCGGTCGCCCAGGGCCGCGCGCTCGCGCTGGCGGGCCTCATCAGCGCAGTCATGGCCGTGGTCGCCAACCTCGTCGCCTGCGTCCAGCTCGGCCTGCGCGACCCCGACACCCGCTTCGTCGTCGCCACCCAGGGCATGCACACCCGCCTGCTCGCGCGGGTCGTCCGCGGCCTCGTCGACGGCGACGGCGACGGCCACTCGCCCGCGCTCGGCGGCGCCGACTGCGACGACACCGACCCGCAGGTCCACCCCGAGGCGCGCGAGATCATCGGCAACGACGTCGACGAGGACTGCGACGGCTACGTCGCCCGCGAGGACCTGGCGGCCGCGCTGGCCCAGGCCGACGAGGTCGCCGCGCGCAAGCAGGGCCAGTGGCGCGACGAGCCCGAGGTGCGCGAGTTCCTGCGCCGCACCGCGCCGATGAACCTCGTCCTGCTCAGCATCGACGCCCTGCGCGCGGATGTCCTCGCGGACAGCCCCGAGAACCGCGCCGAGTACCCGCGGCTGTTCCAGCTGTTCGCCGAGTCGACCGTGTTCACCCGCGCGTTCGCGCCGTCGGCCGGCACCGACCTGTCGCTCTCGGGCATCCTCACCGGCCGCATCGACCCGTTCACCCAGGTCGACAAGACCCTCGCCGAGGCCCTGCACGACGCCGGCCGCGTCGCCCACGGCGTCATCCCCAGCGAGGTGCTGCGCTACGCCGGCAAGACCCTCCTGACCCGCGGCCTTCACAGCCACGACCGCCTGGTCAACGACGCCGGCCAGCGCGACATCGGCTCCTACAGCACCTCCGCGCGGACCACCGGCCTCGGCCTCGCCTTCCTCGACCAGCGCCAGCAGGCCGCCGACCAGGGCGCCGCGTCCCCGTTCTACCTGTGGCTGCACTACTTCGACGTCCACGAGCACGACGAAGTCGACGGCGGCGACCGCAGCCTGCGGCGCGTGCTCGCCAACCCGAACCCGCGGCTCGGCCGGCGCGAGAAGTACCGCGCCATGCTGCGCCTCGTCGACGAGCAGGTCGGCGCCCTCGTCGACGAGCTCGTCCGGCGCCAGCTGTGGGACAAGACCCTCGTCGTCATCGTCAGCGATCACGGCGAGGGCCTCGGCGAAGATCCGCGCCTGCCGGACAACCACGGCCGCGTCCTCTACAACCCGCTGATCCACGTCCCGCTGGTGATCCGGATCCCCGGCACCCCCGGCGGCCTCGCCACCGACCCCGTCTCGGTCCTCGACGTCACCCCCACCCTCCTCGACCTCGCCGGCGCCGAGCCGCTCGCCGGCCTCGACGGCCGCAGCCTCCTGCCGCACCTCGTCCCCGGCAGCCCCGACGAGCTGCGCCCGCGCGGCCGCCCGCTGATCCTCAACGAGAGCGACCAGTACGGCGTCATCGCCTGGCCCTACAAGCTGCTCGTGCGTCCGGGCGACAACCTCACCGAGCTGTACGACCTCAGCGGCGACTTCGGCGAGCGCAACAACCTCGCCGAGTCGGCGCCCCGCCGCGTCGGCGAGCTGATGCAGTACTACCACGCCGCCCCCCACGTCGAGCTCGACCGCTCCAGCCGCGGCCGCCGCCTCCGCGAGCGCAACGCCGCCGCGCCCGGCGAGTGAGCCTGCTCGAAGGGACATGCCCTTGGAGGCATGTCCCATCGCACATGATCCTCGAGACATGTGCGAAAGAGCTCTCGCGCGGCCGGGCCGCGAGCGAGCTCGTGCGCCCGACATTTTCGTGGCTCCCGCGCCGACGCGACCGGCGCACGCAGCTGGGCGACCTGCCTGCGTCGCCTTCACGCCGGGCGGCCGCCTCGTCACCGCCCCGCGCGAAAAAAAATGAGCCATCGCCCGGGGCCCGCGCGACCTCTGCACATGCGCCTTTCAACGCTATCAACCCTCGTCCTCGTCCTCGCCGGCTGCGACCTCGGGATCCTCGACCCGATCCTCACCAGCGGCCACTCCGGCGACTCGGAGTCCGGCCCGCCGGCCATGACCTCGACCGCCACCTCGGACACCTCGACCGGCGGCAGCGACACCACCGGCCTTGCCAGCGAGACCTGCACCACCTGCGACAGCGCCACCGAGGCAGTGTTCATCGTCCCGCCCGAGCCGCCGCCCGCCTGCGACGTCTACGCGCAGGACTGCCCCAGCGGCTTCAAGTGCACCGCCGAGGGCCCACCGCCGCTCGACTTCGACAACATCACCTGCTCGGCCATCGTCCCCGATCCGGACCAGGCCGGCGAATCGTGCCAGCGGCTCGTTCAGGGACACTTCGGCCCCGACACCTGCGACCTCGGCCTGTTCTGCGACGACATCGATCCGCAGACCGGCACCGGCACCTGCGCGGTGATCTGCCAGGGCAGCGACCACCAGCCGATCTGCGGCGCCGACGAGGAGTGCTTCGGCTACCACCAGATGCCGCTGTGCGTGCCGCACTGCGATCCGCTGCTTCAGGACTGCCCCGCCGGCGACAGCTGCCAGTACGCCGGCGTCGACTTCGTGTGCCTGAAGGTCGACGGCTTGCCCGGCAACCAGCTGTTCGAGGGCTGCGGCGGCGACTGGCGCTGCGCCCCCGGCTTGAGCTGCGCCGACGGTGACGTGGCCACGGAGTGCGTGCTGGGTGGCGAAGGCCCGGGCTGCTGCTCCCCGTACTGCGACCTGAGCGCTCCTGCCTGCCCCGGCGTGGGTCAGCAGTGCCGGCCCTACTACGAGCCCGGCGAAGCTCCGTCCGGGCTCGAGAACGTCGGCGTCTGCGCCCTGCCGTGAACGGCTGGCTCGCCCGACCCGGACGAGCCCCGTGGAAGCCGTCTCGACGCCCAGGACGCTCATGCACGCGCAGCCGTCTGAGCGCTCTTCGGCGTGTCGCTATGCGTCCTGCGGAACACCCATGCCGCGAGTAAATCGACGACCAATAAAAATCGGCGCTGTGACGGCTCCCCAACCCGCTAGAGCGACTTCTGCGGCCTGCTTCGACCCGTGGCCGCCCGACCCGCGACGAGCCCCGTGGAGGCCGTCTCGACGCCCAGGACGCTCATGCATGCGCGGCCCATCCGAGCGCTCTACGGCGTGTTGCGATGCGTCCGCGGGACTTCCATGGCGCGAGTGCATCGACGATCATGCATGGCGATGCAGCCCCGACGTCGCGTCGTCGTCATCCACGCCCCCGAAGCTGCGCGGTCTGCCGTCTTCGACGCAGCATGGCGATCCGGACATATCCCTGTGGACATGTCCGAAGAGACATCGCATGACGAAGACGTGTTGGTCATCCGCGTCGGCGCCGAACCCGGCCCCGCCGACCTGCGCCTCCCCGACGACGCAAACGTCGGCCCCGCCGCCTACGCCGAGCTGCGCCTGCTCGCGCTGCCCGCCGAAGGGGACGACGAGGAGGACACCGAGGAGGGCGAAGAAGACGCTGACGACGAAGACGAAGACGACGACCACACCGACGATGACGAGCTCGATGCCGCAGACGACGACGAAGACGACGAAGACGACGAGCTAGCCGACACCGAAGCTCCCGCGAGCGAGACCCTGCCCGCCCCGCCGGCCCTCCCCGCCCCCTATCTCGTCCACCCCTACTTCCAGCCGCGCATCTTCACCGGCCGCGCCGCCGACCTCGCCGAGCTCGACGCCTGGCTCGCGCACGGCCAGCCTGCGCGGGTGCTCGCGGCCCTCGGCGGCATCGGCAAGAGCGCCCTCGCGTGGGCCTGGCTGCAGCGGCGGCTCCCCGACGCCCCGTGGGCCGGCTGCATGTGGTGGAGCTTCTACGAGGGCGGCGCCACCTTCGACCTCATGATCCGTCACCTCGCGGTCTACGCCGCCGGCGTCGCGCCCGCGCAGGCGATGCGCGCCGATCGACCCGAGCTCGAGCGCCAGGTGCTCGCGGCCCTGCGAGCGCGCCCGTTCCTGCTCGTGCTCGACGGCCTCGAGCGTGCTCTGGTCGCCTATCACCGACTTGACGCCGCGCGCCTGCCGGACGAGCTCGCCGACGCCGCCCTCGACCTGCACGCGTGCACGGATCCACGAGACGGCCGGTTCCTGCGGGCGCTCGTGCAGGCGAGCCCGTCGCGGCTGCTCGCGACCTCGCGGATCTTCCCCAGCGACCTGCGCGACGGCGACGCCCTGGTGCCCGGCGTCGAGCTGTCCGCCGCGCAGGGCCTCGACCCCGCCGACATCCCCGAGCTCCTGCGCGCGGTCGGGCTCGACCCCGAAGCCTGGTGGGTCGCACCGACCACGCAGGCGATGGCCAAGCTCGGCCACTCCAGCCTGCTGTGGCGCCTGATCGCCGGCTGCGCCTACGACTACGCCAGACCCTCGACCTTCACCGGCCACGGCGACAGCGAGCCTGCAACCCTGCGCACACACATCCTCGGCACCACCTTCGAGCACTTGCCGGCCCGCGCCGCGCGACTGCTGTCGCGGATCGCCGCGCTGCGCTCGCCGGTCGGCATCGACACCGTGCTCGCGCTGGCCGATCCGCCCCCGCTCGGCCTGCGCCGCCCGCCCCGGCAGCCCCTCGCGCCGCTGCGCCAGCTCGAGCGGCTCCTCGCCGACGACAACTACTATCCGAGCACCCGCACTCATCTGCAGGACCGCCACGACAAGCTCCGCGCCCGCCGCGACGCCTGGGACGTCTACCGCGCCCTCGCGCGCCCCTACGCCCGCCTGCCCGAAGTCCTCGCCCACTACGCCCGCATCCACGCCGACCTGTGCCTGCTCGAGGCCCGCGGCTTCCTGCTGTGGGATCGCGGCAGCAACCGCCACGACCTCCACCCGGTCGTCCGCGCCTACGCCTTCGAGTGCCTCGCGGACGCCGAGCGCACCGCCGCGTTCGTGGCGATCCGCGACCACTTCGAGCAGCTCCCGCCCGAGCCCGCGGCTCCCGTCCGCAGCGTCGCCGACCTCCAGCGCACCATCGAGATCTACAGCGCGCTCGTCGGCGCCGGCGACTTCTACGCCGCCTACCAACTGTATGGGGACCGCCTGTCTGGCCCGCTCTTCGACCGCCTCTCCGCGTGCACGACGATCGTCGAGCTCCTGACCCCGCTGTTCCCCGCCGGCCTGCGCCAGCTCCCGCGCCTCTCCGATCCCGCGGATCAAGCCAGGGCGCTCACCAGCCTGGCGAACGCCCTCGCTATAGTCGGCCGCGACGACGACGCCGCGGCCTTGCGCGAGCTCGGCATCCGCCTCGACCTCCAGCAACGCGACGCGAGCGGCCTGGTGATCAGCCTCGTCAACTGGGCCCTGTCGATCGAGGCCGACAACCACAACCACGCGGCGCTGCGGACCTTCATCCTCGCCCACCGCCTCGCCGTCGCCGCCGGCGGCAAGCAGGCCCTCCTGCTGCGCCACCGCGCCCGGATGGCGATCGAGTTCGGCCGGTGGGACGAGGCCGAGGCGCACGTCGCCGCGATCGCCGAGAGCGAGCTCGGCGCTCACGACCGCCTCTCCCTCGCCCACGACCGCGCCGCTCTCGCCATCTACCGCGGCGAGGATCCCGCGCCGTGGCTCGCGGCTGCGTGGCGCGAGAGCGAGCGGACGCCGCGCTTGTTCGAAATTGCCGAGCTGCACGCCCTCGAGGCCCGCGTCGCCGCCGATGCCGGTGCCTGGGCCGCGGCCGAGACCCACCTGTGCGAGGCGCTGCAGCTCGCCCGTCGCATGGGTTCGAGCGTCGCCCGCTTCTCCGCCGAGCTCGCGACTTGCCTCGCGCACCTCGATCGACCTGTGGAAGCCCGCCGGGCCCTCGCCGCCGCTGGCGATGAAGCGCCCGATCGGCTCCTCGCCGAGGCCCACCTCGCCCTCGGCGAGCCCGACCTCGCCCGGCCGCTGGCGCTCGCCGCCTACCGCTTCGCCTGGGGCGACGGCCCGCCGTTCGCCAGCTTCGACGGGCTGCGCCAGTGCACCCGCCTGCTCGAGCAGCTCGGCCTGCCGCTCCCGGAGCTGCCGCCGTTCGACCCGGCCCGCTCGCCGCAGATCGCCTGCGAGGCCGAGATCGAGGCCTTCATCGCCGACCTCGCGGCTGGGCGCGCCGACCCTGACGCGCCCACGCGCCCCGGCCGACATGTCCACATGGACATGCCCCTTTAAACATGCCCCTATGAACATGCCCTGAAAGGCATGTTCCAAAGATCAGCACGATCGCGCGACCACCGCCCGGACAGACGCCCGGACCTCAGTGCCGCTCGACGCTCGCCGCCGCCTCGACGCGGCCGATCGCGTCGACCACCCCGCGGCGGACCGCCAGCAGCGGCTCCGGCAGGAACCCGCCGAGCAGCAGCGTCCCTATCATCCCCCAGATCGCGTACGACTCCCAGCGGCGCAGGTCTTCGAACCCGCGCAGGTCGTCCGCGTGGGGCGACGGCGGCCCGAGGAACGTGCGCTTGAACGCCCGCCACAGCGTGATCCCGTTGACCGCGGTGACGATGAACAGGAGCCCCACCACGAACGGGTGCTCGCGCAGCAGCCCCTGCCCGACCAGGTCCTCGGCCACGAACGAGATCGTGCCCGGGAAGCCGACCGCCGCCGCCGCCAGGATCAGGTACGCGGTCGCCATGCGCGGCGCGTTGTGAGCCAGCCCGCCGAGCTTGCGCAGGTCCGTCGTGTTCGCGCGCACCTCGACCGCCAGCGTCAGCAGCATCAGCCCGCCGCACTCGACCACCGTCGACATCGCCTGCAGCAGCGCGCCCGACACGCTCGCGTCGTCGAGCCCGGCGAAGCCCGCCAGCACCAGGCCCGACTGGCTGACCCAGAACCACGCCACGATCCGGCGCAGGTCGAACTGCCCGACCGCCAGAAACGCCCCGTACAGCGCAGTGAACACCCCCACCGCCATCAGCAGCGGCGCCGCCGGCCCGAGCACGCGCGGGAAGATCGCCAGCGCCAGGCGGGCCAGCATGAACGACCCGAGCGGCGTCAGACATGTCACGAGGGCCAGGTGCGGCGTGCTGTGCTGCGCCGTCGCCGGGAACCACAGGTGCAGCGGCACGATGCCCATGCGCAGCAGCGCCACCGCCAGCACCAGCGTCCCGATCCACGGCGACGGCGTGTAGGGGCTCTTCGTCAGCTCGACCAGGTCGAGCGGGTTTTGCACCCCCGCCGCCGACGCCTCGAACGCCAGCCCGATCATCGCCACCGCCAGCGCCAGCCCCGTCGCCACCACCAGCGACTTCATGATCACCTGCAGCGGCCGCGACCCGCGGTGTTTGGCGTCGAACCACAGCGGCAGCAGCGACAGCACCACGAAGCTCGACAGCACCCCGGCGTCGAGCGCGAGGAAGCTGCCCATCAGCGCCCCCTCGACCACCATGATCTTGGCCGCCAGCCCCGCGCGCATGTCGGCCCGCGGCGTCATCAGCAGCGCCACGAGCACCAGGCCGGCGGTCAGCGGCAGCAGCACCGCGTTGAGGCCGTCGACCGCGAAGTGGCTGTGCAGCCAGCCCAGGCCCTGCTCGAGGTGGTCCTCCTTGTACGCGTGGCGCGTGCCCTCGTGGACGAACAGCGCGCACGCGACCAGGAAGATCGGCAGCGCGAAGCCCAGCGCCAGCGCGCGCTGCTTGGTCGCCCCCCGCACGCCCCAGCGCAGCGCCGCGGCCGCCAGCAGCGGCGTCAGCCACAGGAAGATCAGCGAGTACTGCACCCACGCGCTCATCGCCGGCCTCCCTTCGAATCACGGGCGCGCCGCTCCGACTCGCCGTGCAGCGCCAGCAGCTGCGACTCCAGGCGATCGAGCCGACGCGACAGCGCCATCACCGGACGCACCACGTAGCGCTCGAGCGCGATCTCGACGTCGAAGCGCTCGATCGCCATGCGGTACACGTACCGGCGCGTGCGCAGGCCGAGCGCCTCCCAGCGGACCGCGCCCTCGTCGGCCTCGGTGCGGCCGAGCGCCGCGCGGCGGGCCAGCGCGTCCTGCAGCGCCGACGGCGTGCGCAGGAACTGGTAGTAGCGCAGCACCGCGTGGGCCACGAGGTGGATGGTGGCCAGCGTGTACAGCCCGAACCCGATCTCGACGAACATCAGCCCGACCTGGCTGGCCGTCGCGTAGGACAGCGCCGACTTGGCGTCCGGGCTCGCCTGGCTGCTCATCGCCGAGATGACCGCGGTGATCGCCCCGACCGCGATCATCATCGTCTGCGCCGCCAGCGAGTGCTCGAGCAGCGGCGCCGCGCGCAGCAGCAGGTACACCCCGGCGTGGACCGACAGGCTGCCGTAGAACACCGCGGACGAGGCCGTCGGCCCCTCCATCGCCCGCGGCAGCCAGCCGCCCAGGGGGAACTGGGCCGACTTGCCCATCGCCGCGAACACCAGCGACAGGCCGACGAACGTCGACGGCCACGGGCTCGTCAGCGCCGCCTGCTCCGCCGCCATCCAGTCGCTCGTGTGCAGCCAGCGGTGCAGCGACACCCCGGCGGTGAGCAGCCCGATGTCGCACAGGCGGTACGTCACCAGCACGCGGGTCGCCGCCTTCACCGGACCCAGGCGCTCGTGGAAGAACCCGACCAGCAGCACCGACGTCATGCCGACGATCTCCCAGCCGACGAACAGCAGCTCGAGGTTGCCGGCCAGCACCAGCGCCTGCATGCCGGCGCCGAACAGCAGCATCAACAGGAAGAACCGGTTGAAGCCGGGCTCGCGGTGCAGGTACGCGATCGAGAACTGACTGGTCGCCGCCAGCAGCAGCGACACCAGGGCCGACACCGCCGCCGAGCGGCCGTCGATCAGCAGGTCGATGCGGAAGTCGTAGCCCGCGCCCGAGTACCACGAGCCGAAGCCGAGCTCGAGCGGCCCCGCGGGCCCCGCCGCCCAGCCGACGAGGCCGACCAAAAGTCCGAGGAAGCCGAGGCCGATCGCGGTCTGGGCCACGGTCGCCACCACGCGCTCGCTGGCCAGCCGGGCCGCCAGCAACAGCGCGATGATGACGGCCCCCAGCGCCGGCGCGGCCGGGGCCAGCGCGATCACGTGAGCGAGCGAGTTCGAGTCGAGCATGACGCGAAGACCATGTCCGAAAGGTCAGGGCCGGATCAGCGCCGGCGGCAGGAATTGATCGCGACCGGCGTACCAGTCGCTCGAGCTGCGCACGCGCGGCAGCCCGGCGCTGAGCGGGGTGTAGGGGCGGAAGCCGAAGCGCGCGTCGAACGTCTGGATCGCCCGGGTCTCGGGGTCGACCGAGACCAGCCGCAGCCACTCGTTGGTCACCAGCTCCGCGACGGCCGGCTGGCGCCCGGCGATCGCCAGCAGCGTCGCCGGCGACGCCTCGACCACCAGGTGCAGGCGCACCGGCTCGTGGATCTCCGTCATCTGCTTGGGCAGCCCGGTCCGCAGGTCGCTGCTGGCCCCGTTCATCACCCCGAACAGGCCGGTGACGTTGTGCGGCAGCTTGGTGCCGGCGCCGAGGCGCTCCATGTCGACCGTCGAGAAGAAGTACTCGAGGTTGATGCCGGCGCCGACCGGGCCGGCGGCGAGCAAGATCCGCTCGAGGATCGCGCCCGTCGGATCTTGCCCCGGATCGTACGAGACGAGGAACGCCCGCCGGTCGAGGAACAGCCCCGCGGTCAGCTCGCGCCGGCCGACGAAGCAGGCCGCGTTGGTCGCGTGGCCGAGCTCCGGCCGCGCCTGCGCCAGGTCGAACGCGCGGCCCTCGACGTGCCGCAGGGCCCGCTCGGGCGCCGAGCGACGCGGCGCCGACGCGAACCGGCGGCAGCGCTCCTGCGCGTTGCGCCGACACATCTCCTCGAGCTGCGGCGACAGCACCCGCAGCTCGTGCAGCGCCGCGTCGGGCAGGTCCTCGGCGTCGTAGAGGCGGATCATGTCGTTGGCGGTGTCGTACAGCCCGCCGACGAACACGGTGTCCTCCGGGACGACGATCCCGCGGGCCGCCAGGCGCTCGCGCACCCCCGCTTGATTGGCCATGCGCGCGAACAGTCGCGCGTTGGGCCCGCCCGAGCGCCCGCCGCACGCGCCGCACGAGTACGCCGGGAAGTACGGGTTGTTGACGCTCGACGAGTCGTGGCCGAGCACCACCACCAGCTTCCCGAAGCGGTGGACGATGCCCATGTTCTCGAGCAGCGCCGCCACGCGGGTCGCCATCTCGTCGAGGGTGAAGCCCGACATCACCTGCGCCGTGCGGGTGCCGTCCTGCTCGGCGCGCAGCTCGGTCAGCCGCGTCATCGGCTCGGGCAGCCACCAGCGCGCGATCGCCTTGCGCACCCGCCCGGCCGCGCGCGGCGAGAACACGTTGGCCAGCAGCGGGATCGCGGCGAAGAACCCGGCGATGGCCGTCACGATCGATCCGAGCAGCAGCGAGCGCGACATCCGGCCCCACGCCGTCTCGATCTCGCCGAGCTGACGGCGTCGGCTCGCGCGCAGCTCGGCGATGCTGAACTGGCGCGTCAGCGCCTGCTCCTCGATCCGGTGCTGCGGCTGGACCACCACCGGGCACAGCGGGAACGTGCTCGGATCGTCGATGCCCTGGTACGCGATCGCCAGGCCGAAGAACCCCGCGGCGCCGAGCGTCTCGCACTCGGGCGCGAGCTCCTCGAGGTGGCGGCGCGACGACTCGAAGCGGTCGTCGATGCAGAACACCACCTGATGCCGCGGCCGCGTCGTCACCGGCGGCGGCGCGGCCAGGTTGGCCGCCAGCGCGTCGAGCAGCTCGACCCGGTAGCGGCGCTCGTAGGCCTCGTGCAGCACCCGCAGGCGCGTCGGCTCGTCGAGCTCGTCGAGGAACGCCAGCACCGCCTCGACGTCGGCGCGGCTGGCCGCGTAGATCGTCGCCGCCGATACCCCCGCGAGCTGACACAGGCGGAACAGCGGCCACGAGGTGTCGTGGCGGCCGCGCTGCTGCGGCCCCGAGACCTGCGGCAGCCCGGCGCAGGCCGCCCGGATCGCCCGGGCCTGGCCGCGGATGCCGAGGCGCGCCCCGACGTCGCAGTACGCGAACAGGTCGAGCACCAGCCGCACCGCCAGGTAGTCGATCAGGTGGACCTGCGCGCGCGTACGGCCGATCGGTCCCGGCGCGCTCTCGAGGCGGTGGAACATCCCCGCCCAGCCCGGCAGCTGCAGCAGCGTGTGCTCGATGAACGCGTCGAGCTCGTCGTCCGCGATCCCGAGCTCGGCCAGCAGTTCGATCACCACGTCCTCGGCGCCGAGCTTGCGCGCGTCCCAGTCGCGCAGGCGCTCGCCGAGGCCCGCCAGCCAGGCCGGGCGCACGCCGAGCCCCGACGACAGCACCTTCGCCCACGCGCGGAAGAACCCGCGCTCGCGGTCCGGCATCGTCCAGTACGACTGCCCGCGGTCGAGGAACGCCGCGCACAGCGGGATCAGGTGCGCGTGGACCATCTCGTTCGGGTCCTCGCCGCTGGTGCGCAGCAGCAGGTCGCGGTGGAACACCGCCGGCGTGGCCTGCGGGCACGGCTGGCCCTCGAGGTGCTCGCACGCGCGGACGCACGCGGTCCACAGCGCGCGCACCGAGAACAGCTCCGGGTTGCAGGCGAACGCCGCCAGCAGGTCGCGCGGGTCGACGCGGCGGCCGAGCAGCGCGCCGAGCTTGAGCAGCGGATCGAGCGCGCGCTCGCCGGGCGTCGGGCTGACGACCTTGGCCGCCACCTCGCGCGCCCCCGCGGGCCCGCCGGCGGCCGCCACCTCCTGCTCGAGCCAGGCCCGCGTGCTGCGGACGATCGCGTCGCGCGGCCCCTGGCGGATGTCGCCGTCGAAGCGGTTGGCCGCGTCCTTCTCGACCAGGTTCCAGCGCAGGTGGGCGATCGTCTCGGCGCCCACGCCGTGGCGGATCACCAGCGCCGCCGCGACGTCGCGGCTCGGGAAGCCCGGCGCGATCGGCTCGGGCGAGAACTGCTCGTCGGCCAGCACCGCGTCGAGGTCGTCGTCGCGGATCCGTCCGCGCGCCAGCAGATCGCGGTATGTCTCTTTGGTCAGGTACCCGCGCACCCGCAGCTTGCTCTGCGCCTCGCGGATCGCCGCGTGGAACGGCAGGTGCTGGAACGCGTGCAGCGTGTTGTGGTGGACGAACACCTCGAGCGGCGCCTGGGCCGGCAGGTAGTGCGAGGCGTGCTCCAGCGCCGCCCGCACGCGCGCGTGCATGTCGGGCTCCGCTGCGACCTCGGGCTGCGCGTCGTGGAAGAGCTGGTGGGCCGTTGCGGTCGACATGGGAACCCGCGCGCGAGCACCTCGCGGCCCGGCCAGCATGAACGCTGGTCTCGAGGCTCGCGCTGAACCACCGGTTAAGCTGCGTTCATAAAGCCGGCCGCGACGGCCTCAGCAGCGCCGCGGACGAATGCCCGCCTCGCGCTCGCCTTGCGGTCACATTCGACGCGGCGCGCGCCGCTCGCGCCGCATGTTTCAGTCGTGGCTCTCGGGACATGTCCGATGGAGCATGTCCTCCGGCACATCCTCCCACTCACAGCTCGGCGGCGCCGAAGGTGTCGCACTTGGCCGGGTCGTGAGAGTCGTGGCCGCGGGCGAACCACCGGGCCCGCTGCTGCGACGTGCCGTGGCTGAACGACTCCGGCTGCACGGTGCCGCGGGCCATCTTCTGCAGGCGGTCGTCGCCGATCGCCTCCGCCGCCCGCATCGCCTCCTCGATGTCGCCGGGGTCGAGCTTGCCGCGCAGCTCGGCGTCGCGCGCCCACACCCCCGCGAGGCAGTCGGCCTGCAGCTCGAGCCGCACCGACAGCCCGCCCGCGCCCTGCAGCTGGCGCGGCGAGGCGGCGTGGACCTTGTCGGACAGCCCGAGCAGGTTCTGCACGTGGTGGGCGACCTCGTGGGCGATCACGTAGGCCTGGGCGAAGTCGCCGGTGGCGCCGAGGCGGTCGCGCAGCTCGCGGTAGAAGCCGAGGTCGATGTACACGCGCTGATCGGCCGGGCAGTAGAACGGCCCCGAGGCGGCGTCGCCGTAGCCGCAGCCGGTCGGCGTGCGGTCGGTGAACAGCACCAGCTTGGCCTTTTGGTACGGCGTCGGCCCGGCCCCGGACACCGCGATCGGCGAGCGGGCCAGCCACGAGCCCTGCACGTCGTCGAGCGCGTAGGCGACGTAGCTCGACAGGTCGTCGGCCTTGTCGGCGGCGACCGGCGCGTCCTGCTGGCCCGCCAGGTACGAGCCCTGCTGCTCACAGCGGCCCATCGTCGCGTACAGCACGAGCATGAGGATCACGCCGATCCAGCCGAAGCGCGAGCGGAGCAGCACGCCGACGAGGCCGAGCATCGCGCCCCCGCCGCCCCCGCCGCCCCCGAAGCTCCGCTGGCCTCGGCGGTCGATGACGTCGTCGCTGCGGTAGCCCTTCTCGAAGCGCATGCCTCGAGCGTGATCCTATTTGCCGGACGGCGCCAGCGAGGCGACCGCGCTCTGGCTGGGGTCGGTCGGCGCCAGCGGGCCCGTCAGCGCCCCGAGGTCGACGTAACCGCGCTGCTTCAGCACCACGAACGGCCGCTCGTCGAAGTACAGCTGGCCCGCCCCGTCGTGCTCGACGATCTGGACCTTGCCCGCTCCGTAGTCGGCGTTGCGGCCGTAGTAGCCGACCTCGAGGCGGTACGGGTAGGCCGAGGCCGTCCCGTCGATCACGAACGCCTCGAGGCCGTAGCCCGCGTCCATGTCGTCGAGCAGGCGGCCGCCGGACTCGAGCGTCTTCTCGCGGTAGAACGCGTGCCAGCCGTGGCCGTCGCGCACGTGCAGGTCGAGGTCGCCCTGCGCGTTGTCCCAGCTGAGCACGAAGCGCAGCGACGGCTGCTCGGCCAGCTCGGCCTCCTGCACGCGCAGCGACTCCATCACGTAGTCGCGCTGGTCGGGCCAGCGGCGGATCCACGCCGCCGCGACCAGGCCGAGGTCGTCCTTGAACACCCGCTCGAGCCCGCGGGTCTTCGGCTCGACGCGGGCCCACGCCATGCCGTCGAGCAGCGCCGCCCAGGCCTCGCCGAAGTAGCCGGCCCGCAGCAGCGCGTAGGCGTACAGGCGGTAGCCGGCCGGGTCTTCGTAGCGCTGCTCGATGGCCCGGCTGTAGGCGTCGAGCACCAGCCAGTTGGCGGCCTCGCCGGTGCGCTCGAGCCGGCCCGCCGCCGTGCGCCTCACGTCGGCGCGGCCGGGGTACAGGTCGATCAGCGAGCCGTACGCGCGGGCCGCCAGGTCGTCGCGGCCGTTGGCCTCGAGCGCCTCGCCGAAGGCCAGCAGCGCCATCACGTCGGCCGGCGCCGCCCGCTGCCACCGCTCGGCGACCCCGAGCGCGTTGCGCTTGTCGTCCCACGCGCCCAGCAGGTTCATCACCGCCAGGAAGTTGCCCTCGTAGGCGTCGGCCGGGGTGCGCTGGGGCCCGAAGCGCAGCCCGGCGTCCTTGTCGCGCAGGCGGTCGCGCGCGTCCTCGCGGGCCAGCTCGGCCGCGGCGTCGGCCCGGCTGTTCTCCCGGACAGGTCCCTTCGGACCTTGCCTTTGGGACCTGCGCGAACGGACAGGCGGCACCGGCGGCGGCGGCGCGGCGCTGATCGACGGCGGCGCCACGTCGAAGCTGGTCATGCGCAGCTCGGCCAGCAGCGCGTGCGACTCCGGCGCGACGCGCTCGTCGGGCAGCGGCACCGGGGCCGCCTCGCGCCACTCGGCGCCGAACTTGCCGACCGCCAGCACGTCGCGCAGCGAGGTGCCGTCGAGGCCGAAGCGGGCGTAGTCGTGGGCCGAGCCGATCACGACCATCGCCGTGGCGTCGTTGACGATCCGGTTCGACAGCGAGAACTCGACCGCGCGCTCGCGGAACTTGTCGCAGGTGTCGTCGGGCCCGCGGGCGCACGAGCGGGCCTGGTCGATGAGCCAGGCGGCGCGGGCCCCCGCCCACGCGTCCTGCAGCAGCGGCGACGGCGAGCGCGTCAGGGCCACGCCGTGGCGGGCCGCGACCTCGTGCCCGACCAGCTCGACCTCGAGCTCGTCCTCCGCGTACTCGGCGTAGACCAGCACGTCGTCGCCGGCCTGCACGCTCTCGAGCTTCTGCGGGTAGACCCAGCCGCTCCCGGGCACGCGCACCTCGACGTCGCGGACCACCGTGCGGGTCATGCGGTGGGCCGCGACCCGCGGCGTCACCCCGCTGCGCAGCACCAGCCCCGGCCGCGCCGCCGCCAGCTCGTGGCCCATCGCCTTCATCGTCTCCGGCCGCGCGCCGAGCTGCGTCAGCGTCGTCAGCCCGCGCAGCAGCGCCGGGTCGGCCGCCCCGCCCTCGACCATCACGTCGAGCCGCGCCACCCCGAGCTTGCGCAGCCGCTCGGCCTCGGTGACGAGCGCCGCCTCGCTGTGCGCCCCGGCGGTCACCAGCCCGTCAGTCATCACCAGCATGCGCCGCGCCGGCCGCTCGCCGCCGCGGACCGCGAAGCGCAGCGCCCCGAGCAGGTTCGACGCGCCGAGCGCCCGCCGCGAGCGGATCGCCGCCAGCTCGGCCTCGCCGAACCCGCGGATCGGGCCCTCGTAAGCCACCTCGGCGCCCTGATCGAACGCCACCACGCGCAGCGGGATGTCCCCTGGGACACGTGCGCCCAGCTCCTGGATCACCTGGCCCAGGCGATCGACGTGGGTGTCCCAGCCGAGCCCCTGCGAGGCGCTGGTGTCGAACAGGATCGCCAGGCTCTCGACCGGATCGGGGTGGTCGTGGGGGATCGGCGAGATCCGGGCCACCACCATGTTGTCGTGGCGCAGGCCCAGCTCGCGCGGCCCGTGCGGCTGCACGACGATGTCGCCGGTCGGTCGCACGTCGGCGAAGCGGTAGAACTCGCCGTCGCCGCGGACCCCGGCGAACAGCGGGTCGCCGCCCATCACCAGCGGCGAGCGCGAGCGCAGCGCCACCGCCAGCTCGCGCAGCGGCGCCAGGCCGGCCACCGGCACGCGGTACGGCTCGCTGCGGCCCCGCATCTCCTGCGTGTACGCCACGATCAGCCGCGTCTGTTGCCGCGCCGCGATCGGCTCGACGCGCGCCACGAAGCGCTCGCCCTCCGGCGCGCCGACCAGCTGCGGCTCCTGCGGCGCGTGGTCCAGCGCCAGCTGCTGGATCGCCGTGCGCCGCGGCACCACCTCGGCCTCTTGCCACGCGCCGTCGCGGAGCGCCGCGAAGCGGGTCACGCGGGCGCCCGGCGGGATCGCCAGCGCCAGGCGGCCGGCCAGAGTGCGGCCCTCCGGGTTGTCGAACGCCAGCTCGAGCTCCGTGAACGCCAGCGGCTGATCGAGCACCGCCCGCACTCGCAGCACGCGCAGCGGCAGCTCGGCCCCGTCGGCCGCGGTCAGCGAGATCGGCGGCTCGCGGCGGATCGGCTCGTCGACGCCGGTCTTCGCGGCCAGGTTCGCCAGATCGGGCCCCGACTCGGAGCGAGCGCCGGGACCGCCGCACGCGAGCGCCAGCACCGCCACGGCGATCGGCGCCGAGCTCCAACCAGCCAACCTGTTGCTACGGAGTGCCATCCCGATGCGCGCGGACCGACACCAACGGTCGCACAGGGGACCTTGCGGCGCAACCTGGCGGCTCGAAGCATCGCTTTGCCGCGGGGGTGGCGGCCGCCGCCGGGGTCCCACCTTGTCCCACGCGAGCGCGAGCGCCCCTGCGCAGCGCACGGCGCCGGTCGCCGGCTGACCCGAACGCCAGGTCGCGGCGATTTTGCTAACGTCCGCCGCGCGTGCCAGCCGATTTCGTCCCTGCCTCGCCCCCGCTCGCCGTCGTCCTCGCCGCGGGCAAGGGCACGCGCATGCGCTCCGACCTGCCCAAGGTCCTGCACCCGCTGGCCGGCGAGCCGCTGGCCGTGCACGTCCTGCGCAGCGCCCGGGCGGCCGGCGTCGCCGGGCTCGTGGTCGTCGTCGGTCACGGGGCCGAGCAGGTCGAGGCGGCCCTGCGGCCCGTGTTCGCCGACCTCCGGTTCGTGCTGCAGGCCCAGCAGCTCGGCACCGGGCACGCGGTCCAGTGCGCACTACCCGCGATCGGCGATCACGACGGCCCGGTGCTCATCCTCTCCGGCGACGTCCCGCTGCTGCGACCGGCCACCCTCGCCGGCCTGCTCGACGCCTGCGCGTCCAGCGGCGCCGGCCTGGCGCTCGCCACCTTCGAGCCCGCCGACCCGCACGGCTACGGCCGGATCGTCCGCGACGACCACGGGCGGATCCAAGCCATCGTCGAGGAGCGCGACGCCGACGCGGCCATCCGCGCGATCCGGGAGTGCAATGCCGGGGTCTACTGCGCCTCCGCCGAGCTCCTGCGCAGCGAGTTGCCGGCCCTCGGGCGGGCCAACGCGCAGGGGGAGATCTACCTGACCGACCTCGTGGCCCGGGCGGCCGGCCGCGGCGTCCACACCTTGAAGGTCCCCGCCGACGAGGTCGCCGGCGTCAACACCCCCGAGCAGCTGGCCGCCGTGGGCGAACTGCTGGCCGCCCGCGGGGGCTGACCCTTCGGGCATGTCCGAGAGAGCATGCCCGAACGCGCATGTCCTCGCAGACATGTTCGTCAAAACATGTCCTCTCGGACCTGCCCACCGGTCTCCGCACGGGCTCCCGCGCCCCCGCGCCCTCGCCTCAGCGCTGGATCGCCGCGACCTCGTCGACCTGGCTGCGCAGCTCGTGGATGTCGAACGGCTTCTCGATGAAGCGATCGCAGCCCGCGTCCATCGCCTGGCGGCGCTCGCGTTTCATCACGCTGGCGGTCACGGCGAGGACCGGCGTCGCGGCGATGTCGGGGGTCGCGCGGATCCGCTGGACCACCTCGATCCCGCTGATCCCTGGCAGGTCGAGGTCGAGCAGCACGACGTCGGGTCGCCGGTCGCGCACCAGGGCCAGGCCGGACAGCCCGTCCTTGGCGCCGATGACTTCGTACTCGCCGGACAGCTCGAGGATCTTGCGGGCCAGAGCGAAGTTGCTCGGGTTGTCCTCGATGTAGACGACGAGCTTGCGGCCCTCCACGGGCTGCAGTCTAGCGGACAACGGCGCGGCGCGGGCGCGCCTTGCGTTACACTCGCGGCCCATGCACGCCCCTGACGCCCGCGCAGGCGACCGCCGATCCCGGCGGCCTGCTCCGAGTCGGTGGTCGTGCGGCCCCGTGTGGGGTCTCTTCGCGGCAGGGGTCTTGCCGTGGACCGCCGCGGCCGCCGGCCCGGCAGTGCCTGCGAGCGCGGCCAGCACGGCGAGCCCGACCGCGAGCCCCAGCGCAGGGCCCGCGGGCCCCGCCGCGCAGGAGCGGCGCAGCGTCACCATCGCCGCGCTCGAGGTCCGCGGCACCGAGCAGACCCCGTCGGCGCGGGTCCTCGAGATCCTCGCCGCCGAGGGTCTGCGCCAGGGCGAGACCTTGCTGTGGCCCGAGGACGCGCGGGTCCAGCGGGCCCGCCTGCGCCTGCTCCAGACCGACGCCTTCGAGCGCGTCACCCTGCGACTGCGCCCGCTCGCCGGCGAGCCGGGCAGCGTCACCTTGACCGTCGACGTCGAGGAGCGCATCTCGCTCGAGGTCACCGACCTGTACCTCGGGACATCTCGCTTCACCCCCTTCCGCGGCGGCATCCAGGCGCTCGAGCGCAACTTCCTCGGCCGCGCCCTCCACCTCGGCGGCGGCTTCGTGTGGGGCAGCTTGCCGCGGCAGGTCCCTCGCAGTCGGCGGCAGCAGGCCTTCCGCCTCCACCTCGCCGCCCCGCGCCTGCGCGGCAGCCGGTTCGGCCTCGCCGGCACCGTCTACGTCACCTCTGCGAGCGAGCCGTACCGGATCGCCGGCCGCACCGACGACCCTGACCCGTCCCTGTTCCGCACCGTCGACTACGGCCGGATCGGCGGCATCCTCGGCACCACCTTCAACGCCGGCAACCGCCTCGTCTTCGGCCTCGACTACCGGTTCGAGCGCGTCAACGCCCAGCTCCCCGTCGACCCGACCTACACTTCGCCGATCGGCGAGTCGCGGTCGATCGACCTCGAGCTGCTGTCCGGCGTCCACCGCCTCACCTCCTTCGACTTCGGCCTCAACTACGACGGCCGCGACGAGGCCGCGCGGTTCGGCAAGGGCGCGCGGGTCGCCCTCGACCTCCAGCTCAGCTCTCCGCTGGTCGGCAGCGAGTACGAGTACATCAAGCTGGTCGCCGGCGGCGCCTACAGCTTCCGCCTGCCCTGGGGCCACTGGATCACCCCCAGCGTCGTCGCCGGGCAGATCGCCGGGCGGGCCCCGCGGTTCGAGCGCTTCTTCGCCGGCGATCTCAGCGACTGGACCCCCGGACGCGAGCTGGGTCTCGTCTACACCACCCGCAGCCCCGTCGACGTCTTCAATACCGGCATCGACCGCCGCGTCCTCGGCTCGTTGTTCGCCCGCCTCGACCTCGAGTACGTGTGGCCGCTGTTCCAGCGCAATCGCGTGCGCGGGATCAAGGCCGGTTACCTCGTGTGGTCGACCGGCATCTTCACCTTCGCCGGCGACTCCGCCGAGCGGGCCCTTCACCGGGCCGCCGGCGAGTGGGCCGCCCCGATCGGCTTCAACGCCAACTTCGGCCTGCGCCTCGAGACCGTCGTCGGCGCGCTCGAGTTCAGCGTCGGCAACGTCCTGCGGAGGACCCCGCTGTGAGACGGCGCGCCCTCCTCCTCGCCGGCCTCTCGCTGCCGCTGCTGGGCGCCAGCGGCCTCGAGCTGCTGCGCAACCGCCGGGCCAAGTTCGAGGAGGTCGGCGACGGCGTGCTCATGACCGTCGCCATGCCGGAGCTGCTCCCCACGCGCGACGTCGACGCCATGGCCTCGCTCGAGTCGGCGTTCGCCACCACCCTCGTGTTCGAGATCGTCGTCTACCGCGCCGGTCACAGCGTCCCGGTCGACCAGCGCTCGCGCGTCGTCAAGATCCAGTACAACCCCTGGAAAGAGCGCTACGTGGTCACCACCAGCGATCCGGGGCGGGCCCCGCAGATCCGCTACTACACCGAGCGCGACGAGGCCATCGCCCGCGCCACCACCCTCGACCGCGTCCGTGTCGGCCGCGTCAGCGCCCTCCAGCGCGGCCCCGACGCCGTCTACTTCGCCACCGTCGTCGGCCAGCGCAACCCGATCGACCGCGACCTGCTCGCCCCGCAGTCGGGCGACGAGTGGGACCGCGGCCAGGGCCGCGACCTCTCGGTCTTCTCGCGCTGGGTCGGCATCTTCGTCCGCGCCACCCAGAGCGCAGAGCAGACCTTCGCAATAAAAACCGTCCCCGGCTTCTATCTGGTGTCGTCATGAGTCCGCGCGGCCCCAGCGACGACGACGACGCCCCGCGCCCGGGGCCGGCGGACACCCCGCCCGGCGAGCGCGCGGCCGATCCGTCCCGTCCTCGCTCCGCCGATGCGCGCGACGACTTCGCAGGATCCTCCGCCCGCCGCGCCCGCGACGACTTCGCAGGATCCTCCGCCCGCGGGCGCGACGACCTCGCAGGATCCGCGCCGTCCTCCGACCCGCGCGCCCGGCCCCGCGAGCCCTCGCGCCCGCTCGCGCCCGGCAAGCGCGAGCCCTCGCGCCCGCTCGCGCGACCCGCCGGGCGCCCGCCCTCGACAGTCACCCCGGCCGCGCGGCCCGAGTCGGCCGCGCTCAAGTCCTCCACCGACGCCCCCCAGCGGTCGTTCGCCTCGTTCGCCCGCTTCTCGGTGCCCGACTCGCGGCCCTCCGATCTCTCGCGGATCCGCATGACCCGGATCGGCCAGCGGATCGTCGCCGCTCCGCGGGTCCCGTGGTGGGGACGGCTCGAGTCGCGGGTGATCACCGCCCTCGTGTGCCTCGGCATCCTCTGCGTCGGCGCCTCGGCCTACCTCGTCGCCCTCACCGTCCAGTACTTCGAGGGCATCGTCGGCTCGGCCACGCAGAAGAGCGACGACGCCGTCGCCCTCGCGCTGCCCTTCTACGACGGCTACGTCAAGGCGCGCAAGGAGACCTACCGCGCCCGCCTCGAGGCCATGGCCCGCGAGGTCGAGCTGGCGTCCGCGCGTGGCGAGCTCGCGGCCGACGACCCCGCCGCCGTGCGCGAGCTCCTGCACGAGCTCCTGCGCCGCGAGGCCGACCTCGTCGAGCTGCAGGCCCAGGGTCCGCACTCGGCCCTGGCCGAGCGGCGCGCCCTCCTGCCCGAGGACGAGGGCGCGCGGATCTGGGTCATGTCGGGCCCTGTCCCTTTGAACATGTCCTCCCCGACAGGGCCGATCGACCAGGGCAGCCTGGCCGCCATCTTCGCCCTCGACCCCGCGCTCGACCGCGACTACCAGTCGCTCGGCATGATCAAGCGCGGCCTCGACTACGTCACCGTCGACGGCAACGTCGTCGACCGCGGCGAGCTCGAGCGGGCCGTCTACCGCGCGATCGGGGCCGCCAGCGCCCTGGTGTTGATGGTCGCCTTCATCGCCGGCTTCCTGCTCGCGCGGGCCACCACGCGCAAGCTCAGCATGCTCAGCGACGCCATGCTGCGGGTCGCCGGCGGCGACCTGCTGGCGCGGGTGCCCGAGCTCGGCAACGACGAGCTCGGCCAGCTCGGCGCCGCCTTCAACGGCATGCTCGACGAGCTCGCCTCGGCCCAGCGCAAGCTGTCGTACCTGCAGAGGGTCGGCGCCTGGCAGGAGATGGCGCGGCGGATCGCCCACGAGATCAAGAACCCGCTCACGCCGATCCAGCTGGCCGCCCAGCAGCTGCGCGAGAAGGACCCCGGCACCGACGAGAACTTCTCGCGCCTGCTCCGCTCCTCGGTCGAGATCGTCGAGGACGAGATCGAGTCGCTGCGGCGCATGGTCACCAGCTTCTCGCGCTTCGCCAAGGTCCCCGAGGCCCAGCTCGAGCCGACCGTGGTCGCGCGGATCCTCGCCGAGTTCGAGCGCGCCTACGGCCACCTCACCGAGCGCGAGTCGGATGTCCTCGAGGTCATGCCGGCCCCGCCTTCGCTCGCCATCCTCGGCGATCGCCAGCTGCTCAAGCAGTGCCTGGTCAACCTGGTCGAGAACGCGGTGCTGTCGCAGCGGCAGCGCGGCCCGGTCCACGTGCGGGTGACCGCGCGCCCGGCCGAGGGCGAGCCCGGGTTCGTCGAGCTGCGGGTCGACGACAACGGCCCCGGCATCGAGCCCGAGCGGCGCGAGCGGGTGTTCGAGCCCTACGAGTCGACGCGCAAGGAGGGCACCGGCCTCGGCCTGGCGATCGTCAAGAAGGTCGTCCTCGATCACAACGGCGAGGTGCGGGTCGAGGACAGCGAGCTCGGCGGCGCCGCCGTGGTGATCCGGCTGCCGCTCCACGAGCCCCCGGGCTGACCGCCGGCGGCCCCGCGGCGAGGGGCAGATCTGCGCAGCGCGCCGGTCCCTCCGACCGCGCAAACAGCGCGGCGCGCATCTCGACTCTGACACCGCCCGGGCGCGGGCATAAGCGCCTCGTCCGGCGCCCGATCCGGCGCAGACTCCCCGCGGACCGGGCTGCCCGGCTTGTGGCCGCCGGGGTATCGTAGGCCCGCTCGGCTCCAGAGCTCTCGCGCATGACCTCCGCTGACACCGATCTCGGGTTCCCGACCAAGGGCTCGCTCAAGCGCGTGCCGTTCTCCAGCCTGCTGCGCGACATCGGCGGCGCCGGCGTCACCGGCAGCCTCTACCTGATGAGCGGGGACACCAAGAAGGTGGTGTTCTTCGTCGACGGCCGACCCACCGTCGTCCGCAGCAACCTCGCCAGCGAGTTCCTCGGCCAGGTCCTGACCGATCAGGGCCTCATCACCCAGGAGCAGTGCGACAACACCCTCGAGGCGATCCGCCGCACCGGCAAGAAGCAGGGCGAGCTGCTCGTCGAGATGGGCATCCTCTCCGAGCACAACCTGCGCTACGGCCTCGAGGAGCAGCTGCGACGCAAGCTGTTCGAGATCTTCGCCTGGGAGGAGGGCCGCTTCCAGTTCAAGGAAGGGGCCGAGCCCGGGCTCACCGGCACCCCGCCGGCCGGCACCACCGAGGCGCTGATCCTCGCCGCGATCCAGGAGCGCTTCACCGACGAGCGCGCGCGCGAGGCCCTGCGCCCCTACGCCGACAAGTACCCGACCCAGAGCCCGAAGTGGACCGGCGACGCGGCCGGCCTCGAGCTCCTGCCGGAGGAGCTGTACTTCCTGCGCTGCATCGACGGCAGCCGGACCACCGACGAGTTGCTGTCGCGCCGGCCCGACCTCGAGGTCCCGCAGCTGTCGACCTTGCTGCTCGGCCTCGTCAGCGCCGGCGTCGTCGATGCCCTCGAAACCAAGTCGCCGCGCCGCCTGGCCCCCCTGCGGCCCAACCTGACCCCGCCGACCTTGCCCGAAGAGCAGCTCGCGCCCGGCTTCGAGGTCCTCTCGACCATCGGCGAGTACGAGGACACCCCGCTGCCGAGCCGCCTGCCGGTCGACCTCGGCGCCTCCTCGAGCCGCAACCCTCGCGTCCCGCTGCTGCCGACCGAGGACGAGGAGATGTTCCGCGGCCTCAACGTCGACGAGAGCATCGTCACCGACCCGCGCAACCTGCGGGCCAAGCTGCAGGCCGCCGCCAGCCGCGAGATCATCCCGCGCCCCGCTCCCGCCGTTGCCCCGACGCTCACCCCTGCCCCCGCGGCCGCCGACGTCTCGGGCTCGTTCGACTCCGAGACCGACTTCAGCGACCTGCGCGACGGCCCCGAGGACTCGGTCCGCGCCACGGTGCCCGTGCCCGCGCCCGCGCAGGCCCCCGCGCACAAGCTCGGCCCGCCGCCCGGCCTCGCCTCGCTGCTGCGCAAGGACACCCCGGCGCCCGTGGTTCCGCCGGCCGGGGGCGCCGACGTCTCGCACACCTCCGCGGTCATCGCCCTGCTCGACGACCCCGAGCTTCCCGACGACCTGCCCGACGACCTGCCCGATCCCGACGACCTCCTCGGCGACGAGTCGCTCGCCGGCGTCGCCCTCTCCGACGAGCCGCTCCCCGACGAGTCCCTCGCCGGCATCGCCCTCCCCGACGAGCCCCTCCCCGAGGAGTCTCTCGCCGGCATCGCCATCCCCGACGAGCCCCTCCCCGAAGAGTCCCTCGTCGGCATCGCCATCCCCGACGAGCCCCTCCCCGAAGAGTCCCTCGTCGGCGTCGCCATCCCCGACGAGCAGGAGGCGGCTGACGGCGACGAGCCGCTCGACGACATCGAGGAGCTCGAGGAGCTCGACGACGACGAGATGATCGAGGACGAGGCCGCCGACGAGGACGAGCCGGTCGAGCCGCCCGTGGCCGCCGCCGCCGACGTCGACGAGCCGCGCGACGAGGCCGATGACGCCCTCGCCGACCTCGCGGGCCTCGCCGGCAGCGACCCCGACGCCGAGCCTCCCCCTTCGCTGGCGCCGGTGAGCCTCGCCCCCGAGGCCCTCACGGACCTGCCCGAAGAGCCAGGTGACCTCGGCGACCTCGCCGGCGACAGCGCCCTGCAGCCGCCCGCGCCCGTCACCCCCGAGGCCGGCCTCGCCGCCGACGCCGGCCTCGATCCCGACGACCTGCTCGCCGGCGTCGACGACGACCTCTTGCTCGGCGACTCCGACGAGCCGCTGCCCGACCTCGACGACCTCGACGGCCTCGATCTCGGCGACGACCTCGGCGACCTCGCCGGCGACCTCGGCGACGACCTCGACGGCGCCCCGCTCGATCCCAACGTCTCCGGCGACCTCTCGCTGTCCGTCGATCTCGCCGACCTCGGCGATCCCAACGTCTCCGGCGACCTCTCGGCCGAGATCGGCAACCTCGGCGAGGACGAGGACGAAGACGAGGCCGAGGCCGAGGAGCTCGACCCGCTCGACGACGAGCCCGAGCTCGGCGACCTCGGCGGCGACGCCGGCTATGTCGACGAGCCGATGCTCGCCAGCGGCGAGAACACCTTCGTCGGGCCCAACGACGAGGGCGCCGGCGGCGACGGCGGCGCCGAGGCCTACGCGGCCATGCGTTACGGCGAGGCCGAGGTCGCCATGCGCGAGGGCGACTACGACACCGCGGTCGCCCTGTTCGAGGACGCGTACAACACCGGCTTCGACACCGCCGACCTGCACGCCCACCTCGCCTTCGCCCGCTACCGGGCCAGCGGCGGCGACCCCGAGATCGCCCAGAACTCGCTCGACCTGCTCGACTACGCCGAGGGCATCAACCCCAGCCTGGCGATCCTCCACGCCTATCGCGGCGCGATCTACGTCGGCATGGGCGCCGCCGACAACGCCCGCGAGTGCTTCGAGCGCGCGCTCTACCTCGACCCGTACTGCGAGCTCGCGCTCGAGTACCGCGACGCCGAGTAAGCGAGCGCGACCGACCAGGTCGGCCCATCCGCGGAGATGTCCCTCGGGACATCTCCGCGAAATCACATGTCTCTCGGGACACTCGCTCCTCCGGCGCTACATGTCCCTCGGGACATCCGCCGTCGAGGAGCCACATGTCCCTCGAACATCCGCTCCCCGGCCGCCCTGTGTCTCTCGGGACATCCGCCCGGCCGCCATACGTCTCCCAGGGATCCGCCCCCGGCACCACATGTCTCTCGGGACATCTTGTTTCGGTGGCCAAACCCCTCTCGGACGCCCATGTCTCTCGGGACGTTTTATCCGCCAGGCGGCCAGGGTCTCTCGAAGCACCGCTCCGCCAGAGCATCACACGTCTCTCAGGACATCCGCGCCTCCGCCCGCCCGCTCCCAGGCGCGCCGCGCCGCCCGCTTGCGCCGCGGCGCGCCTCGGCCAGCCTAGCCCGATGCATCGGAGCTCGTCCTGCTGCTTGCTCGTCCCGCTCCTCTCCTCTTCCCTCCTCGCGCTCGCGTGTCACCGCAGCGAGCAGGTCGCCTTCGCGCCCGCGCAGGAGGTCGCAGCGCCGGTCGAGCCCGCCCCCGAGCCGCAGCCTCCGCCGCCTGCGCCCGCACCGACCGCCGACCCGCGACTGCGCAAGATCGCCGAGCAGGTCTACACCTTCGCTTACCCGCTCGTGCTCATGGACCTCACGCGCCAGGTCATGACCGTCCAGACCCCGATCAACACCTTCCAGCACCTGCGCGCCTACCCCAGCGCCAAGTTCCGCGAGGTCGTCAGCCCCAACGCCGACACCCTCTACTCCTCCGCCTGGCTCGACCTCGCCAAGGAGCCGATCGTTTTGAGCATCCCCGACATGGGCAAGCGCTACTGGCTCATGCCCATGCTCGACGCCTGGACCAATGTGTTCGCCTCGCCTGGCACGCGCACCACCGGCAACGAGGTCCAGCACTTCGCGGTCGCCGGGCCTGAGTGGCAGGGCCAGCTGCCCGAGGGTCTCGCCCTGCTGCGCGCGCCGACCGACACCGTCTGGATCATCGGCCGCACCCGGGTCACCAGCGAGCTCGACACCCTCGCGGTCCACAAGTTGCAGGACCAGTTCAAGCTCACTCCGCTGTCGGGCTGGGGCCCGATGGCCGTCGCGCCCGAGCCGCCGCCGCTGACCACCGGCGTCGACATCGGCACCCCGCCGCCGCAGCAGGTCCAGGCCATGCCGCCCGAGCAGTTCCTCGCCCGCGTCGCCGAGCTCTTGCCCGAGAACCCGCCGAGCGACGCCGACGCCCCCATGGTCGACAAGATGCGCGAGCTCAAGCTCGTGCGCGGCACCCCGTTCGACGCCGAGGCGCTCGGACCCGCGGAGCTGCTCGCCCTGCGCGAGGGCGTCGAGGACGCCCGCGCCGAGCTGGCGGCGGCCACCCGTCACTTGCCCGGCGACAAGGTCAACGGCTGGCGGATCTTCACCGACACCGGCCAGTACGGCGTCGACTACGCGCGGCGGGCCCTCGTCGCCGAGGTCGGCCTCGGCGCCAACCTCCCGCAGGACGCCCTCTACCCTGCCACCGACGTCGACGGCAACGGCGAACCGCTGACCGGCGCGAGCCGCTACGTCCTCCACTTCGACAAGGGCGAGACCCCGCCCGTCGAGGGCTTCTGGTCGCTCACGCTCTACGACGAGCAGCACTACTTCGTCGACAACCCGATCGATCGCTACGCCCTCGGCGACCGCAGCAAGCTGCGGCGCAACAAGGACGGCTCGATCGACATCTACATCCAGCAAGAGACGCCCGGCAAGGCCCGCGAGGCCAACTGGCTGCCGGCCCCTGCCGGCCACTTCAACCTGATCATGCGCCTCTACTGGCCCAAGGAGCCGGCCCTGCGCGGCGATTGGGTCCCGCCCCCGGTCGCGCGCATGCCCTGAGCGCCGCTCATCGCACGTCGCCCCGCCTGTCCCGAGAGACACCTCGCCGCCACGCCTTTCCGCGGACCCGGGAGACATCGCTTCCCGCGAGCGGCACGAGGCGGCGCGCATGGGCACGGCCGCGCGTGAAGCCGCGAAGTCGCCGCTTGCTCGCCTGTCCCCAAGGACACCCAATCGCTGCCGCTGATGTCGCACGTCGGTTCGCTGCTGCAGCCCCAGCAACGGCCCCCGCGCCCGCGTCGGTGCCCGCGCCGACGCGTCCCGCCTGCCGCTCTCGACGCGAGCCTCGTCGCGCGAGCGCCCTCGCGTCGGCGCCACGCGTGGGAGCGCGCCTCGCTCCGCGTACACCCGCAGTGGACCGCAGCAACAGGCCGCGCTCGAGCTCGGCCGGGAGCGTCGATGATCATGACCCGACACCTTGCGACCCTCGCCGTCCTCCTCGCCGTCGCCGGCGCCTGTCCGTCACCTTCCAAGCCGGCAGCCAGCGGCGACCCCGTCTTGCCGACCGGCGACATGCAGGACGGCCCGCCCGGCGGCTTCAGCGTCGGCGTCGTCACGGCCACCTCGCAGGTCGCGGCCGACGCTGGCCGCCAGATGTTGACGCTCGGCGGCAACGCAGTCGACGCCGCGGCCGCGGTCCAGTTCATGCTCAACGTCGTCGAGCCGCAGGCGTCCGGCCTCGGCGGCGGCGGCTTCCTCCTCGTCTACATCGCCGCCGAGGACAAGACCTACGTCCTCGACGCCTCCGAGCGGGCCCCGGCCGGCGCCGCCGCGGACATGTTCGTCAGCCAGGCCGACGCCGAGGTGCGCGGCTCGTCCGGCTACATCGTCGGCGTGCCCGGCACCCTCAAGGGCATCGCCACCGCCCTCGATCGCTGGGGCACCATGCGGATCCCCACCGTCATCGGCCCTGCGCTCGACGCCGTCAAGCGCGGCGTGCGGGTGCAACCGCTGCTGGCCGAGGACATCCGCAGCGCCCGGCTCGACCACGAGCTCGGCGACCCCGCCTACGACGAGGCGCGCGCGGTGTTCCGCCCCGAGAACACCGCGCTCGCCGACGGCGACACCCTGCTCCAGCCCGACCTCGCCCGCACCTTCGAGATCATCGCCGCCGGCGGCACGACCGCCTTCTACGACTGCGACGACGACTCGGGGCTCGCCCAGGCCATCGTCGAGGCCCAGCGAGCCACCCGCGAGGTCAACCCCGACGGCGTCGGCAGCATGACCTGCGACGACCTGCGCACCTACGACGTCGTGATTCGCAGCCCGCTGAGCCGGCCGTACCGCGACTTCACGGTCGTCACCACCCCGCCGCCCTCGGCCGGCGGCGTCGCCCTGCTGCAGATGCTCGGCGTCCTCGAGCGCTTCCCGATCGGCGGCGAGGACATGGGCCCGAAGGACAGCCAGACCCTCAACCTCGAGCAGGAGGCGATGCGCCTGGCCTACGCCGACCGGTCGATGTGGATCGGCGATCCCGACGTCGTCCGCGTGCCCGTCGCCGGCCTGGTGTCGGCCGGTTACATCGAGCAGCGCACGCAGTCGATCGAGCTCGGCGTGCGCATGCCGCAGATCGTCGCCGGCGACCCGCGACAGTTCGACCCGACGATCCGCCCCGACGGCATGGTCGCCCCCGTCACCGGCGACCCGCGCGACGGCGGCGGCCACACCACCCACTTCAACGTCATCGACAGCGCCGGCAACATGGTCGCCTGGACCAGCACCCTGTCGTCGGCGTGGGGCTCGGGCCTGATGGTCCCGAAGTTCGGCTTCATGCTCAACGACTCGCTGGCGAACTTCAACCACCGCCCGACCCGCAGCACCGATCCCGCGGCCATCGACCCCGGCGCCAACGATCCCGCGCCGAACAAGCGCCCGCTCAGCAGCATGGCGCCGACCATGTTGTTCTCCGAGGACCGCCCCGTCGCCGCCTACGGCGCGGCCGGCGGCTCCACTATCCCCAGCACCATGCTGACCCTCACCCTCGGCCTCGTCGATCACGGCGAGACCCTGACCGAGGCGGTCGCCGCCCCGCGCCTCACCCTGCAGAGCGGCAGCAGCACCGCGGTCACCGCCGTCGAGCCGGGCCTGATGCTCGACACCCTCGAGCCCCTGCGCAAGCTCGGCTACTCGTTCGACCTCGTGTTCAAGCTCGGCGCCGCCCAGATCGCAGTCCGGTTCCCGGAGACCGGCGAGACCTACGGCGCCGCCGACCCCCGCCGCGTCGGCGGAGTCGCCGGGCTCGGACGCTGACCTCCGTGGCATGTCCTCAGAGACATGCCCCAAAGCCCATGTCTCTACGGGCATGCCCTTCGGGGCATGCCCGTTCGCTCAGGCGAGCTGCGCCGCGGTCGCGGTCATGATCGGCACCGCGAAGTCGACCAGCGCCCGGGCCGGCAGCAGGTGGCAGGTCGCCTGGCCGATCGGCCCGCTGCGCCCCAGCCCGGCGGCGATGAAGCCCTCGACGATCGCGCCGAAGAACCGGTCGGGCCAGTCCTTGATGCCGTTCATGGTGTCGAACTCCTCGACGTCGAGCCACACCCGCGCCCCGCCGCGCAGCACCGGCACGCGCACATGGGCCAGGCGCTTGCCCTCGATCGGCGCCACCGCCTCGGCGTAGTGCAGCAGGGTCACCTGGTCGAGGTCGGATCCGACCAGCAGCACCTTGCCGTCCACCTCGCACAGCCGCGCCAGCGGCGAGCCCTCGCCGAGCCCGTAGTTCGGCCCGTGATCGCGGGTCAAGAAGTCCGCGCGCGCGCCCACGGCCCCCATGCGCATGCCGGCGTTGGCGCTGCAGCGCACCTGCGGGTGGCCGCGGAAGAACTCGGGCAGGACGCCGAAGTCGCGGCTGGCTCGCGTCAGGCAGGGATCGAACGGCGGACAGTGCTCCTCGATGAAGCGCTCGTCCTCGGGCGGATGCAGCCCCCGCCCGATGTCGTCGTACGGCGACGGGCAGCCGAGATACACCATCATCGTGCCCGCCTCGCCCAGGCTCTGCAGGATCGCGGCGATCAGCGTATCGGGCCCGGCGAGCAGCGGTCCGACCGCGCGCAGCGACGCATGTACCATCACGGTGTCGCCCGGCACGACGCCGAGCGCCGCGCAGTCGCGCGCGAGCGTCTCCTGGGTGATCCGCGGACAGACGAGGTTCACGGCCGCTCCTGTGCGCCGACGATAGGCCGGACCCGCGCCGGCGACAAGCGCGGGGCCCGGGTGTTACAAGCAGACATGGACCCGCACGTCCTCGATCTCGGGACGCACATCGGCCCGACCCTCGTGCGGCGACAATTCCTCGACGCCCACCCGCGCGTCGGCGACGCGCTCGAGCAGGCCCACGCGCGGATCGTCGTGTTCGAGCCGGACGACCGCGGGGCCGCCTTCTTCCCGGCCGTCCAGCGCGCCCTCGACGTCGCGCGCACGGCGGTCCCTGCGGACATCGTGCCGCTGTTCGTCGCCCTGGTGGTCCTGCCCGATCTGGTCGCCGCCTGCGGCTTCGACTTCTCGCGCAACCACGCGACCATGCCCGCGCTCGCGTGCCCGCGCGGGGCCTTCCTCGGCTACATCGCTCTCGGCGAGGGCGGCGGCCTGTTCTTCGCCGCCGACGGCCGCCTCGGCACCCCGACGCCCGACGCAGTGCTCGCCGTCCTCGCGCGCGCGTCCGGGGCCCCGTAAAACGAGAACGACCTCGGGAGCCGCGCCCCCGAGGTCGCCCTCGACTCACCGCCTTGGCGGCGTCAGATCGTCGGCGTCACGCCGAGCTCGGTCAGCAGGTGGTCGGCGCCGTCGACCGCGTCCATCACCCACAGCACGTAGCGGATGTCGACGTGGATCGAGCGGGTGATCGGCGGCATGAACACCCAGTCGCTGGCCATCGCTTCGATGTTGCCGTCGAACACCAGGCCGGTGAGCTCGCCCTTGGCGTTGAGCGTGGCCGAGCCGGAGTTGCCGCCGGTGATGTCGAGGTCGGCGAGGAAGTTGACGGGCACCTCGCTGAGCTCCGGGGCCACGTAGGGCCCGAACTTGCGCGCCGCGATCGCGTCGAGGGCCGCCTTCGGGGCCGCGAACGGCTCCTCGCCGGTGTTCTTGCGCACCATCTCGGACACCGTCGTGAACGGCTTGTAGACCGGCGCGCCGGCCGACGGCGAGTAGCCGCGGATCGTCCCGAAGGTCACGCGCAGCGTCGAGTTGGCGTCGGGCGCCAGCGAGCCGTTGTGGTAGGCGCGCAGCGCCTCGATGTAGCGCGGACGCAGGGCCGCCATCGCTCCGGTCGTGGCCTCGCCCTGCTTCTTGTGCTCGTCGACCATCGGCTTGAGCTTGAGCGCCAGCTTGACGAACGGGTCGCTGCTGGCCTTGACCGTCTTGGCGCTGGCCGCCCGCAGGGCCTCGAGGCGGACCACCGCGTCGCCGAGCTTCGTGCCCTTGTAGAGCTTGTCGAGCGCGCGATCGATGTCGTTGTCGGTGATCGTGCCCTTCTTGCCGACGATCGCGGTCAGCACCTCGGGGCGGTCGGCCTCCGGCAGCTTGGCCGCGCGCTGCAGGTACAGGCGGAACACCGCGCGGTCGAGGTCGGGGTGATAGTTGGCCTGCAGCGCCTGCATCGACTGCTCGAGGTCTCGCTCGTCGCGGGTCTGCATGCCGAGCTTGCGCTGGTCGTCGGGCTTGGCGCGCTCGTCGGCCAGGCGCACGATCGTGTCGGCCGCGCTGAGCAGCAGCGAGCCGCGCACCAGGTCGTCGTGGGCCGCGTCGCGCTCGCGCGTCTTGGCCTTCTCGCTCGTCAGCGTCGCCATCTGCGCCAGCACGTCGCCGTACTTGGCCTTGCGCGCCTCGTCGCCCTCGATCCACTTCTGCAGCTCGCCCTCGATGCGGGCCTTGTCGGCCCCGACCCCGCCCTTGACCAGGCCGTCGCGCATGCCGCGGAAGTTGAGCAGATAGTTGTGGAGCCCGCGCAGGCGCGACGCCCCGGCGATCTGCGCCTTCGGGTCCTGCTTGCCGATCCCCTCCATCACCGCGATCAGCTCCTCGTAGAGCTGGATCTGCCGGCTGTAGTACCAGTCGGCCGCCTGCTGCGCCTCGGCGGCGGTCTTGAGCCGCTGCGTCCGGCCCGGGTAACCCGCCACCATCACCAGGCTGCCCTCGGTCGCTTTGTCGGTCGCCACCTTCAGGTGGTGCTTCGGCTTGAACGGCACGTTGTCCGGCGAGAAGTCGGCCGGCTGCCCGTCCTTGCCGACGTACGCGCGCAGGAACGAGAAGTCGCCGGTGTGTCGCGGCCAGCGCCAGTTGTCGATGTCGCCGCCGAACACGCCGATGCCCTCGTGCGGCGCGTACACCAGACGCACGTCGCGGAGCTCGGTCTGCTCGATCTGGAAGAACTGCGCCCCTTCGTAGAAGCTCGCCACGGTGCAGCGCACGCCGGTGCGGCCGCCCTCGCACGCGCCCACCAGCTGCTTGCGGCGATCCTCGATCTGGCCCGCGCGCTTGTCGTCGCCCACGCCCTCGAGCCCGCCGAGCACCTTGTCGCTGACGTCCGTGAACGCCGTGGTCACGAACACGCGCGCCGCCGGGCCGCCCGACTTCTCGTCGGCGCGGGTCTTCGCCAGGTAGCCGTTGTCGAGCAGGTTGTTCTCCGGCGTCGAGTTGGCCTGCAGGTAGCGCGTCACGCAGTGGTGGTTGGTGACGATCAGGCCCTCGGGCGACACGAACGAGGCCGAGCAGCCGCCGAGGCTGACGATCGCGCCGAGCGGGAACGCCGTCGGGTCGGTCAGCGCGGCCGGGTCGTAGGCGAGCCCCAGGCTCTTCAGCGTCTCGGCGTGGGCCGTCATCTGCCCGGGCATCCACATCCCGCCGGGGTTCTCGAACTTGACGGCGGGCGTGGTCGGACCTGTCTCTTGGGCCACGCTCTCGCCGCCGCTCGGACTGGCCGAATCGGCGCCCTTGCCGGCGCAACCGGCGATCAGGAGCACGAGGGTGAGGCTGGAAGGCAGCGCGGCGGGGAGGGTGCGGAGCATTTTGGATGGGTATCAGATCCGCGCGGCCCCGGCGCGAGACGCTCGCGTGACCTCCCCGGGTGAAGGGCGCTGAAACCCCGCGGCGGCCTGGCGGGGCGCGGGCGGCCCGCGCGACCGCGTGCACGGCCCCGGTGCGCCTCCGCGCACGGACTTGCCCCGCGCGGGCCCTGAGGTTTAGCCTTCCGCCGCCGTGCCTCGCCCTCGCGTCTCGCTGCTCGTCGGCAACCCCACGGCCCGCAGCGGCAAGGCCGAGGCGGCCATCGCCGCGGCGATGGAGGGCCTCGCCCGCGCCCGCCTCGAGCCCGAGTTCTTCTCGACCCTGCCGCAGGGGGCCACGGTCGCGGCGCTCGCCGATCGGCTCGAACGCGGCGACGTCGCCCGGGTGATCTACCTCGGCGGCGACGGCACCTTCGCCGAGACCGCCAAGGGCATCATCCTCGCCCGCGAGCGCTACGGCATCGACACGCCGATGGGCATGTTGCCGATGGGCACCGCCAACGATCAGGGCCGCAGCTTCGGCGTCCACTCCGGCCTCAAGGCCCTGCCCGACAACATCGCCATCATCGCCGCCGGCGTCGAGCAGTGGCTCGACGTCGGCGAGGTCGAGGCCTGCGACGCCGCCGGCGAGGTCGTCGACCGCGACCTCTGGTTCGACAGCTGGGGCCTCGGCCTGTCGGCGCAGATCCTGGCCAAGCGCAACCGCGACCGCAAGATCGTCGCCAAGATCCCGGTGCTGCGCCAGCTCTACCGCGACAAGCTCGTCTACATCCGCGCCGGCCTGTCGAGCCTCGCCAAGAACGCCCTCAAGTCGCTGATCGGCAAGGCCCGCTTCGCCGCGCTCATCACCATCGACGGCGAGACGCGCGAGCTCGGCGGCATCAACGACATCGTCATCAAGGGCACCGTCCTGTACGGCGGCGACTGGATCTTCGATCCCACCTCCAAGCCCGACGACGGCAAGTTCGAGGTCATCATCGTCGAGAACCCCGCCGACTGGGGCGCCATCACGATCCGCGCCCACAAGCGCAACCCGGTGACGCAGGACGACCTCGCCGTCCTCGGCCTCGCGCCCAAGCAGATCCCGCGCGGCTCGCAGATCGAGGTCAAGATCTTCCGCCCCGCCGGCATGGGCCCGGTCCCCTCGCAGATCGACGGCGAGGAGTACGTCTCGACCGACCACTACCGGATCCGCAACCTCTTCCACTACCTGCGCATCATCGTCCCCGAGGACCCGCACTGGGTCTGACGCGCACGGGTCGCTCGTCGCTCGTCGCTCGTCGCACCGGGCAGTGCTCGTGCTCCGCTGCTCCGGCGCGCCCGTCTCGTCCCCGCGTCGCGCGGATGCTCCGGCGCGCCCGTCTCGTGTCCCGCGTCGCGCGGATGCTCCGGCGCGTCCATCTCGTCGTCCCTGCTCGTGCGTCGCGTCGCGTCGCCGCCCCGCATCGTCGGGCTCGCTGGCCGCCCGGGCGCTTGCGGGGCGCCGGCGGCCCGTGGCACGCTGGTCTGCCGGTTCGGCATGACTTCGGGCCCGGCCACGCATCACTCTCGGCTCCGCGGGCCCCTGCTCGCCGCGCCGCTGTGCGCCGTCGTCGCCTGCAACGGCGGGGTCGCCGGCCTCCAGCGCCAGATCAGCGAGCGCCTGCAGCAGGGCCTCACCGCCACCGACAGCAAGCGGCCCGAAGAGCCCGACCGCCTGCCGCCCGAGCTCGTCCTCAACAAGCTGCGGCTCTACGTCGACTGCGTCGGCGCCACGCGCGTGCCGGTGTACGACGCCTACCGCGAGGGCGCGGCCGCGTTCGCCGGGCGCACGCGCACCCCGCCGGCCGAGATCCCGCCCGAGGCGATCGGCGAGTGCGACAAGGCCGAGCACGAGGGTCCGCTGCTGAAGCCGCCGCAGCCGGCGCTCGAGCAGGCCGCCGCCGTCTACAACGACACCTCCAAGGTGTTCGCGGCCACCATCGACGCTGTCCGCGAGGACATGTCCCACAGGTCATCTTCGATCGAAGAGGACGGCGAGCGCTCGCCGATCTACAACAACTTCAGCGACGCCTACCGCGCCTGGGACGACTCGCGGCGGGCGCTCGAAGAGCAGATCGCCGCCCGCCAGGGCCGGCTCGACGCCGCCGTCCTGGCCGAGATCGAGGCGCGCGCCGGCGCCGGCCTCGAGTGGCACACGCGCAACGTCGTCACCCAGGCCAAGCCGTACGTGCGCTGCATCGGCGACCACGACGAGTTCACCGCCGGCGTGTGCGAGGCGTTCCACACCGCCTTCACCGCCGCCTACGCCGAGTTCCGGGCCGCCTACGACTCCGACCCGAAGGCGTCCGCCGCCGTGTTCTGGCTGCCGCAGTTCGCCGCCAGCCTGGCCGATTACGCCGCCGCCGCCGACGCCCTGGCGCAGACGATCCGGGCCGGCAAGGCCCGCTCGGGCGACATCAGCGCGGTCGTCCAGGACTACGGCGACGTCGTCCACGACGGCGAGACCGTCAACTTCGCCCGCCTGCGCTGAGCTCGACCTGCGCTTTCGGACCTGTCCCTTCCACCCTGTCCCTCTCGACCTGTCCTTTCGGAACATCGCCATGAGAGCCGTCGTCCTCCGCCGCCACGGCGACCCCAGCGTCCTCGAGCTCGCCGACCTGCCCGATCCCGAGCCCGGCCCCGGCCAGGCGCTGGTCGAGGTCCGCGCCTGCGCCCTCAACCGCCTCGACATCTGGGTCCGCGGCGGCCTGCCGGGCCTCAAGCTGCCGCTGCCGCACGTGCTCGGCTGCGACATCGCCGGCGTCGTCACTGCCGTGGGCCCCGGCGTCGACGCCAGCAAGGTCGGCGCCGAGGTCGTCGTCAGCCCCGGCGTCTCGTGCGGCCAGTGCGAGGCGTGCCTGTCGGGCTGGGACAACCTGTGCCCGAAGTACGGCATCCTCGGCGAGCAGCTCCCGGGCGGCTACTGCGAGAAGATCGCAGTGCCGGCGCAGAACCTGCTGCCCAAGCCCGACAACCTCGACTTCGTCAGCGCCGCCGCGGTGCCGCTGACCTTCCTCACCGCCTGGCAGATGCTGGTCGTGCGCGCGCAGGTCAAGCCTGGGCAGACGGTGCTGATCCACGCCGTCGGCAGCGGCGTCGGCGTCGCCGGCCTGCAGATCGCCCGCCTGTTCGGCGCCCGCGTGCTCGCCCTCGCCAGCAGCGACGCCAAGCTGGCGCGCGCGCGCGAGCTCGGGGCCGAGCTCACCTTCCGCAGCGACGACTCCGAGTGGGAGCGCCGCGTGCGGGCCGTCCCGTGGGTGCAAAAGCGCGGCGTCGACATCGTGTTCGAACACACCGGCGCCGCGACCTGGGAGGCCAGCCTGCGCCTGTGCAAGCGCGGCGGCGTCGTCGTCACCTGCGGCGCGACCTCGGGCCACGCCGCCACCACCGACCTGCGCCAGGTGTTCTTCCGCCAGCTGCAGGTCCTCGGCAGCACCATGGGCAGCAAGTCGCTGCTGTTCCCGCTCCTCGCCCACGTCGGCCGCGGCGAGCTGAAGCCGATCCTCGACCGCACCTTCCCGCTGGCCGAAGCCGAGGCCGCCCACCGCTACCTCGACCGCCGCGAGCAGTTCGGCAAGGTCGTCCTCACCCTCGACCGATGACCCGCACCGATCCATCTCCTGTCCTTTCGGCCAGCCGCCGCGACGACTTCGCCCGATGACCCGCACCAATCCCTCTCCTGTCCTCTCGGTCAACCGCCGCGACCACCTCGCCCGATGACCCGCACCCATCTATCTCCTGTCCTTTCGGCCAGCCGCCGCGACCACCTCGCCCGATGACCCGCACCGATCCCTCTCCCGTCCTCTCGGGCAGCCGCTTCGACTACCCGCTGCGCCGCGTCCGCGAGCTGTGCGGCGGCGTCGTCGTCGAGCTCGACGTGGTCTCCAGCCTCGACGCCGCCATCGACGCCCTGTGCGACGAGGTCGGCCGCAGCCTCGACGACGCCGAGGCGCTGCGCCTGGTCCCGTACTTCGGCACCCTGTGGTCGGCCGGCCGCGCGCTGGCGTCCCACCTCGGCGAGAGGCCCGCCCTCGTCCGCGGCCGCCGCGTCATCGAGGTCGGCTGCGGCGTCGGCCTGCCCGCCCTGGTCGCCGCCCGCCTCGGCGCCCACGTCCTCGCCTGCGACGCCCACCCCGACGTGCTCGCCCTGCTGCGCCGCAACGCCGCCCTCAACGACGCCGTCATCGCCTACCATCACGGCGACGTCGCCGACCCCGAGGCCCTGGTCGCCTCGCTCGGCACCGCCGACGTCGTGCTCGCCAGCGACGTCGCCTACGAGGCGGGCCTGGCGGAACAGGTCGCGCCGGCGCTGGCCCGCCTGTGCCGCCCGGGCGGCCGGATCATCCTCGCCGACCCGGGACGCCCCCTGTTCCAGACGACCGTCAACGCCCTCGAGGGGCTCGGCTACCGCAGCGAGGTGGAGATCCGTCGCGCACGCCGCGGAGACGACAGCGCCACCACCGGCGCCGCCGGCACCGACAGCGAACAGGAAGTCTTCGTCGTCACTTTCGAGTGACGGGCGGCCGAGCCCGATCGCCGATCCGCCCGCGAAACCGCCAGCGCCGCGGCCGCCGGGACCTGCCCTTCCAGACATGTGACGCAGATCCGGCGGCCACACCGCTCGCGCGCCTCGTGTTGCCGGTCATACTTGCCTTGGAGGGGAAGCATGAACCTGCTCGACCGAGCCGCGCGGATCGCCGCTGCCGCGCGCATCGCCGAGGACCCGGATCGGGCCCGGGCGCGCGTGCTGGCCGAGCTGATGTGCGGCGGCGACGAGGCGGGCGACAACAAGAACCTGGCCCGTCAGCTGAGCGCCCTGCTCGAGCTGTCCCGCGATCGCGAGCGACCGGACGTCGACCTCGCAACCGGCCTGAGGCGGATCACCGAGACCGCGATCGACATCCTCAAGATCCATCGCGCAGGAGTGTGGTTCTTCACCCCCGACGCCTCCGCCCTCGAGTGCGCGGACTTGTACGACGTGGCGACAGCCGCGCACACGTCGGGCTCCGTGCTCTACCGCTGCGACTTCCCGATCTATTTTGCCACCCTGGCGACCACCCGCGTGCTGGACGCCTCCGACGCGCAGACCGACCCGCGCACCCGCGAGTTCTCGGCCATCTATTTTCGCCGCCACGGTGTGTCCGCCACCCTCGACGCCCCGATCCGCTCGCGCGGCGGGCTGTCCGGCGTGCTCTGCTGCGAGTACATCGGCGACCCGCGCGTGTGGACCGACGACGAGCTGGCCTTCGTCGCCTCGCTCGCCGACGCCGTCACGCTCGTGCTCGAGACCGATCGGCGTCGCACCGCCGAGCGCGACCTGTTGCACAAGATGTCGGTCATCCACGCGCAACGGCAAGAGATCGCGCGCCTCACCTCGCCGGTGCTGGAGATCTGGGACGGCGTCCTCGCGGTGCCGCTGATCGGTCACCTCGACGGCGACCGCCAGGCGGCCACGATCGGCGGCCTGGCCGAGGCCATCTCCCGCCAACAGGCCGCGTGGGTGGTGCTCGACCTACAAGCCCTCGAGGCGATCGACGCCGTCAACGCCGAGTCCGTCGCCCAGATCGCCCACGCGGTCCGCCGCCTCGGAGCCGCCTGCGTGCTGTCGGGCGTCAACACGGATGCCGTCACCCAACTGGTCGCCCTGTGCCCCGAGCTGGCCCGCCTGCCCGCGACCACCAGCCTCAAGTGCGGGCTGCAGCACTGCCTGCAGAGCTCCTGTCCCGAAGGCCAGCTCGCCTGAGGGGCCTGTCCGCGGCGAGCCCACGCGGTCGCGGGTACACGCGGCCTCGCGGGCGTGTCGAGGCGAAGCCTTGCTCCGCGCCACCGAAAGCATGAAGGGCGAGGCACGCGGTCTCGCGCCTCGCCCCGCGACGACGAGCGCACGCGGTCTCATGTGCTCGCCTGCAGGTCGGGCGAGGCACGCGGTCGCGCGCCTCGCCCCGCGACGACGAGCGCACGCGGTCTCGTGTGCTCGCCTGCTTCTTCAGGTCGGGCGAGGCACGCGGTCTCGTGCCTCGCTCCGCGGTCTCGTGTGCTCGCCTGCAGGTCGGGCGAGGCACGCGGTCTCGTGCCTCGCTCCGCGAACGGCCAGCGCACGCGGTCTCGTGTGCTCGCCTGCTTCATCAGCTCGGGCGAGGCACGCGGTCTCGTGCCTCGCTCCGAGACGGCCAGCACACGCGTGCTCGCCTGCTTCTTCAGGTCGGGCGAGGCACGCGGTCTCGTGCCTCGCTCCGCGACGGCCAGCACACGCGGTCTCGTGTGCTCGCCTGCTTCGTCCTCGACCTCTGCGAACGGGCATGTCCCGAGGGACATCCGCGAGCGGACCGCCGACTCGGGCGACCCGGCTCGTCGTCGCGCGCTAGCGGGCCCGGGTCTTCTTCGCCTTGGCCGCGCCGGCGGTGGTCTTGCGGGCGGTCGTCGGCGAAGTCTTGGCGGCGCGGCTGCGACGGGTCTCCCAACCCTTCTTCGCCGCCTCGCTGCGCGACTTCGACGTGGGCGCCGCGGCCTGCTTGCCGGTGCGCCCGGCCGTCTTGCTCGTCGTCCGGCCGGCGGTCGCCTTGCCCTTCACCGCGGGGCTCTTCGCCCTCGTCTTCGCACCGGTCTTGGTCGGCGTCGTCTTGCGTACTTTCGCGCCGGCCCGCGCCGGCCCACTCTGCTTCGTCCGAGTGCTACGTGCCATGCTCTCACTCCTTCTGTGGCGCAAGTCTGGAACACGTTGGCCGGCCTGCAACCACTTCATCGATCACAGGCTGCACGTGAACACCTGCCGCGTGGCGCAGGTCCCAAAGGCCACCTCGGCGAAAATGCTGAATTCGCGGCGCAGCATGCCATTCTGCGCCCTTTCTCGTTGCATCGAACGCCGGCGATCGCGGCTCTCTCGAGGCCACGACCTCGCGGCTCTCTCGCGTGCAGTGCTCGTGCGCTGCTCCCGGCCCGCCGCCCGAGGGCCTGCATCGGTGCGACGCCGCGCGATCGGGGCCCTCGTCGATGCATCGGCATCGTCGACGCATCGACCCTCACCGTGTGCGACCCGTGGGGGAACCGTCCTGCATCGGGCCTCGGAAGCACGACCCCGCAGTCGGCCGGGCGGCGGCGAAGCCCTCGCCCCCCGATCGACGCCCCGTGCTCACGCGCCCCGCCCGTGAAGCAAGGTCGCAAGTCAGCGCCCGACCCGCTCCCACCGCATCCGCGAAGCAGGAAGAACAGCGGACCCGAGCGTCCACTCCCGAGCCGCGCCGATGACGGCAAGAAATGGCCCGAGCGCCCCTCTCCCGGACGCCCCCGCGTGAACGAGGAACGTGCCGCGCCCGCGAAGAAGAGAAGCAGCGGGCCGAGCGACCGATGCACTCCTTCAAACGGCCCGCTCCCCACGAACGCGAAGGAATCAGAGCAACGAGCCCAAGCGACCGGACCCACCGGCCACGCGATCGCGTCGCACCAGGGAAGAAGGAAGGCTATTTGCCCGAGCGATCCGCCCACTCACGCGCCGGTCCAGGCAGGAGACCGGCCTCATCCTCGGCACGGCCCGGCCCGCACGAGGGGTCCGCGAAAAAAGGAGAACAGCCGGCCCGAACGGCCGGTCCTCTGCGCGAGAGCAGAGACTATCGAGCCCCGGCGACCCAACCGACCCCGCTCACGCGCCGCGTCAGCAAAGGAAGAACGAGACCACCGAAGCCGGCCCAGCTCGAGCTCGACGCAGCAACGACAGAGCCCGGCCCGCGCGAGCGGGCCCGCAGGCGCTCACGCAGCGTGCCCGCGACGGCGGCGCAGCGTCAGCAACCCTGCCAGCAGCAGGATGGTCGCGCCCGGCGTCGGCTCCGTGCTCACGTTGCAGCCCTTCTTGCTCGCTCCCGGCTCGCCACCGACCTCGGGCGGGCCTTCGGCCGAGCCCAGGTACGGCTCGCCGCTCGAGCTGCTGCTGCCGGACGTGCCCGAGGCGTCGTCGCCGGACGACGAGTCGCTCGAGCTGCTGCCCCCGCCGCTACCCGCGCTGGGCGAAGACCCGCCGTCGGGCTTCCCGTGGCGCTTGTTGTCCTCGTACTCCTTCCACTTCTCGGGGTACGGCGGCAGCTCGGCCGGGCGCGGGCGCGCGTTGGCGACCTTCTTCCACGCCCCCGGTGACGGGAACCACGGACCGGTCGGCGGCTGAAAGCTGATGACATAGACCGCCCGGCGGTTCTTCTCCTCGTCGAACGAGTCGGGCGTCTGGACCTTGAGGCCCTTCTCGCCCATGCCGGTGTAGTAGATCTCGGCCCACACGCCCTTCTCGTAGAAGCGCTCCGCGATCGCGCGCGCGCGCCCTTCCGAGAGCTTTTGATTGTCACCGGGCTTGCCGACGGTGTCGGTGTAACCGGAGATGAACAGCTTGGGCACGTAGCCGGCGCCCTCGAGCGCGTTGCCTACCGCCTTCTTGGCGTTCTCGACCGCCGCCAGCTTGTGCATCGCCACCGCCGCGGCCTCGTCGATCTTCGGCGCCTGCTCGCCGCGGATCAGCGCCTTGCCGCTGTCGAACACGACCTCGGTGTGCGGGATCTCGATCGCCATCGGCGCCAGGATGTGCTCGCCGAACTGGCCCTGCGCGCCCTCGAAGCGGACCTTGACCAGGAACACGTCGTCGGTCGTGTCCCACTTGAGCTCGATGCGCTCGTTGGCCTTCCAGCCGCCGGTGCCCGAGTCGTTGTGGATCACGTCGCCGTCGGTGTTGAAGACCTTGAACTCGTAGCCGCTGACCTCGAAGCTGGTCGTGTACGCGACCTTGTGGTCGTAGAGGATGTCGGACGCGGTGGCCATCGCAGTGACCTTGCCGGCCGTACCGCCGCCGCCGCCGCCGCCGCCACCACCCGCCGGCTTGCCGGCCCCCCGCGCGACCTCGAAGTTGGCGTTGGCCTCGCCGGCGGACGACACGATCGCCATCTCGTAGGCCGAGTTGTCGCCGTTCTGCGTCCAGACGATCTTGAACTCTTTGCCGGCCTTGAGCGCCGGGATCTTCTTGCGGATCGTCTGGCGGTCGCCGGTGATCGTCACCTCCATCGCCTGCAGGTCCTCGTTGGCCCGCAGGAGCACGTGGGCCTGGCCCTTCTCGTCGGTGACGCGCGAGAACTCGTAGTTGAAGGGACCGTCGAGGAGGAGAGCGATCAGGGCGCCGGCGAGGGTCGAGAACATGGGCATGGCAGCGAGTCCGGGCGGACGTTATCACGCCCGCCCGCCGCTTTCAGCCCGGCAGCGGCGCGCCCACGTGACGAGCCCGCACGACCGTGTGGATCCCGCCGCGGACCAGGAAGTCGCCTTCGACCTCGAGCAGCTCGGGGTCCAGGACCGCGACCAGATCGTCGAGGATCTGGTTGGTGACCGCCTCGTGAAAAGCCCCCGTGTCCCGGAACGACCACAGGTACAGCTTCAGGCTCTTGAGCTCGACGCAGCGCGCCCGCGGGCGGTAGCGGATCCGGATCGTGGCGAAGTCCGGCTGGCCCGTCATCGGGCACAGACAGGTGAATTCGGGGCAATCGAAGCGGACCTCGTAGTCGCGCCCGGGGCGCGGATTGGCGAACGTGGCGAGCTCTCGGGAGGGCACCGTGGACACGGCGCGCACGCTGCCATGGTCCGCCGGCCGCGGGCCAGATCTCGGGCCGTGAGCTTGAACCGCGCCGCCGCGGCCGGCATCATCCGGGCCTCATGGGTGAGCATCCGCCCGGCGCCCGCCTCGCCCGCCTCGCCACGCTCGCGCTGGCGGCCTCGTTCGCGTGCGAACCCGCGCCAAAGCCCGATTGCGCGGCCCCCTGCGGCCCTGGGAGCACCTGCGTCGAGGGTCAGTGCGTCGCCGACGCGCCGGTCGCTCCCCCCGTCGCCGACGACGGCAAGAAGAAGAAAAAGCGGCGCAAGAAGAAGCGTGTGCGCCGGACCACGCCGGGCTCGGCCGCGGGAGGTGGACCGGGCCCCGAACCGACGCCTGCCCCCGAGGACGAGATCGAAGAGGCCGAGCCCGCTGGCGAGAAGCTGCCCCCGTTCGTCCCCGTCGACGATCGCAAGATCCCCCAGTTCTCCAACGACAAGGTCCAGACCATCGATCTCGAGGCCGGCAGCGAGCGACCGAACGAGCGGGTCCTCGATCAGCACTTCGCCAAGATCACGCCGAAGATCACCGACTGCGTGATCACTGCGAGTCGCTACGGCGACGTCGGCAGCGGCCGCCTGGCGGTCCAGCTGCGCCTTTTGCCCTCCGGCAAGGTCGAGAGCGTGTCGGTCAAGGCCCCCGCGAGCCTGAACGTGTGGGGCATCGTCCCCTGCGCGCGCAAGGCGGTCTACGACCACCGCTTCCCCAGCTACGACGGCCCGAGCGTCGGCGTCGACTTCGCGGTCGACGTCGACTGAGCACCGACCTGTCCTTTCCGCCAGCTCGGCGATGACTCGGCCAGCGAACCGCCTCGGCGCCGTCGAGAGCGCCGACGCATCGACCTGTCCTTTCCGCCAGCTCGGCGGTGACTCGGCCAGCGTCATCCTCGACGCACGCAAGAGCGCTGGCACATCGATCTGTCCTTTCCGCCAGCTCGCGGGTGACTCGGCCAGCCGCCATCCGCCACGCACGCGAGAGCGCCGGCGCGTTGACCTGACCTTTCGGTCAGTCCTTGTACGACCCTATCTTTTCGGACAGTTAGAAGGGCCGACCGCCAGGTCGCAGGTTCGCGTCGCCGGCGCGTCACCTGTCCTTCGAGCCAGGATGAGACGGCCCCGCGGACGCTCGCGCCGGCCGTTCGGCCGTCCCGCTACAGCCCTTCGGCCTTGGGCTTGGCCGCCTTCACGGCCTTCTTCTTCACCACTTCGGTCTCGCCGCCGATCCAGCGCTCCACGCTGGAGTCGAGCGCTCGGGCTGCCTCGAAGTAGCGCTCGGCGTCGGCGACCTTGCCGGCTGCCTCACGACACAGGCCCAGGCCTGCGAGGGCTCGCGCGCGCTCGGCCGCCGGACCGTTGCTGTTGGCGACCGCCGCGTACTCCGCCTCGGCGAGCTCGCAGCGGCCCTTGTTGCGGGCCCGGTCGCCGCTCTCGAGCTGGTCGCGGACGGACTCCTTGTCGGCGTCGACGCGCTGCTCCTCCGGCACGCCGAGGCCGGGCAGCGGCCCTGCGTCGACCTCCATCGCCTTCTTCTTCGCCGGCGCCCCGCCCCGCGCGGCCTTCATCATCGGCGCGGACGGCTCCTGCTCGATGGCCCCCGGCACGCTCGCAGCGTCGGCGGCTGGCATCGCCGGCGCGGCCTCGGCGGGCGCCTCGGCCTTGGGTTCGTCTGTCGGCGGGGACATGTCCTTACGGGCATCCGCCTCGGGCGCCGCTCGCAGCTCGCGGGCCGCCTCCGGAGCGGCAGGAGCGGGTGACGGCGCGGGCGCAGCTTCGTCGCGGATCGACGGCCCCGCCTCGTCGACCGGCCGCGCCACCCACAAGAGCAACGCCGCCGTGCCGGCCAGCGCCACACCTGGCAGCAAGAACGAGCGCCGCAGCCGCTCCCACAGATTCGGACCCGGCGCGGCGGCCGGCGGAGGCGCCGCCCTGCGGGCCTCGGCGAGGATGCCGTCGAGCACCCCGGGCGAGACGTCCTCCTCCGGCATCGCCTCGCGCGTCATCGCCAGGATCGCGGCGTACTCGTCGGCGCGCTGGCGCAGCGGCGCGGGCATCGCCTCGAGATCGCCGCGGCGCGCGGGATCCTCCACCCACTCGAGCGCGTCCTCCAAAAGATCGAGCTCGTCGGGGGTGAAGTCGCTGCCGTGGGCCGGGTCTCGCATGCGTCTGGGGTCCGAGGGCCTGTAGCCTGTCTACTGTGCACCTGGCGGCGCATCGCAGGCAAGCAGGGGAAGCAACGGCCCGCCCGAGCCGCCGGTCTGCGCCAAATCGTGCAGAATCACACGCGTCCGCCTCCAGGAGCTGGTGGGACCCAGATCCAGCCGTCTTCGAGCCAGCGATCCTCGAGCCCCGCGATCGCGGCCCGGAGCGGATCGGGCGTCACCGTCTCGCTGGCGGCCGCAGACTGCGCCGGCAGCAGATCGAGCGGCCCCTGCCACCCCTGATGCGCCCACAAGAACGCAGTGACGCCGGCGATGACGGCGTCGAAGACGTGCGGGCTGCGGACCACAACCTCGGGCCAGACGAAGTCGAACGCGAGCATCGGCTCGAGCGCCGTCAGCATCCGCTTGCGCAGCTCCCACGCCTGCTCGCTGTCGCTGCGCCGGTGCCGATGCTCGACCTCGGCCCCGAACAGCCGCGTCACGGTCGCCGGCGGGTGGACCTCGATCAGGTTCTCGTGCAGCCGCAGCAGCGGCGACAGAGCGCGCCGCAGATAAGCGGCCCGCGCCGCCAGCGGCCCCATGCCCTGCCCCAGCGACTCGCGCGGCGACAGCCCCACGTGCGTCAGCAAGACGTCGACCGCCCGCTGCGTGTACGGCGTGACCGCCGGCTTGCCCGGGTCCGAGCGCCGCGCCGCGTGCAAGGCCGGCGCGTGCTTCCGCATCCACGCGACCACCGGCACGGTGCACGCCTGTACTCCGGGACAGGCCAGCGGACAGCGGATGCACGGCGGCAACGTCAGCGGCGCGTCGATCGCGACCACCGTGTCGTCCGACACCCACCGCTGCAGGTACGCGACCAGCACCTCGTCGCGGAACAAAGGATCGCCGCCGCCCTCGCCGCCCTCCTCGCCGCTGCCGCGGTGGCCGTGGCGGAGTCGGGCCTCCGCCAGGCGCACGCGCGGCGCGTCACCCTCCGTCTCGACGCGCTCGAGCCGCGCGACCGCGGTCGTCTTGCCGCGGCCGCCGCCGAGAGCCACGCCGATGAAGCGGGTGAAGCGTCGCGCCGGAGATGTCGCAAGGGACAGCTCGATCGGACGGATCACGTGGTCGGCTCGTGGTGGACCGAAGGCTGCTTGTCGAGCAGGTACTGCAGATAGGCGATCGCGGCCGGGAGTTCGATCGCGGGCAAGCGATCGATGAGATCGCGCGCGGTCCGGCGCAGCGTCTCCGACGGCCCCGGCGCGCGCTCGCTCGCCGGCTTCTCGAGCGGGATGTTCGGCTCCGGCGGATCCTCGGGCTTGCCCCACGGCGGATACGCGCCGAGCGCGACGTCCTGGTTGGCCAGCCAGCCATCGATGTAGATGTGCAGTAGATTCGCCCGGTACGAGAACCACCGGTCGCGCTCGACCGGGTACGACAGCAACACGTCCTTGAAGCGACGGAACGCGCCCTTCCCGTCTATCGCCAGCGTCAGCCGCTCGCGCAGCGCGGGATCTTCCACCGAGGCGACGAAGCGCTCCATCCAGCGGTACTGCTCGCGCGACGACGCCGGGTCGAGGTGGATGAAGCGCCCGGTCGAGCGCGCGATCTGCTGCCGCTTCTCCTCGTCTTCGGGCCGGGTGTCGTTGATGGTGACCACCTGCCCGTTCTGCAGATCCAGGTAGGCGTGGTGGTCGGGGGCGTTGTGCTCAAAAGAGGTCTCGAGGGCCGACCAGTCGGGGACTGGCGCTTCCGGGGAAACTCGCATGGCTAAGTCGCTTCCGCTCTAGGGGGGGTGATGGTTCGGTGCGCACAACCGTGACCGGCCCGTAGTCCGCGGTGGTCAAGCGCAGACGTGCTTGCGGCCGCACGGCGAGGCGCGCGGGTCTGGGTCACCAGCGCGCCTCGGCCAGGATAGTCCGGCGCGCCCGGCCCCGGCAACCATGTCGCGGCGCGGCCGGTCGGCGACCGCCGTCACTACGAGGACTCGGCGACCCCGGTCGGCGGCGGTCCAGCGAGCTCGAGCAGACGGTCGCGGACGGTCTGCAACTCGCCCGCCAGCGCCTCGTCCGCCCCGGCTCGCTGCGCCAGCGCCTCGACGGTGGCCGCGCAGGCGTGCAGCGCCCCCAGCCGCGCCTGGGCCGCCGCCAGTGACCGCTCCAGCTCGTCCGCCGGCCGGGCCGTGACCCGCCGCAGCTCGCCTTGCAGCTGCTCGAGCTCCCAGCGGGCGCTCTGCAGCGCCGCCGCCGCCGCGTCAATTCGCCGCGGGCCCTCCTCGTCGGCCTCGCTCGCCTTCGCCGGCGCCGGCGCGCGACCCGCCAGCTGGTCCTCGAGCGCGTCGATGCGGCCCTGCGCCGCGTCGAGCTGCTCCACCAGGGACTGGCGAGCGATGCTCGCCAGCTCGATCTGCCGCCGCGCCTGCGCCAGTTGCCCGCGCAGCGACTCGCTCTCCTCGTCGCGGGCCCGCTCCGGCCTGGCCCGCTCCGGCCGCGCCGGCTCCGGCCGCGCCGGCTCCGCGGGCCCCGTCGGCGGCAGCTCGAGCAGCGTCACCCCGCGGGGCACGTCGCGGGCCCCGACCACCGCGATCAGGCACTCGAAGCCCGAGTCCTCGCCGAGGCTGTTGTCGAAGGCCAGCGGCACCGGTCCGCGCTCGTCGGCCTCCTCGTCCTCGATCTCGTCGCTGGTGACCTCGCCGCAGTCGATCACGCTGGCCGCGCGGGTCAGGGCGAGCGCGTAGATCCGCGCCCGCGGGAAGTGCTGCGTCACCAGCTCTTGAAAGAGCCCCAGCTCGAGCCCGCCGGCGGCCTCGCCCGGGGCGCTCACCACCACCACGCGGCCGGCCTCGGCCCCCTCGGCCAGGGCCGTCAGCAGGCGGAACGCTCGCGTCTCGAGGCGATTCTCCAGCCGGCTCTGGGCCCGCGCCGCGAACCGCGACAGGTTGGCCGCGTCGACGAAGTGGCGGGCCAAATCGACGATCGCCACCTGCCACGGCGCCTCGGCCAGCAGTTCCTCGAACGCGTCGAATTCGGCCACCCGCGGGCCCGTGCGCCCGCGCCCGGTCCCGGGCCTCGCCTCGTGCGCGAGCAGCCACGCCTGATTCCCGCCGCCCGGGAGCAGCTCGGCCAGCAGCGCCGCGAACGGAGCCGGCAACGTCTTCGCGCCGCGCAGCGCCGCCTCGAGCGCGGGGTCGGCCAGCACGCGGCTGCGGCCGGCCCACAGCTCGCGGAGAAAGCCGTAGCGGGCGGCCCAGCGGTCGGCGTGGAGCATGGCGCGCACACGGATAGCGCGCGCCCTGGCCGGGAGGCAAGGGCGCTCGCGGCCCGCGTGCGCGCTGGCGCGTGGGACCCCTCTCCGCGCCCTCCCCGGCCGTGGTCCGGCGCGTCGCCCTCGCCCCACCCGGCCGCGTCGACCTGACCGCGGACACGTGTGCTCGCCGCCGGCCGTGCTTTGTCGCGTCGTCCCGCGCCTCGTCCGCGTCGGCGCCGGCCGCGGCGGCGTGGCCCTTGAGCGCCCTCCGCCCTGGTGCTAGCGTCGCGCGCTCGCCATGGACCCTGCCCTGCGCGCCAAGCTCGAGAGCATCGCCGAGCGTCACGAAGAGCTGGGCGTCATGCTCTGCGCCCCCGAAATCGCGCAGGACAAGACCCGCCTGCTGGCCCTCTCGCGCGAGCACGCCGAGATCGCCCCCATCGCCGCCGCCGTCGCCCGCTACCGCGACCTCGAGGCCCGCACCCGCGACGCCGAGGAGCTGCTCGCCGACCCTGACCTTCGGGACATGGCCGAAAGCGACCTGCGCGATCTCAAGCAGCAGCGGGCCGAGCTCGAGGGCGAGCTGCAGAAGCTGCTCCTGCCCAAGGATCCCAACGACAGCCGCGACGTCGTGCTCGAGATCCGGGCCGGCACCGGCGGCGAGGAGGCCGCGCTGTTCGCCGCCGATCTCTGGCGCATGTACACCCGCTTCGCCGAGCGGCAGCGCTGGACCGTCGAGCCGCTCAACATGTCCGAGGCCGGCGCCGGCGGCTTCCGCGAGATCTCGGCCATCATCCACGGCCGCGACGTCTACGCCCTCCTCAAGTTCGAGAGCGGCGTGCACCGCGTCCAGCGCGTCCCGGCCACCGAGGCGCAGGGCCGGATCCACACCTCCACGGCGACCGTCGCCATCATGCCCGAGGCCGAGGAGGTCGACATCCAGATCAGCCCCAAGGACCTCGAGGTGCAGTTCATGCGCGCCTCCGGGGCCGGCGGTCAGAGCGTCAACACCACCGACTCGGCCGTGCGGATCACCCACATCCCGACCGGGCTGGCGGTGCACTGCATGCAGGAGAAGTCGCAGACCAAGAACCGCGAGCTGGCGATGAAGCTCCTGCGCTCCCGCCTGCTCGACCGCGAGATCCAGCGCGTCCAGGCCGAGCGGGCCGCCCACCGCCGCAGCCAGGTCGGCACCGGCGATCGCAGCGAGAAGATCCGCACCTACAACTTCCCGCAGGACCGCATCAGCGACCATCGGATCGGCCTCACGCGGCACGCGATCACCGACTTCATGGCCGGCGACATCGACGACGTGATCGCCGCCCTGCGCGCCAGCGACGAGGCCGATCGCCTGGCCGAGGCCCAGGGTCAGCCATGAAGCGCTCGGTCCAGGTCGAGATCGCCGGGCAGACCCTCACGATCCGCAGCGACGAGGGGCCCGACTACGTCCAGCAATTGGCCGAGTTCGTCGACGGCCACCTGCAGCTGCTGAGCGGCAACAAGCGGGTCAACAGCGCCGCCAACGCCCAGCGCGTCGCCCTCCTCGTCGCCATGCAGATCGCCGACGAGCTGTTCCGCGAGAAGGACCTGCACCAGCGGTTCCGCCGCAAGGTCCACGAGCGCCTGCTCGGCCTGCGGCTCGCCCTCGATCAGCACGAGCAGCGGCTGGCCGCCGCCGAGGCGGCCACCGACACCCTCGACGAACCCCCGACCGCGTGAACGTCATGAACGCCACCCCGCCGCAGCCGCCCCGCTCCGCCGCCCTTCAGCGCATGCTCGAGCGCGGCTACTTCGAACAGGCCAGCGACTTCGCCGCCACCGACGCCGCGCTGGACAGCGGCATGGTCACCTTCTACGTCGGCTACGATCCGACCGGCGCCTCGCTGCACGTCGGCCACCTGGTCCAGATCATGGGCATGCGCGCCCTGCAGCGCGCGGGTCACAAGCCGATCGTCATCGTCGGCGGCGGCACCGGCATGATCGGCGACCCCTCCGGCAAGATGGAGACGCGCAAGCTGCTGACGCGCGAGGACGTGGCGGTCAACGCCGCCGGGCTCAAGGCCCAGCTCGGCCGCTTCCTCCACTTCGACAGCGGCCGGCCCAACGACGCGGTCATGCTCGACAACGCCGACTGGCTGCTCGGGCTCAAGTACATCGAGTTCTTGCGCGACGTCGGCCGCCACTTCACCGTCAACCGGATGATCGCGGTCAAGACCTACCGCGACCGCCTCGACGCCGAGATCCCGCTCAGCTTCCTCGAGTTCAACTACCAGCTGCTGCAGGCCTACGACTTCCTGCACCTGTTCCGCCACCACGGCTGCACCCTGCAGTTCGGCGGCTCGGACCAGTGGGGCAACATGGTCGCCGGCATCGAGCTGATCCGGCGCATGACCCCCGACGGCCAGCCCAACGCCGCCTACTGCCTGACCCTGCCGCTGCTGCTCACCGCCGACAACCGCAAGATGGGCAAGACGGAGCGCGGCGCCGTCTGGCTCGACCCCGAGCGGCTGACCCCGTTCGAGTACTACCAGTTCTGGATCGGCTGCGACGACCGCGACGTCGTCCGCCTGCTCAAGACCTTCACCGACGTCCCGCTCGCCGAGATCGAGGCGCTGACCGCCGAGGGCGGCGCGGCGCTCAAGGGCGCCAAGGCCCGCCTCGCCTTCGAGGCCACCGCCCTGCTCCACGGCCTCGATCACGCCACGCAGGCCAGGCAGGCCAGCGAGCAGGCGTTCGGCAGCAGCGAGGACTGGAGCGCCGTCCCGCTCGTCACCGTCCCCGGCCCCGAGATCCGCCTGGTCGACCTCGTCACCCACCCCGAGATCGAGGCCTTCAAGTCCAAGCGCGAGGCCCGCGAGCGGATCGCCGCCGGCGCCGTCAAGCTCAACGGCGAGCCCGTCACCGACCCGGCCCACCTCGTCATCGCCGCCCAGACCGGCGATCAGGGCCTGCGCCTGCAGTCGGGCAAGAAGTGCCGCTTCCGCGTGACGTTCGCCTGATCTGACCCGAAGGGCATGCCCCTCGGAGCATGCCCTTTCGAACATGCTCCCACGGACATGCCCGTGGGGACATGTCCCTTCTACCAGTCGTCGCGGAACCGCAGCACCGTGTCGCGCACGCGCTGGTACACGCGGGCGGTCGCGCGCACGTCGCCGCGGTTGTACGTGGCGATCGCGCCCAGCTCGCCGCGGGCGTAGGCCGGGGCGACGTCGGCCCCGCTCATCCCGTCCTTCGGGCTCTCGACCCCGAGCGCCCAGCAGACCGCGTCGAGCGAGGCCGGGGCGACCGAGCGGCCGGTCGCGACCATGCGGTAGAGGTCGAGGTGCGGCCGCACCTGGTACGGGCTGCCGAGCAGGTCGACGCGCGCCGGCACCTCGTGGACCAGGCTGCGCCCGAGCAAGAACGGCACGTCGAAGTTGCGCCCGTTGTAGCTGACCACCACCTCGGCCTGCGCCGCCAGCAGCCAGAACGCCTGTAGCAGTTCGCGCTCGCTGACGATCTGCAGCCACGGCGGCACCTCGCCGACCAGCCGCCGCGGGTCGCCGCCGGGCGGCACCCCCAGCGCCCACACCTCGCTGTCGAGGTCCTCGCCGTCCATGAACGCCAGCGACACGATCTGCCCGAACAGCGGCGACAGGCTCATCACCAGCTCCGGCTCGCAGCCCTCGCGCGTCGCGTGGCGGCGGATCGCCTCGACCACGCTGGCCGGCATCGTCGCCGGATCGTGCGCCGGCGCCGTCTCGAGGTCGAACACCAGAGTGCGGCACAGCTTGCCCGCGACCCGCTCGAAGCCGTCGCCGAACACCCGCGCCGGCGCGTAGCCGTCGTCGTCGTCCTGCGCGCCGCGGAGCTTGCGGACGTTGAGCTGCAGCGCCCCCTGGTACTGCTCGACGCGGAACAGCAGCTTGACCGCCTGCCCCCGCCGCGCCGCCCGGGCCGCCTCCATCGCCTCGGGCGCGTCGTCCCAGATCTTGGCGGCGATGGTCCGCGCGGCGTCGCTCACCACGAGGTCGAAATAAGGACGACCCTGGCGGGTGCGGCCCTCCTGCACCTGCATGAGGCTCGCATAGGCCACGCACAGCCGATTCGGGTCGGGCACCAGGGTCGTCAGGTCGGCGAGGAGTTCAGGCCCCTGAGGCCGCGGGACGAGCTCGGACACGGGAGTTTGCATGGACGAGTGCCGGGAGGATACTTGCGCGGAAGCGACCCGCCCAGCCGTCCGCTCGCGACACCCCGCGCGCCCGGTCCGGGTCCACATCGCCCGGAGGAAACCCCTTGCGCGTCTCGCGAGCCACCACCGTCCTGCTCAGCCTCGCCACTCTGTGCGCCACCGCCTGTCGCGGCGACCAGAAACCCGGCCAGTCCCCCCCGCCCGAAGCCACCGACAAGCGGGACGTCGCCCCGACCTCGGCGCCGCCGGCCGCGAGCGGCCCGCTCGCCAACCTCGGCCCGCTGAGCAGCATGCTCGCCGACAAGCTCGACGCCCCCGGTCCCTACGACCCGCCGCGCCAGTCGCCCGGCTTCGACGCCAGCAAACCGCACTGGCTCACCCTCGACCTCGGCGGCGAGATCGGCGAGCTCGCGCCGATGTCGCTGTTCGGCGGCGGCGCCCTCATCGAGCTCCACGCCCTGCTGCAGCGCCTCGACCGCCTGGCCGCCGACGGCAACGTCCAGGGCCTGCTGGTCCGCTTCACCGACGTCGGCCTCGACATGGCCACCGCCGAGGAGGTGCGCGGCGCCTTCCTCGCCTTCAAGGCCGAGGGCAAGCGCAAGCTCGTCTGTCACGCCGACGTCCCGACCAACGCCGTCTACTACCTCATGAGCGCCTGCGACGCCGTGGGCGTCCAGCCGGTCGGCGAGGTCATGATCCACGGCCCCATGGCCATGCCGCTGCACCTGCGCGGCCTCCTCGACAAGCTCGGCGTCGTCCCCGACTTCGTCCACGTCGGCGCCTTCAAGGGCGCGGCCGAGCCGCTGACGCGCACCGAGCCGTCGAGGGAGATGCGCGAGACCCTGTCCGCCGTGGTCGACCAGGCCTACCTGACCATGCAGTCAGGTATCGTCGCCGGCCGCAAGCTGTCCCCGGAGACAGTCGCGCAGCGGATCGACGAGGCCCTGTTCACCAGCGAAGCCGCGCTCGCGGCCGGCCTCGTCGACGGCGTCGCCACCTACGAAGACTTCCGCACCCAGCACACCAGCGGCGCCCCGTGGAAGCAGGTCAAGCTCAAGGACAGCCCGAGCGGCGGCGGCTTCGACATGGAGAAGCTGCAGACCTTCCTCGGCCTCGTCCCGCCCAAGCGGCCCAAGGAGCCGCACATCGCCCTCGTCTACGCCCTCGGCGGCATCATCGACGGCCGCGGCCAGGGCACCATCGGCGCGCGCAACCAGATCGCCGGCCGCACCCTCGCCGCCGCGATCGACAACCTCACCGACGACGCCAACGTCGCCGCGATCCTGCTGCGCGTCGACTCGGGCGGCGGCAGCGCGATGGCCTCGGAGCAGATCTGGCGCGCGCTCCAGCGGGCCAAGGAGAAGAAGCCGGTCATCGTCTCGATGGGCGGCGTGGCGGCCTCGGGCGGCTACTACATCTCGTGCGGCGCGACCAAGATCTTCGCCCTCGCCAACACCCTCACCGGCTCGATCGGCGTCGTCGGCGGCAAGATCGCGCTCGAGGGCATGCTCGAGAAGGCCGGCATCCGCACCTTCCCGATCACCAAGGGCAAGCGAGCCGCGATGTGGTCGCCGATGACCCCGTGGACCGAGGCCGAGCGGGCCAGCGTCCTGGCGACGATGGAAGATGTCTACAAGGTCTTCCTCGGCCGCGTCGCCAGCGGCCGCGGCAAGTCGCCGGAGGAGATCCACGCGATCGCCCAGGGCCGCGTGTGGACCGGCGCCGCCGCCAAGGAGCGCGGCCTCGTCGACGAGCTCGGCGGCCTCACCGAGGCGCTCGCCGAGGCGCGCAAGCTGACCGGCATCGGCCCCGAGGTCGCGCTCGAGGTCTACCCGCCCGAGCCGACGATCAAGGACCTCATCGAGGGCTTCGACAGCGGCCCCAGCCTGCTCCGCGCCGCCGCCGACCACGAGCTCGTCCCGGGCCTCGCCGCCGCCCTCGGCGTCGACGGCATGGCGGCCGTCTCCGGCGTCCTCGCCCAGCTCGACGCGCTGCGCGACGACCCGATTCAGACCACCCTCATCTGGCCGGTCCTGCTGCGCTGAGCGGCGGGCCGAGTCCCCTGTCCGAAGGGACATGCCCGCACGGGCATGTCCCTTCGCGCATGTGCGTTCGAGCATGCTCGAACGCACATATTGCAGAGCCGCGCCCGCTAGCCGTCGCCGAGGTCGATCACGTCGCCCTCGTCGGTGACCTCGAACAGGCGGTCCCGGCGGCCGCCGTTGGCGCGGACCTGGGCGCCGCCGGCCTCTTGCGTGAAGTCGAGCACGATCGTGTGGTTGAAGGGCGTGTCGACGGCCGCGAGGCCGGCGAACGGCATCAGCTCCTCGGGCGCCAGCAGGAAGCCGGCGAGGTCGGCCTCCCAGCGGCCCATCAGCGTCTGCCAGCGGCGCCAGCCCTCGACCTTGAGCGCGTCGTCGACGCGGGACAGCAGGCGATCCGACTGGATCTCGACCTCGCGCTCGGTCGCCGTGTCGACGCGGATCTCCGTGACCAGCCGCTGGCTGCCGTCGGCCGCCCACGTCAGCTGCGAGAAGCCGTCGAGCAGCGTCGAGTCGCCGCGCAGCGGCTCGTAGTAGATCGAGGCCAGCAGGCCCTGGCCGTCCGGCCGCGTATACACCACGCGCATCGTCCCGCTGAGGCCGATGCCGGCGTAGGGGCACGGCGAGTCCTTGCTGCCGAACCAGATCCGCAGCGCCACCGCGCCGGGGCGGCTGACGACCGCGCAGGGCGTGTGCATCGCCACGGCGGCCGCCACCTCGTCGGTGATGCCGGCCAGGCTGTCGTCCGGGTCGATGCTGCCGACCAGCGCGACCATGGCGTTCTCGATCACCATCGCGCGGCCCTGGTCGACCACCTCGACCACCGCCTGGCGCATCTCGACCGTGCTGGCCGGCTCGGGGGTGCACGCGAGCAGCGCGGCCGAGGCGGACAGGGCGAGAGCAGCGAGGCGGCGCACGGGCGGATCTTGCACGGGGTGGCGCGGGCCGGCAAGCTCGCGGCCCGTCGTCCACCAGCGATTGCCTCGTGGGGCCGGCCCTGCAACAGTATCCCCACGCATGGCCCCCCGCGTCCTTCCCGTGCTCGCCGCGCTCGCGCTCCTGTCCGCTTCGGCGAGCGCGACCGCGGGCGTCCAGGCCCCGCCCTCCCCGCACGCCAGCAGCAGCGGCAGCGCCGACCTGGCGCCGATGCCCGCGACCCAGCCGATCCAGGGCAACCCGCCCGACCTCACCCAGCCCGCCAGCGTCCCCGCCTGGCAGCCGCCGCCGCCCGACGTCGCCGCCCCCTCGGTCCCGGCCACCGCCGGACCTGCCCCTGCGACCATGGCCCCAAAGCCAGCCGAGCCCCAGGGAGGGCCGAAGCGCGGGCCGCTGTGGACCGAGGGCAAGCCGCTGATCGGCGGCGGCTCCAAGGTCGGCGCCTACATCGCCCCCACCTTCAAGCTGACCGGCTTCGGACGCTCGCCCGGACTGATGCTCGGCGCCGACTTTGCCGTCATCGTCAACGAGCGCTTCATGTTCGGCGCAGCCGGCACCGCGCTCGCCACCCCGCTGCCGGCCCAGCGGAGCGACGATCGCACCTTCAACATGCGGACCCAGTACGCCGGCGTCACGCTGGCCGTCGCGTTGCTGCAGGTCCGATTCTTTTCGCTCCAAATCGGCGCGCTCATCGGCGGCGGCCGGGTCTGCCTCAACGACGAGCGGCTCGACCGCTGCGTCAATCGAGCCGCGATGTTCGTCGCCGAACCCGAGCTCGGCCTGTCGTTCGCGCTGACTCGCGTGCTGCGGCTGGTGCTCTCGGGCGGCTATCGCTTCGCCGTGGCGCAGCCGTGGAGCGGGCCGAGCGACCGGCTCCTCAGCGGTCTGACCGGCACTCTCGGCCTTCGCCTCGGCAAGTTCTGACAGCGACGACACGCGTCGCTCGTCCGCTCGATCGGCGCCATTTCTCGAACAGCTGCCCGCGGACAGCCGTACGCGGCAGATGGCGATGAAGACGGCTTGCTGGGCTCGAAGCGGCGAGTATCGTAGAGGCGTGGAGTGGGCCGCGTCGTCTGAGCTCGAGGCCAAGCCTGCGGCCGCGCCGGAGCGTGCGGCCGTCGGCTCTGCGCGCGAGCAGGCCTTCGACGACCTCACGCGCCTGACCGCCACGCTGCTCGGCGCGCCGATCGTCCTCCTCGCGCTCGCCGACCAGGGCTCCGCGTGGCTCGCCGCCAGCGTCGGCCTCGACGTCGTCGACGCCTCGCCCTACCTGTCCTTTTGTACCTCCGTGATCCCGCGCGACGAGCCGCTCGAGCTGAGCGATCTCGCCGCCGACCCGCGGTTCGCCGCGCACCCGCTGGTGGCCGCCGGGCCCCGGCTTCGCACCCTCGCGGCCGCCCCACTGCCGGGCCTGGACGGCCAGCCGCTGGGCGCCCTGTGCGTCCTCGACGTCGTCCCGCGCCGCTTCACCGAGGACCAGCGGCGCGGCCTGCTCGCGCTGGCCCGCCAGGCCGCCGCGCGCCTCGAGCTCGATCGCCGCGAGCGCGAGCTCGCCGAGCAGCGGGCCGACCTGGCCCGCGCGCGCGCCGAGGCCGTCGCCGCAGCCCGCGCCAAGGACGTGTTCCTCGCCAACATGGGCCACGAGCTGCGCACCCCGCTGAACGCGATCCTCGGCTGCGCCGAGCTGCTGCGCGAGGAGGCCACCGCGGCCGGTCTGGGCCAGCTCTTGCCCGACATCCAGACCGTCGACCGCTCGGGTCGCCACCTCGTCGCCGTCATCGAGGACATCCTCGACCTCGCGCGCCTCGAAGCCGGCGTGCCGCAGCTGCGGCGCGAGTCGGTCGCGCTCGCGCCGCTGGCCGAGGAGATGGAGGCCGCCGTGCGCCCGCAGCTGCGCGGCAAGCCGCTGCGCTGGCGGCTCGCGCTCGAACCTGGCCTCGGGGACATCATCACCGACGCGACCAAGCTGCGCCAGATCTTGCTCAACTTGCTGAGCAACGCGATCAAGTTCACCGCCCGCGGCGAGATCGAGCTGGCGGTGCGGGTGGCCCACGAGGGCGACCGCGAGTTCATCGCCTTCCGCGTCGCCGACACCGGCATCGGCATCGCCGCCGACAAGCTGTCGCTGCTGTTCCGCGACTTCTCGCAGGTCCACGACGCCCGCCACAGCTACGGCGGCACCGGCCTCGGCCTCGCCATCAGCCGCCGCTTCGCCCGCCTCCTCGGCGGCGACATCCTCGTCGACAGCGAGCTCGGCCGCGGCTCCCGCTTCACCCTGCTGCTGCCCCGTGGCCTTCAGGGCATGTCCTGAACGACATGTTCCTAAAAACATGCCCGTGAGGACATGTCCTTTCGCTCATCCCGGCCCAGGGCCGCGAACGCGGCCTCGCCCCCGGTCCTCGCGCCGCACGAGCCTCGGCTCGACACGCGCCGCAGCGCCCCGAGGCGACCGACGCGCGACGCCGCGAACCGTTCGACCGCGAACGCCGCCTAGAAGCGACCCTGCAGCACGAACCCGCCCATCGTCGGCAGCACGCGCACGCGGGCGCGCTGGCTCGACTCCCACTCGGCGGTGGCCCGCTTGCCCTGGGCGAACGCCACCGCGCCGCCGATGAGCAGGCCGAGGCCGACGACCCCGACGGCCATCATCCCGAACGCGACCCCGTTGGCGCGCGCCCCGTCGGTCTTGAGGTCCTGGCGTTCGCTGCGGAGGGCGTCGCAGGTCATCGTGTCGGCGCCCACTGCGTCGTCGACCTGCGTCAGCCCGCAGCCGCCCGCCTCGAGCTGCTCGTAGATCCCGCCGTCACCGTTGAGCTGGTCGTGCAGCCGGGCGCCCTTGCTGGCGAACGCGGCGCTCACCGCCACGCCGACCACCGTCAGCGCTCCACCGCCGCTCATCAGCCCGATGCCGAGCAGGCGCCGCGGCTTGCCGGGGTCGACCGGATCGGGCGCCGGCGGCGGCGGTTCCGGCTCGGGCGCCACCTCGGGCGGACGGATCCGCTCGATCTCGGCGTCGATCTCGGCCAGCACTGGCTTCACCTCTTCCGGATCGGCGCCGAGCGTCGGGTCCTTCTCGATCGCATCGACATACTCGACCAGCGCCTTCTTGGCCGCGTGCAGCAGGTCGGGCTGCTGCTCGGTGTCGTAGAGGCGCTTGTAGGCCAGCCCGATGTTGTAGAGGATCAGCGGGTTCTTCGAGCACTTGTGAGCCGCCTCGAACTTCTCGATCGCGGCCTTGGTGAACTTCTGATCGTAATCCTTGAGGCCCTCTTCGTAGAGGGCGCTCGGGTTGCGGCAGTTGGACGCTGGCTTGTCCTTGGATCCGGCAACGGGACTCACGGCGAAGTTGGCCGCGAGCACGAGGTGGAGCGTGAGCCGCAACATCGGGCGCGAGGCAGACCCATACCACGGATCTGCGAGGGGCGGCGGGATTCGGAACGGCCGGGCCCGCTCGCGCGCGAAAATCCCTGCGCGCCGCGTCGCCGGGGTCTCGCTCCGCCCGTCGCGGGCGCGCTCTGGTCGCCCTCGGGTGTTCGCGTTACTGTCCTCGCGTGTTGCGAGATCTGCTGCGCAAGGCGCAATCGATGGCGGAGAAGCACCTCCCCGAGGGTGTCCGCGAGACCAGCCGCAAGCTCATCGAGCAGGTGCAGGAGCGCGCCGCGGCGCTCGGAGGGCGTCACGAGGCCCGCCCCGAGCCGCCCGCCGGCGAGCCCGCGCCGCAGGATGAACCATTGGACAGGTCCGATCCGATCGTCGTCGTCGTGTTCGGCTACCCCGGCGACGCGGCCACCGATCGCGTGTCCGCCGTGTTCACCGCCGAGGGCATCGCCTTCCGCCGCATGAACCTCCACGACCAGCCGCAGGCCGCCCGCCAGATCGCCGGCGTCACCGGCGTGATGGCCCCGCCCTACGTCTACGTCCGCGGCCGCTTCTGGGGCGGCGAGGGCGAGATCGACGGCCTGCGCGGGCTCGGAGAGCTGCACACGGTGGTCGCCGGCGACCTCGCCGGGCTCAGCGACGAGGCGCGCCGGATCGGCAAGCTGCGCGAAGAATTCGACGACGCCCTGACCACCGAGAACATCATTCTACGGCTCCGCCGCGGCCATATCCTCACCCTCGACGACCTCGACTGCTGGTTCGAGCCAGGTCCCGAAGGACAGGGCGGCCGATTGTTCTACGAGGGCGCGCCGCGAGCCGCGGACGAGCTCGAGCAGGTCGCAGCCGAGATCGCCGCTCGCAGCGCCGGCGGCGACCTGCGCGCGGTCTGGCGCTTCGAGCCAGCAGTGTCGATCTGAACCCCGGGCCAGGCCCGCCTCGCCCGCGCACGCACGCTTCCGCGGCCACGAACCCGACGTGAGCCGCAAAAAAGAAGGGGCCGCGTGAAGCGGCCCCTTCTTCGTCATTCGTCCAGCTCGGCTCAGCCGCCGGTGGTGCTCGAGCCGCTGGTCGTCATCATCGTGTCGGTGCCGGTCATGCCCACGTCCTCGGACAGGTCACCGCACTGCGAGAGCAGGCGCGGCGCCACGTCGACGTTCCACACGCCGCTGCAGTACTGGCCGAAGTTCGGCCACACCTTGTTGTTCTGGTCCTTGTACAGGGTGTTGTCCTGATCGAAGGCGAACGGGCACAGGTCGCACGAGTCGCCGATGCCGTCGAAGTCCTGGTCGCGCTGCGGCAGCGTGCACATGAACTTGTAAAGCTCGTCGGCGTTGCCGTTGATGCTCGGGCTGTCGAGCGAGAGCGGCTGACCGGCCTCGGCGCAACCGGGCGGCAGGTTGACGACGCCCGGAGTATTCATGACCTTCTCGGTCAGCTTACGGCACTTGTCGGGGCCCTCGCCGCCGCAGTCGGCCTTGAGCGGGACGAACAGCGGGGGCTTGGGCGGCTCGCTGCCGTCCATCGCCATGGCCCACGCCTCGCGGGCGGCCTGGTACTCCATCATCAGGCGCTCCACCTCGTCGCGCTCGAGCGGCTCGCCGTCGGGCATGAGGCGCGGGGCGTCGATCGTGTCGGGCTGGAACACCGTGGTGCAGCACATGCCCGAGGGCGCGACCTTGTCGTAGAACGCGATCGGGCGCGCGTCCGGGGTCTCGAAGCACTCGCTGTTGGTCTCGCAGTTGAAGCCGACGAAGTCGCCGTCGGCGTCGTTCTCCTCCGACATACCCATCTGGACCTGCTGCGGGTTGCCGACGAACGGGCAGGTGTCGCAGATGTCGCCGATGTCGTCGCCGTCGAAGTCCGAGTGGTTGCTGCAGAACCCGGCCGCGCAGGTCACGTCCTCGCCGCCGCAGTCGGCGTCCTCGGTGCAGGCCTTGACGCGCTGACGAGGGCACTTGTCGTCGCCGTTCGCGACGCCGTCCTGGTCGAAGTCATCCTCGGGCCCGAAACCGACCGGGCCGGCCGCGCCCTGGCCACCCATCGTGATCAGGTCGGCGCACGCGTCACCGATGAACGGGTTGGCGTCGTTGTCGACCTGGCACTGGCCGTCGTTGTTGAACGGGACCGCGTCGCCGATCTTCGCCGGGGTCAGGTTGCCGCCCTCGCCGAAGTCGCCGCAGTTGGGCACGGTGATGCAGTTGTCGCAGACGTCGCCGATGCCGTCGCGGTCGAAGTCCGAGTTGTCCGGGATGTTGCGGACGCGCATGCGCTCGGACGCCGTGGCCGCCTCCGCGTTCTTGTTGTAGGTGGTGACCGGACGCGTGCAGAAGTCGCACTCGTTGCCGAGACCGTCCTTGTCGGTGTCGGCCTGCGTGTTCATCGTCGCCACCGTCGGGCACAAGTCGACCACGTCGCCGGCCTCGTCACCGTCGCTGTTGATCTGGTCCGGGTTGAAGTCGTCGGGCGCGTTGTCGCAGGAGAACGGGAAGCCGTCGAGATCGAGGTCTTCCTTGCACTTCGGCGAGTCGATCTCGAAGTCGTACCAGAAGTCGGGCTTGCCGGCCTTGCCGCCCTTGGCCACGTTCCCCTCGGCGTCGATCTTCGGCATGCTGAGCACGAGCGGCATGCCGCACGCGTCCCAGAACGCGGCCGCGTAGTCGGCGGGGCGATTCTTCATCGCCTCGAAAACGTCCTCGCCGTCGGCGAGCGTGAGGCCCGGGACCTTGAAGCGATAGCGAACCGGGTTGTCGCCGGTGTTCGGCTGCAGGATGGCGCCGAACTCCTTGGCGTCGATCTCGACGCGGACCGAGCCGATGTCCTGGTCGCGGACGTTGACCGACAGGCACGGGACGCTGCCGTTACCAGACTCGAGATCCTCGGCAGTCTTGGCGCAACCGGCGCCGCCGGCGATGACCTTGCCCTCGACCGGCTCCTCGTCGGTACCACCGAGCTCGATGATCTGGAGCTTCTCCAGGTTCGACGGGCTCATGTCGTACTTGTTCGAGAAGCGCAGCTCGAAGTCGTCACACGCGCCGATGCGCAGGTTGTTGGTCGGGAAGCCGCTGCCCGGGACCACGTGGAAGTCGGGCGTGTGGATGACGTAGGTCGCCTTGTCCCGCAGCGTGTTGCCGACCTTGTCGCGGATGTACTGCAGGATGTTGCCGTCGTCGTCCTTCGAGGTCTCGTCGTTGAAGACGATCTTGTAGGTCGAGCTCGAGCACATCGCCCGGTCGAAGTTCTCGTAGTTCTCGAAGAACCCGTTGTCGTTGCCGCGCCAGCCGTCCTTGATGTTGAGCGCACCGGCGCCCTTGGCCCGGCCCGCCGAGCAGGTCTCGGCGAAGCTCCGCGGCATCGCGCCGAGGTCGGCCGGCAGGAACAGCACGCCCTTGATCGCCGGGTCGTAGATCACGCCGCCGTTCTTCGACACGAACTTGAGCGCGTACTGGCCGATCTTCTCCTTGATGAGCGGCTTGCTGATGTCGCCGCCCTCGTGGCACAGCGAGGCGACCAGGTCGGTGCAGCCCGCCGCCGGCGACTCCTCGCACACGCAGTTGCGGGCGATGCTCGGCAGGGTCTCCTTGCGGTCGTAGCGGGGCGTCGGCTTCACGCCGGACTGGAAGTACGGATCGCACTCGGCCGGCAGCTGACCGCCGCTGAGCTCGCCACGGCAGCCCTCGAGCGCCGAGATCGTGTTGCTGATGTCGGCGTCGGCGAAGGCGAAGCGGCGGCCCTTGGCGTTGCCGGCCGACTCCGACTTGGTCTGGGTGCAGCTCTCGTCGAGGCAGATCGGGTACGGGGCGTCGGTCTGGTAGCACGCCGCGATGCCGGTGCCGTTCCAGCGCTTGTCGACGCAGAAGCCCTGCTCACCGGTCGTGGCCGGCTCGACGCGGCACTCGACGAACCACTCGGCGCGGCAGACCTTTTCCAGACAGTCGGGATCGCTGCCGGTGCACGCAGCGCCGTCCTTGGTGCCGACGCAGTTCATGCCCGGCAGGTTCGGCGACGGCTTGGCCGCGCAGTCCTCGTCGGTCTGGCACGGGACGTTCAGCTGCTCGACGCCGTCGGGGCGCTGATCGGGATGGGTCTCGCGCAGCTTGTCCTGCAGCGGCAGGCGGAACGTCCCCTTCTCGCCGCCCCACGCGTACGCGAACTTGCGCACCTCTTCGGTGCGGTTCACGTACGGGATGAAGTCGCGACACTGAGCGAACTTGTCGCCCATCAGGTCGCACTTGATCGCGGTGCCGGCGTTGGGGCTGGCCAGCTGGTCGCGGCTCGCCTCCTGATCCGCGGGCACGCTCTTGGTCACGCCGTACTTGGCGACGTTGACCGACAGCTCGTAGTCACACGCGTCGCAGCAGGTGTCGACGCCGTCCTGCGGGGTCGTGCACGACTGCGAGGCGCGGCGGGCGTCGGTCTCGCCGGTGTAGGTCTTGACCTCTTCGCCCGTCCGCATCTTCAGCGGGATGGTCTTCTTGGTCGTCGGGTCGACGAACAGGCCGTCACAGGTGTTGTCGTCGACGTTGTTGTGGTCGAACGCCTGGCCCGTCTTGGACAGGTTGTCGATACACGCCAGGTTGACGAGGCGGTTGATCTGGTCGGGCTGAGTCTGCGAACCCGGGCGATAGTCGCCGTTGTAGCGGGTGATCGGACCCTCGAGGTGGACGATGCGCGTCTTCCAGTCGTAGACCTCGAACAGCTGCGGGTTGACCGGCGACTTGCGGACGAGCTCGACCGACTGCGGATCCAGCAGGTTGTTGAAGATGAACTGCAGGCCGTCGGTGACGATCAGCGGCGAGACCTTGCACCACTCCTGAGCACCGCGCGGAGCTTCGATCGCCTCCTCGGTCTCGAGACAGGGGATGACCTTCTCGACGAAGTAGTTGCCGCTGTTGATCTCACCGGGACAGTCAGGGCCCTCGCACTCGGGGCCGAGCAGCTTGACGACCTTGCCGGCATAGTTCACGCCCGCGACGGTCTCGAGGATCAGATTCTCGGGATCACACACGCCGCAATCGGGGTCGGATACACAGCCGCCCAGCGCGGTCGAGGCGCCGAACATGGCGAGCGCGGCGAGGGCCCAAGCGCCGGTACCGGCGTCGCCGCGGTGAATCGGGCGCGACAAGCGGGGAATGCTACGGAGGAGGTTGTTACGCATGGCGACGGTCCTGCTCATCGAGTCGGTTAGGTTTTCTGCCGCAGGGTGTCCGGAGTCGGCTTGTCCTTGTTCTTCATGATGCCCAGCACGTCGGCGCCGGAGTGCTTGGCGATGTCGAGCACCTCGACCGCGAGCCCGTAGACGGCGTCGTCGTCGAAGTTGACGAAGATGACCTTCTTGTCGCGGAACTTGAGCTGGTTCTCCAGCGTGTCCTTGAGGCTCGACTTCTCGACCGGCGTGCGGTTGAGCGTGATGGCCCCGTCCTTCGTCAGACCGAGGACGAGGTTCTCACTCTCAGGCTGCGGCTTCTGCCGCGTCTTGCTCTCGGGCGGCACCTTGACCGAGAGCTCGGGCACGTTCTTCGGCAGCATCACCATGAAGATGATGAGCAGCACGAGACAGACGTCGACGAGAGGGGTGACGTTGATATCGCTCTGGGCTCCCTTTTTGGAGCCGCCTGCTGACATGCTCATGAGGCGATCCTTCGCAGCCGCCGGGGGCTCGCGCTGTTGTTAGCCTACCGCCGTTTGCCGCGGAGGTATAGGAAAAACGCAAGCGGCGCGCCTCGGGGAGGGGCGCGCCGCAGGGTTTGGGCGGGGTTTGGTTCGGACTGAGTTCGGACGCGGGGAGGTCGTGATGTGAAGGTCGGTGACGTGGGGCCGACAGCGCCGGGTCGGTGCGGCCCGGCCGCTCGACCGGCCGCGACATCACAGACCCTCAGGTCGCAGGTCCGGACTGATTGGCGACCTCGACCACGAGGGCCACGTCCTGCATCTGGACGTTGCTACCCGTGATCCACTCCATGACCGTCTTGACCCGGCCCCACTGGGTGCCCTTGTCGCCTTTGACGAACAGGATCGGGCCCTTGTAGTCGTTGGCCAGCGCCTTGCCCGAGGCGATCTTGAGGTCCTCGTCGAGGCGGGCGAGGAACGGCTCCTTCTCCGTGTACATGTCCGTCTCGACCCAGGCCCCGTCGTCGTTGACCGAGACGAACACCTGGTCGCCCTCCTTGTGCATCGTCGCAGTGCTCAGCGTCGGCAGCTGGACCGCGACGCCACGCCCGAGCATCGGCGTCACCACCATGAAGATGATGAGCAGCACCAGACAGACGTCGACCAGCGGGGTGACGTTGATGTCGCTATTGGCCTGCGCCGGCTGGATGCCGTGGTCGCTCTTGTACGCGACGTGTCGGCGGTGCTTGCCGCCCTTGCCGCCACGGCGCGAGCTCGTGGAAGCGGACATCAGGGGTAGCGCCCTTCCTTGAGGACGAAGTCGATCAGCTCCGACGCCACGTCGTTCATGTCGATCTGGAAGCCCTCGACCCGCGCGTTGAAGGAGTTGAACATCACGACCGCCGGGATGGCGACGAGGAGGCCCACGGCGGTGGCGACGAGGGCCTCGGAGATCCCGCCCGCGACCGACGACAGACCGCCGCCGCCGTCGGACGAGATGCCCTGGAACGAGTTGATGATGCCGACCACGGTGCCGAGGAGGCCGACGAACGGCGCCGTCGTGCCGACCGTCGCCAGCGAGGTCAGGCCGCGCTTGAGGTTGGCCGTCTCACGCTCCTTGGCGCGCTCCAGCTGGCGGTTGACCGCGTCGACGAGGTCGAAGTCTCCGACGTCCTCGGGACCCTCCTCGTTGAGGGCCTCCATGCCCTTGATGTACTCGTTCAGGCCCGCGCCCACGACCTTCGCCAGCGGGCTGTCGCCGTGGGTCTGCGCCGCCGCGACCGCCTCTTGCAGCTTGCGCTCCTGCAAGAAGTTGCGCAGCAGCATGATGTACTGGATCGAGTGCCGCCGCGACCGCGAGTAAGCCCGCAGGCGCTCCAGCACGATCGCCAGAGACAGCAGGAACATGAGCAGGAGCAACACCAAGATGACCTTGGCGAAGATGCCCATCTGCTCCCACATGCCTGCGAGGGAGAAGTCCGTTCCGCCGGTGTTGGCGAGTAGCGTGGTGATGTCCATGAGCTCCATGTCGGATGCCTGTCTTCTCGTTGGGGTCGGCTGAGGGCCTGAAGGCCGTGCGGTGGATCAGGCCCAAGGGGCCGTGCAGTGGGGTCTTTTCGAGGCCGGCGGCCTGTGACCGCGAGGCCGGAAGTCGAATGGCTGGGCCGGGAAACGGAGGAAGGTCGAGAGCCGTCGAAGCAGCCCGAAGGGCCCGAGCAGGCCCCGGATGGGGCCGTGTGGCGAGCAGGCCCGGAGGGCCGTGAAGTCAGTTGAACTTGATGTTGAAGTCGACCTCGGAGCACACCTTGGTCGCCTTGCCGCCGACCATGAAGGGCTTGAAGCGCCACTTCTTGACCGTATCGCGGCAGATTTCGTCGACCTTGGGGTCGTTGTGGGGGAACTTCTTCTTGAGCTTCACGTCGGCGGTCTTGCCGTCGACGTCGACGCAGAAGAACACCGAGACGGTGCCGGGCCGCTTGTCGAACATGCCGGCCTTGGTCGCGGCGAGCTTGTTGGCCTCGGGGTCGGGCTTGTAGATCGCGTTGCCCATGACCACCGCGATCGGCTTCGGCGCCGTCGCCTGGGTCACGTCCCGCTTGGTCGCCACGCCGCCGAGCTGACCGCCGAGCTGACCGCCGAGGACGCCACCCAGCACGCCGCCGGGCACACCGCCGGGCACACCGCCGGGCACGCCGCCGGGCACCGCGTTGGTCTTGGCGCCGCCCGCCGACTTCTTCACGTCGGGCACCTTGTCGGGCGTCTCCTTCGGCTGGACGATCTCCTCCGGGACATCCTCCTCGGGGATCTCTTCCTTCTCTTCTTCTTCCTGCGTCTCGGCAGCGGCCGGCGGCGGCGGCGGCGGCGGTGGCGGTGCCGCCTCCTCGGCGCTCATCTGCACCATCAAGAACTGGACCGTCGGCGGGTCCACCTTGGTGATGTTCATCTTGTTCGCGGCCCAGACGAAGATGATGCCGGAGAAGGTGAGCGTGCCCGACACGACCGAAGCGATCGCTATCCGGCGCTGACGCTTGGGGTCGGAGTTTTGGTACGTGAGATAGTGTTCAAACATGGTGCGGTCTCACTGGCCCCGAACGCCCGCGCCAGAGGCGGGCGCTGCGGCTACTTGCTCCCCTGCCCCTTGCCCTTCTTGCCCTTGCCCTTGACCGGCTCCGGTTCGCCGCCGCTCTCGAGCAATCGGATCTCCTCTTCGATCGCCTTCTTGCGCTCGGCGTCGGACGCTTCCTCTTCGAGGGAGATCGGGCGCGGCGCCAGCATGCAGCACGGGCCCTCCGGCACCTTGTCGGTCGGGCACTCGGGCTCGACCTTGATGTCGCAGATGGCTTTCTGCTGCCGCCACGCCGACAGGCCGTCCTCGCGCGCGAGGATCATGTTGAGGTTCTCGTTGGCGGTGTTCTGCGTCGGATCGTCGCCGTACCGGCGCGCCAGCTGCCGCTGGGTGTACGCGATCGATCGATAGATGTACGCCTCGATGAACTTGTGGTCGATCATCGTCGCCTTGTCGAGGAGGGCGATCGCCTCGTTGGCGAGCGCCAGGCGCTCCTCTTCCGACAAGTTGGCGTTGTACTGCACGCCGCTGTCGGGCTCCGGATAGAGCCGCTCGAGCTTGCGGATCGCCAGCGCCAGGTAGGCGCGCACGCTGGTCGGGAAGTCGACCGTGCGCTTGACGAACCACTCGTCGGCGTCCTTGGTGCGCCCGCACGTCTCGTACTGCTTGGCGATGCGCGTGTACCAGCCCTCTTCCTTCGGCTCCTGGTTGTGCCTCTCGAGGAAGTACGACAGCAGGTCGTCGCAGCGCTCGTCAGCGTCGAGCAGCGCGAGCCGGTGGTTGAGGTACGCCTCGCGGTCGGCATCGGTCACTTCGTTGCCGGCGCGGTCGAGCCACGTCTTGAAGTCGGACAGCGCGAGGTCGGTGAAGACCTTGCGGTCGGCGAGCTGGTTCGGATCCTTGATCTTCAGGACGATGCTCTCGGCCGCGCACGCGCGGTTCCAGAACAGCGTGACCAGGTCGGGCTCCAGCTTCTCGGCCTCGTTGTACTTCTCGATCGCCTCGCGATACTGACCGTTGGCGTAGAAGTTGTTTCCTTCGCGGATGAAGTCGCGCGCGGCGATCTTGGTGCAGCCGGGCGCCAGGAACAGGGCACACGCGGCAACTGCGGCGAGAATCGGACGCATGGAGAGCGCCAGTGTACAGAGATGTGAGGGGAGTTCAAGACGCCCCGCGGTTCCGAGCGCGGCCGTTGCGGCGACCTTGAGTGCGGGCGGCGGGGCCGCAAGCCCACGACGCCCGTGCGAGGCGGTTTGCACGGTGGGGCGTCCGAACTCGGTCCGATCCGCCGATCTTCGTTCGCCCTAGCCATCCGTCCAGCGCGCGCCGCACCGTGGCGCCGTACCACCGTCCAGGGCCGCGGGCGTCGGTTCTCGCCGGTGGGTCGGGTCGGCGGCGGCGCCCTGCCTCACCGCCTGCCGGGTCGCGGCCGTGGATCGCCCGAGCCCCTTCTGCATCGGGTCTTCTCACCCACCGGCAAGGGCGAGCGAGACGTCGGAGAGGCGCGTGCGGCAGGCTGCGAGGGTGATCAGGCGGTCGAGGCCGAGAGCGATCCCGGCGCAGGGCGGCAGCCCCGGCAGCTCGGCCAGGAAGTCCTCGTCGATCGGAAGCGCCGGCGCTCCGTGGACCCGCCGCAGCTCGTTGACCGCGGCGAACCGGCGCCGCTGCTCCTCGGCGTCGCGCAGCTCGACGTAGCCATTGGCGATCTCCAGCCCGCCGACGTGGCACTCGGCCCGCCGCGCCAGCCACGGCCGGCCGGGGTCGGTGATCGCCAGCGCGGCCAGCGGCGCCGGGAAGTCGACCAGGTGCGTGCCATCATGTCCTTTCAGCCATGTCTCGAAGAACATGTCCGACCAGGCAGTGAAGAACGCGGTCCAGGCGAGCAGCGTCCGCGCGCGCGGCTCGGCGCCGGCGCTCATGTCCGCCGCTCGCGCGACCTCGTCGGCAAGCGCCGGCGGCAGCGCGGCGAGCAGCTGCCCCGGGTCTTCGTCGCCGCGCAGCGCCGCGCCGCAGGTCGCGGTCACGACCTCGAGGAAGCGCGCGCGCTGCCAGGTCTTCGGGACATGTCCGTTCGAACCTGTCGCAGCGAACACGCGGGCGACGAGCGCCTCGACGTCGGCGAGCAGCGGATCGAGGTCGGCGCCGAGGCGGTACCACTCGACGAGATGGAACTCCTCGCTGTGACGCTCGCCGATCTCGGCGCGGCGGAACACGTGCGCGATCTGGAAGATCGGCCCGCTGCCGCGCACGAGCAGCCGCTTCATCGCCAGCTCGGGGCTGGTCGCCAAGAGGCCTGGCGGCGCGGCGATCGGGTCGATGAACGGCTCGACCGCGACGGCCGGCACGCGCACCGGGGTGCTCACTTCACGCAGGCCCTGGTCGCGAAAATAGCCGCGCACGGCGGCCAGCGCGGCGTCCCAGATTTGCACGCGGGCGGGCCAGGCCAGCCCGCCGAGCTCGGCCGCCATCGACTAGGTGTTGATGCGCTCGACGTAGGCGCCGGTGCGGGTGTCGATCTTGACCTTGTCACCCTCGCGGATGAACAGCGGGACCTGGATCTTGTGGCCGGTCTCGACGGACGCGCTCTTGGTCGCGTTGGTCGCGGTGTCGCCCTTCACGCCCGGCTCGCACTCGGTGATGGTCATGACGATGTGGCTGGGCAGCGTCACGCCGACCGGGCGGTCGTTGTAGAAGAGGACGTCGACCGAGATCTGGTCGAGCAGGAAGGCCGAGTCGTCGCTGACGATCTCCTCGGCGAGCGCGACCTGCTCGTAGCTCTCGTTGTCCATGAAGGTGTACCCGTTCTGGTCCTTGAACAGGTACTGCATCTTGCGCGACTCGACGTTGGCCGGGTCGAACTTCTCGCCCGAGCGCCAGGTCCGGTCGAGGACCGCGCCGGTGATCATGTTCTTGAGCTTACACTTGTAGAGCCCCTGCCCCTTGCCCGGCTTGACGAACAAGAATTCGACGACGACGTAGGGGTGGCCGTCGAGCTGGACCTTTGCGTTCTTGCGGAGTTCGGAGACATCCATGGGCGTCGGGTGGGTAGTATCTCCGCGCCCTCGCTGTCAACGGCGATCGCCGCCGGGCCCGCTCGAGAGAAGTCTCGTTCGAAGCCGTCGCGCCCACTGCGCGTTTACGCGGGGGCCGCGCAGGGCGGATCCCGGTTGAGCCCCGCGGATCTCCCCGACCGGCCGAGCGATTTCGCTCATTTGCCCATGAGGCCAGCGCAGACCCATTCTGCGCGCGGGCGCCCGCCAATTCCCCGAATTTTAAACGGTGAAAAGGTGTGCCGGCGGGGTCCCTGCACCACTGTTTTCCCGCGAGAATTCGGTGACGGACGCGGCGAAGTTGTGGCAAAGTCCGGGGCCAGATTTTTCATCGAGGCTCACCGGAAAATGCAGCTTACGACCAAAGCCCGATACGGCCTGCGCGCCCTTTGCCATGTCGCTCACCGTGGATACGCCTCGGCCCACGTCATCGCGGAGCAACAGGCGATTCCCTCGCGGTATTTGGAGGAAATCATCGGCGAGCTGCGCAAGGCCGGCTTCGTGGTGGGCAAGCGCGGTCCGCGCGGCGGCTACAAGTTGGCCCGTCCGGCCGCTGACATTTCGATCGCCGAGGTGCTTCAGGCGCTGTCGACCCCAACCAGCAGCGGCCCCGTGACCGGCGATCCGCAGGACGAGATCACGCGGATCGTCGAGCGCTCGGTCGACGCCCGCTTCGAAGCGGCGGTCGGCCAGCTCAGCCTCGAGCAGCTGCTCGGCGAGGCGCGCGACAGCTTCCGTCGCCGCTCCGCGGACTTCATCATTTGATCCGCCCCTTGTCCGCATGCCGCCGGTCTGTGTCGACGACATCCTGAGCCTGATCGGCAACACGCCGCTGGTCCGGATCCGCAAGCTCCACGCCGGCGACGCCCACGCCACCGTGTGGGGCAAGTGCGAGATGTTGAACCCGGGCGGCTCGGTCAAGGACCGCATCGCCCTGGCGATGATCGAGGCCGCCGAGGCTCGCGGCCAGATCCGTCCCGGCGAGAGCGTCCTCGTCGAGCCGACCAGCGGCAACACCGGCATCGGCCTCGCGCTCGTCGCCGCGGTCAAGGGCTACCGGCTGATCCTGACCATGCCCGAGAGCATGAGCCTCGAGCGCCGCAACCTGCTCAAGGCCTACGGCGCCGAGATCGTGCTGACCCCCGAGGTCGAGTGGATGGAGGGTGCCGTCGCGCGGGCGCGTGAGCTGTGCCAAAGGCCAGGTCACGTCATGCTCCACCAGTTCGAGAACCCGGCCAACCCGGAGATGCACCGCCGGACCACCGCGCTCGAGCTGATGGCCCAGCTCGGCGATCGCCGCGTCGACGGCTTCGTCGCCGCGGTCGGCACGGGCGGCACGCTCACCGGCGTCGGCGAGGTCTTGCGCGCCCGCTGGCCCGACGTCGTCATCGTCGCGGTCGAGCCCGATCGCAGCGCGGTGCTCAGCGGCGACGCTCCCGGCCCGCACAAGATCCAGGGCATCGGCGCCGGCTTCGTCCCGCCCGTGCTCAACACGTCCGTGTTCGACCGCGTGGCCCGGATCCGCGATGACGAGGCGTTCCGCATGAAGCAGCGGCTCGCCCGCGAGGAGGGCCTGCTCGTCGGCATCTCGGCCGGCGCGGCGATGGTCGCCGCGCTCGAGCTCGCGGCCGAGCTCGGGCCGGGCAAGGACGTCGTCACGATCCTGTGTGACACCGGCGAGCGCTACTTCTCGCTCGACGAGCAGTTCGCCGCAGCAGCCGGCGCCTGAGGCCCGATGGCCGGCGGTCGCTTCCTCGTGCTCGGCGCCGGCGGCCTCGGCTGCCCTGCTTTGCTCGGCCTCGTCGGCGCCGGGGCGCGCCACATCGCCATCGTCGACTGCGACGACGTCGACGCCACCAACCTGCACCGCCAGGTCCTCTACGACCTCGGCGACGTCGGTGCGCCCAAGGTCGAGGCGGCGGCTCGTCGCTTGCGCGCTCTGGATCCGCGGCTGCAGGTCGAGCCGATCCCCCTCCGACTCGACGAGCGCACGCTCTCATCGCTGCTCGCGGCCCAGCCGGCGGACACCGTCGTCCTCGAGTGCAGCGACCAGCCCGACCTCAAGTTCCTCGTCCACGACCTGTGCGGCGAGCACCACCTCGACCTCGTCATCGGCGGCGTCCAGCGCTGGGGCGGTCAGGCGATGGCAGTGCGTCACGGCGCCGGCGCGTGCTTCCGCTGCGTCTTCGAGGCCGCGCCGCCGGCCGAGCTCGCGCCGTCGTGCGCCGCCGTCGGCGTGCTCGGCGCCGCCGCTGGTGCGCTCGGCTTCATGATGGCTCACCTCGCGGTCGCCCTCGACGCGGCTCAGGACGTCGCCGGCACGCTCGTCGCCCTCGACCTCCGCGAGCTCCGCCCGCAGCAGATCCGCCCCGCCCGACGCGCGGGTTGTCCCGGCTGTGATCCTCACGCGCCTGCGCCCGTCCGCGGCCCGCTGGGGCCGGCCTGCGCCACGGCGGCGGGAGCGGCTTGCAGTCGCTGACAGCTCTGTTCACTATACTGAACACACCGTCATGCCCAACGTCCGGATCCCCACTCCCCTGCGCAAGTACACCCAAGGCCGCGAAGAGGTCACGATCGACGGCGAGACCGTCGGCAGCGTGCTCGACGGCCTCGAGCAGAGCTACCCGGGCATCAAGGAGCGGATCTGCGACGAGGCCGGCAAGGTGCGGCGGTTCGTCAACGTGTTCGTCGGAGAGGACGACATCCGCTTCCTCGACAACCTCGCCACCGCGGTCAAGGCCAGCGACGAGATCAGCATCGTCCCCGCGATCGCCGGCGGCTGAGCGTCCACGCCACATGCTGCCCACCGGCCGCGAACAACTCCTCGGCGACCTGCGTCCCGCGCGAGCTGTCCGAACGGACAGCATCGTCGACCTCGTCGGCAACACCCCGCTGGTGCGGCTGCACCACATCGAGCGCGACGCGCCCGGCGTCGAGATCTGGGCCAAGTGCGAGTTCTGCAACCCGGCCGGCTCGGTCAAGGATCGCGCCGCCCTGCGGATCGTCCGCGACGCCCTGGAGCGCGGCCTGCTGCGCCCGGGCGTGCGCCTGATCGACAGCACCAGCGGCAACACCGGCATCGCCTACGCCATGGTCGGCGCCGCGCTCGGCGTGCCCGTCACCCTGGTGATGCCCGAGAACGTCAGCGCCCCGCGCAAGCAGGTCACCACCGCCTACGGGGTCGAGATCGTCTACAGCAGCCCGATGGAGGGCAGCGACGGCGCGATCGTCCTGGCGCACGAGCTCGTCGAGCGCGAGCCCGATCGCTGGCACTACGCCGACCAGTACAAGAACCCCAACAACCCGCTGGCGCACTACCACACGACCGCGCCCGAGATCTGGCAGCAGACCGGTGGCCGCGTCACGCACTTCGTCACCGGCATCGGCACCAGCGGCACCGTCGTCGGTACTTCGCGGCGGCTACACGAGCTCGACCCGGCGATCCGCTGCATCGCCATCCAGCCCGACGACGCCATGCACGGCCTCGAGGGCATGAAGCACCTGCCCTCGAGCATCGTGCCGGCGATCTACGACGCGAGCGTGCTCGACGACACCATCTGGATGCCGACCGAAGAGGGCTGGGACATGGCCGAGCGGCTCGCCAAGGAGGAGGGCCTGTTCGTCGGTCACTCCTCCGGCGGCAACGTCGCTGGCGCGCTGCGGGTCGCCAAGCAGCTGTCCGCCGAGGGCCGCCGCGGCGTGGTCGTCACCATCCTGTGCGACCGCGGCGACCGCTACTTCGTCCCGCTGCGCTGGGAGAAGCGCTACCTGTGGTGAAGGACATGTCCGAAACGCCAGCCTCCGAATTCGCCATCCCCGCCGCGCTGCTGGCCCGGATCTACGCCCAGTCGCGGGCCGAGTTTCCGGGCGAGTGCTGCGGCTACCTCAAGGGCCGCGGCGCCGACATGCAGCTTTATCCGTGCAAGAACTTCATGGACAAGCTGCACGCGATGGACCCCGAGACCTACCCGCGCACCTCGGCCAACGGCTACAACTTCGGCGGCCGCGAGCTGATGGACTTCACGCGCGCGTTCGACGGCGACGACCCGCCGACGATCATCTACCACTCGCACCCGCGGGTCGGCGCCTACTTCTCCGCCGAGGACGAGGCCGCGGCGCTGGCCGCCGGCTATCCGGTCGACTACCTGGTCGTCGACGCGCAGGAGCACGAGATCGGCGGCGCCGTGCTGTTCCGCCGCGTGCGCGACGTCGGCCCCGGGGCCTACGTCGAGGTCGCGCGCTTCCCCGGCGACGCGCGCTAGAGCCGCTCTCGCAGCGCCGGTGACGGTCGAAAGGCCCGCATCCGGGCCTTTTCGAGCCGCTCCGGCCGCGTCTCGTCCCGGCGCGACTCGAAATGCCCCGCTCGCGGCACTAGACTGTGCGGGTGCTGGTCGCCCTCCTCGTCGCCGCGCTCGTCGCTCCCGGCCCTGCCGCCGCTCCGACGGGCGAGCACGAGGACGACAAGAAGGCCGCCTACCTCGCGGCCAAGCGGGCCCCGCCGCCGGCCCGGCGCGCGTGTTGCCCGAAGGACATGTCCGATGGCACATGTCTCATCGACCCGGCTTGCCGCGACTCGCCGCGCGCCGGCGCCGAGGCTGAGCGGGTGCTGTTCGCCCGCCACCTGCACACCCTCGAGGTCATGCCGCTGCGGGGCCCGCACCCCGAGGGCGCGCTGGCGCGGTTCTTCCGCTGCCGCTTCACCGACGAGCTGGCCAGCCACCCGGCCGAGCTGATCGCCGGCGTCGTCGCGGCGGCCGACCACTTCGGCGCCCGCGAGATCCACGTCATCAGCGGCTTCCGCCACCCCAAATTCAACCTCATGCTGACCAAGAAGGGCCGCGAGGCCGCGCGCGACAGCCAGCACGCGCGCAGCCAGGCGATCGACTTCGCGCTGGTCGGGGTCAAGGCCGACAAGCTGTACAAGTACGCGCTCAAGCGGTGGAAGGGCGGCGTCGGCTACTACCCCGTCAGCCAGTTCGTCCACCTCGACACCGGCAAGCGCCGCACCTGGAAGGGCCACTGATGGCGCGCGCGGCCCTCGTCGGCTTCGCGGCCGCCCTGGTCCTCGGGTCATGTTTCGAGGGACAGGCGCTGTGGGGCGAGCGCTGCGAGGCGGACGCCGACTGCGGCCCCGGCCTGCCGTGCCAGGCCGACGGCGTGTGCGCCCGCGAGCGCCGCTGCAGCGGCATGACGATCGACCTGCCCGCGCTGCGGCCGCAGGTCGCCTGGTTGCTCGACCACTCGAAGTCGATGCGCCGCTGCCTCGACGACCCCGAGGAGCGCGAGCGCTGCGCCCAGGCCGACGACCCGCCCGGCCCGTCGCGCTGGGACGGCGTCCACCAGCTCGTCCACGCGGTCGTGCCCGAGTTCGCCGACCGCGTCGACTTCGCCGCCGTCGTGTTCCCCACCCCGACCTTGATCTCCGAGCAGGGCATCTGCAACCTCAACGACAACTCGCGCGTCCCGTTCGACGCCGCGGATGCCGCCGCCGCGATCCTGGCGGCTGTCCCCGAGGACATCTCGTCGCCGCCGATCGGCGAGAACCCGCTGCGCGAGGCCTGGTCGAACCTGTTCGAGGCGAGCGAGGGCGGCCCGGTGCGCGCCCGCGCGATCGTCCTCGTCAGCGACAACCCGCCCAACTGCACCGCCAAGCCGCAGATCAGCTCGGACTTCGCCGAGAAGCTCGACGTCGAGGTCCACCCGCTGGTCGAGCAGAGCTTCGCCGCCGGCATCCCCACCATCGTCGTCGGCATCAGCGTCATGGACGTGATGGCCCCGCCCGCCGCCGGCGACAGCATGATCGACGACGTCAACCCGCACGAGTACTTCAACGCGCTCGCGCTGGCCGGCGGCGCCGCGCAGGCGGGTCCCGAGCACTACCTCCATCTGCGCGACAGCGCCGCAGTGCCCGAGGTCATCGCCGGCCTGCGTGAGCGCCTGGCGCCCCTCGCCGACGAGGTCGATGCTTGCCGGATCCGCATCGACGCTGCCCCCGACTACCCTGACCTCGTCGCCCTCGACGTCGACGGTCGCATGCACCGCGCCGATCCGGACTGCACCGACGAGCAGGCGTGGCGCTGGCGCGACGACAACCACCTCGCGCTCGAGCTGTGTCCCGACGCCTGCGCTCGCCTACACGCGGGCGCGATCGCCCGGCTGCGCTTCGGCTGCCCGTAGCGATCGACACGCGACCCGCAATTGATCGTGAGGCGGCGGGTACTGCCCGATCATGCCGCGCTCACTCCTATCCATGGCTTGGTTTGCGCTCCTCCTATCCGCCTGTCCTGACGGCAAGGCCGACAGCGACAGCGACGCCGCGTCGGAGGTGATGACCAGCATCCTGCCACCGACCACGCTGGACGACAGTACCAGCACGGGCGAACCGGGGACCACCACCCAGGACGAGCCCGATCCGACGAGCACCAGCAGCAGCACCACCGGCGACGACGGGCCGCTCAAATGCGACGACTTCATCCCGGTGAAGCCCGAGCCGCTGGTCCCGCGGGTCGTCCTGGTGCTCGACAAGTCGGGCTCGATGCTGTTCGAGTGGGACCACGACGGCGATCCTGCCACCGCCGCGGTCACGCGCTGGTCGAGCCTGCGCGCCGTCGTCGAGTCGATGGTCGGCGGCCTCGACAGCGTCGTCGAATTTGGCGCAGTCCTGTTCCCCTCGCTCGCGGCGAAGGCGAAGCCCACCATCGACGCCTGCGTCGTCGGCTCCGATCTGCTGGTGCCGGTCGGGCCGCAGGCGGGCGCCGCGATCCTGGACGCCATCCCGCCGGGCGACACCACCACGATCGCCGGCGGTACGCCCTCGACCGACGGCATCCTGGCGGCCGTCAACGCGCTCGACAGCCTCGAGGGCGACGAGCCGAAATTCATCATCTTCATCACCGACGGCGCCGCCAACTGCGACCCCGGCAACGAGCGCCTGTTCGACGACTACGACGACCGCCTCTCCACCACCGTCGCCGACGCGCGCGCCGCCGGCTATCAGACCCACGTCGTCGGCATCGACATCTCGAACGCGCTCACCCCGGTGCTGCAGGACGGCAACCCTGACGGCATCAACCCCTACGAGAAGCTCAACGAGCTGGCCGAGATCGCCGGCACTGCGCGGCCGGGCGACGAGAAGTTCTACAACGCCACCAACGAGCAGGAGCTGCAGGCCGCCTTGATGGCGATCACCGGCGTCGTCGTCTCGTGCGAGATCGGCCTCGGCAAGCCCGTCCCCGACCACTTCTACATCCAGCGCGTCGAGATCGGCGACGAGCCCGACCCGCAGGAGTACGACGGCCAGGACACCCAGGTCGGCGATTGCGGCAGCGAGAGCGGCTGGCAGTACACGTCGCCGGCGCGCGACGCGATCCTCCTGTGCGGCGCCGCTTGCGAGCACTACAAGGCCACCGGGCTCATCGAGATCGAGTACGGCTGCTTCATCCCCTAGAGTTCGGCGCCGCGCGGGTCCGGGCGAGCGAGGGCGCGCGCGCTCCGGACCCGTCGCGGTCGCCTCTTGGCTTGGCTTAGCGTCTTTTTTCGCCGCCCCAATTGAAAGCCCGACCGCGGGTACTGCCCCGGCATGCAGCGCCCTCTGTTCGTAACCGTAGCTTCCGTCGCGCTCCTGAGCGCGTGCCCTGGCGAAGACAACGACACCGCGGGAGCCAACTCGACCCCCGGCACGACCGGCATCGAGCTGCCTCCGCCGACCGGCACCACCACCGGCACCACCGAGCCGGACGCGCCGACCACCGTAGCGCCGACCAGCACCGGGCCCGACACCGGGACCACCACCGAGGACGGTCCGCTCGTGTGTGACGAGTTCGTGCCGATGGAGATCGAGCCCGTCATCCCGCGGGTCGTGCTCGTGCTCGACAAGTCGGGCTCGATGATCTCCGAGGAGTCCGGCTTCTGGGATCACGACGCCGATCCCAACACGCCCGACATCACCCGCTGGATGAGCCTCCACTCGGTGGTCGAGTCGATCTTCGCCGGCCTCGACAACGTGATCAACTTCGGCGCGGTGCTGTTCCCGTCGCTCACCGCCACCGGCTCCTACGGCCCGGCCGCCTGCCCGGTCGACGCCGATCCGCTGGTTCCGATCGGCCCGCAGAGCGGCGCCGCGATCCTCGGCGCCTTGCCGCCGGCCGACACCATGACGATCGCCGGCGGCACCCCGGCCGCCGCCGGCATCCAGGTCGCGCTCGACGAGCTCGCCAGCCTGCAGGACGACGAGCCGAAGTTCATCATCCTCGTCACCGACGGCGCCGCCAACTGCAAGAAGGGCACGATGACGCCCGAGCTGTTCAACGCCTACGACGACAACCTGCCAATGGTCGTCGCCGAGGCGGCGGCGATGGGCTTCCCGACCTACGTCATCGGCATCGACATCGAGGACGTGTTCTCGCCGACGGTGGTCGACGGCAACCCCGACAACACCAACACCTACGAGAAGCTCAACGAGCTGGCCGAGCTCGGCGGCACCGCCCGGCCCGGCGAGGAGAAGTTCTACAACGCGCTCAACCAGACCGAGCTGCAGGCCGCGCTCAACTCGATCACGCAGCAGGTCGTCTCGTGCGAGATCAAGCTCGGCGAGCCGGTCCCGAAGATGTTCTACATCCAGCGCGTCGAGGTCGGCAGCGACGGCGACGCGGACCAGCAGGTCTACGAGGGTCAGGACACGCAGGTCGCCAACTGCGACGACGAGGCCGGCTGGAAGTACACCACGCCCGACCGCGACGCGATCATCCTCTGCGGCGACGCGTGCGAGTACTACAAGGAGACCGGCGTGGTGCAGATCGAGTACGGCTGCTTCATCGGCTGAGCCCGGCGTTCGGGGGCGAGCGCCCTCGCGCGCCCCCGCGCTCGCTTTGTCCTCGATCTCCGGCCGCGGGTGCCGCCAAGATGGCAGCACCCGCCATGACGTCGTCGCTCGCACCCCGCCCCGCTCCCGCGCTCCTGTTGACCGCCGCGCTCGTCGTCGCATGTCCTGGAGGACAGGGCGATTCGACCATGTCCGATTCGACAGGCGCGGGCCCGACCAGCGACGCCTCGACCGCCGCGACCGATCCTGGCACCACCGACACGACCGCCGGCCCGACCGGCACCGCGACCGACAGCGACAGCGGCGAGCCGACCGGGACAGTCACCTCGACCACCGGCGATCCGCCCACCAGCACCACAGTGTCGACCTCGACCGGCCCCGGCACCACCACCGACGACACGACGACCACGACCACCGGCGACCCGGTGCGCGGCAGCGGCCGGATCGTCGGTTACTTCACCGCCTGGGCCGTCTACGACCGCGACTACCACGTCAGCGAGATCCCGGCCGACAAGCTCACCCACGTCAACTACGCCTTCGCCAACCTCAGCGCCCAGGGCGAGTGCGTGCTCGGCGACAGCTACGCCGACATCGAGAAGGTCTACGACGGCGACGATCCGAACGCCCCGCTCAAGGGGAGCTTCAACCAGCTGCAGAAGCTCAAGCAGCAGCACGGCCACCTGCGCACCCTGATCTCGGTCGGCGGCTACACCTGGTCGACCAACTTCGCCCCTGCCGCGGCGACCGAGCAAGGCCGGGCCAAGCTGGCCGCCTCGTGCGTGAAGTTCATGCGCGACTACGGGTTCGACGGCGTCGACATCGACTGGGAGTTCCCCGCCTCGCCGCAGGAGGGCCAGCACTACAGCGCCCTGCTGGCCGCTCTGCGGGCCGAGCTCGACGCCGCCGAGGCCGAGGACGGGGCCGAGTACTTGCTGACGATCGCCGCGCCGGCGGGCCCGGGCAACCTCGCCAACCTCGACCTCCCGGGCATCGCCGCCAGCGTCGACTGGATCAACCTCATGGCCTACGACTTCGCCGGCCCGTGGATGGGCACCACCACCCACAACGCCGCGCTCTACAGCCCGGCCGACGATCCCGACCCGAACAACGCCCTCCTCAGCGACGACTCCGCCGTCACCGCGATCCTCGACGCCGGCGTCCCGCCCGATCAGCTCGTGCTCGGCGTGCCGTTCTACGGCCGCAGCTTCGCCGGCGCCAGCGGCGGCCAGGACGGCCTCTACTCGACCTTCAGCGGCGCAGGCCCCGGCACCTGGGAGCCCGGCATCGTCGACTACCACGACATCGTCGCCAACTACGAGCCCGAGCTCGAGCGCTTCTGGCACGGCGACGCTCAGGTCCCGTGGCTGTACGACGCCGCCGACGACCTCTTCATCACCTACGACGACCCCGAGTCGATGCAGCGCAAGACCGACTACATCGCCGCCAAGGGCCTCGGCGGCGCGATGTTCTGGGAGCTCGCCGGCGACACCCAGGACAGCGCCCTGCTCGACGTCCTCGCCGACGCGCTGATTCCCTGACCTTTGAGACAGGCCATGCGACCTTCGCTGCGATGGCTCCCGCTCGCCTGGCTCGCCGCGTGCGGGCCGCAGCCCGCGGGCGGTACGTCCGCCACCGCCGGCGACGCCACGAGCACGAGCGGCGCCGCGAGCACGAGCACCACGAGCGGTGAACCCACTACCAGCACGGGCACCACCCCCGGCACCGGCACGCCGGACACGTCGTCGCTGCCGCCGCTGCCCGACCTCCCGTGCGAGGTCGTGTGCACTGGCGGCTTCATCGAGCCGGTCGACCTGCCGGCCCAGGAGTGTGACATCTGGACGCAAGACTGCCCCGCCGGCCAGAAGTGCGTGCCCTACAGCCCGGACGGCACTCCGACCTGGACCGCCGAAGGGTGTTTCCCCGTCGTCGCCGATCCGGTCGCGCTCGGCGAGCCGTGCACCTTCGAAGTGAGTCCGGTCAGCGGCCTCGACAATTGCGACGTCGGCGCGATGTGCTGGGACGGCGACGGCGACGAGCAGTACCACTGCGCCCCGCTGTGCACCGGCACGGGCGACGCGCTGACCTGTCCGCCCGGCTACTACTGCGCTACATACTGGGAGCAGTTGACCGTGTGCGAGCAGCCGACCTGCGATCCACTGAAGCAGGACTGCCCTGACCCCGAGGAGCTGTGCGTCCCGAACATCTACGCGTGGGAGGACTGGTGCCTCCCCGACGACTCCGAGCTCGACGGCCAGCTCCACGAGCCGTGCGCGTCGGAGACGGACTGCGACAAGGGCCTCGCGTGCGTGTGGACCGAGTTCGCCGGCGTCGAGTGCGTCGGTGACACCGGCTGCTGCGAGCCGTTCTGCGAGCTCGGCGTCGACACCTGCCCCGGCGTCGGCCAGGAGTGCGCTCCCTGGTTCGACATCACCGACGTCGGCGTCTGCCGCCTGCCGTAGCCGATCAGTCCGAGGCCGCCGGCAGCGTCAGCCAGAACAGCGACCCTTGCGGCTCGGCCGGCTCCACGCCGACCTGGCCCTCCATCGCCTCGGCCAGGTGCTTCACGATCGCCAGGCCCAGGCCGGTGCCGCCGACCTCGCGCGAGCGGCCCTTGTCGACCCGGTAGAAGCGCTCGAACACCCGCGCGCGGTGGCGGGCCTCGATGCCCGGGCCGTTGTCTTCGACCTCGATGCGGACCATGTCGCCGCGCTTCTTGGCCCGCACCACGATCTTGCCGCCGGCCGGCGTGTACTTGACCGCGTTGTCGATCAGGTTGAGCAGCACCTGCTCGAGCGCCTGCTCGTCTGCCCACACGGTCATGTCCTCGGGGACATCCGAAGTGACCTCGATGTGCTTCTCCTGGGCCAGGCGCTCGACCTCGTCGATGGTGTGGGCGACGATCGGCTCGAGCTCGATCTCGTCGGGGCTCATCTCGTAGGTCCCGGCCTCGATGCGCGAGATCTCGAGCAGGTCGGCGACCAACGCGGCCAGGCGGTCGGCGCTGCGGAGCTGGGCGTCGAGGAACCGGCGCGCCACCTCGGGCTTCTCGATCGCCCCGTCGAGCAGCGTCTCGGCGTTGGCGCGGATGATGCTCACCGGCGTGCGCAGCTCGTGCGACACGTTGGCGACGAAGTCGCGGCGGACCCGCTCGAGCCGGCGGATCTCGGTCACGTCGTGCATCACCACCACCGCGCCCTGCTGGTTGCGCAGCGGGCAGGCGTACGCGAGCACCTGCCGCGGCGGCGTCGTGCGGGTCTCGAACTCGCGGCGCTCCGGCTGGCCGGCCAGCGCCCGCTGCACCAATTCGTGCAGCGCGGGGATCGGGATCCGCTCGGCCAGCGTCGAGCCGCCGTGCTCGATCGACAGGCTGAGCAGCCCCAGCGCCGCGCGGTTGATCAGCGTCAGGCTCTGCACCTGATCGACCGCGACCACGCCCTCGTCCATGCTCTCGAGCACCGCCTCGAAGCGGCTGCGCTCGGCGGCCAGCATCCCCACCGTCGTCTCGAGCTCGGCCGCCATGCGGTTGAGCGAGCCGATCATCCCCGGCTCGTCGCTCGGCTCGGTGGGCGCGCGCGGCTCCTCGCCGTCGACCGCCCGGCGGGCGTCCTCGACCAGCGTGCGCAGCGTGCGGGCCAGGAAGTGCGACGCCAGGCCGCTCAGCACCACCGCGCCGGCGAGGCTCAGCAGGCCGGCGATCCCGAGCGCGATCCGCAGGCGGCGCACTGCCGCGTCCATCTCCTCGAGCGGGCGGGCGATGCGGACCGTGCCGGTCACCGCGCCGGCCGTGAACGGCACCGCGATGTACATCATGTCGGTGCCGAGCGTCGCGCTGTAGCGGACCGCCCGGCCCTCGCCCTCGGCCACCGCCGCCATGACCTCGGGGCGGTCGCTGTGCGAGTCGACGGTCGCCAGCTCGTCCGCTGCGATCTCGGAGTCGCCGAGCACCTTGCCCGAGCGGTCGATGATCGTCACCCGCGCCCCGCTGGCCGCGCCGAGCTGATCGGCGACCGCGTCGGCGGGGGCGTTGTCGTAGGCCAGCGCGACCCGGGCGACCCGCGCCTGGGCCAGCAGCTCGGCCTCCGCGCGGCCGTGGGCCCACTCGCGGATCTGGCCCTCGAGATAGCCGCCGGCCACGAGCACGACGGACAGCACCAGCAGGACGGAGACGAGGAACAGCTTGCCGCGGACGTCGAGCCTCACGGTTCGTCGTCCTCGACCGCGCGCAGGTCGGTCGTGAAGCGATAGCCGACGCCGCGCAGCGTCTGCACGTAGTCGGCGATCTCGCCGAGCTTCTTGCGCAGGCGACGGACGTGGGTGTCGACCGTGCGCGTCGTCAGTCCCGGCTGCACGCCCCACACGTCGGCGAGCAGCGCGTCGCGGGTCTGGACCCGGCCGCGGCGGGCGATCAGCGTCGTCAGCAGGCGGAACTCGAGCGCCGTCAGCGTGACCTCGCCGTCGTCGACCCACACGCGGTGGCCGTCCATGTCGACGCGCAGCCGGCCGTAGGGCGTCGGCGCCAGCGACGTCTCGGCCGGGGCCTTGCGCCGCAGCACCGCGCGGATCCGCAGCATCAGCTCGCGCAGGCTGAACGGCTTGACCACATAGTCGTCGGCGCCGACCTCGAAGCCGACCACGCGATCGACCTCTTCGGCCTTGGCCGTCATCATGATCACCGGCATCGCCCGCGTGCGCTCGCCGGCGCGGAGCTGCTGGCACACCTGCGTGCCGGACATGTCGGGCAGCATCAGGTCGAGCAGCACGAGGTCGGGCGCCGGCTCGGTGACCGCGATCTCGAGCGCTTGCCGACCCGTGTAGGCCGACCGGGTACGAAAGCCCTCGCGATCGAGCGCGTACTCGAGGGTCGCCACCAGGTCGCGTTCGTCTTCGACGATGAGAATCAGCCCGCTCATGTTCGCCCCGAACCTCGGCCCGGGCGCATCATACACCCTTGGCTTGCGGCCCGGCGGCGGGCGCCAGGACCGCGGCCAGCAGGTTCAGGGCGTCGACCGTGGTGAAGATCCCGGCCACGCGGCCCTCGTGCATCACCACCGCCGAGCCATACTTGTGGGCGGCCATCTCCCGCACCACCTCTCCCACCGTCACGTCGGGGCCGACGCGATACGGGTCCTGCGTCATCGCCTCCTCGACCTTGACCGCGTCGGGGTCGACGTCCGGCAGGCTCTCGACGAGGTCGATGTCCCGCTCGCTGAGGACCCCGAACAGGTACCCGCCCTCGAGCACGGGCAGGTGACGGATGTGGTGCTCGTGCATCCGCCGGGCCGCGTCGGACAGCGTCTGGGCGCGGCCGATGGTGATCGGGGCCGGCGTCATCACGTCGCGAACCGGGGTGGAATGGTCGACCATGGGCGGGAGGCTACGCTCTCCCGCCCGCACGGAAAAGGTGAACATCCCCGCGCCGACGATCTAAAATTCGCCGCGCATGTACACCCGCATCCTCGCCGCCCTCGACGGGTCCTCGCGGACCGACCTCGTCCTCCGCCAGGCCGCGGAGCTCGCCGCCAGCCACGGCGCCGCCCTCGATCTCTGCCGGGCCGTCAACGTCCCGCTCGGCATGCCCGTCGAGGCCTGGTCGCTCAGCGGCGAAGAGCTCGGCTCGCGCCTGGTGGAGCTCGCGCACCAGGATTTGCGCAACCTGCGAGGCTCCCTCACGGTCGCCTTGCCCGGCGAGATCCACGTCCGCCTCGGCCGACCCGCGCAAGTGATCTGCGAGGTCGCCGACGCCGTCGGCGCCGACCTCATCGTCATCGGCAGCCACGGCTTCGACACCCTCGATCGCCTGCTCGGCACCACCGCCGCGCGCGTCGTCAACCACGCTCACTGCAGCGTCCTGGTCGTTCGTCCGCCGCGCGACGCCGCCGCCTAGCTCCGGCCAGCTGTCCGGACGCCGCGCATCACCTGCGTCCCATCATCTTCATCGACGACGGCGATCGCGGATCGCCGCGGCGCGATCGTCGAGCCCGACCTCCGCGCCGCTCACGTCCCGCGCGCCGGCCGCTTGCGCGCCGAGAACCACTCCCGATAGCGCTCCATCTTCGCCTGCTGCTCGTTCGGCGCCCGCCGCGAACACGTCTTGGCCTCCTCGCTGCCGGCGGGCGCGCCCCAGCGGTACTCCGGGCAGTCGTTGGGGTTGTAGGCGACCTCGAGCGCACGCGCGCGCGTCACCAGCTCGCCGAGCCCGAGCGGCCACTTCGAGCCGTCGCTGCGCACGTACTCGAAGCGAAACTTCGGATCTGCGAGCAGCTTGTCGCGCGCCTCCTCGAGCCGGCGGACGACGCCCTCGAGGTCCTGCTCCGCCGCGAACACCGCCGGCTGGCGCCGCACCTTGTCGGCGAAGCCGCGGACCACGTCGACCGCGATCAGCAGCCGCAGGTCGCGCGCCGGCGTCGAGTACGACTCCCACGAGCCCGTCGTCTCGAACACCGCGAAGCCCTCCGGCATCGCGATCGTCGCCCCCGGGCTCTGCTTGAAGAACGCGTCGCCGTTGCCGACCGACGTCACGCGCACGCGGGCCTGCTCGAACAGCGCCGCCACCGCCTCCTCGAGCGCGAGGACCGGGTCGCGCGTGCCCGGCGAGACGATCGCCTCCATGCGATCGTAGAACGCCGGCGCAGTCAGCGAACCTTGCTCTTGGGACAGGTCGCCGTAGTCGGCGTGGGCCGCGATCTCGGCGTCGCTCAGCGGCGTGGCCGCACCGTCGCGGATCGCTATCGGGCGGAAGTTCTTGAACCCCGAGCCGCCGAGCAGCGGGTCCGGGTTCCACAGGAAGTTGCCCTCCCAGAACCGCTTGCGGGTGATGCTGCCGTCGGGCTGACCGTCGACCGCGTACAGCACCCCCGGGCGCCCTCCCTCGCCCGCGAACAGCTCGACCAGCACCAGGATGTGCCCGTACGGATCGGCGTAGACCGTACCCGGCCGCAGCGAGCGGCGATCGAGGCGCACCGGATACAGATCGCTGCGCTCGTCGCCCAGCGCCACCCGCCCGTTGCCGGTGTGCACCCCCCACGCCAGAGTGCGGCGCATGAAGTGTTGCACCGCCCCGAGCTGCCCCGGCTGCGGCCCCGAGCCGCCCGGCACCGCCAGGTTCGACGTCGCCTCGCCGCAGCGCGGCGGCTTGCCCGGCCCGCCGCGCGAGCAGCCGCGGAATCCGAACGGCAGCGCCCGCTTCCAGCTGTAGTACGCGCGCAGGAAGTACGGCGTGTCGGCGCAGTCGGGGCGCATGTGCAGCCCGCCCTGCTGCGGGGCCGCGTCCTCGCCCCACGCGTACGCGTCGTGGAGGATGTTGCGCGCCGGGTCGCGCGTCACCTGATCGAGCGCCGTGTACGCCAGGTCGACCCCCGGCTCGGCGTGGAACAGCGCCCGCACCCACGCCGAGTACAGCGCCTCCTCGCCGCTGTCCCACGCGCGCTGGCTCGGCCACACCGCCGTGCTCGCCGGCGGCGGCGCGTCGCGCCCGGCCCGCTCGCGCACCTTCACTTTGAGACAGGCCTTGCCGACCCCGCCGCGGCCCGCGACGATCACCAGCTCGCCCGGCTTGTCCGGCGTCACCGTCGCCAGCGCCGCCGCCGGAGCGCCTGTCCAAAAGCGCATGTCCGAAGGTACAGCCCCGCCGTCGACCCGCAGCGCCAGCGCCTCCTCGCCCGCCAGAGTCGCCGCCAGGACGCGCATCGGTTGCCCGACCGCCGGCCGCTGCGGCGACACCAGGATCCCGTAGGCCCGATCGTCGGTTGCCGGGCACTCCCCTGCCTCGGCCGCGGTCGGCAGCGGCGGCGGCGCGGCCGGGACGGCTGCCGCGACCGGCGGAGCCGTCGGTTCGGCAATCGCCGGCTCGCTCGCGGCAACCGGCGCGGCCGGACTCGCCGTCGCCGGCCGACCCGCCGAGGTGTCGGCCGTCGGCGTCGCTCCACACGCCGTCAGCGAGGCGATCGCGATCCACTCGAGGCGCATGCGAGACATCGGCGACCCATAGCGAGATCTCGCAAACACCGCCAGTCTCTCGCGCCACCGCGGTCGCGCCGCACCGCGCGACCCCTCACCGACCACCCCGCCGACCGCCCCGGCACCACGTCGCCCATCACTTCAAGTGATGGCGACCAAGACCAGAGGACTAATCCAAAAAACCATTCATCTCGGAACATGCCTCGCAGCCCGCAGGAGCGCGCGAGATCGCGACGGAGCGCGCGCCGGGCGTGGTATGGATCGCCGCCATGCTGGTGCTGATCGCCGACAAGTTTCCTTCGAGTGGTCGTGAGGTCTTAGGTCGCCTGGGCGAGGTCGTGTACCGGCCGGAGCTGAGCGCCGAGCAGCTGCCGGCCGCCCTGGCCGAGACCCGAGCCGACATTTTGGTCGTCCGGTCGACGGTCGTCAGCGAGACCGCCCTTGCCGCCTCGCCGCCGCTCTCGCTGGTCGTGCGTGCCGGAGCCGGCACCAACACCATCGACACCGCCGCCGCTAGCCGGCGCGGCATCTTCGTCGCCAACTGTCCCGGCAAGAACGCCATCGCAGTGGCCGAGCTGGCCATGGGTTTGATCCTCGCGCTCGACCGGCGGATCGTCGACGCCACCCTCGAGCTGCGCCACGGCACCTGGAACAAGAGCAAGTACGGCAAGGCGCGCGGCCTCAAGGGTCAGACCCTCGGCCTCGTCGGCTTCGGCATGATCGCCCGCGAGGTCGCCATCCGCGCCCGCGCCTTCGGCCTCAAGATCCTCGCCTTCGCCCGCAGCCCGATCGCGCCCGACGTGCTCGAGGCGCACGGCACCGTCCAGGTCACCGACCTCGGCGCGCTCCTCGACGCCAGCGACATCGTCAGCGTCCACGTCCCGTACTCCAAGGCCTGCCATCACCTCATCGGCGCCGAGCAGATCGCGCGCATGCGGCCGGGCTCCACCCTGATCCACACCTCGCGCGGCGGCGTCGTCGACGACAAGGCCCTCGCCGAGGCCGTGCGGTCGGGCCGCCTGCGCGCCGGCCTCGACGTCTTCGAGGGCGAGCCGGCCGGCGGCCAGGCCGACTTCAAGAACATCGCCGGCGACCTCGGCGACGTCTACGCCACCCCGCACATCGGCGCCTCCACCGAACAGGCCGAGTCGGCGATCAGCGACGAGGTGGTGCGGATCATCGAGAGCTTCGTCGCCCGCGGCATCGTCCACCACGCCGTCAACCTCAACGAGCGCGTCGCTCGCTACAGCCTCGTCGTCCGCCACCTCGACCGCGTCGGCGTGCTCGCCGGCATCCTCCAGGCGCTGCGCGAGGAGCGGGTCAACGTCCAGGGCATGAGCAACACCATCTTCGCCGGCGGCGAGGCGGCCTGCGCCACCATCACCTTCGAGCAGGCGCCGAGCGACGAGTGCCTGCAGCGGCTCCGCGATCACGAGGCCATCCTCGCCGTCGAGCTGCGGGCCGCCCGGTCGTGAGCGCGCCGGCTCCCGCGCAGGCGCTGGCGCTCCTCGCCCACGGCAGCCCCGATCCCGACTGGCTCAGGCCGGTCGAGCAGATCGCCGAGCGCCTGCGCGTCCTCGCCCCGGCGCTCTCGATCGCCATCGCCACCCTCGAGCACGGCACCGCGCTCGCCGACGTGATCGCGCGGCTCGGCGAGAGCGGCGTGCGCCGCGTCGTCGTCGTGCCGGTGTTCCTCTCGGGCGGCGGGCGCCACTTGAAGCGCGACGTCCCGGAGCTGGTCGCCCGGGTCCAGCGCGAGCACGCGAGCCTCGAGATCGCGCTCGCCGGCGACGCGCTCGCCACCGACCCCGACGTGCTCGACGCCCTCGCGGCGGCAGCTCTGCGGCGAGTGGCGCTATCCTCCCCGACATGAGCGCGTACGACGTCGTGTTCTCCAACCCCTCGCTGGACCCCAACCACCCGGTCGAGGGCCCCGTGTTCGTCAATGCCTCGCCGCGGAGCTTCGTGGTCGTCCTGTCCGTCGAGCTGACCCGCGATCCCCAGCAGCCCGACGCCCGCGCGATCCTCCACGGCATCGACAGCAGCGAGAAGGCCCAGCAGCACGTGATCGGCTTCGCCGCCCCTGCGACCGTCCTCCGCAGCACCGTCGCCGTCCGCCTCGCCGCGATGGAGGACGGCAAGCCCCGCCCCCTCCACCTCGAGGTCGCCACCCCCGGCGCCGTCTGCACCGTGCGCGTGCTGTCGGCCACCCCGCTCTGACAGCCACGTCCTTTCGGGCATGTCATGAAGACCATGTCCGAAAGGACAACATGAAACACAACAACAGCTGACCGAAGAGACAGCCTCAGGCCGGCAGCGGCCGGCGCAGCGCCCCCGTGTCGGGGTCGAGGTTGAACAGGTTCGCCAGCGCCTCGTACAGCTGCGGGTCCTGCTTGCGCAGGCGCAGCGGCTGCTCGAAGAACACCTCGACCGCCACCGCGAACAGCTCCGCCGAGTTGGTGCCCGCGTAGGCGCGCAGCGGCCCGCCCTTCTGCCGGCGCACCGCCTTCAGCCGCGTGCGGACCAGGTCCTCCCAGCCCGGCACGGCAGTCCACGCGAAGCGGTCCGGCGACCCGTCGGCCGCGCCGTCGGCCATGTCGAGCACGTGGGCCAGCTCGTGCAGCACCACGTTCTCGCCGTCGGGCTTGCGGAAGCCGAACCGGATCTGCTTGCGCGAGAACAGCACCGGCCCCTGCAGGTGGACCTGCCCTGCGATCCCGTGGTGATCGCCGGGCTCGCCGTCCTCGTTCCACTGCGTCGGGTGGACCACGATGTCGCGCACGTGCGGCCACTCCCAGTCGGGCCGTCCGTGGCACAGCATCGCCGCCCCGGCGCCGATCATCACCTTGACCTCCTCCGCCACCGCCGCGCCCTGCGGCCCGTAGATCCGGTGCTCGCCCAGGAACACCGCCACGTCGCCCTCGAACCGCTTCTGCGCCGGCGGCGTCAGCCGCCCGTAGAACGGCACCCGCTTGGCCAGCAGCTCGCGCCAGCTGTCCGGCACCGGCGCCAGCGCCAGCCGCTCGCGGCGGGCGATCGGTCGCAGCGCCGCGGTGCGATAGCCGAGCCCGAGCAGCGGCCCTATCACCACCATCCACCACGGCGCCACCGCCAGCACCACCACCGACGTCACCACCGCGATCGCCACCGCGATCGCCGACTGCAACCGCATTGCCGCCCGCGCGAGCACGACGACCGATCTACCGCGACCCGCCGCGCTCGCCTACCCCGCCGCGATCTGGCCGGCGACCTGCCGTCCGCGTCTGCGCCGGACTCGCTCGCCCCGGTGACCGCGAGCGCCGCCGCGACCGGCACGCCCGCCGGCCCGGCGAACTCGCCCGCTCGCCCCCGCGATCGAGGCCCGCGCCTACCCGCGCAGCGCCGCCTCGGCTACCCTGCCGTTGCGCGTGCCGATCGACGCCCTCGCCCTCCCGCTGCTGGTCGTCACCGCGATCGGCCTGTTCGGCTACGCCCTCTACTTACGGCGGCTGGGCCTGCCTGACGCGCGCACCGGCTGGGCCATCGTCGCCTTCATCGTCCTCGCCGCCGCGCTCGCCTGGTGGCTCGCGCCGAGCAGCCCCGGCTTCGTCGCCTTCGGCCTCTACCTCCTCCTCGTCATCGCCCCCGTCTCGCTGCAGACCCGGCTGCACCGGGCCATCGGCGCCGGCGACGAAGAACGGGCGCGGCGGCTCGCCTGGCTGCTCGCGCGGATTCACCCCACCCGGGCCGTGCGCGACGAGCTCGGCGCCTTGCCGATCATCCTCGCCTTGCGGGCCGGCGACGATGTCCCGCCCGCCGAGCTCGATCGCGTCTCGCACGGCCTGCCGCAGGTGCGGCGCGCCTTCGACATCGTCCTCCTCCACAACCGCCGCGACGTCGACGCGGTGCGGGCTGCCTTCGCCGATCCCGAGGAGCGGGCCGGCCTGTTCGCCCAGGGTCTCGGCTCGATCTACGTCCAGGCAGTCGCCTGCACCGACCCTGACGGCGACGCTCTGGCCGAGGCCCTCGCGCGGGCCCTCGCCGGCGATCCCACCTTCCAACAGCCCGAGCGGGTCGCGCGTCTCATCATCCAGGCCCACGCCCTCGCCGGCGACGTCGCGCGCACCAGCGCCCTCGCCGACGGCCTCGGCATGTACCTCGCGCGCGGCGATCGCGAGCTGTGCATCGCCCTCGCCGAGTGGTGCGCCGGTCGCCCCGACGCCGCGCGTCGCACCCTCGCGCGCGCGCTCGAGCAGCACGGCGACCACCGGATCGCCCGCTCCACGCTCCTCTCGCTCGACGCCATGATCGCCCGGCGACCGCCGCGGCCCTCCACCAGTCACACCCGCGCCCTCGACCATCGCCTGGCTGCCCTGCGCCGCGGCGCCCCGGCCCTGCGCGCCGTCTCCACCTTCCTCGGTCGCCACGCAGTGCGGCCGCGCCTCACCTGGGCCTGGATGGCCGTCCTCGTCGGCTTTTACGCCATCTTCGCCACCGCCGGCGACCCTTACGACCCCGAGCACGCCTACGCCTGGGGCGCCCTGTTCACCGCCGACTTCGGCCCGTCCGAGGCGTGGCGGCTGGGCACGCTCACCCTCCTGCACGTCGGCAGCCTGCACCTCATCCTCAACGTCCTGATGCTGTGGCGCTTCGGCACCTTCGTCGAGGTGCTCTACGGTCGGGCCCGCCTGGCCGCCATCTACGTCCTCAGCGCCGCGCTCAGCGGCCTCGCAGTCGCCTTCCTGCGCGACCCGGCCAGCCCCTTGCTCCTGATCGGCGCCTCCGGGGCGATCATGGCGCTGGGCGGGGCCGTGATCGCCGCCCTGCTGCTGCGCCGCGACCTCCGGAGCACCCCGATCGGCCGCGCCGAGCTGGTCGCCCTCGTCATCCTGTTCGGCCTCCAGGTCGTGTTCGACAGCGTCACCCCCCAGGTCAGCGGCACCGCCCACCTCGCCGGGATCGTCGCCGGCGCGGTCCTCGGGGCCCTGTTCCTGCCGCGGCGCTCGCGTGAATTTTCGGACATGCTCGAACAGACAGGGTGATTCAAACATGTCCTTCGCTACATGTCCCTGAAGCCACTTGACATCACGCGCGCGATCGCGCGCCGGCTCCGGCCGAGCGCGTGACTTCGACCGCGTGAGCTTGGCCGTACCCGTGCGAGCCCTGGGGGACGCACGAGCGCCGCCCGCCCCGCATCGGGTAAGCTGCCGCCGTTTATGGCCACCGAAGCGGTCACGGACAGCGGACCCGGCTCGAGCGAGCCGGACGCGAACGCCCTCCGCTTCGGCCGCTACGTCGTCCTCAGCCGCCTGGGCGAGGGCGCGATGGGCGTCGTCTACAGCGCCTACGACGAGATCCTCGACCGCCGCGTCGCCGTCAAGCTGGTGCGGCGGCGGCTCAGCGGCGACGTCCCCGGCCGCGCCCGCCTGCTGCGCGAGGCCCAGACGCTGGCCCAGCTGTCGCACCCCAACGTCATCCAGATCTACGACGTCGGCGAGTGGCAGAGCCAGATCTTCATCGCCCTCGAGTTCGTGCACGGCCGCACCCTCACCGCCTGGCTCGAAGAACAGCCGCGCTCGTGGTCCGAGATCGTCGAGATGTTCGTGCAGGCCGGGCGCGGCCTTGCCGCGGCTCACGGCGCCGGCATCATCCACCGCGACGTCAAGCCCGACAACTTCATGATCGGCAACGACGGGCGCGTCCGCGTCATGGACTTCGGCCTCGCCTTGCCGGTCGGCCTCGGCGGCGACGCCGAGACCGGCCCCGCGCTGTCGCAGTCGGGCCGATCGCTGCTGCGCATGACCGCCGCCGGCTCGCTGATCGGCACCCCGGCCTACATGGCGCCCGAGCAGTTCCTGCGCGAGCCGACCGACGCGCGCACCGATCAGTTCGGCTTCTGCACCGCCCTGTTCGAGTCGCTGTACGGCTACCGCCCGTTCCCCGGCAGCACGATCGAGGAGGTCAGCCGCAACGTCCTGCTCGGCGAGCGCGCCCCGATCCCCGCGCGCACCCCGGTGCCGCCGCCGATCCAGCGCGCCGTGCTGCGCGGCCTCGAGAGCGATCCGAACCTCCGCTTCCCGACCATGCAGGACCTCCTGGCCGAGCTGGCGCCGACGCCCGAGCGCGGCCGCAAGCGCCTGCGCTGGGCCCTCGCCCTCGCCGGCCTCGCCACTGCCTCGTTCGCCTTCGTCCAGGCCGGCACCGGCGGCGCCTGCCGCGACGCCGCCGAGCACCTCGTCGGCGTGTGGGACGAGGCCCGCAGCGCCACCGTCGAGCGGGCCATGCTGGCCACCGGCCTCGACTTCGCCGCCGACACCGTCGCGCGCACCCGCCAGGCCCTCGACGCCCACGCCGACGAGTGGACCGACATGCACGTGCGCACCTGCGAGGCTCACCGCGCCGGCGAGCGCTCGAGCGCCGCGCTCGACCTGCAGATGCACTGCCTGCAGCGCCGGCGGGCCGAGCTCGACGCTCTCGTCGACGTCCTCGCGGAAGGCGACCGCGGCACCGTGATGAACGCCGCCCAGGCGGTCGCCGGGCTGCACTCGGTCGCCTCGTGCGGCGACCCGGCCGCCTTGATGGACGAGCAGCGACGCCTCGGCCTGCCGAGCGACCCGGCCGTGGCCGCCCGCGTGCAGCTGTTGCAGCGCGACCTGGCCCAGGTCGAGGCGCTGTTCCTCGCCGGCCAGCTCGACCGCGCAGTCGCCCTCGTCCAGCGCACCATCCAGGCCGCCGAGGCCACCGGCTACGCCCCCACCCTCGCCGAGGCGCTGTTCTGGCACGGACGGATCCACACCGAGACCGGCGAGCTCGAGCAGGCCGCCAGCTCGCTGTGGGACGCCTACCTCACCAGCATCCGCGCCGGCCACGACGCAGTCGAGCTGCGCGCCCTCGTCACCGACGTCCACGTGCAGGGCTACGGCCTCAACGACTACCCCGCCGCCGAGCGAGCCGCCGCGATCGCCCGGGCCTTGATCGCTCGCCGCCCGCCCGAGGTCGGCGTCGAGGCCGAACTGCTCAACAACCTCGCCAACTCGCGCTCCGCCGAGGGCCGTCTGATCGAGGCCGAGCGCCTGTATCGCCGCGGCATCGAGCTGCGCCAGCGCACCGAGCCCGACAACCTGCTGCCGCTCGGCATCACCCAGATCGGCCTCGGCGAGGCCCTGCGCCTCAGCGGCCGCGTCGAGGAGGCCGCCGAGGTCCTGCACGAGGCCCGCGTCACCCTCGACCGCCACCTCGGCGCGCGTCACCCCTTCACGTGTATCGCCCGCGCCAACTTCGGGCTCGCGCGACTCGAGCTCGGCCACCTCGACGAGGCTGCCAGGCTGATCGAGCCCTCGCTGCCGCAGATCATCGCCGCCTTCGGCACCGACCGCCTCGACTTCGCCGAGTACTTCGCCGCCACCGGCGTGCTGCACCTCGGCCGCGGCGCGATCACCCGCGCCTTCGCCGACCTCGAGCGCGCCCACGAGCTCGCCGAGCGCTCGCAGCAGCCCATCATCCGCGCCGTCACCCACTTCGCCCTCGCCCGCGCCCTGTGGGACCACGACCCGAGCCAGCGCGAGCGCGCCCTGGCCCTCGCCCGCCAGGCCGAGCGCGACGCCACCACCATGCGCAACGCCCGACGCCAGCGCGAGATCGCCGCCTGGCTGTCCACCCACGGCACCGAGGCGTAGCCCGGCGCGCTGAAGGACATGTCCTTCGCGTCATGGTCTATAGGACATGCTCATAAAGACATCGTCTTGCGACGATGTCTCAGCCCCGCGAGCCGCTCAGCGCGGCAGCAGCCCGGCGTCACGGCTCGCCAGCGCGAACGCGCGTCGGACCTGCGCCTCGCCGGCCTCGCGGGCCGCGGCGCGGGTGCGCAGGCCCGCCAGGCTGTCGTCGTCGAGGCGGTCGAGCACCGCCCTCGCCAGCTGCGCCGCCAGCCCGTTCTGCGCCCTTCGCAGCAGCTCGCGGCACGCGTCGGGCCGGTCGCGCAGCGCCAGCACCGCGCGCCACAGCCCGCGCTGGCGGGTCGTGCCCTGGCTGCCGTCGGCCTCCTCGCACAGCGCCTCCGCTGCGGAGGCCACCGAGCCCGCGTCGCTCCAGCTCCACGGCGCGCGCACCGGCCACTCGCGCGTCCCCTGCTCCGGCGGCGGCGGCTCGAGCTTGCGCGTCTCGCCGATCCTGCGCTCGAGCAGCGCCCGGAATTCGCCGAGGTCGCGCTGCGTCAGCATCGCCTGCAGCGACTCGATCACCGGCGCCATCCCGAACGGCGCCGGCTGCTCGCCGGCGAGGAACAGCGCCCGCTGCAGCGCCAGCTCGACGAACCCGTGATCGACCAGGCGATCGAGCTCGTTCGGCAGCGGCAGCAGGGACTCAGGCGTCTGCGCCACGCCGCGCGACTTCAGGCGGTCGGCCACCCCGCTGCCCTGCAGGTAGCGGCGAGCCCGCTGGCGCTCGACCGCCAAGAGCCCGTCGTCGCCGGCGTGAGCGGTGCGCTCGACCGCCAGCATCACCCGCATCAGCTCGTCCTCGGTGGCCGCGAACAGCGGCTCGAGCCCGGCCACGCGCCGCTGCCAGTACGTCTGGCAGAACCCGCGGCCGAAGTGCAGGAAGCGGCCGGCCAGCAGGCGCCCGAACGGCGGCAGCGGCTGGTCCGGCGGCAGGCCGAGCTGCGCCAGCGCCTCGCGGTGGACCCGGGCCAGCAGCGCCGCCGCGCGGGTCCGCTGCTCGTGCGTCAGCCCGCTCGCGGTCTGGGCCCCGATCGCCCGCAGCACCCCGCCGAGCACCGCCTCGTCGATCGGGCTCACCACCGCAGTCACCGGATCGGGCGCCTCCGCCGGGTTCAGCGAGCCCGTCGCCGGGCGATCGATCGCCGCCAGCCGGGCCAGGGCCGCCAGATCGGGCGCCGCCGCCAGCTTGGGCGCCAGCGCGGCCGCCTCGGCCGGGCTGCCCGCCTGCAGCAGCGCGGCGCGCAGGGCCGCCGGACTCGCCTGCACTTCGGGACATGTCCAGACGAGCAGCACCGCGTCCTCGCCCGAGCCCGCCGCGGCGGCCGCCGCCAGCCCGGCGCAGTCGCCCTCGGCGCGGGCCGGCGTCGGCTCCCCGCCCGCGCTCGGCGCCCCCGAGCCCAGATCGGCCTTCACCCCCGGCAGCACCTCGACCGCCGGCGATCCGCAGCCGAGCGCCAGCGCGACTGACCCGAAGGACATGCCCCTTCGCACCTGCCCTAAAAGCCAGCGCACGCCCCGCGAGCGCGCGAGCGGCTCCGCCGAGGCTGTCCCCAAGAACATGCGCGATCGGACCTGTCGCATCGGTCTCACTGGTCCACCAGGCGGCGGATGACCTCGCGGATGCGAGTCAGCCCGCCGGAGTTGCGGCGCATGAATTCGACGCCGACGCCCCCCTCGGGGTGCCGGGTGTTGCGCACGACCGAGGTCAGCTCGAGCGGTCGGGCTCCGCCCGGGGTCGTGATCTCGATGATGATCTCCTCGCCGAGCGTGAGCCCCGCGTCGGTCAGGAGCAGCGCGCCCGCCTCGGAGATCTCCGAGATCGTCGCCGGCAAGAGGTCACTCGCGTCGCTGCGGCGCCACCGGATCTCGACCAGGACCGGCTGGCGCAGGTGGCGGCGCCGCGGCGCCATCGTCGCTCTCCCGAGGGCGACCTCGCGGAGATACTGCAACTTGCGCCACTCGCTCCCGGCGCAGCGGAGCACCCCCCCGGCGCGGACGCGCAGGCGCGGGCGGGCCATGTGCCATTTCTTGCCGATCGCGCGGATCAGCATCTTCCCGTTCATTCCGGTGAAGAACACCTCCGCGAGCACCTCTTCGCCGGGCTCGAAGCGCTCGGTCGTGAAGACCTGAAGCGCCTGTTCGTCCCCGGCCGCGCGCAGCGCCGCCGCGAAGGCCTCTCCGGACGCGTAATGGCAGCGGATCCGTCGCACCGTGGCAACCTCGGGCGGGCGACACCATAGCAGTCCGGCGCGCGGCCTCGCAACCCTGCGCCGGCGCGAGGTACTCTGCGCCGGCTGCCCTGCCATGAGCGTCGCCGACAGCCGCCCACGCCCGCTCGTCTTGCTCCCGACCTACAACGAGCGGGACAACGTCGAGCCGATCACCGCGGCGATCCTCGCCGCGCTGCCCGACGCGCGCGTGCTCATCATCGACGACGGCAGCCCCGACGGCACCGGTGAGCTCGCCGACGGACTCGCCGCCGCCGACGCCCGCGTCCACGTCCTCCACCGCGCCGCGAAGGAGGGCCTCGGTCGCGCGTACCTCGCGGGCATCGACTGGGCCCTGCGGCACCCGCACGACTTCACCCACATCATCACCATGGACGCCGACTTCTCGCACGACCCGGCCTACCTCCCGGGTCTGCTCGCCGCCGTCGGCGAGGGCGGCGCCGACTTTGCGGTCGGCTCGCGCTACGTGAGCGGCGGCGGCACCCGCGGATGGAGCCTCGGGCGGCGCCTGCTGTCGCGCGGCGGCGGCCTCTACGCCCGCACGATCCTCGGCCTCGGCCTGCGCGACCCCACCGCCGGCTTCGTCTGCTATGGCCGCGCCGCCCTCGCCGCCCTCGATCGCGCCGCCGTGGCCGCCAGCGGCTACGGCTTCCAGATCGAGATGAAGTACCGCCTCGTGCGCGCCGGCAGGCGCGCGCAGGAGCTGCCGATCGTGTTCCCCGACCGCGAGCGCGGCGCGTCGAAGATGACGCCCGCGATCGCCCTCGAGGCCGTCGGCCTGTGCCTCCGCCTCCGCTTTCTCGGCCGGTCCTGAAGGACATGCCCGTTTCACCCTGTCTCATCCACCCTGTCCCATCCGACATGTTCTGAGCCTTATGTCCGCATCCCGCGTCTACTTGTCCACCATCGGCCGCTCCCTCGACCCCGCCGAGGCGGCCGTGCCCGTGCTCGACCGCGGGTTCTTGTTCGGCGACGCCGTGTTCGAGACCCTGCGGACCGCCGCCGGCCGGCCGGTCGCGTGGGGCGCCCACACGGCCCGCCTGCGCCGCAGCGCCGCCGGCATCGGCCTCGACCTCCCGTGGTCCGACGACGAGCTGCGCGCGTTCGTCGACCTCACCCACGGCGACACCGGCAACGCCGACAGCCTCGTGCGGATCGTCGTCACCCGCGGCGTCGCCCCGCTGATGCTCGACCCGCGCCGGGCGCTCACGCCCACGCTGGCGGTGCTGGCGATCCCGCTCGAGCTGCCCGACGAGGCCGGCTACGTCCGCGGCCTGCGGGCCCGGATCGTCGACGTCACGCGCGCCCCGGCCAGCGCCCTCGACCCGGCGTTCAAGACCTCCAACTACCTGCCGAACATCCAGGGGCTGCGCCAGGCGCTGGCCGCCGGCGACGACGAGGCGGTCCTGATCAACCCCGCCGGCCTCGTCGCCGAGGGCGCCACCAGCAACGTGTTCGCGGTCATCGGCGGCGTCCTGTTCACCCCGCCGATCTCGGACGGCATCCTGCCCGGCATCACCCGCGCCGCAGTGCTCGAGCTCGCCGGCGCCCTGGGGATCCCCGCCCAGGAGTCGTCGCTCCACCCGTTCGACCTGCGCGCCGCCGAAGAGGTGTTCCTGACCTCCTCCGTACGCGGCCCGATCGCAGTCACCACCCTCGACGGCCACCGGGTCGCCGACGGCGCCGAAGGCCCGCTGACGAACAAGCTGCGCAACGCCTACCAGGCCGCCCTGCCCGGCCTCTGAGCCGCCGCGGCGCTACCTGTCCCCGGGGACATCTTCCCCGGGGCGCATTCCTGACGAGCCTGTCCCTCGGGACATCTCCTCTCTCACCGACGAGTGCCTCGGCGCTCGATCGCCCGAGCATGGCCTTTCGGCCATGTCTCTACGGCCATTACTCTTCGGGCATGTCCGTTTCGACCTGTCCCGTGCAGCGGTCGCGGGCGATCATCCTCGGCTTCGCCGCGGGCGTCGCAGTGATCCGGGTCGTCGACCCGCGGCGGGTCCGCAGCCAGCGGGAGTCGGTCGCCCCGGTGCGGCCGTCCTCGGCGGTCACGCGGAGCGGGCCGCCGCGCCGGCGGGGTGACGCCGCGCACTCCCCGGGCACCAGGGCAGTGCCGCCGGCGCGGACCACCAGGGCCCGGTCGGGCTCGGCGCGCACGCAGATCCGCGGCGGATCGGCCGGGCGGCAGGCCCGCGCCTCGGTCCGTTCCCAGCCGGACCGGGCCGCGCACCCCAGCGTGAGGAGCGCCGCCGCCCACGCCAGCGCGCTGTGGCACACTCGACGGCGATGGCCCGCCGTCCTCGCCGCTCGTTCGCCCGCGGTCCCCAGCCGCTCGCCGACGCCGTGTGGAAGTTGGTCAAGACCATCGTCCCCGACCACATGGTCCGGCTCGTCCACGTGCGCGCCGCGTGGGAGCGGCTGAACCTGCCCTGGCTGCGCGGGCGCGCCTACCCGCTCGCGGTCATGCGGGACGAGGTCATCATCGTGGTCGAGGACAGTCAGTACCACCACGAACTGATGTACTCGCGGGACGACCTGCTCCACAAGCTCCAGCAGCTCGCCCCCGAGGCCCGCCTCGCCGGCCTGCGCTTCCGCCTCGGCGCCGTCCCCACGCCCGCCCCGCGCACCCCCGCGCGGGCCGCCGCCGCGCTGCGCCCGCCGACCATGACCGCCGAGCCCAGCGAGGACACCAGCCGCGCCCTCTCCGACGTCGCCGATCCCGAGCTGCGCCAGGCCATCGCCGGCGCCCGCGTCCGGCTCGGCCGCCCCTGACCTCCGCGAGTTCCCCTGCTCCGATCGCCCTCGCTGCCCAGCCTCCCGACCTGTCCCGAAGTTCATCCGCTCCCGAAGCCCCGACCTGTCCCGATGGTCAGCTCCTCGCGCATCACCGCCCTCGCCGGCCTCCTGGGCCTCGCCGCCTGCGGGGCCGACGAAGCTCCGCCCGCGCCTGCGCCCGTCGTCGCGCCCGCCGCCGCGCCGTCCGGCTCCGGGCTCGCCGGCTTGTTCGGGCGCAAGGATCCGGAGTGGCGCTTCGAATTCAAGGATCCCAAGCCGGGCCCGCGCGCGCCCGTCACCGCGGCCATGCACGCCGAGGTCGGTCTGCACCGCGTCGCCGACGCCGAGGACCTCGTCGCGCGCCTCGGCCTCACCTGCGGCGACACCTCGATCCGCGCCAGCATGGAAGGTCGCCGCAAGGCCGAGCGCAAGCGCATCGAGGAGGCCCGCGCCCGCGGCGAGGACGCCGTCACCGCCGCCTCGTGGCTCGATCGCAAGAGCAAGCGCGAGGCCAACCCGCAGGTCCGCTTCAGCTGCCCCAGGACCCGCAGCGTGCAGCTCACCGATCGCCCGCGGCCGCCCTCCGAGGGCCGCCTGCTGTTCGTGTTCGACAGCGCCGACCACCCCCTGCGCCACGTCTCGTACCAGCGCACCGCCAAGGACGCCGTCCCCGCGCTCGCCGACTACCAGGACGCGGTCGCCCACTACACCCGCGTCTACGGCCCGCCCACCAAGGTCCCCGCGCGCGAGCTCCCCCAGCCCGACGCGAACGGTGCGATCGACATCCCCGTCGCCACCAACTTCGAGACCGAGTGGGCCTTCTCCGACCTGCTGGTGAAGGTCAGCCTGCTGCGCTACGCCAGCCTTATCACCGTCGGCGAGCGCGTCGAGGTGCCGCCGGGGATCCGTCCCGACGCCCCGCGCCTCGGCAAGCCCGCGCCCGCAGACTCCCACCCGCCCACGACACCCTCCGCGACTCCAGGCCCGCCGCAGCCCCTCGCCGCCGGCCAGTCCGCCGCGCCGGGCGGCCCGCCCGCCGCGAGCTCGCCGCCCGCCACGCCGCCTCCGGCCAGCGCAACAGGCCCGTCAGCCCCCGCCGCGCCTGCCGGCTAGAGCCGGTCCGCCACGACTCCTTCTTCTTTATTAAAGGTCGGCCGGCCGCGCGGGTCATTGCGCGGTGCGGGCCGGGCCGCCATCATGCGGGCCTCGTTCGCTCGTGGAGACCCTGCGGATCCCCATCAACGACTGGCTGACAGCCTTCAACGCGGTGTTGTGGCACGACAGCGTGCTCTACATCGTGATGGCCACCGGCCTCCTCTTCACCGTGTGGAGCGGCTTCTGCCAGTACCACGCCCTCACCCACGGCGTGAAGATCGTCCGCGGCGACTACGACAAGGCCGACTCGCCCGGGGCCATCAGTCACTTCCAGGCGCTGTCGGCCGCGCTGTCGGCCACCGTCGGGCTCGGCAACATCGGCGGCGTCGCAGTGGCCATCGCGCTCGGGGGCCCGGGCGCGGTGTTCTGGATGTGGATGGTCGGCCTCGCCGGCATGGCGCTCAAGACCACCGAGGTCACCCTGTCGATGCTCTACCGGCGCACCGACAAGCCGGACGAGCCGAGCGGCGGGCCGATGTGGGTCGCCGACGACGGCCTCGCGCGGCGCAGCCCCAGGCTGCAGCGCGTCGGTCGCGTCCTCGGCGTGCTGTTCTGCATCACCCTGCTGATCAGCACCATCACCGGCGGCAACATGTTCCAGGCCTGGAACGTCGGCATCGTCACCGAGGAGAGCTTCGGCGTGCCGCAGCAGGTCGTCGGCCTCGTCCTCGCCGCGCTGGTCGGCGCAGTCATCCTCGGCGGGATCAAGCGGATCGGCGCCGTCGCCGGCGCGCTGGTCCCGGCGATGTGCTTCCTCTACCTGGCCGCCGCGCTGTACGTGCTCGCGGTCCACGTCGCCGACATCCCGGCGATGCTGCGGCTCATCGTCGCCTCCGCCTTCTCGCCGGCCGAGGCCGCCGGCGCGTTCGTCGGCGGCACCTCGGGCGCGGCCTTCGTGTGGGGCATGAAGCGGGCCCTGTTCTCGAGCGAGGCCGGCCAGGGCACCTCGCCGATCGCCCACTGCGCCGCCAAGACCGACGAGCCGGTGCGCGAGGGCGTGGTCGCCGGCCTCGAGCCGTTCATCGACACCCTGGTCGTCTGCACCCTCACCTCGCTGGTCGTGCTGGCCAGCGGCGCCTGGTGCCGCGACGGCGAGGCCAGCCTGCGCGAGCCGCCGGCCGCGGTGCAGATCGAACCTGGCTGTTGGGACCTGTCCGATACGCCATTGCCCGAGAAACATGCGCAGGCGCTGGCGATCACCGGCACCGCCTGGCGGCCCGGCGACGCCGTGTTCGTGCTCGCGCGCTACGGGGCGATCGATCCGGCGACCGGCGGCGACTTGCAGCGGGTCAACGGCGTCGTCGTCGGCGCGGGAGATCGCCTCTATGTCGACTGGACGCCGGTGGGGTCGCCGGGCGCCCCGCTCGCCAGCGCGCCTGCGCTCGCGGGCCTCGACGTCTACAAGGACTACGTCGGCGCCGCGCTGACCAGCCACGCCTTCGATCGCGTGGCCCCCGGCCTCGGGAAGTGGCTGGTAGCGGTCGCCTCGTGGCTGTTCGCGGTGTCGACGATGATCTCGTACGCCTACTACGGCGAGCAGGGCATGGTCTACATGGCCGGGCGCCGCTCGATCGTCCCCTTCAAGATCGTCTATTGCCTGAGCATCCTGCTCGCCTGCGCAGGCTGGATCAGCACCGAGGCGGAGCTCGACAACTTGTCCTCGGTCGGCACCGGCGTGATGTTGTGGGTCAACATCCCGATCACGCTGCTGTTCGCGGGCGAGACGATGCGGGCCTACCGCGGCTACTTCGCGCGTGTACGCGCGGCACGGCGGCGGTGAGCGTCACAAGTGTCCGCGTCGCGCCGCGGCCGTGACTCCACGCGGATCGGCTCGTGAGGTCGACCTCGGACCGCCGCGACGTGGGTGCGAAGCGCCACGATTCGCGGCGCAGCGAGGCTTTTGGCCGCGGGCGCGTCCACGCGCATGCGCGCTGGCGGGGGGCGCAGCGGCCGGCGCGCCCCGCGAAATCGCGGCGTATGGCCGAAAGAACAGCCCAGCTGCGGCCCCTGCGGGCCTCGCCGAAGTGGGGCCCGAGCCGCTGCCCGACGGACGACAAAAGCTTGGACCGAGACCGACCCGCGGGCCTTTGTCGCAGCGTCGCCTCGCGATATAAAGGGCGAGCGAGACTGGAGCGCCGCGAATGACCGAGTCCCTGACGCGTTTTGAACTCCCCCAGAGCGCAATTCCGACACGTTGGTACAACATCCAGGCCGATCTTCCGCGCCCGCTCCCCGTGGTCCTGCATCCAGGCACCAAGAGCCCGGTCACTCCTGACGACCTGCTGCCGCTGTTCCCGCCCGAGATCATCAGCCAGGAGGTCTCGCGTGAGCGCTTCATCGACATCCCGGAGGAGGTCCGCGAGATCTACAAGCTGTGGCGGCCCACCCCCCTGATGCGGGCGCGGCGCCTGGAGAAGGCGCTCGGGACCACCGCCAAGATCTACTACAAGTACGAAGGCGTCTCGCCGAGCGGCAGCCACAAGCTCAACACCGCGATCCCGCAGGCGTACTACAACAAGCAGGTCGGCGTCGCCGGCCTGACCACGGAGACAGGTGCGGGTCAGTGGGGCACGGCCCTGTCGCAGGCCTGCAACTTTTTCAACCTCGAGTGCCACGTCTTCATGGTGAAGGTCAGCTTCCACCAGAAGCCGTACCGGCGCGCGATCATCCAGAGCTTCGGCGCCAACGTCACCGCCAGCCCGAGCGACAGGACCGAGGCCGGGCGGTCGATCCTCGCCCAGGATCCCGACAGCACCGGCAGCCTCGGCATCGCCATCAGCGAGGCGGTCGAGATGGCGGCCAAGAGCGGCGGCAAGTACAAGTACGCGCTCGGCTCGGTGCTCAACCATGTGCTGATGCATCAGTCGATCATCGGCCAGGAGGCGATGTTGCAGCTCGACCGCGCCGGCGACAGCCCCGACATCATCGTCGGCTGCGTCGGCGGCGGCAGCAACTTCGCCGGCATCGCGGTGCCCTACCTGCGCGACAAGATCGTCCACGGCCGCAACGTGCGGGTCGTCGCGGTCGAGCCCGCGGCGTGCCCCACCCTCACCCGCGGCGTCTACGCCTACGACTACGGCGACACCGCCGGCATGGCGCCGATGGTCAAGATGCACACCCTCGGCGCCAAGTTCATCCCGCCGCCGGTGCACGCGGGCGGCCTGCGGTACCACGGCGTCGGCAGCGTCATCAGCGAGCTGCTCGACCAGAAGCTGATCGAGGCCTACTCGGTCCCGCAGCTCGAGGTGTTCAAGTCGGCCGTCACCTTCCTGCGCGCCGAGGGCATCGTCCCGGCGCCCGAGGCCGGCCACGCCGTCGCCCAGGTGATCCGCGAGGCCATCCGGGCCAAGGAAGAGGGCACCTCGCCGGTGATCCTGTTCAACCTGTGCGGCCACGGCCACTTCGACATGACGGCGTACGACGCCTACTTCCGCGGCGAGCTGACCGACTACGCCTACCCGCAGGCGGCGATCGAGGCGGCTCTGGCCGAGCTGCCCGACGTCAAGATCTGAGCGCGGTATCGTCCGCTGGATACGTCGAGGCGACGCGGCGAGGGCCGCGCCGCCTCGAGTCGCGAGGGTGCATGTGGGTCTCCGGCGTCGTCGTCATCCGCGTGCAGATGCTGCGGTGACTCTTGTTTTTGCGCCCCGCTTCTCCGACCATGGCGAACACTGTGCAGGCCGACGACGCAGCCAGCACCGCGACCCCGGGTGACGCGGCCGGGCCCTCCGGCAACGGACCCGATCCTTCGCCCCGGCGCGAACCGTTGACGCCGCTGCTGCTGTGCTCGGCGGCCTTCGCCGGCTCTGCGACCGCGGCCGCGTGCCGCCAGGCCGGTGAGCTGCGGCCGGTCGCGCCCCGCGAGCTCGGCACCGTCGTCGCCACGCGCCGCGCCAGTCGTCCGTGCGTGGTGCTGCTCGACGAGCACCTCCTCTGCGACGACGGCCGCGTCGAGCTGCAGCCCGTCGGTCCGACCCGCATCATCAGCCTCCTGCCCGGCAGCAAGGCCGAGGTCCTGCAGCAGCGCTTCGGCGACGCGCTCTCCTCCATCCTGTCCCCGGAGCCAGGTGCGGCCGCGCTGCTCGTCGCCATCCGCACCGCCCTGCGCGACGCCGCGGCCGACGATCGCCTGCTCGGCCTCGAGGCCGAGCGCCGCCGCCTCGCCGGCGAGATCACCAAGCTCAACCGGATCGGCATCGCCCTGTCGACCGAGCGTGATCAGGAGCGGCTCCTCAACTTCATCCTCACCACCGCCCGCGACTTCACCTGCTCCGACGCCGGCTCGCTCTACATCGTCGAGAAGGACGCCAGCGGCACCAAGCGGCTGCGCTTCAACAACTCGCAGAACGACTCGCTGCCGCACCTCGAGCTGGTCAAGTTCACCATCCCGGTGTCGAAGAGCACCCTCGCCGGCTACGTCGCCGTCACCGGCGAGCCCGTCAACATCCCTGACGCCTACCTGCTCGATTCGAAGGCCGAGTACAGCTTCAACCCCGCCTTCGACCAGCGCACCGGCTACCGCACGCGCAGCATGCTCGTGCTGCCGATGAAGAACCAGGACGACCAGGTCATCGGCGTCCTCCAGCTGATCAACCGCAAGATCTCGCGCACCGCCACGCTGACGGCCGCCGACATCGACAACGTCGTCCTGCCCTACGACGACGCCGCGCTCGAGCTGACGCTCTCGCTGGCCAGCCAGACCGCGATCTCGCTGACGAACAACCAGCTCTACGAGGGCCTGCGAGAGAGCCTCGTCGAGCTCAAGCAGACCCAGGCGCAGCTCGTCCAGGGCGAGAAGCTCGCCAGCCTCGGCCAGCTCACCGCCGGCGTCGCCCACGAGATCAACAACCCGCTGGCGTTCAGCCGCAACAACACGCACCTCGCCCACGAGCGCGTCCTCAAGGTCGCGCGGCGGCTCGCGGTGCAGCGCTGGCTCGACGCCGGCGTCGGCGGCGACCCGCAGCCGCGCGTGGCCGCGGCCCGGGCGATCCTCGACAAGCTCAAGGAAGACAAGGACATCGGCCCCGACGCCAAGGACGTGATCGCCGACCTCGGCAGCATGCCGGCGCCGAAGCAGATCGAGCTGCTGAAGATGTTCTTCAGCTACGTCAGCCAGAGCCGCGAGCAGAAGGAAGGCCCGATCGAGGAGGTCCTCGCGCGCACGCAGAAGGTGCTCGAGGAGTGCTTCATCGGCCTCGATCGCATGGCGGAGATCGTACTCGGCCTCCGCAACTTCGCTCGCCTCGACGAGGCGCAGTTCCAGAACGCCGACATCGACGAGGGGATCCGCCAGACCCTGATGATCCTCTCCAACAACGCGCGCGACAAGGGCGTCAAGTTGACGTCCGATCTCACGCTGACGCGCCCCTACGCCTGCTTCCCCGCCAAGCTCAACCAGGTAGTACTGAACCTCGTGAACAACGCGATCGACGCCACCCCGCGCGGTGGTGAAGTTCACGTGGACACGCGGGTCAACGGCCCCTGGGTCGAGATCGCGGTGAAGGACGACGGCGAAGGCATCTCGGACGCCAACATCTCGAAGATTTTCGATCCCTTCTTCACCACCAAGCCGGTCGGCAAGGGGACAGGATTGGGCCTGTCGATCAGCTACCGGATCGTGATGGAACACCAGGGGACGATCGCAGTGACGCGCAACGAAACGGCGGGGGTAACCTTCCTCATTCGGATCCCGACCGAGCCCAAGGACCCGGGCACGAGGACCGAAGGGGCCGCCAAGGCCGCGGAGAGCCCATGAGCAGAGCCAGACAGATCATCCCGTACAAGGCGAAGGTCGTCGAGCCGATCGCGCTGCTCCCTTATGAGGAGCGGGTCCGGCGGATCGAGGCGTGCGGCAACAACTTGTTCCGCCTCGCATCACACGACGTGTACATCGACCTCGTGACCGACTCCGGCACCGGAGCCCTCTCGGCGGCACAGATGGGCCGCATGATGATCGGCGACGAGGCCTACGCCGGTTCACGCTCCTTCTTCGAGATGGAGCGGCAGATCCGCGAGACGATGGGGTACCGCTACACCATCCCGGCGCATCAGGGTCGCGCCGCCGAGCGCGTGCTCGACTTCGTGCTGATCAAAAAGCACATGATCGTGCCCGGCAACTCGCACTTCGACACGACCAAGGCGCACATCGAGTTCGCCGGCGGCCGCGCGATCGACTGCACGATCGACGCCGGCCGCAGCTCGACGGGCTACCACCCGTTCAAGGGCGACGTCGACCTGGCGAAGCTCGAGAGCGTCATCCGCGAGTACGGCCCGCGCCACGTCGCCTACATCCTGATGACGGTGACGTGCAACTCGGGCGGCGGTCAGCCGGTGTCGATGGAGAACATCCGCGAGGTGCGGCGGATCGCCGACCAGTACGGTCTCCTCGTCATCCTCGACGCCGCGCGCTTCGCCGAGAACGCGTGGTTCATCAAGCACCGCGAGCCCGGCTACGCGACCAAGACGATCCAGGAGATCGTCGCGGAGATGTGCAGCTACACCGACGCGGCGATCATGAGCGCGAAGAAGGACGCGCTGGTGCCGATGGGCGGGTTCATCGCCGTGCGCGACGACCTGCTGTACGAGCGCCTCAAGGCCCCGACGATCCTGTTCGAGGGCTTCTACACCTACGGCGGCATGTCCGGCGCCGACATGGAGGCGCTCGCGCAGGGCCTGCGCGAGGTCACCGAGGAGCCGTACCTCACCTACCGCATCGGTCAGGTCAAGCGCTTCGGCGAGCTGCTCAGCGCCGCCGGCGTGCCGCTGGTCGAGCCGCTGGGCGGCCACGCGGTGTTCATCGACGCGCGGCGGTTCTTCACCAACGTCCCCGAGGACGAGTTCCCGGCGCAGCTCTTGTGCGTCGAGCTCTACAAGGAGGGCGGTGTGCGCGCCGTGGAGGTCGGCAGCGTCCTCATCGGCCGCGACCCCGACACCGGCGAGAACATCCGCCCCAACCTGGACCTGTGCCGAATCACCATTCCGCGCCGCGTCTACACCATGGAGCACCTGGAGTACGTCGCGGACGTCGTGCGCACCGTGTTCGAAGAGAAGGGCCAGCGCATGCGCCACGGCCTTCGCTTCGAGGTCGAAGCCCCCGGAATTCGCCACTTTGCGTCCACTTTCCGCTACGTGCGCGGCGCGGACGGTGGTACAGGAGATTTACCGTGACCACTCACGCGCGAAAAGGCCCTAGCTGGCCTCACGGGCCGCTTCCCAGGCCCTCCGGGCTCCATGGCCCCACCGGCCCTGGCTCGCTCCACCGGCGCTCCAGCGAGCGGCTCCACGGAGTCCTTGCGAACCGGATGCGCCCCTGCCACCATGCGCGAACGGAGCAGACTCTCTCTCGCATCGAGGGTTCCCCGCGCTACGACCGGTTGCCCAGCGAGAAGCGAGGTATTGCATGAGTTGGAAGGAATTCCAGAAGACCGGCACGATCGGCCAAGAGGACAAGCAGGTCCTCTCGCTGCTCATCGTCGATGACGAGCGGGGCATCCTCAACACGCTGGAGGAGAGCTTCCGCGACATGTTCAAGGTCTACACCGCCAACTCGGGCACCGAGGCGCTGCAGATCTTCCGGGCCAACGAGATTCAGTTGGTGCTCAGCGACCAGCGCATGCCGGAGATGACGGGTGTCGAGCTGTTCGGCAAGCTCAAGGAGATCAACCCGACGCCGGTGCGCATCCTGATCACCGGCTACTCCGACATCAACGTGGTAATCCGCGGCCTCAACGAGGGTTTGATGTGGCAGTACGTCACGAAGCCCTGGGACACCGAGGATCTCAAGGCGCTGTTGCGTCGGGCTGCGAAGCACTACCTCAAAGAGACGCAGCAAGACGCGCCGCCGCCGATCCGCGGGCTGAGCTTCTGAGGCGCCGAACTGGGCCTCACAGCCCGGTGCGGCGCGCCGTCAGGCGCGCTTGGACGAACGTCCGGATCGTGCAAAAAATGATAGATTGTCGCCCCGCGCCACGGCTACCATGACCTGGCCCCGACTGCACGGATCACGAAGGAACTCGAAATGAATCTCAAAGTCGTAAACCAACTGCTCGCTGAGGTCGAAGACGGTCTGATGGGTGGCCTGGCCGCCTCCGACGTCTTCAGCAAAACGTCCGGCATGTCGGTCGCCGGCGTCCGCAGCAGCCCCAAGGCGTGTGCGCTCTTCAACATCCTTTGTGAGCGCATCATGGAGACGATCAAGAAGTCGGGTCTGCCCGTCCCCGACTATCTGAACGAGACCATGCTCCGCCTCGGCGACGAGGGCATCGTCATGATCGTGGTGGTCGACCTCACCGACAAGTACCGCTGGGGTATGGCAGTGGACTGCAGCAAGGCGCAGCTCGGTATCCTCGTCAGCGTGGTGTTGCCGGACATCAAGCCGCGCCTGCGCGAAGCACTGCGCTGACTCGGCGCGCGGGCCCAGGCCCCTCGATCCGCGGAGCGCAGATGCGCCGCAACCGCCCGGCGGTCGCGGCGCTTCGTTTTTTGGTCGTCGCCTCCGCACCGGCGCTGTCGCAGGTCCACGCACACATGTCCCATCGGACAGCTGTGCGACGCCCCGGGATGCGCGAACCCGTTGGCTTGACACTAGCGGGATGCGCCTTGAACCTTGAACTCGATGGACGCTCGTAAACCGCGACTGCTCACTGGTGATAGGCCCACGGGGCCCCTCCACCTCGGTCACCTCGTCGGCACCCTGCAGAGCCGGGTCAAGCTTCAGGACAGCCACGAGTGCTTCATCATCGTCGCCGACCTGCACTCGCTCACGACCCGCTCGCACCGTGACGAGATTGCTCGCCTGCCGGAGCACGTGCGCGACGTGGTGCTCGACATGCTGAGCGTGGGGGTCGACCCCTCGCGCTCGACGATCTACCTGCAGTCGGGCGTACCGGCGGTCTACGACATCGCCATCCTGCTGCAGATGCTCACCCCGGTGGCGCGGCTGTCGGGCATGCAGTCGATCCAGGACATGGCCGTCAACGCCGGCCTCGGCGAGGGCGACGTGCCGCTCGGCCTGCTCGGCTACCCCGTGCTCCAGGCCGCCGACATTCTCATGGCCAACGCCGAGCTGGTGCCGGTCGGGGCCGACAACGAGACCCACGTCACCCTCGCGCGCGACATCGCCGAGCACTTCAACGACGCCTACGGCCGCGTGTTCGCCGTGCCCCAGGCCACGGTCTCGGCCACCCCGTCGCTGCCGGGCGTCAACACCGTCGCCGGCGGTGCCGACCGCAAGATGTCGAAGTCGGCCGGCAACGCGATCTGGCTCAAGGACACGCCCGAGGAGGTCGCTCGCAAGGTCCGCACCCTGCCCGGCCCGGCCCCCGGCGAGTCCGCCGGCGCGCCGCTGTTCCTGTTCGCCGAGGCGTTCCTGCGCGACGCCGACGAGCTCGCCAACCTCAAGGCCGAGTACGACCGCGGCGCCATCGGCTTCGCCGCCGTCCAGGACCGCGTCATCGAGGCGCTCGAGCAGATCCTCGTGCCGATCCGCGCCCGCCGGGCCGAGTTCGCGGCCGACAAGCACCGCACCGAGGAGATCATCGTCGACGGCACCATCACCGCCCGCAAGGTCGCCTACGAGACCCTCGGCAAGGTCCGCGACGCGATGGGCCTCGAGAACCTGTGGTCCGGCCTCGTGCACGCCACCCAGTCGCGCGCCGAGGAGCGCAAGAAGCCCTTCTACCACCAGAAGGGCTGAGCCCCCGCCGCGCCCCCCGAAGCGACCGCTCCGCGCCCACGCCGGAGCGGTCGTTTCGCGACCGGCGATCGACGCGGCTCGCCTGGCGGTCCGCCGCGCCATCGCCTCACCGGAGCGGTCGCTTCGCTACCCGCGATCGCGGCGACCGGCCCCAGCGTCGCTCGGCGACCGCCGCCTCCCATCGCCTGTCCCGAGGGACAGCTGATCGTCCCTCGGTTCACCCGGCCTCACCCGAGCCGCCCGGGCCCCGTCGGCCCGACCCACTTGTACATGACCTTCGGGCCATGTCCTTCGGGCAAGCGAGCCGCCAATGCCAGGCGGTGGCGCGGCGTCGGGTCGTCGAGGAAGAACTCCCAGCCCGCCCGCGGATCGCCGAGCGACGCGTCGAGCGCCAGGTCGATCGCCTGTCGGCCGCGCGACAGGTCGTAGGCGAACGCGTCGAGCGGGATCGCCAGGCCCATCCCGCGGGCCTTGATGTACGCCTCCTTGAGCGTCCACAGGTCGAAGAAGCGGGCCCGCCTCTCGTCCTCCGGCAGCGCCATCAAGGCGGCCACCTCGGGCGGCGCGAAGAAGTGTTCGGCCACCTCCTCCGGCCGCGAGCGCCGATCCGCGTCCTCGACGTCGACCCCGATCTCGCCGGCACGGGTCACCGCCAGCGCCGCCAGCCCGTCGGTGTGCGACAGGTTGAACTCGAGCTCGGCCGCCTGGACCAGCGCCGGCCGGCCGTACTGGTTGGCGACGAAGCGCAGCTCGGTCGCCGCGATCCCGCTGTAGCTCGCCAGGATCTGGCGGACCAGCACCCGCGCGACCGCGAACTGCCGGCGGTTGCGCTCGAACACGAAGCGATCCTGGCGCGCCTGCTCCTCCGCGTTCAGGAGCCCGCGCGCGGCCGCCAACCAGTCCGCGTCGACCTGCGTCTCGGCCGCGCACAGCCACACGTGGACCTCGCCCGCTGCCAGGCTCTGCCGCTCCGTCACCCCTGCAACGTGACGCGCGCGCCGGGCCCGCGTCAAGCCGGCGGCGCAGTTGCGGCCTCTGACGAACCGCGCCACGATGCGCCCGCGCATGCGACCCGAACCGAAGCTCGGCGTGCTCCTCATCAACCTCGGCACGCCCGACGCCCCGCGCGCCCCCGAGGTGCGCCGCTACCTGCGCGAGTTCCTGTCCGACCCGCGCGTCCTCGACATCGGCGCAGTCGGTCGCTGGTTGCTCCTCAACCTCGTCATCCTCCCCTTCCGTCCGGCGCGCTCGGCGGCCGCCTACCGCACCGTCTGGGGCCCGGGCGGCTCGCCCCTCCTCCACCACTCGCAGCAGCTCACGGAGGCCTTGCGGCTCGCCATGCCCGACGTCGAGATCGAGCTCGCCATGCGCTACGGCGAGCCCTCGCTGCAGCGCGGCCTCGACGCCCTGCGCGCCCGCGGCTGCGACCGCATCGTCGCCGTCCCGCTCTACCCGCAATACGCCAGCAGCTCCACCGGCTCGACCGTCGAGGCCCTCTACCGCGCCGCCGGCGAGCCGTGGAACACCCCCTTCCTCACCATCGTCCCGCCGTTCTACGACCACCCGGCCTTCATCGACGCCCTCGCGCGCGTCGGCGCACCTGTCCTCGAGGACTTCCGGCCCGACCACGTCATGTTCAGCTTCCACGGCCTGCCCGAGCGCCAGGTCAAGAAGAGCGACCCCAGCGGCGCTCACTGCCTCGCGCGGCCCGACTGCTGCGACACGATCGGCGTCAACAACCGCAACTGCTACCGCGCCCACTGCGTCGCCACCGCCGGCGCCCTGCGCGACCGCCTCGGCCTCGCCCGCGACGCCACCTCGATCGCCTTCCAGTCGCGCCTCGGCCGTACCCCGTGGATCAAACCCTTCACCGACGTCGAGCTGGTCGAGCTGGCCCGCCGCGGCGTCCGTCGCCTGGCCGTGTTCTGCCCGGCGTTCGTCGCCGACTGCCTCGAGACCCTCGAGGAGATCGGGATCCGCGCCGCCGAGTCGTTCAAGGCCGCGGGCGGCGAGGACCTGCGCCTCGTCCCCTGCCTCAACGACCACCCGGTGTGGGTCGCCGCGCTCGCCACCATCATCCGCGAGTCCGCCCCCCACCCGCGCGCCCTGCCGGTCCTCACCGACCGGGCCCCGGCCGCGCCGCTGTCCGCCTGAGCCTGTCCTTTCGGGCATAAGCCAAGGGACATGTCCATGCGGACATGCCCCGTTTTTCGGCCCTGCCCCGAGCCCTCACAGCCCGAGCAGGTCGGCGTACGCCACCGGCACCACGCTCGCGTCGGCCAGCCCCAACGTCGCCTGCAGGGCCGCCACGCGCGCGTGGGCCTCGGCGTCCGTCTCGCCCGGGAGCATCACCGCCTCGAACTCGACGAACGACCCCAGCCCCTCGACCTCGTCGAGGTGGATCCGCACGTTGTGCCACATCCACAGCTCGCGCCGCTTCACCACCGCGCCGCGGAACCCGAGCGCCGCGCCCAGGGCCGCCACCAGCGCCTGCGGCTCGATCACCGGCACCACGTGGTATCGGCTCTCGCGCGCCCCGCCGGTGTCGGAGCGCTCGTACGGGATCAGCTCCGCGCCCGACCTGTCCTCCGTATCCTGTCCTTCGCGCCATGTCCGTTCGCGCAGCTTCAAGCGGCCGGTGCGGGCGTGGAAGAACGTGTCGCGCTGGTGCTCGACGCGGACGAAGCGGGCCCCGTGGCGCTCGGCGGCCGCGCGGGCCGCGGCGAGGTCGGGGCAGCGGGCCTTGAGCTCGATGTTGCGGGCCGCGCTCACGCCGTCACCGCCTCTGCCTGCCGGCTGCCGGCCATCGCCAGCACGCGCTCGAAGTGCCGCGGCTCGACCGCCTGGACGCTGAGCCGCTGGCCCTTCTGCACCAGCAACATCGTCTTGAGCGCCTTCTCGGCCTTGATCGCGTGCAGCGTCACCATCGCCGGCCACTTCTCGACGAACTCGACGTCGACGAGGATCCAGCGCGGCGCCTCGCGCGTCGACTTGGGGTCGTGGTACTCGCTCTTCTCGTCGAACTGGGTCGCGTCGGGGTACGGCGCGCTGCACACTCGCGCCAGCCCGACCGCGCCGGCGGGGTCGACGCTCGAGTGGTAGAAGATCACCAGGTCGCCGATCTTCATGTCGTCGCGCATCGAGTTGCGGGCGGTGTAGTTGCGCACGCCCTCCCACGCGGTCTTGCCGAGGCGCTGCAGGTCGTCGATCGAGAACACGTCCGGCTCGGTCTTCATCAGCCAGTAGCGGATCTTCGCGGACTTCTTGGTCATGCCGTTTGCAGCCTGGACTTCGCAGAGCGCGCCCGAGTTTGCAAGCGGCCCCGACGCGAGTCGCCGGACGAGGCAGGCCCGGCCCGCGACGCCGAGCTGCGGGCGCATCCCGGCTTCCCCCTTGGCAGCCCTGCGGGCCTGTGCCAGCGTCCGTGGGCCGTGCCTCCCCCCCCGGCCCTCGTCCGCCTGCTCGGCGCCCCGCTGCTCGACTCGCCGTGGGTGCAGCGCCTCGGTCGGGTCAGCTTCCTCGGCACCCTCGACTGGCACCCGCGCAGCCACCACCCCGCGACCCGCCTCGACCACTCGCTCGGCGTCGCCGCTCTCGGCCACCGCTTCGGCGCCGCCCTCGACCTCGCCGACGGCGACCTGCGCCACTTCGTCGCCGCCTGCCTCCTGCACGACATCGGCCACTTCCCGCTGTCGCACGCCGCCGAGCCGGGCTTCGAGCGCGCCCTCGGCGTCGCCCACCACGGCGTCAGCGAGTGGATCGTCCTCGGCAACGGCGCGATCCCCGAGGCCCTGTCGCTGCGCCCCGTGCTGCAGCGCGTCGACCTCGACCCGGAGCGCGTGTGGGCGATCATCGGCGGCGCCGGTGACGGCCGCGCGCTCGACCTCTCGGCCCTCCTGCTCGCGCCGATCAACCTCGACACCCTCGACGGCATCGTCCGCACCGCCCGCACCTTCGGCCGCGCCGGCGTGCGCCTGCCGCGGGCCGTGTTCGTCCGCCGCGGCCGCGAGCTGCTCATCGACCCCGACGCCCTGCCCGTCATCGACCGCTTCTGGGCCCTCAAGGACCGGATCTACAGCGAGGTCATCAACTTGCCGTCGAACATCGTGTGCGAGGCCGAGCTGTCGCGCGCCGTCGCCGACGCCTTCGACCAGCGGGTGTTCGCCCGCTTCGCCGAGTTCGACGACGCCGCCCTGCGCGGCCTGGCCGACGCCCACGCGCGCCGCAGCGGCCTGTCCGAAGGGCAAGACGACCGCTTCCAGAGCACCCGCGTCCCCCCGACCGGCGGCGACGACGTGGTCCCGCGCATCCACAAGCGCTACTTCGTCGACCTCTCCGTCGCGCCCGGCCCGCACGGCCTGCCCCGCCCGCAGTGGTCGCGCCGCTACCGCCACAGCCGTCAGCTCGCGTTCGTCAGCCCGCGCCACGCCGCCGCCCAGCTGTCGCTGCCGATCGCCGTCGACGATCATGTCCACGAGGACATGTCCCGTTGGACAGTCCTGCCGGGCGCGGAGGGGCCGGAGATCTGACATGCCCCGCGCCGCGCTCCTGTCTGCCAGGACATGTCCTGCGGGACAGTCGAGGAGGCCCTGACGTGCGCGGCCCGGTCGACTACGCCCCGCTGTTGGCCGAGCTCGGGCTCACCGCCGCCGACGCGGTCCACGTGCTCGCGGCCGCGGCCGGCTCGCACGCCCGCCTCGCCGAGCTGCGGCGCGCCCTCGTCGGCGCCGTCCCGCCCGGCTGCGCTGCCTTCGCGCTCGGCTCGCTGGGCCGTCACGAGTCGAGCGCCCTCAGCGACCTCGACCTGGCGGTGGTCTACCGCCGCGGCGCCCTCGATCCCGCCGACGCCCACGGCGCGCGCGAGGCCGTGGCCGCTGCCCTGCGCGCGCGCGGCCTCGACGTCGCCGACAAGACCTTCCACAGCGCCGTCGCCCTCGACGATCTGCTCGGCGACATCGGCGGCCGCGACGACACCAACGACCACCTCACCTACCGCGCCCTCCTGCTCACCGAGGGCGCCTGGCTGGCTGGCCCCGCCGACGCGGCCGCGATCGTCGAGCAGGTGTTCGGCGCCTACACTGCCGGCGCGGTCACCCGCGGCCGCTACCTCACCTCGCTGAGCAACGACCTCCACCGCTACTACCGCACCATCTGCGTCGACTACCGCTTCAAGGTCGAGAACGCCGGCAAGCACTGGGCCGTCCGCTACTTCAAGCTCCGCCACTCGCGCAAGTTGTGGCACCTCGCCAACCTCGCGGTGTTCTGCCGCGCCGCCCTGCTCCCCGACGAGGCCCGCGACGGCTGGCTCGCCGAGCAGCTGCCGCGCCCGCCGCTCCTGCGCGTCGCCGACGCCCTGCGCCCGCTCGGCGGCCTCCACCTGTGCGCCGGCCTCGTCACCGCCTACGACGCCTTCCTCGCCGCCCTCGCCGAGCCCGACACCCGCCGCGCCCTCGACGTCCTCGCCTACGACGTCCGCGAGGCCTCGCCGGTGTTCCGCCGCCTGCGCGCCGGCGCCGAGCGCTTCGACGAAGCCGCCACCGCCGTCGTCGGCCACCTGTGGCAGCGCTCCCCCGACCACCTCGTCCGCTATGGCCTGCTCTGAAGGACAGGTCTCGAAGTCCATGTCCTGAAGGACATGTCATCCACGCCGATCGCCCATGTCCGCCCCGACGACCTCGCCCGACCTGCCGCTCGTCGCCTTCGACCTGATCGGCGTGCTCGCCGAGCCGTCGTGGCGGGAGATCGACGGCGCCCCCGACCGCGAGCGCTGGCATCGCCTGCGGGTCGGCGCCATCGACGAGCACGAGTTCTGGGACGCCGCCGCAGCGGCCGCATACCGCGCCTGCCTGCGCTTGCGGACAGATCGGCTCGCGCTCGTCTCGCGCCTGCGCGCGCGCGGCCACCGGATCGCCCTCGCCACCAACTTCGCCCGCGCCTGGCTGGCCGTCGTCCGCGAGCAGCTCGGCGCGGCGGGCCTCGTCGACCACTGGCTCTGCAGCGGCGAGCTCGGGGTCGCCAAGCCCGATCCCCGGTTCTGGTCGCACCTCCGCGGCCTCGCGCCGGCGGTCGTCGTCGTCGACGATCAGCTCGACAACGTGGTGGCCGCGCGGGCGGCCGGTCTCACCGGCGTGTGGGCCCTCCCGGGCGCCGATCTGGAGGCCCGGCTCGTCGCCGCCCTCGCCGGGGCCCCCGGGCCGCACCCCTGACGGTTGACGACACCCCCGCCCTTGTCGATCCTCCCCCCATGCACCGATCGCCCGGCTGGCTGCGCAACCTCCTCGGCCTCTCCATCGGCGCCTTGCTGAGCGTCACCTGCGGTCCCCCGGGCCCGCCCGGAGGCGACTGCCGCTACGACCCCAACTGCCCTGGCGGCGTCGGTGCCTTCTGCGACGACGACGACGAGTGCAGCTCGGGCCACTGCTGCGACAAGAAGGAGTGCGACGGCGGCATGTGCACCTTCGAGTGCGACGCCGACGCAGAGTGCCCCCCTGGCCTGCTGTGCGAGCACAACCGCTGCTTCTACGCCTGCAGCACCGCCGCCGAGTGCGCGCCCGGCCAGAAGTGCAAGCACCGCGTGTGCGAGTGGGACTAGCCGCCCAGGACATGTCCTGAAGGACATCCCCGCGTGTCCGCAGGGACATGTCCTCCGGTCCTCCCGCCAGACACGACGAGCCCGGCCAGAAGTACAAGCAGTGCGCGTGCGACTAGCTGCGCAGGACATGTTCTGAAGGACATCCAGGCATGTCCGCGAGGACATGTCCCTCCGGTCCCGCGCCACACGCGACAAGCCCGGTCACGCGCCCGACCTCGTCGCCAGGCCAGCGCGTGACCGGTCCTTCAGAGCATGTCCTTGCGGCCAGCCCCGCCGCCCGCCCCGCTCATGGCTCGCCGTGGTCGCAGCGCGCGTGCTTCGGCGGCGCCGCCGTGCTCGCCTGGCCCTCCGCCGCCAGCCAGTAGAGCGGCTGCGGCACGTAGCCGAGCCCGCCGACCTCGCGCATCGTCGCAGCCTCGAACACCCGGCCGCCGACGATCACGTGCGTCACCGAGTCGGTGTTGCGGATCTCCGCCAGCGGGTCCTTGGCCAGCACCGCGAGGTCGGCCAGCTTTCCGGGCTCGATCGAGCCGATGTCGGCGTCGAGGCCGAGGTAGCGCGCGCCGTTCAGGGTGCCCGCGCGCAGCGCCTCGTGCGGCGTCATCCCGCCCTGGGCCAGCATCCACACCTCCCAGTGGGCCGCCAGGCCCTCGCGCTGGCCGTGCGCGCCGAGGTTCACCCCGACGCCGGCGTCGAGCAGCTTCTTGGCCGTCTGCGCCGCGCGGAAGTGGTTCCAGTCGCCCTCCGACGCCGTCACCCGGCGGTAGGCCGTCCCGGCGAACGCGTGCTGCGGCACGAAGCGGGTCAGCGCCGCGTTCTTCCACACGTCGGTGGTCGCGTACCAGTAGTTCTCGCCGCCGAGCCCGCCGTAGGCCACCCCGAGCGTCGGCGTGTAGCCGACCTTCGTGCCGCCCCACAGCTGCAGCGCGTCGGCGTACAGCGTCGCCACCGGCACCGCGTGTTCGACCCCCGTGTGGCCGTCGGCCACCATCGTCATGTTGTGGTGGTAGAGCGCCCCGCCCTCCGGCACCACCATCATCTCGAGCTCGCGCGCCGCCGCCAGCACTTGCTGCCGCTGCTCGCGGCGCGGCTGGTTGTAGCTCTTGACCGAGAACGCCCCGACCGCCTTCATCCGCCGCAGGTGCGAGCGGGCGTCGTCGAGCGAGTCGATCTGCGCCTTGAACGGCGCCAGCGCCCCGTAGAGGATCGTGCCGGTCGAGAACAGCCGCGGCGCCGCCACGAGACCCGCCTTCTGCAGCTCGCTGGCGGCGAAGATCGTCGCAGTGTCGTTGCTCGGGTCGTGCAGCGTCGTCACCCCGAACGCCAGCGCCGACAGGTGGTGCCAGTTCTGCTCCGGCACGATGCCCTGCTCGCCGGCCGACCCGTGCGCGTGGACGTCGACGAGCCCCGGGATCACAGTCGCCCCCTTGAGGTCGATCGTGCGCGCGCCGGCCGGGATCGCCACCTGTCCTTCGGGACCGATCGCCTGGATCCGGTCGTCCTGGATCACGATCGTCGCCCGCTCGATCACCTCCTCGCCCTTCATCGTGATCGCCTTGGCCCCGACCAGCGCCACCACGCCCTTCGGCCGCGCCGTCGCCTGCGTGAACCCGATCTCGAGCCCCGGCGCGTCGGGCAGCGGCCCCTCGGGCAGCTTGCCGTCGGCGCGCACGAACGCGAACACCTCGTCGAGCGCGCGCGTGTACAGCTGCGGCCCCAGCGACCAGTGCAGGCGCTTGCTGTCGCCCGACCAGTGCAGCTCGTTGCCCGCGTCCTTCGACACCTTGTACGACGGCACCGCGTCCATCTTGGGCGCCAGCTCCATCGCCCGCCCGGTCGCCGGGAACGGCGCCACGTGGGCCTGGAAGCCCTCCTGCCACGCCACCCACTGGCCGTCGGGCGACACCTTGAACGCGGTCGCCAGCTCGCTGCTGGCGTGGTGATACGGCTCGCTGCCGTCGAGCGCCACGCTCCACAGCTGGACCTTGTCGTCCTTCTCGAGCGCGTAGAACACCCGGTCGCTGGCCGCCCCGAAGTGCGGCTGCTCGCCCTCGCGGACGATCCGCTGCGGCGTCCCCCCGCGCACCGGCACCGCGTACAGCCCCAGCTCGGCCGACCACGCCGGCGAGCGCGTCCACCCGCCCGCGACCTTGCGGTAGACCACCGTCTGCCCGTCGGGCGCCACCGTCGGCTCGACGTAGTGCCCGGGCTCGGTCGTCAGCACCCGGCTCTTGCCGCCCTTGGCCGGCATCACGCGCACGCTGCCGAAGCCCTGGTCGTCCCACGTCGCGTAGACGATCGACTTGCCGTCGCGCGTGAACGTCGGGTAGAGCTCGACGTGCTCGTCCTGGGTGGTCAGCCGCTTGGGCTGTCCGTTCGGCAATGTCCTCACGTACAGCTTGCCCAGCGCCTGGTAGACCACCGACTTGCCGTCGGGGCTGACCGTCGGCCAGCGCAGCATCTTCACCGCGAACTCCGGCGGCGCCACCTTGACCGGGTAGCGGATCGCCGGCTGGATCTTGCGCGTCGACTTCACGTGGAAGGCGATGTCGCTGACCTTGCCGCTGGCGACGTCGACCCGGTGCAGCTTGCCCGCGCTCCAGTACACGATCGCGCGGTCGTCGGGCGTGAACGCGATCGCCGGGTAGACCCCGTGGATCGCCCACGTCTCCTGGTTGTCGCGCTCGAGCCCGCGGACCACCAGCCGCTCCTGCCCGCTCTTCACGTCGCGCACGTACAGCGCGGTCGAGCCCGGGTGCTGCGGCGTCGCCCCGACGCGGCGGATGAACGCCAGCGACTTGCCGTCGTGCGACGGCGTCGGGCGGGCCGCGCCACCTGTCCCTCCGACCAGGTCCTCGATGCGCCCGGTGGCCCGCTCGAGCCGGCGGATCGTGTAGATGCCGGCGTACGGGTCCTTGTTGTATTCGAAGTACGAGCCCGGCGTGGTGTCCTGGCTGAAGTACACGTACTTGCCGTCGGGCGAGAACGCCGGCTCGTTGACGTCCTTCTGGTCGTTGGGCTTCTCGGTCATCGCCAGGCCCTTGCCGCCCGACACGTGGTACAGCCAGATCTCGCCGGCGCCGAGGCTGCGGTGCTTGGTGAAGTGCTTGCGCACCGCGATGAAGTTGCCGTCTGGCGACCAGACCGGCGAGTTGACCAGCCGGAAGTCCTCCTTCGTCACCTGCCGCGCCTCGCCGCCCGCGCGCGGGATGACCCACACGTTGTCGCCGCCGCCGCGATCGCTGGTGAACGCGATCCACTTGCCGTCGGGGCTGTAGCGCGGCTGCATGTCCCACGCCATGCCCGAGGTCAGCACCCGCGCCTCGCCGCCCGCGATCGGCAGCGCGTACAGGTCACCGAGCAGGTCGAACACGATCTCGGCCCCGTCGGGGCTGACGTCGAGGCTCATCCACGTGCCCTCGGTGACGTCGATAGCGACCTCGGTCTTCTCGCCCGGCGGATCGTTCACGTCCCACTTCGGCGCGTCCTCCTTGCCGTCGGCCTCGACCTTGCCTGCCGTCGGCGGCGGCGGCGGTGCCCCCGGCTGATGCCCCGGCGGCGGCGTGGGAGCCGCCGTACGAGGGGTGCAGCCGGTGGCTGCGACGGAGGCCGCGAGGGCGGGAGAGAGAGCCGTTGTGAGGAGCCGAACGACGCGCGAACGAGGCATGCGAGAGGCGCGGATGATACCCCTCGCCCCCCACGCCCGTCACGCCCGACGCAGCCGACCGCTGCGTGACCGCACCCGGTGACTCACGCCGCGAGAACCTGCGCCCGCCTCACTCGCCGCCGCCGCGAGAGCCGCCGGCACCTGTCTCTTGCGACATCTCCCCGAGCGCCTCACCGTGAGTCCCGGTCTCTCGCCCGGCCTCGCGGTCCCGCCCCAGGCCAGTCGCTCCCGCAATCTCACCCGCGCCCGCCGCCTCACCTCGCCCGGCCTCTTCGCCGACGGAGGCCTCACCTGTCCCTCGCGCCATCTCGCCCGCGCCCGCCGCCTCGCCTCGCCCGGTCTGTTCCGCCTCCTGCGCCTCACCTGTCCCTCGCGCCATCTCGGCAGCCGCAGCGCTCCTCGCCGCCTCACCTGTCTCTCGGGTCATCCCCACCACGGCCTCGCGCGCAGCCGGAGCCTCCCCGCCGCGGTTCGCGTCTCGCCGCCTGCGCCGGCTCCGAGCCCCCTCCTCGACGCGCTTGCCCTTCTCTTCGTCTGTCTCTCGGGACAGTCGCCACATCACCGGCGGCGGCGCCTTTCGCGGCGGCGGTCCGCCCTCGGCGCGACCTGCCAGGTCTTCGTCGAGCGTCCACACCCCGACCCGCCACGGTCGCGCAACCGCGGCCGAGAGCCGGCGCATGAACTCCGCGCGCTCGACCGGCGTCGCCCCGAAGCGGTGCAGGTGGGCCGTCTCGACCTGGCAGTCGATCAGCGAGAACTCCCACCGCCGCAGCTGCTCGGCCAGCGCCACGAACGCGATCTTCGACGCGTCGTCGGCCCGGGCGAACATGCTCTCGCCGCAGAACACCGACCCCAGCGCCAGCCCGTACAGCCCGCCGACCAGGCGGTCGCCGTCCCACGCCTCGACGCTGTGCGCCAGGCCGCGGCGGTGCAGATCCGTGAACGCAGCGCGGATCCCCGGCGTGATCCACGTGCGGTCCTGGCCCGGGCGCGGCGTCTCGGCGCACGCCGCGATGACTGCCTCGAAGGACAGGTCGAGCGAGATCCGGTAACGCCGACGACGGATCGCCTTCGCCAGCGAGCGCGGCACCGCGATCTCGCCCGGCACTAGCACCGCCCGCGGCGCCGGCGACCACCACAGCAGCGGCTCGTCCTCGCTGTTCCACGGGAAGATCCCGTGCGCGTAGGCCAGCAGCAGCCGCTCCGGTCGCAGATCGCCGCCGAGCGCGAGCAGCCCGTCCGGCTCGGCCTGGCTCGGATCGGGGAACACCAGCTCGTCCGTCAGCGCGAACACCGGCATGGCCATGGCCTACCACGGCGGCCGGCTCGCCGCGTATCCTGTCGCGCGATGAAGGTCGTCTTCTGCCACGGCCTCGAGGGCAGCCCCCAGGGTCGCAAGGCCCAGGCGCTGCGAGCCGCCGGGCTCGACCTCGTGGCGCCCGACTTCACCGGCATGAACCTCGCCGCGCGCGTCGCCGGCCTGATGCCCGAGCTCGCCGCCCACGACGGCTGCGTCCTGGTCGGCTCGAGCTACGGCGGACTCACCGCCCTGTGCGGCGCGATCCTCCACCACCGCGCCGGCGGCCGCGTCCGCGGCCTCGTCCTCGCCGCCCCGGCCCTCATCCTGAGCGAGCCCCCCGCCGACGCCCTCGAGCTCGCGCCGCCGTGCCCGACGCACGTCATCCACGGCCGCCACGACGAGCTCATCCCCGTCGCCGCGATCGAGGCCTGGGCCGCCGCATATCCGGCCGTCCGCCTCGAGGTCGTCGACGACGCCCACGTCCTCGCCCGCTCGCTCGACCGCATCGTCGCCGCCGCCGCCGAGTTCGCGCGCGACTGACGTGACTGAAAGGACATGCCGCGACGGGCAGGTCCTTTCGCACATGTGCTTCGGAACATGTCCTGGAGCGCGAGCCCGACGCCCACCCGTCGCGCCCTCGCGGTGCTCCGCCCGCCCGGCTCCTACTCCCTCGCCTGCGCCGCCGGCACGCCCGGGGCCGACTCGTCGCGCTTCGCCTGGGGCGACCACTGCAGCGTCAGCAACATGGTGAAGAACGCCACCACGTAGGCCAGGACCACCGGCCAGCCCTCCTTCAGGTAGCGCAACGTGTGCCGCGCCTCGGGGAAGTCCTTCGAAATCGCTACGCCTGCCGACGAGCCGAACCAGATCATCGACCCGCCGAACCCGACGCTGAACGCCACGAGCCCCCAGTCGTAGCCGCTCTGCTCGAGCGCCAGCTTCGTCAGCGGGATGTTGTCGAACACCGCAGACACGAAGCCGAGCCCGAGCGCCGTCGGCCACGACGCCGGGGGCAGCGCGCGCACCGGCATCAGCGACGCGCACCACACCAGCGACAGCAGGAACAGCGCGCCCTTGACCGCCCCGGGCAGCTCGTCCCAGGCCGGCCGACGCAGCAGCGCCCCGACCAGGATCGCCGCCCACACCCCGTACCACGGGCCGCCGGCGAAGAAGCCCGCCCACGGGCCCGTGAACAGGAAGTTGGCCCCGATCGCGCCCGCCAGGATCAGCACCACGATCATCACCTGGACCCGATCGATCGGCTTCGTCTCGCCGGTCGGGGGCTCGATCGCCTGCACGCGCGACTGCTGCACCGCCCCGAACACGCCGCAGATCACGAGCGCCACCGCGCTGGCGACGAGCGCCCGCAGCACGGCCAGCGGCGACACCCCGTCGAGCCACATCATCGTCGTCGTCGTGTCGCCGAGCACGCTCCACGCCCCGCCCGCGTTGCTCGCGGCGACCAGCGCCGCCACGTAACCGACCGTCACCCGCTCGCGGAAGGCCGAGCGAGCCATCACCCCGCCGATCATCGCCGCCGCGATGTTGTCGAGGAACGACGAGATGACCCACACCAGCGCCAGCAGCGTGAAGGCGCCGAGGATCGGGCGCCGCGGCAAGAGCCGCGAGAGGTTGTCGGGCACGCCCGAGTGCTCGAAGAACTTGGCCAGCAGCGAGAAGCCGAGGAGCAGCCCGCCGAGGTTCAGCAGCGTGTGCTCGCCCTCGTGAAGCAGGTGGCCCCACAGGCCCGGGTGCGCCTGCTCGGCCGGCCACGCGAAGCCGGGGGCGAACACCGCCGTGTAGGCCGTGATCACGAGCGCCCCGCCGAGCGCCACCTGCAGCGTGTGGCCGTGGAACAGCGCCACGCCGAGGAGCACCAGCACGAACAGCACGAACGCGAACGGCACCGCCCCGAGCACGACGATCCCGTCGGCCACCTGGCTGCCGAGCGCGCCGAGCACCAGCGCCGCGACCACCGCCGCGGCGAACACGAAGGCCTTCGCGCGCCCCGCAGCCTCGGGGACGTCGGGGTCGCGTGCGTCCCCGCGGGTCTCGATGTGCGAAGGTCGGACCTCGTCCATGTCGGCTCCTCGTCGCGCCGCGAGCCGGCTCGACCCCGGAGTTAGGGGCCACAAGTCCCTCGCCGGCAACGCGTCTCCCGCGGAGCGACGGCCCTGCGACGCTCGAGCGCCGGGCGTCGCTACCCCTCACGCCGCGGCTCCTGCAGGCGCGCCAGCCGCCGTTGCGAAGCCAGCGAGCCCATGAGGAGGACGCACGCGGTCACGACCTCGTCGCCGCGTCCGCGCCTCGACGCCTCACGGCCGCACGAGAATCACTCGCGACCTCATCGACGCGTTTGGCCCTTCACTCGCCGATGACGATCCCACGCTGCAGCAGCGCGCTGGCGCGTTCGATCGCCTCGTGGCCGCCGGCCAGCGTCAGCGTGTCGCCCGCCTGCAGCCGCTCGTGGGCCTCGGGCAGCACCACGCCTGCAGACGCGCGGTTGATCGACAGCACCGACGCCCCGGTGCGGGCGCGAAGGTTGAGCTCGGCGAGCGTCTGCCCGATCGCGGGGCTCGTCGCGCTCAGCGTCACCGGCGTCATGTCGGGGAAGCCCGGCAGCATCGGCGCCACCTCGACCAGCGATTGATGCGCGGCCGGACCGCTGGCGCCGCCCTGGCCCTGGCGGGCCAGCACCTCGACGATCAGCTCGGTGCCCGCGCGGACGTGGCCGTCGAGGTTGCCGATGCTGCGCCACACGTTGTAGCCGAGCGCCGCCACCACCAGCGCGAACACTGCGAAGCCCGAGCTCAGCGGCAGGAACGGCTGCAGCACTGCGACCAGCGGCAGGCCGATCACCAGCGACAGCGCCAGCTCGATCGCCACCGTGAACGCGCGCCGCGGCGCCGAGCCGAGGTCGAGCTTGCCGTCGTCGCGGGTCGGCAGCACCACCGCAGCCAGCGCGCGGGCCAGGGCCGCAGCGCGGCGCAGCACGCCGACGAACAGCACGCCCGCGAGCGTCAGCGTCGCGCCGACGTACATGATCTCGATCACCGTCGGCGACAGGTGCGTCGCCTGGAACATCGCCTCGACCGCCTGCCAGTGGACCAAACTCGACCCGGCCAGCAGCGCCACCAGCAGCGTCGCGTCGACGATCAGCATCACCAGCGGCCCGCGGACGCGCCGGCCGACCGCCGCGCTGCGGGGCGCCGAGCGCAGCTGCTCGATCCACCCGTCGTAGAACGTCACGAACGTCTGCAGGCGATCGGGCAGCCAGCGATCGACCGCCTCGGCCCCGCGCTCGGAGCGGCGCACCATCACCGGCGTGGTGAGCGACGTCAAGATCGCGACCGCCACCATGATCGGCAGGATGTACTCCGGGATCGCGCCGGTCTGCAGGCCGAGGCCGGCGATGATGAACGAGAACTCGCCGATCTGGGCCAGGCTCATCCCGGCGCGGACCGAGCGGCGCAGCCCGTTGCCGGCCAGGAACGAGCCGAGCGACACCCCGAACACCTTGCCGACCAGCACCACCGCCGTCAGCACGAGCACGGGCAGCCAGTGCTGGGCCACCAGCACCGGGTCGACGGTCATCCCGATCGAGATGAAGAACACCGCGGCGAACAGGTCGCGCAGCGGCTGGATCACGTGCTCGACCTTCGGCCCCTCGCCCGACTCCGACACCAGCATGCCGGCGAGGAACGCCCCGAGCGCGACCGAGTAGCCCGAGGCCGACGCGAACGCCGCCATGCCGAAGCACACCGCGATGCCGGCGATCAGCGTCGTCTCGGCGCGACCGATCCGGACCACCCCGCGGATGAAGCGCGGCACCACCAGCAGGCCCGCCGCCAGCATCGCCAGCAGGAACGCCAGCAGCTTGCCGACCGTCAGCGCGAAGTCGACCGGCGACAGACCTGTCCCCGAGGCCAGGCCGGTGAGGATCGCCAGCAGCAGGATGGCGATCATGTCCTCGAACACCAGCACCGCGAACACGACCTCGACGAAGCCGCCGCGCAGGCGCTGCTCCTCGAACGCCTTGGCCACCAGCATCGTCGACGAGATGCCGAGGCACGCGCCGACGAACAGGCTCGCGTTCGAGTCCCAGCCGAAGATCCGCCCGACCATGTAGCCGAGCGAGATCATCAGGCCGACCTCGATCACCGCCGTGAGCGCCGCCGGCAGCCCGATCTTCACGATCTTGCGCAGGCTGAACTCGATGCCGATGGTGAACATCAGCAGGATGACCCCGAACTCGGACAACGAGTGGGCCAGCTGCACGCTGCTCTCGCCGCCGATGATGATGCCCGGCACGTGCGGGCCAAGGATCATGCCCGCGACCAGGTAGCCGAGCACCGGCGGCTGACGCAGCCGCTGCGACAGCAAGCTGGTCACCGCCGCGGTCCCGAGGATCGCGCCGACCTCTTGCACGTAGTGAGCCGCGCTCGCGCTCGCGCTCATGCGAGCGGACAAGGTAACGCAAAACAGCCGGGCTCTGCGCGCCCGATCGCTGCTCGTCCGCGCCCGTTCACTCGCCGAGCGTCATCAGGCCCATCCCGGTGAGCCAGCTGCCGCCGTCGATCACCAGGGTCGCGCCGGTCGTGTAGGCGCTCGCGGGCGAGGCCAGGAACACCGCTGCCTCGGCGATCTCGCGCGGCTGGCCGAAGCGCCGCAGCGGGATCGCCCGCTCGGCCTTGGCCCGCAGCTCAGGGGGCAAGAGGCGGGTGATCCCCTCGGTGTTGTCGATCGGCCCGGGCGCGATCACGTTGACGCGGATCCCGGCCGCCCCCCACTCGACCGCCAGAGTGCGGGTGAGCGCGTCGATGCCCGCCTTCGCGCTGGCCGCGTGGACCTGCAGCGGCGTGCCGCCGTAGTGCAGCGTCGCCGAGATGTTGAGGATCGATCCGCCCGCGCGCGACAACAGCGGCAGCGCGGCCTTGCAGGCGTTGAACGTGCCCTTGAGGTCGATGTCGACGACCGTGCCGAAGCCGTTGGGCGACAGGCTCGCGGCCGGGCACAGGAAGTTGCCCGCCGCCGAGTTTACCAGCACGTCGAGGCGGCCCCAGCGATCCTCGATCGCCTGCATCACCGCCTCGACCTGCTCCGGCCGGCGCACGTCGGCGGCCACCGCCAGCGCCTCGCCCCCGACCGCCGCGATCGCCTCCGCCGTCGCGTCGAGCTTGGCCTGCGTCCGCCCGCACACCGCCACGCGAGCCCCGTGCTCCGCCAGAGTCACCGCGATCGACGCCCCGATCCCCGAGCCCCCGCCGGTGACGAGGGCGACCAGTCCCTGCAGCGCGTCCGCGCGAAAGATGCTCATGCCGCGACGATGCCCGGTTTCCGCCCGGCGCGGCACCGCCGCCGCCGTGAGCCTGGCCACGCGCCCGAGGCGAGATGCCCTCTGGAACATGCTCGATCGGACATGCCCAGAAGGACATGTCCCGCAAGACATGTCCCTCCGGACCCCCCCGCGCGGCCTCAGGCCACCGCCATCTCGACCGCGCGCTTGATGTTGACGCTGACGAGCTTGGACACGCCGCGGGTCTCCATCGTCACCCCGTACAGGCGGTCGGCGATCTCCATCGTCCGCTTGTTGTGGGTGATGATGATGAACTGGGTGTTCTGCGCCATCTCCTGGACCATCGCGCCGAAGCGGCCGACGTTGGCCTCGTCGAGCGGCGCGTCGACCTCGTCGAGGAGGCAGAACGGGCTCGGCTTGATGAGGAAGATGGCGAAGATCAGGCTGACCGCGGTGAGCGCCTTCTCGCCGCCCGACAGCAGCTCGAGGTTGCGGACCTGCTTGCCGGGCGGCTGGGCCTGGATCTCGACGCCGGTGCCGAGCAGGTCGCTGGAGTCGGTCAGCTTGAGCAGGGCCTGGCCGCCGTTGAACAGGCGCGGGAACACGGTCTGGAAGCGCTCGTTGATCTCCTTGAACGTCTCGAGGAACCGCTCGCGCGTGGTCTTGTTGATCTTGTCGATCGCCTCCTGCAGCTGGGCGATCGCCGACTCGAGGTCGCGCTTCTGCGTCGACAGGTACTCGCAGCGGCTCGAGACCTCCTCGTACTCCTCGATGGCAGTCAGGTTGACCTCGCCCATGCGCGCCAGCACGCGCTTGAGCTCCTGCTGGCGCGCCGACGAGTCGGGCCCGGCCAGCGGGCGGTCGTGGAAGTCGCACAGAGACAGCTCGAGCTCGGCGTCGAAGCGCTCGCGGATGTCGGCGCTCAGGTGCTGCGCCTCCATGCGCTGCTCCTTGAGCACGCTCTCGACCTCGGCCAGGCGCTCGCGCTGCTCGTCGAGGCCGTTGCGCAGCTTGCGGACCGAGAGGTCGAGCTCGTCGGTGGCCAGGCGGACCGCGTCGTGGGCCTCGCGCGCCGCCTGCAGCGTCGTGGTCGCGATGCGGTGGGCCTCGAGCTGCTGCTCGCGCTCGGCCTCGGCCGCCTGCAGCGCCTCCTCGAGCGCCGCGATCTTGGCCTCGCCCTCGACCTGCGCCTGGCCGAGCCGCTGCAGGCGCTCGTCCTCGGCCGCGACCTGGCGCGACAGGCGGGCCTCGGCCGCGGTCAGCGCCCCGAGCTGCTGCTGGAAGCGCGCCAGCGCCACCTTCGCCTCGGTCAGCATCTCCGAGACCTGCGCCTGCTGCTCGCGCAGCATCTCGATGCGCGCCTCAGCGTCGACGATCGTCTGCTGCAGCCCCGGCAGCTCCGCGCGCACCTGCCCCAGCTCCTCCGTCAGGCGCGCCCGCTCCTCCTCGCGGCCGCCGAGCGACGCCTGCAGCTTGTTGCGCTCGCGCGTCAGCTGCTCGGTGCGCTGGCCGAGCTGCTGGATCTCTCGCTGCAGCCGGCTGACCTCCTGCACGCGCGACAGCCGGACCTTCTCCGACTCGAGCAGCTCCGCCTCGCTCATCTCGCGCTCGGCCTCGAGCTGGGTCTGGCGCTCGACCAGCACCTGGACCTGCTCGTACGCCGCCGCGACCTCGGTCTCGCGTGTGGTCACCTGCTCGTGCAGCTCGCGGATCTCCCGCTTCTGCTGCAGCAGCGCCGAGTCGAGCCCCTGCGCCGAGCCGCCGATCACCACCCCCGAGGGCTCGACGCGGTCGCCGGCCAGAGTCACCAGCGGCGCGGTCGCCCCGGCCTGCCACAGCTCGAGCGCCTGCGGCAGGTCCTCGACCACCACGGTGTCGCCGAGCAGCGCGCGGGCCAGCGGCCGCAGCTCAGCGGGCACCTCGATCGAGTCCACCAGGCGGCCGACGACGCCTGGCCGCTGGAGCATGTCCTCGAGGCCAGGGCCGTAAGAACTTGCCTCTTCGGACATGCCCTCTGCGCCATGCTCGGACCGGCGCGGCCGGCACTCGCGCGGCAGGAACGAGGTGCGACCCTCCTGCTTGGCCTTGAGCAGCGAGACCGCGGCCGCGCTGGCGCGCACGCCGTCGACCACCACGCCCTGCAGCCGGTCGCCGAGCACCGCCGACAGCGCCGGCTCGAACTGGGCGGGCGCGGCCAGGTGGTCGGCGAGGATGCCGAGGATCGCGCCGCCGGCCTCGGCGCCGATCGCGTCGCGGTTCTGGATCACCGTCTGCACGCCGCTGGCGCAGCCGCGGTAGCGCTTCTGGATCTCCTCGAGCGACTGCACGCGCGACTGCACCCGCTGCATCTGCGCGCGGGCGGCGTCGTGGGACTGCTCGGCGGACTTGACTTGGCCCTTGAGCGCCTGCTTCTCGCGGTCGCCGGACGCCCGGCGGTCCTGCAGCGCCGCGACCCGCTCGACCGCGAACTCGCGGGCGGACTCGGCCACCTCGAGGTCGGCGCGGTCGCGCTCGAGCTGGATCCCCAGCAGCTCCGTCTCCTGCGTCAGCGCCGCGATCCGCTGCTCGAGGTCGGACAGGCCCTCGGCGCGGGCCTGCAGCTGGGCCGACGCGGTCGCCTCGCGCTGCTGCAGGCGGTTCAGCTGCGAGCGCCCGCGCTCGAACTCGGACACCTCGCCGCGCAGCCGCGCCGCCAGGCCGTCGTGCTCTTCTTGAAGGCGGGCCGCCACGTCGGCGTGGCCCTCGTCGGCCCCGTCGCGCAGCTCCGCGAGCTGGGTCGTGACCTGCTCGAGCTCGCCGCGCAGCGCCGTCAGGGAGCGCTCGGCCGCGGCCGCCTCGGCGCGCGCCTGCGTGACCGCCGTGCGCGCGCCCTCCTGCTCGCGCCGGCGGAACTGGCCCTCGCTCTCGGCCAGCTTGATGCGGTTGTCGAGGTCGAACACCGTGGTCTGGGCCGCGCGCAGCTCCTGCTCGCGCTGCAGCAGCTCGGTCCGCTGGGCCTCGCCGCGCGCGTCGGCGGCCGCCAGGTTGGCGCGCATGTCGTCGACCTGCACCCCGAGCTCGCCGCGCCGGACCTCGAGCACGCGGCGCATGGCCTCGAGCTCGAGGAAGCGGTGGCTGGCGATCCACAGGTCGAGGTCGCGCAGCTCGGCGCGGTAGCGCTTGTAGCGCTCGGCCTTCTGCGCCTGCCGACGCAGGTTGCCGACCCGCGCCTCGAGCTCCGACAGCACGTCCGACACGCGCAGCAGGTTCTGCTGCGTCTGCTCGATCTTCTTCTCGGCGGCCTGCTTCTGCGCCTTGAAGCGGGTGATGCCGGCGGCCTCGTCGATGATGTAGCGGCGCTCCTCGGCCTTGGAGCTGACGATCCGGCCGACCTGGCCCTGCTCGATGATCGAGTAGCCGCGCGTGCCCGCGCCGGTGCCGGCCATCAGCTCCTGGATGTCGCGCAGGCGGCACGGCACCTTGTTGATGAGGTACTCGCTGGTGCCGTCGCGGAACAGCCGGCGCGTGACCGCGATCTCGGCGAAGTTGAGGTAGGCGGTCGGGACCTGCCCGTTATTCTGGAAGGTCAGCGTCACCTCCGCCGCGTTGCCCGGGCCACGCGTCGAGCAACCGGCGAAGATCACGTCGGCCATGCCCTGACCGCGCAGGTGCTTGGCCCGCTGCTCGCCGAGGCACCAGCGCATCGCGTCGACGACGTTCGACTTGCCGCAGCCGTTGGGCCCGAGGATCGCCGTCACGTGGTCGTCGACGTGGATGACCTCGCGGTCGGCGAAGGACTTGAACCCGTTGACCTCGATCTTCTTGATTCGCATCGATCGGCGCGCGCAAAAAAACGCTGGCGTCCGCGAGATAGCACCACCCGCCGCCCCGGAAAAGCCCGCCGTGACGATCTCCCCCGGAGACGATCCCGGGAACGGTGACGCGGGCCGCCCCCGACCCGCCGGCGCCCGCGGGCCGCGCCCCCGAGATCTCGCAGATCTCGCATCGCTACGCCCGAACCCTTCAGGATCGGCGCCGGCTGTGCTACCGCTGCAGTGGCCGTCGCCGATGACCTCGACCGAGATCTACCTGCTCCTCGCCATCCTCGGCGCGCTCGTCGTCACCGGCGGCGTCGTCTACGCGCGTCGCCGCGCCCTCCCGCCGGGGAAGACGCCGCCCGAGCTGACCGCAGCGCCGTCCGACCGGGCCCTCGCGTCCGGTGCTGGGCGCCGCGCCGAGGTCCCGGTCCGCCCGCTCACGCCGGAGGAGCTCGCCCGCGCCGCCGAACAGGAGCGCTACGTCGCCGGCCTCGCGCGCACCCGCGGCGGCTTCGTCGCCAAGCTCGCGCGCCTGTTCAGCGGCCGTCCCCGCGTCAGCGCCGAGCTCCGCGACGAGGTCGAGACCGTCCTCTTCACCGCCGACATCGGCGCCAAGGCGGCGCAGAAGCTCCTCGACCAGGTCACCGACCTGCTCGACAAGAGCGACGTCGCCGACGCCGACAAGGTGTGGGCGGTCATCCGCACCGCCGCGCGGCAGATCCTGAACGTCCCCGCCGCCCCGCTCGACTACAGCCCGAACCCGCCGCCCTACGTGCTGCTGATGATCGGCGTCAACGGCGTCGGCAAGACCACCACCCTGGGCAAGCTGGCCGCCTTCCACAAGGCGGCCGGGCGCCGCGTGCTGCTGGTCGCGGGCGACACCTTCCGCGCCGCCGCCGGCGAGCAGCTCGAGATCTGGGCCCGCCGCGTCGGCTGCGAGATCCACCTCGGCAAGGAGGGCGCCGACCCCTCGAGCGTGATCCACGACGGCATCTACCGCGGCGCGCGCGAGGGCTTCGACGTCGTCCTCTGCGACACCGCGGGCCGGCTCCACACCAAAAAGGAGCTGATGGACGAGTTGCAGAAGATCCGCCGCTCGTGCGCCAAGGCGCTCGCGCGCGCCCGCGGCGTCGGCGAGGCGGAGGTCCGCGGCCCGCACGACACCTTCCTCGTGCTCGACGCCACCATCGGCCAGAACGCGCTCGCGCAGGCGGTTCTGTTCAAGGAGACGATGGACTTCACCGGCCTCGTCCTGACCAAGCTCGACGGCACGGCCAAGGGCGGCGTGGTGCTCGGCGTGTGCGACGAGCTCCGCGTGCCGGTCCGCTTCATCGGCATCGGCGAGAAGGTCGACGACCTGCGCCCGTTCGACCCCGACGCCTTCGTCGAGGCCATGTTCGGCGACCTCGACGACGCGAAGGCGTGACTGGCACTTTCTACGACAATGCGCCGTGTTTGATTTTGCGCGTCGTAGAAGTCACCTGGTCGTGACGGGTGGCCGAACCCCCGGCGCGGAGATCGTCTTGCACAACTTCGCGGGGCGGCCGGCGGGCGCGTGTCGGGGCCTCACCTGCGAATTTGCGGCCCTGGGGCCTACGCACCGCCCTGCGTGCCTTTGCTCCAAACAGCGCCCGCTCTCAAACAGCGCTTGTGCTGTTGTGACCTAGTGGTTGGCTGTGATACCGTCCGACACCCCTAAACCGGTGTCTATGGCTTCGGTTGTCGGGTGCCCTCTGGGCCTGATGATTTTCTACCCCAGCTCTGCGATTCTGCTTCCCACGGCCTCCGGGCCCACGCGTTTCCCGGCCCTCCCGGCCACTTGAATTCCTGCCTCCCCCGGCCCCTGCAGGGCCTCTCCACAGGCCCCTGGGCCTGACCTCCGAGATACCCACGTGCCAGTCGACCTTGAGGTGAGCATGCGACGTTCTTTGACCGGCTCGGCTGTTCTCCTGGCAGCCTGGGCCTTCACTGCTCCTGGAACCGCCGCCGCGGCCGTCGCGGCACCCGCCCCCGCTGCTGCGCCTGCTCCTGCGGCGCCCGCCGACGACGACACCATCGTCCTCGACGAGGCCGAGGGCGAGGCGCCGGCCAAGCCCGCGGGCGACGCGAAGGCTGGCGGTGAGGCCGGAGTCTCGACCGACCTGTTCGGCGACGAGAAGAAGAAGGCGCCTGTCACGGGCGAGGCCGGCAAGGTCAGCGCGACCTCGGAAGCCGACCAGCTGAAGCAGGACAAGGCGTTCATCACCGTCGTGCAGCGCCAGCGCTTCCTGAAGAAGAAGCGCTTCGAGCTGCAGCCGCAGATCGGCATCACGGTCAACGATCCCTTCGTCCGCCACTACACCGTCGGCGCCGAGCTCAACTACTGGATCACCAACCGCATGGCGGTTGGCATCACGGGCACGGCCTTCTTCGGCAACAAGACCTCGCGGTACACCAACATCCGCTTCCAGGAGAGCGTGCTGTTGACCGCGAACAAGACGCTTTGGCAGGCGAGCGTCAACTTCCTGTACAACCCGTTCTACGGCAAGATCGCGGTGTTCAACCGCGCCTTGATGCACTGGGAGTCGTACGTCCAGGTCGGCGGCGGCGCGATCCAGACCCAGGTGATTCCGCGCTACGAGGCGATCCACGAGCCGTTCCGCCACATCACCGGCCAGGGCAACTTCGCCATCGGCGCCCGCTTCTACGGCCCGCGCGTCGACTGGCTCTCGGTGAACTTCGGCGTCCGCACCTGGATCTACCAGGACAAGCTCGAGCCGACTGAGCGCGGTCCGGGACCGAACCAGCTCGACAGCCTCGACTCTGCCGACGCAGCGAAGGACGCCGCGGTCAAGAAGCTCGCCTTCAACGTGGTCTTCTTCCTGGGGCTCAGCTTCTACTTCCCCACCACCTTCCAGTACACCACCCGCCGCTGAGAGCACCTCGACATGCACCGGATTCGATCGCTCACTGTTCTGGCGGCATCCCTGGTCGCCGTCACGTTGCTTCCCGACACCGCGTACGCCAAGCGGAAGAGTCCGCTCGAGGGCAAGCCGGTCGTCGTCCGCAAGCTCGAGCTGCGCAAGCTTCGCTTCGGCATCACGCCGTTCGTCGGCATGAGCCTCTCGCAGACCTTCGTCCACAAGGGCTACGTCGGCGGCAAGCTCCACTTCGACTTCACCGACTGGATCGGCATCCAGGCCAAGTTCGCGTACGGCGTGATCAACCGCGACTCCAAGCTGCTCAAGGCGCTCAACGACGAGGCCGGCGGCCTCCCGCGCGGCGTCGATCCGAACACCGCGGAGAACATGTCGGCCGCGCCGGAGCGCCTCCTCGCGGACTTCAACAGCCCCGCGCCGCTGCTCCACGACTTCCAGTCGGGCCTCACGCGCAACAACTGGCTGGCCAGCTTCGACTTGGTGTTCAAGCCCTTCAGCGGCAAGCTGGGCCTGTTCTCGGGCATCTTCACCGAGTACGACATGTACTTGTTCGCCGGCCTCGGTCTGGCCAACTTCGGGCGCCACTACCCGAACCAGAAGTCGACCACGGAGTTGCTGGGCCTGCCCAACGACCCCAAGGACATCGCCAACTACTGCCGGCCGACGCCGAACTCCGACCCGAACAGCGAGTGTTACCTGCACCCGGTCAAGGCCGACACGGGCATCAAGGTCGGTCCGAGCTTCGGCGGCGGCGTGAACATCTTCCTCGCCGAATTCGCCTCGCTCAACCTCGATGTCCACGACATCATGACCTACAACAACGCGGCCGGCCTCAACGCGACCACGACGGACGTGCCGCCGAAGGTCGACAAGCAGGACGCCAACTGGAACCACAACGTGATGTTCTCGCTCGGCGTCACGTTCTACTTCCCGCCCAAGGCCAAGCGCTCGCAGCTCAAGATCGGCGGCAAGCCCGTCACCGCCAAGTAAGCCGCTCCGGTCGAGTCCTCGCAGGGCCCGTCAGCACCGCTGACGGGCCTTCGTGCTTTCGGGGCCTCGCCCTCGCCTCCCCGCGGGACCCGTGGTTGCTCGGCACTGACGGGCCTTCGTGCTTTCGAGGCGGCCTCGGCCTTCGAGCCCTCGCAGATCCGTCAGCGCAAGCGAGGCTTCGTGCCTGCGCACATCGGACGCGGCACTCACCTGTCCTTCCGACCAGGTCGCAGCTGCGCCGTCCATCGGCGCCGGGAGGGCCTACGACAGGCCAACCAGTCGCTGCCCCTTGAGTCAGTTCGCCCGTGGACGTGGTCGCCTCGAGCTGGCACCGCTTGGACCTCGAGGCGGCGGAGACTCCGCGAGCGACCGTAGCTCCGTCCCAGACCCAGCCCGCTCTTCGCCAAGCTGTCCGCCCCTCGCAGCGACCCCTCGACGAACTCCGTCGAGCCAGGACGCCCAGGCGAGCTCGCCTGGTCCCTGCCGGGCGCTCGCCCCCACTGTCCGGTCCCTCGTCTGTCACCGGCTCACTGACCTGTCCCTTCGACCAGCTCCCTCCACGACATCTGCCTCCGCCGCTGGCACCCGCTCAGCACTCGTCGGCCTGCTCCATCGTCACCACCGACGCGTCGTCCTCGTCGATGTCCGCGACATAGAACCGATGCTGGCTCACGGGTCCGTCGGGACCGGGCTCCTCGAACCACACTTCGAGGCAATTGTCGGTGAGGTCGATCTTGACCGCGCTCAGCTCGAAGTCGCCGAACTGATCGGCGTACACGAAGTAACCGCGGGCCCCGGAGCGCTCGTACAAGAACACCCGTGTATCGAGCGTGGGCGCTTCGACCTCGAGGTTGCCCTGCACTTCGACGTACTGCACCGGCGCCGCCTTGAGGCTGGGAGGAGGCACCGGGACCGAGATCCCGAACTGCCCGGTGAACGGCCGGTCGGTGCGCGTGGGCAAGTGCGTGTTGCAGGCGCTCAGGACGACGAGGGCGGCGACGAGGAGGGCGCGAAAGATCATGAGTCGTGGGCTCCGAGCGGCTGCGACGCACGGGCTAGGCCGTGGGTCTGAGACCAACTTCGCATTCTGCAAACTCTGCACCAAACATCAGCTCCAAGATCCTGCGGAAAAAGCCCGGCTGCTTGGCAACTCAGATGGCTGAAGGATGCGATCCTGACAACCTCGTTGGCAGCCACCCGGAGTACCTTGCGCCCCATGCGCATAACCCACGCTTGGCCGTTCGTTCTGTGCTCGAAATCGCTCTACGGACGCAGGTCGTCTGATCCCCGCTTCGGTCGTCGGCGCTCCATCGCGTCGGCGAACGCTCGTCAGCGGTCCACCCATTGCTGTCTTCGCTCTCGGGCTCGCGGATGTTTCCCGGCCGCGTGTAAGCGAGCGCCTTGACTACAGCCGCACCTGGACGTCGAGCTCGAAAGTACTCGGATGCCTGTTGCTCTCGGCTCAGCACAGTCACTCAAGGCCACGTAGGCGCAAATGGGATCGTGTACATAGCAGCTACGTAAATTATAGACGATTCTTGGCACCCAGCTACCGAGCCCGGGAACTCACTGATATCCGGCCCAATAAGCACCATGAGGTCTTGGAGCGCCAAACACCTATGTTCAAATTCAATTACCATTGAAGCTTGCCGTTCTCGATCGCTTCAGGCAAACTGCTCCCGGGTAGTTGATTTGTGCGCACAGAAGTGCGCAAACGGCATTCACAGTTGGAAGGTTGGATCAAGATGAAATCGCGCAACAGGACGAATTTGAGGCTCCTACTCGTTACATCTGCTCTGGTCTCGAGCGCCTGCGATACTGAATCGAACGAGCTCATGCCGATCGTCGAAGATGCAATGACCCCATCGACCGAAGCTGTGGGGGCGATCCTCGCATCCGTCGACGCCCCCGATGGATCGCGGTTGACCTTCATCGATCTCGGCGACGACGACGTCGCCGTGCTCGAGGGCCGGGATGTCACGCGACCGTCGGCCATGCGGCGCTTCCTGAGTGAAGAAGGAACCACCCCGTTCCAACTGTACAGCCTCGCAGGAGGAAAAGAGCCGGCTGCACTGGCGCGCCTCGAACTGCATCATCAACGCTTGCTCACTCAAATGGGCCCGCAAGCGCTCAAAGCCGCGAATAAGCCCTCTCTCGTCTATGACCTTGAAGACGACGGCTATCATGACATCGGCGACGACTGCACGAACGGTACGTGGCAGGCCATTTGGGCGAATACTCTCGATCCCCTCAGCACGGTGTCGGATTCTGACTACTACACGCAGCAGGAGTTCCCCGAGTCGCAATACTGGTACCCGGGCACGTGTAACAACACCAAGACGTGGTTCGGAGCTTGCGTTGATAACTCATGGAGTGGATCCGACGACTGGATGGACGATCGCGATCTCACGATTCAGAAGCTCGTCAGCGGGGTTTGGACGAATGTCTCTGGCGCCACCAACATTTTGCTTCAAGCCGATGTGACCGGAGGGACGGACTTCAACGCCTACACGTTCTTCGTCTCCACCCCTCTGGGGGCCAAGTATCGCGCGCATCTCGACCAGGCACACCAAACCGGTTGCCCGGGCAATTGTGGTTACCCGTCCTGGGGGATCGCGGTCGCCTACAATCCTATCCTCGGCTGCACCATCGAAGGATGATCACGTGATGAGCGGGGATTTGTGACGCTCCTTGAGCGGCGGCGTGTGGATCGTCGAGACCTGCGCGTCCTCGGCTAATCCTCGTCGTCGCCGCCGCTCTCGAGCCGCCGCAGCTTCTTCTGCAAGCCGAACCGCGACAGCCCGAGCAGCGTCGCCGCGCGCGTCTGATTGCCGCCGGCCAGCTGCAACGCCCGGTCGATCAGCTCGCGCTCGAGTCGCTCCACGCGCGGCCGCAGGCGCAGGTCGTCCGGGTCGGGCGCACCGCTCGCCGGGGCCTCGCGGATCGCCGGCGACAGGTCGTCGGGCTCGACGCGGGCCTCGCACAGCGCGACCCACCGCTGCACCTCGTTCTCGAGCTCGCGGATGTTGCCCGGCCACGCGTAGCGCGCCAGCAGCCGGATCGCCGCGGCGCCGACGGTGAGCCGACGACTGCGGTCGTATTTGCCCAAGAAATGCTCGATGAGCAGCGGCAGGTCCTCGGTGCGCGCGCGCAGCGGCGGCAGCTCGACCTTCACCACTCGCACCCGATACAGCAGGTCCTTGCGGAACTGCCCGGCCGCCACCATCGCGTCGAGGTCGCGGTTGCTGGCCGCGATCACGCGCACGTCGATCTTGCGCACCGTGGTGTCGCCGACCCGCCGGACCTCGCCCTCCTGCAGCACGCGCAGCAGCTTGGTCTGCATCGCCGGGCTCATCTCGCCGATCTCGTCGAGGAACAGCGAGCCGCCGTCGGCCGCCTCGAACAGCCCCGGCGTGGCCCGCTGCGCCCCCGTGAACGCGCCCTTGGCATGGCCGAACAGCACGCTCTCGAGCAGCGTCTCCGGGATCGCCCCGCAATTCTCGGCCACGAACGGCCGGGCCCGCCGCGCACCACCGTCGTGGATCGCCCGCGCCACCAGCTCCTTGCCGGTGCCGCTCTCGCCGTAGATGACGACCGGCACGTCGCTGTCGGCCAGGCGGTCGACCAGGCGGAACACCGCCTGGATCGAACCTGTCCCTCCGACCATGTTGCGGTAGCCGCGTCGCTCCGGCGTGCGAGCGGCCTCGCGCAGGCCGCGGACCTCGAGCTCGCGCTCCTCGAGCAGCGCCGCCAGCTCGCGCCCGCGCTCCGCCAGCGCGGCCACAGCCCCGCGGTGCGCGATCGCCAGCGCCGCCAGCTCGGCGTACTCCTCAAGCCGCGCCAGGTCGGCCTCGCCCCAGGCCCCGCGGCGCAGCCGGTGGTCGACGTAGAGCGCCCCGAGCAGCGCGCCGCGGTGGACCAGCGGCACCGCCAGCACGCTGCGCAGGTTGAGGTGGCTGATCGAGCGCGACTGCCCGAAGCGGTCGTCGGTGATCGCGTCGACGCTGAGGATCGGCGTGCCCTCGGCGAGCACGCGGTCGAGCACCGAGCGCGAGAACGTGCCGCCGGCCCCGCCAGCGAGCTCGCGCGCGACCAGGGTCGGCGCCGCAGCCTCGCTGCTGCGCATCGGCGGCGACGGCAGCACTGCGATCGCCCCCCGCTCCGCGTCGCACAGCTCCATCGCCGCGTCGACCACCTGCGCCAGCAGGCGCTCGAGGTCGTCCTCGCGGACCAGCCGCCGGTACATCCGCAGCAGCTGGCCGGCGTCGCCGCTGCGCCGGGCCTCCTGCGGCGGAGCCTCTTCGGGCGGCTCACCTGTACTTTCGGGCAGGTCACTGACGAGCGCGGCGACTGCCGCGCGATCGCCGGACTCCGCGAGCAGGGCCGCGCGCGCGCTGGGCTTGTCGAGGTCGGGGATCTTGCTCATCAGAACCTCCCATGTGCGCGCGGCACGTCTGGCGAGCGCCGGCCGGCGCGGGTCGCTCGGGCTCAGGATAGCGTGAAGGACATGGTCGTAGTGCCAGGCGAGCTCGAGGCGTCCGCGCGCAGCGAGGTCGTCGGGTCGCGGCAACTCGGCCAGGGCACGGCAGGCGGGCGCGAGCTCGCCGGGCACGCCGCCGGCCCCCGCCGCCAGCACGCGCTCGAGCGCCGCCGCGACCTGCAGCTCCTCGTCGCCGTCGGCGAGGCCGCGCTCGGCCACTGCCAGCAGCTCGGCGGCGCGCGCCGGTTGCCCGCTGCGCCGCGCCGCCGCGGCCGCCCGCAGCATCGCCTCGCCGGCGTCGCGCGTCGCCCCGGCGCGCTGCAGGGCCTCGGCCGCCGCCGCGAACGCGTGCGCCACCGCGGCGTCGCTGCCCTGTCCGCGCAGCCGTTCGCCCCACACCAGCTCCGCCTGCACCCGCTCGAGCCGCGCCTGCGCCAGCGACCCCGACGTCCCGCTCAGCGTCTGCGCCAGCAGCACGTGCAGCCGCACCGCCTCGGCCTGCGCGCCGGCTCGCACCAGCAGCTGCACGAGGTTCTCGGCCAGCTCCGGCAGCGCCTGCACGCGCCCGAGCGCCAGGTAGCCGCGCAGCGCCTGCCGCCCGTGCTCGAGGCCGCGACCGAGCTCGCCGCTGAGGATCGCCAGCGCCGCCAGGTTGGCCGCCAGCAGCGTGCGCCCGATCGCCTCGCCCGCGCGCTCGAACCCCGCGGCCGCCCGCTCGTAGGCCGCCTCCGCCTGCCCGAGCTGCCCGCGCAGGTGCGCCAGGTTGCCGCGCACCTGATCGATCCGCGCCTGCAGCCCCGCGTGCCCTGCAGCCCCGCCGAGCCGCGCCTCCGCGCGCGCCAACCAGTCCTCCGCGCGCCCCTCGGCGCCGCCGTAGATCGCCGCCAGCGCCGCCCATAGCCATGCCTCGGCAGCCCCGGGCCCGCTCGCCGCGAGCGCGGCGCGTGGCCTGTCCTCGAGGGCATGCTCGAAGAGACCTGCTCCTTGGACCAGACTCTCCGGCTCGACCGCGGCGCCCGTCGCCGAAGAATCCCCCGCGCCGCGACTCGCTCGCCGGTTCTTCTTCGGACCCGCGGACGGCCCGCCCGCGCCTGTCTCTTCGACCCGCTCGCCGCCCTTCCCCTTCGCACTCGCGTCCGCCGCTTCGACGCCAGCCGTGACGCTCCCCCTGACCGACGCTTCGACCTGTCCCTCGAGACCTGTCCTCTTCGCCAGCTCGGACGCCACCAGCTGCTCCACCTCGAGCACCGCCTCGCTCGCGCGTCCGAGGTCGGTCAGGGCGCGCCAGCGCAGCCCGAGCCCGGTCGCGCGCAGGTCCCCGGACAGCTCCGGCTCGGCGAGCAGCGCATCGAGGCGGACCAGCGCTTCTCCGGCCCGCCCCGTCTGCTCGAGCGCCCGCGCAGCCACCAGCGCGCAGCGGGGCCCGCCGCCGGTGGCCAGCGTCAACGCCCGACCGGCCTGCCCCGCGCGCAACAGCGCCGCCGCCAGCTTGGCCCGGGACGCGTCCGGCAGCCTCGCGTCGATCCGCTCGAGCAGGCGCGGCAACGCCGGATCGCGCTCCCACGCCCCCCCGGTCTCCGGGCACCCCGCCAGCCAGCGCGACACCGCCGCTGGAGACTCGGCGTCGACCGCCAGCGCCAGAGTCACGCTTCGGGCTGTCCCTCCAGACATGTCCTCTTCGCCATGTCCTTCACGCCCTGCCAGATCTTCCAGCTCGGCGAGCCGCTCGCGCGCCAGATCGCGCAGGCGCGGCCCGAACGTCCGCCGCGCCGCCGCCAGGGCCCAGCCGAGCGGCACCCCGCCGGGCGCGAACAGGTGCGCCGCCTGCAGCCCTGCGCCCGTGGCGACCGCCGCCTCGCGGCCTTCCGCGGTCCAGGCCGCCTCGAGCACCAGGCAGGCCCGACCGGCGTCGAGCGCCCCGCGGGTCGTCGCCGCCGCCCCGGCGATCCCCTCCGGCGTCGGCCTGGCCAGCATCGCCCGCGCGCTGGCCTCGATCGCCTCCACGGTCGCCCCTGGCCAGCCGCCCGTGGCCGCCCGCAGCGCCTCGGCCCAGCCAGCGCGCTCCTCCGGCGGGTCGAGCACCGGTTGCAGCGCCTGCAGCAGCTCGGCCTCGGTCCACGGCCGCAGCTCCAGCACCGCGATCGGCGGCTCGCCGCGTCCGGCAGCCTCTGCCCCCGCGCGAGCCAGCGCCGACCCCAGCGCTGGCGACACCGGCACGATCAGCGTCGTCCGGGCCATCGCCGCCGCCGCGGCCAGCACCGCCGCCCTGCGCCTCGCGACATGTCCTTCGTCACCGGTCTCTTCGGCCAGGTCACCCGGCCACTGCGGCGCCTCGGGCAGCCCGAACACCGCCTCCTCCGCCCCGGCGATCCACGCCTCGATCCACCCCGCGGCCGGGACCTGTAGCGCCGCCCCGAGCCGCTCCGCCGGGCACAGCCGCGCCGGCGGCCCCTCGGCCTGGGCCTGCAGCGTGGCCACCAGCTCCTCGACCACACGCCCCCGGCCTGCCCCGGGCGGCCCCGCCACCGCGACCAGCCGGGCTCGCGGCGCCGGCAGCAGCATCGCCAGCGCCGGCGCCAGCGACGTGCCCGCGTACGGCCAGCGCGCCGGCAGCCACCACGTCGGGCCTGACCCCGAGGACATGCCCTCGGAGCCATGTCCCTGGCGACATGTCTCGAGTAACGCCTGAAGCCGCGCCAGCACCAGCCGCAGGTCGACCAGGCGGCGCGCCCCGTCGAGCGCCAGCAGGCGGCGCAGCAGCGCCAGCAATTCCTCCGGCACCGCCGCGCCCGCGGCCAGCTCGGCCAACCTCGCGTCGACCGCCCGCTCGCCGCGGCGCAGCGCGTCGACCAGCCCTTCCGGACGGGCCCACGGCGCCGCCCCGAACAGGCGGAAGCACAGCAGGCACCCGAGCGCGAACACGTCGGCCGCCGGGCCTCCGCCGCCCGCTAGCGCCTCGGGCGCGAGGAAGCCGGGCGTCCCGCAGCCGAGGCAGCCGACCTGGCCGAAGTCGGTGAGCACCACCCCGCCCTCGCCCGCGAGCACGTTGCCCGGGCTGACGTCGCCGTGGTGCGTGCCGGCCTCGTGGATCGCCCGCAACGCGTGGGCCACCGCGATCGCCTCGGCCAGCGCCTCGCTCGCCGCCACCGGCCCAGGCTGCAGCACCGCGCCGTCGATCCACCCCGTCACCAGCCATGCGCCGCCGCCTGTCTCTTGGAGCAGCTCGAGCGCCGCCGGCAGGTGCGGCGAGCTGACCCGCCGCAGCACGCGGAAGGCCTGGCGCACCTGCCCCACGCGCTCCGGCGGCACCCGCTTGAGGGCGACGCGCCGGCCGCCGGCGTCGGCGTCCAGGGCCGTCCATGTCCCGCCCTCGGCGCCCTCGCCGAGCCGCGCGACCGCGACGAACCGAGGCGGGAGGCCGAAGGCGAGGTCGCGCTCCGCACCGCCCACGGCGCCCTCCGTCACGGCCCGGTGAAGCGGTCCGAGGCGTCGCTGTCGGCCGCGACGAAGCTGCCGGAGTCGGCCGACACGCGCGACGCCTCGACCGACGTCGTCACCGACTGCGTGGCCGGGACCACGTCGCCCGAGGTGCTCGGCCCGTGGTGGAAGCGCGAGCGGCGGAACGCGAACAGGAACAGGGTCTGCAGCATGCTCGCCACCGGCGCGGCCAGCAGCGCGCCGGTCAGCCCGTACACGTGCTCACCGGCCAGCAGCGCGAAGATCACCACGACCGGGTGCATGTGCGCCGCGTCGCCGATGATCTTCGGGTTGAAGACGTTGGCCTCGAGCAAGTGGATGCCGGCGATCCACGCCAACATCAGCAGCGGCGGCCCGAACGACAACCCGTTCTCGTTCGACACCAGCGCGACCAGCAGGATCGGGATCGACGAGATGATGGTGCCGAAGATCGGCACCAGGCTGAACGCCGCCGCCACCACCGCCAGCAAGAAGCTGTACTTGATGTCGAAGATGACGAGGCCGATGTAGGTCAGCACGCCGTTGACCAGGCAGATCAACAGCTGACCGCGGATGACCCCGGCGAGGCCGACGTCGAGCAGCCCCATGATCTCGTCGTAGGTGCGGCGGTACTGGATCGGCACCATCGCCCGCACGAAGCCCGTCACCCGCTGCGGGTTGACGAGGATGAACGCCGCCAGCATCAGCGTGATGGTGAAGTTGGTCAGGAAGGTCGTGACCCCGCTGACCAGGCTGCGGAGGAACCCTGCGATCTGGCCGGTGTACTCGGTGCCCTTCGACATCACCAGCTTGCGCAGGGTGTCGGTCAGCTTCTTCTCTTCCGACGAGCTCGGGGCCGCGATCGTGTAGCGGCCGTCGCCGGCGTCGGAGACGTGGAGGCGCGCGCCTTCGAGGCTGATCGACCACGAGCCGTCCCGGTTCGGCTTGGCCAGCAGCTCCGAGGGCTTCGGCGGCTCGACCGGCACCGTCGCCAGCGCCGCCTCGTCGAGCTGGTGGAGCGTGCCGAGCGAGCCGTCGACCCACCGCGACGCCTGCGGCAGCACGTTCTGATCGAGGTACTCGATCGCCGCCGGCGCCGTGTCGCGCAGGCGCGAGAAGTCCGCCACCAGCGCCGGCAAGAACAGCGTCAGGAAGGCCGTCATCAGCCCGAACAGCGACAGATAGACGAGGATGACCGAAAGGACACGTCCGAGCCGGACCTGCATCCGGTTGATCACCGGCGCCATCAGGTACGCCAGGGCGAACGCGAACACGAACGGGACCATCACCTCGCGGAAGACGATGGCCAGCAGCACCGGGAACAGCAGGAAGCCCCACAGCCGCAGGAACTGACCGATCGACGCGAGGAACTCGCGCCGGCGCGACGGCACGGGTTCGGTCATGGGCGGCTCCTGCCGGGATCGTGGCCGCGGCGCGGGCCCAGGTCTTCGACTGCGACGGCGCTGTCCCAGGCCCCGCAGCTGCAGCGGAAGCCGAACCTGGCCATCGGCGCGGCGCATTGCCGGCACACGAGCATGGGGGGCGTGATGTCTTTCATCGCGGCGTCGCGGACCGAGGCGTCGAGGGCCGCGTCGCGCGGCCCCTGAGCGAGGCGCAAGCGTATCAGTCCTAGCGCCGCCGCGGGGGAGCGGGACGCGACCCGGGCGAGCGCCACGGCCGCCTGGTCCGGGTCGCGCCTGGCCACGCGCTCGGCCAGCGCCGCCACGAGGCTGCTGGCGTTCGCCGTGCGCAAGCTCGCCTGCATGCGCTCGAGCAGCTCGTCCTGGGCGCCCTCCTCCATCGCCCACGACCAGGCCTCGGCCGTCAGCACCTGCGCGCCTGCGGGCGCCAGCTCCCAGGCGCGCTGCCAGGCCTCGAGCGCCTCTTCGCGGGCGCCCGCGGCCGCGGCGACGCGGGCCCGCGCGGTCCACACGTGACCGCTGTCGGGCGCCAGCTCGAGCGCGCGCTCGACCAGCTTGCGCGCCTTGAAGGGATCGCCCTCGTGCAGGGCCGCGAGCGCCTGCCCGGCGATTGCGTGGCCGCGACCGATCCGCGATTGCCTACGTCGACGCGCCGGGGCCAGCTTCTCGTGGCGCTCCCACGCCGCCGCCGCGCGCTCCCAGGCGCCCGCTTGCTCGAGCGCCTGCGCCAGCGACTCGAGCGTCGCCACCGAGCGCGGCGCCAGGCTGATCGCCCGCGTCAGCGCCCCGACGGCCGCCTGCTCGTTGCCCTGAGCCAGCAGATCGCGCCCGAGTCCGACCAGGCCGGCGACCCGCAGCTCGGGCGCCAACTCGGCCGACGCCAGGACCGTGCGGTGCAGCGCCTTGGCCCGCTCGACGCGGCCGCGGCGGCGGTCGAGCGCGGCCAGGGCGAGGAACACGGTCGCGTCGTTCGGCTCGACCTCGGCGATCCGCTCGAGCTCTTCGGCCACGTTCTCGACGTCGCCCTCGGCGAGCTCGTGGACCACGTGGCCGCGGCGAGCCAGCCGCTCGATCGCCTCGCGTCGCGGCGCCAGCCGCCACCAGGCCAGGGCTGCCCCGATTCCGCCGCCGGCCAACACGGCGGCCACGATCGCCAGCAGCTCGCTCACCCGACGTCTCCTTCGCGCCTCGCCGGCGAACCCGGCCACGCCCGCGTCGCCGCCATGCTCTGGGCCGACGCGCCGAGCATCACCGGCCGACGCGTGTCGCTGAGATGGGCCTCGCGGGCCAGCAGTTCGTCCTCGTCCTCCTGTCGCAGGGGCAAGGTGCGGAGCTCGAGGACCTCGCGCTCGAGCTCGCGGGTGCGCCGTTGCGCGATTGCCGCGGCACGGATCCGAAACGGCGCCCGGATGGCCGCCACGGCCAGGAGCGCCACGGTGACGACCCATCCGGCCATCAGCGCGGCCGAGTGGACCTCGAAGCGGCGGCGGACGAGCGACGGGGAAAGATCGGCGGCCGGCAGGTAGAGCACCACCTCGACCCATCCGGTGTTCGCACCCAGCGTGACGATCGTCCACACGAGGCCCAGCGCGAGCAGGATGAGGCTGACCAAGAGGTAGACTTTGCCCAGCAGGGACACTTTGATGCGGCGGATGATATCAGGCGGTGTATAGTCCCGGCCATGGGAAACCCCGCCGCGTCCTTTTTCGCCTTCGGCACAGGGATCCTCCGCCGCGGATGCCTCGCCGGGCTCGCGATCGGCGCCTTCGTGGGCGCTTGCGCCAATACCGACCAGAACCTCGAGCGGCAGCGGCTCCTCGAGGAGCTCAACTCGGCCGGCAGCAAGCCCGCGCAGTGCAAGCCGAAGATCCTCGAGTCCTGCTACGACGGCCCGCAGGGCACCTCGGGCCGCGGCCTCTGCAAGGACGGCACGCGCACCTGCAGCGACGACGCGGTCTGGGGCGCGTGCTCCGGCCAGGTGACCCCGGTCAAGGAGCTCTGCAACCGCAAGGACGACGACTGCGACGGCATCGTCGACAACGACTTCGAGCGCGAGGGTGCCACCTGCACGATCGGCAAGGGCGAGTGCAAGTCCTCCGGCGTCTGGAAGTGCAACGCCGACGGCAAGGGCGCCACGTGTGACGCCCCGCAGCCCTCGATCAAGGCCGAGGTGTGCGACGGCCTCGACAACGACTGCGACGACAAGATCGACGAGGACGTCCCGGGCACCGGCGTCGCCTGCCAGACCGGCAAGGTCGGCGTGTGCGCCCCCGGCGTGATGCAGTGCCTCGGCGGCCGCGTCCAGTGCGTCGCCAATGTCCAGCCGAGCCAGGAGATCTGCAACAACCTCGACGACGACTGCAACAACGTCGTCGACGACCGCTGCCTCACCGCCGAAGAGGCCGCGAAGCTCAAGAACAAGTAACCGCCCCCCGCGGCCCCTGGCGGCGCGGCGCCCTCCGGGCCCGCGCCGTTCTCATATGTGCTTCCGGGCATGTCCCTTGAAGCAGCTTCTTCAGGACATGTCCTTTCGTCGCGACCCTCAGAGACCTGTCCGCAAGAACAGCCGAGGGCCCGCACGCAGCGCTCGCTCGTGCAGGCCCTCGCCCTGGGCGCTCATGCTCGCCGGCCGCGAGCGCGCCGTCACTTCGCGTACTTGACCGAGCAGCCCCACGCGCGCGTGTCGGACTGCTCGACCGGCTTGCCCGCCAGCACGGCCGCCAGCGCGTCCTCGAACAGGGCCACACGGGTGCCGCCCTCCGCTTCGTTCATCGGCGCGTTGTCGAGGCCGCCGCGGTAGACCAGCGCCCCCTCGGCGTCGACGATGTACATGTGCGGCGTGTTGGTGGCCCCGTACGCGTGGCCGACCGCGCCTGTCTCGTCGAGCAGGATCGGGTGGGCCAGCGACCAGTTCTTCGCCGCCGCCTGGTTGGCCTCCGCGCCGTGGCCCTGCTTGCCCGGCGCGCCGGAGTTGATCGCCAGCCACGTGACCGTCGGCGTCGCCGCCGTCGTCTTGGCCGCGAGGTCCTTGAGCGGGCCGGCGTCGTGCGCCGCCTTCACGAACGGGCACTCGGGGTTGAACCACTCGAGCACCACGGTCTTGCCGCGCAGATCGGACAGCTTGATCGTCTTGCCGTCGGCGGTGGGCAGGGTGAAGTCGGGCGCGGGCTTGCCGATCGCCGCCACCGCCGCCGGGTCGGCGAGAGGATTCGCCGGCGGCGCCGGGGTAGGTGTGGCCGCCTTCGCCTCACCGTCGGCGGGAGGCGTCTTGGTCGGCGTTCCGGCGGCAGCGGGCGGCTTGGCGCCGTCACAGGCGGTCAGAGCGAGGGCGAGGGCGAGCAAAGTTCGCGGGGTCACGGCAGGCTCCTGGATGGGCGCTTTTGCGTATCCTGGGCGGGTGTACCACCGATCGCTCGACCTGTCACACCCGCCGGTCTGGACCGTCGACGACGTGCTCACGGCCAGCGAGTGCGTCGCGCTGATCGATCGCATCGAGTCGCTCGGCCCGGTGCGCGCCCCGGTCACCATGCTGCGCGCCCCGGTGCTGCGCCCCGAGCTTCGCACCAACAAGCGCGTCATCATCGACGACCCCGAGCTCGCCGCCCTGCTGTTCGAGCGGGCCCGGCCCGCGGTGCCGCCGCAGATCGGCGCCATGACCGTGCTCGGCGTCCACGAGCGCCTCCGCTGCTACCGCTACGACCCCGGCGAGCGGTTCGCCCCGCACTTCGACAGCGCCTGCGTCCGCGCCGACGACGAGCGCAGCCTGCTGACCTTCATGGTCTACCTCAACGAGGACTTCACCGGCGGCGAGACCCACTTCCTCCACCTCGAACAGACCGTGGTCCCGCACACCGGCCTCGGCGTGTTGTTTCAGCACCGGCACCTGCACGAGGTCCGCGCCGTCGTCACCGGCCGCAAGTACGCGGTCCGCTGCGACATCCTCTACAAGGGCCCTCGCGCGCCCCGCGAGGGATCGTCCCCGTAGTCTGTCGCGGCGTCCGTCTCGACGTCACGCTGCGGCCGTTCGCTGCTCGCGCGGGTGCGGCGGCGCGCTCCGCCCGGGCGTGCTAGCTTCCGGCGCATGAGCAGCGCCGACGAGGATCTCCCGATCGTCAGCCGGATCGTCATCGAGGTCCGCTCGGATGGCACGCGCACGGTCGCGCGCGGCGCCGCCGAAGACCCCTCCGGCAAGGTCGGCCTCGAGGTCCGCGCCGACAGCCCCGTCGAGCTGGTCACCGCCCTGGTCAAGCTGCTCATGCAAGCACCTGCCCTTGCGACCACGTCCTTTCGGACAGGTCGCAAGCGCCAGGTCCAACCGGACAGCCTCCCCGGCGCCCCCCCACCGCGCGCCCTCGGCCCCGCCGGCCGCGCCCGCGACCTCGCCGCCCGCGTCCGCCGTCGCCTCGGCCTCGGCGAGTGAGCGGCGCGTCTCACTTCCGAATGCCGAGCGAGCGCCGGAAGTAACAGGCGGCGCCGCACGAGTGAGCGACGGCCCTCCGGCGCGGCTCACGTCCGCGGGTCGAGCGCCAGCAGTCACTAGTGGTGCCGCACGAGTGAGCGACGGCCTCCCGGCGCGGCTCACGTCTACGGGTCGAGCGAGCGCCAGCAGTCACTCGTGGCCGCGCTGCGGAGGTCAGCGCCGTCTCCGGCTCACGTCTGAGTGTCGAGCGAGCGCCAGAAGTACCAGGCCGCCGCGCTGCGGTACGGCGAGAACGGCTCCCCGAGTGCGTCGAGCTCGCGCTGGGTCGGCGACTCGGGCAGTCCAAACGTCTGCCCGTAGCCCTTGCGGACCGCGAAGTCGCCGACCGGCCACACGTCGGGGCGACCGAGGCGGAAGATCAGCATCATCTCGACTGTCCAGCGCCCGATCCCGCGGACCTGCGTCAGGCGCTCGATGATTGTCTCGTCGTCCATCCGCGCCAGCGCGCGCAGCGTCGGGACCACGCCGTCGAGTGTCTTTTGGGCCAGGTCCTTGAGGGCAGCCTGCTTGCCCGCCGACAACCCGGCCCCGCGCAGCCGCTCCGCCGGCAACGCCAGCAACGCCGCGGGCTCGGGGAACTGGCCGCCCTCACCGAGCAGACAGGCGCGCCCGTAGATCGTCGACGCCGCCGCGCCCGCCAGCTGCTGGAACACGATCGATCGCGCCAGCGCCCCGTACGGGCTCGCGCCCGCGTCGCGCCGCAGCGTGATCGGCCCGAGCCGATCGATCAGCCGCTTCATCGCCTTGTGACTGCGGCGCAGGTGAGCCGCCGCAGCGTCGGTGTCGTAAGGGAGCGGTCGCGTCTGCGCCATCGTTCGCCTCGCCGGGCTCGCAACGCCCGGGCCTCACGCCCTTGTACGCGCAATCGCGCGCGCGATCCATCGGCCTGCAGGGGTCCGCTTCCGGCATGCGCGGGCGAGTCGCGGACAGTCGTCTCAGCGCCGGAGTGGATCGGTGAGCGGCAGCTCGTCCGCGACCTCGCCGAGCACCTCTTCGCGCAGCTGGCCCACGAGCATGTGCGAACCGCACACCACCAGCTCCCCCCCGGCGGCCAGGTGCTCGCGCCACGCCGCGTGAAACGCTGGCCCGATCCCGTCGAGGAACAGCCGCGTCTCGGCGGTCTGCAGCGGCGCCAGGTCGTAACCGCCCGGCCCCGCCGGCACCAGCCAGATCGGCGCGTGGAGCCGTCGCAGCTGCGCCAGCATCCCCGGCGCGTCCTTGTCGGCCAGGCAGCCGAACACGAGCGCCCGCCCCGGATGCGGCTGTCCTTCGAGCCAGGTCACGAGCGCCGCGATCCCGTGCGGGTTGTGTCCGGCGTCGAACACCACAGTCCCGCCGCCGCTGGCCACCCGCTCGCACCGACCCGGCCAGCGCACCCCGTCGAGGTCGCTCGCGGTCACTCCCGCGTCGATGAACCGCGCGCCGGCCAGCGCCAGCGCGCCGTTGACCCGCTGATGCTCCCCCGGCAGGCCCTCGGGCGCGCGCATCAGCGGCTCGACGAACTCGAGGCGCACCCGGTGCGCCGCCGCCGCCGCGCGCAGCACCGCCGCTGCCGCCGGCTGTTGCGGCGCCGACCACACCGGCGCCCCGTCGCGCATCACCGCCGCCTTCTCGCCCGCGATCGCCTCGATCGTGTCGCCGAGGTACGCCTGATGATCGAGGTCGATCGGCGTCATCAGCGTCACCGTCGCCGGCACCACCCCGGTCGCGTCGAGGCGGCCGCCCAGACCTGTCTCCAAGACCATGACCTCGACGCCAGCCTCGGCGAACGCCAGCAGCGCCGCCGCCGTGAGCACCTCGAAGAACGTCAGCGGGCGCGGCAGCGCCGGGCCCTCGAGCCGCAGCACGCGCTCGACCAGCAGCTCCATCGCCGCGTCGGTGAGCGGCACCCCGTCGAGCCGGATCCGCTCGCCCACCCGGTGCAGGTGCGGGCTCGTGTAGAGGCCGACCCGCCGGCCGCGTCGCCGCAGCGCGTGGGCCACCATCGCCGACGTGGAGCCCTTGCCGTTGGTGCCGACCACGTGGACCACGGGCACCCCGGCGCCCGGCTCGCCGAGCGCCACGTGGGCCGCCCGCACCGCCTCGAGCCCGCGGATCACCCCCAGGGAGCGCCTGGCGAACAGCGCCAGCTGCCAGGCCGGAGGTGTCTTCATGGACATGTCCGATCAGCCAGCCGGCGCCGGCGGCAGCGCTGCGGCCGCCTTGGCCGGCGCGCCGGCCAGCAGGCGCAGCATCAGGCCCAGCTGCTCGCGCAGCTCGAGGCGGCCGACGATGCGGTCGAGCATGCCGTGCTCGAGCAGGAACTCGGCGCGCTGGAAGCCCGGGGGCAGCTCCTGGCCGATCGTCTGCTGGACCACGCGCGGCCCGGCGAACCCGACCAGCGCCCGCGGCTCGGCGAGGATGACGTCGCCGAGCATGGCGAAGCTGGCCGCCACGCCGCCGGTGGTCGGGTGCAGGCAGACCGAGACGTACGGGATCCCGGCGGCGCGCAGGCGGCCGCGGGCGGCCGAGGTCTTGGCCATCTGCATGAGCGACAGGATGCCCTCCTGCATGCGGGCCCCGCCGGACGCGCTGAAGATGACCGCGGGGATCTTGCGCTCGAGCGCCCGCTCGAACACGCGGGTGACCTTCTCGCCGACCACCGAGCCCATCGAGCCGCCCATGTACTCGAACACGAAGAAGCCGGCGCTGACGTCGAGGCCGTCGATGGTGCCGAAGCCGGCGGTGAACGCGTCGGTCGGGCCGACGCTGCGGTCGGCCTTGGCGACGCGGTCGCTGTAGGCCGCCTGGTCGCGGAAGCCGAGCGGATCTCCCGAGCGCAGCTCGAGGTCCAGCGGCTGCCAGGAGTCCCGGTCGAGCATCGCCGCGATCCGCTCCTTCGTCGGCATCACGTGGTGGTGCCCGCACACCGGGCAGACGCGGAGGTTCTGCACGAACTCCGCGGTGTACGTGATCTCACCGCACGCGTCGCACTTGGTCCACAAGCCGCGCGGGACGGACACCTTGTTGCTCTCGCTCGTCTGCTCGAGCGCCTGCTTTTTGCGTCGCCACCACGCCATGCGAATTTCGGCTCCCTTGCCGGGGCGAATCATCGCCGCGACCCGGCGCCTTTTCAAGGCCGTTGCCGCGAGGCCCGCGCCTTGGTACGCGTCATGCCCGTGCAGGATCGCAAGGACCCTCTCACTTACAAGGGCGCGGGCGTCGACATCAGCGCCGGCAACGAAGCCGTGCGGCGGATCAAGCGCCTCGTGGCCGGGACACGCCGGCCCGAGCAGATCGGCGACATCGGCGGCTTCGCCGGGCTCATGGGCTTGCCCACGGGCGTCGGCGATCCCGTGCTCGTCGCCTGCACCGACGGCGTGGGCACGAAGTTGCTCGTGGCGATCGCGCTCGACCGCCACGACACCGTCGGCGTCGACCTCGTGGCTATGAACGTCAACGATCTGCTGGTCACCGGCGCGAGCACGCTCTTCGTGCTCGACTACATCGCCTGCGACCGGGTCGTGCCCGAGCGCATCGAGGCCCTCGTGAGCGGCATCGTCGACGGCTGCAAGCAGGCCCGCTGCGCCCTGCTCGGCGGCGAGACGGCCGAGCTGCCCGGCCTCTACGCCCCTGACCACTACGACCTCGCCGCGTTCGCCGTCGGCGTCGTCGATCGCAGCAAGATGCTCGGCCCCACCCGCGTGAAGAGCGGCGACGTCGTCCTCGGCCTGCGCTCGAGCGGGCTCCACAGCAACGGCTACAGCCTCGCGCGCAAGGCCCTGCTGGACCCCGCCCACGCCGGCCTGTCGTTCGCCGATCGCCTGCCGGGCGATCCCGCCGGCCGCAGCGTCGGCGAGGCCCTGCTCGCGCCGACACGGATCTACGAGCCTGCGTTCGCGGCCCTGCGAGGGCTCGAGCACGCCCCGCTGCACGGCGCCGCGCACATTACCGGCGGCGGCCTGCTCGAGAACCCGGCGCGCGCGCTCGCCGACGACCTCGCGCTCGAGCTCGACCTCTCGTCGCTCGAGCTCCCGCCCGTGCTCGCCGCGATCGCCGCCCAGGGCGTCGGCGTGCGCGAGCTGCTGCGCACCTTCAACTGCGGCGTCGGCATGCTGCTGTACGTCGATCCCGCGCACGTCGACGTCGTCCGCGGCGCGCTGGCTGCCATCGGCGAGGAGCCGTACACGCTCGGCCGCGTGCTCCCCCGCCCCGCCGCCGTCGCGCCGCAGGTGCGCCTGTCCGGCGCGAGCTGGATGGGCGGCGCAGTCGAGGTCGAGTAATCGGCTGTCCCGCGGGACAGCTGATTCTGTCCCTCGGGCCAGGCGGCCGGGCCTGCGAGGAAGCTGTCTCTCGAGACATGTGCGCCGGCAGGCCGGGCGTCTGGCCGGCGCTCGCGCCCGCTACGGCACGCGATCGAGCACCGTCGTGGAGCCCATGTTCTCCGTGATCATCTGAGTCACGACCAGCTCGGTCGCCGTCAGCTTGTCGAGCGAGTACTCGACCGTGCCGAACGCCGAGATCACGAGCCCGTCCGCGGTCAGGACGAACGTCCCCTCGGCCTCGTTGCCGCCCTTCTTCACGAAGCGTCCGCCGTCCTCGAAGGTCCAGGCGCCCTCGACGATCGGCTGCTCCGGCGGGCGCGGCTTGCCGTCCTGGATGTACACGATGTGCCGGATGTTCCAGGTGCCGAGCAGCCCCTTCGGGTCGACGGCCGCCTGCTTGGTGGCGGCCGGGATCGGCTCCGGCGGCTGGTTCACCAGCTCCTCGGCGGTCTTCACGAGGTCGTGCGCGCCCGCCTCCTCCGCCCTCGACGCGGCCGGCGGCGACTCGCTTTTGCTTTCGCACGCCGCCGTCACCAGCAAGACGCTCATCACCGACCGACGCATGACGGCGACGCTAACAGAGCTCGTCGCCGGCAGCAACGCCAATCGAGCGCGAGGCGCCCTCTCGCTCGCGGGGAGAAGACCTCGCCCGAAGGACCTGCCCCGAAAGACAGATCGCCGCAGGCTCCGGCTCAGCCGGCCTTGCTGCCGCCGAGGCAGGGCGGGCTCTTGGCCGCCTGCCCGCCGCGGGCCTGCCACTGCTCGGGCGTCAGCGCCTCGATCGCCAGCGCGTGCAGCCCGGAGCGCAGCTCCTCGGCCGCGGCCGCGTTGACCTCGCGGTGGCGCGCCACCAGCGACTTGCCGGCGAAGCCGGCGCTGACCACCACCACGCGGAAGTGGCTCTCCGCGCCCTTCGGAACCGCGTGCATGTGGCTCTCGTCGCGCACCTCGAGGTGCTCGGGCGCGAACGCGGCCGTCAGCGCCTCGCTCAGCGCCCGCGCCCGCCTGCCCGAAGGGACAGCCTCGCTCACGCGCTCGCCTCCGGGCGCGGCGCCTCGGGCGGAAGCTGCTGGGCGACCACCACCGCGAGGTCCATGACCTCGACTGCCTCGTCCTTGCCGAGCGCCTTGAGGCCGTCGGACAGCATCGTGTGGCAGAACGGGCAGCCGACCGCGACCGCGTTGGCGCCGCCCTCGGCGACCTCCTTGGCGCGGTTGATGTTGACGCGCTTGGCCGGCTCCTCCTCCATCCACATACGGCCACCGCCGGCGCCGCAGCAGAACCCGTGCTCGCGGTTGCGCTGCAGCTCCTGGACCTTGCCCTTGCCGCGGGTCGCGTGCTCGAGGATCTCGCGCGGCGCGTCGTAGACTCCGTTCCAGCGGCCCAGGTAGCACGAGTCGTGGTACGTGAACGTGCGCTCGCTGGTGTGGTCGAGCTTGAGCTTGCCCGCCTGCAGCAGGTGCGTGATGAGCTGGCTGTGGTGGATGACCTCGTAGTTGCCGCCGAACTGCGGGTACTCGTTCTTGATCGTGTGGAAGCAGTGCGGGCACGAGGCGATCACCTTGGTGACCTTGGCCTCGTTGAGGGTGTCGACGTTCTCCTGCGCCAGCGTCTGGAACGCCATCTCGGCGCCGAGGCGACGCAGCGTGTCGCCGGTGCACTTCTCGCGCTTGCCGAGCACCGCGAACTTCACGTTCGCGGCCTGCAGCACCCTGGCCAGCGCGCGCGTGGTCTTCTTGGCGTTGTCGTCGTAGGCGCCGGCGCAGCCGACGAACAGCAGGTACTCGGCGTCCGGCACGTCGTCGATGAGCGGCACCTCGAGCCCCTCGGCCCACTTCATGCGGTCGTCCTGCGGCAGGCTCCACGGGTTGCCGGCGCCCTCGATGTTGCCGAGCACGCGCGTGACCTCGCCGGGCGTGCGGCCCGACTCGTCGTTGAGCACGATGTGCTGGCGCATCTGCAGGATCTTCAGCGGGTGCTCGATGAACACCGGGCACACCTCCTGGCACGCCCCGCAGGTCGTGCAGGCCCACAGCGTCGCGTCCTTGACGCGGCCACCGACCAGCGGCGGCAGGGCCCCGAGGTCGGCCTTGATCTTGTCGATGATCGACTTGTTCGGCCCCTCCGCCGCGTCGTCCTTGAGCGAGCCGCCCGCCTTCTGCAGCTTGACCAGCAGCTTGCCGCGCTCCTTCATCTCGTCCTTGAGGTCGTGGATGAGGTGCATCGGCGACAACGGCTTCTCGGTCGCGAACGCCGGGCAGTACATCGTGCAGCGAGCGCACTCGGTGCACGAGTAGTTGTCGAGGAGGCTCTTCCAGGTGAAGTCCTCGACCTTGCCCACGCCCCAGTTGTCGAACAGCGGCTCGGCGTTGGGGTCGGTCGGCTCGCCGTCGAACAGCTTGGCCTTCGGCATCGCCCCGCGCTGGCCCTGGCGGCGCAGCAGGATGTTCGGCGCCGAGGTCAGCACGTGGATGTGCTTCGAGAACGGCAGGTAGTTGAGGAAGGCCAGGACGATGCCCATGTGGACCCACCAACACACCTCCGAAGCGATGTGGGCGAAGTGCGGGTCCATCCCCTTGAACAGGCCGCTGATCGCCGCGGACACCGGCGCCCCGCCGGCGTAGTGCCCCGATCCCGCGATCTCGAACGCATGGTGGCCGAAGTGGCTGATGCACAGCAGGCTGATCGCCGACAGGATCAGCATCGCGTCGAGGCTCAGCGGCACGAACGGCGGGCGGATGAAGCGGCGCGTGATCGCGTAGGCGATCGCGGCGACGACGATCACGTTGGCGACGTCGACCACCGCCATCACGCCGCGGTAGACCGCGTCGGGCATGAGCAGCGAGAGGTTCATGCCCGGGCCGAACAGGCCGGACAGGCCCATGTCGACCGTGGCGATCGTCAGGATGAGGAAGCCCCAGTAGATGGGCAGGTGGTGCCAGCTCCGCTTCTCCTCGACGACCTTGCCCTGGCCGAAGAAGAAGGCCATCAGGCTGGCGATCCGCTGGGCCCAGGTCTCCTTGAGATCCGACGGGCGGCCGAGCGCGACGGTGCGGACCAGCGCCGACACGGAGTAGGTGAAGAGGCCGAGCGAGAACGCGACGGCGGCGGCGAAAGCGATCTGCTTGAGCATGGCAGGGCGGGCTTTGGGCAAGCACGCTATACCACAGGGCAGAGGCCAGCGTTCGCCTCTGCGCGCGAGACCGCGCCCCGGCGAATTCTCCCGCATTTTCCGTGATGGTCCCGTCCGATCAGCGCCCCGACCGCGAGCCGTCTCCCGGCCCCCGTGGCCGCGCGCCCGACCTGCTCCTCATCAGCGACCTCCACCTCGGATCCCACCTCAAACCGCGGATGCGCGGCGAGTACGTCCACCTCGCCGTCGACATCGACCGCGGCCTGCCCCGCTTCCTCGACCACTACGCCCGCGGCTCCGGGCGCTGGCAGCTCGTCATCAACGGCGACTTCATCGACTTCTGGAACGTCGAGGTCGGCCAGGAGAAGCGCCTCGTCGGCGAGGCCCTCGCGGTCCATCGCCTCCACGCCGTGCTCGACGCCTACCCGGGCGTCGAGGACGCGCTGGTCCGCTTCCTCGCAGCCGGCCACAACATCGTGTTCGTGGTCGGCAACCACGACGCCGAGTTCCTCTACCCCGGCGTCCGCCGCGCCCTCACCGAACGCCTCTACGCCGGCCTGGGCGAGGCCTCCCTCACGATCACGCACACGGGCAGCCCGCGCCTCGACCAGGTCGCGCGCGTGCGGTTCGTGCCGTGGTTCCTGTGCGAAGCCGGCGGCGTGTGGATCGAGCATGGACACGTGTTCGACGCCGCCTGTCACACGGGACAGATGCTGGCCCCGACGCGCGGCGGCCGCCTGGTCCAGTCGCTGGCGGAGGTGGCGACGCGCAGCTTCACCAACGCGATGCCGGAGATCGACTACGACGCGGCCGACAAGTTCATCACCCCGTGGGACTACATCCGCTGGGCCTGGGCCCGCGGCCTTCGCTTCATCCTCTACGCGATCATGCTGTACTTCCGGATGGCCTTCCGCCTGCTGGCGCTGTGGGCCCGCACCGGCCGGGTCGATCGCGCCGGCCAGGCGATGCACGTCGCCCGCCTCGAGCGGATCGCCGCCACCGCCGGCCTGCAGATGAGCACCCTGACCGCGCTGCAGTCGATGGCCCCGCCCCCCGCGTCGGCCACCGTCGCCGGCGTCCTCCGGATCACCGCCCTCGACGCGATCCTCAGCGTCCTCGCCTGCCTCGGGATCGGCGTCGGCCTCGCCGCGGCGGTCGGCGCCCCGACCGTCGCCGGCCTCGCCGCCGGCGCCCTGCTCGGCTGGCTGTCGATCCGCCGCCTCCGCAAGCGCCGCCGCCCGCGGGCCATCGCCGACGACATGGCCCGCGTCGCCTGCGACGTCGGCCGCGCCACCGGCGTGCCCCTGGTCCTCATGGGCCACAGCCACAACGGCGTGATCGCCCGCAACGACGAGGTCGTCTACGCCAACAGCGGCTGCTTCCTCGACGGCTCCCACCTGGTCGTCCGCCGCGACCACGCCACCGGCCGCCTCGAGAAGGTCGAGCTCCGCGCCTGGCGCAACGACGCAGTGGTCGTCCTCGACGCCGCCCCCCTACCCCCGGCCCCGTCCGCGCGCCCCAGCGACGAGGTCGTCGCCGACCGCTCGCTCTCGGACATGCCCGTGACGACAGGTGCTTGAGAGCATGTCCTTCTAGACATGTCTTGAGAGCCAGATTGCCGCGGAGCCACGGACCGCAAACGCCGACCGCTGGGGACGGCCGACGCGTACTCGCGGACCGCTACGCCGCCTGCGTTCGCGCTCAGTAGGCGACAGCCGCGCCGCCGTCGCGGGCGATGTCGGCGACCGCGCGATAGCCCTGCGTCTTCGGATCGACCTCGATCGAGTTGGCGTGGCCGATCGACGGCCACTCGGCGATCGTGTGCCCCTTGGCCTTGAGCCCCTCGACCGTCGCGGGGTCGAGGGTCGGCTCGGTGACGATCCGGTCCGGCATCCATTGATGATGAACCCGCGGCGCCTTCACCGCCTGGTCGATGGTCGCCCCGTAGTCGATGAGCGCCCGCACGATCTGGGTCACCGTCGTCGAGATCGTCGAGCCCCCGGGCGTGCCGACCACCGCACGCAGCTTGCCGTCCTTGACGAGGATCGTCGGGCTCATGCTCGACAGCATGCGCTTGCCCGGCTCGATCTTGTTCTGCTCGCCCTGCACCAGCCCGAACGTGTTGGGCGAGCCCGGCTTGACCGAGAAGTCGTCCATCTCGTTGTTGAGCAGCACCCCCGTGCCCGGCACGACCACCTTGGCGCCGAAGCCGGTGTTGAGCGTGTAGGTGTTGGCGACCGCGTTGCCGAGCACGTCGACCACCGAGTAGTGCGTGGTCTGCATCGACGTCTTGGTGCCGATCCCCGCCGCGATCTTCGACGACGGCGTCGCCTTGTTCGGGTCGATGTCCGCCAGCCGCGACTGCAGGTAGGACGGGTCGGTCAGCTGCGCCAGCGGGATCTTCACGAACGCCGGATCGCCGAGCAGGAAGTTGCGGTCGGCATAGGTGCGCCGCGCCGACTCGACGTAGAGGTGCAGCTCGTCGACGCTGAGCCACGGCTTCTCGTAGATCTTCAGGATCTCGCGCGCCGCCAGCAGCTGGCGCAGGACCACCCCGCCCCCGGACGGCGGCGGCATCGTGATCACGTCGTGGTCGCGGTACTTGAAGGTGATCGGCTCGCGGGCGACCGCGCGGTACGCCTTGAGATCGTCGGCGCTCCAGATCCCTCCCAGCGCCTTGACCTCGCGCGCCAGCTTGTCGGCCAGCGGCCCCTCGTAGAACGCCCGCGGTCCCTGGTCGGCGATCGTCTCGAGCGTGCGCGCCAGGTCCGGCTGCTTCCACACGTCCCCAGTCACGAAGGTCTCGCCCGAGGGCCGACGGTAGATCGCCGCAGCGTCCTTGTAACCGAGCTTCAGCATTCGCTCGCTGCCGGTGGTGAGATCCTCGGCGTGGAAGCTGTCGAGCTCGTGACCGTCGCGCGCCAGCGCCACTGCCGGCAGCACGAGATCTCGCCACGGCAGGCTGCCGAATTGTTCGTGGGCCAGCGCCAGTCCCGCGACGGTCCCCGGGATCCCCGCCGCCTTCGGCCCCTCGACGCTCTCGCGGGTCGGGTTGCCCTTGGCGTCGAGATACATGGTCGGCGTAGCCGCCGCCGGCGCGACCTCGCGGTAGTCGATCGCGGCGGTGCGACCGTCGGCCATGCGGATGACCATGAACCCGCCCCCGCCGAGGTTGCCCGCGCTCGGGTGGGTCACCGCCAGGGCCAGGCCCACCGCCACCGCCGCGTCGACCGCGTTGCCGCCCTTCTTCAAGATCGCCACGCCGACCTCGCTGGCGTGGCGCTCGGCGGAGGTCACCGCCCCGTGAATCCCCACCGCCGTCGCGGGATCGCTCGCATCCTTCTCGGGGAGCGATCTCCCGCTGGCGGCCCCGTGCTCGACCGATTCTTGCGCGGCCGGCGCGTTCGACGGGCCGGGAGTCGGGGTCGCCGCAGGGGTGGCGGGCCTGCACGCCAGCGCCCCCGCGACGAGCCAGAGCGTCAGAGCCAGGGATACGGACGATTTTGAAGGCGCAGGCATGGCCGGAACCTTACATGGCCTCCCTCGGACTGTCGCGCCATTCGCACCCTCGCGTCGGCCCGAATTCGTGCTTGACACTCCGAGAGGCTTGGAGCATCCTCCCCCCACCTCGGACGCGCCCAGGGGGCGGCCCAAACCGACTCGGTTCGAGCCACCAACACCCCCCTCGGCGCCTCGCCCTTCTTCGGGGATCGTCTAATGGTAGGACTGCGGTTTCTGGTACCGCCTATCGGGGTTCGAATCCCTGTCCCCGAACTACCACGTCCGAAGGTTTCTGGCCCTGTAGTCTAGCGGTTAGGACGTTGGCCTCTCACGCCGAAAGCTCGGGTTCAAGTCCCGACAGGGTCACTCACTCGAAAGCCCTCAGCACCCGCTGAGGGCTTTCCTCTTTTGGTCTCACGAACTCCGGCGGCCCAAAAAACGACGCCGCAGCGACTGCTCGCTGCGGCGTGATGGGTCACACGTTGAGGTCGGAGGACCAGCGGGCCGGCGGGTGACCCACCCGGGCACCGGCGAAGGTGCTCGGGGGCGCGCGGGTCGTCGCGTCGGCCGTGTTCCTTGGAACCCGCTTCGAGGCGATTTTCCGGGCGCCACGAACGGCGACGCAGGCGCGAAAAATTCGTCGACCCGGACCACCTTGCTATCCTGCGAGCGTGGATCTCGTCGCCTACCGCATCACCTTCCCGCAGCCGGGGGCGCACCTCGTCCACGTCCGCCTGGAGCTGACCGCGACCGGGGAGATCTGCCAGCTCTGGATGCCGACCTGGAGCCCCGGCTCGTACGTGCTCCGCGAGTACGCGCGCAACATCCGCACGATCGCCGCCAGCGTCGGCGACGCCCCACGAGAGATCCGCAAGCTCGCCAAGGACCGGTTCGAGCTCGCCACCCGCCCCGGGGAGCGGCTGGTCGTCGACTACACCGTCTACGCCCACGACCTCAGCGTCCGCACCGCCCACCACGACGCCAGCCACGCCTACCTCCACCCGCCGCAGATGTTCCTCGTCCCCGAGGGTCACGCCGGCCCGTTCCGCGTCGCCGTCGAGCTGTTGCCCGGCTGGACCGCGGTCAGCCTGGCCGCCGACCCTGACCGCCAGGAGCGTCGCGGCCCCGGCCACTTCGAGGTCGATCTCCCCGACCTCGACGCCCTCTTCGACACCCCGATCGAGGCCGGCCTCCTTTCGATCACCCACCTCCCCACGCCGTGCGAGCACGTGCGCCTGGCCGTGTGGGGCGAGCCCTTCCCCGACTTCGTCCTCCCGCGCCTCGCCTGCGTCGTCGACCAGGTCGAGCGCTTCTGGCCCGCGCGCCCCTACGACCACTACACCTTCCTCGTCCACGCCGCCGTGGGCGCGCGCGGCGGCCTCGAGCACCTCGCCGGCAGCGTCCTCGGCGTCGAACCGGAGTCATGGGCGCCCGCTGCGCGGCGCGTCCACGCGGGCAACCTCGACCGCGACGACGACAGCGAGGGCGGCGTCTACGACCTGCTCGAGCTCGCCAGCCACGAGCTGTTCCACGCCTGGAACGTCAAACGCTTGCGCCCCCGCGCCCTCGGCCCGTTCGACTACGGCCGCGAGAACTACACCCGCGAGCTATGGATCGCCGAGGGCTTCACCAGCTACTACGACAGCCTCCTCGTCCTCCGCAGCGGCGAGATCAGCGTCAAGGCGCACCTGCAGCGCCTCGCCGAGTCGATGGGCCGCCTGCGCGACACCCCCGGCCGCCTCGTGCAGTCGCTCGAGGACTCGAGCTTCGACGCGTGGATCAAGCTGTACCGGCCGCAGGACGACAGCCCCAACGCGTCGGTCAGCTACTACCTCAAGGGCAGCCTCGTCGCACTCCTCCTCGACCTCTGGCTCCGCGAGCTGCGCCCGAGCGGCAGCGGCCTCGACGGTGTCCTCGCCGAGCTCTGGCAGCGCGGCCCCGGCCGCCTGGAGACCCGCGGACCGACCACCGCAAATACTTATTCCTATCCAGGCTTTACGGTCGAAGATCTCGAACGACTCTTGGGCGAGCAGAGCGGCCTCGGCGAGGTCCCCGGCGCCATCCGCGCCCTGTGGTCGAAGCCCATCGAGCTGGACTTCGCCTCGCTCGCGCAGCTCGGTCTTCGCCTGTCCGAAAAGCCAGTTCAACCGGGCCTCATCGATCTCGGCTTCACCCTCCAGGATCGAGCCGGCAGCCCCTGGGTCGAATTCGTGCGCACCGACTCTCCCGCCGAGCGCGCCGGCCTCGCCTCCGGGGACGAGTTGCTGGCCGCGCGCCGCCAGGGCGGCTGCTGGCTGCGCCTGCGTTCCGCCCGTGCCGCCCGCGTATGGGACCACCTGCAACCGGGCGCCCCCGCCGAGCTCCTGATCAGCCGGCGCGAGCGCGTGCTGACGCTCCCGATCGCCTTCGCCGCCGCGCGCGGCGCCCCGCAGCTCGAGCGCATCGGCGACGCCGATCCCGCCGCCCGTGCGCGCTTCGAAGCCTGGTCCGGCCGGCGCTGGAGCGATCCGTGATCGAACCCGCGCTCGAGCAACTCACCGCCGAAGACGTCGGCCACTCGACGGGGACGCCGTTGCCGTTCCGGTTCATCCCCGCCGAGCGCATCACCCCGCTCGTCATCAGCCTGCCGCACGTCGGCCTCGCCTGGCCCAACGACGCCACGCGGGCGCGACCCGCGGTGGAGTTCGCCCGCAACGCCGATTACGAGGTCCACCTGCTCTACAGCCGCGCCGCCGCGCTCGGCGCCGCCGTCGTGCGCGCCGAGTACAGCCGGCTCCTCGTCGATCTCAACCGCGCGCCCGACGACGTGAGCCCCGAGATCGTCCCGGACCACCCCGCCCCGCGCCCCGATCGCCGCGGCTGGTGCGGCCCGCAGGCCAAGAACCGCGGCGTCGTGTGGGGCAACGCAGTCGGCAACATCCCCATCCTCGACCGCCCGCTGTCGTACGCCGAGTTCGCGCAGCGTCTCAGCCGCTACTACCTGCCCTACCACCGCGCGCTCGCGGTGTTGCTCGCGCGTCGACGGGCTCGCTTCGGCCACGCCATCCTGCTCGACGCGCACAGCATGCCGAGCAGCGTCCCGGGCGACCTGATCCTCGGCACCTACGAGGGCGGAGCCTGCAGCCCTGCGCTGCAGCAACGGGCGCTCGTGGCGCTACGCGCGTCTGCGGACGGTCGGTCGACGCTCTCCGTGCGCCTCAACGACCCCTACCGCGGCGGCGAACTCGTGCGCTCGTTCGGCAGACCGGAGGCCGGGCAGCACGCGTTGCAGCTCGAGGTGAATCGCGCGCTTTACATGGACGAGGCGAGATCCGCGGTGTGGCCGGAGCTCGCCGCGTTCGCGTCGACCGCCGGAGCCGCGCCCATCCGGCCCAGCCGCCCGCGTTTGGCAGCGCTGATCGACCGTGTGGAATCCCTCGTGCGCGCATTGGCGAGCGCGCAGACCGGCCTTGGCCTCACCAGCGAAAGCGCCGCGCGGTGAACATCTTCGCCGATGCACTTCTGCAAACCCTTGTATCGCTCCTGCCCGAGAGGCTAACATCGACCAACCGCTCTCGGCTTCGTTGAAGGAGAGGCACCGTGGCTGCACCCAAGAAGACCACATCCGGCAACGCCGATGCGTTTGACGACCTGCTCGGTCAGCTCGTCGACGAGCTTGCAATGACTCCGACCATGGTGCCGGAGCCCGAGCCTCCGCCACCGCCGCCGCCGCCAGAGCCGCCCCCGCAGCCTGAGACCTACGCTGCGCCCGTGCAGGAGGCTCCGCCGCCGCAGAAGCCGATCCTGGCGATGGCGTTGGGTGGCGGCCTCGCCGTCGCCGGCATCGCGGTCGCGCTGGCGATGATTCTGAAGCCCGATCCGCCGCCCCCGCCGGCGCCGACGCCCGCGAAGGTCGAGACCAAGGAGCCCACGCCTCCGGTCCAGCCGCCGCCGGTGGCCGCGCCCAATCAGCCGGGACAGCCTGGCGTCGCGGGTCAGCCGAACGTCCCGGGTCAGCCATTGCCGGGCCAGCCGAACGTCCCGGGTCAGCCCGGCGTCGTCACGCCCGGCCAGGTCGATCCCAACGCGCCCCCGCAGCCTGGCGTCGCCACGCCGGGCCAGCCCGATCCGAACGCTGCAGCCACGCCCGACGCGAAGAAGGCGGTCAAGAAGACCAAGAAGCCCAGCGGCGGCGGTGGAGGCGGCGGCGCCAAGAAGGCCGAGCCCAAGAAGAAGAGCGAAGTCGCCGATCCGTTCGGCTGAGCAACCAGAGAGAAACGACCTGCCCATGTCGATCCTGCGCGTCTCGCTGTCTGCCCTCCTCTGCACCACTCTCGCGCTGCCCACCTCCGTCGCCTGGGCCGGTCCGCCGCCTCCGCCCCCGCCGGGCGGCAACGGCGTCCAGCCCGAGGCGCCGCCCGACCCGAGCACCCTGTCTCAGGAAGAGCGCCTCACCTGGGCCAAGAGGCTGTTCGGCGAGGCCAAGGCCGCGCACGACCGCGAGGACTACTACAACTCGGTCATCCGGTTCGAGCAGGCCTACAACTTCGCGCCCGACAAGCACATCTTCGCCTTCAACATCGGCCAGGACGCGTGGGAGCTGAAGGACTGCGCTCGCGTCAAGCAGTACCTCGAGCTGTTCCTCGTCAAAGAGCAGAACAACGCCGACCTGCGCAAGAAGGCGCAGGAGCTGCTGCAGAAGTCCGATAACAACCCCGAGTGTGTCACCGGCGGTCCGGCAGCCGCGCCCACGCCCACGAACAACAACAACACCTCGTCGCGCCCCGCGACCGACGAGGAGGACCCGCTGCTGCAGAAGCGCAAGAACGGCGGCGGCAGCAGCAGCGCTGAAGAGGACGACGCGCCGAAGAAGCGCGGCGTGTCCGGCCTGTTCATCGGCGGCGTCGTGCTCGCCGTGCTCGGCGTCGGCGCCGTCGGCGGCGGCATCGGCACCCTCGTGGGCGCCAAGAACCGGGCCAGCGGTATCGAAGAGGCCGCCGCGCCCGGCGGCCTCATCACGACCTTCCCGCAGGGTCAGTACACCGGCGACGTCGACGACGACTTCAACTCGCTCAAGACCCTCAACCTCGTCACGCCGATCCTCATCGCGGCGGGCGGCGCGCTGCTGGTCGGCGGCATCGCCATGATCGCCGTCGATCGCACCAACAAGAAGAAGGGCAAGGGCTTCTACGCCGGCAAGAAGCGGCTCGAGGTCACCGGCCTCGGCGCGGCGCCTCTGCCGGGTGGCGGCGCTGCCGGCTCCTTCGCGCTGCGCTTCTAGTCGGCGCAGCTAGACTTCACGCATGGCCGTGAGCGACGAGCGGGCCCTTCTGCGGGCCCGTCTGGACCGTGAGATCGGGACTCTGGGTGTGGGGCGACCTTCCGAGGTCGCCTTCGCCTATCCGAGTCCCTATCGCGCCGGCATGTCCAGCCTCGGCTTCCAGACGCTCTACCGTCTGCTGCACGAGCTGCAGATCGGCGCGCACCGGGCCTTCTTGCCCGACGTCTGGGAGCCGATGGCGCTGCCCTGGCCGCAGCCGAAGCGGCCGATCCTCACCTACGAGGGCGAGCGCCCGCTGTCGTCGTACCGCGTCGTCGCCATCTCCGTCGCCTACGAGCTCGAGCTCGCCGGCCTCGTCCGCCTGCTCGAAGGGTCAGGTATTCCGGTGCTGGCCTCCGAGCGCCGCGAGCACGATCCGATCCTCGTCTTCGGCGGTCCCCTCACCTTCTCCAACCCCAACAGCCTGCTGCCCTTCGCCGACCTGCTGATCGCCGGCGAGGCCGAGGATGTCCTGCCCGACGCGATCGAGCGGCTGCTCTCGCATCGCCGCCGCGAGCCTGCCATCGCCGCCGCCGCCGAGCTCCCGCACACGATCGTCGGCGAGCTCGCCCCGGGCCTGTGGCACGACATCCCCGAGCCGGCGCGCGCGAGCAAGGAGCGGGTCCCGGCCTACTCGGCGATCCTCACCCCCGATACCGAGCTCGCCGACATGTTCCTCGTCGAGCCCGAGCGCGGCTGCTCGCGCCAGTGTGCCTTCTGCGTCATGCGGATCCAGCCTGGCGGCGGCATGCGCCTGGTCGAGATCGATCGCGTCCTCGACCTCGTGCCCGAGCAGGCGCGCAAGGTCGGCCTGGTCGGCGCCGCAGTCACCGATCACCCCGACCTCGAGCCGCTGGTCGCCAGCCTCGTCGAGTCCGGCCGCTCCGTCAGCATCTCCAGCCTGCGCGCCGATCGCCTCACCCCGACCTTCCTGCGCGACATGCAGCGCAGCGGTCACCGCACGATCACCGTCGCCTCCGACGGCATCAGCGAGCGCATGCGCCTCCTGCTCGATCGCAAGATCAAGGAAGAGCACCTCCTGCGCGCCGCCAAGCTCGTCCACGAGCACGGCTTCCACCGCCTCAAGGTCTACGAGATGATCGGCGCGCCCGGCGAGACCGACGCCGACGTCGACGAGCTCATCCGCTTCGCGCGCGAGCTCGCGGGCATCGGTCGCCTCGCGCTGACCTTCTCCACCTTCGTCGCCAAGCGCAACACCCCGCTCGACGGCCAGGCCTTCATGGGCATCAAGGCGGCCGAGGAGCGGCTGCGACGGATCCGCAGCGGCCTCGGCGGCAAGGTCGAGATCCGGCCGCAGTCGCCGCGCTGGGCGCACATCGAATACTTCCTGGCCCAGCGCGGCCCTGACGCCGGTCACGCCGCGATCCAGGCAGTGCGAGCTGGCGCGCGCTACGCCGACTGGATCCGTGCCTTCGAGAACACGCCGCCCGTCGAGCGCCCGCTCAAGTTCGGCGACGAAGCCGCGTGGGCGCGGCGGCGCGGCAAGGCGGCCGAGCGGCGCAACAAGTTCCCGCTGCCTGTCCTTGGCGCCAGCTCCGGCTCCTGAGCCGGTGCGCCGGAATATCCACACCCCGCTCGCGCGTGGACGACTTTGCGGTCCGCGCGCGCGACCGTGGTAGCGTCTCGCCGTGCAGCTCCTCGTCGCCTGGACCGTCCTCCGCACCTTCGCCGCGCTCGGCCGTCTCGAGCCCGTGGACGAGGCGCGCGAGGGCATCAAGGTCGACGCGGCGCCCGCAGCGATCGTCGAGACCCACTGGCCCGAGACCGGCATTCGCACGCGGCCGTGGTCCCCGAGCAAGCGGATCGCCACCATGTCCAAAGGGACACGTTTGCTCGTGCGCGGCGTGGTCGCCAGCCGCGACAGCAGCGGCTGCAAGGGCAAGCCGTGGTACGCCGTCTACCCGTTCGGCTACGTCTGCTCCGAGCACGTCAAGCCCGGGCGCGAGCAGCCGACCGTCGGCCATGCCCTCGGCGAGCGCATGCGCGGCGATCGTCGCCTGCCCTACGACTACGCCAAGGTCCGCGAAGAGGGCGCCCTCATGTACCGCGGCGTCGACGGCGTGCGCACCGGCGTCGCCGCGCGCAGCCTCAGCGAGGGCATGAACCTCGCCGTCGCGCGCACCCTCGAGGTCGACGGCGCCGCCTACGTCGAGACCGTCGACGGTCAGCTCGTCAGCAAGTCGTCGGTCGGCTGGCTCGGCCAGGGCTCCGCCTGGCACGGCGTCTTCCTCACCGACGACGCCGCGATCGGCCCTGCCTTCGCATGGTCCTCGCGCGACAAGGTCCCTGTCCTCGCCGAGCCCGCCGTCAAGGCCGCGCAGGTCGGCACCCTCGGCCTGCGCGAGCGCGTCGACCTGCTCGAAGAGACAGGCGAAGCCGACCCCGACCGCTGGTGGAAGATCGGCGAGGGCCGCTACGTGCAGGCCAAGAACCTCAACGAGGTCGTCTTCACCGCGATCCCCGAGGGCGCCCTGCGCGACAACCGGCTCGCCAGCGGCGACGACCAGTGGATCGACGTCGACCTCGGCGAGCAGGTCCTCGTCGCCTACCGCGGCGAGCGGCCCGTCTACGTCACCCTCATCAGCTCGGGCAAGGGCTCGCCGACGCCGAAGGGCAACTACCCGATCTGGGCCAAGGTCGCGAGCATGACCATGGCCAACCAGGACTACGAGGACAACCCGTACATGGTCGAACATGTCCCTTGGGTCATGCTCTTCCAGGGCCACAACGCGCTCCACGGCGCCTACTGGCACGACCAGTTCGGCAAGCGGCGCAGCCACGGCTGCGTCAACCTCGCCCCGCTCGACGCGCGGTGGTTGTTCGAGTGGGTCGCCCCTGCGCTGCCGGCCGGATGGACCGGCTACTTGCCCGCCGACCTCGAGCGCAGCGTCGTCGTCCACGTCCGCGACTCCAGCCTCCCGCCCGACCAGGCCTTCGTTCAGGAGCGGCCGATCGGCCCGCCCGACCCCGAGGAGGAGAAGCGCAGGCAGGAGGAGGCCGACGAGCGCCGGGCCGAGGCTGCCGCAACGGCGGCGGAAGCCGTCCCGGCCGCGGCTGCGGCCGGATAGCGCGTCGGATCGGCGCCGGTTGACCGTGCGAGGCGCGCCCGCGTATGTTCCGGGCCATGGTTCGCGCCCCTCGCTGGCTCCTCGCGCTCCTCCTCTGTGCCGCCCCGTCGCTGTCCGGCTGCAAGACCGGGCCCGGCCTCACCAAGGTCGAGGCGCCGGCCGAGGGCATCACGCTCCGCTACGACCTCACCCCGGGCCAGGTCTACCAGGGCAGCGTGCGGCGCAGCGCCACCATCCGCGCCGCCAGCAGCGCCACCAGCTCCTCGCAGAGCTTCAGCTTCGACCTCACCCTGACCGTGCGCGGCCCTGACGAGACCCACGGCGGCACCTCCGTCACCGCCCGCTTCAGCGCCGTCCAGGTCAAGTGGAGCCTCCCGCCGAGCTTCCCGGTCAGCGTCGCCGAGTTCAACCGCACCGCCGGCCAGCAGCTGCAGGGCCTCGAGGTCGACTTCAACGTCGACGACAGCGGCAAGATCCTCCACATGCCCGAGCTCCCCGAAGACCTCTCGGCCGAGCTCCGCGTCGTCCTGCAGCAGGCTCTGGACGCGCTCGAGACCGCCTTCCTCACCGTCCCCGCGCGCCCGCTCAAGGCCGGCGACACCTGGAAGGACGACAAGAAGCGCGGCCGCAAGGGCAAGCTGGGCCGCTACAGCGAGGGCACCGTCACCAGCAAGGTCGACGGCTTCTACAAGACCGGCGAGCCGCCGATCACCGTCGCGCGGCTCGTCACCGACACCGACGAGACCGAGATCACGACCACCTCGAGCGGCAGCCACGAGGTCAAGAAGCAGTCGACGATCACCGCCCTGTTCGCCACCGAGCAGCACTACCTCTACAGCTACGTCAACGAGGAGCAGATCTTCGACGCCGGCAACACCAACACCTTCGCCAAGACCGAGGTGAACTGGGCCAAGCCGACCAGCCAGACCGGCGGCGCGCCGCCGACCAAGGTGCAGGACATCAGCGACCCCTGCCACCCCGACTACGTCGGCTCCGAGGACTGCAACGAGGCCGCCCCGCCCCCGCCCGCCGGCGGCGAGCCCCCGGCCAGCAGCCAGCCGCCGACCACCTCGGCCCCGCCGCCCTCTGGCAACTGAGCTCGCGTCGCCTGTCACGAGGGACATGCTCGTAAGAGCATGTCCTTTCGTCGTTGTCTCTTCGGACATGCCCCTGAGGACATGTCCGAAAGCACCTACCCGCGCCGCGGCACGCGCTTCGAGATCCCGCACAGGATCTCGTAAGGGATCACGTCGGCCCAGCGCGCCAGCTCGTACGCGTCGATCCGGTCGCGGCCCTGCGGCCCGAGCAGCGTCACGCGCTCGCCCTCGCGGGCGTCGGGCAGGTCGGTCACGTCGATCATCGACACGTCCATGGTGATGTTGCCGACCACCCGGCAGCGATGCCCGCGGACCAGCGCCTGGGCCTGGCCGCTCATGCGCCGCGGGTAGCCGTCGGCGTAGCCGACGGGCACGATGCCGAGCCGCGACGGCCGGTTCAGCTCCATGCGGTGCCCGTACGACACCCGCGCGCCGGCCGGCAGCTCGCGGATGCCCAGGATCCGCGAGTGCACGCTCATCGCCATCTTGAGGCCGGGCAGCTCGACCTCGCGGCTCGAGGCGGCGCCGTAGATCGCCACGCCCGGGCGCACCATGTCGAAGTGCGCGTGCGGCAGGCGGACCAGCCCGGCGCTGTTGCACACGTGGCGGATCGGCGGATGGAACCCGCGGCTGGCCAGCACCGCCAAACTGTCGCGGAACGACTCGAGCTGGCGCGGGCTCGTCACGTCGTCGGGCTCGTCGGCGCAGGCGAAGTGGGTCATCACCCCTTCGAGGCGGAGGTACTGCCCGTCTTCGCCCTCGAGCCAGTCGAGGAACTCCGGCAGCTGCCCCGGCAGCGCGCCGAGGCGCGACATCCCGGTGTCGATCTTCAGGTGGATCGGCAGCGGTGGCGCCCCGCTGCGGCGGACCGCGGCGGAGAGCAGCTGCAGGTGCTCGCGGGCCCACACCACCGGCGTCAGTGAGCGGTGGACGATCACGTCCTCGGAGCCCGGATGGACCCCGCCGAGCACCAGCACCGGCGCGCGGAGCTCGGCCTGGCGCAGCTCGACGCCCTCTTCGACCAGGCTGACCGCGCAGCCCCACGCGCCGGCGTCGACGAACGTGCGGGCCGCCTCGATCGCACCGTGGCCGTAGCCGTCGGCCTTGACCACCGCGAGCACGCGGCAGCGCGGACCGACGGCGGCCTGCACGGTACGCAGGTTGTGGACCATCGCGCCGGCGTCGACATACGCATAAGTCGGCCGGACTTCGATGATCGGAGCTTGCCTGCGGTCGGCGACCCGACGTTCAGGCCCGGAATAATGCACAGACCCGAAGTTAGCACGAGGAGTCGGGGAACGTGGCATCGGACGCGTCCCCCAACGCGTCCGGCCCCGCCGACATTCCGCGGCTTCAGGGCGTCTCGTTGACGAGGCTGTCGTTGAGGATCATGCGCCGGCCGCTGCCGCTGACCAGGCCGTTGCGGGCCATCGCGCTGAGCGTACGGGACACGGTCTCACGACACGAGCCGACCATGCGCGCGAGCTCCGACTGCGTCGGCACGGGCGCGAGGATCCAGCCGGCGCTGGCCGGGTTGCGGCGGCCCTGGCGGCGGGCGAGACGGGCGAGCGTGCGGCGCAGCCGCTGCTCCACGTCACACAGCGCCAGGCCGCTGGCCACGGCCTCGACCTCGCGGAGCTTCTCGTACTGCAGCCGCATCAAGCGGACCACGGTCTCGGGCTCGCGCCGGAGGTGCTCGCTGAGCGCCTCGCCGGGGATCCGGAGCATCTCGCTCTGGACCGCGGCGACGGCGGTCGTCGACATCACCATCCCGGGCATCGCGCAGTTCTCGCCGAACACTTCGCCGGGCCCGAGGCTCGACAGGATGAGGTCACGGTTGCCGTCGACGGCCCGGACCAGGTTGATGCGTCCGCGGAGCACGATATAAAGGCCGTCAGCGAGCTGCCCGTCGTGGCAGAGGATGCTGGCGGGCGTCTTTCGGACTCGCACTGCCGTGCGGCCCAACACTTCCAGTTCGGCGGGGCGGGCAGCGGTGAAGGGCTCGACGCAGGACAAGATATCCTGGGCTTCCATGCGCTCCAGGGGGATGCTAGGGCGGCGGGATTCCGACTCAACGTGCATGCTTGTGAAGGTGAGCACAAAGCGGGCCAAACGCCGGCACGGCGCGTCAGACGCCTAACCCTTTGATTTTACAATCATCTTCCAAAAATACGGCGATCATCGCGCCCCTGGAGACCTGTTGCACGATCGCCACAGGTGAGTGAATTGGGCAACGCTGTGATCCATGTCGTGCCGGCGCACATGGCGCCAGCTCGTCCCACCACCAGTTCGTTGTACCTTTCCGCCCGTGCCGACCCTCGTGCTCAACGGTGAGCCGCACCCGTTCACGCCCGGGACCACGGTCGCGGCGCTGGTCGCCTCGCTGGGCCTGGACCCGCGACAGGTAGCGGTGGAGCGCAACCGAGAGATCGTGCCGCGGGCCACCTACGACCAAACCGAGCTGGTCGACGGTGATCGGCTCGAGGTGGTCACCTTCGTCGGCGGAGGCTGAAGTGAGCGACACACAAGACACCTGGACCCTCGCCGGTCGAACTCTGACCTCGCGCCTCATCGTCGGCACCGGCAAGTACAAGGACGCCGAGGAGACGCGCGCCTGCCTGGCCGCCAGCGGCGCCGAGATCGTGACCGTCGCGCTGCGGCGCGTCGACCTCAAGGTCAAGGACAACCTGCTGTCGTGGATCGACCGCAGCCGCTACACGCTGCTGCCGAACACGGCCGGCTGCTACACCGCCGACGAGGCCGTCCGCACGCTCCGCCTCGCGCGCGAGCTCGGCATCGCCGACCTCGTCAAGCTCGAGGTCATCGGCGACCCACGCACGCTCCTCCCCGACAACGAGGAGACCCTCAAGGCCGCCAAGGTCCTCCTCGACGAGGGCTTCGTCGTCCTTCCTTACTGCACCGACGACCCGATCGTCTGCCGCAAGCTCGAGGCGATGGGCTGCGCCGCAGTCATGCCGCTCGCGGCGCCGATCGGCAGCGGCCTCGGGATCCGCAACCCGCACAACATCCGCCTCATCATCGAGCAGGCCAAGGTCCCGGTCATCGTCGACGCCGGCGTCGGCACCGCCAGCGACGCCGCGATCGCCATGGAGCTCGGCTGCACCGCCGTGCTCATGAACACCGCGATCGCCCACGCCCAGCTCCCCGTGCTCATGGCCGAGGCCATGCGCGACGGCATCGTCGCCGGTCGCAAGGCCTTCCGCGCCGGCCGCATGCCCGCGCGCGTGATCGGCAGCGCCTCGAGCCCGACCACCGGCATGATCGAGTGAGCGACGGGCGCTCCGCCGACTCGCCGCCTCGCGCATCCGCTGGCGCTCTCGTGGCTTCGCCCTTCCACCTGCTCGCCATCACCCCGCCGACCGGCCCCGTCGACCCCGAGCTGGTCGCGCGCTGGCGCACCGGCGCGGGTGAGCTCGCCCTCGCCGTCCTGCTGCGGGAGCCTGGCGCCGCGCCCGAGACCCTCCTCGACCCCGCCGGTCGCCTGGCCCCGCTGATCCGCCGCTGCCGCGAGCGCGCCGTCCCGCTGCTCCTCGCGGTCGATCCCCGGCACGCCCTGCGCGCGACCGCGCTCGACGTCGATGGCCTCCACCTGCGCGGCGACCCCTCGCTCGCCCGCCTCGCCGACCTGCGCCCGCGCCTGCCCGGCCTGCTCGGGCGGGCCGTCCACGGCGAGCCGCAGGCCGGCCACCACCTCGTCGACTACACCCTCGTCGCCCCGGTCTTCGCGCCCACCACCGCCCAGCCCGGCGCCCCGCTCGGCAGCAAGCGCCCGATCGGCCTCGCCGGCCTGCGCGCCTGGACCGCAGATCCGGCCGCCTGCGTGGTCGCGCTCGGCGGCGTCGGCCCGGCCACCGCCGTCGACTGCCTGGCCGCCGGGGCGCGAGCCCTCGCCGGGATCGGCGTCTTCTTTGGTCCGCCCGCGCGGGTCGAGCAAGATGTCGCCGCGCTGAGCGAACAGCTCCGCGCCTTGCATGTTCTTTCGCCGCGAACCAGAGCCTGACGACTACCCCGCGCCGCCGGATCGCACCTGGCCGACGCGGCTCGCCTGGTGCGTCCTCGTCGGCGGCGCCGCGCTGCTGGTCCTGCGCTGCAGCTTCGCCACGGTCGTCGAGATCCACGGCGACGGCATGGCGCCCAACCTCCACAGCGGCGATCACGTCCTGTTCGTGCGCGGCACCTGGGGCCTCGATCGCGGCGACCTCGTCGTCTACGACCCCACGCCGCCGCCCCCGCCGCCCGAGCCCACGCCGGTGCAAGAGCAGCCCGGCGCCAAGCCCGTGCCCGAGGCGCGCCCTCGCGTGCCCGGCAGCCGCGATCGCCTGCGCAACACCGCGGTCGTCGATCCCAAGGAGCTCGGCCTCGACGACGAGTGGGAGAAAGTGCAGCGGCGCAGCGGCGTCGCCGGCAAGCCCCCGCCGCGCAGCTTGCGGGTCGCGCGGATCCTCGCCGTCCCCGGCGACAGCGTCACCTTCGGCGACACGCGCGGCGCTCTCGGCCTCGCCCTCAACGGCGAGCCCCTCGCGCACAAGCCCGGCGACGGCCCCGGCGAGCCCGGCGGGCGCCCGACCTCCTTCGAGATCATCGGCGATCGCCGCTACCAGGTCCTCGCCAGCACCGCCGCCGACGCCTGGCCCGGCATGGGCGTCCCCGCCGACGGCGGCCCCTACGAGATGCCCGCCGACGGCTACCTGCTCGTCGCCGACAACCGCGACGAGGGCGCCTGCTGCGACTCGCGGGCGATCGGCTGGGTCGAGTCCGACCAGATCCGCGGCGAGATCGTCCTCCGCCTCGGCGGCGCCCCCGAAGACTCGACGAAGGACAAGCGCTGAAGGACATGTTCATAGAGACATGTGCAACAGCACATGTCCTTCTCGTCATGCCCACCACGACATGTCCTTATAGTCAGGCACGGAAGGTTCGCTCGTAGAGGGGTGACAGAGCCCGTTCCCGCCGCGGCGCCGGCGCCCTCGCTCACCCATCGAGGCATGTGCCACGGCACATGTCCTTTTCGACATGCCTACGACGACATGTCCTTATAGTCATGCGCCGCCGAGCGGCTCGTAGAGGGGTGACAGAGCCCGTCCCCGCCGCGGCGCCGGCGCCGGCGCCGGCGCTCACCGGCCAGCGGCAGCGAGCGCGAGCAACCGGCGACGACCTCATGGACCGCGTCAGTCCGCGTCCGCTCCCTTCGCCACGGCCACCGCTCCGGCGCCCTCGCTCACGATCGTCGGCCAGCGACAGCCGGCGTCAGTCCCCGTCCGCCCGCTCCCCTTCGCCGCGCAGCGTCAGATCGGACACCTCTTCAAAGAACGCGGCCGGGCGCGACCGTTCGGACGTCGCCCGCATCACCTGGGCGTGCGCCAGCAGCTCCGGATCCTGCCGATCGCTCGCCTGGTACGCCTCCCACGCCGCCCGGCTGGTCCAGCGCGCGACCCCGACGAACTCGTGCGGGTCTTCGGCGCCACGGACCAGCAGGCTGCCGCGTGCGCCGGGCGCGTGCACCCGGATCCACCGCGTAACCGCGCCCCAGGCCGCCGCGAACGCCTCTTCCTGGCCTGGCTTCACCTTCCACCCGTACATCACGCGGATCATCGTCGCCCTCCCGGAGACCTGGCCCGCGAGCGGCTAGCTCGCGTCCAGTCGTCGTATCGCACGGGCAACAGCATGCAGGCGCCCGCGAAAAGCGTCGAGGTCGCCCGCGGCGCCGACCGCCCGCGCCGACGAGCTCGCCCGTCCGCAGCAGTGGCGCCTCAACGAGCGCAGGCGCTATCATTCGCGGCCGGCATGACCGCCTCGACCAAGCCCGACCTCGACCGTCCGCTGCGGATCGGAACCCGCGCCTCCGAGCTGGCGCTGTGGCAAGCGCACCACATCCGCGACCGGCTGCGCGCCGCCTGGGGCGACGGCCTCGTCGTCGAGCTCGTCCACATCACCACCGAGGGCGACCGGATCCAGGACCGGCCGCTCAACCAGATCGGCGGCAAGGGCCTGTTCGTCAACGCCATCGAGGAGCAGCTCGCCGCCGGCGCCGTCGACCTCGCCGTCCACAGCATGAAGGACCTGCCCGGGCGCCTGCACCCCGGCCTCGCCATCGTCTGCACCCCGCCGCGCGAGGACGCCCGCGACGCCCTCGTCCTCGGCCCCGCGCTGCGGGCCAAGCTCTGTCCCGAAGGACATGCCCCGAGCGACCTGTCCATTCAGTCCTTGCCGACCGGCGCCACCCTCGGCACCACCAGCCTGCGCCGCGGCGCGCTCGCCCTGCGCCTGAACCCGGGCCTGCAGATCCGCCCGCTGCGCGGCAACGTGCCCACGCGGCTGCGCAAGCTCGACGCCGGCGACTACGACGCCATCCTGCTGGCCACCGCCGGCCTGGTCCGCCTCGGCCTCGCCGACCGGATCGACGCCCGCCTCGATCCCGAGCAGTTCTGCCCCGCCGCCTGTCAGGGCATCCTCGCGCTCGAGAGCCGCGCCGACGACGACCGCGTGCGCGCCCTCGTCGCCCCGCTGGGCGACGCCCACGCCGCCACCGTCGCCGCGGCCGAGCGCGCCTTCCTCGCCCGCCTCGACGGCGGCTGTCAGGTCCCCATGGGCTGCCACGCCGAGCTGCGCGAAGACCTCCTCCACGTCCGCGGCGTCATCACCGACCCCGGCGGCCGCCCCTGCTTCACCGCCGCCCGCGTCGGTCCCCCCGCCACGGCCGCCGAGCTCGGCACCGCCGTCGCCGAGCTCCTGCTCCGCCTCGGCGCAGACGCCGTGCTCGCCGCCCTCGCGCACAAGACCTGAGAGACATGCCCCGAAGGGCATATCCACGGCGACATGCCCGATCGGACATGCTCTATACGACATGTCCCTTATGGCCCTCGCGTGCTCCCCAGTAAACGGCGCCCCGCGCTTGGGCAGGAGCCGCTCCACCTTGCGAGCGCAGCCCTGTCCGCACCGCGTTCGCCTTCACTCGCTACGCGGCCCCGCCTGCGTGTCCTCAGCGGCCGCCCGTCACTCACGCACGAGCTCGGGCTTCACCAGCCCGGCTGCCGCCTCGGCGGCCGCCGTCGCTGACGGCACCTCGAGCCCGAACAGCTGCTGCACCGCGCCGGCCAGATCGGCCTCGGCACCCTCGCCCACGGCGGCCTGGCGCAGCGCGGTCATCGGCTTGTGCAGCAGCTTCTGCACGATCCCGTTGGCCAGCGCCTCCACGGCTTTCTGCTGGTCGGGCGCCAGGCCCTGCAGCTTGCCGCGGACGCGCCCCAGCTCCGCCTCCGCGATCGCGCGCGCGTGCTGCTGCAGCGCCTGCACGATCGGGCCGATCGAGCGAGCCCGCTGCCAGGCCACGAACTCGCCGACCTCTTCCTCCACCAGCGACCCGGCGCGCTCCGCCTCCGCCGCGCGGGCGCGCATGTTGTCGTGGACGATCCCCTGCAGGTCGTCGATGTTGTAGAGGAACACCTGCTCGAGGCGGGCCACCTCCTGCTCGACGTCGCGGGGCACCGCGATGTCGACGAAGAAGATCGGCTTGCCGCGGCGGACCTTCATCACCGGCCGCAGCAGCGCGCGGTCGATCACCGGCCGCTGCGCCCCGGTGCTGGTCACGACGATGTCGGCGCGGCGGAGCTCGGCGTCGAGGCTGTCCCACGGGGCGAAGCGGGCCGACAGCTCGTCCGCCAGCGCCCGCCCGCGGGCCTCGCTGCGGTTGACCACCGCGATCTCGGCCACGCCCGCCGCCTTGAGGTGGATCCCGGCCTGCGACGCCATCTCGCCGGCGCCGACGAGCAGCGCGCCGCTGCCGGTGAGCTCGCCGAAGATCGATCGCGCCAGGTCGACCGCGACCGACGGCACGCTGGCCGCGCCGCGGGCCACCTCGGTCTCGCTGCGGACCCGCTTGGCCGCGCGGAAGGCCGTGCCGAGGCAGCGGTCGAGCACCCCGCCGACCGTCCCTTCGCGCTGCGCCAACTCGAACGCGTCCTTGACCTGGCCGAGGATCTGCGGCTCGCCGACGACCATGCTCTCGAGGCTCGCCGCGACGCGACAGATGTGGCTCGCCGCGGCCCGTTCGCCGCGCACGAACGTGTGCGCCACCAGTTCGGGCAGCGGCACCGCGCGCGTGTCGGCGAGCGCCTGCAGCACCCGCTCGCCGGCGCGGGCCCAGTGCGGCGCCACCCCGTAGACCTCGACACGGTTGCAGGTCGACACGATCATCACCTCGCCGAGGCCCGCGCGCTCGCGCAGGGCCGACAGCGCGGCCGCGATGTCACCTGCCCCGAAGGCCAGGCGCTCGCGGAGCTCGACCGGCGCCGTCTTGTGGTTGAGGCCGACCGCGACGAGCTCCGTCATGCCCGCACCCCGTACCATACGAGCACCAGCAGCGTGCAGGCGAACGCGGCGAGGGTCAGCATCGCCGACTTGCGGCCGCGCACCCCGAGCGCCGCGCGCATCACCAGGATCGCCGCGCTGCACAGCCACGCCGCCGCCGCCATCACCACCTCGATCCAGCGCCCGCCGATCGCCGCCACGCCGCCCGACTTCACCGTCCACAGCACCCCGGTGACGATGGTCAGGGTCAGCACCGGCACCACCAGCATCACCGCATGGTAGTGCAGGCGCTCGAGTCCGGTCAGCGACAGCCCGCCCGGCTGCGGCTTCCAGCGTTTCAGCCGCAGTCGCCGGTCCATCGTCAGGTAGAGCGCGGCGATGCCCGCCGCGATCGTGAATCCGCCGAGGCCCGCCGTCGCCAGGCCGATGTGCGCCTTCGCCAGCGCCCCCGTCGGCGCCGGCAGTGGGTCGTGCACGCTCGCCGCCCCGAACATCACCCCGATCGACAGCCCGAGCAGGCCGACCGGCGCCACGATCGCGCCGAGCGTGGCCGCGCGACGAATGCGGCCCACCACCAGGCCGCCCACCACCGCGATGAGCGCGCCGAAGCTCGTGGCGAGGAACACCGAGCTGAAGGGGTGCTCACCCCCGACGCACTGGGCGCCGATGCACGCCACGTGCAGCGCCGCCGCGATGGCCAGCAAGATCCCCGCGCGCGTCTCACGGGACTGGGCGTCCGCGCGCGCCTCGCTCGCGGGCGGGTCGAGCGCGTACGCGAAGATCGCGGCGCCGTAGGCGAGCGAGGCGAGGATGAACAGGATCAGCATGCGACGCTAGTTGTCGGACGACGTGCCGAGGGTCTCGATCTGTTGCATGAGGCGGCCCCACGTCGGCCCGTCGAGGCGGACCTCGGCGCCGCGCGCGTCGACCACGGTAGCGATGAAGCCGGGCCTCACGGTGTACGCGTAGTCGCCCATCACGACCGAGCTCTCGTAATGGTCGGCGCCCATCTGTGCCAGCTCCTGCGACGTCTTCACCCGGCCGACGACGTCATGAGGATCGGCCTCGCCGCCGTCGATGCGCTCGAACCACACCGCGGGGTTGATGAAGAGATCGACCGACGGCGGACCCGACACGCGGAGGAGGTCCTGCTCGAGAGACACGCCCCCGGTCGAGAGCCAGGTGTCGACGAGGGTCTGAGCGACGAAGATCCGCGGCATACCCGGCCAGGGTAGCCGCGCGCGCGCGGGCTCACAACCCTTGCGCCGCCGCGAGCCCGGCACCATGCTCTGGCCGGCGCGACGCCGGGAGCGCCGCGCGCCACCGCCGCGAGCGGCCCCACTTCCACTGCAAGCCCGTCCAAGCCTGACTGCTTCACGGCCCTCTGGCCTGCACCTCACCCGCCCCAACCACCATGGCATCCGACAAGATCACCAACACCTCGGACCAAACCTTCAAGAACGACGTGCTCGACTCGCAGACCCCGGTCCTGGTCGATTTCTGGGCCACTTGGTGCGGTCCGTGTCGCGCGATCGCGCCCCACCTCGACGCCCTCGCCGAGGAGCTCGGCGGCCAGGTCAAGATCGTCAAGCTCGACGTCGATCGCAACCAGAACACCGCCGTCGAGTACGGCGTCACCAACATCCCCACCCTGCTGCTGTTCAAGGACGGCAAGCTGGCCAACCGCATGGTCGGCGGCGGCTCGCGCGGCAAGATCGCCGAGTTCATCAAGACGGTCGTCTGACCCGGCTACCTTCGCCAGCAGTCTTCAAGGACAGGTCCCTCGGGACCTGTCCTTTTGTTTATCCGCGCGCCGCGCTCACGGCTTGACGAACTTGAGCGTCATGCGGTCGCTCTCGCCGATGGCCGCGTACTTGTCGCGATCCTTGTCGCCGAGCTCGAACGACGGCGGCAGGGTCCACACGCCCTTCTCGTAGTCCTTGGTGTCCTTCGGGTTGGCGTTGATCTCCGAGCGGGCCTGCAGCTTGAAGCCGAACGACTCGATGCGGGACACCACCCAGTCCTCGGGCAGGTAGCCGGTCTCGGCGACCTTCTTCGGGTCGTCGACCTGTTGCGGCTTGGCGCGGTGGGCCTCGACGCCGAGCACGCCGCCGGGCTTGAGCGCCTTGAAGGCCGCGCCGTAGATGGCCCCGTCGATGCCGTCCTCCACCCACCCGTGGGTGTTGCGGAACGTGACGACCAGGTCGACCGAGTTCTCGGGCGCGAGCACCAGCGCCGACGGGTCGGTCACGGTCACGACCTCGACCTTGTCGTAGACCTCGGGCGCGCCGGCCAGCTTGTCGAGGAACTTCTTGCCGTTGCGGGTCTGGTAGGCGTCGGCCGGCCCGCTCGTGTCGAAGTTGGTGACGATGAGCTTGCCGCTGTCGCGCAGGGTGGGCGCCAGGATCTCGGTGAACCAGCCGCCGCCGCCGGGCCACAGCTCGACCACCGTCTGGTTCTTCTTGAGGCCGAAGAACAGCAGGGTCTCGAGCGGGTGGCGGTACTGGTCGCGGGCGCGGTTCTCAGCCGAGCGCTGCGGGCCGGCGATGGCCGCCTTGAGCGCTTCCGCCGTCGCGGGGTCGGCGTCGCGGACCGCCGCGGCTGCGGGATCCTCGCCGCCGGGAGCCGGCGTCTCCGCCGGGGCTGCCGGCTTGGAGGCGCAACCAGGGAGGACAGTCGTCGTGACCAGCGCGGTCAGCGAAAGGGAGCGAAGGGCCGTGCGCAAGAACATGCGCCGCGAACATACTCCACCGCACCGGGCCGGCCATCCGGCGGAGCACCGGTGAGCTGAGCCACGTCACCCGGCCCCGCGGGTCCCCGTCTTGACCTTCCGAAGCCTGCGCACGGGTGTTAAACCGAACTCGCATGAAGCTTCGCGGCAGGATCCTCTGGCTCACCGACGACCCGCACGGCATCGCCAAGCAGTTGACGGGCACGGATCTCGACGCCCGCGCAGACGCCGCCCCGCCGCTCCACTACGGCGTCAACACCGACCTGATGATCAGCGGCGCCGCCTGCACTCTCGGCTACACGGGCGACATCCTCGGGCCCTACTTCCTCGAGAACTTCAAGGAACAGGTCCAAAAGGACAGCATCAAGGACGGCGGCTTCCAGGTCGTCGTCGGCGGCGACGCCTACGGCTCCGGCTCGAGCCGCGAGGTCGCGGTGGTCGCCCACCAGGGCGCCGGCATCGAGCTCGTGGTGGCCCGCAGTTTCCAGCGGATCTTCCAAGAGAACATGGTCTACAGCGGCCTGCCGTTCACCACCGACTTCGGGGTGATCGGTCGCCTGCAGGCCGGCGAGGACGTCGACCTCGGCGGACTCGCGGCCGAGCTGCCGCCGTTCTTCCGCGCCGTCGTGCAGAACCGCGGCCTCCTGCGCTACGGCAGCCGCCTGCTCGCCGGCGAGATCGAGCCCGAGTACCGCACCGACGCGCCGGCCCGCCCGCTCAACTGCGTCGAGAAGATCATCGCCGCGCGCACCTGGGCCGGCGGCGAGCGCTTCGGCATCGCCGCGGTGGGGCCCGGCGATCAGGTGCTGTGCGAGGTCGGCTTCCGCGGCGTCCACGAGTACACCGGCGGCATGGTGATGGCCCTCTACGAGCAGGAGTGGGGCAACACGCCGGTCAAGAACCCCGAGCTCGCCGCCGCCTTCGAGGACCACTTCGTCCTCATCGACCAGCCGACCGTCCCGCTGCGCGTCAAGAAGCAGCGGCTCGACTCGGCCCGCCAGCTGCGCGACGAGATGGTCAGCGCCAGCCTCAAGAACGGCATCCGGATCCACGGGCCCGGCCAGAAGTACGACGCCGGCGTGTGCCATCGCATCGTCGTCGAGCAGTACGGCAACCCCGGCACCATCATCATCCTCACCGACTCGCACACCCCGACCGCCGGCGTCCTCAACGCCTTCGCGTTCGGCGTCGGCTCGACCGCCATGGCGTTCGCGCTGCGCACCGGCCTGGTCCCGGTCACCGTGCCGAAGACGGTGCGGATCTGGGTCACCGGCGACGCGCGCGGCGTCGTCTCGCCGAAGGACCTCATCCTCCACATCATCGGCGACCCGTACTTCCGCGAGGAGCAGTGGCGCACCTCGGCCACCGACACCTGCGTGATCCAGATCGGCGGCCCCGGCCTCGATCAGTGGAACGTCGACGAGCTCAGCGTGCTCACCAACATGACGGTCGAGGGCGGCCTCATGACCGGCGTCGTCGAGCCGTGCGCGCCGGTGCGGGAGTTCTTGCGCACCCGCCGGCCCGGCGTCGACACCGACGCCCTGTTCGTCGAGCCCGACGAGGGCGCCGAGTACGTGCGCACCATCGCCATCGACCTCACCGACGTCCCGCTGACCGTCGCCACCCCGGGTGACTCGCGCAACCGCGCCGCGCTGGCCGACGTCGGCGACGTCCCGATCCACAACGTCGTCATCGCCTCGTGCACCGGCGGCTCGCTCGCCGACCTGCGCGCCGCCGCCGACGTCCTCCGCGGCCGCAAGCTTGCGCCCAAGGTCCGCGTCACGGTCACGCCCTCGAGCGCCGAGGTCAGCGCCTCCGCCGAGCGCGAGGGCCTGCTCGGCCTGTTCCGCGAGCTCGGGGCAGTGGTCACCGCGCCGGGCTGCGGCTCGTGCATCGGCAACGGCCCGGGCATCCCGCTCGAGGGCGAGACCACCGCGAGCACGACCAACCGCAACTTCGACCGCCGCATGGGCGCGCCCGGCCCGGTCTACCTCGTGTCGCCCGCGGTCGCGGCGGCCTCGGCCGTCACCGGTCACCTCACCGATCCTCGCGACCTCTCTGGCGCGCAGGCGTGACCGGTCGCGACGGCGCCGACCCTCACCTCCACGCACGCGCCGGGTGACACCGGCGTGTCACGATCGCATCGGTGAGTTCGAGCGCGCCGGCCTCGCCGGAATTCCGGACCACCCGGCGAGCGCGCCCGTGCAGCGGTGATTCGCGGCTTCGTCGGGGCTCGTGCCGCATGGCTCGCCTCACTCGCGCGCAGGCGTGATCGAACGCGCCGCCCGCCGGCTTGTCGGTCGGGCGCGGCTCGGCGTACCGTCTGCGCCTCTATGCGCGTGATCGAGAGCTTCCTGAACGGCGCCTGGCAGTCCGCGGACGGTCCCAGGACCTCGCTCGTCAACCCTGCGACCGAAGAGGTCCTGGCCGAAGCAGCCTCGGCGCGCGGCCTCGCCGACGCCGTCCGCCACGCCCGCGAGGTCGGCGGACCTGCCCTTCGAGCCATGTCCTTCCGGCAACGCGGCGCCCTCCTGCAGGCCATCGCCAAGCTCCTGCACGCGCACCGCGAGGAGCTGCTCGACCTCGCGGTCGTCAGCGGCGGCAACACCCGCGGCGACGCCAAGTTCGACGTCGACGGCGGCCTCGGCGTCCTCGCCGCCTACGCCGAGCTGGCCGAGAGCCTGCCGGACGCGCCGTGGCTGGTCGAGGGCGAGCCCGCCGTGGTCGTGCGCACCAGCAAGGTCCGCGTGCAGCACCTGCTGCAGCCGCGCCACGGCGTCGCGGTCCATATCAACGCCTTCAACTTCCCGGCCTGGGGCATGCTCGGCAAGGCCGCGGTCGCCTGGCTGGCCGGCATGCCCGTGCTGTCGAAGCCGGCCACCAGCACCAGCCTGCTGGCCCACCGGATCGCCGAGCTCGTCGTCGGCGCGAACATCCTCCCGCCGGGCGCCTTCCAGATCCTCATCGGCTCCGTCGGCGACCTGCTCGACCACCTCGGCCCGCAGGACGTCGTCGCCTTCACCGGCTCGGCCGACACCGGCGCCAAGATCCGCGGCCACCGCAACGTCCTCGCCCACGGCGTGCGCGTCAACGTCGAGGCCGACAGCCTCAACTCCGTCGTCCTCGGCCCCGACGTGCAGGAGGGCAGCGAGCTGTGGGACCTGGTCGTCCGCGACGCGCTCACCGAGCTGACCCAAAAGACAGGTCAGAAGTGCACCGCCACGCGGCGGATCCTCGTCCCCGAGGCCGCCCTGCCCGCGCTGCGCGACGCCCTCGAGGGGCGCCTCGGCGAGCGCGCCGCGCAGACCGGCAACCCGCTGAGCAAGAATGTCAAGATGGGCCCGCTGTCGACCGCGCAGCAGCTCGCCGACGCCCGCGCCGGCGTCGCTGCTCTGAGCGAGCGCGCCCGCATCGTCCGCGGCGATCCGCAGCGCGGCGAGTTCGTCGACGTGCCGGCCGGCAAGGGCTTCTTCCTCGAGCCGATCCTGCTCGAGGCCGACGCCGCCTCGGTGCTCGATCGCAGCGCGGTGTTCCACCGCGTCGAGGTGTTCGCGCCCGTCGCCACCCTCCTGCCCTACGACGGCAGCGTCGCCCAGGCCGCGGCGATCATCGGCTTCGGCGGCGGCAGCCTGGTGAGCACCGTCTACAGCGACGACCGCGAGTACGTCGCCCGCGCCGTCGCCGAGCTCGGGCCGCAGCTCGGGCGCCTCGTGCTGTCCGACGAGAAGGGCGCCGGCGGCTCGTTCAGCCCCGGCGGCGTGTTCCCGCAGGCGCAGCACGGCGGCCCCGGCCGCGCCGGCGGCGGCGCCGAGCTCGGCGGTCGCCTCGGCCTCGAGCTCTACATGCAGCGCACCGCCGTGCAGGGCGGCGCGAGCCAGCTCGCGCGCCTGTTCGGCGGCTGACGCCACGCCCCCCGCCGCGCTATCCTGGGCCGACATGCCGATCCTGTTCGCGCTGGTCGTGCTCGTCGCGGTGCTCGGGGGCGTCGCCTACGCCGGCTTCGCCCGCTTCCTCGAGCACCGCGAGCGCATGGCCGCGCTCGAGGCCCAGCGCCCGCGCGTCATCCTCGCCCTCCCCCCCGGCGACAACCGCGACACCGACCAGCTGACCGAAGAGATCCTCGCCGCCTGCCGCCAGAAGGGCGTCGACGTCGACCTCGACCTGCGCTGATTCGGCTGTTTGAACGGACATGTCCGGCAGGACATGCTCGTCCGGACCGGCTCGAACGGACCTTTCCATCCAGACACGCTCTGACGCGCCTGTCGAGCTCGAGGACCTCTCGCCCCTCCGCGCTCGGAAGCGTGCTGTACCGGGCGCCCACGGCGGACTGGCTGGTGCTCGTGGACTTCGACCGCCGCGCTTAGAGCGGCGCCTTCGCGGCCCGCCTCACAGCCCCGCGAAGATCTGCATCGGCACCCCGACGCGCGCCGCCCACTCGGCCTCGTTGTGCATCGCCCCCGGCGCGTGCACGTAAAACAGGTCGACCTCGGGCGTGTAGCCGATCGACTGCAGGATCGCGTACAGCTGCGCGTTCTCGCAATAATTGTCGAACGAGTCAGGCGCGTCGTCCTCGATCCCGTCCTGATCGGCGTCGATGCACGAGCCCTCGCCGCCGCTGTCGATGTAGATCGTGAAGTCGCGCTTGCCTGCCGCCTGGTACGTCTCGAGGATCGTCTCGTTGTGCAGCTCGAGCGAGCCCCAGCCGACCGTGCCCGACAGGCTGATCGCCATGTCGTAGCGGTCCGGGTACAGGTCGGCGATCACCAGGCTGATGAGCCCCCCGAGCGACGAGCCCATCGTCCCCACCACCGCTGCGGGATCGTACGCCGCCTCCATGCGCGGCCGGATCACCATTTCGACCAGCTCCGCGTAGAGCTCCCCGTCGCCGCCGATCGGCTGGCCGTCGAGCTCGTCGGGCACCTGCGTGTACTCGTCCATGCGCGCCGGAGTGTTCGTGATCCCGACGACCAGCATGTTCGGCGGCGCGCTCGTCGTCAGCTGCCAGCCGCCGAAGAAGGCCGTCGGGTCGAACAGGTTCTGCCCGTCGTGGACGTACAGCGCGTGGGTGAACTCCCCGTCTTGCGGCACCAGCACCTCGAGGTCGCGCGGCAAGAGCCCCAGGTCCGCGTCTTCGATCGCGTACCAGCGCTCGAGGTGGGCCGCGCTCGCGCGCACCAGCGAGAACACCCCGAATTCGTCGTAGCCGTGGCGACGTCCGTACGGGTCGGCGATCCACTGCATCGAGTCCGGCTCGTGGAATTTATAAAGGCTGCCGTCGGGCGCCGCGATCTCTTCTTCGATCCACCACAGCGACCCGGCCTGGCTCATCGGCGCCGGCGCCCACTCGTTGTGGTCGCCGGCCAGGGTCCATGCCCCCTGTCCGCAGAGACAGGCGAACAGGTAGCCGCCCGACTCCGTCTCCACCGGTAAGCCGCCGCGATCGGCGATCGTGCGCATCGCCTCCTCGGCCTCGACCTCGCCGGCGATCGCCTTGCGCAGCAGCGCCTCGTCCTCCGACAGCTCGGGCCCGCCGGTGGTCGACTCGGTCGCGGACGTCTCCGCGTCCGTCGCGGCCGTGGTCGTCGCCTCACCCGTCGTGGTCGTCTCCGGATCCGTCCCGGTCGTCGTCGGCGTCGCTTCGGTGCCGGTAAAGCTCTCGCCGAACGACGTCGACGGGTTCGCCGCCGTCATCGCCTCGCTGTCGGTCTCACCGCCCTCGTCGGGCTGACAGGCGAGGACCACTGCGACGAGCGGGAGGCAACAAGGGGCGGCGCGCATGGCCGCGAACCATACGACAGCAACGTCCCGCGTGCGACTCTGTAACGCGGTTACGAACATGTCCTCCAGGACATGTTCTACCGCCGCTCTCAGCTCGCCGTCGCGCCCTCGCGGGCCGCCTCGGCCTCGGCCGCCAGCGACTCGCGCAGCTCGAGCGCCGCCGCGTCGTACGCCTTCACCTCCGGCCCGCGGTACACCAGGGCAGTCAGCGGCGGCAGGTCCAGCGTCGCCGCGCACGGCAGCGCGCCGCCGGCCGAGTGGTCCGCGATCAGGCGCTCCGGCCCGTCGTGACCCGCCCCGCCGAACTGCGCCTCGTCCGACGACAGCATGCGCACCCATTCGCCGGGCGCCTCGAACGGGATCGTGTAGTTCGTCCACGTCATCGGCGTGAAGTTGAGGATCACCAAAATCACCGCCCCCTGACGCGGGCGGCGGAGGAACGCCAGAGTGCTGCGCTTGTAGTCGTCGACGACCGCCCAGCGGAAGCCGAGCGGGTCGTGGTCGAGCTCGTACAGGGCCGGCTCGGCGCGCAGCAGGTGGCCGAGGCGGCCGACCCACTTCATCAGCCCCGCGTGCTCGGCCTCCGCGAGCAGGCCCCAGTCGAGCTGCCCGTCGTGGTTCCACTCGCGCACCTGGGCGAACTCGTCGCCCATGAACAGCAGCTTCTTGCCCGGCAGCCCGAACATGTACGCGTACAGCAGGCGCAGGTTGGCCAGCCGGGCCGCCCCGCCGCCTGTCCCCGGGGACATCTTGCGGACCAGCGAGCCCTTGCCGTGGACCACCTCGTCGTGCGACAGCGGCAGCATGAACCGCTCCGAGTAGGCGTACATCATGCGGAACGTGACGTCGCGGTGGTGCTGCGCGCGCGTCACCGGGTCGCGCCCGAAGTAGCGCAGCGTGTCGTGCATCCAGCCCATGTCCCACTTGAAGTCGAACCCGAGCCCGCCGTCCTCGACCTTGTGCGACACCCCCGGCCAGGCCGTCGACTCTTCCGCGATCACGATCGCCCCTGGCACCTCGCTGTGGATCGCCTGGTTGAGCGCGCGCAGGAACTCGATCGCCTCGAGGTTCTCGCGCCCGCCGAGGTGGTTCGGCAGCCACTGGCCCTCCTTGCGCGAGTAGTCGAGGTACAGCATCGACGCCACCGCGTCGACCCGCAGGCCGTCGATGTGGAACGCGTGCAACCACATCAGCGCCGAGCTGAGCAAAAAGCTCCGGACCTCGTGGCGCGCGAGGTTGAAGATCATCGTGTTCCAGTCGGGGTGGACCCCGCGGCGCGGATCGGCGTGCTCGTACAGGTGCGTGCCGTCGAAGTGGACCAGGCCGTGCCCGTCGTTGGGGAAGTGGGCCGGCACCCAGTCGAGGATCACGCCGATGTTCGCCTGATGCAGCGCGTCGATCAGCGCCATCAGCTCCTGCGGCTCGCCGTAGCGGCGCGTCGGCGCGAAGTAGCCGGTCGCCTGATAGCCCCACGAGCCGTAGAACGGGTGCTCCGTCAGCGGCATCAGCTCGACGTGGGTGAAGCCGAGCGCGCGCACGTGGGCGATCAGCTTCGGCGCGACTGCCCGATAGGACAGGTGCTCGCCGCCCGGCCCGCGCATCCAGGAGCCGAGGTGGACCTCGTAGATCGCCATCGGCGCCGTCGGCCCTTGCCGCTCGGCCCGGCGCGCCAGCCAGGTCGCGTCGCCCCACTCGTACGCGTGGTCCCACACCACCGAGGCCGTCGCCGGCGGCGTCTCGCTCATCAGCGCGTGCGGGTCGGCCTTGTCGTACAAGGCCCCGTCGGCGCCGACGATGCGGAACTTGTAGAGCATGCCGCGCCGCGCCGCCGGCACGAACCCGGTCCACACCCCGCCGCGCGCCGCGTGCAGCGGGTCGCGCGCGGCGTCCCACGCGTTCCACTCGCCGATCACGCTGATCGAGCGCGCGTTCGGGGCCCACACCGAGAAGTGGGCCCCCTCGCCGCCCGCGACCAGCCGCGCGCCCATGCGCTCCCACAGCCGCAGGTGCGTGCCCTCGCCCAGCAGGTGATAATCGAGGTCGCCCAGCGGGCTCGCCGGCTCCACCGAAACAGCTGTCTCTTGCGACATGTCTTGAATCGCCTGACCTTCCGTACCGGGCCTTTCGAGCATGTCCTGAAGTTCTCCTGCCGGCGCCCCGGGCACGAGCGTCGCGCTCGCCAGCGCGTCGCGCTCGAGCAGCGCGGCCTCCACGGACACCGCCTCCGCGGCGGCCTCGGTCGCCTCGACCTCCGGCACGCCCGACTCCGCCAGCCCGCCGGCCTCGACCTTCGCCGGGCGTTCGCCCGCCTCGCCGGTCGCCTCACGCTCGCGGATGGCCTCCTCCACCGACGCCGCGTCCGCGCCGGCTTCGGCCGCCTCGATCGCCTGCACGCTCGCCTCGCCGGCCTCGACCGGCGCCGGGGTTCCGTGCGCCTCGCCGGTCGCGCCCGCCTCGTGCTCGCGGATGGCCGCCTGCATCGACTCGGCGTCGGCGACCGCCTCGGCCACCTCGATCTCCGGCACGCTCGCCTCGCCGGCCTCGACCGCCGCCGGTGCCTCTGCAGGCGCGCCGGCGTCGACCGCCCGGGTCTCGCTCGCGTCGGCCTTCGCGTCCCCGGCCTCGCCGGCCTCGTCCGCCACGCGGGTCGCGGGTCGCGTCGCGCTGCCGCGCACGGGCGCGCGAGTCTCCTCGCGGCGGCTCGGGGTGGGTTTGCGCGGCGCGGAGCGTTCGGGTTTACGAGGGCGAGGCATCCTGGCCGGCGGCTTTTACCGAGGAACCCGCGCCGTGCAAACCGCTCGCGGCCGCAGGACCCGGGAGCTGCGCGTGACCTTGCCGGGGCGCGGATACGTGGGTCTTCACGCCCCCGTGCGTGCGTCGACTCGCATCCTCGCGTGGCCTTGCGACGACGTCCGACGCATGCGGCGCAGCTTGCACCCTCGCCTTGCCGCGACCTCCGACGCACGCTTCCGCGAACACGTGCGGTCGAGGTCGGCACCTGCCGGATCGCCGTTTCGCGTCGCGGTCGTCACCCGTCGGCCACGACCGCGACACACCGTTCTCAGCTCGCGCTGCGGGGCTCGCCGTCTTCGCCGACCAGCATCAGCACCGTCATCGCTGCCGGCAGTAGCTCCAGGCTGTCCGTCGAGGCCGGCAGGATCTCCTCCTCTGCCATCGGCGACGCAGTGTCGAGCACCCGCTGCCAGCGGCCCAGCTCCCGACCCGGCAGCGCGAACTGGATCGGCAGCTCGTCCGCGTTGAGCAGCACCAGCAGCGTCGCGTCGGTCACCGGCTCGCCGTGGGCGTCGCGGATCCCCGTCCCGTCGCCGCCGAGCAGCAGCGCCAGCGCGCGGGTCGACGGCGACACCCAGTCGCCGTGGCCCATCGCCCGGCCGTCGGGGCGCAGCCACGAGATGTCGCGCAGGCGGCTGTGCGGCCCGCTCGTGCCGGAGAAGAACCGCGTGCGCCGCAGCACCGCGAAGCGCGAGCGCAGGGCCAGCGCCCGGCGGGCGAACGCCAGCAGCGCCTGTCCTTCAGGACCTGTCTCCCAGGACAGCCACGACGTCGGGTTGTCCTGGCAGTACGCGTTGTTGTTGCCGCGCTGTGTGCGGCCGAACTCGTCGCCCGCGCACAGCATCGGAACGCCCTGCGACACCGCCAGCGTCGTCAGGAAGTTGCGGACAGTGCGGCCGCGGATCGCCGCCAGGCGCGGGTCTTCGCTCGGCCCCTCGACCCCCCAGTTGCTGCTGTGCTCGTGGTTGTTGCCGTCGCGGTTGTCTTCGCCGTTGGCGTGGTTGTGCTTCACGCTGTAGGTCGTCAGATCGGCCAGGGTGAAGCCGTCGTGGCAGGCCACGTAGTTGACGCTCGCCGTCGGCCCGCGGTCGGTCGCCGAGAACAGGTCCGACGAGCCGGTCAGGCGGTAGCCCAGCTCGCCGGCCAGGCCGAGGTCGCCGCGCCAGTAGCGGCGCACCGCGTCGCGGTAGCGGCCGTTCCACTCGACCCACGGGTGCGGCGACCCGCCGAGCTGATAGCCGTGCGGGCCCACGTCCCACGGCTCCGCGATCAGCTTCAGGCGCGACAGCAGCGGGTCCTGCCCGATCGCCGCCAGGAACGGGCTGTGACGATCGACGTCGGCCCCGCGCCGCGACAGCGCCGGCGCCAGGTCGAAGCGGAACCCGTCGACGTGCATGTGCTCGGCCCAGTAGCGCAGGCTGTCGAGCACCAGCTTCAGCGTCTGCGCGTGGCGCAGGTTGAGCGTGTTGCCGCAGCCGGTGAAGTCGGCGTTGTAGCGCGGCGCCGCGGGGTCGAGCAGGTAGTACGCGCGGTTGTCGATGCCGCGCAGCGACAGCGTCGGCCCGAGGTGCCCGCCCTCGCAGGTGTGGTTGAACACCACGTCGAGGATCACCTCGATCCCGGCCGCGTGCAGCGCCTTGACCATCGCCTTGAACTCGGCGATCTGCCCACCCGGCCGCGGATCGGCGGCGTAGCGGGCCGCCGGCGCGAAGAACCCGAGAGTGCTGTAGCCCCAGTAGTTTACCAGGCCGCGGCGGCGCACCTCGGGCTCGTCGTAGATCTCGTGGACCGGCAGCAGCTCGACCGCAGTCACTCCGAGCGACTGGAGGTGCTCGACGATCGGCGGCGACGCCAGCCCCGCGTACGTCCCGCGCAGGTTGGGCGGCACCTTCGGGTGCAGCCGCGACATCCCCTTCACGTGCAGCTCGTAGATCAGCGTCTCGGTCCACGGCGTCGCCGGCCGGCGGTCGTCGCCCCAGTCGAACGCGTCGTCGGCCACCACTCCCTTGGGCGCGTCGGCGGCGTTGTCTTCGCGGTCGAACGCCAGATCGCCGGCCGGGTCACCGAGGCGGTACGCGAACAGCTCGGCCGCGTTGCCGCTCGACGCCACCGCGCGCGCGTACGGGTCGAGCACCAGCTTGTGCGGGTTGTGGCGCAGCCCCGCGTGCGGCTCGTACGGACCGTCGACGCGGTAGCCGTACAGCTGCCCCGGGCGCAGCCCCGGCACGTAGCCGTGGAAGATCCGACCTGTCCGTTCGGGCAGCTCGAGCGTCTCGCGCGGAGGTCGATGCGGCGCGTCGAACAGGCACAGGAACACCCGCGTCGCGGTCTCGGAGAACAGGGCGAAGTTCACGCCATCGGCGTCGCCGTTCGCCCCGAGCGGGTCCGGTCGGCCGGGCCAGATCACGGAGGACACAGGCCAAACGCTACAACACCCGCCGCAGCGCGCGGCGACGGACCTGCCGGCGCGCGCTCGGCGAGATCGGCGCCGATTCAGCGTTCGCCCCGGTCCATTTGCGCAGGTTCCGCTGTTGGGGCTTCGCAGCGCGAGCGCGGCCTGCTACTTGGATCGTGGCGCTCGGCCTCGCCCGGGCGCGCCGCAGCCATGCCACAAACCACCTCCTCGTCCGCCGGCCGCGTCGCCGGCGTCACCGTCCCGCTGTTCTCGCTGCGCTCCGAGCAGTCGTGGGGGATCGGCGAGATCGGCGACTTGCCCGCTTTCGCGGCCTTCATCGCCAAGGCCGGGATCTCCCTGATCCAGGTCCTCCCGCTCAACGAGATCTCCATCGGCAACACCTCGCCGTACGCCGCCCTGTCGGCGTTCGGCATCGATCCGATGTTCATCTCCCTGGGCCCGGTGGTCGACCTGCAGCACCTGAGCACCCGCGACGTCCTCGGCACCGCGGGCGTCGCCGCGCTCGCGGCCGCCAAGAAGCGCCCCACCATCGACTACGACACCGTCCGCCAGCTCAAGCGCAAGGCGCTGGTCGCCGGCCTCAAGCGCTTCGTCGATCACGAGCTCACCGCCGGCGCCGGCAAGTCGCCGCGGGCCCGCGCCTTCCTCGACTTCTGCGACGCCCAGCGCCACTGGTTGCCCGACTACGCCCTCTACCGCGCCATCAAGGACGCTCACCAGGGCGCCGCCTGGTGGCAGTGGAGCGATCCGCTGCGCGAGCGCGACCGCGCGGCCCTGCGCGCCGTCCAGGCCCGCCACGCCGAGGCCATCCTCTACTACGAGTACGTCCAGTGGCTCGCCCACGCGCAGTGGGCCGCCGCGCGCGGCGAGCTGAAGAAGCTCGGCGTCGAGCTCATGGGCGACCTCCCGTTCATGGTCGATCGCGACAGCGCCGACGTATGGGTCCACCGCGGCGAGTTCCGCATGGACATGTCGGTCGGCGTCCCTGCCGATCAGTTCGACGAGGACGGCCAGGACTGGGGCCTCCCGCCCTACCACTGGCGGATCATGGCCGAGGGCGACCCCGACTTCGCCTGGTTGCGGCGGCGGGCCGCCTACAGCGCCACGCTCTACGACCGCTTCCGCATCGATCACCTGGTCGGCTTCTACCGCACGTACATGCGGCCCTACGAGAAGCGGCGCGACGACAAGGGCAAGCTCGTGCCCGGCACCTTCGACCCGCCGACCGAGCCCGAGCAGCTCGCCCACGGCGAGAAGGTCATCGGCGCCATCATGGCCAGCGCCGGCGAGCGCGGGGCCAAGCTCATCGCCGAGGACCTCGGCTCGATCCCCGCTTACGTCGGCCCTTCGCTGCACAAGCTCGGCGCCCCCGGCTACAAGGTCCTGATCTGGGAGAAGGACGGCGACGCCTTCCGCGACCCTGCGGCCTACCCTGCCCTCTCGGTCGCCACCTTCGGCACCCACGACACCGCCCCCGTCGCGGTGTGGTGGGACGAGCTGTCCGACGCCGAGCGGGCCGAGGTCGTGAAGCTACCTGGCCTGAAGGACATGCCCGACATCGGCAAGGCCTTCACCCCGGCCGTCCACGCCGCCCTGCTCCATCTCGTCCTGAAGGCCGGCAGCGACCTCGTCCTCCTCCTCTTGCAGGACCTGCTCGGCGTGCGCGACCGGATCAACAAGCCCGCCACCCTCGGCGATCACAACTGGACCTGGCGGCTGCCGAGCCCGCTCGAGAAGCTGCGCGACGACCCCCAGGTCACCGCGGCCCTGACCCGGGTCAAGGCCGCAGTGGTCGCCAGCGGTCGGCGCATGCCCTGATTGAACGGCGGTCTCGCGCCGCGGCGGGCGGCACCGACGACTGCCGCGCTGTGGTAGCCTCGCCGCGCATGTCGCTCCGCCCCCGTCTCCGCGCCCTCTGTGTCCCGCTCGCAGCCGTCGCGCTGCACCTCTTCGGCTGTCAGCCGACCGACGGCAAGTCCGACGCCAAGCCGGCCGCCAAGACCGAGGCCGCCGCGCCCAAGACCGACGCTCCGCCGGCGCCCGTCGCCGCCGCGCCCGACGCCAAGCCGGCGACCCCGGCCGCCGCGCCCAATGCTGCGACCACCGTCGGCCAGGGTTCGGTCGTCACCCTCATCGAGGCCGGCGCCGAGCCGCGCGAGCCGCTGCGGCTCAAGCTCACCGCCGGGCAGGAGCAGGCGATGGTCATGACCATGCGCATGGGCATGGGCATGCAGATCGGCCCCAACGCGATGCCGAAGACCGACATCCCGCCGATGCAGATGACCATGAACCTCAAGGTCAGCGAGATCACCGGCGAGGGCGACATCCGCAGCGAGTTCAGCCTCGACAAGATCGAGGTCCTGCCCGACCCCAAGGTCCCCGCGGCCATGGTCGATCAGCTCAAGAGCGTCCTCGGCACCATGAACAAGATGTCGGGCACCTCGCTCGTCACCCCGCGCGGCATCGTCAAGTCGGCCGACTTCAACATGCCGCCGGACGTGAACCCGCAGATCAAGCAGACCATCGACAGCATGCGGCAGCAGATCAACCAGATGTCGGTGCCCTTCCCGGAGGAGGCGCTCGGCATCGGCGCCAAGTGGACCGTCACCCAGCAGCTCGACCAGCAGGGCATGAAGCTCGACCAGGTCGCCACCTGGGAGCTCAAGGGCCGCGACGGCAGCGTCGTCCAGCTCGCCAGCACCATCGTCCAGACCGCCGCCCCGCAGACGATCAGCGCCCCCGGCATGCCCGAAGGCGCCAAGGTCAGCCTCGATCGCCTCGACTCCACCGGCGCCGGCACCACCGAGGTCGACCTCGCCCGCGTCGCCCCGGTCAAGGGCGACATGAACATGAAGTCCTCGATCGCCATGACCACCGACGCCAACGGCGTGAAGATGCCGATGACCATGGACATGGACCTCAACCTGCAGATCAGCGGCAAGTAAGCCGCTCCTTTTGCCCTCTCGACGAACGGCGCCCCTCGCGGGCGCCGTTTTTCGTTGGGTCCGTCCAGGCCCGCGGAGCGCCATTCCGCCCCGCGCAAAGGACGCTGGTCCGGTCCACTCGCTGGCCGCTCCCGGCTCGCCGGGTAAAACTTACAATCGACACAAACAAACTTAAATTCCTTGCGTTGGTTTCGGAGGTTGTATAAGACTTATCGCAAGGATTAACTGTTTTGCAGCTTTATCACTGGCCTACCTCTCTTGCGGACGCCTGCACTTGCGCAGGCGCGCGCCGGCGAGCGGGCGGCTGCCGGCGGGGGATCCAGAGAACATGTCGCAACGTGCATGTCCATAAGGACATGTCGTTGCTCAACCGGCTCTACCGACGCGAGGAAGGTGTGCAATGAAGCGAATTTGGACGACCCTTACGGCCGCCCTGGTGTTGATGGCGTGCGAGAACAAGGATCCGCAAGATCCGACCGCCGGCGTCAACACCACGTCGTCGGGCGAAGACAGCGAGGGCGACAGCGAGACCACCACGACCCAGCCCTCGGATCCGCCGGCGACCAGCGACCCGCCGGCCACCACCGGGGAGACGGAGACCGAGACCTCCGGCGACACCGGCGACACCACGTGCAACTTCCTCGGCTGCGAGACCACCGGCGGCACGGGCATCGCCCCGGAGTGCGACAACTGGACCCAGGACTGCCCGGACGGCCAGAAATGTTCCGCCTACGCCGACGACGGCGGCACCTCGTGGAACAACCTCAAGTGCGTCCCCGTGGAGGAGAACGGCGGCGCCCCGGGCGACCCGTGCACCGTCGAGGGCAACGGCGTCAGCGGCGTCGACTCGTGCGGCAAGGGCACGATGTGCTGGAACGTCGACCCCGACACCGGCCAGGGCACCTGCGTCGGCCTCTGCACCGGCTCGCCCGACGCCACCAACTGCGCCGACCCGCAGACCACCTGCGTGATCGCCAACGAGGGCGTGCTCAACCTGTGCCTGCCCTCGTGCGACCCGCTGCTGCAGAACTGCATGGGCAACGACCTGTGCCTGCCGAACCCCGACGACGAGGGCTTCGTGTGCGTCCTCGACGCCTCCGGCGAGACCGGCGTCGCCTTCGACCCGTGCGAGTACGCCAACGCCTGCGACAAGGGCCTCGTCTGCCAGGACCCCGGCTTCGCCACCGAGTGCGACCCGGCGGCGCTCGGCTGCTGCCTGCCCTACTGCGACATCACCGAGCCCGACTGCCCCGGCGCCGGCCAGGAGTGCATCCAGTGGTACGACCCCGGCACCTCTCCTCCGGGCCTGGAGAACCTCGGCCTGTGCGGCATCCCGATGGGCTGACGCCTCTCGCTTAAACCTTACCGCGGGGACATGTCCGAAAGGCCATGTCCCCGCGGTCTGCTGTCACACTGCCGCCGCCGCCCCCAGGGTCCGCGCGACCAGCACGCCCATCCACACCAGGCAGACCGCCTGCACCGCGAACGCGGTGAAGCGCAGGTTGACCGCCGCGCCGGTGCCCGACGCCACGTGGATCACCGTCTGCGCCACGCGGGCCGCCAGGTAGGTGATCGCCAGAGTGTCCATGCGCGGCGAGCCGGCGTGGACCACCGCGCCGGTCAGCACCACCGCCGCGAACAGCGGCAGGTTCTCGACGCAGTTGAGGTGCGCTCGCATGGTCCGGCGGTAGCGGTCGGAGCCGTGGGGCACGTCGGCCGGAAACCCGCCTTCGGGCGCCGTCCCCATGGCCACGGCCAGCACGCGGGGTGTCACGATCCCGAGGACCGCGACGAGGAGGGTCCACGCCCCGAACCCGAGCAAGCAGAGCAGCGGTGTATGCATCGTCGCGATGATACCGACTCCGGCCTGTGACCTGGAGCGACGCGCGCGGCCACCGCCTGGAGCGTCCCGACTGGCGAACCGAGCAGCGTTCGGCCCGCGGCGGCCCCACGGCGGGCGGCGCCGGCGGGCATGACCTGGGCCACGGCGGCCGCAACCGGGCCCGGATTGCGCGAACGCGCGGGGCCTGTTACCTCTCGCCGGGACCCGTGCGTAACTCGCGTCTATCGATCGTCTCCGGCCTGCTCGCGAGCCTGTCGCTGGGCTCGTGCCTCTACGACTCCAACCCGCCCGACCTCACCGGTCAGGACGTCCGCCTCACGATCCTGCACACCTCGGACGTGCACTCGCGGATCCTGCCGTACGACCACGATCCTCTTTACACCGAGCAGCAGCTCGGGCTCGCCGAGGGTCGCGGGCCGTACGGCGGCGTCGCCAAGATGGCCCACATCGTCAAGCGCGAGCGGGAGCACGCCGGGCGGTCGATCTGGCTCGACTCGGGCGACCTGTTCCAGGGCGCCCCGATCTTCAACATCTTCGGCGGCGAGGCCGAGGTGCGGGCGATGTCGATGGCCGGCCTCGACGCCATGGCGCTCGGCAACCACGAGTTCGACCACGGCCCGGAGAACGTGCTCGAGCAGTTCTCGAGCTTCGGCGACTTCGATCTGCTCGCGGCCAACTACGAGTTCGAGGACGACGCCAAGCCGTTCGCCACCAAGTTCGACATCATCGTCAAGCCGTTCGTCATCTACAACGTCGACGGCCTCAAGCTCGGCATCATCGGCATGGGCAACCTGAGCTCGATGAACAGCCTCGAGGACGGCACCAACAACCTGGGGATCCTGCCCAAGGAGACCCTGCAGACCGTCCAGTTCTACACCAACTTCCTGCGCGAGTCGGTCGACCTGGTGGTCCTGCTCGACCACCTCGGCCTCACCGAGGACGAGGTGCTGGCGCGCAACATCTGTGGCCTCGACCTGATCCTCGGCGGCCACCACCACATCGCCCTCAGCCCGCCCAAGCTCATCGACTACAACCCCGACGCCCAGTACATCTCGGCCCGGCCCGACATGGACGCCGAGGTCGTGACGGTCGACAGCGAGGGCGAGGAGGACGACCCGGAGGCCGGCGCCGACCCTGACGGCACCGACCCGCCGCGCGGCATCGGCGAGTGCAAGCCGGAGCACCGGCGCCAGACCCTGCTGGCCCACCCGAACGCCTTCGCCAAGTTCGTCGCCCGGCTCGACATCGTCGTCCGCGACAAGCGCATCACCTCGCACAAGTTCAAGCTGTTCCCGATCGACACCACCGTCCCGGAGGACCCCGAGACCCGCGAGGTCCTGCAGGAGTACCTCAACGAGATGCAGCAGACCCTGCTGCTCGACCGCGTGATCACCACCGCGACCGAGCCGCTGCGGCGCTTCGGCAACACCGGCGGCGACAGCATGCTCGGCAACCTGGTCGCCGAGGCGATGCAGTACCGCCGCTACATCGAGACCGAGTTCTGCGTCACCAACTCGCTCGGCATCCGCACCGACATCCTCGCCGGCCCGATCACGTACGAGCAGATGTACAACGTGATGCCGTTCGAGAACACGATCACGACGATGATCCTGAGCGGCCTCGAGGTGCAGGAGCTGCTCGACTTCGCCACGCGGTCGAGCGCCGAGCGCGGCTGCAACTCGCAGATCCAGGTCTCCGGCATCAGCTTCACGATGAACTGCCGCACCGGCAAGGCCGAGGACATCCACGTCAACGGCGAGCCGCTCGAGGCCGCCCGCGCCTACGACATGTGCACCAACGATTACATGGCGTGGGGCGGCAGCGGCTTCCGCATGCTCAAGCGCAACACCACCAAGGTGAACACCGGCATCCCGATCCGCGAGGCGATGATCCAGTACATGCGCGACATCCCGCAGCTGCCCGCCTGCTACGACGCGAACACGCCGCTCGACCTGTGCAAGTCCGGGTACGCGGTGCCCGACGGCCGGATCGTCACCAAGTACTAGGAACGAGGACGCCGCCATGAACTCGAAGCACCCCGTCCTCGCCCTCGCCCTCGTCCTCGCCGGCGGCTCCGCCTGCGTGCAGGAGATCGACAAGAGCACCGGCAAGGTCGCGCCGCTCACCTTCAAGGTCGAGATCGAGGGCGAGGCCGGCACCGAGAAGAACCCGCTGCCCTACAGCAGCACCGGCCGGCAGTTCGTCCTCGACGTCCGCGCCGTCGACGACGCCGGCGAGCCGGCCACCTGGTTCTCGGGACAGGTCTACCTCGACGTCGCCCCGCGCGGGCGGCTCGCGCAGGGCCAGGCGAACACCATCACGATCAAGGACGGCCAGGCGATCGGCGTCCCGGTCGAGGTCGTGCGGGCCCACGGCGCCACCAACATCTGGGTCGAGGATCGCGGCAGCGAGGAGGCCCCCGGCAGCTACGCCACCGGCCTGTCGCCGACGATCCACGTCGCCCACCCGACGCTGCGGGAGATCAACGAGACCGACATCCCCGCCAGCTCGCCGCTCGACGGCGACTTCGTCAAGGTCAACGCCGAGGGCCGCACGCTCGTGGTCACCGGCATCGCCGTCGACGGCTTCTACCTGACCGACCTGTCCGACATGACGGCCGGCTTCAACGCCATCTTCGCCCACACCCACTCGCGGCCGAAGGGCATCGAGCAGGGCTCGGTGATCGAGGAGATCATCGGCACCGTGGTCGAATTCTACGGCTTTACCGAGCTCGGCTTTCCGACCTATCGGGTCGGCGGCAAGCTGTCCAACCTGGTGCCGTTCGAAATCACCGGCGATCTCGTCGACGACGATCAGGCGATGGAGAAGCTCGAGAGCCGCCTGGTCGAGGTGCGGGACGTCACGGTGTGTCCGCTCGGTGACGGCTACGCGACGTTCGGCCAGTGGGTGGTGCTCGTCGACCCTGCCGGCAACTGCAACAACGGCAACGGCGGCGTGAACGTGGTGAGCGCCCTCAGCGCGACGGGGTTCGACCCGGCCGACCACGTCGGCGGCAAGCTGCACATCGTCGGCGACCTGCGTTACCACGCCGCCGCGCGACCGTCCTGGCTGCTCTACACCCGCAACGACGACGACATCGAGGTCGTCTCCGAATAGCGACAGGCCGCGTCTGGGCGACCGTGGCTGGTGGACCGCGGCGGCGCCCGCGTGCTGCGCCGGCGTCGGTCCGACGACGCTTGGTTGTCGACCGCGTCACAGCGTTCGCTGGGGGATCGCCTCACACGGGGGCTCTGGGACCGGCCCTCGCTTGCTGCGATCACGGGGGCCCGGCTTGACATCGCGCATGGCCGCAAAGTAAGTGTCCGGGCGCACGGAACGCCACTCTGGCGGCACGCGCCGCGAATCACTGCACGGCCTCTCGAGGCCACGAGATGCGAAGGAGCTGGATCATGCGTCGACTCGTCCCCTGCACCGCGCTGTGTCTGATCGCCTGCAACGCGTTCAACAACACCAACACCGCTGGCGACGACGCGACTGCCACCGAGGCGACCGCGGGCACCACCGACAATCCGCCGACGACCAACCAGCCGACCGAGGGCGGCGGCCTGCAGGACACGAACATCTACGACCTGCAGCAGGACAAGGTCACCCCGAACACTCTGGTGCGCGTCAAGGACGTGGTCGTCGTCTCGCCGACGAAGTTCAGCACCAGCGGGGCCGGCAGCGTGTTCGTCCAGGAGCTCGACGGCGGCGAGTACTCCGGCATCCAGCTCTACGTCTACCCCGACACCGCGACCGAGCTGATGGCGCAGGGCAAGGTGCCGAAGCCGGGCGACAAGCTCACCGTGGTCGGTGAGTACGTCGAGTACAAGGCGATGGACGACACCGGCTCGGAGACGTTCAGCGAGATCAACATCTCGCTCGCCGACGACATCATGATCACCGGCACCGCCACCGCCCCGACCCCGCCGGTCGTCTCGCCGCCCGACATCGCCAACGGCGGCGCGCTGACCGAGGTGTGGGAGAGCGTGCCGGTCACCGTCGAGAACGTCGAAGTCACCAACGCCGACCTCGGCTTCGGCGAGTTCGAGGTCACCGGCGGCGTGCGCATCGACGACATGTTCTTCCTGCCCGAGGGCGGGCCCAAGCCGCCGGTCGGCACCACGCTGACCCTCACCGGTCCGCTGGTGTACAACTTCGGCAACTTCAAGCTGGTGCCGCGCAGCTGCGACGACTACGTCGGCTTCGAGTGCGAGGGCGGCAACACGACCGACACCGACACCACCACCGGCCCGATGGGCGCGGTCACGATCTTCGACATCCAGCAGGGCATGGTGGGCGAGGGTGACTTCGTCACCGTCGAGAACGTGGTCGTCACCAGCCCGCTGACCTTCAAGGGCGACGGCTTCTTCGTCCAGGACCCGGCCGGCGGCGAGTACTCCGGCATCTACGTCTACATCAACCAGAACCCCGACATGCTCGCGGTCCAGCCCGGCGACGTCGTCACCATCAACGGGCTCTACGGCGAGTTCTACGACATGTCCCAGATCACCGCGGGCCAGGCCGGCGACGTGGTGGTCACCGGCACCGACGCGGTGCCCGCCCCGATCGTCGTCGACGCCGCCGACGTCGCCACCGGCGGCGCCTCGGCCGAGAACTACGAGTCGGTCCTCGTCACCGTCGAGAACGTCACCGTCGCCACCGAAGCCAACAACTTCGGCGAGTGGACCGTCGACGGCGGCCTCATCCTCGACGACCAGTTCTTCGCCACCGCCGACTGGCCCAAGCCGATGGTCGGCGACGCCTTCACCTCGATCACCGGCGCGCTGGTGTACAGCTTCGAGAACTTCAAGCTGGCGCCGCGCACCGTCGACGACCTGGCCCAGTAAGTCTCCCCTCGCCCGCCTCCCCGCCGTAGCCCGCAGCCCTGGCCCCGTTGCCGAGAGCGACCACGTACCCCATGCAGTGGCCCCTTCCCGCCGCCGTCCTCGCCGTCGCCTGGCTCGCGCCCGGCCTCGCCCTCGCGTTCCAGCCCAGCACCGGCGACTCCGGTCCGCCGCCGGGCTCGAGCCAACCGCCGCCCACCGCGACGCAGACGCCCACGCTCGAGCCGCCCGCCCCGTCGGCCGCGCCGCCGCCTGCGTCGCCGGACGCCACCGGTCTCGAAGGACCTGTCCCTCCGACCCGCACCGAGGCCGTCGACATCGACGCGCTGCAGAAGGAGCTCCGGGCCCTGCGCACGCGGGTCGACCGCGCCGAGAAGCGCCTGGCGGTCCAGGAGCAGCGGCGCACGATCGACGACCAGCGGGCCATGCCGTCGACCGGCTACAACCAGTGGACCGCCGGCAACGCGATGGCGACGCGCCTCACGTTCGCCATCTCCGACGACAACCTGCTGGCCGGCGCCAAGGACCGCTCGCCCTCGGCCGGCTTCAAGCTGGCGGCCGACCGCCTGTTCTACGACGCCATCGAGCAGGAGAAGCGCGGCTTCGAGACCGAGACGCAGCTCGTCGTCTACAAGCGCATGCCGACGTTCTTCAAGCGGATGGACGCGGAGGCGGCGTTCGTCACCGAGATCGAGCAGTGGCACGACGGCAAGACGTTCCAGAACTACACGACGCTCAGCGACGACGGCTCGTACGGCAAGCTCAACTTCTACACCAAGCGCAACGACTACACCGGCGATAACATCTCGCTGACGATGTTCCCGGTGGACTCGCAGCGGTTCCTGCTCGGGTACACGTACGCGGTGACGTGGGGCGGCGAGCGCATGTTCCCCAACAACACCGGCCAGACGCCGGGCCTCCGCCTGCGCTACGACTGGAACGTCGGCACCGGCAAGGACAGCTACGTGTTCCTCGGCGCCAAGTCGGCGCGCCTGCTCAACGAGAAGCTCAACGAGCCGCAGACCTACTACTCGGCCCTCGGCGGCTTCGGCATCGGCTTCACCCCCTGGCTCGCCTGGGAGGTCAACGGCGGCTACTACCAGTCGGGCGCGTTCCCGATGTTCTCGCCGAACTCGCGGATCGGCGGCAAGACGGTCCAGACGTTCGGCGGCTCGACCCGCCTCACCGCCCACTGGGGCGTCCCGATCGGCACCTCGATCGACTTCCAGCTGTTCCGCTACAGCCCCGACGCCAGCTTCCTGCTGACGCAGAACCAGATCTACGACAACCGCATCGCCGGCTCGGCCGCGGTCGAGTTCACCACGGTCGGCCAGACGCTGCAGAAGTTCGAGGAGCCCGACACCACGCGGATCCAGCCGGCCAAGGCGGCCGCGTTCCTCGGCAAGCTGCGCATCAAGAAGCTGCGCCTGTTCGCCAACGCCATCTACCGGGACCTGGCCTTCGTGGTCCTCTCGATCCCGGGCGTGTTCCCGTACCAGACGTTCCCCAGGGAGGCGCAGGTCGCCCCGGAGCTGTGGGGCTCGCTCGGCTTCGACTACTACTTCGAGCGCTCCAAGCTGACGCCCGGCGCGGTGCTGGCCTACAAGTCGCCGGCGTCGATCAAAGTCGGCGACACGACCAACGTCTACCGCGAGTTCTGGGACCAGGAGGTCCTCCCCGCCGGCCAGAACCCGTTCGACATCCTGTCGGGCAAGCTGACGCTGAAGTGGGACATCGCGCCGTTCTTCGTGGTCGTGTCCGAGCTCCGCTACACGCTCGACAACAACCGCACGAAGTTCGTCAAGGCGAGCAACGAGTCGGGCCGGATCCGCGTGTTCGAAGACGCGAACGTGACCAACCGCCTCGGCTTCTTCCTGCTCGCGCAGGCGCGCTGGTAAACGGCTGCGCCCCCCCTGCGCCCCCCCTGCGCCCCCCTGACGCTCGCTCCGCGGGCCGGGCTCGTCGAGCTCGGCCCGCGCTGCGTTGAGCCTACGCGCGGGCGGACGCGACGGACAGCGGCAGCGACTCGAGCCCGCGCAGCCCCATGTTGGCGCGCCAGCGGATCTTGTCGGCCGGGACCGCGAGGCGCAGGCCCGGGAAGCGCCGCAGCAGCGCGGGGATGGCCACGCGCGCCTCGACGCGAGCGAGCGGCGCCCCGAGGCAATAGTGGGCGCCGAAGCCGAACGCGACGTGGCGGTTCGGCTCGCGCATGATGTCGAGCCGGCCGGCGTCGGCGAAGGCGGTCTCGTCGAGGTTCGCCGAGGCGAGCAGCAGGGTGAGCGTGGTGCCCCTGGCGATCCGTACGCCCGCGATCTCGAGGTCCTCGCGGACGAACCGCGGCGACACCGTGCCGACCGGGTTGGTGAAGCGCAGCAGCTCCTCGATCGCGCTGTCGATCAGCTCGGGACGACCGCGCAGCAGCTCGAGCTGATCGGGGTGCTGCAGCAGCGCCAGCACGCCGTTGCCGATCAGGTTCACGGTCGTCTCGTGGCCGGCGAACAGCAGCAGGAAGACCATCGAGATGAGCTCGTCCTCGCCGAGCCGGTCGCCGCCCTCCTCGGCTTGCACCAGCGCAGTCACGAGGTCGTCGCCCGGCTGCTCGCGCCGCAGCTGCACCATGCGCCGGAGGAACCGGTTGAGCCGGACCATGTTGCCGTAGTTGAAGACGAACCCCGCGAGGTTCATGCCCTCCGGATCGAGGACCTTGCCGAGCAGCTCGCGGAAGCGCATCCGCTCGGGCTCGGGCACCCCGAGCATCTCCGAGATGACGGTCAGCGGCAGCGGCAGCGCGAGGTCGGCGATCAGATCGAAGACCGGCTTGTTCGCCGCGGCGTCGAGCAGCTCCGCGGTGATCTGCTCGACGCGCCCGTTGAGGCGCTCGACCATGGCCGGCGTGAAGGCCTTCTGCACGAGGTTGCGCAGGCGGCGATGATCCGGCGGGTCCTTCATGACCATGCTGCCGAGGAACAACTTCATGATGCTCGGCATCCACCAGCGCTCGAGCGGGCCCTTGCCGCCGTCGCCGATGTTGCGGCGGTCGTTGGCGATCCGCGGGTCTCGCAGCACGCTCATCACGTCGTCGTAGCGGGTGATGACGAGGCTGTCCTGCAACCAGGTGCGCCAGTGCAGCACCGGCCCCAACTCTCGCAGCCGCGCGTACGCGGCGTAGGGGTCGGCCTTCGCCTCCGGCCGCTCGAGCTCGCGGCGGACGTCGAGCTGCACGGGCTTCATCGTCGATGACTCGAACGGAGTCCTCATGTTAGGTCGTCCTCCGAGGTCGCATCGGGCGCCTCGTTCTGCTTCGATCTCAATTATGGCATCGAGTGCCAAAATGCAACCAGCAGCGAAGCGAGGCCGGCCTCAGGAGGCGGACCCGCGCCAGATCGCCCGCATCGCCCTGGGCCTGTTCGAGCGCCACGGGTTCGACCGCGTGACCATGGGCGAGATCGCCGAGGCGGCATCGGTGAGCCGCCGGACCCTCTTCCGGCTGTTTCCCTCGAAGTCGGACCTGGTGTGGGACGGCCTCGACGCGGTGCGCGACGTCGTGCGCCAGCGGGCCGCCGCGCTGGCCGGCGCCGAGCTGCGGGTCGCCGGGGTGCTCCGGGAGTTCGCCGAGCCGTTCCTGCGCCTGCTGGACGCCCCCGAGGCGGCCGAGCTGGCGCGCAAGCGCCTGCGACTGCTGGCGGCCGCGCCGGCGCTGCTCAATCACCCGCCGCTGCGAGAGATCGAAGCGCTGATCGCCACGACGATGGCAGGCCGCACCTCGTCGGGTGACACGCCGCCCCCGCTGGTCGCGCGCACTCTGGTGGCGGCGACGTTCGCCGCGCTGATGTGGTGGGCGGAGCACGGCGAGGGCATGAGCGCCCTCGCGGCGACCCGCGCGGCGCTCGGAGCCCTCGCACCCACCGACGAGACGTGAGGCCAGGCGCCCGGGCAGCGAGCGCATGGGCTCTGCCGACCCCAAGCTCGCAAGACGCGTGGTGTCGCTTCGACGCGCGAGAACTCTCGAACTCGTGGCAATTTCTCGCCGCAAATCTGCGACTCCACCCCGCCATGAAGTTTTCCCCAACGACACGAAATGTCCCTCTCCTGGGCCTGACCCTCGTCTTCGCGCTCGGGTGCCCGCTGCAAACCGACGCCGGCAGCGACAGCGACGGCGACACGACGACGGCCGGCACCACGGACACGGACGGCGCGCCCACGACGACCGAGACCACCGGGCCCGCGGTCGACGAGCCGATGCCGTGCGAGGGCGAGGCGCCCGCGCTCAACGCCGGCGCCATCGCCCCGCCCGACCCCGACGAGCCGACCGACATCGCCCTCCGGCTCAGCAACGAGGCGATCACGTGCGAAAAACCCACGGCCGAGTCGCTCGAATGCGCGGGCGACTGGTCGGTCAGCATCCAGATCCCCGCGGACATCCAGGCGCCAGGGCTCTACGACCTGAGCGACCTGGGGACCCTCGCCATCACGGGGCACGAGGCGTGCGACGGCGCGAGCGGAGGCAACCTCCGCGGCACCCTCGAAATCCTCGCCATCGACGCGACGGAGCTCCAGGTTCGGCTGTGCCACCTCGAGGGAAAGTGGGTCGACGACAACCCGACCGTCGGGACGGACTTCCGCGTCGTCGCGCCCCGCTGCTCGGAGTAGCGTTTCCGACTTCGTGTCGGCTCTGTCCCAAGGGACAGGTAAAATCGTATGGGCGGCGCCTGCCCCGAGAGACAGGCGCCGCGACGATCCGTCCCGAGAGACAGCCACCGGCCTCGCCCGCCCCGCAGCCCTCACGCCAGCTCGTGGAGCAGCCCCGTGAGGGCCTCGGGGGCCGAGGCGAACGGCGAATGACTCGTCTTGAGCGTCTTGCGATCGAAGCGGTTGTCGGGCGTCCAGGCGTCGGCCTCACGGATCATGAGGTCCTGCAGGGCGATCGGCAGCGCGCGATCCTCGGTGCAACGGATGAACGTGCGCGGCACCTTGCCCCAGCGCTCCTTCGTCGCGCCGACGTCGGTGGTCCAGTAGCCGAGCGGCAGGTCGGGTGTCAGCGCCAGGGCGAAGGCGAGGGCCTCCTCCGCCGGCACGTCGTGATAAAAGGCCGCGCGCAGGGTGTCGCGGTACTTGGCGTCGCCGCGCGGGTCGATGCGCACGACCCCGGTCTGGGCCGGGTTGCCCAGCATCAGGCCGTCGAGGTACGGCTGCTTCGCCTCGGGCAGCTCGCCGAAGGCGCTCGCCGGGCCGCGGCGCACCGGGCAGTAGGCGCTGAGGTAGACGAGCCGGCCGACGAGCTCCGGCGCGCGCTCCCCCACCCGCGTGATGACCGTGCCGCCCATGCTGTGGCCGACGACGATCGGCCGCGACTCGCCCTGCAGCTCGCGCAAGGCGGCGATCACCGCGTCGGCGCCGTCGTCGAGGCGGATGTCCTTCTGCGGCGAGACCTCGGCGGCGAAGGCCGCGCGGTCGCCGGTGAGGTAGGCCCGCGGAAACTTGGCCGACAGGCCGTGGCCCGGCAGATCGATCGCCACCACGCGATGGCCCCTGGCGCTGAGCAGCCGGACGACGCGCGCCCAGTGCAGCGAGCTGTGCCAGGCGCCGTGGATCAGCAAGTAGGTGCGCGGCGCCGCAGGGCGGGCCGCATTCGGGGCTGCGCCCGCGTCACCGGTCGTGGCCAGCGCCACAGCGCCGGCAGCGAGCCCGAGGTTTTTTGAAAGAAATTGTCTCCGTCTCATGGTCCGGTTGCCTCCTGGTTGCGACTCGCGGCCCTCGCCGACTCGGCGCTCTGGTGCGCCGCAGCCCGCAGGACCGCGAGCAGGCGATCACGACGCTCCTCCAGCTCCGCGATCAGCGTCTCGATCTCCTCGAGCTTGTCGCGGTGCGCCTGCAGAGCGACGGAACAGACGACGGCGGCGCCGCCGGTGAACATGCAGGCTGGAAAGGTCGCGATCTCTTCGAGCGAGAAGCCGAGCCGGATCATGCGCACCACGTGCTTCACCTCGGCCACCGCCTCGTCGCCGAAGTCGCGATAGCCATTGAGGAGACGGCCGGCGCTGAGCAGCCCGGCCTTCTCGTAATGGCGGATCGCGCGGGGGCTGACCCCCGTCCGCGCTGCGAGCTCTCCGATCTTCATCGACTCCTCCCGGACGGCACCCTAAACCTTGACGTCAGTGTCAAGGTCAAGCGAGAAGCGTAGCGCGCCTGGATCCGCGCCGCTTCGCACCGAGACGCCGAGGAGAGCTCGCAGCGCCGCGCGCGCGGGCGCCGACGCACGACGGCGCGATCGCTGTCGACGCTGCCGCGTGCAGGCGCGTCAGTGCTCGTCGAGCCCGCTGACGCCGCCGATCCGGCGCGTGTCGGCGGCCCCGTACTGCTGACCGCCGCCCGGGTAGGTGACGATGGCCTGCACCGCGCCGATCGAGCTGGTCGAGTCGAAGTCGTAGCCCATGTTCTGCAGGCTCGAGCGCACCGACGCGCTGAAGCCCGACTCGATCTCGGTGTCCGCCGAGCTGCTGCCGCTGTCGATCGACAGGCGCGGCCGCTGCACCGCCGTCCGCAGGCTGAGGTCGTGGTCGATGAGGTTCAGCGTCACCTGCAGGATGGCGTTGATGATCCCGGTCCCGCCGGGCGAGCCGTAACCCGCCACCAGCTCGTCGCCGAGGAACACCAGGGTCGGCGCGATGGTCGTGCGCGGGCTCTTGCCGCCCTCGACGTCGTTGGCGGCGGGGTTCGCCGCGGTGCCCTGGGGGTCGTCGTTGAAGTTGGGCAGCTGGTTGTTCAGCATGAACCCGCGACCGCGGACCATCAGGCCGGTGCCCCACTGATCGCTGATCGTGCTGGTGACGCTGACGACGTTGCCGGCCTCGTCGATGACGGTGTAGTGCGTGGTGTCGACGCCCTCGTGCTCCTTGTCCTCCTTCGTGCTCGCCGGCTTCTGCTGCGCCGCCGCCACGGTCGGCGGGCTGCCGGCGGAGAAGCTCGAGCGCCGCTGGCCGGGCGTGATCAGGCCGGCGCGGGTCTGGATGTAGCTGGGCGCGAGCAGGCCGGCGACGGGCACCGGGAAGAAGTCAGGATCGCCGAGCCATCGCGCGCGGTCGGCGAACGCGGCGCGCATCACCTCCTGCATGATGTTGAGGGTCCCGACCTCGCCGAACTCGTAGTTGCCGGTGCCGATCGAGAAGCCCCTGCTCGCCTCGAGTCGCTCGAGCAGGTCGAGCATCTGCATCAAGAAGACGCCGGACGACGGCGGCGGCGCGGTCACGATGGTATGGCCGTGATAGCTGCCGATGACCGGGGCGTGGTTGAAGTCGGGATTGGCGACGTCCGGATCGAAGACGCCGAGCTGGTAGTTGGCCAGGTCGGCGCAGGTCATGCGACCACGCCCCCCGGAGTTGCCGCTGCGGGTCGCGGTCTGGGTCTCGACGATCGCGGCCGCGATCCCCGAAGGATCGGCGCAGCTGTAAAAGGCGGTGGCCCCGCGCGCGACGATCGCCTGCAGCGTCGTCGCCAGCCTGGGCTGCCGCAACAGGGTGCCGGTGGACAGGCTGCTCCCGTTGGGCCGGAACACGCCGCGCGCCTCGGCGTAATAGCCCTTGTTGAGCGTGTTGGCGGTGGTCTCGAGGCGCAGCTGCGACGACCCCGTATCACCAGCCAGCCGCGAGCTGATGTTGAAGCCGTTGGTGGCGGCCGCGATCGCCGGCGCCAGCACTGTGGCGCGCGACATGCTGCCGTACTGCTCGAGCGCGTACAGCATGCCCTTCACGGTGCCCGGCACGCCGACGGCGTAGCCGCTCGAGCCTTTGACCGCCGACGAGTGCGAGGTGTCGAACATGCCGATCGTGACGTTCGCCGGCGCGACGTCGCGGAAGTCGATGACAACGGTCTCCCCGGGCGGCGCCCCGGCGAAGTGGATCAGCATGAAGCCGCCGCCGCCCATGCCCGAGGACTGCGGCTCGACGACGTTGAGCATGAACTGCACTGCGACGGCGGCGTCGACGGCGTTGCCCCCCTGCGCGAGGATGTCGCGGCCGACGTTGGCGGCCAGCGGCTCGGTGGTGGTGACGACCCCGCCGTAAAAGGCGGGCCCGGGCCCGATCTGATTCGGCGACGTGGGTAGCCGGGCGTCGGGCAAGGCGCGGAACTCGAGCGCCTCGTCGCCAAACGCCACGGCCTCCCCCGCTTCCTGACACGCCACCTGACCGACGAAGACGGCGGCGAGCCACGCCCGCGCGCACCATGACATTGTCCCTCGTTGTCGCATCGACATCTGGCCTCCTGGTGAAGCGGAGCCCCCGGACGCACGATCGAGCGTGGTCCGACGCCGGCGTACCGCGTCGACCGAGAAAGCTAGCGCGTGATGATCGGGGCGTTCACGAGGCGTGTGACGAACGGCTCGACGTCGCGGGCTGCCGCGGCCGGGCGATGTCGTTCACGACACAGGGCCGGCGTGATCCGAAGCGACCCGCGAAGTGACCGTGAGATCGTGATCTCCGCGGCACGGTCCTACTCTTCTCGCAATTGTCGGCGATGTGGTCGCTCTGCCGCGGCGGCCCTCCGCGGCGCTCAATCAAGATCTTCGTGACATGTCCTATCGGGCATGTCCCATCGGTCACTCCCGGGACGAGTCCCACCACTTGGACAGCTTGGCGCTGGGGCGCGCGGGCTGGGCCGCGTAGTGGGACACGTCGTTGTAGAGCATCAGGCGGGCGCGCACGACGTCCTTGAACTCGAGGATGTTGAGGCACGCAGGGGCCTGGTCGAGGCGGTCGCGGTAGCCGCGGGCGTCGATGCCGAGGAGGCTCGACAGGACCAGGCGGATGGTCGCCTTGTGCGAGACGACCGCGACGGTCTGGCCGGCGTGTTGCAGCACGATCCGGCGGATGACGGGCAGCGCGCGGGCCATCACCGCGAGGCCCGGCTCGCCGCCCTCGGGCGCGAAGGTGTACGGGTCCTCCTCCCACGCGCCGTACTCCTCGGGGAAGCGCGCCTCGACCTCCGCGCGCGTGAGGCCCTCCCAGCGGCCGTGGTCGATCTCTCGCAGGCCGGAGTCGGCGATCGGCTCGCGCCGACAGGCCGTGGCCACCAGCGTGGCGGTCTCGTACGCGCGCCGCAGCGGGCTCGCGTACACTGCGGCCAGCTCCTGGTCCGCGAGTCGATCGCCGAGGCACCGGGCCTGACGTCGGCCCTCGTCGGACAGGTCGACGTCGGTCGAGCCGGCGAAGCGATCCTCGGCGGACAGCACGGTGGCGCCGTGGCGGATGAGCAAGATCCGGGTGGACATGCACCCGAGGGTTGCCGGTTCCGCGCGAAGTGCAAGCCGGCCGACGCGGACCTCCGGCGCGGCACGGACGCGAAACCTGCAGCGGCCGGCCGCTCGCGTCGCTGCGGGCTCGATCCGGGGAGCATCCGCCGCGCACGGGCGACCGGCCCGCTTCGCGCGTCGCGCAAATCGATGCCGTCGTCGAACTGCCACCGCGCGGCTTCCGGTCCGCTCACGCCTCGCCGCGGGTCGATGCCGGCGACCGGCGTCACGCGTGGCTCACAGGTCGATGCCGCCGTCGAACTCCTGCGGCTCAAGCACCTTCGCTGCTTTCGGCTCCGGCGCCTTCTTCGGCTCACGTCGGCCTCGGGCCGGCGGCTGCGGGTCCGCAGGCTTCTCGCCGCGCTCGATCTGCGGCATCGGGACCACCTCGCCCTCGAGCGCCGGCGGCGGCGGAGGCTGGAAGTTGTCGGGCACGTTGACCCCGCCCGCGATCGCCTGCAGCAGGACCTCGTCGTCGCTCGCCAGCTTCTCCGCGCCCTTCACCGGCCCGTGCGGCGTGCAGGCGCTGAGGGCCGCGGCCACGCCGGCCGCCGCGACCGCCTCCGGCAGCCAGCGCCGGCGCAGGCGCGTCACGGGGACCAGCGCGGGCGCGGGGGCGCGCGCCGGCGAGTCGGCGTATTGCAGCTCGCCCTCGGCGTCGCGCCGCAGGGACACGCACACCGAACGGCCGCGATTGTCCGCCAAAAACGCCTCGGCCTCGGCGCGGGGCCAGTTGGCGAGGACGTGAACGTCCTTCTGACAGTGACCACAAAAGAATTGGCGCCCGCTGCGGTCGGCTTCGAGGTCGATGGGGCAAGGCCGGGAGATCTTCAGGGTGCGCGTGTCCATCGTCGCCCCCCGAAACGCCGCCCGCAGGCCTACGGCTTACACCGGCATGTCCGGGCATGATGCCCGCAAGTGCGGGCGGCCCGCTCGGGCGCGCTCGTCGCGGCCTTTTGCGTGCTTCATGGGACATGTTCAAGAGGACATGTCCCATGAGACTCCACCACTCGCAGCTCACTCCGCCTCGTCCACCTCGTGGGTGGTGGCGCGCGAGACCGCAGGACAGTTCGGGTGGAGCTCCCTCGAAGGGCGCATCGCCCTCGCTACTCTCTTAGCGATTGCCGTTCAGGCCCGATCCGCCCCGCGCGATCTCGTGCCATTGGCAGGCGCGTCGGCATCCACGACACTCCCCGCCATGCCGGCGCTGCCTCCTGGACCACGCTCGACCTTGCTGACCAGCTTCGCGGTGATGCGCGAGCCCATCGAGGCGATGACGCGGGCCCGCGATCGCTACGGCGATCCGTTCACGCTCCCGCTGGCGCACGGCAAATTGGTCCTGACCGCCGATCCGCGGCTCGCCCGCGAGATCTTCGCCATCCAGGACGTCGAGCTGTTCGACACCTTCGGCACCACCACCCTCGTGCCGCTGTTCGGCCAGCACTCGCTGCTCCTGATGGCCGGCGAGCCGCATCGACGCGAGCGCAAGCTGCTGCTGCCGCCCTTCCACGGCGAGCGCATGCGGGCCTTCGGCGACACGATGGCCGAGGCGACGCGGCGGTCGCTCGCCGCGATCGCGCCGGGGCAGGAGTTCAACGCGCTCGACCTGGGCCTGCGGATCTCGCTCGAGGTCATCGTCCGCGCGGTCTACGGCGTCGAGGAGCGCGCGCTGGTCGAGCGCCACACGCAGGCGATCGTCGCCATGCTCGACGCGGCGCTGCCGATCTTCATGGCCGCCGAGGCGTTCCAGCGGGCCCCGCTCGGGCTCGGGCCGTGGGCGAGGTTCCTGCGCCGCTCCGACGACGTCGATGTCCTCCTCTACGAGCAGATCGACCGCGTCCGCCCGCACGCGCGCGAGCGCGACGACATCCTGTCGATGATGCTGAGCGCGCGCTACGAGGACGGGTCGAAGATGACCGATAGCGACATCCGCGACGAGCTGCGCACCCTCCTGATCGCCGGCCACGAGACCACCGCGACCACCTTCGCCGCCGCGCTCGAGGAGCTGCACCGGCCCGAGAACGCCCACGTCCGCGCGCGGCTGCAGGACGAGCTCGCGGCCGCCCCCGCGGCGCCCGAGGAGCTGGCCAAGCTGCCGTTCCTCGGCGCGGTGATCGACGAGACGCTGCGCCTGCATCCCGTCGTCGAGATGGTGCTGCGGCGGTTGCGACGGCCGTGGCGCCTCGGCGACTACGAGCTGCCGGCCGGCACCTCGATCGGCGTGGCCCTGCCGCTGGTCCATCAGCGCGCCGATCTCTACCCCGACCCCAAGCGCTTCGACCCGCAGCGCATGCTCGTCCGCAAGCCGAACGCGTCCGAGTTCGTGCCCTTCGGCGGCGGCATCCGGCGCTGCCTGGGCGCCGCACTGTCGCTCTACGAGCTGCGGATCGCCCTGGCGGTGCTCTTGCGAGAGGCCACCCTGGCCCTGCGTGAACCACGGCCGGTGCCGATCGTCCGGCGCCGGATCACCCTCGGCCCGCAGACCGGGGTGCGCATGCAACGGATCGCCTGAAGCTCGCCGCGCGCGCGAGTTTGCTATCGTCTCGCAGTCATGTCCGCGCCTCGCTCCCTCGCAGTCACCGTCCTGCTCGCCGCGTCGGCCTGTCGCTCCGGCGAGACGACCCCGCCGACCTCGCCGTCGCAGGACCAGGCCCCGCCGGTGCTGGTCGGTCCGCTGGAGCGCGCCCAGGTCGAGCGCGAAGTGCCCGGCTGGATCAGCGACGCGGAGATCGATCACGAGGCCGCGACGAAGCTGGCGAGCGTGCCGCCCGGGGCCGAGGTGACGGTCATCTTCGGCACCTGGTGCGGCGACTCGCGGCGCGAGGTCCCGCGCCTGTGGCGGGCCCTCGACGCCGCCGGCCCCGACCTCCCCTTCACGCTGAAGTACATCGGCGTCGACCGGCAGAAGACCGCGCCCGGGTTCGACAAGGAGGGGCTCGATCTACGCTACGTCCCGACCGTGATCGTGGTGCGCGACGGTCGCGAGGTCGGCCGGATCGTCGAGAGCGCGCCGAACGGGATCGAGCGCGAGCTGCTCGCGTTGCTCGACGGCAGCAAGTCCGGGCTCGTCACCGGGCGCACCGACCTCGGCCCGTCGTCTTAGCCGAGACGAACGGGACGCGCGGCTCACGTCTTCGGCGAGGGACATGTCCGCGAGGACAGCATCGGCGCGACGGCGCGGCGTCGGTCGTCGAGGACATGTCCATGAGGACATCCGAGCGGTGACGACCCGATCGCGCCCCCAGCCGGCGACCCGCTAACCGGTCGTATCGTCGGTCGTTGCCGTCGTGCCGGTGCCGGTCGGCGCCGTCGTGTCCGTCGCGTCCGTCGTCGTCGCGTCCGTCGTCGTCGCGTCCGTCGTCGTCGCCTCCGTCGTCGTCGCCTCCGTCGTCGTCGCCTCCGTCGGCGAGTTGGTTCCCAGAGTCTCGGACTCGGTGTCGGGACCGCCGTATTCGGGCTGCGAGGGTGTGCCGCAGGCCGCCATAGCGAAGGCAGCGGCCAACGCGACGAATCGGCCCGAACGCTCGGCGGGTGACCGGGTCACGCCGCAGTGCGGGCAGACCGAGTCGGTGACGCGCAGCAATTCGCTGCACCTGGCGCAGGGGAACAGGTGGGTCTCGGGAACCAGGGCCATGCGCGATCCTTCGCCCGCGCCGCGGACCCTGTCAACGCGCGGACCCTCGCCGACATGATTCAATAATAGGCATGTCCGATCGGCCAGCTCCTCTCTGCGGCTGGCGCGTCGATTCGAACCACCTCGAGTGAGCAGTGGCGCGGCTCGTCGGCGACAGGGCTTACCGCTCGATCGACGACCGCGAAATCCCTGACCGGTGGCGCGCTCTCAAGGCGACGCCGGGCCAGAGCGATCGCTCGCTCGAGATAGATCCTGAAGCGCGAGCCACCTCGCACGCGTGCGCCCGAGAGGCCTTCGAACCGGGCCGGAAGGGCGGCCGCTGGTGACCCGAAAGATCGAAGGCTCGAGCTCGCGGATCCGGCTCGCGGCCCCGTCGGCGGCGTAGAATGGGCGCGTGGTCGTGGCGCTCGCAGGCCTGCTCATCGCGCTCGCGTCGCCTCCGGCCACGCCGCGCGTCGAGCTGACCTGGCGGGCTCCGGCCCCGTGCCCGAGCGTCGACCACGTCCACCAGCGACTGCGCGAACTGTTGCCTGCACCCCCGCCAGGGCCGCTCGTGCGCGTCGAGGCCGACACGGCGAGGCGCGCCGGGACCGGCTGGCGCCTACAGTTGGTGTTGCGTGGGGCCCAGCTCGACGACCGCCGCCTGATCGAGGCCCGCGACTGTCGCAGCCTGGCGGACGTCACTGCCCTGCTGATCGCCCTCGCCGTCGCGCCGGAGGAAGTCGCCACGCGGATCGCCGCCAGCGGCACGCCCGGCCAGCCCCCCGGGCCGGCGACGCGCGCCGACGCCCCTCCCGGCGGCGTGCCCGAACCGGCGACGCGCGCCGACGCCCCTCCCGGCCTGCCCGGCTCCCCAGTCCCCGCTTCCACGCGCGCCGGCGCTCCGCCCCGGAGCGCGCCGGGTGTGCCCGCAGCCCCGGTCGACGCCTCCGCGCGCGCCGACGCTCCTCCCACGGGCACGCCCGGCCCGTCCGCGGACCCGACGAACGTCTCCGACGCCCCTCCGCCCGGTGGCCCGCGCATCTCCGGTGCGCCGATGGATGGTCCGACGCGCGCCGGCGCCCCTCCTCGCGGCTTTGACCTGCCCGCCGCACCGCCGCCGGGCGGCCGTCTCGGCTCGCCCGCCGACGATCCCGCGCTCGACGCCCCCGCCCCCGCAGCCCTCACGCCGCGTCCCCCCGTGCGGGCGGCGGTCAGGCTCGCGGGCGGCGGCGAAATCGGCGGCATTCCGGCCTTCAGCCCGGCCGCCGGCCTCGCCCTCGGCCTGTTTCGCGGCCCCTGGCGGGTCGAGCTCGCCGGCACCTACGCCGCGCGGGCCCTCGCCTACCCCGAGCCGGCGGAGGTCGGCGCCCGCGTGCGGGTCGCGACCGGGGCCGTGCGCGGCTGCGGCGTCCCGCGCTGGCGACGGCTGGAGTTCCCGGTCTGCGCCGGGCTCGAGCTCGGCTACGTCCACGCGGTCGCCCGCGGCGTCGCCGATCCGCGGCCCGCCGGCGATCTGTGGCTCGCCGCCCAGCTCAGCCCCGGCCTCGCCTGGGCGCCCACGCGCGTCCTCGCCCTCACCCTCGGCCTCGACATCCTCGTCGCCCTGCGGCGCCCCGGCTTCCACGTCGCCGGCCTCGGCGAGCTCGCGCGGTCCCAGCCCGTCGGCCTGCGGCCCATGCTCGGCATCGAAGCCCGATTTCCGTGATGGCGGCGCCGGCATGCGGGCACCCAGGAGCACCGTGAGCGGCCCTTCCTTCCCCGAGCTCTACCAGGACCACTTCGAGTACGCCTGGGCCTGCCTGCGTCGCCTCGGCGTCCCGCCCGAGGCTCAGGAGGACGCGCTGCAGGACCTGTTCCTCGTCGTGCATCGCCGCCTGCCCGAGTTCGCCGGGCGCTCGACCCTCAAGACCTGGATCTTCGGCGTCGCCCGGCGGGTCGCCGCGCGCCACCGGCGGACCGAGGCCAGGCGACTGCGCCGGCACGCTCGCCTCGCCGCCGCCTCCGCGACCGACCCGGCCTTCGCCGACGACGACGAGCTCGCGCGCCGCGAGGCTCGCCGCAAGCTCAGCGAATTCCTCGACGGCCTCGACGACGATCGCCGCGCGGTGTTCGTGCTGCATTTATATGAAGAGATGTCGGCGCCGGAGATTGCGCAGATCCTCGGCGTCAATGTCAACACCGTGTATTCGCGGATCCGCCTGGTCCGCGAGCAGTTCGATCGCACCTTCGCCGCCGCGGCTCCGGCCGCCCTGCGGGTCGCCAAGGCCCCCGAACACTCGCCGCCCGGCGCCCAGGCGCGCGTGTGGGCCGCCCTGTTGCTCGTCCTCGGCAGCGGCGCCGCCGCGGCGGCCCCGGGCGCCGCGCTCGCCCAGGGCGCGGCCGCGGCCGGCCATCAAGCCATCGCCTGGGCGCTCGGCCTCGCGGTGGCCGGGACCCTCGTGATCGTCGCCGCCCCGCGCCGCGACGAATCACCTTCGGGCGCCGCGACCTCCGAGAACCGCAAGGCCGCTTCGATTCACGCCACCGACCCTCACACCGCCCCCGAGCTCCCGTCCGCCCAGCACGACGACCGAATGGAGCCTGCCCCGCTCTTCGGTGGCACCGAGCTTGTCGCGCCCCGCCCGCGCCAGGGCCGAGCCGAGCCCGCCCCACCCGTCAGCATCACCGCGCCCGTCAAGCATGCCTCGCGCGACGGCCGAGCCGAGCCCGCCCCATCTGACGGCGTCACCGCGCCCATCGGTCATGCCTCGCGCGACGGCCGAGCCGAGCCCGCGCCTGTCGGCCACCCACCGAACGACCACCCGACCGAGCCCGCGCCCGCCGACCCGCTCGCCCGCGAGGCCGAGCTGATCGCCGGCGTGCGCGCCGCGATCGAAGCCGGCCGCACCGACGACGCCCTCGCCGACTTGCACCGCCACCAGCGCGAGTTTCCGACCGGCGTCTTGCTGCGCGAGCGGCTCGGCCTGCGGGCCATCGCCCTGTGCCGCTCCGAGCGCGCGGCTGACGGTCGGCGCGAGGCCGAGGCCTTCGTGCGCGCGCATCCGGACAGCGCGCTCGCGGCCCGCGTGCGGCAGGACTGCGGCCTCTCCGCCCAGGCAGACCCGCAAAAAAAATCACCGACCCCGTGATGGCCCCCCGGGCACCCGGGCACTCAGGGCCAACGAGCATTCACCATGCATCTTCGACGCCTTCTCCTGCCTTACCTCGCCCTCTCCACCCTCGTCTTCGGCTGCACCCCCGACTCCAAGAACATCGGCGACACCCTCGAGACCGACAGCGACTCGACCGCCACCGCCGGCGACGAGACCGAGGGCCAGTCCAGCACCGGCGACGTCACCCCGAGCACCTCGGCCGCCACTTTGACCGGCGACGACCCCAGCGCCAGCGACCCCTCCGTCAGCGGCACCAGCGGCGTCAGCACCACCGGCGACGACCCCGGCGACAGCGACCCCTCCGTCAGCGGCACCAGCGGCCCCGACCCCGAGACCACCGGCGCCAACACCGGCTTCGACCGCTTCACCCTGCGCACGGCCGCGGGCCCGTGCCCGCCGAGGGCGGACTGCGACGGCTTCGTCGAGCTGACGGGGGCGGGCATCTTGCGCGTCGAGAAATTCGGCGAGGTCGGCAACCCTGTGCTCGAGGTCGAGATCGAGGGGGCAGACTTCGCGCAGGCGCTGCAGGTGTTCGCCGATCCCGCCCTCGTCGAGGTCCTCGACAGCCCCGATCCGCTGTGCGACCCGCCGACCGACATCTTCGAGCAGATGGAGGTCGAGCTCGACGGGACGATCCACGAGGCCGCGACCACGACCTGCTCGCAAGCGCCGCTGCAGGCCGCCCGCAAGGCCGCCGAAGAGCTCCGCCTCAAGTACGCGCCCTGACGCGCGACCGGCGAAGAGTCATCGCGGCTCGAGCCCGCCGCAGCTCGCACCCGGCGGGCGCGACGGGCTACAGGGTCGTCATGGGCCGGCTGACGCCGCTCGGGCTCGCCGCAGTCCTCGCACGTCTCGACGCGGCCCACCTCGAGCTCGCGTAAGTCCACTTCGCGGAGCGCCGGCGAGCAAGCGCACTCACATTCATCAAGCCGCCGCAGCTCGCACGCCCCGGCCGGTGCGGCGGCGCAGCAGCGTCCGCAGCGTCGTCGCCTCGCTGTAGCCGACCTCGGCCGCGATCGCGTCCAGCGACGCGTCGGTGGTCCGCGTGGGCCACTCGCAGGTCCTGCACGAACGATAGCGGCGACGTGCCGAGCACCGCGCGGACGCGGCGCTCGAGCGAGCGCCCTCACCTCGATCAAGCCCGCCGCAGCTCTCGCACCCCGCGGCCGGTGCGGCGGCGCAGCAGCGTCCGCAGCGTCGTCGCCTCGCTGTAGCCGACCTCGGCCGCGATCGCGTCCAGCGATTCGTCGGTGGTCTGCAGCCGGTGGACCGCGTGGGCCACTCGCAGGTCTTGCACGAACGACAGCGGCGACTTGCCGAGCACCGCGCGGACGCGTCGCTCGAGCGTGCGCTCCGTCGCGCCGACGGCCCGCGCCGCCGCGCTCATCGTGAAGCCGGCGAGGTGGCCGCGGGCCCAGTCTTCGAAGCGAGCCACCAGCGGGTCCGCGTGGGCCAGGTGATCGGGCATCACGTAGGGCGCCTGGGACGGGCGCGCGTCGTACAGCAGGTGATTCGCCACAGTGCGCGCGAGGGTCGGGCTGCGGCGGCGGACCAGCCACAGCGCGAGGTCGAGGTGCGCGAGGGCCGAGCCGGCGGTCACGACGTTGTCGGATTCGACCACCATCTGCGCCTCGTCGAGCGCGACCGCGGGGAAGCGCGCGCGGAAGAACGGCGCCAGCCACCAGGTCGTGGTCGCGCGGCGGCCCGCGAGCAGGCCGGCGTCGCCGAGCACGAAGGTCGCGGTGCAGGCCGCAGTCACCCGTGCGCCTGCGGCCGCCGCGGTCTGCAGCTGCGCCGTCGCGTCGACCACGTCGCGCCGCGCCAGCGCCTGCGCGAGCGCGTCCGGCGTCTTGGCCCCGAGCGCCGGCACCACGATGACGTCGGGCCGCGCCCGCGGCCGCGGGACCACCGGCACCGCGAAGCCGAGGTGCGTCCGGACCCGCCGCCGCACCCCGACCACCGCCACGCGCGCGCGCTGCTCCGGCGCGCTCGCCAGCGCGTTGGCGGTGTCGAGCGTGTCGAGCACCAGAGCGAGCCCCGCGTCGAACACCCCGTCGAGGACGAGCACCTGCACATGCATGGCGGAAACGATACCATCGTTGTCGGTTCCGACAATAGCGGGTGACAACCCCGATCGTTATGGTGTCGACCGTGACCGGGCGTCACGCACAAAGGAGAACACCCATGGTGAAGGTCGGACTGTTGGCTCGTATCGTCGCTAAACCTGGCAAGGAAGAGGAGGTCGCCGCGTTCCTCGCGGGCGCGCTGCCGCTGGCGCAGCGCGAGGAGGCCACCACGGTGTGGTTCGCCATCCGCCTCGGCCCGCAGGAGTTCGGCATCTTCGACGCGTTCGCCGACGACGCCGGCCGCCGCGCCCACCTCGAGGGCTCGATCGCCGCGGCGCTGATGGCCCGCGCCGGCGAGCTGCTCGCCGAGCCGCCGCGGATCGACAACGTCGAAGTGCTCGCGGCCAAGCTGCACGGCTGATCCGACCCGTCGCGGAGCACCGCGATACTCGGCGCATTCGCGCGCGAGATTTCGGCCCCATTCATGCCACGAGCGCCGGGTGCCCCACGCTCGGCGCAATTCCGCCGCCGCGGAATCGACATGCGTCGTTTCAGCGCTGTCGATTCCGCCGCCGAACCGGTCGAGGCTATCGCCTCGCCGGCGTCGCCATCATGCCGACCATCAGGCCGAGGTTCGCGTCGCCGGACGGATCGACAACCTTGCGACTCGCCAGCGCGCGCGCCAGCTCCGAGGTCTGGTAGCGCAGGTGCGGCGTCTCGTCGGTGGCCGCGGCCAGGATCGTCTGCGCCACGTCGTCGCCGGTCTGGGGCGTGCTCGTCGCCTGACCGAAGCTCTAGCGATACGTCTTGAACAGCTCGGCGTAGGGCCCGCTGGTCGGCAACGAGCTCTCCTCCTGCGGCGGGACGGCCGTGCTAGCGAACTCCGTCGCTACCGGCCCCGGCTGGACGAGCGACATGTGAATCCCCAGCACCTTCGCGGCCGGCGCCGCCGCCTCCACCAGGCCCTCGACGGCGAACTTGGCCGCGCAGTAGACGTCGTTGAAGGGCGTGCCGATCACGCCGCCGAGGCTCGACACCGTGATGATGCGCCCCGATCCGCGCTCGCGCATGCCCGGGAACACCGCCTGCGAGACGCGCCAGACCCCGAAGTAGTTGAGGTCCATGACGCGCTGCGCCGCCGCGATCGGCGTGTGCTCGAACGTCCCGAGGTAGCCCGCGCCCGCTTTGTTCACCAGGACGTCGATGCGTCCGTGATCACGCAGCACGCCGCTCACACAGGCGTCGACCGAGGCCTGGTCGACGACGTCGAGCTGGCGGATGTCGAGCTCGACGCCCGCGTCCGCGGCGCGCTCGCGCAGGGCGTTCGCCTTGCCGAGGTTCCGCATGGTGGCCACGACCCTGAAGCCCGCCTTGGCCAGGACGACCGCCGACGCGAGCCCGATTCCCGACGACGTACCGGTGATGATCGCAACCTGTTCCATGGAACAGCTCCTCCTCGGCCTCTCCTATCGCACACCGACGGCGAGGACAAGAGGGAGACCGAGGGCCCGCCGACATCGTGCGGGGACGCGCACGGTAGATCCCCGATCGCTTCGCATCATTGTCGACAACGAAGACGCTCGCTGACGCGGGAGTCGCCGACTCCCCCGCAATGCTGCGTCTCGCGCGAGAGGCCGGATCCGCGACGCTGCCATCGCGTCAAGGAGTCGCGTCACCGGCCGCCGGCTCGTGCGGGCACTGTCTCGTCGCCTCGCATCGAGCCCGGCCCGCCGTCGCAGCTCGTGTGCGCCGAGATCGTAGCTGCCCGTGCGCGCCGTACGTGCAGAGGCCGCGACGATCACCGAGGCGCACGTGCAAAAGCTGGGGCCTGTAGCGCCCTCGACCTCGCATGCGTGCGAACGACATTCGCAATTCGCACGCGCCCCGCTCGCGGGAAGGGCAGCGATACCGCCTCTGCGCGACGATCGGCTCTCCGGCGGTGATTTGCTCCGCCGTCGCCGGCCGTGTTACCCGGACCGCATGCAGCCCTTCGAGCTCGGCGTCGCACTCAAGCAAGAACTCGAGCGCGGGGCGGTCACCGCCGCCACGCTCGACGAGGTGATCGCGCTGCTCGACGGCGCGGCGCAGCCGGACCGCGCCGCGTTCCTGGAGCCGCTGTTCTGTGCCATGCCGGCGCAGGAAGAGCAGCTGAGCGTCATCCGTGAGCACCTCGAAGCGCGGCCGCTCGAGCGCGTCGCGCTGCTCGACGTGCTGCTGACATGGACGCGCCTCGAGCAGCCGTTCGTCGCCTCGCTCGTCGCCTCGCTCGTCGCGCGCGACGAGGCGACCGCGACGGCGACCCTGCGCAAGCTGGCCGCGAGCCTCGCCGCGCCGTACCCCGATCATTTCTGGGAGAAGCCGTGGGGGCTGCGGCCGAGGATGCCGCTGTACGCCGTCGTCCAGGCGTGCCGGCGAGACGAACGCGCCGCGGTCGCCGCGGCCGCGGACGCGGTGCCGGGGCCGTGGCACTGGAACGCGGAGGAGCTCGAGCAGGCGGCCTCGAGCCTCGCGCTCGACAACGACGCCGCCAGCGTGCGCGAGCTGATGCAGCGCGCCGTCGTGCTCGCGCCCGAGAGCGCCCGCTGCTGGTATCTGCTCGGCACGGCCCTCACGCAGCTGCGTGACGACGGCGAGGCCCTGCCCGCGCTCGTGCGAGCCACCGAGCTCGGCGACGAGGACGGCTGGTACAACCGCGCCTGCGTGCACATGCGCCACGGACAGGTCGACGCGGCAATCCTCGCGCTGGGCCGCGCCGTCGCGTCCCAGCCGGAGCTGCGCGTCGACGCGATCGGCGACGATGACTTCGCTACGATCCTCGATTACCCCGAGTTCGTGGCGCTGATCGAATCGTGATCCTGTCGGTCTCGCCATTGCCGGCATTCACCACACCACCTCTCACCAATCATCGCACCGAGACTCGCATGATTCGCCGCGACCTCGAAGCCGCATCGCCGAGCGAGCGCAGACCGATCCGCGGCGCCCATCGCCAGCGCGTGCCTCCGTCGCTCTCGCCACGCGACGGCGCCGTTCTCCCTCGCGCCCGCTCGGCGCCCGCAATTACCCGAGCGGCACCACCTCGAGCGCCCCCACCCCGATCCGCAGCAGCCGCGTCCCGGGTCGACGTTCGATCAGCCCCGCCGCGTCGGTCACGCCGGCGCGGGCCAGCTGCGCGCGCGCGCGGTGGATCGCCACGCCGAGGTGATCTTCCTTGATCCGCAGCATCGCCAGCAGCTCGTCCTGCCGCACCCAGCCCTGCTCGGCCGGCGTCATCCCGGCCTCGGCGTCTTCCAGGCGCTGGCGCGCGAGCAGCAGCAGCGGATAGTGGTGCGCGCGCACTTGCAGGTCGAGGCGGCGCTCGCCGCTCCACGCCACCAGCTCCACCTGCTCCTCGTCGCGGCTGACCGCGAAGCGCAGGCGCAGCTGCGCGACCACCAGCGGCGACGCGCCGTCCTCCCACGTCCCCGCCGCGCCGGCGGGCAGGTGCACCCGCCACAGCCCGTCGGCGTCGACCACCGCGCGATCCTCGACCTCGCGCGCAGTGCCGTCCTGTTCGAGCCACCAGCGGCCGTCGCCTTCCTGGTAGATCGCCGCGCGCGGCTCGTCGTCGTGCGGCAGGGCCAGATAGCCGCCCTCCGCGACCCGGCGCTCCCCGTCGGCCAGGGCCACCGCCAGGGCTCGCGGGGCGCCCGCCTCGACGAGCTGCCACTGCCCCGACTCGCGGCCGAATTGCAGCGTCGCCCCGACCGCCAGCGGCGCCCGCCCCCCCGGCGCCAGCCGCACCTCGCCGACGTACGAGCCGTTGCGGCTGCCGAGGTCGCGCAGCACCCACTGCGTCCCCGACCACTGCAGCACCGCGTGCTCGCCCGACACGTCGCGCGCGGCGAGCACCAGATCGCAGCCGCGCGAGCGGCCGATCAGGCAGCGCTCCGGCAGCTCGACGTCGCCCTCGGGCCCGCGCAGAACACCCATCAGCAGCCTCTCCCCCGTCGCACGCGCCCGCGAGGCTAGCACGGCGTCGCCCTGCCGTCGCCGGCGCCGTCTGCACGCCGGGCTCACGCGCGCGCCGGACGCACGCTCGGCGCTGCGCTCGATCGGGCCGAGCGCGAGCGACCGCACGCGCATATGTCCGCAAGAACATGTCGCCGTCGACATCCTCACGTCGGCCGCGCTCCCCGCACCACGGCGAGCGCGCCGATAAGATGTCCCGAAGAACATGCCCGATTCGACATATCCCTCGGGACATCCTCCGCCGCGGCCGCTCAGCGCATGACCGCCACGCTGGCGACCCACTGCGATCGTCGGGCTCGCAACGGATGCGGCCCACTGCGTCGACGACCGCCGATGAGAGGCGCGCTCCCGCGCTCGCCGCGATGGTTCGACGCCCGGGGAGTCCCGGACCACGCCGACGACTCGGCTCGAATATCAGAGACCGACTCACGCCATTTCCCCGCTGGCTGCGGCGGCGGCCCTCCGCCGAAGCGCCGCGGCCGGGCCTTATCCGCAGATTATCGCCGAGGACCTGCGCATTCCTTCAGCCACCTCCTCCATTCGGAGAGTAGGATCCTTGCTCGTACAAAAACACCATCTACGATAACTCTGTTCTCGTTACAGGCCCGCTACACCGGTTGCTGTATTGTCAGACTTTGGATATCCCGGAGTGATGGACGACCCTGCGCCTGCAACCCCGGCCCGTCCGTGCCGTGAATCGCTGCACGCCCTGCTGTGCGCCACCCTGAGCCCGGAAGAGCTGCGAACGCTCGCGCATGCGATCGCAGAAGGGTGCGGCGACGACAGCATCGTCCATTCGCTCGGACCCGGGAGCGTGAGCGACCTCGCGAGCGAGCTCATCACGTTGGTCAACCGCCGGGGGCTGGAATACGACCTGTTCATGGGCCTGTCGCGGCTGCGCCCGCGACAGTTCACCCGCATCGTCCGCGTCGCGCACAAGTTCGACGTGGAGCTCCCGCCTCCGCCACCGTCTCCACCTCGCATCGTCTCCGCGCCGCTGTTGCACGAGGGCAACCTGGAGAGGTCGGTCGCTCGGCCGTCCGAGTCCGCTCGGCTGTTCGTGGCCGCGTTGCTCGCGGTCGGGCTCGGCATGATGGCACTCGGCGCCGGCTCTCTCGTCACGGCGCTCGTCGGTGCGCCGGCGTCCGTCACAAAACCGCCTCCCGAGCCCCCGCCGTCGCGGTCGGGCGGCCGTTCGCGCGAGCCGGAGCTGTTTGGGCCCACGCCCGCCGAGCCCGCGAGCGAACGCGCGTCGGAGCCTGCGTGCGCTCGCCCGAGCATTCACGAGATCCCGCCGCAAGAGCGCCTCGAGCTCCTGATCGTGTCGACGCGACGCCCGAAGAACACGGCGTGGATCACCTTCTCTGCCGACCTCGACAGCGGAGAGGCTGCCCGTCACATCCTCACCCACCACTTCCTGCGCAGCGACGAACAGATCATCCCGCTGCTGGCGGGCAACCGGCTGAAGCTGTGCGTCCTCGATGGGTGTGCCGGACCCGGCACGCCGATCTCGGCGCTCTTCCGCGGCGCCGACCCTGCACCCGCCCGGCCGCCAGTCGCCCCGAACACCGAGTCGAAGTGGGGCCTCCGCAAGGAGCTCGCCGACCCGCCGCGGCCGGCCGCCAGGACGGACGCCTCCGGCCCCGACGGCGACAAATCACTCGGTGCGGGCATGCCGACCGTGGGCTTCGTCCTCCTCGACGATCTGTACCTCTTCTACTCCGAAGAGCCTCGCTCCGCGCTCGCCTGCACGGACTGGAACCTCCCCTGCGCGCGCACGCTCGCCTTGCCCGAGCGCACGGGTCGCCGCGAATTCTCCCTCTCGATCCGTCTCCGCCTCGACGCGACCGAACCGCGGTCCCTCTCCGCGCCCGTCGATCCCTACTCCGACGATTGCTGGTGGCGAGACGAACAGCCGCTCCTCGCCGACGCGAGCGGCGCGTGCGGCGAGGCCCCTCGCTTCGCCCTGCTCCTCCGCAACGACGGCGGGCTGCGCTGGCTGATCGAGGATGGAGCGGACGCCGGTCCGGGTCGCGCCTGGTCCATCGACGCCCCCGCGTCGGCTCCGCGCGGTGTGCTCGACGCGAACTGGCACCACATCACCCTCGTCCGCCGATTCGCCGAAGACGGCGATACGTCGCTCGAGCTGTGGCTCGACGGGGCGCTCCAGGGCGTCGAGACCTCGAACTCGCGCGACGATCTCGCCGACCTCTGGCTCGCGCCGGATGGAGCGCTGCGAGCCCCCTGGCACTGGGCTCTGAAAGGCGACCTCGGCCTGATGCACTTATGGGACTACGCGCTGCCGGAGGCCGATCTCGCCGAGCTGAGCCCGCCCTCGCGCTCTGACCCCGCCCGGCTGCCGCAGCTCGTCGACGCTCCCTCGTGACGCGACCCGGCGTCGTATCACATCGTCCGGGCGCGCCGCTCGCTCAACGGCCCGCCCTGGCCGTCGCCATCGCCCGCGCCAGTCGACCGCTGCGCCACAGCCACAGCGCCACCGCCGAGTAGGCGACGCAGGAGAACACCCCGACTTCGCCCGCCAGCAGCGGCTCCAGGGGGCCGGCGAACCACGCGTCGAACACTGCCTGGAAGAACACGTTGTGCGACGAGTGGGCGAGCACGACCGGCCAGATGCTCCCGGTCGCCAGGCGCAGCCAGCCGAACACCACCGAGACCGGCACGATCGTCGCCATGAACAGCCCCGCGGTGAGCCACGGCCAGGCGGTCAGCGTGTAATCGCCCCAGACGATCAGCGGAAGTGATAGAGCCCCCATATCACCCCGGTGAAGACCAGCGGGGCCCGAAAGCCGGCGCGGATCGATCGCGGCTGCAGGTAACCGCGCCAGCCGACCTCCTCTCCGAATGCTCCGATCAGCCCGATCGCCACCATCAACGTCGCATCCATCGCCGCGCTCGACAGCCACAGCGACACCGGGGCCGGATGCCCCGCGAATTTCTCCGGCGGAGCGAACGACACCACGCCGGTCAGCAGCGCCGCCCCGTACGTGAACCCTGCGCAGCCCGCCGGCAGCACGTACGCGAGCGCCAGGCCGCGCCACGGCCCGCGCCGCCAGCCGACCTCGGCGAACGACTCGCGCCCCACAATCCGCAGCGCGAACGACACCGACAGCGGCACCCACATCAACCCGAACAGGATGACCCCCGGCACCGCCCGCATCCCGCCCGCGCGGAGGATCGCGACCTCGTAGAGCGCCGCGAACAGCAATACCAACACGCTGAAGCCGAGCGCCTGCCGGCGCGCGGCACGGACATCCTGTCTCATGCTCCGAGGATATCGCCGCCGCGCGCCGCAGTCGCTGCATTGCACCCCGTTCACCACCTTCTGTTCCGCGCGCCGATTTTGCGACACCTCGCCGACGCACCGCCGCGGCCGGCGCCGGCGCCTGCTCGCCTGTCCGAACAGGCAGATGCCCGGCAGGCTCGCCACACGCACGAGCCTGCCGGCGCGCCTACGCGTAGCGCGGTACTATCCATCTCGCTAGCAAATCAATCTTCCAGCGACTCGCTACAATACAAACAGCACCTCCTCGATGCAATCGCGGCACCCTCGATCCCGCGAGCAGCTCACTCTTCCCGCTGCTCGAAGCAATACAGCCGCCGCATGCTCGCGCAGCTCGCCGCCTTCGTCGCCCCCTCGTCGGTCCAGCGCGAGTCGGTCGCGGTCGTCCTGCCGACGCGTCCCTTCGCCGTCGGCATCGAGCCGCCGTCCGTCCAGCTCGCGCAGTGCTCCGTCGCCGCGGTCAGGTTCGCGTTCATGCCCGTCCACACCGCGAACTGGCCGACCGGCGTCCCCCATTCGTCGACGGCGATCGGCGCCGCCAGGGTGCCCTGGAACAGCTCGTACATCGACCCCGCGACGTCCGGCCCGTCGACGCGCGCGTACCCGGCCGGCGAATCGTCGATGTGCAGCCACACCGCCGTCGTCGGCGTAGCGATCCACGCGCGCCACACGCCGCCGAGTCCGGCCGCGTCGGCGCGCTCCTGGCATCTCGCCGCCGCGCCCTCGATCCCGCCGAGGTTGCCGGTGTACGTCGCGCTGGTCACGAACACCCGCCGCGGCACCGTGCAGTCGGCGTTGCACAGGTCGCCGTCGAGGGTGTTGCCGTCGTCGCACTCCTCCTCGTCGAGCCACAGCACGCCGTCGCCGCACTCGGCGAGTTGGCACGACTTGGTGCATTCGAGCCAATTGCCGCCGTACGGACCCCAGTCGCACTCCTCGCCGGCCTGCGCGATCCCGTCGCCGCACACGGGCAGACGGCAGCTGCTGGTACACCCGTCGTAGTCGTCGTCGTTGGCGTCGTCGCACTCCTCGAGCGGATCGAGCTCGCCATTGCCGCAATTCGGCAGCGTACAGTCGCTCGCGCACGCGCCCTCCGGCCCGTTGTTCTCGCCCTCGTCGCACGCCTCGGCCCCGACCCACAAGTACCCGTCGCCGCACCAGGCCATCTGGCACGCGGGATTGCAGGCGCCGAGCTCCTCGTTGTTCGGGCCGACGTCACAAGCCTCGCCGATCGCCCAACTGGCCACACCGTCGCCGCAGGTCGCGCTCGTACACCACTCGGTACATTCGTCGCCCCAGTCGCCGTTCTTGCCGTCGTCGCACTGCTCGCCCGCGTCGACCTCCCCGTTGCCGCAGGTCTCCATCGAACAGTCGGCGACGCAGCCGTCGCCGTCGAGGGTGTTGCCGTCATCGCACGCCTCGCCGTCGGCGACGTACCCGTCGCCGCACACGTTGAACTTGCACTCTCCGCTGCAGGCCGAGCCCGTGCCGTTCTCCGGCCCGTAGTCGCACGCCTCCGCGCCGCTGCCCGCGTCGTGCAGCCGGCCGTCGCCGCACGCCGCCGGCTCGCAGCCCGGCGTGCAGTCGCCGTTCTCGGCGTTGTCCTCGCCGTCGTCGCAGCCCTCGCCGTTGTCGGGCTGGACGAACCCGTCGCCGCACGTCGCCGCCAGGCACGCCGAGGTACACGCGTCGGAGTCGTCGTCGTCGCCGTCGTCGCAGACCTCCGGGGCCTGCACCACCCCGTCGCCGCAGGACGCCGCCACGCACTCGTTGCTGCACGCGTCGTCGTCGACCTCGTTGGCGTCGTCGCAGCCCTCCATCGGCCCGACCAGGCCGTCGCCGCACACGTTGAACGTGCAATCGAGCTTGCACGCGGCCTCGTCGCCGTTGCCCGCCCCGTCGTCGCACTCCTCCTCCGGTCCGACGTCGCCGTCGCCGCAGACATTGAGCATACAGCTCGCCAGGCAGCGCGCTCCCGGCCCGTTGTCGATGTCGTCATCGCATTGCTCGCCGGGCTGCAGCGCCCCGTCGCCGCACACGCCCGGGGCCGCCGGCACCTCGACGTGGACCGTGATCTCGACGGCGGAGTCGCAGGCCGGGCCCAGCAGCACCGTGGCCAGCGTGAGCGAGGAAATGGTGAGAGGAGGAGGGACGATCTTCAATGGCATGTTCTCGTGGCTCCGATCGCAGCACGCGATCGAACAGGGCCGCCTCACCGCCGACGCACGCGGTGTGACGACCGGACCGGACAATCGACAGCGTCGACGTTCCAACCGCCGCTCCGCAGAATCATTCCTCGCCGCGGATCGCTCCGCGCGAGCCGCCTTCATCGACCACGAAGGGCCCCGTGCCCTCGACGCAAGCCGCAGTCACCGCGGACACTTCTCGCCGCGGGCCCGCGAAATGCAAGCAGCGCCGCGGCCCGCGTCCACGACGAATTCGCGCCGTCGATTTCTCGCGGACGCCCTCAGAAGCGCACGCCGACGAACGCGCGCGCGCGGATCAGCAGCCACGGCGCTGGCACCGACACGTCGAACGCCGGCTCGACGCCGATGAGCAGCCGCCGCTGCTTGCCGAGCGCGCCCTGCAGACCGACGCCGACCTCGGCGACGAACATGCGCGCGAGGTTGATCTGCGGCGTGCCGACCAGCAGGTCCATGCCCAGGCGCACGAGCCCGTAGGCGAACGCGCGCTCGTTGCTGGCGCCGATCCGCAGCTCCGGCCCGAAGCGCAGGAAGTTGAGCGTCTTGCCGGCCCAGCTGTTCTCGTAGGGATTGACCCACAGCATGTGCTCGAAGAAGCCGCCGAGCGCGATCGCCAGGCGCTTGCGCATCGTCCAGTAGCGGCCCGCGCCGAGCCCCCAGCCCCACATCTGGAAGCCCGGCGAGCGCACGTCGAGGGCGAACAGCGCCGGCGAGACGTGCAGATACACCCCGGTCGCGCGCAGCCCCTGCGCCTGCACGCGGAACGGATCGACGTAGGTGGCGACCGGCGAGAGGCCGTCGCCCGCGATCGCCGGCGCGCTGACCAGCGCGGCGCACAGGCAGGCCGCGGCGGGCAGCAGGGCGAGCGGGCGGCGTCGGGGCGTCACGCGCAGTTCTTGGCACGGGTCGCCGCCAGCCGCCGCGCCGCGGCCCTCGCCGCCGTCCGACTCGCGCCCGGGCAGCGCGCCCGCCGGCGTCGACATGGCCCTCCGCGCCGGACCCGCACCAGCGGACAGCCGTCCCCGGGCCGTTCGCCGCACTCCACGACATGTCCCTTGAGACATGCCCGAATCGGCATGTCGCTCCGGACCGCCGCCTACAGCGGGACCTTCGAGATCCGGTCGCGGTGCAGGTGGCCGAGGTAGAGCGCCCCGTCGCGCTCGTGGACGCTCGTCACCTGGTGGACCGTCGCGCCCGAGGTGTCGTGCAGGCTCTGCAGCACCTTGCCGTCCTCGTCGATCTCGATCGCCAGCCCGTACGGCTCCGGCTTCGGCCACAGCGCGCGCGGCAGGTTGGCGACCATCCGCTTGAGCAGCGGCCGCGGGGCCAGGAAATCACCGGCCGCGTTGCGCACCGTGAACATCGCCACCCAGAACGTCCCGCGGCCGCTCTGCGCCACCCCGTCGGGGAAGCCCGGCAGCCCCTCGATCAGCACGTCGGTGGTGCCCGCCTTGGGCCCCTTGAGCCAGTGACGGGAGATCCGGTAGCGATAGGTCTCGTTGACCGCGACGAACGACTCGTCGCCGCTCAGGGCCACGCCGTTGGCGAAGTACAGGTCCTTGGCCAGCACCGTCGACGTCTTGGTCTGTGGGTCGTACTTGATCAGGCGCCCGTGCGGCCGGCCCTCGAGCAGGTCGAGCATGTGATCGCCGAAGCCGAACTTGTCGCTCGCGTCGGTGAAGTAGATCATCCCGTCGCTCGCGACCGCGACGTCGTCGGTGAAGCCGAGCCGCACCCCGTCGACGGTGTCGACCAGCGTCGACACCTCGCCCTCGGGGCTCACCGACAGCAGGCCCTTCTTGGCGTCGGCGACGATCAGCGCCCCCGACGGCGCGAAGTCGAGGCCCAGCGGCCGGCCGCCGGTGTTGGCGAACACCTCGAGCGCGTCGCCGTTCAGCCGCAGCACCTCGCCCGCGTTCGTCCCCCCGTACACCCGGCCCTGCGCGTCCGTCTCCACGTCCTCGGGCCCGTCGATCTTGCCCGCCGCCAGGATCGTCGCCCCCGCCATGCGCTCGTTCGGCGCCAGCGGCCCCGTCATCGCCGACACCGGCGGCGGGTCCCACGCCACCGGGTCGATCGGCGCCGGCGCCAGCGCCAGGTACCCCGCGAACAGTCCGAGCCCCAGGACCAGCAACAACACCAGGCGCAGCAGCAGCTTCATGGAGATCGCCATCGTAGGCCATCTTCGCCGGCCCCGCGACGCGCGTCGACGCACGTCGCCCACCGGTGCGACTCCTGTCGCCGCCGCTCCTGCCCCGCCCTCCGCATCGTAGGCTCGGGGCTCCGGGGCGCGACGCGGCGCCCGGCGTGACGCATGGCCACCTCCTCCCTGCCGTTCGCCCTCCTCGGCGGCCTCCTCATCGGCGCCGCCGCGCTCCTGCTCCTCGCCGCCGCCGGTCGGATCGCCGGCATCAGCGGCATCGTCGGCGGCGCGCTTCGCCGACCCGCGGGCGATCTCGCGTGGCGGCTCGCCTTCGTCCTCGGCCTGCTCGTCGGCGGAGCTGTCCTTCGGGTCCTGTCCCCCGAGACATTGCCCAAGAGCCTGCCACAGTCCGGCCCCGTGATCGTCCTCGCCGGCCTGCTCGTCGGCTTCGGCGCCCGCCTCGGCGGCGGCTGCACCTCGGGCCACGGCGTGTGCGGCCTCGGCCGCCGCTCGCTGCGCTCGCTGACCGCCGTCGTCACCTTCATGACCACCGCCTTCGCCACTGCCTACCTCGCCCGCCACGCCCTCGGAGGTTCCGCGTGATCGCCCTCGTCGTCCTGCTCTCGGGCCTGGTGTTCGCGCCCGCCGTCCTGCTCTCGGGCCCGGGATTCGGCCTGCTCGTCATGCTCCCCGCCTTGCTGTTCGTCCTCGGAGGCGCCGCATGATCGCCCTCGTCACCCAGCTCTCGGGCCTGTTCGGTCCGTGCGTCATGCTCGGAGGTGCCGCGTGATCGTTCTCGTCGCCCTGATCTCGGGCCTGATGTTCGCGCTCGGCCTCGGCCTCGCCGGCATGACCCGCCCCGAGAAGATCCTCGCCTTCCTCGACCTCGCGGGCGCCTGGGACCCCGCGCTCATGCTCGTGCTCGCCGGCGCGAGCGGCCTCTACTTGCTCGCGTCGCCGGCGATCCTGCAGCGCGACCGCCCGCTGCTGGCGCCCCGCTTCACCGTGCCCGCGCGGCGCCACATCGACACCCGCCTCGTCGTCGGCGCGGCGCTGTTCGGCGTCGGCTGGGGCCTGGTCGGCCTGTGCCCCGGCCCGGCCCTGGTCGGCCTCGCCGGCGGCGGCGGCGACCTCGTCCTGTTCGTCGCCGCCATGCTCGCCGGTATGTCCCTCTTCAACCGCGTGGAGGCCCCCTCGCCATGAAGATCGAGCACTTCTACGACGCGCGCACCAACACCCTGTCGTACCTCGTCTACGACGAAGCCACGCGCGACGCCCTCGTCATCGACCCCGTCCTCGACTACGAGCCCGTCGGCTCCAAGGTGTTCGAGGAGTCGGTCGCCAAGATCGCCGCCCGGGTCCGCGCCCTCGACCTTCGCCTCGGCCTGCTGCTCGAGACGCACGCCCACGCCGACCACCTGTCGGGCTCGCAGGCGCTGCGGCGGCGGTTCCCCGGCGTCCCTGTGGCCATCGGCGCCGCCATCACCGAGGTCCAGACCGTCTTCCGCGACATCTACGACCTCGGCCCCGAGTTCCGGGTCGACGGCAGCCAGTTCGACCGCCTGCTCCACGACGGCGAGCGCTTCAGCGTCGGCAGCCTCCACGTCGAGGCCATCGCCACGCCCGGCCACACCCCCGCGTGCATGAGCTACCGGATCGCCGACGCGGTGTTCGTCGGCGACGCCATGTTCATGCCCGACTACGGCGCCGGCCGCTGCGACTTCCCGGCCGGCAGCGCCCGCGCCCTGTGGCGCTCGATCACCCGCCGCCTCTACACCCTGCCCGACGACACCCGCATGTTCGTCTGCCACGATTACCAACCCGGCGGCCGCCCGCTGGCCTGGCAGACCACCATCGGCGAGCAGAAGGCCGACAACGTCCAGCTGCCCGCCGGCCGCGAGGAGGACGACTTCGTCGCCTTCCGCACCGCCCGCGACGCCACCCTCGACGCCCCCAAGCTGCTCTACCCCAGCGTCCAGGTCAACATCGACGGCGGCCGGCTGCCCGCCCCCGCCCCCAACGGCCGCAGCTACCTCAAAATTCCGCTCGACATCCGCGAGTCGTGAGGCCTCTCGGGCATGTCCGAGGTGCCATGTTTTTAAAACATGTCCGTTCGAGCATGTCTCACAACGCTCGCTTCGGTCGCCTCGCGCCCCCTCGCCGCTCCCCCCTCCGTTCTCGGCCGCCTTCAAGGACATGTCCCATCTGACATGTCCACAAAGTCCTATCGCGTCACGGGCCGCGCGGCCCCTCGAGTCGCTGCCGTTATCTCGTTCTCAGCCGCTCGCTTCGCCCGGCCCGGCGAACTGCTCGCCCCACGCGAGCCGCGGCTCGGTCGCGGCCTCGGCCGTCGCCTCGCGCAGCTCGGCCATGCGCGTCAGCGCCTCCGGCCGCGAGTGGCCGAGGAAGCGCAGGAACGCGTGAGTCACCATCCCCGTGCGGTGCAGCCCGGCCGAGCAGTGGACGTAGATCTTCGCCCCCGAAGCCAGCAGCCCGCGCAGCTCGGCGAAGCAGGCCCGCACCTCGGCGCTGCGCTCCGCCCCCGGCGGCTCGGCGGAGGCCAGCGGCAGGCGCAGCTGCACCCCGCTCGCGGCCACGCCCGCCTCGTGGTCGGCCAAAAGGCTGAGCACGTGCGTGCAGCCGGTCTCGGCCAGCGCCTGTCGCAAGTCGCGTCCGGGTTTGTGACCGATGGCGAGCTGGCCGCCCGCGAGCGGCCGCCAGGTCAGGCGGTAGCTGCCCATGCGCCGCCCAGCGTAGCAAGGCCCGGCCCGCGCCGCCTCGGCCTCGTGGGGCCCGGCCGCGCGCGCCATCGCCCTGCCGCCTCGCCTACCATGCCGGCATGAAGCGCCGCGCCCCCGGGCTCGCCCTGTTCGTCTCGCTCACCGCCGGCTGTTCGGTCAACTCCCTGCTGAACCAGATGGACGCCGAGTCCGACAAGTCGATCGACCTCGCGTGCGACTGCACCAACGTGTTCCCCGACCGCGCCGCCTGCGAGGCGCAGTTCGGCTCCTTCATCAGCCCGTTCGACCGCGAGTGCCTCGAGGACGCCCTGGCCGTCGACAAGAAGGCCTCCAAGAAGTCCCTCGAGTGCATCGTCGACCAGATGAAGGAGTACAACGATTGCCTCGAGGAGATGCTCGACTGCAACGACGGCACTTCATGGCAGGGCTGCCAGGACATCATCTCCGCCAACGAGTGCCCGCAGCTCCCGGCCGAGGTCCAGACCGCGCTGAAGCCCTGCGGCAAGAACGACGACTGAGCGCCGCGAGCAGGCACTGATGAACGCAGTGCGACCCGCCGCTCGCGGCGCGGGGACGAGGGGGCCGATCCGCCGGGCGACTCTTCGGACATGTCTTGAAAGACATCCACCAACCTCGGCCGCCCCCCGGACGAGTTCTCACCGCCCGTGCACGCCAGGCCGCTCGGCGGCGCAGTCCGGGTTCATGATAATCTGCGCGAGTGGAGCGCTCGGCGTGCTGGCTGCTCGCGTGCATCGCCCTCGTCGCCTGCCCCGGCGATTCGCCCCCGGCACCCGCGCAGTCGCACCGAGAGGCGCTCGTGACCTGCGACGCCGGCTCGACGCTCGCGCCGTGGATGGGTCGCGCCGTCGCGTTCGAAGTAGTTGAGCTTGCGCAGCCAGTTCATGTTCTCGGACGTCAGCTGGCGGGAGTGCCAGTCGAGCGCCTCGCGGGCCGCGTCGTAGTAGTAGCTGTAGTCCATGCGGCCGGCGACGGCCGCGTCGTGGTTGCCGAGGATCGTGTACCGGGTGACGCGCTTGACGATGTCGCAGCAGTCGTTGGGCTGGGAGCCGTAGCCGACCGTGTCGCCGAGGCACACGAGCGCGTCGATCTTCTCGCGTTCGAACGCGCGGAGGACCGCCTCGAGGGCGTCCAGGTTGGCGTGCACATCACTGAAGATCCCGTAGCGCATCAGTCCCCGACTTCCACTTCGACTTCGTCGATCTCGTCGTCTTCGGCGGCGTCGATCTCGGGCGCGATCGCGTCCGACGCCAGCCGAGAGAAACGGCGTGACGCTTCGGCCTCGTCGCCATCGACCTCGTCCCGCACGGCGCCCAGTGTAGCAAGCGCGCGCCGGGCCGCGGAGGATACCGAGGGGTCTCCGACCTCCAGCAAATTCTCGACCGCCACCCGGCCTGAGCCGCCCGGGCCCGCGCCATCGGCCTTGATGAGCTCTGCCAGCGCGCGGGCGACCCGCGCCCCCACCACCTCTTTGCGGCTGGTCGGGGCGCTCCGGAGCAGGCTGCACAGCGGCCCCACCACCCGGGGCCCCAGGTTGCCCAGCGCGCGCGCCGCATCGACCCACCCGGCGCTGGGTTCGTCGCCGAGCATCGCCACCAGCGGGCCCTCGGCTTTGCGCTCGCCGAGGTGGCCCAGCAGGATGGCCGCGGCCTGGCGCACATGGCGTTGGGGGGCGCGGACGCAGGCCAGCAGCTCCGGCCCGACCCGCGAACCGAGCTCCGCCAGGGCCGGAAGCAGACTGGCGACGTCCGCTTCGGAGAGTTCCGGCAGGTTGCCGATCACCGCCCGGACGTCGCCGTCGCTGGGCGCGCCGCGGAGGCGGGCGGCCAGCTCGCGCAGCCGCGCCTGGGACCGCGCCTCCTGCACCGGCGAGGTCACCTCCGCCGCCGCCTTGATCTGGGGCTGGCTGGCGCGGCGGCCGGTCGTCACCTTGCCGAGCCCGAGCGCCTTCGACAGCTCCGGCGGCGGGGTCAAATCCTTGTGGTGGCACAGGTCGAGGATCCCGCGCCAGGCGGCCTCGGCCTGCTCGGCGCTGAGGTCCTCACCGCGGGCGATCGAGGCCGTGCGGGCCGCGATGAGCTTCTGCACGAAGGGACCGGTGTCGCGCGCCTGGTCGGACCCGAGCCAGCGGCGCCAGAAGCGGGCCGGGGCCGGCAGCCCGAATTCGATCGCCGCCGCCAACACCGCCGAGCGGATCTTCTCGTACGTGTCGACGCTGAGCCCGTCGACCTCGAGCAGGCGCGCCAGGTTCTCCTTGCGCGATCCCTGGTCGAGGCGCTCGAGCGCCAGCCAGGCCGCCCCCGCCGAGTCGCGGCAGGTCTCGGCCAGCGACTCCGGGAGCGGCGTGCGCGCCGGCTCGAGCCGCTGGGCCGCGTTGCGCCCCGCCAGCAGCTCGCGGGCGGTGCGGTACGCGTCGGGCGGGAACTCGCCGGTGCCGAGCTGCGCCTGCGCGCTCTCCAGGCACGACGCCGCGTTGCGCTGCAGCTCCGGCGCCAGCAGCTCGCGCTGGTGCCCCGGCAGCGCCAGGCGGATCTTGAACTCCCGCGTCAGCTGCTTGAAGAGGTCGAGCGTCATCGGCTCGCCGACATCGACCACCGCGTCGATCACCAGCGCCTCGCCGCCGGCGTCGGCGACCACGCGCACCCCCACCAGCGGGTAGCCGAGCCCGCGCAGGTGGATCGGCCGCACCTTGAGCGGCACCGTCGCCCACACCCGGGCGGTCGCCTCGTTGACGTTGGCGGTCACCTGCACCGCCCCGCCGTCGCGGCCGAGGCTGGCCAGCGCCGCCCGCTGCACGTCGCTGCCGAGGCGCACCGGCGGGGCCGCCGGCGCCCTGCCCGGCCGATTGCTGCGCGGCGGCTCCTCTTGCAGCCGCGGCCAGCCGGGCCCGCTGTCGCCCGGCCCCTCCAGGATCTGGCGCTTGGGCCAGGTCCCGGTCACCGCCGCGTCGCTGACCTGGCGGCTGTCCGCGCCCTCGAGGCTGCGCCGGGCCGCTGCGTCGGCCGCCTCGACCTGGCGCCGCGACCACGTCCCGCTGCTGTCGGCCGCGCTCGCCTCGGCCGTCGGGCCCGGCAGCACCGCCGCCGGCCGCGGGGTCTCCGGCGCGGACGGCGTCAACGCGCGGGCCACCGCCGCCCGCAGCGCCGAGCGCTCGGGATCGGCGTCGGCCGTCCGGTTCGGCTCGTCGCGCCGACCTGTCCCCGCGGACATGGCCCCTGGGTCCTGTCGGTTCAGACCTGTCCCTTCGAGCACCGCACCTGGCCGCCGCGTCGAAGGTCCGTCCGTCCCTTCCAGCACAGCCCCGGGCCGTCGCGTCGACGGTCCGTCCGTCGCCTCGAGCACCGCCGCGGGCCGCCGCGTCGAAGGGCCGTCCACCCCTTCCGGCACCGCCGCGGGTCGTCGCGTCGCGGGCCCGTCCGTCCCTTCCAGCACAGCCGCAGGCCGCCGCGTCGCGGGGCCGTCCGTCGCCTCGAGGCCCACGGTCGGTCGCCGCCCGGACTCGTCCGCTCCGCCCGCGCCCTCAAGCACCGCCGCAGGCCGCCGCACGGCGTCGCCGGCCCCGTCCGCCCGCCGACCTGCCCCGCCGGACATGCCCGAAGCGTCCTGTCCGTTCGAACCTGTCCCTTCGAGCACCGCCGCAGGCCGCCGCACCGCGTCGCCGACCCCGTCCGCCCGCCGACCTGCCCCACCGGACATGCCCGAAGCGTCCTGTCCGTTCGAACCTGTCCCTTCGAGCACCGCCGCAGGCCGCCGCACCGCGTCGCCGACCCCGTCCGCCCGCCGACCTGCCCCACCGGACATGCCCGAAGCGTCCTGTCCGTTCGAACCTGTCCCTTCGAGCACCGCCGCTGGCCGCCGCACCGCGTCACCGGCCGAGTCCGCCCGCCGACCTGCTCCCGCGGCGTCCTGGCCGTTCGACCCTGTCCCTTCGAGCCGCCGCCCCGCCGGCTCCTCGCGCTTGCCTGCCGCCTGGCCGCTGGCCTCGAACGAGCGCCGCGCCGCCGACACCAGGCTGCCCGACTCCTCGAGGCCGATGTCCTCGGCCGAGCGCCCGCGCCGGCGGCCCGGGAACGTGTCCTGCAGCACCGACTCGGCCAGGCTCGCGTCGCGGCCGGACCGCGGCGGGCCCTTCGCGTCGGCGTCGCTCGGCCCCGAGCCCTCGCGCCCGCGGCCGAGGACCGCCTCGACCGGGCCCGAGCCCTCGCGCCGTCGCGCCGTCACGCCGTCGCTCGGCCCCGAGCTCTCGCGCCGCCGGCCGTCGCTCGCCGCCACCGGCCCCGAGCCCTCGCGCCGCCGCGTCCGCGCCGCGTCGCTCGGCCCCGAGCTCTCGCCTCGCCCGCCGTCGCCCGCGCTCTTGCCCCCGGGGACATGACCCTTCGAACCTGCCTCTTCGGCCCTGGCCGCCGGGACATGCCCCTTCGAACCTGCCTCTTCGGCCCTGGCCGCCGAGCCAGGCGCCGACTCGTCGTGGCCGCGCGCCGGCTCGCTGGCCCGCACCCCCGAGTCCTGGGCCCGCGAGCCGAGCGCCGGGCCCGGCCACGGCGACAGCTCGAGCGCCGCCTCGTCGGCCTCCTCGGCCCACGGCGGCGGCACCGGCACGAACGCCACCGCGGGCTGCAGCAGCCACGGCGCCGCCAGCTCCGGCCGGGCCTGCAGCGCGGCCAGGTGGGCCTGCAGCGCCGGGATCAGATCTCCGCGCCTGTCGGCGCTCAGCACCAGGGTCGCGGCGCCGCGGTCCGGATCTACCTCGAGCCACGCTCCGCCGCCGGTCGCGGGGCGGCGGCAGCGCGAACACGCGCCTACCAGGGGTCCGCTGGCCCGCAGCGTCGCCACCAGCTCGGGCCGTGCCTGACGATCGAGCCAGCGCCACCTTCGGGCCGCCACCAGCGAGCCGCACGGGCACGCATAGAGGGCCTCCTCGGACCAGCTCCAGTCGCCTTGATTCGACACGCGCGCGACCATAGCGTCCGCCCGCGGACGGTGTAAAGCTGCCGCGCCGATGACCGACACGCCCCCGACCCCACCGGACGCGACCCCCCGGACCTCCGGCCCCGACGCCGCCGCGCTCGACGCCGTCCTGGGCGATCTCGACCGACAGCTGCGCGAGCAGGTGAAGCGCGCCCTCGGCGTCGAGCTCGACGGCTCGGTCACCTCGCTGGCCTTCCTCGACCACTACCTCGGCCTCGCCCGCAGCGAGACGCGCGCGCCGATCCTCGACCTCCTGGCCGCGTCGGCCGGCGCCTACTTCGGCGAGCTTGTGCGGCGCGAGTTCGGCGGCACCTGGGTGGGCCGCGCCGGCGAGCCGCGAGGGTTTCGCCTCCTGCTCGGCGCCGCCTACCTCCACTTCACGCCGGTCGCGCTCGCGCTGTCCGCGATCCTCGGCCGCGAACCGGACGACGAGGACGTCGACTGCGGCCTGCACCTCGACATCCGGGGCGGCAACGAGCCCGACGGGGCCAGCGACGCCGCTTTCATCGAGGAGCGGCTGATGGCCGTCCCGCCCGTCCCCGAGGATCAATTCTATACGCTGACCACGCGCTTCGAGACGATCGCCCTGATCGTCGATCTCCTGGCGCAGCGGCGGGCGCAGGGCGGGTCTGAGCCCCACACCTACACCCTCGACGATTATTCCCACGCCCTGTCCTAGGTATTCCGGCCGCGCGCCCCGGTGTAGACTGCGCCCGAGCGATGCCCGAAACCGCCGAGATGCCCCTGCTCGAGATGTTGCAGGTGCTGTCGCGGACACCGACGAGTGAGCCGCAACTCCGGGCTGTGGTCGCCGTAACGTGTGCGCGTTGGTGTGTCGTACGCGGCGAGGACGGCGAGGCCCAGCGCCTGCTGGCCCACGCCCTGGAGCTGGTGCCGGACCTGCGGCCGGCGATGCGCCTCCTCTACCGGATCTTTCTCCGGCGCGGCGACATCCGCAACTCCGTTCGCTACCTCGATCTCGAGATCCGCGCCACTCGCCACCCGCGCGAGGCGGCGGCGCTCTACCGCGAGCGAGGTCAGCTGGTCGAGACCCACTTCAAGGATCGCGCCGCCGCTTTGCAGTGTTATCAGGCGGCCCTGCGCGCGACCCCGAAGGACCTCGCGGTGCTGCGCTCGGTCGAGGCCGTCACCCTCGTGCAGGGCAACCTCATGGCGCTGGTCGCCAACCTCGAGGCGCAGCTCGAGGTCCTGCACGACCCGCGGGCCGTCGCCGCCGTCGCGCGCGACCTCGCAGTGCTCGAGACCCGCCAGGGCGGCGACCTCAACCTCGCCGCGGCCCTGCTGATCGCCGCCGGCGAGGAGCAGCCCGGCAACCTCCTCCTCATTCAAGACCTGTTCCGCGTCGCCGAGGCCGCCGGCAACGCCGAGCTGATGCTGCGCGCGCTCGAGGCCGAGGCCGACGCCCGTCCGCCCGAGCAGCGCGCCGGCCCGCTGGCCCGCGCCAGCCTGGTCCTGCGCGAGGTCCGCGAGCGAGCCGGCGCCGTCTCGCTGCTGCACGCGGCCGCCAAGCTGCAGCCCGACAACTTCAGCCTGTGGCGCAACCTCGAAGAGCTGGCGATGGCGACGGCCCGCTACGACGTCGCCGTCGAGGCCTGCGCCGGCCAGCTCAAGGCCATCGGCGGCTCCGACCCCGGCACCGAGGCCGAGCTGTTCTACCGCCTCGGCAAGCTGGCGATGATCCGCCTCGACCGCGTCAGCGAGGGCCTCGGCGCCATGCGCCGCGCGCTCAAGCTGTTCCCCGGCCACACCCCGGCGCTCGAGGACGCCGGCCGCTACCTCATCGCCAACGAGTCGTGGCACCAGCTGCTCGAGCTGCTGAAGCTCCAGGTCGCGACCGCCGAGGCCGCCGGCCTCAGCCCCGAAGAGCGCGCCCAGGCCCAGCTGCGCGCCGGCCAGGTGCTCGAGGAGCACCTCAAGGAGCTCGAGGGCGCCCGCCAGCTCTACGAAGAGGCCGTCGCCTCGTCGCAGACCTACCGCCCCGCGCTCGATCGCCTCGAGCGCGTGCTCCTCCAGCTCGGCCGCTTCGACGGCCTGCGCGAGCTCTACAACGGCGAGCTGCAACGCGGCGTCGGCGGCCCGCGCCGCGTGTTCCTGCTGTCGATCCTCGCCCGCCTTCACGAGCGCCAGGGCGATCCGTCGGCCGCGATCAAGTGCCTCGTCGCCCTGCTCAAGGAGTTCCCGGAGCACCTGCCGTCGCTGCAGCAGCTGGCCCGCTTGCTCGCCAAGGCCGGCCGCGCGCGCGAGCTGCTGCAGGTCACCGAGCAGGAGATCAAGCTGACCATCAGCCCGCTGCGGCGCGCCAAGCTGCTGTTCCGCAGCGCCGAGCTGGCGCTGCAGATGGGCGACACGGGCCACGCCGAGGCCAGCCTGCAGGAGTCGCTCGAGGAGGTCCCCGACCACCCGCCGACGCTCGCGCTGCTCGAGCGGATCCTCCGCGACCGCGGCGACGACGTCGGCATCATCGACCTGCTGCGCCGCCGCCTGCAGCGCGCCGTCGATCCGGCGCAGCGGCTGTCGCTGCACCTCGAGATCATCCACCGCCTGCTCGCGCTCGGCGAGCTGCCGCAGGCGCTCGACGAGGTCGACCTGGTCCTTCAGACCTGGCCCGAACACCTCTCGACGCTGCACACCGGCGAGCGCCTGGCCGCCGCGCTCGGGCGCACCGACGCGCTGCTCGGCTACCTCGCGCGTCACTTCGATCTGTCGCGCGGCCAGCGAGCCCGCGCCCTGCTCATCTATCGCGCCGCGCTGGTGCGGGCCTCCGATCCCGCCGGGATCTGGGCCGACCCCGGCCAGGCCGAGCAGGCCACCGGCGAGCTGCGCCGCGCCCTCGCGCAGTGGCCGAGCCTCGGCGGCGGCTGGACGACGTTACTCGAGCACTGCGCCGCCAACGGCGACGGCGCCGAGCTGCGGGTCGCCGCTCGCGGCGCGCTGGCCCACGAGCGCGGCCTCGGCAACCGTCAGGCTGCCGCGCTGCTGCTGGCCGAGCTGTCCGACTCGCCGGCGCTCGGCGTGCAGTACCTCGAGGCCGCCGCAGAGGCCCGCCCGCGCGACCTCAACACCCAGCTCCGGCTCGCCCGCGCCGCCCGCTTCAGCCGCCGCCCCGACCTCGTGCGCGCCGGCATGACCGCCGCGCTGGCGATCACTGCGGCCGAAGAGTCGGGCGAGCTCACCTTCAGCCACAGCCTGCGCTACCGGGCCGCCCGCGCCGCCGAGTCGTTCGGTGACCTCGACGCCGCCGACACTGGCTACGCCGAGATCCTGGCCAGGGATCCGCGCTACGACCAGGCGCGCCGCGGTCAGGCCCGCATCGCCGCGCGCCGCAACCTCGCGCCCACGCGTCGCGCCGCGGCCGAGCTCAACACCGCCGCCGCCGGCGAGAAGGACTACGTCGAGCGGGCCGCCCTCCTGTGCGGCAGCGCCGACCTCTACGTCCGCGTCGGCGATCTCGACGAGGCCCTGTCGCGCCTCAACGCCGCGCTCGTCACCTGGCCCAAGTACCTGCCCGCCCTGCACGCCAAGGCCTGCTTGATGGAGCAGCGCGGCGCCCCGGCCGACCTCGTCGTCGCCGCCGACCTGCTGGCCCAGATCGCCCTCCTCGTCGGCGATCCGGCCCATCAGCACGCGCTGTGCGTGCGCGCCGGCCTGCTCGCGGTGCGGGCCCGCGATCCGGCCCGGGCCTGGCGCGCCCTGGCCCGCGCCCTCGACATCGAGCCCACCTCCGATCCGGCCTTCTCCGCATTGTGGCGGACCCGCGAGCAGCACGGCCGCGAGGGCGCCCAGCCGCTGCTCGGCCCCCTCACCCGTCGCTTCGACGCCCTCATCGCCGCCAAGTCCCTCACGCCCGAGGCCGCCCGCGCGATCGCCCGCATCGTCGAGGTCAGCGACGGCAACCACGGCGCCACCGGCCTGCTCGAGCGGGCCGTCGGCTCGTTCCCCGAGCACGTCGCCTTGCGCGTCGACCTCGCCCGCCTCTACGCCCGCGCCGGCCGCGGCGGCGAGGCAGTGGGCCAGCTGCAGGAGGCCCTCCAGCGCGAGACCTCGCCCGAGCTGCGGGCCGTGCTCGAGTTCTTGCTGGCCGACGCGCATGAGCGCAACGGGGCCCCCGACGCCGCCTTCGAGCACTACCTCGCCGCCAGCCGCGGCGGCTTCCAGGCCTTCGTCGCCCTGCGGGCCGCCGATCGGATCGCCTCTGCGATCGGCACCGTCGACCAGCGCGTCGAGGTGCTGCAGCGCCTGCTCGAGCTCGGCGACGCCGACGAGCGCGTGCGCAGCCTGCGGGCCCTCGCCGACATCGATCGCCGCGTCCGCGGCCGGCCCGAGGAGGCCGCCGCCCTGCTGCGCGAGCTGCTGCGCCTGCGCCCCGCCAACACCGACGTCATCCTCGAGCTGCACGCCCTGCTCATCGAACTCGGCCGCGCCGACGAGGCCCGCGTCGCCCTGCAAGCCGGCATCGCCGCCCAGCGGGCCCTCCTGCGCGACCGTGGCCTCGTGCGCCCGCACAAGGGCGGCCGGCCCGACGCCGAGGCCGTCGACGCCGACCCGATCGCCGGCCTCCTGCGCCTGTTCGACGCCGCCGAGGAGTCGGGCGGCGTCTACGTGTGCGCCGCGGTGCTCGAGACCGTCGACCCCGATCTCGTCCCGACCAGCCGACGCTGCGAGGTCCTGCAGCCGGCGCCGTGGCCCTTGCCGACCGCGCCCGACAAGCCGCAGCCGTTCTTCACCGTCGACGACCCCGCCTGCGCCGCCGCAGTGCACCTCTTGCAAGCTGGCGTCAAGTACATGTCCGGCATCCCGGGGGCTCCGCCGCCGCCGGTCAACCTGGCGCAGCGCCACAGCTTGCCGGCCGCCAGCTCGGTCGCCGTCGTCACCCGCGCGCTGGCCCGCACCCTCGGCGTCGGCGATCCGCTGCTGTTCCTCAACCCGAGCGACGACAACGGCGTCGTCGCCCACGTCGGCACCGCGCCGGTGCTGCTGATCGGCCGCAAGATCAACAGCGCCCCGTTCTCGCCCGGCTCGCGCGAGGCGCTCGGGCGGGCGCTGTTCCGCCTGTCGACCGGCGGCGACCACCTCCACCACGCCATGGAGGACGAAGGCGTGATGGCGGTCATGCACGGCCTCGCCAGCTGCGCCGGCGTCGAGCTCGACGACATCCACCCGCGCGACGAGAGCGTCTCCGACGCGATCATCGAGGGCCTCGCCGGCGCCGGCGTGGCCGTCGACTTCGGCGACGACGCCGAGGTCCTGGCGCGCAACCTCCAGCAGTTCTCCATGCCTGTCCTTCGGGACACCTTGCGTCAGGGCGAGGATCGGGCCGGCGCGATCGCCTGCGGCGACCCGCGGGTGCCGCTGCGCCGGTTGGCCGCCCGTCCCGCCGGCTCCGACGCGGCGCAGGCCCCCAGCCTCGCCATCCCCCGCGCCGCCGCCCTGGTCGCCTACCTCGTGTCCGAGGAGCACCTCGCGCTGCGACGCGCCCTCGGCTACAACGTCGAGCTCGAGCTCGAGCTGAGCGACGTCGAGGAGCTCCCCGCATGACCGGCCCGCGCAAGCCCCTCCCTCTCGACGAGTGCGGTCGCCCGCTCGACCTGGGCGCTGCCCCGGCCGAGCGCGTCACCGGCAGCGGCCCCCCGCCGTCGCTGCTCGACCTGCCCGACGCCTTCTGGCCGCTCGACCTCCCGCTCGCCCCCGGCGCGCTGGCCCTGCCCGCGGTCGACTGGTGGCTGCTCGCCGACGTCCTGGCCGCCGAGGCCGCGCGCGAGCAGAGCCCCGACCTGCGCGCCGCCCTGACCGGAGAGACAGGTCGAGTCCAGCGCGAGCGCCTCGGCCTGATCGAGGGCGACGACGTGCTCGCGGCCGGCAGCCCCGCGGTGCGTCAGGTCGCCGGGGCCGTGCAGGCGGTCCGGGCCGACCTCGCGGCCGAGCTGGCCGAGCTGTTCCACGAGGCCAGCGACGCCAGTCAGCCGCCCGCCGTGCGCCTCGCCGCGTGGATCGAGCACGGCCAGCGGATCGAGGACGCCACCGGCGACATCGGCCGCGCCTACGCCAGCTACCAGGCCGCGCTCGTGATCATGCCCGATCACCCGATCGCGGTCGCCCTCGCGGTCGACGCCGCGATCCTGCTCAAGCGCCACGGCGACGCCCAGCGGCTGCTGGCGACCAACGTGCGCAAGATCGACTTGCCGAGCCTGCGCGCCGCCCGGCGCCTCGACCTCGCCCACGTCACCGACGACCCGCGCCAGCGGCGGAGCTACCTCGAGCTCGCGCACAACGACGACCCCACCAACGCCACCGCGCTGCGCCGCCTGATCCGCACCATCCGCCACGACGGCGGCGGCACCCCCTCGGCGCTGTCGGAGCTGTACCGCCGCCTCGCCGGCCTCGCCGAAGATCCGATCACCGCCGCCACCGCGCTGCAGCTCGCGGTCGTCGTCCTCGGCAGCGAGCCCGTGCCCGCGCCGCTGCTCGCCGACGTGCGCGCCTGGCTCGATCGCAGCGCCGACGAGTCGGCCGCCCAGGGCCTGCTCGACGCCCTCGCCTACGCCCTCGCCGGCCAGGCCCTGGCGCGCCACGGCGGCGAGCCCGACCCCAACTACATCGAGATCCTGGCGCGCCTCGCCCCGCTGCTCGACGACACCCGCGAGCAGGCGATCGTGCGCGAGCAGATCGCCCGCATGCGCTGGAGCGCCACCCCGCTGGCCGCCCGTCAGAGCGCCATGAGCGACGACGGCACCCTGCGCCGCCTGCAGGACGGCGGCGACGACGACGTCCAGCCCGACGCGCTCAGCGACGACGAGGCCGCCGCGTATCGCCGCCTCGAGATCGACCTCCGGTTCGTGCGCACGCACCTGCCCGAGCAGCGGTGGGTCTGGCAGGCGCTGGCCGACATCCTGCGGGCCACCGGCGACATCCCGGCGCTCGTCTCCCACCTCACCGAGTGGGCCCAGCACCAGCCGCACGGCGCCGAGCGGGCCGCGATCCTCGTGCGCCTCGGCTTCGTCCACGAGGAGCTCGAGCGCAACCTGCCGCGCGCCGCCGAGGTCTACGAGCTCGCGGTCGCCGAGGACCCGCGCAGCGCCCACTGCCTGCGCGCGCTCGGCAGCGTCTACGAGAAGATGCGGCGCTGGGCCCAGGCCGCCGCCACCTTGCAGCGGCAGGCGCGAGAGTCGACCGAGGGCAGCGAGCGCCTGGCCGCGCTGCGCCGGATCGCCGCCATCGCCGAGAACGAGCTGCACGACGTCGACCTCGCTATCGCCACGCTGCAAGAGATCGCCCAGCTCGATCAGGACGACGTGCTCGCGCTCTACCAGCTCGCCGGCCTGTGCCGCACCCACGGCCGCACGCCGGTGCTGATCGGCACCCTGCAGCTGCTCGTCGATCGCCTCGAGGAGAACACCGCCCGCACGGCGATCCTCGTCGAGCTCGGCGAGGCCCAGGAGTTCCACCTCAAGCAGCGCACCGCGGCCCGCGAGGCCTACGAGCGGGCGCTGGCGATGACGCCCGGCTACACCCCGGCGCTGCGGGCCCTGGCCCGGATCTACCGCGACAGCGGCGACCTCGACGACCTCCTGCGCCTGCACGAGCCCGAGCTCGACCCCACCAGCGACCCCGCCGTGCTCGCGCTCAAGGCCGGCCGGATCTGCTTCGAGGAGGTCGGCGACATGGACCGGGCGATCGACTACCTCACCCGCGCCTACCGCCTGAACCCCGACCTCGTGCCCGCGCGCGAGGCCCTGCTGCAGCTGCTGTCGGCCAACGGCCGCGTGCGCGAGGCCTACGACCTGCTGCGCGCCCAGGACCTGCCGCACAGCCCCGCGCTCCTGGCCGACTATCACTACCGCCTCGGCCTGCTCGCCGAGACGCTCGCGCGCAAGGACGCGAGGCCCGAGTCCGACACCGCCTTCGTCGACGAGGATCGGGCCCTGCAGCACTACCGGGCCGCGCTCGCCGTCCAGCCGCTGCACGGCCTCGCCAGCGAGCGCGCGCGCCGGCTGCTGGTCGCCAACCGCGACGTCGCCAACCTCGTCCGCCTGCTCGAGGATCAGAGCCAGCACCTGAGCGGCCCGGCCAAGGCCGGCGTGCTGGTCCACCTCGCGCGCCTGCACCTCGCCGAGCGCAACCTCGACGAGGCCCGGCGCACCTACGAAGAGGCGATCGAGCACACCCCCGACGACGCCATCCTCCTGCGCGAGTACAAGAACCTGCTGCGCAAGACCGGCGACACCGAGTCGTTGCCGAATCAACGGCTCCGGCTCGCGCGCGTCAGCGAGGACACCCACTACAAGGCCACCCTGCTGGTCGAGTCGGCCGAGGTCCTGCTGCGCTCCGCCGCCCCGGAGGACCGCGAGTTCGCGGCCAACGCGATCCTCGGCGCCTTGCGCGAGGACCCCGGCAACCCCTACGCGGTGCGCCTGCTCGAGGGCCTGCTGTCCGACCCGAACAACCCGCTGGCGATGACCGACGCCGTCGGCGCGCGGGCGGTGCGGGCCCAGAGCGACGGCGAGCGGGCCATCTTCTACCTCGAGAGCGCCGAGCTGCTCGAACAGGCCGGCGCAGTCAACGAGGCCCAGCGGGCCTACCGCGCCGCGCTGCGGGCCATGCCCTCGCTGGCCCCGGCCGAGCTCGGCCTGCAGCGCGTCTCCTCCGGCGCCGCGCGCGAGTCGGCCGCCCCGAAGACCAAGGCGGTCAGCGTCCACACCCTCATGGCCGAGGCGCGTGACGCCGCGGTGCGGGCCGGCAACACCGGCAAGCCCGCCGACGCCGAGGTCGCGCTCGGCCTGCTCGGCCAGATCCTCGGCCGCGATCCGCACTACCGCGACGCCATCGGCCTCGCCCGCGCGCTGGCCAGCCAGCTGCCCGAGCCCAAGCCCGCGCTCGACCTCCTGCGCACCGTGTTCGGCCGGATCAGCGACGCCGGCCTGCGCTACGAGCTCGGCGTCTACCTCGGCGAGCAGAGCACCCGCGACGAGGACGCCCTCGCCTACTTCACCGTCGCCGCCCAGGCCCGGCCCGACGGCAAGCAGGCCCTCCGTGGCCTCGTGCGCTGCTACCAGCAGCTCGGCAAGGAGGCCGAGTCGGCGCGCGTCATGGAGCAGCTGCTCGCGCTCTACGACCCCGCCGATCCCTCGGCCGTCGACCTGCGCCTGATCCTCGCCGGCTACCTCGCCCGCGCGCCCGAGACCCTCGCCCGCGCGCTCGAGCACGGCCGGATCGTCCTCGCCTCGCGCGGCGACGACCCGCGGGCCATCACCCTCATGGCCGGCCTGCTCGAACGGACAGGTCAGCCCGCCGAGGCCGCCGAGCTGCTCGATCGCCTGTGCGCCCGCGAGCGCGACCCCGATCGCCTGCACGAGCTCTACTTCCGCCGCGCCAGCCTCCTGGCCGAAGTGCCAGGTCGCGAGGCCCAGGCGCTGGCCGCCGTCGAGCGGGCCGCCGAGCTCGGGCCCGGCAACCGCACCACGATCCTCCTGCTCACCCGCCTGCTCGAGCGGCTCGGCCAGACCGAGCGCGTCTCCACTTTCCTCGAGCCGATCCGCCTGGCCATGCTCGGCGGCATCGGCCGCGGCGCGCTCAACCCGAGCGACATCCGCCTGCTCGCCGAGGTCGCCAACCGGCCCAACCCGGGCCTGGCGCAGATGGCCCGCCTCCTCGTCCACGCGCTCGAGCCCGGCGAGTCGATCGGCCTGCCCGACGGCTTCATGCGCCCCGCCTCGGCCCAGGGCCTGCAGGCCGCCTTCGCCACGCCGGCCCTCCGCCAGCTGCTGTTCGCCCCGGGCGAGCTGCCCGACATCAACGACCTGCTGACCTGCGTCGAGACGGCGATGGACCGGATGTTCCCCGAGTTCACCGGCCTCAACGGCGACGAGACGGTGCCCGTCCCGCCCAACGTCGACACCGGCGCGATCCGCAACAACCTGCAGCAGTGGTGTCGCCTGCTCGGCATCGAGGACATGGCGATGCGCGCCACCTCGATCAACAACACCGTCGCCGTCCTCGACGAGGGCGAGGAGCCGACGCTGCGCCTCGGCGTCAACCTGTGGCTGCGCGGCGACCCGATCAGCTGGCGCGGCCTCGGGGCGCTGGCCCTGGCCCGCCGGGCCCTCGGCGGCGGCCGCGTGCGCTCGCTGGTGCCGGTCGAGCTCGACCTCATGATCGCGGCGAGCTTCGAGGTCACGAAGGTCTTCAACGCCATCACCGCCGACCCCGACGCCCGTCGCCTCCGCGACGTCGCCAACAACCTCGGCAAGAACCTGCCCCGCCGCCAGCGCCGCCCGCTGCTGCGCGTCTGCCAGGCCCTCTCGAGCCACCACTTCGAGCCGGCCGCCACCGCCCGCGCCACCCTCACCACCGACCTGCGCATGGCCCTGCTGCTGTCCGGCGACGTCGCCGGCGTCCTGTCCGCCGCTTGCCTCCTCGACGGCTTCGCCAACGGCAACATCAAGCAGCGCATCGTCCTCAGCCGCAACGCCCAGGACCTGTGCGTGTGGATGCTGAGCGACGCCTACCTCGCCCTGCGCAAGGCCGTCTCCTGAGCTGGCGGCTGGCTCGCGGGACATGCCCGCCAGGACATGCCGTCACGGGCATGTCCCTTGGGGCATGTCCACCGCCCTACTAGCCAGTCAAGCGCGGTCGTCACCCGAGGTCCGCCGATACGACGGGGAGTGGCTCTCGCGGTGGGTCTCGTGCGTGACGCAGTCCTCGAGCCAAGGCGCGAGACGCTCGCACTAAAGAAGCTGCTTCAGAAGCCGGCTTCCTTGCAGGGCGCGCTCGAGACGAGCTCCGGTGTCGCGTTGACCCGTTCGGTCGATCTCGGCGAGGCAAGCTTGCACTGCGCCTCCATTTGGGCCGCGCCGAATCGATCAGCGACCCGAGCGCAAGTCGCTGCGAAGTTTCAGCGCCGGTTGCCCGCCTCGTGGCGTTGCAAGGCGGGCTGCTCAGCGGCCCGCCAGCAGCTGGGCGTGGTGGCGCAGGTGGTCGCCGATCAGCGTCGCCACGAAGAAGTACCCGTGGTCGTAGCCCGCGTGGTGATGGACCTCGACCGCTTGCCGCGCGCGCGCGCAGGCGGCGGCGAACACCTCCGGGCGGAGCTGCTCGCCGAGGAACTTGTCGGCCTCGCCCTGATCGATGCGGATGAGGTCGTCGCGGCGGTGGCCGTCCTCGACCAGCGCGGTCGCGTCGTACGGGCGCCAGCGCTGTTGATCGGGCCCGAGGTACGCCGAGAACGCCTTGGTGCCCCACGGCACCTGTGACGGCGTGGCGATCGGCGCCAGCGCCGACACCGACGCGAACTTCGCCGGCTCGCGGAGGCCGAGGACCAGCGCCCCGTGGCCGCCCATCGAGTGGCCCATGATCCCGAGCGCCCCGGGGCGCAGCGGGAACCGGTCGGCGATCAGGGCCGGCAGCTCCTCGGCCACGTACGAGTACATGCGAAAGTGCGGCGCCCACGGCGACTCGGTCGCGTCGACGTAGAAGCCCGCTCCCTGGCCGAGGTCGTAGGCCGGGTCGTCGGCCACGTTCGGGCCGCGCGGGCTCGTGTCGGGGGCGATCACGATGAGACCGAGCTCGGCCGCGTAGCGCTGGGCCCCGGCCTTCACCGTGAAGTTCTCCTCGGTGCAGGACAGCCCGGACAGGTAGATGACCGCCGGCAGCGCGCGCGAGCGGCCCTGCTCGGGCACGAACACCGACAGCCGCATCTCCGTCCCGGTCGCCGTCGACGCGTGGCTGTAGGTCCCCTGTACGCCGCCGAAGCAGCGGCTCTCGCTGATCGTCCGCAATTCCATCGCCCGGGACCCTAGCACCGGCCGCGGCCGCGCGGAAGCCTCCCGGCGGCCGGGGCCGCACCTCTCGCGGCCCCTGAGCCCGCTGCCTCACATGTCCGCGAGGACAGACGCCCCGCCCGCCGCTCCGCGAGGCGAGAGCACCTGTCCCCCGAGACAGCCCCGGAGACCTGTCCGCGAGGGCAGCCCCACATGTCCCCAGGGACAGCCCTCGCCGCGCGGCGCGTAGAGCCGCGCCAGGCCCTCAGAACCGGCCGCTGAGGCCGAGCCCGCCGCCGCCCGGCGTGAGGGCCGGGAACACCGACAGCACCGACGCGCGCTCGCGGTTGATCCGGCGGTGCTTGGCCAGCCTGACCGACGCCATGATGATGAGGCCGAGGCCGCCGGCCGCCAGGAACACGCCGGCGGCCGTCGCCAGGTCGCGGCGGACCTTGGACTCCAGCTCGATCAGCGTCGTCGCCGAGCCGGTCGAGCCGGTGTCCCCGGTGTCGCCGGTGTCACCCGTATCGCCAGTGTCGGTCCCGGTGTCGCCCTCCTCGCGGAAGTCGACCTTGGCCGACTCGGCGGTCCCCTCGGCCAGCATCTCGGCGGAGCTCTTCTTGAACTCGTGCGTGCGCGACCAGTAGATCATCGCTGCGCCGCCGCCGCCCATCACCACGCCGACCGCGAACGCGGCGCCGATCCACGGCGGCGCGGACGGCTGGACGATCTGGCGGTTGTAGGGCCGGCCGCCCGGCGCGGTGTCGATCTCGGGCGGGATCTTCTTGATCTTCGGCTGCGCCTCCTCGATGCGCTTCATCAGCTCTTCGAGGCGCTTGCGGGCGTCGGCGGTCTCCTGGTAGCGGTCGCAGGCCGAGCCGTAGCGCTTTTTGCAGGCGCGCAGGTAGTCCGAGATGATGAGCTGCCCGCGCTTGAGCATGTCGACCTCACCGGACTCGACGTACAGCTGCTCGTACGCGGTGACCGCGTTGAGCAACATGGCCGAGCGGACGGTGTGGTTGGACTCGTTCTCCGACAGGGCGTCGAGGGCCTTGACCCACATGCGGGCCGCCTCGCGGTAATTGCCCTCGTCGAAGCGGGCCGACGCCTCGGCGTCGAACTGCAGGGCGAGCGTGTCGCTGCCGACGTTGGGCTTGCGCGACATCGTGATCCCCGAGCTGTTCTTCGGGCCAGATCCCGAGGTGGCGCGGGCGCCGGGGGCGACCTGCCCCTCCTCGAGCGGGGCGTCGGGGATCGCCTCGTCGCCGGCGTCGGGCATGTCGGGGTCGATCGGCCGGCTCGAGCTGGCGGTCCCGATCGGGGCGTCTTGCTTCTTCGCCGGCTTGGCGGCCACGGGCGGCGCGATCAGCGAGACTGCGAGCACGACGCACAGGCCGTGGAGCGGACGACGCGAGAGCTGCATGGACGTCCGTGAGGATGACGCGACCCCCCCGGCTTGCGCAAGGCCCCGCCGAAAACGTCAAAAAGCCCCTCCAGACCCGCCTCGGCGCCATTTGGGCACGCAGGCGGGTCAAGTTGACACGCCCTCGTTGTCAACCTGGCGCTGCGCACCTGCGCACCCCCCGGTTTGCGCCGAAAACTCGCCTCGCGCGCGCACATGTGCGAGGGGCTGGGCGTGACCCCGAGCGAGACCGCGGCCCTGGACCCGGGAGACGACCCCGTCGTCGAGCCCGCGGAGGGTTCGCCGTCGCTCGTCGCGGACGAGGGCGAGGAGCGGCGGGCCATGGACCCCTGGCTGTTCTTCGCCGCCATGTCGCTGGCCTGCCTCGGCCTCGTCATGGTCTACAGCGCCAGCGTCTACACCGCGCGCGTGCGCTACCACGACTGGGAGTACTTCCTCGGCCGCCAGAGCGTGCTGTTCGCGCTCGGCACCGCCGTCATGGTGCTCACGTCGCGGCTCGACTACCGGATCTTCCGCCGCTTCGCCCCGCACCTGATGGGCATCGGCCTCATGGGCCTCTTGCTCGTGCTCGCCGTCGGCGACGAGGTCAACGGCGCGCGCCGGTGGATCCGCGCGCCCGGCATCAACATCCAGCCGAGCGAGCTCGCCAAGGTGTTTTTGGCGATGTTCCTCTCCTCCATGCTGGCCCGCCAGGGCGAGCGCGTGCGCCGCTTCAAGGCCGGCTTCCTCCCGCCGCTGCTGGTCGCCTCGCTGACCATGGTCCTGGTCCTGCTCGAGAAGGACCTCGGCACCACCATCCTCCTCGGCGCCGTGACGCTGACCGCGTTGTTCGTCGCCGGCACGCGGATCACCTACGTCGTCGCCGCCATGATGCTGGCCGCGCCGCTCGCCTGGTCGCAGATCGTCGGCGTCGGCTTCCGCAAGGGCCGCCTGCTCGACTTCCTCTCGGGCGAACAGTCGTACCAGATCCAGCAGTCGCTGATCGCCGTCGGCTCGGGCGGCACGTGGGGCCTCGGCCTCGGCGCCGGCCGGCAGAAGCTCGGGTTTTTGCCCGAGAACCACACCGACTTCATCCTCGCCAGCATCGCCGAGGAGCTCGGCCTCGTCGGCGTGTGGACCGTGATCGGCCTGTTCTGCCTGCTCGTGTGGCGCGGGCTCGTGGCCGCCCGCGGCGCCCCGGACCGCTTCGGCACCTACCTCGCCGTCGCGCTCTCGGCCCTGTTCGGCTTCCAGGCCTTGATCAACATCTCGGTGGTCCTCGATGTGATCCCGGCCAAGGGCATCACCCTGCCGTTCCTGTCGTACGGCGGCTCGTCGCTGCTGGTCAGCATGGGCGCCACCGGGGTCCTGCTCTCGATCTCCCGCCGCCCGCGCCCGTGGCGGATCAGCGACCAGCGCAGCCGCGCCCCCGCCTCCGAGCGGCCCGCGCGGACCGACCGCCGCCAGCGCTCCGCCGAGCCGCCGCGCAAGTCGTGGTGGCCGTGGAAGCGCGCCGCGGCCGCGCCGAGCGGCCCGCGCCGCAACGCCCGCATCGCGCGCTCCTGAGCCGGTGCCCCGGGCGGGTGGCGAGCGCCCGAGAAATCGCCAATACTCACGCGCAAGTGCCCCTGCGCGCCCTGCCCGAAGCGCTCACCTATCGCGTCGACCTCGCGCCCGCCGAGGTCCTGGCGCGGCTCCGCGGCGACGCCGACATCCAGATCCTCGAGGGTTTCCCGGCCCGCAGCCGCACCCGCCGCCGGTTCCTCGCCGAGCTCGGCCCGCGCAAATTTCGCGTCTGCCAGAACCTCACCGCCGGCGTGGTCGACACCGGGCCGGCCGTCATGCGGCGCATGACCCTCGAGGCCGACCTCGTCCCCATGCCCCAAGGGACAGACGTGCAGGTCCGCTTCATCCGCGGCCCGTTCGCCCGCCAGGCCAGCTTTTGGATCATGTGGGCCACCTGCCTGGCCTGGCTCGGCCTCACCGGCATCACCGGCGCCAAGCTGGGCCTCGTCGGCATGTTCATGGCGCTGACCATCCCGGCCTTCTTCTACGACCTCGCCCGCGCCCGCGGCACCGACGAGGAGCGCATCGAGCTGCTCAACCTGATGGAGCACCTCCTCGGCCCCTCTCTGGTCGGCGACAACCCGCTGGAGAACACCCCCTACCGCCGCCCCCGCCGCCTCCCGCAGGCGACGAGCTGAAGTCCGCAGCGCCGCGCGACCCGACCGCGGACATCCGCCGGAGAACCCCTCCCGCAGGCTTCACGCCGAATTCCGCGACGCATGGAATGGCGCACGAACGCCGGCGCCACACACCTCCGCAGGTCACGAGCCGAAGTCCGCGGATGGAGCGCGGACGACGGCGCGCCGGAGCTCAACGCCCGCAGACCACGAACCGAAGTGCGCGACGCATGAAGTCGCCGGACCGCGCCCGCCTCCGCGAACGCCTCGCGAGCGAGCCGTCGATGTGTCCGAGCTCGAGCCGATCGCGGGTCGCAGGCCGCCGCTGCGGATCGGGAATTCACCGTCTGCAGTGCGCCCGCGCGCCGTCGGCGGGGCGGTCGCCTTTATTCCCGATGCCGCCGGTCCGGAGCCTCACGTCGCGCGTGATGCATGCTCGCAGCGGCGATGCCCGGCGCGCCGGGCCGCGCCTCGACACTCGAGGCGCGCGCGGCTAGCTTTGCCGGGTCATGCTCCGCGTCGCCGTCGCGTCGTTCGTCCTCGCCGTCTCCGGCTGCATCTTCTTCCCGCCAGCGGGCGAGACCGACAGTGACAGCGGCACCGGCGGTCAGACCGGCGCCGACCTCTTCATCGCCGTGGGCGACTCCGGCGCCATCGTGCGTTCGACCAATGGCGCCGACTGGGTCATCTCGACCTCCGGCATCACCACCGCCCTCAACGACGTCGCCTACGGCGGCGAGATGTACGTCGCCGTCGGCCAGGCCGGCAAGATCCTCCACTCCGAGGACGGCGTCGAGTGGAGCGCCTCCTCGAGCCCGTCCACGCGCGACCTCTACGCCGTGCGCTGGCACGGCACGCGCTTTATCGCCGTCGGCGGCGACTACAGCGTCGGCGCCGAGACCCTCGAGTCCGACGACGGCATCACCTGGACGCGGCCCGACCTGCCGGCCCCCAAGCACATGCTCGTCGACCTCGCCGGCGACGGCGTCACCCTCGTCGCCATCGGCAACTACCAGGCCGACGCCATGAACTTCGGCGCCTTCAACTGGCAGGACGGCGTCGGCTGGGTCCAGCGCGTCGACGGCAGCCCGACCGGCGATCGCTACAGCGCCCTCGGCCACGGCGCCCCCAACTTCGCCATGCTCGGCCCGATCAAGAGCGCCTACTCGGGCGACGGCCTGACCTGGAATTACACCCCGCTGTTCAACCTCGCCGCCGACCCGCGCGGCCTCACCTACGGCCCCGGCGGCTGGATCGCCGTCGGCGGCGGCGGCCAGATCCTCGCCTCGGCCGACGCCATCACCTGGCTCGCGCGGGCCTCCCCGTTCATGACCAACCTGAACGACGTCGCCAGCGACGGCCAGCGCCACGTCGCCGTCGGCGTCGGCGGCAACATCGCCTACAGCCCCGACGGCCTGAGCTGGACCGCAGTCACCCCGCCGCTCACCTCCGAGCTGCGAGGCGTCGCCCACACCCGGCAGTAGCCGTAGGCGAAGCCCCTGGCTTCAAGGACATGCCCATACGGACATGCCCTTGAAGCCATCCTCTGCTCCGAGCACCGCGCGCCTCACTGGCACGGCCCCTCGCTCGACGCTCGGAGGTTGAACTCGACGATCTTCGCCGGCGCGGTGGCGGACAGCTTCAGCCGCAGCGTCGGCGCGCCGGCGTCGCAGTACAGGGCGAAGGTCGCCTCGAGCGGCCCCTGGACGCGCGGCGGACCGAGCCGGCAGCGCCCCCACAGCCGGGCCGCCTCGGCGAAGTCAGCGCGCGCGCGTCCGGCATCGAAGTTGGCCGCGTGGAGGCGGACGAACTCGCGCTCGTCCCAGCGCCGGAGCAGCCGCAGCGTGCCCTCGGCGGCCTCGACCAGCGCCGGCGCGGCGGCCAGGCCTGCCGCCTCGGCGGTGAAGCTCGAGACCGGCGCGCCGGCCCACGGCGCGACGCGGAGCTCGAGGCGGAGCACGCCCCGCTCGCACGTCGCCTCGAAGCTGCCGGCGCGCGGGTCCTCGATCGCCACCAGCCGCGGCTCGCCGCAAGTTCCCACGAGGGCGTGCCACCCGGCGAACTTGGCCGCCAGCGCCGCGGGCGGGTTGCTGTCGCGGAAGTCGGGCGCGAACAGCCGCGCGTGGGCGGCGTCGTCCCAGCGCCCGACGAGCGCCGCGAGCTCGCCAGCCGCGCGCGTCAACGCGGGCGCGGGCGCGGGCCGGCGCGGCTCGAGCGCGCCCGTGTCGGCCAGCAGGTCGAGCACCCGGGCGCCGTCGGTCGGCAGGACGGTGCTCGAGATCGACGATTGGTTGCTCAGCAGGATCACCGCGACCCCGCGGCCCGGCAGCATGTGCAGCGAGGCGCGGTAGTTGAGGGTCTTGCCGGCGAGGGCCACCACATGGTCGAAGCGACAGGTCGCCTGCACGCCGAACCCGAGCCCGCTGCCGGAGATGTGGACGCGGGCCGGCGCGGCCGGGATCGAGGCCGCCGCGAAGCTCGTCAACACCGCCAGCGCGTGCGCCTCGCGGACCGTCGCGCGGCGCAGCGGCCCGACCTCCGCCTCGTCGCGGGCCGGCCACGCGGCGAGGTTGAAGGCCGCGTAGCGGGCCAGGTCCTCCACGCTCGAATACAGCCCGCCGGCCGCGTCGGCGGCCCCCGGGCGCCAGTGCGGCCGCGGCCGCGAGGTCCCCTCCGGCGCGCGCTCGTGGCCGATCGCCAGCCTGTCCCCGGGGACATCCTCGGGCGCCCACACCGTCGAGGTCATCCCCAGCGGCGTCAGGATCTGGTCGCGGACGTAGCGGCGATGATCGACGCCGGCGACCTCCTCGACGAGCGGACCCAACAGCTGGAACCCGAGGTTCGAGTAGACGCGCCGCTCGCCCGGCGGTCGGTCCAGCCCGATCCCCGCGAGCGTCGCCAGGAACTCGGCGCGGCTCGGCGGCGTCTCCGGGTACTCGGCGAAGTTGCCCATGCGCGGCAGCCCGGCCGTGTGGGTGAGGATCTGCCGGACCGTGAAGCGCGGACTGTCGGCCGTCGGATAGGCGATGTCGTCGAGCGCGGGGAGGTAGGACGCGGCCGGCCGATCGAGGTCGAGTCGACCCTCGTCGCGCAACTTGAGCACCGCGAGCGCAGTGAAGGTCTTCGTGATCGAGCCGACCCCGAACACGCTGTCGCGCTCGACCGGCAACCCGCGCGCCGGGTCGCGGTGCCCGTAGCCGCGGAACCACGCCAGCTCCCCGTCGATGACCACCCCGGCCGCCAGCCCGACCAGCCGGTCGCGCGCGACCGTCTGCTGCAGGTACGCGTCGATCACCGGGAACGCGGCCTCGAGCTTCGCCCGCCGCTCCGGGTCGAGGAACACCGGCGGCGGGTCGGTCGGCTGCATCCGCCGTGGCTCGGGTGACTGCCGCGCCGCGACCACCGGCGGCTCCGCCGTCCCGGACGGGGGCGCGGGACGAACCACCGGAGCGCCGGCGCAGCCGACGAGCGAGGCGAGGATGACCGCGAGCGAACGCATCATCGGTAGAGACTACTGTCCCTTCCCGGCCTGACGGAAGCGTCGAGGCCCAGAGGGCGCGCCGATCGTGCAAGCGGCGGCCTCCCGACCGCGAGCGTCGCTACGCCCCCTCACCCGTCGCCCTGCCCGCGCGACCCCCCGCACCCGCGTCCCTCAGCCTGTCCCTTCGGACATTTTATTCGAGCCGAGAATTTCTTCGACCCGCGACCACCGCTCAATCCGCCCCCCGCACCGCAGCCCGAGTGCTCGCCGCCCACTCGAGCAAGTCCGCCCGACACGCCTCCGCCCGCTCGGGCAGCGCCGCCGCCAGGTCGCGGGTCTCGCCCGGATCGCTCGACACGTCGAACAGCCGCACCCGCCCCGTCTCGGCCTCGACGATGCATTTCCAGCTGCCCGTGCGCAGCCCCAGCAGCGCGCTGTTGTAGTCGCTGAAGAAGCGGGCCACCCCCGGCGCGGGCGTCAACAGCGAGCGCCCCGTCCACGACTTCGGCGCCGGCACCTCGAGCAGCGCCGCGATCGTCGGCGCCACGTCGATCGCCCCGGCCACCTGCGGCGCGCGCACCGGCGCCGCGAACCCCCGCGGCGGCACGATCGCCAGCGGCACGTGCACGTTCTCCTCGTACACGAACAGCGAGTGCGCGAAGTTCCCCGCGTGTTGGTAGAACGCCTCCCCGTGATCGCCCTCGATCACCCACAGCACCTCGTCGAGCCGGCCGCGCGCCGCCAGCCCGTCGATCAAGAGCCCCAGCGCCTCGTCGCCCGCGTGCAGATCGTTGCGGTAGTGCTCGAGCTCCGACTGCGCCGCGAACGGCCGGCGCCCGCGGCCCGGGCTGCGGTACGGGTGATGGCCCGCGATCGGCATGTAGAGCGCGAAGAACGGCCGCTCCGGCGCCTCGTCGATCCACTGCAGCACCCGCCGAGCCGTCGACGCGTCGTCGGTGCCGAAGCTGACCGCGAACTCGCCCCCGATCGTCTGCGCGTCGTGCAGCGCTTCGAAGCCGCGGCCCTCGACCAGCGCGCGCATCCCCAGGTACACGAAGCGCCCCGAGTGGAACAGCCCCGTGCGCCAGCCGTGGCCGCGCAGCAGCTCCGGCAGCGGCTCGCACTCGGCCCGGCCCGCCGCGTAGTCGGCCGCGCTGGTGTCCGGCGCCGGCGGCCGCCCGCACAGCAGCGCGTACAGGCTCTTGATGCTCTCGGGGTAGCTCGTGTACGCCGCCTCGAACACCACCCCGCCGCGCAGCAGCGTCGACAGCCGCGGCGTCGCCTCCACCTCCGCCCCGTACGCAGTCAGGTAGCGGGCCCCCGTCGACTCGAGCAGCACCCAGATCACGTCGCGGCCGCGGCCCGCCCCGTTCAGGTGCCTCAGGTCGATCGCCGGCCCCTCCGCGGCCACCGTCACTCCCTGTCCCCGAGGACCTGTCCCATCGGTCATCCTCGCCAGCCGCGTCGTCACCAGCGCCGCGATCGGATTGCGGTGCAGCCCCAGAGTCTCGCAGCGGCGCACCCCCGCCGGCCCGAGCACCAGCAGCAGCGCCGGCACCAGCGCCCACAGCGGCCGCGGCGGCCGGCGGACCAGCCGAGGCAGCGCCCATACCCATCCCATCACCAGTCCGACCGCCGCCGCGTTGCCCGGCGTCACGTAGGCCGCGATCGAGTCCCACAGCGCCCCGCCGGTCGCCTCGACGAACGCCCATGTCAGCGGCGTCCCGAACTGGCGGGCGATCGGCACGTTCGCGGCCATGTACAGCCCCGCGAGCGCGTAGCCGCCCCACGCCATTGCGCGCGCCCCCACGCGGACCAGCCCCGCCGCGAGCGCCAGCGCGCCGAGGGCCGCCCACACCTCCTGATACAGCATCGCCGGCAGCGCCCACGGCGTCGCCAGGCCCGCGGCCGCCCCGTCGAGCGCGCGCAGCCCCACCAGCACCAGCTTGGCGCCTGCCCCTGCGAGCAGCAGGCACAGCGCGAGACGGACCGGCTCCACGGCGCTCGACCCTAGCACGACCCTCGCGCGCGACCACGCTCTCGGCGGTCTCACGACGTGGCCCTCGCGCTGCCCCTCTCGCGCGGGCATCCTCGAGTTCGCATGCGAAGCGAGGCGGCGGCGATCGGCATCATCATCACGGCGTTCGCCGGCGCCTGTCTGTTCCACGACGATCCCACCGGCCCGGCCACCGACACCGCGACGAGCACCTCGACCGGCCAGGCCACCGACGTCGTCCCGACCGCCGGCGAAGATCAGTGCCCGAACAACTGCCCCGCCCCGGCCCCTTGCCAGCAGGTCACCTGCACCGAGGGCGTCTGCGGCGTCGCCGACCTGCCCGAAGGGACAGTCTGGCCGAGCGCCCCCGGCGACTGCCGCCAGGACGTGTGCGACGGCCAGGGCGGCCTCGAGAGCGAGTTCGCCGACGACCCGCCGAAGCAGGTCCCCGGCGACTGCCAGCGGTTCGTGTGCGAGGCCGGCGACGCAGTCGTCATGCTCGACGCCTCCGACGTCCCCGACGACGCCAACGACTGCACCGACGACACCTGCGAGGACGGCACCCCGACCAACACGGTCAAGGCCATGCACAGCGCCTGCGGCCCCGGCGGCGCCGAGTATTGCCACACCGACGGCGCCTGCCGCCCGTGCAAGCAGGTCACCGACGCCTGCGAGGATTACGGCCAGGAGCCGCACGACAACCAGGAGACCGCGCAGAACCTCGGCACGATCACCGACGCCGACGACGACGGCTCGTTCGTGTGCGCCACCATCAAGGGCGCCAACGACGTCGACTGGTACACCTTCGCCGGCGACGACGCCTTCCTCAACTACGTCGACCCGGTGCGCAGCCTGGTGCAGCAGAACGGCAGCGGCGGCCGGGTCTGCGTCTACCTGCAGTGCAACGGCGGCGGCACCAGCATCAATTGCAACGGCGCCACCCCCGACACCGCCCCGCTAGGCCAGAAGGGCTGCTGCAGCGCGACCACCGTCGCGCCCAAGCTCAACTGCGACGGCCTCGACGACAGCGCGAAGGTGTGGCTCCGCGTCGACACCCCGGACAACCTCGCCTGCGTGCCCTACCAGCTCGACTATCACTTCTGAGACCGAGAGCGCCGCGTCGAGCGAGGCCCAGGGCCACACCCACACGGTCTGGAGCGACTGCGAGCAGTCCGCGACTCACCTGTCCCGAGCGCCATCCTCGCTCGCGCCGCGCAACCAACATGACCCGAAGGACAGCTTCGACGCGAGCCCCCGCGCATCACCTGTCCGAAGGGACATACTCGTTCGCCGAGGTCCTCACGACGCGATCACACAGATCGGCCCCGCGTGGGCTGCGGACGGGCGCCGCGGACGCGCGCGCAATTGCGGTCTTCGAGGCCGCACGCCCCCACGGATTCGAGCGGCCAGCGGCTGAGTCCGGTCGTTCCGGCGCGTCGCCGTGAAGCCTGGGCGCGCAGCCCCCCGCCGCGACGTCGCCAAGCGACAGCGCAGCGCAGGCGCGCTCGTGCGCGGCGATCTGCGGCACCATGCCTCCAGGAGCGAGTCCATGTCGCAGCGAGTCCACCGCACCTTCGTCGTCTGCGTCGCGCTGGCCGGCTGCGACGCCGCGGCGACGAAACCGGAGCCCGCCCCGATCGCCACGGTCGCCGCCCCGGCCGCCATCCCCACCGCCGCGCCGACCCCCACCCACGCGTCGCTCGACAAGACCGCCCCCGCGGTCGAGGCCGGGCCCGCCGCCGCCAAGCCCCCCGAGCCGAGCAAGCCCGCGCCGCCGGCCGGCAAGGGCAGCGAGCTCAAGCAAGCGCTCGGCCGCAGCATCAACGACTTCACCATCGCCCTCCAGCGCAAGCTCGCCAAGCAGCCCGGCAACCTGCTCGTCTCTGGCATGAGCCTGTCCGTCTCGCTGGCGATGCTGCACGCCGGCAGCAGCGGCACCACCGCGCGCGAGCTGGCCGAGGTGCTGCGCCACGACGGCCTGACCGGCGACGTCCACGCCGCGCTGGCCCACCTCGCCGCGCGCTGGAACCACCCCGGCGGCCACGTCACCCTCGTGACCGCGAGCCGGGTGTTCGGCGATCGCAAGTACGCGTTCAAGCCCGAGTACCTCGACCTCACGCGCAAGGTGTTCGCCTCCGAGCCGGGCGCGCTCGACTTCGCCGGCGACCTCGCCGGCGCGCGCGAGCACATCAACGGCTGGGTGCGCGAGCAGACCCGCGACGAGATCGGCGAGGTCGTGGCCGCGGAGGCCATCGACGCCGCCACGCGCCTGCTCGTCACCGACGCCGCCGCGTTCAAGGCCGACTGGCTCGAGCCGTTCGACCCCGCCGCCACCCAGCCGGTGATGTTCTACGGCCACGAACACCGCGAGCCGGTGCCGATGATGCGCAGCGTGCAGCGCGTGTCCACCACCCTCGGCCTGGCCGGCAAGCTGCGCCTGGTCGAGCTGCCGTACAAGGGCGGCGAGTACAGCATGATCATCCTCCTGCCCGCGACCCGCGGCGGGCTCGAGGACGTCGAGAAGGGCTTCGATTTCGAACGGCTGCAGAGCTGGCTCGACGTCGCCAAGCCGGCCCCGGTCGACCTCCAGATCCCGCGCTTCAGCCTCGACAGCGACCTGGACCTCGCGCCGTTCATCGCCAAGCTCGGCGCCGCCCGGGTGTTCGACGCCCGCCGCGCCGAGCTCGACGACATCTCCGACGAGAAGAAGCTGGCCCTGTCGTCCGTGCGCCACCGGGCCCGCCTCAGCGTCGCAGAGCACGGCGAGGGCGGGGCCGGCGGCGCCATCGAGATCTCGGTCGGCAACGCCAGCGCCACCCCGATCCCGTTCATCGCCGACCGCCCGTTCATCTTCTACGTCCGCGACGTCCGCAGCGGCGTTCTACTGTTCTACGGGCGCGTCGTCGATCCCGCCTGAGCGTATGAACATGTCTCGAAGGGCATGCCCGATGGGGCATGTCTTTTCATGCATGATCCATCGAGCCTGCGCGATTGAACCCGGCATGTCCGGCCGCTTCGAGGGCGGCATCAACCTGGGCGGCGGCCCGAAGACCAGCCAGGGCCTCTACGACCTGTTCAGTCGTCCTCGCTGGCAGGATGCCGCCCTCGCCGTACCAGGACCCGCCGCCGGCCGCGTGCCGCGTGCCGTCGTGGGAGAACATCCCCGAGTACGGCGCCCACGGCGTGCGGATCGCGTGCAGGACTCGCAGGAGCGGCCCCGATCATGCCCTTGGCGCCCGCGCCCGGCCGGTCGAGACGGCCGTCAGCGACACGGCGGATTGGGGGCGCCCGGGCTGCCGGTGTGCATCGGAAAATACTCTCCGATCGCCGCGCACCACGCCGCCGGCGCGTCGTTGGCGAGCGCGTCCGCCTGCCCCGGGTCGAGCTGCATGCCCACGCCGGTGTCGTACGGCCAGGTCATCGGCTCGAACTCGACCACGTCGACGTCGACGTCATCGCAGCGGAGGATGAACGCGTCCCCGGTGTTGGTCAGCGAGAACTCCTGCGCGAACGCGTAGGCGACGCCCTCGAGGCCGCCGTTGACGGCCGGGTCGGCCGTCTTGGCCATCACCATCCGCTCGCCGGGGCCGAGGACCAGCGGGCCGCCGGCGTCGATGGGGTGATCGTTGCCGTTGACGCCGAGGTCGGCGAGCCGACAGCCGTCGAGGTCGAGGTAGTCGTCGCTGACGTTGAGCAGCTCGAACCACTCGGCGTCGAAGTCGGACAGGTGCGGATCGATCATCATCTCGACGACCAGGACCTGCCCCGCGCCCGGCGGCTCCGGATCGAGGCACGCGCCGTCCTGGCAGTGCTGCGGCGCGGCGCAGGGATCGGGGTCGCAGGGATCGACCGGCGCAGTCGTGCCTTCGTCCGTGGTCGTGCTCGTGCCGGTCGTCGTCGTCGTCGTCGTGCTCGTGCTCGTGCCGGTCGTCGTCGTCGTCGTCTCGATCGCGCCGGTGCTGGTCGTCGTGCCCGTCGTCGTGCCGTCACTGTCGCTGTCGCTGCCCACAGTGCCGGTCGAGGTCCCGGAGGTCGTCGGCACGCCGCTCGATCCGGTCGGTGCGCCGCTCGCATCGGTGCTCGTGCTGCTCGTGCTCTCCGACGCCGAGTCTGCTCCGCCGCCGTTGCAAGCCATCATCGTGGAGAAGAGGAACGTGAGCGAAGATCGCGTCGTCATGAGGGCGGCCGGCACGGTCGCAGGCCGGCCCGACGCGGTCAAGGCGCCGATTCGTGCCCGGCGCTCGCGCTCACTCCGGCGCGGCGATCCACAGCTCCACGTTGCGCTGGTCGGGCCCGGTCCCGCGGCCGTCGTTCTCCCAGCCGGAGGTGAAGTCGGCGACCGCGAGCGTGCGACCGAGCTCGGCCAGCGGGTCGTCGTCGGTGATCATGTCGAACGCGCGCGCCTGGATCGACAGCGCCCCGTTGTCCTGGTCCCACACCTCGATCACGCGCATCTGCGAGGGGAAGTCGTTGAGCGACGGCGTCACCATCTCCCAGTACGCGTGGCCGCCGACCGGCTGCAGCGGCTCGACCATCAGCCGGTGCGTGTGCGCGGCCAGGTGCAGGATCACGTTGTCGTAGCCGCCGAGGAACTCCTGCCATTGCACCGTCGTCAGCGCGTCGTCGTACTTGGTGCCGATGCCGAACTCCTGCCCGTTGCCGAGGCTGCCCGAGCGGTGGTGCGACGTCACGATCACCCACTTGTCCTCGGCCAGCGCCTGGTCGAGCTTCGGCCCGATCACCGCCTCGAGGTCGACCGGCCGGATCAGGCCCTGGCTCGATCCGGTCAGCGACGACGTGTTCATCACCAGGAACCGCAGCGGCGTGCCCGCGACGTCGAAGGTGTAGAACGCCCGGCCGAGCGCGACCGCGGCCTCGTCGAGGCCGTGACCGTCGCCGTCGCCCGCCACGAGCGCGACCTGCTCCGGCTCGGTCAAGAACGCCCGCGCCGGGTCGGCCGGCACCATCCCCTTGACGATCGGCGCCCCGGGCTGGCCGTAGTCCCGCGTCCCGCCGACCGACGACGCGCCGATCGGCTCGCTGAAGTCGAGGATCGCAAACGTCCCCTGACGCAGCACGTCGTGGTTGCCCGCCACCCACAGCCACGGGACGTCGAGGCCGACCGGCGCGAAGCGATCCTTCGGGTCGTTGTCGGGCCCCGGCAGCGGATCGTCGTCGATCGCCGAGTCGCACTCGACCGCCGGCGCACCATTGAGGATGCCCATGAACCACTCGAGCTCGTTGGTCTGCGCGTTGTCGGTGTTGTCGCCGCCGAGCAGCACGAAGTCGAGCGGCATGTCGACGTGCAGGGCGTTGATCGTGCGTACCCCGGCGTTGAGCATGCGGCACACGTGGCCCTCCTGCGGGCGGAAGGCGCCGCCCGAGACCTCGTCGAACGAGGCCAGCCGGGCCGGCGACTCGTCATCCGCCAACTGGGTGTCGGCGAGGTGGACGAAGCGCGCCAGCAGCTTCGGCGCCGCGCCCGGCGACGGCGGCTCCGACCCGTCGAGCGTGCGCGGCAGCACCGGCTCGCCAGGGCCGAGCATGACGTCGCCGTAGCCCTCGGCCAGCGCGACCTCGACGTCGGCCGGCACTCGCAAGTCGAGCAGCTTGTCCTCGTCGACCGGGTGCGTCGGGGTGCGCAGCAGCTCGTCGGTGAGCGGCACCGGCCCCGCGAGCGGCGGCAACGGCTCAGGCAACGGCTCGCTGGTGCTCGTGGTGCTGTCGTCACCGGTCGTGCCGGTGGTGGTCGGCTCCGGCTCGCCGGTGGTGGTGGTCGAGGTCGTGCTCGAAGGTGACGCCGTGGTGCCGCTCGCGTCCCCGCTGCTGCTGCCGTCGTCAGTCTCGCTGGCCGTGGGTGAGTTGCAGGCGGCGACCAAAGCGAGGACCGAGACGAGACGACGCGCGAACATCCAGCCCACCATACACAAGCCGGCGGCGTATCGAGGCGACACGGGCGAGGCCGTCAGCATCGGCAGGCTCACGCGCGCGGCCTCACGAGCGCACGCGCGTCCCCGCCTCCCATGCATGCACACCCTCGCCGGCGCGACACGGGCTGCTCCGCCCGCCGCAGGGACCCGACCCGATCGTGGGCGAGCTTGCAGGCGCGCAATGTCTCGAAGCGACGGGGTCGCCGGTCGCCTCTGTTCTCGATCCCGGGCCGGAGACTGTCGACGAACCGTCTATCTCTTCACGACAAGCTCCGCTCTCAAACGCCGCTGGCGAGCCGAGGAAGCCATTCTCTAACCTTTACGTGAAACGCCGGCTCGCACCCGAGCGAGCCCAAGATCCTGCGCAATCGGGCGGAATCCTCTCCGGCCAAACGGAACGTCTGGTAGCCCGGGAGGCCCTCGGGGCCGGAGTACGTGACCATGCTCGCCCGGGAGCCGCGATAGATCGCACAGTTCGGCCCAGTTGCGATGGGACGGATGAAGCCGAGGCTCTCCATGAGGGGATCGAGAGCCGTGCGCAAATCACCGCCATCGTGCCGCCTGAATGAACCGACACAGCACTGGGGCAGCGTCGTCAGATAGAACGCCAGGAAAGTTCCCCACGTCAATTTCTCCCGAAACGTGTCGAAGACATGGTGAAAGCCCCCGCCGAGCGCATGGCTCTTTGTCACTCGTGCGTCTTCTCGGACCGAATGGTCGAAATCGTAGAAAAAATGCAGCGGCATCATTTCGTCCGATTCGTGGCCGATCATCAAGAATCGCGGATTGGGGACGAACTGGCGCCGGGCGTAGCACTCCAGAACCTTCGGCGCCGAGAAGTCCGCCGTGGGATATCCCAACGGCCCCATGTCGTGTCCCATTCGCATGAGGAACCACCGGTAGAATCTCGGCAGCGGGCGGCCGGCGATGGCCTCTATCTGGACGATCTCATCCTCCGTGGCCCCCTTCCACGCGTCCTGCAGGTCCGGCACGAGGGCCAGGAGAAACTCCTCCACCTCAGGCTCTAGCTCTTGTGCTCGCATGACGTCTTGCCTCCGTCGCAAAGCAGCAGCGGTACGATGAGCTCGCAAGCGCCGCACGGCGGTACCGTGGCACCCTGCTTGAATTTGTCGATGACTTCTTTACGCGGTCCTTGACGTTCGTCCAGGAACTTGATGGGCGCCTGGGTCTTGCTGCCTCTGTGGCTGTACCACCGCTCGGTCATGGCCGCGGGAAGAGCATTGTCGTTCAGGAGGAGCAACAAGGTCTTCTGTGCCGCGCAGGTCCCCGGAGGATAGGCCGCGGGGGTGTTCTTGTCCTTGTGGCGGTTCTCATCGCTGAAGGCCGCGCGCTCTCTCGCTTCCTCCCACGTCTCCTGAAACAACGCGGATTGGCCGAGCCGCGCGCCCACGCGCTCGTGCATGGCTTTCAACGATGCTTCGTAAGCGTCGTCGAGCTTTTTCTTCCCATCGCCGTACGACAACGTCACGTCCGCGGGGTGGCTCATCCCTGCCCCCTTGGCCGCGTTGCACAGCTCGACGGTCGTCGCCGCCGACTGATCCGCGTATTTCTTCCCGCACTTGCACTCGACCACCCCGAGCATCGTGCTGACGGATATATCGACGGGCGGGTCCATGGCCTTGCCTTGGGCGATCACCGGCTTCACCTGAGCGTCGAAATTCGCTGCCAGCCCGCCTGCGTCGACCTTCGTCTGCTCCGTCTCGGCCAGCTCTCCGTGGCTCTTCTCGCAGATCGGGCACGGCCCGGCTTCCACGGCCGTCACCATCCCGCTCGCCTGGATCACGCCGAGCAGCGTCGCCGCGTTGGCCGGCGTCCCGCTCGGGCCGCAGTTGTTGAGCATCGGGTCGCTCAGCAGCTGGACGTTCTTGCCCTCGATCTTGACGTCCATCGAGCCGGGCCCGACGAACTTCGTCGGCCCGTGCGTGTTGTTCGAGACGACTCCGCCGCCGGTGGCCTTGCTGGCCATGTCGCCCGTCGAACCGAAGCTCGCGCCCTTGATCGCCACCTTCTTGCCGGCGATGGTCACCTGCTTCGAATAGCCCTTGGGCGAATCGCTGCTCTTGCCGATGTTGGGCAGCGGCGTCGGCACGAACGGTGCCGGCGGACCGGGCATCTTGCACACGTTCGGCACAGTCGCCGCGGCCACGCCGTTGCTGCCCGCAGTCACCGGCGTCTTGGGAGGGTTGACGGACACGCTCACGACATCACTCCTTCGCCCGTTGCCTCGCGCTCGCCTGCCTGCGCGTCCGTGCGCACCGGCGCGCGGGAGCTCGATGATAGCCGCGCGCCCGCGCCCGTGCAGCCCGCCGCGAGCACACTCCCCGGTTCGCCTCGGCGACCGCCAGTACGACGGGCCGCCCGATGCCGCCTCACTGCGGGCCGTCGGTCGGTCGCGTGCCGAACAGCTGGAAGCTCGGGATCGGCGGGCGCTTCGGCGGGCTGCGGATCTGCGTCGCCGGCTCGGGATCCGCGTCGTCGCCGCTGAACGTGATCACCTGCGCCGTCGGATCTTTTTTAGAAGGCGCCTCGACCTCGACCTCGACCTCGTGCTGCGCCTGCCCCTGCGGCGGTCCCACCGGCTCGGGTGCCTCTGCCACTTCTCCGGCCCTGGAGGTGTGGCCGCAGGCGATCAGGACGAGGGCGACGAAGAGCACGGCTCGGGCGGGCATGCCCGGGCTCGAACGCACCGGCGCGGCCGAAGATTCGAGCGGCCTCAGCGGGCACACCGCCGCTAGCACCGGCCACTGGCGGCCGAGGCCGCTCGCTGAGCTTGTTCTTGTGCTCGCAGACGTGGGGCGAGCCAGCGCACCGCCGAGCCCGGTGTGCCGACTTCGTCACATCGAAGTAATGGTTATTCGCAAGACTAGCGTCACAAGGCCCGAAGGACATGCCCTTTCGAGCATGTCCTTTGCGCCCTTCTGAACAGTTCTTCAGACCGCAGCGTGCGGCAGGTGGAACCGCGCCACGCGGTCGAGGATCGCCTCGAACCCCATGTGCTGCGACGGCGTCGCCGGCACGTAGTGCAGCATCCCGGTCGTCGGGTCGTGCTCGAGCGCCAGCAGGTTGACCTCGCCGTGTTCGTTGAGCAAGAACGCCGCCCCGGCCGCCAGGTCGTGGTAGAGCTCCATCCCCTCCGTGCGCATCGGCGCGGTCGGCGTCGCGTGTTCCACGTTGGCCAGCGGGAACGCCCGCCGTGGCGGCGCTGCCGGCATCGCCGGGAAGCTCCCCGCCGGCGCCCCGCGCAGCGCCTGCCGCTGGGTCGCGTGCCCGGTGAAGAAGCCGCGCAGGTACTCGTTGGTGAACGTCGCCCCGTCGGGGTCGATGCGGTCGCGCACCGTCAGGAATTGCTCGAGGCGGTTCGCCCCGGCGCCCGCCTTCGCCGTCAGGAGCGAGTGCACGTATTCGTCGATGCCCGGCACGCTGTCGAGGTACTTGCCCCAATTGGGCAGCCCGCCCCACTTCTTCCAGCCGAGCCCGTGCTCCGGCGCGTAGAACTCGCGGTTGAACCCCAGGTACTTGTCGGTCAGGTCCCCGTGCGAATAGCTGAGGTACTCGAAGTAGCACGTGTGCTGCGACGAGCCCGCCGGCGCGTAGGCGGGCGACAGGGTCGCCTGGCTGTTGCGGACGAAGCGGGCGTGGGCGTTGAGGTTCACCGGGTACGGCATGTCGCCCTCGCTGCCGCTGCGCCACGCCTCCATGCGGTCGACCAATTGATAAAACGCCGCCACGACGTCGGCGAAACCCTGCGCCCCGTCCATCGGCAGCGTGAACTCGAGGTCGAGGAAGCCGCGGAAGTAGTGCTTCTGATATAAAAACGCGTCCGGCGGGGTGAGCACGACCGGATCGCTGAAGTGGTTCTTCCACTTCATCGTGTGCAGCGCGAAGTTCGACATCGCCGGCACCACCCGCGGCAGGCGGTCGATGAGCGGCCCGATGGCCCCGCCCGCCAGTGCCAGCACCCCGAACACGTCGTTCCACAGGTCGACGAAGGTCGCGTCGCCGCTGACCGGATCGCCGGTGCGATCGAGCATCATCACCCACAAGGTGTCGTGCTCCGGCCCGGCCGGCTCCGGCACCAGACCCTTCATCTTGTAGGCGTTGTAGGGGAACCAGAAGATCTCGACGTAGTCGTGGCCCTCGAGCAGCCGCTGCAGCTTGCCCGGGTCGCCGCGGTCGAACACGTCGGTGACCGGCACGAACGCGTTCGACACCCGCAGGTTGAACGGCTCGGCCGGCAGCTGGAAGACGATCCGCGCCAGCACGCCGAGGGCGCCCTGATTCACGCGCACCACGTTCATCAGCTCGGCCGGGCTCAGGCCGAGGTCCTCGAACCCGGGCGGGCTGGCGTCGGCGGTGAATGTCAGCACCGTCCCGTCGGGCGCCACCAAATCGAGGCCGTACACCAGCTCGGCGACGGTCGGCTCGGACCAGCCGGTGCCGTGGCAGCCGTTGGCGACGAAGCCGCTGAGGGTGATGTCGGGCGCGGGCCCCTGGGTCGGCAGCGGCGCGCCGAGCTGCTGCGCCAGCTCGGCGAAGTCGCCCTGGCACATCCCGGCGGGTACGCTGATTCGCCGGTACGTGCGGCCGTCGGCGCCGGTCACCGTCGCGTGCGTGACCTCCATGCAATTGCCCTGCCCCGCCTGCGCGGCGCCGGCGACGTGGCACACGCACGCGTTCTTGTCGGCGGGCGTGAGCCGGCTGGTGTTCACCGAGCAATCGGCGGTGACGATCGCCGGGTTCCACGAGTGGCCGCTGCCGCGCGCGCGCACCTGCTTGCGCCGGGCGTGGGCCAGTCGGACGACCTCGCGCAGCTCGGCGAGGCAACGCGGCGACGCGGCGTTCGCGGGCGTGAACGTGAGGGTCTCCGACCAGTTGGACTGGGTGGTGGAATGCGAGGCGACGGCCTCGGTGGTGGAGTCGTGGCTGTCAGTGGTGCGCTCGTCGGTCATGACGGTGTCTCCCTTCGAACAACTCAGAAGCCCGGCCGCCACACGGTGCGCGGCTCGTTGCTGATCGCTCGCGCCGCCAGCATGCCCGAGGTGGTCGCGGCCTCGACGCAGCCGCAGTTGAGATCGGTGCGGGTCCAGTCGCCACACAGGAGCAGGCCCTTGACCCCCGATTCGGCCTGGCCGAGGCGCAGCGCGATCGTGCCCGGCTGACTCAGCACGTAGAGGTTCGAGGGCTCGACGTCGGCGATCAAGTGCTGCCATGCGAGCCGCGCCGGGCCCTGCAGCGGCTCGCCCTCGACCACGAGGTCGTCGAGGAAGCCGGCGAAGGTGCGCGGCGTCGCGCTGCCGTCGTAGAACTTCAGATAGTTCTCGCCGAGCCACTGCGTGACCTTGGCGACCCACTGGGCCTGGATCCGCTGCGGATAGTCGGGCCCGCAGTCGGGCGGCAGCGGCGGCTTGCCGGCCACCGAGGCGCCGGTGAAGTACGACAGAAGGTGCGGCCCCGGGGCTTGCCACTCCTCGTGGGCGATGAGCGGCGTGAAGTCGCCATAGCTCGGCTCGGGCTGGGCGAAGCAGGTGAGGAGACCGCGCGGGGCCCCGGCGATCAGCGCCCCGGCGTTCGGCTTCAGCCACAGCTGGAACGACAGCGTCTGCGTCAGCGCGGTGCCGTCGATCATCCGCTTCCACGCCGGATCGGCGTCGGGCCGCGACGGCTGCGTCAGCGACGAGTCGATCAGCGGCAGCGCGCCGACCGGGACCCCGAGCACGCACAGGTCGAAGTCCTGGCCGTGCTCGAGCTGCACCGGCTGCGCCCTGGTGTTCTCGCCGGCGCGCCAGGTGTCATAGAAGTCGATGTGGTGATCGCGGTACCAGTCGCCGTCGACCAACTGAGACCAGTCCGGATCGCGCGGCCAGTCGTGCAACTCGGGCGGATTGTTGGCGAGGTCAGGAATGACGAGCGGCTGATAGTTGCCCGCGCCGCCCTTGACCTCGGCCTGTCGTTGCAGGTGCACGCGCACGAGCCGGCGGTGCTCGCCGCTGCCGTCGAGCTCGAGGCCGGTGACGGTGTGGAAGAAGTTGACCTCGGCGCCCAGGCGCTTCAGCGCCAGGTAGTACGGGGTCATCATCGTCTGGGCGCAGCTGTATTCGAAACGGTAGGCCGGCGCGCCGCGGTAGCCGAGGCTCTCGAGCAAGAACCACCGCGTCGCCACGCCGGCGGCCAGGTTGGCCGGACGCACGTCGGTGTCGAGCAGCTTGCAGGCGTCCTTGTTGGGGTCGGCGTTCTGGTGGGCGAACAGGGTCTCGTAGACCTGGTTGATGACCTCCCACGACTCGCCGGGCGCCTCGTTCAGGCCGTTGGCCTCGAGCCACGCGCGGAAGTCCCAGGCGTCGAGCTCGGACAGGTTGGTGACCGGGTTCTTGAGCAGGCCGACGAAGATCGTCAGCATCGTGTCGGCGCCGGTCCACAGGAACCATAAGTACGTCGACAGCGAGGCGTCGGCGCGCACCCGGGCCGCGAGGCCGGCGCGCACCTTCTCGACCTCGCCGGCGAACAGGCCGTCGATGCCGCCGATGTCCGTCTCGTAGACATCCTCCGCGACGCGGGTGACGAGCCCGACGACCGCGCTGCGCAGCCGCTGCAGCACCGAGGCGTGCGCGTCCATGCCGTCGGCCAGGCCGGCGTGGGCCTCGGCCATCGCCTTGAAGTGATCGAGCACGCGCCGCGCCAGCGCCTCGCAGGCCATCAGCAGCGCGTGGCCGCCGGTCGACGACGCGGACGACGACGGCAGCGGCGCGGCGGCCGGGACGCCCGGCAACGGGCAGTACGACCATTCACCGTTGTGATGGACCATCAGGCCGTTGTCATTCTCCGGGTAGAACGCGTGCTGGTACAGCGCCTCGCCGACCTCGGGGGTGGCAAAGCCCTCGTGATAGGCGTCCTGCACCGCGGTGAAGGCGTTGTGATAGAAGCCGAGGAGCGCGTGCAGGCCGTGCTCCTCGACCCGCCAGGCCTTGGCCGGGTTGCGCCACGACTGGCACTTGCCGCCGAGGCGATAGCCGGTGGTGTAGAGCGAGACGTCGTAGCGATCGGTCTGGCGCGCCAGGTACAGCGCGGTCGCGCAGGCCGACGGCCCGCCGCCGAACACCGCGACCTTGAGCTTGCGCGCGGCCGGCGGGCGCGGATAATCGGCGTTGGCGCACGCGCCCGGCAGCGAGATGCCCTGCGGGCAGCGGATCCGGAACGCGCCGAGCTCGGCGTCGACCAGGCTCGGCACGCGGTAGGTGCCCGGCGGGATGCCCTGCGGCGTGAGCGAGGCGCCGATCGTGATCGTGGCCGCGAGCGGCTGGATCGTCGCGCCCGGCTGGTCGGCCTCGAGGATGTTGTTGGCGGCCAGGAAGGGGCCGGGGATCGGCGAGTTGAACGAGTTCGGATCGACGATGTGCAGCGCCTGCGAGATCGTCGGCTGCTCGAACAGCTGACGGACGATGAGGAAGTTCTTGACGTCGGCCGCCGCCTGCGGGCCCACGCCCGGGATCTCGGTGAATTCGCCGGTGGCCGCGGGCGTACTGCCGCCCTTCGGCGTGACCGTGAATTGCACCTTCGGGGAGCCGTCGCCGACGACGTTGAGCGTCCCCATCTGCTTCTCCCACCCGTACATGTGCACGCCGAGCTCCATCGGCACCGCCTCGTTGAGGTAGAGCCGCGGCATGTAGATGAACGGCCCGGGATAGGTGGCCTTGGGATCCTTGATCTGCACCCACGGCACGCCGATCAGCAATTCCTCGTAGTCCATCGTGCCGAACCACGCGCGGAAGATCTCGTGCGAGAAGAACAGATAGACCGGGTGATACTCGGCCGGCACGACCGGCTGCGGCGCCAGCTCGAGGCCGGCGGGCAGCAATTGCCGGACCGTCGCCGCCGGCAATACGAGCACCGCGACGCGGGCGTCGAGGTTGCCCTTGGCCTCGTACCCGGCGGCCTGCGGCCCCGAGCCGTTGCCCGGGTGATCGATCAGCGTCGCCAGCTCGCCGGTGAGGGCGGCCGCGCGCGCATGGGCGCCGGTGCCGCCGGGGTTTCGAGACAATGCAATGGCTAGTTCACGCGCTCGCGAGAGGTCCTTCATCGCACTCCTCCAGATTGTCGGTGGGGGTCTACGGCTGCCGGTCGAAGCCCGGCGCGATCATGTCGGTGAAGCGATCGGGGCGCAGGATGTGCTGCTCGGCCATCCAGTCGTCGGCGAGCTGCTGCTGCGCGCGGCCCTCGTCGCCGCCGAGCAGCACCGCCAGGCGTCGGCGACACGCGGCGAGGTCGCTGGCCATGGCCAGGCGCTCGAAGATGGCGACGGTGCGGCGCAGCTCGGAGACCGCGACGTCGTGCCCGCCCTCGAGCGCGGCCGCGCTGGCGAGCGTGAGGTGGCCGTAGGCGTCCGACATCGGCAGCGGCACGCGGAAGCTCTGCTTGGCGGCCGCGCGGGCGATCTTGAGCAAGGGCGCCGGGTCCCGCGACCGCGCCGCCAGAGCCAGAGCGTTGGCGGCGCGCGAGCGGTAGAACTCGGCCTTCACGAACGGCACGCGGAAGAACGGGAATTTCTCGACGATCGCCGAGTCGACCTGGTTCTGCTGCCACGCCGCCTCGACCTCGCCGCGGTAGCGCAGCAGCTCGGTCTGCTTGGACGCGCAATTGAAGAAGTGCGCCTCGAACCGCTTGGGCGCGTGGCGGCGGTACAGCTCGAGCTGCTCGTGGGCGGCGTCGACCTGGTCCTGCGCGAGGTACACGTGATTGCCGAGCACGCCGCGCGCGAAGCCCTCGACGTAGGGATTGGGCCGCTCCGCACATTCGCGCAGCAGGCGGAACGCGACGTCGCCGAGCTCGCCGATCCGGCCGAGGTACAGCAGGACCATCATGCGATGCGCGTCCATCTGCGCGATCTCGTCCATCACGCCGGTGCATTGATCGCGGAGGATGGCGACGCCGCGCTCGTAGGAGACCAGCGCCGGCTCGAAGCGGCACAGCATCTGGTGCGCGCCGGCCCGGTACTGCGCCAGCATGCCGAGGACGTACGGGCTGGCCTGGATGTCGGCCGAGGCCTCGAGGCTGTCGAAGATCGCGGTCGCGGCCGCGTCGGCGTCGCCGCCCTCCATCAGCGCCCGCAAGTAGGCCTCGTAGCCGATCGCCCGCGCGGCCCGCAGCGGATCGCCGCTCGCCAGCGCGAGCCGCAGGTGGCGGGCGTGGAACAGCGCCGAGGTGATGCCGTCGCTGTAGAGGAGGCCGCGCGTGGCGGTCCAGCAGACGTCGAGGCGCTGGGCGTCGCGCTCCGACAGGCGCGGCCCGCCGCGCGGCGGCAGCACCAGCTTGCGCGTGGCGAGCAGCGCCCGCTGGCCGAGCAGCGCGACGATCGTCGCCGCGGTGCCGCGCGGCAGCGACAGGCCGACCCGCGGCAGCAGCTCCTCGAGCACCGCCCTGCCCTCGTCGTGGTGCCCGGTCGACAGGAAGTGCGCGGTCGCCAGGCGCAGCCACTCGCTGCGCTGGGCCTCGCTGGCCTGCGTGTCGTCGGCGTGCGCGGCGTCGGTGTAGACGCGCGCCGCGGCGTGCAGACGGCCGGCGTTGGCCAGCGCCGAGGCCAGGTGCGCGCGCGTGTGCGTGGCCGTGGCGGCGTCGATGCCCCCGATCGACAGCGCGGCCCGGAACAGCTCGGCGGCCTGATCGAAGGCCATCGCGCGCGCCGCTTCGAGGGCGGCGGCGAGGGTGAACTGCGTGGCCCGCTCGCCGTCGTTGGCGGCGCGGAAGTGGTGCGCCAGAGTGGCGGCGTCGGCAGTGCCGGTGCGCAGCAGCGCCTCGCCGATCGCCAGGTGGATCGCCGCCAGCTCCGACCCGTGCGATTCGGCGGCCTCCTGCGCCGCGGCCTCGCGCACGCGGTCGTGGTAGGTCTCGAGCACGTCGTCCTGCGACGCGTCGGCGATCCGGATCAAGTGCTCGGCGCGCAGCCGGGCCAGAGTGCCGCGATCGACCGGGCCGGCCGCGGCGGCGACGATGTCGACCGCGAGCTCGCGCGGCAACCGGCCGCCGGCCACCGCGAGCACCTCGACCAGGCGCTTGGCCGACAGCGGCAGCCGCTGCAGGTGCGCGCGCAGCAGGTTGTCGAGGCTGAGGCCGGCGTCGTCGAGGCTGCCGTGGGCGAGCGCATGACGGACCAGCTCGCCGATGAAGAACGGGCTACCGCCGGCCTCACGCGCGACCCGCAAGGCCACCGGATCGTCGACCGGTCCGCCGAGCAGGCGCGCCGCGAGGGCCACCGACTGCTCGCCCGACAGCGGCCCGACCAGGACGCGGCGCAGGCCGATGTGATCGGCCGCCTCGAAGCTCTTCCACAGATGCGCCAGCGGGGCCCGCGTGGCCTCGGTGCCCTCGCGGTGGCTGCCGAGCAGCGTGACCGGCGGCGGGTGCTTGCGCAGCAGCACCGACTCGAGCAGGAGCACGCTGTCGAGGTCGGCCCACTGCAGATCGTCGAGCGCCAGCACCACCGGCCTGCGCGCGGCGATCCGCGTCAGCACCTCGGCCAGCGAATCGGCGGCGCGGCGGCGGATCTCGATCGGGTCGAGGCCGTCGAGCCGCGAATCGTCGATCGCCCGGATCGCCGGCACCGTGCGCAGGATCGGGAACAGCCGGGCCAGCGCCGCGAGATCGTCGGGGCGGGCGATCGCGGTCGCGTCGGCGTCGGTGTTGCGGAGGTAGAGGCTCAGCGCGTCGATCGCCGAGTCGAGCGCCTTGAACGGGATCGACTCGCGCTCCGAGCAGCTGCCCGAGAACGCGACCACGCTGTCTTCGCGGCGGACGACGTCGAGCACGTGTTCGACCAGAGTGGTCTTGCCGAAGCCCGACGGCCCGCTGACGAACACCGCGCCGGCGCGGCCGGTCTGGACCAGTTGAGCGCGCAGCAGGCGGACCTCGTGTTCGCGGCCGAGCAGCCCCTGGACAGTGAGCTCGATCGCCACCAGGTCGCTGCGACCGAGGCGCACCAGCACGTCGCCGGCGCTCGGCCGCGCCTGGGGCTCGCGCGCCAGCAGGTCGACGCACAGCTGGTCGAGGTGCGGCGGCACCCCCGGGCGCCGGCGCGACGGCGGCTCGGGCGGCTCCATCAGCTTGCGCTCGAACACCTCGACCAGAGTGCGGCCGGCGTGGCGCGACTCGCCGCCGAGGCACTCCCACAGCACCTCGCCCACGGCGTACCAGTCGGCGGCCGGTCCGGCGTCGTCGGAGCGGATGACCTGCTCGGGCGCCATGTAGAGCGGCGTGCCGAGCAGCGGCGCGTTCTCGCCGAGGCTGTCGAACGAGGCGACCCGGGTCTCGCGCACCAGCCCGAGGTCGAGCACCACGACGCGGCCGGTCGGGGTGATCATCACGTTCGACGGCTTGATGTCGCGGTGGACCAGGCCGTGGCGGTGCACGCACGACAGGCCGCACGCGAGGCCGACCAGGCCGTCCTGCAATCGTCGCAGGCCGGCCTCGTCGAGCCCGGCGTCGTCCGCCAGCTCGTCGCGGATCGCGGTCACGAAGTGGGCCCCGCGCAGCAGCTCCATCGTGAAGAACGCCAGGCCCGGGCCGCCCTGCTCGTCGACGTGGACGAGGTCGTAGAGTGCGACGATATTCGGGTGGACCACCGCCGACAGCGAGCGGAACTCGCGCTTGAAGCGATACAGCCGCTCCGGGCTGGTGCCGCGAATGATCTTCAGCGCCACGGTGGTGCCGTCGGGCGCGCGCGCCTCGAACACCTGGCCCATGCCGCCCATCCCGAGCGGCCGCACGAGCTCGTGGCGGCCGATGTTCATCGGCATCGCGCGCGCGTCGAACACGCTCGACGAGTCCTGTGACGACGTCGAGTCGAGGTGCTGGGGCAGCCGGGCCCGGCCGGTCGTGGTACCGCCGGTCATGCCCGCGCTGGGGCCGTCGACGGTGTCGGAGTCGACCGTGACCGCGACGTCGAAGCCCCCGCGGCCCGCCACGCCGCCGGCGACCTCGCCCGCCTTGGGCCCGGGCGATCCGCCGCCGTGGACTGCCATGCGGCCCCATGCCTACCCCAAGGCCCCAGGCCCCGTCAACGGGCGCGCCGGGGCAAATTGCCGCCGAGGCGGACGAACGCAGGCGTCTGCCGTCATGCCGGTTGCGATCGTCGCCCGCGTCGCGTCGCGTCGCCCTGCGACTCGGGGCCAAGACCCGGCCGCCGCAGCGACGGGCGAACTCGACGACGCGCCCGCGGCGAGCGGCGCTCGATCGTGCGCGCGCCGCGGGGCAGAAGGCCCGCGCGCGTGGTCCGGGCGAATCATCACAGTGCGGACCGCCCCCACCATCATTGCGCTGCTGCAATTCGCCCGGCGCTCGCCACCGTCGAATTATGCGGTGGTACGCTTGACGACCGGATGCACCCATGATAAATCGTCCACATGTTCCCTCGTCGCAGCGACCGGACCCGGAGTCCTCGATCCGTCAGCGGATTCGGGCGCTCCAGTTCGCCGTCACGCTAGCGTGAGCGCCGCCCGGCGCTCACGCGTCAGCGGCTCGAAAGGCGGCACAGGGCTCCTCCGCGGGCGTTTCGCGGGCCTTTTCCCCTCGCTCTTGCGTTCGCGCGCGAGTGAGCGGAAAGGGCCCCCGCGAACTCCCGTGCGACGCCGACACACCTGCGATTGGCAATCGCAGGTGCGCCGGGGTCATTCGGGGCTCGTGCGCATATGGAAGGATGGCCGAGAGGCAAGGCTCCGGGGTGCTAACCCGTGGACGGGCCTGAAAACCCGCGCGCGTTCGATCCGCGCTCCTTCCGTCGCTCCTCGCCACGAGCCGCTATTTACATTGTCCATTCGGAGCGGTCGTCCAGCGGCCTAGGACACCAGCTTGGAAAGCTGGCGGGCGCAAGCCTGCGGGGGTTCGAATCCCTCCCGCTCCGCGCATTGGGAGAGCGGCCATTTGGTTTGGCAAACGGTCCCGAAAACCGTCGCGGGTAACACCGTAGCAGGTTCGATTCCTGTCTCTTCCGTGATTGTCAGCACCACCGCGGCGCGGCCGCGGTATCGCGCCGTCCTGCGCCTGGCGGCGCCATTATTCGAGCGGCGGCGGGCGCGGCCGATTCGATGGCGCCTCGTCGCCCCGCCCTCGCCGAAAAATCGGCGTGAGCGGGATCGCCGGCGGGCCGCGCGCCGCCGATCGGCTCCGCCGGTGTGATCACTGGCTCGCCTCGAACAGCTGCTGCACGAACGCCGGCGGCTCCGGCTCTGTCTTCCAGTCGACCTGCTTGCGTCCGCGCGTCCAGTCCCAGCGGTACAACCACGACACCCCCGAGTTGCCGGTGAAGCGGTCCGCTTCGCGGTAGGCCGGGTCGGTCAGCGCCTCGTCGAGGGTGATGAAGCGATAGCCGCGGCGTTTGTAGATGGCGACCACGTCGTCGAAGTAGGCCGCGTTGAGCTCGTTGGCGTGCAGCAGCAGCACGTGGCGGATCGGCCGGCCGAACAGCGCCTCGGTCGCGCGCTCGTGGAACGTCAGCGCCGCCTCCATCGAGGCCACGAACGCCTCGCCCACGCGGCGCATCGTCTCCTCGTCGCCGCGCGAATTCGCGTCGGTGTAGACGAAGTTGTAAAGCCAGTCCGAGTTGTCGACCGTCACCGGCGCGACCGTGTAGCCGCGCCCCGCGAGGAAGCGGTCGACTTCCGCGCGCACCTCCAGCGACGTGCCGGTGTGCAAGTACGGGTGGCGGAACCACCGCAGCCCCAGCCCCAGCTTCGCGTTGAGCGCCTGGACGTCGGGCTCGCCGCGGACGATGTCCTCCTCGTACGCCGCCACCGGCGTCGCGTGCAGCGACGGGTGCGAGAACGTGTGGTTGCCGAGCTCCAGCCCTGCCTCGGTCCACAGCCCCAAGATCTTCAGGCGCTCCGCCTTCGCCGGCCCGTCCATCAGCTTGGCCGCGTTGACGAACCCGACCACCGGCACCGCGCCGTCGCGGATGTGCCCGAGCAGCGCGCGCGTCATCGCCTCCGTGCGCGCGGGCTCGAGGTCGCGGCCGCCCACGATCAGGTCGTCGAACGTCACCGCCACCGCGCGCGTGTCCGCCGGCGCGCTCGTGGGCGCCGCCACCGGCGCCTGCTTCGGCGTGCATGCGATCACGAGGGTGAGCAGGGCTGCGACACGGGCTCCGGCAAACACCGCGCGACCATACCAGGCCGTGTCCTCGCCGGTGAGACGCCGTGCACGTCGCCCGCGTGCGGTCCGTGGCATCGGCGATAAGAACAGCTCATGCACCTTCGTCTCGCCTCGCTCGTCCTGTCGCTCTCGTCGCTCGTGTGCGCCTGCGTGGGCGACCACGACGGCGGCGGAGCCAGCGCGAGCGCCACCGTCGGGATCACCACCGTCATGCACGGGACCGGCGACGGCACCTTGCAAGATCTGCTGACGACCGGCACCGGCGACGGCACCACCGACGACGGCGTCGGCGGCGGCACCGAGGCGGTCAAGCTCGACCTCGGCGTCTCTGCCGACTTCGGCCCGCTGGTCGAGGCCGGCTGCGAGTCCATCGACGTCCTGTTCGTCGTCGACATCTCGGCCTCGATGAACGAGGAGAAGGCCAACCTCGACGCCAACTTCCCCTCCTTCGTCAGCGTCCTCGACGCCTACGTCGGCGACCCCGGCAACCAGGCGATGGGCTACCGCCTCGGCGTCACCAACTCCTCGATCGTCGCCAACAAGGCCGGCAAGTCGACCATGGGCCTCGACGGCGCCCTGTTCGACGGCGAAAACCTGTTCGACGACGACTGCGAGATGGGCGGCGAGCTGTGGATCGACGGCCCCGCCCCCGCGGTCGCCTCGACCTTCAGCTGCCTCGCGGCCGACCCGAGGTCGAGTTGCAACCTCTGCACCGACCTCGGGCGCGAGCGGCCGCTCGACGCGATCGAGATGTTCTTGGCCAAGGCGGGCCCCGGCGGCGTCAACGACGGCTTCTATCGCGGCGACGCCTCGCTGCTGGTGATCGTCCTGTTGACCGACGAGGACGACGACGTCGGCAACACCACCACCACCCCGGCCGGCACCAAGGCCGCGCTCGACAAGTTCACCGGCGGCGACCAGCGCTACGTCGTCGTCACCATCGCCGGGCCCAGGGACGTCGCCTGCGACTCGACCTTCGGCAGCGCCGACCCCGCCCCGACCCTGCACGCCTTCACCTCGATGGTCCCGAACGGGATGCTCGGCGACATCTGCCAGGGCGACCTGGCCCAGGCCCTCGACCAGGCGCTCGCGCTGATCCAGCTGTCGTGCGACACCCTCCCGCCGCCGGTCGGCTGACCGAACACCTCCACGCTCGCGCATGAAGCGAGGCATCACAGAACATGTCCTCGAGGGCATGTCCCATGAGACATTCTCCAAGGCACCCGCTCACCGCGTCGCCGACCCGATTCGGTCCGCTCGATGGATCGGGCGCGTCGGCCGCTCCGCTGTAGCGCTGCCGACCTCGCCGCGAGGACGCCTGCCCGCGCGGACGATCGCTCCTCGCGCGTCCCCTCGACGACTGCCTCATGGCTCGCGGGACAGCGTTCGCGCTGCGCCTCTCACTCGCACGCACGGGCACCCCGACCCCCTCTGCGGGCGCTGTGCGGGCGGGACCCGTCCGGTAACACCGACAGGATGCGACTGCCAAGCGCCCCGCGTAGTCGTGCGATCTTGACCTTCTCCCTGCTCCTCCCCGCCTGCAGCGACAGCGGCGGCGGCCCCCTCGATCCCTCGGCGACCGACGCCTCGACCACCGCCGGCGACGCCACCACCGCTCCGGGCACCACCGCTCCGGGCACCACCGCCGAGCCCACCACCGCCGTACCGACCACCGACGGCACGACCTCGACCTCGACCTCGACCTCGACCTCGACCACCGATCCGGGCACCACCACCGGACCTGCGTGTCCGGCCGGTGACGAGGGCTGTCCGTGTGACGGCGGCGCCTGCGGTGACGGCCTCGTGTGCGAGGACGAGGTGTGCGTCCCGCTCGCGGCCAGCTGCGGCGACGGCAAGGTCGACCCCGGCGAGGCCTGCGACGACGGCAACACCATCGACACCGACGCCTGCACGGCCGTGTGCGCCGACGCCATCTGCGGCGACGGCATCGTCCAGGAGGGCGTCGAGGCCTGCGACGACGGCAACGGCGACGACGGCGACGACTGCAGCTCGATGTGCGCGCTCGCCAGCTGCGGCGACGGCGTGCTGCAGGACGGCGAGGCCTGCGACGACGGCAACGACGACGACACCGACGACTGCCTCGCCACCTGCATGGCCGCCACCTGCGGCGACGGGGCCGTGCACGCCGGCGTCGAGGACTGCGACGACGGCAACGCCGACGACACCGACGAGTGCCCCTCGACCTGCCTCGCCGCCGAGTGTGGCGACGGCTTCGTCCAGGCCGGCGTCGAGGCCTGCGACGACGGCAACGACGTCGACACCGACGCTTGCCTCCCGACCTGCGTCGCCGCCAGCTGCGGCGACGGCGTCGTCCAGGCCGGCGTCGAGGAGTGCGACGACGACAACGACGTGAACACCGACGCCTGCGCCGCCTGCAAGACCGCCGAGTGCGGCGACGGCTTCGTCCAGGCCGGCGCCGAGCAGTGCGACGACGGCAACGTCGTCGGCGGCGACGGCTGCGAGGCCGACTGCACCCTCGCGTGCGGCAACGACTGCTGGGGCGAGGCCGGCTGCATGACCGCCGGCGGCCGCTGCATCCGCTTCACCTGCACCCCCGGCAACGCCTCCGCTACCGCCTGCGACAGCTGCTTCGGCTGGCAGCCGATCAGCTACGACGAGTGGATGAACCAGGGCTACTGCAGCGACGTGACCACCAAGTACCGCCAGGTCCACAACACCGAGACCCGCTGCGGCCAGGCCCCGATGTGCTGCAGCGACCCTGCCTCCTGCGGCGGCGGCGACAACGCCTGGCACTTCCACGACGGCGTCAACAACCGCTACGTCGGCCCGTGCCTCGGCTGCGCCAACGACATGAACTGCACCTTCTGGAACGGGGTCGACGACGGCAGCTACACCCGCATCACCGCCTGCGAGAAGATGTGAACGACACGTCCTCGGGGACATGCTCGCCAGGGCATGTTCCTTCGGACATGCTCGATCGAGCATGCTCTCCGGGACATTCGCGCCCGGCTGCACGCCCTGGCGCGGGCGGTGAAGTCGCTGGCCGGCACCCGGCATTCACCCGGTCGCAGATCGGCCGTATACCCGGCAAATCACCTATCACGTCACCCGAGCTTGTCCTCGCCCGCGCGACGGCCGCGACCGCCGCCCAGGAGATCGCGGCAGCGCCCCGATGCCCTGGAGAGCCCCGCCCAGGCCGCCGGGCCGCGCGCGAGGATGCCCTTCGGGACACGATCGCCGCGACCGGGTCCAAGAGACAGCCCTGCGCGCGGCCCCGTCGCGCGCTCGCGGCCGCGCAGCGGGGTTGTCCTCGCTCGCACCTGCGCACACTGGTGGTTTCCTCGGACCCATACACGAGAGGTTCCACTCAAACTCGATCGCGAGAAACCACGGGGCCGGCGCTGCCGGATCGCCCGTCCTTCCGCACAATCGCCGCATGACTTCGACGTACAAGCGGTGGCTCGCGCTTTCGGTGGCGGCGGGGCTGGCGGGCTGCGGTGACTCCGGCAACGCCACGGCCAGCGACTCCGGGACGATGACTCAGGGCACGGTCGACCCGACCGCCAACCCGACCGGCACCACGCCGACGACCGGCGGCACCGCGACCGACAGCGACAGCGGCGGGTCGATGTCGAACGGCATGACGATGTCGACCACCGTCGGGCCGACGACGACCACGATCGGGCCGACGACCTCGACCACCACGGACTCGACGACCGCGAGCACCGACACGACCACGACCAGCACCGCGACCACCGACACGACCACCGGGCCGGGCACCGACAGCACCGGCATGACCACCGGCGGCGTGTGCCGGCCGGGCGACACCGGCGGCATGGGCATGGCGGAGAAGAGCTACATCTTCATCCCCAGCCAGGACACCGACGACGTCGCCAAGGTCAACACCCAGACCCTCGTCGAGGAGGCGCGCTACAAGATCGGCCCCGGGGGCGAGAGCGCCTCGCGCACGGCCGTCAGCGCCGACGGCCGCTACGTCGTCGTCAACAACCGCCAGACCGGGCGCAGCACCATGCTCGCCGCCAACGTCGAGGACTGCGTCGACACCAACGCCAACGGCGTGATCGACACCTCGCAGAACGCGGGCGACGTGCGCCCGTGGGGCCAGGACGAGTGCATCCTGTGGCAGATCCAGTGGCCTTACGGCGGCGCCTGGGACGACGGCCCGCGCGGCGTGACCTGGACGCCCGGCACCTGGGATCCGGTCCAGTGCAAGTACGTCGACCCCAAGGTGTGGATCGGCTACATGGCCCAGGATCAGAGCAGCGTCCACCTCGTGCGCGTCGGGGTCGACGGCACCGTGGAGGAGACGATCGTCGTGCCCGGCTGGAACGGCAGCGGCTTCGCGCCCTACGGCGCCGCGCTCGACCCTGACTTCAAGCCGTGGTTCTCGTCGCTCCGCGGCGAGTTCGTGCGCGTCAACACCGACCAGAACCCGATCACCGTCGACCGCTTCACCCCGCCCGGCAACGTGCAGTCGTACGGCTTCACCGTCGACCCCGACGGTCACCCGTGGTTCGGCGGCAACTGCGGTCCCATCACCCGCTTCGACCCCGACACGCAGACGTACACCGCGATCCCCGGGACCGAGGCCGGCTGCTGGCGCGGCGTCACTGCCGACAAGAACTTCACGTGGGTCGCCAACAACTCGCCGTGCGCCCTGGCCCAGGTCGACCGCATGACCAACACCCTGGTGGCCCAGCACAACACCAACCCGTGCTCGGTCGCGATCGGCCTCAGCGTCGACATCGAGGACTTCGTGTGGCTGGTCGACCAGAGCGGCTGGGCGTGGAAGATCGACCCCGACAACGTGCCGGCGATGCAGCAGGTCATGGTGCCCGGCAGCCACTACGTTTATTCCGACATGACGGGCGGCCAGCTGAAGAGCATCCTCCCGCAGTGAGTGCCGCCGGGCGCGAGCGCGCCTGACTTCGACCGCGACGACGCGTCGTCACGATCGACCTCCGCTCCTGGAGTTTCGGCGCCGCGATGATTCGCCGGCGCCGCCGTCGTCTCGCCACGCCACCCCGATCGCTAGCGACAGCACAGCGGCCCGTCGATGCCGCGCCGGCGACGCGGCCGACGAGACCTCACGCGCAGTCGGCGAACCGCAGCGACTCGCTTCGAGCCTCGTCCAGCGCCGCAGCAGCCGAGGCCGCCCGCGCCGCCGTCTCGAGGGCGCGGAAGCGAGCCCCACGAGCGCATGTCGTTCGTCGCCGCGGCGAGGCACACTGGGGCCCACATGGCCGCCGGCGACTACGAGCTCGCGGAGCAGCTGCACGACGGTCGCACGTCGCAGGTGTTCCGCGGCTTCCGCCGCCGCGACGGCGCGCGCGTGATCCTCAAGGCGCTGCGGCGCGAGTACAGCGACGCCGCCGGGACCGCTCGCCTGCAGCAGGAGGCCGAGCTGCTGCGGCGCTGCGTCGGGCCGGCGGTGCCCGAGGTCCTCGGCGTCGAGCGCTGGGACGGCTGCCCGGTGCTCGTCTTGCGCGACATCGGCGGCGCCTCCCTGCACCGCTTCCGCCAGGGCCGCCCGCTCTCGCTGGTGGCGCGCCTCGACCTCGCGCTAGCGATCTGCGGCGCGCTCGCCCGGGTCCACGCCGCCGGCGTGGTCCACCGCGACCTCAAGCCGGCCAACATCATCATCCACGGCGAGGGCGAGCGCGTGCAGCTGATCGACTTCAGCGCCGCCGTGGCCGGCGAGGGCACGCTGCAGTACATGTCGCCGGAGCAGACCGGGCGCACCGGCCGCGACGTCGACCCGCGCAGCGACTACTACGCCCTCGGCGTCACCCTCTACGAGCTGTTCACCGGCCGCCTGCCGTTCGCCAGCGACGACCCGCTCGAGCTCGTGCACGCCCACCTCGCGCGCGTGCCCGCGGCCCCGGTCGCGCTCGTACCTGACCTCGGGGACACCTTGTCCCGCGTCGTCCTCCACCTGCTCGAGAAGAGCCCCGAGGCCCGGTACCAGAGCCTCGACGGCCTGCGCCACGACCTCGCCCGCTGCCGCGACGCCTTCGCCCGCGGCGAGCAGCCGCGCTTCGTCCCGGCCGCCCGCGACCGCCCCCCGGGCCTGCAGCTGCCCGCGACCCTGTTCGGCCGCGAGCGCGAGCTCGCCGGCTTGCTGTCCGTTTGGTCAGGTGTTCGCGCCGGCGCCCGCGCCCTCGCCCTCGTCGCCGGCCCCTCGGGCGCCGGCAAGTCGGCGCTGGTGCGCGCCCTGGCCGGGGCGGTGCGCGAGGCCGGCGGCGTGTTCGTCAGCGGGCGCTTCGAGCAGGGCGAGAAAGCGACCCCGTATGCCGGCCTGCTCGCGGCCCTCGACCAATTGCTGCGCCGCGCCCTGGCCGAGCCCGACGAGCGCCTCGCGGCAGTGCGCGCTGCCCTCGACGCCGCCCTCGGCGACGCCGCGGCCGGTCTCGCCGACGTCTTGCCCGCGCTCGCGCTCGTCATCGGCGCCCGCCCGCGTCCCAGCGTCCCCCTGCCCGCCGAGGCCGCCGGCCGCTTCCACATCGCAGTCACCCGCCTCGTGCGCGTGTTCGCCGGCCGCCAAGCCCCGCTCGTGATCGCCGTCGACGACCTGCAGTGGGCCGACCCGGCCAGCCTGCGCCTCTACGACGAGCTCGCGCGCGAGCCCAGCCTCGACCACCTGCTCCTCGTCGGCAGCTACCGCGACGACGAGCTCGCCCCCGGCCACCCGCTGCGCGGCCTCGCGGCCGACGTCCGCGTCGTCCTCGGCTCGCTGTCCGCCGCCCAGGTCCAGCGCCTGATCGCCGAGACGCTCGCCTGGCCCGAAGGACAGGCCGCCGAGCTGGCCGCGGTCGTCTCCGCCAACACCGACAACAACCCGCTGTTCGTGCGCGCCTACCTGCGCTGGCTGTTCGACCAGGGCCTTCTGGTGTGGTCGCCCGAGCGCGACGGCTGGGCCTGGGACGCCGCCGCCACCGCCCGCGCCGCCCCCGGCGCCGACATCGTCGCGCTGATGACCCGCCGGCTCGCCGCCCTCGACGCCCACGTCCGCGCGGCGCTGCAGGCCGCCGCCTGCGTCGGCGCCCGCTTCGACCGCGAGCGCCTGGCCGGCCTGCTCGGCCGCGACCCCGCCACCGTCGAGGCAGCGCTCGCCCAGGCCATCGATCGCGGCCTCGTCGTCGCCGTCGACGTCGGCGTCTACGAGTTCGTCCACGACCGCGTACAGCAGGCCGCCTACGCCGGCCTGCCCGCGGGCGAGCGCCAGCGCCTCCACCTCGAGCTCGGCCGCGGCCTGCTGCGCGGCGCCGACTCGGCTGTCCTCGAGGACATGCTCTTCGAGATCGTCGGCCACCTCAACCTCGCGGCCGCCAAGCTCGTCGCGCCGGCCGAGCGCCTGCGCCTGGCCGAGCTCGACCTCGCGGCCGGGCGCAAGGCCATGCGCGCCGCCGCCTTCCCCACCGCCGTCCAGCTGCTGCGCCAGGGCCTGGCGGTCCTGCCCGACCGCGCCTGGGCGACCCACTACGACCTCGCCTTCGCGCTGACCCGCGACTGCATGGAGTGCGAGCACTTCGCCGGCGACCCCGACGCCGCCGCAGCCCGCTTCGCCCCGCTCCTCGCCCGCGCCCGCGACGACGTCGACCGCGCCGCCGTCCACGACCTCAAGGTCGCGCTCGAGACCGATCGCGCCAGCATCCACGCCGCGCTCGCGGCCGGGCGCGCCGGCCTGGCCTTGCTCGGCGTCCACGTGCCGGCCAGCGCCTCGCGCGTGGCGATCCTGCGCGAGCTCGCGGCCGTCCGCTGGCTGCGCGGCCGCACCTCCCTGACCGACCTGGCCGCGCTGCCCCAGGTCCGCGACGCCCGGATCGCCTGCGCCCTCCGGCTCCTCTGCACGATCTGCGTCTCCGCCTACCACCACCAGCCCGACCTCTCGCTCCTCTACGGCCTGCGCGCCCTGGCCCTCGCCCTGCGCCACGGCGTCATCGGCGAGTCGGCCATCGCGGTCGCCCTCTACGCCTTCGCCCACGTCCACATGTTCGGCGACGTCGCCGGCGCGCGGGCCCTGCAGGAGGTCGCCTACGCCCTCGCCGATCGCTTCGCCGACCCGCGCCTCGGCCCCCAGCTCGCCAACTACTGCGGCGTCTACGTCGCCGCCTGGCTCGAGCCCGCCGCGGTCACGGTCGCCCGGCTCGAGCGCGAGCTCGAGCAAGCGACCCGGCTCGGCGCCACCTCGATGGCGCTCTACATCTCGGTCGGCATCATCCACGCGCGCTGGCTCGGCCTCGGCGACGTCGAGCAGCTCCTCGCCAGCGGCCGCGCCCACGCCCCGATCGGCGTCGGCATGCCCGGCTTCGACCAGCGCCACTGGCACCTGCTGTTCGTGCGCCTGTGCCTGGCCCTGCGCGGCGAGACCGACGGCCCCACCTCGCTCGCCGGCCCCGACTTCGACGAGGACACCCTCGTCGACGAGCTCGGCCCGCACAGCCGCGCCCTCGCCTCGGTCTACCACCTTGCCAAGCTCACGCTCCTCTACCACCACGGCGCCATCGACGAGGCGCTCGCGCTGTCGAAGCGGCTGCGCTGGGCTCGCACCGAGGGCGCCCTGCTGCTGATCGATCAGATCACCCTCCCGCTGCTCGTCCTCACCGCCCGCGGCGAGCCGCTCGCGCGCCAGGACCAGCGGCGCGCCCTGGGCTGGCTCGGACACCTGCGCCGCTGGGCCGAGCTGAGCCGCGAAAACATCGAGGGCCGACTCTTCCTCGCCGAGGCCGAGCTGGCCCGCTGCCGCGGCGACCACGACCAGGCCGCCCTGCTCTACCCGCGCGCCGTCGAGGCCGCCCGCCGCGCCGGTCACCAGCGGATCGAGGCCCTCGCGCTCGAGCGGGCCGGCCGGCACTGCGCCGCCCAGCAATCACATGTCCTCTCGCACATGTACCTCGGGGCAGCCGCGGCCACCTACGACCGCTGGGGCGCGTCGGCCCTGGCCGCCCGCCTGCGCGCCGAGTTCCCCGGGCTCGCCGCGCCCGCCCCCGTCCCCGTGCCCGTCGCCGCGCCGACCCCGATCCCCGCGCCCACCAGCTCCGGCGCCGAGGCGATCGACGTCGCCGCCCTCCTGCGCAGCACCCGGGCGATCACCGGCGAGCTCGTGCTCGACAAGCTGCTGCGCGCGCTGGTCCGCACCGTCCTCGAGGTCGCCGGCGCCCGCCGCTGCTTCGTCCTGCTGGCCGGCGACGGCGGCCTGCAGATCGCCGCCGCCGCCGACGTCGCCCGCGAGCGGCTCGACGTCTTGCAATCTCGGGCCATGTCCGAAGAGCCAGGTCTCCCGCAGTCGCTGGTCCACTTCGTCGCCCGCACCCGCCGCGACGTCGTCCTCGGCGACGCCGAGGTCGACCACGACTTCGCCGGCGACCCCGCGCTGGCCGGCGTGCGCTCCGTCCTGTGCGCGCCGATCCTCGGCCACGGCGAGCTGCTCGGCGTCCTCTACCTCGACAACGACCTCGCCCCGCACACCTTCGGCAGCGGTCGGCTCGCCCTGCTGCGCCACCTCGCGGCCCAGATCGCCACCTCGATCGACAACGCCCGCCTCTACGAAGATCTGGCCCGCGCCCGCGACGCGGCGGTGCGCGCCGATCGGCTCAAGACCCGCTTCCTGCTCAACATGAGCCACGAGCTGCGGACCCCGCTCAACGCAGTGCTCGGCTACGCCGAGCTGATCCGCGAGTCGGCGGCCGAGGGCGACCTCGCGGCGATCGACGGTGACACCGAGAAGATCCGCCGCGCCGCCGCGCGCCTGGTCCGCACCCTCACCAACATCCTCGAGCTCTCGCGGGTCGAGGCCGACGTCGTCGAGCCCGCGCGGGTGACCGTCGACGTTGCCGCGCTGGTGCGCGAGGCGGTGGCCGCCTGCGAGGTCGAGGCGCGCGCGCGCGGCGACGCGCTCGCGCTCGAGCTCGACCCGGCGCCGTTCGTGTGCCTGACCGATCCCGCCATGCTCGCCCACTGCGTCTCGACGCTGGTCGACAACGCGGTCCGCTTCACCGACCACGGTCGCGTCACCGTGCGCCTCGCCGCCATCGCCCGGGACGTCGATCCGTGGCTCGAACTGCGGGTCAGCGACACCGGCGTCGGCATCGCCGCGGGCGACCTCTCGCGCCTGTTCGTCGCCTTCCAGCCGCTCGACGATGCCCCCACGCGGGCCCAGGAGGGCAGCGGCGTCAGCCTCGCGCTGGCCCACCGGTTCGCCCGCCTCCTCGGCGGCGACATCGACGTCGTCAGCGCTCCCGGTCGCGGCTCGACCTTCGTCCTGCGAGTCCCGGCGCCGCGCGAGTGATGCCCACGCCCACGCCCTGCCACCTCGAGACCCGACATCCCCAGCGCTCGACAACCCGGGACACCTCCGGCATCCTCGGCCGGCATGGTCTCGCGCGGTCGCCTGCGGCCTCCGGACAGCGCCGGTGGCCGGCCTCGCGCGCACGCGCGGCCGCGCGCCTCGGCCGTCGTCGGCCTCGCAGTCCTGGTGGCCGCGGTCGCCCCCGCCTGCCGGCCTGAGCCGTCGGCCCCCGACCGACCTGTCCCTGCGAACATCCCCGCGCCGGGCCTCACCGTCTACAAGTTCGCCCGCGTCGTCACCGCCCCGCACGAGGTCGTCGAAGGCGGCGCGGTGGTGGTCGACGGCAAGCGCTTCCACAGCGTGCTCGCGGCCGGCGAGCCGCTGCCCGCCGGGGCCAAAATCGTCGATCACGGCCGCTACACCGCGATCCCCGGCCTCATCGACGCCCACACCCACATCACGTTCTGCTGGGACCCGGCGTGGGGTGACCGCGCGCCGCACGACCCGTTCCAGATCGCCCAGACAAAGGCTCAGCTCCAGCCGCTGGTCGAGGCCAACGGCCGCACCCTGCTCTCGATCGGCGTCACCACGATCCGCGACCTCGGCTCCGACAACCACCTCGACCTCGAGACCGCCGCGCGCATCGAGGCCGGCGAGCTCGTCGGCCCGCGGATCTTCGGCGCCGGCGACGGCGTGTGGTCGTCGCGCCTGGCGCCCAAGGAGTCGACCCGCCCCGGTCAGGCCGACGGCGTCGAGCAGGTCGCCGCCACGGTGCGGCGAGAGATCGACGCCGGCGTCAAGGTCGTCAAGCTGTGGGCCTCGACCGGCAGCGACGACGACCTCACCGGCGAGCGCACCTACTCGTACGAAGAGATCAAGGCCGCCGTCGACATCGCCCACGCCCACGGGATCCCCGTCGCCGTCCACGACACCCTCGGCGCCGTCACCGACGACATCGTCCGCGCCGGCGCCGACAGCGTCGAGCACCCGCGCAAGCTGTCCCCCGACACGCTCGCTACCATGCGCGCCCGCGGCGTCGCCTACGTGCCGACCATCCATCACAACCGCTACTACCGCGACAACATCGACCGCTTCGGCTTCTCGCCCGACAAGCGCGCCGCCTTCGACGCCTTCATCGCCGACAACATCGCCACCGCCAGGGCCGCCCACGCCGCCGGCGTCACCATCGTCATGGGCTCCGACGCCCTCTACACCGCCTTCGGCGAGAGCACCCGCGAGCTCGACGTATTCGTCCACGACGTCGGCATGACGCCGATGGAGGCCCTCGCCACCGCCACCACCGACGCCGCCAAGCTGCTACGCGCCGACGACCGGATCGGCGCCATCCGCCCCAACTTCCTGGCCGACTTCGTGGTGCTCGACGGCGACCTGTCGCAGATCGAGCACATCCACAACGTGGTCGCGGTGGTCAAGGAAGGCGCAGTGGTGTTCGAGGCCTCGGCGACCGGCAACTAGCGCTCGGGCCCGCCGTGTACGAGCTTCGTAAAAACTAAAAACCCCGACTCCCGGAGACCGAGGCCGGACGTATCCTCCGCCGAATGACCCGGGTCGCTCTCTCCGCGCTGGTGCTCCTGCTCGCCTGCACGCCGCCGCCCGCGGTCGCGACGAAGCGGGCCGAGATCCCCGCGCTGCGGTGTTCGCTCGACGTGCCGCCGGCACCGAGGTCATGCTCGATGACGACGGCGCGACCTTCGTGCTCGAGCCCGGGACGCGAGCTCCGCATAGCTTCTCCCTCCACGCGCGCGCCCCGGCGCAGCGGGGCGAGCTGCGGCAGGTGCTGGCCGCGGACGTGTCGATCGCCTACGCGCTGGAGGCCAACGACGGCGGCAGCGGCGGCAGCGAGTCGACGCTCGTCGGCAGCCTGCAGGTCGGCAGCTCCGAGTTCGCGGTGAAGTGCCACGACCAGGACGAATGGCCGGGCGATCCGGATGCGTCCTGGTGCCTCACCTGGCTGGCGACGATCCGCGTCGACCGCTGAGCCGTCGCGAATGTGCGCTATCGAGTGTCCCTGAGGACATGCTCGTTCAGGCATGTCCCACAGAACATGTCTCGCAAAAACAGCTACGGCACGGGCACGCTCTGCGGGCCCGGCTCGTCGCCGACCACGTAATCCGGCGGCGGGGTCCACACGAACTCACGCCCGTCGGGATACTTCACCCGGTACGGCGCCGAACCGCCCTTTCCCAGGGCTTCGATGACTTCGCCTTCCTCGCCTGACGGGGTCGTGACGCGCGTGCCTACCGGGACTACGTTCATGGCCTTCTTCCTTCGTGAGTCGGCGCCGGCTCGCCGCGCGAACCGTGCTCTTCCAATATTTTTCCATCCTCGCCATCGGCAAGCGCCGCCCGCCCGAGTTTCGCCGCGCCGGCGCCAAAAGCCTGCTGAGGTCGCCCCGGAGCGCCTCGCCGGCGCCAGCGGGCTCGGCCGGACCCTCGCGCCCCTCCGACTGCGCTGATTGCGGCTACACGCCGTGCTCCGCTCGCCGCACGAGCCGCCGCAGCGCCTCGTCGTCGAGTTCCTCGAGCGCGAGCACTGCGAGGTACGGATCGTCGCCGGGCAGCTGCAACCATCGCGCGAACGCCGGCTCGGTCTTCAGGCCCTCGCGCTTCCACCGAGTGATCGTCGCCACCGCCGCCGCGCCCGCGAGCGCCAGCACCCGCGCCTCGACCTGCAGGTGGCGCCAGCCGTGCTGCCGCGCCACCGGCTGCGGCTGCCCGAACAGCTCGACCGCGAACTCCTCCGCCTCGAACCGCACGATCGTCGACGGCACCCCGCGCACCGGGACATGCTCCGCCATGAACCCGGGCTGCGTCGCGTACGCCGAGCACGCGGCCACGAACGCCGCCGGCTCGTGCACTTCGCACAGCACGTCGAGGTCGCTCGCCTCGGTGTGGATCGGCAGCGGCAGCGTCCCTGCCAGCGCCGGCTGGAACTCGCCCAGCCGCTCGAAGATCGCCAGCGACCGCAGCACCGCGTACGCCCGTCGCTGCCGCGGCGCGCCCGTCCGCAGCCCCTCGAGATCGGTCCGCGCGCGCGTCATCGCCGGCGAGCCTAGCCGATCCTCCGCCGATTCACGACGCCCCAGCGTCCGCGACCTGCTCCAAAAGACATCCCCACGGACGTCGCTCGCGGCGCCTCGCCTCTCACAGCATGCGCTCCGCCGCGACCGCCCGTACTCCGCCGCGGCCTCTCACCCCGCCGGGCGCTTCCCCAGCGCTTGCGTCACGAACGCCACGAACGTCCGCTCGAGCCGGCTCGGCACCCGGTCGAGCAACCTCACCAGAGAGATCCGGTTCGTCAGCGCCCGCTTGCGCGTCGTCACTGCCACCAGCTCTCCGGCCGCCAGCGCGCGCGCGACCGTGTGCGCCGGCACCACCCCGAAGCCCATCCCGTGGCTCGTCGCGGCGATCACCGCCTGCACGCTCTCGACCGCCAGCGCCGGCTCGAGCCGCGGCGGCACCCGGCCGAAGTGGTGGCGGAACCACCCGCGCACTGCCGGCGCGCTCGCGTGGTAGTCGACGAAGCGCTGCCCCGACAGCCGCGCGAACGCCCGGCTGCCCGCCAGCGTCGCCGCCTCGTGGCCCGCCGCCGCCACCAGCACCAGCGCCTCCTCCATCACCTCGGCCACCTCGAAGCCGGCCAGCCGGCGCTCCGCCGGACCTGGCCCTTCGAACAGGTCCGCGAACCCCAGGTCGAGGCGGCCCTCCTCGAGCAGCGGCACGATCTCGGACGGGTGCCCGAGGCGCAGCGAGAAGCGCACCCCCGGGTGGACGCGGGCGAACCCCGCCAGCACCTCCGGCAGGCGGTGCGCCCCGAACTCGACCGGCGCCCCGATCTGCAGCGTCCCCGCCAGCTCGTGGCGGGCGCGGTGGATCTGCCCGACCCGCTCCTGCAGCCCCGCGACGAACGGCGCCACCACGGCGAACAGCGCCTCGCCGGCCGCCGTCGGCACCACCGCCCGGTGGCGGCGGACGAACAGCTGCGCCTTCAGCTCGTCCTCGAGCTTGGCCAGGCTCTGGCTCACCGCCGACTGCGTCACGTGCAGCGCCGCCGCGGCCGCGCTGACGCTGCGCGCCTCGTGGACGTGGAAGAACACCCGCAGGCGGTTGAAGTCCGGCAGCATTAGCCACACTTATACCATCGGAGAGAAACTCGAACGTGACTCATGCGTCGCCCTCCCGCATCTTCGCCGGCAGGAGCGTGTCCATGACCACCACCCCGAGAGACATCAGCGACGAGACCCTGGCCCCGCGCGGGCGCGACAAGATCGAGTGGGCCGAGCGGGCCATGCCGGTGCTGGCCGCCGTCCGCGAGCGGTTCGTCCGCGAGCGCCCGCTCGCCGGCGTGCGCGTCGCCGCCTGCCTGCACGTCACCGCCGAGACCGCGGCGCTCGTGCGCACCCTGCAGGCCGGCGGCGCCGACCTGCGCCTGTGCGCCAGCAACCCGCTCAGCACCCAGGACGACGTCGCCGCTTCGCTGGCCGTGCACGACGGCGTCGGCGTGTTCGCGCGCGCCGGCGAGGACCGGCCGACCTACTTCGCCCATTTGGCCGCCGCGCTGGCCCACCGACCGCAGCTCGTCATGGACGACGGCGCCGACCTGGCCACCCTCGTCCACACCAGCCACGCCGCGCTCGGCGACGCGATCGTCGGCGGCACCGAGGAGACCACCAGCGGCGTCACCCGCCTGCGCGCCATGGCCCGCGACGGCGCCCTGCGCTACCCGGTGATCGCCGTCAACGACGCCGTCACCAAGCACATGTTCGACAACCGCTACGGCACCGGCCAGAGCACCATCGACGGCATCCTGCGCGCCACCAATCGCCTGCTCGCCGGCGCTTGCTTCGTCGTCTGCGGCTACGGCTGGTGCGGCCGCGGCCTGGCCGCGCGCGCGGCCGGCATGGGCGCCCGCGTCATCGTCACCGAGGTCGACCCGCTGCGCGCGCTCGAGGCCACGATGGACGGCTACCAGGTGCTGCCGATCGCCCGCGCCGCCGCCGTCGGCGACTTCTTCTGCACCGTCGCCGGCAACCGCGGCGTGATCGGCGGCCCCGAGTTCGCGCTCATGAAGGACGGCGCAGTGGTCGCCAACGCGGGCCACTTCGACGTCGAGCTCGACCTCGCCGCCCTCGCCGCCCTCGCCCCGCAGCGGCGGCGGATCCGTCCCGCCCTCGACGAATTCGTGCGCCCCGACGGCCGCCGGATCTACCTCCTCGCCGAGGGCCGCCTCGTCAACCTCGCCGCCGCCGAGGGCCACCCCGCCGCAGTCATGGACCTCAGCTTCGCCGACCAGGCGCTCGCCGCCGAGTTCGTGCTCGCCTCCGGCCGCGAGCTCGCCGCCGACGTTCACACCCTGCCGCGCGCCCTCGACGAAGAGGTCGCCCGCCTCAAGCTGCACGCGCTCGGGGTCGAGATCGACGTCCTGAGCCGCGAGCAACGCGACTACCTCGGCGGCTGGCGAGCCGGCACCTGAGCACCGATCGTCCACCAGGGACGCACTTCTGCGTCATCGCCGAGCTCCCTGTGCAAGTCGGCGCCTCGGCCACGAGTGGCGCCGGGTGTTTCATGAAAACTCAGCCGACCGCGACGACGATCCACAGAGCGCCGTGTCACGCCATCAGCGCCGGCACGGCCACGTGCAGCACGAGGTCGGCTGCGTCACGATGGCGTGCTCGAGACCGTGGCGCACGTAGGCTGCGCCGAACAGCGCGGCCAGGACAGCATTCAGCACGAGCGTGCGGGCCACCACGAGGGCGGTCAGCGGCCACACCTGCGCAGCCGCGGGCAGGTGCAGCGCGCCGAACAGCAGCGCGGAGCCGGCGATCCCGACGGCGAGCGCCGCCCGCCGCCCGAGCCACCGCGCCATCACCCCCGCGAGCACCGTCGCCATGCCCAGGCGGGTCATCACCTCCTCGGCGATGCCGCCGTAGAAGCTGGCCCAAAGGCCATCCCAGGGCGACGGCTGCGGCAGGACCCCGGCGAGCGGCGGCGGCATCGACGCGTGGCTTCGCTGCATTCACGGCCCACCTGCTCGACGCGTGGGGCCGGTACATCCAGCACGCAGCGGCGGCGGGATCGGTCGATCTCGCGGCGGACGGCGCCGGCTTTCGCTCCGCCTTGCTGCACCTCGACGACGCCGAATGCCGCGAGCTGGTCGCCGCGCTTCAGACGACCTTGCGGCCGTTCTTCGAACGCGGCCCCGCGCCCGGCAGACGCGCCCGCCTGTGGTCGACGATCGTCTTCCCGTTCGAACGCTGACGGGTGGTCGGCGCACGGAGGGCAGCTCGAGCGCGCCGACTATGATCATAGCGACGGCCCGAGCGCGCGCGGCGGCTCCTCCCAATCCGGCTCCAGATCGAACCCGCAACACCGAGAAGCTTTGTCGCTGAGCATCTCGAAGTCCTGCTGGCAGACCATCTCGGCCGGGCACGAATCGCCGCGCTCCACGCCGTCGACCAGGCACACGCACCGCTCTCCCTTGCACTGCATCTCGTAGACCGGTTCACCGGTGCACTGCAGCGAGGCCGAACACTCGGACATGCCGTCGGTCGCTCCGCCGGCCCCGCACCCGCCCGGGTCGCATCCGCTCGCCAGCTCCGCCGCGAGCTCGTCGGCGCAAGGGCCAGGTTCGACGCCGTCGTAGAAAATGGCGAGCTCCTCGCAGTCCAAGCCTCCCCCGCACTCGAGCAGGTCCTCGTACACGGGCAAGCACTGCGCTCCGCTGGCGATGACGTCCTCGACGCACTCCGGCGCGCAAGTCATCGATGCGGGCTCGAACCCGCACGCAGCGAGCTTGGCGCAATAGGCAGCGCATGCATCGTCGATGGACCCGGCGGCAGCATCGGTGGTCACCTGCGTCCCCGTCGACCCGCTCGTCCCGGACATCGTCGAGCTCTCGACGGTCGTCGTCGCGTCGCCGCCGGTCCCGGTCATCGTCGTCGCGCCCGTCTCACCGGCGTCCTCGTCCTTCCTGGCGTCGTCGTCGCCGTGACAAGCACAGCCGAACGCGACTGCGAGCGATGAGATCGCCAATATACGCATGATTCGCATGGTCCGAAACAACCTCCGCGAATCACGCTAGCACCCACTCGACTGCGGCCACCTCGCCCCGCCACGGGCGCGGCGGCAGCCCTCCGCCAGCACGATCGGCGAAGAGACTTCCCGCCTCCGGCGCGCGCACCCGCCGAGGCCGTTCGCACGCCGCAGTCCGCTGCAAATCGATGGATGGGGAGAGCGAGCGCCACGGCTCCGCAGGCGGGAGCGCTCCGCGAGCGCCGCTCGCACCCCCCCATAGGCGCCGTGCTCACGGCATGTTGGCCGCCGCCGGCGTGGGCTTCTTCGTGAACTTCCAGTCGCTCGCGGCGTTGTTGCTGTCCTGCCCGTTGGGCAGCCGCGCCAGCGAGCCCGTGGATGCGGCGTCGTCGATCACGCTGCCCGGCAGCTGCGTCCCCTCGACCAGGCTCACGGTCCCGATCCCGGCGATGTTGACCGCGGTGATCGGCCCGTCGTACGACAGCGCGTCGACCACCTTCTTGGCGCTCTTGTCGACGAGCGCGATCCCGTCGGGGCTGGTGCCGCCGTTCTGCACGATGCCGCTCGTGATCGTCACCTTGAGCGCGGGCGCCGGCACGACGAAGTTCGCGTGCGCGAGCACCAGGTACTGCCCCGCCGCGAGCGTGCCCCCGAGGTTGATCGTCGCGTAGGTCGAGTTGTTCGCCCCGTTGACCAGCACCACCGCGTGGTTGCTCAGGTCGATCGGCGCGCCCGACGTGTTGAGCAGCTCGATGAACTCCGCGGTGTCGTTGCCGGGCTGGTCGTAGTCGACCTCGTTGATGACGAGGCCGACCGTCCCGCACGGCGCGCAGTCCGGACCGCCGCAATCGACGCCCGTCTCGCCGCCGTTCTTGACCCCGTCGTCGCAGCTCGCGCCGACGCAGATCCCGCCCGTACAGTCGTCGCCGACGCAGTCGCCGTCGATCTCGCAGGCCAGCCCGTCGTCGCAGGGATCGCAGTGCTGACCGCCGCAGTCGACATCCGTCTCGTCGCCGTTCTTCGCCCCGTCGTTGCACAGCGGGATGGCGCACAGGCCTCCGTCGCACACCCCGCTCTTGCAGTCCTCCGCGACCTCGCAGCCGAGCGCGTCGCCGCACGGCTCACACTCGGGTCCGCCGCAGTCGACCGCGGTCTCCTCGCCGTTGGCCACGTCGTCGTCGCACGCCGGCGCCGCGCACGATCCGTCGACGCAGCTCTGCGACGCGCAGTCGACCGCCTCCACGCAGGCTTGCGACTCGCCGCAGGCCGGACAGTCGGCCCCGCCGCAGTCGACGTCCGTCTCGCTCCCGTTGAGGACCGCGTCGTCGCAGGTCGCCGGTGCCGGCCCGCAGACCGCGTCCACGCAGCTCATCCCAGCGCAGTCGGTGTCGGCGACGCAGGCCGAGCCGTCGGCGCACCCCGGACAGGCCGGGCCGCCGCAATCGACGCCCGTCTCGCTCCCGTTCTGCAGGCCGTCCTCGCACGATTCGACGACCCCGCTGCTCGTCCCGGTCGTGGTGCTCGCGTCCGTCGAGGTCGACGTCGTCGTCTCCTCCGGCGCCTCGGTCGAGCTCCCCGTGGTCGCGTCCGTCGTGGGCTCCGCGGTGGTGGTCGGCTCGCCCGACGTGGTCGACGTCGTGGTCTGCGACTCCCCGACCGAGGTGATCATCGGCGCCGTCGAGAGACCCTCGGTCGGCTCCTGCGTGTCGTTGTTGCAGGCCGGAAAGAGGAGGAAGAGAGCAGCGAGGCGCCGTGTACCCGTCGACATGCGCGCGAGCCTATAGAAGCCGCGCGCCGTCGTCCAAGCGTGAGCGCCGATCTTCGCCGTCGAGACTGCCGCGTGACGCCGCCGTAACCTGTTCGGCGCCTCGCGTCGTCCGCCCGTCGCAATGTGCATTGCGTGCGACGTCCCGCAGCGTCAGCTCGCTGAACCGCGGCGCCTGCAGCCGCGGACGACCGCCCTCGCCGGCCCGACGTCGGCCGCACTCTCTGCACATTCCGCCGCGAGCGATCGACCCCGCGGCGCGCCTGTTCCTAGGGGCCCGGCTCCGCCGACGCGGCCGTGCGCACCGAGTATTCCGTCCCCGCACGGAACGGCACCGTCATCGACCGGAACCCGTTCCGCGGGTCTCGCAAGTACGCCACGTATTCGCGGTAGTTGCCGCGGAAGTGGCCGACGTTGTCGGTCAGCACCACCGCGCCCTGACGCAGCCGCGGCGCGACGAGCTTGAGGATGTCGAGCGCGAGCATCGGGAACCCGTCGTTGAGGAAGAAGTCGACCTCGCCCTCGATCGACCGCAACGTCTCGCGCGCGTCGCCTTCGCGGATCTCGACGTACTCGGCGAGCCCCGCCTCCTCGACGTGCTCGCGGGCCCGCCTCGCCTTGGCCGCCACCATCTCGGTGCCGATCACCTTGCCCCCGCCGTTGTCGCGGAGCGCCGCCGCCAGCCAGATCGTCGACACCCCGAACGACGTCCCGAATTCTACGACTTGCCGGGCCCCCAGCGCCCGCAGCGTCAGATAACAGAACGCCGCCTGTTCGCGATCGAGCGGGATGTACTTGTCGGCGTAGAACCCGAGGTGCTCGTCCTTGAAGTCGACCCGCTTGCCCAGCAGCAACCGCGGGAGCACCGGCAGATACTTCACGAGCAGCCGCGGCATCTGCCGGTCGGCCTCGGCGTGCAAGCGCCGGAGCACCCGCGCGGTCCGTTCGTCGAGCAGATCGAAGGCTGTTTGGCTCATGCGCCGACCTCTCTGATTTGCATGCCAAAAGTGATAACGACTTTCAATATCACCGTCAAGCCACGAATTTCGCCCCGAATCTCGATTCCGCGAAACGCACGGCGATCCGTCCGCGACGAAGCATCGCGCGTGCGGGTCGCCGATTTCGAGCGCTCAGATCCACGGCGGGTTGACGCGACAGCCGCCGCAGATCCGGTGCTCGCCGCGGCGGTCGTGCAGGTGTTGCTGGCGCAGCGCCGCGTAGCCGGGCCCGTGGTAGATCTGGCGCAGGCTCTGCACATTCGTGTCGCCGAGGATCAGCTGGCGCAGCGCCGCGTCCTCGCAGCACGGCGACACCCGGCCGTCGGCGTACACGTACATCTTGCGCCACGGCGCCGGGCACGGCATCTGCCACTGCGAATCGTCCATCACCCGCAGGCGCCCGCGCACCGGCACCGCGCGGTCGGTCTTCTTGAGCTCGCCGAGCCAGTCGGTGCGATCGGCGATGCTCACGCGATCGACCCGCGGACGCCAGAAGCGCACGAACTCCGGCATCTCGTGGACGTTCTCGGCCAGCGTCACGCACGACACTGTCACCTTCGGCACCGCGCCCTCGTGGGCCTGGCGCAGCGCGAGGAACCGCTCGATGTTGCCGTACACCCGGTCGCGCGACAGCGGCGGCATCACGGCCTCGTAGACCGGCTTCGACAGGCCGTTGACGCTGAAGTTGACCTCCGTCCAGCCGCCGAGCTCGAGCATCGCCGCGGCCAGCTCGGGCGTCAGCATGCTCGCGTTCGAGAAGAAGTTGTAGGTCATCCCCGCCATGCGCACGTACTGCAGCCGCTCGAGCCAGCGCTTGTCGACCATCGGCTCGCCGTAGATGCTGAGGCACACCGAGTCGACGCCCCACGCCGACGCCTCGTCGACCAGCCGGCGGAACAGGTCCATCGACATCACACCCACCATCTTGCGCTCGCTGTGGACGCACATCGAGCAGCGGGCGTTGCACGTCAGCACCGTCTCCAGCCACAGCTGCGGCGGCGCTCCGGCCTGCACCGCCGCCTCCGCCTGCGTCGCGCGCGTGCGGACGAACCGGCGGAACACCTGCGTCTGCTGCAGCCGCGGCGAGCGATAGACCTGCTTGGCCAGCGCCACCGCGGCCGGCGAGCGCGCCACCAGCCCCCGCGCCCGCGACAACAGCGTCCCCGGACCCGTCGCGCCGGTCATGACCTCGTCTCCTCGCTCCGGTCGCGAATGCGACCACATGTCTCATGAGACATCTCTTAAAAACCTCCGCGACGCGCGCCGCGGCCCTCTCAGCGGACCGGCGCTCGCGTCTCTGATCGTTGCAGTGGCCGGGGCTCGCGACGTCCGTCTGCAGGGCCGCACAGCGCTGCGTGTCCGCGAACGGACGCGCCGCGTGGCCACCTCGCGCGTCGTCCGTCTCGGCCGCGCATGATCGCCGTCACGCATGGCCACACCGCGGTCCGTCCGTCATCGTCGCGTCCGCGGCGCAACCTCCCCGGGCGCACGTCCTCACCGGCCGCCGCCGCCGCGAGCGGCCCGACCTCGCCGCTCGCGGTGCGGCGAAGGTCAGGCCTCTCCCCGGCTCACAGGGCCGGGCAGGCGAGCGACGGATTCGGCGACTTCTCGCAGGTCGCCTCGAACGTCGCGCCGCTGGGCGGCGGCGCGGTGCGCAAGAACTGGAACTCGAGGTTGAAGCCCTCGCTGACGCACTCGGCGGACATGTCGTCGAGGGAGCTCGGGGTCTGGTTGCCCAGATCGACGAGCTCCGCGAAGCACACCGTCGCGCCCGCGGGGACCGCCAAGTTGCCGTCCACCTCCTCGCACTTCTGCACCTCGATCCGGGTCTGGGCGGCGAGGTCGACCTCGAACACCTGGCAGTTCGGCTGGACCACGGGCGTCTCCGGCTGGATGTCCTTGACGCACAGCGGCATGCAGGCCGGCCGGAGCTGGTCGGCGATCCGCGTGGCGATGGCCGCCAGCGCCGCGCTGTAGTCGCTGTTGCAGATCGAGAAGATGTCGCGGTCCTCGCCGACCGCGAACGCCTCGGCGACCTCGCGCTCGCGCACCGGCGGGACGGCGCCGAGGGACTCCGCGTCGATGCAGCCGTGGCCGATGCCGAAGTCGAGCTGGACCTGCGGGTCGGCGGCGTCCTCGTACACGAGCTCGCTATCGTGCGTCTCGTAGCCCGGCGGAACGCCGGCGATCATCATCATCCGCACCTCGGCGAACGAATCGAACACCCGCTTCTGATCCTCGATCGCCTGCAGGAAATCGATGTAGTGCGACACCGGCTGCAACACCGCGGCCTCGTCGCTCACGCCGGGGTTGCCCTGGAGGTCGTGATTCCCGGCCGAGCAGCCGGCGTACAGCGGCCCGGGCCCCTCGCAGCGCACGCCCGCGTTCCAGCACACCGCGCTGGTCGGCGCCGGCGCGTCGGGGTCCTCCCAGAACACCTTGTTGTTGGTGAAGATCTCCTCGAAGCCGGGCGCCGGCGAGCAATCCGTCTCGTCGCTGAAGAGCACCACCGACAGGCTCGCTTGCGGGCGCATGAAGCCGAAGTTGCTCGCCGAGCCGCCGTCGCTCGTGCGCGCCAGCGCAGTGAACATCGACTCGAGGTGCGACTCGAAGCCGCAGCCCGTCACGCCCTGCGGCATGAAGCACTGCAGCGCCTGCGCCGGCGACACTCCTTCCGGCAGGTTGCTGACCTGGCCGTGGACCTCGACCCACTTGCGCGGCGCCAGCTCGCCGTTCGACGCGTGCGTGGCAGTGGGCATGATCGGCAGATCGGCGTCGCCCAGCGCGCACGCGGCGGTGCACGCCTCCGACACGTCGTCGAAGATCCCCGGCAGCTCGAACTCGCCCGCGGCCACGCGCTCGAGGCAGCTCGTCAGCACCAGCTCGCCGCGCTCCGGCCCGCTGTCGTCGGCGTTGCAGCGCGGGTTGCCGCTGTCCGTGGTGGTGATTCCGATGCGGTAGTCGAGGCCGCCGAGCGCGTCGACGAACGCGGGCATCGCCGCCGCCAGCTTCGCCTGCCGCGGCGCCATCGACAGCGAGTTGTCGATCACGAACAGGATGTCGGCCTCGAGGCTCGAGCCGATCGGCACCGTCGGCGCCGGCTCCGGCCCGTCCGTCGTGCCATCGGTGTCCGAAGTCGGATCAGTGGTCGTCGGTGGGTCCGTCGTCGGCGCCGCGGTGACTGTGCCGTCGGTCATCGGACCCCCGGTCGCCGGTCCGTCCGTCGTCGTGCCGCCGTCGGTCTCGTCGCCGGGGTCTCGCTCGGTGCAGCCCGAGGCCGCGACGAGCGCTGTCACAAGGCCGATATTGCGCGCCAGGAATAGCCGAGGATAAGCCTGCATCCCTCCGTTATAGCGCACGTCGCGGCCCATCACCGGCCGGCGCCGCCGCGCGACCACACGACGCGGATGTCCGACACCCACACGACACGCGGGGGCCCCCTGCGACAGGCGCGTCGCAGGCCGGGCGGCGGGTGACATGGCGGAACGGACATGTCCCTTTCGCCACGTCAGCGCTGACGGCTGCGACGCAGTTCAGCGCGAGCGGGCGAGGCGGAACCCGAGGTCGTCGACGCGAAACGTCGGGTGGCTGCGGCGGCGGCACGACGCCCGCAGGCCGCGCGGCCTGTCGTTCCAGCCGCCGCCGCGGAACACCCGGTACGGCCCGTAGACCTTCGGATCGTAGACGTCCCAGCACCACTCCCAGGCGTTGCCGATCATGTCGTAAAAGCCCCAGGCGTTGGGCTCGCGGGTCGCCACGTCGTGCGGCGCGCCGCCCGAGTTGCCGTGGTGCCACGCGATCGCGTCGAGCTCGCCGTAGCGCTCGCCGGTCGTCCCGGCCCGGCACGCGTACTCCCACTCCGCCTCCGACGGCAGGCGGTAGCCGTCGGCGTCCCAGTCGCACGTCACGTCGCGCGCCTCGGGGTCCTCGCCGAACGCGTAGCACGGCCGCAGCCCCGCCCGCAGCGACAGCGCGTTGCAGAACCGGATCACCTCGTTCCACGACACCTCGGTCACCGGCGTCCGCGGCCCGGCCGACGACGCCGGCGCCTCGCCGTGGATCGCCGCGTACAGCTCGCGCGTCACCGGCACCGCCCCCAGGCGGAACTGCGCCACCGCGACCTGCCAGTTGGTCTTGGTGCCCTCGTCGCGGAGCACCACCCCCGCCGCCGGCAAGGCGATCATGCGCGCGTCGAGTTCGTGGAGCAGCGTCTCGTCGGAGGTCGTCACGGCGAAAACCTCCTACCGACCGCCCCGCCGGGTGTCAATGCGCCCTCGCCTCACCCCACCGGCTCGGTCACCGGTCCGCCCGCGTCGCCGCAGTGCCACTGGAAGTTGTCGACCAGCACGAAGCTGTCCCAGTTGACGTCGTCGAGGTCGAAGATCGCCAGCACCAGCTCGATGGTCTCCCCGGGCACCACGTCGGCGGTGGTCGTCAGCCACTTCGTCCCCGCGCTGTAGCGCATGCACGTCCCGGCGAACTCGGGCAGGTCGCCGCCGTCGTCGTACAGCTCGAGGAACGCCGCGTTGAGCGACAGCGCCTTGCCCTGCTGGTCGAACGAGATGTTGCCGGTCCAGTTCGTCGACTCGAGCCAGCCGATGAACATGTCGTTATACGGCTGGTCCTGCCAGATCGGGTACTCCTTGGTGAAGAACGCCAGGTCGAAGCTGAACGACTCCGCCCCGTCCGGCACCACCGCCGTGAAGCGCAGCTCTTGATAGTCGTACTTGAAGCCGCTCTGCTCGAACTGGTTCTTGATCGTCTTCGAACAATCACCGGTGCCGACCAGCGACGGGTCGACCAGGCAATCGCCCTGCACCGGCTGCTTCGTGAGCGGCGGCGGGAACTTGGTCGTGTCCATCCCGTCCCCGGGCGTAAACCACGAGTTGCAGTGATACGCGACGTCGCCCTCGTCGGCCGGCGCGTCGTGCATCTCCCCCAGGTGGCCGGTGCTGAGCACCAGGAAGCTGCTGCCCTCGCGCGGCGTGAACGTGTCGGCCTGGCCCCACTGCGAGATGACCCGCAGCCCCGCCGGGTTGCCGTCGAAGCCGCCCGAGACCGTCAGCTCGCCCGGACAGTTGAGGCCGATCGCCTGCAGCGGATCGCCGTCGACCGCGTCGCAGGCCGCGTGCTGCTCCGCCGCGCACTCGCTCGGCCCGCCGAAGTCCGGCAGGCCGACGTCGAGCGCCGGCCCGCCCGTCACGCTGCTCGTCGACGTCGGCGCCGCGGTGCTGTCCTCGCCGCTCGACGTGCTCGCCTCGCTCGTCGCCGATCCACCGGTGGTCGGCGCCGCGGTCGTCGACGTGGTGGCGAGCGACGTCGCCCCCGTGACCCCCGTCGCGCTCGTGCCCGAGCCCCCTCCGGCCTCGCCGCACGCCGACGCCAGCACCGAGACCGCCACCAGACCAGGCCAAGACAAAGATCGCAGCATGCCGCAAGCTATCACGCCGCCGCCAGCCGCCGCGCCTGGGCGCCCTCGCGGCGGAGATGCCTGAAGTCACTGGTCCCCCGCTCGGGCCCCGCGGCGACAGGGCCTGCTCGCCGCCCGCCGCGGTACACTGGCTCGACGTGTCGGCCCCGCCTGCCCCTCCTCGCCTGCGTCGGCGGCTCCTCCTCGGCTTCGCCTTCGTGCTGCTCGCGGCCGTCGTGTTCGTCGCCGGCTGGATCCTCCCGACCGCGACCGGCTACGTGGCCAAGAACGCCTGCTCGGCAGTGTTCGTCGCCGGCCGCGATCCGGACCGCATCGGCGAGGACCTCGCCCCCATGTGGTACGTGTCCTTCGCCGTCGATCGCGAGCAGCGGCGCGTCCACGCCAGCGTGCTCGGCCTCGCCGGGCGCACCGCAGTGCACCGCGACGGCCTCGGCTGCGCCCTCGCCATCGGCGCCGCCCCCGAGGCCCTGCAGGCGCAAACCCTCGCCGTCCAGCACGCCCCGGCCGGCGACGCCCCGTGGCCGGCCGGCGAGGGCGAGCGCCTCGCCGCCGATCCGCCCGGCCTCGACCGCGCCGCCCTCGACGCCGCGGTCACTGCCGCGTTCAGCGAGCCGAACCCCGACTCGCTGCGACTCACGCGCGCAGTCGTCGTCGTCCACGGCGGGGCGATCGTCGCCGAGCGCTACGCCGACGGCTTCGATCGCGGCACGCGTCACCTCGGCTGGTCGATGTCGAAGAGCGTCACGGGCGCATTGATCGGGATCCTCGTCGGCCGCGGCCGCCTGACCCGCGACGCGCCGGCGCCGGTCCCCGCGTGGTCCGGCGACCCACGCGGCGCGATCACCCTCGATCAACTGCTGCGCATGAGCAGCGGCCTGCAGTTCGAGGAGCGCTACGGCCCGCTCGCCGACGCCACCCACATGCTGTTCGAGGTCGAGGACGCCGTCGCGGTCGCCCTCGCGCGCCCGCTCGCGCACGACCCCGACACCGTGTTCGCCTACTCGAGCGGCACCAGCAACATCCTCAGCTGGATCGTCCGCAACCAGTTCCCCGCGCTGGCCGACTACCACCGCTTCCCGCACGAGGCCCTGTTCGCGCCGATCGGCATGCGCTCGGCCGTGTTCGAGACCGACGCCAGCGGCACCTTCCTCGGCTCGTCGTTCGTCTACGCGACCGCGCGCGACTGGGCCCGCTTCGGCCTGCTCTACCTGCGGGACGGCGTGTGGGACGGCGCCCGGATCCTCCCCGAAGGCTGGGTCGAGTACAGCCGCACGCCCACCCGCACCGGCCCCGGCGACTACGCCGCCCACTTCTGGGCCAACGCCCCCGACCCCGCCGACCCGAGCAAGCGCCGCTTGCCCCACGTGCCCCCCGACGCCTACCAGGCCTCCGGCTTCCAGGGCCAGGCCGTCCTCGTGGTGCCCTCGCGCGACGCCGTGATCGTCCGCCTCGGCATGACCCACGAGCGCGCCGCCTGGGACCTCGACAATTTCGCCGCCGCAGTGCTCGCCGCCCTGCCGCCCGCCTGAGCGCCCAGCGCGTGCCCCTTTCGACATGCTCTCAAAAGCATGTCTATCGGGACATGCTCGAATCGACATGTCTCGGGCGACATGCCCTTCTGGGCGGACTCTTCCCTCTCGGCCCCGCTCAGCGCGTCGACCGTCGCCCGCGCCTCACGGCAGGTTGCGCTCCTGCTCGAGCTGCCAGCGGCCGTCGCGGCACCACAGCGCCTCGCTGTACCCGCCCGGCTCGCCCCACGACAGCACGCAATAGCCGTCGCCCGCGCGACACGGATCGCCCGTCTTCGGCGTCGGCTCGCAGCGGCCGTCGACGCCCTGCTGCGGCGGCGGCGGCTCCTTCCCGTTCGGCTCCGCGACGGCGCCGGGCTCGCTCCTGACGTTCGACGCTGCGGCCTCACCTGCCGCACCCGCCGGCGCCCCGGCGCCCGCCGCAGGCTGACCCACGCCCGCCGGCCCGGCCGGCGGCTCGGCGCGCACGCACCCGCACAGCAATGCGCCCACGATCACGCTCGCCCGCATCACAGGTCCTCCAGAGTCACGCTCGTGCACTCCGGCGGCGCAGTCACCGGGTTGCAGCGGGCCGGGTTGCCGTCGGGGAAATCCAAAAAATAGGTCTTGCCGTCGACCGGCGCCGGGAAGTCGTCCTTGAGCATGTGTATCCCCGCAGCCTTGGCCGCCTCCGCCTTCGCCTCGCAGTCGGCGTCAGCCTCGCCCGCGCCGCACACGTTGGTGGCGATCAGCATCCTCCCCGCGTGGGCCTGCGCGATCGCCTCGTCGTCGTCGATCCCGAGCTTGGCGATCGCCGCCCACGGCGCCGAGAACTGGCCCGGCGCCGCCCGGGCGAACATCGCCCGCCCCGCCAGTGACGTGTACCCGGCGGTGTAGTCGTCCGCGTGCCCCTCCTCGACGTTGAGCAGCACCAGCAGGACCTGCCCGCGCAGCTGCGCCAGAGTCGGCCAGCCGTCGGCCTCGAGGGCCGCGCGCACGCTCGGGTGCCCGGCCTGCAGGTCGTCCGGCGTGAACAGCTGCTCGGGCGGCAGCACCTCGCGGATCGTGTCGTCGAGCGCGTCGAGGTCGGACGCCCCGATCGGCAGCCCGCCGGTCGAGTCCTTGATCTCGATCCAAATCACGATCGGCAGGTGCCCGGGGTGCGCCAGCGACCAGTCGCGCACCAGGCCCAGGCACTCGGGCACGTCGGTACAGGTGGCCGACGAGTCGATCACTGTGATGTGATAGACCTCGAACTCGCTGACGCCCCTGTGGACGTCGAGCTCGAACGCCCGCACGCCCTGCTCGCCGAGCTGCACGTCGAGCGGCGCGTGGCTGTACTCGTGGCTCGCGTCGAACGGCAGCAGCGGCTCGACGTGGTAGCTGTTGTGCGTCCCCTTGACCTGCACGTGCTGCAGCGTCAGCACCTCGTCGAGCGACCCGCCGGTCGCATCGGTCTCGCCCTCGGTGGTGTCGCCGGTAGTCGTCGTCGACGTCGACGTCGTCGAGGTGGTCGACGTCGCGGCCTCGGTGGTCGAGCTCCACGCCTCCGAGGTCGACGACGCAGGGCCGGTGGACGTCGTCTCCCCGCCCGACCCCGAGCCGGACGTCGGCACCACGGTAGACGTCGGCGCCTCGCCCGTCGTGCTCGTGCTCGTGCTCGTGCTCGTGCTCGACGAGGCGCCGGTCTCGCTCGCCGCTCCACCGGGATCCGGATCGCCGCACGCAGTCATCGCCAGCGCCCCCCACAACACCCCGCGTATCAGCCCGTTCGCGCGCATGCGAGCATCTTCGCACGCGCCCCGCGTCGCTGTCACGTCCCCGCCGCGCGTGCCATCCTCGGGCACCGGCTACATGACCCCGCAGCCCTTCCCCGCCGTCCGCGAATTCGTCCGCGACCGCGACCCGGCCTACTTCGGTCGCTACCGCCTGTGGTTCCAGCAGGTCGCGCCCTGGTGCGACGACTACCGCGCCCTGATCCCCGTGCGCCCCGGGGCCACCGCCGAGCTCGACGCTGCCTTCGCGGCCCTGCCCGCGCAGAACTGGCCGCTGCAGCGCATCAACCGTGACCATCACGCCTGGGGCTGGTCGCTCGGTCGCGGCGAGCCCGGCCAGGAGCTGCTCTCGCTCGAGCTGCTCTCGGACGTCTGCTACATCGACGCCCGCAACCTGCGCTGGGCGCTCGACCGCCTGGCCGTCTACCTCGAAGACGCGCGCCTGTTCGTGCGCTCGACCGGCGACGCCGACGACCGCTGGCTCGACGAGTACACCCTCGCCGAGGGCTGCGCCGAGGTCCGGCGCTGGCACTGCCCCGAGCCCGGCTGGCCGGGCGTGTTCGCAGTCTACGAGGCCCTCGTGCGCGAGCGCCCGGACGACCGCGAGCTGCGCCGCTTCGTCGCCTTCGCCCACCGCGAGCGGGCCGCCCACAGCGGCAACGCTGGCCTGGCCCACGAGCACCTCGCCCGCGCCGCCGCGCTCGACGAGCCATGACCCTTTCGACATGTCCCTGAAAGCATGCCCATCAAGGCATGCCCCTCAAGACATGTCCTCGTGTTCACGCCCGCTGCGCGCGCGAGCGCCAGATCACCGCGTCGACGATGTAGTGGTGGAAGTTGACCGTCTGGTGGCAGACGAGCACGAACGGCAGCACATCCCAGGACATCCGCCCCGTCGCCTGGCCGAGCGCGAAGTAGAACCCGGAAGACAGCGCCAGGCACACCAGCGCGTAGCGCAGCGCCTGGTCGGCCTGGCACAGGCGCGACAGGAACGGCCGCCGCGGGTCGACCCCGCCGCGGAACCGGCGGACGTTCATCGCCCACACGAACAGCAGGTACTGCGCGTTGTGCCAGATGTTGATGAACAGCCAGCCGAGCGTGATCTCGCGGACCACCAGGTAGCTGACCGCAGTGATCACCACGTGCGACAGCACGAACAGCGCGTGCCCCGTGCTGCGCGGGCGCCCCGCGGCCAGCGCTCGCAGGTGCCGCGCAGTCCACAGCCCCAGCGCCCCGAGGGCCAGCGCCCCGGCCATCACCACCAGCGGCTTCGGCACCTGCGGCAGCCAGATCGGCCCGCCGTAGAACTCGGCCGGCTGCTGGTGCGCGCGGTGCAGCAGGCCCCACAGCGGCCACGCGAACACCACCAGATCGCTGAGGCGATCGCCGGCCGGATCGATCCCCGCGCTGCGGTGGTAGGCGCGGGCGATCCCGTAGCTCTGCCGGGTGTAGTGCCACGACTGCCACGAGAAGTAGATCGTATGGAGCGCCAGCACCCCGCCGAGCGCCACCGCCCCGGCGGTGGCCGCGAACACCAGCGGCGGCAGCCCGAACAGCAGGAACGCGTGGGCCCGCGCGCCCTCGCGGTCGAACGCGATGCGCGTGAACGTCGACAGCGCGTGCGGATAGGCCAGCAGCCAGAAGTCGATCGCGATGACCGCGGCGAACAGCGCCGGCGAGGCGCACCCGGCCGCGCCGAGCACCAGCGCCAGCGCCAGCACGCCGACGATCAGCGACAGATCGAAGCGCGGCCCGCGGAGCCAGTCGATGGGCCCCGCGACGATCGGCGCGGACTCGACGACCGCCACGTCCTCACCCCTCGCGGATCTCGGCTAGGTCGGCGGCGGCGGCAGGGGCTGCGGCCGCGGCTGGGGCTGCGGATCGGGGACCTTCGGCTCGGGCTGCGGCTGCGGCGTGGGCGTGGGCGGCAGCTTCACGTCGGGCGGCGGCGGCGCGTACGGCTGGTTGCCCGGCGTCTGCGGCGGCGGCGGCTGCTTCGGCGCAGCCTCCTTGTCGCCGGTCTTGGCCCCCGGCGCCACCGCGGTGCAGCCGGCCACCGCCACCGCGCCGAGCGACAGCCACGCGGCCGTCAACGTGGCCACGAGCGGCGCGCGACGGGTCGGAGGAGCAGAGGAGCGCGGTCGGGGCGGCTTCGACATTCACCCACGCTACCACGCCGCCGCGCCGGCCACACTCGACGCGCACACGAGGGAAGGCGAGCGGCTTCGCTACGCGCACACGCGAACGTCTCCAGGGACCGCCCACGCCGTCATACCCTGCCTCGCGCGCAGGCGCCCGGCTCGCCGCGGAACGCCCCTGTCCCTGAGGACATGCGCCCCGCGCCATGCTCTTTCCGCCATGCCCGAAAGAACATGTACTTCACCCCATGCCCTTTCGGGCATGTTCCCGCGAGCGCTCCCCGCCGCTCAGGTCACCGGCGGCGGGCGCGGGTCCACCGCCGGCTCCGGCACCGGCTCCGTCACCGGCTCCGGCTCCGGCTTCGGCGCCGGCTCGGCGTCGGGCTCCTGCGCCGGCTTCGGCTCGGCCGCCTGGATCGGCTTGCTGGTGCCGGTCTGGGCGCAGCTCTCGAGGCCGAGGAGCGCGGCGCCGCCGAGGAGGACCGTCACGGCGGCCGCGGCGACACCCCGCGAGGCCAGCCGCTGCATCGAGTCGGACGTGGGCATGTTCGTCAGGCTAACACGCCCGCCGCCCGCGGGGGCGCGCGCCGGGCGACCCGCAGCGCCGCGCGATCCCGGGCGCAGAGCCCGATCTGCGGGGGGCCTCCTGTCGCGGCCCGGGCGGGCGTATAGTGTCCCGCCTCGATGATCCTGTCCGAGCTCATCTCGCGCGTCACGGCCCAGGTCCGCATGCTCGCGGCCGGGCTCGCGCTCGATCCGGCGACGCTGGCCGTGCGCCACCTGCCGGAGCGAGGCGACCCCGCGCGGGCCTCGTTCTCGATCGCCGACGCCGGCGCCCGCTACGACCTCGAGCTCGCGGGCGACCTCGCCGGTCACGCGGCCCTGCGCCGCTGGTACGACCTCGGTCCCGTTTTGGCCGCCCGCTACCAGGCGCCGCGGATCTTCGGCTGGCTCGAGATCGTCGACACCCCGTTCGCCGGCCTGCTGCTCGAGCACGTCGACGGCGTCGTCGTGCGCGACCTGTCCGAAGCGCCAGATCTGGCCCGCGCCCTCACCACCCTGGTCGGCCGCCTGCACGCCGATCGCGACCTGGCCGCGCGCCTGCCCGGGCCGCCGCACACCTGCTGCGACGCCTACCTCGCCGAGCACTTCTCCCGCTGCACCGCCGCCTTGCGGGCCGCTCGCGCCGCGCTCCCGCCGTTCCTCGAGCCTGCCACCCTCGCCTGGCTCGCCGGCGAAGTCGATCGCGTCACCGCCCTCGTGCGCTCCTCGCCGTCCTTCGCAGTGCCTGCCGACCTCCCGGTCCACGGCGCCTTGCTGCGCGCCGGCAACCTGCGCGTCACCGCTGCGGGCGCGTGGTACGTGCTCGGCTGGGACGCGCTGCGCCTCGGCGACCCCGCGCTCGACCTCGCCGCCTTGCCGCCCGTCACCACCACCATCGATCCGAGCGCCGACACCATGCAGGCCACCCGATCGATCCGCGAGCCGTGGCTGTCCCAGCGGATCGCCCTCCTGCGGCGCGCCCGCGCCCTCGCCGGCGCCATCGAGCCGCTGACCGAATGGCTCGCCGCCGCCGCCTGGGCCGACCAGCGCGAGCGCGCCCAGGCTCGGGGCCAGCGCGCCCACGAGTCGGCGCTGGCGTCGTACCGCCAGGACCACGCGTGAGCCGGCCTCGCCCCGCTCCGCCGCCCGCCAGCGACCTGCCCGCGATCGACAGCCTGCGCTGCTTCGTCGCCGCCGCCGAGCACCTGAACTTCAGGACAGCCGCGCGCGCCCTCGCCCTGACCCCCGCCGCCGTCGGCCAGCGGATCCGCCTGCTCGAGCAGCAGCTCGGCGCGACCCTGTTCGTACGCACCACCCGCTCCGTGCGCCTCACCGACGCCGGCCTGTCGCTGCTGCCGCGCGCGCGCGCCTGCCTGGGCGAGGCCGCCGCCTGCATCCGCGTCGTCCGCGGCGAGGACGACCCGCCGCCGATCGAGCTCACCCTCGGCACCCGCTTCGAGCTCGGCATGTCGTGGATCGTCCCCGCCCTGCCGCGCCTGCACGCCGCCCTCCCGCGGGTCACCATGCACCTGTTCTTCGGGTCAGGTCAGGAGATCGTCGACCGCCTGCGCAGCGGCCTCGTCGACTGCGCCGTCACCTCGGCGCGCGTCGACGACAGCCGCCTGCTCGCCGAGCGCCTGCACGAGGAGCGCTACGCCTTCGTCGCCGCGCCCGAGCTGCTCGACCGGCTCCCGCTCGCGCGCCCCGAGGACGTCCCGCGCCACGTCCTGCTCGACATCGACGCCCGCCTCCCCCTCTTCAACTACTTCAGCGGCGCCCCCGCGGCCCCGGCCCTGCCCCGCTTCGGCGGCCACCGCTGGCTCGGCCTCGGCGCCGCCGTCAAGGTCCAGGTGCTCGCCGGCGAGGGCGTCGCAGTCCTGCCGCTCTACATGATCGAGGCCGAGCTGCGCGCCGGTCGCCTGCGCCGCCTCTTCCCCGGCGTCGCCCTGCTGCTCGACTACTTCCGCCTCCTCTACCGCGACCACGACCCCCGCCAGGCCGTCTACCGCGCCCTCGCAGCCGAACTCGCCCGCACCCCGATCGCCTGAATCGGGCGAATGTCCCCGAGGACATGCCCGAAAGCACATGTCCTGAAGGACACGAGTCATCTGCTCGCCCGCGCTGCCGAAGGGTCGCGAGTGTCACCGACGACATGCGCGCTGCGCCGTCAGCGACCTGGTCGCCGCACATGTCTCTCGGAGCATGCCCGAACGAGCATGCCCCGAGTCCCTCACGACGCCCGCGCGAGCGACCGCCCGCACGTCATCGCCCCGGCCCACGTCCCGGTCGCCTGCGCCGCGCGCCAGGCCGACAGCGCCGGCAGCCCCGAAGCTTGCAGCCCGGGCACGATCACCTCCTGCACCGTGGCGAAGAACAGCCGGCGCGCCGCGTGTCCGTCGCACACCCCGATCGCCTCCGCCGCGGCCGACGGGCTCGCGCGCGCCGGCAAGTGCGCCAGCTCGTGCGTCGCCAGCTCGTCGAGCGCGATCACCAGGTAGTCGCCGAGCCGCTCGCGCAGCGTCGGCGACAGCGACGGCGCCAGCTCCTCGAGCAGCCGCCAGCCGAACCGCGCGTGCCCGACCTCGTCGGCGAGGATCTCCGCCAGCAGTCGCTGCAGCGCCGGCGGCCCGGCCGAGCGGCGCTCCGCGTCGATCAGCGCCACCGCCACGGTCTCGCTCAGGCACGACACGCTGATCACGTTGCGCAGCACCGCCTCGAGCGGGTCCGCGTCCTCGTGCTCGGGCACCGGCGGCAGCGACGGCAGCGCCACCACCGGCTCGCCGCCGAGCACCTCGACCACCGCCGCGCAGCGATCCGCGTGGCGCCACTCCTCCGCCACCATCGCCGCCACCCGCGCCTGCCGATCGCCGCGGATCCCCGCGCGCCCCAGCTGCTGCGCCAGCGCCGAGAACACGCGCGCCGACACGTGCTCGTTGAGCATGCGCCCGCGCCACGTCAGGATCGCCGCCGTCCGCTCGACCTCGTCGAGCCGCTCCAGCGTGCGCGCGTCGAGGCGCAGCTCGGCGCGATCGGCTGCCCCGCGCAGATCGAGGCTGCTCATACCCACCTCCCGCGGGCCGCGCGGGCCCGTTGCAGCCGCTCGTGCAGCGCGGCGGGGGGCGCCGGCGGGCCCCACGGCGTGCATTGCGGCGACGGCTCCCACATCTGCCGCTCGCAGCAGACCCAGTCGATCTCGCCCGTGCGCGTGTCCACGCAATCGTCGAGCCCCCCCGAGCTGCTGCCCGTGTCCGTGCCCGGCTCGCCCTCCGTCGTCTCGCCCGTCTCGGTGTCGCCCGAGGTCGTCGTCGAGGTCGTGCTCGCGAACGTCGTCGCGTCGGTCAGCAGCGTGCCCTCGCCGGTGCTCGACGTGCTCGCCTCGCCCGTGCTCGGCTCGCCCGTGCTCGTCGTGCCCGTCGTCAGCGCCTCGCCCGTCCCGGTCGCCCCTTCGGTCTCGTTCGCGCTGCTGCTCGTCGTCGCCAGCGTCGTCGCCTCCGCCGCGGTCGCTCCCGTCGACCCGTCACCCGGGGCCTCCGTCTCGCCTTCGTTCGGCCCCGACCCGCACGCGGCCACCAGCGTCAACATCAGCCCGAACCGCAGCCGCGGCCGCCCCACGAGCCCTGCCGCGGCCGCCAGGGCGCGTTCGTGATGAGATGTCTTAAGAGCCATATCAAAGAATCCTCCCAGCTCGACGATGCCGCAGTCACCGGGCGGGCGGAAGCGATCTTGCGTTGGCTGCGCTGTCAACGGCCGGTTTACAATCGCGTCGGGGCCCTGGCGGTCATGCCAGCGGCGTCGCCGGCTATGCTCATACCTGCGCCCTCATGGCCGACTACACCGTGCAATGCCGGGGCTCACCGATATCGTCGACATCGCGGCGGCGCCTTCACTCCTGCGCCCTGACAACGAGCGGCACCGTCCAGCGCCGGGGCTCCGGCGCGTTCGGTCAGCTCGTCGAGCACGACGCCCGAGAGTCGTTCCCTCGTTAATCGGTCGACAGGCTGACCTGCACGATCGTCAGTCGGGTCCCGGCGGCCACGAACAGCGCCACGCCGTGGTCGCCCCAATCGTCGGCCAGATCCTCGCGTGCCAGCACTGCAGCGTGGGCTCCGACGGCATCACCGACCAACTCGCGCACGCAGGCTGCCCACGGCTCGCGCAACACCGGCAGCATCCACTCGGGCACGTCGTCCTGGCGCACGTACGAGCGATAGCGGCGGAACAACAGCCAGCAGTCGAGGAACTCGTCGAGCGCCTCGGACGGCGCGGTCCACCTCAGCCCGAGCGAGCCGTCCGGCAGGTGCGGATATATCGCGCGCAGCATCTCCTGGACCCGGACGTCGTCGCCCGCGATCGTGCCGCGGGCCGGCCGCGAGTCCTCGGCGAAGCGGAAGAAATAACCACCGTGAAGCCAGCGGATCTGCAGCGCCGAGCTGAAGCTGGCGAACAGCGCCCGTCGCAACGCGCGTCCCGTCAGGCCTGCCGGCGGGCTCGACCAGTACAGCCACAGCTCCTCGATCCCGGGCAGGTCCGGCTCGGGGTGGTCGTCGTCGCTCGACGTCTCGACGCGCAGCATCGCGGCCTGTCCCTTCTACCACGCCCACCGCGACGGCGACGGGCAGCAGCGCGCGGCAGGACCGATCGCCTCGCAGGTCCCGCGCACGCGGGCAGCCGAGGGCTTCGGGCCCCATCTGCTCTGCGTCGACAGCAGCGAACTCGACGGCCTTTTGCACACGCTACGTCGCAGCGAGCGACATGCGACTCGCATCGCGCATTTCGTCCTGGTCGGATCCCCGAGACGCGCCGTTGCGACACCTCGCGCTCCGCGCGACGCGATCGACGTCTCGCAACTCCCCATCGCCGGCGCCAGCGCCGTATCCTGGGCGCCCTGAAAGTAAGCCCATGCACATGCATCGCACTCTCATCCTCTCCGTCGCCCTCGCGGCGGCCTGCGGCGACGATTCGGTCGTCGTGACCGACAGCGACGGCCAGACCTCTTCGACCGGCTCGACGACCACCGGCACCACCACCGGCGACGACACGCCGACCGGGCCTGGCACCACCACCTCCACCACCGGAATGACCGGCACCACCTCGACCGTGACCACCGACCCGACCACCGGGCAGGTTTCGGCGACCACCGACGACACGACGACGACCACCACCACCGGCGAGACGACGACCACCACCAGCGAGACCACCACCACCAGCGAGACGACGACCACCACCACCGGCGACACCACCACCACCGGCGACACCACCACCACCGGCGACACCACCACCACCGGTGACACCACCACCACCACGAGCACCACGACCGACACCACCACCAGCACGAGCACCGACACCGGCGAGACCTCGACCACTGGCGACACCGGCGAGCCCGTCGAGGAGGGCCTCGGCTACGCCGGCATGTCCGGCAACAACTCGCTCGTGATCTTCGACCCGCAGACCAAGCAGGTCGTCGGCGCCCCGGTCAGCCTGCTGCCGCACGCCAGCTACCCCTACGACGCCATGATCAAGCCCGACGGCTCCGAGGTATGGGTCGTCGGCGCCGTGGGCGACGGCGTCAAGGTGCTCGACACCGCGACCGGGCTGATCGCGCAAGAGATCAGCCTGACCGGCGTGGGCGAGTACGCGGTCGACGTCCTGTTCAACGGCGACGGCTCGCGCGCCTACGTCAGCGCGCGCGACAGCGGGGCCCTGGTCCTGATCGACACCGCCAGCTACTCGGTGCTCGAGGCGTTCGCAGTGCCTGCCGGCATGGAGGGCGGCAAGACTGCGCTCGATCCGTGCACCGGCGCCGTGCACCTCGTCGACTGGTACGAGAGCAACCTGATCCGCTTCGACCCGGTGACCGAGGCCATGACCAGCAAACCGCTCGGCGACTCGCTGTGGGACCTGCGGGTCGACCCCTCCGGCTCGACTCTGTACGTCACGGATCGCGGCCTCGACGTCGTCCACGTCCTCGACGCCGCCACCCTCGAGGTGCTGTCCACGGTCTCGGTCGGCAACGACCCGTGGGGCATCGACATCACCTCCGACGGCGCCCTCGTGGTGGTCGCCTGCGAGGACGACCGCACCGTCCACTTCATCGACACCGCCTCGCTGACGACCACCAGCCTGGTCCTCCCGGCCGGCGCCCTGCCGCGCGACGTCGACATCAGCGCCGACGACACCCGCGCCTACGTGCCGTCCGGAGACCTCCCCGGCAACGACGGCGTCTTCGAGATCGACCTCGCCACCCAGTCGCTGACGGGGCTCATCGACTTCGGGATCAGCGCCAACACCAACGTGGTCGCCGTCAAGCCGCAGCCCGTCGCCTGCGAGCCCTGACCGCGGTCACCGCCGCACGCTCGGTGGCCTGTCTCATGGGACAGGCCACCGGGCGCGTCCGGGTGTCGGTCACGACCCCACCGCGCCGTCCTCCGCGACCTCGGGCGCCCGCACGATACCGCGCGCCGAGAAACCGTGCATCCTCGTTGACGGAAGTCGCCAGGCGCGGAGAACCGCTCGAGTGAAGGACGATCATGCCTGCGTCATCCCCTCCTCTTTCGCTTTGCTTCACCGTATTCGTCGCGACTTGCGCGACCGCCTGCATCGAAAACTATCAGGTCGGCCAGAACCCGCTGGAGACCGACACCGCCGGCGGTGACAGCGACGATTCAGGCGCTGAGCCGACCCCCGGCGTGTGCGGCGACGGCGTCCTCGACGAGGGCGAGGCCTGCGACGACGGCGACGACGACCCCGAGAACGGCTGCGATCTCGACTGCCATCCGACCGCCGCCGTCGAGTGGACCCGCACCGACCGCGGCATCGTCGAGCAGGGCGCCAAGGCCCTCGACGTCGCCATCGACCCGACCGGACGGATCGTCGTCGTCGGCTCGGAGAGGCAGGCGGACGGGGCCGACCGCGGGCTCGTCCTCGTCCTCGATCCCGGCGGCGAGGTCGTCTGGCGGCGCGCGCACCCCGGGCCCAAGCAGGACAACAGCATGTTCGCCGACGTCGAAGTCGACGCAGGCGGGCGGATCTTCGTCGCCGGCGGCGAGGTCGGCCCCGGCAATACCACGAGCCTCATCCGCGGCTTCGGTCCCGCCGCCGAGGAGCTGTGGACCTTCCGCAAGGCCATCCCGGAGCCTTTCGGGCAAGCGCGGGCGCTCGCGGTCGGCCCCGAGGGCCTCTATTCCGCGAGCAACGAGGCGCAGTTCGACGGCCTCGTGAAGCTCGTCGTCCGGCGCCACGACCTCCTCTCGGGCGCCGCCACCTGGGAGAGCCCGGACGCCGAGCCCATGAAAGAATACGCCAAGGACATCGTGGTCTCGGGCGCCCGGCTCGCAGTCGCCGGCACCACGGTGCATCTTGAGGGTCAGGTGCCGCACCCGCTCGTCGCCTTCTTCGCGCTCGACGGCACCCTCCTCGCCAGCGACATCGACGAGCAGGTCGAAGGTGAATGGTACGGCGTCGCGCCGATCGGCGCCGCGGGCGACCTGATGCTCGCCGGTTACGTCCGACACGAGGGCGCCATCGGCTCGGACGCCGTGCTCCGCCGCGTCGACGCCGACAACCAGGAGGTCTGGACCTTCTACGACGACGACGCCTCCGAGATGTTCGAAGGCGTCGCCGCCCGGGCCGACGAGACGCTCGTCGTCACCGGCGCCGGCCGTATCGGCGACTCCGACGATCTCTATACCTACACGCGCCGCTTCGCCGGCGATGGTGCCACGATTTGGTCGTCCCAGCACCTCGACGCCGGCCCCGAAATGAACGAACACGGCACGGGGGTCGCGCTCGGGCCCGGCGTGGGGGTCACGGCCGGCGTGTGGTGGGAGGACCTCAGCCAGTCGAACGGCCAGCGCGATCCGCTCAATCTCTGGGTCCGACGATTCATCGACGATTGATCCGCCGGCGCCCTCGTGACAATCGCGCCCTCGCAGCATTCAGCGCGCGCACACGTAGCGCTCGAACCGCTGCGCCAGCGGCGAGGCCGGGTGCTCGACCACCAACCGGCGGGCCAGCGCCTCCGCCTCTGCCCCGCGGTCCAGCCCGCACAGCGCCTCGACCCGCGCCGCCTCGCGCGCGTCGACCAGGGCGCTGCGCGGGAACTCGCTCGCGTGCGTGCCCAGCAGCGCCAGGGCGGCCGCGGGCGCTCCCTCGTCCAGTCGGGCCCGCGCCTCGTCGAGCAGCGCCACCTCGGCGGCCAGTCGGTCCGGCTTGCTCGCGCTCGGCGGCGTCGGGCGCTGCACCGGCGACGTCGGCGGCGGCTCGACCTCCGGCTCGGCGAGCCGCGCCTCGTCGCCTGTCTCTCGGGACAGCCTCACCTCGCCGCCCCCGACCTCCGTCCGGCTCGCCGCCTCGGTCTGTGCCGGGCTCGTGCGCGCCACCGCGTGCACCGTCGCCCCGCCGGCCACGATCAGCGTCGCCGCCACCGCCGCGCGGCTCGCCGACACCGCGCCCAGCACCCCGATCGCCCCGCCCTTGCCGAGCACCGGCCCCAGCAGCGCCCACGAGCGCTGCGCCTGCCCCGGCGGCGGCGCGTCCTCGCGGCGCGTCCGTTCGGCGCACGCCGCCAGCTCCGCCTCGCCGAGGTGCGCCTGCAGCTGCGCCCGCGCCAGCCGCAGCCGCGAATAGACCGTGTTGACCGACAGCGCCAGCTCGGCCGCCATCTCCGGCCCGCTCATCCCCAGCAGCTCGGACATCTCCCACACCGCCCGCAGCTCGCCGCTCAGCCGGGCCAGCGCCTGCTCGAGCTGCTGCGCAGTGTCGCGTCGGCTGTGGGGCGCGTCGTGGTTCCACGGCCAGTTCTCGGCCAGCGCAGTCAGCCGCTGCGCCAGGCGGGTCGCGCCCCGGCGGTAGCGCCAGGCCACCCGCCGCGTCACCGCGAACAGCCACGCCCGCGGCGACACCTCGTAGTGCAGCGCATCGAGCCGGCGATACGCGGTGAGGAACACGTCCTGCACCGCGTCGTCGAGGTGCGCCGGCGGCACCCCGAAGCGGCGCGCAGCCGCCCACACGAACCCGAATTCGCGGCGATAGATGGCGTGAAACCGCGCGCGGCGCGGTTCGTCGGGCGCGGGCTCGTGGTCGGTCGCCGGGACGTGCATGGCCTGCTGGTTCGATTCTCCGGCGCTCCGGACTTCCGTCACCGCGGGTCGCGAAATCGCAGCTCCGCGGTGAACAGCAGCCTGCCCGAGACCCGCGACGACGCGAACAGCACCTCGGCCGGCCCGGGGTCGCGCACCTCGAAGCTCGGCACGAGGATCCCCGCGACCCCCTCGAGCGTCGCCCCCACGCGCAGCCGCGGATGCACTGCCACCGCCACCCCGGCCGAGGCCACCACCGCCAGCCAGCGCGCCGTCGTGCTGCGCGCGCCCACCACCCCCTGCGCGCTCCCGCGCACGCCCCCCGCCTCCAGCCCGCCGCACAGCGGAAACTCGACCCGCGGCCGCGCCCCGAGCCGCGCGCAGCCGAGCACCGCCGCCATGCCGGCGAACGCCCGCAGCGAGCCCTGCGGCCGCTCCTCCGTGCGCGGCGTCAGGAACGTGCCCCGCAGCTCCAGCCGCGCGCGCCGCCACAACAGCCCGCCCGCCAGCATGACCGCCCCGGAGACGCCTGGGAGCGCCCCCAGCTCGGCACCGCCCTGCACCCGCAGCGCCCCTCCGAGCCGCCGCGTCCGGCCTCCAGGCGCCTCGAGCGGCGTCTCCGAGCTCACCGGCGCCCCCTCCGCGAGCGGGCCCGCCAACCGCACCTCGAGCGCCGTATCCCCCTCCAGCCCCGGCGCCGGACCGATCGGCGGAGCGACGGGCTCGCCCCCCGGTGCGGCCGCCTCGGGCTCCGGCATCGCCACCTCGGCCGCCTCCGCGATCTCGACCTCTTCGACCGCGTCTGCGACCGGCGCCGCACCGGCCTCCGCCTCGCGCCGCGCCGCGCTCGCCACCAGCAGGGCCGTCGCGTCGACCAGCGCCGCGCAGCGCTGCGACGTCAACGTGCGCGCCGCCCCGCGACCGCGCGTCGAGATCCGCAGCACCAGGCGATAGCGCGGCGCCTCGGCTTGCGGCGCCACCCGGGCCTCGACCTGCACCTCGCCGGCGAACGCCCGCCCCAGCCGCCGCTCGATCGCCGCCAGCAACGCCTCGCGCCCCGGGCAGCCGCCGGGCGCTTCCCACACCAGACCGGCCGCCGGCGGCTCCGGCACCTGCACGGCGAGAAGCCCGGCCACGACTGTGATGATTGGCGTCACGAGGGACGGGGAAGGTAGCACGAATCTCCCGCCCGCCGCCCCGCGCATCCGGGGCCCTGCCGCGATTCGCCGCTCACTGCGGGCAGCGCGGCGCCTCGAACGTACCGTCGAGCAGGATCTGCCCCTCCAGCACGAACGCGCGCAAGTGGCAGAGCCGCCCGATGACGGACCCCTCCTCCACCGCGTCGATCTCGAGCGTCCCCGACACCGCGCCCCCGCCCTTTTCGCACACGTCGCCGCCGTCGGTCGAGTTCGCGGTCGCGTCGATCGGGCCGTCCGCCAGGGCGTAGACGCCGGGGACCAGGAACTCCGCGGGGATCTGCAGCGACACCTCCCAATTGTGGCCGCACGCGAGGTCGTCGTGGGGGTCGGCGCAGGTGAAGCTCTGGTTGGAGAATCGCAGGTAGAGCCGCCCCGGATCGCCGTCGGTGTCGCCATCGCCGATCTGCGACTCGAGATACGCGATGACCTCCGCCTTGACCGGCCCCGCCGCGCCCACGCACGGCTGCGGGTCGCTGCCCCCCGTCGTCTCCTCGGCGGGCGCCTCGGTGTCGCTCGCGGGCTCCGTCGCGCTCGCGGTATCGTCGGTGTCGCTCGCCGCCGACGTCGTGCTCGAACCCGCCGTATCGTCGGTGTCCTCGGCCTCGGCCTCGCCGGTCGTCGAAGTCTCGACGCTGTTCGGCTCGACACCCCCCGTCGTCGTGGGGCTCGTCGTGCTCGTCGGCTCGGCCGAGTCCGTCGTGCTCGCCGGCGCCTCGCTCGCCGTCTCTTCGGACGTGTCCGGTTGCTGGTGCGAGGATTCGTCCCCACATCCGACGGCCAACGCGAGCACCAGATAGGAATAAACAAAACGCATTCCTCGCATGTAGCACGCGCCGAGCTCGCCTCCAATGGGACCTGCCACGGACATCCGCCAAACCGCCCGTGACGGACCTGCCGGACAGCGGCGACGGAGCCGCGAAACCCCTCGCCCCGCGCCCGGGTCCCGCACGATTGCGCGACGGTTCGCGGTCGCGACGAAGCTCGCCGAGCAGACGACATTTCGCCGGGCGCAGCGCCCGCTCGTGTGGGTGTAAATGCGAGCACCGGACTGCTCACATTCTTTCACGGCATCCGCGAGCCGCCGAGGACCTGGCCCGAGAGTCAGGTCCTCGACGGACCGCCTCCTTTCTCTGCGCGACCTGAGCCAAGGGTCAAGCCAAGCGGATAGAAGCGGGCCAGGACGCCCCTGTTCGCCTCCGCGCCGGCGCTGAGCGGACCCGTGAGGCCCCGCTCGTGCTCCGTCGGTGACGCCGCGCCGGACATCTCTACCTGTCCCTTCCCCGAGCCCTCCGACTTCCGTCACGCCCGCCACGATTTTTTTTCCGACGACCCACGACGACCCGGCCGTACGCTGCCCGCGCATTGCGAGCACTGCGCCCGAGCCCCGGCGACCCGCCCGGAACTTCGCAGTCATCCGTCCCCATCGGAATACAGCGAGGCGCCGATCCACACTCGCAGGCGCGCGGCGAAGCTGGCGCGATCGAGAAAGTCGTGGCGCCTCCTCGCAATCGGGGAGTCGCGGCCCCCGATCGGACTTGCCGCGGCTCCCCTCCGGGCGCCGATCGACCTCAGGTCGGCGGGACGAAGAAGCTGCTGAGCGACTCGCGGATCTTCCACCCCGTCGCAGTCTTCACGTACTTGTCGGTGTAGCCGCCCAGGATCTCGCTCACCCCGGCGCCGGGCGGGCTCTGCGGCACCGACTTGATGAGGAAGTACCACGAGCCCGTCGCCGCATGATCGCCGACCTCGAGGATCGGACTGACGATGAAGTGCGTGGTCCACTTCGTCGCCTGCGGCAGGATGTTCTCGCAGGCGTTCAACAGCGCAGCGCGGCCCTCGTAGCGCCCGAACGGCCCGAGGTCGAGGACCCCGTCGGCGGTGAACAGGTCGGCCAGCGCAGTCGCGCTGGCCGCCCCCGGACTGTTGAACACTGCGTCGGCCTTGCGGGCGTACTCCGCCTTCAACTCCTCGATCGCCGCGCGGCTCGCCAGTCGCCGCAGCCGCTGCTTCTGCTCGTCGTCATGCTCCTCGATCCCAGGCATCTCCCACTCCCTCCACGTCGTCGAACGACCGCGGCACGATAGCACGGGGACCTCGAACCGTCGCGGTCGCGCATCACCGCTTGCTGTGACCGACGCCTGGCGGACAGGCCTCCGCCCGGCGCCGGCGCCTGCGCAGCAAGAACGACAGGCCGCCCAGAATTCCGAGCGCGTCATGGTTCGAGGTCGTCCCACACGCGCAACCCTCCAGCAGATCGATGCCCGTGCCGGTCGTCGCGCTGTCATGCGCACAGTCCATCGGGCACGATTCGCTCTCACCCGCCGCACACACGCCATCCCCGCAGGACGGGGCATCACCGGTCGGCTCGCAATCGGCGGCGCATGGATCACTCGCTTCGCACACCCCATCGCAACCAGTTTCGCCCGCGCTCGACCCGGTCCCATCGGATTCGGACCCGCCCGACCCACTCTCCGTCGACTCGCCAGCGCTCGTGGTCGGCACTGGCTCCGATTCGCAATCTTTGATGCAGTTCCGGTCGTCCTCGGCCGGCGCGTCACACGCCCCGTTTCCACAGGTCTCCTCGCACAAGACACACGTCGGCGAGTCGCTGTCGCAGCTCTCCCACTCCTGCACCACGCCGTCGCCGCAATCCTCCGGGTCGACCTGGAGCGCGATCCAGAACGGACCGACGCAAGTCCTGTTCTGGGCAGCGTCGATGGCACAATACTGCCACGCCAGCGTGTCCATCTTCTCGCCTCCATACGGTACGGTGAAGTCGACGCGCCACAGCGCCTCCCCGAACCAGATCGACGGTGCGATGAACTTCTTCGGGTCATCGTCGCCCAACTTCGCCAGATCCTTGGGATCGGCGAGGCCGAGCGCGAACTCCATATACGGCAGGCGACGGTTGTGGGCCGTCTTCGTCGCGCCGTCGCCGACCAAGTTCAGGGCGGCGAGGTTGTCGTCGAACATGAAGTCATGCCAGCGGACCGGGGTTTTGTAGTCGTCGACGCGTGCCTCGATCCCGGCCTTTTGGCCGAAGAACAGCAGCGTACCGAGCTTGATGGCGAAACCGTCGTTGTAGATCCGCGGCCCTTGGGTGTCGACCGCGACGCCGTCGGTGGGGTCGTCGCGGCCGAACAGGACGAAGTTCGGCAGCGCCGCGTCGCGCGAGGCCAGCGCGACGTCCTCGCGCTGGTCGTGGTTGAAGTCGGCAAACTGCAGGCCGAAAGTCTGCGCCAGCTCGGGCACGATCGGGAACGCCGCGTCGAGCGGGACCGATGCCGGCTCGACCGAGGCGCCGTTCTTGTTGAGGAACAGGCGCGAGTTCTTGTCGTTCGGGCCGAGGCGCAGGCCGGTGGCCACGAAGTCGGGGCGGCCGTCGTTGTTGAAGTCGAGGGTGGCGGCGTCGAAGTCGAGCTTGGCTGGGTTGCTGACGATCGGCCAATAGCCGCCCTCGTTGTCGGTCGGGTAGTTGCCCATCCCGTTGTTGATCAGCACCGAGTTGCGCTTGGCGCAGTACTGCACGTTCATGATCTCGATGCAGTTGCCGCCCTGGCCGACGCCATCCTGCAGCGTGATGATATCGATGAAGCCGTCCCCATCCAGGTCGGTCGGGGTGAACGACGCGTTGACCTGTTTGGCGATGTTGACCTCGAGCGCCGGCGCCGTCAGCTTGGTGAACGTGCCGATGCCGTCGTTCTTCAGGCCGAAGCCGAAGCCGACGCCGCGGCTCGAGACCAGCACGTCGAGCGCATAGTCGTTGTTGAGGTCGACGAGCTCGATGTCGAACGAGTAGGCGGCCCAGGTGGCCATGCCCATCGGCAGGTTGCTGTCGCCGTTGTCGAAGGTGCCGTCGCCGTTGCCGAGCCACAGGCGCACCGAGGCGCCCTGGTCGACCGGGTCGCCGTAGGGCTGGCTCGAGCCCCAGTCGGTGGCCACGATGTCGAGATCGCCGTCGCCGTCGACGTCGCCCAGCTCGAGTTCGCCGATGCTCTTGTTGGCGCTGGCGGCGATGTCCTGGCGCGTGAACTCGTTGGTGCCCTCGTTGATGAGGGCGTAGCTCTGGCCGGTGTAGTTGACGCCGACCACGAGGTCGGCGTCACCGTCGTTGTCGAGGTCACCGGCCTTGATCACGTAGGCGTTGTCCTTCTCCTCGAACACCGCGTCGAGCTCGGTGAAGCCGGTCCCGCCGTCGTTGATCAGCAGCTGGTTGAGCTGGGCGCTCTGCGGGCCGCCGTTGGTGTCGCCGGAGCTGTTGGCGAACACGATGTCGACCCAGCTGTCGTTGTTGACGTCGACCAGCTCGAGCTTCTGCGTCACCCGGCCGGAGTCCGGGAGCTGCACGTTCGCGTCGAGCTCCCACGGAGCGGCACGAGCCACACCGGGGAGACCAAGGACCACGATTACCGATGCACGTGTCAAGGAACGCATAACTTCCGCTCTCCATCGGAAGGGTCATTCGCGCAGGTCATGCGCTCGGGGCAATCGGCGTCGGTCGTGCAGGTGAACGCGCAGACCGAGAGTGATTCTCCCTCCTGGGTCATTCGGGGGATGCATTCGAGAAATGTACCGTCCTGGCTGTCGCACGCGTCGCTATTGCACAGGACCGTACAGTACCCCGGACCAAGCGCCACATCGATCCTCGGGAAGAAGCACACGCGGTCGCCGTCCCGCTCGCCGAGCGCCCCTTCGCACCCGGCCGCGTCCTCGCAGACAGGCCCATAAAGCACGAAATCACTCTGAAAGCAGGCAGGTGCCCCGAAGAGCACCAGGGCCATCCACCATCCACGAGCATCCTTGCGCATCGGGGCGGATTTTACCCCGAGGAGGCGACCCAACCAAGAGACGACCCTGCCCCGCCGCCTGGGAGTTCGAATACGCTCGCCAACCGAATCACCCGGCGCGTCAGGCGATCTGAACCTTTTTTCGGGGATCGAGCGAACCTGCGAGGCATTCCGTCGTGGGGGCTCGGAAGGCGTCGCGGGCGTCGACCGCGGAGCCGTCATTCTTCGCGGGCCGTGAATGTGTACTCGGCGCTCCCGCCCGCGCGGGAGGCCTGGAACGCGAAGGCCTCGATCTCCGCGGCGATACAGCCCACGAACGCCGACGAGCGCGACTTTCGTGTCTTCACCGTGGCCTTTCCGCTCGGGTCGACCGCCACGCTCGTCCAGACCATGGTGTCCGGGAGGACCTGGTGGGCCCAGAAGCATCGCTCCTGCAAGCGGGCGTCGATCGCCTCGAGTCTGCGCACGATCGCCGCGCTGCTGAGCGCATCCGGCATCGGCATATCCTTGGCGGGCTCGGCTTTCTTCTTGCGCGGCGAAGAAGCGTCGATCGCCGGCTTCTTGCCACTCACCGGGGCGATCGGAGGCGGCTCGGGGACTGACGCCTTCACGGCGTCCGGCATCGCCACCGCGACGACGGATTCGTCGCGCGGGGCGGGCGTCCCCGTTCCGGGCGGTGGCGGCGGCACCGCCTCGCTCGCGGGCTCTGTCGTGGCCCCGAGCCCGGCACGCGCGAGGTCCGGCGGCGCCGCCGCGTCCACGGCCCGAGGTGCCATCGATGCGGTGCCTGGCGTTGCCACGTCCTCGGCGCTCGGGACGACTTGCAGCAAGGCCGCGACCGCAACGCCGGCGAACCCGACGAGAAGGCCCCCGACAACGAGCTTGCTCGCCGACTTCGATGCTGGTGGCGAGCTGGCCACGCCTCGCGGCAATTCGGCGCGATCGGTCACCACGTCCGCCGATGCCAGCTCCTGCAGCACCGGCTTCACGTCCGTGATCGGCTCGGACGGGCGCGAGTTGTCGCGCCGGAGCGTCGCCTCCTCGCTCATTTCGCTCGGCGGGGGCGCTGGATCGACGCGCTGCAGCGGCGCGGCGCTCGACCTGGAAGGAGACACCATCCCCGCAGGAAAAACCTCCTGCCGGGGCCTCGGCGCGGTCTTCACTTCTACCGCGGGCGGGCGCTCGTGAACCAGCGGTTCGATATCACGACAGGCGCGCAGAGCCGCTAACAGCTCTGCCATGCTGGCGGTACGTGCCTCCCGCTCGCGCATGATCGCCCTGAGAATCAACGCATCGACTTGCGACGCCACGTACACGCCCGCGCGCACGACCTGGCTCGGCGGTGTCGGGCGACCGCTTACCATCTGCTGGGCAACGGCGATGTGTCCGCCCGAGAACGGGACTCGCCCGGTGAGCAGCTTGTACATCATCACGCCGAGCGCGTAGACATCCGCTCGAGCGTCGGGCCGCATCCCTTCAAGGACCTCCGGGGCCATGTACTCCGGGGTGCCCATCATGATGCCGGTCGCGGTGCGCGGATTGTCGGCATCGTCGTCGCTAGTGGCCAGGAATTTGGCGATCCCGAAGTCGAGGACTTTGATGACGTCGGGCTCGTCCGGGCCCCCCAGGCGGAAGATGTTGGCCGGCTTGATATCGCGATGAATGATGCCGCGCGCGTGCGCGGCCGCGAGAGCCTCCGCGACTTGCTCGCAAAGTCGGGCCACGCGGGGCCACGGCAGCGGACCCTCGCGTTTGGCAAGGTCGGCCAGACTCTCGCCCTCGAGCAGCTCCATCACCATGTAGACGACCCCCGCGCGCGACGCCGCGAAGTCGCGGATCTGGACGATGTTGGGGTGCCGGATCTGCGACGCCGCCCGCGCCTCCTGCAGGAATCGCTGGACCCATTCGTTGTCGTGGGCGAGCTGCGGCAGCAGCACCTTGACCGCGACCGGGGTGCCGAGCATCACGTGCTCGCCTCGGTATACCGCGCCCATGCCTCCGACTCCCAGGCGTCCGAAGATGCGGTACCGGTCGTCGAGGACCGAACCAGTGAGATCGGGGCCCTGCATGCGCCTCTCCTGCCCGTCAGAAGCGCAAGCCGCCGCCCTCGATCCGGGCGCGAAGGGTCGTTCGGGACTTACGGCGCGCCGTCACGAGCAGCGCCACCGCCGTCGCCGTCGCCGCGGTCGCCACCACCGCCCCCGCGACCACCAGCGCGTTGGCGGCATTTCCTCGCCCGACCACATTTTCTTGCAGCCAGTCCGCGCTCTGACCTTTCATGGCCTGCTCCGCGCCCGAGCCTTCGGCCGCGGGCCCGAGACCGGCTCCCGTCGCCAGCAACACGAGGCCCACGCCCGCGATCCCGAGGCTCGTATAGCCACCGATTCGGTAGGCATGTGCGCGACCCTCCAGGGGCGCAGACGTCGGTGCGGGCGCCAGCGGCCCCTCCGGGGCCCCGGTCTTCGCAGTATTTGTCGACGGCTTCGACGCCAGCGCGGGCGATAGACCCTTCGCGCCGGCCGGCGCCGGCGTCGTCGTAGTCGGCTCCGGAGGGGTCGCCTCGGCGACCTGGCAGGACACGCCCTCCTTCGCTAGCGTCGAGGAGACCCGTCCCCGTCGCTCCTGGACCTCCGCCACCGGCGACTCGCCGCGCCCTGCGACGGCCGTCTCGTACTCGGCGAGCATGCGCTCCGCATCACAAAGGAGCGAAACTTCGGGGCGCCGGGCATGCGCCTCGAGGGACAAATCGACCGAGTCGAGCAGGCTGTCGAGGACGTTGCTGTGGTCGAGATCGCGGGCACGGAGCAGCTCGTGCGCCTGCCCGTAGACCCGCGCGGCGCCAGCGAGGTCGCCAGATTTTCGCAGGCGAGCGGCCTCCCTGTAGAGCGCGCTCGGATCGCGGGTCACGGCGGGCTGGGCGAACCCGAGCACCAGCGCGAGGGTGAGACAGCCAGCAGCCGGCATCGACGCTCAGGTTGCCGGATCCTCGTGGCAATCGCAACCGCGAAGCCGGCGAGCCGGCCTGCCGGTCACGCGAGGGTCGCAGAAGGCTCACACGCTTTCTCACGTGGATTCTGCGGGAGCCGGGTCTCGGGCACCCCGACGGATTCGCTGCCGTCGGTGCGCGGACGTACGAGGGGCTCCGACGACCCGCCGGCATCGCCTTTGGCCTCAACCAGCAGCACCACCGGCCGGTAGTCGTCCACGCAACGAAACGCAGGCCTGGGACTGCCCGTTTTGGCCGCGAATCGCCCCTCGTCACAACCGACCACGACACGAAGGAAGAGTCGTGCATCCCGGCTCGCGCTCGATGTCGATGCAATGATTCACACGCAATGGACTCGAGCGCTCCGGGCAGAGGGCGGACCCTCGAGGCGTTGGCTTCGCCGCATCGCCGTACGGAACCTCGGGTCCCCTTGTCCGCGCACGCCCTGTACGGCAATGCTCGCCGCGCATGCACACCCCTGCCCGCAAGCTCTTCCCGATGCTCTCGGCCCTCGACTTCGAGCGTGCGCTCGCTTTTTACGCCGAGCAGCTCGGCGGCCGTGAATCGTACCGGTTCCCGCCCGAAGGTCCGCCCGCCTTCGTCGCCTTGCAGTTCGGCGCGAGCGAGCTCGGCATCGGCCGCATCGACGGCTCGCCTGCCCTGCACGGCCAGCCGCTGCGCCCCGCCAGCGGCCATCGCGTCGAGCTCTGCGTCTACGTCGACGACGTCGACGCCACGGTCGCCCGGCTCGCCGAAGCCGGCGCGCCGGTCCTGCTCGCGCCGCGCGACATGCCGTGGGGCGAGCGCGTCGCCTACGTCGCCGACCCCGACGGCAACCTCGTCATGCTCACCCGCGAGAATGTCTCTTAGGACATATCGCTACACCCGCGACCTCGCGCATCCGCGCCGCGCCGGCGCGCGCGTGGGGGCGGCCGCCCCTTGACACCTCGGGCCCTGTTCGCTCTGCTGCCGGCCAGCATGCCGACGCCCCGCGGACGCCACATCTTGCTCACCGCCCTGCTCGTCGTCGCCTGCGGCGACAGCACCGCCGACAGCACGTCCGGCGGCACCGCCGACGCCAGCACCGCCCAGACCACCGAGCCGGCCTCGACCTCGACCGCGACCACGACCACGACCACCGCGGATCCGACCACCACCGGCACCACCACGGACGCGACCACCGACGCGACGCCGACCTCGACCTCGACCGACACCGACGACACCGGCTCCCAGGGCGAGGTTACCCCGTGCTGGCCTTTCGACCAGCCGCCGCTCGCCGAGCTGCGCGCCTCCGACAAGAAGGTCTTCGCCCACTACTTCTCGCCCTACCCGCTCTCGCTCGACAACAAAGATCCCGCCGAGGATTACTACGCCAAGCATTACCTGCAGCCCTCGGGCGAGAACGGCAAGTTCGCCTACTGCGGCGGCTTCATCAAGCAGCGCCCCCTGCCGCAGCCGCCGCGGGAGGGCGGCCTCGACTACGAGCTGCTGAACTTCGAGCAGGAGGTGCGGCGCGCCGCCGCGCTGGGCCTCGACGGCTTCACCTACGACATCCTCAACACCGAGGGCACGCACTGGAATCGCCTGCTCAAGCTGCTCGACGCCGCCAGCAACGCCGACCCCGAGTTCCGGATCGTCCTCATGCCGGACATGACCTCGACCTATGAAGGCAGCGACCCCGAGGCCCAGACCGCCTTCGTCGACTCGATCGTCGCAGTCGCCGCGCACCCTGCGGTTCATCGCCTCGGCACCGGCGAGCTCGTGCTCGCGCCGTTCGCCGCCGACAAGCGCAGCCCCGCGTGGTGGGCCGGCGCCCTGCAGGCGCTCGCCGCCGAGGGCGTCGACGCCGTCCTGTGGCCCGTGTTCGTCTCGCCGTGGAGCGCCGCCACCATGAGCTTCCAGGCCGAGCTCCCGCTCCTCGGCACCTCCTCGTGGGGCCCCGCCACGGTCCCGGGCGCCACCGATTACGCCGACAACGCCGCGCAGGCCCACGCGCTCGGCGTGCAGTGGATGTCGCCGGTGCGCCCGCAGGACTCGCGGCCGAAGGACCTGATCTACAGCGAGGCCGGCAACACGCAGCTCCTGCGATTGCTGTGGGACGCCGCCGTCGCCGGCGACGCCGATTGGGTCCAGCTCGTCACCTGGAACGATTACTCCGAGGCCTCCGAGGTCTCGCCGTCGAGCGGCACCCAGTGGGCGCTGTTCGACCTGACCGCCTACTACGTCGCGTGGTTCAAGACCGGCCAGCAGCCGCCGATCGTGCGCGACGCGATCTATTATTCACACCGCCTGCACGCCACCACGGCCGAGCCCGACCTGATGCTGCAGGAGTCGATCTACGAGCCCGTCAACGGCGGCACCCCGGCCGACGAGATCGAGCTGCTCGCCTTCCTCACCGCCCCCGCGACGCTCGAGATCGAGGTCGGCGGGACCACCGAGTCCACCGACGCGCCGGCCGGGATCCAGTCGCTGCGCGTCCCGCTGGTCGAGGGCACGCCGAAGTTCCGCATCGTGCGCGACGGCGGCACCGTCGCCGAGGTCGACAGCGCCTTCCCGATCAGCAACACCATCGTCTATCAGGACATGCTCTACCGCTCCGGCGGCAGCCTGTCCTGCGACCGCGGCCCGCTGCTGCAGTAGCGCTCGCCGCCGCGCCGCGCCGCGGGCGCCACCACTCGCGCGCCCGCCGCTATCAATATATGTCCCGAGAGACATGTCGCATTTTGCGCGCGTGGAACTGCCCCGGTTGCCCACCGCGGGGCGGCCCGCTATCGTCCGCCCGTGCCTCTCGACCCACCCACTTCGGGCCGCGCGCCCTCGCCCGAGCTGCTCCGCCTGGCCGCAGAAGGCGCACGCAACATCGAGCGCGCCGATCAGCGTCAGCTCGAGCTGGGTGACAATCACATGCGCGTCGCTCTCGGCGCCCACTACGGCAGCGCACGCCAGCGCGCCCTCTACGTCCCCATGCTCGTCGGCGGCGGCCTCGTCGCCGCCATGGCCGCCGGCTTTATCTCGGTCGACTACCTGACCGCCGGCATGGCCGTCCTCCTGCCCGGCTTGCTCGGCGTCGCCTTCCTCGATCCGGTCGCTGGCGACGCCCGTGTCGCCAGCGAGCGCGATTGGCTGGCCGCGCGCCCGTTCCCCGTCCGCGGCTACTTCGAGGCGCTGCAGCAGCGACCCGTCGCCGGCGCGGTGCTGCTCACCCAGGTCCGGTTCGCCGGCGAGACTCCGCCGCTCGACCTCGTGCAGGGCGTGCTCGGCCGCATCGACGCGAACCCCAGCGTCCGGTCGGCGGGCGGCCGCGACCTCGTGCTGCAGAGCGGCCTCGTCTCCGGCGCCACCGGCATCCGCATCAACAAGGTCCCCGTCTACCGCAACCACCGGATCGTCCCGTACGTCCACCGCCTGGTCGACGAGGTGCTCGCGCCGCTGCACGCCACCTATCCCATCGACCAGGTCGAGCTGACGCGCCCGGTGTGATTCACGTCAGCGGCGGATCCGGGCGATCAGCATGTCCACACCCCCGTGAGGGCCGAGCGTCCCCGAACCGAGGTCGACGTCGCCTTCCGGCGCCGAGCTGACGGCGACCGCCCCCTCGCCCGACCACGCCGCCCGCGGGAATGACATCAGTTGCATTTCGGACCACTCCCAGGTCTGCTCCTCCCCGGCGAACGCCCGCAGGCTGAACGCCGAGTCGGCGACCCCGGCGAACCGCAGCGAGTCCGCCGCGCCGAACGAGAGGTCCAGGACCCGATCGTTGAGCGGCGTGGCGAGATGCTGCGACCCGAGCAATGCGCCCGACGCATCGAGCTCCACGAGCACGGCGTCCTCCGCCGACGCGCCCTCCTCGGGGTCCTCGGGGTTCTCGTTGACGAACTTTTCGTCGCCGATCTCGATCTCGTTGAAGAACGCGCCGCCGACCACCACGCGACCCGTCGCGTCGACCGCGACCGCAGTGCCGTCCTGCCCGCCCGCGCCGCCGAACTGCCGGCTCCACAGGTGCTCTCCGGCCGCGCTGTATTCGGCGACGAGCATGTCGGCGAAGGCATCGGCGGTGAGAGGACCGCCGCCGAGATCCACGGTCCCGTTGAAGGAGCCGGTCACCACGAGCTCGCCGCCCGGCGCGAACGCCAGCGCTCGCCCGCGCGACCCGTCGCCCGAGCTGCCGAATCCTCGCACCCACTGGAACGCGCCGGCGGCGTCGTACGTGACGACGAAGCCGTCGTGGAGCTGGGGCGGCTCGACCGGTCCGCCGCCGAAGTCGGCGCCGATCTCGAACTCGCCGCCGAGCGCGAGCCTGCCGGCGTCGTCGCACGCCATGGCGCGGAACGTCACCCGCGCGTCCTCGCCGAGCAAGGGCACCGAGCGGCTCCAGCGGAGGTCGCCGTCGAAGTCGAACGAGGCGATGTAGGTCTCGTCGAGGGGCCCTCCGCCGAAGTCGAGCGAGCCCGCTGAGGCCCAGCCGTGGATCACGAAGCCGTCGCCGCAGGCGACCAGGCCGGAGACGCCCTGCTCCATCGGTCCGCCGAAGTGGCGCACCCACTGGGGCACTCCCGCGCTCGACAGCTTGATCAGCAGGATGTCGGAGAACTCGCCGGGCTTCACCTCGAACTCACCGATCTTCAGCGTCTGCGCGCCGTCGAACACCCGCAGCTCGACCGCGAGGTAGATGTCGCCGGCCGCGTCGGTGGCGATCCCGTTGACGTACTCGTGCTGCTTGCCGCCGCAGCGGAGGTACCAGTCGACGGCGCTGCCCTGCGGCCCCGCCAGCTGCTCGCATTCGACGCCCACGAGCGGCGGCTCGCCAGTCGTCTCTTCACCGGAGGACGTCGTCGTCGGCGGCTCGCCCGTCGTCGGCCCGGTCGAGGTCGGCTCGCCCTCGCTGTCGGTGTCAGTATCGGACGGCTCTCCGGGACCGCAGGCGGCCAGGAGCGAAGCGACCAGAAGCAATGTCGTGTGATCAAAGTAAGTCATGGTAGTCCCGCGAGCGTAGCACAGCCCCAGGCCCGCGGGCAGTTCGTCCACCGCCTGGTCGACGAGGTGGTCGCTACACGCCACCTATCCCATCGACCAGGTCGAGCGGACGCGCCCGGTATGATCGCGTCAGCGGCGGATCCGCGCGACCACCAGGTCCGACTCGCCGCGGCCGGCCAGCGGCCCCGCCCCGAGGTCGACGGCGTCCGTCGGCGACATCGTGACGACGATCGCGTCCTCGCCGGACAGCGTCGTGAGGGCGTGCGCGAACTGATCTGTCGTCCACTCCCAGCTCGTCTCCTGGCCGACGATCGCGCGCAGCGTGAACGCGTCCGCGGTGAAGCCGGTCATCAGCAGCGTGTCGGCGGCGTCGAACTCGAGGTCGTCGATCGAGTCGTCGTTCATCGTGCCGACGTGCTGCGACCCCAGCACCGCCCCGGCCGGATCGATCTGCGCCAGCACGGCGTCGTAGAGGGTCCCGTGCGCGTCCGGGATCTGGTCCGGGAACACGTTGGTGTACTTGTCGTCGCCGATCTCGACCTCCTCGAGGAACATGCCGCCGAGCGCCACGCGACCGGCCGAATCGGCCGCGATCGCCATGCCGTACTGCAGGCCCCAGCTGCCGACCTGCTGGCTCCACACGTGCTCGCCGGTCGCGCTGAGCTTGGCGATCAGCATGTCGTCCTGGAAGTCGGTCGACAAAGTGCCGCCGCCGAGGTCCACGGAGCCCTGGAACGCGCCGGCCACCACGATCTCGCCGGCCGGCGTGAACGCCAGCGCCCGCCCGCGCGCCGAGGCATCGCCCGTGCTGCCGAACTGCCGCACCCACTGGAACTCGCCGGCGGCGTCGTAGGTGACGACGAAGCCGTCGTAGAGCTCGGGCGCCGCGACCGGTCCGCCGCCGAAGTCGACGCCGCTGCGGAACTCGCCGGTCAGCGCCAGCGTGCCAGCCTCGTCGCACTTCATCGCCGCGAACGTCACGTGCGCGTCGCCGCCGAGCGCCGGCACCGAGCGGCTCCAGCGGAGGTCGCCGTCGCCGTCGAACGAGGCCAGGAACGCTTGTTCGACCGCTCCGCCGCCGAGGTCGAGCGTGCCCGGCTCGGCCCACCCGTGGATCACGAAGCCCTCGCCGCAAGCGACGAGGCCCCAGACGCTCTGGTCCCCGGGCCCGCCGAATTGACGCACCCATGCCGGCACCCCCTCGCTCGACAGCTTGATCAGCAGGATGTCGGACAGCTCGCCGGGCGTCACCTCGAACTCGCCGATCTGCAGCGACTGCGAGCCCGCGAGCACCCGCGTCTCGGCTGCGAGATAGATATTGCCCGCCGCGTCGGTCGCGACCCCACCGAGGTACTCGTGCTGCAGCCCGCCGCAGCGGAGGTACCAGTCGACCGCGCCGTCAGCCGGGCCTGCCAGCCGCTCGCACGCGGCGATCGCGGGCGGCTCGTCGATCGTCGTCTCCTCGCTCGTCGTCTCCTCGCTCGTCGTCGTGCTCGTCGTCGTCGTGCTCGTCGTCGTCGGCCCCTCGGTGGTCGGCCCCTCCGTGGCCGGCCCGGTCGTGGTCGACGTCGGCGGTCCCTCGCTGCTCGCGCCCTCGGTGTCCGCGGGGCCTCCAGGGCCGCAGGCGGCCAGCAGCGACGAAACGAAGAATGGACGTGTACGCTGGAAGTAGGTCATGGCAATGCCGCGAGGGTAGCAAAGTCCGCGCGCCCGCGGCCGCCGCGATCGCGCCCGACATTCCATTGCATGTCTCTTCATACATGTCCTTCCAACCACCTCGTTTGCGAGGGCCGGACATGTCCCCGCGGACATCCACGCCTCGCGCCCTGAGTCGCCGCCACCGGCCCCGCGGCCGCTGCGGCGCCCCGGGCCGCGCCTGCGGACCGCGGGCCCCGACCTCGCGCACGTCGCGGGCGAATCCCCGACCTCCTTTCGCGCGCCGCGTCGCCGCGCTCCGGCTTCGCATTGACGGCCGCGCGCGGCCGGGGCTACGTTGCGAGGGCGTCCGCCTTCGTCTGCGCGAAGCGGGGCGCCTGGAGGTCCATGAGACGCGGTGACTCGCAACCCCTCGGCGTCCTGCTCGCGGCGCTGCTCGGCGCCTCGGCCTGTTATCAGGGCGACAGCGCCAACGCCGACGGCAGCGCCGGCACCACCACCGCCGCCGCCACCGGCGACGACCCCGGCACCACCGCGCCCACCACCACGGCGAGCGACAGCGACGGCGACGAGCCCGACGCCCCGCAGACCGTGCCCGGTCCGACCCTGCGGCGCCTCACCGCCTCCGAGTTCGCCCACGCCATGCAGGACCTGCTCGGCCCCGTCGACCTCGGCACCGTCGAGGCCGACTCCTTGCAAGACGGCTTCTTCGCCGTCGGTGCCGCCCGGGTCGCCCTCTCGCCCGCGGGCGTCGCCAAGTACGAGCAGGCCATCGGCGACGCCACCGCGCAGGCCTTCGCCGACCCCGCGCGCGTGGCCCAGATCCTCCGCTGCGTGCCGACCCAGCTCGCCGACACCGCCTGCATGCGCGACGCCCTCGCCACCTTCGGCCGCCGCGCCTGGCGTCGCCCGCTCACCGGCGTCGAGCTCGAGCGCTACCTCGGCGTCGCCGCTGCGGTCGGCACGGAGACCGGCGACGTCGTCGTCGGTCTGCGCCACGCCGTGTGGGCCCTGCTGCAGGCCCCGCACTTCCTCTACCGCGTCGAGCTCGGCCTGCCCTCGCCCGACGACGACGGCCGCCTCAGGTTCACCTCCTACGAGATGGCCTCGCGCCTGGCCTTCACCCTGTGGAACACCTTGCCCGACGAGGCCCTGCTCGACGCCGCCGAGGCCGACCTGCTGGTCGACGGCCCCGGCGTCGGCGAGCAGGCCGCGCGCATGCTCGCCGACCCGCGCGCGCGCCAGGGCGTCCACAACTTCATCGCCGAGCTCTACGGTTTGTGGGCGCTCGGCGAGAAGGTCAAGGACGACACCCTCTTCCCGCAGTGGACCCCGACCCTCAAGGCGGTCATGCGCGACGAGCTGCTGGCGCGCGTCGAGGACGTCGTGTTCGACCAGCCGGCCGACTTCTTCAGCCTCTACGACGGGCAAAAAGTGTTCGTCAACAACGAGCTCGCCGCGGTCTACGGCCTCGATCCCGTCGAGCCCGACGTCTTCCGCGCCGCCATGCTGCCCGAGGGCAGCCCGCGCCGCGGCCTCATCGGCAGCGCCCTCGTCCTGGCCATGAACTCGCTGCCGGCCCGCACCTCCGCCACCGAGCGCGGCCAGTTCATCGCCGAGTCGCTGCTGTGCCGCACCGTCCCGCCGCCGCCGCCGAACGTCGACACCAACCTCGACGACCCCGACGTCGAAGACCCCGGCCCGCAGACCCTGCGCGAGAAGTTGGAGCCGCACCGCGCCGACCCGTCCTGCTCCGGCTGTCACAACATCACCGACCCGCTCGGCCTCGCGCTCGAGCACTTCGACACCATCGGCCGCTGGCGCGACACCGATCAGGGCCTCACCATCGACGCCAGCGGCGAGCTCGACGGCAAGTACTTCGCCGACGGCGGCGAGCTGGCGCTGCTCCTGCGCGAGCACCCGGTGGTCGCCAACTGCCTCGTGCGCAAGCTCTACACCTACGCCGGCGGTCGCCTGCCGCTGCCGCGCGAGACCGACACCATCGCCGAGGTCGAGGACGAGCTCGCGCTCGCCGGCAACCGCTTCGACAAGCTGCTGCTCGCCCTCGTCACCCACGACGACTTCCGCTTCGCCCACCCCGCGGGCACAGTCGTCGGCGAAGACATCGAAGGAGACAAGCCATGAGCCGCCCCCTCCCGCGTCGCACCGTCCTCCGGGGCATGCTCGCCGGCGTCGCCGTGGCCGTGCCGCTGCCGCGCCTCGCCGCCATGCTCGACGGCAACGGCACCGCCTGGGCCGACCAGACCCCGCTCCTGCCGCGCTACCTGACGTGGTTCTTCGGCAACGGCGCCGACCCCACGCAATGGGTCCCGCAGGCCGTCGGTCACGGCGCCGAGTGGAGCCTCAGCCCCTCGCTCATGCCGCTCGCCGAGTTCAAGCCGTGGCTGTCGGTGCTGTCCGGCTACGAGGTCAAGATCCCCGCGCTCTACGCCCACAAGTCGGCGCCCGCCGCCGTGCTCACCGGCGCCCAGGCGGCCATGAACGGCGACGTCACCGCGCCCTCGATCGACCAGAAGATCGCCGCCCTGATCAACAAGGACACCGCCTTCCCCAGCGGCGTCCACGTCGGCATCAGCAACGTCACCGGCGCCGGCGCGCTCGACTTCAACATCTCCTTCAACGGCCCCAACGCCCCCAACCCGCCCAACTACAGCCCCGCCGATCTGTTCGCCACCCTGCTCACCCTGTCGGGCGCGCAGGAGCCCGACCCCTCGCTGTTCCGCCGCAAGAACATCCTCGACGTCGTCGCCGAGGAGGCCAAGGCGCTGCAGCACCAGCTCGGCGCCGAGGATCGGGTCCGCCTCGATCGTCACCTCGAGGGCATCGCCGAGCTGCAGACCCAGATCGACGCCACCATCACCGCCGCCGACTGCGGCACCCCGATCGATCCCGACGTCGCCTACCCGAACCGCGGCGAGGACGGCTCGATCAGCCTCGACCGCTGCCGCGCCTTCGCCGACCTGCTCGCCTTCGCATGCGCGTGCGAGCTCACCCGCGTGGCCTCGTTCGTGTTCTCGTGCGCCGCCTGCCACGCCCCCTACACCGAGGCCGGCCTCGGCAACGTCACCTTCCACGAGGACTTCGGCCACCGCCTCAGCCCGATGGGCATCGACTACGCGACCGGCGGCTTCCACACCGGCGTCGCCTACGCCATGTCCGGCCTCGCCGAGCTGCTGAAGCGCTTCCGCGACACCCCCGACGTCACCGGCAACCTGCTCGACAACGCGGTCATCTACACCACCTCGTGCGTCGGCCAGCCCTGGGACCACCGCATGGACGACTTCCCGCTGCTCGTCGCCGGCAAGGCCGGCGGCCTGCTGCGCGGCGACCTCCACCACCGCGCCCCCGGCGACAACGCCAGCAAGGTCCCCTTCAGCCTGCTCAAGCTGTTCGGCAGCCCCGAGACGTCGTTCGGCGCCGCCGAAGGCCTCGTCAGCGAGACGATCCCCGAGCTGCTGGCCTGAAGTTTTTTAAGATGTCCCGAGAGACAGCATAGCCTGCCTCTCGGGACATCCTCCGCCACGCCCGCGAGCGGAGCGAGGGTGACGCGCTCGTGCTCGCGGATCGCTCCTCGCGCCCTGCATGGTGGCGCCGACGTACTCGAAATCGGCTGCTTCCGGGAGTTTGATCGAATGGGCGACGCGGCTACCTCTCAAAGCAATCGGTCCCGAGAAGTCCGAGAACCTCACGCTCGTGGACACGCACTTGAGGGAGTTTCGCGGCGAAGCGCGATTCCATGAACTGCCGGGTCGCGCTCTCGAGCGGCCGCCCTCGCAGGACCTGCCGCCGCAGCTCGCGGGCGAGCTGCGGAGTGACCGGTGGCGACGCGCTGGCCTCCGACCTCTGAACGTGACCCGCGGGCACTTCGGCACTGCTACGAAGCGCGGGGGAGCTCGCACCGCTCATGATCGCCTCGGCGGCACGATCGGCCTCGCGCTCGAGCGGATCGTCGACTCGGCCGATGCGGATGTCTTCCGGCCCTTTTGCCGTCATCCCGGCGCTCTCGGATCCGCTCTTCTCGTCGACGTGGAGACTGGCGGTACTGTCGCCCCTGCCCCCCTCGACGGCGCGCTTCGGCGTGGCGGCGTGCCGCCCCGGCAGAGCCGGCGCGCCAGGAAGAGTCCGACGTTGAAGCGGAGCGAAGCTGGTCATCTATTTATCCTCCGGGGTCGACGATGCGTCCATCTCGTGCGGCGAATCCAACCGCAGCGCTCGCTACCGAGACCAGGCGCCACGTCCGCGAGAAACGAAGCACGTACAGGCCGCACCATCATCAGGGCATGCGGTGCATTCATCGGGATCAAGGCGCCGGCGAATGCGCTTTCGCCGTACGTTCCATGTTCAGCCCCATGGCCGGGCGCGGTGTCGCAGCTTATGAACACAACGCCGCTCAGTCTGGCGCTCGACCGCGCCATTGGACGCGGGCGCGATGGGTCATCGGTCATGATGTTTGCGGGCACGTCCCGTGCGGCCACTCGCGTCCGACTTTGCCCGGGCACGGCCCGAGTCTGCGAGCACGCAGCTCCCGAGCGCCCGCGAGCCCCGCCGGTCGCGCCATCGATCTCCTGCAGAAGCGCTTCGCCGCGCCGCTACGAATCGCGGGGCTCACGCGGGCCGCACTCATGAGCGAGCTGACCTTCAACCGCCTTTCGGCGCTCATCGCGGTCGTTCGGCCGCCACATGTCTCTCGGACCATCTCCTCCGACCGCCCGCTCAACATGTCTCCCGGGACCTTTCTCTTTCGCGCTCCGCCCTGTCTCTCGGGACACCTCGAATCGCCCGTCGCCCCGCCTCCCCTGCGACCTTCGGGTCGCTCCCGCCATCTCATGTCTCTTGGGACATCTCCTCCGTCCTTCTCGCCGTCTCTTGGGATACCTCGGAGCGCCCGTCGCCTGCTTCGCCAGGCGGACGCTCCCCGACGCCGTCGCCACCGCCCTCGACTTCCCCACCCCGGCCAGGGCGCGAGCCTTCGCGCTCTCCTTGCTCGAGCTATTTCGAAATCTTGATTATTTTCAAACATTTGAGAAAACATCCTCGACACTGTCATATGACAGTGTCATCCTGTCGCCGTGACCGCCACCTGGACGATCCGCGAGCTCAGCCACGAGGTCGAGCAGCGCCTCGCCGCCGAGGAAGCTCCGGCCAACGGTCAGGTGCGGGCCGTGCCCGACGAGCGCAGCATCCGCTACTACACCACGCTCGGCCTCCTCGATCGCCCGCACCTCCACGGCCGCACCGCCCTCTACGGCCCGCGTCACCTCGCCCAGCTGATCGCCATCAAGCGCCTGCAGGCGGACGGCAAATCGCTCGCCGAGATCCAGCAGCTCCTGCCCACCCTCGACGACGCCGCCCTCGCGCGCACGTCGGGCGTCGCGCTGCACCCTCCGCCGCGCGCCGCAGGCCGCCGCGACTTCTGGCGCGCCGAAACCACGCCCGAGCCGCCCCTCGAAGCCCCGCCCGCCGCACCGGCCCTCACGCCCACGCTCGAGCTCCCGCTCGCCCCCGGCGTCCGCCTCGCCTTCACTGCCGCGCGCTCCGCCACCGACGCCGACGCCGCAGCCCTGCTCGCAGCCGCAGCTCCGCTGCTCGCCGAGCTCGCCCGCCGCCGCCTCGTCGAGCTCCCCGACGCTCTATCCGCTCACCCCGAATCGCAGGAGGACTCCCCATGATACCCACGGCGCTCACCATCGATCCCACGCTCGCGCCCCCGTCCGGCAGCGAGCACGCCTTCGGCCGCCTAGAGACCTCCCACGGCGCTCTGCCCCTCGCCGCGCTGGCGGTCACGGCCCACGTCCACGGCCTCGAGGTCGCCACGGAGATCCAGCAGACCTTCATCAATCACACCGCCGCGCCGATCGAGGCCACGTACATCTTCCCGCTGCCCGATCGCGCCGCAGTCCACGCCTTCCGCATGCAGCTCCGCGATCGCGTCGTCGACGGCGTCATCGACGAGCGCGGCCGGGCCCGCGACATCTACGAGCACGCGATCGCGGCCGGGCAACGCGCCGCGATCGCCGAGGAGGACAGGCCCGGCGTCTTCACCCTGCGGGTCGGCAACCTCCTCCCCGGCGAGCACGCAGTCATCACCCTGCGCACTGTCGGCCCGCTGCCGATCGAGGACGGCGAGGTCACCTGGTCCTTCCCGCTGGTCGTCGCGCCGCGCTACAGCCCCGGCGCCCTGTTGGCCGGCGAGCAGGCCGGCACCGGCACCACCAGCGACACCGATCGCGTCCCCGACGCCTCGCGGATCTCCCCACCCGTCCTCCTGCCCGGCTTCGCCAGCCCCGTGCGTCTCTCGCTCGCGGTCAGCATCGACGGCGCCGGCCTGCCCGTGTCGGGCCTGCGCTCGAGCCTGCACGACGTCTTCGCCGCGCCCGACGGCCACGGCTGGCGCGTCGAGCTGCGCCCCGGCGAGCGCCTCGACCGCGACTTCATCCTCCGCTGGACCCTCGGCGGCGCCGCCCTCGCGAGCGCCGCAGTGTGGGCCCCCGACGCCGACGGCGAGGGCGCCACCGCCATGATCACCCTCGTGCCTCCGGTCGGCGCCGCCGCCGAGGCGCGCCCGCGCGACGTCGTCCTCGTGCTCGATCGCTCCGGCTCGATGGGCGGGTGGAAGATGGTCGCCGCGCGGCGGGCCGCCGCCCGCATCGTCGACACTCTCGGCGAGCGCGACCGCTTCGCAGTGCTCGCCTTCGACGACCGCGTCGAATCACCGCCGAGCCTCGGCGCCCAGCTCGTCCCCGGCAGCGATCGCAACCGCTTCCGCGCCGTCGAGTACCTCGCGCAGGTCCACGAGCGCGGCGGCACCGAGCTCACCCGCCCGCTCGAGCTGGCCACCCACATGCTCGCCGGCGCCGACGAGCGCGACCGCGTCCTCGTGCTCGTCACCGACGGCCAGGTCGGCAACGAGGACGAGCTCCTGCGCCGCCACGGCGCCCACCTGCAGCACGTCCGCGTCTTCACCCTCGGCATCGATCAGGCCGTCAACGCCGGCTTCCTGCGCCGCCTCGCGGCCGTCGGCGGCGGCGCCTGCGAGCTCGTCGAGAGCGAGGAGCGCCTCGACGAAGTCATGGCCAAGATCCACCGCCGGATCGCCACCCCCGTCCTCGTCGACATCAGCCTCGTCGGCGACGGCCTCGATCTCGCCACCCAGGCCCCGCGCCGCCTGCCCGCCGTGTTCGCTGGCGCCCCCCTCGTCATCCACGCTCGCTGGTCCGGCCGCCCGCGCCCCGGCGCCACCGTCGAGCTGCGCGGCCGCCTGCCCGCCGGCACCGAGTACACCCAGCGGCTCCACCTCGACGCCGCGCGCCCAGGTGCCGCGCTCGCTCAGTCGTGGGCTCGCGCGCACATCCGCGATCTCGAGGATCGCTACGCCGCGAGCCCGGCCGACCGCGCGTCGCTCGAGTCGTCGATCCTCGCAGTGTCCCTGCGTCATCAGGTGCTGTCGCGCTTCACCGCCTTCGTCGCGGTCGACCGCGAGGTCGCCAACCCCGGCGGCGCCCCGCGGACGATCACCCAGCCCGTCGAGCGCCCGGCCGGGTGGTCCGGGGGCACCTTCGACAGCATGCCCGCGGACCCCGGGTTCCGCCGCGCGCGGAAGATCGTCGGCGCCATCCAGCTCGAGCGAGGGAGCGCACCCCCGCCACCGCAGCCGCCGGGGATGCCGGCCCGGGCCCCCTCCGCGCCCGCGCCTGCGCCCCTGCCTGCGTCCGCCCGCCTCCGCGCGCCCGCGGCCAAGCAGGAGTCGTCCGACGGCGCGAGCGTCGACGCCGGCCCGTACCTCGCGCGCCTGCTCGACGTCGCCGACGACCTCCTGCGCGCCGCAGGCGGCTCGACCCCGGCGAAGCAGCTGGCGGTGTCGCGTCTGCTCGAGCTGCTCGAGGACCTGCGCACCGTCGGCCTCCACGCCCTCGCCAGCCGCCTCGCGCCGATCGCCGAACGCCTGCGCGCCGCTCTGACCGCCACCGACCTGCTGCAGATCCTCCACGACGCCGTGGCCGCGCTGCGCGACCTCGCCAGAGACAAGAGCAGCCCGCCGCCCCCGCCGCCCGCCAAGCGCAAGGGCTTCTGGCGCTGACTCTCGCCGGGTGAAGCTGTCCCCGGGGACAGCTCAACCACCGCCACCATCCCCTGTCCCCGGGGCACCTCATCAGCCTTCACCATCCCCTGTCCCCTGGACACCTCGGCCGCCTCTGCCATCACCTGTCCCCTGGGGCACCTCATCCGCCTTCACCATCCCTGGCCTCTGGGACACCTCGGCCGCCTCTCCAGCACCTGTCCCCCGGGACACCCAAGTCGCCCTTAAAACCTGTCCCCCGGGACATCTCCCCCCTTCCCCCTCATGACCACCCTCCTCGTCCGCCACCGCACCACCGACCTCGACGCCTGGCAGTCGCTCCACGACCGGCTCGCCGCCGCCGCCCGTGCCCACGGCTGCACCCGCACGCGCTCCTTTCGCCAAGCCGATGACACCCTCGCCATCGCCCTCGAGTTCCCCGCCCCCGCCCAGGCCCGCGCCTTCCTCGCCGATCCCGCCCTGTCCGACTGCCCGCCCGATCGCGTCGTGCTCGAGCCGCTCGGGCGGCCCGCCGCGCGGAAGGCCGTCCTCCTGGTCGGCTTCGAGCCGCGGATCGTCGACTTCAGCAACTACCCCGGCCTCGACGAGGCCAAGCTCCGCGCCGGCCTCGCCGTCTCGCTCGAGACCACCACCGCCGCCGGCTTCGACGCCGAGTGGTGCCTCGTCACCACCGACTGGCGCGAGGTCGAGGCGACCGTGCGCGCGCGCCTCCTCGCCCGCGACTACGCCGCGGTCATGATCGGCGCCGGAATCCGCACCGCGCCCGCTCATCTCTTGCTGTTCGAGCGCCTCATCGACCTGATCCACACCCTCGCCCCGGACGCCCGCCTGTGCTTCAGCACCTCGCCGGACTCCGCCGCCCAGGCCGTCCTGCGGTGGGTCCAGCCGTGATGTCCTCCAGGGCATGCCCCTGAAGACATGCCCTCAAGCACATTTCTGAACGAACATGTCCTTAATGACATGCGTCACTCGTCACAATCGAGCTCGTCCGCCTCGTTCTCGCAGTCCTCGCTCCCATCGCAAGCCCAGTCTTGCGGGATCACCTGATCGCCGCAGTCGAACCCGAGCCCGCACACCCCCACGTCTTCGCGGCCTGGCTGCTCCCCGTCCTCGAAGTAATACGGGTGGCACAGCAGCGCCGCGTCCACGTCCCCGCACTCGGCCTTCGCGTCGGTCGCGGACGCGTCGCAATAGTGCGTGCAGCAGCCGGGCGTCGTGCAGCCGGGCAGCCAGTCCGGTCCCACGCACAAAAGCCCCGGCGCGCACGACTCGAAGTCGCAGGGGTCGCCGTACTGACCGGCCGCCACGGAAGGCGTACACACGAAGCGGCGGCCGTAGGGCGCGCACAGCTCGTCGGCCGCGCAGGACCCAGCGTCGAGCGGATCGCAGTCGGCGTTGTCGCGGCGGATCCGCAGCACCTCGAGCTTCGCGCACGGCTGCTGCTTCGCCGCCGCCTGCGCCTCTTCGGTGACAAAGCAGTAGCCCCGCTCGTCGATCGGGAAGCTCACCGCCGCGGTCATCCGGCTGCGCAGCACCAGCCCCCCGCCGTCCGCCGTCACGCTGACGTCGCGCAGCACCGCCTCGCAGTGATCGCCGACCTGCTCCGGCTCCTGCCACGACTTGCCGCGCCAGCCCTCCTTGTCGTCGCCCGCCAGCCAGTTCCACCCCTCGGGATAGGCCGGGAAGATGTTGGCGTCGCATGCCTCCTGCTCGCACGCCTGCACGTCGTCGCACGGCTCGACGTGGAGCCCGTCGCCCGGGGTCATGCACGCCTGGACGAGCGCCATTCGCTCGCTCCGCGCCTCCAGCACCGACGGTCCCTCGCCCGCGCAGCTGCCCTCGTTCACCGTCCACGCCTCGATCGTGTACAGCCCCAGCAGCGAGCTGTCGTACGGGCTGATGTCCGGCTCCGACCGGCAACCCACGAACACGAGCACCAGGGCCAGCAACCTCTCGCCAGGTCCGCGCATCACGTCCTCCGCGGGGGAAGTAACCTCGACCGCCGGAACAATTGCGGCCCGACGATTTTTTCTGCCGCGCCCCGACCTACAGCGGCCCGAGCGGCCGCAGCCCCAGGTGCATCGCCGCCACCTGGTCCGCGCGGAAGGGCGTCCGACGCAGCGACGCGTCGCGCTGACGCGAGCGGAACAGGTCGACGATGAAGTTCATGCGGTCGGCCAGCGCCGCCCAGTCCGCCGCCGCGCTGCCCTGCGTCGTATCGGGCGTGCGGTCGACCTCGTCCAGCACCGCGCGCAGCTCCGGATCCTCGATCTGCGTCAACGCGGCCGGGAACATCCGCCCGTCGCGCGTCGCCGGCACGTCGCGGCCCAGCGCCAGCGCCCCCTCCGGCAGCTCGATCGTCATCATCCAGCGCGTCAGCAGCGAGCGCGCGACATCGCCGAGGCGCTCGCCCAGCGCCCGCCGCAGCGGCGCCGCGTCGGCCGCCACCAGCACCGCCAGCGGGGCCGACAGCGCCGCCGCGATCGTCGGCTGCAGCCGGATCTGCTCGTGGTAACCGACCAACGTGTTCGCCAGCAGGATCTGCTCCGCCCGCGCCTTCGCCTCGCGCGTCGCCGCGGCCGTCACGTACGCCGCGAACGCCCGCCGCAGCAGCGTCTGGCCGCCGGCCATCGTCGTACCGTCGCCGAGCCCCGCGAACGCCGCCTCCGCCGCCGCGCTTCGCTGCGCCGGCGCCACGTCGAGGACATCGACCAGCGCGCGGAACAGCGGCGCCAGCTCGGCGAACACCATCAAGTTGCCGCCCGCGATCCGCTCGCGCACCTCGCCGTCGATGCGCGCCACCACCCGACCGACCGCCGCGGTGCGGGCCATCCACGGCCGCAGCGCCTCGAGCACCATCTCACCGCGGATGAACCGCCCCGCGCTCTTCGACGCCCACGTCCCGTACGCGCACCAGCTGACGTCCTCGCCGCCGAGCCGGCTCGCCAGCGCGACCTCGAGGCGGTGATACACGTACGTGATCCACAGGTTGCGCTGCACCGGATCCGTCATCGCGCAGGTCTCGGCGATCCGGCCCGCGTCGGGCAGCGGATCGTGCGAGGGCGCGAGCAGCGAGGGCAAACAGATCGACGACGACATGACGAGCCTCTCTCGCGGACAGTGCCCCCCGGCTTCCGATCAATTGCGGCCTGATTCCCGCGAATTCCAGTGATCCGCCGCGCTCCGGCGGACCCCATGCCCTGTCTCGAACGCGTCTCGAATTCGCCGCGCACCATCGGACTCCCCGCATCACGATCGCGGTTCGCCGTGATCCATCACCCCTCGTCCGACCCCACGCCGGTGTCGGTTCATTCACAGTCTTCGATCGGTCCCGCGCAGCGACGGTGACTCCGTTCACCGCGCCTCGATCGTAGCCCGCCTCACTCCGCTCGGAAGCGACGCACCCACACGTTCGCGCCCTGGCCCGGCACCTGCTCGTCGCCCGCCAGCACCACGAAGCCCGGCCCGAACGCCGCCGCCGCGCCGTGGTCCTCCAGGCCGACCCCGCGGTTCGCGTTCACATGGGTCCAGCGCAGCTCGCCGAGCCCCGACAGCAGCGCCCCGAAGATCTCGAGATCGCCGCTCACGCTCGTCACCGCCCCGGCCACGAACACCGCCTCGTTCGCGCCCACCGCCACCCCGCGACCGGCGTCGAAGCTCGCCAGGTGGTCGATCGTCTGCGCCCAGCGCGGCTCGTCGCGCCCCGAGAGCCGGCGCACCGCCACGTCGAACCCCGCGCCCGGCACCGACCCGATCCGCCCCGTCACCAGCACCTCGCCCTCGCTGCCGATCGGCGTCACGTCCGACCACGCCCCCGCGTGGGCCTCGTCGATCTGCGTCGTCGCCAGCGAACCGTCGTGCTCGACCCGCACCAGCAGCGGGTGGAGCACTCCCGCGAGCTCCGCCGCGCCCGCCGCGATCATCTGCGCCCCCGACTCCGCGATCCCGCCCGCGTACGCGTGGCTCGCCGACGCCGCGGTCGTCGTCTTCCACGCCGTCTCGCCGCTCGCCGGATCGTGGCGACGGATCGCCAGGCGCACCTGGTCCCCCGCCTCCGACGCCGTCGAATAGAGCGCCCCGTCGGCCAGCGCCAGCCCGTCGATGCCGCTCGCCCCGGCCGCGGCCGCCGCCTCGCTGAACTTCCACAGGTCCGCGCCCTGGCCCGTGAACGCGCGGATCACCGGCGATCGCACCCCGGCCGCCAGCTCCTCGTGACCGGCCGCGAACACTCGACCCGCCGCGTCCACTGTCACATCGGCGAACGCGTCGTCGAGCCCGGCCGAGTCGATCGTCTTGCGCCACAGCTCGTGCCCGTCGGGCGCCAGCGCCACGATCCACGCGTCGCGCGACTGCACCACCTCCGCCCCGACCACGAACACCCGGCCCTCGCCGTCGATCGCCACCCCGCAGGCCACGTCGTCCTGCCCGGCCCCGCCGTTGTGCGTGTACGTCCAATCGACCGCCGCGATCGGCGTGCAGCTCGCGTCGCAGCCGTCCTCCGCGTCGAGGTTGCCGTCGTCGCAGCCCTCGCCCGCATCGATCACCCCGTCCCCGCACACCGAGGCCGCGGTCGTCGACTCGGTGGCGAGCGGCGGCGGCACCAGCCCGTCCTGGGCGGCCCCGCTGCTGCTCGTCGCGTCCGTCCCCGTCTCGGCCGCGAACGTGTGCCCCGGCGGCGACGACTCGTTGCACGCGACCAGCGCCGAGAGACATGTCCCGAGAGTCATGCGAGCGAGGGCGCGCGCCACGATCCGAATGGTCGCACAGCGCGGCCCGTCGCCGGCCGCGCCGCGCCGTGAGCGGTCGCGGGGCGGTTCGCGGGCACCCGATGACGGAACGCCGCATGTCCGGCTATCGTCGGGCCATGCGCGTCGCTCGGCCGCTCCTCGTCCTCGTCCTCGCGGCCGGCTGCGGCTGCGGTCACGCCGCGGTCGACGAGGCGCTGGCGCCGCTGTGCGGCACCTGGCGGCACGACGACGGCTACTCGGTCACCGAGCACTGGTGGCCGATGCCGGGCGGTCTCCAGGGCCGCAGCGCCCTCGCCGATCCGGGCGGCAAGATCGTCGAGCTCGAGGACATGACCCTCACCGCGCTGCGCGGCGGCCTGACCCGCTACCACGCCGAGCCTTCCGGCCAGGCCCCGACCGACTTCACCGAGGTCCGCGATCCTGCCGTCGTCGCCGCGCCTGACCAGCGCGTGTGGATCTGGGACAACCCCACCCACGACTTCCCGCGCCGGATCGTCTACCGACTCGCCGGCGATCGCCTCACCGCCACCATCTCGAACCCTGACGGCGACCCGGCGCAGCGAGCCGGCAAGACCTGGGAGTACCGCCGCACCGCCGCCTGCGCGCTCTGATCGGCCCCCGCGAGCTCGCCCGATCACCCGCCTCCTCGGCCGCGCACCCCGGGCCTGCGACCTCCGGACTCAGGCGTGCAACGTGCGCGTTTGCACCGGGCGCCGACCTCGATCAGTCTCCCGCCATGACCCGGCTCGCTCTCCCCCTCGCCGCGCTCCCGCTCCTGCTGGGGGCGCCCGGCTGCACACCGGACGAAGCTCCCTCGCCCGACGCCACGGCCACCCTCACCGCGCTGATGAGCAGCGGCGTCAACGGCACCGTGGACTTCACCCAGCTCACCGAGGGCAAGATCCGGGTCGAGGCCGAGATCACCGGCCTCTCGCCCGGCAAGCACGGCATCCACGTCCACGAGTGGGGCGACTGCACCTCGCCCGACGGCGAGTCGGCCGGCAGTCACTTCAACCCCGACAAGACCGACCACGGCATGCCCGGGACCGGCACCCATCACCCGGGCGACTTCGGCAACCTCGACGCCGACGCCTCCGGCACCGCCAAGCTGACGCTCACCATGGACCCGGCCCACTTCTCGATCGCCGGCGGCGACTACAGCGTCCTCGGCCGCGCGATCATCGTCCACGAGAAGCCCGACGACTTCGGCCAGCCCACCGGCAACGCCGGCGCGCGCCTGGCCTGCGGCATCATCCAGTCGACCTCCGGCGACACCGCCCCGATCAAGAACCCCAACCCTCCGGGCGCGTGAGCCCGCGCGCGGCCGTCGGTGGATCGCCGGCGCCGGCCCGCGCTCTCGCGCCTATCTCTTCGGACATGTCCTGAAGGCCCGCTCGTCACGAGCGCGGACCTTCGCAGGGCCGTCCCCACGTCGGCGTCTACGGCGAAGGAACGCCGCAGAAGCCGACGTTTTCGTAGCCGGGCGGGGCCTGGCCCATGTCATACCAGGCGAGACACTCCTGACCCTCGCCCGGGCAGGTGTTCGGCTGCGAGACGTCGCAGAACGGCAAACAGCACCCGGGCGCCATCGGGTCGCACTCCGCTGCAAGTTCGGGCAGCACGCACAACAGGCCTGGATCGCAGGCGTTGACGTACTCGCAGGCGTCGAACACCTGACCCTCCTCGCCGCTCGCGTCGAGGATGCAGCGAAAGCGGTCCGGATCGTTCGGATCGGCGAGGCACAGCTCGCCGCCCGGGCAATCCTGGGCCAGCGGGTCACAGCTGGGGAAGCAGAGGATCAAGCTGGACTCTGCAGCGACCGTGCAGGACGCCTTCGGATCGGGGCACATCGGCGCCTCCGGCGAGCCCGTGCACATCGCCAGGCACGTGCCCATGCCAGTGTCCCAGTCGACGTACCAGCACATCAGGCCGTCGTCGCAGGAGTCCTCGCCGCTGACGCCGCTGTCGAAGACCATGCACGGCTCGTCGACGCCGGCCGGATCGGGCACGAGGTCGAAGCACCCCCAGCTGTTCCACGAGCTGCCGCCGTCGTTCGCGTACGGCATACACTTCTGTCCTTCGGGACAGATCCTGCTCCACGGCTCGCATTCATCGCCCCCCAGGTCGGGCCAGCCCGCGAAAGCGCCACTGTCGTCCGCGCTGCTCCCGACGCGCTCGGCGGAGGTGCCCTCGCTGGCGACCCCGGTCGTCGGCTCCTCGTGGCTCGTCGACGCTACGCTCGTACTCGTCGCCGCCGCGGTCGTCCCCGTCGTCGTGCCCGAGCTCGTAGCTTCGGTGGCGGTCTCGCCGAACCCGTGAGGCCGCAGCGAGCAACCGAGGCCCACGAGTTCGAGCGCCAAGATCCAGGGGCCCGCAGAGCGCGCGCAGCGAAAAACTGGCATTTCGCCGAGCATGATGCCCGATCGGCCTCCAAACAAACAAAAACAAGTCAGCTTTACGAGAATATCGCGCAGAACCGCGCCTCGGTTCGCCGGCCGCTGGCTCGTGCAGCGCCACCGCTCGCTCGCCCTTCCTGCGCCCTCCGAACGTTGTGCAGAGTGCCGTGCGAAGCACCGCTCCCTCCACATGTCCTTGAGAGCATGTCCTCGAGTACATCTCGCGCACCGGCCCTCCGGGGCCCGCCCGAGGCCTCGACAATGGCGGACCGCGCTGGAGACCGCCCTCCGGCGGCGATATCCTCCGCCTCCCCCCCATGGCCGTCCGGATCCAGTTCACCACCCTCCTGATTCGCATCGATCGACTCCTCGCCGTCGCCCCTGACGGCGTCGCTGCCATCACTGCCCGCTGGTCGCCCTCGTGGCGCGACGAGCACCTGCTCGCAGTCGCCTTCATGGACATGGGCGCCCGCGATCTGGCCGCCGAGCTCGAGGCCATGGGCCTCGTCCTGCGCGACACCTCGACCGGGGAGCGCGTCTGGCAGGACATCGCGGTCGTCGACTACTACGACGGTCCGACCTTGCCGTGCGCCTGGCTCGAATGCGACGTCGCGCGTCACGTCGCCTGGCTCGCGGGCACCGTCCCCGGCCCTGTCGCCGGCCCCGATCACGAGCACGAGGAGGCGCCCGTGCGCATCTCCCCGGACAAGTTCCAGCAGCTGCTGCAGAGCCAGCACCCGCACCTGTTCGCCCCGGCGCCTGCGCCCGCCAAGCCCGCCCGCGAGGGTCGGACCCGGCCCGGCGAGCACGAGGCAGTCCTGCTCCCGCTGACCCAGCAGATCGCCGCCGAGCTTCTGAACATCATCCCGCTCAGCGCCAAGATCGACACCGTCGTGTTCACCGCCCACTTTCCGCGCTCCGGCGAGGTCGTCAAGGCCGGCGTGGTCCTCCACGAGATCGACGGCGAGCTGCGGTCCATGACCTTGCCGCCGCTCACCTCCGAGACACGCCGCCTGCTCGAGCAGCTCTCGCGCTACGAGAGCGGCAACCGCCTCACCTCGATCGAGATCAAGATCGCCAGCGACGGCCGCGTCACCACCGACTTCGGCATCGCCCCGCCGAAGTCCCCCGAGGAGCTCGAGGACCTGCTGCGCCGCCGCTTCGGCAGCATCCCCCCGGCCAAGGCCCCGCGCCCGCCGGCGCCGACCGGCTTCTTCGGCAAGCTCAAGGCCATGTTCGGCGCTGGCCCGCGGGTCACCCTGCATCCGCAGCCGAGCCTCCGGCACATCCCGCCGCGCGAGCCCCTGTCGCTGTTCCTCGACCCGCTGAACGGCATCCAGGAGGGCTGGGACCACGAGCCGCCGCCTGCGGACGCCGCCGCCAACGCCTCGACCTCCGCGCGCCCGGCCGGTGGCGCCCCCGCCTTCGACCTCGCCGCGCTCCACAGCCTCGAGGCCCAGCGGGTCGCCGGCACGCCCGCCCCCAGGCCCGCCGGCTTCACCCCGACCGGCCCGCAGCTCGTCGTCCCCGCGCAGGACGGCCTGTTCGCCGCCGAGGCCCGCGGCTTCCACCGCCTCTCCCTCGCCGAGTTCCACCGCGAGCGCCCCGACCTGCGCTTCGACGCCGGCAACGAGCGCCTGGTCCGCGACCTCGGCCCGCTCGGCGAGCTCCACTTCACCGCCTGGAACGGCAACCTCAACCGCGCCGACCTTTATGTCAAAGACCTCCCCAGCCTCGACGACCTGCTCGCGCGCCTCCAGCCGGTCCTCGCGGCTCTCGGCGGCCTCGGCCCCGTCACCAGCGCCCTCGGCAGCCGCACCCCCGCCGGCATCACCGACCCTCAGCCCGTCACCTACGACGAGCTGCGCCGCTACCTCGTCCCCGACTCACCGTTCAGCACCAAGGTGTACCCGTGCTGGCTGCTCGGCGCCCCGCCCCACACCAAGGTCAGCCTCGACCTCGGCTGCAGCCTCCCGGACAACCGCCCCGCCTTCAGCTACCTCGTCACGATCACACACATCTGAACAGGCGGCCATGTCCTCGAGAGCATGCTCTTTCATGCATGTTATCGAGGACATGCCCGATCGATCCTGTCCTCTCCGACATGCCCCGGCGGACCGGCGCTCGCCACCCCGCTCCCCGCCCGACTTCACGGCGACCGATCGACAGCGGCCCAGCGGTCGCTGACTCGATCCCCACGGACCTCGCGGCGCCCGGGCGTGCGCGCGACGGCAGGCAAGTCGCCCATACAAGATGGCCCGGATACCACCGGGCGATCGTCACCATCGCGGCGCCTCCTGGCCTCGCCGAGGCATCGCCAGCATCGTCGCCTGCCTCGCCGTGGCGTCGCTGAGCCTCGCGGCCTCCTGGCCTCGCCACGCCTCCCCGCCCGCCTTGACCCGGACCGCCGCCCTCGCTAGCGTGCCTGGAACGATGATCCGGGGTCTTGCCTTCACCTTCTCGAGCCTCGCCCTCCTGACCGCCTGCAAGGGCGACACCCCGGGCGCCACCGAAGGCGCCTCGACGACCACCGGCACGACGACCGGCACCGGCACCGACGCCCCGACCACCACCGACGCTCCGACCACCACCGGCGGGCCCGACCTCCCGCCGCTGCACGGCGTCGCCGACCTCCACCTTCACATGTTCGCCGAGGAGGCCTTCGGCGGCGGCTGGTTCCACGGCAGCCACGCCGGCCCTGGCGAGGATGCTCTGGCCCCGTGCGACGGCGGCGAGCCCGGCGATCACGGCCGGCTCAAGGCCGACCTCGCCCCCCTGCTCGGCCAGTGCGAGGGCATGAGCCTCGAAGAGCTCGCCAAGCTCGTCTCTCTCGTCTCCGTCATCGCCGCGCCCGGCGGCGGCGAGGTCGTCAGCGAGTTCGTCAGCCAGATCCCCGGCTCCACCGGCGACACCGGCGAGCACAAGGCCCGCGTCGACGGCTGGCCCGGCTTCGCCGGCTGGCCGCGCTGGGACGCCATCGCCCACCAGCAGGTCTGGGAGGAGCACCTGCACGCCGCCTACATGGCCGGCCTGCGGCTCGAGGTCATCTCCGCCGTCTCCAACGACTGGCTGTGCCGCGCGATCGCCGAGGAGAACCTCGAGCGCCCGCAGTGCGACGAGATGGAGGACGTGAAGATCCAGCTCGAGCTGGCCCACGACTTCGTGAAAACCCACGACTGGGCCGAGATCGCCCTGACCGCCGCCGACGCCCGGCGGATCGTCGGCGAGGACCGCCTCGCCCTCGTGCTCAGCGTCGAGGCCTCGCACCTCATGCAGCAGGGCGACTGGAAGCCCCAGCTCGACGAGCTCCACGCTCTCGGCGTGCGCACCCTCCAGCCCGTCCACCAGCTCGACAACCGCTTCGGCGGCGCCGCCCCGCACAACAACATCTTCCACATCGCCCAGTACGCCGAGAACTGTCACATCGACATGGACTGCGGCATCACCCAGGGCGCCGTCACCCTCGGCTTCGACGTCGACGCCAATTGCCGCAACACCCTCGGCCTCACCGCCGAGGGCAAGGAGCTCACCCAGGCGATGATGGATCGCGGCATGCTCGTCGACGCCGCCCACCTCTCGGAGGCCGGCGTCCGCGACCTCCACGAGCTCTCCGTCGCCCGCGACTACTACCCCTATTACATCTCGCACGGCCACTTCCGCGAGATGCTGCCGGCCGAAAAAGCACGCGAGGAGAAGACCACCCCGGCGTGGATCGTCGAGCAGCTGCGCCAGGTCGGCGGGGTCTTCGGCATCCGCACCGGCCACGAGGAGGTCAACACTTACGAGCCGTCCGAGGTCGCCAACACCTGCCACGGCTCGAGCCGCTCCTTCGCGCAGTCCTATGATTTCGGCCGGCTCGGCCTCAAGGTCGCCGTCGCTCTCGGCTCCGACCTCAACGGCTTCATCCAGCAGGTCCGCCCGCGCTTCGGCCCCGACGCCTGCTCCGCCTCGTTCCCGACCGAAGGCCGCTGCCAGGCCCGCGACGAGCTGGCCGGCGGCCCCGCCCCGCTCGGCACCGGCTTTGACGAGGCCGGCCTCGGCCACATCGGCCTCTTGCCCGACCTCCTCGCCGACCTCGACCAGCTCGGCACCGACACCACCCCGCTGCGCGACTCGGCCGACGCCTTCGTGCGCATGTGGGAGCGCGCCGAGGCCGAGCGCAGCGGCCCCGCCGATCCGGTCGACGACCTCGACGCCGGCGGCGTCGTCGTCCTGCCGCCGCACGGCCAGCGCGAGGCCGAGTTCCCCGCCGAATGCGGCGACTCCTACTGCGAGGCCTCGCTGCAGACCGGCGAGCCGTGCCGCTTCGACGGCGAGTGCGTCAGCGGCACCTGTGCCGACGCCGGCGAGTGCGGCACGCCCAAGGGCACCTGCGCCTGAGCCCCCCGCGCGCCCAGGCCGCCACACCCGCCATCGCTTCGGCCGACGCGACCGGATGCTCAACACCGCCTCTCGCACGCCCAAGGCACCGAGCACTCGCGGACGAACGCCCGCCGGCCGTCGCACCGTCATCGCGTCGGCCGACGCGACCCGAGTCCGGACGGCACTCGGCCTCAGCGGCCGGCGAGCACCGCCTGCAACGCCGCCGTCAGGTCCGGCGGCAGCGCCGACTTCACCTCCGCGGGGGACAGCAACGGGCGCGTCGAAGTGAAGCTCAGCCACACGGGATCGGGGCTCGCCCAGTAGAACCGCGCCGCGCCGCACGCCGAGCCCCCGAGGTACCGCACCTCTCGCAGCGCGCTCAGCGTCGCGTCGTAGCGCAGCTCGACGCGGTTGTAGCCGCGCCCGTGTTCACCGTCGCACGGGACCTCTTCTTCCAGGTGCACCACCCGGTACGTCCCCTCGTAGCGCACCCGTAGCAGCGTGGCTCGCGGCGCCTCCGCCAGGACCGCGGCCCGGAGCGCCGGCAGGAGCCGCTGGCGATCCGCAGGCACCTGGTCGCCGTCCATCAGCGTCGCAGGAAAACCACACCCGCGAACACGGACGCCCAGCGCGTCCGAAGCCGAGAGATCGCACGTCGCGCCCTCGCTGTCGTGGAAGGTCGCCACGAAGTGATCCTCGAGCGCCTCGATCCGGGTCACCGCGTAGTGGTGAAAGCGTCCGTCCAGCGCCTCGTACGTGGGCGACGGCGGGGGCCGCGGGGCCGGTGGCGGCCGCACTGCCGCCTGCGGCTCGCTCCTCGGCGCTTCGGGGCCGCGCGCCGCAGGGGCGCAGGACGACAGGGCGAGGGCCGCGAGGACGACGGAAGCGACGCGCATTCCCGGGCGTAGACGGAGGCCGACCGCAGATGTTGAAGCGCGCCGCGACGAAATGAAGGACGTCCGACGCCCCCCTGAACGGGTGATGCGCCTCGCCCCGCGGGGCTCGCTCGACTGATTCGACATCCGCGGCCCGAGCCAGCGACTCGTCTGGTCGTCGCCCCCTCATCGGCGGAGTCAGTCCAGCAATCGGAACACCTCGGGGTCGCGCGGCAGGTAGCGCACCTTGCGGAGCGAGCCGACCTGCAGCCGCGGCGCTTCCATGGCGGTCACCACCAGCGTCTTCTCGACCTGGACCGGCGCGCCTCCGTCCTCGGGCTGGATCTCGAAGCGGAACCGAAGCCGCGGCTTTCCGTTCTGCGCCGAGCCCGTGTCCTCGTACGAGATCACGCGCGCCGTGCCGATCGCCCCCTCCTGCTGCAGCAGCGCGACCTCCTGCCGATCGAGCCGGTCGACCACGCACCAGCCCACGCCGACCGCCAGGAACGCCGCGCCGACGATGGAGAACGCGAGCACGGGATTGTTGCGAGCCATGCCCGCGAGTGTGCCACGCCGCGGCGGTGCGCGGGCCCCGACAACGACCCGCCCGTGATCGCGCCACGGGCCCGCGAGAGCGCGCCCGCGAGTAAACGCGACCGCGAAGTCCCGAGAGGCGCTGCCTGTGCGCGATCGGGGCCCGCCCCAGTTATCGCCTAACAATTACTCTTGCAATCAACTTGCATCTGTAAAACAGTCTCGGCCGTGGACACCCCGATCGATCCGCGCCTCCCCGTCACGGTGCTGTCCGGCTTCCTCGGCGCCGGCAAGACCACCCTTCTCAACGCAGTGCTGCGCAACCGCGCCGGCCTCCGCGTCGCCGTCATCGTCAACGACATGAGCGAGGTCAACATCGACGCCCGCCTCGTGCGCGACGGCGAGGCCGGGCTCAGCCGGGTCGACGAGCGCCTGGTCGAGATGAGCAACGGCTGCATCTGCTGCACCTTGCGCGAGGACCTGCTCGTCGAGGTCACCCGGCTCGCCCGCGAGGGCCGCTTCGACTACCTCCTCATCGAGTCGAGCGGCATCTCCGAGCCGCTCCCGGTCGCCGAGACCTTCACCTTCCCCGACGAGCACGGCACCCGCCTCGCCGACGTCGCGCGCCTCGACACCATGGTCAGCGTCGTCGACGCGGTCAGCTTCCTCGCCGACTACGACGCCTCCGCCAGCCTGCGCGAGCGCGGCGCGGCCCTCGACGACGACGACGAGCGCACGATCACCGACCTCCTCGTCGACCAGGTCGAGTTCGCCGACGTGCTCGTCATCAACAAGACCGACCTCGCCGCCCCCGCCGCAGTCGATCGCCTCGAGGCCATCCTGCGCTCGCTCAACCCCGCGGCCCGGATCGTCCGCGCCGCCCACGGCGAGGTGCCGCTGACGGAGGTCCTGAACACCCGCCGCTTCGACTTCGACCGCGCGTCCCAGGCCGCCGGCTGGCTCGAGGAGGTCCGCGGCGAACACCGCCCCGAGACCCTCGAGTACGGGATCTCGAGCTTCGTCTACCGCGCGGCGGTGCCGTTCCACCCGCGCCGCTTCTGGGCCCAGATCCAGCGCAAGTGGCCCGGAGTGCTGCGCTCGAAGGGGATCTTCTGGCTGGCCACGCGGATGGACGCGGCCCTGAGCTGGTCGCACGCGGGCCGCACGCTACGGGTCGGGCAGGCCGGCCTGTGGTGGGCGACGCAGCCACGCAGCGAGTGGCCCGACGATCCGGACACGCGGGCGGAGATCGAGCGCCACTACCGTCCGCGCTGGGGCGATCGCCGCCAGGAGATCGTGGTCATCGGCAGCGGCATGGACCGCGAAGCCCTGATCGCCGCCTTCGACGCCTGCCTGCTGACGCCCGCCGAAATGCGCGGCGGCCCGAAGGCGTGGCGCTCGCTCGAAGATCCGTTCCCGGCGATGGCCGCCGGACCGGCGCCGGCGTGACGCCAATGCCGCACTCGCGGCACTCTCGAATCACCACAGCGCGAATCACCTGTCCCTTCGAACATCTCGTTGGCCTTTCGCCGGGCGCGCTTTCGCCCTGCGCGAACAAATTCCGTCGCGCTCTCGGGGCGTCCCCTTGACGAGACGGAACGATTGATTCACATATCTCTCGTGCCATCCCAAGGACCGCTCACCCTCCCCGAGCTGCTCGAAGTCGCGCGGCGGCTGCTCGACGAGGCTGGGCCCGAAGCGCTCACCATGGACCGTCTGGCCGAGGCTGCGGGCATTTCACGCAGTTCGGCCTACCGTCTCGTCGGCAGCCGCGAGGCCCTCGTGCAGCAGCTCGCAGCCGCGGGGATCGACGCCCCCATGCGCGGGGACGCGCGCGAAAAGGTGCTCGCCGCCGCGCGCGACGTCTTCTCGCGCCTGGGCCTCGAGGGCGCCACGGTCGAGGCCATCGCCGAGGTCGCCGGCGTCGGCACTGCCACCGTCTACCGTCAATTCGGCGACAAGAAGGGCCTCCTCCGCGCCTTCGCCCAGAGTATGAACATTCGCCAGGTCGTCTGGGGCACCGCGCGCGAGCCCTCCGGCGACCTCGCCCTCGATCTCGAGCGGCTCGCAGTCGCCGCGCTCACGCAGATGCGCGACGACGCCGACCTCATGCGCATCATCCTGGTCGAGCGCCTGCGCGGCAGCAGCATCCTCGGCGAGCTGTCCGACGCCGCCGATCGCTCGATCCACGGCCTCGCCGCGGTGCTGCGCCGCTACGTCGAATCCGGCGAGCTGGTCGACGAGGACCCCTACCAGCTCGCGCGCGCCTTTCAGGGCCTGCTGTTCGGCTTCGGCGTGCTCGGCGGCCTGTCGGGCTCGCCCGCCGACCCCGACCCCGAGCGCGACGCCAGGACCATCGTCCACTTCTTCCTCCGCGGTGTGAAACGAGGTGCTCCGTGACCATGATCGTGCCATTCTCCGCCACCCTACCCGACGACCTCGCGCGCGTCGGCGGCAAGGGACAGAACCTCGGCGCATTGACCCGCGCCGGCTTCCCCGTCCCACCCGGCTATTGCGTCACCACTGCCGCCTATCGCCATTTCGTCGCCGGCTGTCCCACCTTTCCGGCGTGGCTCGATCGGCTCGACGCCCTCGATCCCGACGACGTCGCCGGCGCGCGCCAGCTCGGCGCCGCGGTGCGTGACGCTCTGCTCGCAGTCCCGCTGCCGCCGGAGCTGGTCGCCGACATCACCGCTGCCCACCACGAGCTCGGCCGCGAGCACGCCTACGCCGTGCGCTCCTCCGCCACCGCCGAGGACCTCCCCGGCGCCTCGTTCGCCGGTCAGCAGGACACCTATTTGAACGTCCGCGGCGACGACGAATTGCTGGCCGCGGTCCGCCGCTGCTTCGCCAGCCTGTTCACCGACCGCGCGATCCTCTACCGCGCCCGCAACGGCTTCGGCCACCGCCACGTCGCCCTCGCGGTGGTCGTCCAGCGAATGGTGGTACCCGAGGCCAGCGGCATCCTCTTCACCGCCGACCCCGTCACCGGCCACCGCGGCACCCTCACCATCGACGCCGGCTACGGCCTCGGCGAGGCCCTCGTCAGCGGCCTCGTCACCGCCGACCTCTACCGCGTCGATCGCCGCACCGGCGCGCTCGAGGAGCTGCGCGTCGGCGACAAGCAGGTCGCCATCCGCCCCGTGCCCGGCGGCGGCACGGTCACCGAAGATGTCCCCGAGGACAGGCGGCACGCCCGCGTCCTCGACGACGCCGCAGTCGCCGCGCTGGCCGACCTCGGCGCCCGCGTCGAGGCCCACTACGGCGGCGTCCCCCAGGACCTCGAGTGGTGCCTGGTGGGCCAACAATTGTGGCTCGTCCAGGCGCGCCCGATCACCTCGCTCTATCCATTGCCCGCGCCCGGCCCCGACGACGGCAGCGTCCACCTCTACCTCAGCTTCGGCCACGCCCAGAACATGATCGACCCGATCACGCCGATGGGCCGCGACCTGTGGCGCGCGGTGTTCCCGTTCGGCAAGACCCGCCTCGACGAGATCCCGCGCGGCACGACGACGATGGTCGACGCGGGCAGCCGGATCTACCTCGACATCACGCCGGTGCTGCGCCTCGCGCCGACGCGCCAGCTGATGTTCCGGATCTTGCGCGCGGTCTACCCCGACGTGGCAGCGCGCCTGGCGACTCTGGTCGACCGCCCCGAGATCCAGGCCGCCGCCAAGCCCCGCCCCGCGGCTCTGCGCCTGGCCCTCGGGATGATGTGGCGCGTGCCGTTCGACCTCGCCTGGCTGCTGCTCGGCGCTCGCCTCGACACCCAGACCGCCTGGGCCGACCGCATGGTCGCCGAGCGCGTCGCCGACTTCCGCGCCGCCGTCGAATCACAGCCGCCCGGCGTCGCCCGCCTGCGCGCCGCCCGGCACCAGCTCACCGGCGTCTTCCAGGTCATGCCGAAGATCGCCCCGCGCCTCGTCTCGGGCCTCTTGAGCCTCGGCCGCCTGCGCCGCCGCTTCGCCGACACCCCGCACGCCGCCGACGTCGAGGCCCTCCAGCGCGGCCTCGTCGGCAACGTCACCACCGAGATGGACCTGCGCGTCGGCGACCTCGCCGACCTCGCGCGGCCCTACCCCGAGCTGCGCACCGCCCTCGAGCACGTCCGCCCCGGCGAGCTCCACCGCCTGCGCGCGCTCGCCGGCGGCCCCGCCTTCGTCGACGCCCTCGCCGCCTTCCTCGAGCGCTTCGGCATGCGCGGCCAGGCCGAGATCGACATCGGCCGCCCGCGCTGGGCCGACGACCCCGGCCTGCTGCTCACCAGCATCCGCGGCATGGCGGACCACGGCGACGCCCCCGGCGCGCACCGCAGGCACTTCGCCAACCTGCAGGCCGAGGCCGAGGCCGCCGGCGGGCGCCTCGTCGCCGCCGCGCCCGCCCTGGCGCGCTGGATCGTCCGCCGCCAGGTCCAGTGCGTGCGCCACTGCCTCGGCGTCCGCGAGCACCCCAAGTTCCTCTTCATCCAGTGCTTCGAGCTCGTGCGCAGCAACGTCCTCGCCGCCGCCGACGCGCTCGTGCACGCCGGTCGCCTGGCCGCGCGCGGCGACGTGTGGTTCCTGACCTACGACGAATTGCTCGAGCTCGCCGCCGACCCTTACGCCTTCGATCCGCGCCCGCGAATCACCGCTCGCCGCGCCGACTATGATCATTCGCGCCACCTGAGCCCCCCGCTGGTCGTCACCAGCGAGGGCGAGGTCCCCGCGCGACCTGTCCCGAAGGACCTGCCCGAAGGTGCCATCGCCGGCCTCGGCGCCAGCGCCGGCGTCGTCGAGGGCATCGCCCACGTCGTCCTCGATCCCGCGGCCCAGGTCCTGCGCGCCGGCGAGATCCTCGTCGCTCCCTACACCGATCCCGGCTGGACCCCGCTGTTCGTCCACGCCGCCGGCCTCGTGTGCGACGTCGGCGGCATGATGACCCACGGCTCCGTCATCGCCCGCGAGTACGGCATCCCCGCGGTCGTCGGCGTCGGCGACGGCACCAAGCGGCTCAAGTCGGGCCAGCGCCTGCGCGTCGACGGCAGCCGCGGCATCGTCGAGGTCCTCGCGGAGGCCGCCCCGTGAAGCTCGCCCTCCTCCTGCTCGCCGCCGCCCTCGTCGTCCTCGGCGCCCTCGCGGCCGTCCAGGGTGTGTTCGTCGACGGCCTCCAGCGGTCCGGCCGGACCTTCCTGGCGATGATGCCGATCCTCGTCGTCGCCTTCCTGCTCGCCGGCATGGCCGAGGCCCTCCTCCCGACCGGCTTCGTCGAGCGCTGGCTGAGCGACGGCGCCGGCGTCCGCGGCCACCTCCTCGCGTGGGTGGCCGGCGCCCTCACCCCCGGCGGCGGCCTCCTCGGCATGCCCCTCGCGGCCGGCCTCCTCAAGGCCGGCGCCGGCATCGGCGTCCTCGTCACCTACCTCACCAGCATGGCCCTCCTCCCGCTCCTGCGCCTGCCCATGGAGCTCGGCATCTACGGCGGCCGCCTGGCCCTCCTGCGAATCGCCGCCTCCTGCCTCCTCCCCTTCGCCGCCGGCGCCACCGCCCACGTCATCGTCCGCCTGACGCGATTGTGAATGTCTCATAGAACATGTCCAAGGAAACATGGACGATAGGACAGCACCCCACTCGGACCTGAGCACCCGCTCCGCCGGGCACGTGGCCTCCGGTGCGAGGACCACCACCGAGCGGCCTCTGGAGGAGTGAGCTCGGCGAGTCCCGCAGGGTGGCTCACGCGGACCGCCGCGACCGTCCGCATTTCCGATCGACGTCTGTCAGGCTTCCGCCGCGCCGGGCAACTCCCGGACATGCCCCTTCGCACGCCTTCGCTTCGCACCCTGCTCGGTTTCGCCTTCACCCCCGCGCTCCTGCTCGCGAGCGGCGCGGCCTGTGACGTCGAGCCCGAGGCCGACATCGACGAGCTCGCGGCAGACGACGAGATCGCGCCCCGCTCGCTGACCCTCGAGCCCAACGATCCGCTCTACCATTCGGGACAGAAGTGGCACTACGGCGCCATCTCCTTGCCCGAGGCCTGGTGGCTGACCACCGGCTCGCCCGCGGTCACCATCGCCATCGCCGACAGCGGCACGCTCCCTCACTCGGAGCTCACCTGGTCGAGCGGCTACGACTTCTTCGTCGGCGACCCCGACCCGACCGATCCGGGGGACTTTCACCACGGCATCCACGTGGCAGGCACCCTCGCCGCGGCCGCGAACAACGGCGTCGGCGGCGCGGGCATCTGCTGGGGTTGCAAGCTCCGTCCGATCCGCGTCAAGCAATCCGGCGGCGGCGCCCAGGTCGGCGACCCCGGGATGAACGAGCCGACCACCACGCTGCTCGCCCGCGCGATCCGCTACGCGGCCGGCCTGCCGACCGACAACGGCCGAGGCGAGACGGTGCAGGCCAGCTCGCGCGCCGATGTCATCAACATCAGCATCGGCAACCTGGCGCAGCCGTGCCCGGCCGACCTCAAGGACGCCATCGACAAGGCCTCGGAGGCCGGCACCGTGGTGGTGGTCGCGGCGGGGAACGGCGACTCCGGGACCACCTGGCCGCCGAGCCCCGACTTCAACGCCTCCAATTATCTGTGGCCGAGGTGCCAGAACCCCGACCTGATCGTGGTCACCGCGGTCGACGCATTCGGCAACGCCGAGCCTTACGCCCTGCAGTCCAACCCCCTCGCCAAGTACCCCGGCATCACGATCGCCGCCCCGGGCGGCTCGGCGGTGAACGGCCAGGCCGGCAACGGCGCCCTCCTCGGCTGCCCCTCCGATCCGACCCAAACCGGCACCCACGGCGTCGTGTCGACGTGGATCCCCTACGCGCAGACCGGCCCGCAGTGCCACCGCCACTGGGCCGGCACGTCGATGGCGGCGCCGCACGTGAGCGGCGTGGTCGGCCTGATGCGCGCCCGCAACCCCGCGCTGACGGCGTCGCAGATCAAGCAGATCCTCGTGAAGACTGCCAAGCCCATCCCGTGCACGAACTGCGGCGCCGGTATGGTCAATGCCTTCGGCGCCGTCCAGGCCTCGACCTTCACCCTGTCGATCACGTGTGAGTCGACCGGCGGCGGCGGCTATGCATGCACCTCGTCGCCGACCGGGCTCGGGCCGTGGACCGCCACCTGGCAGGGCGTCCTGAACGCCGCGGTCAACCCGGCCTACGCCAACAACCCCACGACCACCCACGGCACCTGCACCGTGAACACACAGGCGCGGGTGCGCGCGACCCTCACCGACGCGCTCGGCCGCACCGCGATCGCCGAGGACTCCTTCCTCTGCAGCCAGCTCCCGCCGTGATGAGTCTCTAAGGACATGTCTATTTCAACATGTCCTCATGGACATACCTCTAGTACAGCCTGCCCAAAGTTTTCCAGGGGTTCATGCGAGCTGCTCCCGTCCTGGATCCACCGCCAGCACGGTCTGGGCGTCGGAATAAGCGAGGCGCGAAAACGATCTCGTCGGTGTGCCAGCCCCGCGAGCGCAACGGCTTCGGGTGGCGCCTTCGGTCCGGGAGGAGCTGAAGGCGCTGGCTCGGAGTGGGCGCAGCGAGGCGCGCCTCGTGCTTCGGGCGAGGCTCGTGCTCCTCGCCGCCGAGGGTCACTCGAACCAGGAGATTGCGCGGAGATTGGGCTGCCACGTGGATACGGTGAGGGTGTGGCGTGGGCGCTTCGCGCGTGATGGGCGGCTCGTGACGCTCGAGGATCGTCCCCGAAGTGGGCGACCTCCTCGGGTATCGCCGGCGACGCGCTGCAAGCTCATCAAGCTCGCCTGTGACAAGCCTGCCAGGCATGGTCAACAGACTCGTTCGACATGGACATACGCGACGTTGGCGAGGCGCCTGCTTCAGGAGACAGGTATCGGGCTCAGCGTGTCCGAGGTGGGGCGAATCCTGCGCAACGAGGACTTTCGGCCGCACAAGATGAGGCTCTGGCTGCACAGCCCCGATCCCGATTTCTGCCGCAAAGTTCAGCGCATCTGCGACCTCTACCATCATCCCCCAGACGGAGCTCACGTGCTCTGCGTCGACGAGAAGACCGGCATGCAGGCGCTCGGACGGAGATTTCCCAGCAAGCTCCCCGCGCCCGGTCGCGCGGGCCGTTTCGAGTTCGAGTACGTCCGCCGCGGTACCTGGTCGCTGTTCGCGGCCTTCGACATCCGCACCGGCGAGGTCCTCGGCGAGTGCAAGCCGCAACGACGAGCCGAGGACCTCATGGACTTCATGGAGGGCCTTGCCCGCAAGTATCCTACCGGCCAGATCTACGTCGTCTGGGACAACCTCAACATCCACTACGACGGTGCGGACTACCGTTGGACCCGCTTCAACCGGCGCCACGGCGACCGCTTTCACTTCGTGTACACGCCCATCCATGCCTCGTGGGTCAACCAGATCGAGATCTGGTTCTCGCTACTGCAGCGCCGCGTCCTCCGCTACGCCGACTTTCCCTGCGCCGGAGCCATGCCCCGCGCCGTGATGAACTTCATCCGGCGCTGGAACCGCGACGAAGCGCACCCGTTCAACTGGACCTTCCGCGGCCACTTCGTCCACACTCAGCGGCGGCACGCCGCATGAGCCGTCCACGCACCACCCGCAACGCCGCTGCGAAGTCGGACGACGACGCTCGCGCTGTCGAGCAGTTCCTGCGCCAACACCAGGATCTCGCACACCTCCGCGTCCGCCATCGCGCCCCGCTCATCACCCTCGAGTCCGGCCCCGCTGACGATCCGGTCCTCCACGCGCGCCTGCGCCGCCTCGCCGCCAACTTGTGGCAGCTGGAGATGGCCACCCACACCGGGCGCTGGGAACCAACCCCCTTCCGCGCCTCCCGCGAGGAGCTCCTCGAACTGCTCCTCGGAAACTTCGGCTGGACCCTCGCCGAGAGGGCCTAGCAACTCCTGGAGAACTTTGGGCCGGCTGTACGCCCGTCATGACGGCTGCCGGGGTCCCAGCTTCGCCGCGCACTCAGGCTCCCTGACGTCACAACAGGTACACGTAGCCTCCCCGTTCCACTCGCCGCACGTCCCCTCCCACAGCGGCGTCTCGTCGATCGACGTCCTGTCGCGGTTCCAGGACCGACAGTGCTCCTGGCAGTCGATCGTCGTATACTTGCCGCTCCGGCACGTGTTCAACGTGTGGCCCTTGCAAAGGCTCAGCCAGCACGACGACTCGACAGTCGTGCGCGACTCGGGCGTCGAAGCGACGGGAGCCGCGGGCTTCGGCGCCTCCACGGCGGCCTGGCGCGTACAACCGACCGCGAGCGCCATCACCTGTGCGATTTTCCCGATTCGCATCGTCGAACACTACCACGCCCGACCCCTCGGCATTCCGGACCGCGAGCGTTCACAAGCCGTAGCGCGGGACCCCGGGAGGACTTCGGACCGGCAGTACTAGCCTGCGCCGACGGGATCGGCGGCAGCTGTCTTCAAGGACAGCTTCCGCCGCTCCCCGCGACCTGGCGCTCGCCTCCGCGGTCCGCCCGCACGAGCGGGGCGATTCTCACAGCTTGCTCCACTCCTCGGCGGGCGTCGGCGCGGGGGCCGTGGGCCAGTAGTAACGGTCGGGGCGCGCGGTCATGTCGAGGCGGAGCACGCCGGTCACGGTGGCCCTGACGCCGCGGCGGGTGTTGTCGAGCGGGCGCGTGAGCTCGGAGCCGTCGGTCTTCACGTCGACGACCCGGCCGCCCTCGAAGGTCACGCGCATGGCAGTGTCGTACTCGTCGTTGCACTTCTCGGTGCCGGCGATCTGGTCGGGAAAGACCCGGCCGTCAGCGAGCGTGAGGTCGAACAGGAACCAGTTGTACTTGTTGGAGGCGCCGTAGCGGCAGTGCGTCACGACCTCGCGCACCTCGCCGAACCACAGACGGGCGTTGGCGGCGGCCTGGGGGATGATCCCGGGCCACCAGCTCGAGTCGAGCTCGCCCGTCTCGTTGCCGTGGCCCTTCTCGAGCCCGTCGATCCGCTCGTTGAACAGCGCCACGATCTTGGGGTTGGACGTATCGCCGGGCATCTTCGGCGGATAAAACTGCGCCGGCAACTTCATGCTGCCAGTCATCACCAGCACCGCGCCACCGATCGCTATCACCGCGAGGCTGGCGACGATGCCCACGACGATCTGCGTACCCTGCTTCATGAATCCTCCCCCCGTCCGGAGGCGGGAGAATAGTCAGCCGGGCGAAGCGGCGCCAGCGGCCCGGACGGGGCTATTTCGCCCGCCTGCGCGGCCTGCGGAGCTCTTTGGCGGCGCTCCCTCGCGCGACCATGTCCCAAAAGACATGTCCACATCGTCCTACCACGGGACCGCGCCGGCTCGACGGGCCTCGGCGGAATCTGTCTTCCGGGACAGATACCGCCAATCGCCGCAACGGCCGCCTTTGGCGTGAGCGGTCTCTCGGCTCGGGATCGACATGACATGTCCATTGGGACGGTCGATGGGCGCGCTCACGCCTCGCGCACGGTCCAGATCGCCAGCAGCGCCAGCGCGGCCGCCGGGACGGCGTGCGTCAGCGCCATGCGCGCCGCGGCGCGGACCCACGCGAGCTCCCCGGCCGCGCGGACGTCGAGCGTCTGCACCGCAGCCGCGACGGCGACGAGAACCGCCAGCACCAGCACGCCGACGAAACCGCATCGGAACCGCGGGCGGCCCGAGGTCGCGGTGAGCACGGCGATCGCCGGCGCGAACCACACCGCCGCCAGGTACGACGCCCGGCTCAGCGTGCTGCCGCTGCCGAGCAGCCACGCGAGGCCGAAGGCCAGCGCAGTCACGGCCGCGCCCGCGACCGCGAGCGCCCGCCCGCGGCTCACCAGCGACGCGCACCACAGCAGCGTCGCGGTCACGCCGAGCGCGAGCGCGGTCGGGCGGCCGAGGACCGGCGTGAGCGCCGGCGTGAGCACATCGCTATGCTCGACGGTGAGCCGCGTCGCGGGCTCCGTCACCAGAGTGCGCGCGACCGCGTCGACAGTGGGCTCGTCGGACAGCCCCGCGAAGTTCACCTGGCAGCGCTCCCCCGCTGCCTCCAGCGCGTACACGAGGTCCGGGTGGCGCGCCTGCAACACCGCGTCGACCTCTCGCGGATCGCAGCGGCCGTCCTCGGCCAGCGTCGCGAGTGACAGCATCGCCCCGCCCTCGAAGTCGAGCCCGATCGCATCGCCTCCGCGGGCGACGCTCACCAGCGCCGCGACGCTCACGCTCAGCCACGCGGCAGCGGCGAATGGATGCACCCGTCGACGTCTCGGCGAAGCGATCACGGCCCTCTGCTCACACTCGGCTCGCCATGAGCCATGGTCGCTTGACCATACGCCCTATCGACGGCGCTCACCATCGTGTCGCCATGTCCCGAGCGACAGCATGATGCCGAATGCATGCATGTGCGTCTCCGGCGAGGCCGGGGAGCGAAGATGACCCGCCGGGCGAGCTGTGACGGCGGGACCGGACGATCTTGCTGCGACCCGGTGCAAGGCGATCGGCGCGAGAGAATCCGCGTCCAGCCGCGCCCTCGCCGAGCGCACAATCGGCGGCGGACATGGTAGCCAGGGCCTCGCCATGCACGACGACGCCCGGACGCGTACGCCCGTGAGATCGGGCGATCGGGGCATGGATGCAGTCGCAGTGGGAGCGGAGTGAGCGTGAGCGGCGTGAGCGTGCTGCTCCTCCTCGGCGCGCTCGCGCAGGTCCCCGAGCCGCCCGCCGACCACGTGACCTGGAGCGCTCCGGCACGGTGCCCTGGGCGGGATGCCCTGCTCGCCGAGGTGGTTGCCCGTCGAGGCCGCGCCCTCGAGCCCGGACAGGCGCGGATCGTCGGCCGCGCGACCGTCGTCGGGCCGCGCCGCTACCGGCTCGACCTCGACCTCGAAGTCCGCGGACGGCGCGACAGCCGGACCCTCTTCGCGCACAGCTGCGAGGCGCTGGTCGACGCGGCCGTCCTGGTCATCACGCTCGCCCTCGACGCCGACCGCGAGCCCGCCCCAGGCTCACCGGAGTCCCCCTCCTCGGAGCCGACCCCGGACGCGACCGTGCCGGAGCCCGCCGCTCCGGTCGAACCCGCGCCGGAGCCCGCCGCGCTGCCCATCGCCGACGCTCCGCCGAGCACCGGCGCACCCGCGCCTTCCGGCCCCCTCGCTCCCACCCACGGGGCCGCCCCGGCACGCGAGCTCGCGCCGCCGATCCCGGCCCCGCGGCGCCGCCCCGGCGGCTTCCTCCGCCTCCACGGGCTCGCGGAGATCGGCGCCTTGCCCGGCCCGACCGGCGGCGTCGGGCTCGCCGGCGGCCTCCTGTGGAGCAGATTCCGCCTCGAGCTGCACGCCACCTACCTGGCCCCGCGGACCGCCGACCGCTCGGGGACCGAGGTCCGCGCCTCTCTCGTCGCCGGCGCCGCGCTCGGCTGCGTCCGCCTGGGCGACCGGCGCGTCTTCGAGCTCCCGCTGTGTCTCGGGCTCGAGGCCGGCGGCATTCCCCTGGCCGCCGACGGGCCCGTGGGGCACAAGGCCGCGGTCGGGCGGTGGCTCGCCGGCACCGTGGGCGTCGGCGCGGCCGTGCGCGTGCACCCGCGGGTCGCCCTGTTCGCCATGCTGCAGGGCCTCGCGGCGTTTCAGCGCGGCACCTTCGTCGTCCGCAGGGGCGGGACCGACGTCGTCCTCTTCGACCCCGGCGTCGCCTCGGCCCGGCTCGCCCTCGGCGTCGAGGTGCGCCTCGGCGAGTCACGGTGAGACTATTGAGGGGCATCCGGAGACAACACTGAGGCCGGCGACCGCCATGCACTCCGAACCCGAGGACGACGCGCGCAAACGCGCCTTTCGTGAGCTCTACCGCAGCGAATTCGCGTTCGTCTGGACCGTCGCGCGCCGGCTCGGCGTCCCGCCGCCGCTGGTCGAGGACGCGGTCCAGGACGTGTTTCTCACCGCCTACCGCCGCCTCGACCAGGTCCGCTTCGAGGTCTCCGCGCGCGCCTGGCTGCACGGCGTGACCCGCAGGATCGCCTCGCGTTACCACCGCTCGGCCGAGCGCCGGTCGCGGCGGCTCGCTGCGGTCGCCGCCGTCTCGCCCGGCCCCGCCGACCCGCCGCAGGAGCGCGTCGACTCCGCGGAGCAGCTCGAGCGGCTCCTCGCCCAACTCGGCGCGAACATCCGCGCCGCCTTCGAGATGTCCGAGCTGTTCGGCATGAGCGGCCCCGAGATCGCCAGCGAGCTGGGGATCCCCGTCAAAACCGTCTACTCGCGGGTTCGGCTGGCGCGCGAGCAGCTCATCCGCGAGTTCGGCGAGGCCCGACTCGAGCGCGAGTTCGCCGGCGCACGCAAGCGCGACGCCCCGCCGCCCGCCGCCGCCCAGCGCTCGTGGGCCGCCCTGGCCCCGGGCCTGATGTCGACCCACGCCGGCGTCGGCCTCGCCACCCTCGTCACCGCCCGCGCGGCCGTCATGACCACCCTCGTGCTCGCCGCGGGCCTCGTCGCCGTCACCGGGTCGCGCCAGCCGGCGGCCGCTCGGCCCGGCGCTCCCCCGTCCGACGCCGCGCCGGTCGCCGTGAGCGTCGCCGAGCCGGCTGCTCCGGCCGTCGTCGTCGAGGCGGCCTCGCCCCCGCCGGCGCCGCCGACTCCGCCGCCCGTCGCCTCGCCGCGGATGGAGGATGCCGACCGCCTGGCCGCCGAGGTCGCGGTGCTGGAGCGCGCCCAGGCCGAGCTCGCGCGCGGCGACCTCGAGGCAGTGCAGGCGCGCCTCGAGGAGCACGCGCGCCGCTTCCCCGCCGGCGCCTTCGGCGACCTGCGCGGCGTCCTTGCGATCGAGCTCCTGTGCCGCGGCGGCCGGCGGGACGAGGCCGCCGAGCGGGCAGCCGCCCTGGTCGTCGCCTACCCGCGCTCCGCCGCCGCGCAGCGGTTCGAAAATTATTCGTGCCCCGAGTGAGACGAGTCGGTCGAGGCGGAGACTAGCAGCAGTAGAGCGCCCGCCTGTTCATGCACCCCGGCATCCGCGTCGCATCTCCCTGTATTCGCGCCGCGTTCGCGGCTGCGCTCGCGCTCGCCACATCGGCCTGCACGTATCCGAAGTTCCTCGGCGAGGAGCCGACCGACGGCGGATCCGCCACAGAAGACATCGTCACCGCGAGCGCGTCGAGCCAGGGCTCCGCCTCGAGCACCGGCGTGGTGACCGGCGACGCGACCTCGAGCACCGGCGTGGTGACCGGCGACGAGACCGCGACCGACGCGACCACCTGCGCGACCGGCTGCCCGGGTGGCGCTCCGGGCGGGCCGCTCGAGAAGTGCCTCTCGGAGTTCAACGAGGAGTACTGGTGCGAGTGCACCGAGGGCGACAGCCACCCGTGCGGCGACGGCCGCGTCAGCTTCTGCCTGGCCCAGGACGCCGTCGTCTTCACCCACACCCGGTGGACGCCCTGCGGCACCTGCGAGCCCGGGCAGCAGCGGGCCTGTGACGCCCCCGCCGGGCCGGGCCGGCAATTCTGCAACCTCCACGACCTGTGGATCGACGACATCGAAGACCTGCCGACCCTCGAGTGGGGCGCCTGCCTCCGCGAGCAGGACATCGCCTGCGAGCCGGGTGAATCGAGGCCGTGCGAATCCGGCATCGCCATCGAGCAGTGCGACGTCGATCTGCAGGGCATGCCTCACTGGACCGGCTGCTAGCTCGCGCTGGCGCCCAATACGTGCTTCGTCCTTTCGACCGATCGAGTACCCATGCGATATGTAGAGCATCTCAGAAGCGCCCACGTGAAGACCATTTACCTCGGGTTCGCCGTCGTCCTGGCGTCGGCGGCCTGCGGCGACAGCGGGGGCAATGGCAGCACGTCGAGCCCGGGCACCGGCGGGGACACGAACCCGGGCCCGGGCAGCAGCGACGGCGAGACGATCCCGCAGGCCGACTGCACCTCGCGCTGCGAGGCCCACGCGACCGCGTGCGACGTGCCCGAGGCCATGGTCTCACAGCTCTGCGGCAACATCTGCGCCGATTCGCTCACCGAGGCCGCCATTCAATGCATCGAGGCGCTGCCTTGCACGGCCGGCGAGGACGAGCTCGACGAGTGCACGAGCAAGAACCCGCCGGGCGGGTCCAGCGAATCGGACGGCCCCACCGACACTGGAGGCCCCTCCGCCGGAGGATTCGGCGACCCCTGCACGTGCGGCATGACGAGCGGCGAGTGGGAGTGCTCCGGCTCGAACATCTGCGCCACGGGCCTCGTGTGCGTCGGCGTCGGCAACGACGCCGGCACCTGCAGGGGCCCTGTCTGCTGCGACAGCGAGAGCGATTGCGCCGAGAGGCTCGGCAAGCAGGCGAACTGCGACACCGGCCAGAAGTGCGCCTGCCAGGGCGGCAACCTCGAGTGCGTCGGCGAGGCCTGCACCTGCGAAGGCGGCGCCCTCACGAATCGCGGCCTCTGCTACCCCGAGTGACCGGAGCGACGACCGAGGAGAAATCGCAACGGCGCGATTCGATCGTCGCCGACCCGTCGCACGAGTCGGCGCATGTGCGGTCATTTCGACCAATACTCGCGCTCTGCAGCCTGCAGACTCGCATGCTTTGAAAGTGGTGTATGAAACACGCAGCTTCACGCGGGCTCGGCCTTCTCATGCTGTTCGCTCTGACGATCGCGTCCGGGCCGGCTTGCTTCCTCCCACCGCCGATCGTGCGAGGACCGGACGGACGGCCGACCTTTCGCGGGGAGTACCTGATTCACCCGCAGGCGGGCCCGTACTTCTGTTTCGGCGGGATCACGCCGCTCGGCGCAGAGACGTCCCGCTGCCAGGGGACCCAGGACACCTGCGCCGGCCTGCTCGACACCTGGCAAGAGGCGGGGCAGAGTCTGCTCAGCGGCTGTCACCCGACGTCGACCATCTACTGCACCCAGGGCTTCAGTAACAACTGGATGTGCGCGCAGACCCTGGAGGCGTGCGAGGTCGAACGCGCGCGTCGCGTCCAAGAATACGCGAGCGGGCAGGATCTCGGGTACGCGACCTGCACCGAGGTCGACGAGTCCAAAGTGTTCCCGCCGCCGACATAGACGTGCCCCGGAGCGGGCTCCGACGAAGCGCCTCTCGCAGAGGCGAGGGCGTCGTCGCCGACATCAGGGCTCCGCTCCCGCTCACCGCGCCCTTCACCTGTCCCATCGGCCATCTCATCGGGAGCGAGACCATCCGCGATCGCCGGCCGAGGCGCGCAGCTTCGCGCGCACCGACGCCGCCCCTGTCATGCAGTACCATCGCGCGATGTCTCGCCTCGAAGCGCTCCTCCTGTGTGCCCCCTTGCTGGCAGCCTGCGGCGACAGCGGGCGGCCCCAGGACACCGCGAACGCCACCCTGACCACCAGCGGCCCCGGCCCGACCTCGACCGTCGACCCCACCGACGGCGCCGTCACCGACGGCACCACCACCGGCGAGCCGACCACCTCCACCACCTCGACTTCGGGCCTTCCCAAGCTCGACCTCGGCGCCCAGCCGGACCAGGGTGAGATGGCCACCACCGGCGAGTGTGCCGCCCAGATGTTGGAGCCGCAGGTCCAGTCGGTCGGCGTCGACATCGTCGTCGTCGTCGACACCTCCAACTCCATGCAGGCTGCGATCGCCGCCGTCGAGGCCAGCATCAACAACGATTTTGCCGCCATCCTCGGCGCCAGCAACGTCGATTACCGCGTCATCGTCATGGGCGACTACCCGCCCGGCGAGCAGCTCGACATCTGCATCAGCGCCCCGCTCTCCGGCACCGACTGCAACCCCCCACCGGCGGTCCCGGCGGTCACCGAGCGCTACAAGCACTACGACGGCATCACCGGCTCGGGCGCCTTCCTCGCCAACATCCTCGCCTGGTACACCACCCCCGATCCGCACGGCCTCGCCCCGAACGGCTACCGCGACTTCCTGCGCGACGGCACGCGCAAGGTCATCCTCGCCATGACCGACGGCACCAGCGCCTCGGGCACCGACGCCGACGGCGACGCCTTCGACGCCGCCCTGCTCGCCCTCGACCCGCCGCACTTCGGCACCCCCGGCGCGCGCGACTACGTCTTCCACACCATCATCACCATGGGCGCCAACAACCCGCCCGACGCCCCGTGGTTGCCGGGCGACCCGCTGCAGGGCGAGGGCGACTCGATCCAGCGGGTCAGCGTCATCAGCGGTGGTTGGCGCTTCCCGCTGTCGCAGACCGACGCCTTCGACGTCCTCTTCCAGGAGATCGCCAAGGACGTCGTCATGACCACCCCGATCGCCTGCTCCTTCCCGATCCCCGAGCCGCCGATGGGAACCATCGATCCGAACACCATCGAGATCGACTACCAGGTCGGCGGCGTCCCGCCGGTCAAGGCATTTCATCAGGTCGTCGACCTCGCCGCCTGCGAGGCCGACGCCTTCTACATCGAGAACGCCACGGTCATCCTCTGCCCCGACGCCTGCGGCCAGGTGCAGGCCGACCCGGCCGCCAAGCTCGACGTCCGCTACGGCTGCGACGTCGGCTTCGATCCTGCTGGTTGAACGGCCCGGGCTCGACGTCCGCTACGGCTGCGACGTCGCCTCCGACCCCGCCGGCGGAGCCTCGCCCGGGCCTTCCGCCGGCCCCTCCGTCGCGTTCCCCGTCGCCATTCGGCGCCACACCGCCGGCAGCCCGATCTCGAGGAACACCGGGAAGCGATAGCCCTCGTAGCGGCGCTCGAGCGCCGCGCGCACCCGCAGCACCGCGGCGGGGTCCGGCGGCAGCGTCGGCTTCTCGGCCGCCACCAGCGACAGCACCGTCTGCAGGTACTCGCGCTGGTTCGCCACCAGCTCCGGCCCGCCCGAGCGGCCGCGGCCCGGATGCACGTGCTTCGGCTGCATCGCCTCGATCTCCGCCAGCCGCTGCAGCCACGCCTCGGGCTCGCCGATCTCGAGCCACGCGTGGGCCTTGTTGGCCACCAGGTCGCCGACGAACACGTGGTCCTCCCATTGAATCACCACGTGGGCCGGGCTGCAGCCTGGCCCGAGCACGTGCGCCTTCAGCTCGAGGCCCGCCAGCTTCAGCGTCGTCGTCGCCGCCCCGAAGCTGCGCGGCTGCGGCACCGCGGTCGGCCAGTCGGGCGCGTAGCGCTCGGCGAACGCCTCCGTGCGCTTCGCGAACACCTCGGGGATCTGCGCCAGCACCTGCTCGGCGGTCCACACCTCGATCCCGCGGGCCTGGAACGTCGCGGTGCCGTTGAACTTGTCGGGGTTCGCGTGCAGCACGATCGCCGCCACCACCTTCTTGCGGGTCACGCGCTCGGCCGCCGCGATGACCTCGGCCGCGACCGACGGCAGGAACTGCACGTCGATCACCACCACCCCGTCGGGCCCTTCGATCCAGAAGCTCGACGTGTCGAACGACCAGCCCGACGAGATGTACTGCCCGATCCGCCGCTCTGAAAGCGGCACCTCCACCCGGCCCGTCATCGGCGTCGACGAGTGGCTCACGCAGGCGAGCCCCGAGGTGACGAGCGACGCGAGGGTGACGAGCTGAAGCGCGCGAGCGAACATCGGCTGCGAAGGCTAGTGCCCTCGCCGCGCCGTGTCCACCGGCGGCGCGCATGTCTCGAAGGACATCCGCACGCGCCGAACCCTCCCACGGCCGCGCCCAGGCCCCATCTCCGGCCGGCGCGCGCAGCACCGGGCGCAGTCACGCCCGGGGTCCCCGGCTAGCGCGCCGCGTGGCTCTCGGGCCGACCGGGGCGAGCCCGCCCGGGCATCCCCGGGCGCCGCGCGGAGCGTCGCGTGGTATGAGATCGTAGGCTGGCCCAGCCCGCGCGGGAGTCTTATGCGACATGTCTTCAAGTACAGCTTCACCGTCTCTGCCCTCGTCCTCGCCGCCTCCGCCTGCGGCGACTCCGGGGCCGTTCAAGGCAGCTCCGCCACCGACGCGACCACCATCAGCAGCCTGAGCGCCGGCACCATCGAGCCGGGCACCACCGAGCCCGGCACCACCGACCCCGGCACCACCGATCCGGGCACCGCCGCGACCACCGTCGAGCCCACCACCGCCGAGCCCACCACCGGCCCCGTCGATCCCTCGACCACCACTACCACCACCGAGCCCGGCACCACCACCACCACCACCACGGAGACCAGCACCACCACCACCACCGGCGAGCGGCCGCCGGAGTGCGTCTCGGTGCTCAAGGCCACCGTGCGCGACTTCAAGGCGAGCCATCCCGACTTCGAGAGCTACGGCGGCACCGTCGACGGCCTCGTCCAGGCCGACCTCGGGCCCGACAAGAAGCCGGTCTACGCCCACGCCGGCGGCACCTCGGTCACCACCGGCCCGGCGGAGTTCGCCCAGTGGTACAACGACGTCGCCGACGTCAATCAATCGTTCGAGATCGAGATCATGCTGACCGAGACGATGCCCGGTCAATACACCTACCAGAACAACGACTTCTTCCCGATCGACGATCAGGGCTGGGGCAACCAGGGCAACAACCACAACTTCCACTTCACCACCGAGATCCACACCGACTTCACCTATGCGGGCGGCGAGGTGTTCACCTTCACCGGCGACGACGATCTGTGGCTGTTCATCAACGGCAAGCTCGCCATCGACCTCGGCGGCGTCCACGGCGCCCTCAGCGAGACCATCGACATCGACAGCAACGCCGGTTACTTCGGCATCCAGCTGAACGGCACCTACTCGATGGACATCTTCCACGCCGAGCGTCACACCACCCAGTCGAACTTCCGCATCGACACCAGCATCAACTGCTTCATCGTCCCGGGCTGACGTGAAGCTCGTCGATGCGCACTCGGCGTGGACGCAGCCTCGCCCCGGCGCTCGCGTCGCTCGGCGCGCGTCGGCTTGACGCCCGCGGCCCGCACGTACGATCGTCCCACTCATGCGGAGCCACGCCCCCGTCGCAGCCGTCCTCGCGCTGGTCGCCTGTGCGAGCGATTCGTCGCCCAGCCCCGCGTCGCCAAACCAGGCTCCTCCGGCGGCAGCGTCGGTCGCTGCGCTGGCCGACGCCGCGGCCCCGCAGACGCCTCAGCACTGGCTCGATCTGCGGCCGGGGCGCCACACCGCGGTCCCATTTGCGATGTCGATCCCGACGGAGCTCGCCGGCGTGCAGACGCGGTTCGTCCGGGCCGTGGCGACGCAGGAGGCCTGGGTGCAGCAGTACCTCGCGGAGCTGCGATTGCCGCCCGGCGCCCCGTTGCCGTACCACCCGAACCTCGGGGTGAGCGAGGCCGAGTACCAGCAGCTCCTCCATGCGTATGAGCACCCGATCGTCGTCGAGGCTGACAAGCGCGACCTCGAGGTCCGGATCGAGCGCGGCGCGTTGCGGTTCTCCGCGCCTGAGCCCCTCGCGGCCGTCGATCTGCTGACGCTCGAGGCTGGCGGCCGCGCGCGTTACGGCGACGACGTGGTCGTCGACGGTCCCGAGCGGATCGAAGGGCTGCAAGGGAGCTTCGGCACGTGGTCGGGCTTCGCCTGGCGGCACGACGCCTCGAGCCTCGTCTCGCGCACGATCGACGTCCTCGACGTCGAGCTGGGCCGAGTCGCTGGCCGGCGATTCCTCCACCTCGCCCGCCGACGCGGCGACGGCACCGCCATGACCGAGGCCACCGAGCTGTTGGCCTGGATCGATTGACGTCCGAGGTCTCCGTCCGCTTGCAATGTATGCCGCGAACGCCTCGTCCGCGGCCCGCTCTGCGCACGCGGGCCGGGTGGTCTCGCGCGCATCTGCCTGCGCGAAGCGCCGGGCGTCGGCGGCGCCGGCTCTGCGCTGCGAGGCGGCTCCCCGGCCTGCGATCCGTTCGCGTACCATCCCCCCCATGAAACTGTTTGTATGGGGGAGCAGGGGTGCATTTGCGACGGTGCTCGTCGCGGCGGGGTGCGGAGACAGCGGCGTCGCGGTCACCACCGACACGGCCACGACCGACACGGCCACGCAGGCGACGACCAGCGGCGACAGCAGCAGTGAGCCGGCCCCGACCACCGGCGTACCGACCACCGGCGACAGCACGCTCGGCACCGGCGACGCCACTGATTCGACCACCACCACCACCGGCGACACCACCACGACCTCGACCACCACCACCTCGGTCGACACCACCGACGCCACCACCACCTCGGTCGACACCACTGATTCGACCAGCACCGGCCCCGCCCCGTTCTGCGGCGACGGCGACGTCGACGACGGCGAGGCCTGCGACGACGGTCCGGCCAACGCCGACGACGGCAACTGCACCCTCGCCTGCGCCGAGGCCGTGTGCGGCGACGGCCTCGTCCACGCCGGAGTCGAGGCCTGCGACGACGCCAACGACGACGACGACGACGCCTGCAGCAACACCTGCGCCCTCGCCACCTGCGGCGACGGAGCGGTCCAGAACGGCGAGGCCTGCGACGACGGCAACGCCGACGACACCGACGCCTGCCTCTCCACCTGTCTCGCCGCCAGCTGCGGCGACGGCCACGTCCAGGCCGGCGTCGAGCAGTGCGACGACGGCAACGCCGACGACACCGACGCCTGCCTCTCCACCTGCCAGGCCGCCAGCTGCGGCGACGGCCACGTGCAGGACGGCGTCGAGGCATGCGACGACGGCAACCCCGACGACGGCGACGCCTGCCTCTCCACCTGCCAGGCCGCCATCTGCGGCGACGGCCACGTGCAGGCCGGCGTCGAGCAATGCGACGACGCCGACGCCGACGACAGCGACGCCTGCCTCGCCGATTGCAAGGCCGCCACCTGCGGCGACGGCGTCATCCACGTCGGCGTCGAGCAGTGCGACGACGGCAACGACATCGACGGCGACGGCTGCACCAGCGCCTGCACCGTCCCGACGACCTGCGAGGACCTGCAAGCGGCCGTGCCGATGCTGCCGAGCGGCGTCTACGTCGTCGACCCCGACGGCGTCGGTGTCCAGGCCGGCTACCCCGTCTTCTGCGACATGGTCACCGCCGGCGGCGGCTGGACCTTGCTCGAGCGCAGCCCGCTCGGCGCCCAGACCATCGGCAAGGCGCTCTACAACGACCTCCCCATCAACCCCGCCGACCCCGCCAACGCCCGCCATCGCCTGTCCAAGGCGCAGATGACCGTCCTGCGCGACCTCTCGGCAGACATGCGCATCGACTGCCGCGGCGACGACTATCTGCTGACCGCTGCCGGCAACCTGTTCAATGGTCAAGGCGGACCGAACAGCTGCTTCAATTGGTCGCAGGTGCTCTACAAGGAGGCCCGCCTCAAGGGCAACTTCGTGCAGAACAAGACCATCTGCACCTGGCACGTCGGCACCTCCGAGGGCTGCGCCGGCGCCTGGCACATCGACGAGGTGGCCCAGAACCAGTACGGCTGCGGCCTCGTCAACTACCCGTGGAAGGGCGCCGCGGTCGTCAGCCCCTCCGCCGACACCTTCGCCACCGACCCCAACACCCTCGACGCGGTAGGCCCGATCCACGACTGTCACAAGCCCGGCGCCGCCCGCTGGCTGATGGTCCGCTGATCGCCGGGTTTCCTGCCGAACGCCGTACCACGCGGCGTTCGGCCGGTCTCCTCAATGGGCCTCGCGCCGCCCCCACGCCCCGTCACATCGATCACACATTCGTAGCCGGCGGTGCCCATTGCGAATGGGGCCTCACGGTCGAGGTCGGCGCTCCTCGCCCGATTCCAATGATAGCCTGTCGCCCTCGCCCTCCGGGTCAGTCGGCCCGCACTCGCGGCGCCGCAGCCGACCCTCGACCACGCGCCCGGCCCGCAGGCCCATCGGCGGGGCGCGCGCCGCGTCCGCCTCGCGAATGCGCACCCGGCCCTCCGGCCGAGTCGCGGCGCCGCGCCCGGCTCGCCCTCGTCCGCGTTTCGTCGGACCTGGCCGCGACCTTAACAAAGGAGTTCGCCACCGCCGCGGGAACAGCGTACTGACCGCGCCCACGCGCCCTGGCGCGGCATTGCGCGTCGATGCGACAGTGCCGACCCGCGCCGTCGCATCGCGCGAGCGGTGCATTTGCCGCGCGGACACAATGGCCATTGCCAGCCCGCGGGCCGCGTGCGGGCCCGCGCGGCGCGGGAATCGGCACAGACCGCCGTCACGCCTTTCCGAACCCTCCCGCGTCGTCGCCAACCATGTGCATTTCGCCTGCGCTGCGAATCAGCCGCTGATCGGAATCGCCACTTCCTGCGCTCGTCGGGCCCTCCGCCCACATCGCGGCACCGGTAGCGAATAGAACACGCATCATTTCCCCGCATGGCAGTTCGGGGCTCGCTTCGAATCGCGCGACCCGGCGCAGCGTGGTTTTCCTGGCCCTCCGCGCGCTGGGTCGCGCATTCCTCAGTCACGAATGCATCGTTTAATTAATCTTCGTTCCCCGAAATTGTCTTGACGCCTCGCGATGACGGAGCGTAACCTCCGCCCGCGAGCTCGAACCGCGAAGGGCCGAATTTCGCCGACACGGCCCCCTGTCGAGCAGAATTGGAAAACGGCAGCAGAGCTGTCGGTGAAAAGGATAGTCATGTCGATCGCAGGAAAGCCGGGAAATGATCAGCAGACCAGCCTCTCGACGGCTGCAGCGCGCCAGCTCGCCACGACGACGAAGTCCCCGCCGCAGATGCAGGGAATCTCGTCCCGCTGGCTGCTCAAATTGTTGCCCTGGGTGCACGTCAACGGCGTCTTCCGCCTCAATCGTCGCCTGAGCTACGCCGTCGGCGACGGCCGCGTCACCTTCTACAACACCGGCGCCAAGATCCAGGTCGTGCCGCTGGAGCTGACCGAGCTGCCGCTGTTCCGCGGCTACGAGGACCTCGAGGTGCTCAATGTGCTCGCCGGCCGCTTCGTGCAGAAGGAGTTCAAGGCGGGCGACGTGCTGACGCAGAAGGGCAACGAGGCCAACGAGATGGTCCTCATCGCCCATGGCAAGGTCAACAAGATCGGCACCGGCAAGTACGGCGACGAGAGCGTCCTGGAGACCCTGGCCGACGGTGATCATTACTCGTACCAGGCGATCCTCGAGTCGCAGGACTACTGGGATTTCACCGCCAAGGCAGTGACCGCCGGCAGCGTCCTGACGCTGTCGCAGGCGTCCTTCGAGGAGCTGGTCGCCCAGCACCCGTCGCTGCGCAAGCACGTCGACGAGTTCAAGGCGCGCTCGCAGAAGAAGCAGGACAACAGCGGCCAGGCCGCGATCGAGGTCGCCTCCGGCCACTCGGGCGAGCCCGTGCTGCCCGGCACCTTCGTCGACTACGAGACCTCCCCGCGGGAGTTCGAGCTCAGCGTCGCCCAGACCGTCCTGCAGGTCCACACGCGCGTGGCCGACCTGTTCAACGACCCGATGAATCAGACGCAGGAGCAGCTGCGCCTGACCGTCGAGGCGCTGAAGGAGCGCCAGGAGCACGAGCTCATCAACAACCACGAGTTCGGCCTGCTGCACAACGCCGACCTCAAGCAGCGGATTCACACCCGCAGCGGCCCGCCGACGCCGGACGACATGGACAACCTGCTGGCGCTGGTGTGGAAGGAGCCGGCCTTCTTCCTCGCCCACCCGCGGACCATCGCGGCGTTCGGCCACGAGTGCAACCGCGCGGGCATCTACCCGACGCCGATCGACCTGGGCGGCCATCACGTCCCGTCGTGGCGCGGCGTGCCGATCTTCCCCTGCAACAAGATCCCGATCTCCGACACGCGCACCACCTCGATCCTGCTGATGCGCGTCGGCGAGAAGAACCAGGGCGTCATCGGCCTGCACCACAAGGGCATCCCCGACGAGATCGAGCCGAGCCTGTCGGTGCGCTTCATGGGCATCAACGAGAAGGCGGTCATCTCGTACCTGGTCAGCCTCTACTACTCGGCCGCCGTCCAGATCCCGGACGCGCTCGGCATCCTCGAGAGCGTCGAGATCGGCCGCGCCGACTGAGGCCCTCGTCGCACCCATCGGCGCTCCGGTCCTCGCGGCCCGGGGCGCCTCCGTCCGTGATGCCAGCCTGGAGACGTTGACATGTCGATTTTCGAGAAGTCCGGCCGTGATGGCGACGGACAGCAGCCGATGAGCCTCGGGACCCGAGCCGCGCGGCAGCTGGCGACGACCACCAAGACCCCGCCGCAGAACCAGGGGCGCACGCCTCGCTGGCTGTTGCGCTCGCTGCCCTGGGTCGACGTCACCGGTGGCACGTTCCGCGTCAATCGCCGCATGAACGTCGCGGTCGGGGACGGGCGGATCGAATTTACCAACATCGGCGCCAAGGCTCAGGTGATCCCGGCCGAGCTCACCGAGCTGCCGCTCCTGCGCGGATTCGCCGACGACGAGGTGCTCTCGCACCTCGCCAGCCGGTTCGTGCAGTCCGAGTTCAAGCCGGGCCAGCTCATCGCCGAGCGCGGCAAGCCGGCCGACCACGTGTACCTGCTGGTCCACGGCAAGGCCAACAAGCTCGGCGAGGGCCCCTACGGCGACGAGATCATGCTCGAGGTGATCGCCGACGGCGCGCACTTCGGCGATCACGCGCTCGTGCAGGACGACGACGCCTGGGACTACAGCGTCAAGGCGGTCACGCCGTGCATCGTCCTCGCGCTGCCGCAGACCGTGTTCGAGGAGCTGATCGGCCGCTCGGCCGCCCTGCGCGCGCACGTCGAGCGCTACAAGGAGCTGCTGAAGACCCCGCAGGACAAGCACGGCCAGGCGGCCATCCGCTTGACCGCGGGCCACCACGGCGAGGTCACCCTGCCGGGCACCTTCGTCGATTACGAGGCCTCGCCGCGCGAGTACGAATTGAGCCTCGCGCAGACCATCCTGCAGCTCCATTCGCGGGTGTCGGATCTGTTCAACGATCCGATGGACCAGCTCGAGGAGCAGCTGCGCCTGACCATCGACGCCCTGCGCGAGCGGCAGGAGCACGAGCTCGTCAACAACCGCGACTTCGGCCTCCTTCACAACGCCGACTACAAGCAGCGGATCAACACCCGCAGCGGCCCGCCGACGCCCGACGACATGGACGAGCTGCTGTGCCGGCGCCGCAAGACCCGGTTCTTCCTGGCCCACCCGCGGACGATCGCCGCCTTCCGCCGCGAGTGCACCCGCCGCCGGCTCGATCCGCCGAACGTCGAATACGAGGGGTCCATCGTCGCCGGCTGGCGCGGCGTGCCGATCCTGCCGTGCGACAAGATTCCGATCTCCGAGACGCAGACCAGCTCGATCCTCGCCATGCGCGTCGGCCAGGACGCGCAGGGCGTCATCGGCCTGTATCGCAGCGGCCTCCCCGACGAGCGCGAACCCGGCCTGTCCGTCCGCAGGATGGGCACCAACGAGAAGGCCGTCGCCTCGTACCTCGTCAGCACGTATTACTCCGCAGCGGTCCTGATCCCGGACGCGCTCGGGATCCTGGAAAACATCGAGATCGGGCGCTGAGCGCCCCCGCCGAGCGAGGCGCCACCTTGGGGCGCCTCGTCACAGTGCAACGAAAGAGAACCAACGATCACGAACACGCCCACCACGGCCAATAGCGTCCTGCGCAGCGAATACCAGAAGTCGGTCGCCAACTACTGGAACACCAACCAGAACGACCCCGTCAATCTTCTGCTCGGCCACGTCGACGGCTACTACCACCACCACTACGGAATCGGCGCCGTCAATTGGTCGGTGCTGGAGCAGCCCGAGGCCACGCGCGACGACGCCATCATCCGCGAGCTGCACCGCCTCGAGCACGCGCAGGCGGAGCATCTGCTCAAGAAGCTCGGCCCGATCAAGCCCGAGAGCCGCCTGCTCGACGCCGGCTCCGGCCGCGGCGGCACCAGCCTCATGGCCCACGAGCGCTTCAAGTGCCAGGTCGACGGCGTGTCGATCTCGGAGTACCAGGTCGGCTTCGCCAACGAGCAGGCCGCCAAGCGCGGGTACACCGACAAGCTGAAGTACCACTTCCGCAACATGCTCGACACCGGCTTCGAGACCGGCTCGATAGACGCCATCTGGACCAACGAGACCACGATGTACGTCGACCTGTACAAGCTGTACGGCGAGTTCTCGCGGCTGCTGAAGGACGGCGGGCGCTACGTCTGCATCACCGGCTGCTACAACGACATCACCGGCGCGACGCCCAGTACATCTGCAACATCCACCCGCGCAGCGAGTACTTCGAGGCGATGGCGGCCAACAACCTCGTCCCGATCGAGGTCACCGACCTGACCCCCGACACGATCCCGTACTGGGAGCTCCGGACCCGCTGCTCGGTCGCCACCGGCGTCGAGGATCCGTTCCTGCGGGCCTACAAGGAGGGCAGCTTCCACTACCTCCTCATCGTCGCGGACCGCATCGTCCGCTGACCATGACGGCGCCGGCCGGGGGTATGATCATACCTGCCGGCCGCTGCGATTTTCGCCGCCGCTCCTCGGCGGCCGCTGCAACAGAGGCGAGCGATGACTGAGGCCAAGCGCACGACGGACCCGAACGATGTATCCGCCCTCCTCGCCGGACCGACCGGCCTGGGGACGCACGCCGCTCGCCTCGCGCAGCTGCTGAATCGGGCCGCGCCGGCGTTCTCGACCCGCCGCAGCCGGCCCTCGATCCCGCGTACGCCTGGCGGCGCTGGGGCGACGGCAGCGGGTCGTCGCTGTACTGCCCGATCACCGAGCGCATCAACGAGCCGCTGGCCGACGAGGTCGACGAGCGGCTCGCGGTCTGGGCCAAGGACTGCGGCTTCGACGACGACGAGATCGTCAAGATCCGCAAGACCCGGTTCGGGCGGCTGGTGATGCTCACCCACGCCGATTGCGACGATCCGGACCGGCTGCTCATCGGCGCCAAGATGAACGCCGCGTGGTGGGCCGCCGACGACTACTACGCCGACGACAGCGCGCTCGGGGCGGTGCCGGAGCAGCTGCCGCCGCGCCTCGTCCTGGCGATGGCCGCCATGGATCCGCTGCCGCGCGCCGGCGAGTTCAGCGTCCCGCTCGAGCAAGCGATCGAGGCCGAGCGCGTGCTCGTCGCCCTGCGCTCGGGCCTCGAGCACATGGGCCGCTACGCCACGCACGAGCAGGTCCAGCGCACCTGCTACTCGACCTTCGCCATGTTCGTGTCGTGGAGCGCCTACGCGGCGTGGCGCCACACCGGCGAGTACCCGCCTGCCTGGAACTACCTGGCCGCGCGCCAGCACGACAGCTTTTACACCTCGATGACGCTGTGCGACGTCATCGGCGGCTACCGCCTGCCCCCCGAGCTCTTCTACGACGCGCGGATCCGCCGCGCCGCGTTCCTGGCCGGCACGACGGTCGTCCTCGTCAACGACCTCTACTCGGTGGCCAAGGACCTCGAGGACGCGAAGCCGCCGTGCAACATGGTCCTGCAGGTCGCGGCCGATCGCGGCTGCTCGATCGACGAGGCGACCGAGGTCACCGTCCAGCTCCACAACGACCTCGTCCGCGACTTCGAGGCCAGCCACCGCGAGCTGCAGGCCGTCCCCAGCGTCGAGCTGCAGCGGTTCCTGCGCGCCCTGCGGGCGTGGATGGGCGGCGCGTTCGAGTGGCACGACAGCAACCCGCGCTACAAGACCGGCCGCAAGCCGTAGGCCCTGCGCGCGTGCGCTGAATCGCCGCGCCGCGCGAGTGAGGAACAAGGGCGCCCCGCCCGCGCGCGCTCGGCATTCACGCCGCGCGGTCGATCACTACATTCACGGCTGGGCTCGCTGGCGGCGCTGCTTGCATGTGCAGCCATCTCGGCCATCTTCAGGCGTGACCGGCGATCCGCTCGCGTTCCTCCACCCGGCCGCCCGGGCGTGGTTCGAGGCCTGCTTTGACGCGCCGACTTCCGCGCAGGTAGCAGGCTGGCCGGCGATCGAGGCCGGCGAATCGACGCTGCTGCTGGCGCCCACCGGCTCGGGCAAGACGCTGGCGGCGTTCCTCGGCGCGATCAACCGCGTCATGTTCGCGCCGGTGCCGCCGTCGGCGGAGCGCTGCCGCGTGGTCTACGTCTCGCCGATCAAGGCGCTCGGGGTCGACGTCGAGCAGAACCTGCGCTCGCCGCTGGCCGGCATCGCCGCGACCGCGGACCGGCTCGGCATGACCGTCCACACGCCGACTGTGGCGATCCGCAGCGGCGACACCCCGCAAAAGGCGCGTGCGCACATGCAGCGCCACCCGCCCGACATTCTCATCACCACGCCCGAATCGCTGTACATGCTGCTCACCAGCGAATCGCGGGCGATGCTGCGATCGGTCGACACCGTGATCGTCGACGAGATCCACAGCCTCGTCGCCAGCAAGCGCGGCAGCCACCTCGCCCTCTCGCTCGAGCGCCTCGAGTGGCTCCGCGCCGGCGCGGAGCCGCTGCAGCGGATCGGCCTGTCCGCGACCCAGCGCCCGCTCACCGAAGTGGCGCGCTTCCTCGGCGGCTCGGTCGTCGACGGCGACGCGATCGCGCCGCGGCCAGTGACGATCGTCGACGCCGGCCAGGTCAAGCAGCTCGACCTGCGGATCGAGATGCCCGTCGAGGAGCCCGGCGCGAGCATCGAGGACGTCCCGCCGGCCGCGAACGAGGGGCCGACCGCGATCTCGGGGCTCCCGCGCTCCAACCTCACCGCCCTGCACCCGCGCCTCGTCGAGCTGATCCGCGCCCACCGCTCGACCATGCTGTTCGTCAACAGCCGCCGCCTCGCCGAGCGGCTCGCTGCGGCGCTCAACGAGGTCGCGGGCGAGCCGCTGGCGCTCGCGCACCACGGCTCGATGGCCAAGGACGTGCGCGCCGGGGTCGAGGAGCAGCTCAAGCGCGGCACCTTGCCGGCGATCGTCGCCACCTCCTCGCTCGAGCTCGGCATCGACATGGGCGCGGTCGACCTCGTGATCCAGCTGGCCTCGCCGCCGTCGATCGCCGCCGGCATGCAGCGCGTCGGCCGGGCCAACCACCACGTCGGCGGGCGCTCGCGCGGCGTCATCATCCCCAAGTTCCGCGGCGACCTGCTGCCGTGCGCCGCGGCGGCGCGGGCGATGCTCGCCGGCGAGGTCGAGTCGTCGCGTTACCCTCGCAACCCGCTCGACATCCTCGCCCAGCAGGTCGTCGCCGCGGTGGCGATGGACGACTGGGCCGCCGAGGCGCTGTACGACAAGCTGCGCGCCGCCGCCCCGTACGCCGAGCTGCCGCGCGACGCCTTCGAGGGCGTGCTCGACATGCTCAGCGGCCGCTACCCGAGCGAGGACTTCGCCGACCTGCGCCCGCGCGTCAACTACGACCGCGTCACCGGTCAGCTGTCGGCGCGCCACGGCGCCCGCCGGGTGGCGATCGGCAACGCCGGCAGCATCCCCGACCGCGGCCTGTTCGGCGTGTTCCTCGCCGGCAGCGGCGAGGGCGGCCGCCGCGTCGGCGAGCTCGACGAGGAGATGGTGTTCGAGTCGCGGATCGGCGACGTATTCGTGCTCGGCGCCTCGTCGTGGCGCATCGAAGAGATCACCCACGACCGCGTGCTCGTCTCGCCAGCCCCGGGCGAGCCCGGCAAGCTGCCGTTCTGGCGCGGCGACGGCCCCGGGCGCCCGCTCGAGTTCGGCCAGGCGATCGGCGCCCTGATCCGCGAGCTCGGAGCGCTGTCCGACGCCGACGCCGAGGCCCGCCTCGTCCAGCAGCACTGCCTCGATCCGGCCGCGGCCCGCAGCCTCCTGCAGTACGTGCGCGAGGAGCAGGAAGCAGCCAAGACCTTGCCGACCGATCGCACGATCGTCGTCGAGCGCTTCCGCGACGAGATCGGCGACTGGCGCGTCTGCATCCTCTCGCCGTTCGGCGCCGCCGTGCACGCCCCGTGGGCGATGGCGGTGCGCAGCGCCCTGCTCGAGCGCTACGCCGCCGAGCTCGACGTCGTCTGGTCCGACGACGGCATCGTGTTCCGCCTGCCCGAGGCCGAGCGCGCGCCCGACCCGACGCAATTCTTCCCGCGCGCCGACGAGCTCGAGGACCGCGTGGTCGCGCGCCTCGCCGAGACCTCGCTGTTCGCCACCCGCTTCCGCGAGAACGCCGGACGGGCGCTGCTGCTGGTCAAGCGCCGACCCGGCCAGCGCACCCCGCTGTGGGCGATGCGGCGCAAGTCGGCCGACCTGCTGGCCGCCGCCTCGCGCTTCCGCGACTTCCCGGTCGTGCTCGAGACCTACCGCGAGTGCCTGAAGGACGTGTTCGACCTGCCCGGCTGCGTCGACCTGCTGCGCCGCGTCGAGCAGCGCGCGATCAAGGTCGTCGACGTCGAGACGCGCAGCCCGAGCCCGTTCGCCGCGGCCCTGCTGTTCAACTACGTCGGCAACTTCATGTACGAGGGCGACGCCCCGCTGGCCGAGCGGCGCGCCCAGGCCCTGACGATCGACCACGCGCGTCTCAAGGCGCTGCTCGGCGAGGCCGCCCTGCGCGACCTGCTCGACGCCGACGCGATCGCCGAGCTCGAGGCGACCCTGCAGCGGCGCGCTCGCAAGCTCAACCACCCCGACGAGATCCACGACCTGCTGCTCGCGCTCGGCGATCAAGAGCGCGACGACCTCGTCGCCCGCGCCGGCGTCGCCGAGGACGAGATCGATCGCTGGCTGGCCGAGCTCACGCACACCCGCCGGATCGTCAGGGTCAAGCTCGGCGGTCGCTGGCGCTACATCGCCGCCGAGGACGCCGGCCGCTACCGCGACGCGCTCGGCGTCGTCTCGCCGCCGGGCCTGCCGGCAGTGTTCCTCGAGTCGGTCGAAGATCCGCTGGCCGACCTCGTCGCCCGCCACGCCCGCACTCACGGCCCGTTCCGCGCCGAGTGGCTGGCCCAGCGCTTCGCTGTCGGCACCGCCCTGGTCATCGGCGCGCTGCGTCGCCTCGCCGCCCGCGGCAAGGTCGTCGAGGGCGAGTTCATCCCCCGCGGCGCGGGCCTCGAGTGGTGCGACGACGAGGTCCTGCGCCGGCTCAAGCGCATGTCGCTGGCGCGCCTGCGCGAGGAGGTCGAGCCGGTCGAGCAGGCGGTGCTCGGCCGCTTCTCGCTCGCGTGGCAGGGCATCGGCGGCGAGCGCGAGGGCCCCGAGGCGGTGCTGCAGGCGATCGAGCAATTGCAAGGAGTCGCGATCCCGGCCTCGGTGCTCGAGGGCGAGGTCTTGCCGGCGCGGGTCGCCAACTATCGTGCCACCGATCTCGACGTTTTGTGCGGCGCCGGCGACGTCGTCTGGCGCGGCGTCCGGCCGCTCGGCCAGGCCGACGGCTACGTCGCGCTCTACCTCGCCGACGACGCCGCCTGGCTCACGCCCGACCCCACCCCGGCCGCCGGCGAGCTCGCCGCGCGCGTGCGCGAGGCCCTGCAGGCCCGCGGCGCCTCGTTCTTCGCCGAGCTCGTCACCCAGGTGCACGCCCCGACCGACGAACTACTCGAGGCGCTGTGGGACCTCGTGTGGGCCGGCGAGGTCACCAACGACACCCTCACCTGTCTGCGCAGTCGCCTCGCCGGCGGCGATCGGGGCCCGCGCCCGCAGCTGCGCTTCGGCGTCGACGGCCGCGGCCGACGCAGCGGCCCGCCGGGCAGCGAAGGTCGCTGGTCGCTCGTCACTCCGCGCCCCGTCGACGAGACCGAGCGCCGGGCCGCCCGCGCCCGCCAGCTGCTCGCGCGCCACGGCGTGCTCACCCGCGAGGCGGTCGCCGCCGAGGATCACGACGGCGGCTTCGCGGCCGTCTATCCTGTCCTCAAGGCCATGGAGGAGGCCGGCCGGGTGCGCCGCGGCTACTTCGTCGCCGGCCTCGGCGCGACCCAGTTCGCCCTGCCCGGCGCCGAGGATCGCCTGCGCGACGTCCGGGACATCGACGAGGACGCGCCCTTCACCGTCCTGCTCGCCGCCACCGATCCAGCCAACCCGTACGGCGCCGCGCTGCCGTGGCCGGATGTCCCCGAGGCCAGGTTCGAACGAGCCGCCGGCGCCCGCGTGGTCCTGCGCGACGGCCGGCTCATCGCCTTCCTCAGCCGCGGCGCCCGCTCGCTCGTCACCAACCTCCCCGACGCCGAGCCGGAGCGCGGGCGCGCCACCACGGCCCTCGCCGAGGCCCTCGCGCTGCTGCCCGAGGTCACCGGCCAGCGCTACGTCCTGCTCGAGCAGATCGACAATCAACCGGCCCCCGCCTGGCCACAGGTCGCAGCATTCACCGCCGCCGGCTTCCGCCCCACCCACGACGGCCTGATCCTGCGCCGCGACGAGCCGCGCCTCGGCGCGAGGAGGCGCTGATCCATGCCCGAGGGCGACACCCTCCACAAAGTCGCCGCCCGCCTGCAGGTGATGGTCGGCCAGGCCGTCACCCGCTTCGAATCGGTGATCCCGGAGCTCGCCCTCGTCGGCCGCACGATCACCGCAGTCGAGGCCCGCGGCAAGAACCTCCTGATCTGGTTCGACGGCACCCACGCGCTCTACACCCATTTACGCATGGAGGGCAGCTGGCACCTGTATCAGCCGCACAGCCCGTGGCGTAAACCCGCCACGGCCGCGCGCGCGGTGATCGCCACCGAATCGTGGCTCGCGGTCTGCTTCTACGCCCCCACCGTCGAGTGGCTGAGCGCCTGGGAGATCGAGCATCACCCCGTCCTCTCCGCCCTCGGCCCCGACCTGCTCGGCCCCGACGAATCGGACCAGCCCCTCGCCGAGGCCCTGCAACGCCTGCGCGCCGACCCGCGGCGCCCGCTCGGCGAGGCCATCCTCGATCAGCGAATCGTCGCCGGACTCGGCAACGTCTACAAGAGCGAGCTACTCTTCATGGAGCGGCTCGACCCGTTCAAGCCGGTCGGCGACTACGACGATGCGACGCTCCTGCGATTGCTCGCGGCCGGCCGCAAGTGGCTGCGCCGCAACCTCGTCGGCGCAGGCCCGCGCAAGACCCGGTGGGACGTCGGCCGCGCCAACACCTGGGTCTACAACCGCTCGGGCGAGCTGTGCCCGCGCTGCAACACCCCGATCGCCATGCGCCGCCAGGGCACCCTCGGCCGCACCACTTATTATTGCCCGCGCTGCCAGCAAGCGGGCGCCGGCGCCGAGCCCCCGCGCGGCCGCGTCCTCGTGCGCGGCCCGGCCCGCTGACGCCTCAATCGCGAATCAGCGCCCGCCAGCGCCCGCGGTCGTCCACGTATGCGACGATCTCCTCGATCGAGATCGCCACCCCGCGCAGCAGCCAATCTTCATTCCACGCCGGGTTCATCAGGTCGAACGGTCCCACCGCCGGACTCAACATCACCGTCTCGCCCTCCACTTCGAGGATCGTTCCCTCGTAGATCGTCCGATCGTCGAGCCGGAGCGCCACCCGCTCGCCCGATTCCTCCACCTGTGCCAGCCACGCGCGCCGACGCGTCGTCGCCGGCAGCACCTGCGGCAGCACGCGCACGCGCAGCTCCTCGAGGAATTCCTGGGGCCGGGTGAACGCCGCGAAGTGCCCCGCGTCGCGGATGGCCGCGAACTCCTTGTGCGGCGCCTCCACCTCGGCGAAGAACTGCTGCGCCGGCTCGCTCTGCGTGAACACGTCGTCGTCGCCCTGGAACAGGAAGAACGGCAGCTCGAAGCGCGTCCCCTCGCGGCGCACGTCGTAGCGAATGAACTCGCCGTACAGCTGCGCCGCCGAGAATTCCATCCCGCGCTGCAGGTCGAACACGTCGCGCAGCGTGTAGCCCGGCGCAGTCAGGATCGACGGCATCAACAGCGTCCGCCCCACCTCGCGCATGCGCGGGTCCGTCTTCAAGATCCATCGCTGCTTGCGCTGCCACGCCTGCAGGTCCCAGCGCCAGGGCTCGGCCCCGATCGCCTCCAGCTCCGCCACCCCGCGGCGGTTCCCCGCCTCGCGCAGGCGCGCCAGCGTCTGCGCGTACGACCGCGCCTCGTTGTCCCGCCCGACCCCGAAGTCGGTCGCCACGTAGGCCGCGAACAGGTCAGGCCGGCGGCGGGCCAGCGGCGCCCCGATCATGTTGCCCATCGAACCCGCCAGCAGCACCAGCGGCACCTGTAGACGCTCGCGCACGTGCTCCGCCACCCGGGCCGCGTCGTCGATCAGCCGCGCGAAGCTCAGCGGAGCGCAGGCCGCAGCGCCGTTGCGCCCGAACGTCTTGCCCGCCCCCGGCTGGTCCCACTGCACGATCGTGAACTCGCGCTCCCACGCCCGCATCACCGGCGTGAACATCGAGAACGGCGCCCCCGGCCCGCCGTGCAGCACCAGCAGCGCGGGGTTCGTGCGGTCCTCGCCGCGGATCCCGATCCACTGGTCGACAGACCCGACCCGCACGAACCCCTCCTCCACGATCCCCCCCGGCCCGGCGATCGCCAGCCCCTCCGCCGCCCGCCGCTGCCCCTGTCGCCGCCAGCCCAGACCTGCAGCCAGCGCCGTCGCGGTCACGCCCGCCGCGCCCGCCAAGATGCTCCCGATCATCTCGCCTCTCCTTCATTGTGTATCACGTACACAATTTTGTGTATGCTATACACAGTCCGTCCGTGCCCGTCAACAAGCCCGCCCGCAAGCCCGCCTCTCGCCCGCGCCGCCCGCCCGACCCGTTCGGCGAGCAGGCGCGCAGCGTCGACCTCCTGTGGGGCGAGCGGCAGCGCCCGACCCGGGGGCCGCGGCCGGGGCTCAGCGCCGAGAGCATCGCCCGCGCCGCCATCGCGGTCGCCGACGCCGAGGGCCTCGACGCGGTGTCGATGCAGCGCGTCGCTAGCGAGCTCGGCTTCACCACCATGGCCCTGTACCGCCACGTCCCGGGCAAGGACGAGCTCGTCGATCTCATGGTCGACATCGGCGTCGGCCCGCCGCCCGACCTCGCCGCCTCGCCGGGCTGGCGCGAGCGCCTGGCCGCCTGGGCCCGCGCGTTGTGGGCCGTGTTTCACCGCCACCCCTGGTCGCTCGCCGCCACCAACCGCCTGCGCGTCATGGGCCCGCTCGAGCTCGCGTGGGCCGACGCAGCCCTCGCTGCCCTCGCCGACACCGGCCTGCCCCCCGGCGAACGCCACCGCGCCTTCCTCGTCGTCCTCGGCCACGTCCGCAGCGCCGCCCAGTTCAGCGTCCGCAGCAACCGCGCCCGCAGCCTGTCCGGCCCGCAGTGGGCCGCCGCCACCGGAACCCTCGTCGCCCGCGACCCGGCCCGCTTCCCGGCCCTGCAGGAGGTCCTGAGCGCCGGCACCGGCCCCGGCGACGGCGACGGCCTCGAGTTCGGCCTCGGCGTCGTCCTCGACGGCATCGCCGCCCTCGTCGCCCGCCGCGCCCAAACCTGACCCTCTCGCCATGACCGAAGGAGCATGCCCATGCAGACATGCCCAAAAGAACATGTCCCGAGTTACCGCGGCGCGTCCGGCTGCAATTCCGCGTGGCTCACTTTAAAAAATTCCAGCTCGACGCAGTTCGCCTCGACGCGCAGCAGCGTCGGCAGCCCCGTCACGTCGACGCCGAACCGACGGGCGAACGCCAGCTGGGGCACCAGCGCCAGGTCGGCGAACGACAGCGCATCGCCGACGCTGAACCGCCCGGCCAGGGGCCGCGTCATCGCCTCGAGCGCCGCCAGCCCCGAACCGACGAACCGGTGAATCCACGCCCTCGAATCAGCCCCGAGCGACTCCACGTGCCGCTGCACCCCCGTGTTTTGAAGCGGCTGGATCCCCGCGTTGATCACCTCCGTCAATTGCCGCACCCGCGCGCGCGCCAGCGGCTCGCGCGGCAGCAGCGGCGGCGTCGGCCAGCGCTCCTCGAGGTATTCCAGGATGGCTATCGACTGCGTCAGGTACAGCCCCGCCTCGACCTCGAGCACCGGCACCTGCGCCATCGGGTTGAGTCGGCGGTGCTCGGGCGAGTGCTGCGCCCCCGCCCCGGTCAGCAGGTCGACCGCCACGGTTTCGTAGGTCAAGCCCTTGTACGCCAGAGCGATCCGCACCCGCCAAGTCGCCGTGCTGCGCCAAAATCCGTGGAGCTTCATGGGCGGCACGATAGCCCGGGTCCGCGGATCCGACCACTCACCGCGCGCGCGTGAATGGAACGAGGCCGGTCGGCGCGAACTTGAAGCAGGGGCCCTGAAGCGCCCGCACGGTTGCCGCAGGTCCGCTCGACCGGCGGCGCGACGGCGAAAATGTGCGTCACCGGCAATTGTTTGGCCCCGGCCGAGCACCTACCGAACAAAGGCGCTCGTCATCATGGGGTCGGCGCGCATCGCCGGTCCAGGCGCCCTGCACTCATCTTTCTCAGGAGTTTACCCATGCAACGACATCTACTTCTCATCGGATCTGCCCGGCGTGCCCGGGCTTCGGCGCTCGCCGGGCTGTTCGCCGTGGCGCTCGCCGGCTGTGACGACCCCGCGCTGGAGGCCGAGCTCGCGGCCGAGGACGCCGAGCTCGCCGACGACGCCGAGGACGCCGAGGACGCGCCCGCGGGGCCGGCCCGCGACGAGCTCGCTCTCGCCGCGGCCGACGAACCGTCGCTCTATCCGCCGGAATCGGTGTGCTGCTCGATCGACTGGCAGATCCTGTTCCAGCCGCGCGTTCGCCTGTCGACGATGAGCGCGGAGGGCTGCAGCGTCTACAATTGGCCCCCGTCGGTCACGGCGCGCGTGGCATGGACGGTGTATCACACGGGAGGGTACGCGCCGCGCAATGGCCTGTCGGCTTGGATGGCGCCCAATACGGTCACCTTCGTGCCGCTGTCGGGCGAGAGCGCGCTGTACTCCTCGTATTGCACCGCCTACACGATCGATTAGCCGAGCCACCGCCCGGGAATCAGCGGCCTCCAGACCGACGCAGCCGCTCGCTCGCCCTCCATCGAGGACGAGCCGGCGAGCTCCCGGCGCCGACCGATCGCGTAGTGCCGACGACGTCGCCCGGCTTCGCAAGCGCGCGCCTCAGCCCCGCGCACCTCGTGGTCCACATCCGGCCGTCGGTCCGGCCATTCCGCCGTGATTCGCCGCGGCGATCGTCCGCGCTCGCCCGCGCCGCGCACATCCGCGCCGGGGGCCCATGGCCCCGCGCGCCTCGCCGCGTGATCGGCTACGGTGCCGCGCGGAGATTTTTGTTCAATGACGCCAGTGCTTCGACTGCCCACAATGGGGCTCCTCGCCGCCGCCGCGTGCCTCTGCGCGGCCTGTCCCGGCGATTCCGGCGCCACCACCGACACGGCCGCCGGCACCGACCCGACCACCGATTCGGGCCCGACCACCGGCGCACCGACGGGAGTCGCCACCGACGATCCCGCGCCGACCTCCTCGACCACGAGCGAGCCGCCGGACACCACCGACGGCCCGACCACGGACCCCACTGACGGCCCCGTCACCACGACGACCGCCACCGACGAGACGGAGACCGGCGACACCACCACCGGCGGCCAGACCGTGAATGTCGTCGTCCACCTGATCCCGCAAGAGGGCGTCGGCGGCGAGCAGCGGATCAACTTCGCGGTCCCCCTGGCGCCCGGCGTCCTCGCCGACGACACCCAGGTCCAGGTCCACCACGCCGGCACCGAGCTGGCCACCGCGCTCCGCGGCCTCGCGCGTCACCCCGACGGCAGCTGGCGCAGCGTGCAGATCCAGCTCGACCTCGCGATCGAGGGCGAGACCGACCTCGACGTCGCCCTCAATGCCGCCCCGGCCGCCGGATCGATCAACCCGGTCCCGGTCGCCGACACCCTCGTCGACACCGGCCCGAACGTGTGGGCCTTGCTGCCGGCCGAGTGGCTCACGTCCAGCAAATTCGCCGGTCCGCTCGGCACCACCGCCGCCGCCGAGGGCACCCCCGGGCAAGCCTGGGCCGACAAGTGCGACTACGACGAATGGAACGTCGAGGCATTCCTCGGCGCCAACGACTCCGCCGACGTCTGGCTGTACGATCGCGGCACGACCCACTGGCGCGGCCACGCCCGCCGCGGCGACCTCTCGACCCTGCGCTCCGCCTACCTCGAGACCACCATCTACCGCGACGGCCTCAGCGGCCAGGGCCCCGACACCGCCATCGGCGTGCCCGGCAAGACCGGAGACGCCAAGTACTATTATACGCAGAACATGGCCCTGCATTACCTCATGACCGGCGACGACCGCTTCCGCGAGAGCGCCGAGGACGTCGCCGAGGCCTACGCCGACCTGTGGGACCCGGTCTACGAGGGCGGCGCCAGCTTCTGGACCGAGCGCCACGCCGGCTTCGGCCTGCTCGCCTACGTGTGGGCGATGAACGTCTCCGACGACCAGGCCCAGCAATTCCGCGACCTCGCCGACGACGCGGTCACCGCCTACCTCGACGTGCAGGCCAGCTACCCCCCCGGCTACGACGACCCCGACGCCCGCTGCTTCGCCCACACCGACGTCGCCGCCGACGAGGAATTCGGCTTCTGGGGCTGCTCGCCGTGGCTCAGCGCCATCCTGGCCGACGGCCTCGAGCAGTACGCCACCGAGTCGCCGGGCGCCCAGGCCGACGCCGCGCGCGCCTCGATCGTCAAGCTCGGCCGCGTCATCGCCCGCGACGGCCTCGACCCCGACGGCAAACCCTTCTACTGGATGGGCGTCGGCGACGGCAACGGCGCGGTCGACGACTACGACGAGCACTGGGGCGAGAGCGCCTACGTCATCGCCATGGCCTACTACCACGACGGCGCCGCCGACCCCGAGCTGCGCCAGACCGCCGAGGACCTGGCCGCCGGCTTCGGCGACCTCGGCGAGGTCCCGCACATGCGCAGCTTCAACTGGCAGTGCCGCTCCGCCGTCGCCACCCCGTGGTTCCTCGCACAATGATGGTACCTGTCCGAACGGACACCCTCCGTTCGGACACGCCCTGAACCTCATCCGCCTGCCCGGTGGGTTGTCTCTCAAGACATGTCCATTAACACATGTCTCGGAGGCCACGTCATCGCCTCACCCGAGGTACACCCCGCCGCCCTCGGCTCGCGCCAGGCGGACCGCCTCGAGGATGTTGAGCAGGCGGAAGCGCAGCTGGTCGAGCCCGATCTCCGGCCAGCGGGCCGCGTTGCCGAGCAGCACCTGCACCTCGCGCTCGAGCACCTCGAGGTCCTCGTCCTCCGCGTGGATGTCGTACGTCGCCAGCGACGGCAGCAGCGTCAGCCCCAGCGCCCACGCCGCGGCCGAGCCGTACACCTTCACCCGCCAGCTCTCCGGCCCCGCGAGGTCGTTGCGGGGCGGCGCCGCGTCCAGCGTCCGCATCTCGCCGTCGGCCGTGCGCACATAGGCGTGCGTGATGAGCGTCATCGGACCTCCGACCCCAGTGTCGCGCATTCGCCCGCCGCGCGCACCCTCGCGCCGACAGTCCGGCGCGCTCGAAATGCCGCGCCCTTCGGCCCTACTCTCGACGCATGCACGTCCTCGACCTCGTCGGCCCCGACTGGCAGCTCGTCCCTTTGCGGGTCCCCGGCGGCTGGGCAGTGCGCCACAACGGCCTGCACGCCCGTCGCCTGCCTGACGGCAGCCTCGACATCAACGACAGCGAGGACCTGCTGTGGCTCGTCAAGCTGCCCCCGCCCGGCGGCGAGTACCGCCCGGGGGCCGATAGCCCGTGGCGCGAGCTCAACCTCGACGCCGGCTTTTACGGCACCGCCTACCGCGTCGTCCTGCTCGACCCCGGCTGGGATCACGAGCTCGCCAGCTTCACCACCGAGAGCTTCGCCGAGCTGCTGGCCTGCATCGAGAAGTGGCTCATGAACGCCCCGCTCGGCGACCTCTCGCCGCCCACGTCCTAGGCGCTTCCCCGGGCGCTCGCCTGCAGACGCGCAAGCCGCTGCGCAGACGCTGCCCGCCGCGATGCGGTACCCTGCGCGACCGCGGAGGAGCTTGTGATGGTGATGCGAGGGATCGGCATGTTCGTGTTGTTCGGCGCGGTGCTCGGTGGTTGCGGCGACGACGGCGGGCGCACCAGCGACAGCGGTTCGGCGACGCAGGCGACGACCACGACCACCAGCCCCACGACGACCACCACCACCGGCAGCGCCACCGACGAGCCGACCACCACCGCCCCGACCGGCACCGCCGGCGAGACGATGACCGGCACCAGCGACGCGACGTCCACCACCGACGTCGCCACCGACACCAGCACCACCACCGGCCCGGGCGTCAATCAGCCGCCGACGTGGGAGTCCGAGCCGGGCACCGAGATCGTCATCGAGGAGCTCTTCAAGAGCAACTTCGCCCCCGGCCAGATCTTCCTCGCCTCCTCGCGCACCGACGAGATCCGCGTCTACGACGGCAACAGCCTCGCGTTCATCCAGGCCTTCACGCACCCGGTGTTCAGCGAGGTCGACTCCCCGCTCTACACCTACGGCCCCAACGGCGCCTCCTTCAATTCGCGCGGCAACCTGGTCGTCGCCGGTTACAGCAGCTTCGTCGAGTTCAGCGACTACGGCGTCGAATACGCGGTGTACCCCAAGGTCGCCAGCGAGGCGACCGAGAACGTCATCTTCGACCCGCGCGGCAATCTCTACACCACCACCGCCACCGGCGGCACCGACAAGCTCAATCAGTACGACGCGATGGACTACGCCTTCTCGCAGCAGATCGCGCTGCCGGCCGGCGCGGGCCAGCTGACCGGCATCACCTTCGACGGCAAGGGTCGGCTCTACCTCGCCAGCCAGACCGACAACACCATCCACGTCGCCGACTTCGACGACTTCGCCCAGTTCCCGTGGATCGCCACCCTCAGCGGCGCCGGCAACCCCGGCAACTTCGAGGGCCTGCAGTTCAACGCCAACGGCGAGCTCGTCGCCGCCGCCGGCGACCTCGTGCGCTACGACGTCGGCACCGGCCAGAAGCTCGGCACCTTCGATCAGCCCAACGACGCCTTCCCCGTGCCGCTGCGCGTCGACAACGAGGGCAACATCTACACCGCCGACTACGAGAACGGCGGGGGCACCCTGCCCGCCGACATCTTCAAGTTCGCGCCCGACGGCCAGCCGCTCACCTCCGCCAACGATCCCGGCCTGTTCGGCCCGTTCGGCCTCGCCATCTCCGGCACCGTCCTCGCCGGCGACCCGCCCGTCGCGTGGTTCTACCAGCTCGTCGCCACCGACCCCGACGGCGACGCGCTCACCTACGCGATCGTCTCCGGCCCGCCCGACATGCTCCTCGACCCCGTCACCAACGTCCTGTCGTGGTCGGTCACCAGCGAGGACATCGGCGAGCACCCCGTCGTCCTCAGCGTCGACGACGGAAACGGCGGCGTCACCGAGCAGATGTTCACCCTGATCGTCGCCTCCGCGTGAGCCCGGCGCGCGCGATGATCTTTCAGGACATGCACCTCGAGGCATGTCCTGAGAGACAGACAATCGGTCCGTCCTCACGGCAACGACATGCCTTCAGGACATCCCCAAGCGCCCCCTGTTCCGCCGAACACATGTCCCTAAAGACATATCACTAAAGCCGTTCGCAGCCCCGGAGCGCAGTCGAGCGCGCCCCCTCTTGCCCGCGGCGACCGCTCGTGGTCTCCTCGGCGCGCGTGACCAGCTCCTCCGATCGCACCGCCTTCGTCCACAAGTACGGCCCCTGGGCGGTCGTCGCCGGCGCCTCCGAGGGCCTCGGCGCCGCCTTCGCGCGCGGCCTCGCCGACCGCGGCCTCAACCTCCTCCTGCTCGCGCGCCGGGCTGACGCCCTCGAGGCCGTCGCCGCCCCCCTGCGCGCGCGCGTCGAGGTGCGCACCGCCGCCCTCGACCTCGCCGCCCCCGACCTCGCCGAGCAGCTCGCCCGCGTCAGCGACGGCCTCGACGTCGGCCTCTGCGTCTACAACGCCGCGCTCTCGCGGATCGGCCCGTTCCTCGACGTCCCGCTGGCCGACAAGCTCAAGATCGTCGACGTCAATTGCCGCGGCCCGCTGATCGCCGCCCATGTGTTCGGCGAGCGCCTCGTGCAGCGCGGCCGCGGCGGCCTGCTCCTCATGTCCTCGCTCACCGCCTTCTGGGGCTCGCCGCTGGTCGCCACCTACGGCGCCACCAAGGCCTTCAACCTCTCGCTCGGCGAGGCGCTGTGGTACGAGCTCGGCCCGCGCGGCGTCGACGTCCTGGTCTGCTGCGCCGGCGCCACGCGGACCCCCGGCTTCGAGCGCTCGAGCGGCCCCGACGGCCCGCGCGCCATGACGCCCGACGCCGTCGTCGCCGAGGCCCTGCAGGCCCTGGGCGGCCCACCGAGCGCCGTCCCGGGCGGCCTCAACAAGCTGGCCGCGTTCGTCCTCGGGCGCCTATTCCCGCGCCGGCGGGCGGTCGCCCTCATGGGCTCGCAGACCGCCCGCCTCCACGCCCGGGACTGACGCGAATCAGTACACCACGCCCCAGCCGAGCGCGTTGACGAAGTTGTTGTAGTCGGCCACGAACGCGTTCACCACCGCGGTCGGCGTGCCGTCCCCCTGCGCTCGACGGCGACCTGCGCATCACCCCGTGACGAGGCCACCGAACCTCGTCGCTACACACGCTCTCCACGCGAGCACCCGCGCCTCCGCGCGGGTTCCCCGGCCCGAGCCCCGCGCGAAGGCCTTCAGGGCTCGGCCCCGCTCCACAGCAGTGCTCGTCGCTCGCGCGCGAGCCGTCGCCGTCAAACGCGAGCTTCTCGTGCAACCGCCCGAGAGTGAGTAGACCCGCAATCGACGCGTTCACAAAGTCGCCTGGGCTCTCCTCGAAGAAAATTGCCCATGACGCGAGCGAGACAGGGAGCCTCGCTGATTCCACGCTCATGCCAATCCTCCCTGCGAACATTGGGCGACCACCGCGACCTCGCCCTTCACGCGGCAAAGCCCGACCTGGATCATCCGTGGGCCCCTGACGAGGCTGCGATCGAGTATGGCAGCACCGACACGGGTGTAAGCCCGGGCGCATCGCCAGCGTACGGTCGGCGATGCGCCTGTTCGCTCTTTGCTTGTCCCTCTTCGCTTGCCACCCCGACACAGCAGGGCCGACCCCCGCCGCGACGCCCGCCGCGCCCACGTCCGCGCCCACGTCACCGCCCGTGTCCGCACCCGCGCCCGCGCCCGAGCCCGCCGCGCAGCCACCCGGATCGGCCGGATCGATCCCTGTCCTGCCGGAGCTGCGCGAGACCAGCAACTCGTTCATGGAAGCCCTGCTCTCGGGCACTCTGATCGAGCAGTCCGGCTGCCTTCGCGTCAGCCCCGACGGCAAGCAGCCGGGTCACCTGCTGATCTGGCAGCCGGGTTACGGCGCGCGCCGCACGGGCGACCGCCTCGAGATCGTCGACAGCACCGGCAAGGTGGTCGCGCGCGTCGGCGAGCCGCTGCGCACCGGCGGCGGCGAGGTCCGGCTGACCGACGCATTGCGCAAGCAGTTGAAGGCGCCGCTCGACGCCGCCTGCGTCGGTCCTTACTGGCTCATGGGCCAGCTGCAGACACCCTGAGCGGGTGTAAGCCGGGCGTGTCGCAGACGTAGGGTCGGCGATGCGCCCCGCCTTCATCGCCCTGCTGCTCCTCGCGTGCCGCCCCGACACCACGGAGCCGCCCGCGACCGCGGCCGCCCCTCCGCCGAACGCCACGCCCGAGCGCCCTGCATCGCCGCCCCCGGCGAACACAATCCAGCCCGATCGCCTGTGCGTCGTCACCACGCCGGAGCGTCACGGCTTGATGGCAGAGTTCGATTGCACCTGCGGCGAATCATTCGCCTGCAGGACCGCTCGCCGCGGTGACACGCTCGAGCTCGCCTTCGAGCGAATGCCCAGCCCGGCGATCTGCGACGAATGCTTCCCGAGCCGGACCCCTTGCGCGCTCGATCGACTGGCGCCCGGCGAGCACGTGCGCGTAACGCTCGACGGCCGCGAGCTCGGCGCTCTGACGGCCAAGGCGGCTGGCTGGCTGCCAGCCGGCACCTGTCTGCAGGGCAGCTGAGCGCCACACTGACGGCACAGGCCCACCGTCAGCGGGTCCAATTAATAGATCCCGGGCACGATCCGCCAGCGCACCCGTCGCTCGTATTGATGCCACAGCGCCCCGTACTTCGCGCGGCAGCGGCGGTCGTCGTCGATCTGCCGCGGCACCAGCAGCACCAGATAATAAAGCGGGTACAGCCACGGCCCCAGCTCGCCCGGGTGGCCGAGCGACAGCGCCAGCGCCGTCGCCATCGTGATCTCGCCCAGATAGTTGATGTGCCGCGACAGCCCCCAGAAGCCGTTCACCAGGATCTGCTTCTCGCCGTCGCTCAGCACCTCCGGCTTGATGGTGCCGAACGCCAACTTCTCGGGCTGCGTCTTGAACCAGAACTTCTGCATGTTGGCTCCGCGGGCCAGCATCCAGCCGGTGAAGAACAGCAGCGCGCACAGGCCCAGCAGCGGCGCCGGCGTGTGCGGGTTCGGCAGCGCGGCCGTCGTCCACAGCCCGACCGCGTAGAAGAACGGGTAGAACGTCAGGCAGCCCCACCCGAGCTTGAAGCCGACGCGCTCGGCCACGAAGTCGTAGGTGTAGAGGTGGACCTCTTCGAAGTTGAGGTACTCCCACAGGAAGAACGAGAACAGCGCCACGTGCAGCAGCACCCCCGGCGACGGATCGTGCGGGTACAGCAGCAGGTGATGGGCCGCGAACGACAGCAGGTTCAGCTGCAGCATCACCGCCCCGATCAAATACAAGAACATCTTGGCGTCGATGTGGCCCTCCAGCCATTGCGGGTTGGCCAGCCGCCCGAGGTACAGGTCGGCCAAGAGCCCGCGCCGCGGCGCCGCCGGCAGCACGATCGCCAGAGTGAACAGGAGCCCCAGCCCGCACGCGGTCGCCAGCGTCTCTACCCGGTGGACGTACAACCAGTCCCACGGCACGAGGCCGGTCGCCCCCGCCACGAAGTACAGCGCCACGGTCAGCGCCATCACCCGCACCCCGTTGAGGCGGTAGCGCAGCGGCGCGCCGGTGGCCTCGTCGCGCACGTAGCCGGTCACGCGACGGGCCGGCACGATCAGGTGGAGCACGAACACCAGCCCATACAGGGCGATCAGCGCGAACACGGACGACACGCCCGCAGGCTACGGGCCGGGCCGGCGGCTGTAAAGCCTCGTGCGCGTGCGTGTCGCCGCGACTCGTGCCAAGCTCCGGCATGCCCTGGCTCCGCGCCCCTGTCCCCGTCCTCCTCGGCCTGCTCCTCGGCGCATGTTCCAAAGGCCAGGTGGAGCCCACCGACCCCGGCGGCGGCGGCAAGGTGTGCACCGAGATCGGCTGCATCGGCGGCCTGCGGATCGAGCTGCAGCCGAACGCCGCCTGGCCGGCAGGCGACTACACGTTCACCTTCGCGCTCGACGGCGTCCCCGTCACCTGCAAGGGCGCCCTGCCGCTCAAGGCCTGCGACGCCGGCCCCTCGCTCACCTGCGACGTCGCCGACCGCGTGCAGATCGGCGAGTCCGGCTGCGCCCTCCCGCCCGAGCAGCACGGCTTCGCGGACATCCAGATCCCGAGCAGCCCCGCGGCCGTCGAGCTGAAGATCCAGCGCGGCGAGGAGACCATCTACAGCGGCAACATCAGCCCCACCTACGTCGAGTCGCGGCCCAACGGCCCCGGGTGCGAGCCGGTCTGTCGCGGCGCCTCCGCCCAGGTCGCCATCCCGTGACCTGGCCCGAAGACCAGCTTGTCGTCGCCGCCGGCCTGCGCTAGCGTCGGGCAGTGGACCCGCGCCCCCTCGTCGAGGCACCCGCGCTGTCCCACCGCGCGGCCGGCCCCGAGGTGGCGGGCGACCTTTACGACAACCGCCTGATCCGCGGCGACAACCTCGCGGCCCTGCGCGCGCTGGGGCCCGAGTTCGCCGGCAAGATCCGCTGCGTCTACATCGACCCGCCGTACAACACCGGCCGCGCCTTCGCTCACTACGACGACGGCATCGAGCACGCGCGCTGGCTGGCCGACATGCGCGCGCGGCTCGCTGTCCTGCGCGACCTGCTGGCCGCCGACGGCACCCTGTTCGTCCACATCGACGACAACGAGCTCGGCTACCTGATCGTCCTGCTCGACGACATCTTCGGCCGGGCCAACCGCGCCTCGGTCGTCACCTTCAAGCAGGGCGCGCCGACCGGCCACAAGGCGATCAACCCCGGCTGCGTCTCGACCTCCAACTTCGTCCTCGTGTACTGCAAGGACCGCGCGCGCTGGGCCCCGCAGCGGCTGTACACCGCCCGCGAGCGCGACCCGCGGTACGCCCAGTTCATCGTCGACCGCGCCGCGCCGCACGCCGAGTGGCGGCTCGTCACCCTGATGCGCGCCTTCGCCGACGCCTGCGGCCTGGGCGAGCGCGCGGCCCAGCGGCTGGCGCGGGCCGAGCCGGAGCGCCTCGACGAATTCGTGCTCGCCCACGCCGACGCCGTCGTCCGCCTCGCGCGGCCCGACTACAACGCAGTCAGCGCGGCCGCGCGGGCCATGATCGACCGCTCGAAGGCCGAGCCCGACGTCGTCCTCCGGTTGGAGCGCGACGACCACGACGACTTCTACTTCGTCCGCGGCGAGCGGATCCTCTTCTACGCCGCCAAGCTCAAGCTCATCGACGGCCAGCGGATCGCCGGCGAGCCGCTCACCACCATCTGGGACGACCTGCTGTCCAACAACCTGCACAACGAGGGCGGCGTCGCCTTCCCCAAAGGCAAGAAGCCCGAGGCCCTGCTGCGCCGCGTGCTCGAGCTGTCGACGCGCCCGGGCGACTGGGTCCTCGACGTCTACGCCGGCTCGGGCACCACCGGCGCGGTCGCCCACAAGCTGCGGCGGCGCTGGATCCTCGTCGAGCGCGGCGAGCACTGCGACACCCTGATCGCCCCGCGCCTGCGCGCGGTCGTCGACGGGCGCGATCCCAGCGGCGTCACCGCGGCGGCCGGCTGGACCGGCGGCGGCGGCTTCCGCTACTTCCGGATCGAGGCTGACGAATCGGACATGTCCCCGGAGCCATGTCCCTGAGAACCGGTCTCAGGGGACATGTCCCTTCAGCGCGTCAGCAGGGGTCGGCCGACTGGACCCCGCCCCACTGCTCGGCGCACGGAGTGCTGTTCGGGTTGTAGCTGTCGGGGCTCCACTCGGAGCAGTCGAGCTCCGACATGCAGGCGCCGAACTCGTCGAGCGCCGCCTTGCGCGACGCGCAGTCGCCCCAGTAGTCGTAGGTCGCGTCGAGGCACTCCTGCTGGTCGCCGTAGTAGGTCCCGCCGCACTCCTTGTAGCGGCGGCAGAACGCCTGCATGCCGTCCTCGCCGGGCAGCACGCCGGGCCCGTCGGTCGGGGCCGGCTCGCTCGTGCTCGTGGTCTCGGCCGCGGTCGTCTCGGCCACGGTCGTGCCGGCGGTCGGCTCACCCGTGGTCGGCCCGGTCGTCTCGTCGACGCCGGTGTCCGTCGCCACGGTCGCGGCGGTGCCGTCGGTGCTGTCGGTGCCGTCGGAGTCGTCGGTGCCGTTGCTGGGGTTGGATGCGTTGGAGGCGTTGCTCGCGTTCGAACCGTTGCTCGGGTTCGTCGTCGTCGCCGCCGTCGGGTTGGTCACCGAGTCGAGCGGGTCCTTGTCGTCGGAGCAGGCCATGCTCAGGCAAGCGGCCAGAGCGATGCATGGGGGGATGAAATCGCGGAGGGTCACGCGGCGCGGAACATAGGGAAACGAGGCTCGAATGACCAGCCGCGCAATCGACGCGACAACCGCCGCCACCATCGCTGTCCGCGACGTGGACACAGGTCCGCCGATACGACCGGCGACGCATCGACGACCCGTACACCCCTCGCGGCCCCCCCTGGGCCCGCGCGCGAGCCCGGCGTATCCTGCGCCATGCTCCTTATCCTTGCCCATCGGTCCCGGCTGCCGCTGGGCCTCGCAGTCGCGCTGCTCGGTAGTTGCAGCGCGAGCGACAGCGGCGGTCCGGAGTGCCTGAATCTCCCGCGTCCGCCCGCGCGGGATGTCGTCGAATACGTGCGGGTATTCCCCTCCGTGGCGATCGAGGGTGCCGTCGACCTCCTGCTCGCCCCGACCAGCGATCGCTGGTACCTCGCCACCCAGAGCGGGCAAATCTACACCTTCCCCAACGTCGCCGAGCCGCCCGCGCCGACCCTGTTCGCCGACCTCGCGCCGCAGATCGTCGAGGGCGGCGAGGCCGGCCTCCTCGGCATGGCCTTCCACCCCGATTACGCCGACAACGGCGATCTCTTCCTGTCGTACACCGGCCCGGGCGGCCCCGTGTTCGAGTCGCGCCTGTCTCGCTTTCACACGAAAGACGGCCTCACCCTCGACCTCGCCAGCGAGGAATCGATCCTCGTCGTCGACCAGCCCTACACCAATCACAACGGCGGCGACCTCGGCTTCGGCCGCGACGGCTTCCTCTACTTCGGCCTCGGCGACGGCGGGGCCGGCGGCGACCCGCAGAACCGGGCCCAGGACCCGGGCAGCCTGCTCGGCAAGATGCTCCGCATCGACGTCGACGGCGGCGACCCCTACGCCATCCCGGAAGACAACCCCTACGCGGCCGGCGGCGGTCGCCCCGAGATCTTCGCCCTCGGCCTGCGCAATCCGTGGCGCTTCAACTTCGATCGCATGACCGGCGCGCTGTGGGCCGGCGACGTCGGCCAGAACGTGTGGGAGGAGATCGACAAGATCGTCCTCGGCGGCAACTACGGCTGGAACATCAAGGAGGGCCTCGACTGCTTCGGCCAGGACGCCTGCGCCGGCGCCGGCCTCGTCGATCCCGTGGCCCAGTACCGCAACACCGGCGGCGCCTCCGTGATCGCCGGCTTCGTCTACCGCGGGGCCGCCCTGCCCGGCCTCGCCGGCCTGTTCCTCTACACCGACTTCTACGGCGAGACCCTGTGGGGCGTCGCCGAGGGCGCGGCGCCCGTCGTGCTCAGCGAGGCCGGCGTGCGCGGCACCGTCGGCTTCGCCGAGGACCAGGACGGCGAGCTGTACGCCCTCGCCTACGGCGGCGGGATCTACAGCCTGCGCGCCGCGACGCCCGCGAGCGGCCCTGTCCTCCCGGACATGCTCTCCGAGACAGGCTGCCTCGACGTCGCCGACCCGCGGCGCCCGCCCGCCGGCGCGGTCCCTTACGCGCTCAACGTCCCGTTCTGGTCCGACGGCGCCGACAAGACCCGCTGGATGTTCCTGCCGCCCAACCGCCCCGCCGAGGTCGCAGAGGACGGCGACCTCGCCCTGCCGACCGGCAGCGTCGTCGTCAAGACCTTCGAGCTGGCCGGCGCGCCGGTCGAGACGCGCCTGTTGGTCCACCACGGCGACGGTGACTGGGCCGGCTACACCTACGCCTGGGACGAAGGCGGCACTGACGCGCGCCTGCTGCCTGGCGGTGAGACGCGCGTCGTCGGCGAGCAGACGTGGATCTTCCCCGACCGCGCCGATTGCATGTACTGCCATTCGCGCGCCGCCGGCCGCACCCTCGGCCTCGAGCTGGCCCAGCTCGCGCGCGAGGTCCCCGGCGACGCCGGCGAGCCGATCGATCAGCTGTTCCTGCTGGCCTCGCGGGGCGTCCTCGCCGATCCGCCCGACGTCGCGCCGCTGCCTGAGATCGCCGGCGACGCGCCGCTGGCCGAACGCGCCCGCGCCTATCTGCACGCCAATTGCTCGCAGTGCCACCGCCCCGACGCCCCCAGCGGCCGCGCCCGCATCGACCTGCGCCACGACGTCCCGGCTGCGGCGATGAACCTGTGCCAGGCCACGCCGCGCTCCGGCGACCTCGACCTCGCGGACGCCACCCTGCTCACCCCCGGCGACCCGGCGCGATCGATCCTCTCCGCCCGCATGCACACCCTCGGCAGCACGCGTATGCCCGCGGTCGGCTCCGCGGTGATCGACAGCGAGGGCGCCGCCCTCGTCGACGCCTGGATCGCGGCGCTGCCCGCCTGCCCCGATTGACCGCTGGTATCATCGCCCGCAACCAGGAGCGCCATGCCCAAGGGATCTTGCCTCTGCCGCGCCGTGACCTTCGAGGTCACCGGCCCGTTGCCCCCGCCGAACGCGTGTCATTGCTCGCAGTGCCGCAAGCAGTCGGGCCATTACTGGGCGTCGACCGACGTCGACCGCGCGGCCCTGACGATCCGCGGCGAGGACCGCCTGACCTGGTTCCGCTCCTCGGACAAGGTGCGCCGCGGCTTCTGCTCGACCTGCGGCTCGTGGCTGTTCTGGGACCCGATCTTCGCCGCGAAGATCGCCGTCGCCATGGGCGCCTTCGATGCGCCGACGCACGCCCGCCTGGCCATGCACATCCACGTGGCCGACAAGGGCGACTACTACGACATCGCCGACGACCTGCCGCAGCACCCGCATTGACGCCGCTGCGCACCCGCGACCGCCTCGTGCGGCCCGGCCTCGATCGGCGCCGCGAGTCCGGGCGGCGGGCCCCGTGCTACGTTGACTCGCGCATGCGTCGTCCGCCCCTGCTCCTCGCCCTCGCCTGCCTGCTCGCCTGCAAGACCTCCACGTCGGGCCGGGCCAAGGCTCCCGCGGCGACCGAGTCGGGCGCCTTCGGCACCCCCATCGCCGGGGCGGACGCCTCGCCGCTCGATCCGACCACCACGACGTCGGGCGCCTTCGCCAACCCCGGGGGCCCGCGGCCCGGTCGCACCGACGAGCGCGAGCGGATCGGCGACGTGCGCGCCCCCGAAAACGCCGCCCCGCTTGGGCCGCCCGGCTCCTCCAAGGACCGCCCGCTCCTCGCCTGCGGCACCACCGGCTCCTACGTCGCGGTCGCCGACGCCGAGTGCGAGGACGGCACCCGCCCGTTCGACGGCGACATCCCCAGCGGCATGAAGGCCCGCCGCGGCAACGTCGGCGCCAACAAGGACGGCCACGTCATCGACCTGTACGAAGTGCCATGTCCCGAAGGCCCGCAGAAGATCTTCGTCGACATGTACGCCTGCGACCGCGCCCAGCCGTCGCGCTCCGAGTTCGAGCGCGACACCTACGTGCGCGACGCCTTCCTCGCCGGCGACCACGCCCGCTTCAGCGAGCGCTGCTTGGCCGAGCAGGCCCGCGGCCCCGACCGCGTGTCGCTGATGCTGCAGAGCTGCCTGCCGGCCATGCCCACGGCCCTGCGCGAGCAGGGCAAGGTCGCCGAGGCCCACGGCTGGCTGGCCCGCTACTGCGGCGGCACCCCGCCGCCGACCGCCGAGCAGCCCAAGCGGTGGGTCTACTTCCGCAACGTGCTCGAGGCCCTCGACGCCCTGCGCGAGCAGCAGAACCGCGCCGCCAGCGACCGCGCCTACGAGCGCAAGACGGTCGCCGCCGAGTACGCCAAGGTCTGCGACGTCGACCTCAAGGCCTACGAGCGCTGGCTCAAGGCCAACCCCGAGTGACATGTCGCTCGGGACATGTCACTTAGAGCATGTCCCTCCGGACATCACCACGACCACGGCGGGTCGTCGCCGACGATCACGAGATCGGCGGGCCGGCGGGCGAACAGGCCGACGCTGACGACCCCGGCGATCTGGTTCAGCGCCGCCTCGAGCGCCTCGGGCTCGTCGATCACGAGGCCGTGGACGTCGACGATCCAGCCGCCGTTGTCGGTGACCACGCCCTCGCGCCACACGGGCGTGCCGCCGGTCATCGCGGCGATCGTGCGGGCCACCAGTTCGCGCGCCATCGGGACGACCTCGACCGGCAGCGGGGAGCCGCCGAGCCGCGGCACCCGCTTGCCCGGGTCGATGATGCACACGAACCTCTCCGACGCCGCCGCCACGATCTTCTCGCGCGTCAGCGCCGCCCCGCCCCCCTTGACCAGGCGGCGCTGCGGGTCGCAGGCGTCGGCGCCGTCGACGTAGAGCGGCAGCGGCCCGGTGGTGTTGAGGTCGAGCACCACGATCCCGCGGGCCCGCAGGCGCGCCGCCGTCTGCTCCGAGCTGGCGACCGCGCCGGCGATCCTGGTCGCAGGCAAGCCGTCGATGAAGTGGGCCACGGTCGAGCCGGTGCCCACGCCGATCACCGTGCCTTCGGGCACCAGCTCCAGCGCCGCGCTGGCGGCCCGCTGCTTCGCGTCGAGCATCGCCTGCTCACATCGGCAGCACCGGCGCGCACGTCGACACCCCGGCGCCGACCACCAGCAGCGGCGCGTCCTGGGTCAGCACGGTGAGGTCCTGCACCCCGTTCATGTCGCTGTCGTCGTAGTCGAGGTGCGTGACCTCGGAGTTGAACAGGTCGTTGTCGCTGTCCGTGAAGAAGTAGAAGTCGCCGGCGAAGAAGGCGAACGCGAACGCCCCGTTGTTGATCTCGAGCCCGTTGAGCGGCAGCACGTCCAGCGCCGCGCCGGTGTTCTTGTCGGCCTCGACCAGCTTCGACGGGAACTGCCCGCCGAAGATGAACGCCCGCCCGTCGCCGGTGCCGGTCAGCTCGGCGCCGTCGAAGTTGGTCTTGCCGAGCTTCGCCAGGCCGAGGTCGTCCGGATCGATGGTGAGGAAGTCGCCGACGTTCACGCCCTCGGAGTAGCCGCCGAAGCCGCTGTACGTGTTGCCGTAGATCCGGTCGCACTTGTCGCTGTCGCTGTTCGACACGAACGCCATGCCGAAATTCTTGACCCCGTTCTGGTTGGGCAGAAAGCCCGGGTTGCTGCAGTCGCTGACGTTGGTGACGTCGACCTTGCGCAGCTCGCCGGTTCCGTTGAACTGGACCCACGCGTAGCCGAGGCGGTCGACCGCCATCGAGAAGGTGTTGGTCATGCCGCAGCCGATCGCGCCCAGCATCGTGAAGCTGTTGGTCTCGGGGAAGTACTTCCACAGCTCGGCGTCGTCGGACAGGACGAAGATGCCGTCGTCGAGCGGCACCTCGATGTCGTCGGGGCAGGCGCACGCCTCCGGCTCGCCGGTGGTCGTGTCGGTGGTCGTCTCGCTCGTCGTGGTCGTCGAGGTCGACGTCGTCCCGGTGGTGGTCGTGTCGATCGGGTCCGTCGTGCCCGTGCTCGTGCTCGTCGTGGTGTCGGGCTCCGTGGTGGAGCTCGTGCTCGTGCTCGTGCTCGTGCTCGTCGGCGCAGTGGTCGTCGGCGTCCCCGACTCCGACTCGCCCGCCGTCCCGGTGTCTTCCGAGGTCGCACTCGTCGGCCCGAGGGTCGTGGAGGTCGGCGTCGCGTCCGTCATGGTTGTGTCACTGGCCGACAGGGAGACCGTATCGGTCTGGGCCGCGCCGTCGTCGCCGCAAGCGAGCAGACAGGAGAGGGCGATAGCGGGCAAGGGCGAAGTTCGCATGGACGGCAGAATAACCCGCCGGCGCGGCCACCCTGGCCTGTGCGGCGGCGGGCCCGGCGGAGGTCTCTCATCACTGTCGAGCCCGGGCCTCGGCGCAGGGGCGGAGGACCCGACGTGCGTCGACGCGCACCGTCGCTCCCGGGCCGGCCGCTGTGACCTGCGCTCGCCGCTGGTAGCCTTTGGAGGCCTTGTCCACGGCAGTCGAAGTCGAAGATATCGTCCCTCCGCCGGCCACCAGCTCGCCCGCAGTCGGCGGACTCATGTGGAGTCACGTGATCGGCGCCGGGCTGATGCACCTGGTCTGCATCGCGGCCCCGTTCACCTTCTCGTGGAGCGGCCTCGGCGTCGCCGCCGCGCTCTGGTGGCTCGCCGGCGGCGTCGGCATCTGCCTCGGGTATCACCGCCTGTTGTGTCACCGCAGCTTCGCGGTCCCGCGGTTCTTGACGTACGTCATCGTCCTGCTCGGCACCTTGAGCTGGCAGGGCAGCCCGGTGCTGTGGGTCGGCAAGCATCGCCTGCACCACCGCTGGTCCGACCAGGAGCACGACCCGCACTCGCCGCGGCGCGGCCTGTTGTGGGCCCACATGTTGTGGGTCTTCATGCGCGCCGACGAGGACACCGAGCGCGCGTTCGCCCGCGACCTCCTGCGCGACCCGGTGATGCGGTGGTTCGACCGCTGGCACTACGTCCCGCAGTTCGTGCTCGCCGTCCTGCTCTACGTCGTCGGCGAGGCGTGGCTCGGCCAGGGCTGGAGCTGGGTCGTGTGGGGCATCCCCGTGCGCCTGGTTTTCACGTATCACGCGACCTGGCTCGTCAACTCCGCCGCGCACCGGTGGGGCTACCGCAACTACGAGACCCGCGACGACTCGCGCAACAATTGGTGGGTGGCCCTTTTGACCTTCGGCGAGGGCTGGCACAACAACCACCACGCCCACCAGCGCGCCGCGGCCCACGGCCGGCGGTGGTTCGAGCTCGATGTCACCTACCTCATGATCCGCGGCCTCGCGCTCGTCGGCCTCGCGCGCGACATCGTCGCCCCGCGCGAGCCGCTGAAGTCCTGAGCAGCCGTCTGCGCGCCTGCAGACGGCGCCGGCCCCGGGGCCTTGCGTGGGCTCGCATCGCACCGGGGATCTCCGTGTAGCCGCGGCCGGCGATCTTCGCTGTAATCGCCGCATGCGTTGGAACTTTGTGGCGCTCCTCTCGGCCGCCGGCCTGCTCGCCTGCGGCAACCCCGATCGTCCGGCCGAAAGCGACAGCTCCGTCATCTCCGCCTCCACCTCGCTGAGCACCGGAAACACCGGCAACGGCAGCGACACCACCGACACCGCGACGCCGACGAGCACCGATCCGAGCGGCAGCGGCACGATGGGCGACCCGACCGACGGACCGGTCACGGGCACCACCAACGGCACCACGGTCGATCCGGCGACCACTGCGACCACGGGCGACGACCCGGGCATGGTCGTCTCGATCGAGATCGATCCGCTCGACGCGATCATCACCGTCGTCGACGGCGTGATCCCGCCGAGCACCCAGTACAGCGCCGTCGGCGTCACCGACAAGGGCATCAAGATCCCCGTCACCGGCACCTGGTCGTACGACAAGCTCGACCTCGCCGGCATCGGCGATCTCTCGGGCACGTTCACCGCGACTGGTTTCGCCGGCGGCGTCGGCACCGTCACCTTCGAGGGCGCCGGCGAGCTGCCCGCGGCCACCACCACCGCCACCGTCAAGCTGCTGTTCAACGCCGAGCCGAACCCGGTCCCGCCGGAGACCAAGGACCTGTTCCCGATGGCGGTCGACCCCGACCCGTCGATGGTCCTGCTCTACCCGTACGACAAGACCGTGTTCCCGCGCGGCCTCATCGGTCCCACCATTCAGTGGGACGGCGGCGGCGCCAACGACCTCTATTACATCCACGCCTACAGCGAGTTCTTCGAGTACAAGGGCTGGCACAACGTGCCGCCGCCGTCGCGCTTCGACTTCCCGAAGCTGCCGACCGACATCTGGCTCAAGCTGACCGCCTCGACCGAGGGCGACGTCAAGGTCGACATCGCCCGCTTCGACGGTCAGAAGGCCTACCTCGCCAAGACCCAGACCTGGACGATCGCCCCGGCCAACCTGACCGGCACCGTCTATTACTGGGAGGTCAACAACGGCAACGTCGTGCGCCTCAACATCGGCGCCACCGCGCCCGAGCAGTTCATCCAGAAGCCGCCGGGCGTCACGTGCGTCGCCTGTCACAGCGTGTCGAAGGACGGCTCGCGGATCGCCGCCAGCTTCCACGGCGGCTACAGCCCGTGGAGCACCATCGACGCCGCCTCCGGCAACGTCCTGTACTTCCCCGACATCGCCTCCGGCTTCCAGGCGATCGCGCCCAACGGCTCGCACGTGGTGTGGGGCCAGTCCGACGAGAGCGGCGCGCTCAAGCTGACCAACTTCGACAGCTCCACCGTGCTCGCGCAGCTCACGGTGCCCGGCGGCAAGCCGCAGCACCCGGTGTGGTCGAGCGACGGGACCAAGGTGGCCTTCGCGCGCAAGACCGACGGCAACTGGCTCGACTTCAACAACAGCGAGCTGTGGCTGGTCGACATCGACCTGATGACCAACTCGTTCGCCAACGCCCACCAGATCGTCGACAAGATCCCCGGGCTCACGACCACGACGTTCCCGACCTTCTCGCCCGACTCGCAGTGGATCGCGTTCAACCGCCTCAACCAGGCCCGCACCCGCGCCGCGGTCACCGAGGTATGGCTGACCAACCTCGACGGCTCCGCGGTGGTGCGCCTCGACAAGGCCAACGGCTTCGGCATCGTCGAGCCCGGCCAGGACCAGACCACCTACGAGCCGACCTTCCTGCCCGTGTCGGTCGGCGGCTACTCGTGGCTCATCATCGGCTCCGAGCGCAAGTACGGCAACACGCTCACCGACATGAACCCCAACACCCGGCGCAAGCAGCTGTGGGTGACCGCCATCGACGGCAACATCACCCCCGGCACCGACCCGAGCCACCCGGCCTTCTGGCTGCCCGGCCAGGAGCTGAACAACTCGAACATGCGCGGCGAGTGGGCGCTGTCGCCGTGCAAGCAGCTCGGCGAGGGCTGTAACGCCGGCTTCGACTGCTGCGACGGCTTCTGCTACGGCGACCCGGCCGTGTGCTCCGACAAGCCCGACACCTGCTCGCACATCGGCGACTCGTGCGAGGTCGACGCGGCCTGCTGCGAGGGCGAAGGCACCTGCATCGCCGGCTACTGCTCGATCCAGCCGGGCTGAGCGACCGATCTGTCCCTCGGGACAGCCATCATGCGACCGTCCCCGCGGCGCCTCGACGAGGCTCGCCGGGGACGCGGCGTTTCAGGCTCCGCCAGCGCCTCGGGACATGCTCTCGGAGGCATGTCCCTTCAAACATGCGCTGAAGGGCATGTCCGAAGCGCCATGCCCCGGGCTTCTTACTTCGGGTACCCGGCCAGCCAGACCCGCATCGTGGCCTGCTCGGGCAGATACGCGGGGCCGAGGCTCTGCAGGGTGAGCAGGGCCTGGTCGACCAGGCCGCGGCCTTCCGGGGCGAGCACGCCGGACACGGCGGCGCGGGCGCGGGCGAGGCCGAAGCGGGCCAGCGCGAGCTCGAGGATGTCGCTGTCGCTCACCGCCGAGTAGATGGCGATGGCGCGCTCGTAGTGGCCGATGGCCGTCCTGGGGTCGTTGCGCGCGAGAGCGAGGTCGCCGAGGCGGAGGCGGATCAGCGCGGCCTCGCTGCTCTCGACCTTCGGATCGCGCTCGCGCAGGCTCTGGGCCTGTTGCAGCCAGCTCGCCGCCTCGTCGAGGCGCCCGGCGAGGCGGTGGGCCTCGGCGATCCGGCGCATCGAGTCGGCCAGCAGCGGGATGTCGGAACGCATGCGGGCCTTGCGGATCTCCAGGGCGCGCTGGAACTGCGCCAGCGCGCCCTCGGGGTCGCCGGCGCGCAGCAGCATGTCCCCGTGCTGGTCGTCGACGTCGGCGCTGCGCAGCGCGTCGGCGCCGAAGCTCTGCTCGGCGAGCACGTGCGCCTGGCGGAAGTGGCGCTCGGCGGCGGCGAGGTCGCCCCGGCAGGTAGCCGCCTTCCCGAGGCCGAGCACGGGCATGAAGGCCGCCGAGTCGAGCGAGGTCTCGCTCGCGCCCAGCACCTGCAACGCGCGGCGGTAGCTGGCGTCCGCGTCGTCGCAGCGGCGCTGGTCCACCGCCAGATCGCCGATGCCCGACAGCACCCAGTGCAGGTCGGGGGCGTTCGGCCCGAGCAGCTCGCTCTGCAGGGCCAGGGCCCGCTGGAAGTAGCCGGCGGCCTCGCGGAAGCGGTGCAGCCCGGTGAAGCCGATGCCGAGGTTGATCGCCAGCAGGGCGACGTGCGGGTGCTTGGGCCCGAGGCTCGACTCGGCGGCGGTGAAGGCCGCGCGCAGCTGGCGGACGCCCTCGAGGGCGTTGTCGCTGCCGACCAGGGCCAGGCCGAGGTTGCCGAGCGCGTAGACGACCTGGGGGTGGTCCTCGCCGAGGACGGCCCGACGCGCGTCGATCGAGGCGACGAAGTACTCGCTCGCCCGCTGGATCTGGCCGAGCACCGCGTAGGCGATGCCGATGTTGTTGAGGTGGTCGCCGCGCAGCTCGCGGCCCTCGCGGGTGGTCTCGACGCGGGCGACGAGGCCGTCGATCAGCGGGGCGTCGCTCAGGACCTCGCGGCTCTGCTGCAGGCGGGCGGCGCGGACGAAGTCGCGGCGGGTGGCGAGCGCGGCGGCGACGACGTCGTGGCCGCTGGCGAGCGCGGTCTGCAGGGCCCCGGTGAGCAGGTCGAGGGCCTCGGTGTGGCGACCGGCCTCGCTGAGCAGGCTGCCGCGGCGCAGGCCGATCTCGGCGACCAGCGGCGGATAAGCGAGGTCGCCGAGCTCGATGCCGTCGACCAGCGCGAGGCCCTGGTTGAACTGGCCCGCGAGCTCGTGCGCCTGGGCCTCGGCCAGCACGCCGCGCAAGCCGGCGACGCGCGCGGCGCTGGCGGGATCGTCGGGCGGCGGGACGGCCTCGGTGAGGGCGCGAGTGTCGTCGCAGCCGACCAGCGCCGGCAGGTTGGCCGCCGCGGCGCCGGCGTTGCCGACGACCTCGGCGTCGGCGCGCTGCAAGATCGCCACGAACGCCGCGAGGCTCTTGTGCCGCTGGTCGAGGCACGCGGTCCGCAAGTCGAACAGGTGCATCGAGGCCCGGCCCTGCTGATGGGCCCGACAGGCGTCGACGCGCATGCCGACGAGCTCGCCGGCGTAGGCGTCGAGGCGGGCCTTCACGCGCGTCCAGGTGTCCTCGGCGTACGGCACGCCGGTGTTCAGCAAGCCCGCGCGCGCGGCCGCGGCCGCGGGCCCGTCCCACAGCCCGGCGAGCTCGTCGTCGGCGCCCTCGCAGGCGTCGCCGGCCGGGTAGTACGCGGCCGCGGTGACGCCGGCGGCGGTGAGCAGGCCGGCAAGGCCGAAGGTCGCGATCCACGGGACGCTCCGGCGCTCGAGCGTGCGCTCGATCGCCGCCAGCAGGGCGGGCATCGACGGGAACCGGCGCTTCGGATCGACCGCGAGGCCGCGGGTGACGATCTGAAGCAGGGCGGCCGGGACGTGGCTGCCCGACGGCGGCTGGCGGATGGCCCCGCGCGTCACGGCGTCGGTCAGCGCCAGGAGGCTGCTGGTGTCGAACGGCGAGACGTCGTAGAGCGCCTCGTAGAGGCTGACGCAGAAGCTGAACTGGTCGCTCTTCTCGGTGGCCGGCTGGCCGAGGAGCTGCTCCGGGGCCATGTACGCGGGGGTTCCGACGACCGCGCCGGTGTGCGTGAGGTGGTTGTCGAGCGAGCTCGTCAGGGTGCTGTGCAGCGCCGGCGGCGGCTCCTCCTCGACCTCGCGGTCGACCGCGCGGGCGAGGCCGAAGTCGAGGACTTTGACCACGCCGTCGCTGCCGACGATCACGTTGGCCGGCTTGAAGTCGCGGTGGACCAGGCCGGCGGCGTGGGCCACCGCGAGGCCGCGGCCGGCCTGCAGCAGCGTCTCGGCGCGCGCGCGCCAGGGCCGGGCCGCCTTCAACCAGTTGGCGAGGTTCTGCCCGCGCACGAACTCCATGGCGATGAACACCTCGCCGTCGTGGTAGCCGACCTCGTGGACCGCGACGATGTTGGGATGCGAGACGCGGGCCATCGCCTGGGCCTCGCGCAGCAGGCGTTCACGCGCCTGCGGCTCGCGCTGGTTCGAGTCGTTGCGCAGGATCTTGACGGCGACCTTGCGATCGAGCCGGTCGTCGTAGGCGGCATAGACGATGCCCATCGCGCCCTCGCCGAGCCGCTCGAGGATGGTGAAGCGACCGATGTGGGCCAGCAGCGAGGGGATCGGGCTGGTGATGGGACGCGCGGGCGGTTCGTGGACCGGCGGTTCGGCGCGCTGCGTGACGACGAGGTCGGCGAGGTCGGAAGACCCGGGCGGCTGAGGTGGCGCGACCTGGGTGACCGGAGCGATGACGGTTCGATCGAGTGCGGTCTTCGACAACGCCATGGAGGGCAGGCGCCGGGGGGCGCGTCCCGAGGATAAAGGACGTGGGAAGGTTCGCCAGGAACGTCTTGTCGTTCGCCCCCACGATTGGTCGGCGGGCAATGCGGTAAATTTTCAGCGCGTTCTCGCGCTAGCTAAAAACTTTTATAGTTAACGTAATTTTTAGCAGCTAAACCGAAAATAGTCTTGAAAATAAAGTGTCATTTCATATTAATCAGACTAAAAAATGTTGTTTTCAGAAGTTTAAAAAAAAGAGTCTTCGGACCACCGATTTTCGCTGGCCGAGCTCCGGGGACGCCACATGCACAGGCCACGAGCCGGAGCCGAGAGCCGCCATGAACATCCGCAACCTTGTTCCCTTCGTGATCCTGAGCGTCGCCTGTGTCACTGCCTGTGACGATATGGACCAGTACGACGCCGCCGATGAGGACCTCGGCGAGGTTGCGCTGCGCCCGGGCAGCGGGCCCGCGGGCGGCGTGTGGCTGAACACCAGCTCGATCGGCTCGACCCCCTTCTCCGAGCTCGACCTCTCGGGCCTGGTCCACAAGGGGGCGCAATTCACGGGCGCCAAGCTGCTGCGCCCCGGCAACGTGTGGGTGAACGTCACTAACGGCGCGGTCAAGGACGGGATGCTCGAGGCGAAGGTCGGCACCGTGATCTACAGGGGCGCCGACCTGGTCGGTTCGCGCTGGGAGCTGACGCTCTTCAACGCCGACACCGACGGCGACGGCGACCACGACGCGGACGACGAGCCCGAGGTGGACGTCGAGCTCCGGATCGCCTCGTTCCAGCAGATCTCGCCGAAGGAGGCCCACTACACCTTCGAGACCGTCGACGACGAGGGCAACGTCGTCCCGGTGTGCGACGCCGACACCGACGGCGTTCACACGATGGTGCCGATCAAGGACCTCACCGTGAACGAGGTCACCGGGCGGATGGGCAAGCGCAGCAACACGCTCTACCTCGCGTGTACCTCGGGCGCGGTCGGCAAGGCGGTGCAGTGGGGCTACAAGCCGTGGGAGCGGCCGATCGACGAGTTCGAGGTGGCCACCCGCATGGTCCGCGCCGACTACTGCTTCGACGGCACCTCGTACACGCAGACCGGCACGCACCTGCAGGTCCAGGACAAGTACAAGATCAACACCTTCCTGCGCTCGGACGACCCGACCGAGGCGGTGTGGTCCAAGTCCGGGGTCCGCTGCATCAACACGCCCCGCAACGCCACGTACTCGGCGCCGCAGGTGGTGTGCGGCGGCCAGACCCTGCCGCTCTGCTCGAGCTCCACGAGCATGACGACCTACTCGGACGCGCTGTTCTGGACCAAGATCGACGCGTCGATCTGAGGTCGGTCGCAGCGGCGCGGGCCGCCCACCGGGTGCGTCGCCTCGACGTGCCGCGCACCCGGTGACGAGCGGCCGGCCTTGCGTGCGGACGCGAGTGCGCGCGGCGGACAGCCTTCGCAAGCCGCGAGCCCGCCCCGGTGCGCGACGCGGCGGCCCGACGCGACGGGGGCGACGACTCGCTCGCTTGCCTCGGTCGAGCTCGCCGGCCGCGGCGCTGCCGGCGACGTGCATTGTGACGTGACCCGTCTATGGTTCGCGCGCCCGTCGTCTGTGGCACCCTGAGCGGCCGCAGCGTCGCGCGCCCCGAGCACCATGAACGCAGTCACGTCGACCTCCGGAGGCCCCACCTCACCGCCGCCGCAGGCCGACGCCGCGGAGCGACGCCATCGCATCTTCGCCATCATGGCGGCGTCGTCCGGCAACCTGGTCGAGTGGTTCGACTTCTACGTGTACGCCTTCGCCGCGCTGTACTTCGCGCCGGCGTTCTTTCCCCAGTCGGATCCGACCGCCCAGCTGCTCAACACCGCCGGCGTGTTCGCGGCCGGCTTCTTGATGCGACCGATCGGCGGCTGGCTGTTCGGGCGGATCGCCGACCGCCTGGGTCGCAAGACCTCGATGCTGCTGTCGGTCATGATGATGTGCGCCGGCTCGCTCGTGATCGCCTGCCTGCCGACCTACGCGCAGATCGGCATGTGGGCCCCGTTCTTGCTGCTGGTGTGCCGGCTGTTCCAGGGCCTCTCGGTCGGCGGCGAGTACGGCACCACCGCCACGTACATGAGCGAGGTCGCGCTCAAGGGCCGGCGCGGCTTCTTCTCCTCGTTCCAGTACGTCACGCTGATCGGCGGCCAGCTGCTCGCGGTGCTCACGCTCGTGGTGCTCGAGCACCTGCTGAGCGAGGCCGAGCTCAAGGCCTGGGGCTGGCGGATCCCCTTCGTCCTCGGCGCGGTGGCGGCGGTGGTCGCCCTGCTGCTCCGCCGCACCCTGCACGAGACGCAGAGCGCCGCGGCCAAGGCCGACGCCGAGGCCGGCAGCGTGGCCGGCCTGCTCCGTCACCACCGCGCCGCGTTCTTGACCGTGCTCGGCTACACCGCCGGCGGCTCGCTCTTCTTCTACACGTTCACCACGTACATGCAGAAGTACCTGGTCAACACGGTCCACCTGCCGATCCGGACCGCCAGCTACGTGATGACCGGCGCGCTGTTCGTCTACATGTGCCTGCAGCCGGCCTTCGGCGCGCTGTCGGACCGGATCGGCCGGCGCACCTGCATGCTGCTGTTCGGCAGCCTCGGCGCGGTGGCCACGGTGCCGATCCTGACCGCCCTGCAGCGCACCGCCAGCCCGGTGACGGCCTTCTTCCTGATCCTCGCTGCGCTGGCGATCGTGAGCCTCTACACCTCGATCAGCGGCATCGTCAAAGCCGAGATGTTCCCGCCGGAGGTGCGCGCGCTCGGGGTCGGCCTCGCCTACGCAGTGGCGAACGCGATCTTCGGCGGCTCGGCCGAGTACGTGGCGCTGGCGCTCAAGTCGCTCGGCCACGAGACGTCGTTCTTCTGGTACGTGAGCGCGATGATGGTCCTCACCGCGCTCGTCAGCCTGCGCCTGCCGCGGCATCCGAGCTACCTGCAGCACGATCCGTGACGCGCCGCCGAGCGCGGCGAATCACATGTCTCTCGGGACAGCCTCGCGCGACATCGTCCGCGTCTCTCCGTTCCTGTCCCCGAGAACAGGTCGATCCTCGCGCGACATCGTCCGCAACGACCCGTCTCCAGGCGCAGGCCGATACTCTTGCTCCATCCCCCCGCGCGGCATCGCCGACCGCACCAGACCCATCGGCCCGGCGCGTGCGTGCTCTACCGCTGCATGCACCGCCGAGATTTCGCCCTCGGGCTCGTCGCCGCCGGCGCCTGGGCTTGCGGCGAGCGCCCCACCCCCGCGCCGCCCCCTCCTCGCCGCGCGCTCGCGCCCGAGCCCGAGCCCGAGCTCCCCGCGCCCGGTCCGCCCCCGCCCCCGGTCGCAACTTCGGCCCTCGGCCCGCCCGTCATCACTCGCGCCGCCCTCGACGCCCGCGCCGACGAATTGCGCGAGCGCCACGCCGGCCGCGGCTTCACCGTCCTCGTCGAGCCGCCCTTCGTCGTCATCGGCGACGAGTCGCCCGCCGACGTCCAGCGGCGGGCCGATCGCACGATTCACTGGTCGGTGCTGCGGCTCAAGCAGGACTACTTCGCCCGCGACCCGGCGCGCATCATCGACGTCTATTTGTTCGCCGACCGCGCCAGCTACGGCCGCAACACCCGCGAGTTGTTCGGCGAGGAGCCCGACACCCCCTATGGCTATTACTCGCCGCGGCACGCCGCATTGATCATGAACATCGGCACCGGCGGCGGCACCCTCGTCCACGAGATCGTCCACCCGTTCATGGCCGCCAACTTCCCCGCCTGCCCCGCCTGGTTCAACGAGGGCCTCGCCTCGCTCTACGAGCAGTGCGGCGAGCACGGCGGCCGGATCGTCGGCTACCCCAACTGGCGCCTGCCGCACCTGCAGGCCGCCATCCGCGCCCGGCGCCTGCGCTCGTTCGCCGAGCTGTGCGCCACCGACTCCGACGAGTTCTACGGCGCGCGCTCCGGCCTCAATTACGCCCAGGCCCGCTACCTCTGCTATTATTTACAGGAGCACGATCGCCTGCGCGACTACTATCATGCCTTCGTCGCCGGCGCCGACCTCGATCCCGGCGGCTACGCCACCCTGCAGAAGATCGTCGGTCACCGCGACATGCCCCGCTTCGAGCGCGAGTGGCGGCGCTTCGTCCTCGACCTGCAGTGGAGCTGAGCCGCGCGGCTACAGCCCGGCCGCCGCCGCGACCGCCGCAGTCGTCGCCTTGAGCACGTCGGTAGCGAACGCGTGGTCGAGCTTGTCCGGAGTGTCGAGCCCGAGCGTGCAGTGATAGGCCGGGTTGCGGAACACCCCGGTGTCGAACACGTGCAGCGCCGGAAATCCGCGCTCCCAGAAGCTGCGGTGGTCCGACATGCTCAGCACCCCGAATGCGTCGTCGTCGAGCTTCTCCGCGTCCGTCAGCGTCATCACCCCCGTCAGCCGGCCGAGGCCCTCCGCCTGCGCCTCCAGCTCGAGCGCGAACGGCTCCGCCGACGCGTCGGCGACCACCGCGATGAAGTCGGCGCGCCCCTTGTTGGCGGTCAGCTCGTCGGCCAGCCCGGGGAACCGCTCCGCCAGCGGCCCCGGGAAGATCTGCGAGTGCTCCGCCGCGCTCGCATAGCCGATCATGTCGAAGTTGAACGCCACCGCCAGCTTCGCGCCCGTGAACGTCTGCGCGAACGCCCGCGAGCCGCGCAGCCCCGACTCCTCCTCGTCCCAGCAGGCCACCATCAGCGTGCGCGGCAGCTTCGCCTGGCCGAGCACGCGCGCCACCTCGAGCGCCCCGGCCACCCCGCTCGCGTTGTCGTCGGCGCCGGGGCAGCCGCTGACATGATCGTAGTGGGCCGCCAGCAGCACCACCTCGGACGCCGCCGCAGTGCCCTCGCGCGTCCCGATCACGTTGATCCCGCTGCCGTAGTCCTGGCGCTGCACCACGAAGCCCGCCTGCTCGAGCTCCGTCGCGCAGCGGTCCTGCACCTTCTGCCAGTGGATCGATCCGGGCGGCCGCGACTGGGCCATGAACGCGACGTCCTCGGCCCAGCGAACCGGGTCGACGCAGTCCATCAGCGCCTCCGGGCTGTCGTGACCGCAGCGGGACGCGATCCCGGCGTCGGGCCCCGGCCCCGTGGTCGTCGGCGCCGCCGTCGTCCCGCTCGAGCTGCTCGAGCTGGTCGAACTGCTGATCCCGCCCGGCGCGCCCGTCTCCGTCGAACCACTCGTCGTCGCCGCGTCGCTCTCGCCGCTCGTCGCCGGCGAGGGGCACGCACCGAGTCCGAGCCACATCACCCCGACCGCACCGCGGACCGCTCGCATCACCGTCACTATAGCACTCGCCCGGCCCCACGCCGGTGGATCGCCCGCCGCCGATCGCTTATGACCGGCGTCATGGCCCACCCCCTCACCGAACTCACAGGCTCATGGACCGGCCCCGCGCGCACCTGGCTCGACCCGACTGGCGGCGAGCCGGACGTCGGCGACTGGCGCGTCCAGATCGAGTCGCTGCTCGACGGCCGCTACGCGCGCCTCCGCTACGACGGCGTGTGCACCGGCAAGCTGCACCACGGCGAGATGACCCTCGGCGTCGACGACCACGAGCACACCCTGTACTGGATCGACACCTTCCACACCGGCGCCTCCCCCTTGTGGTCGACCGGGCCCGCGGGCCCCGCCGTCTCGGTCCTCGGCAGCTACCGCGCCGGCGACCAGCGCTGGGGCTGGCGCACCGCCTTTCGCCGCGACGGCGACGAGCTCGTGATCGAGGCCACCAACATCGAGCCGAGCGGCGAGGAGACGCGCGCCATCGAGGTCCGCCTCACCCGCGTCACAGCTGCCTGATCGACCATGCCCCCCGGGACATGCCCGTTCGGCCATGCCCGCACGGACATGTCCCTCAAGGGCAGGCGACCACCTGCACGTCGTAGCTGAACGGCTGCGGCACCCCGTTCACCGCCACCGTGTAGGTCTTGCCGGCCTCCGAGGTCCAGCCCTGCGGCGTCATGGCGATCGCGCTGGCCGAGCCGAACCCGCCCATGAGCGCCGTCGTCTTCACCGGCCGGTCGACCCCGCCCTCGCTGATCGTCACCTGCGCCGCGCCGAGGTCGATCGCGTCGCTCTGGATCGTCCAGCCTGTCTCGTCGACATTGGACCACGGCACCTCCGGCACGTGGATCGCGTCGATCGGCACCACCCCGGGCGGCGGCCAGGCCGTCCACGCCGCGTCGCCGCCGCCCTGCCCGCCGAGCACCCACATGCACGAGTTCACGGCCGTCGAGCCGAGCCCGACCGGCCCGAGCCCGTTCGAGAGGATCCACCGCCGGTGGCCGAAGGTCGTGGCGTTGCCGGGGTCGACCATGTAGAGGTCGACCGCGACCACGCCCGGCGTCGACGAGATGTTGCTGTTCTTCGCCGCCTGCGCCCCGTCGGCGGTGTAGCACGCCCACTGCATGGGCGGGTCGTGCGACAGCTGCCCGTTGGCGTGCATCATCAGCGCGCACTGCTGGGCCTTGGCGTCGAGCCCCGCGTCGTGCTCGACCGCCGGCAGCCCGGCCAGCCAGCGGTACAGGTTGATCAGCTTGAGCGCGTTGTCGCGGCCCGGCGCGCCAGTGTCGCCCGCCTGACAGCCGGCGACCGCCCCGCTCCATGTCCCTTCGGACATGTCCGTTCGGTCCGCCGTCCAGCGCGCGCACACCTCCGCCGCCGGATCGACCGGCTCGCCGGTCGTGGTGGTGATGTCGCCGGTGGTCGTCGAAGCCGCGCCGGACGTCCCGCTGTCGGTCGGACCTGGCCCCGAGGACACCTCGTCCGGCCCCGTGGTCGTGGTCCCGGCGACGCTCGTGCTCGTCGGCTCCTCCGCGGTCGACGCCTCGCTGGGGCCCGCCGCGCTCGCATCGCTCGTCCCCGGTCCGCTGCTCGCCGCGCTCGCGCCGGCGCTCGTCGCCCCGCTCGCGGTCTCGGGCGCGCCGATGCTCTCGGTCACCTCCGCGACGCCCGAATAGCAGCCGACGACGAGCATGGACATCGACGCGAGGACGACGCGAAACGGCAGCATCTCCCCCGAATACGACCCAACCGCGGCGACCGTCAACCCGCGCGCCCAGCGGCTCGCGCCCGCTCGTGGGGTCGACGAGCCGCGACGCGATCGCGCGACCCCGCAGTCATATCCTCGCCTCGGTCGACCCGCGATTGCGACCTGCAGCTCGTTCACCTCGGCTTCGCGTCTGCAGACCGTCGACCCGACAGCGAAGTGTGGACCGACGACGCGCTCCGCAGCGCTCGAGCTCGCGTCGCGCGCCGCGCCGTCAACTCGGCGCCGCGACCTTGCGGCTCTCGGCCACGATCCGCACCAGATCGGCCTCGTCCTCGCACAGCGCCACGATCAGGTCGCCCGGCACCAGCGCCTCGTCCGGCCGCGGGTTGACGATCAGCCGCCGCCGCAGCTCCGCGTGCGACGTCCCGCCCGCCGGCGCCTTGCCGCCCGGATCGGCAGCGCGATACAGCCCCAGGGGCACCGCGCCGCCGCGGCCTTGCACCTCGAGCAGCGCGCGCCGGGCCTTGCGCCACGGCTGTCCGATGAGCCAGGTCGGCGCCGGCGCCGTGTAGACCTCGGCGTTGTCGTCGGCGAACGCCACCACGCGGTTGAACAGCTCCGCGAACGCGCGGTCGCGGCACGCCATCACCAGCCAGCGGTGCGCCAGCGCCTGGCAGTCGACCGGCACCAGCCAGGCCGCGAACGGCGAGAACACCTCCTCGCGCTCCGCCTCCGACGTCTCGACCAGAGTCACCGGCAGCGCCGGCGCAGTGCGGGCGATCTCCACCGACGTCGCCGCCACCCCGAGCGTCCGCGCCCGCTGACCGCCGCCGATCGGGTCGCGCGCGCACGCCTGATGGACCGCGCGGGCGATCCGCAGCGGATCGTAGCTGGCCCCCGACCCGTCGCCGTCGCCGAGCACGATCACCCGCGACGCCCGCGGCAGCCGCAGCCCCGCCAGGTCCTCCGGCACCTCCGGGTTCGAGTGGTGGATCGTCAGCGCCTTGACGCGCGCCAGCTGCAGCCGCACCCGCCGCGGCAGCGCGTCGGACACCACCACGTGCAGCGGCCGGTGCCGCGTCGGCCCCGGGCTGCGCAGCAGACGGATCAGCGGCAGCATGTCCTCGCGGAAGTTCAGCACCACCAGGTGCTTGTTGAGCCGCCGCCACAGCCGCGTCTGCTCCTGCGCGAAGATGTTGGTCAGCGTCGCGGTGAACCACGCCAAAAGGCCCAGCCCGAGGATCGTCGCCGCCGCCCCGACCAGCCGCGCCGTCGGCGTCTTCAGCGTCTCGGTCGTGAAGTTGCCGGTGGCGAACGTGTTCATCTCCCAGAACGAGTCGTTCAGCGTCCGCAGCCTGGCGTTCGAGTCATGTTCCAAAGACCAGACGATGAACGTCGACAGCGTCACCACGCACGCGAACGCGGCGAACGGCACCAGCGGGTTCGACAGCTGGCTCTCGATGCCCGCGCCCGGGACCCGCCGCCGCCGCAGCGCCCGGCGCACCAGGTACAGCACCACCCCTAGCGCCGCCGCGAACGCCCCGCCCTGCAGCCACGCCTGCCGGCGCTCGCTGGTCTCGTGCAGCTCGGCCACCGGGTGGAGCGGGATCGGCTCGCGCTCGGCGAACCCGCGCCACTCCACGCGGACCTTGAGGCTCGCGTACTGCTCGTCGCGCGCGAGCTTCTTGAGCCCCTGGACCATCGCCTCGACCGCCAACCGGCGGTCGGCCAAAAAGCCCTCGTCTTCCACCCGCTCGCGCGGCGTCGCCACCAGCACCACCGAGCTCACGCACACCGTCGGCATGCTGTACTCGAGGCCCGGATACGTCCCGGTCTCGATCGGGCAGATCCGGTAGTACGGGTAGCCGTCGATCAGGCGGTTCAGCACCGCCTCGGGCAGCGGGTTCAGGGTCGCCAGGCCTGACGCCAGCACGTCGCGGATCTCCGCGTGCCCCGGCTCGGTGGTCCGCAGCATCGTCAGCAGCTCGCGCCGGCTCATCGCCGCCAGCGCCTCGTCGGCCGTGCCCGTGAACAGCGGCAGCTGCTCCGCAGTGTGACCCGCCGCGCCGAGGATCACCTTCGCCGTCTCGTAGCTGCCCGAGCCGTCCTTGCCCATGAACAGCGGCTCGCGGCCGATGTCGTCGAACTCCTCGAGGCGCACCGGCCGGCGCACCAGCACGTGGACCGCCGCGTCGGACACCGCCGCGATCACCCGCAGCTCGGCCTTGTCGGCCTCCTCGGGCGACAGCTTGCACATCCAGCCGCCCTTCGGGATCCCGCTGTCGCCCGCGTCCGCGTCCGCCTGCCCGGCCTTGAACGCCTCCGCCGCCACGTCGTACTGCACCAGCGCCGCGTCGAGCTCGCCCGACAGCAGCTTGTGGACGTTCTCGCACGAGCCCTTGGTGGACTCCGGCGCGATCGTCACCCGCCCCTCGCCCTGGACCGCCTCGGCCAGGGCGTGCGCGGTCACGTCGAACCCGCCCTTCTTCGCCCCCGAGCCGAAGCGGACCACGATCGCCTCGCCCGCCTGCGCCGCACCTGTCTGCAGGAACATGCCCAGGAGGACAGGCGCCATCGGCCATGTCCGCGAGGACATGCCCCGACGGCCAGCCCACCGCGCGGCCCGTCGCGCCCACGACGAGCTCGCTTTTTCGGCGCGCTCGTCTGGCGCGGCCGCGCCGTCCTGCCTCCGCTCCCCGCGTCTCACTCGGCCTCCCCGGTCAGCACCAGCAGCGCGCTCGCGTCGCGCAGCGGGCGGGCGGGCGACGGGCTCAGCAGCATCGCGTCCGAACCGCCCTCGCCGGGCGCGAACAGCCCGATCAGCGTCACCGGGCGGCCGCGGCGGTCGACCTCCACGTTCAGGCAGGCCTCGCGGAACGTCCCCGCGCGCAGCTCCGGCGGCACCGGCCAGGTCTCGACGCGCAGGCGCCCGCCGAGCAGCGCCAGCATGAAGCGGAACGCCCCGAGGTCGACGCACGCGTGGGCCAGCAGCGCCGCCCGCAGAAAGCCCGGGTAGAAGATCGTCGCCACCCCCAGGCCCTCGAACTCGTGGGTGGCCTCCGGGTCCTCGACCGCCACCACCACGTGCGGCGGCTTGCCCTTGCAGGCGCGCAGGATCGCCGTGCACACTAGGCGCGAGAACGCGTCGGTCTCGCCGTGGCCGCGCAGCGGCAGCACGATGATCGCGTCGGCCGCCGGCAAGCCGGCGGTGTCGGCGAAGAAGCGCGCCAGCGCCTCGACCCCGCCGCTCGCCGAACCCTGCCAGTACTTTTGGACATGTCCCGCGGGCAACTCGGCCAGCGCCGCCGCGACCGCGTCGGCGGGCGCCGGCCCGATCAGCGTCAGCTCCGGCGCCGGCTCTGCCGCCGCGATCGCGCGCACCAGCCCGAGCGCCTCCGGCGTCCAGTGGATCACCACCCAGCGCGGCCTCGTCGGCCCTAAAAGCCCCGTTGCGAGCTCCTCCGCCGCCGCAGTGTCCCCGCGCTCCGTCACGCCGCCGCAGCGTCCGCCCCGGCGCGCCCGCCTGTCAAGCCGACTCCCCGCCTTTCGTCGCCGACACGATCGCTCGCGCCGATCGACGCGGCCACCTGTCCTGCCCGGCATCGTCGGCCGCGCGCTCCAGCCTCACGCCGATCGTCTGCGCCACTCGTCGCCGCGCGCGTGCACCGAGACCTCGCGAATCCATCTCGCGTGGCGACTCGCCGCAGATGAACATGACCTCATCCAGCGCGCGCCCTCGCTTCGCTGCCACCGCCGCGTTGCGGGCCGCGCCTGGCTCGGCGCGGCCGCCCGGACTCGCCGCGCGCGTGATAGCGTCGGCGCCTGCGCTCCACCGAGATCCTCGCGCTGGCGCTCATCGCGCTGGTCTCCTTCGGCCTCAGCTACATCGGCGCCACCGTCGGCCTGGTGCTCGGTCAGCTGCGGGTGGCCCTCCTCGTCTACGCCCTCGGCAGCCCCGCCGCCGGGGCCGCCACCAGCCTCGCCATCTCCACCGCCGGCACCCTCACCGGCACCTGGCGCCACGCCCGCGACGGCCGCGTCAGCCTGTGGCTGCTGGCCAGCGTCGGCGCGCCCTCGGCCGTCGCCGCCTTCGCCACCGCGCGCTGGGCCGGCAGCGTCGACGCCCGCCTCCTCAAGGCCGCCATCGCCGGCGTCCTCCTGCTCACCGGCGCCGCCATGCTGCGCCGCCGGCCCGAGCCCGCCGGTCCCTCCGAACATGTCCCTTCGCGCACCTTCGCCGTCCTCGCCGAGGTCGTCGTCGGCGCCGTCCTCGGCGCGATCTCGGGCCTCGTCGGCCTCCTCCTCGGCAGCCTGCGCCTGCCGGCCATGATCCGCTACGCCCGCGTCCCCCCGCCCGTGGCCGTCGGCACCAACATGGCGATCGGCGCAGTCACCGGGCTGTCGGCCGGCGTCGCCACCTTCCTCCAAGGACAGGTCGACCTCACCGCCTTCGCGGTCGTCACCCCGCTCACCCTGCTCGGCGCCAACCTCGGCGCTCGCCGCACCGGCGACCTCGACCCCGACAGCCTGCGCCGCTGGATCGCCTGGATCCTGCTCCTGTCCGCCGCCCTGATGCTCGGCGAACTCGGCCTCGAGCTCCGGCGCGCGGCTTGACCGGCGACTCTCGTCGCCCGGCCGCGCGGCGACGACTCGTCCGCGAGCTCCGCCGGCTGACTCGACCATCCGCTCGCAGCGCCTGGCCCCGCGCGACGACTCGGACGCGAGCTCCACTCCCGGCTGGACCGGCCGCTTTCGTCGCCCGGTCCCGCGCGCTACCTTTCGCCCGTGTCCGAGCGCGACCGCTTCCTCGCCTTCGCCGCCCGGGCCGTGCCAGTCGCGTTCGGCGCCCGGCCGGCGCCCGGCGAGCTCGCCGCGCACTGGCGGGCCGCGACCCAGGCGATCGGCGCTCGCCTCGTCCTCGCCTGCGCGCGCGAGCGCCTCGTCGAATTCGACCTCCAGGACATGTCCCTTCGCACATGTTCCTTGAGCCTCCCGCTGCGGCGGCGCCGGGCCTTCGAGCTGCACGCCGCCGACCTCGACGGCCCCGACCTCCCCGACCTCCCCGACCTCCTCCCGCGCCTCTTGCCCGCGCTCGCCCCCGCGGCTCGCGCCCGGATCGCGCGCGAGCTCGCCGACAGCCGCTGGAACCTCGCGCTCGCCCGCCTCGCCGCCGACCTGCGCCATCGGACATGCTCCGAAGGCCAGGCTTGGCCCGCCCCGCTCGACCCCGAGAACCTGGTCGTCGACGGCCACCCGTGGCACCCGATGAGCAAGACCCGGCTCGGCCTGCGCGCCTGGGAGAACCTGCGCCACGGCCCCGACCTCCTGGCCCAGGCGGCAGTCCACGCCGTCGACGTCGCCGCCGACCACGCCCAGCTGGCCGAGCCGGCCCTCTACGCCGACCTCGCGCGCGCCCTGTTCCCGGCCCCCCCGCCCGGCCTCGTCCGCCTGCCCGTCCACCCCCTCCAGCTGCGCCGCCTCCCGCGCCTGCTCGGCCCGCTGTGGGGCCGCGAGGTCCGTCCGGCCGGCCTGCCTCCGCTCCACGCGCGCGCCCTGCTCAGCCTGCGCACCGTCGCCCTCGTCGCGCCCGCGCTGCACCTCAAGCTCGCCGTCGACATCCACACCACCAGCGCGCGGCGCCAGGTCTCGCCCGCCTCGGTGCACAACGGCCCGGCGATCGCCGCCCTCCTGGCCGCGATCCAGGCCGCCGACCCGCAGACCCGCCGCGGCCTGCAGATCCAGCCCGACCTCGCCGCCGCCGGCCTGCACCCCCGCCACGGCCCCGGCGCCGGCCAGCTCGGCGTCGTCCTCCGCCCCGACCCCGCCGCCCTCGCCCAAGAGCTCCACGCCGACCTCACCGCACCCGCCGACCCATCCGGCGCGACGCCGACCGCCCCCGGCACCGCGCCTGCCCCTGAGCACCTGTCCTCCGCGACATATCCCTCGGAACATGCCCCCGAGGACCTGTCCCGTGCGACATATTTATTAGAGCATGTCCGATCGCGCACCCCGCAGCTGGTCGTCTGCGCCGCCCTCGGCGAGCGCCGGCCTGGGGGCGACCTCTTGTTGCGCGAGCTCGCCGCCGACTACCCCGGCGATCCGCGCGCGCGCCTCGCGGCCTTCTTCGCCGACTACCTCGACCTCCTCGTCCCCGCGGCCCTGCGCCTGCTCACCGCCCACGGCGTCGCCCTCGAGGCGCATCTACAAAACACCCTCCTCGTCCACGCCGGGCGCCCCTGCGGCTTCGTCGTCCGCGACCTCGGCGGAGTGCGGCTCCACCGCGGGCGGCTGGCCGCGGCCGGCCACGCCCCCGCGCTCGCGCCCGACTCCTTCACCTTGACCTCCGACCTCGCCGAGGCTCAGGGCAAGCTGTTACACACCCTCGTGCACGCCCACCTCGCGGCTGTGATCGGTTGGGTCGACGACGCCGGCGGCCCCGACCCCGACGCCCTGTGGCCCGCGGTGCGGCGGATCTGCCAGCGCGAGTGGGACCGCTGGGCCACCGATCCGGCGCTCGCGCGCGCGTGCGCCGACGATCGCGCGTTCTTCTTCGCGGCTACCTGCCGCAGCAAGGCGCTGCTGCGCATGCGCATCGACGAACGCGTCAGCGATTACGCCTATACCGAGGTCGCCAACGCGCTCGCCGAGGGGTACTCTTCCCCCGCCGCATGACGACCCGCCCGCTCGTGTTCGCCACTCCCGAGTACGGCTACTTGCAGGCCGCGTTGTGCGGCTCGGCCGCGCTGGAGGCCGGCGACATCGACACCTTCGCCTTCCCCGACGGCGAGCGCTACCTCCGCCTCGTCACCCCGGTCGAGGGCCGCGACGTCGTGATGATCGGCGGCACCGTCGACGACGCCGCCGCGCTCACCCTGTTCGACCTCGCCTGCGGCGCCGTCCACTACGGCGCCCGCCGCCTCACCCTCGTCGTCCCCTACTACGGCTACGCGACGATGGAGCGCTCGACCAAGCCCGGCGAGGTCGTCACCGCCAAGACCCGCGCCGCGCTGTTCTCGGCCATCCCGCCGGCCTCCTACGGCAACCGCGTGCTCCTCCTCGACCTCCACGCCGAGGGCATCCCGCACTACTTCGAGGCCGGCCTGGTCGCCACCCACGTCTACGCCAAGCCGGTCATCCGCGACATCATCCTCGACATCGCCGGCGGCCAGCCCTTCGTGCTCGCCTGCACCGACGCCGGCCGGGCCAAGTGGGTCGAGTCGCTGGCCAACGACCTCGGGGTCACCGCCGCCTTCGTGTTCAAGCGCCGCCACGACGGCGAACGCACCGAGATCACCGCCATCGACGCCCAGGTCGCCGGCAAGCCGGTCATCCTCTACGACGACATGATCCGCACCGGCGGCTCGCTGATCGGCGCCGCCCGGGCCTACCAGCGCGCCGGCGCCGTCAGCCTGGCCGCAGTCGCCACCCACGGCATCTTCCCCGGCGACGCCCTGCACAAGCTGCAGGCCACCGGCCTGTTCTCCGCCATCGCCTGCACCGACAGCCACCCGCGCGCGCGCGCCCTCGCGGCCGCCAGCGCCGGCGACCCGACCCCGCTGCGGGTCGCCTCGATCGCCCCCCTGCTCGCGCCCCACCTCGCAGGACATGTCCTTTAGACCCTGTCCCCGGAGACATTGAATGCACCTCGTCCGCGTCGCCGCCGCCGCCCTCAACCAGACGCCGCTCGACTGGGACGGCAACCAGGCCCGGATCGTCGAGGCGATCCGCCTGGCCCGCCGGGAGGGCGTCGCCGTCCTGTGCCTGCCCGAGCTGTGCATCCCCGGCTACGGCTGCGAGGACGCGTTCTTCGGCCGCGGCACGATCCTCGAGTCGTGGCGGATCTTGCAGGAGCTCCTGCCCGAGACGAAGGGCATGGTCGTCGCGCTCGGCCTGCCGATCATGCACCGCGCCGCCAACTACAACGCGGTCTGCCTGGTCGCCGACGGCCACATCGTCGGCATGGTCGGCAAGCGCTTCCTCGCCGGCGACGGCATCCACTACGAGCCGCGGTGGTTCAAGGGCTGGCCGGCCGGCAAGTTCGTGCAGTGGGAGCACGACGGCCACAGCTACCCGCTGGGCGACCAGATCTTCGAGGTCGGCGGCCTGCGGATCGGCTTCGAGATCTGCGAGGACGCGTGGGTCCCGAACCGCCCCGGCGTCGAGCTCGCCAGCCAGGGCGTCGACGTGATCTGCAACCCCAGCGCCAGCCACTTCGCGTTCGGCAAGCACGAGGTGCGCAAGCAGATCGTCCTCAACGCCTCGCGCAGCTTCCGCGCCACCTACGTCTACTCCAACTTCATCGGCAACGAGGCCGGCCGCGTCATCTACGACGGCGAGTGCATGATCGCCTCGTCCGGCCACCTGATCGCCGAGGGCCCGCGGCTCGGCTACAAGGACGTCTACGTCACCAGCGCCGTGGTCGACGTCGACCTCGCGCGCATGGTCCACGCGCGCACGACCTACGCGCCCACGGTCGACGACAACGTCCGCCGGATCACCCGGTTCGACATGCAGCTGCCGACCGCCGACCTGCCGCCGCACGCCAACGCCCCCGACGACGCGCTGCGCAACGACAAGCGCGAGGAGTTCTCGCGCGCCGTCGCCCTCGGCCTGTTCGACTACCTGCGCAAGAGCCGGTCGCGCGGCTTCGTCGTCTCGCTCAGCGGCGGCGCCGACTCGGCCGCAGTCGCCTACCTCGTCCACCTCATGGTCACTCTGGCCACGCAGGAGCTCGGCGTCGCGGCGACCTGCGCCCGCCTCGGCCTGCCCGAGGGTTCGTGCACCACCCCGCGGGCGATCGTGCGTGCCCTCCTGACCTGCGTCTACCAGGCGACCGCCAACAGCTCCGACACCACCCGTAATGCCGCCCGCGCGGTCGCCGAGGCCGTCGGCGCCGAATTCCTCGAGTTCGACGTCGACCCGCTGGTGCGCGCCTACGTGCGCACGGTCGAGGGCGCGATCGGCCGCGAGCTCGGCTGGAAGAGCGACGACATCGCCCTGCAGAACATCCAGGCCCGCGCCCGCGCCCCTGGCGTGTGGCTGCTGGCCAACTTGCGCGGCGCCCTCCTGCTGGCCACCAGCAACCGCAGCGAGGCCGCCGTCGGCTACGCCACCATGGACGGCGACACCTGCGGCGGCCTGTCGCCGATCGCCGGCATCGACAAGGCCTTCCTGCGCCAGTGGCTGCGGTGGGTCGAGCACGAGGGCCCCGCCGGCGTCGGCCCCACGCCCGCCCTGAGCGCCGTCAACGTCCAGGCCCCGACCGCCGAGCTGCGGCCCGCCGGCGCCAAACAGACCGACGAGGACGACCTGATGCCGTACCCGATCCTCGACGTCATCGAGCGCGCCGCCATCCGCGACAAGCTCGCGCCGAAAGAGGTCTACCGGGTCCTCGCCAGCCGCTTCCCCGAGCACGGCCGCGACCAGCTGCTGCTGTGGATCAAGCGGTTCTTCCGCCTGTGGAGCCAGAACCAGTGGAAGCGCGAGCGCTACGCCCCGAGCTTCCACCTCGACGACGAGAACCTCGACCCCAAGACGTGGTGCCGCTTCCCGATCCTCTCGGGCGGCTTCGCCCGCGAGCTCACCGAGCTCGACAACGTCGTGCCGAAGAGCGGCTGAGCCTGGCTCTCGGGGCATGTCCCCGAGGACATCCCCGACCCGCGCGCCCCCCGCGATCACGCCTGAGCCTGCCTGGCGTTTGCGACATGTCCGGGAAGACAGCCGCCCGACCGCCGGGAAAATCCCCAGGCGTTCGCGCCTGAGACCGCCGCGGCGCAGCGCCTGCGCGGGCTTGCAGCCGGGCGCGCGCTAGCCTGCCCGTATGCGCCGATCGAGCCTCCTGCTGTGCCTGCTCGTCGGGTGCGCCGCCGCCATGGACGAACCGTCACAAGCCCGCAGCCGGATGGTCGAGCAGCAGCTCGTCGCGCGCGACATCACCGACGAGGCCGTCCTCTCCGCCATGCGCCGGGTCCCGCGCGAGCGCTTCGTCCCGCCGGAGGATCAGCGCTACGCCTTCGGCGATCACCCGCTGCCGATCGGCCACGGGGCCACCATCAGTCAGCCGTACGTCGTCGCGCTCATGACCCAGCTGGCCCACGTCAAACGAGGCGACCGCGTCCTCGACATCGGCACGGGCTCCGGCTACCAGGCCGCAGTCCTCGCCGAGATGGGCGCCGAGGTCTACAGCATCGAGGTCGTCACCGACCTCGCTGAGCGAGCCGCGACCCTGCTCGCAGAGCTCGGCTACGATAACGTCCACGTGCGCGCGGGCGACGGCTACCGCGGCTGGCCCGAGGCCGCGCCGTTCTCCGCCATCATCGTCGCCGCCGCCGCACCGACCCTCCCACGCCCGCTCACCGAACAGCTGGCCGTCGGCGGCCGCCTGGTGATCCCCGTCGGCGAGTTCGTGCAGGACCTGCAGGTCCTGGAAAAACGTCCGCGCGGCGACCTCCACGTCGAGACAGTCCTGCCGGTCCGCTTCGTGCCGATGGTCGGCGAGGTCGAATCGCAGCCGCGCCACTGAGCGCCGGCCCGTTGCGAATCACCCCACGGCTCCGCGGAGAGCCGCCGTCAACCGCGGCCCGCGAGCAGTCGCTCGGTCCAGCGCTGCAGCGCCGCGAGCCGGGCACGCTGCCGCCCGTCGCCGCCCTGCAGCGCCGCGCGCGTCATGCAGAACACGTCGGACGTGATGGGACCGACCTCGGGGTAGTCCTCGTCGATCGCGCCGAGCTCGACCGCGCCGACCGCCGCGAGCAGCGGCCGGGTGACGAGGTTGCGCACCGGCCGGGCGACCACGGTGGCGAACACCAGGTCGCAGCCGTCCTCGAGCAGCCGCGCCAGCGCCCGCCACGCCAGGGCCGGCGCGCACAGCCTGTACTTCGGGTCAGGCAGCACCGCGAGCTGATCGAGGTAGCCGAGGCGCAGCCCCTCGAGCGCCGCGAGCTCGCCGGCGCCCAGGCCCCCGCCCCAGGCGATATGGGCCCGGCGCTGCCACAGCGCGCTCTGGCGCAGCGGCGGATCCGGCAGCGCGGTGACGAAGCCGACCACCCGCGGGCCGTCGAGCAGGACATCGACCTGCGCCCCGGCCAGCAGCGCCTCGTACTGCGCGCGCGAAGAGCCGAGCAAGAATCCGCCGCGGCTGCTCTCGGCGCCCCCGGGGTCGGGCTGCATCCGTAGCTGCTGCTTGATCTGCAGCATCGTCTCGGCGTCGCCGAGGACGCCCGCCCGCAGGCGCAACACCGGAGATGGTGTTTGAGACATGTCTATTCGGTCAGCTTCTGGATTCATGGCGCCGCCTCCGGGCGGTCGACGAAGACGGGTCCGCGCAGCTGCTGCAGCACCGCGCCGAGGACGGTGCGGACCTCGCCGGGCGCCGGCCCGCGCAGGCGCCTCGCAGGCAGCATGTACCACGGCAACCGTGGGTCGCCGTGGTGGGTGCTGTGCTCGTGAAAGTTGAGCAGCAGCCAGCTGAACAGCCGCCCCGGCGCGAGCGAGCGGACGTTGCCGCGGACGTCGGCGCCGAGCGGCGTGCGGTAGTGATAGATGTAGACCAGCAGCGAATAGATCCACGCGAACGCGAGCGTGGGCAGCCCGAGAGTCGCGAGGTACACGTCGCGGCCCCAGGCGCGCCACACCAGCGCATGCACTGCGACCCCGAGGCCGAGCTCGAGCCAGGCGCGCAGCCGATGCCGCCCGCGCCAGCCCTTGAAGGCCGGGGAGATCCGGCAGGCCACGCGGACCGGCATCAGCAAGAAGAGGACGACCGAGACCAGCCCGTGGATGTAGAAGCCGCCGAAGAACACGCCGAGCAGCCACCCCGCCCAGCCGATCGCCCACGCCAGGCTCCGCCGCCAGCCGGGCGCGCGCGGCAGCAGCACGACGTCGAGCGTGGCGATCTTGGGCGCGCGCCGGTTGTGCCCGTGATGGAAGGCGTGGATCTTGCGCACGACGGTCAGCGGCGCGAGCAGCGGCGCGAGCATCAGCGTGCCGACCAGATCGTTCAGGCGGACGTGATCGGGGAACAGCTTGCGATGCACGGCCTCGTGCCCGACCGTGAACATGCGGTCCATCCACAGCCCGAGCGCGAACACCAGCGGCGCCTGCACCCACGGCCCCGCCCCCGCCTGCGCCGCCCAGGCCGCCGCGCCGAGGAGGACGCCGTAGAGGCTGACGGTCTCGAACACCAGCGCCGCCGACAGCCAGTTGTGCGCCGGCGACCGTGCCGACGCCCCGAACACCTCATTCGCCATGGAGCCCTCTCCCCGCCGCATCACGCCGGCCTCCGGAACGTTGTGACGACCGCGTCCGCCGGCGCATGCGCCGAAGTGGAGCGGTCCACGAGGACAGACCGATCGTCTGGGTCATCATGTCTCGAGGCTCGAGCGAGGAGTCGCCGGAGCGGCCCGAAAAATTGCCGGGCCTGGCAATTTTCCGCGCGCAGGCAGCAGCCCGGCCGACCCGCACACCCGCAGCGGGCGCCGGCCGGCAGGCGCGCCGCCGCTCCGTCGTCAGGTCGCGGTCGCCCTGTCCCAATTGCCGAACGGCATCGGCTTGCCGGTCTCGAGGACGGTCTTGAGATTCGACAGGATGCCCGGCCACCCGCGCGACACCCCCGCCAGCACCGTCGTCGGCTCGCAGCGCAGCACCTCGCCGGTGATGTCGGTCTTGCGGCCCTCGTCGTAGCGGTACACGATCGGCGCCCCCGGCTGCCACGTCGATTCGACCCGGCGCCCGCCCCAGTACTTCTCGGTGAAGTCGCCCTGCGTCAGCGCCTCCCACAGCTTCTCCGCCGTGGTGGTGATGTACGTGACATACACGAAGCTGGGTTTATCCGTCGTCGTCGTCGTCGTCATGATCGCGTCTCTCCTCGAGGCTCGTCTTGAGGGCGGACAGGGCCGCCGAGGCCGTCTCATGCCCTCAAAGACAGCTTCAACCGTGAACCAGCGGATGTGCCATCAGCGATGCCATCCGCCGCTCACCCGCAAGCGCCGACCTGCAGCCGGCGCCGCGCGCAGCTCACTTCGGCGCTTCGGAGCGTCGGTGCCCGCCGAGCTTGAGCTTCATCCCGCCCTGCCCCGGGTCCTGCGCCGGCTCGCTCGCGGGCGGCGGCGTCGTCTCTTCGCCCGCGCTCGCCGAAGCCTCGACGCTCTCGCTCGGCGTCGCCGCCGTTTCGGTCTCGCTCGCCCGCGGCTCTGCGATCCCGAGCCCGCGGTCGACCTCTGCCAGGCGGTCTTCGCGGGCCGCCTTCTCTTCCATCAGGACGAGGTTGATCCAGCGCTCGTCGGCGAACGACACCGTGCCGTCGGTCGCCACCGTGTACTCGACCTGCGGCGAGATCGGGCGGACGAACGAGTTGGGCGCGCGCGGCATCTGGATGTCGCGGAGCACCACCGACAGGCACTCCTGGACCTTCTGCGGCAGCGAATTGGGCTCGACGCGGCTGACCAGAGTGTTGCCGTCGCGGTCGACCAGATTGAGGCCCTCGACCGGGTACGTCCCGGCGCCGACGCGGCGCTCGAGGCAGCCCTTGCCGCGGATGGCCGCGATCGCCTGTTGCCGGCGCAGCTCGGCCTTGGCTTGCGGCGACTTGTCCTCCGAGCCGTCGCCGAGGCTGACCCAGTAGATCACGTCGAGGTACTGCACCACCCCGCTGCGGTTCTTGATCCACTTGCGGCCCTGGATCGCCTCCATGATGCACGGCTCGATCTCCGGGTCCTTGAAGCCCGTGTCGAGCACCTCCGTGCGCAGCACTTCGCCGTCGGGCGACAGGCGGGTGCGGATCTTGACCTGGCCCTCGGGCACGTCGAGGTACGACTCTTCGCCGTCGCGCTTGCCTCGCTTCATCGTCTCGATCGCCCGGTTGACGAAGCAGGCCGCGGCGGGCGGCCGCAGGGCCTGGGCGATCTCGTTCAGGCGCTGCAGGTCGAACAGGTTCTCGGCGCGCTTCGACGGCAGGATGATCACGCCCTCGCTGCTGCTGCGCACCGCCTTTTGGATGTAGCGCGTGCCCTGGCCGAACGAGTTGAGGCCGGTCGGCGGCGCGCCTTTGCGAGCCGCGCACGCGGGGGCCAAAAGGGCGAGGCAGGACGCCAGCGCGGCCATCGGCGCGAAATGCGCCGCACGCCTTCGCGGTTTGCTTCCGGGTTCCCTCTCGGAGCGCATCGCCCCGGGGTGTAGCACGCCGCGGCCCTTCCCGCGGCGGCCGAAGTTGGCTATGGGAACGGGGCAGCACCATGGCCGAAACGTCTTCGCTCCAGCACACACCGCTTCACGAGGCTCACGTCGCCCGTGGCGCCAAGATGGTCGACTTCGGGGGCTGGCACATGCCCTTGCAGTACGAGGGCATCTTGGCCGAGCACCGCGCCGTGCGCACCGCGGTCGGGATCTTCGACGTCTCTCACATGGGCGAGGTCGACTTCACCGGCCCGGGCGCTCTGGCCGCCATCCAGCGGCTCATCACCAACGACGCCGCCAAGCTGACCGACGGCAAGGCCATGTACACCGCCGTCTGTTACCCGGACGGCGGCATCGTCGACGACTGCATCGTCTATCGGCACGGCCCCGAGAACTTCCGGATCGTCGTCAACGCCGCCAACATCGCCAAGGACTTCGCCCATTTTCAGGAGCACGCGGGCAGCCTGTGCAAGATCGAGAACCACTCCGACGACGTCGCCCTGATCGCCGTCCAGGGCCCGCAGGCCCGCGGCCTGGTCGCTCGCCTCGCCGGCGATGACGCCCTGCTGCAGGTCCCCTCGTTCGGCTTCGCTTCGGCCACCCTCGCCGGCGCCGCCATCGTCGCCGCGCGCACCGGCTACACCGGCGAGGACGGCTTCGAGCTGTTCGTCGAGCCGGCCCGCGCCGTCGCGGTGTGGGACGCCCTGCTGGCCGGCGGCGCCGCCCCGATCGGCCTCGGCGCGCGTGACACCCTGCGGCTCGAGGCCAAGCTGAGCCTCTACGGCAACGACATCGACGCCACCACCAACCCGCTCGAGGCCGGGCTCGGGTGGGTCGTCAAGCTCGACAAGCGGGCTCGCGGCGACGACTTCGTCGGCGGCGAGGCGCTGGCGCAGATCAAGGCCCGCGGCAACACGCGCTCGCTCGTCGGCTTCCGCGTCACCGAGGGCAAGAACATCGCCCGCCCCGGCGCCGACATCGTCGACGCCGGCGGCGCCGTGATCGGCAAGGTCACCAGCGGCGCCCCGGCGCCCACCGTCGGCGGCGCCGTCGGCATCGCCTACGTCCCGACCGCCTTGTCGGCCCCCGGCACCGCCCTCACGATCTCCCAGCGCGGCAAGACCTTCGCCGCCGAGGTCGTCAAGGGCCCGTTCTACCGCCGCACCGAGCCGGCCGCCTGAGCCTGCTGTCGCTCCGTACCTGTCCCCGAGCACCTGTCCCCGAGCACCTGTCCCCGAGCACCTGTCCCCGAGCACCTGTCCCCGACAACCTGCCCCGAAGTTTCACCATGAGCAAGATCCCGAGCAACCTCCGCTACACCAAAGACCACGAGTGGGCCCGCCTCGAGGGCGACGGCACCGTCGTCGTCGGCATCACCGACTTCGCGGCCAACACCCTCGGCGACATCACCTTCATCGACCTGCGGATCGCCCCCGGCGCCAACCTGACCGCCGGCGCTCTGTTCGGCACGGTCGACTCGGTCAAGTCCGTGAGCGAGCTGTACGCCCCGGTTGAGGGCGAGGTGGTCGAGGTCAACGGCGAGCTCGACGCCACGCCCGAGGACGTCAACACCGACTGCTACGGCGACGGCTGGATGGTCCGGATCCGTCCGACCGACGCGGCCGCGTTCGAGCGGCTGCTGACCGCCGAGCAGTACGAGGCCCTCCTCAAGGAGTGACCGCAGTGGTCGCCTGGCTCGCGTTCGTCGCTGCGCTCGGCCTCGCGCCGCCCGCGACCTCGACGCCGGCCCCGCAGGGCCCGGCGCCCGCGAGCCCGTCGGCTGCTCCTGCTTCGACGGGCGGCCAGCCCGAGGGCCCGCGGCCGGCGCCCCCGAGCCCGGCCATCCCCGCCGCGCCCGCGCCCGAGAACATCGAGGCCGAGGGCAACGAGCGCGCCGAGCCTCCGGGCGGGGTGCCGAAGATCCCCTCGCCGCGGTCCCTCCGGACCTACGGGACAGGTGCTTTCAAACCTGTCTCGGAGGACACCCTCGGATCGCTCGGCCTCAAGCGCCAGCGCGACGGCACCATGATGTACGTCGACGCCGGCAAGCGGTTCACCGCCGTGTTCAACGCCGACGGCACCGTGCGCTTCGGCGACCGCTGGAACCGCGACCAGCACGGCAACAAGGTCAAGGGCTCGCGGGCCGCCATGCGCCAGATCAACATGGCCGGCCTCGGCGTCACGGGCCCGTCGGAGTGGCTGGTCAAGCTGCAGGACCTGCTCGGCGGCCCCGAGACGGACGCCGCCGCCAAGCGCGAGTTCCTCAACCGGACGCGCGAGCTCCGGACGCAGATGGCGATCGAGTTCACCCTGCGGACCTTGACCTACCGCCTCGGCACCCTCGAGCGCGAGCTGTTCGAGCTGTGGAACGCCGGCGGCGACCCGGCGAAGAAGCGCGAGCTGCTGTTTCAGCGCTGGGACGAGTGCGACGAGGCCTACCGCGTCGAGTTCGCCGGCGAGATCCCCGAGGAGGCCATGTCGGAGATCGATCGCACCCGCGCCGACGTCGCCGAGCAGGCGCGCCGGATCATCGAGACGTTCGTGCGCCGCCAGCTGCCGCGGTCCGGCCCCGACGGCTTCAGCAAGCGCGAGCTCGCCGACATGAACGGCCGCCGCACCAGCCGGCAAGAGTTCCGCCCCTACGACATCCACGCGACCCAGAGGACCGCCCAGTGACCCCGATCCTTCCCGAACTCCAGCCCCAGCTGGCCCGCTACCGCGACGACTATCCGATCCTCGCCCACTCGATCTACATGAACAGCAACAGCATGGGCGCCATGCCGCGGCAGGCCGCCGACATGCTGCAGAAGTACGCCGACGACTGGGCCAGCGAGGGCGTCGAGGTGTGGCCGCACTGGCTCGACATCATGCGCGACACCGCCGACAGCGCCGCGCGCTTCCTGAATGCGCCGCCGGGGCAGACGATCCTCAACCAGAACGTCGCCTACTTCCAGGCCGCCATCGCCTCGTGCCTGGACTATTCGCGCGGCAAGAACCGCGTCGTCGTCGAGTCGCTGCAGTTCCCCAACGTCCTCTACGTGTGGGAGCGCTTCGGCGACCTCGGGGCCGAGCTCGTGCAGGTGCCCTCGGACGACGGCATGACGATCCCGCTAGAGCGCATGCTCGCGGCGATCGACGAGCGGACCGCGATCGTCCCGCTGTCGCACGGCATCTACGTCTCGGGCGCGCTGCAGGACATCACCGCGATCACGCGCAGGGCCCACGAGGTCGGCGCGCTCGTCATGGTCGACGTCTATCAGACCGCCGGCGCCGTCCCGATCGACGTCGCCGAGTGGGACGCCGACATCGTCGTCGGCGGCAGCCACAAGTGGCTGTGCGGCGGCCCTGGCACCGCCTTCATGTGGATGAAGCCCGAGCTGCGCGAGCGCCTGCGGCCGCGCCTCACCGGCTGGATGGGCCACCAGGACCCGTTCGCCTTCGAGCCGCCCCCGATCCGCTTCGCCAGCGACCACCGCCACTTCCTCGCCGGCACCCCCTCGATCCCCGCCTACTACGTCGCCCTCGCCGCCTACAAGAACCTGCACGAGATCGGCATCGAGCGGATCCGGGCCCACAACCTCGCCCTGTGCCAGCGCATCATCGACCGGGCGCAGGACGCCGGCCTCGTCGTCCACTCGCCGATCGACCACGAGCGCCGCACCGGATTCGTCGCCGTCGACTTCGAGGGCAGCGAGGACGCCAGCAAGCAGCTCATCGAGGAGCGCTACAAGCTCGACTGGCGGCCCAACTGCGGCCTCCGGCTCGGCCCGCACTTCTACAACACCGAGGCCGAGGTCGAGCGCATGATGGACCGCGTCGTCGCCCTCGCCGGCCGCAGCTAGCATGCACCCCGACTACGCCCGGATCTACGCCACCATCCAGCGGATCCCCCGCGGCCGCGTCGCCACCTACGGACAGATCGCCGAGCTCGCCGGCCTGCCCGGGCGCGCCCGCCAGATCGGCTACGCCCTCCACGCCTTGCCCGGGGGCAGCCCCGTGCCGTGGCAGCGGGTCCTCAACGCCCGCGGCGAGATCAGCCTGTCCGGCCCCTCCGGCGACCGCCAGCGCACCCTGCTGATCGCCGAGGGCGTCGAGTTCGGCGACAACGGCCGCATCGACCTCGCCGACTATCAATGGCGTCCGCGCGCCGCCCGGCGCCGCTGACCTGTCCTTCGCGCCAGGCGACAATGCGACAGCCGGGCCCCAGGCGCGGCCCAGGCGCCGGACTGTCCCTCGCTATGTCCGTCACCTGGCCGGCCTGATGCCCGTCCTGTCCCGAAAAACCGGTCCATCGGGACGTGGCATTTCAGCGACCTGCCGCGAATCGTCTGCGCCGACGGGCGTACTGCCATTCCCTGTGGCCATCGAACGCCGCTCCGATCGATTGCTCAGACCATCCCGGCGGTGCGCGAAGGGTCTGTGCAAGACGGTGCGGCGTGTGCAGCGAGCCACGTTCTTACATGATAGGGTTTTCCCCCAATCAAAGAGCATACATCCACCGACCACGCGCAGGTGGAGGGACACGCCATCTCCCTTGCGCCCAGATCGGCCCGGAACGCCTGATTCCCGCGAATTCGCCGTTTCGTCCTGGCGCTGGAGCCGCAGTCCCAATTGACCCTTTGTCTGGCGCGCGCGGGGGCACCCGATACGTCGTTCTTGCGGCGACACCCGTGGCGACCCGAGCCGACATCGCCGCGATCACAGCTTTCGCCGCGGTCGCCGCGAATGAACGGAGCATGCGTAATCGTCTGTGTGGATGGTTCTCCACGCTCGCATGCATGGGCATAGGGTTCGGCGCCCTGGCGACGACTGCATGCGATTTCGTCTTCACCTGGAGCGGCGACGGGGCCCCCGGTCCGGGCGCGCCGCCGGACGAGCCGGACGGGCCGGACGAGCCGAACGACGGCATACCCGGCTCTCTGGCGAAGGAGAAGCTCCCGCCGCTGTTCGACAGGATCACCGGCAAGCCCGTCGAGCCCGACCTGATCGTCGACAACGACGCCGCGATCGCGCTCGGCAAGGCCCTGTTTTGGGACATGCAGAGCGGCAGCGACGGCCAGGCTTGTGCCAGCTGTCACTTCGCGGCCGGCGCCGACAACCGCTCGCGCAATCAGCTGTCGCCGGGCCTGCTCGGCGGCAACGGCAAGTTCGATCCGACCCGGACTGGCGGCAAGGGGCCCAATTTGCAGCTAGTCGCCGGCGACTATCCGTTTCACGTCTTGAAGGACCCCAAGGACCGCGACTCGAAGGTTCTCTTCGACTCCGACGACGTCACCTCCTCGCAGGGCGTCCGGCGCGCCGACTTCGAGGCCGTCAAGCCCGGCGCGCTCGACGACAAGTGTGAGACCGTCCCGGACCCGCCGTTTCAGGTCGACGGCATCAACGTGCGGCGGGTCGAGCCGCGCAACGCCCCGACCGTGATCAACGCCGCCTTCAACTTCCGCAACTTCTGGGACGGCCGGGCCAACCGCTGGTTCAACGGCGTCGATCCGTTCGGCCGCCGCAACAAGGACGCCTTCATCCTCGAGGTCAAGGGCGGCAAGCCGGTCAAGCGCAAGCTAGAGATCGTCAACGGCTCGCTCGCCTCGCAGGCTGTCGGTCCGGTGCTCAGCCCGTTCGAGGCCTCGTGTCAGGGGCGGACGCTGCCCGACGTCGGCCGCAAGCTGGTGCGCGCGCCCACGGTCCCGCTCGCGTTCCAGAAGGTCCACCCCGACGATTCGGTGCTCGGCCCGCTGGCCGCGCCGAACAAGGGCCTGGAGACCACCTACGCGAAGATGATCGAGGCCGCCTTCGCCGCCAAGCTATGGCAGTCGGATCAATGGTTCGACGCCGACAAGAACCTGCTTAAAAACCCGAACTCCGTCCCGGCCGACCAGCGCTTCACCCTGATGGAGCTCAACTTCAGCCTGTTCTGGGGCCTCGCCATCCAGGCCTACGAGCGCACCCTCGTCTCCGACGACACTCCGTTCGACAAGTACCGCGACGGCCGCGACCCCAAGGCGCTCGGCAAGCGCGAGCTCGCCGGCTTCGACGTCTTCCTCAACCAGGGCAAGTGCGTCAATTGCCACAAGACCGCCATGTTCACCGGCGCCTCGACCCTGCACCTCATCGACGAGGAGGAGGAGGACGGCCTGGTCGAGCGCATGCTGATGACCGAGGAGCAATTTCACTACGGCGTGCGCACCAGCCCGCCGTTCAAGGTCCTGCCGTTCTCGCAGTGGAAGCCCGGCAAGGGCCAGCGCAGCCTCACGATCGACGTCGAGGCCACCCCCACCGCCAAGAAGGACGACATCGTCCCCGGCAAGGCCGTCGGCCAGATCGTCCTCAGCAAGGTCGACGACGACGCCAGCTGCACCTACAAGCCCAAGACCATGACCTTCGGCGCCGACGACTCGGCCACTCGCGACATCCGCATCGACGCGGAGCGGGCCGACGGCAAAGGTTGTCCCTCCGCGCTGCGGATCTCCGTCCTCGACGACGTCAAGGTCGCCAACGCCTGGCTCGACTTCGTCCTCGTCTACGACGACGAGGGCACCCTCGCGTTCGTCGGCCAGGGCCCCAGCTCGCTGGTCAGGCTGCGTGAGCCGGCCCTCTACGACAACGGCTTCTACAACATCGGCGTGCGGCCGACCGCCGAGGACATCGGCGTCGGCGGCGAGGATCCGTTCGGCAACCCGCTGTCGTTCACCGAGCAGTACGTGCAGATGCTGCTCGGCAAGGACGTGCGCGACCCGTTCGAGGTCGACCCGTGCACCTTCGACGTCCCGTGGAACATCGTCGTCGACCGCCCGCTGTTCCCCGGCGGCTTCAGGGACAAGACCGACTGCAAGGACAAGCTCAAGACCCCGACCGGCGAGCCGAAGAACAACGCCGCCAACAAGCGCTTCATCCAGAATCTGCGCACCGCCGTCAAGGGCGCCTTCAAGACCCCGACCCTGCGCAACGTCCAGCTCACTGCCCCGTACATGCACAATGGCGGCATGTCGACCCTCGAGCAGGTCGTCGAGTTCTACAACCGCGGCGGCGATTTCCACCGCAACCTCGAGCTCGACCCCGACATCACCTTCCTCGACCTCGACGCCGACCAGCGCAAGGACCTTGTGCTGTTCCTGCAGTCGCTCACCGACGCGAACGTCGTCTACCAGCGGGCGCCGTTCGATCACCCGCAGCTGTTCGTCCCCAACGGCCTCGACGACGTCGACGACGACAAGCCCGCCGACGGCCGCTCCGACGAGGATCTGCTCAAGGGGGACGGCCTCGAGATCCCCGCCGTCGGCGCCGCCGGCAGCCCGAAGCCGATCCGCACCTTCCTCAACCTCGAGGGCAACGACCTGCCCCCGCCCTGATCCTCGCGCCTCTGCGAGTTACGATCTGGCTTATGCATGGTTGCCAGGACATGTCCTTGATGACATGTCCTCGCGGCCATGCGAATTCTTGACGCCGGCCGACCGCGCGCGGCTGCTCGCCCCGGGGCGCACGGCGCGCGGTCCGCTGCGACCGGCGCCGGCGGTCGCCGTCTGCGCTAGGATGGATCCGGTCCGACGATGCCGTCCGCGCTCCTCGCCGCAGTGCTCGCGTTCCAGGTGCCCCAGCCCCCGTCTGCCGGCGCGATCGAGTGGCAGGCGCCGGCGGGCTGCCCCGATCGCCGCGCGCTGGCCGGGGCGATCGCCGGCCGCCTCGGCCGCGAGCCCGCCGCCGACGAGGTCTCTCTGGTCGGGCGGGTCGAGCGGGACGGCGCCTCGCAGTACCACCTCGACCTGCGCCTCACCGTCGGCGGTCACGCCCAGACCCGGCGCCTCAGCGCTCGTCGCTGCGCCGCGCTGGTCGACGCCGCTGCGCTCCTGACCGCCCTCGCGCTCGACCCCACCGCCGCCGAGCGCGGCGGGCCGACCGATCTGGTCGCGCCGGAGGTCGAGTCCACGCCGACCGAGCCCGAGCCGCCTCCCGGCCCTGAGCCGGCCCCTGGCTCCGAACCCGCCCCGCCCGTCACCCTCGCCCCCGAGGCCGTCGTCGACGACCCTGCCGCGCCGCTCCAACCGCCCGAACCCGCGCCCGCGCCCGAGCCCGCCGTCGTCACCGCCGACGAGCCGCTCGCCCCGGCCCCGCCGCCGCGCAAGCGAGGTCCCGGCGCGCTGCTCCGCCTCTCGGCCGGCTTCGAGGTCGGCACCGTCCCCGCGCCCACCGCCGCGCTCGAGCTCGTCGCCGGCGTCCTGTGGCGGCGCGCTCGCCTCGAGTTCCACGGCGTCCACCTCGTCCCCCAGACCGAGGCGCGCCTGCCCAACGAGGTCCGCGTCTACCTGCTCGGCGGCGGCGCCCGCGGCTGCGCTCGCCTGTCGCGCGGCCGCTTCGAGTTCCCCCTGTGCGGCGGCGCCGAGCTCGGCGGCCTGCGTGGCCAGGGTCGCGGTCCGGGCGCGCGCGCGGCCACCGGCCTGTGGGCGGCGGTGCTCGTCTCGGCCGGCGCCACCTGGCGGTTTCACCGGCTGCTCGGCCTCAGCCTGGCCGCCCAGGGCCTCGTCCGCCTGGCCGCCCCGAGCTTCGACCTGGAGGACACCCCGGAGCCGGTCAACCTGTTCACCAGCGCGCCGGCGAGCCTGCGCCTGCTCCTCGGCCTCGAATTGCGCCTCGGAGACCCGCGGTGACGGAAACCGTCTCGGCCGGGGACAGCCCCCACGGCCCCATGCTGCTCGCCACCGACCGAGACGCGCGCTTTCGCGCCATCTACGACCGAGAGTTCCACTTCGTGTGGTCGGCCGCGAAGTACTTCGGCGTCCCCGTGGCCGCCCGCGACGACGTGGTCCAGGACGTCTTCCTCACCGCCTACCGCCGCTTCGACCAGGTCCACTACCAGGTCTCGGCGCGCGCCTGGCTGTACGGCGTCACCCGCCGCGTCGCCTCGCACTGGCACCGCGGCGTCGCCCGTCGGACCCGCCGGATCGCCGCCCTCGGCGACCTCACCGGCCACGTCGGCGAGGCCCCGCAGGAGCGCCACGACGCCGCCCGCCTGCTCGAGCGCCTGCTCGCCGGCCTGCCTCGCGGCACCCGCGAGGTGTGGGAGCTGACCGAGCTGCTCGGCATGAGCGGCCCCGAGATCGCCGCCGAGCTCGAGCTGCCGCTCAACACCGTCTACTCGCGGCTCCGCCTCGCGCGCGCCCGCCTGCTCGAGCTGGCCGCCAGCCCCGAGCTGCTGGCCTCCGAGGTCGCCGAAGGCCGCCGCCGCGAGGCGCCGCCGGCCGACGCCGCCTCGCGCACCTGGGCCGTGATGGTCCCGCTGTTCGGGCACGGCAAGCTCGCCACCGTGGCCGCCGCCTGGACCACCGCGCGCGCCGGCGTCATGACCACCCTCGTCGTCGCCGGCGCCACCACCGTCGTCGCGGTCGCCCCGCGCCAGGCCCCGGGCCGGGCCACCACCGCGCACGTCGAGGACCTGTCCGCAAAGCCATCTGCAGCTCGATCCAGCGGTGACATGTCCCGAGAGACAGCCTCTCTCCCGCCCGCCGGCATGTCCCGAGAGACAGCGACACTCCCGCCCCCCGACATGTCGCGAGAGACAGCCTCTCTCCCGCCCGCCGGCATGTCCCGAGAGACAGCCTCTCCCCCGCCCGCCGGCATGTCCCGAGAGACAGCCTCGCCCGCGATCGCCGTCACGTCTCGAGAGACAGCCTCGCTAGCGATCGCCGTCCCGCTCCAGTCCCACGCCTCCCCGTTCTCGTTCGCCCACCTCCGCGCGCAGGTCGCCGGCGTGTGGACCCGCGCGACCGCCCCCCTGTCGCCGGGCCCGGCGGCCGACCTATCCCCGAGGACAGCCTCCCCCGCGCCCGCCGGCCGGGTGACGCGCCCGGCTTACGATCAGCTGCTGTCCCGAGAGACATCCGCGCGCTCGCCCGCCCGCGACGACCTCGCCCTCGAGGTCGGCCTCCTCGACCGCGCCCGCGCCCGCCTCGACGCCCGCGACCCGGCAGGCGCCGCCCAGCTCCTCGACGCTCACGCGCGCCAGTTCCCGCGCGGCGCCCTCGTCGACGCCCGCGAGGCCGCCGCGGTCGAGCTCCTGTGCCTGCAAGGCCGCCCCGCCGACGCCGCGACCGCCGCCCTGCGCCTGGCCGCGCGCCTGCCCGACTCGGTGCTCGCCCGCCGCTTCGAGCGCTTCGTCTGCCCCGACGACGAGCCGCGCTGAGCTCCGAACCCGCAGAGAGCCGCGCCGCGAGATCGCCGCGGACCGACGCGCTCGTCCGCTGGTCTGCGCGCCAGGGGTGCCCGACCACGTTCTGCGGTGCTCCAGCCCCCGAGCCCCTCGCGGCGAAGCATCGGAACACCCCGCGAGCACCATCGCCGTGCGTGACCGATGCGAGCGCGTACGAGTCCGCTGTCCGCGCCCTCACAGCCGCACCTCGAGCGCAGCCCAATCCACCTGTCCCTCAGGACATCTCATCTTTGATATCTTTTCCAAGAACGCCCTGCCAGCCGCGGCCGGTGGCGGCCAACTGTCCGCAGCGCCCGAGGTCGCCCGCAGGCCGCTGCGCCGCGCTCGCCGGGCCGGTCGCGCCTCTTGCGCTCACGCCTCCAAACGCGCTCCTCGGGCCCCGATCGCCGCTTTCGCCGGCGTGCGAGCCACCGGCGGCTTGCCCTGTCCGGAGGCCCGCTCAATGCCTCGAGCATGACGGCACCGACGAACCCGGAGCGTGACCGCGAGGTCGACGCGTTCTTGCACCTCCTCGGGCGCGCGCTGGTGGAAGGCGACGCCCTCACGGTGGCGACGCTGTACGAGACCCCGGCCTTCGTGCTGGCGGACTCCGGCGCGCAGGCCGTCGCCCGGCGCGAGGAGATCGAGCGCTTCTTCGCCGGTGCGCGGGCGCAGTACCTCGAGCGCGGCGTGACGATGACGCGCCCGGAGGTCGAGTCGCGCGAGTGGGTCGGCGACCGCGTCGTCCTCGTCCGCGTGGCCTGGCCCTACATCGACCGCGACGGCCGCGAGGTCGGCCTCGAGCGCTCGACCTACGCCCTCCGCCGCGACGACTCCGGCGCCCTGCGGATCCGCGTGGTCATGGCCCACCGCGACTGACCTGTCCCCGAGGACATCCATCGCCGGACCCGTCGGGCGTGAACTTTCCCCACGAATAATCCGGGTGGTCCACCGCGATCATGGTCCACGCTTCCACGCCGGTGTCCTCGTCGACCTCGAACAGCAGGCGGGCGCCGCCTGGGATCGCCAGCATGCGGCGCTTCTCGCGGTCGCGTCCGGTGATGAAGGGCACCTGCTCGGCGTTGAGCCGCTCGACGACGTCGTCGTAATCGGGCGCCTCCGAGTCGCCGAGGATCCACGCGTCGATCTCGCGCTCCCCATCCGCTTCGAGCTGGATCAGATAATCGTGATAGAGCGTGTAGACGAGGTCCCCGTCGAGGAACAGCTCGAAGTTGCCGTAGCGCCAGACCTCGGTGCCGCCGCCGCTGGCCATACGCTCGCTGGGCGGGCCCAGCCGCTCGAGGACGATGTCGCGGGTGTCGCCGGGTCGCACGCCGCCGAGCTGACCTTCGACCACGAGGCTGCGGATCGAGAACGCGATCATGGTCCGTCGACGCTACCACGGAGCCGCGAGCGCGCCGCGAGCCCCACGCGACCGGCCCTCAGAACCGCAGCGCGCAGCCGCCTGGATCGCACTGCACCCGCTTCCGCTTGAGCCGCATCGCCCCGATCGACGCCGTGAAGAGCAGCGCGCTCGAGATCAGGAGCAGCGACACGCTCACCCCGAGGCCCTGACGGGTCAGGCGCAGCTCGGCGTCCTCGCGCGGGCTCACCGGCTCGCGCATCGTCACCGCCGCGGCCACCCCTCCGGCCGCGAGCGCGAGCCCCGGCAGCCCGAACGCCGCGAGCCACTTCAGCTTGCGCCGGGCCAGCTGCGCGTCGCTCTCGTCGCAGCCCCACGCCGCCTGGATCTTCGCCGCCATCTCCTCGTCGGTGGGCGTCGGCGGCGACACGGTGACATCGGGCCGCGGCACCCTGGGCGGCGGGCACGGCTCCCCCCCCGGCATGCAGCCGCCCGCGCACATCGTCGCCCCCTCCGGACAGGACTCCGGCGCCTCGAGACCCGCCGGCGGCTGCAGCAGCAGGGCGACCGAGACCAGCGCGGCGACGACCATCCCGCCCAGAGTACCTCACCGGCGGCCGCCCGTCACCGGTCCCTCGGACCATGCCCTCTCGGCCATGTCCTGGCAGACATGTCCCCGACGACATGTCGCCGAGGCCATCCAGAACGACTCACACCGCGTCGCTGACGCTGGCGAAGTGGAAGTCCTTCGCCACCAGCGGCGGCACCACCGCGACCATCCCGTCGTCAGCCGTGCGCTCGGGCTTGCCGATCGCCACCAGGTTCTTCAGCAGCGCCGCCGGGCTCTCGTTGTAGCGCATGTTCTTGACCGGCCGCGCGATCTTCCCCTGCTCGATGAGGAACGTGCCGTCGCGGGTCAGCCCGGTCGCCAGGATCTGCCGCGGGTCGAGCATGCGGTTGTAGAAGAAGCGCGTCACCAGCACCCCGCGCTCGACCCCGCGGACCAGCTCGAGCAGGTCCTTGCCCTCGGCCGGGTCGGCGGGCGCGAGGAAGATCGAGCGCGGCCCCGGCAGCGGCGGCTTGCTCTGCTTGTGGGCCCAGAACCGGCTGTAGGCCAGCGCCTTCAGCGTCCCGCGGTCGATCCACGTCGTCGCCGGCAGCGGCAGCCCGTCGCCCGCGAACGGGATCGACGGCCAGCGCGGGTCGGCCGGGTCGGAGCGCAGCGTCACCCGCGGGTCGAACAGCGCCTCGCCGATCGCGTTGCCGCCGGGTCGGCTGAAGAAGCTGCGGCCCTCGTCGGCCGCGCGGGCCTGCAGCGCCGACACCAGGAAGCCGAGCAGGTCGGCCACCGCCTGCGCCTCGAGCACCACGGTGTACGCCCCGGGCGCCAGCGCGTCCGCGCCCTGGCTCGACATCGTCGCCTTGTCGGCCGCTCGCCGCGCCAGCGCCGGCGCGTCGAGCTCGGCTAGGCGGTGTGACGCGCCGCCGGCCCAGCCGCTGCCCTTGCCGTCGGGCGTGCGCATCGTCGTCGTCAGCGACGCCTCGGTCGCCGCGTGGAGCGCGAACAGACCTGTCCGATTGGCCAGGACAGTCACCCCGTCCTCGTGCTCGACGATCCCCGAAGCCACCAGCTTGGCCTCGCGCGCCACCTTCAGCACCCGCGCCACCACCTCGGTGCGCCCCTCGGGCCCGACCTCCGCCGTCTTCGCGTCGCGGGCCGCCACCTTCGCGTACTGCTGCGGCCCCAGCGGCGGCTCGTGCTCCGGGTCCTTCGGCGCCAGCTTGGCCAGCGCCTCCGCCTCGCGCACCAGCGCCTGCAGCGACGCCGCGTCGCGCCCGGTGCCTGACACCGTCGCCACCCGCCCGTCCTTCGCCGCAGTCACCGACACCTCGAAGCGCGCCGCCTCGCCGGACGTCGTCGGCGCGCCCGCGGCGAACCGCAGGTACGCAGTGCGCCGCGCGGTCACTCGCAGGCTCACGTCTTCGAAGCTCGCGGCGGCCAGCGCCGACTTGACCAGCGCCCGCGCCTCGGCCGGGCTCAACGGAGACTGCGCGCTCACTTGTCACCCCCGGTGTTGAGGATGTTGACGACGAAGCGCGCCGGCGGGCACCCGTGGCTGACCGCGTTGCTCTGCGACGGCTCGCCCTTGCCGTCGCTCATGCTGCCGCCGAGGCGGTACGTGTCTGTCCCTCCGAGCATGTCACACGAGCTCCAGAATTCGACCGTGTTGGCCTGATACGCCACGTCTCGCAGCGGCCGCGTCAACCGCCCGTTCTTGATCTCCCAGAAGAACTGGCCCGAGAACTGGAAGTTGTAGCGCTGCTGATCGATCGACCAACTGCCGCGGCCCGTGATCAGCACCCCGTCGTCGGTCGCCGAGATCAGGTCCTCCGTCGTGTAGCCCTCGGTGCCCGGCTGCAGGCTCACGTTCGGCATGCGCTGGAACGGCACGCTCGCGTAGCTGTCGGCGTAGCTGCAGCCGCGGCTCGCCTGCTCGCCGGCCGCCGCCGCCAGGTCGCGCGTCGTCTGCCAGCCGACGAACGTCCCCTTCTTCACCAGGTCCCAGCGCTGCGACGCCACCGCCTCGTCGTCCCACGCGGTCGTCGCCAGACCGCCCGGCTGCGTGCGATCGGCCGCGAGGTTCACGATCTCGCTGCCGATCTTGACCTTGCCCGCCCTGTCGGGCCCGAGGAAGCTCGTGCCGGCGTAGTTCGCCTCGTAGCCGAGCGCCCGGTCGAGCTCCGTCGAGTGGCCGATGCTCTCGTGGATCGTCAGCCACAGGTTCGACGGCGCCAGGATCGCGTGCTTTTTGCCCGGCACCGCCGGCGCCGCGTGCAGCTTCTGCAGCGCCTCCTCGGCGATCTTCGGCGCGCTGCCGACCAGGTCCGCCGCGGTCACGTGCTCCCAGCCGGCCAGCATCGGCGCCACCTCGTGATCACGCCCCGCGAAGCGACCGCGCCGGCGATCGATCGCCGTCGCGGTCAGCCCGGGAATCACGCGGAAGAAGATCTGGTGGACCCGCGAGCCCTCGCTCGTCATCACCAGCTTCTCCTCGCGCACGCACGCCACGTTCGCGTCCACGTGGGCCACCCCGGGCACCGCCAGCGCCGCGCGGGCCGCCGCCAGCAGCAGCTCCGCCTTCTCGGCCGGCGCGATCGAGAACGGGTCGACCTGGAACGGCGACACCCAGCCGCCCTGCAGCACCGGCGCCGGCGCCAGAGTCACCGGCTGCGGCATCAGCAGCGCGCTCTGGCGAGCCATCGCCACCGCCGCCTTGGCGATCCCCTCGACCGCCTTCGCGCTGCGCTCCGCCGTCGCCGCGAAGCCCCAGCCGCCGTCCGCGATCACCCGCAGACCGACCCCGTAGTCCTCGCTGCGACCGATCCCGCTCACGTGGTCGTCGCGCACGCCGACCCGCTCGCGGCGCATCAGCACCAGGCGCGCGTCGGCGTAGCTCGCCCCGGCCTTCGTCGCCGCCGCGAGCGCAGTGCGCAGCAGCGACTCGTCGGCCAGCAAGCGGCTCGCGGCCAGCAGGGCCATGCCCGCGTCTGCGCTCGCGGGCGCCGACTTCGGCGCCGGGATCCGGCTCGGCGCCGGACCGGCCCACGCCGCGCGCGAGCCGTGGAGCAGCGCCTCGGCCCCACAGAGCCCCGTGAGCGCGAGGAAGGAGCGGCGAGAGCTCGACATCGGCGCGATGATACCCATCCCGCCCGCGGCGCCGCGCCCGAAATGCACGCCTCTACAGCCGCCCGCGGACCCGAGCCACGCGGAGGATCCCCTGCCCGCGGCGCCTCCCGGGTCGTCCAGCCCCGACGGTCCCCGGATCGACGCCTGGGTCCTCGCCCTGCGCGCGACCCACCCCGGCGGGCAGCCCCTGCGGAGATCCCCGCGTCCGGCCGCGCCCCCGACGCCGGTCCCCCGCGCCGGTTCGCAATGCATCGACCGTCCGCCCTCCCTGCAATCACCACTGCCGCCCGGACTCTCCGCGAACCTCGCCACAAGTCCTCCTGTCGCCCTCTCGCGGCCTCTCCTCGCATTCGCCCGCCCCCCGGGCCTCCGCGCATTCGCATGGCGCCCGTCGCCTCGCGACCCCGCCTCTCGTCTCGTTCCTCGTGCCGGACACATGCTCGTAGCGAGCGCGTCGTCGACGCGACATCGGACCCCCGCATGCGAAGCCCCTCGGCGCTCCCCCGACGATGGATCCGAACATCCCCGTCCCGATCGCTTCGGTCGGGTACTTGCCCTCATGAGGGTGATCGTGCGTTCATCGCCCCATGGTCTCCCCTCGTTTTCCGGTCGCATCCATGGCCGTCGCCGGTCTCCTCGTCGCCTGCGGGGACAGCGGGCGCGCCGACTCGGCCAGCGCCACGGCTCCGACCACCGTGGCGACCAGCATCGGCAGCCTCACCCTGCCGCCCGAGACCACGATGACGGACCCCACGCAGGGCGGTTCGATGAGCGCCAGCGAGGGCACCGACGGCACCGTCGGTCAGACCGAGGGCGCCACCGGCGACCCGCCGACCACCACCAACGGTTCGATGTCGGGTCCGACCACCAACGGCGGCCCCAAGTTCGACCTCGGCGTCACGCCTGACGGCGGCATGGGCTGCGGGGGCGACATGGACATCGACGAGAGCTTCATCTGGATCCCCGCCACCAGCGACGGCCTCGTCTCCAAGATCAACACCCGCACGATGGTCGAGGAGGCGCGCTACCTCACCGGTCCGAGCGGCGGAACCGAGAGCGTCTCGCGAACCGCCGTCTCGGGCGACGGTCGGTTCGTCGTCGTCAACGCGCGCGGCACCGGGCGTTCCACCGCCGTCGCCGCCAACATCGCCGATTGCATCGACTTCAACGGCGACGGCCAGATCACCACCTCCACCAGCGTCGCCGACATCAAGCCGTGGGGCACCGACGAGTGCGTCGTGTGGACCCTCGTCCACGCCAACTGGTCGGGCCAGTACGTCGAGGGTCCGCGCGGCATCACCTGGACCATCGGCGACTACGACAAGGCCACCTGCACGTACAAGAACCAGAAGGTCTGGCTCGGCTTCGGCGCCCTCCAGGCCGGCTCTGCCAACATGGTCCGGCTCGACGGCGCCACCGGCGTCATGGAGCAGTCGATGGAGGCCGTCGCGTGGAACGGCAGCGGCTACGCCCCTTACGGCGGCGCCCTCGACCCGCTGGGCAACGCCTGGTTCACCGGCTTGCGCGGCGAGCTCGCGCGCGTCAACGCCAACGAGAACCCGATCACCCTCACCCGGATCCCCCAGCCCGCCAACATCCAGTCCTACGGCATGACCGTCGACCGCAACGGCAACCCGTGGCTCGCCGGCTGCTCCGGCCCGGTCTCGACCTACGACGTCGCCACCAACCAGTGGATCTCGGTCGCCGGCACCAACGCCTGCCACCGCGGCATGGCCATCGACCACGACGACCACGCCTGGGTCGCCTCCAACAGCCCGTGCGGCCTCGTCGAGATCGACGTCCCCACCCGCACCCTCGTCGCCCAGCACACCCTCGCCCAGTGCTCGACCCCGATCGGCGTCAGCGTCGACGTCGACGGCTTCGTGTGGCTGGTCGACCAGGCCGGCTGGGCCTGGAAGATCGACCCGCTCAACGTCCCGGCCATGCAGAACATCCCCGTCGCCGGCGACCACTATGTATATAGCGACATGACGGGCGGCCAGCTCAAGAGCGTCACCCCCCCGCCGGGCTGATCGCCCATTCGCAACGCCGAGCCCGCGCAACGCCACCGCTCGGCGGGTCGATCGCGGCGCCGCCCAGGCGGCCGAAACACCGCCGCCTGCGGCCGAACAGCGACCACGCGCCTTGCCCGCGCCTACGCGGCGGTCCACCCCGAAGTGCTCTCCGGTCTACCCGCGGAGTTCAAGCCGACTCAGTACGTTCGCTACGCCGGCCGTCTCGTCGCCCTCCTCATCTGGGCCGGCCTGTACTTCCGCATGCGCGACGAGTACCGGGCCGCGCGGCTGCAGGACGCGCACCTCCCGGGCTGGCGCGAGGCGCTGATGTGGATGCTCGTCGGCTGGGTGGTCTCGTTCGCTGCCGTGATGGCGCTCGTGGTGATCTTCAAGGCGCTATGAGCGAGCTGCACGGCCTCCAGCACCAGATCGGCAGGCTGCTCGAGGTCCGGCGGCCGCATGACGCGCGGGCATTGGTCGGCGAGGCGCTCGCGCTCGACCCTGCCGATCCGGACACCCTCTGCCTCGCGGGCCGCGTCGAGCTCGCGCAGCAGCAGCGCGCAGAGGCCGAGCGGCGCGCCCACGAGGCGCTCGCGCGGGCGCCCGGGCACGACGGCGCCCGCTCGCTCCTGTTCGACATCCTGCTCGCCGACAAGCGCCACGCCGAAGCCGAGGCCGTCGTGCTCGAGCGGCTGCGCGACGACCCGGCCGATCCGGTCGCCCTCACCGACTACGCCCGGCTGCTCCTCCACGTCTTTCAGCTCGACAAGGCCCGCGCCCTGGTCGCCGAGGCCCTGCGCTGCGCTCCCGACGACGCGGCCGCGCAGGTGCTCGACGCCGTCCTGCACGTGATCCAGGGCGACGATCGAGCCGCCGCCGACCGCCTCGCGCGGCTGGTCGCCGCCGACCCCGAGGCCGCGCACGTGGCGTGGACGGCGATGCTCGTGCTCAGCGAGCGCGGTCATCCCCGGCAGGCGCTCGAGATCGGCCGCCAATTGCTGCGCACGAGCCCCGACAATCCCCGGCTGGTCGACGCGGTGATCGAGCTGCGACTCGCCAGCCACTGGTCGATGCTGCCGCTGTGGCCGATCCTCCGCGGAGGGTGGGTCGCCAGCGCGGTCCTGTGGGCCGTGGCGGTGTTTGGCCTCATCCTCCTGCGGCCGTTCGTCCACGAGGTCGTGCTCCTCGTCCTCGCCCTCCTCTACCTCGCCCTGCTCCTCTATTCTTACGTCGGGCCGCCGCTGCTGCGCCGGTGGCTGCGCTGGAGGGGATTCTGATGACCAGGAGCCGCCCCGAGCTCGAGCGGGCGCTCGCCGAAGATCCCTTCGACCTCGCCACCCGCAAGGAGTACGCGCGTGCGCTCGAGGACGACGGTCAAGCGGCGGCCGCGTTGCGTCAATGGGAGTTGGTCTGCCGACAACAGCCCGACTCGGCTGCGGGGTTCCTCGGGGCCATGCGCTGCCATCGCGCGCTCGGGGCCCTCGAGCGCGCCGAGGCCTGCCTGCGGGAGGCAGAGGCCAAGCAGGATTTCTCGCCCGAGATCAGGCCGGCGCGGCCCGCCCCGGCCTTGCAGGTCCTCACGGGCGGCGGCGACGTGCGGCCGGCGGCGGTCGTCCCGTTGCGCCCGGCCGCGGTCCGCTTCGACGACGTGATCGGGCACGCCGCGCTGAAGAAGACCCTCGAAGTGCGGATCATCGCCCCGTTCGTGCGCCCCGGCCTGTTCGCGCGGTTCGGCAAGCGCGCCGGCGGCGGCGTCCTCCTGTACGGGCCGCCCGGCTGCGGCAAGACGATGATCGCCCGCGCGATCGCCTCGGAGTGTCGGGCCTCGTTCATCGCCGTCGGGATCAGCGAGATCCTCGACATGTGGCTCGGCCGGAGCGAGCGCAACCTCGCCGCGGCGTTCGACCGGGCCCGCGAGCAGCGGCCCGCCGTGCTGTTCTTCGACGAACTCGACGCGCTCGCCTTCTCGCGCTCCAAGGCCCACACCGATCACACGCGGACCCTGGTCAACGAATTCCTCAACCAGCTCGACGGCGTCGCCCACGACAATCAGGGCGTCCTCGTCCTCGGCGCGACCAACATGCCGTGGGACGTCGATCCAGCGATGAAGCGGCCGGGGCGGTTCGATCGCCAGGTGTTCGTCCCGCCGCCCGACGACGACGCCCGCGCCGAGATGTTCCGCGTCAAGCTGGCCGACGCGCCGACCGGCCCCATCGACGTCCTGCGGGTCGCCCGGGCCACGCCGCACTGCTCGGGCGCCGACGTCGACGGCGTCATCGAGGCGGCCAAGGAGCGGGTGCTGACAGAGATCCTCGCCGGCGGGCCCGAGCGGCCGATCGCCGAGTCCGACCTGCTGGCCGCCGCCAAGGAGGTCCAGCCGTCGACCCTGGAGTGGTTGCGGACCGCGAGGAACCTGGTCAAGTACGCGGGCGACGGCAGCTACCGCGACGTCGAGGACTACCTCAAGTCTGCGCGACTGCTGTGACCCGGCGGGCGCTCGCGCCGCCTCGATCGCTAGCGATCGCATCACTCCACGCCGAGTCGCGCGATCGTCACGCATCCGCGTTCTTCGCGGCGCGCCCCGACGCTCACCGCTCGCACCCGGCTGCTAAGGTGGCCGCGCCGATGCCCGCGTCCTCCGCGCCCGACCTCGTCCTCGAGCTCTCCGTGTCCGCGGTGCGACGCCTCCTCGTCGTCCTCGCCCTCCTCGTCAGCCTCGCCGGCCTCCTCGCCGAGCTCCTGCGGCACCTCGGCGAGCTCGATCATCCCGCGCTCACCCTCCTCTCGCTGAGCTGGGAGGGCAACCTCCCCTCCTGGTACGCCAGCGTCCTCCCGCTCGTGTGCGCCGGCCTCCTGCGCTGGATCGCCGCCGTGGAGACCTCCGACCGCTTCTACTGGAATTTCCTCGCTCTCGGCTTCCTCGCCATCTCGATCGACGAGACCATCGCCTTGCACGAGCGGCTGAGCGGGCAGTTCGACGTCGGCGGCGTCCTCTACTTCGACTGGGTCATCCCGGCCGGCCTCCTCGTCCTCGTCCTCGGCCTCGCCTTTCTCGGCTTCCTGCGCCGCCTGTCCTCCGGGACAGCTCGCCGCTTCATCCTCGCCGGCGCCCTCTACGTCGGCGGCGCCGTCCTCTTCGAGCTCCCGCTCGGCTGGTGGACCGAGCGTCACGGCGACGACGACCTCGGCTACGCCCTCATCGACTGGTGCGAGGAGACCCTCGAGTTCGTCGGCCTCACCCTGTTCGCCTCGGCCCTCCTCGACCACCTCGCCGGCCGCCAGCTCCGGCTCGTCACACCTCCCGGCGGCGCACCGACCAGATGAAGCCGTCGTACCAGAAGTGCATCAGGGACACGACCAGCGTCACGCACAGCGCCACCCGTTGCTCGCGCGAGTCGACCAGCTCCGCCCACACTCCGTACGACCCCGCCACCGCCACCATCGCAACCAGCGCCGCCGCCCCGCCCCAGCGCGCGCGCGAGAGGCCCAGCCGCTCGCGCAGATTGTCGCGCTCGCTCCACCACACCAGGCCGAAGTACTGCCACGCGTGGAAGAAGTTCATGATGAAGAACGCCTCGCCGAAGCTGTTGAAGCCCCACGTGTAGATCGAGCACGCCCCCGTGAAGCCCAGCAGCGCCACCTTCTGCGGCGACACGCGATAGCCGCGGCGGTGCAGCCGCACGTACGCCAGCGCGTAGAACAGCAGGTACAGCGCCCCGCCGATCAGCAGCGCCGGCGCCCACGCGGCCTGGTGCGCCTCGGCGAAGATCGGGATCTCCCGCACCGCCACCGCGCCCACCCGCTCGAACGCCGCGAACGCGGTCAGGTGATCGAGCAGCGTCGCCCCGGCGAGGATCGGCCCCACGTACAGCAGCAGGTTGAGCCCGAGGTCGAGGCGCCGGCCCGCCTCGGGCGCGTTGCCGCGACGCGCGTCGTAGATCCGCCCGAGCCCGAACGTCTGCAGGCTCGAGTGGACCACGTCCCACCACACCGTCAGCACCACCGCCGTCGCCAGCAACCAGTCGGACGCGCACAGCAGCAGGAGCAGCACCACCGGCACCATCACGAAGCGCAGCCGATGGCGCACGAAGATCCGCTGGTTCAGGTGGCTGCGCACGAACACCAGGCCGAGGTGCGCCATGATGAAGCTGCCGATGAAGAAGCTGGTGACCGTCCCCTCGCGGCCCCACAGCTCGACCTCGTCGTCGGCCAGCGGCGTGCCCGAGATCGCGACCCCGAGCCCCAGCGCCAGCATCGGCGCGCCGATGAACATCACCGCGTCGTAGATCGGCCCGGCGATGTACGGCGAGCGCACCGGCGCATGGTAACCGCCGGCGCGGCGCGCAACCAGGCCGCCCGCGCCTGCGCAAACGCCTCCGACCCGCGCGGATCAGCCCCACACCACCATCGAGCGCGACGCGCCGAGGCTGCACGTGATGCGGTCGGAGCCCGGACCGGACCGCCACGGCCCCAGGCGCTCGCCCTGCCACCTGCAGCGCACCTGCAGCCGCCACTTCACCCCGGGCGTGCCGCCGCAATTCGTGGCCCCCCAATCGTCGGCCCAGCGGTTGCTGCACGTCATGCCGTGCTGCGATTGCATCGAGCTGCCGCCGCGCGGGGCCACCGGCTCGGCCTCCTCGATCTCGCTCGTCGCCCCGTCCCATTCGTCCGCCTCGTCGACGAATGTCTGTACCTCCTCGCAACCCGGCGACACCATCAATGGCAGCAGTCCGACGAACACGAGCCCGCGACGACAGCGACGAATCTCCATGCGTGGCCTCCTCCCCGGCCGCCTCGCGCTCGCGCCTCGCCCCGCGACGTCGCCAGCGCCTCGGCGAAAGCTATCGAGGCTCTCCACGCGTGCCAGTCCGCCCTCGCCGCCTCACGACCGGCGGACGACCCGCCGGCGCCTCGGCCCCGACATCGACCCACTTCCTCCCCGGCTCGCGCGCACGCGTCTGCCCGCGAGGCCCCGGCGCTCGGCCCCACGCCGCACTGAGCGGCCCGCGCCGCCCCGCCGTCGAGCGGCCCCGCGCCCGCGGTGCACCGATGATGCGTCATCCTCTCGACATGCCGTTCAGGACATGTCCCTATTCACAGGTCTATTCGGACATGTCACCCGACCATCCAGCCCGCTCCTGACCCGCCGCCACCGGCCTCGTCGCGTCAGGGCGGGGGCGGCGGGCCCGCCCGCCGGTCGGCGTCGCGCCCGCGAGGACACGGGCGCAGACGGCCTCGTTCCTGCTGCCCGCTTCGAACAACCTGCCCGCCTCACGTATTCTTGGCGAGCGTGCTGCCGGGGGCCGAGTTCACCGAACTGATGGACGACGCGCTCCTCGTCGTCTCGCCGGCCGGCGCCGTCGAGGCCGCCAACGCCGCGGCCGAGCGTTTGCTCGGGGCCTCGCGCGCCGCCCTGATCGGCCGCGACCTCGCCGCCCTGCTGCCCGTCTCGGCGCTCGGCCAGGCCTGTCGGGGCGCCGTCGAGGCCCGCTTCACCACCGACGACGGCCGCGGCGCCCGGCTCGCCGTGCGCGTCGTCCCCCGTCCCGAGGGCGCCTGGATCGTCCTCCGCCCCGAGCCCGCCGCGCTCGTCGCTCCCGACTTGAAGTCGGACCAGCACCTCCGCGCGCTCCTCAGCCAGGCCCCGGTCGTGCTGTTCGCCTGCGACGCCCGCGGCGTCATCACCTTGAACGAGCCCCACGGCCTCAGCCCGCTGCGCCCGCACCCCGGCAACGACGTCGGCCGCTCGCTGTTCGAGATCTACGGCGACATCCCATGGGTGGTCGACGCCGCCCGCCGGGCGCTCGCCGGCGAATCGCTGACGGCGGTCGGCCCCCTGCGCGGCGTGCTCTACGAGGCCCACTACAGCCCGATCCGCGTCGACGGCCAGTTGCAAGGCTTCATCGGCGTCGCCCTCGACGTCACCGAGCGCGAGCAGACCATCGCGCGCTACGCCAGCCAGCAGGCGGTGTTCAAGTACGTGCTGGCCAACGTCCCGCAGTCGATCTTCTGGAAGGACCGCGACTCGCGCTACCTCGGCTGCAACCAGCACTTCCTCCAGAGCACCCGCTTCACCAGCCTCGAGGAGGTGATCGGCAAGACTGACTACGAAGTCTGCACCTCGCGCGAGGAGGCCGATTTCTTCCGCATGATGGACGACAGGGTCATGCGGAGCGGCGTCCCGATCTTCAACATCGAGGAGCCGTTGCGCCTGTCCGACGGCACCGACACCTACCTCTTGACCAGCAAGGTCCCGATCCGCGACGACCGCGGCGAGGTCACCGGCCTCCTCGGCATTCACGTCGACATCACCGAGCGCAAGCGCATGGAGCTCGAGCTGCAGCGGGCCAAGGAGGCCGCCGACGCCGCGCTGCGAGCCAAGAGCGAGTTCCTCACCACCATCAGCCACGAGCTGCGGACCCCGCTCGCGCTGATCCTCGGCCCGCTCGAGTCGTTGCTCGCCGGCGCCGACGAGCTGCGCGGCGAGCAGGCGCGGGCCGCCTTGACCCGCATGTGGCGCAACGCCTCGCGGCTCGGCAGGCTCGTCGACGACATCCTCGACTATCAAAAGCTCGAGGCCGGCAAGCTGCGGCCCACCTGGGAGCCAATCGACGTCCACGGCCTCGTGCTCGACATCGTCCTCGACGCCGAGCCGGCCGCCCAGGCCGCGGGCATCGACCTGCAGCAAGCCCTGGCGGACGACCTCGGAGTCGTCCCGCTCGACCGGCGCATGTTCGAGAAGATCCTGCTCAACCTCCTCGGCAACGCCCTCAAGTTCACCCCCGCCGGCGGCACCGTCACCGTCGCGCTCGCCGGCGATCGCAAGCGGCTGCGCCTCACCGTCCGCGACACCGGCCCCGGCATCGCCCCCGACGAGCACGAGCGGGTGTTCCAGCGCTTCGAACAGCTCGACAGCTCGATCAGCCGCAAGCACGAGGGCACCGGCCTCGGCCTGGCGCTCGTGCGCGAGTTCGCCGCGAAGCTCGGCGGCGCCGTCGAGCTCCACAGCGCCCTCGGCGAGGGCGCCTGCTTCGTCGTCGACCTGCCGATCGACGCCGATCGCCTCGTCGACCTCGCCGCCGCGCGCGAGCCCGTCGTCACCCGCCGCGGCCGCTTCGACGTCGTCGCCGACGACGTCCTACCCGAGCCCGCGCCCGACCTGCCGCGCCTCCTCGTCGCCGAAGACAACCCCGACATGCGCGCCTACATCGCCGCGGTCCTCGGCCCCGACTACGCCGTCGAGCTGACCGCCAACGGCATCGACGCCCTGCAGGCCGCCCGCGCGCGCCCGCCCGACGTCATCCTCGCCGACGTCATGATGCCGGAGATGGACGGCTACGAGCTCGTCACGCGGCTCAAGCGCGACGACGACCTGCGCCACGTCCCCGTCGTCCTCCTCAGCGCCAAGGCCAGCCGCGAGGAGACCGCGCGCGGCCTCGACGTCGGCGCCGACGACTACTTGCCCAAGCCGTTCGCCGCCGTCGAGCTGCGCTCGCGCGTCCGCGCCGCGCTCCGCCTGCACCGCACCCACCTCGAGGTCGTGCGCCAGAAGCAGGCGCTCGAGCAGGCCCTGCAGGCCCTCCAGGACACCCAGGAGCAGCTGGTCCAGTCGAGCAAGATGGCGGCCGTCGGCGCCCTCGTGGCCGGCCTGTCGCATGAGCTCAACAACCCGGTCGCGGTGATCCGCATGAGCGCGCAGATGCTGCTGCGCCGCAGCCCCCGCGACCCGTTCGTGCGCCGCGCCCTCGAGCGGATCGAGCGTCACTCGCAGCGCTGCGCCGCCCTCGTCGACGCCCTGCTCGCCTACACCCGCCGGCGCCCGCCCAGCGCCGAGCGCTGCGAGCTCGCCCAGGTGCTCCGCTGGCTGGTCGAGCTCGTGAGGCCCGAGGCCGACGAGCGCGGCGTCCGACTGATCGCCGGGTTCACCGGCGCCTCGCTGCCCGCGCTGGTGGTCCACCGCCCCTCGCTCGAGTCCGCCCTCCTCAACGTGTTCGGCAACGCCGCCGACGCCACCGGCCCCGGCGGTGCGATCGAGATCGAGGCCCGCGGCGCGCCCGGCGGCGACGGCCGCGAGGGCGCCGAGATCGTCATCCGCGACAGCGGCGCCGGCATCGCCGCCCACGATCTCCCGCACGTGTTCGAGCCGTTTTACACCACCAAGCCGCCCGGCAAGGGCACCGGCCTCGGCCTGTCGATGGCGCAGAAGTTCGTTCGCGCCCACGGCGGCACCATCCGCATCGACAGCGAGCTCGGTCGCGGCACCGTCGTGCGCATGTGGCTGCCCCTGATCCCCCCCGACGCGGCCACGGCCGACGGCCCCGCCACCGCCGCGGCGGCCGAGCCAGCCTGATGAACCGCCCCGCGCTCGTGTCGCCGCCCCGGACCGCCTATCCTCGAGCGAGCGCTGCGACCTCCCTTCGCCGCCGCCCGCGATGAGGAAGAAGACCGTCCCCCTGCTGCCGAGCCCGGGCAGCGCCCTCGTCCGGTCCCCCGAGGACGCGCTCGCATATTACGAGCCCGGCCGTCCCGCCCCGCCCGCGCCCGGCGCCTCCGACTGCGAGTGGCGGCCCTGCGACGCCGAGCTCCCGGTGGTGATGGACGCCCTCGAGTCGCTGGCCGAGAGCCTCGAGCTGCACGACCACTCGTCGGCCGCCGGCCTGCACTGGCACCTCGACGCCAGCGACATCGGTATCTGGGTCGACGTCACCGCCGTGGCGACCGACAGCGGCACCTCCGTGGGCCTGCAGATCCGCCCCGCCAACGGCTATTTCGCCGACAGCCCGTGGTGGCACAACGACTCCTACTTCTGGGGCGAGATCGTGTTCGGCGCGGCCATGCTGCTGGCCCTGTTCCTCGTCACCGGCGACCTGTGGGTGCTCGCCTTCATCGGCCTCATGACCAGCGCCTTCTTCGTCAGCGTCCTGCTGCTCCTGGTCGTGATCCCCGAGCACCGGCGGGCCCTCGCCCAGCGGGCCTGGACCGACCGCTGGCGCCGCGACTTCTGGCCGGCCCTCGAGGCCCGCCTCCACCAGCGCGCGCTCTACCGCTGAAAGGACATGTCCTCATGGACATGCCCCCGAGGGCATGCCCGTACGAACATGCCCATGAGGCCATGTCCCTCAGGACACCTCACAGCACGCACCCGAGCTGCACCAGCTCGGGCGGCGCCGACAGCGTCACCAGGGCGTCGACCGCCAGCGGTCCGTCGGGCGTCTCGACCTCGACGTGCACCTGGGCCGCCAGCCCGTCGACCTCGGACAGCTTGGCCAGCTCGTCGGGCGGGAACACCGGCACCACTCCCGTCACCCCGCCGTCGAGCTCCTCGCAGCCGATGTAGTACGACTCGCCGTCGCGCTGGTAGAAGTGCCCGGTCGGCCCGATGTCGTAGCCCTCGACGTCGACCACCACCGACACGTGCGGGTAGTACCCGCCCGGGTCGAAGCCGCCGAGCGACGGGTACAGGCCGAACATCCACGCTCCCTGCCCGCCGCACTCGAGCGGCAGCACCGCGCCGTCGACCAGCGGCGCCCCGCCCATCACCGCCAGCTCGAAGAACGGCGCCGGCGCGTCGCGCTCGAACCCCTGGCAGTACACCACCGGCTCCGACGTCGTCGACGCCACCCCGGTCGACGTCGTCGGCGCCGGCTCGGTCGACGAATCGCCGCTCGTCGTCGAACTCGTCCCCGCGGTCGTCGCCGCAGTCTCGCCCGTGCCAGCCGTCGCCTCGGAGGTCGCCTCGCTCGCCCCCGGCGACGCCGGCCCGCCCGAACATCCCACCACCACCACGACCCCCAGGACCTGCAACCGGCGCATGCGTCCACCCTATCCGCCGCCCGGCCTCCCGACCACCCGCGCGGACGCGAGCGCGACGAGAACTCGGGTTCGTCCGTCGTCCTCGCGCTATCCTGATCCCTCAGCGTGCGACGATCCTCCGCCACCGCCTGGCTCGCCGCGCTCTTCGCCTGCAGCGGCCCGCAAGTGCCCGAGCGGCCGCAGCCGCCCCCGATCTCGGAGTGCGCCGCGATCCTGGTCACGATCCCCTACGCCGCCACCGCGATGCCCCTGCAGCTCGACGGCGACGGCGCCGCCGAGCTCGACGAGTGGATCGCCCGCCTGCGCGCCGACCCGCAGGTGCGCGTCGAGCTCGGCGTCCACATGGCCGCGGCCGCGCGCGCCGGCGCCGATCCAGCGCAGGTCTCCGCGCAGATGCGGGCCCTCGGCGCCGACCTGCTCGCGCGCGTGCGCGCCGAGATCCGGCCTGCGGCGCGGATCGGCCTGGTCGTCCACGGCGTCCCGGGCGGTCCCGCCGACGATCTGTGGGCCGGCAGCTGGGTCCAGCTGCGGCGCGTCTGCCCGCCCTTCGCCCCTGACCGCGACGCCGACGGCCTCGCCGATGCCGTCGATCGCTGCCGCGACGTTCCCGAGGATCACGACCGCTTCGCCGACGACGACGGCTGCCCCGATCGCGACAACGACGGCGACGGTGTCCTCGACGCCGCGCGCTGGACCGGCAGCGAGTGGGTCAACTGCGACGGCAAGCTCGAGCGCGGCATCCACCGCCGCGACTGTCGCGACCAGCCCGAGACGATCAACGGCGAGCAGGACGACGACGGCTGCCCCGAGGCCTTCGTCGCCGACTGCGGGCGCTTCGTCGTCCGCCTCGCCTACGACCCGGGCACCCGCGAGCTCGACCCCGAGGGCTTCCGCGAGCTCGACGCGCGGCGCAAGCAGCTCGGCGAGCGCCTCTCCACCCGCGGCGTGTTCGTGCTCGAGGGCCACACCGCCGCCGGCATGCCGCCCGCCGAGGCGCGCCAGCTCGGCCTCGACATGGCCGACAAGGCGCGCGCCGCCCTGATCGATCGCGGCTTCGTCCACCACACCCTCGAGGTGAAGAGCCGCGGCGCCGACCAGCCGATCGCCGACAACGACAGCGAGGAGGGCCGGCGCGCCAACCATCGCGTCGAGATCGTCGCCGGCCTCGCCTGCCTCGAACCGTCGAGCCCGCTGTGCCCGTGAGCCCGGGGGACTCGCCGGGTGCGGACAGCGAGGCCCTCGCTCGCCTCTCCTTCATCCACGAAGCGCCGTGCGCCACCGCCTCGTCAGCGAGGCCCCCAGCCCCCGCGCGTGCACGGCGCCGGGCGACGAATTGCCGGCGATCGGCTGGCGCCGCGCGGCCCGCCCGGCCAATATGGCCGCCACTCGGAGGAAGAACCCATGCTCACCACTCGTTCGAGCCTCGCCCTCGCCGTGCTCCTCGCTGCTGCTTGCGGCGGCGAGGCGGCCACCAAGCCTGCCCCCGTCGAGGCCGCCAAGCCGGCCGCGCCCGCGCCCGCCGACAAGCCCGTCGAGGCCGCCCCGGCCAAGCCCGCCGAGGCGCCCGTCCTCGCCGACAGCGGCCTCGGGGTCGGCGGCAAGTTCAAGCCGTTCGAGATCGTCAACTGCGACAGCGGCGAGAAGTACTGCCAGGTCTGCAAGTTCGGCGGCAGCCCCAAGATCATGGCCGTCGGCACCCTCGAAGACGAGGCCTTCCGCAACGACATCAAGAACCTCGACGCCCTGGTCCAGAAGTACGGCGAGGACAAGATCAAGGCGTTCGCGGTCATCACCGACATCAAGGACGGCAAGGCCACCACGCCCACCGGTGACCGCGCGGCGCTCGAGGCCAAGGTCAAGGCCCTGCGCAGCGAGCTCGGCGTCACCATCCCGGTCGTCGTCCCGGCCGACGAGGGCGGCAAGAACGACGCCTTCGACGGCTGGTACAACATCACCAAGAGCCGCACCGTCATGTTCGCCGACGGCCGCAACGCCGTGAAGTACTCCGGCGTCGCCCCGGCCGACCTCTCCGGCCTCAACACCGCCATCCAGGAGGTCCTCGGCGTCCCCGCCGACGCCGCCGAGCCCCCCAAGGCCGGCTGAGCGCTCGCACGAGCTGCCCTGAAAGACATGTCGCCCGGGCCATGCCCTGGCGACATGTCTTTTTAAAGGGCCGCATCTCGGACCGCGCCCCGTCGGCCCATCTCCGCGAGATCCTCCGCCCCGATCGCAACGCCCGCCGTCGGCCGGTCGCCGCAAGATCGCGCTCGCTCTTGCGAGCATGCCCCTCACGCCATGCCCCTCGTGCCATGTCCCTCGCGCCATGTCCCCGAGGACATGCCCCGATCGACATGCCCTTCAGGCCAGCCTCAAGGCACCAGGTACGGCAGCCCCGGCGGCGGCGCGTACCCGGGCAGCTCGCCGAGCGTGAGCACGGCGCGGAGCACCTGCGTCGCGGCGAACATCGCCGCTGGCACCAGCGCGACCACGAACCCGCGGATCGCCGGGATCTGGTGCGTCCCCGTGAGCGCGTTGCCGGCGACCACGAACGTCAGCAGGGTCAGCGCCCCCAGCCCGCCGAGGTAGACCGGCAGCGTCAGCTGCCCCAGGTACAGCGGCAAGTCGAGCAGCGCCACCCCCAGCAGCGCGGGCGCCAGGGCGTAGCCGACGGCCCGCAGGGTCGCGGCGATCGAGCGCGGCGCTCCGCCGGTCAGCGCCAGGGCCACGTGGGTGGCGATCCCCAGGCTCGCGTACAGGAGCGGCACCCCGACCGGCGCCATCAACAGCAGCCACAGCGACAGCGCCTCGACCAGGTGCGCGTCGAACAGCGGGATCCCCTCGTAGATCGCGGCTGTCGGGCCTGCAATCCCCAGCGTCACCAGCAGCGCCGCCCACAGCGGCAATCTCACCGTCAGCAGCAGCCGCAGCGCCGCTCCGTGGTCGACTGGTTCATGGACGTGTTGAAAGCTCCGCCGCGGCCGCAGCAGCAGCGCCGCCAGCGAGCGACGCACCCGCCAGCCCCAGCCCGGCAGCGCCGCGGCCGACCCGCCTTCGGCCTCGCGCGGCCACTCTACCGGCAGCGCGCTCCAGAGCACGCCCGAGTCGGCCAGCAGCTCGCGACCCTTCGCTTCCTGGCGGACGCGCGCCGCGCTCGCTGTTCCAGGCTCAGCCATCGGCCGCGGAGTGTAGCCGACTCGGGCCGTCCTCGAACTGGCCTCGGGCACTTCCCGCGGGGCCGGGCTCGCGCGTAAGCTGACGGACATGTACCGCCCCCTCCTCGCCGCCGTGCTCGTGGTCGCTGCCGTCGGGTGTCGCAAGCGCGAGGTCGTCGCCGACATGGACTACGACGACCCCAAGGCGGCGATCGCCACCATGGAGAGCGAGGGGCGCGAGTCGTGGGAGATGCCCGACCGGATCGTCCGCGCCCTCCCGATCCCCGACAAGGGCGCAGTGATCGCCGACATCGGCGCCGGCTCCGGCTACTTCTCGCGCCGGCTGGCCCAGCAGGTCCCGACCGGCACCGTCTACGCCGTCGACATCGACGACGAGTTCCGGTCCCACATCGAGTCGCAGCGCGAGAGCTGGGGCACCCCCAACATCCAGCCGCACCTCGCTTTCTACGACGACCCGGCGCTGCCCGAGAAGGCCATCGACCTGGTGTTCGTCGCCAACACCTACGCCTATCTGCGCGACCGCGTGCGCTACTTCAAGAAAGTCCACCAGGCGCTCAAGCCCGGCGGTCGCCTCGCTATCGTCGACTTCCGGCCCGACGCTCAGCCGCCGGAGAAGTTCGCACCTGACCCGAAGTACAGGCTCTCGCGCGACGCCATCGTCGCCGAGCTCGCCCAGGCCGGCTTCGCCCTCGAGCGCGAGGAGGACTTCCTCCCGCACCAGTACTTCCTCATCTTCGCCATGAACCCTTGACCATGCCCGCGCAGCGTCCGCCCCGTTTCCCTGGCCTCGTCGACACCCACTGCCACCTCGACTACCCGCCGATGATCGACGACCTCGCCGCCACCTTGCAGCGGGCCGCCGACGCCGGCGTCGTGCAGATGATCCACGTCGGCTGCTCGCGTGCCAGCGCCCCGCGGGCCGTCGCCCTGGTCGCCCCGCACGCCCACCTGTTCGCCGCCGTCGGCATCCACCCGCACGACGCCAAAGAGGCCGACGAGGCCGCCCTGGCCGAGATCGCCGCCCTCGCCCGCGACGCCAAGGTCGTCGCCGTCGGCGAGACCGGCCTCGACTACCACTACAACAACAGCACCCCCGAAGCGCAGAAACGCGCGCTGGCCGCCCACCGTGAGATCGCCCGCGACCTCGACAAGCCGCTGGTCCTGCACATCCGCGACGCCCACGCCGACGCCCTCGCCATCCTCGACGACGCCCCGGCCCTCCCCCGCGGCGGCGTCGTCCACTGCTTCACCGGCACCCCCGCCGAGGCCGAGCAGTGGCTTCAGCGCGGCTACCTCCTGTCCTTCTCCGGCATCGCCACCTTCCCCCAGGCCGAGGGCCTGCGCGACGCGGCCCGCCTGTGCCCCGCCGATCGCCTGCTGCTCGAGACCGACGCCCCCTACCTCGCCCCGGTGCCCGTGCGCGGCCGCAAGAACGAGCCGGCCAACGTCGCCTTCACCTGCGCGCACCTCGCCGGCGTCCGGCGCGAAGATCCGGCCGCTCTGGCCGTGCAGGCCGGGGCCAACGCCCGCGCCTTCTTCCGCCTGCCCGCCCCCGCCAGCGCGTGAGGCAAATCCGCCGCCGCCCCCTCCCCGGCGCGTACGCAGGTTGACGCCCGGCGCGATCGCGGGCACCTTCCCCGTCCCTGCGGCGCCTCGCTCTTCGCTGATTCCAACGTGAAGGAAGCCGCGCTGCAGACCTCCGGAGCCACATGAATTTCCAGATCGGTCTCATCGCCAAAAAGCTTGGAATGACGCAGGTGTTCAAGGACGAGGGCGACCGCGTCCCCGTCACCGTCCTGCACGTCACCGGCAACACCGTCACCGCTCACCGTACCGACGAGCGCGACACGTACACCGCCCTGCAGGTCGGCTTCGCCGAGAAGAAGGCCAACCGCGCCAGCAAGCCCGAGAAGGGCGCCGCCGAGGCCGCCAAGGTCGGCACCTTCTACGTCCACAAGGAGTTCCGCGTCCCCGCCGCGGCGCTCGCCGCCCACCCGGTCGGCAGCCAGCTCGGCGCCGACCTGTTCAAGGAGGGCACCCGCGTCGACATCACCGGCACCTCCAAGGGCAAGGGCTACCAGGGCGTCATCAAGCGCCACAACATGGAGGGCGAGAAGAACAGCCACGGCCAGCACGAGTTCTTCCGCCACGGCGGTTCGATCGGCTGCCGCAAGACCCCCGGCCGCGTCCACCGCGGCAAGCGCATGACCGGCCACATGGGCCACGAGCGCGTCACCCTGCAGAACCTCGAGGTCGTCAAGATCGACGCCGAGCGCGGCCTGGTCCTGGTGCGCGGCCCGATCCCCGGCCCCAACAACGGCTTCGTGACCATCCGCGCCGCCGTCAAGCCCGCCATCAAGGCCGGCAACAACAAGGGCTGAAACCCCGGTTCCGAAGGCCCTGTCCTTCGGGACAGGCTCTTGGAGCCACATCCTTCGAGCCGGCCACGCGCCGGCTCGGCTGCTTAAGCCCCACGTCATGACCCGCCACCGCCTCAGCGACAAGGCCCACCGCAACGACGCCGCCTACCTGCGCGCCAAGCAAGAGAACTACGCCGCGCGCGCGGTCTACAAGCTCGAGGAGATCGACAAGCGGTTCCACATCCTGCGCCAGGGCGCGCGGGTGCTCGACCTCGGCTGCTGGCCCGGCTCGTGGATCCAGTACGCCGGCGACCGCGTGACCGAGACCGGCTACGTCCTCGGCATCGACCTCAAGCCGGTCGTCCTCAGCTTCCCCGCGCACGTCGAGCACCGCGTCGCCGACGTGTTCGAGTGGACCCCCGCCCCCGAGCTGCAGCCGTTCGACGTCGTCCTCAGCGACATGGCCCCGCACACCACCGGGGACCGCCACACCGACGTCGTCCGCAGCGAGGGCCTGGCCGAGCGCGCCCTCGACATCGCCTGCATGGTTTTGCGCCCCGGCGGCCACTGCGTCGCCAAGGTGTTCCAGGGCGGCGGCTTCGGCGAGCTGCTCAAGCGCTTCCGCGCCACCTTCCAGGAGGCGCGCCCCTACCACGCCAAGAACTCGCGCACCACCAGCACCGAGCAGTACCTGGTCGGCCGCGGCCTCAAGGCCAACGCCACCGTCCGCCGGCCCTGACAGGGCGTGGGGGACATGTCTTCCGCGACATGTCCCAAAGCACCTTGCCGCCGGGACATGTCCTCCACGACATGCCCGAGCGCCCGCCCGTCACAGCCCGGTCGGCAGCGGCCACGACTGCAGCGCCCCGACGTTCAGGTACTTCACCGGCGTGAACCACAGCGCCCCGCTCGGGCTGACCGCCACCCGACCCTTCGCCGGCATGGTCTCGAACGACCAGGCCGCGCCGGTGAACGGGTGGACCCGCACCACCTCGAGCGTCGACAGGCTCGCGTACACGTGGCCGTCGCGTCCTGGCTGAGGCCCGTGACGTCCGCCATCAAGTCGACCACGAACTCGGCCTCGTGGGTGACCACGTTGAAGCGGTACAGCTCGCCCCCGAGCAGCGCCACCAGGTTGTGCACCGGGCTGACCGGCGCGCTCGCGCTGACCCGGGCGTCGAAGGTGTAGAGCGAGTCGACCGTCCCGGCTCCGAGGTCGGCGCTGCTGTAGTCGCCGTCGCCGACGGCGTTGCCGGGCTGCTCGCCGAACCAGTCGCCCCGGTATCCCCCGCCCGTCGTCGCCGCAGCCCGGCACCGCCCAGGCCGCCGCCACCACCACCCCTGTCCGAACCCTGTTCATCGCCATCGAGCGCTGCTAGCGGGCCCGACGCTCGCGCCGCCCATCGCTTTCGTCAGCTCGCCCGCTGAGCCGCGGCGGCCCGCGCTTCCATTCGCGTAACCCTGCGCCCCTGACCCGGCGGCCGCGGCGCCCTACGAGGCGATCTCCCTGTCCCGAAGACCAGCTCGGCGCGCTGCCGCGCCCCGCCGGTCGCGCCGTTGCACGCGCGTCTCCGCCCCGGCCCCGAAACGGCCCACGGGCCGCTACAGGGGCTTATCTGCTCGTCCGCGCAGTTTTGCGCCGCGCGATTTAGTTTGTCTCCCTCTGATCAAGAGTTCAGGGCAGCCTCGGTGATCGCTGGACACTGATTGGGTGTTCAGTACAAATCCGATCCCATGCAACGCCGTCGCCGACTGCGGATCACCCCCACGCCGGTCCGTGAACTACCGTCTCCGGACGACCCTGGGCTGCCGGACGTGGCGCCGCGGCCCGAGCCCGAGCCGGAGCGCGCGCCGCCCGAGCCGAGCGGGCCGGATCTGCCCGCCCCGGTGCCTCCGCGCGATCCCCGCGACTGCCTGGGCGCGACCGGGGCCGAGCCGCACCTATGGGCGGTCATGCGGGCCCAGATCGACGCCGATCGCCGGAGGACGGCCGCTTTTGCGGCTGCGCGGCGACCGAACCGACCCCTGTTCGCCCCCGATTCACTCCTGTGACCGTCCTGTCGCCCGAAAATAAGCCCGCGCCGCTCACATCGGCGCGACTTGCCAGCGCAGCGCCGCCGGGTTTACTTCCCGCCGCCGCCCAAAACGGCGTCTATGGCCGCCCCGCAGCAGATTCGTAACCTCGCGATCATCGCCCACGTCGACCACGGCAAGACCACGCTGGTCGACGCACTACTCACTTCAGCAGGCGCGCTCGACCGCGGAGAAGGTCAGATCGAGCGCGCGATGGACAGCGGCGATCTCGAGAAAGAGCGCGGCATCACCATCACCAGCAAGCCGACCAGCGTCACCTACGGCGACGTGCGGATCAACCTCGTCGACACGCCTGGGCACGCCGACTTCGGCGGCGAGGTCGAGCGCGTGCTCAACATGGTCGACGCCGTCCTCGTAGTCGTCGACGCCTTCGAGGGGCCGATGCCGCAGACGCGCTTCGTCACCGAGAAGGCGGTCGGGCTGGGCCTCAAGATCCTCCTCGTCGTCAACAAGATCGACCGGCCCGGCGCCGAGCCGCACAAGACCGTCGACGCCACCTTCGACCTGCTCGCCGGCATCGGCGCCAGCGAAGAGCAGCTCGACTTCCCGGTCATCTTCTGCAGCGCGCGCGAGCGCTACGCGATGAGCGACCCCGCCGACGAGAAGGGTCCGATGTCGCGGATCCTCGACTTCATCGTCCAGTACGCCCCGCCGCCGGTGGTGCACGAGGGCGGCGCCGCGTTGTGGGTCTCCACCCTCGACTACGATCCGTTCCTCGGCTTCGTCGCCATCGGCCGGATCCGCAGCGGCCGGATCTCCGTCGGCGATCGTCTGGCCCAGCTGCGTCACCCGCCGCGGCCCGCCCACGGCGAGACCGGCGGTCCGCCCGTCGTCGCCGAGGTGTTCCGCGTCCGCCGCCTGCTCGGCTTCCAGGGCCTGCGTCGGTTCGAGCGCGAGTACGCCGAGGCGGGCGACCTGATCGCCATCGCCGGCATGGAGACCTTGCAGGTCGGCGACACGCTGACCACCGAGGAGCCGTCCACGCGTCACGTGTTCCCGCGGCTCGACGTCGACCCGCCGACCATGACCATGCGCTTCCGCGTCAACGACGGCCCGTTCGCCGGGCGCGAGGGCAAGTGGGTCACCTCGCGCAAGCTCGCCGAGCGGCTCGAGCGCGAGGTGCGTTCCAACGTCGCCCTGCGCGTCAGCCCCGGCGAGACCGCCGAGGAGTTCGAGGTCGCCGGCCGCGGCGAGCTCCACCTCGGCGTCCTCATCGAGACCATGCGGCGCGAGGGCTACGAGCTGTGCGTCTCGCGGCCCAAGGTCATCCTCCGCCGCAACGAGAACGACGAGCTCGAGGAGCCCTACGAGAACCTGATCATCCAGTGCGATCAGGACTACAGCGGCTCGATCATCGACAAGCTGAGCCAGCGCGGCGGCGAGCTGCGGGCTATGGACAGCGCCGGCCCCGGCCGCACCCGCCTCGAGATGCGCACCCCGACGCGCAGCCTGATCGGCTACCGCAGCGAGATGCTCACCGACACCCGCGGCACCGGCATCATGGCCGCCACCTTCGCCGGCTATGGCCCCTACCTCGGCCCACGGAAGACCCGCCCGCGCGGCGTCCTCATCGTCATGGAGCCCGGCGAGACCTTCGCCTACTCCCTCGGTCGCCTGCAGGACCGCGGCGTGCTCTTCATCGGCGATCACGTCCAGGTCTACGCCGGCCAGATCCTCGGCGAGCACAGCCGCGAGAACGACCTCGTCGTCAATCCTTGCATCGCCAAGAAGTTCACCAACATCCGCAGCGCCGGCGCGGACGAGAAGATCTTCCTGACGCCCCCGCTCGAGCGCAGCCTCGAGCAGGCGCTCGCGTACATCGAAGACGACGAGCTGCTCGAGGTCACCCCGAAGAGCCTGCGCCTGCGCAAGCGCGACCTCGACCACAACCGCCGCAAGCGCGAGGCCAAGGCCGCCGCGGGCTGAGCCGACGTCGAGCCTCGCCTGCGACGAAGCGCGGCCCCTTTGAAAAAGGGGGTCGCGCTTTTTCTTTGCGATGCGTGCGACGCCGACCCCATCGCAGCGAAGCACCGCGCCTCTCCGGAAGTCGCCGCGGGTTCTTCGTGCAGCGAGCGACGGCGTCATCGCAGCGAAGCACCACGCCTCACCAGCGCTCCTCGACAGCCCGGCCGCGCGGGCCGGAGCGCCGCCTTCCGATGCTCCTCGCGCCATGTCGGCCGACCTTGCCGCCCCGGAAGCGCGTCCGATTCGTCGGCCCCGCGAGCGCCCGGATTCGCCGCGTCCGGCCCCCTCCCGCGACCCGCGGCCTCGTCCGTGCGCCTCCGTCCCGGCCGTTGTATCGTCCATCGCAGATGTTCGCTTCGAACCCGTTCGCGCCGCGCCGTCGCTCGCAAGGCACGGGTCGAAGCCTGGTGCTCCTCCTCGTCCTCCTCGCGGCCTGCCGACGCAGCACCGAGACCACGGCTCCTGCCAGCGTCGACGCCCCGCAGGACAAGCCGACGAGCGAGCTGCGGCGGACCTACGACCTCCCGCCCGCCGACGCCCCCTGGACCGCGCAGGACTATCAAAAAGTCCGCGACGCCTTCGTCCGCCTCGAGCGCGAGCGCCCCGAGCTGCTGCCGCGGCTCGACGGACCCGACGGCGAATGGCTCCGGCGCCTCGTCGCCCTCGACGGCATCGAGGCCGCCGTCCGGAGCACCACCGGCCCCGACGAGCTCACCGCATTGCACCTGGCCCTCGCCGACATCCTTCAGCTCTACGCCGCCCGGGCCCTCACGCGCGGCGAATACGGACACGAGTACCTCGCCGTCGCCGCGGCCTTTTTCAAAGAGTCCGCCCTTCGCATCGACCGGCTCACAAGTGACGACGCCTCTCGCCGCACCTTCGTCGAGGCCCGCTTTCACCTCGCGCGCGGCGTCCACGACGTCCTCGCCAGCGCCCTCTCCCTCCCGGACACCATCGATCCCGCTGTCGCGGTCGCCACCTTCGGCCCGCTCGGCGACCTCCTCGCTCCGTGGTTCCTCCCCGAGGAGCGCGACCGGATCCTCGACCTCGCCGATCGCCTCGCCGCAGTCGACGTCCCCCCCGCCGAGCTCGCCGCCCTGCGCACCGCCTTCGCCCCCGATCGCGAGCCCCACCCGCGCGTCGACGCGCTCGCCGAAGAGCTCCGCGAGCACCTCGAGCAGCAGGAGGCCGTGCTCGCCGCGGTCGCGGCCGGGGCGCTCCAGCCGGTCGAGGTCGGGCGCGAGGGCTCGCAGGTCCGCTGGGCCTTCCCCGACGTCGGCTTCTCTGCCGTCTTCCCCCGGCGGCCCAACGCGCAGCGCCAGAGCTTCACCACCGCCGACGGCGTGGCCATGACCACCCGCATGCTCGCGCTCAAGCAGCCCGGCGACCTCTCGCGGCTCGTCACCTGCAGCGCGCGCGCCAGGCCGATCGCCGGCCGCACGCCCGCCGACGAGCTGCGCGGGATCGCCGACACCATGCGCCTCCAGGGCGTGCGTGCGCTCGACGTCGAGGGCACCGCCGGCCTCGAGGGCACCCTCACCACCGACAATGCCCACGGCCTCGTCCGCGTCGTCACCGTCGCCGACGCCACCTGCGTGATCGTCGGCGAAGTCCCGCGAGCGCAGGCCCGCGAGCGCGCCGACGAGCTGCGCCGCTTCGTCGATTCGTTCCGCCCGGTCTCCAGCGGCCGCTGACTGGCCCCGCCCCTCCGCTCGAGCTTGTCCTCGGGGACATGCCCGATCGAGCATGTCCATGAGACCATGTTCGAGAGGACATGCCCGCCATCGCCGTGCTTCGCAGCGCAGGCCCCGAAGATTCGACGCGTCAACGTCCCTCGCTCGAGCCACCCCGCCGTCCACGCGTGGACGCCTGCGTATGGCGGCCTCCAGACCTCCGCGCCATTCACGCATCCCTCACATTTAATTTTGACAGCGCAGTCAAGAACGCTTAGCTTTCCAGCCATGCCCCGGCCACGCGAGTTCGATCGAGACGAGGCCATCGAGCGGGCCATGGCCGTGTTCTGGGAGCACGGCTTCGACGGCACCTCGACCGAGCAGCTCCTCCAGGCCATGGGGATCGGGCGCCAGAGCATGTACGCCGCCTTCGGCGACAAGCACGGCCTCTACCTCGCCGCGCTGGAGCGCTACCAGGCGCGTCAGGGCGCCGACCTGCTGGAGCGGCTACGAGCCGTCGCCTCGCCGCTGGGCGCGATCGAGGACATCCTGCTCGGCGTGGCCGGAGACACCGCCGAGGGGCGGTCGCGCGGCTGTTTCGGCATCCAGTCGATCATCGAGATGGCCGGGCGCGACCCCGAGGTCGTGACCCTGGCCCGCAGCGCCACCGCCCTGTGCGAGGCCGCCTTCGAGCGCATGGTCGCCGAGGCCAAGCGCCGCGGCGAGGTCGGCGCGCACGTCGACGAGCGCAGCGCCGGCCGCTTCCTCCTCTCCACCCTGCAAGGCCTGCGGGTCAGCGCCCGCACGGGCGCCGCGCCCGAGGCCCTGCGGGCCGTCGCCGGCTTCGCCATCGCCGCCCTCCGGGCCGCGCCGCCCTCCACCAGTTCTTGACTACATAGTCCACAACCTATCGCCCCTGGCAACCTGCGACGCACCGCGTGAGCGGCCGTCGTCGACTGCACCGTTCCCAACTCACCGCTCGTGACAGCCCGCGACGCACCGCACGAGCGGCCGTCGTCGACCGCATCGTCCACAACCCATCGTGACAGTCCGCGACGCGCCGCCCGGGGCGGCCGTCGTCGACAGGAGTGATTCGCCATGTCTCTCGATCAGTACTACCTGCTCGGCCGCTCCGGCCTGCGGGTCAGCCCGTTCGCGCTCGGCACCTTGACCTTCGGCACCGACGGCCCGTACGGCGCCTGGGGCTCGAGCAAGCAGGCCGCGCGCGCCGTGTTCGACCGCTACCTCGCGGCCGGCGGCAACTTCATCGACACCGCCGACCTGTACACCCGCGGCACCAGCGAGTCGCTGCTGGGCGAGTTCATCGCCGACGGCAACCGCGATCGCCTCGTGCTCACCAGCAAGTACAGCTACAACCTCGCCGAGCGCGACCCCAACGCCGGCGGCAACGGCCGCAAGAACATGATCCGCGCGCTCGAGGCCTCGCTGAAGCGCCTGCGGACCGACTACCTCGATCTCTACCTGCTCCACACCTGGGACCGGATCACCCCCGCCGAGGAGGTCGTGCGCGCCTTCGACGACCTCGTGCGCGCCGGCAAGATCCGCTACGCCGGCCTGTCCGACGTCCCCGCCTGGTACGCCGCGCGGGCCCATACCTACGCCGAGGCTCATGCCCTCGCGCCGATCGTCAACCTGCAGCTGCAGTACTCGCTGGTCGAGCGCGGCATCGAGGCCGAGTTCACCTCGCTCGCCACCAACCTCGGCATGGGCATCACCGCCTGGAGTCCGCTCGCCAGCGGCCTCCTGTCGGGCAAGTACCGCCCCAACAGCGACGGCGGCAGCGGCAGGCTCAGCACCGGCACTGGCAAGTCGCTCAGCCTCTTCACCGAGCGCAACTGGCAGATCGTCGGCGCGCTCGAGGCAGTCGCCGGCGAGCTCGGGCGCAGCATGGCCCAGGTCGCGCTGCAGTGGGTGCTCACGCGTCCGGGCGTCACCTCGGTGATCCTCGGCGCCACGCGGCCGGAGCAGCTCGAGGACAACCTCGGCGCGCTCGACCTCCAGATCCCGCCCGAGCTCCTGCGTCGCCTCGACGAGGCCAGCGCGCCGCCCGTCACCACCCCGTACGCGATGTTCGGCGACCGCTACCAGGCCGCGGTGCACGGCGCCGCAGTCAGCGATCGCCCGCCCGCCTTTGCCCCGCCGGTCCGCGTCAGCCTCGGGTGAAATCATTCGTGTCGGTCGAGGTGGGCCGTCGCCGCGGAACGTCGATTACCGCGGCGCACGGCCGTCGCCCGCGACCCGGGCGAGCCGCCGACGGGCACGACGAACCACCACGAATCGCACCGGTTCGCGGCGTCATCGATCGCCGCGCGGAATCGTCGCCCCGTGCACCGACGTGGTACCTCTCGTCGCCATGGGATTCTTCGACAAGGCCAAGCAGTTCCTCGGCGGCAAGAACATGGCGAGCGTCGCCATCACCGTCATCGAGCGTCAACCGGCGGAGACCGCCACCTTCCCGGTCACCGACTCGGTCCTCAAGGGCACGATGGTGATCACCGCGCAGCAGGAGTGCACCTTGCTGGCGACCAAGTACGAGGTGTGGCTGTACATCAAGAAGGACGACATCGACTCGCCGAACCTCGCCCGCGCCGAGAAGGATCCCGATCCGAACGTCAGCTACTCGGACAGCTGCCTCAAGATGCCCTGCGACCTCAAGCCCGGGCAGGTCATCACCCAGCCGTGGCTGGTGAGCGAGGTCGACCTCGCCGGCATCCTCGCGCGCAACGGCTTCCCCGATCCGAACGCCGCCACGCGTGATCCGCGGGTGCGGCTCGTCGTCAAATGCATCGCCGACGTCAAGGGCTCGCCCTTCGATCCGAGCGCAGAGGTCACCGTCCGCCTCGCGCCGACCTGAATCGCGCGCGCCGGCACATGGGCCGCGCGCGCCCCTGCGCGCCGGCCCGTGGCACATTCGCCGGCACGATGAACATCGACCTCGCCAAATTTTTGTCCGTCGCCGCCCTCATGAGCCAGGGCGTCGCCACAGCCGGCTGCACGATCAACCTCGGCGGTCTCTCCGATACCAACATCGGCCCCGAGACGACCACGACCGAGAGCACCGCCGGCACCACGGACGACACGACCAGCACCGGCACGGCGGGCGAGACGACCGACGGCACCGACACCGGCACCAGCGCGCCGACGACCACCGAAACCCCGACCAGCACCACCGAGGCCACCGCGGGCACCACCGAGGCCACCGCGGGCACCACCGGCGAGGGCTTCGTCTGCAGCGACGGTACCGCACTCGAGAACCCGGCGTGGGTCTGCGACGAGAACCCCGACTGTCCTGACGGCTCCGACGAGGTCAGCGGCTGCGGCCTCGAGGCCTTCACCTGCACCGACAAGAAGGAGATCCCCGCGACCTGGGCCTGCGACGAGGTCCCCGACTGCCTCGACAACTCCGACGAGGTCACCGGCTGCGGCCTCGAGGCCTTCCTCTGCACCAACGGCACCGAGATCCCGGCGACCTGGAAGTGCGACATGGCCGACGACTGCCCCGACGGCGCCGACGAGGCCGACTGCTGAGATGATTGTATGGACATGCCCGAAAGGGCATGTCACCCGCGCGGCCGCCCCCGGCGACCTGAAAATCCACATGACCTCTCGGTCATGTCCCTTCAGGCACATGCCAACCTTCGACGAGCCGCCGCACCTCAGCGACGTCGGAGAACGGCCGCGTCTGCCCGCGCGCCGTCTGCCCCTCCTCGTGGCCCTTGCCGGCGATCACCACCACGTCGCCAGCCCCGGCCGCCGCGACCGCCTCGGCGATCGCCCGCCCGCGGTCGAGAACGATCGACCACCCCGCGCGACCGCCCTGCAGCCCTTCCACCACTGCGGCCGCGATCGCCTCCGGCGCCTCGTCGCGCGGGTTGTCGCTCGTCACCAGCGCCACGTCGGCCAGCGCGCCGACTGCCGCGCCCATCGGCGCGCGCTTCTCTGGCGTCGAGTTGCCACCTGCGCCGAACACCACCAACACTCGCCCCTGCGGCCCCGCCAGCCGCCGCGCCGTCGCGCACGTATGCGTCAGCGCGTCGGGCGAGTGCGCATAGTCGACCGCGATCGTCGGCCGGCCAGGCCCGTGGGCCAGCACTTCGAAGCGTCCCGGCACGATCGGGCACTCGGCGATCCCGCGCGCCACCGCCTCGCCCGGCAGCCCGGCCGCGAGCCCCGCGAGCGCGGCCGTCAGCGCGTTCTCGGCGAACACCTCGCCCACCATCCTCGTAAAGAGCGCCCCGCCGAGCGCAGTCGCGGCCGGCGACGGGCGCAGCACCACCCGCGTCCCGGTCGCCTCGACCTCGATCGCCTCGGCCTCGAGGTCCGCCGCGCGCAGCCGCGGCCCGCGACCTGGCGCCGCGAACCACCGCCGCTCCACGTCGGCGGGGATCGCCTGGTCGACGAACAGCGCGTGCTTGTCGGCCGCGTTGAGCACCGCCACGCGTCCGGGCCCCAGGTGCATGAACAGCTGGGCCTTGGCCGCCAGGTAGTGCTCCCAGCTGCCGTGCGTGCCGAAGTGATCGACCGACAAGTTGGTAAACACCCCGAGGTCGAACCGCCAGCTGCGCGCGTAGCCCTGCGCCAGCGCGTGGCTGGTGGTCTCGATCACCGCGTGCCTGGCCCCGCGCTCGTGCGCCCGCGCGAGCGTGGCCACGAAGTCGGTGAACCGCTTGCCGCGCGGCCACGCCTCGTCGTCGAACGCGACCCCGAGCGTCGACACCCGCAGCACCGACATCCCGGCCGCCCGCACCGCCGCCGCCAGCATCCACGTCGTCGAAGTCTTGCCGTTGGTGCCGGTGACCCCGAACGAGAACATCGACTCCGCCCACGGAGCCGCCGCCGGCACCGGCCGCGAGACGCTCGTCACCCGGCGAGCATACCCGGACCGCCGACGCTCGTCTCGCGCGAGGCCCGAGCGCAGCGCTCGCACGCAGCGGCATCACCCGCGTGCGCGGCCACGACCCAGCTCCCGGGCGCTTCAGCGGCGTCCAACATGCCCATTCGAGCATGCTCTATTAAACATGCCCCGGCAGACATGCCCTTCCGAGCATGCCCGATCGTTCATGTTGCCGCGCGACAGGCCGCCAGCAGCGCCACGATCGCCGCGCGGTCCTTCTCTCCGCGGCGCGCCCCCGCCAGCTCCGTCCCGCTGGCGACGTCGAGCCCGGCCGGGCGGACCTGCGCGATCGCCTGCGCCGCGTTCTCCGGCGTGATCCCGCCGGCCAGCCACACCTCGAGCCCTGCGAGCTGCTGCACCGCCGCCGCGGCCCAGCCCCAGTCGGTCGTCTGGCCTGCCCCGCCGTAGCCGGGCACCGCCGCGTCGAGCAGCGCGCGCGCTGGCCGGGGCTTCGGCGGCAGCAGTTCGGCCAGGGCAGGCGTGCCGCGGATCACCCACAGGTACGGCAGCCCGTAGCCCGTCACCTCTTCGGCGCCGACGATCTGCACGAGGTCGAGCGCCAGCGTCTCGGCCGCGCGGCGGACCTCGTCGGCCGACGGCTCGACGAACACTCCCACGCGCTCGAGCGAGCGCGGCGGGTCGACCGCGCGCAGCAGCGCCTCTGCCTCGGCCAGCGACAGGCCGCGGCGCGACCCGCTCCACAGGTTGATCCCGACCGCGTCGACTCCGAGCTCGACGCAGGCCGCCAGATCCTCGGCGCGGGTCACCCCGCACACCTTGAGCTTCACCACCATGCGGGTACCGACCTGTCCTTCTCGCCCTGTCCAGAAGAACATGTCCCCGAAGCCAGGCGCTGCGCGCCCTCGCCTCGCCTCGCCGCACCGCGTCTGAAGGCCAGCCTCACAGCGCCATCACCAGGTCGCGCAGCGCCTCGCCCGGCTGGTCGGCGGTCATGAAGTAGCTGCCGATCAGCAGCGCGTCGGCCCCCGAGTCGCGCAGGCGGAGCGCGTCGTCGATGGTCCGGACCCCGCTCTCGGCCACGTACGTGAAGCTCTTGGGCACGTACTTGCGCAGCTTGGCCGCGCGGTCGGGGTCGAGCTCGAACGTCTGCAGGTCGCGCGAGTTGACCCCGATCAGCTTCGCCCCGGCTGCCATGGCGCGATCGATCTCCGCCTCGTCGCGGGTCTCGCACAGCACCTGCATCTCGAGCGTGTGGGAGAACTCGATCAGGTTGCGCAGCTGCGGCGCCGGCAGGGCGGCGACGATCAGCAGCACGCAGTCGGCCCCGACCCGCTTGGCCTCGACGATCTGGGTCTTCTCGAGGATGAAGTCCTTGGCCAGGAGCGGCAGCGCCACGCTCTGGCGCACCGTCCGGAGGTCTTCGAGCGAGCCCTGGAAGTGCCGGTCGCACAGCACGCTCATGCAGGTCGCGCCGCCGGCCGCGTAGAGCATCGCGATCTGGCGCGCGTCGGCGCCTTCGCGCAGGACGCCGGCGCTGGGCGACGCGCGCTTGAACTCGGCGATGATCCCCGGGCGCGGGCCCTCGCGCAGCGCGCCGATGAAGTCGCGCGGGCGCGGGAGGCGGGCGCCGAGCTCGATCAGCTCGCGGTCGGTCAGCGCTCCCGAGCGGGTCGCCCGGGGGGCGGCGAGCTCGGCCCGCTTGGCGGCCAGGATCTTGTCGAGGTACGTGCTGCCTTTGTCGCTCATGTCCTGCCCTCAGGGTAGCGCAGCGCGGCTGGCGGCGACGAGCCGGTCGAGCACCGCCGCGGCCCGGCCGTCTTCGAGCGCGGCGCCGATCGCCCGCGCCTTGGCCGGCAGCGTCTCGATGCCGTCGTCGCCGGCCGCCAGCAGGGCCAGCGCCCCGCTGTACTGCACACTTGTACGGTAGGCCCCCGGCTCGCCGGCCAGGACGGCCCGCAGCGCGCTCGCGTTGCCGGCCGCGTCGTCGCCGGCGATCGCCGCGATCGGCACCTCCGGCAGCTCGGCGTCGGCCGGGCGCAGCGTGTACGTGCGCAGCGCGCCGCGGTGCCACTCGGCCACCGTGCTCGGCCCCTCGGGGCTGAGATCGTCGATCCCGGGCCGGTCCGCGCCGGCGAAGAAGCCGTGGACCACGAACACGCGCTCGCTGCCGAGGGCGCCCAGGGCGGCCGCCATCGCCTCGACCTTGCCCGGGTCGAACACGCCGATCACCTGCCGGCGCACCCCCGCGGGGTTGCACATCGGCCCGACCAGGTTGAACAGGGTGCGCAGCCCCAGCGCCTTGCGCGGGCCGGCCGCGTGGCGCATCGCCGGGTGCAGGCTGGGCGCGAACATGAAGCCGACGCCGACCTCGTCGACGCACTGGCCGACGCGCTCGGGCGGCGCAGTGATGTCGACGCCGAGGGCGGCCAGCACGTCGGCCGAGCCGCACGGGCTCGAGATCCCGCGGTTGCCGTGCTTGGCCACCCGCGCCCCGCAGGCCGCCGCCGCGATCGCCACCGCGGTCGACACGTTGCGTCGGGCCACCCCGCTGCCGCCGGTCCCGCAGGTGTCGATCGCCCCGCCCTCGCGCAGCGGCACCGGCACCACCGCCTCTCGCATCGCCCGCACCGCGCCCGCGATCACCGGCGCCGTCTCGCCGCGGATCGCCAGGGCCACCAGGAGCCCGCCGATCTGCGCCGGGTCGGCCGCGCCGGCCACGATCTCGCGGAAGATCGCCAGCGCCTCGGCCTCGTCGAGCGCCTCGGCGCGGACCAGCCGGCCCAGCCCGCGCCGCAGCGCCTCGTCGTCTGCCCCTTCGGTCATGTCGTCACCGCCATGTTCGATGGGACAGGTATCTCGAGGAAGGTGCGCAGCATCGCGTGGCCGTGCTCGCTGAGCACCGACTCGGGGTGGAACTGGACCCCGTGCAGCGGCCGCGTCGCGTGGCGCACGCCCATCAGCTCGCCGGCGTCGGTGCGGGCGTTGGGGATCAGCGAAGCCGGCAGCGTGCTCTCGACCGCGACCAGGCTGTGGTAGCGCGTGGCCATGAACGGCGACGGCAGCCCGGCGAACACCCCCGTGGCGTCGTGCAGCATCGGCGACAGCTTGCCGTGCATGATCCGCCCGGCCCGCTCGACCCGCGCGCCCAGCACCTCGCACAGCGTCTGGTGGCCGAGGCACACCCCGAGCACCGGGATCGCCGGCGCGTCGGCCTCGGCCAGCCGGCGGCACAGGTCCTGGCACACCCCGCTCTCGGCCGGCGTACCTGGCCCCGGGGACAGGACGATGTGGCTCGGCGCGTCGGCCAGCACCTGCTCGAGCTTGACCGCGTCGTTGCGGTGGACGTCGACCACCGCGCCGAGCTGCAGCAGGTACTGCACCAGGTTGAAGGTGAACGAGTCGTAGTTGTCGATCACCAGCACGCGGCAGCCTGGCCGCGGCGCGCCGGCCGGTCGCAGGCGTTGGCCGCCGGGCAGCGGCGGGGCCGCGTCGACGGCAGTGACCGCGGGGTTGTCGTTCGCGCTCACGCTGCACCTCCTTCGGCCGCCGCCGCGATCGCGCGCAGCACCGCGCTCGCCTTGACGTGGCACTCGTTGTCCTCGCCCTCCGGCGACGAGTCGTACACGACCCCCGCGCCGGCCTGGACCCGGAACTCCTCGCCGACGGCGACCAGCGAGCGGATGCAGATGGCGAAGTCGGCCCCGCCGTCGTAGCCGAGGTAGCCGACGGCGCCGCCGTACCAGCCGCGCGGCGCCGGCTCGAGCGCGTCGATGATCTGCAGCGCGCGGATCTTCGGCGCCCCGCTCAGCGTGCCGGCGGGGAACGTCGCGCGCAGGGCGTCGAGCGCCGTCAGCTCCGGCCGCAGCTCGCCCTGCACCTCGCTGACGATGTGCATCACCCGGCTGTAGCGCTCGATCGAGAACGACTCCGACACCCGCACGCTGCCGGCCACGCTGACGCGCCCGAGGTCGTTGCGCCCGAGGTCGACCAGCATGAGGTGCTCGGCGCGCTCCTTCGGATCGGCCAGCAGCTCGCTGGCCAGCGCCTCGTCCTCGATCGCGTCGCGCCCGCGCGGCCGGGTGCCCGCGATCGGCCGCACAGTCACGCGCAGGCCCGACTGCGGGCCCACCTCGCTGCTCGAGGCCCCCGTCACCGCGGGCGCCAGCGCGTCGCGGTCGCAGCGGACCAGCACCTCCGGCGACGCGCCCGTCAGCGCCGCCGCCGGCAGGTCGAACAGGTACATGTACGGCGCCGGGTTGCCGACCCGCAGCATGCGGTAGACGTCGAGCAGGTCGATCCCGTCGCGCTGGCTCACGAACCGCTGCGACAGCACGACCTGGAAGATGTCGCCGGCCATGATGTGCTCGCGCGCGGCCGCGATCGACGCCCGGTACTTCTCGCGCGACCACGGCGCCGCCACCTCGGTCGCCGGCGGCGCGACGTCGGGAACCCGCCGCGGACCCAGCACCGAGGGTCCGTGCAGCGCCCGCGCCACCGCGTCGACGCGGGCCCGCGCGGCCGCCTCCGCCGCCTCCGCCCCGCCCTCGCTCTCGGCGCACGCGGTCGCCAGCACGCGCACGCGGTTCGAGAAGTTGTCGAACACCACCAGAGTGTCGCTCGCCACCAGCTCGACCGCCGGCAGATCGCTCGACATGACCGAAAGGCCAGGTACGGCCGGGATGGGATCGAACACCCGCGCCGCGTCGTGGCCCCACACGCCGACCAGGCCGCCCCAGAAGCGCGGCAGATCGGGCCGCGGCGGGCTCTCGTAGGCCCGCTGCAGCGCGGCGATGCCGGCCAGGCCGCGGCTCTTCGTCTCGACCCCGGGCGGCAGCGAGAAGCCGGGCCCCGGGGTGATCGTCACGTCGAGGTCGTAGCCGTTCCACACCCCGCGCACGTGGGCTCGCGCGCCGACGCCGACCACGCTGTAGCGGGCCCACCGTTCGCCGGCCCCGCCCGCGCTCTCGAGCAGGAAGCTGACGCCGGGCAGGTCGGGCGGCCCCGAGCCGCCGCCGCGCGCGTAGGCCCGCAAGCGGGCGTAGACCTCGACGGGGGTGATGCCGTCGCACAGCAGCTCGCGCCACACCGGCACCAGCCGCGGCGACGCCGGCTCAATCAAGGGCGGGCCCGCGATCATGCCGTCAAGGATACACCGCGTCGGCCGACGCGATCGACGGCGTAGATCGAGCTCCGAGGTAGGACACGCGTCCGCCCCTGGGGGACGCATCGCGCGGCCGCGCATCGGAGCCTGTCCGATCGCGCAGCCGCCGAGGTCCGCCCGCGCCGACGCTAGCGGCGCCGGGCGCTCGCGCCGGAGTCGGTGTCGACGACCCGGACGTTGCCGAGCGTGTAACCCGCGGACGCCGTCGACGAGGTGTCGAAGCGGACGCTGCCCGACACCACCGCGGTGCCGGTGGCGTCGACGAAGGCGTAGTTGACGATCAGGGAGTTGTCGGTCGCCGTGCCGACGGCCTGATTCACGACGTAGCCGGCCTCGGCCTTGGCCCGGATGTCGATCTTGGCCACGTTGTCGACCACCTGGACCCGCGAGTTGTTGACCGCCTGCCGCCACACCCGCTCGAAGGTGTCGTCGGCCGGGTCGAGCAGGGTCACGGTGCCGGTGGTGGCCGTCGGATCGGTGGTCTGGCGGGCCGTCTTGGTCACCGTCGCCGGCACGTCGGGGCACGGGTTGCCGACCAGCTTGATGGTGAGGGCGCCGACGTTCGCGCCGCCGACGTTGAGGAAGGACATCTTGAACTTGGTCTGCTCCTCGGGATCGCTCGAGCTCTCGTCCTCCCACTTGATCGTCGTCCCGGTCAGCTCGGTCGTGAACGACGCGTTCAGGTCGATGTCGAGGTTGGCCACGGGCCCCGCCGCGACCCCCGTCTTCAGGACCAGATCTCGCCTCAGCTTCGGTGTCGGCATGCTGTCTCTCGCCCGGGCGCAAGTTGCCCGGATCCCCCGCTGAATGAGCGTAGCCCGGGCGGCCAATGGATCAGTCGCAGGTACATACAAACACGTTACATCGCGCGCGCGTCGGCGCGCCGGCCAGGATCGCTCGCGCGGGTGCGCCCGATTGCGACGATGTAAGGAGCCCCATCGGACATGTCCGAATGAACATGTCCGAACAGTCTTCTCACCCGAAGACCCGGCCGCGGCGGCGCCGCTTCAGCGAGCGACGTGGGCCAGCAGCCAGGCGTCGACCCGCGAGACGTCCTCGTCGGCGTGATCGCCGGCGTAGTCGGCCCGCGCCTCCGACGCCAACGTCAGCGCCCGCGGACGGTCGCGGCCCGCGACCGCGCGGGCGAGCGCGAACCGCAGTTCGCCCAGGTCGACCGGCTGCACGTCCTTGCGGGTGCGGATCGCCAGCGCCCGCTCGAGCAGCGGCCGGGCCTCCTCGAGGCGCCCGAGCTCGACCAGCGCCACGCCGAGGCCGTGCAGCGGATACGCCACCTCGGGGTCGTCGGGGCCGAACAGCGCCTGGCCCCGAGCCAGCGCCTCCTCGTAGATCGGCACCGCGCGGGCGTAGTCGTGCTGCAGGTGGTAGCTGTTGGCGAGGTTGTACAGGGCATCGACCAGCCGCCCCTCCTGCCCCGACGCCCGCCGCAGCACCCCCGCCGCCGCCTCGAAGTCGCCGCTCGCGCGCGCGTAGTCGCCGGTGAACACCAGCGCGCTGCCGAGGTTCATCCGCGTCGACGCGATCTCGGGGTGGTCCGGCCCGAGCGTGCGCACGCGGATGTCGAGCGCCCGCTCGAGCGCGGCGATCGCCTGGTCGAAGCGACCGGCCCGCATCTCGAGGACGGCGATGTTGTTGAGCACCGACGCGACGTCGGGGTGGTCGGGTCCGAGGCGATCCTCGGCCAGCGCCAGCGCGTCGCCGAAGTACCGGCGCGCCGCCTCGTCGCGCCCGCGCTTGTCCTCGAGCGAGCCGAGCGCGTTGAAGGCCGCGATCAGCAGCAGCCGCGACGACGCCGGCGCCGCGCGCAGCACCTCGACCGCGGCCAGCAGCGTCTGGCGCGCGCCCTCGTGCTCGCCGCGGGCCGTCCGCACGATGCCGAGCGAGATGTCCCTTCGCGCCTGTTCGATGGGCCCTGCCCCTACGCGCAGGTCGGTGGCCGCCGCCAGCTGCAGCATCCGCTCGCCCTCGGCGTGGCGTTGCTGCAGCCCGCCGAGCACCAGCCCGAGCTCGGCCATCGCCTGCCCGCGCATCGGGTCGACCGCGCCGGCCTCCGCCGCCGCGATCGCCCGCGTGTGCAGCTCGACCGCCTGCTCGAAGCGGCCCTGGTCGGCCGCGATCTGCCCGAGGGTGATCAGCGCCCGCGCCTCGATCGCCCCCGCCCCGGTCGCGCGCCCCTCCTGCAGCGCGCGCTCGGCCAGGCCCTGCGCCGCCGCGTACTTGGCCGCGTGCCGCTTGGCCACCGCGTGGGCCAGGATGCCCTCGAGCCGCGCGACCTCCTCGCGGCTGGCGAGCCCGCGCCCGGGGCCCTGCATCAGCTGCTCGGCGTCGGCGCAGGCCTTCAGGTCGGGCAGCCCCTCGACCGCGACCGCGGCGCGCTGCACCACCTCGCGGTCCGCCTCGGAGAACAGCGCCGCGGTCGCCTGCAGCTGCTCGAGGTGGCGATCGAGGCAGGCCATGCGGCGGTCGAGCAGCAGCGGCGACTGCTCGTGGTGGACCAGCGACGCCTCGCAGACCTCGCGGCGCATCGCCACCCACGTCGCCGCGTACTCGTCGAGGGCGGCCGTCGCGGTCTCGGCCGCGCGCGCCGCGTACGGCTGCCCGGTCTCGAGGAACGCCTGCCGCGCCCGCTCCTTGATGCCCTCGTCCCACACCCCGACGAGGTGGCGGTCCGCGCCCTCGCAGCCCGGCGGCTTGACCTGCGCCCACACGATCCCGCCGGTCACCGTCGCCGCCACGCCCGCCACCGCCAGCGCGCCGAAGATCGTGCGCCGCCGCCGTTCCGTCGGCGCCAGCGCGGCGAGCATCGCGTCCATCGATTCGAACCGCTGGCTCGGCTCGACCGCCAGCGCGCGGAGGATCGCCCGCCGCACGTGCAGCGGCACCGACGTGCGCACCGGCGTGGCGTCGATCTTGCCGCTGAGCACGCTCGTCGTCAGCTGCACGTAATTCTTGGCGGGGAACGGGTGGGCCTTGAACAGCGCCTCGAACAGCGCCACCGCGAACGCGAACTGGTCCGCGCGGGCATCGACGCGCTGCCCCATGTGCTGCTCCGGCGCCATGTAGGCCGGCGTGCCGACCAGCGCGCCGGTCCGCGTCAATCGCATCGACGACAGCCCCGCGATCGCCGAGTCGAGCCCCGTCGCCGGCGCCTGCGAGGCCAGCGCGACCGCCTGCAGCTTGGCCGCCGCCGGGTCGGTGTCGGCCAGCGGCGCCGGGTGGTTGCCGCGGTCGGTGGTGGCGAACGGCGACAGGCTCGCCGACATCGACGCGCTCGGCGGCGTCGAGATGTTCTCGGACATGTCCCGAGGGACAGCCGTGAACTCGGGCCCCTCCGCGCCGCGGGCGATGCCGAAGTCGACCACGCGCACCCGGCCGTCGCGGCCGACCAGCACGTTATCGGGCTTGAAGTCGCGGTGGACGATCCCGGCCTTGTGCGCGGCCGCCAGCCCGCGGCCGGCGGCCACGAAGGTGTCGAGGATCTCCTGGCTGGTCCGCTTGCCGTCCTTGAGCCAGCGCGACAGGTTGTGCCCGTCGACCAGCTCCATCGTCAGGTACACCAGCTCGCCGATGCGGTTGGCGTCGTAGATGGCGACCACGTTCGGGTGCTGCAGCCTGGCCAGCGCCTGGGCCTCGCGCAGCAGTCGGCCGACGATCTCGTCGGCGCGGTGGCCGGGGCGGGCGTGCATGATCTTGAGCGCCACCCGGCGGTCGAGCCGCGGGTCGTAGGCGGTGTAGACCACGCCCATCGCCCCCGCGCCGATGCGGTCGAGCACCGTGTAGCGCTCGATCGCCGCCCCGCGCTCGAACTTGAGCGCCTGGACCTCGTCGATCGACGGCGACTCGACCAGCGTCTCGACCCCGGTCAGGTGCGACTGATCGAGGTCGGAATGGGCCCCGGCGGTGCTGCGCGCGCTCGGCGGGCCTTCCGCGAAAGGCCCCTCGCCCGTCCTCGCCGCCTCGCCCACCGCTGCATGGTATCAAGGGCCGGCGGCGTTGTGGGCCTGGAGGCGTGCGGCGCCCCTGTTTGCAGGGGAGCGGCTGCAGCGCCGCTGCGGCGGGACGCGAAACGGCATTCGCCGTCCGGGCCTGCGGCGAACTCGGGGCCGCCTCGGGACCCGGCCGACGCGGCGCGCCGGGCTTGACTCCGCGGCCCTTCGAGCAGGAAAACCTCGGGCGTGCACGCCCGCGATCCCGAGCTCTCCGCCGCCGACCCTGAGATCTTCGCGCTGATCGAGCAGGAGGACGCGCGCCAGCGCGACAGCCTGCGCCTCATCGCCAGCGAGAATTACGTGTCGAAGGCCGTGCTCGCCGCGACCGGCACCAGCCTCACCAACAAGTACGCCGAGGGCTACCCGGGCAAGCGCTACTACGAGGGCATGGACTTCGTCGACCCGATCGAGTCGCTGGCCATCGCCCGCGCGCGCGAGCTGTTCGGGGCCGATCACGCCAACGTCCAGCCCTACAGCGGATCGCCGGCCAACCTGGCCGCGCTGCTCGCCCTGTGCCAAACCGGCGACACCATCATGGGGCTGGCTCTCCCCGCGGGCGGTCACCTCACCCACGGCTGGAAGGTCAGCGCCACCGGCATCTACTACAAGGCCGTCCAGTACGGCGTCCGCCCCGACGACCACCGCATCGACCTCGACGAGGTCCGCAGCATCGCGCTCGCCAACCGGCCCAAGCTGATCTGGGTCGGTCACTCGGCCTACCCGCGCCAGCTCGACTTCGCCGGCTTCGCCGCGATCGCGCGCGAGGTCGGGGCCTACCTCGCGGCCGACATCGCGCACATCGCCGGCCTCGTCGCCGGCGGCGCGCACCCGAGCCCCGTGCCGCACGCCGACGTCGTCACCACCACCACGCACAAGACGCTCCGCGGCCCGCGCGGCGGCCTGATCCTCAGCAAGGCCGCGCACGCGGCCGCGATCGACAAGGCAGTATTCCCCGGCCTGCAGGGCGGCCCGCACTGCCACACCACAGCCGCCAAGGCAGTCGCCTTCCGCGAGGCGCTGCAGCCGAGCTTCCGCGACTACGCCCACCAGATCGTCGCCAACGCCCAGGCCCTCGCCGAGGCCCTCATCGCCCGCGGCCACGTCCTCGTGTCCGGCGGCACCGACAACCACCTGCTGCTCGTCGATCTGACGCCCACCGGCCAGGGCGGCCGCCACGTCGCGCGCGTGCTCAACCGCTGCGGCATCGAGCTCAACGCCAACGCCATCCCGTTCGACCCGCGCAAGCCGTTCGATCCCTCGGGCCTGCGCATCGGCCTGGCCGCCATCACCTCGCGCGGCATCGAGACCCACCACATGCCCGTCGTCGCCGACCTGATCGCCGACGGCATCGCCCTCGCCGTCGAGAACGCCGACGACGCCCGCTGCGAGGTCCACCGCGGCCGCGTGCGCGAGTTCCTGCGCGCCTTCCCGGCCCCCGGCCTCTGAACGGCCGCGCCCGCCCTCGCCGTCATGCAGCCGTACCCCATCACTGCCATGGCCCTGTGCAACGGCATGGGCGACAGCACCGCCGCCGTGCTCGCCGCCTTGCGTGCCGGTCGCTCCGGCCTCGGCCCGTGCCCCGCCGAGTTCGAGCTCGACGCGGTCGTCGGCGCCATCCCGACCCCGCTGCCGTCGCTGCCCGGCTTCCTCGGCCCGGTCCGCGACACCCGGCAGGCGCGGATCGCCGCGGTCGCCCTGGCCGAGCTGCAGGCCCCGCTGGACCGCGCGCGCGCCCGCTGGGGTTCGGACCGCGTCGCCATCGTCCTCGGCACCAGCACCGGCGGCATCGAGGCCAGCGAGACCGCCTACGCCCACGCGCAGGCCCACGGCGGCGCCCTCCCGGCCGCCTACGACGTCGAGACCTCGCACGCCCTCGACGCCGTCCTGCACGTCGCCCGCGTCCTCGGCGGCGGCCTCGGCGGCCCGGCCTACGTCGTCTCGACCGCCTGCTCCTCTTCCGCCAAGGTGTTCGCCTCGGCCCAGCGGCTGCTCGCCGCCGGCCTGTGCGACGCGGTCCTGGTCGGCGGCGTCGACAGCCTGTGCCGCCTCACCGTGCGCGGCTTCGCCGGCCTCGAGGTCCTGTCCTCGCGGCCATGTCGTCCGTTCTCGCGCGAGCGGGCCGGCATCAACATCGGCGAGGGCGCCGCGCTGCTCCTGGTCGAACGGACAGGTGACGGCCCGGCCCGCCTGCTCGGCGTCGGCGAGAGCTCCGACGCCTACCACATGACGAGCCCGCACCCCGAGGGCCTCGGCGCGCGCATGGCGATGGAGCGCGCGCTCCAGCACGCCGGCCTTTCCGCCGCCGACGTCGACCACGTCAACGCCCACGGCACCGGCACCAAGCAGAACGACAGCATGGAGAGCGCGGCGATCCGGGCGGTGTTCGCCGGGGCCCCTGCGCCCGCGGTGGTCGCCACCAAGGGCTACACCGGGCACATGCTCGGGGCCGCGGGCGCCACCGAGGTCGCCTTCGTCATCGACGCCATCGCCGGCGGCTACCTGCCCGCCAGCGTCGGCGCCGACCCGCTCGACGACACCCTCGCGGTCGACGTGGTCACCGCCCGCCGCGACGTCCCCACCCGCGCCGCGCTGAGCAACTCGTTCGCCTTCGGCGGCAGCAACTGCAGCGTCCTCGTCGGAGGCCCGGCATGAGCGCCTGCGCTTCCAGACATGTTCATCGGGACATGTCCCGATGTTCATCCTGCCCGCTGCCCGCGGCCCGCGTCGGAGGCCCGGCATGAGCGCGCTCGCCTTCGCCGTCCGCGGCCTCGGGTTCTGGACCCCCGGCTACCCCGACCTCGCCGCCTGGCGGGCCCGGCCCGACACCTGGCCCGAAGGACAGGCGCCTCCGACCGAGCCGGCCGCCCCGAAGGCCGAGCTGCTGCCACCGATGATGCGGCGGCGCACCAGCCTGCTCACCCGCATGGCCGCCGAGGTGGCCGCCCAGGCGCTGCAGGACGGCGGCGTCGACCGGGCCGCGGCCACCCTCGTGTACGGCTCCGTCTACGGCGAGATCCGCACCACCCTCGACCTCCTCGCCGCCCTGCTCGTCCCCGGCGAGCCGCTGTCGCCGACCAAGTTCCACAACAGCGTCCACAACACGGCGGCCGGCTACGTCTCGATCGCCACCGGCAACCGGGCCGGCAACGCCGCCCTGTCAGCCGGCCTCTCGACCCTCGCCATGGGCCTCGTCGAGTGCGCCGCCCTCGTGGCCGCCGGCGAGGGCGACGTGGTGCTCGTGCTCGCCGAGGAGCCGCTGCCCGAGCCGCTGGCCGCCGGCCGCCGCTGGGACCCGTTCGCCGCCGCCTTCGCCCTTTCGGCGCCTGTCCCCGGCGACATGCCCATGAGGACATGTCGCCTCGAACATGGCGCGAATGACATGCTCCCCGCGCCACGTCCGGTCCCGGCCGCCCTGGCCGCCAACCCGTGCGCCGCCGCGCTCGCGCTGGTCGAGGCGCTGGCCGCCGGCGCCCCGGCGCGGATCGCCCTCGAGCCGCACCTCGCGGTCGGCTGGCAGTGCGCGCTCGGAGCCGGGGCATGACCGCCGACTTCCCGCCGGTGGCCGAGTTGGTCCCGCAGCGCCCGCCGATGCTGCTGCTCGACGAGGTCGTGGCCGCCGGCGACGACGGCATCACCTGCGCCGCGCAGGTCCGCCCCGACAACCTGTTCGTCGTCGACGGCCGGGTCCACGCCTCGGCCCTGCTCGAGTACATGGCCCAAACAATCGCCGCGTTCGCCGGCCTGCGCGCGCGCGCCGACCATCAGCCGCCCGCGCTCGGCCTGATCGCCGCCTGCCGCAACCTCGAGCTGCACGCCGAGCACCTCGCCGTCGGCGACCCGCTGCAGATCGTCGCCACCCGCGTGTTCGCCGGCGCCATGGCCGAGTACCGCGCCGCAGTCACGCGCCGCGGCCAGCCGCTGGCCGAGGCCGTGCTCTCCGTCGTCACCACCGCCCCACCCAGCACCTCCGCAGGGAGCCCCGCATGAAGCCACGCGCGCTCGTCACCGGCGCCAGTCGAGGGATCGGCGCTGCGATCGCCGAGGCCCTCGCGGCCGCCGGCCACCCCATCATCCTCAACTACCGCAGCGACGACGCGGCCGCCGAGGCCGTCGCCGCCCGGATCCGAGCCGCCGGCGGCGAGGTCGTCCTCAGCCGCTTCGACGTCGGCGACGACGCGGCCGCCGATGCGGCGATGAACGCCATCCTCGCCGACCCGCGGCCGCTCGGTGTCCTCGTCAACAACGCCGGGATCGCCCGCGACGCCCCGTTCCCCGCGCTCGAGCGGGCCGACTGGGAAGCTGTCCTTCGGACCAGCCTGGGCGGCTTCTACAACGTCACCCGCCCGGTGATCATGCCGATGGTGCGGCGCAAGTGGGGCCGGATCATCACCATGAGCTCCGTCTCGGCCCAGCTCGGCAACCGCGGCCAGGTCGCCTACGCCGCGGCCAAGGCCGGCGTCATCGGCGCGACCAAATCGCTGGCGCTGGAGCTCGCCCGCAAGGGCGTCACAGTCAACGCGGTCTCCCCCGGCCTCGTCGACACCGACATGATCAAGGACGTCCCGCTCGACCACGTGATGCCGCGGATCCCGGCGCAACGGCTCGGCACCGCCCCCGAGGTCGCCGCGCTGGTCGCGTTCCTCGCCAGCGACGCCGCCGCGTACATCACCGGTCAGGTGATCGGGATCAACGGCGGCATGGTATGACCCGGCCATGCACGACGTCCTGATCGTCGGGGCCGGCCCGGCCGGATCGACTGCCGCCAACTTGCTCGCGCAGGCGGGCGTCCGGGCCGTCGCGCTCGACAAGGACGTGTTCCCGCGCTTCCACATCGGCGAGTCGCTGCTGCCGATCGACCTGCCGATCTTCGCCCGCCTCGGCGTCGCCATGGATCGCACGAGCTGGCAGTTCAAGCAGGGCGCCGAGTTCATCGACGAGCGCACCGGCGAGTTCGCCTTCTTCAGCTTCGCCGACGGCCTCGAGGGCACGCCCCCGCACGCGTGGCAGGTCGACCGCGCCACCTTCGACACCATGCTGTGCGACGTCGCCAGGAGCCGCGGCGCCGACATCCGCTTCGGCGAGCGCGTGCGCGACATCGAGTTCATAGGCGATCACGTCCGCGTCGTCACCGACCGCGAGGAGCACCGGGCCCGCTTCCTCCTCGACTGCACCGGCCAGGACGCCATGCTCGGCCGCGGCGCCCGCACGATCGCCCCGCTGCACGAGCTCGGGCGCGCCGCCGTCTTCTGCCACTTCGACGACCTCTCGCCCGAGGTGTGGGCCGAGCTCGGTGAGCAGGGCAACATCAAGGTCCTGATCGTCGAGGACGGCTGGCACTGGCTGATCCCCATGCACGGCGGTCGGCTCAGCGTCGGCCTGGTGAAGTGGCGCGGCAAGCTCGACGACGACGCCTTCGAGGCCGCCCTGGCCGCCTCGCCGCTGTGCCGCCGGCTCACCGCCGGGGCCACCCGCAGCGCCTCGCGGACGATCCGCAACTGGAGCTACAAGAACACTCGCCCCTCCGGCCCGCGCTGGGCCTGCGTCGGCGACGCCTGCGCATTCCTCGATCCGGTGTTCTCGTCGGGCGTCTCGCTGGCGATGCTGGGCGCCGAACGGACCGTCGACCTCCTCGTCCCCGCGCTCGCCGAGGGCCGCGAGGCCGCGGCCGATCTCATGGCCCCGGTGCACGCCACCATGCAGGTCGCCTACGACAGCTTCGAGCAGCTGATCCGCCGCTTCTACCACACGCGCCTCGTGTCGCACCTGTTCTTCGCCCGCACGCCCGACCCTCAGCTGCGGCGCGGCCTCATCAGCATGCTCGCGGGCGACGTCTGGCGCGACGACAACCCGTTCCAGGACATGCTGCGAAGCTCTCGCGTGCAGCCGCAGCGGGTCGCCGCGCCGAGCGAGTGACTGCAAGCTTTGTAAGCCAGATCGCAATTTAGTCACTCGCTACCTCCCCCGACTTCCGCGAAAGGCAGAGGTCGGCGCGCGATGGTTGCGTGTGCAACGTTGCAATTTGCCCAATCCCATTGTTCCCTCATCGGCGTCGGGAACGAGTCGCATGCACGCACGCATCCCTCTTCGCATCCGGGTCGGCGTCGATTGGCGCGTCGCGGTGGCTCTGATGCTGGCGGGCTGTCTCGATCGCAACGGCGGGCAGATCGATCCGACCACGGTCGAGCTGTCGACCGGCAGCGGCACCGACAGCAGCAGCAGCGGCACCAGCGGCCCCGGCATCATGACCACCACCGTCGATCCGGGCGGCAGCGACGGCGACAGCGGCTCGACCGGCGACCCGACGCCCGCGCCGTGCGGCAACGGCAAGATCGACGTGCCCGAGCAGTGCGATCAGGGCGACGCCAACGGCGACGACCGCGAGTGCACGTCCTCCTGCCGCTGGAACATCTGCGGCGACGGCCTGCTCAAGATCGGCGACGAGGTCTGCGACGACGGCAAGGGCAAGAACGGCAGCTACGGCCACTGCGGCAAGTACTGCAAGGACTTCTCCCCACACTGCGGCGACGGCACGTTGCAGGCGGCCGACGGCGAGGTCTGCGACGACACCAATCCGATGTACGGCTGCCTCCCCGACTGCACGCGGGCGACCTCGTGCCTCGACATCCGCACCGGCTGGGGCGACGCGGCCCAGACCGGCCTCTACTCGATCCGTCGCGAGGACAGGCAGGTGACCGTGTGGTGCGACATGCAAGCCGACGGCGGCGGCTACACATTCTTAAAGTACGCATCGGGCACTCTGGTCCCCAACCCGCCCGAGCCGGACAAGTTCATCGGCGAGCCGCTCACCGCGGCGCAAGCCGAGGAGAAGTGCGCCTCGTGGGGCCTGCGCCTGTTCTCCCCGCGCACGCAGCAGCACCTGCGAGCCGCCGTCACCGCCGCGAGCGCCCCCGAGTTCGCCCCGATCCACGTCACCGGCGGCTACCCCTCGGGCGTCGCCGCCGACAGCGACGCCGCCGGCTACCTGTCGATCATGGGCATCTATCCCGTCACTCCGGGCCTCAGCTGCGCGAGCAAGCCGCTCAACAGCGAGGACTGCCCGCAGTGGGCCGCGAAGCCCGATCCGCAGGACCCCGACGTCGTGAGGCCCTACTGGGTCACCGACAAGATCTTCTTGGACGAGCCAGGCACCACCAATTGCGCCGGCTGCTCGCTCTACTACGCCTGGAACCTCGACGTGCAGCCTCCCGTCCTCACGAGCTACGAGGCGGTCAACCTGAACGGCAAGGGTTGGGTCAGCCCGCACTTCCTGTGCGAAGTCGGCGACAAGCTCGGCCCGCCCGAAGGCTGACACCTGCTCTCTCGGCCATGTCCTGGGACTCCTGTCCTCGAGGCCACCCGGTCCGCCTCGCTCAGGCGACCCCGAGCGACTCCAGCAGCTCCACCACCTCCGCGAGCGGCAGCCCGACCACGTTCGTGTAGCTGCCCTCGATCTTGCGCACCAGCCCGGCCGCCGCGCCCTGGATCCCGTAGGCCCCGGCCTTGTCGCGCCACTCCTCCGTGTCGAGGTAGCGATCGATCTGCGCCGGAATCAGCGGCCGGAACCACACCGTCGTCGTCACCGCGAACGGGTGCCAGCGGACCTCGGGCCCGCGGAGGTCCGCGATCGCCACGGCAGTCGTCGTGAAGTGGGAGCGGCCCGCCAGCCGGGTCAGCATCGCCGCCGCCTCCGCGCGGTCGGCCGCCTTCGCCAGCGGTTCGACCTGTCCTTCGAGCCAGACCGTCGTGTCGGCCGCCAGCACCACCGAACCTGGCCGCAAGGCCAGGTCGGCCTTGGCCCGCGCCACCCGCTCGACGTACGCCGGCGGCGGCTCGCCGGGCAACCACGTCTCGTCGGCGTCGACCGGCGCGCGCGTACACGCGATCCCGGCCGAGCGCAGCAGTTCGGCCCGCCGCGGCGACGCCGAGGCGAGGACGAGGACAGGCGGGGTCTGCGGGGCGGGCTCGGTCATGGCCGGCTTTTGCCGGAAAGCGACCGTCCGCGCAACCTCGCCGCGGCGCCCGCCCGCGGGTGCGACGAGGCTCGGCCCGCCACGCCATGTTTTCCGCACGCGCCAGCTTCCGTGCTCCTCGCGCAGGTCGACCGTGCTCGTCCGCGACGCAGCCGCGGCCGCGACGGACGAGCCCGCAAGCGGCCCTGCGGCGCCCCGGCGGGCCCGGCGGCGGTGCGTGCTACCATCTCGGCATGCGGCGCCCCTTCTGCCTCTCGAGCGTCTACCTCCTCGCGGTCCTCGCGCTGTCGGCCCCGCTCATCGTCGTCGAGGCGCCCGACCCCGGCGAACCTGTCCCCGAGGACACCTGCGACGCCGACGCCGTCGACCCCGAGCTGCTGGGCGTCTGGCACCGCTGGGACGCCCTCGCCGAGGGCGACCGCATGCGCTTCTACTTCTTCCACGAGGGCGGCTTCGGCCTCTACCGCTACGGCAAGGTCGGCCTCACCAACACCCACAGCTTCGACTACCGCGCCGAGGGCGGCCACCTCGAGCTCACCTTCCGCAAGACCGGCGAGCGCCGGCGCGTCCCCTACCGCCTCGAGGAGCAGGGCGGACGCACCTGGCTGGTCCTCGACGACGACCCGCGCGAGCCCGGCGGCGCCCGCTACTTCAAGGCCCCGGCGGCCACCACCGGCGCGCCCTGCTACGACCCCGCGGGCGACCTGCCCCAAAAGCCAGGCACTCCCGCGCCCGGGCCCACCGCCAGCGACCTGCCCCAAGAGCCAGGCTCCCCCGCGCCCGCGCTGCTCGCCGCGGGCCTGCCCCGAGAGCCAGGCTCCCCCGCGCCCCTCGCCGCCGACGACCTCGCCGCCGCCGAGCGGATCGGCGGGCGCCTGTGGGGCGAGGAGGTCCGTTACGCCACCGGCGGCATGGGCTTCTCGATCTACCAGCTGCAGCCGCAAGCGATCGACGGCCGCGGCGTCGGCTGGCACCACCGCGGCGACTACGACGAGTGGACCACTGAGACCCTGACCTACCGCCAGCGCGGCGATCGCCTGGCCCTGTCGTTCCCGCTGCGCCACGACGGCCTCGACACCGCGATCCTCGTCAGCGGCAGCGGCGACGACCGCACCCTCCAGCTCGCCGAGGATCCGCGCGACTTCTGGCGCGCCCACACCTACCGCGACATGGGCCCCACCTTCGCCGGCGCGGTCGCCCCGAGCGCCTGCCTGCCGCAGTGACCACCCCGTCGACGCCGACTCTGCCTGTCTCTTCGCGCAGGCCCTTCAAGACATGTCCTTGACGCCAGACGACATCGCCGCCAACCTCGCCGCCGTCCGCGCCCGGATCGCCGCCGCCGTCGCCCGACGCGGCCCCGGTCCCGTGCCCACCCTCATCGGCGTCAGCAAGAAGCAGCCCGCCGAGGCCGTGATCACCGCCTGTCGGGCCGGCCTCGGCGACCTCGGCGAGAACTACGCCCAGGAGCTGGTCGCCAAGGCCGAGCTCGTCGCCGCGGCCGTCACCCCGCCGCGCTGGCACTTCATCGGCCCGCTGCAGACCAACAAGGTGCGCAAGGTCGTCGCCGTCGGCGCCCTCGTCCACACCGTCGATCGCCCGGGGCTCGTCGACGAGCTCGCCCGCGAGGTCGAGCGCCTGCGCGCGGGCCGAGGCGCCACCACCCCGCTCGAGCTGCTCGTCGAGGTCAACGTCGGCGACGAGGCGCAGAAGGCTGGCGTCTCCCCGACGGACCTGCCGGCGCTGCTCGACCAGATCGCCGCCCGTCCCCAGCTGCGCTGCGTCGGCCTCATGGCGATCCCCCCCGAGGGCGAGCCGGAGCAGACTCGCCCGTACTTCGCCCGCCTGCGCGAGCTGCTGCGCCGTGAAGCCGCGATCGCGCGCCCCGGCGTCGACCTGGTCCACCTCTCCATGGGCATGAGCGCCGACTTCGAGGTCGCGATCGAAGAGGGCGCGACCATGGTCCGCGTCGGCACCGCCATCTTCGGCGCCCGTCCGCCGCGCGCCTGACCGCTGCGCCGCCGCGATCGCACGCGGTGCCGCGACCACCGTCACGGTTCAGGCCGCCATCGCCTCCCCGGTGATGTTCGGCCGCGTCGGCGAGCTCGCGCTCCCGCCAGGGCTCGTGACCGAGGGCAAGCGGCGCGCCCGCGGGCGCCCATGTCCCCGCGCGGCGCGGCGTGCTATCGCAGGCGCGTGCCCAAGGCACCATTGCTCGCACCGCCCGGGCCCCCGACGATCTCCTTCTACTGGGACGGCGCCCCGGTCGCCGCTTGCCCCGGCGACACCGTCGCCTCCGCGCTGATCGCCGCCGGCGAGCTCGCCACCAGCCGCAGCGCCAAGTACCGCCGGCTGCGCGGCCCCGCCTGCCTGCACGGTGGCTGCGGCACCTGCCTCGTGCGCGTCGACGGTCGGCCCAACCAGCGGGCCTGTCTCACGCCTGTCCGCGAGGACATGCGCGTCGAGCCGCAGAACACCTACGGCGGCCTCGACCCGACCGCCCTCGTCGACCAGGTGTTCCGCCGCGGCATCGACCACCACCACCTCGTCGTCTACCCGCGGATCGCCAACCAGATGATGCAGGGCGTCGCCCGCGAGCTGGCCGGCTTCGGCGAGCTGCCCGACGCGCCGCCCGAAGACGTCCCCGGCGTCGTTGACCACGCCCCCGAGGTCCTGGTCATCGGGGCAGGTCGCTCGGGCCGCGCGCTCGCTACCTCTCTGGCCGCCGCCGGCCACCCGCCGCTGGTCGTCGAGCGCCGCCCCGCCGCCGCCCTCGCCGGCAGCGATCTCCCGGCCCGGCTCCTCGCCGGCGTCGGCGTGTTCGCCTGCTACCCGCAGGAGCGGCTGTGGGCCGCCGCCTCCGAGCAGCCGCCGGTGCTCCACCGCCTGCGCCCGCGCCACGTCGTGCTGGCCGTCGGCGCCCACGAGCCGACCATCCCCCTGGCCAACAACGACCTCCCGGGGGTCGTGTCCGCACGTGGCCTCGCGGACATGCTCGAACAGACAGGTCGCAAGCTCAGCGCGCGCGTCGTCGTCATCGGCGAGGGCGCCCGCGCCGAGCTGCTCGCGAGCACCCTCGCCGCCGAGCGGGTCCCGCCGGCCCGCGTGCGCAAGCTGATCGGCGCGCGTCGGGTCAAGGGCGTCCAGCTCGAGGACGGCAAGATCCTCCGCTGCGACCTCGTCGCCCTCGCCCCCGACCCCGCGCCCGCCTTCGAGCTGGCCGCCCAGGCCGGCGCCCCGATCCACTTCACCGGGGCCGGCTTCGCCCCCGTCGTTGACGCCGACGGCCGGATCGCCGCCGGCCCGGCCGCGCACCCGCTCGAGGCCGAAGGCGCCCAGACGGCCCCGCCTCCGCCGTGGACGCTGTGGGCCGTCGGCGAGCTGGCCGGCGCCACCACGCCCGCCGAGATCCGCGGCACCGTCGACCGCTGCGCCGCGGCCCTGGTGCGCGCGCTCGCCGAGTCACCTGCCCCGAAGGACAGCCATGACCGCGCCTGAGCCCCGCGTCCGCGATCTGTCCCGTGGGACAGGCCCGAGCACCCGGGCCCACCAGTCGTCCTCGACTGCCGAGCTCGCCGGGCTTTCGACTGCCGAGCTCACAGCCCCAGCCGCCCCCGCGCACGAGCCGTCACCAGCAACTGCCGAGCTCGCCGAGCCCGCGACGGCCGAGCCCGCTCGCCTGTCTCCCGGGCCAGCCGCCGGCGACCTGTCCTTGCGGACATCCTGTCGGCGCTCGCCTCCCCTGTCGCCGCCGACCTCCCTCCTGCCCCCGCGAGGCCTGCCATGACCGCGCGCACCTTCGTCTGTCGCTGCGAGGACGTCACTCTGACGGAGATCGAGCGGGCCATCGCCGCCGGTCTGTCCGACGTCGAGGAGATCAAGCGCTACACCGGCCTCGGCACCGGGCCGTGCCAGGGCAAGGAGTGCCTGTCGGCGCTGGGGCGGCTGCTCGTCGCCCGCAACCTGATCGCGCCCGCCGCCCTGCGCCCGTTCACCGCCCGCCCGCCGGTCGAGCCGGTGACCTTCGGCGCCCTCGCGGCCGGCGCCACCGACCACCCGGAGGATCCGTCGCCATGACCGTCGCGATGGGCCGCGCCGACACTCCGCTGCCGGCCGACGTCGACGTCGCGGTGATCGGCGGCGGCATCATGGGCCTGGGGCTCGCCTACCACCTGGCCCTGCTGTCCGGCGGCAAGGGCAAGCAGCCGCTGTCGGTCGCGGTCATCGAGCGCAGCTACCTCGTCAGCGGCGCCTCCGGCCGCAACGGCGGCGGCGTGCGCATGCAGTGGGGCGACGCTGGCAACGTCCGCCTGATGATGGACAGCATCGAGCTGTGCAAGGACCTCGCGCAGCAGCTCGGCATCAACTTGTGGTTCCGCCAGGGCGGCTACCTGTTCCTCGCCCGCACCGAGGCCGGCGAGCGTCGGCTCGAGCGCAACGTCCAGCTCCACGGCGAGGTCGGGGCGCCGACCCGCCTGCTCACCGCCGCCGAGGCGCAGGCGATCGTCCCCCAGCTCGACGTCGCCGAGGTCCGGCTCGCCACCTTCAACCCCGAAGACGGCGTCGTGTTCCCGTGGGCCTTCGTGTGGGGCTACGCCGCCAAGGCGGTCGAGCGCGGCGTCGTCCTGCGCACGCACACCAGCGTCGTCCGCGTCGAGCCGCTGGCCCAGGGCTTCGCGCTGCACCTGCACACCGGCGAGGTCGTGCGCGCGCGCCGGGTCGTCAACGCCACCGGCGCCTGGTCGGGCGCGCTCAACCACCAGCTCGGCATCGACCTGCCCAACCGCCCGCACCGCCACGAGATCCTCTCGAGCGAGCCGCTCAAGCCGTTCCTCGATCCGCTGGTCGTCGACCTCTCGAGCGGCCTCTACTTCTCCCAGAGCACCCGCGGCGAGCTCGTCACCGGCATCAGCCTGCCCGACGCGCCCGACGGCAGCGACGAGAGCCTCACCCTCCACTCCAGCCTCCGCTTCCTCACCCACCTCAGCGCCACGCTCACGCGCCTGATGCCGATCACCGCGGCGATGAAGGTCCTGCGGCAGTGGGTCGGTCCCTACGACGTCTCGCCCGACGGCGACGCGATCGTCGGCCCCAGCCCCGGCCACCCCGACTTCATCCAGGTGTGCGGCTTCACCGGGCACGGCTTCATGATGGCGCCCGCGGTGGGTCGGCTGCTGGCGCGCTGGCTCGCCCTCGGCGAGGCCCACCCGATGCTGGCGCGCTGGTCCCCGGGTCGCTTCGCCGCCGGGGGTGTCGCCCGCCGCGAGGACATGATCATCGGCTGACTCGCCGGGATCGGCCCCGCAAATAAACCCGTGCGCCTCGCCATGAACCGGTAGCCACGCGCGAATTCGGCGGCGCCGCCTCACGCGCCCCGCGCGATGTGGGCCCGAGTCGCCCCCGCCAGGGTCGGCTTCGCGACGGGTCTTATGCCGCTCCGCCGCGGCTTCCGGGCGATTGGCGGCGGAAAACCCCGGCGTTTCCCGACTCCCCGCCGGCCGTCCAGCGCCCCGCGAACCAGGTTGCGACCGCCCGGTGCGCCTGCCCCTCGGCGGCCGGACTGCGATATCATCTCCGTCCGACCTCCGAGGTGCCATGGGCCCGTGCTTGCCAGCCGAATTTGTTCTGCCCTATCATCGGCGAAACATGCAGCCAGCGAAGGATAGCGCCCCATGGAAGTGACTTTCTGGGGCACCCGGGGCAGCATTCCAGTTTCCGGGCCGCGGTACGCAGAGTTCGGCGGCAACACGCCCTGCCTTCAGATTTCGCTCGAGAGCACGACGGACACCGTCATCCTCGATTCGGGCTCGGGCATCCGTGAGCTCGGCATCCGCCTCGTGCAGACTCGAGCCGCGCACTCGCGGGTCATTCACCTGTTTCTGACCCACGCTCACTGGGATCACATCCAGGGCTTCCCGTTCTTCCCGCCGGCCTTCATGCCGGACTTCCGGCTCCACATCTACTGCACGAAGGACGCGCGAGCGGTCCTCGACCGGCAGATGTCGACGCCGTTCTTCCCGGTCGGCCTCGACGTGATGGGCTCCACCAAGCTCTTCCATCACCTGCTGCCGCAGGAGGTCACGACCATCGCCGAGGCGACGCTGCGGCACATCCCGCTGCCGCACCCGCAGGAGAGCACCGCGTTCCGCGTCGACGAGCGCGGCAAGTCGGTCGTGTTCGCCACCGACACCGAGCACGCGCCCGACCACATCAACGAGACCCTGCGTGACCTGGCCGAAGGGGCAGACGTCCTGATCTACGACGCCCAGTACACCTCCGAGGAGTACAGCGCCGGCAAGCAGGGCTGGGGTCACAGCACCTTCGCCGAGGCCGTCAAGCTGGCCCGCGCCGCCCGCGTCGGCAAGCTCGTCCTCTACAGCCACGACCCGGCCCACGACGACGAGATGCTGCGCAAGATCGAGGCGGCCGCCCAGGAGGCCTACCCCGGCACCGTCGCCGCCCGCGACGGCATGAAGCTGAAGCTCTGAGCCGACTGGCCGCCAGGACATGTCCTCGCGGCCAGCTCGGCGGTGCCGTCCGTCCGGCTGAGCTCGCATGTCGCAGCACGAGATCGAAGACACCGTCGCCGACTCGCTGCGCGTGCTCCACGAGCACCACCGCGGCGACGACCACTGCGGGTGCGCGGTGATCGGCAGGCGGTAGGTGAAGCGCCGCGCGATCAGGATGTCGAAGACCGGCCCACCGTCGGTCACGAGAACGGTTTCCTCCTCGAGGGCGCCCTGTACTGCGACGCCGGCACGCCGCTGTGGCACGAGCTCGCCGCCGCCGGGGTGCTGCGAGGCGCCGACGCCGAACCGCCGCGGCCGCTGCCCCTCGGCGCCGTCGCGCTGCAGGTGACGCGGGCGGCCGAGCCGATCGACGACCGCGACCTGATCGCCAGGTGGATCAACTTCGGCCCGCGAATGCTGTTCCCGAAGACCCGGCACGTGCACAAGGGCGAGCTGGTGGCCCCGAACCCGTTCACGGGCGACCCGATCGTCGCCCCGAAGACTGCGTCCTCCCGGCCGAACCGACGGTCGCAGAGCTCGCCGCCATCCCCGACGCAGTCGCGCTGCGCGAGCTGGCCCGCCGCGTCGACGCCATCAACGTCCCGGTCCACTACGACTACCGCCCGCCGCGCGAGCTCTGGTCCGAGGCCGAAGCCTGGTTCTGGGGCTGACCTGCCGCTCGCGCGCGTCGGCTCCGGCGCGCCGTTCGTGCTCGCCAGAGTAGTGACCGACGCGCCGACCATGCTCGCGGCGCATCACCTGTCCCGAAGTTCCGAACGGGATCGTCCGCGCCTGGGCCCGCAGCGGCTCGCGCCGCGCGCTCACGCGACCAGTCGACCGACCGCGAGCGGCCCGTCGGCGTTCTCGACCTCGATTTGCGTCGCCCGGCCGAGCAGCGCGTCGTCTCCGGCCGCCAGCACCGTCAAGCCGTTGCCGGCCCGACCGACCAGCAGCCCCGTCCGCCGGTGTCGCGTCCGGTGCACGACCACCGGCAGGGTGCGCCCGACCTGCGCCGCCGCGAACGCCCGCTGCTTCGCCGCCGACAGCGCCCGCAACGCCGCCCCGCGCTGCTGCTTGACCGCCGCATCGACCTGTCCCGAGAGACAGGCAGCATCGGTGCCCGCGCGCGGTGAGTAGGCGAACACGTGCAGGTACGCCAGCGGCAGCGCGGCCAGCAGCGCGTGCGTGGCCGCGAACGCCTCGTCCGACTCCCCGGGGAAGCCGACGATCACGTCGGTGCCGACGCCGATCCCCGGCACCGCCCCGGCCAGGCGAGGCACCAGCGCCTGCAGGTCGGCGGCGGTGTGCGCCCGACGCATGCGCCGCAGCGTGTCGTCGTCGCCGCTCTGCACCGGCAAGTGGAGGTACGGACACAGCCGCGGATCCGTCGCCAGCAGCGTCACCAGGTGATCGTCGACTTCGTGCGGATCGACCGAGCCGAGGCGCAGCCGCGCCGGCCCGAGCTGCGGCAGCAGCTCCGCGACCAGCGACGACAACGTGCTGCGCGGCCGCAGGTCGCGGCCATAGATCCCGAGGTGGACCCCGGTGAGCACCACCTCCGGCACCCCCGCCGCGACCAGCTCGTCCAGCTGCGCCCGCACCTCCGCCGGCGGCACGCTCACGCTGCGCCCGCGCACCTGCGGCACGATGCAGAAGCTGCAGCGGTAGTCGCAGCCGTCCTGGATCTTCAGGTACGCCCGGCTGCGCCGCGGGTCGGCGGCCGGGCGCAACCGGGCCGCGCGGACGCGCCGCAGCAGGTCGACCGGGGCCACGTGGATCTCCGGGACATGTTCCTCCGAACATGTCTCTCCGAGCACCTCGAACAGCCGCTCCTTCTCGCGGTTGCCGACCACCAGCGTCACCCCGGGCAGCGCGGCCGCCTCCGCGGGGGCGGCCGTCGCCCAGCAGCCGGTGACGACCACCTTCGCCCCGGCGCGCGCGGCCCGGCGCACGTGCTGGCGCGCGTCGGCGTCGGCCTCGTGGGTGATCGTGCAGGTGTTGACGATCACGACCTCGGGCGCGGCCTCGGCGTCGACCACGGTGTGGCCGGCCGCGCGGGCCATCTGCTCGAGGGCGTCGGACTCGAACTGGTTGAGGCGACAGCCGAGCGTGCTGAACGCGACGCGCATCAGAGCGGCACGACGATCGTGAACTCTTGCGGCGTCTTGCGGGTGTTGACGAACCGGACCTTGGTCTTGAAGGCCCGCGCCAGGCACTTCGCCTCCGCGCTCGTGTCGTCGGAGGTCGCCTCGGTCACGCGCCCCTTGGGGCCGTCGACCTTGAGCCGCAGCTTGTAGGTCTTGCCCTTCGGCGTGCTGATCGTCCGGCAGGTCTCGAACTCGGCGCGGTAGCTCTTCAGCGCCTGCGAGCGCTCCATCGGCCCCAGCACCTCGGGCCAGTTGGCCGACACTTCCTCGCCCTTCGGCGCGGCCGGCTCGCTCTTCTTGACCGTGGTCGTCTTCTTGGGCTCGGTGGCCTTCTTGCCCGGGTCCTTCTTCGCGTCGTCGTCGACCACGATCGGCGCGTCGTCGGCCTTCTTCGGCTCCGGCGTCGGCTCGACCTTCGTCTCCGGCGGCGCCTCGATCTTCGCCTCCGGCGGCGTCTCGACCGGCTTCGGCGCCTCGGGCGAGCCCGCCGTGACCGCCGCGACCTCGCTCGGCTTGTCGACCGGCTGCGGCTTCGGATCGTCGCCGCGGCTGAGCGCGCACACCAGGCCGACCACCAGCACCAGCACCGCCGCGCCGAGGCCGATCACCAGGCGCGACAACATCTGCGCGTCCATCGTGCCGCCGCGCCACGGCAGCGACAGCGACGTCGGCCGCAGCCCCGACGCGCTGCTGTTGAGTCCTTGCGTCAGCAACGAATCGTCCGGCGTCACCGGGTTGGGCACGGCCACGCCCGCCGGCATGCTGACCCCGACGGCCAGGCGCGCCGCGTGGGCCGCCGCCTCGAGGTTGGTCGTGGTCCGCCCGGCGTCCGGCCCGGCGGCCCCGCGCGGCGTCGCTACGATGGCTTCGATCAGCTCGCCCATCGTCTGGTAACGCTGCGTCTTGTCCTTCTCCATCGCCCTCAGGATGACCGCCTCGACCTCGACCGGAATGTCGGCCTCGGGCGCCAGCTGCCGCGGAGGCACCGGCTTGGCGTTCACCTGCTGCGACAGCACCCCGTACATCGTCTTGTCGGTGAACGGGAGGTTGCCGGTGAGCAGCTGATAGAGGATGCAGCCGACCGCATAGATGTCCATGCGCTGGTCGGCCGGGTCGCCGTGGATCTGCTCGGGCGCCATGTACTCGGGCGTGCCGATCAGCGCGCCGACCTGCGTCAGCGGGTTCGTGCCGCCGTCGCGGTTCTCCTCGAGGAACTTGGCGATCCCGAAGTCGAGCACCTTGACGAAGTCGCGGATGCCGTTGCGCTGGATCAGGAAGACGTTCTCCGGCTTCATGTCCCGGTGGATGATCCCGTGCGCGTGGGCGGCCTGCAGCGCGCGGCAGATCTGCAGCAGCACCCGGCGGGCCCGCGCCCACGACATCGGCCCCTTCTTGAGGACTTTGCCGAGGTCCTCGCCCTGCAGGTGCTCCATGGCGAAGAACACCTGGCCGTTGGGCATCGCCCCGAAGTCGGTGATGTCGATGACGTTCTCGTGGCCGATCGTCGACGCCGCCCGGGCCTCGCGGAGGAACCGCTTCACCTGGTCGGGGCGGTTGGTGTAGGCCGGGTTCAGGACCTTCACGGCCACCTTCTTGCCGAGCGCCACGTGCTCGGCGAGGTAGACCTTGCCCATCCCGCCCTTGCCGATGAGATCGAGGATCCGGTAGCGGTCGGCCAGCACCTGGCCGAACAGCGCGTCGCGCTTGGCCGCCGTCGCCTTGGCCTTCAGGCTCTTGGCCGCGGTGCGCTCGACGGTGTCCTCGTCTTCGGCCTGGGGCTCGCCGTCCACGCTGGTCGGCTGCCCGTCGAGCTCGACCTCGCCGGACGCCCGTCCGAGCTCGATCGAGAAGTGGGCCGCCGAGACCTGGTTCTCGAGCGCTGCCTCATACTCCTCTGCGAGGTCGTCGTCGCCGCCCATCTCGTGCGAGACCACGGGCGTCGGCGGGAGCGAGTCCGGAGGATCCACGATGACCGCGGTCAACCGCGGCCCCGATCGATCCTCGCCAGCCTGGCCGGAGTCGCGGCTCCCTTCGTTCGTCGCCATCGCGCTCGTCGGACGCTAGCACGGCCGCCGCGGGCGGAAAAGCTGGCGCTGACCCCGGGGCCGCGCTTCGTCGGCCGACAGCGCCCGCCATTGCCCGGGCGCGAGGCCCTCGAGGGTCCAGGGTCCGATCGCCCAGCGGACCAGACGCAGCGTCGGCAACCCGACCGCCGCGGTCATGCGCCGTACCTGGCGGTTTCGGCCCTCGCGCAGGACGAGCTCCAACCAGCAGGTCGGGATCGACAGGCGCGTGCGAATCGGCGGCGTTCGCTCCCACAGCGGCGGTGGGTCGACGAGCCTCACCTCGGCGGGGGCGGTCGGGCCGTCACGGAGGACCAAACCGGCCCGCAGGCGCTCCAGCGCCGCTTCCTGGGCCGTCCCCTCGACCTGCACCCAATACGTCTTCGCCAGCTTGTGGCGCGGATCGCTGAGTTGGTGCTGCAGGGCCCCATCGTCGGTCAGCACCACCAGGCCCTCGCTGTCGAAGTCGAGGCGACCGGCGGCGTACACGCCGGGGACGTCGATGAAGTTCGCCAGCGTCGGCCGGCCTTCCCGGTCGGTGAATTGCGTCAACACCCCGTAGGGCTTGTTGAACAGGAGCACCTGCGCCACGCCGGCCAAGTGTGGGCCGCCTCGTCGCTCGCGGGGGTGCGTCGCCGACGATTGCATCCTCACGAACAGCGCAGACGCGACGGCGACGCCCGCTGGGGGCGCGATCCCCCGGACTTCGGCGCGAGCCCGTGCCTGTGGCCTGGACGCCCTCGGTTCGAGGAAGTACCACAGTGCGACGGCGCCTGCGCGCCGCGGCCCAAAGCGAGGAATCGTGAGCACCACCAGCTTCTCCGTCGACCTCCGCGATCTCCACTTCGTCCTCTTCGACCAACTCGCCGCGCACGAGCAGCTCGCCGCGATCCCGCGCTTCGCCGAGCTCGACCGCGAGGTCTACGAGGCCACGCTCGCGGAGGGCGAGCGCCTGGCGCGGGAGGTCCTGGCCCCGATCAATGCGCCCGGCGATCTCGCGGGCTGCAGCTTCGACGGCCAGGGCAACGTCACGACCCCGAAGGGCTATCGCGAGGCCTGGGAGGTCCTGCGCGAGGGTGGCTGGCTCGCGCCCTCGGCGCCGAGCGAGCTCGGCGGCAGCGGCCTGCCCTTCACGATCCACGTCAGTTTGAGCGAGATGCTGTGCGGCGCATGCATGGCCTTCATGATGTACGCCGGCCTGACCGTCGGCGCCGCGCGCGTGATCCTGGGCCACGGCCCGGAGGGCACGCGGGAGATGATCGCCCGCAAGATGTTCACCGGCGAGTGGGGCGGGACGATGTGCCTCACCGAGGCCGGCGCCGGCAGCTCGGTCGGCGACAACCGCTGCCGCGCCACCCCCACGGATGAGCCTGGCGTCTATCTGCTCGAGGGCGAGAAGATCTTCATCAGCGGCGGCGACCAGGACCTGACCGACAACATCGTCCACCTGGTGCTCGCCCGCACCCCGAACGCCGGCAAGGGCACCAAGGGGCTGTCGCTGTTCATGGTCCCGAAGTACGAGTTCGACGCCGGCGGCGCGCTCGGGGCCCGCAACGGCGCCAAGGTGCTGCGCATCGAGGAGAAGATGGGCATCCACGGCTCCTCGACCTGCGTCCTCGGCCTCGGCGGCGACCTCCCGTGTCGCGGCGTTCTGCTCGGCCAGGAGAACCAGGGCATCGAGCTGATGTTCCTGATGATGAACGAGGCGCGGATCGGCGTCGCCGTGCAGGGCCACGCGATGGCGGCCGCGGCCTACAACTACGCCCGCGGCTACGCGCAGGAGCGGATCCAGGGCCAGTCGATCCGCGAGGCCCGCAGCCAGGACGCGCCCAGCGTGGCGATCGTCCAGCACCCCGACGTGCGCCGCATGCTGATGACCCAGAAGGTCTACGCCGAGGCGATGCGGTCGCTGCTGCTGCGCATGGCGCTGGTCGTCGACCGCGAGCACGCCACCGAGGACCCGGCCGAGCGCGAGCGCCTGCGCGGCCGCATCGACCTGCTCACGCCGATCCTCAAGGCCACCTGCACCGACCTCGGCTTCGAGGTCGCCGTCGGCGCGGTCCAGGTCTACGGCGGCTACGGCTACATCGGCGAGTACCCCGTCGAGCAGCTCGTCCGCGACGTCAAGATCTGCTCGATCTACGAGGGCACTAACGGCATCCAGGCCATGGACCTGGTCGGCCGCAAGCTGCGGATCGGCGGCGGCGCGCTGTTCATCGAGTGGATGCAGGAGGCCCAGAGCCGGCTCGCCGCCGCCGCGGAGGCCGGCCTCGGCGGCCCCGCCGAGGCGATCGGCAAGGCAGTGCAGCTGCTCGCCGCCAGCGCGATGCACCTCGCGGGCCTCGGCAAGGCGCGCAAGGTCGAGGCGGCGATGATCCAGGCCGTCCCCTTCACGCGCATGTTCGGCCTGGTCCTGCTCGCCATCGAGTGCGTCGAGCAGGCGCTGGTCGCCGCCCGCCTCCGCCAGACCCGCGGCGACGAGCCGCTGCTGATCGGCAAGCAGCGCAACCTCGAGTTCTTCGTCGCCGCGATCCTCCCGCAGGCGATCGCCCTCGGCAAGAGCATCCAGTCGAACGACGAGAGCGCCCTCGACCCCTCGCTGTTCGTCTGAACTTTACGGCATGTCCGTGTGGACATGCCCTTTCATGCAGGGCCGTTCGGACATGTCCGAACGGCCCTGTCGCTTGCTCCGTCGACAAGCGACACGAGCAGCCTGACGACCGCAATTCTCGAGCGCTCATGGGCTCCCCACGCTGGGTCGCCTGCGCCAGGTCGGGCCCGAAAGCAGCATGACCGCCAGGACATGTCCTGGCGGTCACGCCTCTCGCGCGGGTGAGCGCGGCTCAGGGCGCGGGCGCCCAGGTGCCGGTGGCGCTGGGGCAGGCCGGCGCGTACACGGCGGTCTTCGTCCACCCGCCCTTGTCGTCGAGCGTGTAGGCGGCGATCGGGCTGCACACCTCGCCGCTGGCGTCGAAGTCGAGCGGGCCGGTGATGCCGACGAGGTCGACGGTCTTGCTCGACTGGAAGGCGGTGAGCGCCGCGGGCACGAACATCTTGGGGCCGACGCCGAAGTCGACCGGCGTGCCGGCCTTGTCGGACAGCTTCTTGAACGCGTCGGCGACGCGCAGGCCGACCACGATGTCGCCCGACTTCACGGCGGCCATGCCGAACAGCGACGCCATCGTCGCGTCGTAGGCGAGCGCGCCCTCGGGCGCGAGGTTCGCCTCACCGAGGCGCGTGCGCAGCTTGGCCAGCTGCGGCGTCTCGAGGTCGGGCGTGACTGCGACGACGATGCCCGCGAGGTCGGGGTCCTCGAGCGCCGCGACCGCCGGCATCGCCCGCTTGGTCACGTAGATCTTCTGCGGCAGCGGAGCGCCGGTGGTCTTGTAGTGCTTGATGATCTCGGCGACCTCGGACCGCCCGAGCAGGATCAGCATCGGCGGCTCGGCGAAGGTCTTGAGCGCCGTGTCGAGCTTGGCCTTGGCGCCCTTGGTGGCGTCGTCGAGCCCGCGGTACGAGGCGATGAACTGGCTGCCCGGGACCTGCGGGATCTGGCTCGGCCCGCTCGTCTCCTCGGTCGCCACCGCGTTGTAAAGGCTGAGCCCGTACGCGTCCTCCGACAGCAGCAGGATCGCGTTGGCCGTCGGGTCGCCGGCGAAGTCGGCCCCGATGCGCTCGCCCAGCGCCGGGCCCTGGAACTTCGCGCCGGCCATCGCCTGGAACACCAGGCCGCTGCCGGTCGAGGTGTCGAGCTCGCTCATGTCGGCCGTGATCATCGGCCCCATCGTGAACGCGTTGACGCCCTGGGCGAACGTCACTTGATCGACCACCGCAGTGAACTCGACGTCGTCGGCCGGGCCGATGAGCACCGGGATCGTCAGCGTGTCGCCGAGGTGGCGCGCGGCCGACGTCGCCGCCGCGACCTCGCTCTGGGTGTCGCACACCACCAGCGCGATCTTGTCGCCGTTCGGCAGCTCGCCGCTGGCGTTGAACTCCTCGACCGCCGCCAGCACGCCCTTCTCCATCTCGAGCCCGAGGTCGGCGTCGGCGCCGGTCTTCGGCAGCATCACGCCGATGAACGCGACGTCGTCGCTGATCTCGCCGCCGGGGTAGATGGGTGCGCCGCACTCGTCGGACTCGGTCGAGGCGCACTCGCGCGGCGCACTCGAGGTCGCGCAGATGTACGACTCGCCGAGGCCCGCGCACTGCGAGTTGGCGTCACAGCCCTTCTCGCGGATCTTGCAGACGTTGGCCGCGCAGTACATCGGCTTGTTGTCGTCGAAGAACGCCGCGCAGTCGGCGTCCTCGTAGCACTCGGTGAAGTCGAGGGTCGCCGAGCACGCGCCCGCGATCACCCCGAGAGCGCCGCACACAGAGAACCGGACAAGCAGATGCGAGAAGACTGACGACATGGTCGCAAAGCTCCAGCGTTCGCGGCTCAGAAGCGGTAGACGTAACCGAGGCCGAGCTGGCTCGGCGAGACCTTGGGCTGCATCGCCTGCACGGCCTTCGACTTGCGGGCCTTCGGCACCAGCAAGAGCACCATGCCGACCACCGCGAGCACGCCGCCGGCGATGAACAGCCCGTCGGCGGTGGCCGCCAGCGACTTGCCCTTCTGACCGGCCTCGCGCTGGTCGTCGAGCGTCTCCGCGGCCTCGAACTTGTTCTCCTGGCCCTTGGCCAGCCCGCCCGCGACCCCGCCGCCAATCAGCAGCGCCGCGCCGACGCCGAACATCGTGTAGCCGATCGGCTTCAGGATCTTGGCCTTGCTCTGCCCCGCCTTGTCGGCGCCGGGCGGCGGCTGCGGCCCCGGCTGCGGCCCGACCTGCTGGCCCGCCTCGGGCTGCTTCGGCTCGGGCTGCTTCGGCTTCGACTTGGCCTCTTCCTTCTCGCGGATCTCGACGATCTTCTCGAGCGTGGCGAGCCGCTGCAGCGCCGTGTCGCGCAGGCCGATGTCGACCGACTCGTCGGCGATGAACTTCTGGTAGTAGGCGATCGCCGCGTCGACGTTGTTGGCCTGCTCTTGGATGCGGCCGATGTTGAACAAGATCGCCGGGTCGGGCTGCAGCGCGTAGGCCCGCTCGAACAGCGCCACCGCGCCCGCGTAGTCCTTCTCGCGGTACTTGGCGCGCGCCTGCTCGGCCAAGCTCTCGAAGGTCTCGCCGTTCGCGTCGGTGGGCGGCGGCTGGGCCAGCGCCGCGCGCACGGCGATCGGGACGTACACCGCAGCCGCCGCCGAGCGGGCGGGCATGCTCGAGGCGAGAAACGCAGCGGCCACGAGAGTGACGATCGGCTTCTTCATGGGGGGCCTTCAGGGCGGGGTCGTCACGCGCGACCCGCACGAACCGAGAGCTAGAGACTAACGCTTTTTGCTCGGACCGACCGGCAACAAATCGTCTTCCGGCGCGGGGTTGGGCTTCTGCTTGACCTGCCCGTCGGGCGGTTTTTTGGTCCCGCCCCCGGGAGGCCGCTTGCTGCCCCCGCCCGTCGGCGTCTTCGGCTGCTCGACCGGCGGCTGCGGGTTCGCCGGCGCCCCCGTCCGGGTCAGCAGATAGTCGTAGGGCTGATCCTTGGCCGCGCTGACGCTCAGCGCGGTCTGCATCGGCCCGTAGCCGGGCGCGGTCAGCGAGATGTTGTATTTGCCGGCGTGCAGCGGCACGTCGATCGGGGTCGAGCCGAGCGGTCCGCCGTCCAGCGTGACCTCCGCGGTCACCGGGGCCGAGCGGATCGTGATGATCGCAAACCCCATGTCCGGGTTGAGGTTGGGGTAAAGCCCCTTGATGCGCTGCTTGGCCTCCTCGTTGCCGGCGTCGAGCGCCAGCACGTCGCGGTAGCCCTTGACCGCGCTGATGCGGTCGCCGTCGCGCTCGTGCTTGCGCGCGCTGGCCAGCGCCTTCATGACCTCGAGGCGGGACCGCAGCTCGTCGGCGCGGTCGGACAGCTCCGGGTCGCGGGCGAACTCCTCCTCGGCGCTCTCGAGCTTGCGCTCCGCCTGCGGCAGCTTGCCCTCGTCGATGAGCTGCGCGATCTTGTCGAGGTTGCCCTCGAGCTGCTCGCGCCCGCCCTCCTCGCGGGTCGCCACCTCGGGCCGCTCGGTCTCCGCCTCGGCCGGACCGCTGCCGCTCAGCGCGTAGAACAGCAGCGCGATCACCGTCAGCGCCGCGACCCCGCCGTAGACCAGGTTCAGCGTGCGCTGCCGGGCGGCGGCCTCCTGGGCCTGCGGGCCGACGACGAGCAGCGTGCGCCCGTCCTGGCTCTGCACCAGGCTCCCACCCTCCAGCGGGATGCCCTGAGCCTTGAGTTGGTCGAGGGTCGCCTGCGGGAACTGAGCCGTGATGGGCATCACCGACGACGGCATCGTCTGCGGCCCGCCCGGCGCGCCCGGCATCCCCTGCGCAAGCGGCGCGGCGGCAACGGCCGGTGCCGACCGCGGCCGGCCGAACGTGCCGACCACGATGTTCTCCGGCGACGGGATCGGCTTGCTGTGCTCGGTGGTGCTCTGCGGCTCCTCCGGCTCCAGCGGCTCGGTCCGCGGCTGCGCCCGCGGCAAGCGGAACATCGAGAACGGCACCTGATCGATGAGCCCCTCGACGACCTCGTTGGCGTCGCGTGGGCGCCGCTCCCGGCTCTTTTCGAGGCACCGGCTGATGAGCTCCAGCACCCCCTCCGGGGCCCCGCTGTCGGCCGGCAGCAGCTCCTGGATCGGCTGCGGCTTCTCGTGGACGTGCTTGTACAGGACCGACGCGTCGTTGTCGGCCTGGAACGGCATCACCCCGGTCAGCATGAAGTAGAACAGGATGCCGACCGCGTAAACATCGACCCGCTGGTCGATCTTCTCGCCCAGGATCTGCTCGGGAGACAGGCAGGTGGGCGTGCCGAGGACGTTCTGCTTGGTGATGTCGGACGAGCCGGAGACCAGCTTGGCGAGCCCGAAATCGAGGATCTTGACGTAGTTGGCCCGCCCCTGCCGCTCGCACAGCATGATGTTGGCGGGCTTGATGTCGCGGTGGATGATCCCGCGCGAATGGGCCTCGCCGAGGCCTTTGAGCACCTGCGCCGCGATCGGCACGAAGTCGGCGAGCGTGAGGTGGTTGCGGCGGCGGACGAAGCGGTCGAGCGTCTCGCCCTGGACGTACTCCATGACGATGAACGCGCGGCCGTCCACCTTGCCGAAGTCGTGGATGGTCACGATGTTCGGGTGCTGCAGGCTGGACAGCCCGCGGGCCTCGCGTTCGAAGCGGGCCAGGGCCTCCGAGTCGCCGACCCAATCGGGGGCCAGCACCTTGAGGACCACCGGGCGATTCAAGTCGATCTGCGTCGCCTGGTACACGACGCCCATCCCACCGCGGCCGAGCCGGCGCTCGATCAAGTAGCGCCGAGCGAAAGTCGTCCCCAGCAGGGGGTCTGCTTGTGCTTGGTCTTCCGGTTTGCTCATGGCTTCTCGGGGGACCCTGTGACGTTAACACACCTTCCCCCGGTGTTGCGCGTCTTCGGCAAAACCCGGCGGCAGTCGCCGCAATGGCGCGCGCGTAGAGGCGCAGGACGACGCAGTCGACGGCTTGTGGCATGCTCCCGGCCGTGCCCACGACCCTGAGCTTCGCCCCGACCATTCCCGCTCTGCTCCACGGCAGCCGCGCCGTCCTCGTCGTCGCGGCGGCAAACGTCCTCACCGGTGAGTTGCCGGTGTTCTTGCCGGCGCCGGCGCAGGCGCTGCTCGCCGAACTCGCGCGTGACACCAAGCCCGGCGAGCTCGGAGCCGTCTCGGGCACGCTCACCGGGCTGCCGGAGCCGCGACGCCTGCTCCTCGGCGTGCTCCCCGACCACGGTTCTCGCTACAATTCGCCGAGCCGCGCCGAGAGTGTGCGCCGCGTCGTGGCGGCCGCGGACCTCGGCGGCAGCAAGGCCGGAATCATCGTCATCCTGCCGGATCCCGCGCACCTGCTCGCCACCATCAACGCCGTGGGCCGCGCCCTCCCGCTCTATTCGAGCAAGAGCGGCGCGTCCAGCGGCGCCGAGGTCCAGATCCTCGCGCTCGACCCCGCCGGGCGCCCGATCCCGATCCCGCCCGAAGTCGAGTCGACGATGCACGCGACGCGGATCGCCGCACTCCACGTCGACACGCCGCCGACCGAGCTCAATCCCGAGGAGTTCGCAGCTCGCGCGCGTGAGCTGTTGACCGCGATTCCACGCGTCGAGCTGCGCGAGATCGTCGGCGACGCCCTGCTCCAGGAGGGCCTGGCCGGCATCCACGCCGTCGGCCGCTGCGCGGTCAAGCCGCCGCGCATGCTCATCGCCCAGTACACGCCGGCCGCCGGCGGCGGCCGCTCGATCGCCCTGGTCGGCAAGGGCATCACCTACGACACCGGCGGCCTCAGTCTCAAGATCAGCGGCGCCATGAACACCATGAAGGGCGACCTCGGCGGCGCGGCCGCCGTGCTCGGGGCCTTCTGCGTGCTGGCCGCCAATCATTGCAAGCACAAGGTCTCGCTGCTCCTCTGCATCGCCGAGAACGCGGTCGGCCCTGGCGCCTACAAGCCCGACGACATCCTCCGCCTGCACTCCGGCAAGACGGTCGAGATCAACAACACCGACGCCGAGGGCCGCCTCCTGCTCGCCGACGGCGTCAGCTACGCCGCGCGAGCCCTCGGCGCCGAGATCGTGTTCGACGCCGCCACCCTGACCGGCGCCCAGATGATCTCGACCGGCCTGCTGCACGCCGCGGTCGTCAGCAACGACGAGTCGCTCGAGCAGACCATCATCGCCGCCGGCAAGCACTGCGGCGACCTCGTCCACCCGCTGCCGTTCGCGCCCGAATTCTACAAGCAAGAATTCGAGAGTAATATCGCAGATATGGTCAATTCTGTAAAGAATCGCATGAACGCCCAGTCGGCCTGCGCGGCGCAGTTCGTCTACTGGCACATGGACGACACCAAGGCGCAGTGGTGCCACATCGACCTGGCCGGCCCGAGCTTCCCGAAGAACCGCGGGACCGGCTTCGGCGTGGCCCTGCTGTCCGAGACCGTGCGCCGGATCGCCTGAGGAGGTGCTGCATGTACGGCTACGGCAACTGGACCCTGCCCGGCAGCTGGCACGCGGCGCTGGCCGAAGAGATGGCCAAGCCATACTTCAAGGACCTCGTCGACTTCGTCAGCTATGAGCGCGAAAATAATACGGTTTATCCGCCCGAAGAGGACGTGTTTCGCGCCTTCGAGGCGACCCCCTTCGAGCAGGTCAAGGTCGTGATCCTCGGCCAGGACCCGTACCACGACGAGGGTCAGGCCCACGGTCTGTGCTTCTCGGTGCTGCCCGGGGTCAAGCCGCCCGCCTCTCTGGCCAACATCTTCAAGGAGCTCGCGGCCGACCTCGGGTCCGGCATCCCTCCGCACGGCAACCTGCAGCCGTGGGCCGAGCAGGGGGTCCTGCTGCTCAACACGGTCCTCACCGTCCGCGCCCACACCCCCGGCTCGCACAAGAACAAGGGCTGGGAGAAGTTCACCGACGCCGTCATCCGCGCCCTGAGCAGCCGCGGTGAGCCGGTGGTGTTCGCGCTGTGGGGTGACTTCGCCAGGAAGAAAGCCGCCCTCATCGACGAGCGCCGCCACCGCATCCTGGTCGCCCCCCACCCCTCGCCGATCCTCGGCAAGGGCCCGAAGTTCCTCGGCAGCCGGCCGTTCTCGGCCATCAACGCCGCCCTCGAGGACCTCGGCTACCCGGCGATCGACTGGCAAATCTTCTGACAGAAGCCGCCGCCACAGCCCCGGCCGTTGCCGGTGATGGCAAAGCGCCACCACCTCGACCCGCCGCCGCTTGCGGTACACGAAGAAGTACGGCAGCCCGGCGAGGAAACACCGCCGGGTGCCGAACAGATACGGCGGCCAGGCTCCGGGGAAACGCAGCATTGCCCCGAGTGCTCGCTGGAACTCGGCTTCCAATCGGTGAACGTGGACGGGCCCGAGTCGCGCGGCGAAGGCGCTGGCCTCTCGCATCTCCCGTTCGGCCTCCGGATGGAACCCGAGTTTTTTCCCCTGCTCTCTTTCGCTCGTCATGCTACGGAATCGGCATGACGACCCCTCCTTTTGCACGACGGCCTCCGCGGATCCTCACGGACGCGGATGGGGTGACCCTCCCGAAGGAGCTCAAGCATCGGCTGGCGGAGCTGGACCGCAGCGAGGTGGAGCTCCGGTCGGTAGAGGAGGTCTGGCAGAGCGTGTTCGGCCACGAGGCTCCGCCCGGGCTGAAGTCCCGCTCCCGCTGAGCACCCCGGCGATTCGCCGAAATTTTGTCCCCGTCGAAGTCGGCGGTTATCCTACATCACCCACACCGGAGTTTTTGTCGGATGACGCACGAACGACGCCAAGATCGCAGCGAAAACCCCTGGACCGCCGGGGATCTCTACCTTCGGGCCGTTGCCCAGCGGACCGGCCTGGAGCACCTCACGCTCGCCACCCGCGAGGGTCTGTTCCTCTCGGGCACCGGTGACAAGGACCTCGGCAGCCGCGTCGCCGCGGTCGCCCCCCTCTTCGTCGAGGAGCCCGCGACCCTGCGTGCCGGTATGATCGACGAACTGACCGACGGCCAGCCGATGCAGGTCTGGCGCGTCACCGTCCGCGACCGTCCCTTCTACCTCATCGGCTTCGGCGCCCTCACCGACATGTCCGAGGAGGTCCAGCACGCCTTCGACCGGATCTTCGCTCGTCCGGCCGCGCGCATCTCGAACTGAGATCGTCATCGCGTCACGACGCGCGCTCCGAGAGCCGCGACGATCTTCGTCGCGGCTCTTTGCGTTGGTCGCCTTCCGCCAGGGCCCCCCGCTCGACCTCGCGATCTCGCTGGCCGACCTCGCGGGACTTGAGCGATCGACCGCGACCTCTCGCGTCCCGCTCGCTCGACCTCGCATCGCCTCGCGCGAGCCGCGAGCAACTCTCGCGGCTCCTCGAGTGTGCGACCTCTCGACCTCAGGCCGGGATCACGCACACGCCGACATCGTCGGTGCCCGGCGGTGGGTCGGCGAAGAACGGCACGCAGTCTTCCGTCGGGGCGCAGTCGGCGTCGCCGCCGGACACCGAGCAGAAGGGCGTGCAGCAGCCCATCGCGCCCATGCAGCCTTCGACCGTCTCGGCGGCCTGGCAGCTGAAGCCGGCCAGGCACGCGTTGGTGTACTCGCACGGCGAGTTGTCGTCGCCGATGTTCTGGCCGGGGTCGGGGGTGAAGCAGATGAAGCCGCCGAACGACGAGTCGCCGTAGCAGCCCTGCATGTCTTCGCAGTCTTGCAGCAGTGGGTCGCACGACTGCAGGCACACCGGCAGCACGCCCTCGTTCGCCGACTCGAGGCAGAGCTCGCCCTCGCCGCACGTGTTGCCTTCGCCGCAGTACGCCGTGCAGGTCCCGCCCTGCCCGGTGGCGAAGTCGAAGTTCAGGCAGATCGTCCCCTTCGAGCAGTTGTCGAGCCCCGAGAACACCGACTCGCCCATGTCGATGTTGCACGGGTCTCCGACCGCGCCCGCGTTCATCGGCTCGTCGACGCACTTGTTGGCGTCCCAGTAGTTCGTCGCCATCGAGTCGTAGGCCACGCACTTCTGGCCTTCGGGACAGTCCTGGATCTTCGGGTTGCACATGCTCTCGCCGCCCTCGGTCGTGGTCGGCGATTCGGTCGTCGGCGAGACGGTGCTCGCCTCGCTGTCGGTCCCCGTGGCGGTCTCGGTGGTGGTCTCGGTGGCGGTCCCGGTGCTCGTCTCGCTGTCGGTCCCGGTGCTGGTCGTCGGCTCCGTGGTCGGAGTGGTCTCGGTCTCTTTCCCCATCCCGTCGTCGCCGCAGCCTGCGATCAGCAGCGCGCCGACGAGCGCAGTCCTCCCCAGCACCTTCGCGCGTCCCGACTTCATCATGGCGATTTTATCGCGAACGGCTCGCGCGGGCGTCAACGCCTGCATCCGCGCCGAGCCGCTCCGTCGCCCACGCGCGCGGCTCCAGCGCTGTCTTCACTGCAGCGCGGGAACGCACGCCTCGGTTTGAGCCACCGTCTCATTCTGATACACTGGTCGAATGGAGCCAGCAGCGCGCAAGAGACCGGCGAAGCCGAGCACCGGAGAGACACCGCCGCGGCGCACGCGGGTCGATCGCGACAGCGTGCTGTTCGCGCTCGGCGAGCTCGTGCGCCGCGAGGTCGACCTCGACGCCTTGCTGGCGCAGGTCATCGACACCGTCACCCGGGCCATGGACGCCGACCGCGGCACCTTTTACCTGGTCGATCGGGCCCGCGGTGAGCTGTTCAGCAAGGCCGCGCACTTGCCGGAGCTGCGCGAGATCCGTCTCAAGGTCGGCCAGGGCATCGCCGGCCACGTCGCACGCACCGGCGAGGCCATCAACCTCTCGCACACCGAGGGCGACCCGCGGTTTTACGGCGCCATCGATCGCGCCACCAACTACGCCACGCGCTCGATGCTGTGCGTCCCGGTGCTCGATCGCGCCGGCGAGATCCTCGGCGTCCTCCAGCTTCTCAACAAGAAGGGCGCCGCCTTCGACGACGACGACGAGGCCCTGCTGCGCGCGCTCGCCAGCCAGGTCGCCATGCTGGTCGAGAGCACCAGTCTTTACGGCCAGCTGCGGGCCCCCACCGGCGGACCGCTGCGCTACCGCTTCAACGGCGTGGTCGGCGGCGGCGCGCGGATGAGACGCGTCTACGATCTCGTGACACGGGCGGCGGGCACCGACGCCACCGTCCTCATCACCGGCGAGACCGGCACCGGCAAGGGTCTGATCGCGCGGGCGATCCACTACAACAGCCCGCGCGCCGGGCGGCCCTTCGTCGCCGTCGACTGCGCCTCGCTGCCGGCCACCTTGATCGAAAACGAGCTCTTCGGTCATGAGCGCGGCGCGTACACCGGGGCCGACCAGCGCAGCGTCGGCAAGTTCGAGGCCGCCGACGGCGGAACCGTCTTCCTCGACGAGCTCGGCGAGGTCCCGCTCACGCTCCAGAGCAAGCTGCTGCGCGTCCTGCAGGACCGCGAGTTCGAGCGGGTCGGCGGGCGCAAGACCCTCAAGGTCGACGTCCGGATCCTCGCTGCCACCAACCGCAACCTCGAGGACATGGTCGCCCGCCAGCGCTTCCGCGAGGACCTCTACTACCGCCTGCGCGTGCTCTCGCTGGCCATGCCGCCGCTGCGCGAGCGCGGCCCCGAGGACCTCGAGCAGCTCGCCTATCACTTCCTGGCCGGCTTCGCCCAGCGCCACAACAAGCAGGTCGTGCGCTTCTCCCCGCCCGCGCTCGCGCGGCTGCATGGGCACAGCTGGCCCGGCAACATCCGTGAGCTCGAGAACTGCATCGAGGGCGCGGTCGTCCTCAGCGTCGGCGACGCCATCGAGGTCGCCGATCTGCCGCTGCCCGCCGACCCGCGCGAGCTCCCGGCCGCGGGCCGCAAGGCCGGTCGCGGCGGGACCGACCTCGCCCGGCTGTCGTGGAACGAGATGGAGAAGCTCTACATCGAGGCCGTGCTGGCCGCCCACGACGGCAACCGCAGCGGCGCTGCCCGGGCCATGGGCATCGGTCGCGCCACCCTCCTGCGCAAGATCAAGACCCTCAAGATCCGCGCCTGACCTCGGGCCCGCACGGTCCGTTCGCCGCAGGTGCATCGTAACGATCCACCTGCCTCGCTTTGATACACCCCCGCTCCCATCGCTACCGCGACGTCCGCCGTTCACCCGCGCCACGACTCCGCAGCGGGCCCGTCACAGCGCCTGGCACGCCGGCTGCTAAGGGGTCTCGCGCAGGAGTCGAACGATGACAGCCAAGCCCGCCCCCACCACGCCCGCCCCCACCGACAACGCCTGGCGCCAGGGCAAGCCCGTGGAGGACCCCGAGAAGATGAAGCGCTGGGGCTTCATCACCGCCAAGCCCAGCGAGTACCTGATCCACGTCCGCCGCGGGCGGATCCGCCGCGCCAGCACCGGTCAGGGCGCGAGCTGCTTCAAGTGGCCGTGGGACAGCGTCGCTGTCATCCCGACCACCATCAACCGTCTGCAGTTCACCGCCGACCAGGTCACCCTGGAGAAAGTCGGCGTGCAGATCACCGGCCTCGCCGTCTACCGGATCGCCGAGCCCGAGCTGACCTTCCGCATGCTCAACTTCTCGTACAGCGAGCGGGCGCAGGAGAAGCTCGGCGAGATCCTCACCGAGATGTTCGTCGGCGCCACCCGCCGCCTCGTCGCCAACCTGCGCGTCGAGGACGCCATGACCCGCCGCAAGGAGTCGATCGCGCGCGAGCTCATGGCCGAGCTGGTCCCGATCGTCGAGGGCCGCGGCCGCACCGACGACACCAGCGCCACCGGCTGGGGCGTCATCATCGACACCGTCGAGATCCAGAACGTCCAGATCCTGTCGGACACCGTGTTCCAGGACATGCAGGCCAAGTTCCGCGCCGAGCTGGCGCTGCGGGCCCGCATGGCCGAGATGGAGAGCGCCCGCGAGATCGCCACGCTCGAGGCGACCTCGGCCCGCCAGATCGAGGAGGCCAAGATCGCCAGCGAGACCGCCACGCGCGAGCTCAAGGCCCAGGCCGAGAGCCGCACCATGCAGACCGAGCTGGCCGAGCACGCCAAGCGCGAGGAGCTGGCCGCGCACGCCGCCGAGGAGCAGCGCGTGCGCGACCAGATGCGGGCGATCGCCGAGCTCAAGGCCGCCACCGAGCTCGCCGAGGAGACGGCCGCGCGCGCGCAGTCGCGGGCGATCGCCGAGCTCAAGGCTGCCACCGAGCTCGCCGACGAGCGAGGCGCGCGCGAGCAGGCCCGCCTGCTCGGCGAGCTGCGCGCCAAAACCCAGCTCGAGCAAGAGAAGGCGGCCCAGGCCGAGGCCGTGCGGATCGCCCAGCTCGCGCGCGAGCGCAAGTACGCCGAGGCCGAGCGTCAGCTGCTCGAGGTCAAGCACGCCACCCAGCAGAAGGAGGTCGAGCTCGGCGCGCAGCTGGCCATGCAGCGCAACAAGGCCAACACCGAGCTCAAGGACCTCGAGAGCGCCGCGGCCGCGCGGCTCAAGGAGCGCGAGCTGCAGCTCGAGCGTCTGGCCGGCGAGGTGCGAGCGGCCGTCGCCCGGGCCGCGCGCGAGGTCGACAACCTCGTCTCGGACGACCGGATCCGCATGGCCCTGGTCGAGACCGGCCTGCCCGCGATCGCCGGCGCGTTCGCGCAGAAGTTCGGCGAGGTCAAGATCACCGCCTTCGGCGACGGCGCCGACCCGTCGGCCATGGTCGCCCGCGGGATGGGCGAGGTCCTCGCCCTCGCCCGCAAGGTCGGCGCCGACCTGCTCACCCCGCCCGCCGCGCCTGTCCCCGCGGACAGCCAGGCCGAGCGCTGAGCGACGACCCCGCCGCGGCCCGCGAGGGGCGTCGCTCGCGGCGACGCCCCTCGCGCCGTTCCCCGTAGTCGTCTTCGACCTGTCTCTCCGGACATCTCGCGCGCGCTCGGGCCGCGGCTGTGTTCAACCTGTCCCTTTGAACATATCGCGCTCCGACCGCGCCATACTCGACCTGTCTCTCCGGACATCTCGACCGCGCAGATCCACCCGTCATCGTTCAGGTGGATCACCTGCCCCTTCGGACATCCTCGAGGCGCGGCGCTCACCGGCTCGCCGCCTGTCCCTTCGGACATCCCATCTCCGCTCCCCGCGGGCGGCGCCTGCGCCTGCGTTCGCGGCTCGCCCGGTCCCTTCCTCACCAGACCTGCGACTGTCCCCTCGCCTCGGTCTGCGCGACGCGCCTCGATTGCCGGGCGCGGTCCGGGGTCCACGTTTGCCTGAACTCTGGATCACCGATGACCACGCCAGCTCCGACCTCGGCCGCCGCGCGCTCGACCTGTCTCTTGCGACATGTCGCCATCCTCTCCGCGCTCGCCGCCTGCGACCTCGTGCCGCGAGACGGCGACGACCCCGGCACCACCACCGCCGCCTCGACCACCGGCGCTGCTGCCTGCCCGCTCAACGACGCCTGGGAGCCCAACGACGAACCCGACGATCCGACCGACGTCGCCTGGAGCGGCGTCAGCGAGTGGTCCGCCTACCACGAGGTCACCGACGCCTACCTCTGCCCCGGCGAGGACGACTGGTACCGCTTCGACGTCGCCAGCCTCGGTTACGGCGTCCACTACCTCTACGTGCGCGCTCTGGTGAGGGACGCCGGCCTGTGCGGGGCCGCGTGCGGGGAGCCCGTGCTCGCGCCCGGCCCCGACAACGCCATGACCATCGAGGTCTACCGCGCCGATACGCACGAGCCCTTGACCGCGCAGACGGCCGACGGTGGCGTGCTCGCGCTCGGTGGTTACGGCGACGACTACGCCGGCACTCTGCTGGTCCGCGTCCACAGCGACACCGCGACCGCCGAGTACCCCTATCGCCTGAGCGTCGAGCTCCGCAACTACGAAGGCGAGGACGAGTGTGAGTGCTGAAGCCTCGGCGGGGCGCGTCGCGGTCGCGCTTCTCGCCGGCCTGGCGATCGCCTGCGGCGTCCCGACGCCGACCGGGACCACCGGCATCGACGACGAGCCCGCCGCGCGCGACCGCGTCGACGTCCACGTCCACCTCGTCGGCGGTGCAGTCGACGAGCTGCTCGCCGCGCTCGATCGCAACGCCATCGCCGCCGCCGTCGTGATCGCCTCGCCGCACCTCGATCCCGCGCTCGGCCTCGCTCCTGGCCCCGACGCGCGCATGCACGGCTGGCGCGAGGCCAACGACGCCCTGCTCGCCGCCACCGCGGCCCACCGCGCGCGCCTGTTCCCGTTCGTCGCAGTCGAGCCGGCCGAGGTCGACATCCCCGCGCTCGAGCGGTGGTTTCAGGGCGGTGCTCGCGGCGTCAAGCTGTACTTCGGCCACCAGAAGCTGCACGCCCGCCCGCTCGACGATCCGGCCCACGCCTCGCTGTTCGAGTGGCTCGAGCAGCGCTCCGTGCCCGTGCTCGTCCACGTCAACACCGTGCGCTACCGCGACGAGCTCGCCCGCGTGCTGCGGGCCCACCCGCGCCTCGAGCTGGTCTGCGCGCACCTGTGCGGCAGCCGCACCGACCTCGATCGCCTCGCCGGACTCCTGCGCGAGTTCCCGCGGCTGCGCGTCGACACTAGCCACGGCGCCGGCCTGCCCGGCGTCGACGGCTTCACCGCCATCGAGGAGGATCGGGATCGGCTGCGCGCTCTCATCGAGATCCAGCCCGAGCGGTTCCTGTACGGCTCCGACCTCGTCACCGCCCCCGGCGACCTCGACGCCGCGCGCGCCTGGGACCTGCAGCTCGCCGCCAACCTCGGCCTGCTCGAGCGCGAGCGGTTCGAGTTCTGGCGCCACGCCGCCCGGATCGGCGCGCTCACGCCCGGCGTCTACCACGGCCTCGCGCTCCCCGAGCCCGCCGTCTCCCGCGTGCTCGCCGGCAACGCCCGCGCCTGGCTCGGCGCCTACCGATCCCCGTAATTTCAGAGCATGTCTCGAAGCACATGCCCCATCGAACATGCCCTGAAAGACATGCCCCATCGGGCATGCCCGTGAGCGCCGCTCACTCGTCGGTCTCTTCGCCCGGGTCCGGCGCTTCGGTCCCGAGCTCGAGGTCGACGAGGATCGGGTTGTGGTCGGACACCAGCTTGCCCTCGGCGACCGGACGCTCGATCACCTGCGGCTCGCGCGGGCGCAGGCCCTTGCCGGCGAACCAGTCGACGCGCAACGGCACCCGCCCGCCCCACGGCGCCAGGCGGCGCTCGAGGTACGTCCACATCACCCGGCGCATCGCCTTGGGCATGTAGTCGAGCGCCTTGCGGAAGATCTCGGGGTCGTAGATGTCGTAGTAGATGGTCCCGCGGGTGAAGTCGTTGAAGCCGTCGATCTCGAACCCACCGTCGCGCATCGCCGCGAACACCGCCCGCTCGAAGTGCTCCTCCGGCTTCATGTACTGGGCCGCCATGCCCTCGATGCCGAAGCGCGTCAGCTTGTAGAAGAAGTTGTAGGCCAGACCGCGGCCGCTGCTGAGGTCGTAGGTGTTGGTGTTGAGGTCGCCGCCGAGGAGCATGCGTTCGCCGCCGAACTCGCGCAGGCGGGTGACGATCTCGCGGATGTCGCGGGCGCGGTCGCGGGGCCCGGCGAACGGATCGAGGTGGACCAGCGCGACCGTCAGCGGCCCGTCGGGCAGCAGCAGCTCGCACAGCAGCGCGCGCTTGTTGCCGATCCGCTTCTCCGTCGCGTGGAACTTGTCGCGTCGCTCCTGCAGCTCCACCGCCTCGAAGCGGAGCACCGGGAAGCGGGTCAACAGGGCGCAGCCGTGCATCGCCTTGGTGTTGGGCACGCCGTGACCACGCTCGCCGCGGTCGCCCTCGACCAGCACGAGGTGATAGTTGGCGAACACGTAGCCCATGCCGAGCGCGTGGGCGAGCTCCTTTGGCACGTTGCGGTTGCCCGAGCGGCCCATGCCGATGTCGACCTCGGTCAGCAGCAGCAGGTCGGCCGCCGACAGCTCGGGGTCGGAGGTCAACAGCGTGTGGAGGCCTTCGAAGCGCTTGCCGCGCTCGACGTTCCAGGCGACCGCGCGGACGATCCCCGGACGTCGCGGCGCCAGCGAGTGGCCGAGCGTCGGCTCGAGGTCCCACTCGAAGCCGCGGAGGACCCGCTCCAGCTGCGGGCGGATCGTGCGGAACACCGGGTCTCGCTCCAGGCGGCGGCGGGTGCGGATCCGGGCGATGTGGGCCAGCGCTTCGGTGAAGTCGTGGTCGAGCTGCGAGCGGAGCGGGAGCGGACCTGGCTCCGAGACCAGGTTAGGATAGGCGAAGGTATTCGTCGGCACGCGCCTCCCCGGATCGGACCTACGCGATCGGTACCAGATCGCAACGGCGCTGTCCCGGGGTCTGCGCCCGCGCGCCCGGGCAATTTCGATCCGCGACCCGTGTGCGCAGTACGCGGGTCGGATCGCCGTGGATCCCCGGCGATCGGGGTTATTCTAGTCGCATGTCGCAGCTCGGCCTCGTCGCCCTCCTCGCCTCGCCGCTCCCGTGGACCGCGCCCGCGCCCGCGCCCGCGCCGATCTACGGCGGCGAGTTGGTCGAGCCGGGCGCGTGGCCGACCGCCGTGGCGATCCTCATGGGCGACACCATGTGCACCGGCACGCTCGTCAGCCCGACGGTCGTGTTGACTGCCGCGCACTGCCTCGACAACAACCCCTCGCCCGCGCTCATGCACGTCGTCGTCGGCGACGACGTGTGGACGAACTACGAGACCTTCGTCTCCGTCGCCTCGCACGGCTCGCACCCCGACTTTTGCGGCACCGACACCGAGGTGTGCAAGGTCGACATCTGGGACTACGGCTACGTCGTGCTCGAGGAGCCGCTCGTCGGCGTCGCGCCGACGCGGCCGCTCAGCGATCAGGCCGAGTGGGACGACGCCATGTACATCGGCGCCCCGATCACCGTGGTCGGCTTCGGCGACGACGAGAAGAGCCTCAACGGCTTCAAGCGTCAGGTCGACGTCGAGATCGTCCGCTTCAGCCCGAGCGGCCTCGAGTTCCAGGCCGGCGGCGAGGGCCACGACTCGTGCCAGGGCGACTCCGGCGGCCCTGCGTTCGTCACCCTCGCCTCCGGCGAGGTCGTGCTCGCCGGCGTCACCTCGCGCGGCTACACGTGCGGCAAGGGAGGCTTCTACGCCATCCCCTACGCCGCGCTGTGCTGGCTGAACCAAGAGACAGGTGTCGACCTGCGCACCGACGCGTGCGAGGCGTGCGACTGCCTGGTGACCGAGCCGAACCGCGACGACGGCTGCGGCTGCGACGCCGGCGGCGACGCCGGCGGTTCGCTCGGCCTGATCGTGCTGACGGCGCTGGCCGGGTTCAGAAGATCTGGGCGCCGACCCGCACGTACGTCTCGGCGCTGAGGACCTCGAGCAGGCGGTCGTTGATCGCCTCGGCGTCGAAGTTCGCGAAGTCGACGCCGCGGAAGAACGCGTCGTAGGTCTTGGCGACCGTCAGCGCCTTGCCGCCCGGCTCCTTGCCGGTGATCGTGAGCGGGCGTCCGTCCTCGGCCGTGCTGAGGTCGAGCTCGACGATGCTGGTCTGATTGGTCTGGAACTTCCAGTTGGCGCCCTCGTGGGCGCCGGACGGGTCGACCGCCGTGCCGGCGAGGTAGACCGTCAGCCCCTCGACCGACGCGTGGCCGTGGACCTGGTACGGCGTGTCGAACGCCTGCTCGGCCAGCGACGACTGGTAGCGGCCGTACTCGACGCGCAGCTTGCAATATGTCCCTTCGGGCAGATCGACCGAGGCGAAGTCGACGAGGTCCTGATCCTGCGCCAGCTGGTACTCGGGGAACGGGCCGTACGGCAGTTCGAAGTCGAAGCTCTCGCCGGCGCACGACTCGACCTGCGCCGCGGTCATCACGATCACGCCCTCGGCCAGGTTGACCTGCCAGCCCTTGTCGTTGACGAACACGCGGGCGGCTTCGGCCTCCCCGAAGTTGGGCAGGACCCCCTTCTCGTTGCGCGTACCGTGGTGCGAGATGGCCAGCGAGAGCGTCGTCTTCGGCTCGAGCAGCGCCTCACAGCCCGCCAGGCTCGACATCACAGTGACAGCCGCCAACACTCGCGTCGCGCTCCGCATCATCGTCATAAAGCTGGGGCATCTTATCCATAGATGGCTGTGACGCGGAACCACCGTCCGCGCCTGTGCTCGTGCGCTAGGGTGGTGGCGGGGCGAACCTGCACCGGCGACGCGAGCGCGGCTGTCGGCGCGGCTGTCGGCCCTACCGGGACGACCGGTTCATGGCCCGGCGGCCCCGAGCCCGCGCCGCGCCCGCCTGGCGCCCGGGACAGGCGACGCTCCATGTGTGCGCGTCGCTCCTCCTCCCTCCGGCGGTACCAGACACGACGGCCCGTGACCGATCAGCGCAGCGCGCCCGGCTCGGCGCAGCGCCTCGCGAGCGAGGTGGTGCTGCGCCGGATCCCAGTAAAGGAGTAGCGACTTCTGCAGCTTCTTCTCGCGCAGCTCTTTCGCCGTGTAGACCGGCTGGCGCGTGAACGGATCGCGACCCGTGTAGTACATGCAGGTCGCCATGCTCATCGGCGTGGGGATGAAGTCCTGCACCTGTCTGGGTCGCACGCCTCGCGCCTTCAGCCATAGCGCGAGATCGACCATGTCGTCGAGCGTGCTGCCCGGGTGCCCGGAAATGAAGTAGGGCACCAGATGCTGATCTTTGCCCGCGGCTTCGCTCGCGCACGTGAACTGCTCGGCGAAGCGCTCGTAGCTGGCGACCCCGGGCTTCTTCATCTTGGCGAGCACGTCGTCCTTCACGTGCTCGGGAGCCACGGACAATTGTCCGCCGGTGTGGTGCGTCGCGAGCTCGCGGATGAACGCCGGAGATCGTTCTGCCAGGTCGTAGCGGACGCCCGAGGCGATGAACACGCGCCGCACGCCCTCGGATTTGCGCACCTTCTTCAAGAGGTCGACGAGCGGCCCGTGGTCCGTGTCGAGGTTCTCGCACACGCCCGGATGGACGCACGACAGCTTGCGGCACGCGCTCTCGATCTGCTCGCTCTTGCAGCGCATCCGGTACATGTTGGCCGTCGGCCCGCCGACGTCCGAGATCACGCCGCGGAAGTCGTCCATGCGGCGCAGCGCCCGGATCTCCCGCAGCACGCTCTCGGCCGAGCGCGACTGGATGATGCGGCCCTCGTGCTCGGTGATCGAGCAGAACGTGCAGCCGCCGAAGCAGCCGCGCATCGTCACGATCGAGTGCTTGACCGTCTCGAACGCCGGGATCTTGCTGCCCGCGTACGTCCAGTGCGGCCGGCGCACGAACGGCAGGTCGTACAGCGCGTCCATGTCGCGCATGTCGAGCGGGTGCGCCGGCGGGTTGCAGTAGAGCGCCCGGTCGCCGTGCGGCTGGACCAGCGGCCGCCCGTTGCCCGGGTTCGTCTCGTGCTGGAACGCCCGCGACATCTCGAGGAACGCGTCCTTGTCGGCGCTCGCCTCCTCGTAGCTGGGCAGGTGCAGCGGCAGTCCGTCGCGCACGTAGCGGCTCTTCGGCAGGTGCTCCCACTGGCCCTTCGGCAGCATCACCGCGGTGCCGCGGACGTCGCGGATCGTGCTGATGTCTTCGCCGGCCTTGAGCCGCCGCGCGACCTCCCACACCGGCCGCTCGCCCATGCCGAAGATCAGCAGGTCCGCCTTGCTGTCGACCAGCATGCTGCGGCGCACCTGGTCGCTCCAGTAGTCGTAGTGGGCGATCCGCCGCAGGCTCGCCTCGATGCCGCCGAGCACCACCGGCAGCCCCGGGAACGCCTGCCGGGCCAGGTTCGAATAGACGATGCTGGCGCGGTTCGGCCGCTGCTCGAGCGCGCCGTCGGGCGAGTATTGATCCTCGCCGCGGATCTTCTTCTGCGCCGTCAGCTTGTTGAGCATCGAGTCGAGGTTGCCGGCGGTGATGCCGACGAACAGCCGCGGCCGGCCCAGCCGCGAGATGTCCTTCGGGTCATCCCAGCGCGGCTGCGCGATCATCCCGACCCGCAGCCCGCGGCCCTCGAGGAACCGGCCGATCAGCGCCCCGCCGAACGCCGGGTGGTCGACGTACGCGTCGCCGTTGATGATGAGCACGTCGAGCTCGTCCCACCCGCGCGCGTCCATCTCCTCCCGAGTCATCGGCAGGAACGCCCGCAGGTCCCGCGGCGGCGCCGTCTTGCTGGCCCTGAGCTGGACGAGCGACATGCGGCGAACACTAGTCGATCCCGCGCCGGCGCGCCCGTGCCTGCGCGTGCGCCACCTCTTGCCCGCGGGCTTGCGGGGCCCCCCCGCCTCTCTCCTATTAATGCCGGGCATGACCGAGGCGCCCGCCCTCGCCGCTCGCGGCCTGACCTGTCGGCTCCCCGAGCGGGTCCTCTACGAGGCCCTCGACCTCGACCTCCGGCGCGGACGGATCTGCGTCGTCGCCGGCCCCAACGGCGCCGGCAAGTCGACCCTCCTGCGCACCCTCGCCGGGCTCGACCGTCCGCAAGCCGGCCACATCGAGCTGCTCGGCGACCGCCTCGCCGCCCTCTCGCCCGCCGCGCGCGCCCGCCGGCTGGCCTATTTGCCGCAGCACTGCCCCGTCGAGCCCGACCTCCACGTGCGGGAGGTCGTCCTCCTCGGCCGGCTGCCCAACCTCCCCCGCTTCGGTCCGCCGCGCGCCGCCGACGCCGAAGCCACTGACCTCGCCCTCGCGCGCCTCGGCCTCGCCGCCTTCGCCGAGCGCCCGATCGGCCGGCTCAGCGGCGGCGAGCGCCAGCGCGTCATGCTCGCGCGCATGCTCGCGGCCGAGGCCGCCGTCGTCATCCTCGACGAGCCGGCCGCCGGCCTCGACATCGGCCACGCCCTCGGCCTCTACCGCCACCTGCGGGCCCTCGCGCGCGAGGGTGTGGCGGTCCTCGTCGCCGAGCACGACCTCGACCTCGCCCGCCGCCACGCCGACGACGCGGTCCTGCTCGCCGCCGGCCGCGCCCGCGTCGGCGCCTGCCCCGACGTGTTCAGCCCGCAGCACCTCGGCGCGGCCTTCGGCGTGGTCGCCCACGAGCGAGACGGCCGCCTGTTCTTCGAGGCGCTGCCCGCCAGCTGACGCCGCCGGCTGTCTTCACGGACAGGCGCTCGAGAGCATGTTCTCACGGACATGTCTGGACGATCATGTCCCCGCGGACATGTCCTCAGCGCGGCAACAGCCCCGCCGCCTGCCCGCGCGCGCGCAGCTCGGCCAGCGCCGCCGCCCCTTCGGCTCCCATGTCGCGCGAGAACTCGTTGACGTACAGCGCGATGTGCTGCCGGCAAACCTCGTCGCTCAGCTCCTGCGAGTGCGCCTTCACGAACGGCCACGCCGCGGCCGGGTCGGCCTCCGCCGCCGCGATCGACCGGGCGATCCCCTCCTCCACCGCCCGCACCTGCCCGGCGGGCAGCGAGCGGTGGGCCGCGATCACCCCGAGCGGCAGCGGCAGCCCCGTCGCCGCCTCCCACACCTCGCCGAGGTCCGCCACCTGCTGCAGCCCGTGATCGCGGAACACGAACCGCGCCTCGTGGATCACCAGCCCCGCGTCGACCTCCCCCGCGGCCACCGCCGGCATGATGCGATCGAAGCGCATCGGCACCACGGTCACCGACGCCGGCGCGAAGCAGCGCAGCAGCAGGTGCGCCGTCGTGTACGCGCCCGGGATGGCGATCTTCCGCCCCGCCAGCGCCACCAGCTCCGTCGCCTCGCGCGCGACCACCAGCGGCCCGCAGCCGCGGCCCAGCGCCGCGCCTGTCCGCAAGACCAGGTAATCGCGCTCGACCCAGAACAGCCCGTGCGCGCTCAGCTTCGTTACCGGCAGCGGCGCCTCGCCGGCCAGCGCGCGCTCGTTGAGCGCCTCGATGTCGGCCAGCCACGGCAGCGGCCGCAGCCCCGGCACGAACTCCGGCACGCGCACCAGCGCGTCGAACATCCACGTGTCGTTCGGACACGGCGAGAACCCGAGAGGCAGCGGCTCGCTCATTCGTTCCCCCAGTTCGCGGCCTGCAGTCGCAGCAGCGCCGCCTGCACCCCGGCCACCGCGCGCGGCAGGTCCCACCCGCCCGCGGCGCGTCGGCCGGTTCGATTGCTCACGCAGCGCAGCTGCACCCACGGCACCCCGAGCGCGCGGCAGGCCCACGCCACCGCCGCCCCCTCCATCGTCTCGACCGTGGCCCCCGTGCCGCTGGCCAGCGCACGCGAGCGCGCGTCCGTCCCGCTGCAGGTGCTGACCGTCGCCCCGCGCACCACCGGCGCCGCGAGCAGCCGCGCCGCCGCGGCCGTACGCCCCGCGTCGGCTTCGAACGGCCCGACCGACCCGAGCCCCAGCTGCGCCAGCGGCAGGAAGCCGTCGTCGACCGCGACCCCCTCGTCGCCCAGCCAGTCCTCGCCGACCAGGCACACGTCGCCGACGTCGAGCCTGCCTCCCGGGCCATGTCCTTCGGGATAGGCGCCGCAGACCCCGAACAGCAGCACCCACGCCGGCCGCCGCAGGGCCAGCGCCTGCGTCATGCTCACCGCCGACGCCACCTTGCCGACGCCGAGTCGCAGCGCCGAGGGCAGCCCGCGGCCCTCGACCTCGGCGGCGCAGACGAGCAGCGGCGCGGTCACGGCCACACGATAGCGCACCTCGCCGCGCGTCCCACCGGTGACCCCCCGACCGGTCTCACGCCGAAGGAATTTCTTAAACGCACGATCAATCGTCCGCGCCAACTACTTACTCACGCGAGTAAACATCTCGCCCGCTCGCGACTGACGCCACCAAAGCCCCGTGGACCGGCGCCAGGCCCCCTCTGCGCCCGATCCTGCGAAGCCCCCTGCACGCGTAAAACGGCGTGCGCAGCGGCCTTCGCAGGCATTCGAGACCGGTCGCGAATGCTTGTAACGCCGGCCTCGGGTGCGCTAACTAGGCCGCGAGCCTGGTCGATGACACAAACCAACACGGCAGCATTCGTCCGCGTCGAAGGCATCCTGCTCGCCCGCGGCGTGCTCAGCGCGGCGGCCTATCTGGCCGCCAACGCCAAGAAGTTCGGTGAGCGGGCCGTCCGCCTCGGCCTCGTCGGCCTCGCCGCCCCGGTCCACCGCCTGCTCGGGCAGACCGACCGCGCGCTGGCCCACCGCCTCGCCCACCTCGCCATCCGCGGCATGAGCCAGGACCGCGTCGAGGTCCTCTGCGAGGAGTACGCCGAGGATGTCCTGAAGGACACGATTTTGGATCAGGGCCTCGAGCTGCTCAAGCGGCTGCAGGCCGAGGGGCGGCGGGTCGTGCTGCTGTCGGACAGCATCGAGCCGATCATGAAGCCGCTCGCGCGCCACCTCAAGCACTACGACGAGCTCGTCTACAACAAGATCGAGTTCGAGGACGGCGAGGCCACCGGCAAGCTGCTCGACCCGGTCATCGGCTCGAACGTCGGCGGCCGCTGGCTCGACGACTACGCCGCCGCGCACGACTTCGAGCTCTCGCGTTGCGCCGCCTACGGCGCCCACGGCCCGGACATGCTGCTGCTCTCGCGCGTCGGCAAGCCGTGCGCAGTCAACCCCGACTTCGTCCTGCGCCGCAGCGCCAAGGACGCTGACTGGCCGATCATCGATTATCGCGACTGACCTTGGGGACAGGAACCGGAGGACACCCGTGAACACGCCGATCTCGATCAAGCACAGCTACGCCGGCCGCCATGTCCTGCTCACCGGGGTCACCGGCTTCCTCGGCAAGGTCTGGCTGGCGATGGTCCTGCAGTACGTGCCGGACGTCGGCAAGATCTACGTGCTCACGCGCAAGAAGGCGCTGCGCCCCGCCGCCGACCGGTTCGAGCGCCAGGTCCAGACCTCGCCGTGCTTCCGCCCGCTGCACGAGAAGTACGGCGCCGACATGAGCCGCTTCATCAGCGAGCGGATCGAGGTCGTCTCCGGCGACGTCTCGCAGCCCGACATGGGCGTCGAGGACCCGGCGGTGCTGGCTCGCCTGCGCCGCGACATCGACCTCGTGATCAACTGCGCCGGCCTCGTCGACTTCGACCCCGACCTGCGCGAGGCCATGACGACCAACGTCGAGGGCGCCCGCAACGCCGCCAACTTCGTCGCCGCCTGCGACAAGGCGGTGCTGCTGCACATCTCGACCTGCTACGTCACCGGCAAGAAGAACGGCCTCATCCCCGAGGTCATCCGCCCCGACCTCTCGCCCGACGGCCAGCCGTTCGACGTCGAGGTCGAGTGCGCCGAGGTCCAGGTCAGCATCGACGCCATCCTCGCCGAGCACGAGTCGCCGGAGATGGACAAGCGCGCCCACGACGACGCGGTCAAGCAGATCCGCGACAAGGGCGGCGACGAGAACAACGCGATGCTGGTGCGCAACACCGCCCGCCGGATCAAGCGCAACCTCTTGAAGGACGCGATGGTCGCCGAGGGCCAGCGCCGCGCCGGCCGCTGGGGCTTCACCAACATCTACACGTACACCAAGAACATGGCCGAGGCGTGGATCGCCCGCCGCCTCGATCCCGGCCGGTGGAGCATGTTCCGCCCCGCGATCGTCGAGAGCTCCATGAGCTACCCGTTCCCCGGGTGGAACCAGGGCTTCAACACCTGCGGCCCGCTGAGCTACGCGCTCGGCAGCTGGTTCCGCCACCTGCCGTGCAAGCAGGGCAACCCCTTCGACATCATCCCCGTCGACTACGTCTGCCGCGGCATGACCGTCGCCGGCGCCGCGCTGATGCGGGGCGAGCACGCGCCGGTCTACCAGTGCGGCAGCTCGGACCTGAACCTCCTCACCATCGACCGCGCCGTCGAGCTGGTCGCGCTGGCCCACCGCAAGCACCTGCGCACCCGCGGCGACACCACCCTCGACCGCGTCGTCAAGTCGCGCTGGGACGCGATCGCCGTCACGCCCGACCACCCGATGCGGATCGAGAACATCCGCAAGATGACCGAGTCGGTCGACGAGTGGCTGCGCGACCCGCCGAAGGGCTGGCCGGAGTTCCTCCGCCGCCGCCTCGGCGACCTCGTCGAGCACACCGAGGACGCGCTCGAGTCGATCGACAAGATCGAGCGCATGTGCGAGCTCTACCTGCCGTTCATCCACGACAATTACTTCGCGTTCGTCACCCGCAACCTGCTGCGGCACCCCGTCGTCGAGCCCGAGTGGGACTGCGACCCGCGCAGCATCGACTGGCGCCACTACTGGATCGACGTCCACATCCCCGGGCTTCGCAAGTGGTGCTTCCCGCTGTTCGAGAACAAGACCCCCGAGAGCTACGCCCCGCGCCACCCCTTCCGCTTGCGCTCGCCCGAGGCCGCGCCCGCGCCCCACGCCGAGGTCGTCTGACACCATGGCCATCTTCCTCACCGGAGCCACCGGATACATCGGCTCGTACGTCGCCGCCGGGCTGCTCGACGAGCACCCGAGCGAGCGGCTCGCCCTCCTCGTCCGCGCCAAGGACCCGGCCGAGGCCGAGCAGCGGCTGTGGAAGTCCATGCAGCTGCACATGGACTTCCCGCGCTTCATCGACCTCGTCCGCACCCGCTGCGACCTCTACCTCGGCGACCTGACCTTCCCGGGCCTCGGCCTCGAGGCCGACGCGCGCGAGAAGCTGGTCCGCACCATGGACTCGGTCATCCACTGCGCCGCCTCGCTCAACCGCAAGTCGTCGAAGGCGTGCTTCAACGTCAACCTGCGCGGCACGCTGAGCGTCCTCAAGCTCGCGCGCGACGCCCAGGACCAGCACGGCCTGCGCCGCTTCACCGACATCAGCACGGTCGCGGTCGCCGGCGAGCGCAAGCACGAGGTCGTCACCGAAGACAACACCATCGACTGGGACAAGTCCGACTACGACCCGTACTCGCGGACCAAGAAGTTCTGCGAGCACATGCTGCACGAGCTGCTCCCCGACGTGCAGCAGCTGGTGCTGCGCCCGTCGATCGTGCTCGGCGACAGCCGCTTCCCCGAGACCACTCAGTTCGACATGGTGCGGGCCTTCGTCATGCTCGCCAAGCTGCCGGTGCTGCCGTTCCACCCCGACTGGCGGCTCGACATCGTCCCCGTCGACTACGTCTCCAAGGCGATCGTCACCCTGCACCAGCGCGACAAGCTGGCCCACGACGCCTACAGCCTGAGCTCGGGCACCGCCTCGCTGACCTACCGCCAGGTCGTCGAGGCCATGCGCCGCGCCGGCCACCCGGTCAAGCACCGCTTCGTCCCCGGCCTCAACGGCGCCTTCAACCGCGTCGTCGAGACCGCCTCCAACACCCCGCGCGGCTGGGGCCTGTCGCTGCCGGCCTCGCTGCTCAAGGTGTTCCTGCCCTACCTCACCTTCGACACCGTGTTCGACAACCGCCGGGTCGTCGACGCCCTCGGCGAGTCGCCGGCGCCGTTCGACCGCTACGCCTACGGACTCTACCGCTTCGCGGTCGACCACAACTTCAGCTACCCGTACCAGCCCTGGCCCGGCGGCGCCCAGGTCCGGCAGGTCGCCTAGCCCTTCGAACATGTCCAAGAGCGCACCCGTCAAGAAGACCACCAGCAAGATCTGGGACAAGGTCAAGGACGTCGTCGACCCCGACCGCGCCCTCCAGGCCACCGTCGCCGCCGCCATCGAGGGCGTCGCCGTCCGCAACGTCCTCGGCATGGCGCCCGAGACGTGGAAGCCGGGCAAGCCGCTCAAGCTGCTGCTGGCCGGCTACGTCGGCACGCGCAACACCGGCGCCGACGTCCGCGTCGAGGAGATGATCCGCCAGCTGCGCCACGTCGTCGGCGACGACCAGCTCGAGCTGACGATCATGACCGTCGATCCCAAGTTGACGCGCGGCTACTTCCGCGCCGTCCACCAGATCGAGCTGCCGGCGGTGTTCCCCAAGTTCATCGCCACCGAGTGCCCGAAGCACCACGGCGTCATCGCTTGCGAGGGCTCGATGTTCAAGTCGAAGTTCTCGAGCGCGCTGACCTGCTTCATGGCCGGCGCCCTCGGGCTCGCCAACGCCGAGAACAAGGTCAGCGTCGGCTACGGCGCCGAGGCCGGCAACATGACCCCGGCGCTCCGCGACTTCGTGCGCGACGCCTGCAAGAAGTCGCTCGTCATCTGCCGCAACGAGCCCTCGCGCAAGGTCCTCGGCGAGCTCGGCATCCGCACCACCTCTGGGGCCGACACCGCCTGGACCTTCGACCCCGCTCCGCTGTCCAGGGGCGCCCAGCTGCTGCGCGACGCCGGCTGGGACGGCCGCCAGAAGGTCCTCGTCGTCTGCCCGATCAACCCGTTCTGGTGGCCGGTCAAGCCCGACCTGCTCAAGTACGCCGCCTACAAGCTCGGCGGGCAGTACAAGCACGAGCACTACAGCGCCTTCTACTTCCACCACCACAGCGAAGCGTCCGACAAGAAGTACAACGCGTACATCCAGGCCCTGGCCGACGGTGTCAACGCGTTCGCCGCGGAGCGCGAGTTCTTCACCATCCTCGTCGGCATGGAGCAGCTCGACCGCCACGCCTGCGAGGACCTGCAGCCGCGCCTCGATCGCGGCGGCGCGCTGTTCGTCAGCGACGAGCACGACATGTACGACCTCGTCAGCGTGCTGCGTAACTGCAGCATGATGATTAGTTCGCGCTTCCACGCGATCGTCACCTCGATGCCCGGCCTCGTGCCCTCCGCCGGCGTCACCATGGACGAGCGGATCCGCAACCTCATGAACGATCGCGGCCACCCGGACATGTTCTTCGAGGTCGACGAGGAGGGCCTCGGCGACAAGCTGCTGCACACCCTGCGCCGCCTGTGGCGCGACGCCGAGGGCATCAGCGCCGACATCGCCCGCGCCGTCCCGGCCCAGCTGAAGCTCATGGGTCAGATGGGCATCGACTTCATGGACGAGGTCGTCCGCGTCTACCCCGAGTTCCCGCGCCGCGACCTCCCGCGCACCTGGGAAGCCCACCTGCCGCCGCTGCCCGCCAACGTGCAGCGCCTGCTGGAGCGCCACGCATGAGCGACAACTTCCTCGAAGTCATCCACGCGGCGGTCCAGAAGACCCGCGAGGATCAGCTCCTCATCGAGCTCCACGGCAAGGAGCGCCGGCCGACCTCGGCCGCGCAGCTGCTGCACCTCGTGGCCCACGCGCGCGGCTTCCTGCGCAGCCGCGGCGTCAAGCCGGGCGACCGCGTCGCCCTGCTCGCGCCCAACTCGGCCCGCTGGGTCGCCGCCGACCTCGCCATCCTGTTCGAGGGCGCGATCGTCGTCCCGCTCTACAGCCGCCAGGATCCGAAGGAGCTGGCGGTCATGGTCCGCGACTGCGGCCCGGTGCTCGTCATCGCCGACGGCCCCGAGCTCGCCGCCGGCCTGCGCAATGCGTGGCCCGAGCACTGCCCGATCGAGGACATGCTCGACGTCCTCGCCGGCGAGCCCGTGCACGAGCCGCCGCGCCCGGTCGCGCCGACCGACCCGGTCACCATCATCTACACCTCCGGCACCAGCGGCGAGCCCAAGGGCGTCGTCCTCACCCGCGCCAACGTCGACTACATGCTGCCGCAGACCCGCGGCAGCGTCGACCGCATCACCGGCGGCAAGCGGGCCGACAAGGTGTTCCACTTCCTGCCGTTCTGCTTCGCCGGCTCGCGCGTCATGCTGTGGACGCAGCTGTACCGCGGCAACCCGCTGCTGCTGTCGACCGACCTGCAGAACCTCGTCGCCGAGATGGGCGCCGCCGACCCGCACTACTACCTCAACGTGCCGGCGGTGCTCGAGCGGATCAAGAACGGCGTCGGCAAGAAGATCGGCGAGCGCGGCGGCATCGCCCTCGCCCTCTACCACCGCGGCCAGGCCGCCTTCCGCGCCGTGCGCGAGGGCAAGGCTGGCCTTTTGGACAGGCTCACTCTGGCCGCCGCCAAGAAGCTGGTCTTCAGCAAGATCAAGCAGCAGATCGGCCCCAGCCTCGAGTTCCTGATCTGCGGCTCGGCGGCGCTGGCCGAGGAGACGCAGTGGTGGTTCGAGCTGGTCGGCGTGCAGGTCTACCAGGTCTACGGCCTGACCGAGACCACCGCGATCGTCACCATGGACATCCCCGGCGGCGTGCGCCCCGGCTACGTCGGCCACGCGATCCAGGGCTGCGAGATCAAGATCTCCGACGAGGGTGAGCTGCTGGTGCGCGGCCCGGGCATCTTCGCCGGCTACTGGGGCCGCGAGCAGGCCACCGCCGAGGCGATCAAGGACGGCTGGTTCCACACCGGCGACCAGGGCGACCTCGACGCCACCGGCAACGTCCGCATCATCGGCCGCGTCAAGAACATCCTCGTCCCCGAGTCGGGCCACAACATCGCCCCTGAGCCGATCGAGGAGAAGTTCTTGGCCGCCTGCCCCAAGGCCGAGCAGTGCATGCTGGTCGGCCACGCGCGGCCGTTCCTCGGCATCATCGTCCCCGGCGACGTGCCCAAGGACGCCATCGACGCCGCGCTCGAGATCGTCAACGCCAGCGTCCCGCACTACAAGAAGGTCCGCGCCTTCATCCGCGTCGCCGAGCCGTTCACGATCGAGAACGGCCTCCTCACCGCCAACCAGAAGCTGCGCCGCCGCGCCGTCGAGCAGCGCTACCGCGCCGAGATCGACAAGGCCTACGCGTCATGATCGACTGGACCTACAGCGAAGGCGTGTACGAGCTGACCCTCGCCACGCCGCCGTGCAACGAGATCGGCACGGCCATGCTCGCCGATCTGCGCCGCTTCCTCGACCAGATCGATCGTGACGCGCACACCCTGATCCTGCGCAGCGGCCTGCGCCAGGGCTTCTGCGCCGGCGCCGACCTGCGCGAGCTCTACCGCGGCCTGAGCGACGCGCCGAAGGATCAGCACGGGCCGCAGATCCGCCAGTTCATCGACGCCATCCACGGCGTCATGGACGACCTCGACATGCTGCCGCTGACCACCGTCGGCGTCGTCCACGGCGTCTGCTTCGGCGGCGGCTTCGAGCTCGCCCTCACCTGCGACGTCCTGATCGCCGAGAAGACCGCGCGCTTCTGCTTCCCCGAGCTGCGCCTCGGCATCATCCCCGGCTTCGGCGGCATCCCGCGGCTGCGCCGCGACGTCGGCAACGGCCTCATCCGCGACCTCCTGCTCAGCGGCCGCAGCATCAACGCCAAGAAGGCGCTGGCGGCCGGCCTCGTCAGCCAGGTCCTCGCCAGCGGCGAAGGCATCACCGCCGCGCGCGCGCTCGCGGCCCAGACCGCCAAGTTCGACAAGACCGCGCGCGAGGCCGCCAAGGCCTTCATCAAGAAGCTCCCGAAGGACGAGCTGCTCGCCGAGCGCGAGCTGTTCGTCCGCCTCGCCGAGGGCCCGGCGCTGCTGGCCGCCCTCAAGCGCTTCGTCGAGTCCACCGACCTGAGACCGTACCTGCCATGAGCACCTCCCTCGACACCCTCATCCGTCTCGCCGCCAAGCGCTTCGGCGCCGACCCGGCCCAGCTCCGCGCCGAGGACGACCTGTTCGAGCGCCTCGGCATCGACAGCTTCCAGGCCGTCGAGCTCATCTCGGACGTCGAGGACGAGTTCGACGTCGAGCTGCCCGACTACGAGCTCCAGGGGATCAAGACCTTCGCCGCCCTGGCGCAGAAGATCGACGCGAGGCGCTAGATGCTCGACCTGGGAAAGCTGTCCTGCCTCGGCGAGGCGCTGCGTGACGCCACCATCACGTACAAGAGCCGGACCGCGCTGATCGAGGCCGATCGCCACCGCGAGAACTCGCGGCACACCTTCGCCGAGCTGCGGGCCGCGGCCGAGCGGTTCGCCGGCGCCGTCCAGGCCCACGGCTTCGGCCCCGGCGATCGCTGCGCGATCGTCATGCAGAACCAGTCGAAGTGGTTGATCGGCGCCACCGGGGCGCTGTGGGCCGGCGCCGTGCTGGTCCCGATCGACTACAAGCTGACCGCGCCCGAGCAGCACGCCCTGCTCGCCCACTGCCGCCCGCGCGTCGTCCTCGCCGAATGGCCGGCGTGGGACAAGCTGCAGCGCGAAGATCCCTCGATCTTCGAGCGCACCCTCGTCATCGTCACCGAGGCCCCCGAGGGCGCCGGCATCGGCCGCGCCGTGCGCTGGGAGGACCTGCCCCAAGGAGCAGGTTTCACCTACCACGCCCGCGCCCGCGAGGACGTCGCCTGCATCGTCTACTCCTCGGGCACCGGCGGCGCCGCCAAAGGCTGCCAGCTCACCCACGCCAACTACCTCGCCCAGGCCGAGACCCTCGGCAACCTCTACCCGCTGAGCGAGGGCGATCGTTACTTCTCGATCCTCCCGACCAACCACGCCATCGACTTCATGTGCGGCTTCTTGCTCGCGCTGATGATGGGCGGCGCGGTCGTCCACCAGCGCACCCTGCGGCCGGCCTACCTGGCCAGCACCATGAAGCGCTACGGCATCACCCACATGGCGCTGGTGCCCACGATCCTCAAGACCCTCGAGAAGAAGATCAAAGAGAAGATCGCCGAGCTACCGAAGTGGCAGCGGCTCGTGCTAGGCGGCCTGATGGACCTCAACGAGTACGCCACCCGCCAGGCGCCCGACCACCGGCTCAGCAAGACCCTGCTCGCCCCGATCCACGAGTACTTCGGCGGCAAGCTGCGGCTCATGTTCTGCGGCGGCGCCTTCGTCGACCGCACGAGCGCCGAGTACTTCAACCGCCTCGGCCTGCCGGTCGCCATCGGCTACGGCCTCACCGAGGCCGGCACCGTCCTCACCGTCAACGACCTCAAGCCGTTCCGCGGCGACAGCGTCGGCAAGGCGGTCGAGGGCACCGAGCTCGAGCTGCGCGACGTCAACGACGCCGGCGTCGGCGAGGTGTGGGTGCGCGGGCCCACCGTCATGCTCGGCTACCTCGACGCGCCCGAGCTGACCCGCGAGGCGATCGTCGACGGCTGGCTGCGCACCGGCGACCTCGGCAGCATCGACGCCGCCGGGCACCTCAAGCTGTTCGGTCGCACCAAGAACATGATCGTCACCGAGGGCGGCAAGAACGTCTACCCCGAGGACATCGAGGCCGCCTTCGGCGACATCGACGACTGCGAGGAGTTCTGCGTGTTCGCGGCCAACTTCATCTGGCCGACCGGCAAGATGACCGACGAGCAGCTCATCGTCGTCGTGCGGCCCAAGTCGGGCCTCGACGAGGCCGGCCGCGCCGCCCTCATCGACGCCTTCCGCAGGCGCAACCTCCGGCTCGCCGACTACAAGCGGATCTCCGCCTACGTGCTGTGGGACCGCGAATTCCCGCGCACCGCCTCGCAGAAGATCAAGCGCGACCCGCTCGCCCGCGAGCTCAAGCCGCTCGGCCGCGACGGCGCCCTGCGGGAGCTGTGAACCGCCGCGGCCCCACCGCCCCCGCTCCGCGGCCATCCGCCCCTCCACGGCCCTTCGGGGCCTGATAGCATGCCCGCATGCAAGATCCGGCCACCCTCCTCGCAGTCGTCAACCCAGCCGCCGGCGGCGGCGTGTGCGGCAAGCGGGCGCCCGCGGTCGTCGACCGGCTGCGGCAGTCGGGCATCAAAGTCGACGTCGTCGAGACGCGCGCCGCCGGTCAGGCCACCGAGCTCGCGCGCGAGGCCGTCGCGGCCGGCCGGCGCCACTTCATCGCCGTCGGCGGCGACGGCACCAGCTACGAGCTGATCAACGGCATCTTCTCCGGCGCGCTGCCGGAGGGCGAGCGCCCGTCGCTCGGCATGCTGCCCCTCGGGACAGGTAACTCCTTCCTGCGCGACTTCACCGATCAGGGGGCCGAGTACGCGATCGAGGCGATCATCGCCGGCAAGACCCGGCCGTGCGACCTCGTCCGTTGCACGCACACCCGCGGCGTCCTGCACTTCATCAACATCTTCAGCATCGGCTTTGTCGCCGACGTCGGCGCCACCCGCAACCGCAACTTCTCGGCGCTGGGCGAGTTCGGCTACACGCTGAGCACCGTGCTGCGGGTGGCCGCGCTGCGGCCCTACACCTTCCCGATGCAGATCGACGGTCACCCCGAGGACCGCGAGCCGCTGACCTTCCTCTCGTTCAACAACAGCCGCTTCACCGGCGGCAAGATGATGATGGCGCCCGACGCCAACACGCGCGACGGCCTGCTCGACATCATCCGGGTCGGTCGCCTCGGCCGCGTCGGCCTGCTGCGCACCTTCCCCAAGATCTTCAGCGGCACGCACGTGCAGCACCCGGCCGTGCGCTGCTACCAGGCCCCCGGCCTCGACCTCCGCCTCGCCGAGGACATCGACGTCATGGTCGACGGCGAGATGATCAAGATAAACCCGCGCCGGCTGGAGGTCGTCCCCGGCGCGCTCGACGTCCGGACGTGATGTAATGGTGTTCAAGATCCTCAAGAAGGCAGCTCAGGTCGTCTACTCGGCCGCGGTGTGGACCGTCTCGTTCGCGTGGATGGGCGCCGTCGCCGTCACGTGGGCCGCGGTGTCGACGGTGGTCCCGTCGCGCAAGACCCACAACTACATCGGCGGGCCCGGCATGGGCGCGGTCCTCAAGATCACCCTGTCGCAGGTCGAGGTCATCTACGACCCCGACTTCGACCCCGAGCGGCGCGGCGTGTTCATGATGAATCACGTCAACCTGCTCGACGCGCACGCCGCCTGCGCCTCGATCCCGCACGCCTTCTGCGGCCTGATGAACGCCTGGCAGTTCAAGATCCCGATGTACGGCTGGATCATGAAGCTGGCCGACGGCATCCCGGTGCCGGACGGCAAGAACCGCTACCGCGCCATCGCCGAGGCCGCGCGCGACCGGGCCAAGAAGGGCATCTCGATCCTCGCCTTCCCGGAGGCCCACCGCACGCTCGACGGCAAGGTCGCCGAGTTCAAGCGCGGCGTGTTCTGGATGGCCCGCATCGCCGGCCTCCCGGTCATTCCGCTGGCCACGCACGGCATGTACGATCTGATGCACAAGGGCTCGTACCTGCTCACCCCGACCAAGATCACGATCTATGTCGGCGCCCCGATCGAGACGAAGGGCCTGTCCGACGCCGAGCTGGCGGAGGTCATGGAGCGCGCCCACAAGATCATCGCCGACTTCGCGGAGCGCGGCATCGTGCCCGGCCGCGCCGCGCCGATCCCCTCCGACGCCACGCCGATCGCCTCCGGCGCCTGATCGCCCGGGTCGGCGATCGGTGTCGGGTGAATCCTCCGTCTGCAAGTCGCGGCGGCGGAGATGTGGGACCCGGGTCATCGCGGCAGTGTGACGGCCATCGCCCGCGTCACACTGCCGCGATTTCCTTTCGAGTTCCGGCCACGCGCGCGATGCCGCCGCGTGGCATTGCTCGTTCCCGTCCCGGGTGTGTGTGACGGACGTACGAACCGTGGAGCCATCGAACGGGCCGCACACGGAGACGGCTGGGTTCGCCCGTCCGCAAGGATTTCGGTCACCTTGCGCGTCCGAAGGACCTCGATCATGCCGAGAGGTCAGGAGAAGATGGGACCATGACTCGAGGGATTTGGCTGGCACTGGTCGGTTCGGTTGTGGCCTGTGATGTCGTCGATAACGACGTTCAAACGGCGGTTACGCTGCGAAGCGACGTCGGTAACGGACTCGAGTTGAACTCCGCCGTGATGAACGGTCAGCAGTTCAACGGCATGCGCATGAACGGGATCAACCTCAACGGCATGCGCATGAACGGTTGGACCATCAACGGGATCAACCTCAACGGTATCAACCTCAACGGCAGCAGCTTCTCCGCCACCATGGTGGTCGACGGCACTCCGGTTCAGGTGAGCGGCGACGACCTCATCGGCTCGCTGCTCAGCCTCGAGGCCGGCACCGACACCTACGTCCTGCGCTTCGACGACATCTTCCTCGACCCGGCCGACCCGACCGGCGACGTGTGGTTCTACGACATCGCGGTGCAGGACGTGGGGGCCGGCACCTGGTCCAGCCTCTGCTACGACCACAACGGCCAGCCGACCCAGGCGATCGCCATCGGCAACTGGTGGGACGGCGTCACCGGCGACCGCAACGACGACGCCAGCGTCGTCACCTTCGCCTGCCGCGACGCCGTGCTGGCCAAGTGCGTCGAGTGGGGTTATCGCCCGTGGGCCACCGTCGGCGGCGTCTCGCTCGCCGATCACCACCAGGCGTGCACCCGGCTGGCCCGCGCCGACTACTGCGGCGACGGCACCCCCCACACCTTCAACGGCACGCCGATCGACGTGTTCGACGGGCTCAGCCCGGCGATCCAGGGCCCGGCCACGCTGACCATGCAGAACTGGGGCATCGAGGCCGAGTGGGGCCCGGACGGCGCCGTCTGTGTCGGCGACCAGCGGCGCCTCAAGATGCTCGACGACGCCGGCGTCCCCTACGAGTTCCCGACCTGCCTCGACGCCATCGACGACATCAGCACCTGCGGCGACTTCGACAGCGGCCGCGGCGGCCTTTTGGCCGATCGCTACTGCGACAAGTGGCAGTCCGACCCGGGCTCCTGCGACGGCTCCCAGCCCGAGTGAGACGCACGCCTCCGGGAACCTGGCCATTCGGCCAGGTTCCCCGCCTGACCGCCTCCCGTGGTATGGAGGCGCATGAGCTGGATCCGGATCGGTGACACCACCTGGACCTTTCGCAACGCCTCGCTCGAGCTCTACCATTGCGAGGGCCCCGAGGCCGACTGGAACCTCGCGCTGGACCACGCCGGCGCGACGCTGTGGCTGGCCGGCACCGTCGTCCCCGGGCCGCGCTCGCCCGAGGCGCTGATCGGCGCCGAGGTCTCGGTCGACCTGCGCTCGCTCGACGAGGTCGCCGGCGCCCTGCTCGGCCGCGCCGTCACCCTCTTCCCGCACGGCCAGGACGTGAATGCGCTCGGCTTTCGCCTGGCCGCCTCGCCCGGCGGAGTGCGCCTGGCCGCCTCTGCCCGCTGCGACTGGGACCGCTACCTCGGCACCTTCGACCACGGCCAGCCGGTCGACCTCGAGCTCGACATCGACGCCGCCGTCGTCGCGCTGCACCCCGGAAACATGCCCTGAGGGGCATGCTCGATCGCGCAGGTCTTGTTCGACATGTCCTCTCGGACATGTGCTTTGCGACAGCGCTGCGGTGAGGCCGCCCGGGGTCTGCCGGCGGCACGGGCGGGCACGCGCTGCCCGGCTGCGGGTTGACGCCCCGCCCCGCCCCGTCGAAGATGCCGCGTGGAGGGCGGGCCGATGCGGAGCTTCCGGTGGTGCACGAGCGTGGCGCTGGTGACGGCTTGCGGAGGCGCGCCCGCGCCGGCAGAGACCGAGGGAGCGACGGCGGCCACGAGCAGCACGACCGACGACGCCACCACGGCGACCGCGGACGGCCCGACCTCGACCGCCACCACCACCGGGGACGGCACCACGACCACGACCTCCGGGACCACCGCGGCGCCCACCACCGGCGAGCCCACCACGGCCGATACCGCCGACCCCACGAGCACGAGCACCGGCGAGCCGCTGGGCCCGTGCGACGGCCCCCGCCCCGGCCCCGACAACACGGGGGTGCCCCAAGGTGTGCGCCTCGTGCCGAGCGGCTCCATCACCGTCGACGAGGACGGCGCAGTGGTCGAGGGCCTCGACATCGACGGCACGATCACCGTGCTGGCCGACGACGTCACGATCCGCCACGTACGGATCCGCACCGACGACTACTACCCGATCCGCTACTTCGACGAGGACAACGTCGGCCTCGTGGTCGAGGACAGCGAGATCGAGGGCCTGTCCGGCAACGCGACCGCGGCGATCTCGTTCGCCAACTACACCGCGCGCCGGCTGAACATCCACGGCACTGCCGACGGCTTCAAGGCCGACAGCGACGTCCTGATCGAGGACTGCTGGGTCCACGACCTGTCCAACGGGCCAGACGAGCACAACGACGGTGTGCAGTCGACCGGCGGCGCCGGCGTCACCCTGCGCCACAACGACATCTCCGGGGCCAGCAACGCCGCAGTGCAGACCGGCGACCTCAATGGCGCCACCATCGACCTCACTCTGGAGTGCAACTGGTTCGACGGCGGCGGCTGGACCCTCAACATCCGCGGCACCGGCGAGACCGTGCCGATGGGCACCAAGATCCTGCACAACCGCTTCGGCCGCGGCCACGGCTACGGCCCGTGGACCCTCGACGACCCGGACCCGATCATCGAGGGCAACGTCTACGACGACGACGACTCGCCGATCCCGTGAATCGCCGGCTGTGCATAGTTCGGCGCTGCATCCATGCAGCATGTCTGCCGCCGACTGTGAACATTCGATGGAACATACCCGGCGAGCACGGACGACGTGGCCGGCCTCGCGGCTCAGGCCCCCGGCCGCCCGGCCGCCCGGCCGCCCGCCGGAATGCGCCTTGCGCCAGCCTTGCGCCGCCTCTACCCTGGCAGAGGTAGCGGTAATATCGCTGAGAGCGTCGATCATGGCGACATTTCTTCCGTTGATGCGTCCCCGTCCTGCTCCGGCCCGTGCTGCGAATCGTGACCGCGGCGGCGAACGACCGCGGCCGCAGCGAGGCTCGCCCGCCCCGCTGTTCGCCCCCGGCGTACGTTCGCCCCTCGAAGCCGAAGCGGATCGAATCGCCGCTCGCGTCGCCGCGGAGCCCGCACCGCTCGCGCGAGCGAACACCGATGCATCTTTCGCGGCACCCGCGAGAGCGTCGGTCGCGGCCGCTGCGCCCGCCGCCGACCTCGCGCCGCGACTGTCCCCCCTGGCCGCGTCGCCGGCACGCGCCGCGCACCGGCCGACGGCGCTGCCCGATCCGCCGTCCGGGTTCACCGCTCAGCTCCGTCAGGTCCCGGGGCGCCCGCTGGAGCCGGCGCTCCTCCGCCGGATGGAGGCGCAGTTCTCCGCCGATTTCTCGGGCGTTCGAATCCACGACGGATCACGCGCTCACCATCTGGCCGACCAGCTCGGCGCACGGGCGTTCACGCGCGGCGCGGACATCTTTTTCAACCGCGGTCAGTTTCGGCCCGCCGATCCGTCAGGCACGCGATTGATCGCGCACGAACTGACGCACACCATTCAGCAAGGCCGCTCGCCGGCCGCGATCGCCCCCCGCCCCGACGCGCCGCTCCCACGATTCGGGCCCCCCGCTCCCGTGCGGCCTTTCATTCAGCGCGACCCACTCGCGCTTTCGGGCAGCCTCTCCGACGAGCTCAAGCGCGCCAGCAACCTCACCCCGCCGATCGTCGCCGGTGACTTCGTCAGCTTCGCCGTGCCGGTCGCGGGGAATCAGAAGATCGCGCTCCAGTTCGCCGAGAAGGGCACCCTCCTGCGCTTCAAGTCGACGCGAGATCCGGCGCCGCCGCTCGAGACGCCGATCCCGCTGGTACCGGACTTTCAGCCGGCCGTCGTCCGCCGCGACGACGGGCTCCTCGTCATTCGCTTGAACCCGGCCGGCGCCGAGGTCCAGGTGCAATACGCAGCAGGGTCCACGATCGTCAGCACCGACGCGATCGACCCCGAGCGGCCGTTCGGAGCGGTGCAAATGGGCCGTGAATTCTCCCGACCGTACCTCGGAGCGAAGATCACGCATCCCGGCGGGACGGAGAATTATTTCTTCGAGGACACGAGCCTGCCGGCCGAGGCGATCGCCAAGCCCACCTGGCAGCCCTTCATCCGCCAGGGGAAGATCGCCTATCGCGCCGCCTCCGGCCCCTACGCAGGCCGCGTCGTCGAGGTCGATGAATCGGATCGCAGCGCGGCAAAAAGCTTCGCGGGCGGCGCAGAGTCGGCCGCCAAATTCTCCGCCGAGCTGGCGCTCGGGGCCATCCCCTACGTCGGCCCGTTGCTGCTCGTGGGCCAGGCCGCGGCGGGCCGGACGCTCTGGGGCGAGCGCCTGTCCCCCGCGGGACGCGTCGTGCTCGGCCTGTTCGCTCTCCTGGGTCCGGCGTTGCGGCTGGCCAAGGCGACGCCCGAGGCCGAGCTGCAGCTGGCACGGCAGGAGGCGGCTGCCCGTGGGATCTCCGAACGCGAGGCGCTGCGGCTGCTCCGCGGGATGCGGGCGCTATCCGAGGAGCAGAGGGCCTTCATCCGCGAGGCCGAGGCCCGGATCCGGGGCGGTCAGGCGCTCACGGCCGCCGAGGCGTCCCAGCTCGCGCGACTCATGAATCAGATGGGCGCAAAGACCGACCTCATCTTCAGCGCGGCGAACGACATCGAGCTCATCTGGCAGTCCCGACGGTATTGGGGCAAGACGGAGGGCTCGGCCTACGGCGCGCGCATCCCGGTGACGACCGCGCTCGAGCGCTTCAAGGCGATGATCGACGAGAAGCAGGGCATGCTGGTGTTTCAGGGCGACGCCGCCAAGCTGTTCCACGCCCACGAGGTCGAGGGCGGCTACAGCGCCATGAAGCGCCTCCTCGGCCAGCACAAGGCGGGCTTCGGCGACCTCATCCTCGACGACGTCGTCAAGGAGGGCAACACTCTCATCGTCACCCGCGCACACCTGGCCACGGCCGCCGAGAAGCTGCACGCGGGCCAGACCACCTCGTGGGCGGCGACGAAGCTGTGGGGCCGCCGCTTGGTCCTCGACCCCCTGTTCGCCGCGGCCGGTGTCGGCGGCGCCTCCGTCGCCGTCTATTTCTTGTACTCTTTCCTCCGCGAGGCGAACGAAGAATGACGGCAGATAACGACCGCTGGATCGACGCGCTCGACTACCACGTCCTGTTCCTCTTCTTCATACTCGTCCCGATCGCCTTTTGGGTGTTCCCCTCCCCGTGGTTCCTCGCGCTGTTCGTCCTGCCGCAGGGGATGGTCCTTTCGCGCACGTACGACGCGCGTCGCCATCGCTGGCCGGCGCTGGCCACGTTCGTCGTCAACACCATGCTCGTCGGCCTCGCCGCGGCCGCCTATCTGGGCCTGCGAGCGTCCTACGCCCAGGCCTGACGCGCGGCTCACTTGTCGAGGCGGAACATCCTCAACCGCGAGGCGAACGAAGCATGACGGCAGGCAGCGACCGCTGGATCAACGGACTCGACTACCACGTCCTGTTCGTCCTCTTCGCGCTCGTCCCGATCGCCTTTTGGGTGTTCCCCTCCCCGTGGTTCCTCGCGCTGTTCGTCATACCGCAGGTGCTGGTCCTCTCACGCACGTACGACGAGCGTCGCCATCGTCGGCGCGCGGTTGCCACGGTCGTCGTCAACACGGTGCTGGTCGGCCTCGCCGCGGCCGTCTATCTCGGCCTGCGAGCGTCCTACGCCCAGGCCTGACGCGCGGCTCACTTGTTGAGGCGGAGCACCCCCGACTGGCTCGCGGGGCGCAGCTTGGCCAGCAGCGGCTCGACCTCGCGGGTCAGCGGGTGTCGACGTCCCAGCCGCAGTCTATTTCTCGTACTCTTTCATCCGCGAGACGAAGAAGCATGACGGCAGGCTGCGACCGCTGGATCAACGGGCTCGACTACCACGTCCTGTTCGTCCTCTTCATGCTCGTCCCGATCGCCTTTTGGGTGTTCCCCTCCCCATGGTTCCTCGCGCTGTTCGTCATGCCGCAGGGGATGGTCCTCACGCGCACGTACGACGCGCGTCGCCATCGTCGGCGCGCGATCGCCAGGTTCCTCGTCAACACGGTGCTCGTCGGCCTCGCCGCCGCCGTCTATCTCGGCCTGCGAGCGTCCCACGCCCAGGCCTGACGCGGGCTCACTTGTTGAGGCGGAACATCCCCGACTGGCTCGCGGGGCGCAGCTTGGCCAGCAGGGGCTCGACCTCGCGGCTCAGGGCCTGCTCGTCGGCCTTGCCGATCGACGCGCCGCACGACAGCAGGGCGAACGCCACGTAGTCGTACATCATCTCGCGGACCAGCACCTCGGGCTCGCCGCCGAGGGTGCGGCAGGTCTGGTTCGCGTTGCCGTCGATCATCTGCCCGTTGAAGCCGCCGTGCTCGAACGGACCTGCCCCGCGGAACAGGTCGTCGTAGGACCCGCGGGCGAACCCGGCCATCGCGTTGCGGAACACGGTGCCGCGGCCGGCCATGTCGGCGCGCTGGTGGATCGCCCGCAGCGCGGTGTTGGCCAGCTCGACCGCCTCGGCCGCCCCGCCGCGCAGCCGCGGCGGCAGGATGATCACGTGCTGCGACTGCGTCAGCTGGAACAGCATCTCCGTGACCTGGAACTCGCCGAGCCCGGTCGAGCGGCCGAGCGCCTCGACGCTCTGGGTCCCGTCGATCGCGTTCCACAGCGGCATCACCTCGTTGCCCGGGGCCAGCGCGCCCGGCCGCTTCTTCGGGATGTACTGCGACGACGGGATCCACGGGCGGAAGTAGCGGATGCCGTCGAGGCGCACGATCAGGTGCATCAGCAACGACGTCGCGCTGTGGACCTGGCGGAACGGCAGGCGCGAGTCCTCGTAGCCGTCGAGGAACGCGTACAGGCCGTCGTCCGCCATCAGCACCGAGAACACGACCTCCTCGACCTGGCGGCCGAGCAGGCTCAGCACCTGCTCCTCGGTGAGGGCGCCCATCGCCACCGCGGCCACGCCGAACCGCTCGCCGGTCTTGCGGGCCCGGATCAGCACGTCGCCGAGGACCTCCTCGTGGACCACTCCGAAGCGGTAGGCGATGTTGCCGAGCAGCTCGTCGCCCGCGTCCGACTGCACGCCGACGATCGAGCCGTGTTCGAAGAACAGGCTGCGCGAGTGCTCCGAGTCCTGCACCACCAGCTCGCCGCGCCAGCCGACCTGCGCCAGCAGGGCGATCACGTCGGCCATCGCGCCCGGCCCCGTGATCTCGCCGGCGATCCGGACCACCGCGCCGTCCTCCCGGTCGCGCCGGCCGTCGGCGCCGACGTAGCGCATGAACACCAGGTGCCGCGGGGACGGCATGATCCGGAACGCGCCTTCGCGGGTGCGCATCCGCTGCGTGGCGACCTCGCCCAGCGGATGCGCCGCCCCCGTCCCGTCGATCCAGACCAGCTCGTCCTGCGCGTGCTTCATGGGGTTCGGGGCCGCACTGTAACACCTGTCCGTCCCGTTCTCACCCTGGCGCACGCGGCCCCCGGCCCGGGCGGGCTCGCCCGAGCGCGCGGGCCGTGCCGCTGCGCATGAACTTTGGCGCCTGCTCTTTGGGTCAGCCGACCCCAGTCCTGCACTAGCGCCCTCGGGCGGCCACGCAGGCGCCCCGGAGCGGGATCGCGCTCAGACCTCGGGCAGCACCACGAGCCCGAACTCGCCGGGCGTCGCGGTCCCGAGCGTGTCGACCACGATGTAGTACGTGCCCGGCTGCAGCGGCCCCTCGAGCTCGCGGTCGGCTCGCTTCACGCACGTGCCCGCGTCGGTCAGCGTCAGCAAGTGGAGGTCGACGTCGACCGTGCCCTGGTCGAACACCAGCGCGCGGATCTTGGTCGGCTCGGCGATGGTCAGCTCGTAGACGAACTCGGGCCCGTCCTCGCCCATCGACATGCAGGCGCCGGCGTAGGCGTCGATTTCGTCGCTGAGGCTGTCCGCGGTGCTGCGCATGTCGGCGAACGGCAGGCCCGGGATCACGATCGGCTCGGCGAGCGTGCCGGCGCCCAGCAGCGTCGGCGCCGACGCGTCGGGCGGCGCGGCGCCGTCGACCACCACCGGCTTGACGCGCGCGAGCGCCTCGAGGGTCGCGAGGTTGCGGCGGTTGTAGCCGCTGGTGGTGCCGGCGAAGCCGAACGCGCACGGGGCCGGCGTGACCATGTCGCCGCCGAGCGCGACGCTGAGGTCGATGCCGTCGGCCGCGAGCCCGAAGCCCGGCAGGCCGGCGAGGACGAGGTTGAGGTCGATCAGCGGGATCTTGCGGCCCTGCGCGAGCGCGCGGACGAAGGCGTTGTAGCGCGGCACGTAGACCTCGATGCCGGCCGGCATCGCCCGCGTCGGCATGGTCGACAGGATCGGGATGGTGCCGCCGGCGATCAGCGCGTCGACCACTGCAGTGAGGTTGTCGGCGAACGTGAACACGCCGTCGGGCGGCGGCACCTCGAGCTCGGCGGTGCCGAGCAGCACCAGCGCGAAGCGAGGGCTGATCTCGGTCACCTCGTTGGCGAGCGGCGACGGCATCCCGGCCAGCACGTCGGCCCCGCCCCACCCGGCCATCGCCGCCAGGCTGACGCGGCTGAACGACGTCGCGCCCATGCCCGCCGCGGTCGCGTTGAAGAAGTCGACGGTCGGCTGCAGCTCCGCCGGCAGCTCCATGACCTGCATGGCGTCGGCGAGGCAGTGCATGAAGTTGGTGCTGGCGGTGCTCGAGCCGCCGACCTTGGCGAACACGCCGTCGGTCTTGGTCCCCTTGGCCTTGATCGCGGCCAGCGACGCGGCGACATCGGCGGTGAGCGGCGAGTGGACCTCGTCGAACGGGTAGTACTCGCCGAGCACGGTGGGCTCGCCGGTGGTGGTGGTCGCGGTGTCGTCGGTCTCCGAGCTCAGGGTCTCGCTGTCGCTCGTGGTGGTGGTCGTCGTCCCGCCCGTCTCGGTCGTCGTCCCCGAGGTGGTGGTCGGCTCGGTCGACGTCGGCATCGCCGTGGCCGCGGTCGTGCCGAGGGTCCCGCTGGTGTCGCCGTCGAGCGGCGCTCCCTGTGCGCACCCGACCGCCAGCGCGGCGACCGGTCCGATAATCCATCGCGTCATGGCCCGGCAGGGTACACCATGTCGGCCGCGTAACGCGCCGCGCCGCGCCGCCCCGAAAGGCCCGGGAGCGCGCCTGGGCGAGTCCCGCGGCCTGTTCGGCGAACGCAGGTGCGCGCGTCCGTGGGCCGCCGGGAGGCGCCCCGGAGCGCCCGCTCGGGCGTCCCCGCGCGTCTTCGCAACCGCGGCACAACCTGTCCTCCCGGACATCCCCGCATCAGGGCCGCACGGACGCCGCGCTTGCAGGCGGAGTCCCGCCGAGCGCGGCTCATCTCAGGGTCCGTGGCGCGACAATTGCCTCACCCATGCACTTTCAGACATGCTTTGAAGGCCATGTCGCCGAGAGGCGGCCCCGTGCAGACATGTCTCTTCGGACATCCTGCGCCCGAGCTCGGGACATGTCCCTTCGGACACGTCAATCGCCGCGCCCGGCGCGGCCGAGGAAGAAGCCGGCGATGCCTCCCGTCACGCCCCACGAGGTCGCACGCGGGATCTCGGGGATCGCGGTCTCCAGCCGCTGCCAGTTCACCGCCGCGAACACGCGCAGGTGCTGCAGCAGGACCCAGTTCACGCCGGCCGACGTCGCAGTGATGCCGTTGCCGACCACGTCGCGGGCGCCGACGCGGAAGCGCTCGAAGCGGGCCGACAGCTCGACCGCGCTGTCGCGCACGCGGCGGCTCGCCAGCCGCGGCAGCAGCGTCGCCGGGTCCTTGTCCTGGCCCGTCACCACCGCGCCGACCTGGGCGTAGCCGCCGGCGCCGATCAGCTGGGGCAGCGGGTCGCCGGGCGTGAACGGGTCGCCGTCGGTGTCGCGCTCGCGCGAGTCGTAGGTGTAGAAGAACTCGCCGCGGGCCGAGAGGAAGCGCCAGAACAGCCCGCCGCCGGCGGTGAAGCGGCGCGAGGCGCCCGTGCTCGGCAGGCCGTGGAAGAAGTCGAAGGCGAACGCGGTGGTCACCGTCGGCGTGAAGCCATGGGTCTTGTGGTAGGCGAACACCGACGCCACCAGCAGGAGCTGCGGGCCGCGCTGCAGGAACGCCAGCGGGCTCAGCTGCACCTTGCCGGCGAACGCGATCTTGGTGTTGTTGGCCTCGCGGTTCTGGCCGATGCCGGAGAACACCGCGGCGGTGACCTCGGCCCAGCGCCAGAAGTCGTAGGCCACCTCGAGCCCGACCTGTCGCCCGGGCGTGGCCGCCAGCATCGACAGCGGCGCGCGCGGCAGCTCGTCGACCAAATCGGGCGCGTTGAAGCGCAGGCCGAACGGCGCCTTGAACTGGCCGGCGCGCAGCCGCAGCCGCGGCGCCGCGGCCCAGGAGATGAACGCGTCGAACAGCTGCGGCCCCTTGGCCTGCGCCGCCTCGATCGTCACGAACGCAGTGACCGGCCCGATCTGGACCCCGCCGCCGATCCGCGCCCCCGCCAGGCTGATGTTGCTGTAGCCCTCGCGCAGCGCCGAGTACCAGGTCGCGTCGGTGCGGATCCACCCGTACGGGAAGAACTGGAACCGCTCGCGCAGCGGCGGCCTGGATGTCCCCGCGGGCATGTCCTTCGAGACATCCCGAGCTGGGGCGCCCGCCGGCGCCACCGGACCTGCGCCGGCGCCGCCCGTCCCCTGACCCGCGTCTGACGTGGTCTTGACGACAGGCTCCAAAGGACCTGTCGCTTCGGGCATGTCCTCTCGACCACGATCGGCGCCCTCGCGGCTCTCGGGCACCGGGACGCTGGTGATCTCGTCGGCCGGCGCGGCCCACAGCGCCGCGCCGAGGATGAAGGTCGTCGGGTCCACGGGCGGTCAACAGGCCGGCATGACCACGATCTGCTGGGAATCGCGGGCGGACACGAAGATCCGGCTGACGCCGTCAAAGGCGATCCCGCGCGGCTCCCAGTCGCCCTCCGCGACCGTCGAGATCGCCCCGTCCCCGGTCACGCGGTAGACGCGGCCAGTGCTGTTGGCGGTGTCGTACGACAGCACCAGCAGGGCCCCGTCGGGCGTCGTCTCCATCAGGTCGAGCGACTCGAACTCGTCCGACACCAGAGTCAACGCCGGCGCCGCGGCCTTCAGATCGAGTTTGAACAATTGCCGCTGGGACTGGTCGCCGACGAACAGAGTGTCGCCGAGCACCGCGATCCCGACCGGCTTGCTGAGACCGCCGACGATCATCGTCTCGACGCCGGCGACCGGGTCGACGCTGGCGATCCAGCCGGTGTACACGTCGTCGGCGTCGCGCGAGTAGGTGGCCACGTAGAGCAGCCCGCGCGCGTCGTCGTAGTCGAGGCCGACGCGCCGCCACTCGTCGTTGACGCCCGCGAGCGCCTCCGCCGTGCCGCCTGGCCCGACACGGAAGATCGCCCCCAGTCCGGGCATCCCGAAGCCGAAGCGCGGCAGGTAGAGCGTGCCGTCGGCGGCGAAGTCGAGGTCGCCGAGGCCGTCGGAGCCGGGATCGCCGGAGGGGTTCGGGATCTCCGCGAACACCTCGATCGCTCCGTCCTCGTCGCGCACCAGCACGCGGTTGTCGTCGTCGTCGGCGATGTACAGCCGCTGCTCGTCGGCGCGGTAGTAGAGCCCGTTGGGCTCGGCCTGCACGTCGATGCGGTACGTCGGGAACGTTTCGCACTGCGCCGGCGCATCAGTCGTCCCGTCTGTCGTCGGCGCGTCGGCGGTCGCCTCGCTCGCGGTCCCGGTCGCGTCCGTGCCCGTCTCGCTGTCGGTCGCAGTCGTCGCGGCCTGCGGCACACAGGCCGCCAGCGCCGCAGTCATCGTCCACACGCGTGTCTTCATGAGCTGCTCCAAAGGTCAGGCGGCGTCGAGCTCCGCCACGCGGTCGCCGCAGCCGCGCACGTCGTAGCCGAGCGACGACAGCTCGCGGCGGAACCCCGCCGAGGTCATCGCGTCGAGGAATCGTTCCAGCCGCGGATCGGCCAGCAGGGCCCGCGGGATCGCCAGGTCGTAGCGCTCCTCGGCCAGCGGCACGAACTCGAGGCCGAACGCGATCGCGGCGTCTCGCGTGGCCACGCCGACCTCGCCCGCCCCGCTGGCGATCGCCTGCGCCACCTCGAGGTGACCGCTCGCCCGCACCGGCGCCGCCCCGGCCAGCGCCGCCGACAGGCCCGCGCGCACCAGCTCGCGCTCGAGCAGCCGCCGCGAGCCCGAGCCGGTCTCGCGCGCGACCAGCCGCAGGCCGCGGCGCCCGAGGTCGGCCGCGCCGCGGATCTTCCGCGGGTTGCCGGGCGCCAGCAGCAGCCCCGCCTCCCACCGCGCGAGGGTGATCAGCACGATCGCCCCCGCGGCATGCTTGCGGACGTCGGGCACGTTGGCCTCGCCGGTGCGCCCGTCGATCAGATGCACCCCGGCCACGTGCGTGTGCTCGGCCGCCAACGCCGCCAGCGCCTGCGTGCTCGAGCGCGGCAGCCACATCACCCGCCCCGCCCCCGCGCGCCCGCTCAGGCGATCGGCCAGCACCCCCAGCGCCGCCGCGCAGCCCATGACGATCAGGTTGTCCTGCGCCTCGGCCCGCGGTCGCACCAGCTCGACCTGGACCCGCCCGCGTCGCTTCGGCGCCTCCGCCACGATCGCGTCGGCCGCCAGCCGCATCGCCTCGCCCACCAGCGGATACGTCACCCAGCGCCCGCCGAGGTGGGCCAGCGCGACCCGCCCCGCCTGCGCGGGCCCGGCCGGCTCGGCCTCGACGCGCAGCTCCGCGTCCGCGAGCGCGAACAGCTCCTCGACCCGGCAATCCAGCGCCCGCGCCAGCCGCAGCGCCACGTCGACCGCGGGGGTCGCCCGCCCGGCCTCGATCGCCCCCACGCTCTGCCGCGACAGGCTCGCCGCCGCCGCCAGCTCGCTCTGCGACAGCCCGCGGGCCTCTCGCACCGCCCGCACCCGGTTCGGCTCGCTTTCGGACATGACGCGTACTCTTTCCATGATGGAAAGCATGCTTGTCAAGCGTCGATCCACCTGCCCAGGAGGCATCCGCCGCTCGCGCACTGCAAAAACGTGCAGCCCCGCCCGCCGCGATCGCTCGCTACATGGCCGAAAGGACATCCATTCACGAACGCCAAGCCGCAGCCTCGCGGGCCGAGACGGCGCACACCCCGAGTACGTCGGCTGTCGCCTCGTTCAATCGACCTGTCCGATGAGACAGGCATCTCCCGCCACGGGCGTCACGGCCCCGGACGCACCTTCGGGCCGGAAGCGAGCCGACTCCTCACGCACCACGCCGGCGACGACGGCGTCTGCAGGGCCGCCGCGTCGTCCCAGGCGTCACATCGACCCGGGCAACCGAGCAGAGCAGCCCAGGCCGCCCGCTCGACGAGCGCCCCTGTCGCTCTCGCCGGGCCTTCAGCCCGCGAAGTCGGCCCCGATCACGACCGTCCAGGGCCTCACGGTCCAGCGGCGGACCAGCCCTTCACGGACGTAAGGATCGGCGTGGGCGAACGCCTCGGCCGCGGACGGGTCGGGGCCGCGGAACACCAGCAGGGCCTCGTCGGCCGGCTCGGCCAGCGCGCCGCCGAGCCGCAGCTCGCCGCGCTCGACGGCCGCGCGGGCCAGCGCCAGGTGTTCGGGCCGCAGCGGCGTACGGCGTTCGAGGTAATCGTCGACGAGTTCGTAGCGGAGCACGAAGTACATCGCCGGCGAGCATATCCGGACGGCCGCGTCCGGGGTCGTGCGGGCCGCGCGAAAGCGCTGGAAAACATGTCTTTATCGGGCCGCGGCCGAGGCCGCCGGACAGGTGACCGTGCGCGGGGTCGACTGCCACCGACGAGGGGCGTCACGACCCACGCGGTGCGACGTCCCCAATTGACATTTGCGCGCTCCCGGATCCGCCGACGAGCACTCGCACTATATACATTGTGAGGCGCGCCCTCGCCCGCGCGATTCGTCGCACGCGGCTGCGGACAGGCGCGGCCCGAGAGTGACCCGCGCGGGCCGGCATCTGCCGCCCCGCGAAACAATGATCATAGGTGAATCCTCGGCTCGCCGACGAATTGCGCCATGAATCCCGGCTTGCGCCCGCAACCACCTGTCAGCGGCCGTGGGTGAAGTGAAGCAAGGTACGCGGCGCTGCCCCAAAGTTGATGCATGCGCATCGACGGCGATTGACACGAGTATCACCGGCCCAGTAACGTGTTCTCGTTGGAGGTGTGGGATGCAGCGGCCAGTATTCATTTCGACGATTCTCCTCGCGCTCTCGATGTCGATCGCGGCGCCTCAAGTAGTATCGGGTAACGGCTGGGGCCACGGTAACGGCAACGGCAACGGCTGGGGTCACGGCAACGGCAACGGCAACGGTAATAACAATAACAATAACGGTAACTTCAAGAAGATCGCGGTGCCGAACCCGGAGGCGCCCGACTTCGGGGCTATCTTCAATTGGGGCCTCAAGCTGCGGAACATCGACGAGCTGTTCCTCATCGCCGGCCACGGCGCGCACGATTCGAACGGGCAGATCATGCACCCCGGCGACGCCGTCGGGCAGACGCAGTACATCCTCGACCACTTCGACGAATACCTCGACGACGCCGGCTACGACCGCAAGGACATCATCCGCATCGAGTTCACGCTGACGACCGACGTCACCGACGGCGAGTTCAACGCGATCCTCGGCCTGTTCGCCGACTACTTCGCCCCGGTGAACATCAAGCCGGCGGCCGGCACCCTGCGAATCGTCGACGCCCTGGCGATCCCGGGCATGCTCGTCGAGTACGAGATCTGGTGCGCCAAATAGCTCGCGCGCTCGCGTGACCCGGCCGCACCGTCCGCATAGTCGCCTGGACGGCGCGGCCGCGACCGTTTTCGAGCGCCTGCGGCTCGCTCGCTCGCAGCCGCGGGTGCGACGAATCGACGGTCCCACGGCGAGGGCTGTTTGCCGCCGAGCGGTCGGCGTATCCTCGGCCGATGCCTCACGCCTTCGCGCGTCCTCGCCTCGGCCTCGGTCTCGCCGTCGTCCTCGCCCTCGCCTGCGGCCGCGGCGGCGCCGGAGCCCCCGACGATCCCACCGATCCCGCGCTGCGGGCGATTCACGCCCGCATGCCGCCGCTCGAGCGCGCGACAGTCGGCCAGGGCCCGGGGTACGTCGCCGGTGGTTTCGTCTACATGGCCTTGAAGCCAGGTGCGATCCAAAAGTACTTGCAGTCGCTGCCGCTCGATCCGGACACCGCCCGCGAGGTCTCCCGCGCCGGCGTCGACCTCGGCTTCGACCCACGCGTCGACGACGTCAGCGCCCGCCTCGGCCTCGACCCCGACGCCTACGTCACAGTCACGATCGCGCGGCCGATCGCCGCCACCATGCCTGGCGTGCGCGAGGCCCTGCAGCGGATCGGCAGCGCGCCGGCGCTGCCGAACCCGTTCCCCGCGGCCGCGACAACGCCGGCAGACGTCGCCCCGTGGCCGTCTCCGCGCCCGGTGCCCCCCCCGCCCCAGCCGCCCCCGCCGAGCCCGCCGCAGCCATACCTCGACTCGGCGCCGATCCAGCCGGTCACGCCGATCTCCGAGCCGTGGAAGCCGCCGCCGCCCGACGCTCCCTCACCTGACCAGGAGGCCATGGCCCGAGGGGCAGGTAGCCTCGCGTTCCATAACCGCGTCCACCTGCCGGCCAAAGATCCCGCCGCGCTGCCGGCCCTGCTGACGCGGATGGTCCACAAGGAGCGGCCGCCGGAGATCGCGACCCTGTGCGGCCAGATCGGCCCGAGCGAGTTCTGCTTCGGCGACGCCGGCGCCCTGCTGGTCGCGCGCAAGGAGGCCGCCGCAGTCGTCCTCGACCTGTTCTTCTTCCCCGCCGGGACCGGCGCGGCGTGGGATCCCGATCGCGTCACCACCGTCACCAGCGGCCTCGCGGCCGCCCCGGCCGAGCTGCCTGTGCTAGCGACCCTGCGCGGCGACTTCGCGGCCTACGCCGACGCCGCCGCCCTGCCCGCGCTGTCCGAGGTCTACGAGATCGCCGACACCGTCCGTGACCTGCGCTGGTACGAGCCCGGGCAGCGGGCGGAGAAAGTCTCGCGCGCGCTCGGGCAGCGGGCCGCGCTCGAGCAGCTGCGCGAGACCCGGCGCCTGTTCTCCGGCATGCGCCTCGAGGCCGCGGTCGATCCCGAGACTGTCCAGATGACCATGTCCTGGGAGCCAGTCGACCCCGCCGCCGCCGACCTGGCCGAAAAGACATTCTCGCGCCCGTCCGCCGGCGTCGGCGTGCCCAGCCTCGCCGGCCTGTGCGACGGCGCCCTGGCGTGCTGGCGCAGCTCCGGCCTGCCCCCGCTGGCCGCGCTCGGCGAGCTGGCGATCGGCCTCTACGGCCGCGACGAGCGGGCCTTCAGCGAAGCGATCGAGAACGCCGGCGACTTCGGTCCGGTCGTCCTCGCGCTCGAGACCTGGCCGAGCGCGCTCGGCATGCTCGAGCGCTGGGGCCGCGAGCAGAAGGGCATGGAGGCCGGCATCATCCGCACCGTGCTCGACATCCTCGGCCGCGTCGAGGGCTTCGGCGGCAGCCTGCGCAGCCTGCAGATCGGCGACCGCGGCGTGCAGACCGACTACGTCGCCTACTCGCGGGTGCAGGGCCAGGACCTCGCCCTGTTCCGCTCGCTCGTCGGCCTGTCGTCGATGCGCTTCTCGCCGGTGACCGTCGCCGGCGTCGACGCCAAGGTCGAGGCGGCCGGGCTCTCCGAGGCCGAGGCCCCGGTGCAGGTCTACCTCGTCACCGACCCTGGCACCGTGCGCCTCGGCGACAAGGACGTCGAGTTCGGCTGGATCGCCGCCGCCGACGGCCAGGACCGCCTCAAGTGGCTGCTCGCCGACGTCGAGCGCGACAAGGAGACGAACCCCGCGTTCTACGGCGAGCTGCCCGACCTGTGGCGCCTGATCGGCAGCTTCGACGACGGCCCGCGCGACGCCGGCTTCTTGCAGTCGTGGCTCACCGACCGCGGCTTCCGCCTCGCCGGCGACGTCGTCGGCGGCCGCGTCCGGCTCGACCTCGAGTTCGCCCGCCGCTCCGCGCCCGCGAATTGACGTCCCTCGATTTGCCGGCCGCACGCGCTGCCGGCCGTGGCGTCGAACTGCCGCCATTGTTCGATCTGCCGTGCGAATCATCGCACTCACTCGGCCTATCGACATTCGTCGCTCTCGCCCGGCGTCTCTGACGAGACCTCGGTCGCGGCGCGATGGAATCGGTCGCGCCACCGATTCGTCCGCGGCTCACCGGCAAGACGCACGCCCGCGCCATGCGCGTTTTCGCTCCGCTCAGTTTCACTCATCGCCGTTTCGGCCACCAAATCCCGCCCAGGAGCCCGAACAGAATTTCACCGTTGACTTATATAAGCCAACATTGATACTCACCGAGTCAGTGCACGCGTTCGACATCCTGGGCGACCCGGTGCGGCGACGGATCCTCGAGTTGCTGGCCGACGGCGAGCAATCTTCGGGCGCCATCACCAAGGTGGTCCAGGACCAATTCGGGATCTCCCAGCCGGCGGTATCACAGCACCTGCGGGTCCTGCGGGACCACGGATTCGCCACGGTGCGGCCCGAGGGCACCCGTCGCCTCTATGCAGTCACTCCCGAGCGGCTGCAGGAGGTCGACGATTGGCTCGCGCCATTCCGTCGGTATTGGGAGCAGCGCCTGGACGCGCTGGCCACCGAGATCGCGCGCGGCAAACGTGAACGACGACTCAAGGCCGAAGCCACGGAGAGGGAAGACAAATGATCGACATCGTCCACCAGATCGACGCCATCCACCGCGACGTCGCCCGCCGCCCCACCGCCGCCGGCGGCCAGGGCATCTCGGTGCTCGTGCGCCGCACCTACGACAGCACCCCGGCCGACGTGTGGGAAGCCATCACCGACCCCGAGCGGGTCAAGCGGTGGTTTTCGCAGCTCAGCGGCGACCTGCGTGAGGGCGGCAAGTTCCAGCTCAAGGGCAACGCCGGCGGCGACATCCTCCGCTGCGATCCTCCGCGCCTCTTGAAGCTGACCTGGGGCGGCGAGACCAGCCTCGTCGAGGTGCGGCTGGCCGCGGGCGAGAACGACACCACGAACCTCGAGGTCGAGCACAACGTCCCGATCGAGCTGGCGGGCAGCGGCGCCGGCTCGCTGTTCGTCGGCCCCGGCTGGGACGCCGGCCTGCTCGGCCTCGATCAGTACCTCCGCGGCCACGTCGTCGAAGATCCGGCCGCCGCCGCCAACTCGCGCGAGATCCAGGAGTTCTCGCGCCAGTCGGCGCACGCCTGGGCCGCCGCAGCGGCCGCCTCGGGCACCGCCACCGCCGACGAGATCGCCGGCCTGCTGCAGGCCTCGCTCGCGCACTTCGCCCCCGACGTCCAGGGCCCGCCGGCCTCCTGAGCCGCGCCCGCCCCGGTGGCAGCGGCCGGCCTGGCGTGCGACTCTCGTCGGCCGCCATGAACCAGATCCGCGCCGACTTCGACGCCCGCACGATCGTCGTCTATCAGGCGTACGGGCCCGCGATCGCCAGGCCGGCGCTGGCCGCCAAGCGCTTCGTGCCGCCGTTTTCGCGGACGCGCATGACGTGGATCAAGCCCTCGTTCCTGTGGCTGATGGAGCGCAGCAACTGGGCGCAGAAGTCCGGCCAGGAGCACATCCTGGCCGTACGGATCTCCCGCGCCGGCTGGGAGGAGGCGCTCGCCGCCGGCGTGCTCACCAGCCACGATCCGCGGCTTCATCGCGACCCCGACGAGTGGCGCGAGCGCTTCGCCGCCGCCGCCGTCCACATCCAGTGGGACCCCGAGCGCTCGCTCCGCGGCGCCGACCTGCAGCAGGGCAGCATCCAGGTCGGCCTCTCGCGCCACGTCATCGATCGCTTCGCCGACGCGTGGACCGTCGACATCACCGACCTCACCCCGCTGGTGCGCAAGATCCACGGCCACCTCAAGAGCGGCCACGAAGGGCGGGCCAAGGCCCTCCTGCCGCCCGAGAAGCCCTACCCGCTCTCGCCCGCGCTCGCCCGCACGATCGGCGCGACCGCGTGAGCTCGGGGTTCGTCGACGGCCCTCCGCGCGCGTCGGGCTCGACCGCTCGCGTCGACGCGACGCAGCCTCGCGCTCGACCTCGGCGGTCCGTTCGATGACCTCAGCGGGGCAGCGTGAGGCCCCGCTCGACGTCGGCCGCGCGGACGTCGCCCATGATCCTGCGGACCAGAGTGAGCCCGAACATGATCGCGGTGCCGAGGCCCTGGCTCGTGACGAGCTGACCGTCCTCGACGACTGGCTTTTGGACCAGCTTGCCGTACGCGGCGATCCGCGAGGCCACGCTGGGGTGACAGGTCATCGCCTTGCCGGCGAACACCTGGTGGGCCAGCAGGGCCAGGGGGGCGGCGCAGATGGCCCCGACGACCAGGCCGTCGGTGACCGCGTGGCGGAGGCGCTCGCCGACCGCCTCGGAGCTGCCGAGGCGGCGGGCCCCTTCGGCTCCGCCCGGCAGCACGATCGCCTGGAAGTGGCCGGTCACCGCCGACAGCGCGATGTCGGTGTTCAGCTTCATCTTGCGGCTGCACAGGACCGGGCCGTCGCCGTTGAGCCCCGCGAACACCACGTCGATCCCGCCGCGGCGGAGGATATCGACCACGATCACGGCCTCGGCCTCCTCTGCCCCTTCGGCCAGGATCACCAGGGCGCGCGGGATGGTCGACTCGACCTCGATGTCTTCGATCATGTCCTCCGTCATGTGACCCTCGCCTATCCTTCCGGCCCGGTGAGGCTAGCCGCGATCTCGCAAAATTGACAAAAACCGGCGAAGGCGCGCGGACGCCCCGCCGGCTGGGCCTGCGGGGCCTGCTGCGGGCCTCGGGCCAGCGCCGCGGCCGCCGGCTCAACCGGCGCGGGGGCGGGTCGTGCGGTACTCGATCACGTTCTTGTGCTCGGGCACGTGGATCACCCGCTGAACGAAGATTCCGGGCAGGTGGACATCGTCCGGGTCGAGCTCGCCGACGTCGACGAGGCGGTCGACCTCGGCGATCGTGACCCGCGCCGCCATCGCCGCCAGTGGGTTGAAGTTGCGGGCCGTGCGATAGAAGCGGAGGTTGCCGAGCGGGTCGCCGACCTCGGCGCGGACGATGGCGAAGTCGGGCTGGAGCGCCGTCTCGAGCACGCAGGGGCGACCCGCGAACTCACGGACCTCCTTGCCCTCGGACACCACGGTGCCGGCCCCGGTCGGCGTGAAGAACGCCGGGATGCCCGACCCGCCGGCGCGCAGGCGTTCGGCCAGGGTGCCCTGCGGGTTGAGCTCCACCTGGACCTGGCCCGAGAGCATCTGCTGCTCCAGATCCGGGTTGCCGCCGACGAAGCTGCAGATCACCCGCGCCACCAGCCTTCGTTGCAGCAGCACCGCCAGGCCCTGGCCCTGGTTGCCGCAGTTGTTCGACACGATCACGAGGTCTTTCGCCCCCGAGGCCGCGAGCGCCTGGATGCACGCCTCCGGGTTGCCGCACAGGCCGAACCCACCCACGGCCACCTGGGCCCCGTCGCGCACGTCGAACAGCGCCTCCGCGGCGCTGGAGAACAGCTTGGAGCGGCTCGTCGCGGTCATGGGCCCGGCTATAGCCCAGGCGCCGCCCCGGGCAAAGCCCCGCAGCAACCCCCGCAAGGGCGGGCGCCCGGACCGGCGCCAGCGCACATTGCGGCGGCGCGCACTCCCGGAGCCCGCGTCCTCGCTGCTACAGTCGACGCGTGTCGTCCCTACGCTCGCCCGCGCTCACCGCCGCGCTCGCGGTCTCGCTCGTGACCCTCGCCTGCGGCGACGCGCAGGGCCCCGGCGCCGGCGCCGGGATGACCGAAGGGACAGACTCCGACGCCCCCGGCAGCGACGCCGGCGACGGCCCGCCCGGGGCTCCGCCGACCACCACCGGCACGGGCGACGACGACGGCAGCGGCACCCACGGCCACGGTCAGACCACCGGCGCGACCACGACCACCGGCGAGCCCGCCTGCGACCCGAATCAATTGACGCTGATCGAGCGCGACTACCTCGGCGTCGGCGAGGACGTGAAGGGCGAGACCTTGCCGGCCTGCAGCGAGCACCGCTGGTACGTCGCCTTCCCCGACGAGAGCTCGTGGCAGATCCGCCTCACCCGCACCGACGGCGCCGGCCCGCTGCGGGCCACCGTCGCCTACCCCGACGAGCCGGGCGCGCTGGTGTGGCAGGCCGCGCTGGCGCCCCCGCTGGTCAGCGGCGAGGCCCCGGCCGAGGCCATCTTCGCCGTCCCGCGCTCGGGCGAGTTCGCGGTGCATGTCCGATCGGACAGCCCCGACGCGCCGAGCGACTACAACCTCGAGTTCGTGTGCTCGATCGGCTGCGAGCGCGAGACCACCCGCTTCCCGATCGTGCTCGTCCACGGCTGGACCGGCTTCGAGGCGATAGGCCCCATCACCTACTTCTACGGCGTCACCGCCGAGCTCGAGTCGCTCGGCTTCCCGGTCGAGGTCGCCATCCTCGACCCGTACAACAGCACCACGGTGCGCTCGGGCCAGCTCGCCGAGCAGCTCGACGAGTTCCTGGTGGCCCAGCGCGCGCGCAAGCTCGACCTCCTCGGCCACAGCCAGGGCGGCATCGACTCGCGGGCGGTGGTCGCCAGCCGCGGCTACGGCGACCGCGTCTCCGTGGTCGTGACGATCGCCAGCCCGCACCGCGGCACGTACATCACCGACCTCGCCCTCGGCCTCGCGCCGGGCGGGGTCGAGGCCGCGCTCGGCTTCCTCCTCAACTTCGTCGGCGCCATCTCGGCCCAGCAGAAGTCCGACGCCGAGGCCTCGTTCTACTCGCTCAGCGAGCACTACATGCAGGACGAGTTCAACCCCTCGAACCCCGACGACCCGCGGGTGAAGTACATCAGCTACACCGGTCGCACCTGCGACGCCGCCAGCTTCCTCATCCCCGGCAACCACTGCCAGGACCTGGTCGACCCGCTGATCGGCCTCGGCTACACCGTGCTGCAGCTCGCGCGCGGCGACAACGACGGCCTCGTCACCGTCGAGAGCGCCAAGTGGGGCGACTACCGCGGCGAGATGATCGCCGACCACATCGACGAGGTCGGGCAGCTGCTCGGCGTCACCGACCTCAAGTTCGACCACCTCGAGTTCTACCGCGAGCTCGCGCGCGACCTGTTCGCGGAGGAGCACTGAGTTGGCGGCCATCCCGGCCCCGCCCGAGCCGCTGACCGACGACGAGCAGCGCCTGCTCGCCCAGGGGCGGCACGAGGCCCTCGCCCACGCGCTCGCGCTCGCGGGCCGGCACGCCGTGGCCGGCTGGGTGCTCGAGCAGGTGTGGGAGTTCGCCGGCGCCTGCGAGCACTACGCCCGCGCCGGCCGCCCGCTGGACGCCCTGCGCGCCGCCATCGAGCTCGGCCGGCCCGACGTCGTCGACCGCATCATCGCGGTGTTCACCGCCGCCGACGCCGACACCCGCCAGCAGGCCGCCGCGCTGCTGCAGCGCAAGGGTCGGCACGCCGACGCGGCCCGGATCTTCGCCCTCGGCGATCACGACCCCGAGGCCCGCGCCCGCGCCCTCGTGCGCGCCGGCGATCGCCTCGGGGCCGCGCGCGTGCTGGCCGAGGCCGACCGCGTGCGCGAGGCCCTGGCGCTGCTCGAGCCGCTGCCCGAGCGCCACGGCCCGACCTTGCAGCTCGCCGCCGAGCTGTCGTGGGAGCTCGGCGACGCCGAGGCCGCGGTGCGGCGGGCCCAGGCGGCCATCCGCGCCGGCGGGGCCGACCGCGCCGCCCTGAGCCGCCTCCTGGCCCGCGGGCTCGGGGCCCTGGGCCACGACCTCGCGGCCCAGATCGTCCTGCAGGGCCGCGGCGAGGCCCCCGAGGGCGCCCCCGTGCCGGCGCGCTTCCTCGTCCGCGCCTCGCTGCCGGCCAGCTTCTCCGGCGCGGCCTACGAGGGCATCGACCGCGTCACCCTCGCCGAGGTCGAGATCCACCTCCTCCTCGCCGAGCTCCAAGACGGCGGCGCCGGCGACCCCGCGGTCCAGGACGCGCTCGAGGCGTTCCACCGCCGGGCCATCGCCGCCGCCGCGCTCGAGCACCCGGCGATCCGCGGCATCGTCCAGTTCGACGCCCGCGCCGGCATCCTGATCTTGCCCTGGGAGGCCGGCAACAACCTGCGGGCGCTGATCCGTCCGCCGGGCATGCCGCTGCCGCGGGCCCGCGCCCTGATCGCCTTTTTGCTCGAGGGCCTGGCCGCCGCCCACGCGCGCGGGCTGGTCCACGGCTCCCTGCTGCCGGCCCAGCTGGTGTGCGACGCCGCCGGGCGCCCGCTGCTCGGCCCGTTCGGCGCCGACGCGATCGCCGGGCTCATCGCCACCCGCACCGGCGCGCTCGAGGAGCTGCTCACCATCACCGCCCCCGAGGTCCGCGCCGGCGGGGCCCCCACCGCCGCCAGCGACATCTACGGCGCCGCCGCCCTGCTGGTCGCGCTCGTCGCCGGCAACCTCGGCGGCAGCGCGCCCGAGGCCCGCGCAGTGGTCGAAGACGCCCTCGACCCCGACCCCGCGCGCCGCCCCGACGCGACCGCCCTGCTCGCGCGCATGCGCCGGCGTGTGGCTGACCTTCGGGACCTGTCCATGAGCACAGAGCCCATGGGACAGGAACCTGGGGTCATGTCCGATGATTCAGGCCTGCCCGGCCACGGCGTCCTCGTCGAGGCGGCGCCCGCCTGGGACGACGTCGCCCTCGACGCGCTGCTCGCGGCCGACGTGCCGGGCTTGCAGCCGGTCCTCGACCGGCAGGGTCGACGGGTCGCCCTGGCCGCGTGGCCAGAGGGCTGTCGTCGGTTGGCCGACGATGTCCCATTCGCTCAGCTCGCCCCGATGGCGATCGTCGACGCCCTGCCGGTCGAAGCCGCGGCGGCCGTGCGCGCCCGCCTGACCGCGGGCGCGTGGGTGGTGACGCCCGCCGGCGAGTGGATGCTGGCCCTCGACGAACTACTCACACGGTGAGAGCCGAGCGTCCGCCCGCCGGCGGCGAAGCAAGAGCGGCCTGCACGGCGCAGGCCGAAATCAACTGCGCATGCTGCGGCCGACTGCCAGGCGGTAGATGCCGAGCAGGATCAGCGCGCCGACGATCGAGGCGATGATGCCCGGGCCCCCGTCGACGTGCGAGTACCAGCCGAGCGCGCGGCCGAGGAAGGCGGCGACGAACGACCCGGCGATGCCGAGGAGCATGGTGGCGATGATACCGCCCGCATCCTTACCCGGCATGACCAGCTTGGCGAGCGCGCCCGCGATCAGGCCCACGATCAATGTCCAGATGAACTCCATGGTTTTCTCCTCCGCAAGACCGACCGGAGCGTAGCGCGATCCGTTGCCGCTGCAACGAATCGACCGGACCCGCGAATCATCGCACCTGGACCGGCGAGGATCGTCGTTTGGCCGGTCGAGTCTGCCACCGCCGCGGCCGAGCCCGTCGCCGCTGGCGGGCCTGCCGCGAGCTCGCGGACGTTGCAAATGCGGTGCTCCGGCCGGGGGGGCCGCGTTGTCGCTCGCTCGCGAGTCCGGCGACAGGCTCGGCGCGCAGCGACGGGGCCGCTCGCAAGAGCGATGATTCGAGTACCGCCGTCGCTGCGGACCTGCGCTCGCTCGTGACGGACCTGTCCGGCTCGCACCTCGCCGGCGGCTTCGCCACGCTCGTGCTCGCCGTCCCGCCGGCGCTCACCGACGAGCAGCCTCGTCGTCGCGGTCACCCGCGCCGTCCTCGGCGGGGTGCCGCGGGGCGAGCACCGTCGACTCAGGCGACGAACGCGACGATGCGCTCGATCGCGGTCAGCACGCGCGGCATGTACCGCCGCAGCCACGCCTCGTCGATCGCCTGGCCCGTGTGGCCCGCGAGCGCCGCGGCGCCGTCGAAGTCGACGTAGGCGAGCCGCGCGGTGAGGTCCCCCGCGGGCCGGCCGAAGTCGCTGCCCGGGAGAATGGCAACACCTGTCTCTTCGAGCAGGCGCTCGCACAGCGCCTCGCCGCTGGTGATCCCGCGCCGCCGCAGCGCCTCCGCGCGGCCGTGGAACTCCGGGAACAGGTAGAACCCGCCGCGGGGCGCCGCGCAGGCGATGCCGCCGGCGCTCAGATGCTGGTGGCACCAGGCGCCCAGCGCCTTCAAGATCGCCTGCTCGTGGGCGACGTAGGCGGCGATGTCGCGCCCGAACGCGAACGCAGTCACCGCGGCGCACTGGATCGGCGCGCTGGTCGACGTGTACGTCTCGCTGGCGACCGCGATCATCGCCCGCTGCAGCCACTCGAGCTCGCGCGGGAACAGGAACGTGCCGAGCCGCCAGCCGCCCGCCCCGCACCACTTGCTGAGGCCCGAGCTGATGATCGTGCCCTCGGGGTAGAAGCGGGCGATCGACGTGTGCGCGCCGTCGTGGTGGAGCTCGCCGTAGATCTCGTCGGACACCACCAGGACCTCGTGGGCGCGCAGGGCCTCGGCCAGCGCCGCCAGCTCGTCGGCCTCGTAGGTCTGGCCGGTCGGGTTGGCCGGGTAGTTGAGGATGAGCACCCGCGGGCGCCCCGGGTCGCGGCGGCACAGCGCGTCGATGTCCGCGGGCCGCAGCTTCCACCCGTCCTCCGCGCGCGTCGGCAGCCACACCACCTGCCGGCCGATGATCCGCGCCTGCGGCGAGTACGACACCCACGCCGGCGACGGCAGCACCAGGTCGCCGTAGAACGCCAGCTGGGTGATGAACATCAGCTCCTTGCTGCCCGGGCCGACCAGCACGTGCTCGCCGCTGTACTCGCGCTCGCCGCCGATGCCGCGCTGGTGATAGGCCGCGACCGCGTCGCGCAGGGCCGGCAGCCCGCGCACCGGCATGTACTCCTTGCGCGCGGCGTGGGCCCGCAGCGCCTCGATCACGCTCTCGGGCACGGGGAACGGCGACTGGCCGAGGCCGAGCTTGAACACCTCGCGGCCGGCGGCCATCAGGTCGTTGCTGCGCTCGTTGATCGACACCGTGGCCGACGGCGAGAGGCCGCGGACCTGGAGGTTGAGGCTGGGACGTCCCTGCACGATTCACCTGGCCTTTCGGACAGCGCTGGCGTGGAGCGGGTTGGCCCGACCCGAGCTGTCGGCGTCGGCCTGCCAGCGCGGCACCCATCGTCGCACACAACGGGCCGCGTGGTCGCCGGGGAACAGCGACGAGAACAGCGCGCGGTACAGGTAGCCCTCCTTGGTGGTCGGCGTCTCGTGCGGGAACCGCTCGCCGGCCTCGGCCAGCTCGAGGTCGGACACGGTCGCCTCCGCGTGGGCCTTGAGCCGCTCGACCCAGCCGTAGCCGACGCCGTCGGAGAACTGCTCCTTTTGCCGCCACAGCACCGCCGGCGGCAGCAGCGGATCGGCCGGATCGGCGAACGCGGCGCGCAGCAGCGCCTTCTCCATCCTGCCCTCGCGGTCGGCGCCGGGCGCCAGCGGGCGCTTGAGCGCCGGATCGATCGTCATCGCCAGGTCGAGGAACGCGAGGTCGAGGAACGGCACCCGCGCCTCGACCCCGTGCGCCATCGTGCTCTTGTCGGCGCGCAGGACGTCGCTGAAGTGGAGGTTCTTGACCCGCTCGACCGTCTCGCGCTGAAACGCGTCCTCGCCCTCGGCGAAGTAGAAGTAGAGGTAGCCGCCGAACACCTCGTCGGAGCCCTCGCCCGAGAGCACGACCTTGACCCCCTGGTCGCGGATGTAGCGGCTCAGGCGGTACATCGGCACGCTCGCGCGCACCGTCGGGATGTCGTACGACTCGGTGTGCCAGATGATGGCGCGCAGCGCCTCGACGCCGTCGTCGAGGTCGAGCCGGACCTCGTGGTGCTCGGTGCCGATGAACGCCGCGACCTCCCGCGCCGCCCGCAGGTCGGGCGAGTCGCCGTCGACGCCGATCGCGAACGACTGCAGCCGCGCGCCCGGGTCACGCCGCCGCGCCAGCCGGGCCGCCAGCGCCGCCACCAGGCTCGAGTCGAGCCCGCCCGACAGCAGCACGCCGAGCGGCACGTCGCTCATCAGCCGCTTGTCGACCGCGGCCTCGAAGCGCTCGCGCAGCCCGGCGGCGTCGCGGCGGTAGTCGCTCTGTCCTTCGAGCCATGTCCTTTCATACCAGCGGCGCAGCCCGCCCCGGCCGGTGTAGATGTGCCCGGGCGGGAACACCTTGAACCACGCGCAGCGGTCGACCAGCGCCTTGAGCTCGGAGGAGAACCACAGGTTGCCGGCGAGGTCGCGCCCGTAGTAGAGCGGCTTGACCCCGATCGGGTCGCGCGCCACCACCCAGTCGTCGTCGCGCATGGCCGCGAGCGCGAACACCCCGTCGAGCTCGGCGACGAACGCGTCGCCGCGGGCCTCGTAGAGGTGGACCAGCACCTCGCTGTCGGAGCCGCTGCGGAACACCCGCCCCGCCGCCTGCAGCCTGGCCCGCAGCGCCGCGTGGTTGTAAATCTCGCCGTTGTGGACCAGCGCGCCGCCGTCGCGGCCGAACAGCGGCTGGCGCCCCGACGCCGGATCCATGATCGCCAGCCGCCGGTGGATCAGCGCGCCCCTGCCCTGCTGGTAGTGCACGCCGTGGCCGTCCGGCCCGCGGTGGCTCAGGCGCTCGCTCGCGGCCGTCGCCTGCGAGAGGAGCGCGTCGTCGACGGCCCCGAAGACCGCGAGGATTCCACACATGCTTCGTTCTCCCTCCGTCGGGGCGCGGCCGCATCGGCCTCGCCCCGCACAGGCCGCCGGTATACCGCGGGGCCGCGGCCGCGGCAACCGTGCTGTCCCTCGTAACATGTCCCAAAGACCACGCGCACGATTCGCGCGCCCCGTTACGGGGCCGTAACCGACGAATCGACATACTGCGAACCTCGGTTCGCCAATACGATTACGCGTCGATATTGACGATTTGTCCTTGCGATGATCCTCGGTTGCGTGTTAAGTTGTGGCTCAATCACACGCTGTGGCCCGGCGTGGCCCGGCGTCGGACGAGCGCGGCCTGTCAGCGTCGTGTTCCGCCGAGGTCGAACGCGCCTGTGCCAAGAGACACTCACTCGTCCGGCGCCCTCGGCGCCCGGGCGCTCGCAATGGAGAGTGGAATCGGATGCCGGATGGCGCGTTGAAATCAGGTGCATACCGGGCGTTCACCGCCCGTGACATCGATGCAATCCCTCAATTGGCGGCCCTGTCGGCCGACGCGCGGCTGCGGCTGCGAGCGGTCGCGCAGGTCCTGCCGTTCCGCGTCAACGCCTACGTGCTGGAGCACCTGATCGATTGGTCGCGCGCGCCCGACGACCCCATCTATCAATTGACGATTCCGCAGCCGGAGATGCTCGCGGACGCCGATCTGAGCGCGCTGGTCGACCTCGTGCGCAGCGGCGGCGAGGCCGAGCTGCAGGCGCGGGCGCGGGCGATCCAGCTGGCGATGAATCCGCACCCCGCCGGCCAGATCGACCTCAACGTGCCGATCGAGGCCGGCGTCGAGCGGCGCGGCCTGCAGCACAAGTACCGCCAGACGGTGCTGTTCTTCCCGGCGCAGGGCCAGACCTGCCACGCGTACTGTACCTACTGCTTCCGCTGGGCCCAGTTCGTCGGCCTCGACGACCTCAAGTTCGCGGCCCGCGAGGCCGAGACCCTGGTCGAGTACCTCGAGCAGCACCCCGAGGTCACCGACGTCCTGTTCACCGGCGGCGACCCGCTGGTGATGCGCACGAGCGTGCTGCGGCGCTACGTCGAGCCGCTCCTGCGCGCCGACCTGCCCCACCTCGCGCACATCCGCTTCGGCACCAAGGCGCTCGCGTACTGGCCGGCACGGTTCCTCACCGATCCGGACGCCGACGACCTGCTGCGCCTGTTCGGCGAGATCCAGGCCGCCGGCAAGCACGTCGCGGTGATGGCCCACTACAGCCACCCGCGCGAGCTCGCCCCGCCGGCCGCAGCGGCGGCGCTGCAGCGCGTGCGCGACTCCGGCGCGGTGGTCCGCTGCCAGGCCCCGCTGGTCCGCCGCGTCAACGACGACCCCGCCGTGTGGGCCGACCTGTGGCGCACGCAGGTGCGGCTCGGGGCTGTGCCTTACTACATGTTCATCGAGCGCGACACGGGGCCGAAGGAGTACTTCAAGGTGCCGCTGGCGCGCGCGCTGCAGATCTATCAAGGCGCCTACCGCCAGCTGTCGGGCCTGTGTCGCAGCGTCCGCGGCCCGTCGATGTCGGCGACGCCGGGCAAGATCCTGGTCGACGGCGTGACGGAGATCGAGGGCAAGCCGTACTTCGTGCTGCGGATGCTGCAAGGCCGCAACCCGGAGTGGGTCGGCCGCATCTTCCTCGCCGAGTACGACCCCGACGCGGCGTGGGTCAGCGAGCTGCGCCCGGCCTTCGGCGCGCCCGACTTCTTCTACGCCGACGAGCTGGCCGAGCTCAGCCGCCGGCGCGCGCGGGTCCGCCTGGACATGCTGGGCGCGACCCCGGCGACCGAGGCGTGAGGCGCTCCTGGGCGAGCGCCCAGGCCGCGCTGTGGGCCTGTCCTTTCGGCCATGCAACGCGCAGCCCCAGCCGACTGCGCTGCGCTCGCCCAACTGAGATGGGCGAGCGCCCCACGCCGAGATGGGGACCTGTCCTTTCGGCCATGCAACGCGCGGCGCCGGCCGACTGCGCCGCTCGCTCATCGGCGATGGGCGAGCGCCTCAGACCGTGCTGGTAACCTGTCCTTTCGGACATGCAACGCGTGACGCCGACCGACAGCGCCGCCCGTCTCGGCGATGAAGCGGCGCCGCCTCGCCTCGCCCGCTCAGCCGGACGCGGCCGCGCGCAGCAGGTCGGCCGCGCGCCAGCCGATCATCATGCTCGGGGCGTTGAGCGCCGACACCGGCACCTCGGGGATGATCGAGGCGTCGGCGACGCGCAGGTTCTCGACCCCGCGCACGCGCAGCTGCGCGTCGACCACGCTGCCGGGAACCTGTCCCATGCGACAGGTCCCGGCGTAGTGATAGGTCGTCATCGCCATGCGACGCACGAACGCCGCCAGGGCCGCGTCGGAGCGGATGAACGCGCCCGGCAGCACCTCCGGCCCGCCCCACGGGCGCAGGCCTTCGGCCCCGGCGATCCGGCGGGCCAGGCGGAGCCCGGCGATCATCGCCTGCATGTCCTCCGGGTCGGAGAAATAGGCCGGGTCGATGAGCGCCTGCTCGCGCGGGTCGGCCGACGCCAGCCGCACGGTGCCGCGGCTCTTCGGCTTGCCGAGGATGACCACCAGGCCGTAGACCCGCTCGACCGCGCGGCGGACGAAACCTGGCCGAAAGGCCAGGCCGACGCCGGCCTTGACCACCCGCGGCAGCCGCGTCCGCCGGTACAGCGCCGGCGGCACCGTCAGCGCCGGCACCATCCGCATCGTCGCCTCGCGGAACGACGAGCGCGCCGGGTAGAAGACGTAGCAGGTGTCGGCCTGGTCGGGCGGCAGGTCGCTCTCGGGCAGCGCGCGATGGAAGCCGTACAGCTGCGGGTAGTTGCAGTCGACCGCGCGCTTGCCGAAGTAGAACAGCTGCACGTTCGGGTGGTCGTGCAGGTTCTCGCCGACGCCCGGCAGGTCGAACGCCGGCTCGACCCCGTGCGCGCGCAGCACGTCGCGCGGCCCGACCCCCGACAGCATCAGCAGCTTGGGCGACTCGAGCGTGCCGGCGCACAGCACCGCCTCGCGCCGGACCTTCGCGGTGCGCCGCGTGCCGCCCTCCTCGTACTCGACCGCGACCACCCGCCGACGATCGTCGAGCACCAGCCGGTGCGCGTGCGCACCTGTCCGTACGACCAGGTTGATGCGGTCGAGGTGCGGCTGGACGAACGCGACGTAGGCGCTGCGCCGCTGCTCGCCGCGGTAGTTCATCCGCTCGTAGCCCAGCGCCCCGAGCAGCTCGCCGCGGTCGAGGTCGCGCTCGCGGTGGAACCCGACCTCCTCGGCGCTGGCGATGCACGCCTCGGTGAACTCGGTCGGCTCGCGCGAGCGCACGTCGAGCACCCGCTCGAGCTGCTCGTAGGCCGGCACGACGTCCGACCAGCCCCAGCCCGGCACGTCCCACGCGCGGAAGTCGGCCTCGGAGCCGCGCAGGTACACCATCGCGTTGATCGAGCCGCTGCCGCCCATGCCGCGGCCCGAGCCGAGCCACAGCGGCCGGCGCCCGCAGTCGCGCTGCGGCACGCTGAAGCGGGGGTGCAGCAGCTCGTCGTTGACGAACGCGTCCTTGTAACCGTCCGCCCGCAGCGACTCGGGGTGCCGCTCGGCCCGGTCGCCGGTCTCGAGCAGCAGGACCCGCACTGAAGGATCCTCGGACAGCCGCCCGGCCAGCACACAACCGGCCGAACCACCGCCGAGGATCACGTAGTCGAACACGTCGGGATCGAAGCTCATGCGCGCGCGGACTCTATCACGCGGCCGCCCGACCCGACCGCCTCCGCCGCCCGCGCGCGCCGCCCCTTGCGCCGCGTCACAGCGCCGGCGCTACAGGTCGCGGAACGCCAGCGGCGCGAGGAAGTCGGGCTTGCCGACGTCGACCCCGTGGTGGCGCAGGATCGAGTACGCGGTCGCTGCGTGGAAGTAGAAGTTCGGCAGCGCGAACTGCTGCACGAAGTCCGACGCCTGCAGGCCCTTGCCCGGGAGGAACGGCAGCGGGATCACCCGCGCCTCCGCGCCCGCGTACTCGTCGCTGCGCAGCTTGTCGAGCTTCTCGCGCGTCTCGCCCACGCTGGCCCGCACCGCCGCGATCGTCGGCTCGAGGTCGAAGTTGTCCGCCGGCGCCTGCCCGCGCAGCAGGTTGGCCAGCCGCAGCGGCCCCAGCACGAGCGCCTGGATCTGCCGCGTGAAGTGCCACTGGTCGGGCGCCAGGCGGGCGGTGAGCAGCACGCCCACGTCGAACTTCCGCTGGTCCGCGAACGCCTGGGCCTTGTCGAGCCACACGGGGACCTGGCCCAGGGTACGGCTCATGTGAGGGATCGAGATGTCGAACAGATTCATGCGATCGTGTGCTCCGCCCGCGCATCGTACTCGGTTTCCCGCGCCCGCCTCGCGGGCGTCGCATGAAGTCGCGATCATCTTCCTCGGCCCCACGAGATCGTCCGCCCGGGCCCTGCAGGACCGCGCCGTCCGTGGCCGCCGTGGTGCCGGGCACGCGAGGCTGCGGGCGAGCCCGTCACGCTGTCCGCTCGTCCTCGCGCGCCGGTGAACCACCGCGACCGGCCGCGGCGCTTCGGCCCGCGTGATAGGCTCGGCCCCGGCGATGAGCACCGCGCTCGCACGAGTGTTGCCGATCGCGGTCCACGTCCTCGGCGGGGGCGTGTGGATCGGCGCCATGGTGTTCAGCGTGTTCGTCCTCCACCCGCGGGCCGAGCGGTTCTTCACCCGCGCCAGCGAGTTCGAGGACTTCATCTTCAGCGTCGTCCACGGCGCGCGCTACAAGGTCCTCGCGGGCATCGCCGCGATCGTCGCCAGCGGCGTCGCCCTCGCCCTCGCCCACCGCGACACCGCCGCGCCGTGGACCTGGCTCGTCGCCACCAAGGTCGCGCTGCTCCTCGTGTCGCTGGCGCTGTTCCTCCACGTCACCTTCACCCTGTGGCCGCGCCGCGTGTTCGCCCGCGAGGACGAGCTCCCGGCGGTGCGGCGCCGCTTCTGGTGGATCGGCGTGGTCATGATCGTCTGCAACACCGCCAACATGGGCCTCGGCCTGCTCGCCCGCGTCTTGCGTGGCTGAGGCCGACATCGTGCGCGGCGGTTTCGTCCAGTCGACCGAATGCTGCAAGAGGCCCCCGGCGAACAGGCCATGCGCGGCATTCCATGGAGCTGGGACCCCGATCCCGCCGACGACCTCATCCAGATGGAATTCGCGCTCGTGCTGCGCGACGGCCTGCGGGTCGAGTCCGTCCACGACACTCACGTCGAGGGCCTGTTCTCGCGGGCCACGTGGCACGCGCTGATCGCCGAAACCGGATTCGTCACAGCTGAGTTCGCTCGTCCGCTGGGCGGCGGCGCCTGCAGGCCCTGAAGGCATGGGGGCGGCCCCTGGCGGGCCTTCCTCCATTCGCCAATCGGCGCCCTCGCGGCATTCCCCGCGGCAAAAATCCCACGAATACGATGTCGCGGCGGATCGTGCGCCCTCGGCAAGAATCGCGGTTATGCGAAATCACCGCGCGTCCGATTCCTGCTGAGCCTGCTCACAATTGGTGTCCACGGCCCCCAATTGCGACACCGTAATGTTTTTGCTTTACCGCGATGGCGAGACCGGGTTACCTGATTGCAACCTCCCCGAAAGGACAACATGCGGATTTCAAAGCACAACATCGTCGGTGCGATCACGACGCTGATCATGGCCGTCTCGGGAACCTCCCTGATGAGCGGCTGCAACAAGCAGCAGACCGACACCGCCAACCCCGAGCCCGCTGCGGTCGCCCCGGCCGAGCCCGCTCCCGTCGATCCGGCGCTGGAGAACCCGCCGCCGGCCGAGCCTGCCGGCGACGCGACGGCCGAGCCGACCGACGCCACCACGCCGCCCGCGGACGCCACGCCGCCCACCGCCGGGACCACCCCGCCGACCACCAACCCGCCGCCGCCGGCGCCCAAGTGAGCTCGACGTGAGGACATGTCCCTTCGGACATATCCTCACACCACGCGTCCACGGACGGGCGCACCTGGTCGAGATGGACGGTGCGCGGACATGGCCTTCGGGCCATGTCCGTTTTACTTTTAATAGCTCACGCGCCCCTCACGATCGCTCAGCGCCGGTCGCCCTCGGGCAGCGCGGGTCGGTCGCGTGGGTCGCTGTTGGTGGCGATCGCCTGCAAGCGCCGGCGGATCCGCTGCACCGAGCTGAGGGCGTCGGCCTCGCGGGCGCGCAGGCGCTTCAGGCGGTGCGCCTTCTTCTTGTAGCGGCGGCCCGACGCCTGCAGCGCAAACACCGTCGGCACGAACACGAACTCGATCAGCAGGAACAGCCCGGTGGCCATCCACGCCCACAGCCACACGAACACTCGCAGGAACTTCGGCAGGCCGCGCAGGGCCGGATAGTCGGGCGCCGGCGCGTGCTCGAGCGCCTGCGACGACGCCGACGCCGACGCCGACGCGCGCCGGGGCTCGCTCGCCTGGCGCGGCGCGCGGGCCGACGCCCCGAGGGCCGCGCGCACCGCCGCGGCCGAGGCGAGCCGGCGCGTCGGGTCGGGCTCCAACATGGCCGAAAGGACATCTCGCAGCCGGCCCGGCGCCACGCAGCGCTCGACGTCGATCTGCAGCCCCTTGCGCGGCAGTTGGTCGGCGGGCAGGCCCGTGGCCAGCGCCGCGATCGTGGCCCCGAGCGCGTAGATGTCGGTCGCCGGGGTCGCCTCGCCGTGCAGCTGCTCCGGCGCCATGTAGCCGAACGTGCCGATCATCGTCGAGCCGCCGTCGGGACGCACGGCCAGGCGCACCCCGCCGAAGTCGATCAGGCACAGCCGCCCGTCCGGCCGCAGGATCAAGTTCGACGGCTTGATGTCGCGGTGGATCACCGCCGGCTGGCGGCCGTGCAGGTACTCGAGGATGTCGAGCACCCCGGTCAGCCAGCGCAGCAGCTCTGCCGGATCTCCGGGCCTCCCGAGGCGCTGCGACAGCGGCGCTCCCTCGACCAGCTCCATCACCAGGAAGAAGTCGCCGGATGTCTCGCTGGTGTAGCGATCGACGTAGCGCGGGATGCCCGGGTGCGACAGCGACTCCAACGCCTGGCACTCGCGCTCGAACAGATCGAACGGCTTCCAGTCGCCGCCGAGCGAGCGCAGGTGCAGCACCTTGACCGCCACCGCCGCGCCCGTCTGGCGGTCGATCGCCCGGAACGTGCGCCCCTGCGCGCCCGCGCCGAGGGGCTCCATGATCTGGTAGCGCTGCAAGCCCTCGGGCGGTGCGGTCTCGGCCATCGGCGCGGGAGTCTAGCGGACTGCGGCCCGCGGGGGAAAACCGCGTGATCCGCCTCGGACCAGCCGGCGAACGGCCGGCCGCGGAACGCGCCGCCTGCACGCCATCCGGGGCATAATCCGGCCGCCATGCAGCGACCCGACATCGACGTGCTCCTCGACCGCCTGCGCCAGAGCTACCCCGACGCTCGCTACGAGCTCGACTGGGACACCCCGGTGCACATGCTCGTGGCCACCATCCTCGCCGCCCAGTGCACCGACGAGCGGGTCAACGCAGTCACCCGCACCCTCTTCCCGCGTTACCCCGACGCCCAGGCCTTCGCCGACGCCGACCTCGCCGAGCTCGAGGAGGCCGTACGCCCGACCGGCACCTTCCGCCAGAAGGCCAAGGCGATCAAGAACGCCTGCCGCATGCTCGTCGACGAGTTCGGCGGCGAGGTCCCGCAGTCGATCGAGGCCCTGGTGCGCCTGCCCGGCGTCGCCCGCAAGACCGCCAACGTGGTCCTTGCGACATGTTTCAACATACCTTCGGGCGTCATCGTCGACACCCACGTCATTCGCCTGGCCGGGCGCATGGGCCTGTCCGAGCACTCGGGTCCGCAGGACATCGAGCGCGATCTGATGCGCATGGTCCCGCAGGACGACTGGACCTTCTTCGGCCCCGCGATCATTCTGCTCGGTCGCTACGTGTGCACCGCCAAGAAGCCGGACTGCCCGAACTGCGTCATGCAGGACATCTGCCCCAAGATCGGCGTCAAGGCGGCCTGACGGCGCGAACCGGCGGGTTCACGCGCCGGTGACGAGCGCGTGAACCCGACCCGCGCGGCCGCGCGCGCCTGGCCGCCGCCGCGCGCGAGCGGCCTCTCGGCGGCGCTTCCGATCGCAGGGCCCGCGGACTATCCTGCCGGCCGTCAGCGAGATCGAAGATGGCCATCGAGAATCGGCAGAAGATCCCCGTCCCACGTCGCTCCTTTTTGTGGTCGCTCAACGAGACGTCGGGCGAGATCCTCACCCACATCGGACCGACCGAGTTCACGCCCAGCGCCAACGACCGGATCGTGCGGTCGAACGGGCGCGGCGGCTACGAGCCGGCGCCGATGGAGGCGCGGCCCTTCATCATCGCCCGCGACGGCGAGTACGTCCTGCTCGAGAACCCCGTCTACGCCGACCACCCCGAGGGTCCCAACGGCTCCTACGTGCCCGGCGGCAACAAGGAGAAGGAGCTGAGGCTCGGGACCAAGAAGATCATCCCCGGTCCGTGCGCCTTCGCCTTGTGGCCCGGTCAGTCGGCCGAGGTCCGGCCCGCGCACAAGCTCAACGCCAATCAGTATCTCCTGGTCGAGGTCGTCGGTCCGCTCGACGAGACCGCGCCCTACTTCCGCCTCGTGATCGAGTCCGCCGGCCTCTCGAGCGTCGTCATCGACGGCGCCGAGGACGCCACCGCCCGTCGCAGCCAGCCCGAGCCGGCCACCAAGGCCCACCCCTCGCAGCTGCGCATCGGCCAGCGCATCGTCATCCAGGGCCGCCACACGCAATTCTTCATCCCGCCGACCGGCATCGAGGTCGTGCCTGCGCTCGAGGAGACCGAGGCCCGCGGCCGCGAGGACGACGGCGTCGCTACCCTGCCCGTGGCCGTCCAGGAGGAGCTCGCCAAGCTGCTGGCGCAGGTCGGCGAGGGCATGTCGGCCAAGCAGTTCAGCGTGGTGAAGAACGAGATCCGCCACCGCCAGGACCTCACCAGCGGCGAGCGCGGCGTGATCCTCGCGACCCTCGACGAGGCGTGGAACGACCGCGCGTCCCAGAGGCGGCAGCGCACCGCCGACGGCGGTCGCGGCGTCGCGGCCGATCCCTACGCGCGGCGGGCCGTCGTCCTCGGGCCCAAGAACTTCTGCTTCCTGTTCGACGCCGACGGCAACCCGCGGATCGTCCGCGGCCCCGCGCGCGTGTTCCCCGGCCCGCACGACACCTTCCTGCAGCGCGGCTCGCGGCGGCGGGTCTACGACGCCTACGAGCTCGGCGAGCACCAGGCGCTGTACCTCCGCATCATCACCCCGATCGGGCGCGACGAGCTGAGCAAGCGGCTCCCGCCGGGCACCCCGCTCGACCGCGACCACTACGAGGCCGGCGCCGAGCTGCTGGTGCGCGGCCTGCCGAGCGTGTTCTTCCCGTTCATCGAGGCCGAGGTGCTGAACCCGGTCACGCGCGAGCCCCACGTCGGCAACGACCACGACAACGTCGTCATCAATGCGATCGGCATCGATCAGAAGTCGGGCGTCTACGTCCGCGACCAGCGGACCGGCATGGTCAAGATGGTCCGCGGCGAGACCTCGTACCTCGTCGACCCGCGCGGCGAGGAGCACGTGCAGCGGCGGATCCCGCACGACAAGTGGAACCTGTGGATCGGCCACGCCGAGCCGCACAAGCACACCACCGCCGAGGTCGTCACCCCGTGGGCGCTGTCGGTCATCGTGCCCAACAACGAGGCCGTGCTGATCACCTCGCGGCACGGCCGGCGCGTCGTCGTCGGTCCGCGCACGGAGCTGCTCGAGTACGAGGAGCAGCTGACCGCGCTCAAGCTGTCGAAGGGCAAGACCAAGGACGGCCACACCACCGTCACCACCTGCTTCCTGCGCGTGCAGGGCGGGCGCGTCGCCGACAACTTCGAGATCGAGTCGGCCGACTTCGTCCGCTTCAAGGTCAAGCTCGGGCTCGCCGGCCACTTCGAGGGCGAGCCCGAGAAGTGGTTCCACGTCGAGGACCCGGTCAAGCTGCTCGCCGACACCGTGCGCGCGCGCGTGCGCGAGGCGGCGCGGGTGCTGTCGGCGACTCAACTGCTGATCGAGTTCCCGGCGGTCGTGCGCAAGACCTTGCTCGACGGCGACGACGGCCTGCTCCGCTTCGTCGACAACGGCATGGTCCTGAGCGGCGTCGACGTGCTCGGCTTCCAGGTCGCCGACGCCGCCCTCTCCGAGCTGTTCGCCAACGTCCAGCGCGAGGCCGTGTCGCTGCAGCTGCAAGATCAACAGTCGCGCCGCCGCCTCGAGTCCACTCGCCTGCGCGACGCCCTCGACGCCGACGAGCACGCCCTACAGCGCGGCGCCAGCCAGCGCATGGCCGAGACCAACAAGCTCGAGGCCCAGGACGAGCACGCCATCGCCGCGCTCAAGCAACAGCTCGTGGCGGGCCGCGACGCCGACGCTCTGCGCTTCAAGCATCAGCTCGATCGCCTGACCTTCGAGGCCTCGCGCGACCGCGACCGCGAGCAGGGCGAGCTCTCCGCCGCCGCGCGGGTGCTCGCCGCCGAGTCCGAGTCCAAGGCGCGCGCGCTGGTCGACCGCGCCGCCGAGGAGCACGCGCGCGCCCTCGCCGAGGTCGAGCAGGCCCGCGCGGCCGCGCTCGCCCAGGCCGACGCCGTCCGCCTCGGCGCCCTGCAGCACGAGTTGGTCGGCGCCCTGCAAGCCGCCGCCGACAGCGAGGTCCTCAAGGCCGCCGCCAGCAACATGAACCTGGTCGCGTTGCTCGGCGGCAAGAGCCCGGCCGAGCTGCTGTCTCAGCTGGTGCGCGGCACCCCGATCTCGCGCACCACCGACGGCATGCGCACGCGCGAAGCCGCCGGCAAGGACGGCAAGCCCGGCAAGCACGAGTGACCGCGCCGCTTGACGCTGGCCCCTCGCTCCGGCGATCCTCGCCGGCGAGGGGCTGCCACGTGGGCGGGATCACCAACATTAGTGAAATTGGTCATCACGTCAGTCTGTCACACTGAAGGCCGCGAGTTCGATCCTCGCATGTAACAGGTGCCCGTCGGGCAGCCCCTCACTTCGCGGAACCGAACTGCGAACAACTGAAGAGAACGGGCCGGGGCGGCTCGTCGGTGGTCCCTCGAGCAGACCCGCCTTCTGCGGCGCTGAAGGTCCATGTCTTCGTGCTCGGCTGCTGGCCCCGTCGCGCGCCCGCAGAGCTCGGCGCGGGCGGCACAGGATCGCGATCGGGTGACTGGGCCCGCACCGATTCGCCCCTGTCGGCGGCTTCACCTCGACTGCATCGACGTGAGCTGCGCTGTGCCGGCCCGCCTTGTCGGCGCCGACCGGCCTCGCTACGCTCGCACGCCGGCCCTCGATCTCCTGTCTCGATGTACATGTCCTTTCGACCATGGTCCTGGCTCGTCGCCCTGTGCATGACGCTGCTCGCTGCCGGCGAAGCCGCCGCCGCACCGTCGTGGCTCGAGCTGCGCTGGCCCGACGTCGCCGGCTGCCCGACGCGCGAGGAGGTCGAGGCGACCGCCCTGCGGCTGACCGCCGGCGAGTCGCCGCAGTCGGTCACGGCCGAGGCCTCGATCACCGCGGACGCCGCCGGCTACACCCTGGACTTGCGCGTCCGCGACAGCGGCGGCGCGCAGCAGCGGATCCTGCACAGCCCCAAGTGCGAGGCGCTGGCCGGCGCGACCGCGGTGATCCTCGCCGTCGCCGCCGCGCCGATCGGCGTGTCCGCGCGGGTCGTCGCCGCCCCGACGCCCGGCGATGCCCTCGAGGTCGACCTCACGCCGCTCCCCATCACAGGACCACCGGCGCCTGCGCCCGCGACCGACCTCGCTCCGACGCCCTCACCATCATCCTCGCCGTCGCGTCTGCGGCCCGGCCTCGCGATCGGCTTCGGCGCGGCCGCCGGGATCGGGCCGAGTCAGCGCTTTACCGCCGGCCTGTCCGGCAATGTCTCGCTGCTGTGGCGGCGGGTCCGGCTCGACCTCCGCGGCAGCGGCTGGTTCCCCGGCCTCGCGCGCGCCTCCGACCTGCCCGGCATCGGCGTCAAGCTGCAGCTCGCCGCCGGGGCAGTGCGCGGCTGCCCGCGCCTCGTGCGGCGGACCGTCTCGCTCGAGCTGTGCGCCGGCCTCGAGCTCGGCGCGCTGCTGGCCGAGGGCGCCGGCTTGCAACAGAACGACCGCAGCCGCGGCCTGTGGGCGGCCGGTCTGCTCGCGCCGGGCGTGCGATGGCAGCCATTGCGCTGGCTGTCGCTCGGCATCGAGGTCGAGGGCCTGGTCGCGTTCACGCGCCGGCAGTACCGGGCCAGCGACGCCGACACGCTGGTCTACACCGTCCCGCCCGTCGGCGTGCGGCTCGGCGGCGGGCTCGCCCTTCACATTTTCTGACGGATCCGCCCCGACCCGGGGATCCCGCGACGTCACGCGCCTCCCGCCCGAGCGCCGCTGCCAGCCCCGGGCCCGTATTCGACCGGACAGACCCTCGATGTCACGCACCCTCACCCGCTCGCGTCTCCTCACCGTCGCATTGCTCGTACCCGGCTGCTTGCGGCCCCCGGAGGTCATCGGCACGACGATCACCGCGACCGACAGCGGCGGTGCCAGCGGCGGTCCCCTCTCCACGACCACCGGCGACGATCAGGGCGCGAGCACCACCACCGCTCCGGCCAGCACGACGGGCATTCCGAGCGGCGCCTACGGCTCCGCCTGCGACCTGGTCGGCTTTCCCCCCGTGATCAATTACACCGCGATCAGCCCCCAGCCGAATTGCGACGGCGGGATCTGCCTGCTCGTCATCGCCGAGAAGTACCAATGTGAAGACGACATCGACTGCCAGATGAACCTCGACCCCGCCGCGAAATGCGACGAGGGCCTCTGCGACGTGTCGGCCTCCGTCCTTTTGGACGAGACGCGTTGCACGCAGACCTGCGAGACCGTCGAGGATTGCCCCCCGATCCCCGGCTGCATGACCGGGCTCATCTGCTCTGTATTCCTCGTGTCCGACGAGTTGTGCTGCCAGAAGGTCTGCGGCTGCAAAGATTCGCTCTTCCTGTCCGGGGTCATGAGCCTGCAAATGCTCTGCGACGAGGAGCCAGACATCTGCGGGTGAGTCCTGGCAGTATGGTCCTCACGCGCCGACACTCGCAGCCGGCCTGACCAGCGCCTGCTTCGGATCCGGGGCGAGGTTCGCGGCACCTTGAGCCATCGACAGCGTCTTCCTGTACTCCATGGCTTCGGCCTCGAGGACGATCTCGATGCTCGCGTGATGGCGGCGCACGTGCTCGGCGATCTCCACGAGCGAGACGTTGAAAAACTCCTTGCGCTCGTTCACGCGGTTGACCCGCCGGTGATGGAATGCCCTGTGCAGTTCGTTCTCCAGCTTCGGCGCGTCCTCTGTGTAGATGATCGCGTGGACATCGAATTCGAACGGGACGGAAGCATCGCCGAGCTCCTTGACGCGATCCATTGGGTCGAGGCGACGCGTCATGCCGATCTTGTACACGTGCTCCCCGAAAGAGCCGATGTTCGAGATGATATAGACGTGGCCGGAGCGAGTCATCTGCGCCCGCGAGACAGCGCGCGCCTTGTTCGCCTGTGCCTCCGACAGCTTCCGCTCCAGCTCGGCGACCTGCGCCAGCAGCTTCTGCTGCTTCGCGCCTGACACGCGCAGGATCTCTTCCTGGGCCTTCTTGAGCGCCTCTGCGAAGCGAGCTTCCTCCTTCTCCGCGTCCTGCTTGGCCTTCTCCAGCTCGCGCTGGGCCTGCTCTTCTTCTCGCATCTGCTCCTTGATCCGGCGCTGTTCTTCCTTCTCCTGCTGCAACTTTTCTTCGTATTCGTGGACGAGGTACAGCTCCTGAAGCTTGAGATCGAGGTAGCTACTGCTGATCGTGCAGCGCTGAACCTCGGCGCAACCGTTGATGACCTCCCACGCCTTGCGGGTCCGCGCTTCCATCACGCTGACGTTATTGTAGCGGACCTTGGCGATGGTCGCGTCGCACTCGCCGTTGAACGCGCGAAGCATCAGCTTCAAGGTCTGATTTATCTGCTTGCGGCCCTCGACCTTGCTGCCGTTGACCGACCACTCCTCGGCACACGTGGCTGCCGTCTTGTCCTTGAGCATGCGTTTCTGTCGCTCACGGACCTCCTCGAGCTTGCTCTGGTAGCGCTCCGAGCTGGCGAAGGCGTACCTCGGCTTGTAGAGGGCGAAGGACTGCAGGCTGCTCTCCTCGTCGAGGACGGCAAACTCCGCCCGCAACCTTGCGATCCCCGCACGGGCCTGCTCGGTGTCCGCGATCGCTACGGCACGCTGCCCTTGCAAGGCCGCCACCTCCGCCATCACCCGCTGGCGTTCCTGCTCGGCGTCAACCACCGGTGCGAATCGCCGCTGCAATTCGGTGTACTTGGCCTTGACTCTGCGGAGGAGCACAAGGGCGACTATCAGCGCTATTGGGCTGAGGAGAACGATACATGCCAATACTGTCTCGAACATCGCCCGATGTTCGCCTCACGGCGGTCCGCGCTTCAATCCTGCGCAGACGCACAGGAACGGCATCTCCGACATCTCCCGGTCCCGCTCGATTCTCGCAAACATCGTTTCCGTCCCCCTCGGAGCGCGCACCTCGCTACGCATCGGCAAACGAGGCGAGGCGTCGTTCGTGCCGGTCGCGGTCGTACCCGACGCGTCAGCCGCGCCGTCTTCGTACCTCCGGCTTATGAACGAGGCGATGCCTCTCCAGAGCGGGCCCGTCGAGCCGCCTCCAGGCCTCGATCTCGACGCTCGCGGCTCCCTGCGGGAGCTACCCGCGCGCGCTCCGGTTCGCTAATTTCGCTGGCGCACGCGCCTGCCCACCGGGCGCGAACGACCACGTGCCCCGCACCTTGCGACCGGCCCCTGCCCCGCTTACGATTCGTCGACTCTCGCGGCGCCGCGGCCGGTCCATGCCGTGGATGCGGGCAAAATGGTAGGGCGGACCTCGCTTCGCGTGCTCCAGTCCCGATTACCGCCTGACGGTCACGCCCCGAGGCGCCGCGCGAGTCTCTGTCTCTTTCTTTTGTGAACGAGCCGCCACCACCGCGGTGACGCAGTGCGGCGCGCCGGCGATTCGTGGTGATTGCGACGGACCGCCCTCAATCGCCGCACCGCCCTCGCGCACTCGCAGCTCACCGCAGCATCACCACGCGCACCGCGCCCGGCTCATGGCAATCGTGGATCGGCGGCATCATCTGCCCATTGTCCAACGCCGAAGCGTCGACTGCGAACGCATCGGCGCCGTCGCTCGTGATCGGCACCATGAAGTTCCACGGATGCGGCGGCAGCCCGCAATCCTGCTGCGAGTATTCGTCGACGTTCCACGCGCCCCAGCAGCCCTCGGCCAACCCGTGGAAGCCGGTGCACAGCTCGGTGTCGGTCAGCGCGTAGCCCTTGAGCCGCGCCTCCTTGTACACCACCGTGGCCCTCGCACAGACCGGCAGGCCCTCGCCGCTGAAGATCGCCCCGGCGTCGGTCAGCAGGTAATCGTCGCCGCCGCAGTCGATCCGCATCTCCGCCACGTGCGGCAGGAGCAGCTCGATCGCCTCCTTCTTGATCCGGAAGCGTGGCTCCTCCGGCAGATTCGAGTTGACCGCAGCGTCGACGAACAGGGCGGTCCCGATCGGGTCTTCCCGTGGGCTGCGTTCGATCACCGTCCAGCCGCCGCCCGTCGTCGCCATGTCGCAATAGACCGCCAGCGGCGGGTAACCGCCCATGCCGTCCACGTCGATCTCATACACGCCCGAGTCCACGTTCGGCACGAACTGGCGGACGTCGGCGCACGTCCGCGGCACCTTGCAATCGATGCAGCCGTCGTCGATGTCCGGATTGATGTCGTCGCACTCCTCGCCGCCCTCGACCATCCCGTCGCCGCACATCTCCATCACGAACGTCATGCCCGTGGTCGTCGACGACGTTGACGTCGTCGTCAGCGGCCAGTGCGTGTCCTCGTGCTCCGTCGTCGTCCCCGGCTCGACGGTGGTGCCCTCGCTCGTCGTGCTCGTCGTCGTCGACAGCACGCCGTTCGTCATGCCCTCGACCTTCGTCGTCGCCCCGTCCGAATCGCTCCCCGTCGGCAGCGGCTCCTCGAACATCGGGTTGCGGTCGAGACACCCAGTCGACCCCGACACCGCCACCACCACCCCCGCACCGAGCAAGCCAAGTCGCATCCCCCCGGTGTAGTCGAGCGCGCCGCCGCCAGCAATTCCCCGCATTCGGGCGAGATCGCGCCATTCGTCGAGAACGGCGCAGGACCGCCCGCGCGCGGCTTCGGCGCGGCTTGACGCGGGCGGCCGCGGACGGTCATCCTCGCCGCGAGGGGCCGCCACGTGGGCGGGAGTCATCTATCTTTGGCGAAAATGGTAAACGCGTCGGATTCAAGATCTGAAAATGCGGGTTCGATTCCTGCATGATTTACGGCATCCGTCGGGCGGCCCCTCATTGACGATTCAGCGCACCAGGATCCGGCGCATCGCGCCCGGCTTGTGGCAGTCGTGGTCGGGGTCGACGCTCTGCGGGTCGACCGCGAACGCGTCGGCCGACGGCGGCGAGATCGCCTCGTTGTTGCCGGCCCACGGATAGGCCGTGAGCAGGCAGTCGTACTGGTTCTCCTCGTCGATGCTCCACGCGCCCGGGCACTGGCCGTCGCCCAGGCCGACGAACACCGTGCACAGCTGCACGTTCGTCAGCTTGTACTGCTTGAACTCCGCCTCCTGGTAGAGCACCGGGCCCGCGTTGGCGCAGCCCGGCGGCCCGAATTCACCGGCGAACAGCGACTGCGCGGCGGTCACCAGGTGATCGCCGCCGCCGCAGTCGAGCCGCATCGCCGTCGAGTGGATGGCCAACACACCCATCGCCATGCGCGGCATGCGGTAGCGCGGCGCCAGCGGATCGCCCGGGTTCTCGGGCGCATCCTTGAACAGCGCCCGGCCGATCGGGTCGCTCCGCGGGCTGCGCTCGAGCAAGGACCAGCCGCCGCCCGCGGTCTTCATGTCGCAGTACACCGGGATGAGCGGCATCGGCTCCGGCCCGTCGGGATCGACGTAGTGCTGGCCGTCGCTCGCCTGCGGATCGTTGTCGAGGATCTCCTTGCAGGTGTGCGGGACCAGGCAGGCGACGCAGCCGTCGCTCGGATCGAAGTTGCCGTCGTCGCACATCTCCACGCCGGCGTGCACGAAGCCGTCGCTGCACTCCGCGGTCGTGCACAGGGTCGTGCAGGCGCCCTTGTCGCTGTTGTCGGCGCCCTCGTCGCACTGCTCGGGGCCCTCGAGCACGCCGTTGCCGCACGTCCACGGGTCGCCGGTCGAGAACCACTCGGTCGTGCTGGTCGACAGCGGCCACGACGTGCTGAACTCGGTGTCCGCGGTCAATCCAGTCGTCGTCGTCCCCGTCGCCGTCGTCTCCGTCGTCGTCGTCGTCGACTCTGCGCTCGTCGAGCTCGTGGGTGGCGGCGCGGCGGTCGTGCCTCCGGTCGTCGGCACCTGCGTCGTGCCCGAGGCAGCGCCCGAAGCGGTCGGCTCCTCGAACCACGGGTTCGAATCGAGGCAACCGGTCAACAGCGCGGCGACGACGACACCCGCGACAAGCTCGCTCCGCTGTGCACGCATGGATTTCTGTGTAGTCGACGCCGCCGCCGCCGACAATCGGCCCGCACACGCGGGAGCGCACGGCCGCGCTCGCGCTCCGCGCCCGCCGCTCAGCGCAGGAACACCGCGCGGATGGCCCCCGGCTTGTGACAATCGTGGAGCTCCGGCTCGACGACCGCCGGATCGACCGCGAAGAGGTCGGAGTACGGCGTGGTGAACATCTGCCCTTCCATCCACGGTGTGCTGGAGAGCGCGCACAGCTCCTGCTCCAACTCGTCGATGCGCCACACGCCCGGGCACTCGCCGTCGAGGAACCCGGTGAAGCCGGTGCACAGCGCGACGTCGGTCAGCAGGACGTCGTTGAGCTGCGCCTCCTTGTAGAGCACCGCGCCGAAGTTGGCGCAGGTGTTCGGGTTGTCCTCGCCCGCGAACAGGAAGCCCGAGTCGGTCCACAGGTGGTCGACGCCGCCGCACTCGATCCACATCTCGTTCGAATGCTGCCCCACCACGACCATCGCCGCCTTGCCCATGCGATAGCGCGATTTGGTCGGGTCGTCGTAGTTGACCTCGACGTCCTCGAACAGCGCGCGCGCGATCGGGTCGGCGAACGGGCTGCGCTCGACGCGGGTCCAGCCGCCGCCCTTCAGCGTCATGTCGCAATACACCGGCACCAGCGGCCCCGGCCCGGGCCCGTCCGGATCCATCTTGTAGAGCCCCGTGGGCGCGCCGGGGGCCCGGTCGAGCACTTCCTGGCACACGTGCGGCTCGAAGCACTTCACGCAGCCGTCGGCCGGATCCTCGTTGAGGTCCTCGCAGTACTCCACGTCGGTCTGGATCAGCCCGTCGCCGCACTTCGCCAGCTTGCACGTGCTGGTGCAGGCCGCGGTGTCGGCGTTCATCGGGCCGTCGTCACACTCTTCGTCGGGCGTCATGATGCCGTCGCCGCAGCCCACCGGCGGCATCGTCGTCATGCCCGTCGTCAGCCCGTCGGTCGTCGTCATGCCCGTCGTCAGCGGGTCGGTCGTCCCGCTGGTCGGCTCGATCGCGGTGGTCGCCGACTCGGCCCCGGACGCCGCGGTGGGCGAGCCGGTCGTCCCCTGGGACGTCGGGTCGATCGTCGGATCTCCCGTGGTGCTCGTGCTGCCCGAGCCGCTCGCGGTCGGCAGTTGTGGCTCTTCGAATTCGGGGTTCCGGTCGAGGCAACCCGTCAACGCCGCGACCGCGACGATCCCCGCGCTCGCTCGCCACTGGACCGCGTGCGTCACCATCGTCTTGGTGTAAACGAGGCGCTCGCGGCCGACAATCGCGGCTTTTCGCGCGAATTTGCCCCGCGCGTCGCTCGCCGGCGCGCACTCGCCACTTTCACGCCTGCGCCGTTCGGCGCTAGCCTTGAGAGAGACGACCGGGCCGAGACGGGCGGGTCGTACTTCCCCGTGAGCAACCAGCCCCCCGACACGCTGCGCGAATCTCCTGACACGCTGCGCGGGGGAGGCATCGACTCCACGCTCGTCGCCGCCACGCCGGCGCAGATGGTCGCGTCCCGCCCGCGCGAGGAGCTGTACGAGACGCTCGATCGACCGGTCGAGGACTCGCTCGCGGAGGCCCGCGCCACCACCCTCGCGCTCGATCAGACCCGGCCCTCGCACCCGGGCGCGCTGGTCGGCCCCGTGGCCGCCCCGCCCCGCTTCGGCCGCTTCTCCGTCCTTCGCACTCTCGGCGAGGGCGGCATGGGGGTCGTCTACGCCGCTTACGACGAGGAGCTCGACCGCCGGATCGCCGTCAAGGTCCTCCGCGACGCCGCCCAGGATCCGAACGCCCGCGACCGCATGGTCCGCGAGGCCCAGGCGATGGCCCGGCTGTCGCACCCCAACGTCGTCCAGGTCCACGAGATCAACGAGCAGGGCGGCCAGATCTACGTCGCCATGGAGTTCGTCAAGGGCCTGACCCTTCGGGCATGGCTCTCGGAACAGAAGCGATCGTGGCGCGAGGTCCGGGACATGTTCGTGCAGGCCGGACGCGGCCTGGCGGCGGCGCACGCCGAGGGCCTGGTGCACCGCGACTTCAAGCCCGACAACGTCCTCATCGGCAACGACGGGCGCGCGCGCGTGGCCGACTTCGGCCTGGCGGGGACCGCCGGTCAGCAGCCGAGCCCGGCCCCCGAGAGCGTCGGCGACAGCGTCGCCCTCCGCGTCGGCCGACACAACGCCTTCAGCACCGCGCTGACGATGGCCGGCACGATCATGGGCACGCCGGCGTACATGTCGCCGGAGCAGCACCGCGGCGAGGCCACCGACGCGGCCTCCGACCAGTTCAGCTTCTGCGTCGCCCTGTGGACCGCGCTGTACCAGCGGCCGCCGTTCGCCGGCGACAACCTGCTCGACCTCGCCGACAGCGTGTGCTCCGGCCAGCTGATCAAGCCCCCGCCCGGCGACGTGCCGGCGTTCATCCACGACGCCCTGGTCCGCGGCCTCGCGGTCGAGCCGGCCCAGCGCCACCCGTCGATGGACGCGCTGCTCGCCGCGCTCACCCGCGACCTCCTGCTCGCGCGCCCGAGCCGCTGGCGCAGCGTCGCGGTGGCCGTCGCCGCCGCCGCAGTGGCCGCGGTCGCCGTCCTGTTCGCCACGCGCGAGCGCCCGCCCACCCCCGAAGAGCTGGCCCACATCGCCCAGCTGGCCGCCGACGCGCGCACCGCCGGCAGCGCCGCCCACTGGGTGTACCCGCCGGCGTCTGACCCGAAGGACACGTCGATCCTCCGCGTCGTCGCGCTCGACCGCACCGAGGGCCCGGCCGAACGCCCCGCGCGCGACGAGGCCCAGAAGCTGCGCAAGGAGTTCGCCGACGCGCTCGCCGAGCTCGGCGACACCTACTGGGACACGGACGCCGGCAAGCCGTTCGCGCGCGACTTCTACTCGCAGGCGCTGGTGTTCCAGCCCGACCACCCCAAGGCGCGCGAGCGCGGCCTCTACACCCCGGGGCAGATGGCCGAGCTGCTGGCCAAGGCCGAGCGCGGCGAGTTCACCGCCGCCGACGTCGCCGCCGCCGAGCTGCTCGAGATCCTCGCCGACCACGACCGCGGCCACCGCGACGAGCGCCTGCGCAAGTTCGTGCGCGAGCGCGGCGCGGCCACCCAGACCGAATTGCTGGCCGCGCTGCTCGGCCCCGACGCGCTCCGGGATGTCCCCGAGGACATGCCCGAACAGCCAGCCGATCCCGCGCCCGTGGCGACGCCGCCGCCGACGCCCGAGCCGCCGCCGGTGGTGGTCGCCGTCGCGCCGACGCCCGAGCCGCCGCGCCCGCGCCCCGGCAAGCCCGAGCCGAAGACCGAGACCAAGGCCGCCCCGCCGACCCCCGCGCCGCCGGCCGCGGAGCCCGAGGAGCAGCTGGCGCAGGCGGCCCAGGACAGGGCCCGCTCCGACGAGCTGACGCAGGAGGGCGAGGCGGCCCGCCGGCGCGGCGACTTCGCGGCCGCCGAGCGCGCCTTCAACCAGGCGCTCGCGGCCTACAACCGCAACGGCGCGGCGCTGATGGGCCTGTCCGACGTCGAGTTCGACCGCGGCCACTTCGAGCAGGCGGTGGTGTTCGCCGAGCGGGCGGTCAAGGCCGAGCCGAAGAAGGGCGAGTTCCGGCTCCGCCTCGGCGACGCCTACTTCAAGGTCCTGCGCTACCCCGACGCCAAGGCCCAGTACGACAAGGCCGCCGAGCTCGGCCACGCCAAGGCGGCCGGCCGCCTCGACAAGGTCAAGGAGAAGATCGGTGGCTGAGGCCATGTTTGAACGGACATGTCTTCCTGAACATGTCGCCATGGACATGTCTCTACGCGCAGCAAGCGCGGCCGCCCAGGAGGAGCTCGGTGGCTGAAGCCATGTTCCGCAGGACATGTCCTGGCATCCATGTGCTTTTGGCCATGTCGCTGGCCGCCGCGCCCGCGGCCGCCCAGCCGGCCCCGAGCGCCCCTGCCCCCGCGCCCGCGGCGCCCGAGGCCGACGCGCCGAAGCTGGCGATCGCGCCGATCACCATTAGCGGGGCCGACGATCCGCTGCTCGCCTCGCAGCTCGAGCAGGACCTGCGCGGCGGGCTCGCGCGCGGCCGGCTGCAGCTGCTCGACGCCGAGGCGGTCACGCGCGTGGCCGGCGGTGCGTGCAGCGACGACGCCTGCCTCGCGCGGCTGCGCGACCAGCTCGGCGCCGCGTTCGTGCTGCGGGCCCAGGTCACCGTCAGCGATCGCGACTACACCCTGCGGCTCGAGCTCGTCGCCACCCGCGACCTCGGGCGCGCGGCCGAGAGCGAGCGCGGCTGCGAGCTGTGCGGCCTGGCCGAGCTGCGGGCCCTGACGGCCGACCAGGCCGCGCGCCTCTTGGCCAAGCTCGACGCCCTGGCCAAGCCGCCGCCGGCGTTCGAGATCGCGACCACCCCGCCCGGCGCCCTGGTCTTCATCGACGGCCAGCTGGTCGGCGCCGCGCCGGTCGAGCGCAACGTGCTCGAGGGCAAACATGTCGTTCGGGTCATGTCCGAAGGGTACGTCCCGGAGGAGCGCGAGCTGGTCGCGGTGGCCGGCCTGCGCGAGAGCCTGCAGATCGACCTGCGGCGCACGCCCGAGACCCTCAAGCTGCGCGGGGCCGGCTGGGGCCTGCTGTTCACCGGCATCCCGCTGTTCGGCCTCGGCCTCGGCCTGCTGTCGATGGACGGCGACGAGTACCGCGGGCGCTGCACCGGCCCCGACGTCGACCTCTCGGGCCGCTGCCGCTTCGTGTTCGACACCGACTGGGGCGGCGCCGCGGTGCTGGCCGCGGGCGCCCTGCTCGGCACCGCCGGCACGATGCTGCTCCTGCGCACCCGCGACCGCGGCAAGACCCGCCTGCGCGCGCGTCTCGGGCCCACCTACATCGGCCTCAGCGGCGCATTCTGAGCGATCGGGAGTAATCGGCGACACAGCCGAACTGTCGCACCTGCGCGGCCGACATCTGTCCGATCGGCGTTCGTGCCCCGACGCCGCCTCGCCGCGACGAACCGACGCCGCGGCGCCGCGGCGCCGCGCGCGACCTGCTCGTGGCGCAAGTCATCGTCGCCGCATTGCCGCCCCCGACGCTCCGCCCAGACTTGGAGTCGAGCCCCTCGGTGTGTTCGCACGATGTCCAGCAGCAGCGATCTTGTGGCGCGACCGTACGCGCCCCGGCTTCGCTCGCCCTCCGCGACGGGCGACGATCGCCCGCCTTCACCCGACCGGCGGCGCGGTGCCCCGCGTCGGGCCCGAGTTTGGACGTCGCCGGTGTCGTCGCTGCGTGTGTCGGGCTGACGCGCAGCGGCGCACCGGCGGCGTCCGAAGCGTGCGAGGAGCTCACGCGCGTCGGTCGTCGAGCAGCGGCTCCAAGCTCAGCTCGGCGGCGCGATAGGCCCGCAGCTCGTCGATGCGCGGGTCGACGGCCAGGCGCGCGAACAGCTGCCGCGCGTGCGTCGGGCTCGGGAAGTTGAGGCTCACCACCAGCTGTTGCTGCACCTCGGCCGGCATGTCCTCGAAGCCGCGGCCGAGCCGCTGGGCGTCGATCGCCCCGCGGATCTGGAACTGCTCGCGCAGCGCCTTGGCCCGGCTCTCGCCGACGTACACGAACAGCAGCGCCTGATCCTGCCAGTCGCAGATCCGCTGCAGGTTGAGCGACGAGTTGAAGAACAGCCGCGGCACCGGCACGAACGCCAGCGCGTGGACCGACGTCACGTTCTCCTCCTGCAGGCGCTGGCTGTCCTCCGCCCCGACGCCCTCGATCACTCGCAGGCCGATGCCCGGCTCGACGACCTCGACCTCGGTGCCGAGCAGCGCGGCCGCGCGGTTCGACACCGCGATGAAGGCCCGATCGCCGAGCAGCCCGACGGCGATGCCCATGGCGATGCTGGCCTGCGCGGTCTTCGGATCGGTGCTCGACACCGTGAGGCACGCCAGCAGCCCGCCGCTGACCACGCACAGACCGAACGAGCGGGCCGCGTCGGCGAACGTGCGGGTGGTCGCGTCGTAGCCAGCGATCCGCACCAGGATCCGGCCGACCGACAGCATGAACGAGGTCGTCGCGGTGCTCAGCACCGTCCACGCGACCCAGATGTGCCAGGTCGGCAGCTCGCCGCCGAGGTTGGGGAACAGCTGCGACGGCGGCAGGTGGATCCCGAGGATGCAGAACGCCAGCATCGCCGACGCCAGCAGGCCGAACACGCCGACCTGCGGCAGCAGCCCCGACTCGTAGCGCATCTGCGCCCGCCCGCGCTCGTAGGCCCACGTCGCCTGGCAGCGCGCCTTGACCTCGTCCGGCAGCGCCGCCTCGGCCGGCGCTTCGCGGCACAGCAGGTTGAAGTTCCGCCGCGAGAAGCGGAACAGGATCATGCGCGCGACGATGTGCAGCATCACGTTCGGCAGCGCGACCAGCACCGCCAGCAGCAGCGGCACGGTCTTCAGCGTGACGAGCCCGAGCGGCGCCACGGTGCCCTCGCCGATCACCCCGTCGAGCGACGCGTACGTCGACACCAGCAGCGCCATCCAGGCCAGGAACGCCATCAGCCGCGCCCAGCCGTACGTCATCGCCGCCGCGAGCAGGCGATAGAAGCCGTCGCGCGCGCGGTCCTGCGAATCGGGAGCCGTCACCACGTCATTGTCCGCCGTTTGCCGGGCGGAGGGAACGCGCACGGTCGCGCGGGCCGCTGGCGCTTCAGGGCGGATGCGAGCGCGGCCCGCGTCGAACCGCGCGCCGACAGAGCGCACTCCTGCGAATGACGGGCGCCGCGTGCATTCGCAGAGCCCGGCGAGGCCGCCGCCACCGCACATCGCCGATCCGTCAAAAACATGTCCTATCAGACATGTCCATGAAGACATTCACTCCGAGCGCCGCCACGAGTCCCAGCATTACTCGCGTTCGAGCGACGCGGACGAGGACACGGCGCTGCCGCGGTTCGAACCCGGGGGCGCCGTCGACCCCACGCCGGAGGCCCATGAGCCGCGCTTTGCGGCTGACAGGCACCGCGGGGGCGGCTGCCACCCCGGGTCGGGGGCGGGCAATCACCACAGCAGCCCGCGTGATTCGTCGCCGGCGATTGACAGCTCCGGCCGCTCTCGATCAATTGAACGGACTGCCATGACTTCGCTTCGCTCGCCGTCCTCGCTCCTGCTCGTGCTGCCGACTCTGGCGCTCGCCTGCTCCAAACCCGACGCCGACACCGACGGCGCCTCGTCGACCTCGACCTCCTCGTCCTCGACCTCCTCGTCCTCGACCTCCTCGTCGCCGACCACCGGCCTGCCCGACCCGACCGAGGAGTCGCCCACGGTCACCGAGGGCACCCCCGGCTGCGAGGACTTCGTCTACCTCCTGAACGTCAACCCGATCGCCGCGGACGAGGCGGTCGAGTTCGTGTCGGTCGCCGCGCTCGGCCCCAAGACCGCGCTCGCCCTGACGGCCGACGGTCGACTGTTCCGCCCCGACGAGGGCGGCGTGTTCCACCCCCTCGCGCTGCCCGCCGATCCGGCCCTGAAGCGGGTCGAGCTGATCGATGTCAGCAGCTGGATGGTCGTCGGCGACGGCGGCGTCGCCCACCGCAGCGTCGACGGCGGCGACACCTGGGTCCCCGTCGATCTCGGCACCGAGGCCGCGCTGCGCGACGTCGTGTTCTTCAACTTCATCGTCGACGGCGAGGTCTCGCTGCACGGGATCGCCGTCGGCGACGGCGTGATCGTGCGCTCCGCCGACGGCGGCGCGACCTGGCAGCCGGTCGTCCTCGATCCCGCCGCCACCGGCTCGTTCCGCGCGGTCACCGGCAGCCCGCTGGTCGCGGTCGGCGACGGCGGCCTGGCGGTCCACAGCGTCGACAGCGGCCTCACCTGGGCCCCCGTCGACACCGGCACCACCGACGACCTCGTGCGGATCGCCGAGGTCTACGACGAGGCCGCGATCGTCACCGCCACCGGGAACGTCCTCCATCAGGCCGCCAAGGAGGTCTCGTTCTACCCGGCCGACCCTGCGACCCCGGTCCTCGGCCTCGGCCGCATCAACAGCATCCTCGTCGCCCTCTACGACGACGGCACGCTCGGCGGGTGGCCCGAGTCCTCCATGCTGGCCGAGCCCACGCCGGTCGGCGCCGGCGCTCGCGTGGTCTCCCGCGGCAACACCTCCGGCGCGCTGATCGCCGGCGAGGGCGGCCTGCTCGCCTTCGTCACGGTCACGCCGAAGGAGACCTGCCAGTCGCCGGAGATCTGAGCCGCCCCGCCGTTCAGCGGCGCGGACCGCTGGCTCCCTGTCCGTTCCGACATGTCCGCTTCGCCAGCCGATCCCCGACTCGCGCCGAGTCCTGACGACCACCGCTGCCTCTGGCCCGCCTCCTCGACCTGTCCTTCGAGACACCCTCCGACCGGTCGCCCGCCTCGCGCCCACGCCCCGGCTCGCTGCGACGCCGCGCACACCGACGATCCCGACGGTCTCGCGGCCCTCCGCGCGCGCTGGCGTCGATCCGCGATCGCCCTCACCTTGCGGCGATGTCGCCCGCGCTCGCCCTGTTCGTGTCGCTCACGCTCGTCCGGCCGGTCGGGCCCGCGCCCGCGCGCGAGCTGCCGCCGGCGATGCCCCTGTCGGGCCTCGGCCTCCTGGTCAGCGCCGGCGTCTCGGGCGGCCTCGGGCTCGCCGCGCACGTGTGGCGGATCGGCATCCTCCGCCGCGGCTGCAACGGCCCGCAGCACGTCTTCCCCGAGCTGCAGATCACGGTCACCGGCTGCGTCGACGAGTCGCTGCGCTACCTCGGCTTCTCGACCGTGGCCCCGCTGCTCAACTTCGCCGCGATCGGGCTGGCGGCCGGCGGCGGGACCGTGCGCGGCCGCTTCACGGCGTGGAACCGGACCCGGCACGATCGCCGCGAAAAGATCGCCCCGGCCTACCTGGGCGGCGGCGCCGGCCTGCTCGCCCTCGGCCTGGCGATGTACGTCGGCTCGCGGGTGGCCCTGTGGCGCGACAGGTTCGGGGCCGAGACCTGCCGCCGGGAGGGCCAGCTGACGGTCGACTGCGTCCGCGACCGCTGGAGCGCCTGGTTGGTGCTGACCGCCGCCGGCCAGTCTCTCACCGTCGCCGGCGCCGGCCTGCTCGCCTACGGCGTCTCGTACGCCCGCGCCGTCCGGGTCTCGCGCCTGAGCGAGCTGCGGATCGAGCCGAGCGTGACCCCCCGCTTCATCGGCCTGTCGCTCGCCGGCCGATTTTGATTTTAGGGGACATGTCCTGAAAGGCATGCCTGATCAGACATGTCACATGGGACATGCCCTCCAGGGCATGCCCGTGCAGACACCCCGGACCGCTCGCCGCCTGTCGAGCCGAGCTCGCGATCCGTGAGGCTCGCCGCCCGGACTCGTGGCCCATGAATCTCGCCGAAGCGGCCGCCGAGACCCGACGTCCTTCGCAGCGAGCCCGCGCGCAGGCCGGGCTCGCGCGGCCCGGAGCGGCGCTCCGGGCCCTCCTCGATCCCGCTCAGCGCCGGCGCCGGCGGCCGAGCAGCGCCAGCCCGAGCAGCATCAGCCCCGCGCCCTTGGGCGCGCCGGAGCTGTCGGCCGCGCAGGCGCAGCCGTCCGACTCGCCGAGGCCCGAGGTGTCGCCGGCAGTCGCCGAGCCGGCCGTCGTGATCGGCCCGCTGCTGCTGTTGTTGCCCTGGGTCGGGTCGGTGCCGGTCGTGGGCGCGCCGTCGGTCGACTCGCCGGAGTCGCTGTCGCCGCCCGACTCGCTGTCGCCGTCGGTGGTGTCCGGCGGCGGCGGCGGCGGCGGGGGCGGCGGCTCCTGATTGATGCACAGGGTGATCGGCTCCGCGAGGCCCTCGTTGCCGACCCAGTCGATCGCCTTCGCCCCGACCTCCCAGCAGCCGGTCGGGAACGCCACGTTGGCGAACTCGTACGGCTCCGCGATGTCGACGCCGCCGATGTCGTTGCCGTTGATGAGGAGGCGGACCTCCTTCACCCCGCAGCCGCCGGCGTTGTCGGTCGCGCCGATGCTGATCGACGTCGACACGTTCTCGGCCATGTCGGGCGACATCAGCACCGTCTCGTCGGTCGGCGACAGCACGCTGACCGTCGGGCCCTCCTTGTCGGCCGCCTCGTCGCAGGCCGCCGAGCCGCAGGTCACGCTCTGGCCACCGACCTCACCGCCGTTGCAGCCGGTACCCCAGTCGCCGTTGCCGACGCCCGGGGTGAGCGGGAAGCCCTTGCACGCCGGTGTCGGGTTCCACGTGCCGTCGGCGTTGTGGCACGGCGTCAGGTCGATGCCGCTCTGCTGCTCGAACCAGTCGATGCCGCGGTGCATCTGCGAGTACATGCCGCCGGTCCCGCACGCGCCGCCGTACGAGGTGATGCCGAACACGCGCCACGAGCCGTCGGCCAGCTGCACGAACACCGGCCCGCCGGAGTCGCCCTGGCAGCTGTCCTTGCCGTTGCCGCCGATGTCGACCTCATTGTTGCCGGTGATGCTGTTGATCGTGGTGACGACCTCGCGCTTGACCCCGTACGGTCCGGTGTCGGCGTTGCCGAAGCCGACGATCGTCACCTGCTGGCCGGGCTGCAGGATGTCGGTCTCGCAACCCATCAGGATGGGCACGATGGGGATGTCGAGCTGCGGCTGCGAGAGCTTGCAAAACGCGAAATCCTGGCCGTTCCCCGGACCGCCTCCCGGGAAGGTTTGGCAGAATTCCGTGGGCACCTGGCGCTTCGGGCCGTTGATCGACTCGCCGAGGAGGACGCCGTTGTAGCCCGACCCGCAGTGGGCCGCGAAGATGACCACTTCCGGGTGAACCAGCGTTCCGGTGCACTGGCCGAGCATCGACACCGTCGTCGGCCAGCCGCACGCCACCGTGTCCACGCCGCCGTAGATCTCGGTCGGCTCGACCGGGAAGCCGAGGACATCGGGCGGCTCGTCGGCAGCGGCCGGGGTGGCGAACGAGAGGGCGACGAAGGCGGCTGAGATGTACGCTGGGGGCCTCATCGCCCTACCATGGCACTACGAGCGAGGCCTGACCAAGCGGTAGGCGCCTGTGGGTGTGATCGGGCGGTATCGCGCGAGGGGTTTCTACTCGCCATGGAAACGCACGAAACACAGCGTTTCCATGGTCTCGCGAACGACAGGTGAGTTTTGCTACCGTGGACGGCCTGAGGACCGGTGGCATGAAGTTCGAGCAAAGGATGTCGCGACACAGGCTCGCGCTCGCGGGTGTTTTGGCGCTGTTTACGGGCTGCGGCGATGACGGCACCCCCGCGAGCGGGACCGCGGTGATCCCGGACACGGACACGTCGACGAGTCCGACCGGGACGACCGCCGAGCCGACCAGCGGGACCACCACCGACGCCACGACGGACGCGCCGACCACCTCCTCTGGCGACACCTCCACCACCGACACCACCACGGGCGGGCCGATCGAGCCGCCCGCTTACGACAAGTGGATCACGGTCCCGCTCGAGGGAGCGGTGTGCGGCAACGGCAGCCAGTACAAGATCTTCGTCAACTGGCACGAGGGCGCCAAGGATCTCCTGGTGATGCTCGAGCCGGGCGGGGCCTGTTGGGACTTCGACACCTGCTCCGGCAAGGCCGATCTCGGCGCCGCGCACCCCGACGGCGTCCCCGACGATCTCCTCTTCGACCCGCTGACGAAGAACCTGTCGCCGCTGATGCGCCGCGACGTCGAGGGCCTCACCAAAGACTGGAACTTCGTGTTCCTCCCGTACTGTACCGGCGACGTGCACACGGGCAACAACGTGATCGTCTATCCGGACCCCGAGGGCGTCGAGCCCGACCTCGAGTTCCACCACAACGGTCACAACAACGTGATGGCGGCGACCGATTGGATGGCGAACCAGTTCCCGGGCACCGACCGGCTGTTCGTCACCGGCTGCAGCGCGGGCGGGGCCGGCTCGCTCATCAACTACCACTTCTTCCGCTCGCGCATCGACGCCCAGCGCGGCTACCTGATGGACGACTCGGGCCCGATCTTCCCGAGCGGCGGCTGGTCCGCCAAGCTGCACGAGAAGATCCGCTCCTCGTGGAACGTGGACTCGGTGTTCAGCGAGCTGCCGCCCGGCTACGAGATCGACGACGACTTCGGCGTGCTCAACACCCACCTCGCCGCGCTCTACCCCGACGACCGCCTCAGCACCGTGTTCTTCCAGCGCGACTTCAACTACTCGCGCTACTCGTACGAGCGCTTCTACCCGGACATGACGAAGGAGAAGATCCTCGAGTACTGGGCCGAGGACACCGACCTCATGACCGCGCTGTACGACCCGCACCCGAACATGGCGTACTACCTGCCCTACTGGCGCAGCCTCAACACCAGCCACTGCGTGTCGATCATCTCGTACCTCGACACGGAGATCGAGGAGCAGGGCGTCGACCTCGGCGACTTCATCGGCACCCTGCTCGACGACGACAAGCCGCTCGTCAGCTACCGCGAGAGCGTCCAGCCGGACGAGGACAACTAGTGCCGCGGCCGCCGCCCGCCGCGCGCGCTGGCGAACGCGCGCGCGGGGGCCATTGACTGGCGCCGGGCGGACGCCTACGGTCGGGCCTCGGGAGCCCCTATGGACCTCAGCGGACGTTGGGAATTCAGCTTCGACCGGACCCTCAACGGGCAGCTCGCGCCCACGACAGTGCCGTACGAGCTGATCATCATCCAGCTCGACCCCGAGCACTTCGTCGGCCGCTACGTGTTCCCCGCCGACGACCCGAGCCACTTCCAGGGCACGCTGTACACGTCGCCGCGCGGGACCCTGTTCTCGATCCGCCAGGTCAACGAGAAGACCGGCTACCACGCGCTCTACGTCGGCAAGGTCGAGAGCCCGACTAGCCTGTCCGGCATCTTCACCGACATCGCCGGGCCCGCCGGCGACGTCCGGCTGCGCAAGATCCCGTAGGCCGGGCCGGCGCGGCGGCCGTGCCGCGGCGACATGTCCGTTCGGGAATGGCCGAACGGCCATGTCCCGGAGGACATGGCCGTTCGTTCGTGAAAGCGGCGCGCCCGGAGCGGGCGCCCGGCCTCACGGCTTGCGGACGGTGGCGTTCAGCCGGTAGGTGAACTGGCCGGCGGCGCCGTTCTGCGACAGCGTGGACGCGCGCACCTGGACGTAGTAGGTCCCGGCGGCCAGGTTGTGCAAGCCGGCGTGCAGCGGCGCCGAACCGGTGCCGTCGAGCATCGAGCAGAAGCCGCGGCCGCTGTCGTCGTCGTTGGCGAGCTCGACGCCCTGCCCGTTGTACACCGTCAGCCGCGAGTCGACGCCGTTGCTCTCGCAGGTCTCGACGGCGCGGTCGCCCTCGATGACCTCGAGGCGCAGCGAGCTGCCGGAGACCGGCACGTCGATGCGGTAGAAGTCGGAGTCGGCGTTGACCGAGTGGTCGCCGAACACCAGCAGATCGGAGCCGTTCTGGATGTTGAGGTTGGCGGCCGCCTGGGCCTCGTTCGGCTCGGTCTCGGTGCCGGCGTCGGTCAGCACCGCGGCCTGGAGGAAGTAGTTGTTGATGACGGCGTTGTTGCCGTTCTCCTCGTGCTGGATGTAGGTGGTGCCGGCCGGGAGCGGGAACACCAGCGCCGCGCAGGTGCTGATGCCCGCCGTCGCGGTTTCGGCGATGATCAGGGTGTTGGCGGGGTTGAAGAGCCGCAGCACCGTGCTGATGCCGGTGCAATCGTTGAGCACGGAGAAGCTCTCGAAGCGCAGGAACGACGGCGCGGCGAGGTCGAGGCGCCAGCGATCGACGTCGGCCACCGGCGTGATCGCGCCGCCGAAGATCGCCGACCCGGTCGCCACGATCCCGGTCCCGTCGGACTGGGCGTTGGTGTTGTTGGGCTCGATCTCGGTGATCAGGCCCTCGATCTTGCAGGTGCCGTCGCAGCCGTCGCCGTCGGCCAGGTTGCCGTCGTCGCACTGCTCGCCGAAGCCGGGCGTCCCGTCGCCGCAGACGACCGGATCGATCTTGATGTCGAGCAGGTAGTCGTTGATGACGGTGTTGTCCTGGTAGTCGATCACCCGCACGTAGAGGGTCTCGCCCGGCGCCAGCGGATAGGCCGTGATGAGCGAGCAGCTGTTGATGCCGCTCTCGTCGTCGGTGGCGAGGAGCGCGTTGGCGGCGTTGCGGATCTCGACGACGGTGTCGATGGTGGCGCAGGTGCCCGGGCCCGCGATGCCGAAGGTCTCGAGACGCAGCGTGGCGTAGCCGTCGCCGGTGTTCTGCACGGCGAACACGTCGTCGTCGCCGACCGGGGTGATCTTCGCCTTGATCAGCGTGTCGTCGGTGAACGGGCCGTTGGCGTTGGCGGCGCTGAAGTCGTTGACGCCGACGGCGACCATGCCGTCGTCGTTCGGCTCCATCTCGGAGACGGCGGTGATGCACGCCGAGAGGTCGAAGCCGCAGTCGGCCGAGCACTTGAGCGAGCCGTAGTCGGCGCCCTGCGTCTGACAGGTCGCGCCGCCGAGCAGGGCGCCGTCGCACTCCTCCGCGCCGCTCAGGGCGTTGTCGCCGCAGGTGCTGCAGTTGCTGGTGTCGAGCGCGCCGCAGTCGGCCGCGCAAGCCAGATCGCCCAATTCGAAGCCCTGGCTGACGCAGTCCTCGCCGCCGAGCTCGGTGCCGTCGCACACCTCGGTGCCGGAGACGTTGCCGTCGCCGCAGGTGAAACACCCGGCCAGCTCGAACACGCAGGTGTTCTCCATGCACGTCAGGGTGCCGCTCTCGAAGCCCTGCGACACGCAGTCCTGCCCGGCCAGGTCGTCGCCGTCGCACGACTCCTCGCCCTCGATCGCGCCGTTGCCGCACGAGGCCAGCACGCACCCGCTGATGTCGAAGCCGGTGCAGTCGGCCGCGCACGCGAGGGTGCCGCTGTCGAAGCCCTGCGACACGCAGTCCTGATCGGCCAGCGCGGCGCCGTCACACACCTCGGGGTCCTCGATCACGCCGTCGCCGCAGTTGTCAGCGGCGGTGGTCGTGTCGGTCGTGGCGGTCGTATCGGTCGTGTCGGTCGTGTCGGTCGTCGTCGTCGTCGTCGCGGTCGTGTCGTCCGTCGTCGACGTGGTGGTCGTCGTGTCGTCGGTCGTCGTGCCGGTCGTGTCGGTCGTGCTCGTCGACGTCGTCGGTTCGGTCGTGGTCGGCACGCCGGTGGTCAGCGTGTCGCTGGTCGGACCCGGGCTCGTGCTGGTGGAGTCGTCGGTGGTCGAGGTCTCGGAGGTCGACGCGGTGGTGTCGACGGTCGCATCGTCGCCGCAAGCGGCGAGGGTCGCGAGGGCGACCGAGAGGGGGAGAGGCAGAACAATCCTACGCATGGGAGCCGGACTTTATGCGCGACGCGCCTCCGGCGATAGTGCGCCGCGCCGTGCACACTCTGCAGCCGCGGTCGGGCTTGCGGACCTGCAAGGTCTTTGGACCAGGTCCGCAGCTCACCCGCACGTGCGACTCGAACGCACGAGCACTTCTATGGGGATGTCCTTCGAGTCATGCCAATGCAGCGGACCGCCGAGCTCGCCGCGCGCGGACCGCCGCAGCCGGCGGCCTGGGCGGTCGGATGTCTCTCGAGACATGCGATGATTCGCCGTACCCCGTCCGCGCTCGTGGGGCCCGGCGGCCCAACCGCCGGACTCGCCGAGAGCTCCGCGGCGTCCAGTCCGCCGGGGGTTGGCGCGCGAGGCGAAGGAAAATATTTCGCGGCGAAAAGGACACATGTTCCGAGAGACATCCGAGGATTGCCGCCCCGCCACGACTGTCACCATATGTCCGCGAAGACATGCGGGGGAGCACCCCCGGAAGAACCCTCGCCGCGGTCCACCCTCGCAGGCCCCCGGCGCCCGCGGAAGGTGGTGAGGCGAGCGAGAGGATCGGTCATTCGCGGTCCCCCGGCCTGACGGCCTGGCCCCATCGATCCAGCGGTTCGCAGCCACACGGGCCCCCGGGGCCCCGTCTCCACCTATCCAACGGTCGCGGCCACACGGGCCCGACGGGCTGGCACCGTCTCCACCTATCCGCAGTTCGCGGCCATGCGGGGGTCGGCCGATTTGCCCCTCTCCTTCCATAAAAGTAGGAGACGGCCATACGGACCCGACGGGCCCAGGTCGCAGCCCCGCGGACCGGCCGCCCTCTCCTTCCATAAAAGTAGGAGACGGCCACGCGGCTCGACGCGCGACCCGTCTCCACCCATCCGTAGTTCGCGGCCGACCGGGCCCGCCTCCGACCATCCCAGTGACAGCCACGCGGGCCCGACGGGCGCGTCACCCCTCAAAGTCGGAGTCGGACCCGCGAGCCCCACCGGGCCGCCCCTCTCCAACCATGAACGTCGACGGCAGCGGGCCCTGCCCGTCGGCGAACCGATCTCAGGCGCTGCCGGCAGCGCGACCGAGGCGGGCGCGCTGGGCTCGGCCGGTCTCCAGCAGCACCTCGGGGGCGGCGCCGATGAGGTCGATCGCCAGGGCGGTGAAGTCGGTCGGGGTGACGCGGTCCTGGTGGCGGACGATCGCGGCGAGGACGGCGTCGAGGCAGTCGTCGTCGACGCGGATCCGCAGGGCCACCTGGTCGTCGGAGTCCTTGCGCCCGACGGCCAAGCGGATGTGCTCGAGCGGGACGCAGGTGCCGAGAGAGCGCGACAGCTCGCGGTCGTACAGCCAGTAGCCGGCCTCGAGGTTGGCGTGGGCGCCGAAGTAGCGGCCGATCGCCGGCGGCTCGACGCGGGCGACTCCGCGCATCTGCTGGTAAAACGCGAACCACTGCCGGGCCTCGCGCCAGTCCTGGCCGTCGAGACAGGCGACGAAGCGGCCGATCCGGTCGAGCTCGCCGAGGTCGGGCTCGGGCGCGTCGACGTCGACGCCGGCGTCCTCGTCGTCCTCGTCGCCGTCGCCGGCCTCGTCGCCGTCCTCGTCCTCGTCGTCCTCGGCCAGCTCGCTGGCGTCGACGCCGAGCCACTCTGCCAGCGGGGCGCGCTGGGTCAGCGCCGGCGTGAGGCCGATGTCGGCCAGCGCGGTGCCGATGTTGGCGTAGCGCCAGGCCGCCGGCGCGCGCACGAGGCTCGCCAGCACCTGGCGCTGGACCTCGCCGAGGACCTCCGCGCCGGCCCCCGCGGGCACGCTCGCGTCGGCGAAGGCGAGCCCGAGCAGCGCGGTGGCCAGACCGAGCGCGTCGCGGCCGCGGACCGCCTCGAGGGCGCGCCCGAGCGCGGGGGCCAGGCGCAGGCGCGCAGCGGCGGGCAGGCGCACCAGGCCGTCGGCGAGCGGGCCGTAGCTCATGCGCGCGGCGTTGTCGTGGAGCTCGTCGAGCTGGCCGAACAGATCGACGTCCTCGACCAATTCGGCGAGCGCGGCGAACTGCGGGCCCTCCACGGGCGCACCGCCGCGCGACAGGCCGAGGCCGGCGTAGAGGCGCACCGCGGGGTGCTCGCTGATGTCGACCAGCCGCTCGCGCAGCTCGTCGGCGCGGGCCGGGTCGGCGATGCAGCCGAGGGCGAACGCTGCCACCGCGCGGACCGCCGGCTCGGAGTCGTCCTCGACGGCCGCGGCGAGCGGGGCGCGGGCCGCCTCGACCGCGAACAGCCCGAGCAAGTACGCCGCGGCCACGCGGACCGCCGGCTCGGGGTGGCCGAGGCGGCGCGCGTAGACGGAGATCCCGCGCGACACGGCCTCGCGCGCGGCGGTGGCGGCGTTGTGCGGCGCCTCGGCGTCCTCGTCGGGCGTGCCGGTGGCGAGGTGCGCCAGCAGCTCGAGGATCGCCGGCAGATCCTCCTGCGCCTCGGCCTCGAGCAGCTCGACCAGGAACGGCACCGCGGCGGGGCTCGCCGAGTACACCGTGCCCTGGTGCCAGATCGTCGAGAACAACGCGTCGAGCGCGCCCTCCCGCTTGCCGGGGTGATCGCTGACGAGCGCGCGGATAAGCTTCGGCACGTCGCTCGCCTCTCCGTAGGCGTGTCGCAGGGACTTCCAGTCGATCGCGTCGAGGTTGACGAGCACCACCGCGACCATACCCCTGCACGCCCTGCTTGTCTGCAGCACGCAGCCGGCCGCGATCGGCCCTTGGCGGGCTTTTGAACGTTGTTAACCGCAGTTGCGTTCGCCTGCGCGCCCGCCGCGGCGGGCGGTGATCGGCGTCACCGTTTGCACTGCCTGCGGCTGCAGTGGGCCGCGTCGCCGGGCCCGGCGCGGGGTGCTACTGTGGCCCCGCCATGCAGCACCGCGCCCGCTCCTCGCTCCTCGCCTGCGGCCTCCTCTCCGCCGCGCTGACCGCAGGCGCCTGCGCCTCGTCACCCGACATCATCTCCTTCCCGCTGGTCTATTCGCCGAGCGAGAAGGCCGACCCGTCGAAGGTCGCGGGGTTGGCGGCGGTCCCCCCGGGCACCCTCATCTTCATCGCCCAGATCGTCGACAAGCGGCAGGTGACAGATCCGCACCTGCTCGGGGTCAGCGAGGACGCCAACCCCGACCTGCCGGTCTACAACGCCGCCGGCGGCCAGGTCCCGACCGAATACGTCCGCAACGTGTTCGCCAAGGAGCTCTCCGCGCTCGGCTTCCCGGTCACCGCCGATCCGCAGGCCGCGACGCACACCCTGCAGCTGCAGCTCGACCAGTTCTGGATCGTCGAGGGCAACACCTACCAGGCCGCGCTGATGGCCCAGGGCTGGCTCATCGACCGCAACAGCACGACGCTGTGGCAGGGCCCGATCGCCGGCAAGAGCAGCCGCTGGGGCCGCAGCCAGCAGGAGAGCAACTTCCTGCAGGCCTTCGGCGACGCCACCCTCGACGGCTCGGTCAAGCTGGCCCAGACCCCCGAGTTCCGCAACGCGCTGGCGGCCGCCCCGCCGGTGCCCCAGCAGTGACCGCGCCCGATCGCAGCGACCCGCGGCGCGCCTGGCAGCTCCACGGCCTCGCCCTGCTGGCGCTGGTCGTCCTGTACGCGTACGTGTTCGGCGGCCGCGCGTTCGCGGGGCCGAGCGGCATCTTCGATCTCCTGGGCTTCGCCGCCGTCGTCACGCTGGAGATCCTCGTCGCCTACGCGCTGCTGACGACCTTCCTCATGTTGTGGGTCGGCCGGCGCACCTGGGGGCCGGCCTTTATGCACGTGCTGCTGGCGGGCGGCTACATCGTCGCAGTCGTGCTCGACGACCGCGCCGCCGAGGAACGGCGGGCCGAGGCCGCGCGTCAGCACGAGGCGGAGCAGCGCCGCCGGGTCGTGAACTGCCTCGGGGTCGAGCTGCGGGCGATCCGCGGCGCGCCGCCGCGGGCCGTCGTGGAGCTGCACAACGGCTGCGAGGTGCCGCTGGCGCTCCACGACGTCGGCCTCGTCGGCTTCACGCCCGCGGGCGGCAACGTCTTCCTCGACCCGGAGGACCGCGACGAGCGCGAGGTCACGACCTTGCCGCCGCACCAGCGCGCGACCTTCCGCCTCGTCTCGACCTTTCCTGGCGACTTCGCCGTCGGTGACGGCTGGAACTGGCGCTGCAACGTCCTCGTCGACGGGCCGGACCCGGGCATCCCGTGCTTTGCCACGCCGGGCGCCCCGTCGACCGGCGGGTGCGGGTCCTTCCGCCGCGTCGCGCTCGACAACCGCTGATCTCGGGCATGGTCGATCGGGCATGGTCTCTCAGACATGGCCCGTAGAACATGCCCCCATGGACATGCCGCCGCGGACATGTCCCTCGGCTCACCGGCTCGCCCGCCGACGGCCGCGCAGCTCGACGCACAGCCCGCCGTAGGGCCCGCGGGCCAGCTCGAGCGAGAAGCCGTGGGCGTCGGCGACGCGGGCGGCGATGTGGAGCCCGAGGCCGCGGCCGCCGGGTCGGGCCTGCTGGCCGTGGGCGCCGCGGAAGTAGCGTTCGGTCAGGCGCGGCAGCTCGTCGGGCCTCACCCCGGGGCCGTCGTCCTCGACGCGCAGGGCGAAGCCGTCGTGGCCGCGGCGGACCAGCACCGCGGCCACGTGGCCGCCGCGGTAGTTGTAGGCGACCGCGTTGTCGATCACGTTGACGATCGCCTGCTCGACCAGCAAAGCGTCGCCGTCGATCCACACCGTCGCCTCGGGCACCGCCGACACCAGCTCGACCCCCGCCTTGCGCGCCTGCGCGGTCGCGCGGACCACCACGCGCAGCAGGACCGCGTTGAGGTCGATCGCCGCCCGCGCCGGCGCGACCTCGGTCGCCAGCGCGGCCGCGGCCGCGAGGTTGCGCAGCAGCCCGGCGATGTGGTGGACCTCGGCGATCGCCGCGCCCGGGCCGAGGTCGCCGAGGTGGCCGTGCAGGGCCGTCAGCGGCAGCATGACGTCGTGGGTGGCGTCGACGACGACGTCGCGCAGGGCCGCGTTGCGCCGCTCGCCGAGGGCCAGGTGGTCGCGCACGGCCCGTCCGGCCGCGTTGAAGCTGTGGGCCAGCTCGGCCAGCTCGTCGTCGCCGCCGACCTCGATCTCGCGGCGATGGCCGCTCTCGGCGGCGTCGCGGGCGGCCGCGGCGAGCTGGCGGATCCGTCCGAGCAGCGGCCAGGCGACCGCGAGCGCCGCCGAGATCCCGAGGCCGAAGCCGAGGGCCAGCGCGCCGGTGCGTCCGAGCAGCGGCTCCGGCAGCGCGCTCACGCCTATCAGGACCGGCGCCGCGACCACGAACAGCGCCGCCGCCACCCGCGTCCGCAGCTTCATGGCCCGGCCTCCTCGCGCGCGGTCGGATGAAGGCCTGTCCGTTCGGACATGTCGCTCGCGGACTCGGGCGTGGACCCGCGGGCCGGCGGGCGTGGAGGTGTCTCTCCGGACAGGTCGTCCCCGTCGCGGCCGACTCGGGCGGGCGCACCTCGACCTGTCCCTTCGCGCAGGCCCGTGCCGGCCCGCCTGGCGCCGTGGCGACCTGTCCCGAGCGCCATGTCGGTGCGAGCGCCGCGAGGCCGCGGCGCGCCGCTCCCTCCCGCACCGCGGCGACCTGTCCCGAGCGCCATGTCGGTGCGAGCGCCGCGAGGCCGCGGCCGGCCCGCGAAGGGGGGCTCCGGCGGGGAGGAGAGCACGCGCTCGGCTGTCGGCCGCGGGTCGGGCACGCAGCGGCAAGCGTAGCGCCGGGTCGCGCGGGCGCAGCCCGGGGCCTCCGGCCGCGAGGCTCGGCCGGGCGCAAACGCGGCCGCCGGGGCCCGGCCGCGCCTCACTCCGGCGGGTGCGCGGCGCGTCACTCTCGCACGCAGTCGGACGGCGGACCCGCGAGTCGGAAGCCCGCCGGCGTGAAGTTGCGCCGCCGACTGGTCGAGCCCGGCGCCCGCGGGCCGGGCCCATCGCAGGCCACGAAAGTGGGCACGACCCGGCGGATGCGGTCGTCCTCGGCCGCGCGTGCACAAAGACCTCACGCGCGCCGCTCAGGCGCAGCAGTCCTTCGGAGTGCTTCACGCGCCGCTCAGGCGCGGAAGCTCGGCAGTCCTCCGGGACTGCCTCCCGCTGCTCAAGCGCGGAAGCTCATCAGTCCTTCGGGACAGGTGATGTGCCACCCCATGTCGCCGAGGAACTCGCGCCGCTCGGCGGCGGTGCAGGTCGGCACGAACGCCCGCAGCACCCGCGGGTCGTAGAAGCGGAAGTAGACCTTCTCACGGTCGAGCTCGACCATGAGGAACTTGCGCAGGTGGCGGCGCACGGCCTCGAACTCGCGGCCGTCGGGCACCGACAGGAAGATCGCCCAGCCGCCGTCGCCGTCGCGCCGGGCGTCGTCGGTGTGCCAGCCCTCGACCACCAGATCGCCCATCAGCTCCGGGTGAGGCGGCCCGAGCTCGACCAGGTACGGCGCGGTCTCGGCGATCGCGTCGCCCTGCCAGCCATCGAACAGCGAGCGGTGGCGGGCCGGCGACTCGCGCAAGAGCACCCGCACCCGATCGTCGCGCGACGCATCCGCGACCGCGAACAGCCGGCCCGGCAGCGCCCGCAGGGCCGCGATCGCCGGCGCGGCCGCGGCCACCCTCTCCGGCGTCGGCGGCGGATCGGGCCGCGTGTGGCGCTCGATCGCCAGCGACAGGTCGGACGCACCGGCGCGCACCCAGCCGCCGTGGCCGCTCTTGCCCTCGCGCATCGGCTGTCCGTCGAGACATGTCCGTTCGTTCACCAGCGCCTGCACCGCGGCGACCCGCCCGTCCCACTCGATCTGCAGGTGGATCGGCGCCAGCGCCCCGTCGTGCGCCAGGCACAGGCCGGCCGCCGCGTCGCGCCCGACAGTGATCGCCCCGCCCGCGGCGATCACGGCCTTCTTGCCCTGCTCCGGCCCCCACAGCACCTCGACGACCAGCCGCGGCGCGGGTCCGTCGAGGCTGGGCGGTCCGTCGAGAGGGGGGCTCGTGGCAGGGCTCGCGCTCATGGCGAAGGCGGATGGGCCGGCGGCCAGGCCGGGAGTTCGGTCTCCTCGTCGAGGAACTCGGGCTCGTCGATCTCGACGCCGGCGCGGTAGCGGATGTCGTCCCACGCCAGCTGCCAGCGGGTCGGCACCTCGCCGTGGACGTAGTCGGTGCGCGCGGCGATCGGCGGGTTCTCGGGGTCGCCGGGGTAGCCCTCGGAGTCGACGCGCTGGGTCTCGACCGTCAGCTTGGGCGCCGGCACGCCCTCGACCAGGTAGTTCGGGCAGCCGTTCGGCACGTCGATCGGCACCCACACGCCGGTGACCGGCACGACCTCGTCCGGGTCGACGACGACGCCGTCGGCCGGCGGCATCGGCTGCAGGTGAGCGTGCGGGGGCGCCGGGCGCTGCAGGGCCATCAGCGTGTGCGACCACTTGGCCTCGGCGGTGCGCTGCATCTGCGCCGCCATGACCACCGCCTTCTCGGCCCACGCGAACAGGCCCACGCTCGGCCGCTCGCCGTAGTTGTAGCCGAACTTCTCCCAGCGCATGCCGCCGTCGAAGCCGTGGCCGAGCAGCTCGGCGAGGAAGCCGGCCTGGATCAGCGCGTCGTAGGCCCGCGTCTTCTGGTTGCCGAGCAGGAGCCCCGGCACCTGCTCGAGCGCCGCCAGCGGCGGGTAGACCGTCTTCAGCGCCTTGCGAGCGAACAGGGTGTGGTCGGGCCCCGACTTGCGGGCCCACGCGTCGAAGCCGGCGCTGAACTGCTGCACGAGCAGCGTGCAGCGCTTGACGTAGGTCAGCGACGAGTATCGGCACAGGCGATAGAACACCTGTGCGAGGGTGGTGGCGTCGATAGCGAGCTCGGCCGGCGAGAACGGCCGGACGATGGTCTGGAGCTCCGTCACTGCTGCTGCTGCCGCCTCTCCTCGGCCTGCGAGCCGCGGACCGCCGCGCCCGTGACGCGCGTGACCGCGGTGAATTCACCGACCCGCTCGGCGCGCTCGACCTGCCCGAGCAGGATGGCACGGGTCTGCTCGTTCGGCACGTTCACGCCCATGTGATCGCGCCAGCCGGTCGGGTGCAGCGGCAGCGCCTCGACGTGGCTCATCGCCCACGCGTTGCTCGGGTGGCGCAGGTCGATCAGCAGCTGCTGCGCGCCGCCGTTGAGCACCTGCCCGTAGGTCGCCGTCTTCGCCGCGTCCGTCTCGACCTGGCTGGCGACCTTGCCCTGCCACACGTAGAGCGTCATGTTCGGCGGGATCTCGAACTCGATGTAGTGGCCGTCGCTGTTCCACGACTCGAGCACCGCGTAGTCCTCGCGCCACGCCCGGCCGCTCGCCGGCTTCTCGAGCGACCAGAAGGCGCCCGCGCGGCCCTCGGCGTTCTCGATCACGCGGTAGATCTTCCGCGGGTGCCGCAGCGCGACCGCCTGCAGGTTGCCGCTGAAGGTGCGGATGTTGCGGTACGGGTTGTGCGACGGGTTGTGGAAGCCGCCCTGGCGCAGGTCGGGCCACGGGATGCGGTGGCGGTAGTTGGCGATCGTCGACGGCGGGAACGGCAGATCGGCCTGACTCGGCAGCCGGCGCTCGCGCAACAGGCCGCGCTCGAGCTCCCGCGTCTCGGCGCGCAGGCTCGACGGGATCTCGTGGTACGACCCGGCGTAGATGTGGCGCTGGACCGTGTGCAGCCACTGATTCAGGTCGCGCACCGCCTGCGGGATCATGCGGTCGCCGAGCGCCAGCAGCTCCTGCATCGCCGCCTTCAGCTGGCGCAGGCGCTCGCTCATGCTGTTCGGCAGCACCCACCGCCCGCGGTGCAGGATCCGGTCGATCGTGGTGTTGACGCGCCCGACCAGCGAGCGGAAGTGGCGCTGCAGCTCGGCGGTGTAGCGCGACAGGTCGAGCTCCCGGATGAAGCGGACCGCGTTGCCGGAGCCGAGGCGGTTGAGCAGCTCGATCGCCTCGCGCAGCACCGGCGCCGCGTCGGCCGCGTTGCGACCGACCCGCGCGAGCAGCCGGCCCACGCCCTTGATCGCGCCGCCCGCCACCGGGATCAGCGCGAACAGGCAGATCGCCAGCTCGACCCACTGCATGGTCTCCTGGCGCCGCTCGGGGTGGTCGGCGAGGCGGATGACCACCGCCAGGAGGTCGCGCACCGCGGTGACGTCGCCGACCACGGGGATCATGCCGATGATCGCGTCGACGATGATCTGGCTGATCGACTGCTGCTCGTTGAACCCGCCGCGGACGAGGCCCCAGATCCATTCACCGACGTCGGTGATGGCGCGCATGTACTCGCCGCCGCTCATCGCTGCTGGCCCTCGCCGGTGACGGCGTCGATCAGCGCGTCGGCGTCGCTGTCGGAGAACTCTTCCTTGAAGGTCGGGTTCGGCGTCTGCTCTTTGCGCTCCCAGGTGCGCACGTCGGGCCCGTAGCGGACGCGGGCCCGCTCGGGCGGCACGCCCTCGATGCGGGCCTGGCCGTTGGCGTCGAGCTTGCCCTTGAGGATCGTGCCGTCGCGCAGCTCGACCTCGTACTCGGCCTCCTGCACCGGCTCGTCGTCGTGGTAGCGGTGGTCGAGGATCAGCGTGGTGTTGCGCTGCTTCTCGCACTCCTCGCAGAACGGCTTGTCGGTGCGCAGCGCCTCGACCTGGGCCGACGAGCCGATGATCACGGTCGGGCAGCCGACGACGATCGTGCCGCCGTGGGTGGTCGGGTCGCCGAGGCGCGCGGCCGGCTTGTTGCCGATGATCACCGACGGCTCGCCGCGGGCGACGCTGTCGGGGCCGGTCGCGCACACCAGCTTGTCGCCCTCGCGCGCGGCCGGCATCATGCCGATCAGCACCGAGGTCTCGCCGACGACCACCGGGCCGCCGACGTGGGTCGGCACCGGGCACACGTGCATGTCAGTGATGCGGGCTGCGGGCGGCATGACGTGTCCTTCGGGTCAGATGCCGCCGCTGTCGGCCGGGTCGGGCTTGGTGGGCTCGACGGGCTTGGCCTCGTCGGGGTTCTGCGGGCCGGCGGCCGTACCGGTGAGCGCCGAGCCGCCGCTGTTGATCTTCACCAGAGTGCCGACGATGTCGATGCCGCCGGCGTGAATGGTGATGAAGCCGCCGGGGCCGCGGACGGTCAGCCCCTGCGACGCCTCGATCACGACCTTGGACGACTTGTAGTGGACCTCCTTGAGCGCCTCGACCGACAACAGGCCCGTGACCTTGCGGTGGACGTCGCCCAAGACCTGCTCGTGGTGGCCGCCGCCGATCTTGATCTTGAGGTCGGCCTTGATCTCGAGGCTCTGGCTCTGCATCACCAGCTCGCGGCGGTTGCCCTCGATGATGGTGTCGACGTGGCCGACGCCGTCGATGCCGCCGACGCGGATCCGCAGGTCGCCGCCGACGTGCTCGTTGCGGTTGCGATCGATGCGCCAGTGGTGGTCGCGCCAGATGTTCTCGTAGTAGTCGCCGATCTTGGCCCCGCCGTCGTTGCTGCCGACGGTCAGGTGGCGGTTGTGCAGCACGCTCTCCATCCGGTCGTGCAGGACGCGGATGTCCATGTTGCGCTGCGCGTGCATGAAGATCTGCTCGATCCCCTTCTGGTCCTCGAAGCGCAGCTCGTTGTAGCCGGCCCCCTGGTAGGTGTCCGACTTGATGGTGCTCTTGGTCTTCTGCTCCGGCAGCGGGTACGGCGGCAGGTTGAGGCCGTGGTAGATCCGGCCGACGATCACCGGGCGGTCGGGGTCGCCCTCGATGAAGTCGACCAGCACCTCGTGGCCGATCCGCGGGATGAACATCGCGCCCCACGAGTTGCCGGCCCACAGCTGGCTGACGCGGACCCAACACGACGAATCCTCGCTGAACTTGTCGCTGCGGTCCCAGTGGAACTGCACCTTCACCCGCGCGTGCTCGTCGACGTAGATCTCCTCGTTGGGCGGGCCGACCACGGTGGCCGTCTGCACGCCTCTCACCGCGGGCCGCGGGGTCACGCGCGGCGGCCGGTACGGCGTCTTGGCCTCGATGCACACGAAGCTGTTGTTGTAGGAGAACTCGGTGCCGGCGTCCTGCTCGAGCACCTGCGACTGCTCGCCCTTGTGCTCGACGCGCAGCAGCTTGTAATCGCCGTCGAGGTCGCCGCGCTGGTGGCCGGCCTGCGTGAACGAGTAGCCGGGCACGAGCCGCGGGCAATCACTCTCGCCGAGGCCGCGGCGGCGGTCGTGCTGCATCGCCTCGAGACGGATCTTCGCCAGGCCGGCGCCCTGGTCGGAGCTGCGCCCGCCGCTGACCTGGTACTCGCCGGGGAAGTCGTAGACCTCGAGGTCGGTGGCCAGCTGCGCCGACTCGCTGGCGTCCATCTGCTGGTCGGGCTTGTGAAGGTTGTGGTCGCGCAGCGCGGACTTGCCGGTGCGCACGCCCTCGAGCAGGCGGAAGCGGGTGATGTGCTCCTGTCCGCGCACGAACCCGTGCGGGGGGGCCCACCACACCTCCTGCGGCCCCGCGATCGCCGGCGCGCCGGGCTTGTCGCTCATCACGAGCACGTGCTTCTCGGCGCTGTGCTCGAAGTAATAGTAGATGCCGTCCTCCTCGAGCAGCCGGCTGACGAAGTCCCAGTCCGACTCGCGGTACTGCACGCAGTAGTCGCGCGGGTTGTACGAGGAGAACAGGTCGAAGCGGAACCAGTCGCGCGGGATCCCGGCCTTCTCGAGCACCTCGCCGACGATCGTCTGCGTCGTCTTGCGCTGGAAGATCCGGCTGTCCTGGCGCCGCGTCAGCCGCCACACCCGCGGCACGAAGGTCACCTCGTAGATGTGGTGCTGGCGCAGCTCGCCGCTGTACTCGGCGCCGCATACGAGGCCGTGGATCTGGCGCGGCGACTCGACGCCACCGATCGTCAGCAGCGCCGGCTTGTCGACCAGCGCCGCGAGGTCGATCTCGGGACCCGCGAGCTCGATGCGCAGCTCGAACAGCGACGAGACCGCCTCGAAGCCAGCGAAGCGGACCACTTCGAGATCGCCGGCGGAGGCGGTGAACGTGAACAGCGCCGCGTTGCCCGTCAGCGCCGAGACCAAGTTGGCGATCAAACCCCTTCCACCCCCCGGACGCGCCATCGTAACAGAGCGGTGTACTGGCTGTTGCCGGCCGATGTCGCGCACAGGCCCGCGACGGCAGGTCCTGCCGCGCGCGCCGACGCCCGCTAGGATGCCCGCATGCGCGTACTGTTCTGCACCGACCCGCTGCTCGAGCGCCGCCCCGATCGCGCGTTCGCGCCCGAGGTCGCGGCCGCCGACGCGGTCGGCATCGCGTGGTCGTGCGTCGACTTCGAGGCCCTGGTCGCGGGAGACGTCGGCGCTGCGCTGCGCCGGGTGCAGGCGAGCGAGGCCCTCGAGGTCGCTGTCTACCGCGGCTGGATGTTGCCGCCGGCGGCCTACGACGCGCTGCACGCCGGGCTCGGCGCGCGCGGCCTGCAGCTCGTCAACGACCCCGCGGCCTATCGCAGCGCCCACCTGCTGCCCGCCGCGCTGCCGCACCTCGGCGACGACACGCCGGAGACAGTCGTGCTGCCACGCGAGGACGGCCTGCAAGAGACACAGATCGCGGCCGCTCTGGCGCGCTTCGGCGGGCGTGCGCTCGTCGTCAAGGACTACGTCAAGTCGCGCAAGCACGAGTGGAATGACGCGTGCTTCATCCGCGCCGCCGACGACATCGCCCAGGTCCGTCGCGTGGTCGGCAACTTCATCGAGCGCCAGGGCGACGACCTCGTCGGCGGCCTGGTCTTCCGCGCCTACGAGCCGCTGGTGCCGCTCGGGAACCACCCGAGGAGCGGGATGCCCCTGCCCCGCGAATGGCGGCGCTTCATCGCCGATGGGCGCGCGCTCGTCGAGGCGCCGGCGTGGGAGATCGCCGACTCGGCTGTGCCGCCGGAGTTCGCCGACCTCGCGCGCCGCGTGCCGAGCCGCTTCTTCAGCCTCGACCTCGCCGAGCGTGCAGCGGGAGGTTGGACCGCGATCGAGCTCGGCGACGGCCAGGTCGCCGGCCTGCCGCCGCTGCTCGATCCGGAGGTCTTCTACCGGGCCCTGGCGGCCTGGGATCCGCAGCCGATCGATGCGTGACGCCTAGCGGCCGAGCTGCGACGCGGCCGTGACGCGCGCGTGGATCGGCGCCGCCACCATCGCGCCCCATGCGGAGCGCAGCTCGACTCGCCTGTCTCTTCGGACATATCATTCTTCTGACCGCCTGCGCCGGCGGCGACGACTCCGACACCGGCGGCTTCGCCAGCGGCCTGACCAGCGCCACTGCGAGCGCGACCACGACCACGAGCGGCGGCCCGAGCACTCAGCCACCGACCGACGGCAGCGCCAGCGCCGGCGAGACCACCGGCACCGCGCCGACGACCACCAGCGGCGACGACTCGTCGGCAGCCGACGACTCGTCGACCACGACCTCGCCGGGGCCCGACCTGCCGGACATCGTCGCGGCGTGTACCAAGGTCGACGTGCTGCTGGTCGTCGACGCCTCGGCGACCATGGCGGACGCGCTCGCCTCGTTGCCGGCGACGTTCGCGGAGATCCAGGCGACTCTGGCGCTCGAGGTCGGCGAGGGCATCGACGACTTCCACGTCGCAGTCATCAACGCCTGCCCGAAGCCGCCGCACTTCCACAACTACGGCGCCGGCGACACCGACTGCCAGTTCCCCGGCGGCCGCAACTGGCTGGCCTCCGACGACCCGACGATCGCGCAGAACTTCGCCTGCGTGGTCCAGCTGCCGTTCCAGGACGAGGCGCTGGAGGGCAAGGGCGGCGACAACGGCGGCTACGCGTCGATCCCCGACACCTGCAGCGACGCCGACGACGAGGACGAGCAGCCGGCCTGGACCGCCGCCAAGGCGCTCGATCCGGGAGTCGCGGTCAACGCCGGGTTCTCGCGCGCCGACTCGGTGCTGCTGGTGGTCGCGATCACCGACGAGGACGAGTCGCCGGTCGGCCCCGACGACGCCGCGAAGATCCACGACGCCATCGTCGGCGCCAAGGGCGACGCGGAGCGCGTGGTGTTCCTCGGCATCGGCGGCGACGAGGGCGGCTGCGACAACGCCTACGGCGGCGGCGAGGTCAAGGACTCCGAGGTGCTGCGCGAGGTCGCCGGGACGTTCGGCGCGCGCGGCATGTACCGATCGATGTGCAAGAAGCGCGGCGCCGACCCGATCGGCGACGCCTTCGCAGAGGCGCTGACGACCGTCGTCGACGCGGCCTGCGAGACCTTCACGCCCTGACTGTGCGGGGCCGCCTTCTGCTGCGCGAGGCACGGGCCGCGCCGGGCCGCGCCGGTCCGCGAGGACATGTCCGTTTGGCCAGGCGCCGGCGCGGCCCGCCGTCGCGGGCGCACAAAAACGGCCATGTCCTCATGGACATGGCCGTGTGAGCAGGTTCGGCGTGCGCCTCGAAAGCCGCGCCTGCTCGACCTCATTGCGGGCGCGGCGGGACCGTGCCGGCCCACGTGATCGCCGGCCGCTTGCCGGCGGGCTTGCTCGGCTGCTTCGCCCGCTTCGGCGGCACCTTCCCGGCCCACGTGATCGCCGGCTGCTTCGCCTTCTTCGGCACCTCGCCCGCCCACGTGATCGCCGGCTGCTTCGCCTTCTTCGGCACCTCGCCCGCCCACGTGATCGCCGGCTTCTTCGCCTTCTGCGGCACCTCGCCCGCCCACGTGATCGCCGGCTGCTTCGCCTTCTGCGGCACTGCGCCGGCCGGCTTCGTCGCGGGGCGCTCGCTGGCGTCGACACGACGGGCCGGCTTGCCGCGGCCGTGCAGGCCCGGGTCGCCCGCGGAGCCCCAGCCGTAACCGCGGCTGGCCATCCGCGGCGCGGGGCCGTCCGACCCCCAACCGCCGTGCGACGAGAGCGTGAGGCTGCAACCGGTCACGCTGAAGAGGAGCGCCAACAGGGTCAGGATGATCTTGTGCATTTTTTAAAAACCTCGGTGCTCACGGACGCGCGTTGGATCCGCCTATTCAGACTGTCGACATTCACTGCAGATCGGCCTCTGCTCACGGCGGGGCGGCCGCCGGCGCGGGAGGCGGCGAATCGATGGCAATGTCATGACATGGCCCAAAGGACATTTTCGTTCCGGCAGTCGCGGCGAGAGCTCTTCGCGGGCGCGGGCGTCCTGCGGCTCCCGCTCGCGCCACGAGGGGGCTGGACCTGGCGAGCTCGACGGGGCAAGCTCGCGGCCATGGGCTCGATTCGTTGCGAGAGGCACGGCCAATGCGGGACGCTCGGCGCCTGCGCTCACGTCTTCGCCGCGCGCGAGGAGGACCGCCCGATCGACCTGATCGAGGCGGAGTTGCTCTTCCGGGTGTGGATCTGCCGCGAGTGCGAGGCCCTGTTCGAGCGGGCGCTGGCGACCGGCGCGCGCGACGAGACCGTGATGCGGCGGCACCACGAGCTCGACCGCCTGGGGTGCTGGCGGTGCATGCAAGAGTGGCGGGAACGCCATGCCCTCTCGGCACGACGCTCGGACGTGGACCTGGACCGTCTGGACCGCGATCGATCGTAGCAGGCCGGGCGGTGCTCCAATGCTCCCCTCGTCGTCAGGCTGCGGCCTCGTGAGCGGCGAAGCATGGTTCTACGGCGCCGTCGACCTGGTGGTCCGCGGCCGGCCTCGACGCCTCCGCTTCGTGGAGAACTTCGCGCCACACTGATATCCTCCCCGCTCCGTGCCCCGCGCCCTGCTCCTCTGCGCGCTCCTGCTCGCCTGCGCGCGTCAGACGGCGCCGGACAAGGCGCCGCCGGCCCCGCCGCCGGCTGTGGTCGAGGTCGATCCGTGCGCCCCGGCGCCTGTCCCCGGGGACAGCTCCCGCGCGCTGACCCGGGCCGACGTGCTGCTCCGCTGCGGCGACGACGCGGGCGCGCTGGCGATCCGGTTCGCCCTGCTGCGCCGCGATCCGGGCTCGACCGCGCGGGCCTACGCGCTGGCGGTGCTGGCCCACGAGTCGGGGCGGGTCGCCGACATCGACGCGGCCGTGGGCGAGCTGCCGCTGACGGCCGGCGCGCGCGCCGTCTACCGCCTGACCCGCGACGTCTCGGCGTACCTCGACTTCAGGGCGCGAAGGCCCGAGGACCTCGGCAAGCGCGACGGGCCGCTCGACGCGGCCGCGCTGGCGCGCGACGTCGCGGCCGCGCTGGCCGTCACCGCCGACGACCCCTACGCGCTGAGCCTGGCGCTGCGCTTCACCGCGCTGCACGACGCCGACCCGCGCGAACGGGCCGCGCCGATCTGCCGCGACCGCGCCGACCCGCTGCTCGCCCGCCTGCGCGACCGCGAGGGCGCGGCGGTGCTGGCGGCCGCGTGCGGGCGGATCGCCTTTCGCTCGGCCGATCCGGTGGACGGTCGGCGCCGCTTCGCCCGCGCGCTCGAGCTGGCGCCCGACGACCACGCCGCGGCGCTCGCCTGGGCCGCCGCCGAGCTCGCGGCCGGCAACCTCGACGAGGCGGTGCGGCTGTACCAGCAGGCCTCCGCCGCGCCCTCGCCGCGACTGCGCTACGCGGCGTTCCTCGGCCTCGGGGTGAGCCACGCCCGCCGCCGCGAGCGCGAGCCGGCCGAGGCCGCCTACCGCAGCGCGCTCGGCGAGCTCGGGCTCGACACCACGACGCCCGCCAAGCTGCCGCCGGAGCTGACCTTCAACCTGGGCATCCTGCTGGCCGACGCCGCCGACCCGGCCGCCCGCGCCGAGGCCCGCGCGCTCCTGCGGGCCTACGTCGACAACCTCGGCGCCGACGAGCGCCGCCGCCTGCGCGCGCGGATCTTGCTGCGCGAGCTCGGCGATTGAGACTGTCTTCTCGGCCATGTCCCGATGGACATGTCTTGATCGTCATGCTCGATGCGACATGCCCGATTCGACATGGTCTTTCAGGCATGTCTCGTCGACCTGGGCGAGCCCGTCGCCATGGCCCCCCTCGCCTCACCGCGAGCTCGCAACCTTGTCCGCGCGCCGGCGGAGACCGCCCGCCTTCTTTAAAAACTCGGTCCCCGCGCTTCACTGCAGCGAGCCCGCGCCCGCCCTTCGGAGGCTCCCCGCCTCATCGCGGTGGGCCCGACGCTCTCGCAGCCGCGCCGACGATCACCCGTCCGTCGTGGTCGGGCGCGTACTCCAGCGGCTCCTCGTAGCGACCGACCAGGCGGCCGAGGCCTGCACGGCACAGGGCGCTCTGGCCTCCGGCGTCGTGGCCCCACGCGGCCACGTGGTCGAGGCAGCGGGCGTAGGCCGTGAACACCGCCTCGCGGCGCTGGGCTGCCAGCTCGCGCATCTGCTGGGCCAGGCCGGCGTCGCCGGCGGCCTCGACGGCGGCGGCCACCTCGTCGAGCAGCGCCAGGTCGGACTCGTACACCTGCGCCTTGCGGGTCTCGACCAGCGCCGCCGACTGATCGCGGCCGCCGGCCCCGCCCGCGATCGCGGTCTCGTAGACCGCGCTCATGCGCTCGACCTCGGCCTTGCGGACCTCGAGCCACGCGCGCGAGCGGGCCGGGTCGAGGCTCTTCGGCGGCTGGCTGGTGAGCGCCGACTCGGCGTCGAGGTCGCCCTGCAGCAGCGCGACCTGGCGGCTGGCGGTCCGCGCCTCCTCGGCGTCGACGGCGATCGGCGCCTCGAGCTTGTCGACCTCGCCGCCGCTGACCTCGGGCAACAGCTTCTGCGCGCGGTCGAGGTGCTCGCGGCCCTTGGCGTGCGGCTTGGGCAGGCGGGCGATCACCCGCGCCGGCGTGCGGTCGCGGCCGAATTCGACGCACAGGCCCTCGGCCCCGGGGACCGGGCAGGACGCCCGCAGCCACGCCTCGGCCGCGCGCGCGTGGGCGATCGCCAGCCGCCGCGGCCCGCCCTCCTTGCCGAACCGCTCGATGTACTTCTCGGCCGCCTCGGGCGTGACGCCGGGGCGGAACACCGCGCGGAACTGGATCGCCGCCGCCAGCGTGCGCTCCTCCGGGCGGCCGCGGATCAGCGCGTCGAGCTGTCCTTCGGGCAATGTCCCGGCGCGCAGGCTCAGGATCAGCGAGCGGCGGCGAGCGGTCGCTGCGGCGCGGTGCCGCGGGGCGCGGGCCACCAGATCGAGGTAGCGATCGCGGGCCTGCTCGTCGTTCAAGATCCGCTCGTGCAAGCGGGCCAGCCGCAGCACCGCGTCGGGGGCCCGCGGGTCCTCGCGGTGGACGTCGGCCATGCGCTCGAGCCAGTCGATCGCCTTCTGCGTCAGGCCGGCGCGCTCGTAGCAGCGACCGGCGCCGTCGGCCGCCTCGGCAGCCGCGTGGATGTCGGCGCCGAGGTCGGCGTAGAGCCCCTCGAAGGCCGCGCCGCAGCGGGCGTCGTCACCGACCGCCTCCGACTCCTCGGCCTGGGCCCACAGCGCCGCGCGCCGCAGCGCCGCCACCTGGGCCACCTGCGGCCCGCCGGCGGCCTCGACCTCGACGGCCACGGTGACCAGGGCGACGCGGGCGGCCGAGCGCTCGCCGGCGCTGGCGGCCTCCATCCAGCGCGCCAGCAGCAGGCCGACCAGCAGCACCCGCGCCTGCTCGCGCGCCGGCCCGCTGACGGCGCTCAGGCTGGTCTCGGCCTCGTCCCAGCGGCGGTATCGCATCAGCAGCTCGGCCCGCTCGACCGCGACCTGCCCGGCCTCGGGCGTGCCCTGCAGCCCGGGCTCGGCGAGGAAGGCGTCGTAGGCGGCCAGCCACTCGCGGTCGCCGGCCGTCATCTCGCCGGGGGCGACGCGCGGGACGGGGTCGGTGCAGCGGCCCCGCGGATCCGGCAAACATGTCTGTTCAGACATGACCCATGGAGCAGGCTCCCCCTCGCGCACGCGCCGGACCGCGTCGAGCTGGGCGCGGGCCGAGCGGGCGGCCTGCTCGGTCGGCAGGCCGCCGGCCAGGGCGGCGCGGTGGTGGGCGTGGGCCTCGCGCAGCGCCTCGTCGGTCAAGGTGCGCTCGCCGATCTCGAGCGTCAGCCGCTCGGCGCGGGCCCACTCGAGCTTGCCCATCGCGTGGTGCAGCAGCGGCGCCTCGGCCTCGGCGGGGAAGTGCTTGCGCAGCGCCGCGTAGGCCTGGCGGGCCAGCGCGTGGCTCTGCGACCCGCCCGACTCGGCCCCCTGCTCGGCCCAGCGCAGCGTCACGGTCGTCAGCGCTGCGCGGGTCGCCTCGGCGCAGCGGGTCGCGTCGGGCCGGCCGCGGGTCGCCGCGTGGGCCTGGACCAGCAGCTCGATCTCTTCCCAGAGGTAGCGATCGGCGAGGCGCACCAGCCCGTCCTGGACCGCGCTCGCCTGCTTGTCGCAGGCCGCCACCGCCGCCGCACCGGATGTCTCCAAGGACATGTCCTTGGGGGCACCTGGCTCCGCGGTCGTCGGCCCGCGCGGGGCGCAGGCGAGCGTCAGCAGCAGCGCCAGCGCGGCCCGGCGCTCACGCCTTGCCATAGCAGTACTTCCGCTTGGCCCGGCCCTTCTTGGCCGCATCCGCCGCCTCGGCGCCCTCTTCCCACGAGATCGCGTTGTACTCGCAGTCGCGCAGGGTCTTGGCGCACTCGGTCTTCTTGAGGCTCGGGTTGTTGTAGCACCACTCTTTGAACTGCTGCGCCTCGCCGCCGCCGGAGCGCAGCCAGCGGGTCACGCCCTCCTGGGCCTTGAACGGCGCGCGCACCAGCAGCACCCCGAGCGTCGGCGACGACAGGGCCGCCTCGACGTCGTCGAGCGCCGCGACCGCGGTGGCCTTGCGGTCGATGCCCTCGAGCCCGACCTCGTACGCCGCCCACAGCCCGTTCGGCGCGCTGACGCGGACCAGCTCGCCGATGCTGCGCCGCTGCGAGTCGATCGCCTGCGCCAGCTGGTCGAGCGGCTCCTTCCACGCGTTCGCGGCCGGGCCGACCAGGCCGAGGCCCTCCGAGCCGAGCTCGAGCTGGGCCGCCTCGGCCGGGACCACCGGCGCGAGCAGCTGGTACAGCGCGGCCAGGTCGACGTGCTGGGTCTTCATCAGCGCGACGCCGGCCTGGCCGACCGCGGGCGGGCCGGGCAGCGTCGGCGTCGGTGCCGGCGCGGCGTCCCGATGATCGACGACCGCGCTGGCCGGCGGCGGCCGCGGCGAGTCGCCCGGGTCCGGCTCCTCGCCTGTCATTCCGGACATGTACACGAGGCCAGCCACCAGCGGAGCCGCCAGGCCGAGGGCGTACAGGCCGTAGCGCGGGCGCGTCGCGTCGGCGCGCATGGCCGCGTCGAGCTCGGCGAGCATCTGCGCCAGCGCCGGGTAGCGCGCGTCGGGGTCGGGCTGCAGGCCGCGGCGCAGCACGTGCCACACCGCCGGCGGCACCTGCGAGCGCCGCGACGGCGACACAATCTTGCCGTCGATCACCGCCATCGACAGCTCGCCGTAGCTCTCGCCCTTGAACGGCCGCTGGCCGTACAGCGCCTCGTAGGTGGCGACGCAGAACGAGAACTGATCCGAGCGGGCCGAGCTCGGGCGCGCCAGGTGCTGCTCGGGGGCCATGTACGCCGGCGTCCCGACGGTCATGCCGGTCAGCGTCAGCGACTGCAGCAGCGCCTCGCGCCCGGGCCGCAGCGTCAGCGAGGGCGCGGGCGCCGTCGGCAGCGCGGCCGCGTCGATGGCCGGGCGGGCCAGGCCGAAGTCCAGCACGTGGGCGCGGCCCTCGACCCCGACCAGCACGTTGTCGGGCTTGAAGTCGCGATGGACCAGGCCGGCCGCGTGCGCGGCGACCAGGCCCTCGCCGGCCATCAACATGATCGACAGGATCTCCCGCCACGTGCGCGGCTGCTGGCGCAGCCAGCCCTTGAGCGTCGAGCCGGCGATCAGCTCCATGGCGATGAACACCCGCCCGTTGACCTCGCCGGCGTCGAACACCGTGACGACGTTGGGGTGGCGGATCTTGGCCGCCGCCTGGGCCTCGCGCAGCATCCGGTTGCGGCCCTCGGTCCCGCCCTCGGCGCCCGCGAGCAGCAGCTTGAGGGCGATCTCGCGGTCGAGCTGCGGGTCGTAGGCGCGGTAGACCACGCCCATGCCGCCGGCGCCGATCCGGCCGGTGATCTTGTAGCGGCCGACCTCGGCGCCGATCGGCAGCTCGGGCGCGTCCGTCGGTTGCTTCGGCGTGGCGTCGCCGAGCAGCGTCGGGGCGTTGGCGAGCGAGGCCCCCGGCGGCAACGTGCGCTGGAGCGTCGCCGTGTCTTCGAGGGCGCTCGCCTGAGTCTCGCGTCCTTCCACGCCCGAGCAATGGTGCCGGCAACGCCGTCCGGCGACAACGCCCGCGCACGCGCCTGCGCGCCGCCGCTCTCCGCGCACGGATCGGCGCCCGCTGGCCCTGGAGGCCCCCGGACGCGTGAAACCGGCCGCCGGCGCGCAAGCTCCGCGGTGGGCCCTATAGTGCCGGCACGATGCACTTTCGCCCGGCCACCAGCTCCGATGTCCCCGCGATCCTCGACATGATGGAGGACTTCAACCGCCTGGAGCACATCCCGTGGCGCCGCGGACCCGGCGAGGCGCCGCTGCGGACCCTGATCGGCTCGCCCGGTCTCGGCACCGTGGTCCTCGGCCTCGACGGCGACGCGCCGCTCGGCTACTTCGTGCTCACCTGGGGCTTCGACCTCGAGTGGGGCGGTCGCGACGCTTTCCTCACCGAGCTGTATCTGCGGGCCGAGGTCCGCGGCGCCGGTCGCGGCCGCCTGTTCCTCGACGCCGCCCTCGCCTCGGCCCGCGCCCACGGGGCCCGCGCGGTCCACCTGATGGTCCGCACCGACAACACGCCCGCCATCGAGCTCTACCGCCGCTCCGGCTTCACCGCCCCGCCGCGGGTGCTCATGACGCGGCCGCTCGACTGAGTTCTGTCCTTCAGGGCATGTTCACCTCGACATGTCCTCTCGGACATTCTTCCGAGGACATGTCCTCGGGTTCACAGCCCCGCGGCGGCTGCCTTGGCCGTGGCCGCGTCGAGCAGGTCCTGCAGCGCGTAGTTGTAGTCGAGCACGTGCAGGCCGAGGAAGCCCGGAGCGAACAGCGGCGCGGTGACATCGACAGGATCGGTGCGCACGTCGCCGTCGTCGGGCTCGGGCGCGACCGCGAGGAAGTGCTGGCCGTCGCCGTCGGTCTGGCACGACAGCCCGTAGAAGTCGCGCATCACCACGAAGGGCGTATCGATCGCCGCGCCGAAGTCGATCTTCGGGAACACCGCCTCCTGGTGGGTGAAGTTGGGGAAGAACGCCCCGCGAGCGCGCGCCGAGCCGCCGCCGGGCGCGGCCGGGTTGGCGCAGGCGACGTCGTTGCCGGGGATGTCGGGCGCGTTCGAGCCGCCCTCCGGCGGCAGCGCGGCCGCGTAGGTGCGGTAGGCGACGACGCAGCCGAGCTGCTCGGCGCTGTCGCACAGCGGGAGGGTCGAGAGCGTACCGCCGACCGCCTCGCCGAACGGCACGCTGAACGAGCCGCCGAGCAGGAACGCCGCCAGCAGCCGCTCGCGCAGGGCCGGGTCGGGCTCGACGACCTCCTGGATCAGCCGCGTCGTCATGTACGTGCCCTGCGAGTGGCCGAGGATCAAGAGCGGCCTTCCGTCGGCGTGGTGCTCGAGGTAGCTCTCGAACGCGGCGAGCACGTCCTGGTAGGCCGCGGTCAGCAGCGCCTCGGCGTCGCCGCTGCCGTAGGTGCCGATCGTCACCTGGTGATACAGCGGCGCGAACATCCGGCACATCGAGGTGAAGCGGGCCGCCTGGTTGAGCAGCGGGTCGAGCTCCTGGTCGAGGTCGTCGAAGCTCTCGGTCTGGCCCGGCTGCAGGCGGATGTCGACGGTCGGGTAGACGTAGAAGCAGTCGAACGCCGGCGCGGCGGCGATCGTGTGCTCGACGATCGCGGTCCCGCCGTCGGGCAGCAGCTCGGTCGCGGTCAGGTCGGCCGAGAGGCACGCGTCGGCGCCTGTCGGCTTGTCCGGGTGACACAGCCACAGCGCCGGATCGGCGTAGCCCTCGAGCGGCGCGCCGGTGGTGCTCGGATCGCCGCTCGAGCTCGTGGTCGTCGGCGCGGCCTCGGTGGGGGTCGTCGTGGTCCCGGTGGTGGTCGAGGTCGACGGCTCCGTCGACGTCGCGGCGGTCCCCGTCTCCGTGGAGTCGCTCTCGCCGCCCTCTCCACCGCCGCAGGCGACGACCACGAAAAAGACGGCCAGCGGGACCCGGGAAGCGGCGAGCATCGCCTCACGTAAAGATCTGCGGCGACCGCCTGTCAAGCGCGGCCGTCCGGAGGTTCGGCGCCCCCGGCCGGCCTGCGCGGGTCAATCGCAGCAGCGAGCCCAGCGCTCCCATTCACGGGACCGCCGGCCGCCGCGGCGAGCGAGCGGCCCGTCACTCGCACTTGCCGTGGATCAGCGGCGCCGCCTTCTTCTTGGTGACGATGTGCTGCGGATCGCCGTCGGCCGAGTAATACCAGTCCGTCGTCGGCTTGCCGGTGCCGAGGTACGCCTTCAGGTCGCGCGCGACCTCCTGCGGGGTGGCCCACTGCGTGTTGTGGCCGATGTCGTCGACCTGCACCCCGTCGGGGCCGAGCGGGCGCTTGCCGTACTGCTTGAACCAGTACTCGAGCTTGCAGGCGTCGACGGCCACGTCGAGCGCGGCGCGCAGCGCCTGCTGGTCGGGGTCGTCGTAGAAGAAGCCGTCCTGGGTGGCCCACAGGATCAGCGTCGGCACGCTCAGTTCCTGCAGGCGCTGGCTGTTGTCGGTCTGCAGCAGCGCCCGGGCCACGCCGATCCACGTGCCCATCCGCGTCGCCGCGGTCTCGGGCACGATCGACGCCAGGAAGTCGGGGTCGGCCGCCGGGTCGACCACCCACGCGCCCTCGATCCACGCCTGCGCGTCGGCGTTCGCGTCGAGCGGATCGAGCTCGTACACCTCCTCGGGGAATTGCAGGCCCTGGGCCTCGAAGCCGGCCTTCCACGAGCCCTCGACCGGCTCGGCCAGGATGTAGTCCTGCAGCACCACGTTGCCGACCACGCTCGCCGCGGTGCCGATCAGCACCAGCTTGTCGACCCGCTGCGGGTGCGACAGGCCCAGCTCCTGGGCGACGAAGCTGCCCATCGAGTGGCCGACGATCGAGGCGCGAGCGATGCCCTTGGCGTCCATGAACGCGATCACGTCGTCGGCCAGGTCGGACGGCTCGAAGCACGGAGCCGGCGCGGCCGCGCAGTCGGCCGCAGGCGGCATCGACGAGCCGCCGTGGCCGCGCTGGTCGAGGACGTACAGGTGATAATCGTCGTCGAGCTGGTGGAACGCCAGCGCCGTCGGCAGAAACGAGCGCGAGGTATCGGTGTAGCCGTGGAGGAAGATGACCACGTCGCCGTCGGGGTCGCCGAGCTCGCGGTAGGCCACGTCGATGCCGGTGGACAGCGCGATGGTGTCGTGCTTCACCGGGCTCGAATCGCCGTCCAGCAAGTCATCGAGGAAACAGGCCGGAGAAGCGACGGCCAGGGCTGCCAATAACGATGATTGACGAATCACACGACGCATGAGCAGTCCGGTCATAGGCCAGGCGCGGAGCGCTCGCAACGGTGATTGCCCGGAGTGCGATTCAGGTCGAACGTGGCGCCATTGTCCGGACAGCTGTGGCAAGCGCGACCCGCACTGCCTCGCGCGTGAACGGCTCCGCCACTGCGGCCACGAACCCCCGGGGCAGCGAACCATCGGAGATAGCGATGGCCACGGCGCGCGGCGGAGCGACCGCGTCGCCCTCGAGGATCCAGACATCGACCCCCGCGTCGGCGGGTGTCGCGGTATCGCTCGCGCGCTCGACGGCGAGGCCGAGGTTCCTCAATGTAGCCACCAGTGCGTCGCGGGACGGTGAGCTCGCACCGACGATCCGCGCGTGCAGGCCCGCGAACGGCGAGATCTCGGCGGCTGGCGCCTGCTCGACCAGCGGCAGTTCGAACCAGAACAGCGAGCCCTCGCCCGCCTCGCTGTGATAGCCGATCGATCCGCCCATCAGCTCGACCAGCCGCTTGCACACGCTGAGCCCGAGGCCGGTGCCGCCGTGCCTGCGCGCGTAGGAGCCGTCGACCTGGGTGAACAGCTGGAACATCCGCTCGCGCGCCTGCTCGGGGATCCCGATCCCCGTGTCCTCGACCTCGACGCGCAGGTGCGACTCGATCCGCCGCGCCCGCACGACCACGTCGCCGCGCGGCGTGAACTTGATGGCGTTGCCGACCAGGTTGAACAGCACCTGGCGCATGCGGCCCTGGTCGCCGACGATCGCGGCCGGCAGCGCGGCCTCGACGACCACTGCCAGGTGCAGCCCGCGCGCTCGCGCCTGCGGCACGAACAGCTGCACCACCGACTCGACCAGGCCCGCGGGGTCGAAGGGCGCGGTCGACAGCTCGATGTGCCCGGCCTCGATGCGCGAGAGGTCGAGGATGTCCTCGACGATCCGCAGCAGGTCGCGGCCGGCGCTGTCGATCGCGTCGGTGTAGCGCTGCAGCTCCGGGTCGCTCACGTCCTCGCGCAGCAGCTCGTTCATGCCGATGACGATGTTGAGCGGCGTGCGCAGCTCGTGGCTCATCGTCGCCAGGAACTCCGACTTGAGCTGCGAGGCCCGCTGGGCCCCGTCGCGGGCGACCTCGGCCTCGTGGTAGGCGGCGCCAAGCTGCCGGCCCATCTCGGCCACCGCGTGGGCGCTGGCGTCGAGCTCGGCGATCACGATCGGCGGCGGCTCGACCACGTACTCGCCGGCGCCGATCCGCCGCACCAGGCCGTCGATGGCGAGCAGCGGCGTGACGACCTCGGCGGAGATCTGGCGCGCGCGCCGGGCGATGAACCACAAGAACCCGCAATAGAACGCGATGAGCCCGAAGACCATCCAGCCGCCGATGCGAAACAGCCGGTCGCCGAGGCTGGTGACCTGAGCGTAGATGTCGCGCTCGGGCGCGACGATGAGGAGCGTCCAGCCGGTCTGCGCCGCGGTGCCCCAGGCGACCACGTGCGGGCCCTTGAGGTCGATCGCAGCCACGCCCTGCGGCGCGCCGCGGATCTTCTCGGCCAGCACGGCGAGGTCGGGCCGCTTGTACAGGTTGAAGTCGTCGGGCTTGAAGGTGTCCCGCATGATGAGCTCGGTGTACGAGTGATCGGTCAATTCACGCAGACCCCACTCGGCCTCGCCCGCCGGCGGCAACGCCAGCAGCGTGCCGTCCTTGCCGATCAGCACCCCGTAGCCGCTCCACGGCAGCTGCAGCTCGAGCACCTCCGCGATGATCGTCTTGGTCGTGATGTCGAGGCCGATCACGCCCTCGAGGAAGTCGCCGCGGTACACCGGGGCAATGCACGACACCATCCACCCCTGCCCCGCCGGATCGACATAAGCGTCGGTCCACACCGCCTCGCGCGCCGGGTTGTGCCTGGCGTCCGCCTCGTAATAAAAATTGTACGAGGGGATGTCCATCCGCGCGCCGTACTGCCCCAGGCTGTCGACCGCCGGCAAGATCCGGTTCATCGAGTCGAAGGTGTTGAAGTACAGCTGGACGATCAGCGGATTGCTCGCCAGGATGTCGCGCATCACCGGATCGAGCTGGGTCGTGCGCGCGACCTTGTCGAGCTCGGTGGAGCCCACCGGCGTCGCCGCGCTGTAGTACAGCGAGCTGCCCGGCGCGCCGAGCTCGCTGTAGAACACGCCGTCGGGCGAGGTCTTGTAGGTCGCGCGCTGCTCCGGCGTCAGCGCGTACGGCCGCGTCAGCGCCTCCTGCGTCTGGCGAGCGTAGAGCGTCGCCATCTGCCGCACGCCGGCCAGCTGACCGTCGATGATCGCGGCCTTGTGGGCGGCGATCCGCGCCAGCTCGGCGTCCGCGATCTCGCGCACCGCCGCCAGGTTCTCGCGCGTGCCGGCGACGTTGGCCAGCAGATAGACCGCGATGAGCGCGATCTCCACGAGCAGCAACGGGAGCAGCGCGACCCGCAGGAAGGCGCGCCAGACGTGCTGACGGAGCAGCAGTGGCGGGCGGACGGTCAAGTGCCCCCTACGTATCACGTTCCGACGGAGCATGACCGCCCCGCGTGGCGGGCGCGGCGACCGCCGCCGCAGGCTCGGAGCAGGCCCGATGAACGCACCTGCGCCCGATTCACCGCACGCGGGATCCCACGCCTGAAGACGGGCCGTGCCCCAATTGCGGGCAGCGATGCGCGACGCAAATGCTGCCAATCGGGCCAGCGACGCGACGTCCGCGTCCGCATCGGCGGTCGGCGTCATTTCGCGCACCGCGGCGGCCCCGCGGCGCCCGCCCGGGTCCTGTCACCAGATGTCCCTTCGGACATCTCATCCGCCCCGCCCGCCGCGCTACTCTGGCGCCCGGAGGAGACCATGGGCGTCCTGGCGATCTGGCGCTACCCCGTCAAGGCGATGCTGGGCGAGTCGCTGCCCGAGACCTACGTCGATCACGCGGGCTGCGACGGCGATCGCAAGTACGTGGCGGTCGACGTCGACACCGGCGAGACGATCGCCAACAAGCGCGGGCCGACGCACCCGGCCCTGCGCGCCTGCCGGGCTGCCCTGCTCGCCGACCGCGACGCCCCGCTGCCGCTGCGCGTGACGCTGCCCGACGGCGAGGTCGTCGAGGGCGCGGACATCGAGCCCGCCCTGTCGTCGCTGCTCGGCCGCCGCGTGCGCTTGCAGGCCGCCGGCGACGCTCCCGGCCGCTTCGCCGCGCCCGGCCGCCACCAGGACTTCGCGCCGGTCCACGTGCTCACGACGCGGACCCTGGCGCACCTGCGGGCGCTGCAGCCGGAGGTCGCCTGGGACCCGCGCCGCTTCCGTCCCAACTTCCTGCTCGACGACGGCGACGCCCCGGGCGCCTTCTCCGAGGACGCGCTGCTCGGCCGCGACCTCCGCGGCCCCTCCGGCCTGGCCCTGGCGGTCGGCCTGCCGACCCCGCGCTGCGTCGTCGTCACCCGCGCCCATGAGGAGCTCGCCGCCGATCCGCGGACGCTGCGGACGATCGCCGAGCACCACGAGTTCGACCTCGGCCCGTTCGGCCGCCACGCCTGCGCCGGCGCCTACGCCGAGACGCGCTCGCCCGGGCGCGTACGCGTCGGCGAGGTCCTGATCCCGGACGGCGACCCTGACTCGCCGTCGGCCGCGATCGCGACCTCGCTGGCCCGCGTGCAGGCGCTGCTGGCGGGCGAGGCGCCAGCCTGAAAGGTGACCTTTTGGACATGCCCCATCGGGCATGACTGAAAGAGCAGCAGGCTCACCGTGACGACGGTGTGCGACGCTGCGAGACATGGCCATTCCGGAATGTCCCGAAGGTCATCCGGACATTCCGACAAGGGCGACATTGTGATGACATGCCCTGAAGGACATATCATCACAATCGCCCAACGCCACGCGTCAGGGCCGGCTCTCGGCCCGTCCGATGCAATCGGCGAGGCGATACCCGGCCAGGGCCGCGCGGCGCATCGCCACCGCGCGCGCCGCTTGCAGGTAGCGGCGGTCGAGCGCGATCGGGAACGGCGAGGTCGCGCCGGCGGCGAGCGGGGCCAGCAACGCGGCGCGCAGACGGGCGTCGTACACGCTCGCGTCGGCGGCGCGGAAGCTCTCGTCGAGCCACAGGTTGACCATCGCCTCGACCCCCGCCGCGCCGTCAGAGGCCGCCAGCTCCGGCTTCAGGCTCCGCCGCGGGTTGGCGGCGACGATGCGGCTCTTGGCCGCGCGCTCGGTCTTCGGATCGTCGCCGAGCATGTCGTCCCACACCGCGTGCAGCCGGGTCGGCGTCGCGCCGGCCGGTCCGGGCAGCCGGACGATCAGGGCGTTGCCGCCGAGGTCGCCCTGCGGCAGGTGCCGCGACGAGAACAGCGCCACGGTGTGCAGCGGCTGGTGCGAGTCGCCGACCAGGTGGAGCACCCACGCCAGAGCGACCGCCCGGCGCTCGACCGGCAAGCTGCGATCGTCGAGCTCGCGCAGCGCGTTCGGCAGCGCCTGCTGGACCCCGACCGGTCGGTTCGCGGGCGGAGCGATCGCCGGCAGCGCGTACGGGTCGACGTGGACCGGCTTGTTGTCGTAGTGCCACGTCGGGTTGTCGTGGCGCTTGACGTCGGCGAGGCGGCGCTCGAGCTCGGTCTTCTCCGCGCCGGCCGGCAGCGCCGCGATCGTCTCGTTCAGCTGCTTGTTCGCGCCCTTCAGCAGGTCGGGCCAGGTCGCCGCGTGCATGAACACCCACTGCTGCCGTTGGGGGTCGTCGGCCGGGCGCGCCGCGATCTCCGGCGGCATGCGGGCCGCGAAGTCCTCGGCAAAGCGCGGGTGACGGACCAGCAGCTCCGACGCGAACACCTGCTGCGCCCGCGTCAGCTCGTCCCAGGCGATGCGGGCGACGATCCGGTGCCCGCTCTCGTTCCACGCCCGCGCCGTCCCCGGAGCCGCGACGATCGCCGCGGCGATCGTCAGTCTCGCTGCCATCCTCACGCGCATGTGCTCCTCCGCGGACCGATCCTACCGCAGTCCGGCAGCGCCATCGACCGCGGAGCGCCCCGCGATTCGACGCAGCGACGCCGGAGTCACCGCTCACGACGCCAGGCGAGTGACCGGACCGGCGAGGCGCGCGGCGAGCTCGTCGACCTCGGCCTCGGCGGCGGCGACCGAGGCCCGGAAGCGGCCGTCCTGGAACTCGTCGAAGCCGACGCGGACGAACGTGACATCGGTCAGGCCGATGAAGCCGAGGCAGGTCCTCAGGTGCGGCTCGAGGAAGTTGAGGTGCGCCAGCGCGCCGCCCGGGTTCAAGGCCCCGTCGCCGAGCGAGACGATCACGACCACCGGCCGCGCGCGCAGCAGCGGCTGGTAGGGCTCGGCCGCCGCAGCGTCGAAGCCGAAGGTCCGGCTCACGCGGATCACCTGATCGAAGTACGCCTTGAGCTGCGCCGGCATCCCGAAGTTGTACATGGGCGCGCCGATCACCACCGCGTCGGCGGCCTCGAGCTCGTCGATCAGCGCGTCGCTGGTCCGCAGTGCCGCGCGCCCGGCCTCTGAGCGGGCCTCGGGGTCGCCGAACGCGGCCGCGATCCACGGCTCGTCGACCGGCGGCGGCGGCTCCAGCCCCACGTCCCGCTGAAGGACCACGCCCTGGGGCTCGCGCGCGCGCCAGACCTCGGCGAAGCGGCGGGCGAGACGACGGGTGATCGAGCGAGTGACGCGCCCGCTGGCATCGACGACGAGGAGCTTGTGCATGGCGAGGAAGGTAGCGACGCCCGCCGCTGCATGCCTCGTCGTAAATTTTTGAGCTGCTCACCAAAAAGTGAGCGGCTCAGGCGACGCGTGATCGCGTCGTGCCGCGGCGCGCCATATAGGCCGCGCCCCACACCTCGAGCTGGTCCAGCACGCTCGACAGCGTCTTGCCCGACTCGCTGAGCGCGTACTCGACGCGCAGCGGGCTCTCGTCCGCGTGTACCGTGCGGACGACCACGGCGTCGGCCTCGAGCTGGCGCAGCTGCACCGTCAGCGCCTGCGCGGTGATGCCCGCGAGCGCCGCTTGCAGCTGCGAGAAGCGCCGCGGGCCGTCCTTGAGCTCGTAGAAGATCGAGGGCTTCCAGCGCCCGCGGATGACGTCGAGCGCGGCGCGGACGGGACAATCCTCGTGGAGCCGGTCGAACTTCTGCTCGTAATCGGCGAGGGACTTCATCGACAAGACGCTAGCCCGACCTCCACGGCCCGACAACCCCGGCGCGCGCGTCCCTGCGGCCGCGCGCGCCGGCTGGGCTCGTCGCACCGGCCCGGCCGGTGCGAGAGACGCCGTCTCGAGCGCGAGCGATCACGCCGGCGGATTCACCCCGGCCTGCTTGGCGAACGCGGCCTGGACGATGGCGGCGACGCGATCTGCCTGCGGATCGTTGGGGCCCTTGGGCGCGTCGACGACGACGTCGCCGACCTGGATCTGCCGCGTCGGGCGCTGCTGCAGCGCTGCCACGAAGTCGTTCGCCGACGAGGAGCTCTGCGCCAGCGCCGCGAGCTCCGGCGACAGGATCACCGGCTCCGGCGGCGAAGCCGGCATCCAGTTCGGGTCGTAGCCGAACGGGGCGTAGTACCCCTCGATGTGCTGGTATGCGCCCTGGGCCAGGAACTTCTGCAGCGAGTCGAGGGTCGAGCTCTTGTAAGCGTCCGTGGTGTACGAGCCGGTGACCGGCTTGAGGTTGGGCAGCGTCGTATAGCCGCCGCCCATGGCCAGCAGCCGGAACACCTCGACCAGCACCACGATCGCGGCGTAGGAGAGGTCGACCTTGGGCAGCACGGGCGGGGCGATGTTGGGCTCGTAGATCTTCCACATCTCGAACAGGGACGGCGTGCCGAACTCCGCCCACGCGTGCGGCACGAGGTCGAGGGTGTTGTAGGCAGGCTGCAGCAACGCGCCGAGCCTGGCGCCCGAGTAGAAGGCGAACTCGCCGTTGCCCGCGGTCGGGCCGGCGAACGACTGCGCGCCGATCGTCGCGTTCTTGCCCGGATCCCAGGGCAGCACCAGCCCCTGCGCAGTGTCGGCGAGCCACAGCGCGACGGTGGGCGCGAGGGCGCCGCCGAGGCTGTGACCGGCGACGGTGATGTGCACCTTGTTGCTCACGATGGTCCGGAGGAAGTCGACCAGAGTGGTGCCCTCGCCGGGGAGCCGGGGGGCGGGCCTCAAGTTCTGGAGATTGAGCAGACCGATCGCGGTGCCGAGCGCGATCTTGGCTCCGATCGCGCCGATGTTGAACAGCCAGGGCACCTGCTTGTAGACGTGGAGGTCCTCGATGAGCGTGTCGATCGGGGAGTTGAAGTTGGTGCCGCCGATGGAGATCACGTACTGCGAGGGATCGGCGACGCTCTGCGACACGTACATGGTGTTGACGCTGTAGCCGTCCTTCCCCACCAGCACGCCGGGGCCCCAGACGAGCTGCCACTGGCCGATGGTGGAGGCGGCGTTTTCGAGGGCCTGGCTGATCTGCTTGGACGCCCGCAGGGCGAGGTCCTGGCCGGTCACGTTCTGGACGGCGTTGGTGAACATCGACAGCGCGAAGGTCTGGACTTGAGTCGGAGGATTGGTGGACATGATGGTGCGTCGGATCGGTGATGAGTAAGGAAGCGGCAGCGGTGCTGCCGTGGTTGCTCGACGCTGGAGAAGAGCGCCGACCCCTCCGCTGCGATCCAAAAAAGTTCGAGCTTTCTTCGCGCCTGCGGGCGCGGTCGTCTTCGCGCCCGACGGAGGTCCGCGTCGCGAGCCGCTTCGCCAGCGTGCCTTGCGCCACGCACCGGTGTCGACGGTCGGCGAACGCCTCGCGGGGGTGCCAGGCCGCGACCGCTCGCGCACCCGACCATCGCGCCCATGCTGCCCGGCATGGGCGACGACACCTGCGCCATCACCTTGAAGGTGAACGGGTCCACGCTGCGCTTGCAGGTCGCCCCCTGGACCACCCTGCTCGACCTGCTGCGCGAGCGCCTCGGCCTCACCGGCAGCAAGAAGGGCTGTGACCACGGCCAGTGCGGCGCCTGCACCGTGCTCGTCGACGGCGTCCGCATCAACAGCTGCCTCAGCCTCGCGGTGATGCGCGACGGCGCCAGCGTCACCACGATCGAGGGCCTGGCCGAGGGCGACGCACTGCACCCGCTGCAGCAGTCGTTCATCGAACACGACGCGTTCCAGTGCGGCTACTGCACGCCGGGCCAGCTCTGCTCGGCCGTCGGTCTGATCGCCGAGGGCCACGCGCACAGCGAGGACGACATCCGCGAGCTCATGAGCGGCAACCTGTGCCGCTGCGGCGCCTACCCCAACATCGTCGCCGCGATCGGCCAGGCCATGCGGCCGCGGAGGGACGCATGAACCGGTTCGGCTACACCCGCGCGGGCGACGTCGCCGAGGCGGTGCACGCGGCCGCCGGTGATGACGCGGCCCAGTTCATCGCCGGCGGGACCAACCTCGTCGACCTGATGAAGGAGCGGATCGCCGCGCCGAGCCGGCTCATCGACATCACTCGCCTGCCGCTGCGCGCAGTGAAGTCGCTGCCGGACGGCGGCCTCGAGATCGGCGCGCTCGTCAGCAACAGCGACGTCGCTTATCACCCCGAGGTCGCGTCCCGCTATCCGCTGCTGTCGCAGGCGATCCTCGCCGGCGCCTCGCCGCAGCTGCGCAACATGGCCAGCACCGGCGGCAACCTGCTGCAGCGCACCCGCTGCTATTACTTCTACGACGCCGCCCTGCCCTGCAACAAGCGCGCGCCCGGCAGCGGCTGTCCGGCGCGTGACGGCGTCAACCGGATCCACGCGATCCTCGGCGCCAGCGAGCATTGCATCGCAGTCCATCCTTCGGACATGTGCGTCGCCCTGGCCGCGCTCGCGGCCACAGTGCACGTCACCGGCCCCGCCGGCGCGCGCGCGATCGAATTCGCCGAGTTCCACCGCCTGCCCGGCGACGCCCCCGAGCGCGACACCACCTTGCAACCGGGCGAGCTCGTCACCGCCGTCGCGCTGCCGCGCGAGGGTTTCGCCGCTCACTCGACCTACCTCAAGGTCCGCGACCGTCACTCCTACGCGTTCGCGCTGGTGTCGGTGGCAGTCGGCCTGAGGATGGTCGACGGCACGATCGCCGAGGCCCGCCTCGCGCTCGGCGGCGTGGCCCACAAGCCGTGGCGCGACCCCACTGCCGAGGCGCTGCTGCGCGGCCAAAGGCCCGACGACGCCCTGTTCGCCGCTGTCGGCGAGCACCTCGTGCGCGACGCTCGCGGCTGCGGCCACAACGACTTCAAGATCGCCCTCGTCCGCCGCGCGGTGGTCCGCGCGCTGCAGCAGGCGGTCGCCGGAGGGCCACGCGCATGACCACGGGAAAGACCGGCGCACCCCACGATCGCGTCGACGGCCGGGCCAAGGTCACTGGTCAGGCCCGTTACGCCGGCGAGTTCACGGCCCCCGACCTCGTCCACGGTTTTGTCGTCACCAGCGCGATCGCCCGCGGCAAGATCGTCCGCATCGACGCCGCCGAGGCGCTCGCGCTGCCCGGCGTGCTGCAGGTATACACCCACGAGAACGCCCCGCGGCTGGCCTGGCGCGACCGCAGCTGGCGCGACATGGTCGCCCCCGGCGGCTCGCCGCTGCGCCCGCTCCACGACGCCGAGGTCCAGTTCAGCGGCCAGCCGATCGCGCTCGTGGTCGCCGAGAGCTTCGAGCTCGCGCGCGAGGCCGCGGGCCTGGTCAAGGTCGACTACGAGGCCGCGCCGCACGAGACCCGCCTCGCCGAGGTCGAGGCCGAGGCGCACGAGCCGGCCCGCGGCAAGAAGGGCTACACCCCGCCGCCGAAGCCGCGCGGGCGCGCCGACGAGGCCCTCGCGGCCGCGCCCGTGCGCGTCGAGGCGACCTACGAGCACCCGCCGCTGCACCACAACCCGATGGAGCCGCACGCCACCACCGTGATCGTCGAGGCCGACGGCAGCCTGACGATCCACGACAAGACCCAGGGCGTGACCAACAGCCGCGACTACGTGTGCAAGGTGTTCGGCCTGGCGAGCGACCAGGTCCGCGTCGTCACCCCGTTCGTCGGCGGCGGCTTCGGCTCGGGCCTGCGCCCGCAATATCAATTGTTTCTCGCGGTGCTGGCCGCCCGCGAGCTGCGGCGCTCGGTCCGGGTGGTGCTGAGCCGCCAGCAGATGTTCACCATCGGCTACCGCCCGTGGACGCGCCAGCGCGTGGCCCTCGGCGCCGAGCGAGACGGCAGGCTGCGCGCGCTGATCCACGAGGCAGTCGGCAACACCTCGCGCTTCGAGGATTACTGCGAGAACGTGGTCCCCTGGTCCGGCGTGCTCTACGAGTGCCCGAACACGCGGCTCGAGTACGGCGTGGCCGCGCTCGATCTCTACACCCCGATCGACGCTCGCGCGCCGGGGGCCGTCACCGGCTTGTGGGCGCTCGAGTCGGCGATCGACGAGCTGGCCGACGCGCTGGACATCGACCCGCTGGCGCTGCGGCTCAAGAACTACGCCGAGGAGGATCAGGACCACCGGCGCCCGTTCTCGAGCAAGGCCCTGCGCGACTGCTACCGCGAGGGCGCGGCGCGGTTCGGCTGGCACCGGCGCTCCCTGGCCGCGCGATCGATGCGGGAGGGCGCGCTGCAGATCGGCTGGGCCATGGCCACCGGCATCTGGGAGGCGCAGCAGGCCCCCTCGCAGGCCAAGGCGCTGCTGACCGCCGACTGCCGGCTGCACGTCGCCAGCGCCAGCGGCGAGATCGGCCCCGGCACCTACACGATCATGTCCCAGATCGCCGCCGAGCAGCTCGGCTTGCCGCTCGCCGCGGTCCGCTTCGAGCTCGGCGACACCGCGTTGCCGCCGGCGATGATCCAGGGCGGCTCGGCCACCGCCTCCTCGGTCGGCTCCGCCGTGCTGGCGGTGTGTCGGGCGCTGCAGCACAGCCTCTTGAAGCTGGCGCAGACCATGCCCGACTCGCCCTTCGGCGGACGCGCGCTCGAAGACGTCGAGTTCGTCGATCGCAGCCTGCGCCTGTGCAGCGGTGTCGCTCCGGCCGTGCCGATCGCCGCGATCATGCGCCACGCCGGCCTCGGCAGCATCGCCGAGCAGACCACCGCGATCCCCGACCTCGCCCGTCAATCACGCTACACCAGCAACGCCCACTCGGCGGTGTTCGTCGAGGTCGCGGTCGACGAGGCGCTCGGCACCGTGACCGTGAGGCGAGTGGTCAGCGCGGTCGCGGGCGGACGAATCTTGAACCCCAAGACCGCGCGCAGCCAGATCCTCGGCGGCGTGGTGTGGGGCATCGGCATGGCGCTCGAGGAGCACAGCATGCTCGACCACGGGCTCGGCCGCTTCGTCAATCACAACCTCGGCGAGTACCACGTACCGGTCCACGCCGACGTGCCCGCGATCGACGTAGTGTTCGTCGAGGAGCGCGACGACGTCGTCAACCCGCTCGGCGTCAAGGGCCTCGGCGAGATCGGGATCGTCGGCGTCGCGGCCGCGATCGCCAACGCAGTGTTCCACGCGACCGGCAGGCGGATCCGCGAGCTGCCGATCACCCTCGACAAGCTGCTGTGATTCCCGGCGCTCGCCCGACGCACGCGCGACACCACCAGCGGGGGCCTCACGCCGGCCGCTCGCGCGCGAGCTCGGACGTCTCGCGCCCCGCTCCGCGGCTCTCTGCCTGCCGGAGCTCGCGCTCGAGGAAGTAGTTCAGCAGCGTGCGCAGGACCACGATCGCGGCCAGCTGACCGATCACCGCCAGCGACGGCGCCACCGCGGTCTTGAGGATGTCGGCCGCCAGTTCGAACTCGAGCGCCAGCGCCAGCGACTTGCCGAGCTGCAGCCGGATCTCGTCCTGGTAGGTGTCGTGCGGCGAGGCGCGGCGCGGCAGGTGCGGCACGAAGCGGGCCAGCGCTCGCAGCACCGCGACTGCGATCACCAGGGCCCCGCACAGCTCGGCGAAGAACGTCATGTACTGGACGACGGACGCCAGCACCATCTCCGTGGCGCACGCGCCCGGAATCGCGTTCTCGCAGGTCTCGCGGGCGGGCGCGACGGCTGCCGGTTCGGCCGCCGTGTGCTCCTCGATGCGCACGGTGAGAGGGCACGCGCACAGCAGCAGCAGCGGAGCGAGGCGGAGGAGACGCACCACCCAAGAACCATGATCGACGCCCCCGACCTGGCGCGGCCGCAGCGTCCTCCCGCCCGCGCGCCCGACCGCTGCGCGACGGACCCCCCCGACGAGCCCGCCGGCGCAGTTTGCGGCCGCTTTCTCGCCTTGCCGAGCGTGCTCGGCCGCAGCGGCAGCTCGACCTCGGGCTCGCTAAGCTCGTGATCTCCGCGCCGCCGCGAGGCAACGTGACAGCATCACGTCGCGGAGCGACAGCCGACTCTCCGCAACTGCTGGCGATCGCCGCCTCCACCATCGCCGAAGAACGGGCGAGCCGATCGCTGTCGACGAGGAGACCCCTGCATCTCGCCCCCTGAACGCTCCGCTCGGGAGCGCGGCGAAGTAGCCACTCGAAACAGCGACACGTATTCCTCTGGCAGCGCCCCCCTCTCTCGCGTCATGAGCATCCGGGGATCTCCGCTTCTCTTCGCGCCCCGATCCGTGGTGTCTTCGCGCCGGCATGGAACGCCGCCTCAAGTCCCCCCCGAGCAAGCTGGCGAAGCTCAAGCCGGCGATCGCCGCCGTCCTCCCGGGCGGTCTGCCGCGCGACGTCGCCCGCTTCTACGCCAAGAGCGACGGCCTGAAGCTGTCCTGGAACGGCGAAGAGGCCGTCCTCGTCGGTCTCGCCGAGATGTTCGGCGGGCTCAAGAGGGGGGCGTTCCGCGAGCACCGCGTCGTCAAGAAGGCCGACGTGGACGAGCTCGAGTGGACGGACCTCCCCTTCTACGAGCAGTTCTTCAACGAGCACGGGGACTACTTCGACAAGAAGTCGATCGACCCGCTCAACCTCCGCATGCGGCTCAAGCTGCTCGCCAGCGTCGCGGGCGAGTCGAACGAGCTCGCCATCGACTACTTCGCCGAGGAACCGACGATCTACCTCGTACACCGCGCCGACGCGGCGTACCCGCTGAAGGGCCTCAGCTTCGCCGAATTCGTCACGTGGTTCTCGAAGTTCGGCACGTGGCGCTGGTACTTCGCCTTCCTCGACAAGAAGGCCGAGGCGAGCCTCAACATCGATCTCCGCGCAGAGCTCGAGCGCGCCTTCGAGGATGTTCCGGCGGAGGAGTGGGCTCCCCTCCTCGCGCGCCTGCCGAAGAAGAAAGCGCCCGGCCCCGTGCGCCCGCAGGTGCTCGCCGCCACGAGCGATCCGCCGGCCGTCCGCCCGTCCTTCCCGCCGCTGAAGCAGCCGCCCGCGGTCCTCGACGAGGAATACCCGCGCCGCGTGGCGTTCAGCCCCGACGGCCAGCGCCTCGCGGTCTGGGGCGCCAACTACGAGCTCTTCGTCCACGACGTGGGCCGACGCGAGCGCCTGTGGAAGCAGAAGCACGCGGCGGCGATGGACCTGTCCGTGGACGGCCAGACAGTCGCGGTGCTCGAGCAATCGCGGGCGAACGAGCCCGCCGATCGGCTCGTGCTGCGCGCGTGCGCCACGGGCAAGCCGCTCCAGCGCGAGCCGTGGCGGCCCGGCCACGCGCTCACGACTCTGGCCTGTGTGGGCGGCGGCCGGGTCGTCGTCGCCGACACCGCCGACACCCTGCACGTCCTCGACCTCGCCACGCAGCGGACGCTGAAGACCGTGCCCCGCGTGAAGCAAGTGCGCCGGCTCGGCGCCGCCGGCGACCGGTTGCTCGCCCACGTCCAGGCCTACGACGCGGGCACCATGATGCTCACCGGCCCGTCCGCGGTGAAGCTCTTCGACCTCGAGACCGGCGCGCTCGTGACGACCTGGGCCGGCGCCTCGGTGTTCGCCGCCTCGGCCGACGGCGCGCTCGTGGCTCTCGGCTCGATCGGCAAGCGATCGGTGGGGGTGCGGATCGTCGAGCTCGAGTCCGGCCGCGTCCTCCACGAGCTCCAGGGCGGCGCCATCCATCCGGACGAGACCCCCGACGCCGGCTTCCACCTCGCGTTCTCGCCTGACGGCGCGCGCCTCGTCGTCAGCGAGCGGGTGTACGACGCGGCCAGCAAGACAGTGACGAGCACCGTGAGCCTCTACGACGCGAAGCAGGGCACGCTCCTCGAGCGCGTCGACCTCGGACGGAACCCCGAGCGCCCGCGCATCACGATCGACGCCGAGGGGCTCGCCCTCTCGGTCGACGGCGTGCTCTGCGTCGCCGCCGACGCGTACGGCCTCCGCCTCTGGCAAGTCTGACGGCCGCGTCGGCGCTCAGTCGCGGAGCCCGACCTCCGCCTCACCGGAGTCGACGCGACGCTTGAGGAAGGTGCCCGGCGTCAGCCCGACGAGCTCGCGAAAGTCGGTGATGAGGTGCGCCTGGTCGTAATAGCCCGCGTCTGCGGCGATGCGCGCCCAGTCCTTCGACGTCGCCGCCATCCGCACCGCGCGTCGCAGGCGGACCGTGCGCGCGAAGTCCTTCGGGCCGATGCCGACGCACTCCGTGAAGGTGCGGCGAAGATGCCGCGCAGTGACGCCGAGCTGCTCCGCCACGCGCTCCACCCGGGCCTCGCCTGCTTCGAACAGGTGAACCGCGCGGCGCGCCAGCCGTGCCGATGACGTCTCGAAGCTGTCGCTCGTCCGCAGCGCGATCGCGCTGGACACCCGCTCGAGCACCTCCGGCAGGCTCCGCGTCGCCAGCAGCGCGTCGCAGAGCTCGCTGCCCGGGCGGCCCCAGATGTCTTCCAGCGGCACGACCCGATCCGTCAGCGCGTTCGCTGCCACGCCGAGCAGCGCCGTCGACCAGCCGGGCTTGAGCTGCAGGACGATCGCCCGCGCGACGCCGCCGCCGTCCTTGAACAGCGCGCGCATGCGCGGGCCGACGACGCACACATCGCCGCTGCGGCCCTCCTCGAGCACGCGAAACACGACCGTCGTCCTTCCGTCGGGCAGTCGCTCGTAACGCGCGCGTCCGGCGGCCGGCACGAGCACGAGCACGTCCTCGATGAAGCGCGAGAGCGGAGAGGTCGCGGCGGTGGCGCTCAGCGTGTGCAGCACCCACGTACTGTCGCGCGCCGACGGCGATCGTTCAAGCCGGCGCGTCAGTGTCGCTCCGGAAATGTCCGGTCCTTCCAATCGGACATCGGTCACCCGAGCTACCCACGGAGGCGAAGGGAATCCACACCATGACCGAACCCACTCCCGCAGCGCGCCCCACCCAGGTCCTCTCGATCAGCCCCATCGTGCTGCCGGTCCCCGGCCGCGCGGTGGATCTTCAGCTGCGCGTCACGGCGCCCGTGACCGGCGGCGAGCTGCCCATCCTCCTGCTCTCGCACGGCCACGGCCCCTCCAACCATCTCTCCTCCCTGAACGGCTACGCCCCCCTCGCCCACTCCTTCGCGGCTCACGGCTTCGTCGTGATCCAGCCCACCCACCTCGACTCGAAGACGCTGCCCTTCCGCAGCTCCGATCACCCCGATGCGCCGCTCTTCTGGCGCTCGCGCGCCGAGGACATGAAGCAGATCCTCGACCAGCTCGACGCGATCGAACGCGCCGCGCCTGCGCTCGCCGGACGCGTCGATCGCAGCAAGGTCGCCGTCCTCGGCCACTCGATGGGCGGGCACACCGCGAGCGTGCTGCTCGGCGCGCGGCTCCGGGATCCACGCGACGGCAGCGAGGTGAGCCTCGCGGAGCCGCGGATCCGCGCGGGCGTGCTGCTCGCCGCGCCGGGCCGAGGCGACGCCCTCAGCAAGTACGCAGCCGAGCACTACCCATTCTTCTCGACCATCGACTTCTCGACGATGACGACGCCCGCGCTCGTCGTCGCCGGCGACAAGGACGGGTCTCCCCACCTCACCACCGCAGGCGCCGCCTGGCACGCCGATCCCTACGTCCTCGCGCCTGGCCCCAAATCCCTGCTCACCCTGTTCGACGCGGGGCACGGCCTCGGCGGCGTCTCGGGCTACGACGCCGCCGAGACCACCGACGAGAACCCCGCCCGCGTCGCCGCGGTCCAGCGCCTCTCGGCGGCCTACCTCCGCACGCAGCTCTATCCCGGAGACCCCGCGTGGCAAGCGGCCCAACATGCGTTCACCCGCGCCGCCGACCCGCTCGGGCGGATCGAGTCCAAATGAGCGCAGGAGCGACGCCTCAGTATTCTTCGCAGACGCCGTTGGCGCAGACGCGGATCAACTGCCAGCCCGAGCTGCAGAGGTAAGTCTCCGAGCGCGTGTGCGCCTTGTTCCAGGTGGTCACGGTCTCGCCCTCGTTGCTGGCGGTGCAGGCCTTGGTGGGCTGGGCGGCCAGCGCGGTGTTGGCGATGATGATGCCGACTGCGAAGGACAGAATGAAAGCAAGCTTCTTCATGGTTGGTTCCTCGTGCTGATGGATGAATCAGCGGTGACTCGTGCGTGCCGTGAACAATGCTCACAGTCGCGCCCGTAAGCGTATGCGGCCAGTGTACGCGTCACGGGCCGCTGCGTCGTCGCAACGGTGCGAGCCCCGTTCGCACCGCTGCAACTCTCCAAGCGCGCCGCGCACTGCCCTCGCGCGCGCCCGCCTCGTCACCGTGGATATTCGCCGGGCGGCATGCACGGGCTTGTTGCGCCGCGGCGATCTACCAGCGACTCGGGACCGCCGGGCCGATCATCGCATGGAGCTCGTGGCGCGCGCAGGACCGCAGCCCGCCGGCGACGAGCGCGGCCGCCTCGACGCCCATCGGCGGCACGACGAGCACGTCCGAGAGCCGCTCGCGCAGCTTCAGCACCGTCTCGGCGCCGCCCTCGACCGTGCAACCGCGGCCGAGGTCGAGCAGCTTCAGGCGGGTCGTCACCGGCGAGGCGAGCAGCGTAGCGAAGTCGTCGCGCGCGAACGCCACGCCCGAGAGCGTGAGATGCTCGAGCTTGATGTCGTCGCGCTCGAACAGCGCGGCGATCCGGCCAAACGTCGCCAGGTCCGGATCTCTGCCGTCCATGTTGTTCAGCCGGATCCGCGCCGCCACCAGCGACGGCAACACGCTGGTCGCCAGCACCTCCCGCGCGACCGCGGCCGGGAAGGCGCCGTGCTCGAGCCACAGCTCGCGCAATCGCGGCGCGCGGATCGGCGCGAGCTGCGAGCCATCGCCGACGAGCACCAAGCGATCGAGCGTCTCCAGCGTCGCGGCGAGCCCGGCCGCCGTCCCCAGATGCGCGTCGATCGAACGGTCCGAGTAGCCGCCGAAAGTCAGGCTGCGCAGCGCCGGCAAGGGTCGCCCGGCCAGGGCGTCGAATCACGGGCGATAGTCGTCCCGCAGCGTATCGGCGGTCATCCAGTGCTCGATCCACAGCTCGCCGGTCGCATCGAGCTCGGGCCGCGCCAGCAGCGACGGCAAGTCGACCTCGTCGGCGAAGATGCAATTGACGTGGATCTCCCGCCAGCCGTCCTGCTCGTCGATGATCTCGGACCACGAATGGTCGGTGTCGATCGTCATGGCGTCCCCGGTGCGGAGGATACCCTGCGAGCCGCAGCCGCGACACCATCGATCGCGCGGCGCGGCCGCACGGCAGCCGCGACGCCGAGAGCTCGCCGAGGTCAGCTCGGCGCTCTCGCTCTCTGCCGGACTCACTCCTCGAGCTTGAAGAGCTGCAGGACGGGCACCCCGACGTGGCCCATGTCGCCGACCGTGATCCGCGACGCCCGCACGTAGCCCGACTTCAGGCCGTCGCAGAACTCGCCGCCCGGGAAGACCTCGTAGACGTTGTCCGCGACGTAGCCGTAGCCGAAGCCCATCCCGCTGCCGCTCGCGAACTTCTCGATCGTGCACACCAGGTCTTGCAGGGCCTGGTCCGAATACACCTCGAGCTTGGCGAACGCGACGTACTCCCACGTCAGCGCCGCGCCGTCGGCGAGGCACGGCGCCTCGATCGGCGCGGTGGCCACGTCGAGCTCGAGGTCGAACGCCCCGTCCTTGTGCTGGTACACGATCGCCGGCGAGTCCGGCAGACCGGTGAGCAGGTAGCGCTGCCCCTCCTCGACGCTGAGCGCGACGCCGCCGCTCAGGTTGAGGAACTCGTGGCTGCCCGTGAAGGTGGCGATGCAGTAGCCCTCGAGCTCGTCGCTGACCTGACCGTTGTTGCTGTCGGCTCCACCATCGCCGCCTTCGCAGGCAGCGAGCGCGAGGGCACATACGAGCGTTTTGAGTCCACGCATGGGTCTCTCCTCGGAGGGACCCTCAGAGTGCACCGCCCGCGCGACACGGCTGAAGGTCCACGGGTGCGGGTCCTTGCGCCACCGGCCTCGACCGTTGCCGGAAGGGGACGAGGGCGCCCGATCGCTTCAGAGCTTGATCGCCCACAGCTTGGCGTTGGCCTTCGGCAGGAACAGCACGACGCCCCAGTCGTCGATGTAGGTCAGGTCGTACGTCAGCGCCGGCGCGGGCATCGTCGAGACCGGGCGCTGGTCTCTCTCGGCCGTCAGCACGTACGGATCCTCCTGCGTGCCGGAGCCGCTCGCGGGCTCGAGATCGAGGCGGAAGAACGCGTCGCTATCGGCGTCCACGCTGTAGTTCCAGAAGTTCAGCCGGGTCCCGTCGAAGAAGACCACCACGCTCTCCTGGGTCGGCGCGCCGTCGGGCCAGCTCGGCAGATCACCGGTGAGCGTCAGGTGCTCGACCGCGAGCGTCGCCTTGTCGATGCGCCAGCCGCGAGTCGAGGTCGCCATGTCGTCGGCGACCGTCGGCGTGAACAGGTAGACGTGTGACCCGCCGACCACGATCGACGAGCTGCCGTTCACGTCCCACGGGGCGTTCACGACCTCCTCGATCGTGTGCGTCGCGGGTTCGATCACGAGCACGCGGGTGCGCCAGTTCAGGCCGGCATCGCCGGAGACCAGGGTCGTCCACGCCTTGCCGGTCTCCGGATCGTTGGCGGTGTGCGTACCCGACTGGAGCACCGCTTCGCCGTAGTTGGGATCGAACTGCACGAGCTGCGGTCCGTACGTGTCCTTGTCGAGGTAGGTCCACGTCCCGCTCACCACGTCGGCGTCGCGCACGGGGCCGTAATGCAGGACCAGCTTGCCGTCGACGAAGCTCATCGCCGAATAGGTGTGGCTCGACTGGGGCGCGGCGAACGGCGCCGCGAAGGGCGTATCGGCGGGGTCCATCAGCGTCTCCGCGCTCTGGAAGAACCCGTTCGACGCCCCGGACGGATAGACGATGGCAGAGTTCGGCGCGGTATAGGCCGGCGGATACGCGGAGGGCGGCGTCGGCGGCACCGCGATGCTGTACTGCAACGTCTTTGCATCGAGCTTGAAGACGGCGTTGATGCTGCCATCGAAGTGGCCGCCGCCGAACATGTAGAACGCCTTGCCCGCGTGATCGAAGATCGGGTTGCAGTACGCGTCGCGCACTGCTCCGATGGGCGCCGAGCCGAAGTAGCCGGTCGCGGGCTCGAGGTTCGCCGCCGCCCACTGCTCGAACGGCTCGGAGGCCGTGAGCTCGAACCAGCCGCCGCCCGCAGGCACCTCCGAGACCCAGTCCGGCGCGGATTCGTCGCCCGTCGTGGTGGGCGAGGAAGTGCTCGAGTCGCTCGTGCTAGTGCTCGTGCTCGTTTCATCGCTCGTCGTCGCGGGCGAGGACGTGCCCTGGCTGCTCGAGCTCGTGTCGCCTCCTCCCGTCGTCGACGACGACGACGTCGTGCTGCCTCCGCCTGTTTCGGTGCTCGTGCCTCCGTCGCTGCCGCACGCGGTGAACAGCGCAGCGGCCCATACCATCCCCAACCCAAGTAAATGTCTCATCCGTCTTCGCTCTCCAGGAGCGGCGGGACTTATACCCGATCCCGCCGACGCCTCGATCCACGTCGAAATGGAAGGAAGCGCTCCGCGCGATGTAGCGAGGGGCTGCAACGCTCCCCGCACGGGTCACGCGCAGCGTGCGCATGACACTCCCGGCGCCTGCGGTGCATGCAATGCTCTACCGCCATTGCCTCGGGCGACTATCACCACCGGCGGTATACCTGCCGATACTTCGCGCCGCCGCGCCCCGGGTCTGTGATAGCCTCCCGCGCATGCGCAGCCTACTTATGCTCCTCGCCAACGCCAGCGCCCTGTCCCTCGCGTGTGGCCCTTCGACCTCGACCAGCGACGCCACCACCGACGGCGGCACCCAGACCACCACCGACGGCACCACCGATCCCGGCGAGACCACGACCACCACCACCACCACCCTCACCCCGACCTCCACGACCACGCTCGACGAGCCGACCACCACGTCCACCACGACCGTCGATCCGCCGCCGCCCGCGTGCGACGTCGAGGTCTTCCCGGGCGACCACGCCGCTGCCGTCTGTCCCTCCGGGATGTGCCCGATCTCCGCCGACGTCGAGCTTCGATGCGGCGACCTCGAATTCGGCAGCCCTGGCGTCCGCGTCGCTCCCACGCCCGACGTCACATGGGTCGCCACCGCGAGCGGCTCCGACAGCATGCTCTTCCGCGTCACGACCGACTCGGCCCAGCGAGTCACGCTGCCGGCCCGCTTCGCGCGCAGCACGATTCACCTCGCCGCCGGCCCCGGCGGCGATCTGCACGTCGCCGCCGAGGTCCAGGGCACGCTCGATCCCGGCGACTCGGACATCGCCTACGTCGCCGAGGCTCATGATTGGGCCGAGGAGACCGCCCACGTGGGCATCGCCGGCGAGCCGCTGGCCGGGTTCCAGGTCCTACCCGACGGCCGGCCGCACATCTGGCACTTCGGCGAGGGGCCCGAGGATTTCCGCGAGCTCGTCCGCGACGACCAGGGCACATGGACCAGCACGCCCGTCGCCTTCCCGACCGGCGGCTATGGCACGCCCAAGTTCGGACGCGACGCGAAGGGGCGCCTCCTCGCCGCCGACATGCGTCAGGACGACACTTTGTACTGGCTCGACGTCGAGGTCGACGGCGCCGTGCAGCGCCTCGGCAAGAACTTCAACTCGTCCGACAGCCAGCACTACTTCCTGGCCCCGAGCGCGCAGCCGACCCCGCCGGTCGGGGCTCCGTTCGCCGCGCTCATCCAGGACGACGCTCTCCTCGAGGTCGCCTGGCCGATCGACGACGAGACCAGCGCCGCCGCCCAGATCCCCGGCTTCGGCCTGCTCGAGGGCCAGTGCGAGGGTTCCGTGTTCCCCGAGGACGACGACACGTGCCCGGCGTCGTGCAGCGCCACGGCCACCGGCTTCGAGGACCAAACCGCCACCCTCGCCCGCACGCCGGACGGCCTCGCCTGGGCCGTCGTGATCACCACCCAGCTCGACACCACCTACGAGTACACCCTCGATTGCCAGGACCGCATCGGCTGCTTCTGCCAGCCCTCGGTGGTCAGCGACGCCACCACCTCGACGCTGCACCTGTTCCGCGTGGCCATGGACGGCACCGACCCGCTCGAGGTCCTCACCCTGCCCATCCCCCGGCTGGCGACGTTCGACGCCTGGGGGGAGTTCGGCGACACCCTCGTCGCCACGCACGCGCAGGCGTACGGCAGCTCGCTGGCGGTTGGCCTGCGCCTGCACGGCGCCCTCCCGGGCGAGATCGTCGTCCGCGCGCTCCGCATCGAGCTCGACGGCCTCGCGCCCTGAGGCGCGCGGCGAACAGCCCCGGGCCTTGCGAGAAGGCGCCTCAGCAGGTCACCTCCCACAGGTGACCGTCGGCGTCGTGAAAATAGACGCGGCCCGCACCACCGAGGAAGTCCTCGGTCCGGTGATTGCGGGTGTCGTCATGATCGTTGCCGAACGCGACCCCCCGCGCGCGCAGGCGGTCGACGATGCTTTCGAAGCGAGCAGCGTCGACGCGGAAAGCGACGTGTGAGAAGCGCGGCTCGCTCGCCGGCGAGAACAGGACGAACACGCCGTGGTCGAGGTCGATGCGGAACATGTCGTCGTCCTCGCCCTCGGGCACGGGCCCCGCGAGGCCGAGGATGTCGGCCAGGAATCGCGCCGAGGCGGCGACGTCGCGCGCCTCGACGGCCAGGTGGTCGAGCTGAATCATCGCGGTTCTCCTCCGGACGGGTCGGCGTCGAGCTCGGTCAGCGCTCGCTCGAGCGCCGCGACGAGCCGCTGCTGCGTGGCCGGCGACAGGGCAGCCGCGCCGGCCGAGAACTCCTGCGAGCGGACCGCCTGCAGCTCGCGGAGGAACCGTCGCGCCTTCGGCGTGACCTCGATCGTCTTGCGTCGGCGATCGGCCGGGTCTTCGGTGCGCCGGAGCATGCCGAGCCGCGCCAGCCGCTCGAGCATCTGGCTGATCGAGGGCAGCGACAGGTTCATCGTCGCCGCCAGGCTGGTCGGGGTGCTGCCGGGCCGGGCCAGCGCGTGGTTCACGAGGATCGCCTGGTCGACGGTGACCGACGACCGGGTCAAGAACGCCAGCGCGCGCCCGCGAGGATGGGCGACCCGGTTCATGAACGCCTCGATCAGGCCGCCCAGGCGGGCATTGACAGGGTCGTCGGGGCTGCGGACCATAGTTTGCGTGAGCAAATGGTTCATCCGCGTGAACCATTTGTCAAGCCGAAGGACCCCACGGCGGCCGCGACCGGGGCGGACCCGCGCGACCGCCGGTCAGCCTCAGCGCGTCTCCACCGCGACGCCGCGGACGAACAGGGCGGCGAGGACCAGCGCGTTGTCCCCGAACGTCAGCACGGACGGGTTCGTCCCCTCGACGAACGCAGTGCGCAGCAGGGCGAACGAGCCGAGCGCGGGCATGTCGAGCAGGGGCCGCAGATCGAGCGCCTGCGGATCGCCGTGCAGCCGGAGCGTGGCCAGCTCCGGCAGCGCGCGCAGCCAGGCGAGGTCGGCGACGTTCTCGGCGTGCCGCAGATCCAGCGTCTGCAGCCCGCGCGCCGCGGCCAGCGGGGAGAGGTCGACAGGCACGCGGCAGTCCAGCGACGCCGCGGTCAGGTGGGCGCAACGCGCCACGACCGCGAGGTCGGCCTGGCGGTGGACCTCGACGAACAGCTCCGCGAGCGCGGGCAAGCGATCGAGGCCGGACAGATCGGTGACGTCGAACTCGTCGCTCTCGCCGTCGAATTGCGGCCAGATCACGAACACGAGGTCCGCAGTCGGGTCCGTGGGCAACCGCGTCACCTTCGCCAGCATCGCCTCGTCGACCGGCGTGTCGTCGATGTACGCCGCGATGTCCTCGTTGAAGCGATGGCCGTCTTCCGCCCACGCGTCGTACGGCTCGCCGCGGACCGCCGGGTAGGCCGCCTCGGCGGTGATCGGCTCGACCTCACCGACGTCGATCAATTGCTGCAACACCATGAGGCGAAGGATCCGGTCGGGCATCCATTCGCGGAGCACGTTCGTCCCGGCGCGCCGGCCCGACTCGGATGGGGTCGTCATCGCCGCGATATACCACGACGACCGGACCGAGCCGCGGCGCGGGCCTAGATCGCGCGCGAATACGACTTGCCGAGCTGCCGCAGGGCGTATTCGACGCTGGCCTGGAGCGTCCCGCAGGTCACGATGCCGGTCAGCGCATCGCCGAAAGACATCAGGTCCCGGGCGACCTCCGCACGCACGCCGCTCAGGATCGGGAGCACGCCGAGCAGCCGCAGCGCCTGGGCGGTGCTGGTGAGGAGCGCGGCGCCGTGGACGTCGAGCGACGGGACGCCGGTGATGTCGATGATCGTGACCCGCGCGGCGGACGACCCCTGCAGCGCCACCTCGAGGATCCGCGCGCGGCGGCTCTCGTCGAGCGTGCCGATCAGCGGCATGACCAGGATGTCGTCGGTGATCGGGATCAGCGGCGCGCTGCGCTCGGCCAGCGCGGCCTGCAGGCGATCGACGATCACCATGTTCTCGAGCAACAGCGCCGCGTTGCGCGAGAGGATCTGGTAGATCCGCTGCTCCCGCGGGCCGAGCGGCACCTCGCAGCTCCACTGTATCGAGAACACGCCGACGACGCGGCCGCGCAGGGTCAACGCGATCATCAGCGCCGCCTTGATGCCGGCGGCCGCCCACATGTCGCGCAGGACCGGATCGATCCGCGGATCGGTCGCGGCAGATCCGACGAGCACCGGCACGCCCGGCTGCTCGAGCCAGACCCGTGAGAACGGCATGTCGGGGAGGTGGTAGCGGCCGCCGACGTGGGCCCGCGCCGGCCGCACCGCTGCTGGCCGGACCACCGCGACCGAGAGCCACTCCGGCTTGTCGGCGGCGTCGTGCTCGACGGTGCAGAGCACCACCTCGGCCTCGTCGCGCCGCGGCGCCGCCAGGAGGAATGCCTGCAGCGTGGCTTCGCGGACCGTCGCCTCGTTCAGCTGCTCGGTCACTGCCAGGAGGACGGACCAATCATCCGCCAGCGCCGTCGCCGACGCGTCCTCGGGGCCACTCGAACGCTCGTCCATGCTGGGGCCAGAATAACCCATCGCCAGAAAATGTTTTCCTGAATGCGCCACAACGCGCAACGCGCTCGTCGGCCCCTGCAGGCGCCCTGCGAGCGGGATTGGTCGACATCGTTCCCTCGGCGCCGGGAGACGTCGGGCTCTGCGTCGGCCCGAAGACCACATTGCGCGCACGGCGCTTCCGAAGTAGGGAGAGCGTCGACTGCGCATACCCGACAGCCAGTGCGGGACTTCGGCGTGTGATCGCAGGCGCATGGCGCTGCGCTCGCAGGAACACTCCACGCCCATGCTCGGCGTGATGCTCGCCAGCTCGCTGCTGGTGATGCTCGTGCTCGGCGGATTGGCAGCCGCGGAGCGAAATTGGGTGTTCGGGACTCTCGCGGCCGTCGCGGCGATCGGCGCGGCCTCTCTGGCGAGGCTCAGGCTGCGACTCGCAGCGCGACGAACACGGGAGCCGCTCGAGTCGAGCGCCGGCACGGCCGCGCCCGCGAGCGCGCCGCGGGCCTTCGTGACCGAGGCCAGCCAATCGATCGGCGCGCGCGCCCGCGACGGAATCGTCGTCACGAGGTGCCGCCGGGCTGTGACCGACATGTCACCGCATTCATGATCGAGAATACCTAGGATGCCCGGCGCGGGCCTGTCCGGCCCGATGGTCGCGTCATCCCATGCATCACACTCGCTGCATTCATGTCCTGTCCCTCGTTGCGAGCGGCGCGCTCGCGTTCATGTCACACGGTTGCGAAGACGGCGACGACGATGCCGTGTTCGCGCGCGCCGGCGGGCCGGTGACCGTCAGCTTCCAGGACGGCCAGGCGCCGACCAGCAGCTACGCCGGCACTCGCGACACCATGCTCGACGGCGACTCGCCCACCGCCAAGAACGGCGCCGATACCAGCCTGTCGGTCGAGGCGGACACCGAGGTCCTGGCGCTGCTGTCGTGGGACCTGAGCGCCGCGATCCCGACCACCGCGGTCGTCGAGTCGGTCAGCATCACCCTCGAGATCTCCGACAAGAGCCCGGAGACGTTCTCGCTGTACGAGGCCAAGCGCGCGTGGAACGAGGCGAACGCGACCTGGAAGGTGTGGAACACCGGCAGCAGCTGGCAGACGGCCGGCGGCTACGGCGTGAGTGACCGCGGGACCGCCGCGCTCGGCTCGTTCTCCGCGGCCGACACCGGCGCCGTCACCTTCTCCCTCAACGCCGCCGGCGTCGCGCTGGTGCAGCAGTGGGTGGCGAACCCGGGCAAGAACCGCGGCTTCTTCCTCGACGGTGCGGGTACCAGCAATCGGCTCGAGTTCCGCGCCAGCGAGTACGGCACCAAGGCCAAGCGGCCCAAGCTGAGCGTGACCTGGCACGAGGCCGAGGAGGGCGGCACCACCGGTGACGACGGCGGCGAGGTCGTGCTCGACCCGACGCCCGGCAAATACAAGCAGAGCTGCGACGGTTCGTTCGGCGTCGCCCTCGACGGCGCCTACTTCCTCGACGGCAACGACGAAAACCAGGGCCTGCGAGTCTACCAGCGCGGCGCCGACGCCAACGCCGCCAAGACCTTCGACGTGTCCTCCAGCATCGGCCTGTCGAGCTCCGACGAAGCGGACCTCGAGGACGCGGCGCGGATCGGCGACCGGATCTACGTCGTCAGCTCGCACGGGCGCGACAAGAGCGGCAAGCTCGAGCGGATGCGCTACCGCTTCTTCGCCGTCGACGTCGCCGGGACCGCACCGAACGTGTCGCTGACGACCGTCGGCTATACCTCGAAGCTTCTCGACGACATGATCAAGAGCGCCAACTGGCTGACGCCGAACGCGAGCGTGATAGCGACGCTCAGCACCGCGGCCAACCTGAGCAAGTCCACCGACGCCAACCTCGCGCCCAAGGTGAACGGCGCCAACATCGAGGGCCTCGCCTGGCTGCCCACGGCACAGCGCCCCAAGCAGTTGGTGATCGGCTTCCGCAACCCGCTACAAGGCACCGACGCGATCCTGGTCACGCTGCTCAACGCCGACGCAGCGCTGAACGGCGCCGTCGCGCAGTTCGGCGAGGCGATCCTGCTCGACCTCGGCGGCCTGCGCGTGCGCGGGATGGCGTGGTCACCGGTTCACGCGGCGATGCTGATCCTCGGCGGGCCGAAGGACGGCACCGCGGGGCCGTACCGCCTCTACAAGTGGAGCGGCGTCGCCGACCAGGCGCCGGTGCTGGTCCAGAACATCACCTCGTTCCCGAGCGACTCGGGGCCGGAGAGCATCGTCGTCTACCCCGACACCCACGACGTGCAGATCGTCTTCGACCAGGGCGAACACCTGATCAGCGGCACGATCTGCAAGGACAATTCGCTCTCCAGTCAGTACTTCAGCGACGTCGTCGTCCACGTCCCGTGAGTCGCCGACGGTGCGAGGCTCTCGCCGGACGTCTATTCGTTGACGTCCGACGAGACCCGGTCGCCGGTGTGATCGCCCTTGGCCGCGTCCTGCTTGTCGTCGGCCTTGTCGCCTTCCGAGTGGAGCAGGAAGGTGGACGCGTTCTGCGGGCCGACTGTCTCGTCGGCGTCGACCCCGTTGGCCTTGAGGTCGAAGGCGACGATTGCCCAGTACTCGCCCTCATTGAGGCTGCCGGGGTTGTCCTTGGGCATCTCTTTGCTGATGAAGTCGAACACGTCCTGCGCGTTGTTGAAGCGGGCCAGCGCCGCCTCGCCGACCACCGCGGGCACATCGTCCTTGCCCTTGCCGAGCGCGCCGTGGCACTTCGCGCAGTGTTTTTCGAACAGCGTGCCGCCGGCGATCTTCTGCTCGGCGGGGCCGGGCGCGACCTCGGGGTCGGCGGGGTCCTGGGAACCACGCTTGGCGCAGCCCGAGAACTGCACCGCCACGAGCGCGCCAGCCAGAGTGAGGAACATGTTTCGAGGGAGGAGCGAGCGCATGATGACCTCGGAGGCCTCTTGGGACGGGCCCGCGGGCGCGGCAAGCGAGCGCGCGACGACTGAACTCTTTCGTCGACGCAAGACGCACGCGCATCTGCAGCACGGTGCCAAAAACGCTTGCGCGCAAGCTCCGCAGAGAAGCTGCCTGGGCGCTTGGTAAAATCCCTCGTTACCAGGAATGTCTCGAGCGTCCTTCGAGACAGGCACCGAGCTCAGGCTCGCGGACGCCCGGCCGAGCGACGGCCGACTCCAGTCCTACTGACAATGACATCTCCGATGAACGGGACACGTTGCCATGAATCGATGGCGCACACGCCCTGCCCTGCGCCGATTCGCGGGTCGATCGAGCGTCGACCTCGGCGCGGGCGACATGTTCGCCATCGACGCGGCGAAGGTCGTCGGCGACGACCTCGTGCTCGACGTCGGCTACTGCGGCGGGTGCACCATGCACGACTTCACCCTGTGCTTCGCCGGGATCGTGCTCGACACCGACATCCTGCTGGTGCGGGTCCACCACGACGCCATGGGCGACGCATGCGAGGCGTTCATCACGGAGCAGCGCGTCGTCGACTTGACGCCCCTGCAGCAGCTCATGCCCTCGCCGGTCAAGCTCGAGCTCGACGGCTGGCCAGATCTGCTGCAGTACGTCTATTGAAGGCCGCCCCGGGTCGATATTCACAGTGCGAATCGCGACCCGGAGCGTACGAGGCCCCTGCTGAAGCGCCTCCGACCCTATCCGCGTCGGCGGGCCGATGATCCGCCCCGGCAGCAGGGCCCCTCCGGTCCGAGCGCCCCGCCCCAATTGAACAGAACGTCGTTCGCACGGAGTTCCGCCCGTTGATGCCATGCCGGCGCCCTGGTCCAGTCTGGTACAGTTCGAGGCGCTGTCCGAGAGACAGGAGGATGACATGGCCCACCGCTGCCCCACGTGCCAGGAACGCGAGCTCGACACCCTAGCCACCCTACCCTATGTCCGCGGGTTTCTCATCGCATATCAGATCGGCACCAAGAAGTTCATCGGCTGCCGTTCGTGCGTGCGCAAGTCGATCTTCAAGGAGGTCGGCCTGTCCGCCGTGGTCGGTTGGTTCAGCATCACAGCGCTTGTGATAAACCCGTTCCTGCTGGTCTACGGGGTCTTCCGCGGCGCCGTCCTGAGCCCCGATCCGGCGGCCGTCCGCAAGGCGCTCGCGGAGGCCGGCATCCCGCCCGACGACGCCGGCTTGAGCATCGTGCACATCGCGTACGGCCTCGCCGCGGCGATGATCGCCGCCGACGGCAAGATCGAGCGCGACGAGGTGAGCACGGCGATCCGGATCGGCGCCAACCTGTTCGAAGACTTCGAGGCCGACGCGCTGCTGCGCCTGCTGCAGCGGCCGAAGGACCTCCCGGACCCGGTCGACCTGGCCGGCGTACTCGCGCAGGTCCTCGACGAGCCGCAGAAGCTGGCCGTCTACCGCTACCTCGAGGCCATCGCCGGCGCCGACGGCGAGGTCTCCGCCGACGAAGCCGCGCTGCTGCAGCGCGTTCACTCCCGCCTCGCCCTCGACCCCCAGCTCGCCGCCGCCTGAATGCCCGCGGGACCTGGCGTCGAATCGACGCCAGGTCGTCGTCGGCGACCGCTCCACCGCTCGAACGCACGCTCGTTGTCGTGCTTTCGGTGGGGACAGGCCGGCGATCTAGAGGGCACGCAGCGCGCGCAGCAACCCGGGGCCCATGACCAGTTCGCCGCGGGCGAGCCCTTGCTCGGTCTCGCCGCAGGACATCAGAAAGTCGTCGAGCGCCTCGCCGATGTCGGCTTCGACGAGCTTCTGCATGTCGAGCGCCCGGACCAGGTTGGGCTGGGCGGCGAGCGCTCCGCGGAGCCGGGCGAGGTCGAAGCCGAACAGCATGAACGCCTCGGGGTCGCGGGCTCGCAGCGACTTGAACCGCGGCTCGTCGCCGAGCCGGTGCTCGCCGCCTCGCGCCGCGAACACCCGCCGCAGCACCGCCTCCTCGGCGCCGGGGGCGACGACGAAGTAGGCGTAGCCGTCGCGCTCGACGCGGTCGATGGCGACCCCCTCACGCGCGATCGAGGCGAGCGCCGGATCGATCGCTGCGATCTCGGCGAGCGCCCGGGCATGGACCGCGCGAATGGTCCAGCGATCGACCTCGGCGCCGTCGAGGCTCCATGCACCCGGGACGAACGACCACGCGAAGCTCTTCGCCAGGTCGCTGCGGAGCACCCCTGACTGCATGTTCTCGGTCCAGGCGAGCCACGACGCGCGGCCCGACTGCCCGGGCGCGAGGCGCCGGATGCCGACCACGGTCAAGGGTGTGCCCGGATGATCGAGCATCGCCCACGCGGCCGAGCCGCTGTACAGCGCGCGATCCTCGAGGAAGTGACGGTTCAGCGCGACCTCGGCCGCGCTGGCCGAGCTGTCGTTGACGGCCGCCCACAGCGCGGCGAGGCTGGCGATCGCGTTGCGCACGTCGTCCTCGGTGATCGGCCCCGAGGTGTAGCGATTGATGCCGACGGTCGCCCACGGGTCGATGTCGTAGGCCACCAGCGCCACCACCTCACGCGGCAGACCGGCGAGGAGCTCCGGATCGAGGCTGCGCCCGCGCGTCAGGCTGTCCGCCGGGAAGCGACCGCCGACCCGCGGGATCAGCTGCGCGCCGAGAGAGAGCCGGCCGCGGTCGAGATCGACGAACCCGGTCACCTGCACGTATTCGCCGAACTTCTGCATCGCCGCGCGGTCGTTGCGACGCTCGGCCTCGATCCGCATCTCCCACAGGCGGCGCTCGGACTCGCTGGTGGCGTTCAGCAGGCCGGTGGCCAGCTTGTCTTCGGGGACGTCGGCGAGCGCCAGGAGCGTGTCGCCATGGCGCGCGTACAGGTGCTCGGAGAACACCACGAACTCGAGGTCGCTGCGGACCGCGTCGGCGCGCCCGACCAGCGCCGACTCGATGTATTCGTCGACCTCCGCGAAGAAGCCGGTCTCGACGCTCAAGACGACGTCGCCGCCGATCGCGTCGATGAACACGGGGTAGCCACCGACCTCGAACTCGGCGACGTGACCGCTCGCGCCGGCCTGGCGGGCCCCGACGTCGGTCGTGAACTGGAGGGCCCCGCCGCGGTAACCCAGCGAGCAGGCCACCCGCGGCGCGGGCGAAAGCTCGCCGACGACGCAGCCGAACGGTCGCTCGAGATCGGCATGTTCGGCCAGAGCCGGCGGCAGCCCGGTCGACAGCACGACGAACCCGAGCAGCCCGGCCGGCGTCGCCAGGCCGCTCATGCGCGGCGGCAGCACCTGCTCGCCGAGCTCCGCGAGCCACGCCGCGGGTCGCGGGAGGAGCAGGTGGCCGAAGACCGGCGCTTCGCGGCGATCGATCGCGGTCGCCGGGAATGTGCGCGCGGGGCTCTCGATCCACGGCGCTTCGACGGGCCCGGCCGTAGCGGCCGGATTCGGCGCGTCGGCGACGTCCGCGGGACGCTCGGGATCGGCGCCGCCGCAGGCGCACACGAGGAGACCGCAGAGCGAGGAGCGAAGCTTGCGCATCACCCCTCGAAGGTACCCGTTCGCGCGGCCGATGGCGGCCGCCAAAACATCGTGCTCCGGTTCGACGCGGCCCGGCCGGAGCTGGCGCGGGCCAGCGGCGGTTGCCTACGGGCGCGGCAGGTCGATGTTGAAGGTCGTCCCTTCGCCCGCGGCCGAGTGTACGGCCACGTAACCGCCGTGCGCGTCGACGATCTCGCGGACGATGAACAGGCCGAGGCCGATGCTTCGCTCGCGATCGAGGCGCTGCTCGCCGCGGCGGAACGGTTGGAACAGCGACGAGATCGACTCCGGCGGGATGGGCGGGCCGTCGTTGTGGACGAGCACCTGCGCGCGCGTTCCATGGCCGACGCTGCGGACGGTGACCGGCGTGCCGGGGAGCCCGTAGCTGAGCGCGTTGCGGACGAGGTTGCCGACCGCCTGGGCGAGCCGATCGGGGTCCCAGCGGCCTTGGCCGTCGCCCTCGGCCTGGTGGACGATGATTCGGTCGGGATGGTTGAGCGCCATCTCGTCGACGACGTGCCGGCACACCTCGTGGATCTCGACCGGCTGGGGATCGATCGGGAGCCGTCCGCTCGCGCGCACCTGCGTGAAGTCGAGCAGGTCGCGGATCAACCGGCTCGCACGCTCGCCGCTGCGGACGATCCGCTGCACGACGTCGGCATGCGGCGAGTCGGGCGACAGGGTCTCGGCCATCAACGTGGCGCCGTACAGCATCGCCGACAGCGGGTTGCGCAGGTCGTGGCTGACGATCCCGATCAGCTGCTGCTCGAACTCCGCCTGGCGTCGCTGCTCGGTGACGTCACGCGCAGTGGCGACCAGCCGCTCCGGCTTGCCGCTCGCGTCGAGCACCGGCGAGACGATGACGTCCCACCACACCGGCGCGCCGTCGAGCGTCGGCCCGCGCCCGACGAGCCGACCGACCTTGCCGGCGCGCGCCGTGGCGAGCGCCTCGGCGACCTCCTGGCGGTGCGCGCTGCTCCACAGCTCGACCCACGGGCGGCCGCGGAGCTGGCCGGGCTCGGCGGCGCCGAGCATGCGCAGTCCGCCGGGGCTGATCGACAGCATGCGCCCCTCGAGGTCGAGCACGACGATGCCGTCGTGGCTCGACTCGAGGATCCGCCGGCTGAACTCCTCGCTCGCGCGCAGGGCCTCCTGCGCCGCGCGGGTCGCCAGCTCCGACGCGCGCAGGCGCAGCGCGTGGCGGACGCTCTGCCCGAGCCGCTGAGGCGTCAGCGCGCCCTTGGCGATGTAGTCGACGGCCCCGTTCTTCATCAGCTCGACCGCCAGCGCGGTGTCCTCGTGCCCGGTGAGCACGATCGCCGGCATGAACACGTCGAGCTCTCGCAGCCCGCGGAGCACGACCAGGCCGTCGTGACGCGGGAATTGATAGTCGAGCACCACGACCTCGACCGGCGACCGGCGCAGGCGCGCGAGCGCGGCGATCGGGTCGTCCTCCTCGACCAGCGTGACCTCGAGGCCGGACCTGGCAAAGGCTCGACGGACCAGCTCGCGGTCGAGCTCGTCGTCGTCGATCACCAGCACGCGCACCGGCTCGCCGGGGCGCGGGCTCGAAACATTCTCCTGCTCGGGGGGAGGCGGGGTCACGGCATCTCGACCAGGGTCCAGTACTTGTTGAGCGTCGCCATCAGGTCGATGAAGTTGCCGAACGTGACCGGCTTGAGCAGGTAGCCGGCGACGTTGAGCTTGAACGCGTCGATCTTGTCGCGCTCCTCGTTCGAGGTCGTCAGCACCACGACCGCCGTGGTCTGCAGCGCCGAGTCGGCGCGGAGGGCCCTCAGGAACTCGATGCCGTTCATCTTCGGCATGTTGATGTCGAGCAGCACCAGCCGGCGCGGTCCGAGCGAGCCGTCGCGCAGCTTCTCCAGCGCCTCGAGCCCGTTGTTGGCGACGTGGATCGGGTTGGTCAGCCGGTTGCGCTGGAAGGCGCGCTTGACGGTCAGGACGTCGACCTCGTCGTCATCGACCAGAAGGATGTGCAGCTCGCGGTTGTCCATCAGGGCTCGTGTCAGGGCCGTCTCTGGCGGGATGAAGAGTCAGCTTCGACGCGACTGGCGAAGAAAGCAAGGCGCGCCGGGCCCGCTCTCAGCCCGAGCGCTTGGGCCAGCGCACGAGGAACGTCGCTCCTGCGCCGGGTTGCGACTCGAGGGCGACGCTGCCTCCGCGGCTCTCGACGATCTTCTTGACGACCGACAGCCCGATCCCCGCGCCCTCGAACTTGTCACGCGACTCGAGCGTCTGGAACAGGCCCCAAATCCTTTCGTGGAATTCAGGCGCGATCCCCGGCCCGTCGTCGCGGAACGAGAATTCGTACAGTTGGCCGGCGTCGCGCCACGAGACAGCGATGTGGACATCGTCGCGGCGCGCGTGCTTCAGGGCGTTGCTGATCAGGTTCTGGAACACCTGCTGGAGCGGGACGCGCTCGGTGGTCAGCGTCGGCATGCCCGGGGCGATCGTGATCCGTGCGGAGGGCGGCGGGCTCAGCAGTTCGACCACCTCGGCCAACAACTGACCGGTGTCGACGGTGATCGCATCGACGCGGACGCGGCCAGCGCGCGAGTAGTGGAGGATCCCGTCGATCAGCGTCTCGAGCCGGAGCACGCGCCCGCGCAGCAGGTGCATGTGCCGCTGCGACTCCTCGTCGAGCTTGTCGGCGAGCGCCTCCTCGATCCACTGCGACAGGCTGGCGATCCCACGCAGCGGCGCCTTCAGGTCGTGCGAGGCGACGTAGGCGAACTGGTCGAGCTCCTTGTTCGAGAGCGCCAGCTCCTCGGAGAGCCGCTCGACGCGTTGACGCGCGAGCACCTGCTCGGTGACCTCGAAGGCGACGACCATGGCGCCGGTGACCACGTCGCTCGCGTCGCGGATCGGCTGCGCGACAGAATTGAAGTACGCCTCCCGCACGACGCCCTGGCGCAGGACCGGGATGTTGAGCTCGAACACGTGGACGGGCTGGCCGGTCGCCAGCACTGCGTCGAGAGACGTGATGAGGGCGTGCTCGCCGATCTCCGGGAACACCTCGCGCACGGTCTTGCCCACCAGCTCCGGACGCCCGAGCATCTCGCAGTACGGCGGGTTGGCGACCTCGTAGCGGTGCTCCGGACCGACGAACACGGCGATCGGCACGGGCGCCTGCATGAACAGGTCGTACAGCTTCTCGCGCTCGCGCTCCGCGGCGGCGCGCAGGCGGGCGATCTGCAGGTGAGTGGCGACGCGGGCGACCAGCTCGCGCGCGGAGAACGGCTTGACGAGGTAGTCGTCGGCGCCGGCCTCGAGGCCCTCGACGCGCGACTCCTCGCCTGCGCGCGCCGACAGCATCAGCACCGGGAGCCGCCGCGTGCGCGGGTCCTCGCGCAGCGCGCGGAGCAGACCGAAGCCGTCGAGGTTCGGCATCATGACGTCGGTCAAGACGAGGTCGGGCGGGTTCTCCAGCGCCGCCGCGAGCGCGACAGCGCCGTCCGGGACGGCATCGACGATCCACCGCTGCTGCAGCACGCGGCCGACGTAGTCGCGCATGTCGGCGTTGTCGTCGGCGAGCAAGATCCGCGCCGACGGTCCGGCGTCGAGCGCCGGGTCGGAGGCCGCCACCAGCGCGTCCGCGGCGAGGTCGTCGTCGCCTTGCTGCGGGCCCGCGAGCCAGCGCAGCGCCTCCTGCACGTACGGCGCCGCGCCAGCCGCGGACGATAGCTGCGTGCGGCGGACGTTGATCTTTTCGGCGGGCAGGTGCGCGTGGCCGCGAGGGATCGTGACCGTGAACGTCGTGCCGACGCCGACCTCGCTGGTGGCGTGGATCGTCCCCTCGTGCAGGCGCACGAGCTCGTGGACCAGCGCGAGCCCGATCCCCGAGCCCTCGTGGGTCCGCGAGCGCGCGCCCTGGACCCGGTGAAAGCGGCGGAACAGGTGCGACAGCTCGTGCTCCGGGATGCCGGTGCCGGTGTCCCGGACGGTCAGCTCGACGCGGTCGCCGTGCAGGCGCAACGCGACCGCGATCGTGCCCTCGAACGTGAACTTGAGCGCGTTCGACAGCAGGTTGAGCACGATCTTCTCCCACATGTCGTGGTCGACGTGGATCGGCTCGGACAGCGGCGGGCAGTCGACGTCGAACACGAGCCCCGCGCGCTCGACAGCCGAGCGGAATGCGCTCGCCAGGTCGGTCGTCAGCGCCGCCAAGTCGGTCGGCTCGTACGACGCCTGGATCCGGCCGGCCTCGATGCGCGAGAAGTCGAGCAGGACGTTGACGAGCTTGAGCAGGCGGACTGCGTTGCGGTACGCGGTGTCAAGGTCGGCGCCCTCGAGCCGGCGCTTGGCCGCCGAGAGCGCGTCCTCGAGCGGGCCGAGCATCAGCGTCAGCGGGGTGCGGAACTCGTGGCTGACGTTGCTGAAGAAGATCGTCTTGGCGCGATCGAGCTCGGCGAGCGCCTCGGCCCGCCGCCGCTCCTCCTCGTAGGCCTGCGCGTTGGCGATGCTGGCCGCGAGCTGCCCGGCGACCAGCTGCAAGAACCCGCGGTAGTTGTCGTCGAGCTTGCGGAACGGGCTCAGGCCGACGAGCAGGACCCCGGCGCGACCGGTCTCCCCCGACGGGGCGATCGGCAGGGCGACCGCGTGCGTCGGCGGCCGCGGCCAGGCGCCGGCGGGGATGTCCCCGAGGACAGGCGGTATCTCGACGACGCGCTCGTGCCCGTGGAGCGCCTCGGCGAACGGCCACACGGAGTCCTCGAGCGTCGACGCGACCTCCGGCGCGCCGGCGTGGCCGCGCGGGAGCCCGGCCGCTCCCGCGAGCTGTACGCGGCGCCGGTCGGCGTCGGCGATGTAGATCAGCGCGAACGGCAGGTCCTTCGGGTTGGTCTGCAGCGACGCCGCGCCGCGGACGCACACCTCTTCCCACGTGCGCGCCTCGGTCGTGCGCGCCGCCAGCTCGCGCAGCAGCGAGAGCTGGCGCTCGCCGATGATCCGCTGCGTATCGTCGGTGTTGGCGCAGATGATCCCGCCGGTCCCGCCCTGGTCGTTCGGCACCGGACTGTAGGAGAACGTGTAGTACGTCTCCTCCGGGTAGCCATAGCGCTCCATGATCAGCAGCAGCGCCTCATCGTAGGTGCCCTCGTTGAGGCGCATCGCCGACGCGGCGCGCGGCCCGACCTGATCCCAGATCTCGCGCCATACGACGGAGGCGGGCTGGCCGAGCGCCTCCGGGTGCTTGCCGCCGACGATCGACTTGTAGGCGTCGTTGTACAGGTTGATGAGCTCGTCGCCCCACCAGACGAACATCGGCTGGAGCGAGGTCAGGATGATTCGCACGCAGGTCTTGAGGCTCTGCGGCCAGGTGTCGACGGGACCGAGCGGCGTCTTCGCCCAGTCGATCTCCCGCATGCGCGCGCCCATCTCGCCGCCACCGGCGAGCACGTGCATCCTGCCCGAGCGGCCGGCGGAGGCATCCGAGTCAAGCACCATGGTTCTCCCATTACCTCACCGAAGTCCGACTGAGAAGGACCGCGCCGATCACGAAGCCGAGGTACGCCCGGGATGACAATCCTTGCGCAGACTCACCGGCCAATGGGCCCTTCAGGTCGCGTGAATCGAATCGCCGCCTCGAGGCGAGCGGCCCACGACTTTGGCGCGCAATTTCCGCCCTCCCGCAGGGCTTGTGAAGGCATTACGGGCTCCGAACGGAGCGATAGACGGACACCGGAGATGTCAACCCGGGAGGCATGGCGACGAGGCCGCCACGCGCAACCGCGGGCACCGGGCGAGGCTACCGCCGGCCTCTGCAATAGCACGACGGCAGATCGTGGTGGGCCCGAGGTCCCGCGGCAGCGGCCAGCGGATCGCGTCGACGCTGCGCACCCGCGATCCCTTCCGTCCCGTGCGGCCTGACGGTCGGGTCGTGGATGTGCTCGGACCCGATTTTTTCGAACTCGAGCGACGGGCGCGGCGAGCAGGCACAGCAGGCACAGCAAGCCCACGCTGCGGGTCGCGCAACGGTTCTCCGTCGAACTCACCGCGGATCGCAAGGCAACGACGACATCGATTTCGCTGGACATCCTGGGGCCAGAAAGGCACCTCTCACCGGCGAGCCAGTGGAAGCAGCACGCACGCCCGGCTCGGTCCATACATTTGCACGGTCCCTACAATCGTTTCGTTCTGTCGCTGACGGAGACGGCGTCATGAGCGCGCCTGGAAGAGTCAACATTCTCCTCGTGGACGACCAGCCGGCCCGGCTGCTCAGCTACGAGACCATCCTCGCACCGCTCGCGCAGAACCTGGTGCGCGCCACCTCGGGCGCCGAAGCGCTGCAGAGGGTCCTGCGCGAGGAATTCGCCGTCATCCTCCTGGACGTCAGCATGCCGGAGATGGACGGCTTCGAGACCGCGGCGCTGATCCACCAGCACCCGCGCTTCGAGCGGACGCCGATCATCTTCGTCACCGGCCACGACATGACCGAGCTCGACGCCCTCCGCGGCTACGAGCTCGGCGCGGTCGACTACGTCTACGTCCCGATCGTCCCCGAGATCCTGCGCGGCAAGGTCTCGGTGCTGGTCGAGCTGTGCCTCAATCGCCAGGAGCTGGTGCGGGCCAACCGCGAGCTCGAGCAGGCCAACGCCCTGCTCGCGCTCACCAACACGACCCTGCAGGCCGAGAAGGCCCGCGAGCTCGAGCAGCTCAACGCGGTGCTCGAGCAGGCCAACGCCGGCCTGGCCGAGGCCAACCGCACCCTCGCCGGAGAGGTCACCGAGCGCCAGCGGGCCGAGGAGGCGCTGCGACGCACGCACGCGCAGCTGCGGCAGGCCGACCGCCAGAAGGACGAGTTCCTGGCCATGCTGGCGCATGAGCTGCGCAACCCGCTGGCGCCGATCCACAGCGCAGTCGAGCTGATGGGCCTCAAGGAGCTCGCCGATCCCCAGGTGGGCTGGTGTCGCGACATGATCGATCGCCAGGCCAGGCAGCTGCACCGCGTCGTCGACGACCTGCTCGACGTCTCGCGGCTCGTCCAGGACAAGCTCACGCTGCAGAGCGCTCCGCTCGACGTCGCCGTGGTCGTCGGCCTGGCGCTCGAGACGACCCGGTCGCGGATCGAGGCGCGGCGCCATCAACTCCGCCTCACGCTGCCGGAGGAGCCGATCTGGATCGAAGGCGACCGCACGCGCCTGAGCCAGGTCGTCGGGAACCTGCTCGACAACGCCGCCAAGTACACGCCCGAGGGCGGGCAGATCCGCCTCACCGTCGAGCTCGCCGCAAGCGAGGCGCGGGTGCTGATCCGCGTCGCCGACTCGGGCACCGGGATCCCTGGTGAGGTGTTGCCGAAGGTCTTCGAGCTGTTCACGCAGGCCGATCGCACCTTCCACCAGGCCCAAGGCGGTCTCGGCATCGGCCTGGCGCTGGTCCGTCGCCTGGTCGAGCTGCACGGCGGCTCCGTCACCGCGCACAGCGACGGTCCGGGCAGGGGCAGCGAGTTCATCGTCAGGCTCCCGCGGCTCCTCCGGGAAGCGGCGCCGCGTCGCTGACTCCTACGGCTCGACGTACGCGAGCTGAAGGATCCACCCGTTCACTGTGTTCATGAGCTGATGCGGATCGTAGGAGCAAGTCGGCGAGGTCCAGCCGCAATTTCCATCGCCCACGACGTCCGCGACCTGGTCGTCCTGACTGAACGTCACACTGCCGAATGCGTTGAAGCCCAGGGTGCAGAACGGTGAGGCGATCTTGAACGGCGTGCCCGTCAGGTCGACGTTGGCGACGCCCGGCTCCGCCACATGCCCGCAGCCCTCCGCGACCCCGTACGGCATCGACGTCACCAGTTCTTGGCCGTGGTAGAGCCCGCCGCTCGAGCTGGCGAAGGTGAGGTCGTCGATGTCGACGGCCAGCGTGGTCGGCTCGATACGCACCCGCGTGAAGGCGGTCCGCACCGAGGCGTCGCCGGCGTATTGCGCGAAGTTACGCCCCTCCCCGACCGCCACCAGCGACAGGTATGTCCGCGGCTCGCCGGCCATGTCATGGCAGTACGCGGTCCACGGCCGGTCCGGGTCGAGGTCGACGTGCAGCGTGTAATCGCCGTCGAGCGCCGACGGATCCTCGAGCGCGATGTCGGCGCAGCTCGTCGCCTCGCAGTGGCTCGCCGCGTCGCAATCGTTGTCGACGCCGTCGCACGCCTCGGGGCTGCCCGGGGACACGGCGTCGTCCGCGTCGTCGCAGTCGTCGCCGTTGTCGCTCGCCCCCTCGGGGAGGGTGCACGCATTCGTCGGAGGCGCGCTCGCGTCGCCGAACCCGTCGCCGTCGTCGTCGGGCCAGTAGGTGACCGCGGGGACGGCCCCGCCGCCCTCGCACGCGGCGAAGCAGGCGTTCGCGTAGCTCTCGCCGTCCGCGCCGCAGGCCGGCTCAGCGCCGCCGAGGATGCAGAGGATACACAGCAGCCCCGCCTGGGGATCGGGGGCCGTGTCCTGCAACCATTCCGGGTCGCCCAGCTCGCCCGGTTCCAGGGCCTCCGCGGCCTCCTCGTCCACGTCGTCGTCCGCGGCCGCGGCCGCCGGCGACGCGGGGTCCTCCAAAACATCGCATGCGAGACCTATCCAGGGGGTGACAATCAGCAGGGTGCGAGACAGGGCATTCATGACGTGATGAATCCATTGCGTGAATCACCGGACCGACATCGTCGGCGGCCCGGCGGGGCGACGCTGCATTCGGCGTCCAGACCGAATCACCCTACCCGCTCCCCGCGGTCCGCGAATTTCTCGGGAATTTCACGCCGACGTGCGACCCGGACGGTCACGCCCGCATCGCGTCGTCCGGGGCGTCGCGAATGCGCGGCCTCGTCCGCGAGGGACGAGCACGAGGTCGCGCTCGGCGGGCGCCGCTACCCGGTCGTGGCGTCGGTGGTCGACTCCGAGCCCGTGCCCGTCGTCGGTGCCGTCGTGCCCGTGGCGTCCGTCGTCGTCGTCGCGTCCGTCGTCGTCGCGTCCGTCGTCGTCGCGTCCGTCGTCGTCGCGGCCGTCTGGGTCACCTCCGTGCCCTCCGAATCGGTGTCGGGCCCGCCGTATGCGGGCTGGCCGGTGGTGCAGGCGGCGACCACGAGAGCGGCAGCCAGCGCGGCCAACGAGCCGGTGCGCTCCGCGCGGGACCGCGACACCCCGCAATGGGGACAGACCGGATCGGCGGCACGTACCAGTTCGTCGCATCCGGGGCAGGAGAACAGTTGAGTCTCGGGGACCAAAGCCACACGCGATCTTTCGCCCACTCCGTGGACCGTGTCAACGCGCGCGATTGCGAGCCATCTCAACTCGGCGGCCGCGTGGGATAGCGCGACCGCGCGACATGACATCACACTGCGGCCTTACCAGCCGACCTTCGCGCGCACGAATTCGGCGAGTTCTGCCGCCATCGCCTCGTGCTGCGCGGCGCTCGGGTGCGTGCCGCAGCCATCGCCGATGAGCTTCGTCGTGTAGAAGGCGTGCACCTTCGTGTCGCCGCCGGTCGCGAACTCGGCCTCGACCTCGGCGAGCGCGGTCTTCTGGTCGGTGAGGAACTGGTCGGCCGGGGTCGGCCAGCCGTCGCCGAGCATCAGACTCGACGCGAGGATGATGTGCGCCTCGGGGTAATCGCCGCGCAGCTCGGCGACGAACTCGACGTAGGCGGCGGCGAACTCGGCCTCGGTCATCCGCGGGCGTTCGGAGTCGCCGAGCGAGAAGTCGTTGGTGCCGAGCGCGACGACGACGACGTCCGGGACGAACCCCTGCGGCTCCCACGACGGCGAGCCCTGCTGCAGCTCGAGAAACATCAGGTCGTAGACCGCGGGCATCGGCCTCGCGTCGTACAGGAACGAGTAGTTGCGGACGAGGCCGATACCGGACACCGCAGTGACATGGTATTCCGCGTCGAGGCTGCGCGCCGCGACCGCGCCGTAGGACCGCCAATTGTTATGATAAGGCTGGCCCCACCCGCCCGGGTTGCCGTAGGAGTCCGCCGAGCACTCCGGCGAGTTATTCGCGGCCTCGTTGCCGGAGCCGACGGTGATCGAGTCGCCGATGAATGCCATGCGCCGCGGCGCGGCGCGGCACCTACGTCGACGCGGTGGCGCGCTGGCTCGTGTCGGGCGGACTGCTGCTGCTCAAGACCTTCAGCAAGCTGCAGCCCGGCGACAGCGGACCGCACCGGTTCTCGCCCGACGAGATCCGCACGACCTTCGCGTCGCGCTTCGAGCTGCTGTCGGCGACCGAGACCGAGTACCAGGGCACGCTCGACCCGCTGCCGAAAGCGCTGTTCAGCGTGTTGCGGCGCCGCTGAGCGCGCCGACGGCCCGGGGCGACGCGGGCCGTGTCCGCCATCCCCGGCCGATGTCAGGCGACGCGATCAGGCGAGGTGGGACTTGCCTGCATTGAAGTCGTTCTGCAGCGCCGACGCGATCGCGCTCTGGAGGGTCCCCTTGGTGATGATGCTGCCCAGGTCGAGCCCGAGACCGACGAGCGTCTGCGCCAGGGACGGCCGGATTCCGGTCAGGATCGTCTTCGCACCGAGCAGCTGCAGCCCCTTGGCCGTGTCGAGCAGCGCGCGCGCGACGCGGGTGTCGAGGTCGCGCAGCCCCGTCACATCGAGGATGACCACCTGCACGTGGGTCGACTGGACGCCTTCGAGCGCGACAGTCATCACCTGATGGATCCGGTCCGTGTCCATCTGGCCCACGAGCGGCATGACCACGATCCGCTCGGTGATCGGGATGAACGGCGTCGACATCGCCTCCATCGTGTCGCGCAGCCGCTCGAGCGTCCGCTCGTACTCGCCGAGCAGATCCTTGTATGGCGTGACGTCATGGGCCGTGCCGTACACGAGCCGGGTCGACTCGTCCTCGTTCGGGTCCATGTACGCGGTCCAGGCGAGCCACTTGTAGGTGCCGTCCTTGCACTGATAGCGGTTGTCGAAGCGGATGGTCATCTTGCCTTCGAACAGGGCCGCGGCCTCGGCGGTCGTCGCCGCTCGGTCGTCGGGGTGGACGAACTCGATGAACGGCCTCGCCGTCATCTCCTCGGGGCTCCAGCCGAGGAGATGCCGCCACGCCGGGTTGGCGTGGCGGAAGTAGCCGTTCGAGTCCAGGGTGACGAGGAGGCCCACCGAGACCCGGAACAACTTCTCGTAGACCTTGGCGTCCTGCAGCGTGGGCTCGAGCTGCGACTGCCGCTCCCGGTCGCCCGTCACGTCGATTCCCGTCGCATAGATGAGCTGCTCCGACGGCTCGTCCCCTGCGTCCACCCGCGCGGCCCAGCCGAGCCACTTGTACGAGCCGTCTTTACACAGATAGCGGTTGTCGAACCGGTCGACGGTGTTGCCCTGGAGAAGGCCGGCCACCTCGGCGAGCGTCACCTCGCGGTCGCTCGGATGGACGAACTCGATGAACGGCTTGCTCCTCAGCTCGTCGAGGGACCAGCCGAGGATCCGCTCCCATGTCGGATTGAGGGCGCGGAAGTGGCCGTTCGCGTCCACAGTGGCCAGAAGCCCTGCATAGGCCTGGAACATCTTCTCGTAACTCAGCACCGAATCCTCCCTTGCGCGGCCGTGACTGCGAGCGCTCGCTGCGGGGCCGCCCGTCGACGAATCCCCGTACGCATATGCGGAAGAGCCTCCCACGCCAATGACGCAGGAGCGAACAGCGCCCGCCTCATAGCAAGCTCGGCCCTCCGATCATCGCAGACACTTGTCCACGAGACGCGGCTATATGTCAAGAGCACCGGACGGCGGCGGCGGCGCCGCCGCCGTGCGGTGTACGTGTTCGCCGCCGATCGGAACCACCGCCCTCCCACTGTTGCCAACGGCGATAACGCGAGCACGTTCGCGCCCGAGCGCGGACGGCGATAGGGTCTGCGATTGTTCACTGGGCGCAAAACCGGGCCCTCGTCGCCGATCCACGAGTGACGACTGGCACGATTTCTACGGACCATCCTAGTGAATCGAAAGGGTCGGTCCGACGCCAGGGCGAATCGTGATTCGAGCTTCAGGTCGCCGATTCGCCGTGGACGAACCGCCGCCGCAGCACGGCGGCCATCTCTCGCGAGCGACGATCACTGCGGCGCCGTCGGAGCGCAGGTGGAAACACAGGCGCCGACGATGCTGATCGACGCATCGGCGACGACGATTTGATATCCTGCTGGCCGTTCCCGTCGCTGTCGTCGTATCTGGGGGGTCGAGCCCGGCCACGCGGAGGTTGCATGACGAAGCTCACTGTCCGCCCGCCGTCCGCGCGCGACTCGGCAGACTCGCGGCGCCACGGCGTCCCGTCCCCGATCAGCCGCGAGGCCCGCCCCTGCGCAAGTGCATGGCATGCGATGCTACCCTGAAGCGGCGCGACCAGATTCTCGCCAAGGGTCGATGTCGAGGAGTGACGATGAGCCAGGCATTGAACGAGTTCCTGATCAGGCTCTACGGCTTCGCCGACAAGCGAGACAAGACGGTCCAGTTCGACCGCGCGATCGCCCTCGATTGCCTCCGGAGCGACTTCGACGCGTCGATCCATTGCAGCTTCTTCGTGAACGTATTCGATGAGAACATGCTCGTGCTGTCCTACGCGGGCAATCATCCGCGGAACGCCAGGGTGGATAGCTTGGGGGCGCCCTTCCTGCAGCGGTTTCGCCTCGCCAGAGAAACGCCAAACGCATTGCGGGAGCTGGCAGCGGCATACAAGCAGATTCGCCCTCCGGCGGGCGAGAAGAGCTGGCTCGTCTCGCGCAAGGAAGTGGCCGCACAGCTCGAGCAGCTGGCGCAGAGTCTCGAAGAGTTCCTGAGGTCCGGACCTGTGAATTGAGCGCGCGAGCAGCCCGACACCGAACGTCGCCGCGGTGCTGTTCTCGCCGAAGTCCTCGCGGCCGGCGGCGTGGTCATCGTCTCGAACGAGTGGAGCTGCTACGCGGAGCGCGAGAACCTCCAGCGCGGCGCTCACCGGCCTCGACAGCGAGCTGTCGTGCATGGACGCCCTCGCCGCCGACGCCCCAGGTCTCGTACCCTCGCGGCCTCACCGGGTCTTCGTGGTATATCCCGGCAATGACGACCCCATCCGATTCGGCCGGCGCGTCGCGACGAACTTGCTCCGCGAGGGAATTCCCATGAACACGCAGGACAAAGGCACGATCCACGTCTTCACGTTCAAGGACGGCCTGCTCGCGCGGCTCGCCCACGATCTCCGGCTGTCGCTGGGACGCTTCGAGATCCGCCGCGAAGGCACCGCGCTCAGCGGCCGCTTCTGGCCGGCCACGCTGAAGGTCGACGGCGTCGTCGGCAAGGACGGGCGCGTCGACGTCGATGGCCTCGGCGCCGGCGACAAGGCCAAGATCCAGCGCAACATCACCGACGAGATCCTGCTGACCGCGCAGCACCCGGAGGTCAGCTTCACCGGCGCGCTCACCCCCGGCGGGGTCCTGGATGGCCGATTGGTCATGCTCGGAAGGACAGCCCCGGTGCGCGCCCCGGTCCGCGTCGAGGGCGACCGCCTGCGCGCCGAATTCACGCTCGTGCCCTCCCAGTGGGGCATCGCCCCGTACAAGGCGCTGGCCGGGGCGATCAAGCTGCAGGACCGCATCGTCGTCTCCCTCGACCTGCCCGCCGATCCCGACGCCGGCGGCGAGGCCACGCCCGACCCCTGCACCTGGGCAGCCCCCTGACCGCGCACCCGCCGTAGCTCGCCGGCCGCACGGCCGCGGGCGCGCCTGGCCTGCGGGTGGCTGTCTTTATGGGCATGCCCGAAAGGCCATGCTCCTCGGACCATGAAAAAGGGGACATGCTCGGACGAGCATGTCCCCCCGGACTCCTGCGAAGCTACAGTCTCACTTCACGCGGACCTGGCGGGCCGCCTCGCTGATCTTGCGCTGCTCCTCGGCGTCGATCACCCCGTCGCGCAGCGCCTCGTCGACCGCGCTGCGGACGGCGGCCGCGGCCCGCGAGGCCTCGGCCTTGTTGCGGCCCTTCTCGGCCTGCCGCGAGGCCCGCTCGCGCGCCCGCTCGGCCCGCTCGCGCGCCCGGTCGCCCTGTTCGCGCGCCCGGTCGCCCCGCTCGCGCGCCCGGTCCGCCCGCTCGCGCGCCCTCTCGGCGTCCTCCCGGGCCCGGTCGGCCTGCTCGCGCGCCCTCTCGACGCCGCGGAGCGACGCCTTGACCCCGCGCTGCACGTCGGCGGCGATCTTGTCGAAGTCGATGCCCTCCAGCTCGCGCTCGATCTGCTCGTCGAGGCCCTCGAGCTGGGCTTCGACCTGGGCCGCGATCGCCTCGGCCTGGGCCGCGATCGCCTCCTCGTCGATGTCCGGCACGTAGAACACGGGCGGGGGGACGGCCACGTGCGGCACGGCGATCGGCCGGACCATCACGTCGTGATCGTCGTCGTCGCAGTCGTCGTGGTCGTGCGCGACCACGACCTTGAAGCTGGGCGGCGTCGGCGGAGTCGGCGGCGTCGGCGGTGTGGGCGGCGTCGGCGGCGTCACGTGCGACACCGGCACGTACACCGCGTGCGTCGCCGGCACCGCGTACAGCCCGCTCTTGGCGCGCAGCTTGGCCGCCTTGCGGGCGTGCCGCTCGGCGCGGCGCAGCAGTCGCTTCTGCTTGCGGGTCAGCTCCTGCGCATGCTCGACGACGATGATCTCGTGCCCGTGGACCGCGTGGTCGTGCGGCGTCCGCACGGCCACGATCGGCGTCTCGGGCACGTGGACGAACGACAGCGTCGGCTGCGGCGCCGGCCCGTTGTCGGGCGCCGTCGGCCACTCCTCCGGGGCACCTTGCGCCTCGGCCGCGATCGACAGCCCGGGCGCGCCGAACGTCACCATCGCCAGCAGCGCCGCGCCGAGGGCCACCCGCCAGCGCCGGGCCCACAGGCCGCGGTCGCGCAGGTGCACGTCGAGCAGGCGCTGCACCCGGCGCACCAGCTGCGAGGCGTGCCCCGCCATCGGGCTGGCGAACGCCGACATGTCCCGATGACCAGGCCACGCCGCGACCTCGGTCAGGCAGCGCGCCAGGTGCACCTCCGAACCGGTGTGGCGGACCGCCCAGTCGTCGCACAGCTCCTCCGCCGCCTCCTGCATGCCGCGGCGGGCCACTCGATTGAGCGGCTGGAAGAACAGCAGCGACTCGACGAACCCCGCCAGCACCTGCCACGCCGGATCGCGGCGCAGCACGTGGGCCAGCTCGTGGGCCAGCATCGCCTCCTGCTGCCGCGGCGCCAGCTCGCGCACCTGCTCCGGCACCACGATCTCGCGGCCGGTGAGGGCGATCGGCGAGCTGATGTCCGCGGACTCGCTCAGCGTGACGCTGTGGCCGGGCAGCCGCGCGTGGGCCAGCAGCCGCGTCAGGCGCTCGCGCAGCGAGCCCGAGCCGAGCAGGCGACGACCGCGGAGCCCGCGGCGCATACGGGAGAACGTCATCCCGAGCCGGCCGAGCGAGGCCGCGGCGCCGAACACGAACAGCCCCGCGAACGCCCACACCGCCGCGCTCACGCCCCCCATCGGGCCCGCAGTCGCTATCTGCATCGGCGCGGCCGCCAGCGGCGGTGCGGTCGTCGGCGCGGGCAACGGCGTCGGCGCGACCGCCCAGCCCGGCGCGTCCACGAACAGCGGCGGCGAGGCGAACACCGCCGTGATGTCGTCGTCGCTGACGACCACCAGGTGCGACTCGCAGCCGACGCACGCGCGGGTGAACGGCACCAGCAGCGTCGCCGGCTCCTCCTCGATCACCGGCGGCGGCGGGGCTGCCGTCGTCGGCGCGGTCACGGCCGGGCTGCTCGCCGCCACGGTGACGCGGCCGAACATCGGCTCGACCCCGAGCCCCGTCTGCAGCGTCGCCGTGAACAGCCCGCCGACCAGCGATGTCTTCCACAGCAAGCTGCGGGTCAGCGCGTCGAGCGGCAGGAAGCGGCTGAACATCCACACGCCGCCGATGAGCACCGTCGAGTGGACGAAGTAGGTGCCGAGCCAGCTCACCGTCGTGTGAGCGGCCGGCGCCGCGAGACCGGCGAGGCCGGCAGGATCGATCGCAAGATCAAACATCGTCGTGTTCCTCAGCTCCGCCGGATCGTTCGGCCAATAGTCGTTGCAGGCGCGCGACGTCGTCCGGTTCGACGCTGCGGCCTTCGACGAGGTGGCTGACCAGCGCCGCCACGTCCCCGCCGAAGAAGTAATCGGTGAGCCTGCCCAGCATCGAGCGCCTCACGTCCACCTCGCACACGAGCGCCCGGTAGATGAACTGCCGGCCCTCCGTGCGGTGCGCGATGGTCCCCTTCTTCTCCAGCCGCGACAGCATCGTCGACACCGTCGTCGGCGCGAGCCCCCGATCTTGCTCGACCAGAGCCGCATGCACCTCGAGCGCCGTCGCCTCCCCGCGGTCCCACAAGATCCGCAGCAGGCCGAGCTGCAGATCGCTGAGCTGGAGTACCTCACCCATGAACGACAAGCGTAGTACTACAGGTGTAGTAAGCCGTCAAGCGAGATTTTTCAGCCCCTGGCGGCCTTCCAGAGCGAGTGCGCGAAAACGCTCCGACCTGCACTTTCGTACATGTCAACCGTCCGACGCGCAGTCAGCGCAGGCCATTGTTCGCGCTCCTTTAATGGGCTCGACCGTGGCCGACGTGCTCCATTCGACATGTGCACATAGACATGTCTAATAGGACACTAATATTAAAACATTACCTGAAGAACATGTCCATTCGTGCATCCACGCGCCGAACGTTCGCGTGGCTGCGGCACCTCCTCCTCCGCACGTCCACAGCGCGGCCCGGTCATTCCGTGCATACGCGTCCTCGCAAGAGCGGAGAGCCCGACCTCGTCGAGCGAGGACAACCGGTCCCCGCCCCCGCTCACGAACGCGCCGATCCCCGCAGTGCGCCCAGGGTGGGTGTCCACCGGCCGAGCGTTCGTGAAACATGTGGCGTTTCGCATCACCGAGGCGCCGCCCCGATTGGTTTCACCGCCGTCCGCGCCTCCGCGTGCGGACGCGACAGCCTCTCCGATCCGGAGCCGTGACCCGCCGCCGTGCCTGTCGCAGCTACTCCGGCGTGGCGCGGCGACGCGGCCGGCTTCGGCCCCCGCGAATCGCAGCACCGCGTAGGATTATCATGTCAGCACGAATCTTCGTACCCGCGTTTGCGATGCTCCTCTTCACCGGCGCCTGCGGCGACGACGGCGACGGCCCCGAGGACACCACCGGCGCGACTGCGGGCGCACCGACGACGGACGACACCGCCGCCACCACCGACGAGTCGCCCACCAGCACCACCGAGGCGACGCCCACCACCAGCGCCAGCGACGGCGAGACCACCACCGACGCCACCACCGACGTCACCACCGGCGATCCGTCCACCGACACCGGCGCGACCACCGACGCCGACACCACCACGGGCGGCCTCGATCCCGACGCCCTGAGCGCCTGCCAGGCCTACTGCGAGCGCTGGGGCGAGTGCGGCTTCCAGCCCGACCTCGCCGGCTGCATCGACGGCTGCAGCGGCAATCAGATCGGCCTCGCCGCCGCGCGCTGCTGCGGCTTCTGAGGCCGGGGCCCCTCGCTCGCGCCGGGCCGCGACTTGAGCCCACGCGCGGCCTCGCGTCACACTGCCCTCATGCCCACCGCCGAGGCTGGCGTCCGCCCCACGCGTGTCCCTCGCTCGTTCCGCCCGCACCTGCGACTCGCAGCTGCGCTGCTGCTCGCCGCCTGCCCGGCGAACAGCGCCGGCACCACCGACAGTCTCCCGCTCACGTCCACCGGCACCACCACCGCCGATCCAGCCACCACGATCGCTACCACCGAGGTCGCAACGACGACCACCACCGGCGAGCCCATCACCACCTCGACCACCGGCGACACGCCCGACCCCACGACCACGGGCACCACCGCCGCCGGCACCACCGAGGTCGCCCCGCCGCCGGAGGTCGCCCTGACCCTCATCACCGACGACAACCGCGCCTACGTCGAGATGCACGGCGGCTGGGGCCCGCACCTGCGCGGCCTCATGCGCGCGCCCGACGACAGCCTGTGGTTTCACGTCGATGCCGGCGAGGACGTGTATCACAACCGCACCATCCGCTACCTCCGCCGCGGCGCCGGCGAGCCCGCGTGGAGCCTCGTCGCCGAACAACCGCACACTGACGGCATCCAGCAGAACGCCGCCAGCGTGCTGGTCGGCTCGACGATCCTCACCTACGGCGTCAACATCCAGCAGCACTTCCTCGAGGAGTGCTACCTCGACACCGCCGACCCGTCGGTGCACGCCTGCAACGCAGTGCTCGTCAGCGGCCAGGTCTACACCACCCCGCCCGCCTCGAACTACGTCGGCGCCGCGGTGCTCGGCCCCGGCGCGCGCATCGTGTGGTTTACCGTCGTCGGCGAGGGCGGCGGCCCCGGTCGCTGGGTCTACACCTACGACTTCGGCGGCGGCTGGAACGGCCCGGTCGAGGTCGACCTCGGCGGCGCCAACGACCTCGGCTACGTCCACGCCATGGCCACGCCCGGCGGCCAGCTGGCGCTGGTCGGCCAGACCTTCACCGGCCAGTACCCCGACGGCACTTACGCCGCGGTGGTCGCCGATGTCACGTTGGGACAGGTCCCTACATTCATGTCCCTCGAGCCACCCGACCCGGCCGCGCAGGTCCGCAGCGGCGCCGACCTGTTCCACGACAGCGCCGGCGACACCCACGTGCTCGCGTATTTCGACGGCGTCGTCGCCTATTACCACCGCCCCGCCGGCGCGAGCTGGGCCAGCCACACCGCCCCGCTGCACGTGTTCTCCGACACCTATCGTGCCCGCTTCATCCGGCCCGCAGACGACCGCCTGTGGCTCGTCCGCGGCAGCGCCGGCGGCCAGGGCGTCCAGCTGCTGCGGTCTCCGACCCGGCGCGGCGGGCCGGTCGACTGGGCGGCCGCCGAGATCGTCGACGTCCCCAGCCCCGACCCCGGCTTCGCCGCCCCGTCCGCGATCTACGTCGAATCGCCGACCTACCAGCCCGCCCCGGCCGGCGCGCTCGAGTTCGCGGTGTGCGGCGCGTACCAGGTCGGCGACCGCTCGATCTGGCACGGCCGCCTCGAGTGACATGTCCCCGCGGACATCCCCGTCCTCGCTCGCCGAATCATCACAGCGTGTTCACGGCAGGCGGGTGATGAACAGCGCGTCCGGCAGCGACGCGAACGTCGCCCCCTCCGGGCACGTCGGGATCTTGTCGTGGCAATGGATGTCGTCGAGCCGGCCCTTGCCGCGGCAGATCAGCCCCGCCGGGCCCCACGCGGCCTCCACCGGGCTCTTGAAGTATTCGTCGGTGGTCCCGTGGATCCCCCACACGTCCTCCAGCACCACCGAGACCCCGGCCTGCGTGTGCGCGCTCCCGTCGTAGCAATAATCGGCGCGGACCACCCGGATCGCAGTCTCGAACAATTCGAGATCTTGCGTCGTCTGCGCCAAATCATAATACCCGAGCGCCGCCGCCTTGCCGGTCGCGCCGGTGTCGCAGGCCAGGTAGAGCAACCCCGGCGCGGGCGTCACCTCGCCGGTGGCCTCGTGGATGGTGAGCCCCGACAGCACCCGCGCGTGGCCGGGGCCGTCCTGGCCTTCGGGACAGTTCGGCACCTCGACGTCGCCCTGGTGGTGGAAGAACTGGTAGTGCGGCACGCCGTCGATCTCGAGCACGTCGAGCAGGAACATCGGCAGCGACGTGAGCCCCATGTTGAAGCCGATGGTCCACTCCGAGCCCAGCAGCGCGGCCCCGCGGTGCACCTCGCCGACCCCGTCCACACCGACGAGCTCGCCGGTGTCCACCCCCAGCTCCGTGAGCGCGACGTCGCCCGCGAGCGCCACGCCGTCGAGCCCCGCGCCGAGGTGCGGCACCCCGAGCGGCCCGAGCTCGGAGAACTGGTGGTCGTCGAGGGCGTGGGTGTTGAACACGGGGCCGCCGCCCGAATTGCCGCCGGTGAGCAGGACGCGGAGCTCGACCTCCTCGTCTTCGGGTGCACAGGCGGTCCCCAGCAGAGACGCGAGGAGGAGGCAGACAGGGGTCCAGGACTGCAAGACAGGTCGCATGCCCGCGCCTGTGCAAGTCCCGGGCCCGACTGGGGGCGCGAGGCCGAAGCCCGCCGCTCCTGGCTCACCCCTCACTCGGCGCCCTCGCTCCCCGCTCCTGTCGTCCGCCGGACCACGCCCGCGCGTCGGCTGTCGACCGCCCGACCACAAGCCGCCTCCACCCGCCCTGCGCCCCCGTCGACGCGCGTGGCACAGGGGCTGCACTGCGGCCGGCGAGAACGATCATGCAAGCTCCTGCCCCGCGCCGCCTCCTCATCTCTGCCGTCAGCCTCGCAGTCGTCGCCGCTTGCGACCCCGAGCTCGCGCCGCGACCGGAAACCACCGCGCGCGAGGCCAGCCTGCTGGCCGCGCCCGGGCTCGACTGCCTCACCGACACCAAGCTGCGCCTGCATCACGACGACGGCACCCTCGACGTCACCACCGACCTCGCCGCCGGCCTCGCCGAGCTCGCGCGGCCCCGCGACCTCGTCGAGCTGTCCTTCGCGGTCACCCCCCAGTGCGCCGCCGACCACCGGCGCGTCACCCTCGCCGCCTACACCACCCAGGGCATCAACCTCGGCCTCGACCCGGTCTACCCGCCGACCGCCTTCGACGTCCACACCACCCGCCTCGGCGGCGACACTTACCTCCTGCGCGTGCGCTTGCCCGACTGCTACTACGAGCTCGACCTCGCGTTCGGCGAGCCGCTCCCGGTCCAGCGGCCCCAGCTCTCCTACGCCGCCCAGTCGCGCCTGATCCTCGCCGCGATCGGCGGCGACACCACTTGCGACGAGGCCCCCCTCGCGGTCGAGCGCTTCGATCCGGTCGAGGCCGGCTGGGGCGACGCTCCCGTGTCCGCTCACTTCGGCTGGCGGCTCACCGCCGACCCTGCAGCCCAGCTGCGCTGCGAGTTCGACTTCGACGCCGACGGCCAGCCCGACGTGATCCACGAGCCCTGCAGCCGCACCACCGAGCTCGTCAAGACCGCCGCCCTGCCGCAGTGGACCTACCCCGTCGGCAAGCACCGGCCCGAGCTCGTCGTCAGCGACGGCCAGCGGCGGATCTGGGCCGGCACCGACATCTACGCCAACCACCTCGACTACAAGCCCGACGTCCACTTCCTCGAGGAGCGGCCCGACTTCCTCGGCGCCGACGTCACAGTCGAGCCCGCCCCCGACCTGAGCCAGGTCGTGCTCCACTTCAAGGACGCGGCGACGCTCCCCGACGTCGCCGCGGGCGAGGTCGTCGTCGGCCACGGCGGCGCGCGCGGCTACATGCTGCGCGTCGAAGCCGTCACCTACGAAGACGCCGACCTCGTGCTCCTCGGCGTGCCGGTCGGCCTCGACGACGTCCTCGCCGGCGGCTTCTTCGGCGTCCGCGACCTCCCGATCGACACCTCCGACGTCGCCTGCGTCGCCGAGCCGTGCCCCGACGAGATCGTCGTGCTCCCCGATCTGCCCGCGGGCCCCGGCGAGACCGCGGAGATCGGGACGCTCGCGCTCGACGAGAGCGTCGACCCGATCCCTCCTCCGGGCGGCCCCAGGCTGGTGTTCAAGTTCGGCGACCACGGCGAGCTCCACTTCTCCCCCGGCCTCGACGTCGAGCGCTTCGAGCTCGACGTCGATTGGTTCAGCGTCCCTCACGCCGACGTGGCGATCACGCCGACCATCCACGCCAGCATCGTCGTCAAGGCCGGCCTCACCCAGGCCTTCGAGTTCGGCGAGCTCTACCTCGGGACCTTGCCGCTGGCCATCCCGGTGTCGATCATGCTGCGGCCCGAGCTGGAGGTCGAGGCCGCCTACAAGTTCACCGGCACCGTCGCTGCGAGCGCCACCGGCACCGCCTTCAAGGATCACACCGGCTGGCGGACTGGGCTCGAGACCCACGTCGACGGCCTCCTCGACAACTTCGGCGCCGCCATGGGCCCCGAGCTCAGCGCCACCTTGCTGGCCAAGTTCGTCATGACGCTGGGCTTCCTCGACGGCCCCTACGTCGCGCCGCTCGCCACCGTCGGCCTGCGCAACACCATGGACGGCTGCGAGACCTGCAACCAGGCTTTCTGGGAGGGCGGCGCCGAGTTCGGGTGGGAGGCCTTCGGCAGCGAGCTGTTCGACGCGATCAAGATCATCCTCGCCGCCGGCGAGATCTGGAAGGACTGCGAGGCCACCGGGCCGTCCTGCGAGCCGCTGTCGGGCGGCCCCGTGATCGTCCGCCCGCGCGACGGCGTCCTCCTCGACTGCCAGCAATACCCGAAGCTGGTGTTCCGCGCGCCCGGGGCCGCCACCACCGAGGACGTGAACAGCCCGCATCAGTTCACCATCCACGTGAACGCGACGCACCAGCAGCACGGCCTCTACGACTACGTCGTCAACACCGCCTTCCGCGGCGGCCTGCCCGAGTGGGACATCCAGTGCGTCCCGCTGGGCGACGACGGCTGGGGCGAGTGCAGCTTCACCCCCGCCGACAACCCGTGCAGCTTCGGCGGCTCGCAGTGGTCCAATCATTCGTGGAGCGTCACCGCCCACGTCCCGCCCGCCAGCGGCAGCCCCACCGACGTGGCGACCTTCGACGTCCCCTGAGCCTCAGGGCTGCTCGATCCCGTGGCGGCGCAGCAGGCGGTAGATGTACGTGCGATCGACCCCCGCCGCCTCCGCCGCGCGCGCCACCTTGCCTCCGTGCAGGCGGAGCAAGCGCTCGAAGTACCCGCGCTCGAACTCCGCGATGATCCGCTGGCGCTCGGCCGCGTACGGCTGCGACGCGTCGATGACGAGCTCCTCGGCGACCGGCCCGGCCTGCTCCGCGAGCGGGCCGATCGTCCGCAGCACCGCGCAGCGCTCGAGGTAGTTGCGGAGCTCGCGGACGTTGCCCGACCAGGCCGCCTGCTGCAGGCGCGCCACGAACCCGGGCGCGCGCAGCGGCTCGGCCACCTCGGCGCGGACCGCCAGCGACGCCAGCAGGTCGTCGACCAGCGCCGGCATGTCCTCCGGCCGGCGGCGCAGCGGCGGCATGTGGATCGTGATCACCGCCAGGCGGAAGTAGAGGTCGGCGCGGAAGCGGCCCGCGTTGACGTCCGCCCGCAGGTCGCGATTGGTCGCCGCGACCACGCGGACATCGACCGGTCGGTAGCTGTTCGCGCCGACGCGGCGGACCTCGCGGGCCTCGAGCGCGCGCAGCAGCTTCGGCTGCAGGTCGAGCGGCAGCTCGCCGACCTCGTCGAGGAACAGAGTGCCCCCCGATGCCTCCTCGAACGCCCCGATCCGCCGCTCCGACGCCCCGGTGAACGCCCCCTTCTCGTGGCCGAACAGCTCGCTTTCGAGCAGGTTGCCATGGATCGCCCCGCAGTCGACGATCACGAACGGCCCCTTCTTGCGCGCCCCGGCGCGGTGCAGCGACTGCGCCGCCTGGCTCTTCCCCGTCCCCGTCTCACCCTCGAGCAGCAGCGTCACGTCGCTCTCGGCCGCGCGCTCGAGCAGCGCGAAGGTCGCTCGCATCACCGGCGACACCCCCGACAGCGAGCCGAACGACGTCGCCTCCGACAGCGGCACCTCGTTCATCTCGGCGCTGAGCTCGAGCTGCAGCGCCGACTTGCCGAGCCGCACCACGCTGCCCGCGCGGGCCCTCGCGTCGCGCACCTGCACCCCGTCGAGCACCGTCCCGTTGCGGCTCTGCAGGTCGAGCACCCGCAGCTCGCCGGCCTCCGCCACCACCTCGCAGTGGAAGCGCGACACCGTCGAGTCGTCGAGCACCAGGTCGTTGCTGCGGTGGGCCCCGATCGAGCAGCGCGGGCCGCTCGACTGCCACACCAGCCCGCGCGCCGGCCCCTCGATCACGCTCAGGCGGAAGCGGCGGACGTCGAGCGGCCCGCCCCGACCCCCCTCGCACACCGCCGTCTCGCCCTTCGCGCGCGACAGCTCCGCCCCCTCCTCGTCTCGCCGGCCCGCCACCGCCTACGCCTACGATCAAACGCCGGCGAGGGCAACGTGGCGCGCTCACACGCGCGCCCGCGGTCGCCCGCGCACGCCCCTCCGCGGGCCCGCCCTTGAACACCCGGTGCCGCCGATTCAGGCTTACGCAGCCCTGTCGGGCCTGTCATGCGAACTCGAAGCCTGTCCGCAGTATTCGCCGTATCGACCCTCTTCCTCTCCGCGTGCGGCGATCGCCCGCTCGAGGACCAGCCCGAGGATGGTTGCGCGCTCGACCAGCCGTCCCTCCTCGTGCCGCTGCCCGCCGGTTGGGATCCGGACGAGCGATCGTCGAGCCTCAACATGTGGGTCACCGACGATCACCTTCTCTACGCCTTCGACGAGGTGGGGCAAAAAGGCCGGTTCGATCTCGTCCCTCTCTGCGGCGGCGCCCCCGAGTTCGTCGCCGAGAAGGCCCCCCCGTTCATGTCCTATTCGGTGATGAACTCCGAGCAAGGCCCGGTGCTCTTTAAATTCGGCGACTACACGCTGGACGTGATCGATCGCCTCGAGGTCCCGGGCCGCGACGAGGTCCGGCGAGTCGGTGAATTCTCCCTGCCGCCCGGCGACGAAGACGACGTGCTGTCGGTGGAGTGGCGCGGCGGCGACTTCGGCACGGTGTACGGATTCAACCTGACCAGCACGGAGCCGGACCCCGTGGTCCGCGGCGTGGCAGGGATCGGCGGCGGGCACTCGCGCTACTACTTCCACAGCGGCGACCCCGACGCGCCGGTCGTGCTCATCGGCGACGACATCGTCCGTTACTACCAGGCCGACAATCTGGCCTTCATGCTCCGCGACGACGGCAGCGTCGACACCTTCGACCGCGAGACCGGCGAGGCCGCGCACATCCTCGACGGCGCGCGATACATCGAATCGGTGTGGACCGCCGACGACCACCTCCACCTGCTCTACCAGGTCATGGGCGACGACGCGTCCGAGTCGGTGCGCATCCGCGACCTCGGCACCGGTGAGGAGCGCGAGGTCACCGTCAACGACTTCGCGGCCGACTCCTGGGGCCGCGGCCCGACGACGGGCGCCGGTTATTGGCGCGTTGCGGCCGGCCCGGACACCACAGTGTTCGCGCTCCACGGCCCCGACTCTCGCTTCGTCGAGGCCTACCGACTCGATACCCTCGAGCCCCTCGCAATCCCCGACCACGTCGGCCCCTCGTCCTTTATTCAGGGTAATTACCCTGGATTCGCGCTCGTCGTGCCCGATCCCGAGGACCACGTGATCGCAGTGTGGAACGCGCTGACAGGTGCGATGGTCGAGATCTACCGCGGCCCCGAGCCGGACTGGCGGTTCCGCGTGATCCACGACGACGGCCGCGTGCTTTACGAGCGCCCGAACGGCGACGGCAGCATGCGACGAATCGCCGTCGATCTGGCCTCGGGCGAGACCAACACCGTGATCCCGCGGATCGGCGATTCGTGGTTCACTCTGGAGGACGGCCGGCTCCTCTCGCGGCTCGACATCAGCGACGACGAGATCCAGCACGAGTTCGAGTACGCGCTGGTCGACCCCGACACCGGCGATTATGAGGTCCTGGTCGAAAGGACAGCTGAAGCGGCGATCGTCGAGGGTGTCGGGCTCCTGTACCTCGACCTCGAGGCGTCCAGGCCGGGCATCTGGACCCTCCCGTTCCCGCCGCGCTGATCCGTCGAGCCTCGACCGGGCCGTCGCCGCCGTGCTCCCGTGCGCGCAGAGACACGGACGGCGACGCCCGCCTGGCAGCGCACTCGCGGTCCCATGCAAGGGATGCACCGAGTCGCATCCACGGCATCCCCCGACCCCTATCCCGCCAGCGCCCGCCGGCCCCGCCTGGGCCCTTCCCAGCCCCTGCGGGCGTTCTCGCGCTTGTCTCGATCGAGGGTTTCTGCTCTCATCGAGCGATGCGTAGTTCGACTCGTCTTCGCTGCCAAACCACCGCATTTACCCTCGCCACCCTCGCGGCGATCCACGGATGCGGCGACGCGGGCAGCAGCACGGCGAGCGACGGCACTGCCACCCAGGGCCCGGGCCCGACCGGCACCGCCGGGACGATGACCGGCACCGGCACCGCCACCGAGACCTCGGGCGACGTGCCCACGGGCACCGGCACGCAGGGCGAGACGCAGGGCACCACCACCACCGCGCCGACCACCACCGCGCCGACGAGCACGACCACCGCGACCACCACCGAGGGCGTCACGGTCACCAGCACCGACGGCACCGCCACCACCGCGACGACGACCACCACCACGGGCGGCATGAAGCTCGACATGGGCGGCCCGCCGGTCTGTCCGCCCGACGATCAGCCCGTCACCTTCGATTACATCTGGATCGCCAACACCACCCAGGGCACGGTCTCCAAGATCAACACGATGACGGGCGTCGAGGAGGGCCGCTATTACACCAACGCGGTGCCGGGCAGCGGCGAGCCGTCGCGCACCTCCGTCAACCAGTTCGGCGACGTCGCGGTCAGCAACCGCAATCCGGGCAGCGTCACCAAGGTCATGGCATTGCCGGAGAAGTGCGTCGACAACAACGGCAACGGCGTGATCGACACCTCGACGGGCCCTGGCGACATTCGCCCGTGGGGTCAGGACGAATGCGTGGTGTGGCACACCGCGCTGCCGCTGGCCGACGGCTATTACGGCGGCGCGCGCCCGACCGCGTGGGAGGGCGTGGCCCAGGACCCGGTCACCTGCGAGACCCCGGTCCCGCGGCTGTGGGTCGGCTACAAGGACATCAACGGCATCGCCCACTTCGCGCGCCTCGAAGGCAACACCGGCGCGATCCTCGACGACGTCCAGCGCCCCGGCTGGACCACCAACACGTTCGGCCCCTACGGCGGCGCCGTCAACTCCGCCGGCGACCTGTTCGTCATCGGCTACGACAACGAGGTCTCGATCCGCATCGACGCCGCCACCCTCGCGATCGAGGAGCTCGGCCTCTCCCCCGGCCAGTACAAGTACGGCATGGGCGTCGACCAGAACGGCAACATGTGGGTCGGCAGCTTCTCCGGCACCGATCACATGTACTTCTACGACCCGGTCGCCAAGCAGTGGCAGGGTATGGGCAACGGCGGCAACAACGGCGGCGGCGCGCTCGGCATCGCCGTCGACGACGAGAACCGGGTGTGGGGCGCCGCCAACGGCCCGTGCCGCCTCATCGAGCTCGACGGCGACACCAAGACCTGGACCAACCAGAACATCACCCTGCCCGACTGCGGCTCGCCGTGGGGCGTCAGCATCGACAACGAGGGCTACGTATGGGTCGTCGACAAGGCCAACAAGGCCTACAAGGTCGACCCCGACACCTATGAGATCAAGCTCGTCGTCACCGGCCTCGTCAATCCATATACCTACTCCGACATGACCGGCCAGGGCCTCAAGCTCGTCCTCCCGCAGTGACGCGGGCGCGCGCTCGCGGGCACCTCGCCGCCGTCAGCACGTACACGCCGGCGGCCCGCAGAACCGGCCCACGAGATGCAGCAGGTCGTCGATGTCGATCGGCTTGCTCAGCCCTTCCAGGCCCATCTCGACCGCCTTCTCGGCCACGCGGTGATCGCCCGAGACCACCACCACCGGGACCCCGGCGATCGCCGGGTCCTCGCGTTGCTCGGCGCGGAACTCCTGCCCGTTCATCACCGGCATCATCAGGTCGAGCAGGACCAGGCACGGACGGACCCCGCTGCGCAGCGCGTCCAGGGCCTCCTGACCGTTGCCCGCCGCCGCGACGCGATACCCCGACACCTCGAGCACCGTCTGCAGCGTCTCGCAGACGTCCGGGTCGTCGTCGACGACGAGCACCAGTCCGCCCGTCTCCTTGTTCTCGACCGTCATGACTGTGGACCTCCGACCGTCGCCGCGGGCGGCGCCGCGCTCGTGCACGGCAGCTCGACGATGAACGTCGTCCCCTCGCCCGGCGTGCTCGTGGCGCGGATCGTACCACAGTGGCCCTCGACGATCCTGCGGGCGATGTAGAGGCCCAACCCCAGCCCGCCGTAGTTCTCCGCCGACACGCCGCGCTCGAAGCGTTCGAAGATCCGCGGCAAGCGGTCCGGGTCGATGCCGATCCCGTGGTCGCGGATCGTCAACCGGGCCACGTCGCCGGTGCGCTCCACCGCGATCTCGATCGGCCCCCCGGCCCCGAACTTGGCCGCGTTCGAGAGGATGTTGGAGACGACCTGCTCGAGGCGCGAGCGGTCCCAGCGTCCGACCACCGGCGCCGGGGCCTCGATCGTCGCCGAGCTGCCGGCGCGCGCCAGGTCGGGCTGGAACCGGGCCACGACCTCGCGCACGAGGCCGCTCAGCTCGACCTCGGCGAGCGACAGCGCGAGCTGCCAGGTCTCGATGCGCGACACGTCGAGGAGGTCGCCGATCAGCCGGTTCATCCGCCCCGACTGACGGATCGCCAGGTCGAGCAGCTTGCTCGTGACCTGCGGATCGAGCGGCTTGCCGGTCGGGGTCGGCTTGACGATCGTCTGCAGCGCGAGGGTCAGCGACGTCATCGGCGTGCGCAGCTCGTGCGACGCGACCGACAGGAATTCGTCGCGCAGCCGCAGCGCCGCCTGGGCCTGGCGGTAGAGCCTGGCGTTGTCGATCGCCATGGCCGCGCGGCGGGCGAGCTCCACCAGCAGCTCGAGGTCGGCGGCCGCGTAGCGGAAGCCCGGCCGCGCCGCGCCGAGCGTGATGGCGCCGATGATCCGCGAGGCGGCCGGGAGCGGCGCCACGATCGTGGTCACGACCCCGAGCTTGCGCAGCAGCCCGACGTGGTCCTCGTCGACGAAGTAGCGCGAGAAGTTCTCGTCGGTCATCTCGATGAGGAGCGGCGTGTTGGTGCGGATCGCCGTCGACGACGGGTGCGGTGAATCGAGGCGCGGCGGATAGCGAGCGCGCATCTCCTCGAGCACCGCGGCCTGCATCGGGTTGCTCGGCGCCGACGTGCGGCGGCGGATCTCCTGGCCCTCGACGACATCGATCGCGCACCAGTCGGCGAACGAGCCCACGCACAGGTCGGCCAGGCGATGCAGCACCTCTTCGTAGTCGAGCGACTCGCCGAGCAGCTTGCTCGCGTCGCCGAGGAACGCCGCGCGCCGGTGGTCCGCCTCGGCCGCCTGCCGCGCCGCCTGCTCCTGCGTCAGCAGCGTCGCGTTCTCGAGCGAGATGGCGGCCTGCGCGGCCAGCAGCTCGAGCACCGTCAGGTGCTCGCTGCGGAACGCGCTCGGGACCAGGCTGTTCTCGAGGTAGAGGACGTCCTGCACCATACCGCGGCGGCGGATCGGGAAGCACAGGAGCGAGCGCGGCTGGACCTGCGCGACGTACTCGTCGAGGCCGAACCGACCCGGGTCGGCGCGCGCGTCGTCGAGGAGCACGCGCTCCCCGGTGCGATGGACGTATTGCACGATCGACGCCGGCACCAGCCTGGCGAGCTCCTCGGGCCCGCGGCGGCGCAGATCGGCGCGCATCCCCGCCTCGTCGAGCGTGGCGCTGGCCTCGAGCGTCAGCTCGCCGTGCCGGACCCCGATGAGGTGCGCGGTGTGGGCCCCGCTCTGTTCGAGCACCACGCTGAGCAAGCGGCGCAGCAGCTTCTCCTGCACGATCTCGCTCGAGATCGACTGCGACGCCTTGGTCACCGCCAGCAGATCGATGTGCTCCGCAGTGACCGTGTCGCTGGCCACGCAACCGCCCGGCGGCGCCTCGGACAGGCCCTCCTCCTGCTCGTCGAGCTGGCGGACCTTGCCGTGCGCGCCCCACCTCAAGTAGCTGGCGCGCGCCGCGTGCAGGTGCGTCTCCGCCAGCATCTCGAGCCCGCGGTCGCGGTAGAAGCGGGCCAGCAGCTCGTCGGCGATCGCCTGGTTTTGCACGAAGCCGTGCTCGCGCGCCCCCTTGAGCGCGCGGTCGTAGCATTGCAGGGCGTCGCGCTCGCGGCCCTCGAGCCGGGCGATCTCGGCCGAGACCAGCGCGTGCTTGTGGCCGAAATTCTGCGGGCAGGAGGCCGCCCACTCCGCCAGCTTCGCCTCGTGTCGCGCCAGCACCGCGAGCGCCTCGCGCTGCCGCACCGGCGCGGCGGGTGACACGTGGGCCGCCAGCGCCAGCGCGTAATAATACCAGTACTCGGGCTCCTGGATATGCGCCAGCGAGCACCACAGCAACGGCGCCGCAGCGTCCCCGGCCGCCAGCGCCGCCGCGTAATCGCCGCTGAGGAACAGCCCCTGCAGCTTCATGATGAAGTACCAGCACTTCACCACCGTCCACGGCGACGCGGTCATCTCCGCCTGGTACGCCTCGTCGTCGAACACCTCGTCGCTGAAGCTCGCGCGGCTGCGGGTCCGTCCCTGGAGGTTGCGGACCAGCCGCTGGATCCCGACCAGCACCTGCGACGAGCCGCCGAAGTTCGCGTTGCGCGTGAAGTCCAGCCGGCGCTCGAGCTCCCGGTCGACCTGGTCGAGCGGCTCGCCGAGCACCAGCAAATCAGCCACGTAATGATTGCAGCAGTAGCAGGCGAACGTGATGTCGCCGGTCTGGAGCGCCGTCTGGAACGCGATCTCGAGGTAGCGCAGCGCGCCGCGCAGGTGCTGCGTCCAGAAGCAGATGCAATCGCCGAAGATGCAGTGGAGCTTGGCGCGGTACGCCACCAGCCCGAGCCGCTCCGCCAGGTCGTACCCCAGCTTGCCGAACTGGTACCCCTCGCGATAGCGGCCGAACGACGGGCCCAGCACCATCCCGAAGTACGCGTAGCCGAGCGCCGAGGCCTCGCCGTTGCCGTGGCGCAGGCTGATCTCGACCATGCGGCAATAGCAGAGGAACGGCAGCTCGGGGTCGGTGTTGAGCGCCGGCGCGAACAGCACCGCGAGGATCCCGAGCGCCGCGCGCATGTCGGGGTCGACGAGCGGCGGCAGATCGACGAGGTCTTCGATCCGCCGCTCGCCGAGCGCGTCCTGGATCGTCTGCAGCTCGCGCTGCACCTGCGCGCGCGTCGGGTGGACCGGCACCTCGACCCCGAGCCACCGCAGGCCCTCGATCCCGCGCTCGACCGCGGTGCGGAGATCCTGCCGGCTGGTGAACAGGTCGACCTCGACCCGCCGGATCTCCGCGCGCTCGCGGCGGGTTTGCGCGTGCTCGAAGAGCGCCGCGAATTGCGACTCCGCCGCGTCGAATCGACCCTGCAAATATTCACACTCGGCCCGCCCGAACCCCAGGGAAAAGGCCAGCGAGTGCTGCTCGTCCCACGCCTCGGCCCCGAGCAATCCGTTCCCGGCCGAGTAGTAGCGGACCGCCGCGTCGTAGGCGGTCGCGGCCTGGGCCTTGCGTCCGGCCGCCAGGTGGAGCGCTGCGACCCGCACCTTCTCCTCGCTCGGCTCGAGCAGGTGCGCCCCCGCTTCGAAGTGACCGGCGACCTCGAACAGCTGCGCCTCGAGCTCCTCGCGCGCCAGGCGAGCCAGCAGCGCCCGCCCGATCCGCAGGTGGACGGCGGCCCGCTCCGCCGCGGGGATCAGGCTGAACGCCGCCTCCTGCACGCGGTCGTGGACGAACTTGTAGGTGTCGCCGTCGCGCAGCACCAGCCCCGCCTGGACCGCCGCCGACAGGTCGCGCCGCACCTCCTCCTCCGACCGCTCGGCCAGCGCCGCGAGCAGGCCGAGCTCGGTGACGCCGCCGAGGCAGGCGGCCAGCTCGAGGGCCTCGCGCGCCGCCGGCGACAGGCGCTGCAGCGTCTTCACCACCAGCTCGGCGACGTTGCTCGTCGACGTCTTGGCCTGGATCCGCGGGATGTCCCCCGCCCACGTCCCGGATGCCAGGTCGAGCGCGATGAGCCCCTCCTGATGCAGCATGTTCAAGAATTGCAGCGCGAAGAACGGGTTGCCGGCGGTCTTGCCGTGGATCAGGCGAGCGAGCGCCGCCGCGTCGCGGACGCGCCCGCCGAACGTCGCAGTGACGAGCGCGGCGAGGTGCTCCTCGGACAGCGGCCCGAGGAAGATGTCGCACACCGCCACGTTGGCCGCGCGCGCCCTGGCGAGCGCCGTCATCAACGGATGCGACGCGCTCACCTCGTTGTCCCGGTACGCGCAGATCCACAGGAAGTAATGGATGTCGGGGTGCGTGACCAGGTGGGTGAGCAGCGCCAGGCTGGCCGAATCGACCCATTGCACGTCGTCGAGGAACAGCGCCACCGGGTGCTCGCGGGCCGTGAACACCCGGAGGAATTGGCGAAACACCAGGTGGAACCGGCTCTGCGCGTCCGACCCCGACAGCTCGGGCACGGGCGGCTGCTCGCCGATCACGAGCGCGAGCTCGGGGATGATGTCGACGATCAGCCGCGCGTTCAGGCCGAGCGCCGCCGTCAAGCGCCCGCGCCACTCGGTGACGCGCTCCTCCGGCTCGGCGAGGATGTCGCGGACCAGGGCGCGGAAGGCCTGCGAGATCGTCGCGTAGGGGATCCCGCGCTGGTACTGATCGAACTTGCCCGAGAGGAAGAAGCCATGGGCCTGGACGATCGGTCGCTGCAGCTTGTGGACCAGCGTCGACTTGCCCACCCCTGAATAGCCGGACACGCGCACGACCCCCGGCCCCCCGGTCTCGACCATCGCCTCGAACGCCCCGCGGAGCGCCGCCAGCTCGCGCTCGCGGCCGTACAGCTGCTGCGGCACGCGGGGCCGCTCCGACAGGTCCTCTTCGCCGAGCGTGAACGGCTCGATGCGCCCGTGCGCGTGCCAGGCCGCCAGGCACCGCTCGAGATCGCGGCGAAGCCCGCGTGCGCTCTGGTAGCGGTCCTCCGCGACCTTGGCCAGCAGCTTCACCACGATCGCCGACACCACCTCCGGCACCGACGGGCGCAGCGCCGCCGGCGGCGTGACGCGGCGCGCCACGTGGCAGTGGATCCATTCCAGCGGATCGCTGGCGCGGAACGGCAGGCGTCCGGTCAGCATGCGGTAGAACGTGACGCCCAGCGAGTAGAGGTCGCTGCGGAAGTCGAGCGGGCGGTTCATCCGCCCGGTCTGCTCCGGCGACATGTACGGCAGCGATCCAGTCAGGATCCCGGCCGTCGGCGCGAGCCCCGACTCGCGGTGCCGCGGCGACGCCACGCCGAGGTTGGCCAGCTTGACCTCGCCGCGCACCGGGTCGACCACGATGTTGTCGGGCTTGAGATCCTTGTGGATCACGTCGCGCCGGTGGAGCTCCTCGACCGCCCCGGCGATGCCGATCGCCAGCGACAGGAAGCGCTCGATCGGCAGCGGCGTCGCAGTGAGCAGCTGCTCGAGGAACGTCCCCTCGAAGTGCTCGAGCACCAGCGCCGGCATGCCGCGATACGTGTCCAGGGCGATCGGCTTGACCGTCCCCGGGATGTCGAGCGACCGCCCGAGCTCGTACTCCGCCCGCAAGCGCTCGAGCTCCCGCGCCGGACGCAGCCGTGGGTCGAGCGTCTTGATGACGACCGCGCGGTTGTCCTCCACCCGAACCGCGCGGTAGATGCCCGCGCCTGCGCTCTGACTGAGCAGTCCGGTGGCGCGGTACTTCGCCGGGTCGGCTGCCCCTGCGTCGCCCATGCAGATACCGTGGCGTGGCCCGCCGGGGAAAACCACCAGGTTCGCCCGTGCCCCTCGGCCCCGCTCGGCGACGCGCGCGTCGAAGCGCCCTCTCGTCCGTCCGCGTGCTGCGCCGAACCCCGTTCGCCCTAACTCTCGCGCGCTCGCGGGCGGCCCGCCCGCGGCCCCCTGCACGCGCGTGCGCTCGTTCACCTCACGCGATCGCCCCGCGCAGCCGCAGCCGCAGCCGCACGAACCACGCGAACAGCTTGAACGCGAGCGATTCCGGCGGCGGCAGCGGCCGCACCCGCGTGTTGTGAAACGCAGTGATCGTCCAGCCCTCGCCGGCGCGGACCAGCACGTAGGTCTGCCGGGACAACCGGTCGGCCGGGATCCCGCGCTGCCACGGCCACACTGCCCCGCCGATCGCGTGGGCCACCGCCACGTCGTGGCCGATCCGGCGCACGTCGGTGACCTCCCCGCGCAGGCTCGTCCCGCGCAGCACCGTGGCGAACAGCGCCGCGTGGGCCCGCTCGACCTCCGCCCGCCCGCGCGCCAGGCCGCCGTCGAACGTCACGTAATCGACCTCCGGCGCGAACAGGGCCGCGAACGCCCGCGCGTCGCCGCGGCTCCACGCCTCGAAGGTCGCCAGCACATGCCCGCGGATCTCCGCCTCGTCGGTTTGCATACGACCGGAGTAGCCCTGGTCAGCGATGACGACCAGTGATAACTCCTCATCTTATATATCACTGGCGGTGATACTCGTGGACCTCGCAGCGATCGACCTCAACCTGTTCCTCGTCCTCGACGCAGTGCTCACCGAGGGCAGCGCCACCGCGGCGGCGCGGCGCCTGCACGTCACCCAGTCCGCGGTCTCGAACGCCCTGGCGCGGCTGCGCGAGGTCGTCGGCGACCCGCTCGTGGTCCGGCGCGGTCGCGGCCTGGCGCCGACCCCGGTGGCAGTCCAGCTGCAGCCGCGGATCGCCGCCGGCCTGCACGAGCTGCGGGCTGCCCTCGCCGCCGGCCGCGAGTTCGACCCTGCCACCACCACGCGCCGCTTCTCCATCGCCCTCACCGACAACCAGGAGGTCTCCGACCTGCCGCGGATCGTCGCCCGCTTCGAGCGCCAGCTCCCGCGCGCCTCCTTGCAGGTCGTCACGGTCGAGCGGCTGATCGCCAGCGACGGCCTCGCCGCCGGCCTCGTCGACCTCGCCCTCGCCCCCGCCGCGGTCACTGCACCCGGCCTGCGCCAGACCCCGCTCTACAGCGAACAGGGCGTCCTCGTCGTCCGCCGCGACAACCGCAAGGTCGGCCGTCGCCTCGACCGCGCCGCCTTCGAGGCCACTCCCTACGTCGACGTGCAGATCCTCGGCGAGGGCGGCCACGGCCACCGCGTCGCCCGCGACAACCTCGCCCGCGCCGGCCTGCGCCGCCGCGTCGTCCTCACCGTCCCGCACTTCATGGCCGCCGCAGTCGCCGTCTCGCGCACCGACTGGATGACCGGCCTCCCGCGCCGCTTCGCCGCCGAGGTCAGCCGCCGCCTCCCCCTGCGCACCGTCGCCGCCCCGCTCGAGATCGTCGACTTCCCGCTCGCCCTGCACTGGCACGCGCGCACCGACGCCGACCCCGGCGCGCAGTTCTTTCGCGCCCTCGTCGTCGCCGCCCTCCGGCCCCCGGCCTCGCGCGCGCGCTCCTGATCCGACCTGCCCCCGGGGCCATGTCTATCGAGGCGCCGCGTCAATCGGCCTCGAAGATCACCCGCTCGAAGTCACCCGACCCGTTGAGGTTCTCGGTCGTGCCGCAGCGATAGCCAGTGCCGATCTCGTTGCCGAGGGTGTGCCAGCACAGGCGCATATTGGAGTTGGCCTCCGGACCGCCGAATTGAGTGTCGCACTCCGTACGATTCACCGCATCGCCCGCCTGCGCGAAGCCCCACGACCAATTGTCGCTGAAGTACCAGGCGACCCCGTTGGCCTCGTGCTTGCCGGTGAGCTGGGTGCCGACGTCGAACAGAACGTCCGCGCGCTCCCCCATCGCCAGCAGCTGGAAATTGGGCGCGCCGACCTGGCGACAGGCCATGAGGAGCTTCGACCCGGTGCAATCCTGGCCGAGGATCGTCCCGGTGAGGTCGGGCTCGGACTCGCCGTAGATATTCGAGAAGCACTCGGTCCAGCCGACCAGGTCGCCCGCGGGCACGTCCGCCTGCGGTCCCTCCGCCCAGTACATCGGCTCCGGGCCGCCACCGTCGTCATCGTCATCGTCATCGTCGTGGTCGTCGTTATCGTCGTGGTCGTCCTGGTCGTCGTGATCGTCGTGATCGACCTCGCAATTTTGAAGATAGGGGATTGTGCACAATAGGCCGCTCAACGCGATCGTGGTGAAGTTCATGGGATTCTCCGGGCGCCTCGAATATGCGACACGTCGCAGGGGCGGCAACGATGAAGGTTGACGCCGCGCACGTCTCTCCGCCCCTACTCGAGCACGCCCCGAGCCCACGGCGTTCTGCAAGCTTGTCCAACACGCTCGCGCTCGCGCCACGAAGTTCCCCGCGCACCCGGCCGCGCCGAAAGCTCGCGAGAAAGCGTCGATGCGACGGCCAGCCCTGGCCGTCGCATCGACGCCGACGTCCTGCCTTTCGGGCGCGCTCCCGAACGGAGCCGAGTCCGGCGCGGCGGCTCCTCACGGCTGCAGCCGTGCCCGGGGTCCGGGGAAGGGCCGGCCGCGAATTAGAGACAGGATGGGCGCGAGGAACGAGCGTCCATCCTGTCGGTCAACTCGCGGCCGGACCTTCCCCGGACCCCCCGCGAGGCGCAGCCGGCAATTAGCGAAGCCCCCGCGCTACTCCCCGAGCCTCAGGTCAAGCTCGCGCGCGCAAAGTTCGTCAGCGCAGCGAACGTCTCGAAGCGCTTCTGGATCGTCGCCGCATCGAGCCCCTTCAGCCGGTCGTACGAGAACCCCTCGACGCAGAACGAAGCCATCACCGACCCGTAGATCATCGCGGTGCGCAGCGAGGCCCCGCTGGTCTCCACCCCTGGGCGGGCCAGATAGCCCATGAAGCCGCCCGCGAAGCTGTCGCCAGCGCCCGTCGGGTCGACCACGTCTTCGAGCGGCAGCGCCGGCGCCGAGAACATCTCACCGTCCGCGTCGAACAGCAGCGCCCCGTACTCACCGCGCTTGATCACCACGTTGCGGGGACCGAGGGCCCGGATCGCGCGGGCTGCCTTCACGATGTTGTGCTCGCCGCTGAGCTGGCGGGCCTCCTCGTCGTTGAGGGTCAGCACGTCCACGTTCTTGAGCACCGCCTTGAGGTCGTCGTTGGCGATCGAGATCCACAGGTTCATCGTGTCGAGGCCGACCAGGCGGGGCCGATGCATCTGCGCGAACACGTCGCTCTGCAGGCGCGGCTGGATGTTGGCCAGGAACAGGAACTCGCTGCCGCGGAACTCGTCCGGCAGGCGCGGCTGGAACTTCTCGAACACGTTGAGGTGCGTCTCGAGCGTCGTCCGGTCGTTCATGTTCTCGTGGTACTGGCCCTTCCAGCGGAAGGTCAGCCCGTCCTGCACGATCTCGAGGCCAGAGGTGTCGACGCCTGCGGCCTTCAGGTCGGCCACCGCGTAGTCGGGGAAGTCGCGCCCGACCACGCCGACCAGCCGCACCTGGGACAGGTACGACGCCGCCATCGCGAAGAAGGTCGCCGACCCGCCGACGCTCTCGGGCCGCTCGGCGCGGGGCGTGATGATCCAGTCGATGGCGACGCTGCCGACGACGACGAGGTGGGGCTTACTGACGGTCATGGCTCTCTCTTCGTTGCTGTTCGTTCAAACATGCCTGAAAGGACAGGCATCGACGGACATGGGCACTGGCACATGTCCTCTGGGACATCTCACTCCGGCGCCTGCAGCAGGTGGCCCGCGATCAGGTCGAGGCGCTTGCGCGTCTCGGCCGGGATCCGCGCCTTATCGGTGATGAGCGCGTGCTGCAGCGCCTGCGGGTACGGCAGCTCCGCGGTCGACGCCGGCAGCTCCGCGGCCACGCGGGCGATGAGCCGGCGCGACAGCGCCACGTTGGCCTTCAGCACCGCGATCACGGCCTCGACGCTGACCTCGCCCTCGCTCTGGTGCCAGCAGTCGTAGTCGGTGGCCAGCGCGACCAGGGCGTAGGCGATCTCGGCCTCGCGGGCGAGCTTCGCCTCGGGCAGCGCGGTCATGCCGATCACGTGCGCGCCCCACGAGCGGTACAGGTTGGACTCGGCGCGGGTCGAGAAGGCCGGGCCCTCCATCACCACGCAGGTGCCGCCGACGTGGACCCGGGCGCCCTCGGCCTCCGCCGCGCCGGCGACGCGGCGCGACAGCCCCGCGTCGACCGGATCGCCCATCTGCACGTGCGCCACCAGCCCGCCGCCGAAGAAGGTCTGGGCGCGGCCGGCGGTGCGGTCGATGAACTGGTCGGGGATGACGACGTCGCCGGGCGCGATGTCCTCGCGCAGCGAGCCGACCGCCGACACGCTGAGCAGGTGGGTCACGCCGAGCTGCTTGAAGCCGTGCACGTTGGCGCGGAAGTTGATCTCCGACGGCAGCAGCACGTGCCCGCGGCCGTGTCGCGGCAGGAACACCGCGCGCACCGGCGGCAGACCGTCCGCCCGCGGCAGGAGCCCCACGGTGTAGACGTCGGACGGTCGTCCGAAGGGCGTCTCGAGCGCGACCTGCTCGACCTCTTCGAGCCCCTCGATCTCGTAAAGCCCCGAGCCGCCGACGACTCCCAGCACCAGACGATCACGGGCCTCGGGCGAAGCAGGATGCGGGGTCGACATCGGCGGCGAGGATACCGGCGGCCCCCCGACGCGCCAAGCGCCGTTGCGCGCGACCCCTCACGCACGATACACAGCGGTCACGGCACCCGAGTTCCATCACGACCGCCGCGGCTGCGTCGCCGCCGGTCACCCCGTCACCGCAGCGGCCGCCATGCACGCGCTCGCGGCCGGGGGCAACGCGTTCGACGCCGTGCTCGCCGCGCTGATGGCCGCGTGTGTCGCCGAGCCGGTGCTCGCCTCGCCCGGCGGCGGCGGCTTCATCCTCGCGCTCCCGGCCGGCGGCGAGCCGCGGCTCTACGACGCCTTCGTGCACACGCCGCGCGTGCGCCGGCCGCAGGCCGAGGCCAACGCGCGCGAGGTGATCACCGACTGGGGCACCGCGCAGCAGGCCTTCCACATCGGGGTCGGCTGCGCCGCCACGCCGGGCCTCGTCGCCGGCATGTTCGCGGTCCACCGCGAGCTCGCGCGCCTGCCGATGCCCGTCATCGCCGCCCCCGCGGTGCAGGCCGCCCGCGACGGCATCGCAGTGTCGCCCTTCATGGCCTACCTCATGACGCTGGTGGCGCCGATCTACCTCGAGCTGCCGGCCGCCCGCGCGATCTTCGGCGATCCGGCGGCCGTGGAGGGCGGCGCGCCGACGCCGGTCAAGGCCGGCGGGCGCCTCGTCAACCCTGTCCTCGGGGACATGCTCGAGCAGCTCGCGCGCGAGGGCGAGGACCTGTTCTACCGCGGCGACGTCGCCGCCGCGATCGTCCGCCAGAGCCGCGAGGCCGGCGGCCACATCACCGCCGACGACCTCGCCGCCTACCGCGTGCAGGCCCGCGCCCCGCTGCGCCTGCGCTACCGCGACGCCACCCTCCTCACCAACCCGCCGCCGGCCGCCGGCGGCCTGATGATCGCCTTCGCTCTCGCCTTGCTCTCGGGACATGGCCTGAAGGACATGGGCTTTCAGACAGCCGAGCACACGGCCCTGCTCGCCCGCGTCCAGGCCGAGACGGTGCGCGCGCGCGCCACCGCCGGCCCGCCGCGCGAGGGCGTCGAGGCGACCTGGCTCGGCGGCGACCTGCTGGCCGCCCACGCCGCGGCGCTGGCCGGCCCGCTGCGCAGCCGCGGCACCACCCACGTCAGCGTCATCGACGCCGCCGGCAACGCCGCCACCGCCACCGTCAGCAACGGCGAGGGCTGCGGCGAGATCGTCCCCGGCACCGGCATGATGCTCAACAACATGCTCGGCGAGGACGACGTCAACCCGCCGGGCCCGCACGCCTGGCCGCTCGATCAGCGCCTGGCGTCGATGATGTCGCCGACCGCGATCATCGGCGACGACGGCAGCCTGCTGGTGTGCGGCAGCGGCGGCTCGAAGCGGATCCGCACCGCCGTCCTGCAGGTCGTCTCCAACGTCCTCGACTTCGGCTTGCCCCTGCCCGCCGCGATCGCGGCCCCGCGGATCCACGTCGAGGACGACCACGTCAGCTTCGAGGCCGGCCTCAGCCCCGCCGCCGCCGAGACCCTCGCCGGCCTGTTCGCCCGCACCACCGCCTGGCCCGGCCTCAACATGTTCTTCGGCGGCGTCCACACCGTCCAGCGCACCAAGGACGGCCGCCTGTCGGGCTTCGGCGACCCCCGCCGCGACGGCGTCTGCCTCGGCGGCGAGTAAGCGGCGCCTTCGGCGGAGCGGCGCGCGCCGTCGCTCTCATGTCCTTTCAGACATGTCCTTTGCGCCATCCCGTTGCCTCGGCCGCACCAGCGACGCAGCGCACGGCAGCACCAGCAGCGTCAGGAACAGCGTCGACACCAGCCCGCCGACCACCACAGTCGCCAGCGGCCGCTGCACGTCGGAGCCGATCCCGGTCGCCCGCGCCGCGGGGACCATCCCGAGCAGCGCGACCAGGATCATGAGCAGCAACGGGCGCACCGCCCGGGCGGCCCCCTGCACCGTGTCCTCGCCCGCGTCGCCGCCGGCCGCGACCGCGCGGATCGACTCGACCAGCAGCACCCCGCTCATCACCGCCACGCCGAACAGCGACACCATCCCGACCGCCGCCGACACGCTGAGGTGGATCCCGCGCAGCCACAGCGCGAGCACCCCGCCGAGCAACGAGAACGGCACGCACGCCAGCACCAACAGCGCCCAGCGCAGCGAGCGGAAGGTGAAGCACAGCAGCGACAGGATGATGCCCAGCGTCAGCGGCAAGATCACCACCAGACGTCGCCGCGCCCGCGCCAGGTTCTCGAACTGCCCGCCCCACTCGACCCGGTAGCCCGGCGGCAGCTGCAGCGTCGCCTGCAGCCGCCGCTGCGCCTCGGCGACGAAGCTGCCCTGGTCGCGCCCGCGGATGTTGGTGCGCACGGTGACCTGGCGGTGGTTCTCGCGCCGGGCGATGATCGTCGCGCCCTCGACCAACTCGATGTCGGCGACCTCGGCCAGCGGCACCCGACCGCCGCGGCGCGGCGTGATCATCAAACGCCCGATCGCCTCCCCGCTGGCGCGCGCCTCCGGGATGAACCGCAGCGCCGCCGCGAACCGCCGCGAGCCCTCGTACACCGTGGCGATCGGCCGCCCGCCGATCGCCAGGCTCACCAGCTGCTGCACGTCCGACACGTCGACCCCGTAGCGCGCCATGTCGGCCCGCCGCAGGCGCAGCCGCAGCTGCTCCTGCGCCGCCTCCTGCTCGATCGCGGTGTCGGCCGCCCCGGCGATCCCGGCCACCAGCGCGCGGCTCTGCACCGCCAGCCGCCGCAGCTCGTCGAGGTCGGGGCCGCGGAGGATGATCGCCAGATCGGCCGACGACCCGGTCGCCGCCTCGGTCGCGTTGTCGAGGATCGGCTGGGTGAAGCTGAACGTGGCGCCGGGGATCGCCGCTCGCAGCCGCCGCGCCAGCGCCTCGACCAGGTCGGCCTTGACCTGTCCCTTCGGCCACGTTTCGTACGGCTGCAGGTCGACCAAAAATTCGTTGCGGTTGGGCCCGTACGGGTCGGTGCCCGAGTCGTTGCGCCCGGTCTGCGAGGCGACCCGCCGGACCTCGGGCGACTGCAGCACCAGGCCCCGGATCGTCGTCGCGATCTCGGCCGACTTGAACAGCGACAGCCCGCGCGGCAGGTTGCAGCGGATCCAGATCGACCCCTCGTCGAGCTGCGGGAGGAACTCGGTGCCGACGCGGCGACCCACCAGCACCAGCGCCGCCACAGTCATTACCGCCGCCACTGCCACCACCGGTCTGGCGCGCCGCACGAGGCGCCGGACCAGCCCCGCGTAGCCGGCCGCGATCGCCGACATCACCCGGCTGGGGCGGCTCTTCACTCCGCGGCGGAACACGTAGCTCGCCAGCACCGGCGTCAGCGTCAGGCTCAGCAGCAGCGCGCCGAGCAGGGCAGTGCTGACGGTGAACGCCATCGGCGTGAACAGCCGCCGCTCGACCCGCTGCAGCATGAACAGCGGCAGATACGCGGCGATGATGATCGCCAGCGAGAACCCGATCGGCCGCGCCACCTCGCGGGCCGCCGCACCGAACTCGCTCGGCTCGGCCGGCGCCCGCGGGTCGGGCCGCTGCTGCAGCCGGTGCACGATCGCCTCGACCATCACCAGAGTGCCGTCGACGATGATGCCGAAGTCGAGCGCCCCGAGGCTCAGCAGGTTGGCCGGGACCCCGGCCAGCTTCATGCACACGAACGCGAACAGCAGCGACAGCGGGATCATCAGCGCAGTCAGCAGCGCCGCGCGCACGCTGCCGAGCAGGAGCACCAGCACGAACACGACGATGGTCACCCCCTCGGCCAGCGTGCGCGAGACCGTGCGCAGCGTCCGACCGACCAGCTCGCTGCGGTCGTAGAAGCCCTCGATGCGGGCCCCGGCCAGCTCCTCGCCGGCGTTCAGCGCGTCGACGCGGGCGTGGATGCCCCGCAGCACCTCGCTCGGGTTCTCCCACCGTCGCATCAGCACCACGCCCTCGACCCCGCCCTGGGCCGCGTCGAGGCCGAAGATCCCGGTCGGCGGCGCCGGGCCGATCCGCACCGTGGCGGCGTCGCGGACGAAGATCGGCACCCCGTCGTCGACCCCGACCAGCGTCGATGCGATGTCCTCGGCGGTCTGCAGCTGGCCGACGCTGCGCACCGCGATCGACTGCTGACCGTTGTCGATCACCCCGCCGCCCGCGTTCTCGTTGTTGTCCTCGATCGCCGCCGCGATGTCGTCGATCGACAGGTGGAACTTGTCGAGCGCGAGCGGGTCGAGCTCGACCTGGTACTGCCGGACCTCGCCGCCGAACGTGACGACGTCGGCCACCCCGGGCGCCTGCAGCAGCCGCGGCGCCACCACCCAGTCCTGCAGCGTGCGCAGCTGCATCGTCGTCAGCGTGGCGCTCACCAGGTGGTAGCGGAACATCTCGCCGATCGCCGTCGACATCGGCCCGAGCGACGACTCCACCCCCGGCGGCAGATCGGCGTCGCGCAGCTTCTCGAGCACCACCTGGCGCGCGACCAGATCGTCGATCGCGTCGTCGAAGGTCAGCTCGACCACCGACAGGCCGAAGATCGTCCGCGAGCGGCGGCCGATCACGTGCGGCACGCTGCCGAGGGACCGCTCGATCGGCACCGTGACCAGCTGCTCGACCTCCTCCGCCGCGTAGCCCGGCAGCGTCGTGATCACCACCACCTGCGTGTCCGACACGTCCGGATAGGCCTCGATCTTCAGCGTCGCCAGCGCGTACGCCCCCGCCGCGCTCCACACCCCCGTGGCCAGCAGCACCGCGAGGCGGAAGCGCAGGGCGAGGAGCGGCAGCCGCGTCAGCATCGATCCTCACTCCGACGGCAGCAGCAACAGTCCGCCGTCGACCACCACCCGCTCGCCGACCTTCGCCCCCTCCGCCAGCCCGAGCCACTCGCCGCTGCGCGCCCCGATCCTCACCGCCCGCACCTCGAAGCGGCCCGGGCCGCGCTCGACCAGCACGACGTCGCCGCCGTCGCGGTGCAGCACCGCCGACTGCGGCACCGCCGGCATCGACGTGGTCGCCCGCGAGTGACGCACGCGACCGAACATCTCCGGGCGCAGGCGGCCGTCGGGGTTCGGCAGCGCCGCCTGGACCTTGATCGTCCGCGTCTTCGGCTCGACGGTGTCGGCGATCCGCACCACCCGGGCCGCGAACGTCTCGCCCGGGTAGGCCGCCAGCTCGGTCTGCATCGACTCGCCGAGCGCGACGAAGCGGATCAGGTTCTCCGGCACGTCGGCCGTCACCAGCACCGCGCTGAGGTCGGCGATCGTCATCAGCGGCTGGGCCGTGTCGGAGTGGAACTCGCCCGGCGCGACGTGCAGCTCGAGCACCTTGCCGGCGATCGGCGCGCGCACCGAGATCGTGTCGCGCCGATCGCCCGCGACCAGCCCGAGCAGCCCGAGGTGCCGGCGCGCCTGCTTGCGATCGGCCTCGCTCCGCACCACCGCCGCCCGGGCTTCGGCGTGGGCCGCGTCGACGTTGTCGACCTCCTTGCGCGCCACCGCGTCGTGGGCGAAGAGCCCGTGGACGCGCTCGCGGTCGGCGGTGGCCTTGACCAGCCCGGCCCGCGCCGCCAGCACGTCGGCCTCGGACTGCTCGTAGTGGGCGATCGCCGCGTCGGCCTCGGGGCTGTCGAGCACCAGCAACACGTCGCCCGCCGCCACGCGATCGCCCACGCGGACATCGACCTCGCGCACGCGCCCGGTCACCGGCAGGAGCACGTGCGACAACCTGCCCGGATCGATCTCGAGCTGCGCCGGAGACACCACCTCGTCGGTCGACAGCTCGCGCGCAGTGACCCCGCCGATCTTCAGGCTCGACAGCATCGGCGAGTCGGCCGGCAGCTCGATCTGCGGCGAATTGCTCGGCACCGCCGCCGGCGCCGACGCGGCCTCGCGCTGCGGCGTCCGCGGTCGACACGGCCCGAGCGAGCCGATCAACCACATCGCGATCCACCACCCGCGCGCGCTCACTGCCATCCTCCGCTCGCCGTCACCGCCTCGATCTCGTACAGCGCCCGGGCGAACGAAGCCCGCGCCTCGTTGTAGGTCCGGCGCGTGTCGTTGTGGGCCCGCTGGGCGTCGATCAGCTCGATCAGGCTGGCCTCGCCGCGGCGGTACGCGTACTCCGCCGTCGCCAGCACCTGCTCCGCCCGCGCCAGCATCCCGCCCTCGAAGCTCGCCAGCAGCTCGCGCGCCACCTCATAGGCCACGTGGGCGTTCGCCGCCTCGATGCGGATCGCCTGTTCGACCGCCAGCGCCCGCTGATCGGCCTGCGCCGCCTGCTGACGGGAGCGCTCGATCTGCCCCTGATTGCGGTCGAACAGCCGCAGCGGCACCACCACGAAGAACCCGAGCGAGTTGCCGGTGCCGGCCAGACCTTGCTGGCGCCGCGCCTCCACGCCGACGCTCAGGTCGATCTTGCCCTCGGCGATCTGGCGGCGCACGTCGAGCTGGGTGAAGCGCTGCTCGTCGTGCGCCGCCCGCAGATCGGGCCGCTCACGCAGCGCTTGGGCCCGGATCTCCGCCAGCGCCCGCGGCGTCACGTCGGCCCGCATCTCGCCCGTGACGGAGATCGCAGCCGCCGCCTCGGTGCGGCCGAGCAGCAGCGCCAGGTTGTTGCTCGCGACCCGCTGCGCCCCCTCCGCCTGCCGCAGCTCGTTGCTCGCCTGCAGCTCGGCGATCTGCGCGCGCGTCAGGTCGACCTTGGCGAGGTCGCCGTTGGCGACGCGGACCTCGTTGAGCGCGACCACGCGGGCGTACAGGTCGCGGTGCACCTCGGCGAGCTCGACCGCCGCGGCCGCGTACTGCACGTCGACGCAGGCGCGCTGCACGTCGCGGACCAGCCGGCGGACCGCGTCGCGGAGGCGCTGCTCGGCGACCGCCACGCCGGTCTCGGCGACCTCGATCCGGCGCTTGCGCTTGCGGCCCACGCGGAACAGCCAGTCGGTGCGGACGAAGAACTCCTCGGGGCCGGCGTGGTTGACGTTGTCGTAGTGCGTGCCGAGCAGGTCGAGGTGGTCGGCGCCGACGCTGAGCGTCGGGTTCAGGCGCAGCCGCGCCGTGACGATCTCGGCCCGCGCCAGCGGCACCTCGTATCTCTCGGCCAGGAGCTCCAGGTTGTGCCCCAGCGCCTCGCCGACCGCCTCCTCCACGCTCATCACCTCCACCGGCGTCAACGGCGCCGCGCTCGCCTGGCCCGAGAGCCAGATGAGCACGAGCCCCGCCCCGCGGACGCGGAGCCGGCGCGCACGGGCATGCGAGCGAGACACACGACGGTGTTATGCCGACGACCCGGGCCGGCAAGCGGGCGCCCGGTCGCGCCCGCAGCCGGCGGCCGGACGGCGAGCTGGCCCCCGGGACATGCTCGTTCGGACAGCTCGAGACTCCCGCCCGCAGACTGCTCCCCGCGAGAACATGCCCCGAGGGCTCGCCCGCTTTGGACCCCGCCTCACCCGGCCTGGTCTTCCGGACATGACCCGAAGGACATGATCGTAAGCGCATGTCCGTGAGCACATGCCCTTTCAAACATGTCTCGCGCCCGTCCGGCGCCCCGACTCGGCCGGCCCGCTCAGAACGAGCCGCGCAGGCTGAGCCCGACGAACCCCGGCGCCAGCGCCGGCGCGAACGCGGTGCTGGGCTGCGAGCGGCGCTTGAGCCCGACGACCAGCAGGGCCACGCCGGCGCCCGCCAGCAGCGGGGCCAGCACCGCTCCGGCGATGGTCATCGACTCGGCCGCCTTGCCGCGGTCGAGCAGGTCCTGGCACGACGGCGACGGCATGCTGAGCACGCACATGTTGGCCGGGTCGTCGAACTGCTTCTCGATCGAAGAGACGCGCGCCCCGCCGACCCCGGCCACGACCGCCGCGCCCACCCCGAGCCCGATCATCACCCCGCCGCCGATCGCCAGCCCCTTCCACGGCTTCGGCTCCGGCAGGTCGTCCGGCGACGGCGGCGGCAGCTCCTCGGGGCCCTCGACCGCGTCCGGGACCGATGGCTTCTCGGCCGCGGCCGCCGCTTCGGCCTCGGCCAGCCGCTGCTTGAAGTCGTCGCGCGCCGCCACGATCTTGGAGCTGATGGGCGTCTCGGTCCCGTACGCGCGGGTGAAGCCCTCGCAGTAGGCGTCGAGCGCCTGGGCCGCCTCGCGCAGCGCCTCCGGCCGCTTCTCGCCCTGCAGCCCGCGCGTGAACGCGTCGACCACGTACTCGTAGACCGCGGCGCGGTTGTCCCGGTGGGCCGTCGTCTCCTTGAGGTTGGCCGCCGCCGCGATCCACGTGCGCGCCGCCTCGAGGTTCTCGCCGCGGTCGAACTTGGCCTGTCCCTCGGTGAACCCGGCCTCGAACGCCGCCAGCGCCTTCGCGTCCTGAGCGGGTGCCGCCAGCGCCGGCGACGGCGCCAGCAACGCGAGCGCGGTGAGGAGAGACAGGACCCGAGAGGGACGCGTGGCGTGCTTCATGTCGTGTGGGGGATGTCCGAAAGGACAGGGCAGATCGGACCGGTGCGCGGCGCAGTCGCAGTCAGCAGGGCGCCTCGGGGGGCGAGGGCCGGGCTGCGGGCAGGGCCGAGGGGGGCGGCCCGTCCGGGCCCGCACAGGCGCGGTCGACCTCGACGAGGGCGAGCGACCAGTTGCGGGCGAAGCGGCGCGACATCCGGGGAAAAACCGGCGCGAGTGTACAACACCTGCGCCCGCCGAGCGTCGCGCTGATCCGCGCCGCCGGCGCGCCGCCGGCCCCTCGCAGCCGCTGCACGGGCCGCTTCCGGGGCCCTCGAGGCCGACCGCCACCTCGCTGCAGCGCGCCGCCCTCGTCCGGCTGACTGCGACACCTTCGCCTTCGTCGTCGCGGCCCGGTCGCTGTCGCAAGCTCTCGCGTCGACCTTCGCCCTGTCATCTCCGTCGCGTCCGCCAGCCTCGTGCGACGAGCCTGAGGCCCGAAGCCCCGAGGTCGGCGCACGTGCACGAAGATGGGCCCGGCGCGGCGGTCGCTGCCCGTGAACCGCAGCCGGCGGGCAGCGCCGGGGACCCACATCACGGCCGACATCCGGGGAGGATCCCGGACACCTGCACTGACGGCGATCGATCGCCGCGAGCACACCCCAGCAGGTCGACGTTTCGCCGCCAACATGGCAAAAGACACCGTTTTAGCGCAGATCCGCCCGCCCGGCGCACCGGCGCCCGCACCCGGCCTCGCTCCAGAACGGACTTCGTTCTAGCGTGCAGAACGGCCACGGCTGGTGTAGGTAAGCGAGACCAGGCATGCCAGTCGAGGCTCAGCAGGACGCGCTCGTCGGAACCGTGCTCGAAGGACGCTTCCAGGTCGAGCGTCTCCTCGGCGAAGGCGGCATGGGCCGCGTCTACGTGGCCGACGAGCTGCGGCTGCGTCGCCGCTGCGCGCTCAAGGTCCTGCTCCCCGAGCTCACCGAGGACAAGGACTGCGTCGAACGCTTCCTGCGCGAGGCCCAGGCGATCGCGCAGATCCACCACGAGCACGTCGTCGACATCTACCACCTCGGCGAGGACGTGAACTCCGGCGTGGTGTTCTTCGCCATGGAGATGCTGGTCGGCAAGGACCTCGAGACGCGCCTGCTCGAGCGCAGCCGCAAGCCGCTCGGCTGGCAGCAGGTCACCCTCTGGATGGAGCAGGTCGCCAGCGCCATGGCTGCGGTGCACGCCGCCGGCATGATCCACCGCGACCTCAAGCCGTCGAACGTGTTCCTCACCGCCAAGCGCGGCGGCGGCGAGCAGGTCAAGCTGCTCGACTTCGGCATCGCCAAGACCGCCCACCACGCCGCGCTGACCAGCACCGGCGCGGCCCTCGGCACCCCGTTCTACATGTCGCCGGAGCAGATCCTGGCGCAGGCGCTCGACTCGCGCACCGACATCTACTCGTTCGGCGTGGTGCTCTTCGAGGCGCTGGCCGGGCGCATGCCGTTCATCGGCGAGCCGATCCAGGTCGCCATGCAGCACTGCAACGTGCCGCCGCCGACCATCCAGGCGATAAACCCCGACGCCGGCGTGCCGGCCGAGCTCGACGCCTACGTCCAGCGCATGCTGGCCAAGGACCGCGACGCTCGTCCGCAGACGATGGACGAGATCGAGGCCGTCCTCCACGACCTGCTCGCGGCCCACAACCATGGCCCGCGCCCGAGCACCGGCCCGCTGCCGATCGCCGCCCCGGTGAGCGCCGGCCTCCAGGACTCGGCCCCCAATCACTTCGGCCCCGACTCCACGCTGCAGAGCACGGCCTCGACCCCTGCGGCCAAGACGGTGCTCGCGGGCTCCACTCCCGCCTCGGGCCTGCCGCGCGTCGACACCCGCACCAACCTCGACAACCGCCGCCCGCCGGCCTCCACCGTCGAGATTCACTTCGACGCCGGCGAGCCCCGCGCCGGCCGCAACAAGCTGCTCGTGCCGGTCCTGGTCGGCGCCGCCGCGCTGGTGGGGCTGCTCGCGTTCGTGTTCAGCGGCGGCGACGACCCCCCGGCCCAGCCGCCGCTCCCCGTCGCCGCGCCGCCAGTGGCTAAGACAAACCCGCCCGAGCCGGTCAAGCCGCCCGCCCCGCCGGTCCAGCCCGACCCGCCCAAAGTCGAACCTGTCCCGACGGACACCCCCGGCGCCACCGCCGGCGAACCTGTCCCTTCGGACACAGCCGGCGAGCCCAAGGTCGAGGACCCCAAGGGCAAGAAGAACCCGGTCGTCAAGACCGGCGACAAGGCCGGCGACAAGCCGCAGGACCCGATGGCCAAGCTGCGGCGCGCCGCCGAAGGCTGCCGCAAGACGCACAAGGCCGTGAAGGGCCCCAAGATCACCGTCGACTACGCCACCGGCAGCGACGGCTCCGTCACCCGCGCGGTCCCCTCGCAGCAGGACGCCCTCGGCAAGTGCCTCGCCGACGCCGTCAAGGCCACCAAATTCGCGCCCCAGCTCAAGCTCGGCCTCAAGATCGATCTCTAGCGCCCTGCCCGCTGCCAGCGACAGGCGCTGTCATGTCCGCATGCTCGCGCGCACTCGTCCTCGCCCGTGCCGGCATCTCGCGCGCACCGGCGACGCGAAGCCCGGCCCTGCCCGCGAGGTCATGAGCGCCGCCGCCGCTCACCTGCCCTGCGTTTCATGACCCAACCACCATGACCGAAAGAGCATGACCGTGAAGACATCCCAGCTGTCCCTCGCGTCATCCCTCCTCCTCGCCGCCTGCTTCGACCCGGTCGGCAGCGACACGACCGCCACCGGCGGCAGCGACGGCCCCGCCACCACCAGCAGCGCCACCACGGTCGAGACCGGGAGCACTGTCAGCGGCGAGGGCCCGGGCACCAGCCCGGGACCCACCGGGCCCACCAGCGGTGAGGAGGGCACCGTCACCCTCACCGGCGACACCTCGACCGGCACCGACACCACGGGCGAGCCCTGCACCCTCGACGTGTGCCCCTGCGACAGCGCCTCCGAGTGCCAGCCCGGCCAGCAGTGTCACGAGGGCAAGTGCGTCGAGTGCATCGACAGCGCCACCTGCAACGGCCGCGTGTGCGACCCCGTCGACCACGTCTGTCGCGCCTGCCGCGAGCATGACGAGTGCCCGGAGACCGCCTGTGAGCTCGACGACGGCGTCTGCTTCCCCGAGGACAGCACCAGCCACGCCTTCATCGACCCCACCCTCGTCTGCGGCGAGCAGTCCTGCGCCAAGGATCAGCCGTGCTGCTCGATCGGCCAGGCCATGAACCAGCACCAGGACGCGGTGCACCTCGTCGTCCACCTGCTCCCCGGCACCTATTCGACCGGCATCCACCTCGTGCAGGGCGGGCGCAAGATCGCCGTCCTCGGCAGCGAGCTCACCACCTTCACCGTCGACGTCGAGCCCGCAGTCCTCCTGGGCGACGAGATGCAGGACCTCGCCATCGACAGCGAGCTCTACGTCTCGCAGATCCGCATCGAAAACGGTCAGGGCGCCGCCGCAGTCCGTTGCCGCTCCTCCGCCCAGCTATGGCTCGACGACGTCCGGATCGTCGCCTACGGCGGCCGCGCCATCTCGACCGCCGACTGCACCACCGTGGTCCGCCGCAACCAGCTCGCGCAGAACGTCTACTCCGTCCACATCGCCGAGGGCACCACGTTGCGGCTAGAGAACAGCCTCGTCGCCCACTTCAACATGGGCGCCGCGCTCGAGATCGGCAACGCCAGCACCGCAAACCTCCTCTACACCACGCTCGGCGACGTCACCCAGCACGAGTCGGGCCTGTTTGTCTGCCTCGACGGCACCGCCGGCCTCATCGCCCGCAACTCGGCGCTCTTGAGCCACGGCGTCGTCAACACCTTCTCCTGTGCCTCCAGCGCGGCCCAGCTCGAGAACTCGGTCGTCAGCGCCTCGGAGCTGGAGAACGTCGAAACCAACACCAGCGTCATCCAGCCGCAGGACGTCCCGCAGATCTTCATGAGCTGGAACGGCGGCGACCTGCACGTGTTCGCTGACGGCGGCCCGCTCGCCGGCGTCGCCCGCTGGAAGCAGGGCGACCCGCGGACCGACGTCGACGGCGATCCGCGGCCGCTGATGGACGGCGCGCCCGACGTCGCCGGCGGCGACCGCCCGCCGGGTTGACCGTGACCTAACTCCGACCGGGTCGCCTCCGACGCGGCCCGTTCGCGCGGTCGATCGCCCCATCACGCCCGTGCATGCCCCTGTCGCCCGCCCGAAGCGCGTTCGCGCACCAGACGCACATGCACTCGCATTGCAATTGCAGTCGGCTGACAACAGCGACTCGAGTGCGAGAGCGGCCCGCTCGCTTGACGGCCTCGGCCGGGATCTCTTAACCGTTCGATCCCGGTGCCACGCGCTCGCGCCACGCTCTGCACCTGCCTCGCGGCGTGCCTGTGGGCCTCGCCCGGCCAGGCCGCGCCCGCGGTGGTCCCCCCGAGCCCGCGGACCCGCGTCGACGCCGTCTATCCGCTCGCCGAGGCGCGCAGCGACGCCGTCGCGGTCGAGCTGGCCGTCACCGTCGAGGCCGACGGCCGGGTCGGCGCCGTCGAGGTCCTGAAGAGCGGCGGCGCGGCCTTCGACGACGCCGCAGTCGCCGCGGTCAAGCAGTGGCGGTTCGACCCGGCGCGCCGCGACGACGTCGCGGTGGCCGTCAAGATCCGCGTGCCCTTCAACTTCGCCCCGCCGGCCCAGCCCGCCGAGGCGCCCGCGGGTGAACCTGCCCCTTCGGCCCCACCCGGACAACCTGGCCCTTCGGCCAGCCCGCCAGGTCCGTCGCAACCTGCCCCTCCGGACAGCCAGCCGGGCCCGTCTCAACCCGCCCCTTCAGCCGGCCAGCCAGGCCCGTCTCAACCTGCCCCTTCGGCCAGCCCCACCCGACCTGCCCCCTCGGACAGCCAGCCGGGCCCGTCGCAACCTGCCCCTTCGGCCAGCCAGCCCGAGCCGGTGCTCGACGTCGCCGCGCGCAGCCGCCGGCCGCCGCCGCGGGCCGCCAGCGACTTCGTCGTCGAGCGCGACGTCCTCGCCGCCCCGCCGCGGCAGAGCGCCGCCGACATGCTGAGCAGCGCCCCCGGCGTCTACGTCGCGCGGGCCGAGGGCGAGGCCGTCGCGCACGAGATCACCCTGCGCGGCTTCAACGCGGCGCACGGCCAGGACATCGAGATCACCGCCGGCGCCTTGCCGCTGAACCAGGTCTCGCACCTGCACGGCCAGGGCTACGCCGACCTCAACTGGATCGTCCCCGAGACGGTGCGATCGATCCGCGTCACCGAGGGCGTCTACGACCCGCGGCAGGGCGACTTCGCGGTCGCCGGCAGCATCGACTTCGACCTCGCCGTCCCGCGCCGCGGCATCCAGCTGCGCAGCACCGGCGGCTCCTTCGCCACCTTCCGCCAGCTCGTCCTGTGGGCCCCCAAGGGTCAGGACGACGAGACCTTCGCCGCCGCCGCGGTCCGCCGCACCCGCGGCTTCGGCATGAACCGCGGCGGCCTCTCGGGCATGGCCATGGGCCAGTTCGCCTTCTCGGCCGCGGGCGGCTGGCGCGGCAAGGTCCACGTCGCCGCCTACGCCGCGCGGGCCGGCCTCGCCGGCGTCCTGCGCCGGGACGACGTCGCCGCCGGCGCCGTCGGCTTCTACGACAGCTACGGCGACCCCTCGGCCAACAGTCAGTCCGCCTCGGCCGCGCGCGGCCACCTCTCGCTCGAGCTCCAGCGCCGCGGCGAGGGCGGGGCGGTCACCCGCATGGCCGTGTGGACCGCCCTCGTCGACTTCCACAGCCGCGAGAACTTCACCGGCTACACCCAGCGCGGCGTCGTCATGCCGCAGTGGGTCGGCCGCGGCGACCTCATCGAGCAGCAGAACCGCGACTTCGGCGGCGGCATGCGCCTGTCCCATCGGACAGCCGGCTGGCGCCCCGCCCCGTGGTTCCACGCCGCCCTCGAGGTCGGCGCGGCCGCGCGGATCCACAACATCCAGCAGGCGCAGAACCTCTTGCAAGCGCCGCAGAACGAGACCTGGGACCGGCGCGTCGACGCCACCGTGCTCGCCAGCGACGTCGGCCTCTACGGCGACCTCGACCTCCGCTTCGGCAAGCGCGTGCGCTTGCGCGGCGGCGGTCGGGCCGACGTCCTCCACTACGACATCGACGACCGCCTCGGCAACTTCATCGCCCCCTACCAGATCGAGAGCCACCTCGTCGGCCACCGCCGCACCGCCACCGGCGTGGCCGCCGGCCCGCGCGTCAGCCTCGAGGTCGCGCCTGTCCCTTGGGTCAGCCTGTTCGCCGCCTACGGCCAGGGCTACCGCTCGCCGCAGGCGCGCCAGCTCGACGAGGGCGAGCGGGCTCCGTTCGCCAAGGTCCACAGCACCGAGGCGGCGTGCGCATGAGCCCGCTCGGCGGTCGCCTCCAGCTCAGCGCCGCCGGCTTCGCCACCTTCCTCGCCCAGGACCTCGCCTTCGACCCCGAGGAGGGCCGGCTCGAGAAAGTCGGCCCGACGCGGCGGGCCGGCGCCGCGGTCCAGCTGATCGCGCGCCCGCTGCCGTGGTTGGTCGCCGCCGGCAGCGTCACCTACGTCCACGCCGTCCTGCGCGCCCCGCCGCCGGCCACCGCCGAGAACCCCTCCCCGCCCTACGTCCCCGGCCAGCTGCTGCCCTACGTCCCGCCCGTGGTCGTGCGCGCCGACATCGGCATCGACAAGGACCTCGCCTTACTCAAGGGCCGCCCGCTCGGCCTGCGCGTCGGCCTCGGCTACTCCTACCTGTCCCCGCGGCCATTGCCCTACGGACAGTTCGCCGACCCCGTCCACCTCCTCGACGCCAGCGCCGCGGTGCGTTGGTCGGTCGTCGAGGTCGGCGTCGAGGCCTTCAACCTGCTGGCCCGTCGCTGGGCCGCCACCGAGTACAACTTCGTGTCCGACTGGGGCACCCGCCCGATCCCCTCCCTCCTGCCCGCCCGCCACTTCGCCGCCGGCCCTCCGCTCAGCGTCATGGGCACCCTCACCCTGCACTTCTAGCCGCCTGTCCTCTCGGACTTCCCCGCGACTCGCGCTCGCAGCCGAAGTTTTCGCCCCGCATCGCCTTCCGACTCCGCGCGCCTCTCCGCCGCCTGCCCTCGGAGCCCGTTCCCGACCACCGCTTCCCCACGCGCATCGCCGCCCGACTCCGCGCCCTCTCCGCCGCCTGCCCTCGGAGCCCGTCCCCGAACGTCGCTTCCCCTCGCGCATCGCCGCCCGCTCCACGCCTCACATGAGTCGCCGCCCTCTCCATCGGGCCCGCCGCACCGACCCTCATCGCTCCTCACCCCGCCTCGCCTCATCAGCTGTCCCTTCGCACCTGTCCTCTCGCACCTGTCCCTTGTTACCGGCCCTTTCGCCCATGTCCCTCCGACCAGCCATGCTCCTCCTGCTCTGCGCCGCCTGCGGCGCCACCGGCGAGCCGGCCTTTCAGGCCCCGCTGCGGGCGCGAGGGGCCGCGGCCGAGCTGACCGCGGGCGCCTGGACAGTGACCCTCACGCGAGCAGAAGTCGGCCTCGGCCCGCTCTACCTGTGCGCCACCGCGGCCGCCTCCTCCGAGCTGTGCGCCACCGCGGCCGCCGAGTTCGCAGCGGTCGCCCCCGTCGACCTGCTCGACCTCGGCCCGCAGCCGCTCGGCGAGCTCGACGTCCTGCCCGGCCAGGTCCGCTCGGCCATGCTCGACTACGGCGTCACCTGGCTCAAGACGCAGGCCAAGCCGGGCGCTCAGGACGGCGCGCCGGGCCGGCGCGCCGCCCGGTTCGCCGGCACGGCTGTCTCTGCGGACATGTCCTTCGAGTTCACCGCCGACCTCGACGTCGCCCCCGTGCTCCGCGGCAGCCGCACCATCGAGGGCCTGCGGATCGGCCCCTTCGACCTCGACGTCGGCGGCGCGCTCGACGTCACGATCGACGGCGCCGCCTGGTGGGCCGGCGTCGAATTCGACGCCCTCGCCGCGCTCGGCCCCGGCCCGCACGACCTCGCCGCCCTGGCCGCCGAAGATCCGGCCTCGCCCGCCGCCGACGCCCTGGCCGCCGTCCGCTTCGCCATGATCGCCGTCCCGCCGCGGTTCGCCTGGACCGCCGAGGAATGACCCCATGACCCCGATCGACGCCCTCCAGCAGCTCTTCCTCCGCGCCGGCGCCGGCTGGGTGCTGTGGCTGCTCGGCCTGCTCTCGCTCGTCAGCGTCGCCCTCACCGTCGAGCGCTGGTTGGTCCTGCGCGCCCGCGGCGGCGACCTGCGCGTGCTCGCCGGCCGCGTCGCGGCCCTCCTGCAGGCCGGCGACCGCGACGGCGCGCTGCGCCTGCTCGCCGCCTCGCCGAGCGTCGCCGCGGCGATCGCCGCCGCCGGCCTGCGCCTCGCCGACCGCGGGCCCAAGGCCGCCGAGTACGCCATGCAGAGCGCCCTCGCCCTCGAGCGCGGCCAGCTCGAGCGCGGCCTTATCTTCCTCGGCACCCTCGGCAACAACGCCCCGTTCGTCGGCCTGCTCGGCACCGTCATCGGCGTCATCGCCGCCTTCGAGGAGCTCGGCCACGCCGCCCCCGGCCACGGCGGGGGCACCGGCGCCGCCTCGCAGGTCGCCTCCAACGCCGTCATGTCGAGCATCGCCGAGGCCCTCGTCGCCACCGCCGTCGGCCTCCTCGTGGCCCTCCCCGCAGTCGCCGCCTACAACGCCTTCCAGCGCAAGATCACCTCGCTGTGCCAGGGCAGCGAGGCGCTCACCAACCTCGTCCTCGCGTACATGTCCGATACGACAGGCCCCGAAGGCCAGCCGGAGGTGCGCTGATGGCCGGCCACAGCAGCGGCGACCCGGGCGGCATGATCGTCGGCATCAACGTCACGCCGATGGTCGACATCGTCCTGGTGCTGCTCATCATCTTCATCGTCACCGCCAAGATCATCGTCACCCCCGCGGTCGAGATGGACCTGCCGGAGGCCAGCACCGCCGGCGAGGTCCAGGTCGTCCTGTCGGTGATCGTCCCCGAGCGCGGCGCCACCCTCGTCGACGGCGAGCCGATCGCCGGCGACGACGAGCTGATGACCCGCGCCGCCGCAGTGCGCGCCCGCAGCCCGCAGGTCCGCGCCGTCATCCACGCCGACGGCGAGGTCCCCCACCGCCGCGTGATCGCCACCATCGACGCCCTCCAGCGCGGCGGCGTCTACCGCGTCGCCTTCGCCACCCTGTCCCCCGCGCCAGGCCCCGCCGGCCAGGAGGCGACGCCGTGACCCGCTCGTCGCATCACATGTCCTTCGGGACAGCCTCCGGCGCGCCCGACACGGCTCATCACCTGTCTCTCGGGCCATCCTCCCCCGCGCCCGCACGAGCTCTGCCGCGAGCCCTCGCCCGAGCGAGCGCCGCCACGCCTCATCGCCTGTCCTTCGGGCCATCCTCCGCCGCGCGAGCTCAGGCGCCCGCGCGAGCCCTCGCGCGAGCGAGTGCCGCCGCTCCCCACCTGTCCTTGAAAAAATCCTCAGTGGAGGTCCGCGCGTGACTCGGCCGGGCATCGCCGCCCAGGTGTTCGCCGCCGCTGCGCCGCCGGCCTCGCGGCGGCACCACGCGATCATCGTCGCCGTCGTCCTGCACCTCGGCGTCGCCGTGATGATCTTGCGGGCCCAGCCCACTCTGGAGACCTGGAGCGCCACCATGGCCGCGCGCGTCCACGACGAGCTGACCCGCCTGCAGCTCGCCGACGTCGAGCGCACCGAGCCTACGCCTCCGCCGCCCGAGCCGACCCCCTCCGAGCCCCCGCCGCCCACCAGCGAGCCGGCCCCCGCCGTCGCCGCGACCCCACCCGCCCCCGCGCGACCGGCCCGGCCCGCCCCCGCGCGCGCCGGCAAGGTCGTCGCCGCCCCGCCGGGCGCCCTCGACCTCACCGGCGACGTCGTCGTCGTCGGCAACGCCAGCGCCTACGTCGGCGGCGCCACCAGCTCGACCGGCACCGGCACCAAACCTGTCCCGAACGCCAGCTCGGGGCCGTCGCCCGCGCAGTCGCCCACGCCGCCCGCGAACCCCCCGCCTGCCTCCCCCGGCACCATCGATCGCTCGCGCTCGGTCGCCCTCGCCAGCGACGAGTGGAACTGCCCCTGGCCGCTCGAGGCCGACGGCCTCGCGCTTGACGAGCAGGTCGCCACGATCCGCGTCGCCGTCGACGCCCGCGGCGTCGTCGAGTCCGCCGAGCTCGTCACCGACCCCGGCGACGGCTTCGGCGCCGCCGCCCTCGCCTGCGCCCGCCGGACCCGCTTCACCCCCGCGCTCGACCGCGACGGCCGCCCGGTCCGCGCCCGCTCGCCTGCCATTCGCGTCCACTTCACCCGCGACCGCTGATTCCGCCTGCACTTCGGGACATGTCCTGAAGACCACTCCATCGCCGCCCATGCTCGACCCGCAGCCACCGACCCCGAAGCCGCGCCGCCTCGCCCCCCTGGGCGTCGCGCTGTTGCTGCTCACGTGTCGCTCGGAGCGGGCCGGCGCTGACGACTGCGCCGTCATCCTCGACCGGATCGTCGCCCTCGAGCTCGCCGAGCAGGGCTACCGCGATCCCGAGCTCACGCGGCGCAAGCAGCAGGAGTTCGCGCGGCGGTTCGTCCCCGAGCTGCAGCGCTGCGAGGGCCTCTCGCTCCCGCCGGGCGCGCGCGAGTGCATCGCGCGGGCCGGCTCGGCCGAGGAGATCAGCCACGTCTGCCTGCGCTGACGCGCGTCCACGCGCCGCGCTGCGGCCCCGCGCTCGCCTCCTCCGTTCACCTGTCCTTTCAGACAGGCCTCACGCGCCGCCGCTGCGGCCCCCCGGCCCCACGGACCGCGGTTGACAACGCGATCGCGCGGGCCGCAGACTGCGGATCGCCATGGGGAAGCCGGCCACCGCGCTCGTCGTCGCGCTCGTGCTCGCCGCCTGCAAGTCGGAGCCCGGGGACGAGAGCACCGGCAGCGGCAGCGACGGCACGACCACGACCACGACCTCCGCCGCTGCCACGACCCCGGGGCCCACCACCGCCGGGCCCACCACCGCCGAGCTCACCACCACGTCGACCACCTCCGTCGACACCGAGACCTCGACCACCGGCGTCGACGAGGCGCTGTGCGCCGACTACTGCGCCGACGTCATGACGAACTGTCTCGACCCGCAGGCGCAGTACCCGAACGCCGACAGCTGCAAGCGCGCCTGCGCCAGCTTCCCCGCCGGTGCGCGCGGTGACGTCTCGGGCAACAGCTACGCCTGTCGCCGCTACCACACCGACGCCGCCGTCATGGACGCGGCGACCCACTGCGTGCACGCCGGCCCGAGCGGCGGCGGCGCCTGCGGCGACAACTGCGACGGCTTCTGCGCCCTCGCGGTGTCCGTCTGCCCGGGCGAGCACCCGAGCCTCGACGCCTGCCTGGCCTCCTGCGCCGGCTTCACCGACGACGAGGAGTTCGACGTGGGCGACGTCGCCGGCGACACCCTCGCCTGCCGCCTCTACCACCTCACCGTCGCGGCCACCGGCGAGGCCGACGCCGCAGTGCACTGCCCGCACACCCTCCAGGGCTCCCCGCCCTGCATGTAAAGACATGTCCCTTCAACCATGCCGGTTCACGCCGCCACGCAAGGCCCTCGCATGACCTCTCGCGCCTTCCTTCCCCTCCTCGTCACCCTCCTGTTCCCCGCCTGCTTCGACGACTCGCGCGGTGACGACACCGGCTCGACCGTGAGCACCACGGTCATGACCACGACCGCGACCCAGGTCAGCGGCGACGTCACGACCACCACGACGACCGGCACCTCCACGACCGACTGGACCTCCGGCGAGCCCACCACCTCGACCACCACCAGCGACGTCGATCCGCTCACCAGCACCAGCGACCCGACCACCGGCACCTCGAGCACCGGCGGCGACACCAACGTCGGCTGCCAGATGTACTGCGCGGCGATGATGGGCAGCTGCACCGGCACCAACGCCCAGTACCCGAGCAACGAGAGCTGCCTCGGCGCCTGCGGCGGCCTCCCGCCGGGCTCGCCGGGCGAGACCTCCGGCAACTCGCTGTCCTGCCGGGCCTACCACGCCGGCATGGCCTCGATCGATCCGGGCGTCCACTGCATCCACGCCGGCCCCAGCGGCGCCGGCGCGTGCGGCCAGAGCTGCGAGGGCTTCTGCGCCATCGCCACCTCGATCTGCCCGACCGAGCACCCGAGCCCCGGCGACTGCATGGCCACCTGCGCCAACTTCATGGACACCGAGCCGTACAACACCGAGGACGCCGCCGGCAACACCCTCGCCTGCCGCCTCTACCACCTCACGATCGCCTCCACTGGCCCGGCCGAGGCCCAGGTCCACTGCGGCCACACCATCGAGGCCTCGCCGCCCTGCATGTGACTTGAAGGGCAGGTCCTCCGGGGCATGCTCCGGAGGACAGGCTCTTCAGGACATGCTCCCAAGGCCAGGCCCCGCGCCCGCTCCCGACCGCAGAGCGCCCCAAAAAGCGAAGGCCGCGGCCGCCGCTCCACCGAGCGTCGGCCCGCGGCCTTCGTCACTCCCGTCCTCAGCGGGCCGACGGCCACGCGTCGGGCCCGGACGCCGGGGTGCGGCGCACCGGGTTGCGCGGCTGCTCGTAGCGCGAGCAGAACTTGTCCCACAGCGACAGCACGCGGGTGACCTCGGGGTCGTTCATCCCCTGGGCCATGTCGCGCAGGTCGGCCTTGCCCTGCTCGCACTGCTGCCAGCCGTCGGCGTCGATCCAGGCTCCGGCGATCGGCGCCGTGCCGATCGGCTGCGGCCGCGAGGCCATCAGCGCCAGGCGGTCGGCCCACGCGATCAGCAGGCGGCCCTTGCGGATGTTGTAGGCCTCGCGCTCGATCTCCGCCAGCTGGAACGCCCGCTCCTCGACCATCTTCTGCCCCGACTCCGGGTCCTCGTACTCGATGGTCAGCATGATCTGGTCCTGCGGCCGCAGCTTCTTGCCGCGCGCCATCAGGTCGGACAGGAACAGCTGCGACGTGTTGGCGAAGTAGTGGATCGCCTGCACGTCCTCCTTCACCGCCGAGCTCTCCTCGCCGTAGAACACGTTCATGCGCAGCGACGGCGGCAGGTGCAGCTGGAAGTGGACGTCCATCGCCGTCGTCTCGAGCAGCGAGATGAAGCGCGGACCGAACACCGCGTCGACCTCTGCCTCCGAGCCGAGGAACACGTAGGCCCCCTTGCCGCGCTCGGTCAGCTTGTCGAGCAGCGCGTCGTTGAACTCGGTGCCGACGCCGACGCCCGACAGGCGGATCTTCCGCTCGTCGTAGTACTTGGCGACCATCGACATGGTCCGCGGGTCGGTGTTGCCGGTGTTGGCGAGCGCGTCGGTGACCAGCACCACGCGGTTGTTGTAGGTGTGCTGGTAGCCGCGGTCGGCCAGCTCGTAGCCGCGGGTCAGGCCCGCGTGCACGTCGGTCGACCCGCGCGGCTTCATGCGCTCGATCGCCTTCTCGAGCACCTCCGGCTTGTCGCGCCCGACCACGAAGTTCTCGACCGGCACGCACACCTCGTGATCGAACAGCACCACGTTGACGAGGTCGCCGGTCTTGAGCTCGCCCATCATCTTCCGCATGCCCCGCTTGAGGTAGTCCATGCGGCCCTCGTCGCTCATCGACCCCGAGCGGTCGACCACGAACGTCAGGTTGCCGTTGCGCCGCGCCTGCTTGTCGACCGGGCGCCCGCGGATCGCCAGCGCCAGGTTGTAGATCCCGTCCTGCTTCGGATCCTTGGCGATCTCGGGCAGCACCGAGAAGTCGTCGGTCTGCGCCACCTCGGCCGTCTCGAACGAGAAGTAGTTGAGAAGCTCGTGCGGCCGGATGTGCTCGAGCGGCACCGGCAGGAACTTGTCGATGGCGAAGATCACCCGCTGCGCCGACGACAGGCTCATCGTGTCGTCGTTCGACAGGTACGTCGCCTGCCCCCAGTCGCTGTACTGCGCCTCGCCGTCGCCAACCTGCTGGACCGGCTCGTACGCCACCGAGTTGTCGTCCTCCGCCTCGTCGCGGGCCACCTGCGCCTCGGCCGGCGCCGCCGCGCTCGCTCCCGGCCGCTCCTCGGCCGCCTTGTCGCGCCCGCGGTCCTTCTTCTTCTCGGCCTTCTCGGCCCTGCGCACGTCGGCCGCCGCCTCGCCGCGAGTGTTCGCCGACTTCGACGCAGTCACCGGCGGCGGCGGAGGAGACTGCGGCGGCGCTGCGCCGGCATCGAACCCGCTGCTGCTGCCGCGACCGGCCGCGCCCTTGCCGAGCGCCCCGGCCGACGGCGTCGTCTGGATCGGCGCCGGCGAGGACGGAGGCGCCGAGCCGCCGCCGTAGGTCACCTGCTTGTACTTCGGCTTCGGCGGCGCCGGCTTCTTGATCGGCTTGGGGATCGCCCCGCCCGAGGGGCCACCGGACGCGATGGCGCCGCCGCTCGGCCCGTAGCACTGATCGATCCGCGACACCATCTTCGGCAGCGCCGCCAGGTTCGGCGGCGGCGCGTCGCTGCGGTTGCGCGGCGGGTGCGGACGCGCCGAGAACGTGTGCGGCGCCGCCTCGTAAGCCACGTCCCCTTGCCCGTGCGCCAGCATCACGTTGTTGTTGCCGTCGGGCGTCACCGTGCCGATCGGGGTCACCGAGCTCGAGCGGCACTGCGTCAGCGCGAGCGGGGTCGCCAGGAGGATCCACTTCATCCACGGGTTCATGCGCGTCTCCTTGGGCCGGGGCACCGGCCAGCTTGACAGCCTCGTGCCTCGGCGTGCAGCCCCACAACGCCGCCGCCGTGCCCGCGCTGACACCCCGCGGACACGCCCCGCGAGCGCCCCGGCGCGGCCGCGACCGCCGGGCGGTTCCGCCCCGGGCGCCGCGTCGCGCTCGCTGTTCACATGTCCCGAAGGACAGCTCACACCTCCGCCGCCGAACGCCGAACAAACTCACCGCCGCCCCGCCGCAGCCCCCTGGCGTCCCGGCGGGGCTCGCGTCTACCATCCGAGGCTGCTGCGTCCATGCTCGGCCCGACCTCCGCGCTGCTCCTCCTGTCGCTGGCCGGACCGCCCGCGATCGAGTGGCGCGCCCCTGCCGGCTGCCCGACCCGCGACGACGTCCTCGAAGCTCTGGCCGCCCTCACCCGGCCGCCCGACCTCGAGGGCGTGCGCGTGCGCGGCGTCGTCCGCCGGGTCGCCGGGCGCTACGAGCTGCGGCTCGACATCCACACGCAGAGCCTCACCCAGCGCCGGGTCGAGCGCGCCGACGCCTGCGAGTCGCTCGACGGCGCCGCGGCCCTGATCATCGCCATCGCCATCGACCCGCTCGAGTTCGCCAACCAGCTCGCGCCCCCGGCCCCTGAACCGCAGCCCGAACCCGAGCCCACCCCTCCGACCCCCGTCCCGCCGCCGCCCGAGGTCGCCGCGCCCGCGCCCCTCGATCCCGAGCTCCCGCCGGCCAGCGATCCCCCGCCAGCGCCGCCCCCCGCTCCGCCCTCGCGTCCGTCCCCGCCCCGAGCCGCGCGCGCCCACAAGCTCAGCGTCCTCCTTCGCGTCGACGGGGCGATCGACGCCGGCATCACCCCGACGATCGCCGGCGACATCGGCGGCGCGTTCGGCTTCCTCTACCACCGCCTCCGCGTCGAGGCCGTCGCCCACTACATGCCGGCGCGCCCGCTCGACTACTTCAACGCCGAGGTCGGCTTGGACGCCAAGGTCGGCATGGTCGCCCGTTGGGCCCTGGGGGTCCGCGGTTGCGGCCGGTTTCTCCCCGGCGCCCTCGAGATCCCCGTGTGCCTCGGCCTCGAGGGCGGCCAGTTCCTCGCCGAGGGCGCCGGCATCACCATCGACCGCCGACAGGCCCGCCCGCCCTGGTTCGCAATCCTGCTCGGACTCGGCCTCGTGTGGTCGCCGCACCCGCGGATCGGCCTCGGAGTCCGCACCGACTTCGTCATCGCCCCGCTGCGGGCCCAGTTCACCGTCAGCGACGAACTCGTCTTCATCACCGGGCCGGTCGGCGTGCGCTTCGGAGGCGGCCTCGAGATTCGTCTCGGGCCCGGCGCGCGGCATGACGGATCGACCTCGGCCCGGCCAAAGAAATAAGTGACTGCCGTGCTGAAGCTTCAGCCGCCCATATCTGGCCCCGAGGAGCACGCGCAGCGCGGGTTCGCCACCGTGTACTACGCTTACTTCGACCTCGTCTGGCGGATCCTTCGCCGCCTCGGGGTCCCTTATGACCAGCTCGAGGACGCCGCCCAGGACGTGTTCCTCGTGCTGCACCGCCGCCTACCCGGCCTGGACCCGCAGATCTCGCTGCGGAGCTGGCTGTTCGGCACCGCGCGGCGGGTCGCCAGCGACTTCCGCCGCGGTCTTCGGCGCCATGAGCGCCGGATCCAGGCATTCGCCGTCGTCCACACCCATCAACCGCGCGAACGCGACGCCGAGCGCGCCGAGGCCGCCGATTTCGTGCAACGCTTCCTCGACAGCCTCGACAACGACAAGCGCATGGTCTTCATCCTCGCCGACCTCGAGGGCTTCACGGCGCCGGAGATCTCCCAGGCCCTCGATGTCAAATTGAACACCGTTTATTCGCGTCTGCGGGCCGCTCGGGCTGAGTTCGAGCGGGCCATCGCCGAGACCGAACGAGCGGATGGGAGGCAAGCAGCATGGAACCGCTGAGTTCGGAGGCGCGGGCGCGCCTGGCCGCATTTCGCAGCGCCGAGTCGCCCGACCGCGCGATCGCCGACCGAGTCCTCGCCGCGCTCGAGCAGCGCGTCGAGGAGGGCGGCGGCGACGATCTCGACGACGAAGCACCTTCTCGCTCGCGCCTCGCCCCGCGGGTCCTCGCCGGCTTCGCCTTGGCGGCCGGCGTCCTGCTGGCCCTGACCTGGGCAGTCATGAAGGGCGGCGAGGCGCCGCAGACCCACGTCGCCGCCCCGTATCAAGCCCGCGAGGGCGACGCGACTCAGACCGCCGAGCCCGTCCAGCGCCCCGATCCCGCCCGCGCCTCCGCGCCCGATCCGGCGCCCGAGGTCGCACCCGAGGCGCAGGCCACCGACAAGCCTGTCCCTGCGGACACCTCCAAGGCGCGCCGCCCTGCGCGTGAGGACACCGTCGCCGCCGAGGTCGACCTGCTGCGGCGGGCCAAGCTGGCCGCGCCCGCCGAGCGCCTGCAGTTGATCGAGGAGCACGCCCGGCGGTTCCCCGGTGGCATTTTGGCCGCCGAGCGCAGCCTGCTCGAAATCGAGGCCCGCTGCGCCCTCGGCCAGCGCGACGCCGCCCGCGAGCTGGTCGCCAGCTTCCCGCGACGTTTTCCGGGCTCGCCTCTGGTCGACCGGGCGGCCACCCTCTGTAATGGATCGGCCGCGCAGCCCTGACCCCCGCGGCGGGTGAGACGACCCGTGCCCACTTCCCGAACGCACCGCAGCCCGATCGCCTCCGCGGCGAGGGCCTGCCTCGCCGTGGTTCTCACCTGTCCTTTCGTACACCTCGGCTGCCTCCTCGATCCCAGCCCGCTGGGCGAGCTCCCGGGCGACACCGACGGCCCTGACACCGTCGAGCTCGATACCCTCGTCGTCACCTCGCAGCACGTCGACGACACCACCGTCGGTCCGCTGCCGACCACCACCGCCGAGCCGGGCACCACCGGCGACCCGCCCGACGGCACCACCGGTGAGCCCGTCACCACCGGCGACGATCCGCCGCCGGAGACCGGCTGCATCGACGGCGGCGCCTGCGAGCAGCTCGACGTCCTGTTCGTCATCGACAACTCCGGCACCATGGGCGAGGAGCAGAGCCAGCTCGCCGACAGCTTCCCTGCCTTCGTCTCGCTGCTGCGCGGCCTCAGCGACGCCAACGGTCAGCTCGTCGGCGCCGACGTGCACATCATGGTCACCACCACCGACGTGCCGCACCCGCTGTGCACGCCGTTCGAGAAGCCCGACTACGACGCCGCCGACGGCCAGCCGATCGACACCCCGTGCACCGACCGGCTGGCGCGGTTTACCGGCCTCGGCGCCGATCCGCCGGTGATGTCCGAGATCTGCACCTCGCGCTGCTCCGAGGCCGCCCCCTCGATCCCCACCGATCCGTTCATCCGCTTCAGCCCCACCAGCCACAACATCATCGACCCTGACGGCATGGGCGACCCCGCGGCCGACGCCCTCGCCTGCATCGGCCCCCAGGGCATCGACGGCTGCGGCATGGAGTCGCCGCTCGAGGCCATGCTGCGCGCGCTCGACCTCGAGGCGCGGTGGAACATCGGCGAGCGGCCCTTCTTGCGCCCCGGCGCCCCGCTGGCGGTCGTCCTCGTCACCGACGAGACCGACTGCTCCACCCTCAACTTCGCCTACTTCGACCCCAAGCTGCACGACGACCCCGAGTTCAGCAAGTACTGGCCGTCCCACCCGAGCAGCGGCCAGCGGACCGAGCCCACCAGCGCCGTGTGCTGGAACGCCGGCATGACCTGCGCCGACGACGACGACGACGGCGAGTACGAGTGGTGCATGTCCGAGGACAAGCACGTCCTCCAGCCCGTCGCCCGCTACACCGAGGCCCTCGCCGGCCTGCGCCAGCTCCACGGCAAAGAAGTCGTCATGCTCGTCCTCGGCGGCGTCCCTCAGGTCACCGAGCACAACCAAGCCCCTCCGTTCGAGCCCCTCGTCGGCGGCGTCGACGCCCTCGTCTACCGCGACTGGCAGCCCGACGACATCCTCCCCGGCGACAGCGACACCCCCGCCGACAAGCAGTTCGAGTTCGGCATCGGCCCCGGCTGCGTCGGCCCCGCCGGCCAGGCCGTCCCGCCCGGGCGGATCCAGGAAGTCTGCCAGTCGCTCGACATCCCCGACGACCCCGACACCGCCGTCAACGAACGCGCCATGCGCTGCTGCATCGAGTCCGTCTGCGACAGCGACTACACCCCCGCCCTCGGCTGCCTCGCCGGCATGCTGCAGCCGACCCTCCACGCCATGCCCTGAAGGACATGCTCCACAGGCCATGTCCTCGGCGACATGGCCTTCAAGCATGCCCTTCAGACCATGCGCACGGAAGCGACCCCCGACTCACCGCCCGGCGACCGCCAGCCCGCCTCGCGCCGTGATGTCCACGCGCCGCCGCCCCCCGACCGCCAGCCGGCGCCGCGCCGTGATGCCCACGCGCCGACACCCCCCGATTGCCAGCCCGCGCCGCGCCGTGATGCTCACGCGCCTCCGCCCCACGACCGCCAGCCCTCACCGCGCCACGACGCCGCGCCGCGCCACGACCCGCAGTCCCTCGCCGCGCGGAGATGCCACGCCGAAAGGACGCGAGAAAGCGTCTGTTCGGCGGCCAGCCCTGGCCGCCGAACAGGCGCCCCAGCTCTGCTCCCGACGACTGCCGCCAGCGAAGCCGAGGCGGCGTGGCGGCTTCTCACGGCTGCAGCCGTGCCAGGGGTCCGGGGAAGGGGCGGCCGCGAATTAGAGGCGAGATGGGCGCGAGGCACGAGCGTCCATCCCGCCGGTTAACTCGCGGCCGCTCCTTCCCCGGACCCCCCGCGAGGCGCAGTCGGCAATACGCGAACCAGAGCACCTACCCCGGATCGCAAACCCCCTCGCAAGAGTTCGAGACCACCCCCTCGAGCAAGAACGCCCCGAGGATCCCCTGCACCGCCGGCTCGTCGACCGCCGCCCCGTGCGCCCCATTGTCCCCGGCCGCAGGCAGGTTCTCGACCGGAGGCAGCGGCCCCTTCTTCGTATCGACCTGCAGCAGCGCCGACCCCGTGAACCCCGGCGGAGCCTCCTCGATCCCCCACACCGGCCACACCGAAGGTCCTGCCATCCTCATCCCGTACGAGCGGGCCATCGCCTCCGACGCGATGTTTGCCACCTGTGCGTCGCCGATCGACTCGATGAGCAGCAGAGCATCGCCAGCCTCCTCGATCAGCGAGCGGTACGTCACCGGGTCTGCCACGTCGAACACTGCCTGGTACAGCGCGAACAGGAACTCGCGGTTCTGCGTGCTCGGCTGCGTCGCTGCCCACACCGAGTTCACCTGTTCGAACGCAGTCGAGCGCCACACCATCAGCGAGTAGTTCGACGCCCCGACCACCAGCACGCCGCGTCGCAGGTTCGGCGCCATCGCAGTCACCGTCGCCCCCATGATCCCGCCCTGCGACCCGCCGACGTAGTACACCGACGACGGGTCGATCAGCCCTTGCAGCGCCGGCTCCTGCGCCAGCTCGCCCTGGGCCAGATACGCCAGCGTCGTGAAGTTCACCGTCGACTGCACCAGTCGTTCGCCCAGCGTCCGGCCGCCGACGAAGTTGCCGCCGAGCATCCCGATCACCGCCGCGATGTCATCCTCCGACATCCCCCAGAAGTCGGTCCCTGCCATGATGAGCGACCCGTTCTTCTTCGCCACCGACTCCGCCTCCGAGCCCGAGCCGAGCAGCCCGTGCCCGTACACCGCCACCGGCGCCGGCGTCTTCGCCTCGTAGATCGCCTGCGGCACCGCGATCCAGAAGTTCGCGGTCGCGGTGTTCGAGCAGTCCGGCAGCCCCTCCGGATCGCGGGCGAACACAGTCCCGGGCCCGCTGTTGCCCTCGAGGCAGCTCGGCACCGTGAACGTCCCGCGCACCACCAGCGGCACCTGCGTGCCCGGGAACTCGCTCACCTCCGCGATCGTGTAGCCGAGGTCCCCGGCCTCCGCGCTCGCCACGACCTGCGGCATGATCGCAGTGAAGTCGCGCTGCAGGTCCGCCTGCGTGTTCGTCGTGAAGTCCCACGCCAGCTGCAGCGACCCGCGATCGATCCCCGCGGCGGCCAGCGTCGCGAAGATCTCGTCGTAGCGTTCGCGCTCGGCCTCGAGCTGCGGCACGTCGGTCGTCAGCGCATCGCGCAGCGCGCGGAACAGCGGCGAGGTCGGGATCTCCTCGCCGTTTTTATCGCGCAGCCCGCGAACGGCGACCACGTAGCGCTCGCCCGCACGCGGCTGTCGCATCGGCCGCACGAAGATCGTCTGTGGTTCGCCTGCCACGGCCGTCGCATCGACCTCCGCGAAGTATGGCCAGCGTTCCCCCGAGCTGACCTCGAGCAGCACGATCGGCGCCTCGTCGGCCAGCGAACTTCCGATGTCACCGAGCGGCGGCAGCGACGACCCGTCGATGGGCTGCGCCGACGCGAACCGGATCTGCGCGTTGGGAGTGAACCCCGGCTTCCCGTTGATGAACTCGTCTGCGGGGAACTCCGCCTGCTGCGTGTTCTTCGGCAGCAGCGCCGCCGGCAACGCCACTGCCAGGCCGGTCGGGCTGTCGCCTGACGACGTCGTGTAGAAGTTCGACGGCCACGGGTACACGCACTGGCCGCGGCCTGCGGGGTCGCCGAGCGGGTGGCAACCGGCCTCGATGTCCGCGCGACCGACGGCCTCGCAGCTCCCCCCGACGCACGCTTCGTCCGTCGCGCAGCCCTCGGGGCAACCGTCCTGCGCGCCAGTAGATCCGGAGCTGCCCGATGACGAGGTCGTTGGGACAGGTTCCGTCGGACCTGTCGTCTCGGACATCTCGGAGCTCGCCCCGGTGGTCGAGGCGCCGTCGGTCGCGCTGCTCACGGCCGGATCCTGGCAAGCGACGAGGCCGACGGTGACGAGGGATACGAGGCTCGATCTGCGCACGATCGACCGAGTACCCGAGCGCGGGCCCGACCGGCAACACCTTCTCGCCGGCCGACGGGCCTACGAGCCGGCGAGCGGCCGCGACCACACGCGGACGATCCGGTCGTCGGGCGTGCGCTGATACAGGACCAGCTCGGCGATCGTGAACTCGCCGGGGACGGTCAACGAGAACAGCGCGCTGATGTCCGCGTCGGTGAGCGGCCCCGCCATGCGGATCGTGCAGTGGGGAAAGAACGGGAACTGGCTCTCCTCGAACGCGATACCCGAGTGTTTGAGCGCCTCGTGGAGGGCCATGAACGGCATCGGGTCCGACATGCTGAGGCAGAAGATGTCGGTGTCCGGGAAGCGGACCATCCCGCCGAGGCTCGCGCGGATCGGCGCCCACTCCTGCGCGAAGGCCTCGAGCTTGGGTTCGACGCGGTCCCAGTGGAGCTGCGGCAGCATCGCCCCCACGCCGCTCGAGCCCGTGATCGTGATCTCGGGCGGGAAGTCTTTGAGGCGCTGACAGTAGCGGCGCCGCAGCGCCATCACTTCCGACGCCTGCGGCTCCGGCAGGTCGAGGCAGATGTACGTCGGCGGGACGAGGTTCATCGCTCCAAGATCGGTAATACAACGCTTTCGCGGGCGCGTCACGGCCCGACCTCGGCGCGTGGGGTCTTCTGCGGACAGGGAACCTCAGTAGACAGCCCCCCTCACGGTGCGCGCCGTGGACGCAATTCTTGACCTTCCTTATGGTGGATCCCCCAGCAAGGAGCCGCCCATGCCCAGGCAGCCTCGTTTCGCCCGCGCACCATCCAGGCCACAAGGTCCGGGTGAACTCGCGGTCCTTCTCACTCTCACGGCGAGCCTCGCCAGCGGTTGCTATCACGGCGCCGGCCAGGAACAGAGCGCCAGCAACCCCACCCTGACCGGCGGCGAGGATCCCACCGAGACCGGCGGGCCGAACTCCGCCGGTACCGACGGCGATCCGACCGAAGGTACCGACCCGACTGACGGCGGTGGGGAAGAGTTCGCCCCGGCCCCCGCGCGCCTGCGCCTGCTGCTCGCGCGCCAGTACCGGAGCTCCGTCGCCTACCTGCTCGGCGACGCCGCGGCCGCCGTGGTCGAGACCCCGCCGGACAGCGCGCTCAACGGCTTCGAGTCGATCGGCGCCGCCCAGCTCGCGCTCAACGACCAGGCCGTCGACACCTACGAGAAGTCGGCGCGCAAGGTCGCGTCCGCCGCCGACGACGCCATCCTCGCCAGCTACCACACCTGTGTGCCGACCGGCGCCGACGACGAGGCCTGTCACAAGGAGTTCGTCGCCAACTTCGGCCGCGTCGCCTGGCGCCGCAGCCTCACGCAGGCCGAGATCGATCGCTACGGCGCGGTCGGCCGCGACGCCGCGCTGGCGTTCGGCAACTGGGAGTCGGGCCGCGAGTACGCCGTCGCCGGCCTGCTGCAGTCGCCCTACTTCCTCTACCAGGTCGAGGTCGGCGAGCCCGATCCCGACGATCCGGCGCAGCGGGTGCTGACCGGCGTCGAGCTCGCCACGCGCCTCAGCTTCTTCTTGCTCGACACCACCCCGACGCGCGAGCTCATCGACCTCGGCGAGGGCGACGGCCTCGCCACCGCCGACTCGGTGCGGGCTGTCGCTTGGACCATGCTCGAAACGCCAGCCGCGCGCGGCGCCCTCGGCGGCTTCTTCGCCGAGGTCCTGCGCCTGCGCACCCTCGAGGCCCTGCCGAAGGATCCCGCCACCTTCCCCGCCTGGTCGCCCGCGCTCGGGACCGCCATGCGCGAAGAGGCGTTGAAGCTCATCGACGACATCGCCTTCACGCGCGAGGCCGACTTCCGCGACTTCCTCGACGCCCCCTACACCTTCGCCAACGGCCCGCTCGCCGCGCTCTACGGCCTCATCCCCGACCCTGCGGTGCTCGGCGACACCTGGCAGCAGTTCGACCTCCCGGTCGACAGCAAGCGCGGGGGCCTGCTCGGTCAGGGCGGCTTCCTCGCCGCCTACGCGCACATCAGCAGCACCTCGCCGACCCTGCGCGGCAAGTTCGTGCGCGAGGTCTTGATGTGTCAGGGCATCCCGGCGCCGCCGCCCGACGTCGTCACCGAGCTGCCGGTCGGCGAGGACTACCCGACCATGCGCGACCGCCTGGCCGAGCACCAGACCAACCCCTCGTGCTCGGGCTGCCACAAGCTCATGGACGACATCGGCTTCGGCCTCGAGAACTTCGACGGCATCGGCGTGTTCCGCCTCGTCGAGAACGGCGTCACCCTCGACACCGTCAGCAACCTCGACGGCCTCGGCGAGTTCGACGGCGCCCGCGAGCTCGGCGGCCTCCTGCGCGAGAGCCCGGCCGTCACGCGTTGCCTCGTGCGCAACCTGTTCCGCCACGCCACCGGCCACCTCGAGGTGCCCGGCGAGGCCGAGGCGTTGAAGGACCTCGACCAGGCGTTCGAGGACAACGAGTACCGCATGAAGGAGCTCCTCGCCGAGCTCGTCGCCAGCCCCGCCTTCCTGCGCGTGGGCACCCCGGAGTGAAAGGAGCACGAGTCATGAAGCGCCATCAACTCAGCCGTCGCACCCTGCTCCGCGGCGTCGCCGGGGGCACCTCCGTCGCGCTCGCGCTCCCGCTGCTCGAGGCCATGCTCAACTCGAACGGCACCGCCCACGCCGATGGCACCGCCCTGCCGCGGCGCATGATCACCTGGCACTTCGGCAACGGCGTCGCCCTCGTCGACCCCGCCGACGTCGGCAAGGGCAACCGCTGGGCCCCCGCCGAGACCGGCCCGGGCTACCCGCTGACCCCGCAGCTGGCCGCGCTCGAGGGCGTGCGCGACTACTGCAACCTGCTCACCGGCTTCGACATCAAGGCCTCCTCGAAGCACCGCCGCGGCCACCACGACGGCTGCGCCGGCTTCTTCTCCGGCTTCCCGTTCATCGAGCTGCCGCACGCCGAGAACAGCTACTCGTCGAAGTTCGGCGGCCCCTCGATCGACCAGGTCGCCGCCGCCGCCGTCGGCGGTCAGACCTTCCTGCCGTCGCTGCAGCTCGCGGTGTCGAAGCGGGTCATCACCGGCGAGGGCCCGACCCTGCAGTACCTCTCGCACAAGGGCCCGGACCAGCCGCTGCCGCCGTTCTTCAACCCGCAGGAGGCGTTCGCCGCCCTGTTCGAGAGCTTCGTCCCGCCCGACGACCCGACCAAGGGCCCGCGCGTCGACATCCTCGACGCAGTGCGCGAGGACGTGAAGGCGCTCAAGCTGCGGGTCGGCAGCGCCGACAAGCTCCGCCTCGACGCCCACCTCGCCAGCGTCGAGCAGATCAAGAAGCAGATCGAGACCCTGCCGCCGGCCTGCACCCTGCCGGGCATGCCGATCGAGACCAACATGGACATCGACGGCGCCGAGCCGATCGAGCTCGTCAACGCGGCCATGGTCGAGATCATCATCGAGGCGTTCCGCTGCGACCTGACACGGATCGTCAGCATCCAGTTCTCGGGCTCGGTCGGCTACCACGTCTTCAAGAGCCTCGGCCACGCCAAGGGTCACCACGACATGACCCACGACACCGCCGACAACGAGGCGGTCGACCAGTCCACGATCAAGACCGTCGAGTGCTTCGCGGTCCTTCTCAACCGCCTCAAGGAGTCGGTCGAGGGCGACGGCAACCTGCTCGACAACTCGTGCGTGATCCTCGGCAGCGACGCCGCCTCGGGCTACACCCACAGCGTGTTCGACCAGCCGTGCATCGTCGCCGGCCGCGGCGGCGGCACCCTGCGCTACCCCGCCGAGCACTACCACTCGCAGTCGAGCGAGAACACCTCCGACATCCTGCTCGCCTGCCTGCAGTCGGTCGTGCCGGAGGCCACCGAGGTCGGCGCCACCAACGCCGACGGCGACGGCTACTCCAACACCCCGTGCGCCGCCCTCCTGGCCTGAGAGACATCTAAAACTGTCCGCAAGGACAGCCCGCGCGGCGAGGTCGGCTCACCCGGCCTCGCCGCAGTCGCGACGTCCGGTCCACTCTCGAGACCGCCGCCGCCGCGCATCACCTGTCCCGCAGGACAGCCTTCGATCGACCGGCGCGCGGCGGCGAGCGCTCCTGACCTGCCCTCAAGGACAGCCGCCGACCCTCCCTTGCGAGCGCGCCACCCCCCTCCGCACCACCTGACGTGCAGGACATCTGACCGCCCGACCCGCGAGGACCGGGGCGGGGGTGATCTACGGCCGCCGGCCCCCCAGGCCCCCGGATGCCCCCAGACCAAGGGGGATTTCTCGCCGTCCGGCGCCATTCGCGCAACCCCGCGCGACGCCAAACCGCCGCGGAGGTGGCCCTGCGGCCGCTTTCGCGGAACGCGTGTAACCCGCGACGCACACGTGCCCGTGGAACGGCAGGACCGCTTTCTCGCCGACTCCCCACCGATCGGACCCCGGCTCCATGTAGTGTGGTCTTGCTCGCTGATCGCGGCCCCGAGAGGCACACCGAGATGAACCTGAAAGACGTGAATTCGACCCTCACCGAGATCGAAGACGGCCTGATGGGCGGCCTCGCCACCATCGACGTCTTCAGCAAGACGTCCGGTATGTCGGTCGCCGGCATCCGCAGCTCGCCCAAGGCGTGCGCCCTCTTCAACATCCTCTGTGAACGAATCACGGAGGCGCTCAAGAAGTCCCAGCTGCCGGTGCCCGACTTCGTCTATCAGACGCTCCTACGCCTCGGCGAGGAGGGCAACGTCATGATCATCGTCGTCGACCTGACCGACAAGTACCGCATGGGCATGGCCGTCGACTGCATCAAGGCGCCGCTCGGCATCCTCGTCAGCGTCGTCCTCCCGGACACCATCCCGCGGCTCCGCAACTCGCTGCGCTGAACCGCGCCCGAGCCCCGTCCGCCCGGCGTCCTGCGACTCCGGGCGGCTTCGTCGCGACCGCGCCCCGACGTCGCATCTCGGGTAGCGCCGGCTCGCCTGTCTGAAGAGACAGCCCGCCATGAAGCGCGGAGCGCCTGTCCGAAGCGACAGCCAAGCGCGGACCACCTGTCCGAAGAGACAGCCCATCACAGCCGCGAGCACCTGTCCGAAACGACAGCCCCTTCACGACCGAAGAGCGCCTGTCCGAAGCGACAGCCGCTACCCTCGGCTCACCGCGCCCCGCTCACTCCACGCCCGCCGCCTCGCGCCGCGCCGACCAGCGCAGCAGCGAATCGAGGGTCGGGCACAGCGACTGGCCCCAATCGGTCAGGCGATATTCGACGCGCGGAGGCACCTCGCCGAACACCTCGCGCTGCACCAATCCGTCGCTCTCGAGCCGGCGCAGCTGCTGCGCCAGCATCTTCTGTGACACCTCCGGAATGGCGCGTTCGAGCTCCGAGTAGCGCAGCACCTTGCCGCCGAACAGGTTGAACAAGATCCGCAGCTTCCAGCGCCCCTCGAGCAGCGCCAGCGCCTCGCTCACCGCCTCGGCCGCCGTCTCCGGCGTCAGCGGCTCGGACTTACCTGCGGGTGAGTGGCTGACTTTTTCGTGCGTACTTGTCACTCCCGCAGACTAGTCCCATCTTCGCGGTCCGAGCAATCGGCGGCGGCGAACGACGCGCCGCGCGTACGCTCGTCCGGAGACTGACCCATGAGCCAGGCAACGCCTCTCTTCTATGACCCCCGCGAATTCACCGGCAAGCGCGTCCTCGTCACCGGCGGCACGCAGGGTATGGGTGCCGCGGTGGTGCGCCGACTCGCCGCTGGCGGCGCCTCGGTCGCCACCACCGCGCGCTCCGCCTTGCCCGAAGGACAGGAGCCGGCCCTGTTCGTGCAGGCCGACATCTCCACCCGCGAGGGCGCCGAGCGGGTCGTCCGCGCCGTGACCGACGCCTTCGGCGGCCTCGACATCCTCGTCAACAACGCCGGTGGTTCGACCGCTCCCGGCGGCGGCGCCCTCGCCCTCGACGACGAGCAGTGGCGCCACGACCTCGACCTCAACCTGCTCGCCGCCGTCCGCTTCGACCGCGCCTTCCTGCCCGGCATGGTCGCCCAGCGCTACGGCGTCATCCTCCACGTCTCGTCGATCCAGCGGCGCATGCCGCTCTACGAGTCCACCCTCGCCTACGCCGCAGCCAAGGCCGCCCTCAGCACTTACAGCAAGGGCCTGGCCAAGGAGTTCGGCCCCCAGGGCGTGCGCGTCAACAGCATCGCCCCCGGCTACGTCGAGACCGCCGCCGCCCACGCCCTCGTCGTCCGCCTGGCCGCCGAGGCCGGCACCGACGAGGCCACCGCGCGCAACGGCCTCATGACCTCGCTCGGCGGCATCCCGATCGGCCGCCCCGGCCGGCCGGAGGAGGTCGCCGAGCTCGTCGCCTTCCTCGTCTCCGACCGCGCCGCCTCGATCCACGGCAGCGAGACCACCATCGACGGCGGCACCGTCCCGGTCGTGTGAGCCCGCCCGGGCGGCGATGACAGGTCCGTTCGAGCATGTCCTCTGCGACATGCTCGAACGGACATCCCGCCGGTCACCGCACCACGAGCATCCGGATCTCCGACATGTCCTCGATGGCGAAGCGCAGCCCCTCGCGGCCGAGGCCGGACTCCTTGACCCCGCCGTAGGGCATCGGGTCGGCGCGGAACGACGGCACGTCGTTGATGATCACCCCGCCGACCTCGAGCGAGTCCCAGGCCTGGTGCATGCGGTCGATGTCGCGGGTGAACACGCCCGCCTGCAGGCCGAACTTGCTGTCGTTGACCTGCCACAGCGCCTCGTCGAAGCTGGCGAACTCCTGCAGCAGCGCCACCGGCCCGAACGCCTCCTCGGCGGCGATCGGCTGGTCGCGCGGCACGTTCTCGAGCAGCGTCGGCGCCACCATCACCCCGTCGCGCTGGCCGCCGCACAGGAGCCGCGCGCCGGCCTTGACCGCGGCGTCGATCCACCCGGCGATCCGGCCCGCCTCCTTCTCGGAGATGATCGGCCCGATGAAGGTGTCCTCGTCGCGCGGGTCGCCGACGCGCAGCTTGTTGGTGGCCGCGACCAGGCGCTCGCGCAGCTCGGCGTAGATCGACGAGTGCGCGATGATCCGCTGCACGCTGATGCAGCTCTGGCCCGACTGGTAGAACGCTCCGGTGATGAGCCGCGGCACCACCTTCTCGAGGTCGGCGGTCTCGTCGACCACGCAGGCCGCGTTGCCGCCGAGCTCGAGCACCACCTTCTTCTTGCCGGCGCGGGCCTTCATCGCCCAGCCGACCGCCGGCGAGCCGGTGAAGCTGAGCAGCTTGAGGCGGTCGTCGCTGGCCAGCGCGTCGGCGCCGGCGCGCGGGCACGGCACGATCGACCATGACCCTTCGGGCAGGTCCGTCTCGGCCAGCACCTCGCCGATCAGCAGCGCCGAGATCGGGGTCGCGCTGGCCGGCTTGAGCACGAACGGGCAGCCCGCGGCGATCGCCGGCGCGATCTTGTGGGCCGCCAGGTTGAGCGGGAAGTTGAACGGCGCGATCAGCGAACACGCGCCGATCGGCACCCGCTTCCACTGGCCACGGTAGCCTTGCAGGCGCGGGCTGCTCGCCATCGCCAGCACCTCGCCGGCCGGGCGCGTCACCTCGGCCGCTGCGGCCTTGAACGTCTCGATCAGGCGGCCCACCTCGCCGCGGGCGTCGCGGATCGGCTTGCCCGCCTCGATGCACAGCACCCGCGCCAGTTCGGCCGCGCGCTCCTCGAACCGGCGCGCGCAGTGCTCGAGCGCGGCCTGGCGGGCATAGGGCGGCAGCGCGGCCATCGCCCGCGTCGTCCCGGCGGCGGCGGCGATCGCCGCGTCGAGCGTGCCGGGGTCGGCCTGGGCCACGCGGGCCGCCTCTTCGCCGGAGAACTTGTCCAGCACGGGCAGGTCGAAGTTGGCCTGCACCGCGCGGCCGCCGAGGAACAGGGGATATGTCTCGCGGAGCATGCCTCGGTTTACACCACCTCGGGACCGGCAGCGACCGCGCCCCGCAGCAGCGCCCCGCGGACGAACACCGCGCGGGCGGGCGCCGCGTCGCGCCGGAACGCCAGGGCGTCGAACAGCCCGTCGGCGGCCGCGATCTCGGGCGCGTCGATCACCGCCAGATCGGCCGAGTAACCGGGCTGCAGACAACCGAGCTCGGCCGCCATCCCCAGCGCGCAAGCTCCGCCCCGCGTCGCCAGCCACAACAGCTCCTCGGCCGTCGCGGGCGCCCCGGCGATGAGGCTCGCGTCATAGGCGCTCGCGACCACCTGGCGCAGCGAGAAGCTACGGCCGGCGCCGACGTCGGTGCCGAGCCCGACGCGGATGTCCCGCCCGGTGGCCGCCCGCAGGCGCATGCAACCGCTGCCGAGGAAGAAGTTGCTGTCGGGGCAATGTGCCACCGCCCCGCCGGCCGCCGCCAGTCGATCCCACTCGCCGTCCGACAAGTGCACGCAGTGCGCGAACAACGAGCGCGGCCCGCTGAGCCCGTGCGACTCGTACACCTCGAGGTAATCGCGGGCCGCCGGGAACGCCGCCGCGGTGTGCACCAGCTCATCAGTATTTTCGGACAGGTGCGTTTGGACATGTAACCCGTGCGCCTCGGCCAGCCGCCCGGCCGCGCGCAGCAGCTCCGGCGTGCAGCTGAGGGCGAACCGCGGCGTGACGCAGAACCCGAGTCGGCCGTCGTGGCCGTGCCAGCGGGCGATCAGCCTCTCGCAGCCCGCGATCGCCTCGTCGGCCCCGACGAGCAGCCCCGGCGGCGCCCCGCGATCCATCAGAGTCATGCCGACCAGCGCCCGCAGCCCGCAGCGGCTCAGCTCCTGGAACAGCACGTCGGTGGCGGCCTCGTGGCTCGAGGCGTAGATCGCCGCGCATGTGGTGCCCTGACGGATCATCGCCTCGCAGAACTCCCACGCCACCGCCGCCGCGTAGCGCACGCTGTGGAACCGCTGCTCCTCGGGGAACACGGTCCGCTCGAGCCAGAGGAGCAGCGGCCCGCTGGCGCTGCCGATCACGCGGGTCTGCGGGAAGTGGACGTGGGTGTCGACGAAGCCCGGCAAGATCACCGCCCCCGGGTACGACTGCGGCAGCGGGCAATCCTCCGGCGCCGGCGCGATCGAGGCGATCCGTCCGTCCTCGCCGATCGTCAGCAGGCCGTCGGCGATGCGCTCGATCCTCGCCTGCCGCGGATCGGGGCACAAAATGCGCCCCCGCAGCACGCGGGCGCGGGACGGGGTCTTCGCGGGGCCGTCGGTGATCGTCGACATCCGGCCGAAGGTGCCCGTTGCCGCCGCCGCGCGCAATCCGGTCGCGCGCCAAAGTGCTCGCGAGTCCTGCGTCGGCCCGCGAGCGCGACCCCGTGTTCGCGCCCTCGCCTGCACGCCTCTGCGATCTCGACCCCGTGTTCGCCCCGCCCGCGAGCCTCCGCGAACGCGATGTCGTGTTCGCGCCGCCCGCGAGTCCTGCGTGCCTCCGCGAGCGCGATCACGAGGCCGCCCGTTCCAGCAAACTCGCATCGTCGAGCACCGCTCGCAACGCCACGAGCCACCCGCACTCGCCCTCCATCGACCTCGCCGCCCTCGCCGCCCTCGACCCGCGAGCCGCCGGCGACACGCCCGGACCTCGCCGGCGCCGACCGCGAATCCCTCACCGCTCCCGCCGGCGCGCCGCAATCCTGCGCAACCTGTGCAACGAGTCTCACCGCCGTCCTCACCGCCGCCTGGCCCATCATCAACCTGTCCATAAAGACATATCATCCATCGCCGCCGACGTCCCCGCGCCGACGTCGACAATCGCGCGAGACTTGAGCCCCGCCCGCCGCTCGCTCGCCGCCACCGTGACGCCGACCACGCCGGCGCCCTCGCGCCCCGCCTTCACGCGTTCGCAGTCGTGGAGCCCTCGAACCAGCGCGGCGGCTCCAGCGTCGCGGTCCGCTCTATCGCCACGCAGGCCGCACGCGCCGGCGGCGAGCTCGACCGTTCCATAACCCCTCATTCGTGGCGCATTGCACAAGTGCCATTCGCGGTCGCGCGACGTCCGTGATCCGCTTCCGTCTCGCTTACGAGCCACAATCGCTTCCATGCCCGGCGCACCCGCAAATACCCGGTCTTTCGTCGCCACGATCGCCGCTCGATCCTTGATCCGTCGCACAATCGCGGGCTCTCGACCGATCCGCAAGAACGGCGGTCTGACCGCCTTGCGCGCGCTTCTGCCGGCGTTTCGTCGCCCACATCAATTTAGAACTTTGGGACAGGCGATGTTTAGCGCCCGCTGCGCGTCGCGGTCGGGCGGACACGCGCCACGGGCCGGCGGCGCCGCTTGAACGCGCCGCATCGGCCTCGCGACGCCGCGGTTGGGGCGTGTGTGCGGGTCGGTGCAAGACTGGTCGAGTCCCATGAGCGTCATCATTCCCGATACGGACGCGTCGGGGATCTCGGTGGACATCACGCAGTCGCTGCCTGGTGTCGCGATCTCGGTCCCTGCGACCCTGCCTCCGCGGCTCGGTCGGTTCACCATCCTCGAGCGCCTCGGCGGCGGCACGGCGGTCGTCTACGCCGCTTACGACGAGCTCCTCGACCGCAAGGTCGCGATCAAGGTCCTGCCCGACACCGGGTCGAAGGGCCAGATCCGGCTGCTGCGCGAGGCTCAGGCGATGGCCGGCGTCAGCCACCCCAATGTCATCACCGTGCTCGAGGCCGGGGTCATCAAGGGCCAGGTCTACGTCGCCATGGAGCTGATCCGCGGCGCCGCGCTGCCGGCCTGGCTGGCCGCCGGGCCCCGGACCTGGCGCGAGATCCACGACGTATTCACTCAGGCCGCGAGAGGCCTCGCCGCCGCCCACGAGGTGGGCCTCCTGCACCGCGACTTCAAGCCCGGCAACGTCATGATCGACGCCACCGGCCGCGCCTGCGTCCTCGACTTCGGGCTCGTGCGCGCCACCCCCGATCGCCCGGGCCTGCTCGACCTGTCCTCGGGCGCCAGTCAGAGCATGCGGATCCGCGTCGGCGACGACGGCGAGGACATCCTCGGCACGCCCGCCTATCTCGCGCCCGAGCGCTGGCGCGGCGGCGCGGCCGAGCCGGCCTCCGACCAGTTCAGCTTCTGCGTCGCCCTCTACGAGGCTTTGTTCGGCCTGCCGCCGTTCGCCGGCAACGACATCCTCGCGCTCTCGCACGCGATCACCAACGGCCACCTGCGGCCTCCACCGCGCAACCACGGCGTGCCCGCGTGGCTGATCGCTGCCCTCATGCGCGGCCTCAAGACCGAGCCGCGCGACCGCTACCCGTCGATGGAGGCGCTGCTCGGCGCGCTCGTCCCGTCGCGCGGGCGGACCTGGCGGGTCGTCGGCGCCGCGCTGGCGCTCGCCCTCACCGCCGGCGCCGCCGGCCTCGCCTTCGTGCCCGAGGCCGCCGCCGAGTCCCCGTGTGCCGACGCCGACGCCGACATCGCCCGCGTGTGGGGCCCGGCCCAGCGCAACGCCGTCGCCACCGCCTTGCGCGACGCGGCGCCCAACTACGCCGCGGTGCTGTGGCCCAGGGTCGCCGACAAGCTCGATCGCTTCGCCGCCTCGTGGGCCGAGAACCACCGCGACACTTGCCTCGCCGAGCACCAGGGCCGCTACACCGAGGCCTTGCTCGATCGCCAGCGCCGCTGCCTCGATCGCCGGCGCGACGCCTTCGACGAGACCGTCAAGGCCCTCTCGATCGCCGACATGGACATGGCCCCGCGGGCGCTCGGCGCCGCCAGCGATCTCGTGCCGCCCTCCGCCTGTCACGAGCTCGCCTTTCTCAAGGCCGAGCCGCCCGCGCCCGACGACCCCGAGCTCGGCGAGCGGGTCGCCGACCTGCGCAATCACATGGCGCGGGCCGAGGCGCTGGCCAAGCTCGGGCGGATCCACGACGCGGTCGATCAGGCCGTCGACATCGAGGCCGCCGCCGAGCAGATCGGCTACGCCCCGCTGCGGGCCGAGGTCGCGCTGCTGCGCGGGCGGCTCTCGCTCAACACCTCCGAGGAGACCGGCCAGGAGCTCGAGTGGTTGACCCGGGCCATGCGCAGCGGCATCGAGTCGCGCGGCGACGCGATCGCGGCCGAGGCCGTGGCCTCGCGGATCGTCGCCGCCAGTCGCCGGCCCGAGATGGTCGCTCGCGCCCTCGCCGACGAGCCCCTCGCCCTCGCCCTCGCCTCTCGCGGCGCCGCCCCCGAGGCCCTGCGCGGCCTCGTCCTGCACAACCTCGGCGTCGCCAACCTCGCCCAGCGCAACTCGGCCGAGGCGCGGCGCTACTTCACCGAGGCCCTGAGCGTGCGCCAGGGCGCCCTGTCGGCCGGCCACCGCGACGTCGGCTACACCCTGCTCAACCTCGCCTCCGTCACCGAGCCGGGCGCCGCGCGCGACGACCTCCTCGCGCGCGCCCTCGAGATCTTCGACGCCGAGCTCGGCGTCGTCCACCCCGCCACGATCGAGGCGCGGATCACCGCCGCCCAGCTGGCCGAGCCGGGCGAGGCCTGGTCGATCCTCCAGACCGGCTGCGTCGCGCTCGAGCGATTCTTGCCCGACGACCTCGTGCGCCGCACGCGGTGCCTCTTCCACCTCGGCCGCGCCGCCACCGAGATCGGCTATGACGACGACGCCGCCTCGGTCTTCCGCGCCGCCGCCGAGCTGTCGGAGCTGTCCGGCACGCGCCTGTTCGGGCCCGAGGCGACCCTGCTCGCCGGCTACCGCGGCCTCGCCGGTCTGGTCGACGACAACACCGCCGTCGAGCACCTCCAGGCCACCCTCGCGCGCATGCCGGACGCCACCTGGTCGAGCGAGGAGATCGCCGAGCTGCGCCTGGTCCTCGGCCAGAACTTGCTCGTCCGCGGCCGACCGCTCGAGGCCCGCGTCCCGCTGGCCGCCGCGGTCGCCGAGCTCACCGTCCTCGCCGCCGACGACCCGCACTGGGCCCCGCGCCTCGCTCGCGCCCACCGCACCCTCGCCGAGGCCCTGCTGACCGCCACGCCTCCCGCCGTGGCCGCCGCTCGCCCGCACCTCGGGGCCGCGCTCGCCTTCTACCGCAGCGCCGGCGCCAGCTTCGCCCGCCCGCTGGCCGCCAGCGAGCGCCTGCTGACCCGCGCCGGCCCGCGGACGCACATGCCCTCGAGGCCATGACTCGAAGAACATGTCCATATGGGCATGCTCTTCGGAGCATGTCCTCGTCGACATGCTCCATGCGTCATGCCAGCGCGCTCATCATCCATCCCACTCGCGCTCTCGCCTGCTCATGCACCGACGCTCGCGGCCGGAAACAAAGGTGCATATATGTACCTTTGTCCGCCCAAACCAGCCCTTACGGCTCAAAAATTACCTCTTGTCTCGCGAGCTCTCACCCGCGCCGCCGAGCGCCGGCCCGTCGACAGCCCGCCTCAAGACGGATCGCAGCCGAACGGCGGCAGCGTCGCCGCCGGCGTCTCGGCCCCGCCCGTGACGCGCTCGGACGTCACGCGCGAGCCGCAGGCCCACGTCAGCGTCGGGCTGAAGCAGCGCACGCAGGACACGTCGCGGACCACAGCGTCGACGCCCATGGCGACGTTGATCGCCCCCTCGCCGCCGGCGTTGCGCAGCTGCACGTGCTCGAACAGGTTGCCGCGGGCCTTCTCGTACAGGCGGATCGCGTCCCACGTCCCGCGGCGATCGGTGGTCCCGAAGATCTGCACCGGGCGTTCGGCCGTGCCCTCGACGCGCAGCGAGCCGCCGCCGAACTCGCCGACCCCGAGCGAGAAGCCGTCGTGGACGCGCAGCTTGGCGCCGGCGCGGATCGTCAGCGTCGCCTGGTTGTCGACCGAGACCGGGCGCTTGACCTCGATCGGCACCCCGAAATCGTGCCACACCGCGTCCTTGCTGACCTCGCCGCCCTCGACCTGGACCGTCGTCGCCGCGTCGAGCTTGTTCTCGGCCGGGATCATCCCGAACAGCTGCGGACTCACGTCGAAGGCCGGGTGCGAGCGCTCGAACGTGTTGTCGCGGAACTCGCCGAGGCGGACGTTCGCGCCCTGGAGCGTCACCCCGCCGCCGTTGTCGCGGAACGTGCAGCCCTTCGCGCTGAGGCGCGCCTCGTTGTTGGCGTAGACCACCCCGCGGTCGGAACGCTGGCCGCCGTACTCGAACACCACGTTGCTGAAGCTCGCGGTGGCCGAGCGGTAGAGGTTGACCCCGCGCCACGCGTGCGACGTCTCGCGCGTCGCCGACGTCAGCACGATCGGCTCCTTGCCCGCCGCCTCGGCGATGAGCGCCGCCGGGTGGTCGTAGCCGACCGTGAAGTACGCGTCGTCGTCGAACTTCAGGACTGTCCCCGGGGCCAGCTCGAGCATCGCCTCGTGCTTGTCGTCGGGGCCCTCGATCTCGATCACCCCGCCGATCACGAACGGCACCTTCGGCACGTCCCAGCGGGCGCGTTCGCGGATCATCCCGCCGAGCACGTGGATCACCGAGTCGGGCGGGAACGTGTTGTCGGGCGTCACCGACCCGGCCGAGCGGGCCGGCAGCAGCAGCGCCGGCGAGCTCACGCGCTCGAGCCGGTTGCCCTTGAAGCTGCTGACGTGGCCCTTCGACGTGACGTGGACCGCCACGTTCTGGCTGTCGCGCACCGTCGAGCCGTCGATCTTCACGTCGGTCGCCTGCACGTAGATCGCCCCGCGCAGGTCCGTACCGGCGAACTCGAGCACGAGCCCGGCGATCTCCGAGCCGTCGGCGTGGTCGTACAGCGCGATCCCCTTCCACGCCCCCGGCTTGGCCTGATCGCCCGCGGCCGTGAAGCGGACCGGCGACTCGGGCGTGCCGCGCACGTGCAGCGTCGCCGGGCGCTCGAAGCCGACCGCCAGCTCGGCGTCGGGCATGAATTGCAGGGTCACCCCTGCCTCGATCGTCAGCGACCCGTTCTCGATCCGGTAGCCCGGGTGGACCGTCACCGACTTGCAGGCCGAGCCGATCACGCGGTCGACCTGCTCCGGCTCGCGGAGCGCCTCGGGGCAGTCGCTGACCTCCGGCCGGCGCGGCGCGGGCGCAGGCGCCTGCACCCGGTCGGGCATGTTCGGGTTCGCCTCGACCTTCTGCGACTTCTGCTCGTCCGGTCCGCAAGCGAGCGCGACGGCCACGCACCCGAGCCCGATCTGGCGCAGGCCCGCGCCGGGACGTCGGCCACGCCGGCGCGCGGGCTCGGCAGCGGACGCAGCGGCGCGGGGACGCATCGGCCGAGCATGCCACGCACGTGCGCAGACACGCAAGGCGGACGAGCGGCCCTTCGGCGGTGCTAGACTTCGGCCGTGGCCTCCCGCAAGCCCGCGCCCGCCGTCACGGAGCCGACCATCCGTGTCCGCCGGATCCACCGCCGCGACCTCAACAAGGTGTGGGAGTTCCTCAAGCGCGTGTTCCGCTCGGTCAACCGCGAGACCGTCGAGTACCAGCGCCCCCGCACCAAGACCCGCTTCCTCGAGATCTACGAGGAGGAGGGCATCGAGCAGCTGCTGTTCGAGATCCACGAGGGCGACGCCCCGGTGATCGTCGGCTACGCCGAGTGCGCCTACGAGGTCATCGGCTCCGACAATTGGATCAACGAGCGCTACTTCGAGAGCCGCGACATGCGCCCGCTGTTCGTCGAGGAGATCGCCATCCACCCCGACTTCCAGGGCCGCGGGATCGGCAGCTTCGTCATCGAGCAGCTCGAGCACCTCGCCCGCGTGCGCGGCTGCACGCACCTCGTCCTCGAGGTCGCCGCCAACAACAAGCGCGCGCTCCAGTTCTACCGCGCCCGCAGCTTCTCCCAGATCGACGCCGCCATCTTCCTGGCCAAGAAGGTCGTCAGCGAGCCCGAGCTGCTGCCGCCCCGCACCCTCCGCAACAGCGGCCTCGAGGCGGCCCCGTCCGACCCGCCCGAGGCCGGGCCCGAGCCCGAGGCCGAGGAGGGCTCCGAGGACATGTCCGAAACGACAGGTGCGGAAGCACCGGACCTCGAGGACATGCCCGAAGAGGCAGACGAGCCCGAGCCCGAGCCCCCAGCGCCCCCGGCCAAGCCCGCCCGCGCCCGCCGCTCGCGCCCCCGCAAGGCCTGACGCCGCCACCCGGACGCCGAGCGCCTCGCTCGTCCGTCGCGCCGTGTCGCCGATCGCCGTCACCACGAAGCCGTCCGGCTGCCTGTGCGTCGCGTCCGCTGCTGTGTTAGCGTCCGCCGCGTGACCGAGCCGGCCCCAGCCCCGCACATCGAGGCCCGCGGCCTCGGCGTGCAGTTCGCGGGCGGCGTGCAGGCCCTGAGCGGCCTCGACCTCGTCGTCCGCCGCGGCGAGCTGCTCGCCCTCATCGGCCCCTCGGGCTGCGGCAAGTCGACCTTCCTGCGCGTGGCAGCCGGCCTCGCGCCCGCCAGCGCGGGCACCATCACAGTCGCGGGCGAGGCCCCCGAGCGGGCCCGGGCGCGCCGCGCGGTCGCCTTCGTGTTTCAGGATCCGACCCTGCTCCCGTGGCGCAGCCTGCACGCCAACGTCCGCCTCCCGCTCGAGCTCGCGCGCGCCCCGAAAGCCGAGCAGACCACCGCCGCCGACGCCGCGCTCGCGCTCGTCGGCCTGTCGGAGTTCGCCGCCGCCCCGCCGACTGCGCTCTCGGGCGGCATGAAGATGCGGGCCTCCCTGGCCCGCGCCCTCGTCACCCGGCCCGAGCTGCTCCTGCTCGACGAGCCGTTCGGCGCCCTCGACGAGCTCACGCGCGAGCGGCTCAACGACGAGCTGCTGCGCCTGTGGGAGCGCGACCGCTTCACCGCCCTGGCCGTCACCCACAGCGTCGCCGAAGCGGTCCTGCTCGGCGACCGCGTCATCGTCCTCTCCGGCCGCCCCGGCCGCGTGGTCGCCGACATCCCGATCGCCCTGCCGCGCCCGCGCCGCGCCGCCCTGATCGGCAGCCCCGAGTTCGCGGCGATCGCCGCCGACGTCCGCGCCCACTTGCGCGCCGCCGCCCCGCCTGACCCTTCGGACCTGCCTGTTCGGACCTGACCTCTCCGCCTGTCCCTTCGCACCTGTCCCTCCACACAAGTCCCTCGGGACAGCTCTCCCGGCCGATCCCCGCCCCGCCGCCGCAGCCGGCCTTCCTCCTCCCCACATCTCCCCGCTCCCTCGCCTGGCGCCGGCACCTCGCCTCCTCCTCTCCTCTCTGCCTCCTCGCATGTCCCTCGCATCGGCCGCTCGAGCCGCGCTCCCGCCGCTCCTCGTCTTCCTCGCCCTCCTCGGCCTGTGGCAGCTCGCCTGCAGCGCCCTGGCGCTGCCGGCCTACCTCGTGCCGACCCCGGCCGAGGTCGCACGCGAGGCCGCAGCCCACGTCGGCGAGCTCGCCCAGGCCGCGCTGCTGACCGCCCTCGGCGCGCTCGGCGGCCTCGGGGCCAGCCTCGTCGTCGGCGGCCTGGTAGCAGTCCTGTTCTCGCAGTCGCAGACGGCGGCGCGCAGCCTCTACCCGTACGCGATCTTCCTGCAGACCGTCCCGATCGTCGCCGTCGCCCCGCTGATCGTCGTGTGGTTCGGCACCGGCCTGCAGAGCGTCGTCCTCACCGCCGCGATCCTCAGCGTCTTCCCGATCATCACCAACGGCACCACCGGCCTCGTCCGCGTCGACCCGCAGCTGCTCGAGCTGTTCGCCATGAGCGACGCCTCGCGCCTGCAGCTGCTGCTCAAGCTGCGCCTGCCCGGCTCGCTGCCCTACTTCGTCGCCGGCGCCAAGATCAGCGGCGGCCTCGCGGTCATCGGCGCCATCGTCGGCGAGTTCTTCGCCGGCTTCGGCGCCGACGAGCTCGGCCTCGGCGCCCTCATCCTCCAGACCTCCGGCCGCCTGCAGACCGCCTACCTGTTCGCCGCGATCTTCACCGCCACCCTGCTCGGCCTGCTGCTGTTCGGCCTCGTCGCCCTGCTCGGCGAGCTCGCCCTCCGCCGCTGGCGCGGCCGCGAGCTCGCAGTCTCCTGACCTTTCGCGCATGTCTCCTCCGACATGCCCCATCCTTCATGCACTCGAGGACATGCTCGAACGAGCATGCTCCCTCAACCTCGCCGCGGCACCACCGGTCCGACCGCGCGCACCCGCAGCGCGGTGAGCGGCGCCCCGCTGACGCGGTCGACCAGCACCGGCTCGATCGGCAGCCCCGTGGCGGCGTCCTCGAGCACTGTCGGCGGTGGGTCTTCGCGGGCGAACTCGTCGCCCCACTGCATCAGAGTCACGATCACCGGCCGCAGCCCCCGGCCCTTCGCCGTCGGCACGTACTCCTCGCGCGGCGGATGATCCTGATAGGACCGGCGCTCGAGGATTCCCGCGGCGACCAGGTGCTCCAGGCGGGCCGTCAACGTGGCCCGCGGGATCTGCAGCCGCGCCTGAAACGCCTCGAAGCGCGTCACCCCGAGCAGCGCGTCGCGCACGAGCAGCAGCGTCCACGGGTCACCGACGACGTCGAGCGCCCGCGCGATCGAGCACTGCATCCGGTCGAGTCGCTTGCGCCGCACGAGGCCCGTTGTATCACGCCCGGGCCGGACCTGTCCGAAGGGGCAGCGAGCACAGCGCGGTCGCCAAGCCGCCGGCGATCATCACCCACCACACCCGGTCGAACCGCGCCAGCGCGTCGGCCGGCCCGCTCGCCCCGGCAGTCAGCCCGATCGCCAGCGCCACCCCGAGCGTCCCCGCGAATTGGCGCAGCGCCTGGTGGACCGCCCCGCCGACCCCGAGGCGATTGGCCGGCAGCGCCTGGCCGACCACGCTCGACAGCTGCGGCAGGCACAGCGCCACCCCCGTCCCCGTCAGCAGCATCGACGGCAGATAGTCGATCGCGTAGTCGACCTCGGCCGACAGCATCAGCAGGCGCCACAGCCCTCCGAGCGCGAACGACAGCCCGCCGACGATAAGCAGCGGTCGCTGGCCGATCCGCGCCGCCAGCCGCCCGAACCGCGGTGACAGCACCGCCACCAGCAGCGGCCCGGGCGCCACGCCGAAGCCCGCCGCGAGGATCGACCAGTCCCACACCGCGGTGAGGAACAGGACGCTGGCCAGGAACATCGCAGTGAACGCCGCGCCGAACGTCAGCGTCGCCGCGTTGGCCCAGCGGAAGTTGCTCGCCGCGAACAGCGACAGATCGATCGTCGGCGCCCGCGTGCGCGCCTGATGGAGCACGAACACCGCCAGGGTCGCCAGGCCGGCCACCAGAGTCGCCGCGGTCCGTTGCGACGTCCAGCCCCACGCCTCGCCGAGCACCAGCGCCAGAGTGATCAACACCGCCGCGAGCACCAGCAGCACCACCCCGAGCGGCGCCGGCAGCACGCTGTCGGGGTCGCGTGACTCGGCCAGTCGTCGGCGCCCGAGCAGCACGGTCACCAGCCCGACCGGCAGGTTGATGGCGAACACCCAGCGCCAGCCGCACGCCTCGATCAGCGCCGCGCCGAGCGTCGGCCCGACCGCCCCGGCCACCGCCCCCGTCGCGCCCCACACCGCCAGCGCCACCGGCAGCTTCTCGCGCGGCGTCGCCCGCATCACCAGCGCCAGCGACGAAGGCACCAGCGCCGCGCCGCCGGCCGCCTGCAGCACGCGCGCGGCCACCAGCAGCCCCGGAGTCGGCGCCGCCGCGCACAGCAGCGACGCCAGGGTGAATCCGATCGACCCGGCCAGGAACATCGCCCGATGCCCCCAGCGATCGGCGAGCCGCCCGAACGGCACCAGCGCGGCCGCGAACACGATCGTGTACGCGTTCAGCACCCACGACAGCTCGGCTGTCGGCACCGCCGGGAACGTCGCCGCGATCGACGGGAACGCCACGAACAGCACAGTCGTGTCGAGGAACACCGCGAACACGGCCAGGCTGGCCACGACCAACGGGGACAGACGCATCTCCATGCGTTCAATCATTGAACGAATAATTTCCGGATCGCAAGCCCTCGCCGCGCGGATCCGCCCGACCCGATTCAACCGAACTCACGCGCCATCCCCTTGCCGATTCCATATGACGTCCATAATCTAAAAATCACCTCAGGAGCACACGATGCGGTACAGGACATTCGGTCGTCGCACAGGCTTACGCGTCTCCGAGCTCGCCCTCGGCACCGGCAACTTCGGCACTGGTTGGGGCCACGGCAGCGAGCCCGCCGAGGCGCGGCGGATCTTCGACGCCTACGCCGAGGCGGGCGGCAACTTCATCGACACCGCCGACACCTACCAGGTCGGCCAGTCGGAGCAGTTGCTCGGCGAGTTCCTCGCGGCCGAGCGCGACCGCTTCGTCGTCGCCAGCAAGTACACCCTCGGCGTCGGGGGCGGCCTGCACGCCACCGGCAACAGCCGCAAGACCATGATCGCCGCGCTCGAGGCCAGCCTGCGCCGGCTCAAGACCGACCGCATCGAGCTGTATTGGGTCCACTTCCCCGACGGCCTGACCCCGATCGATGAGATCGTGCGCGGCCTCGACGACCTCGCGCGGGCCGGCAAGATCCTCTACGGCGGCCTTTCGAACTTCCCCGCCTGGCGGGTCGCGCGAGGCGACGCGATCGCCGAGCTGCGCGGGTGGACCCCGCTCGCGGGCGTGCAGATCGAGCACAGCCTGGTCGAGCGCACCGGGGAGCGCGAGCTGCTGCCGATGGCCGAGGCGCTGGGGCTCGGCGCGGCCCTGTGGTCGCCGCTCGGCGGCGGCTTCCTCACCGGCAAGTACCGCACCAGCGACGAGGGCCGCCTCACCGGCCTCGGCATGCTCGTCCACACCGAGAAGACCGCGCGCGAGACCGCCATCCTCGACGCCGTGGTCGCAGTCGCCGACGAGGCCGGCGTCGCCCCGACCCAGGTCGCCCTCGCCTGGTCGCTGGCCCACGCCGATCGCTCCACGACCGCGCGGATCCCCATCCTCGGCCCGCGCACCCGCCCACATCTCGACGCCGCCCTCGCCGCGCTCACCCTCGAGCTCGCGCCGGCCCAGCTCGCCCGCCTCGACGCCGCCAGCGCGATCGCCCTCGGCACCCCGCACCAGCAGGTCGAGAGCAGCCGCCCGCGGATCGCCGGCGGCCAGCCCGACAGCATCGTCCCGCCGCCGATCCCCGTCGCCTGAACCGGCGGGCGGAGCCCACGTGCCGCGCTCCGGTCGGGTCGCACTCACCTGCGGGGAAGCGCACCACGCCGCGAGAGACCGTCTTCGCGGAGCTCCGCCGCGCGAGCCCGCGAGCTTCTGCCTCGCACTGCCCGCCGGACGCCACACTTCACATGTCCCCGAGGACATGCTCTTTTATTCATGTCCTCGAGACCATGCCCCCATGGATGCGCCCCGTGGCACGGTCGAGGCCGCTGGTGCGTCCGTGGCGCTCGGGTGTACGCTTCCGGCATGCGCGCTCCGCTCCGACCGGTCCCGCCGCGCCCGCGGTTCGGCGCCCTCGTCCGCCTGCTCGTCGCCTGCCTCGGCTTGCTGCTCGTCACCTGCGGCCGCCAGCAGGACTCGCAGCAGGTGCGGATCGCCCTCAACTGGTTCCCCGAGGTCGAGCACGGCGGCTACTTCGCCGCCCTCGTCCACGGCTACTACAAGGAAGAGGGCCTCGACGTCGAGCTCGTGCCCGGGCGGCCCGACGCCCCGGTCCTGCCGCAGGTGGCCGCGGGTCGCGTCCAGTTCGGCATCGCCGACGCCAGCGAGATCCTGCTCGCGCGGGCCCAGGGCGCCCCGGTGGTCGCGCTCGTCCCCGGCCTGCAGAAGAGCCCGCGCTGCATGATGGTCCACGAGGCCTCGGGCATCACCGACCTCAACGACCTCCAGACCGGCAGCGTGCAGCTGAGCGTGCGCGAGCCGTTCGCCAGCTTCCTGCGCGCCGAGTATCGCTGGCCCGAGGCGGTCCAGGTCGTCCCCTACAGCGGCAGCGTCGCCCCGTTCCTGCTCGACCCCAAGGCCGTCCAGCAGGCCTACGTCTTCAGCGAGCCGATCATCGCCGAGTCGCAGGGCGCCAAGGTCCGCTGCATCCTCGTCGCCGACCTCGGCTTCAACCCCTACGCCAGCGTCCTCGTCACCTCCGAGTCGCTGCTGGCGAGCCGCCCCGAGCTGGTCGCCCGCGTCGTCGACGCGACCCTGCGCGGGTGGGAGCAGTACCTGCGCGACCCGAGCGCCGCCAACGCCGAGATCCGCGCCCGCAACACCGAGCTCAGCCCCGAGATCCTGGCCAAGGGCGCCGCCGCCCTCAAGCCGCTGGCGGCCCCCGAAGGCGGCACGATCGGCGCGATCGACCCGGCCCGCTGGAAGACGCTCGCCGATCAGCTCGTCGACCTCGGCCTCCTGAAGGCCGGCGCCGTCGACCCGGCCACCGCCTACAACCTCGAGATCGGCCGCAAGCCGGCGAAGTAGCCGCCGGACCCTTCGGGCATGCTCCGAGCGACATGTCCTGCAGGACATTTCTTTAAAGACATGCCCGATCGTTGTCCACGCCGAGAGCTGCCAGATCCTCGCGCGCGCCGCCGCCCTCCTGATCGCCATCCACCTCGACCCCCTGGCCGTCATCCGCGGTTTGCCCGCGGCCGCCGTCGTCCCGCCCCGGGCCTTGCCGCACGACCTGTCCTCAGGGACAGCTTCGAGCCCGCCGCCCCGCCCACGCGGCCGCGCGACCCCCTCGTCCACACGCCGGCCCGCGCGGCCGCGACCTTCGCCGGCCGGCAGTTGACGACCCCCGCCTGCCCGGACACGATCACCCGGGCCAGGACTCTCGCTTGCTCGCCCTCGCCGCGCTGGTGTTCGTTCGCCTCTCGTCCGCCGCGCCGCCGGTCGCCGCGCCGCCGGTCGACCTGACCTGGCAGGCCCCGCGCGAGTGCCCCGACGGCGACGACGTCCTGCTCATGGTCGCCGGCCTGCTGCGTCAGCCGACCGGCGACGACGCGCCAGGTCGCCCCGGCGCCCGCGGGCTCATCACCCGCGCCGGCGCGGCATGGGAGCTGCGGCTCGTGCTGCGCGGGCGGGGCAGCGACTACCGTCGCACCGTCCGTGCCGAGAGCTGCCCGATCCTCGCGCGCGCCGCCGCCCTCCTGATCGCCATCCACCTCGACCCCCTGGCCGTCGCTCGCGGTTTGCCCGCGCCCGCCGTCGTCCCGCCCGCGCCCCCGGCCCTGCCGCCCGACCTGTCCCCGGGGACAGCCACGATCCCACCGCCGGGCCCCTCCGATCTGTCCCCGCGGACATCTGCGACCTCCGCGTCCGGTACGGCCCCGCCCGCCGACCTGTCCTCGCGGACATCCACGACCTCCGCGTCCGGTACGGCCCCGCCCACCGACCTGTCCTCGCGGACATCCAGCGCTCCGCCGTCCGAGCTACCCGCGCGGCCGGTCCTGCCGCCTGACCCGCTCGCGTCCGACCCGTCTCGCGCCCCCTCGATCCCCGCCGCTCCCGACCTGTCCTTCCGGCCAGCCCCGCCTCCCTCCCCCGCAGGTCGGCTCGCCTCGCCCGCGCCCCCGCGACCGCCCGCCGGCCCGTCGCGCCCGCTCGCCCCCGAGGACATGTCCGAAGAGACAGCAGAGTTCACCGCCGCGCGAACGCCCCGGCCAGCCGCACCGCCGCGCGTGCTCGGCCACCTCCGCCTCGAAGGCGGCCTCGACGTCGGCGTCCTCCCTGGCGCCGGGGGCCTCGTCGGCCTGTTCGGCGGCGTCACCTTGCCGCGCCTGCGCCTCGAGGCCGGCCTCGTCGGCGCGCCTGGCCGGATCCTCCCCGGCCTCAGCGACCGCCCCGGCGGCCGCTTCGACCGCCTCGGCGGGGTCGTGCGGATCTGTCCGACCTGGCTCCCGCGCCCGGCGCTCGCCGTCCTGCTGTGCGCCGGCTTCGAGGTCGGCGCGCTCCACGGCGTCGCCCGCGACGTCAGCGTCCCGAGCCCGCGCTGGGCCCCGTGGGCCAGCTTCTTCCTCGGCCCCGCGCTGCGCTGGCGGGTCGCCGGCCCGCTCGGCCTGTGGCTGGCCGTCGAGGGCCTCGTGGCCGTCAACCGCCCGATCTTCACCGTCGGCGCTGAAGAGGTGTACCGCGGCGGCCGCGCGGGCCTGCGCACCACTTTCGGCCTCGACCTGCAATTCGGGCCACGGAATCGCTGACCCGCGGAGACAGACCCGATCGTGCCGCTCCCCCAGGAAGCACTCCCCGACTTCGCCGCCGTCTACCGCGCGAACTACGGCTTCGTCTGGCGCACCATCCGGCACCTCGGCGTCGATCTGGCGCGGGTCGACGACGCGGTCCAGGACACCTTCCTGGTCGTCTACCGCCGCCTGCCCGAGTTCGCCGGGCGTGCCGCGGTGCGCACCTGGTTGTTCGAGATCGCGCGGCGCATCGCCAGCCGTTACCGGCGCAGCGCCGCGCGCGAGGAGCCGCGCCGCTGCGCTTTGAGCGAGGCCGAGGTCCTCGCCCCCGCGGTCGAGGCCCCCGTGGAGCAGGCCGAGGCCGCCGCGCTCCTCCAGGGCTTCCTCGACGGCCTCGACCGCGATCAGGCCGTCGTCTTCGTCATGACCGAGCTCGAGCAGTGGCAGGCCCCCGAGATCGCCGCCGAGCTCGGCGTCAACCTCAACACCGTCTACTCGCGCCTGCGCGCCGCTCGCCGCGAGCTCGACCGCATGGTCCGCCGCCTCGACGCCCGCGACCGCCGGGCCCGGCCGCGCCAGGGCGCCCACGTGCTCGCCGCCCTGGTCGTGGTCGGCCCGCCCTGGCCGCCGCCGTGGCGCCTGGCCGCCGCGCGCGATCCGGCTGTCGTCGGGGACATGCTCGCAAAGACATGGTCGATAAGCCATGTCGCAACGCCGGCCGCGATCGCCGGCGGCAGCCCGGTCGTCGGCCTCTCGGTCGCCAGCGCCGGCCTCTTCGCAGTGCTGGCGTTCGGCCGCCCTGCACCCGAGCCGCCGCAGTCGGTCGTCGCCGCGGCCCACGAGCCCGCGCCCGCTCAGTCGCACTCGCCACCGCAGTCGGTCGCGCTCGCGGCCGCAGCCGCACCGATCCCGCCCGCCTCCGCCACGGCCGCTCCCCCCGCGCCCGCGCGACGCTCGACCCCTCGCGGCGAGGAGCCCTCGCTGGCCGCCGAGCTCACCCTCGTCGAGTCGATCCGCGCCGCCCTGCTCGCCGCCGACCACCGCACCACCCTCGAGCTGGTCGCCCGCCACCAGCGGCGCTTCCCCGCCGGCGTGTTCGCCCAGGAGACCGCCGCCGCCGCCATCGAGGCCCGCTGCCGCCTCGGCGACCACGACCGCGCCCGCCGCGACGCCGCCGCGTTCGTCGCCCGCTGGCCCGCCTCCGCCCTGGCCCCGCGGGTGTCCGCGTTGTGCCGCTCGTGAGCGCGGCGCTCCGTGGCCCGCGACGCGGTCTCGGCCGACCTGTCCCTTGCGACCTGTCCATTCATATCATGTCTGAAGGGACACCCGTCCCTCCAGACATCTCATCCCACGACCGGCGCCACGCGACCTCGCCTTGCATGTCCCTGCGGACAGGCACGGTCGCTGCTGCCGCCGCCTCCGCGGCGAAGGGACGAAGCGCTGCAGAGACGTCCAGCGTCGACATCGCCACCTCGCGCCGGCGAGCACGCCGTGACGCGCGCGAAGACCTCGCCCACCGCCGCATCGAAGGCGCGAAGATCGGCGAACGGAACCTCGGGCCCCGAGGCACTCACTCGCTGAAAGGCCACCATGCGTATCCCAGCGATCTCGACCCTCCCTATCCTCCTCTCTCTCCTCCCCGCCTGTGACCTCGATATCAAGCACTGCATCGGCGACTGCGAGCACGCGTCCGGCGGCGGATCCGGCAACACCTCCGAGGGACCCGGCGACACCACCGACGAGCCCTCCACCGACTCGGGCGCGCCCACGAGCGACTCCGGCGAGCCCGACACCGACACCGGCATCGATCCCACCGACACCGGCGGCGAGCTCGGCACCTGCGACGTCGTCCACGACGCCCTGCCTGCCACCTGCGGCGACGGCCAGTACGAGCTCGGTGAGCTGTGCTTCTTCGGCACCTTCGGCTTCGGGAACTTTCCGGTCACCTCGAGCGTGGCCCTCCCGCTCGACGACCTCCACGGCGCCGATCTGCTCTTGACCCTGAGCGACCACACCATCCGGGGCGAGCTGTTCGCGCCGCTGACCACCGACACGAAGCTGTGGCCGCAATCGATCGGCGAGCAGCCCGTCTTGCGGGCCACCGGCGACTTCGACGAGGACGGCGTCATCGACGTCCTCGCTCACTCGCTCGGCCCCGACGGCGTCAGCGTCCACGCCCTCTTCCTCGACGGCGAGGGGGGCCTCGCCGACGACCAGATCGTCCACCTCGCGGAGAACGTCGTGACCCTCGACGCAGTCGACTGGAACGACGACGGCCACCTCGACATCATCACCCTCGCCCACACCGAAGCCCTCGACGGCCTCGTCATCCTGCTCGGCGACGGCACCGGCGACTTCACGGAGAGCGTCGGGCCGGCCATCGAGCTGGCCACGCCGGGCTACGTCCTCGGCGCCCTCCACGGCGACGGCCGCGCCGACGACTTCGTGTTCACCCAGAGCGGCAGCGGCACGATCGTCCGCCACAACGGCAACCTCCAGACGACCTCCGCCCCGAGCATGCCGGCCGAGCTGTGGTTCCACGACTTCGTGATCGCCGACTTCGACGGCGACGGCTTCGGCGACATCGCCGGCGTCGCCACCAACACCCAGTTCGAGACCAGCGAGCTCGTGGTCTTCCTGCAGAAGAACGGCGACTTCCCGCTCACCGCTCGCTACCCGGTCAACTGCGGCGCCCGTCTGCTCGCCGCCGGCGACCTCGACAACGACGGCGTCCCCGACATCGTCACCGGCGGCGTCGATTTCATGGGCTCGCTCCGCCGCGGCGACGGCCAGGGCGGCTTCCCCCAGCACATGCAGATCGGCCTCGACGTCCTGAACGAGGGCGACGCGCTCCACATCGCCGACTTCGAGGGCGACGGCATCCCCGACGTCGTCGCCACCGGCGTGGAGAGCGCCGCGGTCGCGATCGCCTACAACCGCGGGTGACTCACAGTCATGTCCATAAATACATGTCTTTTATGACATACTCATAAAGACATGTCATGGAGCTCGAGGTCCGTGCGCTCGGACCCGCGTCGGACCTGCTGGTCGCGCGCGCCCGCGGCTCACGGAACTCGGGCGCGGGCGCCATCCCCGTCGAAGTCGCCGACGTCGAAGTCGACCGCGCCGCGGTGGACGGGGTCAGCGGGTGACCGCGAAGCCGTCGACCTGTAGGGCGGCTCCCGTCTCTGCGCGCAATCGTCCGAACCCGCTCGCCACGCGAAAGGACATGTCGGACAGGGCATGTCGATAGAGACATGCCCGAATCGACATGTCCCCATCGACATGCCCTCGAGTTCACTCGAGCAGCGCCAGCAGGTCGCTGCGGGTGATCGCCGCCGCCCCCGCCGCGTCTTCGAGCGCCGCCTCGGCGATCGCCCGCTTGCGCGCCTGCAGGGACAGGATCCGCTCCTCCACCGTCTCCTCGGCCACCAGCCGGTGCACGATCACCGGGCGCTCCTGGCCGATGCGGTGGGCGCGGTCGGCCGCCTGGTCTTCGACCGCGGGGTTCCACCACGGGTCGAGCAGGAACACGTGGTCGGCCGCCGTCAGGTTGAGGCCCGTGCCGCCGGCCTTGAGCGAGATCAGCATCACCGGCGGCCCGTCCGGGTCCTGGAACCGGTTCACCACCCCGGCGCGATCGCGGGTCGAGCCGTCGAGGCGGCAGAACGGCAGCCCCGCCGCCTGCAGCCCCGGCTCGCACAGGTCGAGCAGGCTGGTCCACTGCGAGAACACCAGCGCCTTGTGGCCCTCGGCGATCGCCTCGGTCAGGGTCTCGAGCAGCAGCTCGAGCTTCGACGAGCGCGTGGCCGACTGGCCCGGCACCAGCGCCGCGTGGCAGGCCGCCTGGCGCAGGCGCAGCAGCGCCTCGAGGGCCGCGAGCACCCCGCCGCCGGCCTGCAGCTGGGCCACCACTTCCTCGTGCGTGGCCGCCCGCACCGCGTCGTAGACGGCCCGCTCGCGCGCGTCGAGCGTGCAGCGCAGCACCACCTCGGTGCGCGGCGGCAGCTCGCGCGCCACCTCTTGCTTGCGCCGGCGCAGCACGAACGGCGCGATCCGCCGCCGCAACGCCCGCGCCGCCGCCTGGTCGCCGTCGCCGATCGGCCGGCCGAAGCGCTCCTGGAAGTCCGCGCGCCCGCCGAGCAGCCCCGGGTTGATGAAGTGGATCTGGCTCCACAGCTCGTCGAGGCGGTTCTCCACCGGCGTGCCCGTCATCGCCAGCCGCCAGTCGGCCTGCAGCCCGAACGCCGCCCGCGCGACCTGGCTCTCGGGGTTCTTGATCGCCTGCGCCTCGTCCAGGATCACCGCGTCCCAGCGCTCGCCGGCCAGCGCCTCGGCGTCGAGCCGCAGCAGCGCGTAGCTGGTGAGCGTGAGGTCGGCCTGCGGATCGAGGCGTCGCTTCGGCCCGTGATACACGCTGACCCGAAGGCCAGGTCGGAACTTCTCCGCCTCCGCCGCCCAGTTGTGGATCACGCTGGTCGGCGCGACCACCAGAGTCCGGCCTCGCACCGCGCACAGCGCCTGCAGCGTCTTGCCGAGGCCCATGTCGTCGGCCAGCAGCGCGCCGAGCCCGGCCTCGCGCAAGAACGCCAGCCAGTCGACGCCGCGCCGCTGGTACGGCCGCAGCTCGACCTGCAGGTCGGCCGGCAGACGCGTCTCGGGGATCGCCTCGAAGCCCTCGACCAGCGCCGCCAGCCCCGCCAGCTCGGGCGGCGGCGGGTGGTCGAGCGCGCGGCACAGCTCGGCCAGCGCCGGCCGGGCCCACGTCGCCGGCTCGCCGCCCTGCTCGCGCGCCGCCAGCAGCAGCGTCACCTCCGAGCCGAACCGCGACAGCCAGTCGACCGGCAGCGGCGCGACCCCGCCGTCGTCGAGCACCACCTCGGTCGCGCCCGCCTGCCACGCCTCGAGCACCCGGCGCGCGTCCGCCTGCGAGACATGTCCCGAAGAACCTGTCTCGAAGGCAATGCCCAATCGGCCACCCTCGCCGGCGATCATGCGGGCCGCCAGCGGCCCCTTGCGCACGAACTCGCGGTGCGACTCGCCGGCGATCTCGCCGCCCTCGAACCCGCGCAGCGCCTCGGCCAGGCCGACCGCCAGCGGCCCGACGGCGCTGGTGGTGCGCCCGAACTGCAGCCCGAGCTCGCTCAGCCGGCGCACCAGCGACGCCTCGGCGAGCGCGTCGCGGCGCGGCACCTCGCGCCCGCGGATCACCAGCCGCCCGGCCTCGACCCGCGCCGCCTCGGGTGTCCCGTAGACCAGGACCGGAAGGACAGACATGCCCGTGCCCGCGCGCCCGACTTCGAACAGCACCCGCGGTCGCGCGTCGGACAGCACCGGCAGGCGGTCGGTCTTCTCCTTGAAGGCCTTGACCCGCGCGCGCAGGGCCGGGATGGCCTCGGCCACCAGCTCGCCCGCGCGCTCGGGCGAGAACTGCAGCCCCACGCGCAGCTCGGCCGCCTCCTTGGGCCCGATGCCGCCGTTGTCGAAGCAGCGCAGCACGTCGCCGCACAGCACTACCCCGCTGGCCGCGAACACCTCGGTGATCGTCGGGTCGCGGACGATGTACAGGCGGAAGCCCTTGCCGCCCTCGAACGCCGCCACCCGCCCGTGGTAGCCGGCCGGCTCGGCCCCGGCCTTGATCCTCTTGCCGTCGAGCGTGATGTCCTCGCAGCCGGCCAGCGCCGGCAGCAGCTTGCGCGTGATCACCGGCGCCAGCGGACCGCGCTTGTAGATCCCCAGCGCCCCCTCGACCTCGAAGTCGGCCGCGGTCGCCACGATCCCCGGCCCCTCGACCTTGCCGCCGGTGATCGCCGCCAGGCTGTAACCGAGCGGCGTCTCCTTGCTCTCGGGACCTGTCCCTTCGGACACACGCACCCGCACCAGCTCGAGCGCGCCCTCGGCCCGGCGCAAGCGATACCCGACCCGACCCGCGCGCTCGCTGCCGCGCGGCATCGCCTCACCGGCCTCGACCGCGCGCTGGAGGGCGATCGTCGCCGCCGCCACGTGGAAGCAGCACTCGCCGGCGTCGTCGCAGTCGCAGCTCCACTCGGCGTCGCCGGGGTACAGCGCGACCGTCGGGCTCTTGCCCGCGCCCTTGATCGCGACCCGCAGGACCACCTCGTCGCGCTCGCGCCGCACCCCCGCGACGGCCCCCGCGCGCGCGAGCTCGACCCCGCGAGACCAATCGCGGGGGCTGCACGCGGCGCGCACTGCATCGAGGAGAGCTCGCACGGGGCGGTCGCCTAGCACGACCGGGCTGCGCTGTCAGCCGCCTCGCCCCTCCGGGGCCGCAGAGCGCCCGCAACAGGCCCGGCGGGGCGCCCGCAACCTCCGCGCCCACGACCCCGATTCGCCCGTGACTCCCGAGCCCGCGCGAGGACCGGTCTGCTCCCGCGACCCGCGAACTCGACGCCGCCTTTCCTGACCGACTCGAAAGGTCAGCGCCCCGATTTGCTTCGAGGCCCGCTTTGCTTCGAGGCCCGCGTCAGCCCCGTCGCCGAGACACGCGTCTTCGAGCTACGTGCCTCCGCACCTCCGGTCGTCCACGGCCTGGATGGACTGCGAGACGGACGCGAGCGCGTCGACGCGGGCAGGTAATGCGCGATGACGACGCCCCGACCCGTCACCACCCCGCTCGACACGCTCGCGATCACGTCGGCCGCGGCTCGGGCAGACCGGGCGGCAGGCGGCCCAGCGCGAGCGGCTGCAGCGGCGCCATCGGCGGGGTGCCGACGCGCTGGCGCCACGCCTCCGGCCCGAGCGGCTGGATCACGTCTCCGCGGGCGCGACAGGCCGCCAGCGCCGCGTCGAGCGTGGCCGGCTCGCACGGGTGCAGCACCACCAGCGGACCTATCGCCCCAGCGTGGGCGGGGGGCGGCTCGATCGGCGGCGCGCGCAGCAGCGCCGGCGCGAGGTAGGTCCGCGGATCGCCCGGGCGCTCGAGCTGTCCTCCGGGACAGAGCACCCTGGCCCCGGGGACAGCCGACCACGCGGCCAGGGCGGCGCGGTACACCTCGGCCAGGGCCGGCTCGACCGGCCCCGCGAACATCTCCGGGTCATCCGGCGGCCCGAACGCCGCGCCGACCCACAGCCGGTGCAGGTGCCGCTCGAGGCGCTCGAGCGGCCCCGCCACGAACGCCTGCACGATGCGCCGCGGATCGGCCCCGCCGCGGCGCAGCCCCGACAGCGCCAGCGCGTACGCGGCCAGCTCGCGGTCCGCGTCCGCGTGCACCGCCGCCACCCGCGGCCGCGCCGGCGTCACCCCGACTCGCTCCCACGCGAGCACCTCGTCCGGAGCCGCCTCGCCGGCCGCCCCGATCGTCAGCGCCTCGCCGGCCTGCTCGCGCGACAGCTCGTCGCGCAGCTCGGCCAGCAGCTCCGGCACCACCGCGCTCGCGCCCGCCTCGACCTCGAGGTGCACGCGTCGGCCCTGGCGCAGCAGCGTGCTGACGATCAGCAGGCTCTCGAGCGGCTGGTCCTTGCGCTCGCACACCCGCGCGGGCGGCCCCCCGAGCCCGTGGAAGCGCTGCTCACGGAGCGCCCACAGCCCGCGCTGCAACTTGCCGATCGTCTTGTGCCGATCCCACGCGACCATCCCGTGGGTGCGCGCCAGCGACTCGCCGATCGCGTCGGCCCGCGCCGCCAGGAGCCCCAGCAAGGCCACCTGCCGGGCCCGCGCTGCGGCCGCGATCCGCTCGGGCTTCAGGCTCACGACGCCCGGTCATACCATGCCCAGGGGCACGTGCGGGCTCGCGGACGCGCTCGCCTGCGCCGATCTACGTCCCCTTCGGCCCCACGACCTCGCCGGTCTCCGGATCGACAGGGAACCATGCGCCCGCGACCTCGTGACAGGCGTGCCTCAGCTCCGCGTAGACCTCGGGGGTGATCCACGTGTCGACCTCCTGCGGGTCGCGCCAGTGCATCGGGTTGTGGGCGAACGCGTTCAGGTGCTCGAGCAGGCGATAGAGCCGTTCCGCAGCCTGTTCATCCAGACATGCTCTAACGGCCATGCCCCTTCGAGCATGCCCTTTCGAGCATGCCTATCAGGACATGCCTCAAGCGACAGGCGACTGCGCCAGCAGCCCGCGCAGCAGGCTGGCCACCTGGGGCTTGGCCGCGCGCGTGCGCTCCTGGACCTCTTCGTGGTTCAGGCCGACCTGGCTGGCCGCGTTGGTGACCACGCCGACGCCGCAGACCGCCGCGCCGTGGGCGGCGGCGAGGATCGCCTCGTAGGTCGTCGACATGCCGACGACCTGGCCGCCGAGCGAGCGCAGGGCCGCCGTCTCGGCCGGGGTCTCGTACTGCGGGCCGCGGGCGTGGGCATAGACCACCTCGGCCAGCTTGCTCGCGCCGAGCCCGGGGTCGATCGCCTGCAGGCGCGCGCGCAGGTGCGGGCTGTACAGCTGGCTCATGTCGATGAAGCGGGCGCCGACCAGCGGGGTCGGGCCGAACAGGTTCATCTGGTCCTTGAGCAGCACCACCTGGCCGGTGCGCAGCGCCGGGTCGAGCCCGCCGACGGCGCAGGTCAGGCACACCCCGCGGGCGCCGTTGGCCAGCATGGCCCACAGCGGCGCGGTGACGACGTTGATCGGGTGACCCTCGTACGGGTGGATCCGGCCGGTCTGCACGCACACGCGCAGCTTGCCGACGGTGCCGAACACCAGCGCCGTGCCGTGGCCGGCCACCGTGGGCACCGGCAGGCCGAGGCCGCGCAGCGGGATCGAGCCCTCCACCGCCATCCCGAGCCCGTCGGGCCCGTCGCCGGCCATGCCGACGAAGCCGGAGCCGGACACCACGACCCAGTCGATCTTGGCGCCCTCGAGGCGTTCACGCAGGTGTTCGGCGGCGCGGTGGTAGTGCGGGTCTTCCGAGTGGAGCAGCATGCAGAGCCAAGCTCTACAGGCTCATCACGGCCAGCACAACGCCGAGGGCGATGCCGATCGTCACGCCGATGCCGACCGCGATCATCGTCGTCCGCGTCGCCCCGCTCGGCGGCGAGCCGGGCGTCGTGCCGGGCGGCGTCTTCTTCTGCTCCTGCCGGATCTTCTCGCTGATCTCCTCGGGCGAGCGCAGCTCCACGTCGGCGTGACGCGGGGGCACCTGCCCGCCGAGGCGCTTCGAGATCTCGGTGAGGCCGACCTTGAGCTCCTCGAACGACGGGCGCACGTCGGGTCGGCGGCTCATCATGCGCCGGCACAGGTCGGACAGCGCCTCGTCGAAGCCCTTGATCTCGTACTTGAGCTCGGGCCGCTCCGAACGCAGGTGGCGGCGCACCACCGCGGTGTAGTGGTCGTCCTGGCCGCCCTTGCGGAACGGCGGGTGACCGCTGCACATGTGAAACAGCGAGCAGCCGAGCGCATAGACGTCGGCGCGCGCGTCGACCTCCTTGCCCATCGCCTGCTCGGGCGCGAGGTAGTCGGGCGTGCCGACGAACACGCCGGTGGCGGTGATCGACAGGTCCTCTTGCAGCGCCTTGGCCAGGCCGAAGTCGGTCACCTTGACGATGCCCGTCGACGTCACCACCAGGTTCGACGGCTTCACGTCGCGGTGTACGACGCCCACGCGCTGGGTCTCGGCGAGCCCGATCGCCGCCTGGCGGATGACCTCCGCCGCGTCGCCCGGGTGCAGCGCGCCCCGCTTCTTGAGCATCGCGCCGATGTCCTCGCCGTCGAGGAACTCCATCGCCAGGAAGGGCCGGTCCTCGTGCTCGCCGATGAAGTACACCGCCACCACGTTGGGGTGATTCATCTGCGCCAGGGCCTTGCCCTCGCGGAGGAACCGCGTCTTGAACTCCTCGGACTCGCGGTGCTTCTTGCCGAGGATCTTGATCGCCACCCGCCGGCCGAGACCGGCGTCGACGCCCTCATAGACCTCCCCCATGGCCCCTTTGCCGACGAGGCCTTTGACCTTGTAGGGGCCGATCTGGGTCGGAACCGACGACATCGCCCTCAGAACCTAGCACGGACCGCGCCGGCGCCGCTACGTTGCGACCAAACGGCCGCTGCAGGCCTTCCAGGCGATCCTGCGGGCGCCGCGGCCACCTCTCGGCGACGGCGCAGGCACCGGCGCGAACACCCGGCGAGGACCCTCACGGACCCACGCGAGCCCCCATGGCCGGAGGAGTCCGCCCGTCGGCCGCGGCCGCGCGCCTCAGTCGCGATGAAAGCCCGGCTCGGCCGGGTTTTCGAACCGCGTCATGTGCTTGATGAACATCAGCGGGACCTCGCCGATCGGCCCGTTGCGCTGCTTGCCGATGATGATCTCGGCCTGGTTCTCGACCTTCTTCTTCTCGTCCTCGGTCGCGGCGTAGCGCTCGGCGCGGTAGATGAACATGATGACGTCCGCATCCTGCTCGATGGCGCCGGACTCGCGCAGGTCCGACAGCTGGGGCCGGTGATCGGCGCGGGTGTCGACCGCGCGGTTGAGCTGGGACAGCGCCAGGACGGGCATCCGCAGCTCTTTGGCCATCGCCTTGAGGCCGCGCGAGATCTCGCTGATCTCCTGCTCGCGCGAGTCGTAGCGGGACTTGCCGCCGCGCGCGAGCTGCAGGTAGTCGACGATGATCATCCCGAATTGGCCCTCGATGCCAGGGAAAATGCTCTTGTCGTCCTTGAAGCGGCGCGCACGCGCGCGCATCTCGAGGATCGACGGCGCCGCCTGGTCGTCGATGTAGAACTTGCTCTGGGCCATCCGCGACGCCGCGCTGGTCATGCGGATCCACTCTTCCTCGAGATAGTTGCCGGTGCGCAGCTTGCCCGCGTCGACGCGGGCCTCGGCACACAGCACGCGCTCGACCAGCTGGCTCGCGCCCATCTCGAGCGAGAAGAACAGCACCGGGTGCATCACCGGCTTCTCGCCGTCGGGCAGGCCGTCGAAGCGCTGCGGCATGATGCAGGCGCTCTGCGCCAGGTTGAGCACGAACGCGGTCTTGCCCATCGACGGGCGCGCCGCGATGATCACGAGGTCGCCCGGCTGCAGCCCGCCGGTCATGTGGTCGAGCTGCGTGAAGCCGGTGGGCACGCCGGTGATCGGGTTCTTCCGCTTGGCCCGCTCCGAGATCTGGTTGAACACCTGGATCAGCAGGTCGCGCGACGACACGTAGCCGGTCTTGCGCCCGCGCTCGTTGACCTCGAGCACCCGCTTCTCGGCCTGGTCGATGAACTCGTCCGGGCTCTCGAGGTCGCCCATCCCCTCTTCGGCGATCTCCTTGGTGACGACGACGAGGTTGCGGATGGTCGCCTGGCGCCGGACCATCTCCGCGTGGTGCGTGATGTTGCGGCTGGTCGCGTAGCGATCGGCGAGCCGCGTCAGCGCCTCGATGCCGCCGACCAGCTTGAGCTCGTCGCTGGCCCGCAGCTGCGCCTCGAGCGTGACCGTGTCGATCGGCTCGCGCTTCTCCGACAGCGCCCGCATGGCCCGAAACACGGCCTGGTGCGACGGGACGTAGAAGTCCTCCTCGCGCACCACGTCGAGCACGTCGAGCAGCGCCTGATCGCCGCGCAGGATGATGCCGCCGAGGATCGCCGCCTCGGCCTCGCTGTTGTGCGGGAGAGTACGTCCAACCATGGCCAGCCCCGGAGGATGCCCGAGCCGCGCGCCTCCTGTCGAGCACGCGTGCGGCGCGATGGACCCGTCCTAGTGCGACAGCGGGCCCGCCGGCAACCACGCGGCGGGCTTGCCGTCGCGGAACCCCGGCGGGCTCGAGCCGGGCGCGCCGAGCTGCAGACCCAGCTCCGTCAGCACCTCCCGCACGCGCCGCGCGCTCGGGTCGTCCGGCTTCCACTGCAGATGAGCGTCGAGCAGCCGCGAGAAGAATTCGCCGGTGTCGTCGGCGACATGGAGGAGCGCGTCCTCCTCGTGATCCCACAGCACCCACGGCATGCCGATCGTGCGCAGCACCTTCGGTTCGACGTAGAAGCCGAACGCGTTGCCGGCGCCATCCATGGCGACGACGATGAAGTTCGGCGCGTGGCAGTCGAGCTCGTCGGCGAGCATCGGCATCGGCTGGAACGACACCCGATCGAGGTCGAGGCGGAATTGCGGGTCGGCGTCGGCGCGGGCCAAGACGGCGCGGATCGCCTCGTCCGGCGGCAGACCGAGCGCGTCGTAGTCGGCGAGGTAGCGGCGTTCCATCCGCTCCACCCTTTCACGCCGCGGCCCATCGTGGCAAGGTGACCGCATGCGCCTCGCCCTCGTCGCCCTCGCCGCCCTCGCGCTGTCCGCCTGCGCCGGCAAGCTGGAGAAAGTCACGCGCACCCAGGCCGCCGCCGACTTCAAGTGCGACGCCGAGAAGCTGAAGGTCCGCGGCGACGAGGTCTACGGCAAGTACCACGTCGCCGGCTGCGGTCAGAAGGGCGTCTACTCGGCCCAGTGCCTCATGGGCGACTGCAGCGCCCAGCGCCTCCAGGGCGAGTAGCCGTCCGCCGCGGTCGTCCGCGGCCCGAAAGAAAGCGACGAGGGGCCCGCATCGCGGACCCCTCGCTCTTCATTCACACGCACGCGGCCGACCCGTGACGGGCCGGCTCGGCGTTCACACGCCGACCACGTTGACGCGGATCGTCTCGGTGATGTCGCCGCTGAAGCGCACCGGGACCTCGTAGGTGCCGATGTTCTTGAACGGCTCGTCGAGCTTGATCAGCTTGCGGTCGATCGTGATGTTCTGGTTGGCCAGCGCCTCGGCGATGTCCTTGGTGGACACCGAGCCGAACAGCTTGCCCTCGCCGCCCTTCTTGCGGGCGATCGAGACCGACACGCCCTTGAGCTTCTGCGCCATCGCCTTGTGCTCGGCGAGGACGCGCGCCTGCTCGGCGGCGATCAGGCGCTTCTGGTGCTCGAGCTGGGCGATGTTGCCGCGGGTGGCGGCGAGCGCCAGCCCGCGCGGGATGAGGTAGTTGCGGCCGTAACCCGGGCGCACCTTGACCACCTCGCCGGCGCGGCCGAGACCGGGGACGTCGCTGCGGAGGATGAGTTCCAACATGAGCGAAAAACCTTTCTGTCCTCGAAGGTCAGGCCACCGTGTACGGCAGCAGCGCCAGCATGCGCGCGCGCTTGACCGCCTTGGTGATCTGGCGCTGCTGCTTGGCCGTCACGCCGGAGATCCGGGCCGGGACGATCTTGCCGCGATCCGTGAGGAAGGCGCGCAGCAGCTGCGGGTTCTTGTAGTCGATGACCAGGGTCTTGTCGCTGGCGAGCAGCGAAGCACGGCTGGCCTTGCTCGGCCGGGATGAAGTCTTCTCGTCGCTCATGGCTTAGCGCCTCCTCTCTTCGTCGTCGCCGTCGTCGTCCGAGAACACGCGGTCCTCTTCCTCGCGCACCGGCTCGGGCTGCGGCTCCGGCTCCGGCGGCGGCTCGGCCACCGCCTGCAGCAGGTCCTCGGTCATCTCCGAGGGCCGCGCGTCGGGGTCGACGTCGTCCTCGACCCGCACCGTGTAGTAGCGGAGCACGGACTCCGCGATCTGCAGGTTGCGCTCGAACTCGTGGACGATGTCGGAGCCGCCGAGGAAGCGCCAGTAGAGGTAGATGCCGGTCGGCGAGCGCTTGATCGGGAAGGCCAGCGTACGGCTGCCCCAGTTCTCGATCTTGATCAGGCGCGCGCTGTACTTCTCGAACACGCCCTGCATCTTGTTGACGAGCTCGAGGATCCCGGTCTTGTTGACGTTGGGCCGAAGGATGATGACGGTCTCGTACTCGCGCTTCGTACCCTTGCGCGACTGGACCGAGACGACCTGGCCGACTGTATTTTCGGACATGTAAGTCTCCTTGTGGACTTGCTGGCCCCCACCACGGGAGCAAGGAGAAGGCCCCGGAGGGCCTCGCCGTCCGCCGCCCCCAGCAGCCGGATGGCTGTCGGGACAAAAAGCGAACGGCCCGCCCGGAACATCCGGACGGGCCGCGAGGTGTACCCCCGAACGCGTCCCCCTGCAAGGGGGCCGCGGGGCCTAAATCAGCTGCCCGAGGCCAGCTTGAGCAGGGTCGGGGCGATCACGACCGCGACGATGGTCATGAGCTTGATCAAGATGTTGAGGCTTGGACCGGCGGTGTCCTTGAAGGGGTCGCCGACGGTGTCGCCGATGACGGCCGCCTTGTGGCGGTCGGAACCCTTGCCGCTGTTGCCCTCCTGCGAGTTGTCCTTCTTCTGGTCCTCGACCTGCTTCTTGGCGTTGTCCCAGGCGCCACCGGCGTTGGACATGAAGATCGCCAGCATCACGCCCGACACCAGGGTGCCGGCGAGCAAGCCGCCGAGCGCGAAGCGCGACCACAGACCGACGGCCACCGGCGAGATGAGCGCCAGCAGGCCCGGCGCGATCATGCGGCGGATCGACGCCTGGGTGCTGATGGCGACGCAGCGCTCGACCTCGGTCTTGCTGCCGGCCTCGATCACCTGACGGTCCTCCTCGGGGGTCAGGTCGCGGCCCTCGTGCTCGGCCTTGGTGACCAGGGTCAGCGCGGCGCGCAGCACCGGGATCTCGCGGAACTGCCGCCGAACCTCGGTGATCATGTCCATGGCGGCGTTACCGACTGCCTTCATCGCCATCGCCGAGAACAGGAACGGCAGCATGCCGCCGACCAGCAGGCCGATGAGGACCTCCGGGTTGGTGAGCATCAGCTCCTCGCCCGGACGGAAGGCGACGTTGCGGTAGGCCGCGAACAGCGACAGGGCGGCCAGCGCGGCCGAGGCGATGGCGAAGCCCTTGCCGATCGCCGCGGTGGTGTTGCCGACGGCGTCGAGGTTGTCCGTGCGCCCGCGCACCTCCGGCGGGAGGCCGCTCATCTCGGCGATGCCGCCGGCGTTGTCGGAGATCGGGCCGTAGGCGTCGACCGCGAGCTGGATGCCGGTGGTCGAGAGCATGCCGAGCGCCGCGAGGGCCACGCCGTACAGGCCGGCGAAGTCGTTGGCGACGTAGATGGCGCCAGCGATCAGGAAGATCGGGATCGCGGTCGACTCGAAGCCGACGCCGATGCCGGCGATGATGTTGGTCGCCGGGCCGGTCTTCGACTGGGCGACGATGCTGTTGACCGGGCGCTTGCCCTTCGAGCAGTAGTAACCGGTGATGAGGCCGATGAAGACGCCGGCCACCAGGCCCGCGACGATCGCCCACATCAGGGCCATGGTCGCGATCGGGGCCGCGCCCTGCTCAAGGATCATCGGCGTGCCGTTGGCCGCGGCCGACTGCACGCAGTAGTCGATGATGAGGTACGAGATCGGCAGCATCACGAAGGCGGCGCCGAACGAACCGGTGTCGAGCGCCACCTGCGGGTTGCCGCCCTCCTTCGTGCGCACGAAGAAGGTGCCGAGGATCGAGACGACGATGCCCGCGCCGGCGATGAGCAGCGGCAGGATCGCGGCCTCGAGCTTGCCGGACACCGCGACCGCGCCGAGCACCATGGTGCCGACGATCGCGCCGATGTACGACTCGAACAGGTCGGCGCCCATGCCCGCGACGTCGCCGACGTTGTCACCGACGTTGTCGGCGATGGTCGCCGGGTTGAGGAAGTGGTCCTCGGGGATGCCCGCCTCGACCTTGCCCACCAGGTCGGCGCCGACGTCGGCCGCCTTGGTGTAGATGCCGCCGCCCACGCGGGCGAACAGCGCGATCGACGAGGCGCCCATCGAGAAGCCCGCCAGCAGGTTGATGACGCGGGTCAGCTCGACCGCGCCGCCGTCGACGTCGGCGAGCGCGTCGAAGTGGCCGAGGAAGAACAGGAACAGGGCGCCGAAGCCGACCAGACCGAGGCCGACCACGCACATGCCCATCACCGCGCCGCCGCGGAACGCCACCGACAGCGCCGGCGACAGGCCGATGCGCGCCGCCGCGGCGGTGCGCACGTTGGCGCGGGTCGCCACGCGCATGCCGAAGAAGCCGGCCAGCGCCGAACACAGCGCTCCCGACACGAACGACACGCCGATCATCGGCGACGAGCTCGCCGGATCGGCCGTCAGGATCAGGAGGCCGGCGATGATGACCACGAAGATCGCCAGGACCTTGTACTCGGCGGCCAGGAAGGCCATGGCGCCGCGGAAGATCTGCTCCGCGATGCCCTGCATGCGCACGTTGCCGGGGTCCTGTTTCGTGATCCAGGCCGTCGTGAAGACCGCGTACAGCAAGGCTAGAGCGCCGCAGGCCGGCACGGCGTACAGCAAGTTTTGGATCGGCATGTCCACGGGGGGAGTCCTTTACTCGGGCCCGAAGGGGCCGGGAACTGAGATGGGAGAGCTGGCGAGGCGCCAGGGTCAGGTGGTGTTGAACTTGTTCATCGCCGTGACCACGCCTTCACGGGTCACGCAGGTGATCGCCGCCACGGCGCGCTCGAGCAGGTCGTCGACGACCTGGCCCTCGTCGGGCCGGAAGTCGGACAGCACGTGATCGGCGACCTCGCCGTGCACGGGCCTGCCGACGCCGAGGCGGATCCGCAGGAAGTCGCCGTTGCCGAGCAGCTGCAGGATGTCACGCAGGCCATTGTGCCCCCCGTGACCCCCGCCCTTCTTCACTGCGAGGCGACCGAGCTGAAAGTCGACCTCGTCGTGGACGACGAGGAGCTGCGCCGGCGGCACGCGCAGGAACTGAGCGGCCGGGACGACGCTCTGGCCGGACCGGTTCATGAAGGTCTGCGGCTTCAAGGCCACGACGCGCGAAGAGCCGGTGCCGATGGTGGCGACTTGCGCCTTCCACTTCTCGGACCAGCTCGGCGAGCTCGTGGCCTTGTCGCACCAGGCGTCGACCGCCATGAAGCCGATGTTGTGGCGCGTGCGCGCGTACCGGGCCCCGGGGTTCCCGAGGCCCACGAGGAGCCATGGCACCTGGTCGGCCATCTGCGCGCGCCCTCAACATCGGCGGTGGAGGCTCACTTCTTCTTGGCGTCCTTCGCCGGAGCGGCGGCCGCCTTGGCCGGAGCGGCCTTGGCCGGAGCAGCCTTGCCAGCGGCCGGCTTCTTGCCGGCAGCAGCATCGGCGCCCTCTTCCGCCTTGGTCTTGGCGGCCTCGACGAGGACGAGCGGGATGTTCGGGTTGTCGAGCAGGCGGCCCTCCGGGAACTTCACGTCGCGCACGCGCAGCGTCTGCCCGCCCTCGAGCGGCGTCACGTCGACGACGAAGCTGGTCGGGACGTCGGCCGGCTTGACCGCCACGCGGATCTGCCGGGCGATCGTCTTCAGCGTACCGCCGACGGCCACGCCGGCCGCGCGGCCCGTGAACTCGAGCGGCAGCTTGACCTCGAGCTCGCGGTTCGGGTCGACGCGCAGGAAGTCGACGTGCAGGACGTCGTCGCGGACCAGGTCGAGCTGGCGGTCGACGATGATGCACGACTCGACGCGGTCGGCCTTGCCCTCTTCCTGGACACGGACGGCAAACCAGGTGTTGCGCTTGCGGGCCGGATCGACGGCCTTGCGCAGGACCAGCGGGTCGATGGCGATCGACAGGTGCTCGCCGCCGTGGCCGTAGATCACGCCGGGGACCTTGCCGGACGCGCGGAGCTTGTGGGCGGCGCCCTTGCCGGTGCCCGTGCGGACCTGGACCGTGATTTCGCGTTGCTGATTCATGGTGATTGTCTCGCTTCTCTCGTCGGGTCCCTTGTTCGGGACCCTTGTCTCGCCGCCGGGTGGGAGCCACACCATCGGGCTCGCCGCCGGTTGGGCAGAGGTCGTGCTCGTCGGCCTGCGTCAGTAGAACAGGCTCGAGATCGAGTCTCCGTGGTGAATGCGCTTGACCGCCTCGGCCAGCAGCGGCCCCAGGCTGACGACCGTCAGGCGGTCGCAGCGAGCCAGCCGGTCCTCTTGCGGGCAGCTATTGGTCACCCAGATCCGCTTGATGACGGACTTGTTGATGCGCTCCATCGCCGGGCCCGAGAACACCCCGTGGGTGGCGACCGCGTAGACCTCGGTCGCGCCGGCCTTGAGCACCGCCTCGGCCGCGTTGCACAGCGTGCCGGCGGTGTCGATGATGTCGTCGACGAGGATCGCCCGCTTGCCCGACACGTCGCCGATGAGGTGCATCACCTGGCTGACGTTGGGCCCGTCGCGCCGCTTGTCGATGATCGCCAGCGGGCAGTCGAGCAGCTTCGAGTACAGCCGGGCCCGCTCGACGCCGCCGGCGTCCGGCGAGACCACCACGACCTCCTGCCCGCGCAGACCCTCGAGCTTGAGCAGGTCGCGGAACACCGGCGTCGCCACCAGGTGGTCGAACGGGATGTTGAAGAAGCCCTGGATCTGGCCGGCGTGCAGGTCGACCGCCAGCACCCGGTCGGCGCCCGCGGCGGTCAGCAGGTCGGCCACCAGCTTGGCGGAGATCGGCGTGCGCGGCTTGACCTTGCGGTCCTGGCGGGCGTAGCCGAAGTACGGCATCAGCGCGACGATCGACCCGGCGCTCGCCCGCTTGAGCGCGTCGATCATGATGAGGAGCTCCATCAAGTTGCGATTCGGCGGCGAGCAGGTCGACTGCATGATGAAGCAGTTGACCCCGCGCACGTTCTCGCCGATCTCGACGAAGATCTCGCCGTCCGAGAAGCGCTCGGCCCGGGCCCTGCCCTGCGAGATGCCGAGGTGGTCACACAGCTCCGCGGTGAGGGCCGTGTTCGAGTTGCCGCCGAAGATCGTGAAGGTCTTGTTCAAGCGCGGGTCCTCGGTCGAAGGTCAGCGGAGAGAATTGGGGCGGTAGGATTCGAACCTACGAATGGCGGAACCAAAAACCGCTGGCTTACCACTTGCCGACGCCCCAGAATTTGTTCGGCCCGGTGAGGCCGGGCCCTGCAGGTCCCGAAGGACTGGGCCCGAAGGACTGGGCCCGAAGAATTGCCCGTGCTCTGGGGATCGCAGGAACGCCCCCCAGGGCGCGCGCTTTATAGGATTAGCCCAAAGGCGCTGTCAACCGTCCCACCAGCGCCGAACCCGACATCCGGGCGCAGGGGCCACGTCGGACGGGTCACACGGCGGCGTCTCGCGGCGGCACCTCGCGGCGGCACCTCTTCTGGCGCCTCCTGCGCCTGCCCCTGACGACCTGGTCTGAGGGCCCGGCGGATGGTGCGGTGAATTGGGGGTCCGAGGCCCGGTCCCGCGTCGCGGACGTCCGGCGAATCTCGTGAGTTCTCTTGCTCGGCAGCGGGGCACAACTCGGGTGGGATCGTGGGTCTGGGGCCCGTGCGAGGGTCCCGCTTTGTCCCACAGCCACCTTTACCCGTGTGCTAGGTTGCGGGCCTCGCAGGAGACGACCAATTCCCATGTCGCCCACGCTGAAGTCTCACGGACGATCGCGCCGAGCCCTCGCCGGCCGCGCCGGACGCACCCTCGCCCTGTTCACCCTCTGCGGCGGCCTGTCGATCTCGCCGATCGCCGCTGACGCCGCGCCGGCGGCGGATCCTGCGCCTGCCAAGACCGCGGCCAAGAAGCCGGCCAAGGGCGGTCTCGGCTTCGACCTGCCGATCCAGGAGTTCTCGCTCGCCAACGGCCTGCGCGTCTACGTGGTCGAGGATCACTCGACCCCGGCCTTCAACATGACGCTGCTGTACGACGTCGGCTCGCGCGACGAGGTCCAGGGCCGCACCGGCTTCGCCCACCTGTTCGAGCACATGATGTTCGAGGGCAGCAAGAACGTGCCGCCGATGGGCCACCTCACCTTCGTGCAGCGCGTCGGCGGCAACAACAACGCCGGCACCAGCTACGACATGACGCTCTACTACAACAACCTGCCGAGCCAGTACCTCGAGCTCGGGTTGTGGCTGGAGGCCGATCGTCTGCGCTCGCTCGAGATCACCGACGCCAACTTCGAGAACCAGCGCTCGGCCGTGAAGGAAGAGAAGGCCATGCGCATGGACAACGTGCCGTACTCGGCCGCCGTCCAGAAGTGGCTGTCGGCCGCGTGGGCCGGCACCGGCTACGGCCACGAGGTCATCGGCAGCCTCGAGGACCTCAACGCCGCCAAGACCCCGGACGTGCAGGCGTTCTTCGACAAGTACTACGCGCCCAACAACGCGGTGCTGGTGTTCGTCGGCGACGTCGAGTTCAACGACCTCAAGACCAAGGTCGAGAAGTACTTCGGCGACATCAAGAAGGGTCCGGACCGCACGCCCACCGCGATCGGCCAGGTCGACCGCAGCAAGCCGATGGAGACCGTCGTCGAGGATCCGCTGGCCCAGCAGTCGCTGTTCCTGCTCGGCTGGCACACCGTCGGCGCCAACCACCCCGACCGCTACGCCCTCGACCTGCTCGGCAACATCCTGCTGGTCGGCGAGTCGGCGCGCATCCCGAAGATCCTGCAGGACGAGAAGAAGCTGACCGCCTTCAGCGGCGGCACCCACTTCGCCCAGCGCGACGTCGGCCTGGTGTTCGTCCAGGCCCTGCCGAACAAGGACGTCAAGTTCGACGCGATCAAGCAGGTCGTGCGCGACGAGGTCGCCAAGATCCAGAAGAGCGGCATCACCGCCAAGGAGCTGCAGAAGGCGATCAACAAGAAGGTCATGGACACGGTCGAGACGCTGGCCACCAACGCCGGCCGCGCCGGCGAGATCGCCCAGGGCGCCCTGTTCCACAACGACCCCAAGCACATCCTCACCGACCTGGACAAGTACCAGCAGGTCAAGCCCGCCGACATCAAGCGGGTCGCCACCGAGTACCTGGGCGCCAACTGGCTGACCCTCGAGATCAACCCCGGTTCGACCGGCGCGCCGATGATGGGCCCCGGCTGACAGCGCTGACCTCAAGGACAGGAGCCAACGACCATGTTTACGCGCACCACGAATTCCTTCGCCACTGCCCTCGTCGTCGCCGCTCTCGCCGCCCCCGGCTGCGGCAAGCCCAAGGGCGAGACCACGCCGCCGACCGACAACAAGCCGGTCGAGGGGCCCCCGGTCGCCGACAAGCCCGCGCGGGTCTACCAGGATCCGCCGCCGCCGACCGAGCCGCGTGAGGTCCAGTTCCCCGACCTGCAGAAGATCCAGACCAAGAACGGCCTCGAGATCTACGTCGTCGAGAACCACGAGGTCCCGCTCGTCACGGCCCAGCTCGTGATCAAGGCCGGCACCATGGACGACGAGCAGCTGGCCGAGATGACGGCCAACATGCTCGGCGAGGGCACCAAGACCCGCACCAAGGCCAAGATCGACGAGGAGATCGAGTTCGTCGGCGGCAGCCTCGGCGCCGGCGCCGGCGTCCACGACACCAGCGTGTACACGCAGGTGCTCAAGCGCGACGTCAAGCTGGCGCTGACGCTGATGGCCGACGAGGTCATGAACCCGGCGTTCCCGCCGGCCGCCCTCGACAAGCTGAAGGAGAAGTCCAAGACCAACCTCAAGGCGATGAAGTCGAACTCCGACGTGCTCGCCGACCAGCTGTTCGACATGGCCGCCTACCCGTCGGGCCACCCGTACGGGCGCCCGCTGCCGACCGAGGCGCAGATCGACGCGGTCACCGTCGACGCGGTCAAGAAGTTCCACGACACCTTCTACCGCTCGAACAACAGCTACCTGATCCTCTCCGGCGACATCACCGTGCCCGAGGCGGAGAAGCTCGGCAACGAGGTGTTCGCCAAGTGGAAGCCGATCGAGGGCCAGGCCCCGGCCAACCCGCTGAACGGCTTCAAGGCCTACAAGCACCCGCCCAAGCTGATCGTCCACCTGGTCAATCGGCCAAATTCGGCCCAGTCCGACATCCGCGTCGGCAACCTCGCGCTCGCGCGCAAGAACCCCGACTGGATCAAGCTCGACCTCGCCTCGACATCCTCGGCGGCGGCTCGACCGGGCGTTTGTTCCTCGACGTGCGCGAGGAGAAGGGCCTCACCTACGGCATCTACACCAAGATGGAGCCGGGCGTCGCCCCGGGCACCTGGCGGATCTGGACCAAGACCAAGACCGCCACCACCGGCGAGATGCTCAAGGCCATCTTCGGCCACATCACGAAGATGCGCGACACCGAGGTCACGACCAAGGAGTTCGAGGACGTCACGCGTGAGGCGATCGGCAGCTTCCCGTTGAGCATCGAGACCGCCGACCAGGTCGCCGGCCGCGTGCGCACGATCCTCACCTACGGCCTGCCGAGCGACTACTACAAGACCTACCGCGACGAGGTCCGCAAGGCCCAGATCGCCGACATGAAGACCATGGCGCGCAAGTTCATGAACGACGTGCCGGTCGTGATCGTCGTCGGCCGCGCCGACAAGGCCGAGTCGCAGATCAAGGACGCGCTGCCCGACGCCACGATCGTCCACTACGACACCGACCTCAAGTGCCTCGAGAAGGACACCACCTTCTGCGCCGCCAACAACGCCCTCGCGGCCGCAGGTGCCGCGCCGGCGCCCGCGCCCGCCCCGGCCAAGTAATCGACCGCCGCGGCGGCTCGTGATACCCCAAAGGGGGCCCCGCGGAAGCGCGAGGCCCCCTTCGCGCGTACGGGGCTCGCTCGCGCCTCGCGCGGCCCGAGCTGCTTCGACGGCCCTCCGGGACTAAATCGGGCCCTCTCGGGTACTCCCCTCTCACGGCCCCCTCTCGCCAGGAGAAATCATCATGTGCGGCATCATCGGTTACACCGGCGCTCGCTCCGCCGTCCCGCTCCTCCTCGGCGGCCTGCGCCGCCTCGAGTACCGCGGCTACGACTCGGCGGGCGTGGCCGTCCCGTCGACCACCGGCGGCCCCGTCCAGCTCGCGCGCTGCCAGGGCAAGATCGTCGCGCTCGAGCAGGCGCTCGAGAAGAACCCGCTCGCCGGCCCGTGCGGCATCGGCCACACCCGCTGGGCCACCCACGGCCGCCCGTCCGAGCTCAACGCCCACCCGCACCGCGCCGGTGACGTCGCGGTCGTCCACAACGGCATCATCGAGAACCACGCCGAGCTGCGCGCGCGCCTGCAGACGGCCGGCTACCAGTTCTCCAGCGAGACCGACACCGAGGTCATCGCTCACCTCGTCGCCCACGAGCTGCGCGCGGGCGGCGACCTCCTGCAGGCGGTCGTGCGCGCCACGGCCCAGCTCGAGGGCGCGTGGGCGATCGCGGTCGTCCACCAGAAGCAGCCCGACACCATCGTCGCCGCGCGTCACAGCGCCCCGCTGCTGCTCGGCCTCGGCGGGCCCGGGGTCGGCGAGGACAGCAGCGCGGCCGAGAACTTCGTCGCCAGCGACGTGTCGGCGATCTTGCAGCACACGCGCGTGGTCGTCGACCTCGAGGACGGCGACCTCGCCCGCGTCACGCCGACCACCTACGAGCTCGTCGACGCCCACGGCAAGCCGGTCCAGCGCCCGCGCCGGCGCGTCGAGTGGAGCCCGGCCGCGGCCGAGAAACAGGGCTTCCGCCACTACATGCTCAAGGAGATCCACGAGCAGCCGCGGGCGATCCGCGACACCATGCTCGGCGCCGGCGTGGTCGAGGACGACGTCCGCTTCGACGGCCTCGACCTGCTCGGCAGCGACCTCGGCGCGTGCGCGCGGATCGTCATGCTCGCCTGCGGCACCAGCTTCCACGCCGCCCTCATCGGTCGCTCCTTGATCGAGGGCCTCGCGCGGATCCCCGTCGAGGTCGACATCGCCAGCGAGTTCCGCTACCGCGACCCGATCGTGCGCACCACCGACCTCGCGCTGGCGATCACGCAGTCGGGCGAGACCGCCGACACCATCGCCGCGCTCAAGGAGGCCAAGCAGCGCGGCGCCCAGACATTGGCGATCTGCAACGTCCTCGGCGCCAGCATCAGCCGCGTCGCCGACAAGGTCCTCTACACCCACGCCGGCCCCGAGATCAGCGTCGCCTCGACCAAGGCGTTCACCACCCAGCTGACCATGATGTTGCTGCTGGCGATCCACCTCGGACGCCGCACCGGTCATCTCGCCGCCGACCGGGCGCGCGCCCTGATCGACGGCCTGCAGGACCTGCCGGCCCACATCGACAACCTCCTGGCCGCCAGCGCGGCGATCCGGATCGTCGCCCGCCGCCACCAGGGCGCCCGCGACTGCCTCTTCCTCGGCCGCGGCCTGTGCTACCCGGTGGCCCTCGAGGGCGCGCTCAAGCTCAAGGAGATCAGCTACATCCACGCCGAGGGCCACGCCAGCGGCGAGATGAAGCACGGACCTATCGCCCTGGTCGACAACACCATGCCGGTGGTCGTCCTGGCCCAGCGCGGCCCCGGCTACGGCAAGGTCCTGTCGAACCTCGAGGAGGTGCGCGCCCGCGGCGGCAAGATCATCGCCGTCGCCACCCTCGGCGACCACACCATCGGCGACCTCGCCGACGACCTCATCCTCGTGCCCGACGTCGCCGGCGAGCTGCAGCCGATCCTCGCCAGCATCCCGCTGCAGCTGCTCGCCTATCACTTCGCCGATCTGAAGGGCACCGACGTCGACCAGCCGCGCAACCTCGCCAAGTCGGTCACCGTCGAGTAACCGCGCGACCCAACTTCGCCGCGGCGATCACTCGCCGCGTCCCTCGACTGCGAGTGATTGCCGCGAGCGCCGACGGTCACCGACGCGCCGGCCGCTCCATCCGCCAGAACCGCACCCCGCCGAGATTCGTCAGGTCGTGCTCGCCGACGACCTCGTAGCCGTGGCGCATGTACAGGCGCTTGGCCGGCTCGCGGTCGGTCTCGAGGTAGCACGGCAGTCTGGCTGCGTCGGCGCGGGCCGACAGCGCGCGCAGCAGCGCCGAGCCGAGCTGGCGCCCTTGCAGCTCCGGCTCGACCCCCAGCACCGCGAGGAAGAAGTGCGGCGCGCGCGGGTGGTGCGTGCGCAGGAACTCGTCGAGCCGCAGCAGCCGGACCAGCGAGCGCGGGCCGGTGCTGAGGCCCGCGAGGTACATCGGCAGCAGCGCTCGCCCGCGCGGCTTCTGATCTGGCCCATAGGACAGGCTCGCCGCCGCCACCTTGCCGCCCGCGCGGACCACCTCGACAGTGCCGCTCGCCAGCGCCATCCCGGACAGCCCGCCCATCAATCGGGTCGCCCGCCCCAGCCGCCGCGGGCGCTCCTCGCCGAGCGTGGCGACCATCCCGGGGTTGTCGCAGAACGCCCGCCCGAGCAGCCCGCGCAGCTCCCCTGCTGCCCCGGCGAACCGCTCGACTCGCGGCTCGCTCACGGTGCGCCCCCGCGGGTCCACACGCCCGACTTCCCGCCTGACTTTTCGACCAGGTAGACCGACTCGATCGCCATCGCCCGGTCGATCGCCTTGCACATGTCGTAGATAGTCAGCGCCGCAGCGGCCGCCGCAGTCATCGCCTCCATCTCCGGGCCGGTGCGGTCGACGGCGCTGACGCGGACGGTGGCGCGGACGCCGGGGAGGTCGGGCTCGAGCACGAACTCGACGTCGATCCCGGTCAGCCGCACCGGGTGGCACAGCGGGATGAGCTGCGGCGTCTGCTTCGCGCCCGCGATCGCGGCCAGGCGGGCCACCGCCAGCACGTCGCCCTTGCCGATCTGGCCCTCGCGGATCCGCTCGAGCGTGGCCGGGGCCATGCGCACGCGGGCCTCCGCCACCGCGGCGCGCGCCGTCTCGGGCTTGTCGGTCACGGCGACCATGCGCGCCGCCCCGGAGGGGTCGAAGTGGGTCAGGGGCTCGGCCATGGCCGAGGCTAGCGCCCGCCGAGGCGAGGTCGTGCGCCCGTGGGCCCGCTCAAGCTCACACGCCTGCGGCTGGGCGCCGCGTGGCCCGATTTGCCGGATCCCGCGAGGAAACGGCTAGAGCCGCGAACGACCTCGTGATATCTCTCGGGCCGGCTGCCGCGGCCTCGCCAGGTCCGCCTTGCACGCCTTCAAAGCTATGAAGATCGGCATTCCGAAGGAGATCTACCCGGGCGAGCGCCGGGTGGCTGCCACCCCTGACACCGCCAAGCGCCTGCAGAGCCAGGGCTTCTCCGTGGTGGTCGAGTCTGGCGCGGGCGCGGCCGCCGAGTTCGGCGACGACGCCTACGCCAGCGTCGGTTGCGGGATCGCGGCCGATGCCGAAGGTCTTTGGGGACAGGTCGACATCGTCCTCAAGGTCCGCGCGCCGAGCAGCTTCGAGGCCGACCTCGCGCGCGAGGGCCAGGTGCTCATCAGCTTCATCTGGCCGGCGCAGAACCCCGACCTGGTCGAGCGCCTGCGCAGCCGCGGCGTCACAGTGCTCGGCATGGACGCGGTGCCGCGGATCTCCCGCGCGCAGAAGCTCGACGCCCTGTCGTCGATGGGCAACATCTCCGGTTACCGCGCCGTCATCGAGGCCGCCAACGTGTTCGGCCGCTTCTTCACCGGCCAGATCACCGCCGCCGGCAAGGTCCTGCCGGCCAAGCTGCTGGTCATCGGCGCCGGCGTGGCCGGCCTCGCCGTCATCGGCGTCGGCCGCGGCCTCGGTGCGATCGTCCGCGCCTTCGACACCCGCCCCGTCGTCAAGGAGCAGGTCGAGAGCATGGGCGCCGAGTTCCTCGAGCTCGACTTCCAGGAGGACGGCACCGGCATCGGCGGCTACGCCAAGGAGATGAGCCCGGCCTTCATCGCCGCCGAGATGGACCTGTTCCGCCGCCAGGCGGAGGAGGTCGACATCATCGTCACGACCGCGCTGATCCCCGGCAAGCCGGCGCCCAAGCTGATCCTGCGCGACATGGTCGAGCGCATGAAGCCCGGCTCGGTCATCGTCGACCTGGCCGCCGAGACAGGTGGCAACTGCGAGCTGACCTCGCCCGGCGAGAAGGTCGTCCACGGCGGCGTCACCATCATCGGCTACACCGACCTGCCGAGCCGCATGGCCGCGCAGTCGAGCCAGCTCTACGGCACCAACCTGTGCCACCTGCTCGACGACATGGGCAAGGCCGCGGGCTTCCGCATCGACGAGAACGACGAGGTCGTGCGCGGCTGCCTCATCACCCACCAGGGCGAGATCAAGTGGCCCCCGCCGCGGCCCGCCGCGCCCGCGCAGGCGCCCGCCCCTGCCGCGGCCGCGCCCAAGCCCGCCGCGCCGGTCGCCGCCGCCCCCGAGCCGCCGCGCCCCTCGTCGCCGCCGCCGAAGAGCCACGGCCACGGTCACGGACCGCCGGCGGGCGAGTCGAGCCCGTGGCCGCTGGTGCTCGCCGGCCTCGCGCTGGTCGGCATCGGCCTCGGCGTCGACGACAAGTCGAGCTTCCTCAGCCACTTCACCGTGTTCGTGCTGGCCTGCTTCATCGGCTACCAGGTCGTCTGGAGCGTCTCGCCGGCGCTGCACACCCCGCTGATGAGCGTCACCAACGCGATCAGCGGCATCATCATCATCGGCGGCATGTTGCAGATCTCGGGCGCCCCGACCTCGGCGGCGACCCTGCTCGGCGCGGCCGCCATCTTGCTGGCGATGATCAACGTCGCCGGCGGCTTCCTCGTCACCCAGCGCATGCTGAAGATGTTCCGCAAGTAAGCGGCGGGGACCACCACGATGTCGTACAGCCTCCTCACCGTCATCTACATCGCCGCCAGCGCGCTGTTCATCCTCAGCCTCGGCGGCCTCTCGCGCCAGGACACCGCCCGCCGCGGCAACCTCTACGGCATCATCGGCATGCTGCTCGCGGTCGTCGCCACCGCCATCGGCATGAACGCCGACAAGCTGATGAACATCAGCGGCAGCGGCTTCGCCATCCTCGCCGCCGCCATCGTCCCCGGCGCGCTGATCGGCGCCGTCCTGGCCGCGCGCGTGGCCATGACTGCGATGCCCGAGCTCGTCGCGGTGCTGCACAGCTTCGTCGGCGCCGCCGCGGTGCTGGTCGGCCTGTCGTCGTACCTCGGCGCCACCAGCCACGCCGACACGGTCCACAACGTCGAGGTCTACATCGGCGTGTTCATCGGCGCGATCACCTTCACCGGCTCGATCATCGCCTTCCTCAAGCTGCGCGGCAGCATCGGCGGCAGGCCGCTGACCCTGCCCGGCCGCCACCTGCTCAACCTGGCGATGGTGCTCGGCTGCTTGTTCCTCGGCTGGCAGTTCCTGGCCGACCCGCACCACGGCCTCACCCCGCTGCTCATCATGACCGGCATCGCCAGCGTCATCGGCGTGCACATGGTCATGGCCATCGGCGGCGCCGACATGCCCGTCGTGGTGTCGATGCTCAACAGCTACTCCGGCTGGGCCGCCGCGGCCGCCGGCTTCATGCTGAGCAACGACCTCCTGATCGTCACCGGCGCGCTGGTCGGCAGCAGCGGCGCGATCCTCTCGTACATCATGTGCCGGGCGATGAACCGCTCGTTCCTCAGCGTCATCGCCGGCGGCTTCGGCTCCGACGGCGGCGCCCCGGCGCCGAAGGGCGCGGCGGCCCAGCCGGTCGGCGAGTGCCGCGAGATCGACCTCGACGGCACCGTCGAGCTGATGCGCTCCGCTCGCAACATCATGGTCGTCCCCGGCTACGGCATGGCGGTCGCGCAGGCGCAGCACCCGGTCGCCGAGATCGCCAAGATCCTGCGCAAGGCCGGCGCCAACTTCCGCTTCGCCATCCACCCGGTCGCGGGCCGCCTGCCCGGCCACATGAACGTGCTGCTGGCCGAGGCCAACGTGCCCTACGACATCGTCCTCGAGATGGACGAGATCAACCACGACTGCCCGAACACCGACCTCGTGCTGGTCATCGGCGCCAACGACATCGTCAACCCCGGCGCCCAGGACGACCCCTCCAGCCCGATCGCCGGCATGCCCGTGATCGAGGTGTGGAAGGCCAAGACGGTGATCGTCATGAAGCGCGGCAAGGGCGTCGGCTACGCCGGCGTCGACAACCCGCTCTTCTACAAAGAGAACACCCGCATGCTCTACGGCGACGCCAAGAAGAACGTCGACGCCCTGCTCGGCAAGCTCCGCGGCTGAGCCCTGGCCGCCCCGCCAAGCCCGCCCCCTCGCTCGAGGCGGCGGGCTTTGTCGCGCTCCGCCATTGAAATAAAAGCCTGTATGGTATCTCTAATCTCGTTGCAAGCGCTGTAAAAGCACACATAATATCCCTTGTGCTGTTCACCGCCGAGGAGGTCGCCCAGGGCCTGGCCGGGCGCATGAAGGCGCTGCGACTGGCCCGCGACTGGAAGCGCGAGACGCTGGCCGAGCGAGCCGGCATCAGCGCCGGCACCGTCAAGCGGTTCGAGACGACCGGCCAGATCGCGCTCGACAACCTGCTCAAGCTGGCGCTCGCGCTCGGCTGCCTCGAGCAGTTCGAGGCGGTGTTCGCCCCGCCGCCGGCGCGCTCGCTGGCCGAGCTCGAGCAGCGCGGCCAGGCGCCCGCGCGTCAGCGAGGCCGGCGATGAACCCTGCGACCCGCAAGCTCGAGGTCCGGCTCGTGCGCGCCGCCGACGAGCGCGAGGTCGTCGGCCACCTCCTGCTGCACGAGCGGTCGATCTACTTCGAGTACGCGCCGACCTGGCTGACTCGCGGTCCCTCGATCTCGCCGCTCAAGCTGGCCCTTCAGCCAGGCATCTTCAAGGCTCCCGCCGCACGCCTGCACGGGGTGTTCGCCGACGCCTTACCCGACGGCTGGGGCCTCCTGCTGATGGACCGGCTGTTCCGCAAGCGCGGCCTCGTGCCCGATCAGCTCTCGCCGCTCGATCGCCTGGCGCACCTCGGCGCGCGCACCATGGGCGCCCTGACCTTTCACCCGTGCACCGACGCGGAGCCCGTCGAGGACCGATCGATCGCCCTCGACAAGCTGGCAGCCGCCGCCGAGGACGTCTACCGCGGTCACCCGTCGGAGCTGTTGCCGGTGCTGCAGCACGCCGGCGGCTCGCCAGGCGGCGCGCGCCCGAAGGTGCTGGTAGCAGTCCGCGGGGACAGCATGGTCTATGGGACAGCCGTGCCGCCGCCGGATCACGAGCCGTGGCTGATCAAATTCTGGGCCGGCGACGAGCAGCGCGACGCCGGGGCGATCGAGCACGTCTACGCCCGCCTCGCGCGCCACGCCGGGCTCGAGGTGCCCGATACGCGGCTGTTCGTGGCCAGCAGCGGCCAGCGCTACTTCGGCGTGCGCCGGTTCGACCGCGACGAGGCCGGCGCGCGCACCCACGTCCACACCCTCGCCGGCCTGCTCGACGCCGACTTCCGCGAGCCGAACCTCGACTACGACATGCTGCTGCGCGTCACCATGCACCTCACGCGCGCGCAGCCCGACGTGCGCCGGGCCTTCCGGCAGATGGTGTTCAACGTGCTCGCGCACAACCGCGACGACCACGGCAAGAACTTCTCCTTCCTCATGGACCGCGAGGGCGGCTGGCGATTGTCGCCCGCCTACGACCTCAACTTCGTCGCCGGTCCCGGCGGAGAGCACACGATGACGCTCGACGGCGAGGGCCGGCGCCCGACCTGGCAGCACATGCTGCGCCTGGCCCGTCGCGCCTCGATCGACGAGAAGACCGCGCGAGCGATCGTCGACGAGGTGCGGACCGCTCTCGCGCGCTGGCCTCGCGAGGCGCGGGCGGTCGATGTCGCCCCTGCCACCATCAGCGACATCGGCCGCCGGCTCGACGCAGTCACGGCCGACGCGGAGCTGCCCGGCAGCGGCGCCGCCCGGCGACCCCGGCGCCGCTGAATTCGGCGCCCGCAAGCGCTCCCCGCCTCCGAGATGTCTCGAAGGACACCTTCTTGTCACCTGTCCTCCGGGACAGGCCCGCCAGCGCGCGGTTCCGGCAATCGTCCCCGCCCGCCGGGAGTCCGATACCGAGGGTCTCCACGATGCGCCGCGGCGTCGCCGCGGCATACTCCCTCGACATGACCTCCTCCTCGCCCATGCCGTCGTCCGCCCTCGCCACCGCGCCGTGCTCGATCTGCCACGGTCGGGAGTTCTTCTTCCTCTCGCCATGGCGCAGCCTCGAGCACGGCGTCAACGGCTGGTACGCCCAGCCCGTGCAGACCTGCGCCCACGTCCCGGAGCGCGGCTTCCTCAGCCGGCCCTCGGAGTCGGACGTTCTGCGCGCGCCGATGGCACTGCGCGTGTGCGCCGGTTGTGGCGCCTCCATCCCCTACACCGACCCGGCCGCAGTCCGGGCGATGCTGGCGGCCGGTCAGCCGGGTGTCTCTCATGCGGGCGGCGAGCCTGGCCGGCGATGACAGCGCGCCTGTCGCCGTGAGCCGGGACGCTGGACCGGCTTCATCCGGCTCGCGGCCTGGGTTATGAAAGGGAACCGAGTCCGCGACATGCATCAGCAAGAGACCTGTGTGGCGGTGCGCGACGTCCTGAGCCGCGTCGGCGACAAGTGGAGCGTCCTCGTGGTCAGCATGCTGAGCGACCGACCGCTGCGCTTCAACGAGCTGCGGCGGTCGATCGAGGGCATCTCGCAGCGCATGCTGACGCTGACGCTCCGCGGCCTCGAGCGCGACGGCCTGGTCACCCGCACCGTCACCCCTTCCGTCCCGCCGCGCGTCGACTACGAGCTGACCGAGCTCGGCCGCACCCTGCTCGACCCGGTCCAAGCCCTCGCCGCCTGGGCCGGCGACCACCGCGGCGAGATCGCCCGCGCCCGCGAGCGCTTCGACCGCAAGGACCCGCCCCGGCAAGATTGACTTGATAGCGAGTGTCCAAATGGACATGTTTGAATCAGCATGTCCATCCGGACATTTCTGAAAGGACATGTCCCGATCCGCAGATAACTCGAAGGTGCCGGACGTCGCCAGACTGGCCTTCCCCTGCGCCCTCGCTCGCCCGTTCGACGACACCATCCCGGGCCCTTCTCACCGCGCCGCCGCTCCCGTACGGGCCGCGGCGCCGGACCTCGGCCGTCTCCGCGGCCCTCCTCTCAGCGCACCTCGGCCGCCACCCGCAGCACTCCCGGCTGCGGGTAGCTGATCGCCAGATCGGCCAGCTCCAGCCCCCCGTCGCGCAGCGCTCGCGTGCCGTCGCGGAGCAGCGCCCGCACCTGGATCCCCGGCAGTCCCGCGGCGCCTGGAGCCAGCAGCGCGTCGAGCCGGGCCTCGACGTCGCCCATCTCGAGCAGCGCGGCGAAGCACGGCCACAGCGCCCCCGCGCGGGCGCACGACAGGCGCAGGCGGTCGATCGTCCCGGCCAGCGCAAGGCGCCCGCGCCCCGCGTCCCAGTGCGGGCGCACGAACCCGCGCCCTGCGACCAGCACCTCGCCGGGGTCCTCGCCCTCCCTGCCGGTCAGCCCCAGCCGCAGCCCGGCGACAGTCAGGGCCCAGCCGTCACCTGTCCCCGGGGACAGCGACGGCGGCAGCCGGACCTCGATCTCCGCCAGGCCGAGCGTCGTCCACTCGCCGAGCGCCTCGTCGACCCGCTCGACCCACTGCGCCCGCCCCATCAAATCGCCGAGCAGCCCGTTGGCGGTCCACGCGTCGAGCAGCGCGTCGACAGTGTCGAGGCTCAGCTCGACCTCCGCGTCGGCAGTCGGCGCAACCGGCCGCAGCGGCGGCAGCTCGAGCCCGTGCCGCGCCGGCCCCGGGATGGCCGCCAGCCGCGTGCGCACCCGGCTCGCCTCCTGGCTGGTCTTCGGGTCAGGTTTATCTGGCCGTACGGACAGGTGGGCCGCGATCCCGCCCGACTCGATGGCCACCGCGCAGAACGCCAGGGTCGCCCGCGAGCGCGGCTCGCCGACGATCAGCTCGGCGCGCTCGGGGATCAGCGGGATCGCGCTCGCCACCGCCAGGGCCGCGGTCAGCTGCGTCTCGACCTCCTGCCGCGCGCGCCGGTCGATGTAGCCGTCAGCCAGCGCGTAGCCGGCCAGCGCCCCGAGCGGCGCCAGCGGCCCCGTCACGAGCGCCCCCAGCCCCGCCGCGCCGAGCGTCGCCCGCGTGCGCAGCGTCCCCGTGAACTCGACCGGCCCGAGCGAGGCCAGGCGCACGCCCAGCTGGCGCGGCCCGGCCACCCGCACCTCGAGCGCGCCGGACACCGCGATCCGGTGCTCGCCGGCCAGCGCCACGCGGAACCACAGCGCGTCGCCCCGCAGCGTCACGCTCGCCTCCTCGAGCGTCGTCCCCGGCCCGAGCAGCCCGATCGACGGCGCCGCCGCCAGCAGCTTCTCACGCAGCGGCGGCAGCACCAGCCGATCGATCGCCCTCGCCGCCACCCGGACCCCCGCGCCGCAGCCCGGCGAGTCGTCGTAGCGGGCGCGGAACGGCCCGACCAGCGCCGCGTCGGTCGCCACCTCGGCGCCGCCCTGCCGCGGCAGCTCGACCTCGATCAGCCGCAGCCCCGGCGCGTCGCCCAGCGCGACCGAGAGTGTCCCATCCGACATGTTCTCATAAACATGTCCCTCAGGACCGCTGCCACTCATCCCGTCGTCACGCCCAGCAGCCTCTGCGACTCGGGGCATGTCCGCGAGAGCATGTCCTCTCGAATCATCGCGCGCCGCGAACATGTCCTTTTGCGCATGTCCTTCAGGACCGGCGCGGACCTCCCCGTCGACCCGCACCACCGCCCGCGCCGCCAGCTCCGGCGGGACCCCGCGCCCCGACCAGCGCCCGTCCGCCGCCGGCGCGTGCGGGCTTGCGACCTCGACGCGGAAAGGCTCGGCGGCGGCCGCCTCGATCAGCGCCCCGCGCCCGGCGGCCAGCAGCGCACCCGCCAGCGCCAGGCCGGCCAGGCCGGCCATCGACGCGAGCCGCCACTTATCCTCCGCGAGCGCCATACAGCACGACCAGCGACGCCAGCTCGAGCGCCACCACCCACAGCGTACAGGCCATCACGCTGCGGACCATCGCCGCGGTCACTGCGTCGGCGCTGGCCTTGTCGCTCGACCCCTTCGCCACCGCGTCCGCCGCGATCCCGCCGGCGTAGAGCGCGACGAGCACCAGCGCGCGCGCGCGGAACGGCGCGCGCGCGGCCGGCGGATCGAGCAAGTCGGCGGTGACGACCAGCCACGGGTCGGCGAGCGCCGGCACCTGCAGCTTCAAGTAGAGCAGCCCGCCGAGCACCATCCCGCCGGTGAACACCCCCGCCAGCACCACGTACGCCAGCGCCAGCCCGAGCACCGCCGGCAGCCACAAGTAGCGCGCTTCGGCGATCCCGAGCCCGCGCAGCGCCGCAGTCTGGCGCGTCAGCGACATCCCGCCGAGCCAGGCCGCGACCGCGCTGCCCGACGTCGCCGCGAACAGGATCGCCGACAGCGGCGGCGCCAGAGCCAGCACGTGCATCGACCCGATCAGCGCGAAGATCTTGTCCGGCCGCACCGGCACCCCGCCGCCCGAGAACGCGCGGTGGAAGATGTACAGCAGGGTGAAGCCGACCAGCAGCGACACCGCGGCGATGAAACCGAGCGGGCGCCACAGGCCCTGCGCGAAGGTCACCCGCGCCACCTCGGCGAAGTCGCGCGGGCGAGCCAGCGCCGCCGGGGCGGCCGCCAGAGCCCGGGCCAGCACCGCGAACGGCGCCAACATGTCCCCGAGGACAGCTCGCAGCCGCGCCCCCAGCCGCCGCCGCGGTCGCCCGCCCGCCTGACCTGTCTCTTTGGCCAGCAGCTCGCGCAGCGCCGCCCCGAGCGCCGCGACCGTCGCCGCCGCAGTCTCGCCGCGCGCGATCGGCAGCTCGACGAGGCGCCCCGCCGCCGGGTCGAGGTAGAGGAAGCGATCGGCGAAGCCGGCCGCGAACTCGAGGTCGTGGGTGATCGCCAGCGCGGCCGCGCTCTGGCCGGCGATCTGCCCGCGCAGGGCCGCTGCGAGGCGATCGACGCGCAGCGGATCGAGCCCGACCGACGGCTCGTCGAGCAGCAAGATCCGCCGCCCGCCCGCGAGCGTGCGCGCGACGGCCAGGCGCTGCGCCTCGCCGCCGCTGACGTGCGCGACCGCCTGCGCCTGGTCGCTCCAGCGCCGCGGCAGGTCGAGCGCGGCGATCCAGCGCTCGACCTCCTGCGGCGTGGCGGACACCGGCTGCTCGGCGTTGCGCAGCGCCAGGGCGATGTTGCCGGAAGCGCTCAGGTGGTCGAGCAGCGCCCCGCGCTGCGGCACGATCCCGACCGCGCCGGCCGCCGTGAACGTGGCCGCCCGGACCGCGAAGCCGCGCGCTCGCAGGCCGTCCGCGTCGTGCAGCGCCGCCATCAGCGTCGACTTGCCGGCCCCGCTGGCGCCGAACACCGCCGCGGTCTCGCCGGCCCGCAGCGTCAGCGTCAGCGCCTCGACCAGCGGCGCGCCGTCGGGCCGCGCGATCGTCAGCCCCTCGACGCGCAGCAGCACCGGCCGGTCCTCGCCCCGCCGCTCCGCCCCGGTCTCGCCGCCGCCCGCGCTCACCTCAACCTGCCCCTTCGACCCTGTCGCTTCGGACCTGGCCCTTCACACATGTCGCAAAGTCAAGACAGACCGCGGCGCTCGCAGCCCCGGCTCACTCCGCCAGCCAGGCCTGCAGGCGCTCCGCGTGGCGCTCCGGCAGCTCGATGCCGGGATTCCGGATCTCCGGCACCGCCGCCCCGTGGAAGTCCGAGCCGCCGGTGACCACCAGCTCGCGCCGCTTGGCCACGTTCAGCCACAGCCCGCGCTCCTGCGCCCCGTAGCGGCCGTAGTAGGCCTCGATGCCCTCGAGCCCGGCCGACCTGTACTGCGCGAACATCTCGTCGACGAGCTGGGGCGAGCGCAGCGTGTGCGGATGGGCCAGCGACATCTTCGCCCCCGAGTTGCGGCCGAGGCGGAGGCCGTCGTCGAGCGACACGCGCTCGAGCGCGACGTCGGCCGGGCCGCCGTCGTGGAGGTAGCGCTCGAACGCCTCGCGCTGCGAGCGGACCACCCCGGCCTCGACCAGCGCGCGGGCCACGTCGGGCCGGCCGGGCGTGTGGCCGTGGGTGGCGATCAGGATCTTCTCGCCGTCGAGCTTGACCCCGAGCCGGCGCAGGCGGGCGATGATCGCCTTGAGCCGCGTGCGCCTGTCCTCGAGGACATGTTCGAGCTTGCCCTGCAGCGCAGTCAGCCCGGTCCCCTCGCGGACCCCGTAGATCAGCAGGTGGACCGTCTTGCCGGCGTGGCGGCAGCTCAGCTCGACCCCGCGCAGCACCCGGGTGTTCGGCAGCGCCGCCGCCGTCGCCTCGTAGCCGGCCACCGAGTCATGGTCGGTCAGGCAGAACAGCTGCACGCCCTCGGCCTGCGCCCGCGTCGCCACCTCGGTCGGCGACAGGCTGCCGTCCGAGCACGTCGAGTGGCAGTGCAGGTCGACGCGCATCAATCCCTCTCGATCAGCGCGTAGCGCAGGCCGCGGTCGCGCACGACCAGGCTGGTGGCGCCGCAGTGCTGCATCGCCGCCACCAGGATCGTCAGCCCCGCGACGATCACGTCGGCGCGCGCCGGGTCGAGCGCGGGCCACAGGCGGCACCGCTCCGCGGCCGTCACCTGCGCCGCGCGGTCGCGGAGGTCGCGGACCTGGACGTAGGCGAACGCGGTGGCGTCGACCGCCTCGCGCTCATAGGCCGGCAGCTCGCGCAGCATCGCCGCAGCGGTCGTGACGGTGCCCGCGAGGCCGGTGAGGATCGGGTACGGCTCGAGCGGCTGCCCGCGCCGGAACGTGTCCAGCGCTTCGAGCTCGATCTGCGCCACCTCGGCCGGCTCCGGCGGATCGTGCGACACGAACCGCTCGTACAGCCGCACCGCGCCGATCGGGTGCGACACCGACGAGACCAGCTGCTCGCCCTCGCCCACGGCCAGCTCGGTCGAGCCGCCGCCGATGTCGAGCACGCGCAGCGGCCCGGCCGAGCCGGTCTCCTGCGCCACCGAGCGGAACGACAGCTCGGCCTCCTCCGCGCCGCTGAGCAGCCGTACCGGCGCGCCGAGCACCTCGGCCGCGGGCCGCAGGAAGTCGTCGCGGTTGGTGGCCAGGCGCACGCCCTCGGTCGTGACCGCCAGCGGCGTCGCGCCGTACTGCGCCGCGGTCTCGCGGTACTGCTTCAGCACCGCGAGCGTGCGCGCGATCGACTCCGGCGCCAGCACGCCGGTCGCGGCCACGCCCTTGCCAAGGCGGGTGATCGTCGCCTGGTCGAGCGCGATCTCGATGTCCTGGCCGCGCCAGCGGGCGACGAGCAGCAGGACGCTGTTGGTCCCGATATCGATGACCGCGCGCCAGGATCCTTGCGGATCCGCGGCGCGCGGCGTCGCAGGCTCACCTGAGTTTGGGGACATGTCCCGAAGGACCTACTCGTTGCGCGGGCCCCAGTCGGGCGTGGTGCCGGCCTTGGCGATGACCTGCTGGTTGTTGCCCTTGTCGTTGGCGACGACGATGCCGCCGACGGTCGACTGGAACGCGATCATGCGGCCGTCGGGCGACCAGCTCGGGTCGAGGTTGCGGCCCGGGTTCTGGGTCAGGCGCGCCAGCTTGCCGCTGCCGACGTCGATCGAGAAGATGTCGTAGCGGTTGGAGTTGTCGCGGCCGGCGTAGGCGACGAGGTTGGCGCGGGCGCCCTGACCGGGGTTCCAGTCGGGCGTCTGGTTGTAGCTGCCCTGCTTGGTCAGGCGGGTCGCGCCGGCGCCGTTGGAGCCCATGCGGAACACCTGCGGGCCGCCCGAGCGGCTCGACACGAACGCGAGCTGGTTCGAGCCCGGGCTCCACGTCGGCGAGCCGTCGATCGCCGCGTTGTTGGTGAGGCGGGCCTTGATCGTGCCGCCCGTGTCGATGAGGTAGATCTCGGAGTTGCCGTCCTTCGACAGCGTCAGCGCGATGCTCGAGCCGTCGGGGCTCATCACGCCGCCGAGGTTGAGGCCGCGCTGGGTGCTGATCCGGCTCAGCGAGCCGCCCGAGCTCATCCACAGGTCGGGGTTGCGCTTGGCGTAGGAGGTGAAGAGCACCTGCCCGCCGGGGCCGATCGACGGCGAGATGTTGAGCGAGCGGTTGTTGGTGATCGAGGCCGGCGACTCGCCGTTCATCTCGACCGTGAAGACGTTCTTCGTGACCGTCGGCGTGCGGTTGGTGCGGACGAACGCGATGCGCGAGCCGAACACACCCGGGATCTTGGTGTAGTGCTCGATCACGTCGTTCATGAACCGGTTCGCGGCCTTGAGCGGGTCGTTGGCCGCGTAGCCGCGCGACAGCACCGGCTTGCCGCCGGCGCCCATGTCGAACAGGCGGAACTTGAACTGACCGCCGACCTCGTCGGCGAGGATCACGGCCTGGGCGCCGATGTCCTGCCAGCCCTTCTGGTCGAAGTCGTTGGCCTTGATCAGCGCGGCCGGGATGCTGCGCCGGTCGATGACCTCGAAGCCGCTCGAGATCAACGCGTTCTTGCGCAGGATGTCGCCGATGCGGCCGTCGGCCGGGACCGCGAGACGCAGCAGCGTGAACCCGCCGCCGAGGTCGACCTCCGAGCCCGCGGCCGGAGCCGCGTTGGCCAGGGCCGGCTGTTTGCCCGCGTAAAACGAGGCGCTGAGCAGGAGGGTGGCGAGGAAAGAAGTTCCGAGCAGGGTCCGCTTCATGGGCGATGGCACCTTCTGAGCGTGCCAACCATACCCGCCAGTCAAGCCCTGGGGAACCCCCCCGCGGGCCAATTGTGGCCCTTTCAGCCACGACCTCGCTGGGGGCCCGCTGCACCGCCCAGCCGCCGCAACCGGCCGAACGACGGCACAGCCGGCCGCTCGCGGACAAAATGTCAACCGCGGCGGCGCCGGATCACGGCTAGGCCCGCTGGCCTACTTGACCGCGCCGGCGCCTGCACCCTTGCCGCGCCACGTGAACTCGTACTGGATCTTCTTGCACTTGCCCTTGAGCAAGTCGGCCACGCCCGCGGGCACGCTGACCTTGAGGCCGTCGATGGTGCTCTTGATCCGCGCGTCCAGCGTGGTGTCGCCCGTGCCTTCCTTCTTCTGGGCCGACAGCCGGCCATCGGGGCAGACCTCGAGGCGGAACTTGTAGGTCGCGTCCTTGCCCTCGGCGCCGAAGGTGCCGACCTTCATGCCGTTCAGCACCTTCATGACCTCGGTGGCCCACGGGTCGCCTTCTTTGTGGGTGTCGGACCAGCCGTCCGCCGAGCCGAACGGATCGCCGGGCAACTGCTTGACCGTCGGCAGATCGTTGTGCGGCGTGTTGGAGTCCTGATTCTTGTCGGACTCCTTGGCGCCCTTCTTGTTGGGGTCGGGCTTCTCGGTCGACTTGGTGTCGTTCTTCTTCGGCTCGTTCTTCTTCGGCTCGGTGGTCGGCTTCGCCTTGTCGTCGGTGGTCACCGTCGTCTCGGCGGCTTGCTCGGCCGCGACCGTCTTCTCGACGATGATCTTCTCCGGGATCTGCGTCGGGTCGAGCTTGGGCCCGAGCCGCACCAGCTCGCCGGGCATGAACTCCATCTCGAGCTCGTCGTCGTCCTCTTCGGCCGAGACCTCGAAGGTCGGCCCGAACATCACCAGCGCGGCCACTCCGCCGGTGAGCAACGCCGAGCCCAGCAGGCTGCCGAAGAACGCCGTCGGGTTGCGCAGGATGTCGCCGAACTGGCGGCCCAGCTCGACGAACGGCGACAGCAGCATCGGCACGGTGCGGACTTTGATCTCGGACATCGCTCGTTCCCTCTCAGGTGCGCGGCGGGACCTTCGGATCGGTCAGGAAGCCGACCTTGGACACCCCGGCCGTACGCAACGCGACGAGCACCTCGACGATCCGGCTGAAGTCGATGTTCGAGTCGCCCTGGATGAAGGCGACCCCGTCCTGCTTGAGGCGCGCGTTGCTGCTGAGCTCGTTGGCCATGGTCGCGGGGTCGCGCGAGAGCGCGACCGTGCCCATGAAGACGTCGCCCTTGGCGTCGACCGAGACGGTCGCCAGCAGGAATTGCTCCTGCGCGATCGCCTGCGCCTTGGCCTTCGGCACGTCGATCTTCTGCGGCTGCTTCGGCGCCATCATCGGCGTCGACACCATGAAGATGATGAGCAGACACAACATCACGTCGACCAGCGGCGTGACGTTGATCGCCGAGACCGGGCCTTCGCCCTGGATCGCGTCTGCTGTGACCTTGCTGCTCATGCGTACACCGTGATCGTAGCAGGCGACCGATTAGAAGAAGTGGCGCTTGACGATGTTGGTGTAGTCGCTGCCGAACGTCGTCATCTCGGCGCCCAGCACCTTGATGCGGCGGTTGAAGTAGTTGTACGCCATGACCGCCGGGATCGCGCTCATCAGCGACGTCGCGGTCGCCACCAGCGCCTCGGCGATCGGGCCCGAGACGACGGCGAGGTCGGCGGAACCGGACGCGGCGATGGCCGAGAAGGCCTCCATGATGCCCCACACCGTGCCGAGCAGACCGACGAACGGCGCGGCCGAGCCGATGGTGGCCAGCAGCGGCATCAGGTTCTCGAGCTTGGTGGTCTCGCTGACCTTGGCGCGGGCCAGCGCGCGCTCGATGTTCTCGAGCCCGTCCATCTTCTCGTGCATCGAGCCGGTGGCCTCGTTCTGGCCCTTCTTGACCTTGGACAGCTCGATGTAGCCGGCGCGGAACATCGCCGCCAGCGGGCTGTACTTGAGCTGCTCGGCGACCCGATAGATGTCGTCGAGGCGCTTCGACTCCCAGAACCGGTCGAGGAACGTGATCGACTGCGACTGCGCCTGGCTGATGTGGATCAGCTTGTAGAGAATCACGAAGATCGTGGTGAAGATCGAGATGACCAGCAGGATGGCGACCACGAGCACGAGGCCCTTGGCGCCGAACAGCAGGTGGATGATGTCGATCTCGGCGAGCAAGCTGGGCGCGGGAAGCAACACGCCGGCAGGCTACACGCCCCCGCCCGGCCCCGTCAAACCGCGGGCCGCCCCCGACGGTTACGGTTTTGCTATCCTCCCGGCCGTGCCTCGCCCCACCCAAGCGCTCGCGCCCGCGCCGGGCTCGCACCTGCGGCGGCGCCCGAGCCCGGCGGCGGGAGCGATCCTCGCGCTCGCCACCGCGGCCGCGTGCGTGCGCGACAAAGGCGAGGTCGAGCTCAATTGGACGGTCGTCGACGCCGCCGGCCGCTCGATCTTCCCCGCCGGCGAGCTGGACGACATCTGCGGGGGCAACGTCGGCGGCGACAAATTCGGCGACCTGTGCGGCTTCATCGGCCGCACCACCGTCGACGGCCCGCGCCGCCCCTACCGGCTGCGGGCGCAGCTCCGCCTGTGCGAGCCGGATTGCCCGGAGGCCTGCGCCACCGACGAGTCCTGCCAGATCGACGTCCTCACCTACGGCTGCGAGGCCGCCCGAGGGTTCTCCATCGTCGCCGCCCGCGAGGAGGAGCCCTACGACTTCGAGGTCGCGCTGGTCGCCGAGTTCGAGGACCAATGCGTCTGCGAGCTCGGCCCCGCCTGCGCCCTGACCCCCGGCCCGCGCACCCGCAAGGTCGAGCCGGGCCTCCTGACCGACCTGCAGGTCTACCTCTTCGTGCTCACGGGCCTCGACGCCTGCGTGCAGGAGCCGCCGGAGCAGGGTCGCACCGTCATGGACCTCGAAGGATGCTGCGAAGGCTGCTCCTAGGGACCTGGCTCTTGGGGCCGGCGTGCGTCCTGCCCGCGGGCGGCGCCACCGGCCTCGAGCTGACGTGGACCGCGCGCGAGGCCAACGCGGTCGACGGCCCCGAGGCTCGCCGGGTGCGCACCTGCGAGGGTGCGGGTCTGTCCGGCGTGACCGTGCGGGTGATCGACGCCGGGGACCCCGCGCGCGACCGCGTGTTCGCGTACGCGTGTGAGACCGGCAACATGTCGCCGGCGGCGCGGGCCGTCGAGGCGGCGGAGATCTTCCTCGACCTCCGCCCTGGCACCTACGCCCTGACGGCCAGCGGCCGGGCCGCCGAGGAGGTGCCGCTGGTCGCCGCGGCGGCCGTCGGCGAGGTCGAGAGCCACGCGATCACTGCGGTCGACCTCGAGCTGGAGCGCGCCCCGCAGCCGCTCGACCTCGCGTTGACCGGCGCCTGCAGCGACCTCGTGGTCGCGCTGCGCTACGCCGACCCCGCGGCCGACCTGTTCCTCGCCGAGGCCGACGAGCCGCCGGCGCTGTACCGCCAGAACTTGAGCAGCGACCGCGGCCTGCGCCTCGGCGGCCAGGAGCAGGCTTGCGCCGGCCTCCAGGGCGCGCACCGCGTCGCCGACGTCGACCCCGGCCGCTATCGCCTCGACCTCGAGATCGACGGCCGCAGCTGCTCGCAGGCCGTGACAATCGAAGACTCACCCGTCCTGGTCGCCCTGGACCTTGAAAACCCCGCCTGTGACGGATAGACCGGCCCTGATGCTCCGCGCCCGCCTCGCTCCCCTCGCGCTCGCGACCGTCGCCGCGGCCGGCTGCGCGGAGGACCCCAGCTTCTGGGTCCGCTGGCGCCTGCAGCCGCTCGACCAGGCCGAGGTCGGCGAGGCCACCGAGCTCGTCTCGGTCGATCAGTGCACGGAGCTCGGCATCAGCCGGATCCGCGTCAGCACCCGCGACGGGGGCAACGCCCTGCTCGACGAGCGCGAGTTCCCGTGCTTCCCCGCCGGCTTCGAAGATCGGGACGCTCGCGCGCCCGGGCCGGAAGTCGGCGCCGGCACGTACAGCGTCACCGTCACCGCGCTCGGCCGGCGCGACGTCCAATTCTGCGCCGACGAGCCCACCAGCGTCATCGACACCGACGGCAGCGAGGTCGACTTCTCCTGCAAGAAGGTGCTCGCCTCCACCGCCCAGGACGTCGTCATCGGCGCGGCCGGCGAGGGCAAGCCGCTCGACGTCGTCATCGTCGGCGCCCCGCAGTGCAGCGACGGCATCGACAACGACCGCGACGGCTACACCGACCTCGCCGACCCGTCCTGCGCGGGCGACCGCACCGGCCTCGAGGTCGGCGACAGCGCCGGCGCCCAGCTCGTCGTCCGTCCCGAGCTCATGAGCGGCAACCCGAGCGCCTACTGCGGCGGTCTCGGGCTCACCAACATCGAGGTGGCGATCGACGGGCCGACGGCCACGAAGCTCCGCTTCCCCTGCACGACCACCGCCCAGACCTTCACCCAGTCGCTCGATCCTGGCGACTACACCATCTCGGTCGCCGGCCTCGGCGCGAACGGCAAGAAGCTCGCCGAGCCCGCGCTCGACGCCGACGTCACGTCCTTCACTCTGGCGCCGGAGGGCTTCCGGAGCGTCGACCTGCTCGCCGACTTCACGATCGCCAGCTTCCTCGCGCCGATCGAGGCCGGCTTCTCGTTCTCGCTGGCGCTCCTCAGCGGCCCCGACGAGCTGCCCTTCACGACATGCACTCCGGAGCCGGGCCTCGTGATCGACCGCGCGCGGATCACCGTCCTCGACGCCGACCTCCAGGTCGTCCCGACGGCTGCGCTGCGTGACGGCCAGAACCCGCCGATCGTGCTCGACGGCGTCACCACCGTCCCCTGCGCCGAGCTCGGCAAGATCCGCGCCGTCGAGCCCCTGGTGTGGGACGACGCGCCGATGGCCCACGAGGAGCTGTACCTGCGCATCGAGGCGTACGCCGCCGGCTCCGACGAGCCCTGCTACGGCAACGGCGACGACCCGACGCCGACCGCTCCGAACGCGAGCCTGGCCATCGAGCTGCCGCGGATCGCCTTCGACGGCGCGTGCGCCGAAATGACGGACCCATGACCGACACACCCGAACAACCCGGCACTACAGCCCCGCCCGCCGCGTCGACGCCCCGCTCGGACTCGCGGCGCAAGCGTCGCGGCACCGGCCCGTTCCTCACCGCCGAGCAGGAGGTCGCGCAAGCCCAGGAGGCCGCCCGCGCGCGCAATCCGGCCCCCGCGGCGGCGCTGACGAACGAGCGACCGCTCACCCCCAAGTTCGGCCGCTACGAGCGCGCCGACTTCGAGCGCGTCGAGTCGATGCTGGGCAGCTTCGCCACCCGGCGGTTCGGTCCGTTCGTCGCCCAGGTGATGAACGGCTTCTTCGGCGGCGCCACGCCGGCCGAGAAGAACAACGCCGACCTGCGCCGCGCCGCCCAGACGTTCTGCCTGTACGGCTACCGCGACCCCAAGGGCATCCGCCTGGTCGACATGTTCACCAGCGCCGGCGTGCCGCTCGAGGGCCGCCAGCGCGCCGCCCTCGACGCCTGCCTGCAGGCGCGCCTGCTGCTGGTCGCCGTCGACGACGTGAACCCCGGCAAGCAGCGCGTGCGCGGCAAGGACCTGCTGCGCGACGAGCCCGTCACCCTCACCGACAGCAACCTGTCGCAGGCCCTGCGCCCGGGCGACCGCGTGCTGACGTGGTCGATCCCGTGGGGCACCAGCTGGCAGCCGATCGGCGTCGGCCAGCGCCTCGAGGCCCGCCGCGCCGCCGTCCTCGACCGCGGCGTCGAGCAGCTGTGCGACAGCCTCCGCGCGGTCAAGCGCGAGCTGCCCGACCGCCACGGCCCGAACCTGTTCTGGCTGGTCCACCGGCTCGCCAACGCCCCGATCGGCTGAGGCTGCCCCTGCGGGCATGTCCGCAGGGACATGTCCCGCAGACCATGAGTAGAAGGGCATGTCCGTGAGGACATGCCCTTCGGCGCATCGAAGGGCCTACCTCAGCGCCGGCGTCGACGGCCCGCCAGCAGCCCGAGCCCCGCGAGCGCCAGCAGTGCCCCGCCCGGCCCGCCGTCGCTGCGGCAACCGCAGCCGCTGGCGTCGTTCTGCCCGCCGCCGGTGGCAGAGTCGGGCCCGCTGCTGCCCGAGCTGTCGGTGTCGGTGTCGCTGCCGCTCGCGCTGGTAGTCGGCGCGCCCTCGGGGAAGCGGGGCCAGCCGTGGGCCAGGTTCCACTCCTCGATCTTCTTGTTGATCGCGGCAGTGTTGTTGACCAGGTGCATCGGCTTGCCCTTGAGCGCGACCTGCTGGACCTCCTCGGCCCACCACATCTCGCCGATGAAGTCCGGCCACGGCCCGCCGTCGGGCACGAAGATCTCGCGCTCGTCGGGCAGCGTGACCACGCTGTTGCCGTCGCACAGGTTGTACTCGGTGGCCGAGCGGAAGCTCGGCACGTCCTGCAGGTCCGGGTTGATGTGGAAGATCGGGTCCGCGATCATCTCGTTGGGCGAGATGACCGTGTACATGCGCGTCAGGTACGGGTAGCTGTCGACCAGCTCCTGCGCGTGCTCGCCGGGCGCGATGATCCGGCTGTCGAGCCCCTGCGCGAACGCGCTGCCGTCGCCCCACGCCATCGCGTCGATCTGGTCGGCGTAGGCCGGCAGGTTCGCGTAGAACTCCTCCGCCGAGAGGCCGTCGGGCACCGGCAGGAAGTCATTGAGGAGGCTCTCGACCAGCGGGTGGTTGTAGAAGCAGAAGTCGGCGCCGAAGCAGTTGGCCAGGCCCTGGTCGTTGAGCGTGTTGATGACCTGTTCGGGCGCCAGGCCGACGAACGCCGACTCGTTCCACGACGTGCTGTAGAAGTTGAACGCGAACGGCTGGACCACGCTCGACGGCCCGGCGTACTCGGTCACGAACGCCAGGCCCTCGGCCTCGAGGTCGTCGACCGCCTTGGTGATGACGTCCTTGTAGTTGGCCGCGAACTGCAGCCAGTCGATCTTCAGCGGGTTGACGAGGACGTGGCGGTAGTTGGTCGGCGCCGCGCGGTTGTCACCGAGCACGAACACGCGGATGTCCATGTTCTCGATCGACGCGAACCGCGTCAGCCGCAGCGGGAAGCAGTTCTCGTTCGACGGGTAGCGCAGCACGATCGGGTGCACGTCGCCGCCGTCGGACCCGGCCGCCAGCTTGAGCGCGACGATCACCTGGCCCTCGTCAAGGTACTGCTGCAGCACCATCTCCGAGCCGTCGATCCACTGATAGTCGTTGTCGATCAGCCACTGCTTGATCGGCTCGATCGTCTGATCTTGCAGCACCACGATCTCGAACGCGCCCGCGGTCGTCTTGAACACCACCGGATCCTCGCCGCCGTCGCTCTCGGCGCCGCTGGTGCTGCCGCCGGCCGAGTCACCGGGGGCGCCGGTGCCCGTCGCGTTGGTCGTGATCCCGCCGGAGATGCCGTCCTCGCCGCACACCTCGAAGGTCTGCTGCAGCTGGTAGGTCGGCACCGACGAGTTCAACAGCGCGTCGAACAGCGGCTGCGAGCCGACCTCGAACTCGGGGATCTGGGCGATCGGGATCAGCCACGCGAACTTCTGCGCGTTGGTGTTGGGATCGATGCTGATCTGGATGTGGACCTCGACCTCGTTCTGATTGAGGACGAAGAGCACGTTCTCGCCGTCCTGATTGACGGGCATCGAGTTCGGCAGGCCGCCGTCGCAGAACACGCCGCCGCACGCCTCGGCCGTCTGCGGCATCGCCAGGCTCCACGCCGCGCCCAGCGCCGCACACAACAACAGGGAAGTTCGCATCACCGGTCTCTGGCTCCCGCAAGTCAAACAGTCGACCACGGCAGAGTCGCACACGCCTGCGCGCGCCGCCAGGGACTGGCCATTGCGGCCCCGAGGCCACGTTGGGCCGCTGCAACACGTTGCAGCGTGCCGATAGGCGGCGCTCAGGTGCGGAAGGTGTAAGCCCGCTGGCCGTGGACTCGCGCGACGCCGCGCGGCCGCGGCTGCATCGCGCCGCGCAGCTCGGCCATCATCTCGAGCGACGGGCTCGGGTCGCTCGGCGACTGCGGCGGCACCACGTCGAGGGTGAAGCGGATGTCGGGCGACGGCTCGATCGAACGCAGGTACTGCAGGCAGAACTCGCGCGCCTCGTTCTCGTCGGTGGCCAGCACGGTCAGCCCGGTGGTGTAGCCGTCGGTGTTCTCGGGCCAGTGCTCGGGCCGCTCACCGGCCTCCGCGCGGGCGACCACCGTGTACATGCTGACCTGCGGCGAGCGCCCGTGGTCGGCCTCGTTGAGACAGTCGAGGATGTGCGGCGTGATCCACTCGCGCTGGCCGGCCAGCCGCGCGACCTCGCGGGCCTCGCCCTGGCGGCCGTTCTGCCACAGCGCTTCGAAGATCTCCTCCGCGACCAGGCTGCAATAACCGAGCTGCCCGGGATCCTGGGCGTAGCGCCGCTCGAGCAGGTCGAGCGCGCCGTAGAGCAGGCCGAGCGCCTCGTCGAGGTCGCAATCGGCGGCCGACAGCCGCCAACCGCCGAGCACCGCCAGCGTGAGCGCGTTGCCCTTGTCGAGCTGGCGCGCCCGCTCGAGCGCGTTCAGGGCCTGCTCGTAGCGACCGAGGCGATAGAGCGTGATCGCCTTGTTGTACTGCGCCCCCGCGTTCTCGGGGTCGAGGCTCAGCGCGAAGTCGAAGCGATCGATCGCCTCGTCGAGGCGGTCGAGGTCGGACAGACAGATGCCGTGCTCGACCAGGATCTCGACGTTGATCGAGTCGTCGCTGAGGTAGAGGTCGTAGATCTGTTCGGCCTCTTCGAGCCGACCCTGGCGCCGCAACAGCGCCCCGAGCGCCGCGATCGCCTCGTACATCCCGCCGTGCGGGTCGCACTCGTTGGCCCGGCGATAACAGACCTCCGCGTCCATCTCGCGCCCGAGTCGCTCGAGCACCGCGCCGAGGTTGTAGTGCTGCAGGCCGCCGCCCGGATCGTGATCGATCGCCGATTCGAACGCCTCGCGGGCCTTCTCGAGATCGCCGACCAGATCCTGCACGTTGCCCAGCGCGATCAGGACGTCGGGCTCGCGCGGGAACTCGTTCGCGGCCCTGCGGGCCAGCGTCAGCGCGTGGTCGAGTTCACCGGTCTCGCACAGCCCGCGGACCCACATGCAGTACATCCGCACGAGGTCGTCGGGCGGGAGATCGGGCTCCCAACAGCTTCGCAACAAGCGGACCGCGGAATCCGCGGCGCCCTGGTTCAGCAGGGTCGCGATCGCGTCGAGTTGGGGAAGAGAAGACATGGGAAAGCCAGGGATTTGCCAGCCTGAAGGGCCGTGGGGATATGGTTTTTGCACGGGCCCTCGCGCTTGGCAATCCTGGGGATTTCGCCCGCTCGCTTTCTCGCCCGACCCCCGGATTTTACGCGCCTTCGCGTCCGCCGCGAGTGGCACCAGTGGCGGGAGAACGTCGCACATTGCGACGACCGGCGAGCCAGGCGAGCGTCCGCCGCGGCAACACGCGGGCGAGCAGCGCCACCAGAGCCGAGGCCACGCCGTCGTGCGATACGGCCCGTCCGGCCAGCGCGTCGCGCAGCGCTAGGGCCACCACCCGCTCCGGCGTCGCGGCCTCGGAGATCGGCCCACGCACGCCGGCGAGCGCGAAGAACTCGGTCGCCACCGGCCCTGGACACACTGCGCACACATCGATCCCACGCGGGCGCAGCTCCTCGCGCAGCGCATACGCCAGAGAGATCACGAAACTCTTGCTGGCTGCATAAGCCGCGAAATAGGGCGAAGGCACATACCCCGCCGCAGATGCGACCAGCACCAGCTGCGAGCCGCGGGGCATCCAGGGCAAAATCCCGTGTGTCAGCAAGGAAAGTGCGCGAATGTTCAGGTCGAGCATGCGCGCCAGCGATTCGGCGTCCTGGTCGGCGAATAGCCCGAGGTGCCCGACGCCGGCGCTGGCCACGAACAAGCGCACGGCAGGTCGTTCGTCTCGCACGCGCGCGAGCACGGCCTCGGTCCCGGCCGGCGTCGCCAGATCGGCCGTGATCGGCACCCCGAGCCCGCGCGGCAGCTCGCGCGCGATCGCGTGCAGGCGCTGCTCGCGGCGTGCCACGAGCCAGATCTGCGCCAGGTCGGCGAACGCCGGGTGCGCCGCGATCGCCCGCGCGAACGTCTCGCCGAGCCCCGCCGAGGCCCCCGTCACGATGGCGATCGGGCGCCCCGTCATGTCAGCGCGGCGAAGCGGTCGCGGACGATCCCGAGGAACATCGCCACGCCGGTCGGGATGAGGTCGTCGTCGAAGTCGAAGTCGGGGTGGTGGCAGACCGGCGTGTCCTCGTCGCCGCGGCGGGCCCCGAGGAAGAAGTACGCCGCCGGCACCGCTTGCGCGAAGTAAGCGAAGTCTTCGCCGCCCGCGAGCGGCAGGCCCGCGTTCGACACCCGTTCGCGGCCGAGCACGGCGGCGCCGACGCGGACCACCGCGTCCACGCAGGTCGCGTCGTTCATCGTCACCGGGTAGCCGACCTCGACCTGCAGGTCGATGTCGACCGCGAACGTCGCCGCAGTGCCGCTCACCACCTCGCGCAGGCGCTCCAGCACCCGCTCGGTGGTGCTCGGATCGAACGTGCGGATCGTGCCCTTCATGTGCGCGACGTCGGGGATCACGTTGTGCGTCGTGCCCGCCGTGAATTGCGTGATGGACACCACCGCGCCGCCGGCGTAGCCGAGCCCGCGCGACACCACGGTCTGCAGCGCAGTCACGAGGTGGGCCCCGGCGACGATCGTGTCGCGGCACAATTGCGGCTGGCTGCCGTGCCCGCCCTTGCCGCGGATCGTGATCGCAAGCATGTGGACCTGCGCCAGCATCGGCCCGGCCTGCACGCGCAGCTCGCCTTTCGGGTACGCCGGCCAGTTGTGCAGCCCGTAGATCTCGCGCACGCCAGCCAGCGCACCCGCGTCCACCATCACCTTCGCGCCGCCGCCGCGGACCCCCTCCTCGGCTGGCTGAAAGACCAGGCGGATGTTGCCCCCGCGCACTGACTCGCGGTGGCGCGCGAGGATGTCGGCGACCCCGAGCAGGATCGCGGTGTGGCCGTCGTGGCCGCACTTGTGCGCGCGCCCGGCGTGGATCGAGCGATACGGCAGGTCGGTGTTCTCGTGCATCGGCAGGCAGTCGAGGTCGGCGCGCAGCGCGATCGTCGGCCCGCTCGAGTGCGGGTGCAGGTCGGCCACCAGCCCCGTCTCCGCGCAATCGCGCGGCTGGTATCCGCGCTCCTCGAGCCACGCGCGGACCAGCGCCTGCGTGCGCACCTCTTCGAAGCCCAGCTCCGGGTGGCGATGGAGGTCGTGGCGGATCTCTCGCAAGCGCTCGGTGAGCGCCTCGATCTCGGCGCGCGGGTCGGTCCAGGACATGACGGCAAGCTAGACCATCCTCCGCGCCGACGCGACCGCTTGCCCGTCTCCGGGCTCGCGCGCATCCTGGGGTCCATGAGCGGCAGCACGCCTCGCGGCCCGATTCGCAGCAAAGCCCTTGTCCTTTACGAGGGCGTGCTCACCGCCCACCGCTCCTGCGGGATCGCCCTCGCCGAGGCCTTCGATCGCCCGCCGGCCGCTTATCAATCGCTGCGGCGCGGCGGGATCACCGGCCAGGGCACTTGCGGCGCCGTCGTGGCCGGTCAGCTGTTGCTCGGTGAATTCCTCGGCGACCCCGACCCGACCGGCAAGGTCACCCCGGCCTTGCGCGCCGCCATGACCCGTTATCTCGCGCGGGTCGAGGCAGAGCTCGATCGCGGCACCAGCCCCGACCTCGTCTGCAACAACCTCACCGGCCCGCACGGCGAGTTCCTCGGTCCGGCTCGCCACGCCTTTTGCACCGCCCTGGTCGGCCAGGTCGCGCAGCTCGTCGACGACACCCTGCGCGAGCACGGCGTGGCCCACACGGCCACGCCCGTCACGCTGGCCGACGGGCGCCGGTTCGACCCGACGCTCGACCTCGAACCTGCCCCGAAGACCAGCTGAGCGGGCGGACGGCGGGCGATTGCGCCGGCCCCGGACGTCGTGCCAACCTTGGCGCATGCAAGAGCCGCAGGCCAACCTTTCGCCCCCGGGAGTGCCTCCGCAAGCGCAGCCGCCGCTCGGCTCCTCGCCGACGCAGGCCACCGAAGAGCTCTTCTTCGAGGGCATCGCCAAGCACAGCGCCAACATCGGCACCTACCTGTGGTGGGTGGGCGTGTGCATCCTCGGCGGCGGCATCGCCTACGGCCTCTTGCAGATCGAGGCGCTCCAGGGCAAGCCGATGTGGCTGCTGGCGCTGATCGGCACGCCGATGCTGCTGTGGTCGTACCTGCAGCACATCAGCACGCGCTACAAGATCTCGCGCCGGCGGGTCGAGTTCCAGAAGGGCGTCATCACCCGGCGGCTCGACTCGCTCGAGCTGTGGCGCGTGCTCGACGTGCGCTACGAGCAGAGCGTCCTCGACCGGATCTTCGACAACGCCAAGATCACCCTGATCGGCACCGACCAGACCCATCCGAACCTGCTCCTGTACGGCCTGCCCAACCACCGCCAGCTGTTCGAGCGCCTGCGCGAGGCGGTGCAGTTCGCGCGCAGCAACAACCGGCCGATGGAGCTCGCGCCGGGCGCTCACGAGGGCGGCGACGCGTTCGGTCACCACCACCACTGAGCCGCGCATCTTCGCGCCGCGCGGGTCGGACGGCCGCCGGTCCCCGGAACTCGCTTGCGGTATTCTCGCCGACGATGAAGCCGCAGAACCCGTCCGCCCTGCACATCCTGGCCTTCGTGTACCTCACCTTCAGCCACGTCACCGACGGCGAGCTGAGCCATGAGGAGATCGACACGATCGCGCGGGTGCTGCACGGCTGGCTGCCGGACGCCACCAGCGACCAGATCTCCCGCGTCATCGTCGACACCGCCGCGTGGGTCAACGGCATCGCCAGCGACGAGGAGCGGCTGGCACAGGCCGAGACCTACGCCCACCTCATGAAGGAGCAGATGAGCGAGAAGCAGCGCAGCGCGGTGCTGGTCAACCTCATCGAGCTCGCCCGCGCCGACGGCAAGATCACCGCGACCGAGGAGCAGTTCATCGGCCACCTCACGCGGACCCTCGGCCTCGCTTGAAGTAACGTTCGCCGCGCATGCGGCCCGACGAGGCGTTCTACCTCCCGGACGGCGACTCAGACCGCGCCGCCCGCTTCATCGCCACCCCCTGGACCCGCGGCCCCTGGGACCTGCGGCTGCAGCACGGTGGCCCGCCGACTGCTCTCATGCTGCGCGCCATGGAGCGCCGCGCGGGCGAGCTCGGTGACTTCGAGCTCGCCCGCGTCACGACCGACTTCCTGCGCCCGGTCCCGATCGCCGCCTGCGACCTCGTCGTCGAGCCGCTGCGCGCCGGTCGGCAGGCGCTCGGCCTGCAGTGCACCCTCGCGGTCGACGGCCGCGCGTGCGCCCGCGCGAGCGCCTTGTTCATCCGCCGCGCCGCCGTCCCCGTCCCGCCCGCGCTCGCGCCCGCGGACGACCCGCTCGACCCGCGCGGCCTGCCCGAGGGGACCTTCGACTTCTTCCCCGACCCCGTCGGCTACCACACCGCGATGGAGCTGCGCCTCGGGACATGTCCTCTGGAACCTGGCTTCGGGGACGGGTGGCTGCGCCTCCGCGGTCGACTGGTCGCCGGCGAGGCGCCGAGCCCGGCCCAGCGGGTCGCCGTCGCCGCCGACGCGATCAACGGCGTCGGCTTCGCCCTCGAGTTCGCCCGCTGGACCTTCATCAACGCCGATCTCACCATCTACCTCCACCGCGCGCTCGAGGGCGAGTTCGTGCGCCTGCGGACCCATCACGTCTCGCAACCCGACGGCCGCGGCCTGGTCGACGCCGAGCTGGGCGACCACCGCGGCCCGATCGGCCGCGCGCTCGAGGCCCAGGTGCTCGCGCCGCGCGAACCTTCGGACGGTTGATACGAGGCGACGGCCCCGCAGTCGACCGCCCGCCCCCGCACCTGTCCCCGAGGACAGTCTATTCAATTGGGGCGAGGCGACGCCCCGCAGTCGGCCGTCCGCCTCGCACCTGTCCCGGAGGACTGCCGATCAGACCAGCGAGTAACCGCCGTCGGCCACGACGTCGGCCGCGGTCATGAACGACGACTCGTCGGAGGCGAGGAACACCGCCGCGTTGGCGATCTCGTCGGGCGTGCCGCTGCGGCCGAGCGGCGAGGCGCCGTGGGTCGACGACTTGACGTGGGCGATGGTCGCCTCGTCGAGGCCCATGTTGACCAGGATCGGCGTCTCGGTGAGGCCCGGGCTGAGCGAGTTGACGCGGATCTTCCGCGGCGCCAGCTCGACCGCGAAGGTGCGGGCGAACTGCCGCACCGCCGCCTTGGTCGCCCCGTACACCGACATGAACGGCGTCGCCTTCTGATGCAGCCCCGACGCGATCAAAACCACCGAGCTGCCGGCCGGCATCAGCGGCAGCGCCTTCTGCACCGTGAAGAACACGCCCTTGATGTTGGTGTCGAGCAGCATGTCGAGCGACGCCTCGTCGACCACGTCGACCGGGCCCATCACGCTGCGGCCGGCGTTGGCGACCACGACGTCGACACGACCGAACTTCTCCTTCACCGCGGCGTACAGCCGCTCGATGTCGGCGACGCGGGTGACGTCGGCCTCGACCGTCAGAGCGTCCGCGCCGAGCTCCTGCTGCGCCGCGTGCAGCGACGACGCGCTACGCCCCGCGATCGCCACCTTCGCCCCCTCGCGGACGAACGCCTTGGCGATCGCCAGACCGATCCCGCTGTTCCCGCCCGTGATGACCGCGACTTTGTCCTTCAGTCTCATACGTCCCCTCTTGCCCGCAGCCTACGCCGAAGCGCCAGCGCTTGGCCATCGGTCTGCACGCGCGGAACCGCCCGGACGCGCGCATCGACATGTCCCTTCGGACATGTCGTCACCGTCGCTCGATCGACGGCGAACTGCGCTACGCCGCGGCTCCTGCGCCGCGCCGCGAGCGAGCAGGCATGAGGCCGCAGCGTGCATGTCTCGCTCCGGCCGCGCGTCGCCGCGTCCGCGCCCGTCCCCGCCACCCGCGCTACCCTCCGCGGCGATGGAGCCCGACCCGCGCGAGCTGCAGACACCCGGCCAGCGCGTCGTGTCGCGGCTCCATCGCATCTTCGTCGGCGAGCGGCCCGCGGGCAACTACGTCCTCACCCGCTTCGTCGTCCTCCGCGTCCTCGGCCTCGTGTTCGTCGCCGCGTTCGCCAGCGCGGTCACCCAGCTCGTCCCTCTCGTCGGCGCCCACGGCATCACGCCGATGGGGCCGGTCGACGACTTCTGGGCCCGGCCGACCCTCTTTTGGTGGAGCGCCTCCGACGCGGTCCTGGGGACCGTCAGCCTCATCGGCCTCGTCCTCTCGATCGCCCTCCTGCTCGGCTGCGAGAACGCGTTTCTCCTCGTCGTCCTGTGGGTCCTCTACCTCTCGATCGTCCACGTCGGCGGCCGCTGGTACGCGTTCGGCTGGGAGATCCAGCTGCTCGAGACGGCCCTCCTGTGCGCCTTCCTCGGCCCGCTCGCGCGCCTGCGGCCGCTCGCCGGCGATCGCCCGCCCCCCTACGTCGCCGTCGTCCTGCTGCGCTGGCTCGCCTTCCGTATCATGCTCGGCGCGGGCCTCATCAAGCTGCGCGGCGACCCGTGCTGGACCGAGCTCACCTGTCTCGAGAGCCACTTCGAGACCCAGCCGCTCCCCAACCCCGTCAGCTTCTATTTTCATCACTTGCCGCCGGCGGTGCTGCGCGCCGGCGTCGTCTTCAACCATGTCGCCGAGCTCGTCCTCCCGTGGTTCGTGTTCGGACCACGAAGGCTGCGGCTCATCGCCGCGCTCGGCATGATCGCCTTTCAGTTCACTCTCATCGTCAGCGGCAACCTCTCCTTCCTCAACTGGCTCACCCTCGTCCCGCTGCTCGCCTGCCTCGACGACGCCTTCCTGCGCCGCCTCCTCCCCGCCCGCCTGCGCGCGCGCGCCGGCGACGGCACGACGCGTCCCACCCGCGCCGCCGTCATCGCCGCCGCGAGCTACGCCCTCGTCGTCGCCTGGCTCAGCCTCGACGTCGTCGCCAACCTGGCCGGGCGGCGCCAGCAGATGAACGCCTCCTTCGATCGCCTCCACCTCGTCAACACCTACGGCGCCTTCGGCAGCATCAGCACAGTCCGACTCGAGCTGCAGATCGAAGGCACCGACGCCGCAGTCCCCGACGATTCGGCCGTCTGGCGGCCCTATCATTTGCCGTGCAAGCCCGGCCCCGTCGATCGCCGGCCGTGCTGGATCTCCCCTTATCATCGCCGCCTCGACTGGCTCATGTGGTTCGCCGCGCTCGACGTCGCCGGCCACGGCACCCTGGCCCGAGAGACATGGCTCTTCAGCCTGCTCGACCGCCTGCTCGCCGGCGAGCCGACCGTCCTGAGCCTGTTCGCCGATCCCCCGCAGTTCCCGGGCGGCGCGCCCACCTTCGTCCGCGTCGACGTCTACCGCTACTGGTTCGCCCCGCTCGGCGACCCGGACTGGTGGAAGCGCGAGCGCCTCGACCAGCTGATCCGCCCCGTCGCCCGCGACGATCCCGACCTCCGCGGCCTGCTCGACGGCGAGTGAGCGCGCTTCGTTCCTCGCGCTGTCGCACAACGCCACGTCGCAGTTCGCCACACTCCGCCCTGGACCGGTGTGCAAGCGCCGACCCTCGCGTTCGGCCTGGAATGGCGCTTGAATCGCCAGCAGCGGAGGATCTTCGTGACCCGGGCACTCGCGCTCCCCCTCCTTTTTTTACTCGCCGCCTGCGGCGACGGCACCCTGCCCGCGGGCAGCGACAGCGACGGCGGCCCCGCGACCTCGACCACTGCCGCCACCACGGACGACGAACCCACCGCCGGCACCACCGGCGACCCTGGCGACGACGAGCCCCTCCTGCTCGAGCCGCGCGATCGGTTGCTGCGGATCTCCATGGCCCTCCGCGGCGTGCGACCGAGCGACGCGGACTTCGCCGCCGTCGAGGCTGACCCGAAGGCCATGTCGAAGCTCGTCGACGCCTACCTCGACTCGCCCGACTTCGGCGCCACCGTGCGCGACCTCCACAACGACGCCTTGCTCGTGCTCGCCGACTTCGGCGCCCCACCGGCCGGCTTCCTCGCCAAGGACGGCCTCGCCGGCATGGACCTCTTCGCGGCCAACCGCGCGATCATGGAGGCCCCGCTGCGGCTCATCGAGCACGTCGTCGCCGGCGACCGCCCCTACGGCGACATCGTCACCGCCGACTACACCCTCGTCAGCGCCGCTTCCGCGGCCGCCTGGGGCCTCCCCTTCGATCCGGCCGGCGACGAATGGCAGGTCCAGGATCCGCCCAGCGACCTGCGCAACGCCGGGGTGCTCGCCGACTCGTGGCTGTTCCAGCGCCACGGCTCGACCCGCACCAACGCCAACCGCGGGCGCGCCAACGCCGTCGCGCGCGCCTTTTTGTGCGTCGACTTCAATGACCGCGACCTCGAGATCGACCCCAGCGTCAACCTCGCCGATCCCGAGGCCGTCGCCGACGCAGTGCAGGCGAACGCCACCTGCGCCGCCTGTCATCAGACCCTCGACCCGCTCGCCTCCTTCTTCTGGGGCTACAAGCCGCAGTTCGTCCCGCTGCTCGCCTCATACCCGCAGGACCACTACGCCGAGGGCTTCTTCACCACCATCCTCGGCGTCCCGCGCCGCGATCCGCACTACTTCGGCAGCATCGGCGGCTCGCTCGCCGACCTCGGCGCCCTCCTGCGCGCCGACCCGCGCTTCAGCCTGTGCGCCGCCCGGCGCGCCTACGCCTACTTCCATCAGACCCACCTCGCCGCCGTCCCGCTCGACCGCGCCGGTTGGTTACAAGCTGTCCTTCAGGACAGCGACGACTACAAGGCCATGATCAAGGCGCTCGTGCTCGCCGACGAATTCGCCCGCGCGGACGGCGAGCTCGGGCGCAAGCGGGCCCGTCCCTTCCAGCTCGCGCGGCTCGTCGAGGACCTCACCGGCTTCCGCTGGCGCACCGACCTCACCGCCTTCGGCGCCGGCGTCATCGACCTCCTGGACGACAGCCTGATCGGCTACCACGTCCTCGCCGGCGGCCTCGACGCCATCTTCGTCAACACCGCCTCCTACACCTACAGCGCCACCACCAGCCTGGTCCTGCGGGCCCTCGCGCGCCAGGCCGCGAACGACATCGTCGAGGACGACTTCGCCGTCGCCGACAAGGCCGCGCGCCGCCTCTTCACCCTCGTGTCCGCCGTCGACACCGGCCAGGCCAAGCTGCGCCCGCAGATCGCCCTGCTCCACCGCCGCTTCTTCGGCCGCGACCTCGCCGACGACGCCTCCGAGGTGTCCGAGACGCTCGAGCTGTTCAAGGCCGCCCTCGCCCTCGCCCCCGGCGACGCCCAGCGGGCGTGGAAGATCACCCTCACCGCCCTGCTGCAGGACGTCCGCATCGCCTTCTACTGAGGAACATGTCATGATCGCCATGTCCGAACATTCATGCCTCATGGGACATGTCACGAGCGACATGTCCCGCAGGACCTGGCTCAAGCGCGGCTTCTACGCCGTCGCGGCCGCCGGCGCGCTCGCGGGCGGCCGCCGCCTGGCCGCCGCCGAGCCCGGCCCCGCTCGGCGGTTGGTCCTCGTGCTCGTCCAGGGCGGCTGGGACACCACCTACGCGATCGACCCCAAGCCGGGCCTCGGCGGCGTCGACAGCCCTGCCGGCGCGGTGAAGGAGTTCCACGGCCTCGACGTCCTCACCGACCCCGCGCGGCCGGCCGTCGGCGCCTTCTTCGACGCCTGGGGCGACCGCTGCGCGGTCGTCCGCGGCGTCTCGGTCGCCAGCGTCGCCCACCCCGACTGCATGCACCGGATCCTCACCGGCGTCCTCGACGACACCGCCCCCGACGTCGCCGCCATCGCCGCCGCCACTCACGCCCCCGACCTCCCGGCCCCTTACCTGATCCTCGGCCGCACCGCCTACAGCGGCCCCTACGGGGCCCTGTCCGCGAGGACAGGTTCGGTCAACCAGATCGTCACCCTCCTCGACCCGCAGCTTACTTTTCCGGCGCTGGGCGCCCCGCTGCTCCCGCTCGTCCCCAGCGACGGCGAGGAGGCCCTGATCCGCGCCCACGTCGAGCTGCGGGCCGAGCGCGAGCTCGCGGCCGCCAAGGGCAGCAAGCGCGTGCAGGACTTCCTCGACGCTCTCCCGCGCGGCGACCTCCTGCGCGACCTCGGCGAGGTCGGCGAGCTCGAGCTGACCCGCACCTTCGACACCCAGGTCAAGCTCGCCGTCGAGGCCCTGCGCCGCGGCCTGTGCCACTCGGTCCAGATCGAGAGCGGCGACTGGGACACGCACACCGGCAACGACGCCCAGGGCCCCAAGCACGAGGCGCTGTTCAAGAGCCTCGCCGGCCTCATGCAATCGCTCGCCGCCGCCGGCCTGCTCGACGACACCGCCGTCGTCGTCGCCTCCGAGATGGGCCGCACCCCGCGGCTCAACGCCGCCCAGGGCAAGGACCACTGGCCGATCACCAGCACCCTCGTGCTCGGCGCGGGCGTGGCCGGCGGCAAGGTCGTCGGTGCCACCACCGACGCCCTCGACGCCGCCCCGATCGACTTCACCACCGGCGCCATCGACCCCAAGGGTCGCCCGATCGCCTACGCCGACCTCGCCGCCGGCCTCCTCGAACTCGTCGGCGTCGACCCGTCCGCGCACATCCCCACCGGAGAGCCCCTGCATGCCATCTCGGCCTGACCCGCGGGCCCTCGCGCTGCTCGCCTGCATGTCCCTCACGTCATGTACCGAAGACCCTGTCCCATCGGACAGCACCACCGCTGACGCCACCGGCGAAACCAGCACCGGCGACGGCAGCAGCACCACCGGCGACACCACCGGCGCCGACTATCCGAGCCTCGACGAGCGCCCCTGCCCCGAGGACAGCATCCTCACCGCCGAGAACTTCGGCGCCCCGTTCATGCTCACCCACTGCACCGGCTGCCACCACGTCGCCCTGAAGGACGGCGAGCGCGCGGGCGCCCCGCTCGGCGTCGACTTCGAGAGCCTTGTCAAAGTTCGCGCCCAGGCCGAACGGATCTGGGCCCGCGCCGCCGATCAGAACGCCAGCATGCCCCCGGTCGGCCCGCCCCCCGCCGACGAGCGGGCCCGCCTCGGCGAGTGGCTCGCCTGCGGCGCCCCCACGGCCGCCGATCTCTGACCGCCCGCCCCGCTCCGTTCCTGCGCGTCGACGAGCGCCGGGCCTCGCTAGCCTCGGGCATCGCCCCTCGACCGCCGCGCGCACGCGTGCGCACCTGCGTCCGCGCGCTCCAGCCCGTCGGCACGCCGGCCGATCACGCTATTTTCCCTCCGTGCGCCTCGCCTTCGCGGTCCCCTTCGCCCTCGTCCTCGCCTGCGCCGACGGCTTCCCCGACACCGCCACCCTCGATATCGGCACCAGCTTCGACACGAGCACGAGCACGAGTACCAGCACCAGCACCAGCACCACCTTCTCGACGACCTTCTCCACCACCTTCGACACCACCGGCGATCCGACCACCACCGGCTCGAGCACCTCCACCACCGACGAGCCCACCACCGGCGAGCCGCCCGACTCGCTGCGCCAGTACGACCTCGACGACGACGGCCAGCCCGACACCGACCTGTCCCTCGGGCCATGCGCGCGATCCGCCGACCTCACCTGTCTGCGCGTCGACAGCGACCTCGTCCCTGTCCTCGAGGTCAGCCTCAGCCCTCTCCCGGACCAGTGCGACGGCAACCTGTTCGGCGCCCCGCGGATCACCTTGATCGGCGATCACGACGGCGACGGCCTCAGCGAAATCGCCGCGCGTCACTGTCGCTTCGACGGCGTCCAGGGCCCGCCCTCGTTGGCCGTAATCACCCTCCCCACCGCGACCGTCAGCGCCCGCACCGACGCCCCTGCCGTCCAGGACAACGCCTGGACCGACGACCTCCGCGATCCGCAGGGACTGCGCCACCCCTTCCTCGCCCCCTCGTACGGCGACGGCGACAACCCGCAGGGCAACTGGGGTCGGCTGTGCGTCTACCGGCCCGACCTCCCTCCGGGGGAAGGCTGCGGACCTGGCTTTTCGGCCATCTCGACCCTGCTCGCGCCCGGCGAGTTCCGCGAGGTCGGCGGCACCTTGCAGGACCTCGACGGTGACGGCTGGGAGGACATCAACCTCATCTACCACCGCCGCCAGCACACCGTCTCCGCCGCCACGCTCGCGCTCGTGGGCGACCTCGAGTACGACGTCGCCGCCGCCAGCGAGCCGCAGAGCCCGAAGTGGTTCCACTCCGGGCGCAACTACGGCACCCACAGCGCCGTCGTCGGCGGCGACGGCCAGCAGCGGCTCGTCGTCGTCGGCGGCGCCCCCGTCGGCAGTTTCGGCGACGACCTGTGCAACGTCAGCCGCTTCCTCGCGGTGCTCGAGTCGAGCCCCGGCCAGCCGGCCACGCGCAAGCTCGCGTGGTCGACCTACTTCTCGTTCTCCTCGACCATCTTCAAGACCTACGACCCCGTCTACGCCGACGACCCGATGGCCGACGTCGCCCGCCTCGCCGACGCGGTCGACGGCTGCATCCACCGCTTCGGCGACAGCCGCACGGTCATGGACGGCAAGGAGGTCCTGCTCGTCAACTACTTCGCCATGGACGCCCCCGTCGACCTCTGCCTCGACGAGCAGTTCGCCCTCTATCAGCCGCCCACCTGGACCGACGCCAAGGCCGACGCCTGGTACGGCTGCTTCGCCAAGAACCAAAAAGCGTCCGGCAAGTGGGGCATGCAGGTCGTCGACGAGCGCACCGGCCAGGGCCTCACCGGCAGCCAGCAGACCTACGTATGGGGCTGGAGCGACCAGTTGCGCCCCGGCGAGGTCGTCTACCTCGTCGAGTACCTCCCGCCCACCACCCTGTGGGACCTCAGCGACGTCGCCCCCGGCACCTTGCAAGTCCAGGCGCTCGTCGGCGGCCTGTGGCAGAGCCGCGGCACCTTCCCGGTCGCCGGCCGGCCGAAGCTGCAGCAGCGCGCCCCCACCGGCGCGCAGGGCGTCGGCTCGTACACCGCCTTCGCCGAGCTCACCCTGCACCCCGGCGACCCGGCCGGCGTCGAGCTCGACGACGGCACGATCGTCGCCCACGACCCTGACGGCGACAGATGGATCGTCCGCTGACGGCATGTCCCCGGGGACATGTCCCTCAAGACATAACCACGCTCGCCCGGCGACTCGCCTCGTCGGCGGCGCGCCATCGCTCTCCACAGGATCACCGTTTATTTGCCGTTCTCCCGTCCGTCGAAGTCGCTGACAAGCGAATATTTCGCAAAAATCTATAAATTCTAACCCGTTAATTCGAAGCTCCGGGTACGCTCGAGCCGTGACACCGCACCGCCACCCGCTCTCGCTGCGCCTCGCCCTCGCGCTCCTCGTCGTCGCCTGCGGCCCGCAGGTGCCGATGACCACCGACAGCACCGGCAGCACCCAGGACAGCAGCGGCAGCACGACCTCGACCACCAGCGGTCCCTCCACGACGTCGTCGACGGCGACCACCACCACCGCGTCCCCGACCACCACCACCGTCGATCCGGACCCGGGCACCTCGTCCGCCAGCAGCGAGGGCGGCACCTTCATCACGCCGCCCGACGGCGGCGGCTGCGTCGCCGGCTTCGGAGGACAGCAAGCACGCTGCAGCTCCTGCGACCCCTGGTCGCAGAACTGTCCCGAAGGCCAGAAGTGCGTCCCCGCCAGCAACGACGGCGGCGACGTGTGGCACACCACCGCCTGCGTACCGCTGGCCCCCGACCCGGCCCAAGCCGGCGAGCTCTGCACCATCGAGCAAAATTCGACCCGGCTGATCGACACGTGCGACGAGCAGTCGATCTGCCTCGGCACCGATCCTGACACGCAGGAGCCCGCGTGCATCCCGTTGTGCCAGGGCGGCCCGGAGGCCCCCGAGTGCCCCGCCGGCAGCGCGTGCGTCATCGGCAACCAGGGCGTCCTGATCCCCTGCCAGCCGACGTGCGACCCCCTGGAGAATACCTGTCCCGACGGACATCTCTGCCGGCTCAACTTCAGCGACCCCGACAACTTCGTCTGCTTCCCCATGCCCAGCGACGGCCTGGCCAACCTCTTCGAGGCCTGCGACGACACCTTCGAGTGCGCCGCCGGCCTGTCCTGCGAGGAGGCCGTGTTCGGCGGCGAGTGCGACCCCGATCAGTCGGAGCGCTGCTGCCTGGCCTACTGCGACCTCGACGCTCCCTCCTGCCCCCTCGTCGGCGACGTGTGTGTGCCGCTGTTCGCCGACGACCCGCCGCCCGATTGGGCCCACCTCGGCGTCTGCCGCGAGCCCTGACGTTACCTGCCCTTCGCACATGCCCGCGAGGGCATGCCCCTTCGCACATGTCTAACCGACCATCAGGCGCCCCTCGGGGAACGTCACCCGCCCGGCCTTCTGCGCCCCGAGGGCCAACGCCAGCGACGTCGGCCCGACGCGCCCGATGAACATCAGCACGATCAGGACCCACTTGCCGATCGCGTGCAGGTCGTCGGTGATCCCGAGCGACAGGCCGACGGTCCCGACCGCGCTGACCACCTCGAACACCACGTGGGAGAAGGGCAGGTTGTGGGTCGCCAGCATGATCACCACCGAGATCGCCGTGATGAGGCCGGCGACCGTGACGATGGTGGCCGCGCGGTACACGATCTCGTTGGGGATCGCGCGGCGCATCAGCACCGCGCGCGGTTGGTTGTAGAGCAGGGCCGGGAACGCCGCTGCCAGCACCGCCAGGGTCGTCACCTTGATCCCGCCGCCGGTCCCGCCCGGGGCCGCGCCGATGAACATCCACACCATCATCACGGCGATGGTCGCCTGCTCGACGCTGGTGAAGTCGACCGTGTTGAACCCGCCCGAGCGCAGCGTGATCGACTGAAACGCCGCGTTCATCCACTTGTCGAACGTCGACATCCCCGCCAGCGTCGCGTCCCACTCGAGCAGCGCGTACAGCAGCGTCCCGAGCACGATCAGCGCCAGCGTCATCCACAGCACCACCCGCGTCTGCAGCGAGAAGCGGCGGTGGACCCCCCGCGCGCGCAGCCACAGCGCCGCCAGCACCGAGAAGCCGACGCTGCCGACCACCACCAGCGCCATGATCGCGCCGAGCACCACCGGGTCCTCCTGCTGCGAGATCAGCGAGTCGGGCCACAGCGAGAAGCCGGCGTGGCAGAACGCCCCCACCGCGTGGAACACCCCGTGCCAGATCGCGTCGAGCAGCGGCATCCCGTGCTGCGAGAACCGCAGCGCCAGGACCCCGGCCCCGAGCGCCTCGAGCGCCAGCGTCGCCACGACGATGAAGCTCGCCAGCTCGTAGGCCGCGCCCGGGCTCTGGATGTCGAGGATCTCCTCGAGCGCCTGCTCGCTGCGCAGCGCCAGGCGGCCGCCGAGGAGGATGGTCGCGAACGTCGACAGCACCATGATCCCGAGCCCGCCGAGCTGGATCAGGATCAGGATCACCCCCTGGCCGAACGGCGAGAACGTGGTCGCGGTGTCGAGCACCGCCAGGCCGGTGATGCAGGCCGCGCTGGTCGCGGTGAACAACGCGTCGAGGAACGACAGCGGCTCGCCGCGCGACGACGCCGGGAAGCTCAGCACCAGCGCCCCGGCCACCGCCATCGTGCCGAACGTCGACAGCAGCAGCAGCGCCGGGCGGTGCAGGAAGCTCTGCACGAGGTCGTCGAACAGCGGCCCGCGCGCCAGCACGAACGCGAACACCACGATCTGGTACAGCGACAGCGCCACCAGCCCGGCGTTCAGCGCCGACGTCCCCCACGGCACCCCCAGCAGCACCAGCGCCAGCCAGATCAGGTAGCGCGGCTTCTGCCGCAGCACCGCCAGCATGAACGGCCCGGTGAGCACCACCACCCCGAGTCCGAGCAGCAGGCACGTCAGGTCGGCCACCCGCGAGTTTGCGATCTCGAAGCCGACGATCGACAGGTTGGCGATCAGCGACACCGTCAGGATGTGCCGCGCCGCCGCCCCGTAGCGCTGGACCCACACGAAGTCCGGCGTCACCCTCTGCTCTTGTCGGCGGGCCCGGTGGCCGCGGGTGTCGACGACGAAGAACTCGTTGGCGACGTGGACGACGCTCCACAGCATGACCGCCCCGGCGACCGGGAAGTCGTGGATCATCGCCGGCAGGAACGCGCCGACGTTGAGCGACAGCAGGATGAGCGAACCCCAGGACGCCCATCGCCGACCTTGCAGCGCCGCAAGGGAGAACAGGCCCGACAGCGCGACCAGCACCGCGGCGTAGATCGTCCCGAGCAAGGTCACCTGACTCGCCCCGCCGAAGTGGCCGAGGGGCGCGTCGGTCACGATCATGCCGAGCACCCCGACGGCCGCGAGACCCACGAGTCGAGCGGCCTGCAGGCGGCGGGTCGGGCGCGGGACCGGTGTCGACGACATGGAGGCGACCGGCCTGCGACCATACCACGACCCCCCGCACCGCCACCGCGGCGCCGGACGCGGGCGCGGGACCGCCGCAGGTCCGCCGCGTCCTGGGTTATTCTTGCGGTCACATCATGAGCGCCGCCGGCTTCGCCGACCACATCCGCGACCTGAGCATCATCCTCAGCACCGCCGCCGTCACGAGCCTGATCTCGCAGCGCCTCAAACAGCCGCCGGTGCTGGGGTATCTGCTCGCCGGCATCATCCTCGGCCCGCACGTGCCCGGGATCGTGCTCGGCGGCGAGGGCGGCGAGGGCGGCTCGGAGCTCACCCACAGCCTGTCCGAGCTCGGCGTCATCCTGCTGATGTTCACCATCGGCCTCGAGTTCAACCTGCGCAAGATCGCCCGGATCGGCCCCGTCGCCGGCTTCACCGCGGTCGTCGAGGTCGGGCTCATGCTCTCGCTCGGCTTCGTCGCCGCGCGGGTGCTCGGCTTCAACTCGGTCGAGTCGCTGTTCGTCGGCGCCTGCGTCGGCATCTCCTCGACCATGCTGGTCGCCAAGGCCTTCGAGGAGCAGAAGCTGAAGGGCGGCTTCGCCGAGGTCGTGTTCGGCGTCCTCGTGTTCGAGGACATCATCGCCATCCTCCTGCTCGCGGTGCTCACCGCAGTGTCGTCCGGCGGCGGCCTGACCACCGGCGAGTTCGCGCTCGAGATCGGCAAGCTGCTCGGCTTCCTGATCGCGCTGCTGGCCATCGGCCTGCTCGTCGTGCCGCGCTTCATCCGCGGCGTCGTCCGCCTCAGCCGCAGCGAGACTACCCTGATCGCCGGCATCGCGGTGTGCTTCACCATGGCCACCCTCGCCGCCGAGGCCGGCTACTCGGTCGCGCTCGGGGCCTTCCTCGCCGGCATGCTGGTGTCGGAGTCGGGCGAGGGCGGCAAGGTCGAGCACCTCGTGCAGCCGCTGCGCGACATCTTCGCCGCCATCTTCTTTATCGCCGTCGGCCTCTCGATCAACCCGATGGACGTCGTCACCCACTGGCTGCCGGTGGTCGTGCTGACCGTGCTCGTCCTCGTCGGCAAGACCGTCGGCGTCGCCCTCGGCGCCTTCCTCACCGGCAACGGCGTCAAGCACTCGGTGCGCTCCGGCATGAGCCTGGCGCAGATCGGCGAGTTCTCGTTCATCATCGCCGGCCTCGGCATCGCCCGCGGCGCCACCGGAAGCTTCATCTATCCGGTCGCGGTCGCCGTCTCGCTGCTCACCTCGCTCACCACCCCGTGGATGGTCCGCAACTCCGAGCGGATCGCCGACGCCGTCGATCGCCGCCTGCCCGCGCGCCTGCAGACCTTCGTCACCTTCTACGAGGCGTGGATCGAGCAGCTCAAGACCGCCCGCGGCCCGATCTCCACCTGGCAGCGGATCCGTCGCACCATCATCCTGCTCGGCGTCGACGCGGTCCTGCTGATCGCCAGCCTCGCCGGCGCGCGCCTCGTCCGGGGGCGCGTGGTCGAGGCGCTCGAGGGCCGCTTCACCTTGCCGTCCTGGCTGGTCGAGCCCGCCTTCACCGGCGCCACTTTGCTCGTCGCCGCGATCTTCTTCGTCGGCGTCATCCGCCAGAGCGTCAACCTCGCCAACATCCTCGCGCGCATCGTCATGCCCGAGCGCCCGAGCGACGGCACCCCGCGGCCCGACCTCGGCGCCGCCCCGCGCAACCTCATCATCGTCGTCTTCCAGCTCGCGCTCGGCCTCGCCGTCGGCCTGCCGCTGGTCGCCATCACCCAGCCGTTCGTCCCGCCGGGCTCCACCTTCGCGGTGTTCGCCCTCATCATCATCGCCCTCGCGGTCAACGCCTGGCGCAGCATCAAGAACCTCCAGGGCCACGTCCGCGCCGGCGCCGAGCTGGTGGTCGAGATGCTCGGACGCCAGAGCCGCCGCGCCGCCGAGTCGCACCACGGCTCCCCGGCGATGGTCGAGCCCGAGCCCACGGTCGAGGAGATTCTGCCCGGCCTGCCCGGCATGACCGCCGTGCAGATCGTCGAGGGCAGCGCCGGCCTCGGTCGCAGCATCTCGCAGCTCAACCTGCGCCTGCGCACCGGCGTCGCCATCCTCACCATCCATCGCCCCGACGGCACCGAGGTCCCGCAGCCGATCACCCGCCACAAGCTCGCGCTCGGCGAGGTCGTCACCCTCGCCGGCTCGCGCGAGGCAGTCGACCATGCCAGCGAGATCCTCCAAAAGGGCCCGGCGGTCGACCCGAAGTTCCTCAGCTACGCCGGCTGACGCGGCCGACGCGGCGGGGCGCCCGCGCCGCCGCGCGCCGACCTCTGCAAGAAAATTCCCGAATCGAAGCACCGCCTGGCTAGCATCGAGGGATGCGGGAGTGTGCGGCGTGACCGAGCCCGAACCCGTGGACGACCCGACCGCCGAGCTCGCGCGCCTGCGCCGACGCGTCGCCGAGCTGGAGGCCGAGCTCGCGGTGCTGCGGCCGTCCGAGGCCGAGCTGCGGGCCATGTTCCGGGCCATGACCGACGTCGTCCTGGTCATGAGCCGCGAGGGCCGCTACCTGCGGATCGGCGACACTGCGCCCGACCTGCTCTACCGGCCCTCGTCCGACCTGATCGGCAAGCGCATGCACGAAGTCATGCCGGGCGAGACCGCCGACTTCTTCCTCGCCCACATCCGCGAGGCGCTCGATCGCCAGAGCGTCGTCAGCATGGATTACAGCATGCCGCTCGAGCAGCGCGAGGTGTGGTTCTCCGCCAACATCTCGCCGCTGTCGGACGACTCCGTCGTGCTCGTGTGCCGCGACGTCACCGAGCGCAAGCGCAACGAGCTGCTGCTGCAGGACAGCCTGCGCCAGCAAGAGCTGCTGCGCGCCCACGAGGCCGCGCTGCTCCAGCTCTCGACCCCGCTGATCCCGATCAGCGACCAGGTCGTCGTCATGCCGCTGGTCGGCCGGCTCGACCGGGGCCGCGTCGAGCACGTGCTCCAGACCCTGCTCGAGGGCGTGCAGCGGGTCCGCGCGGCGGTCGTGATCCTCGACGTCACCGGCGTGGCCGTCGTCGACGCCGTCGTCGCCGACGCGCTGGTCCGCACCGCCCGGGCCGTCGGCCTCCTGGGCGCGCGCGTGGTCCTGACCGGGATCCGCCCCGAGGTCGCCGCCACCCTGGTTGCGCTCGGGACCGACCTGATGGGGCTCGTCACCCGCGGCACCCTGCAGGACGGCATCCGCCACGCCCACGCCGACCTGGTCGCCGCCCGCCCCCGGCTCTGACCTGTCCTCCGGGACAGCAGCGTCCGCACGCGCAGGCCCGCGAGCCCGCGGCGATCCGTGATAGAACATCCAGCTGTATGGTGAGGCTCCCACGGCTCGGAATCGCCGGTGCGCTGATTTTGCTCGGCAGCGCCTGCTACGACGACAACAGCGCCCGGGACAGCGACCAGGCCGCGAGCAGCACCGGCGCCTCGGCCGGCACCGACGCCTCGACCGGTGACGCGCCGACCGGCACCGGCGGCGAGTCGGACAGCGACAGCGGCGACGCGCCCGACGCCTTCGTGCCGGCCGAGCCGGTGCTGCCGCGCCTCACCGCCACGCAGTACCGTAACGCCATCGAGCACCTGCTCGGCCCCGGCTTGCCCGGCTTGCCGCTCGAGCCCGACACCAACCCGTATCTCTTCTACAACATCGGCGCCACCAGCACCTTCATCTCCGAACTCGGCGTGCAGCAGTACGAAGAGGCCGCCGACGCCCTGTCGCGGGCGGTGTTCGCCGATCAGGCGCGGCGCGAGGCCCTGGTCGGCTGCGTGCCGCTCGCGCCCGGCGACGGCTGCGTGCAGAACTTCATCGGCACCTTCGGCCGCCGCGCCTATCGCCGGCCGCTCACCCAGGACGAGCAGGCGCGCTGGACCGACGTCGCCGCGCAACTTGCCGAGGGCGACGCGTGGCGCGGCCTGCAGTTCGCGGTCGCCGGCATCCTGCAGTCGCCGCACTTCCTCTACCGCGTCGAGCTCGGCGAGCCCGACCCCGGCGACCCCACGCGGCTGCGCTTCACCGGCTGGGAGATGGCCACGCGCCTGTCCTTCCTGCTGTGGAACGGCCCGCCCGACGACCTGCTGCTCGACGCCGCCGGCCGCGGCGACCTCTACACCGACGCCGGCCTGAACGCCGAGGCTGAGCGCCTGCTCGATGACCCGCGCGCCCGCGTCGCCCTGCAGGAGTTCTTCGCCCAGTACCTCGACCTCGCGCGCCTCGACCACGTCAGCCGCGACCCCGCGCGCTGGCCGATGTTCAGCCCGACCATGACCGCCTCGATGCGCACCGAGGTGCAGCTCCTCGTCGACGACCTGATCCACCGCAACGACGGCGACATCCGCCAGCTGTTCAGCACCCGCCGCACCTTCGTCAACGCCGAGCTAGCCGCGCTCTACGACGTCGCCGCCGAGGGCGCCTCGCCGATCACCTTCGTCCCGGTCGAGCTGCCCGAGGACGGCCCGCGCGCCGGCATCCTCACTCTCGGCGCCTTCCTCACCATGAACGCGCACGAGACCATCACCTCGCCGACCAACCGCGGCAAGTACGTGCGCGAGCGCGTCCTCTGCCAGGTCATCCCGCCGCCGCCCGGCGACGTCGACACCGACCTCGGCGACGACGAGAACATGGACGCCCAGACCGTGCGCGAGAAGCTCGAGCAGCACCAGAAGGACCCGGTGTGCGCCGGCTGTCACTCGATCATCGACCCGCCCGGGTTCCTGTTCGAGCACTTCGACTCGGTCGGCGGCTACCGCACGCTCGACAACGGCTACCCGGTCGACGCCAGCGGCAACCTCGACGGCAAGCCGCTGGACGGCGCGCGCGACCTCGCCGAGGCGCTCAAGACCGACCCGCGCGTCGGTCGCTGCATCGTCAACCAGCTGTACCGCCACGCCACCGGCCGCCTGCCCGCGCTGTCCGAGAACCCCGCCCTCGAGGCGCTCGAGCAGCGCTTCATCAAGGCCGACCACCGCTTCAAGCAGCTGCTGCTCGACCTCGTCGTCAGCGAGGCGTTCCGCACCGTGGCCGAGGAGACCGACGCATGAGCTTCCTGATCCGCAAACCGCCCATCTCGCGTCGCACCGTCCTGCGCGGGGCCATCGGCGGCGCCGCCGTGGCCCTCGCCCTGCCGCCGCTCGAGGCGATGTTCGCCGAGGAGGCCCGCGCCGCCGATCCGAGCAGCGACCCGATCTTCGGCCTGTTCTACTGGGCCAACGGCGTCCCGTGGCACGCCGGTCACGGCCCCGATCAGGGCGCCAACAGCCCCGGCGGCGACGTCTGGACCCCGCCGACGATCGGCGCCGACTTCACGCCGTCGCCGCTGCTCACCCCGCTCGCCGCCCACAAGGTCAGCGTCGCCACCGGCTTGGAGCCCAAGACCGAGGTCCCGCAGCCCGACAACGGCCAGAGCGACGGCCACATGCGCGGCTTCATGGTGGCGATGACGGGCGACCGGATCCGCCCCGAGGGCTTCGACCACCCGTCGCACACCCTGACCTGCCTGCGGCCGACGCTCGACCAGTACGTCGCCACCCACGAGCAGTTCTACGGCAACACGCCGTCGCGGTTCCGCTCGCTGTGCCTCGGCGTCAGCGAGGCCCGCTTCCACGACTACGGCCACTGGAACGCGATCTCGTTCACCGGCCCCGACTCGCCGGTGGGGGCGATCCACAACCCCGCGCAGCTCTACTCGATGCTGTTCGACGTGCCGGCCGACCTGATGGCGCTGACCCGCCGGGTCACCCTCATCGACGCGGTCATGGCCGACGCCGAGGGCCTGCGCGGCCGCCTCGGCGGCACCGACAAGCAGCGGCTCGAGGCCCACCTCGACCACCTGCGCGAGGTCCAGCGCCGCCTCGACCTGTCCTCCGGGACATGCGACGTCATCCCCGCCGCCCCCGGCGACTCGGCCGACGTCGTCGCCCGCACCGACATCATGGCCGGGCTCCTCGCCGCCGCGCTCAACTGCGGCCTCACCCGCGTGTTCTCGTTCATGCTGAGCTCGCCGGCGACCACCCACGTGTTCAACAACCTGGGCGTGCCGAACGGGATGCACCAGGTCTGCCACGACGGCCAGTGGGAGTACGTCCGCAGCATCACCGAGTACCAGATGCTGGCGTTCGCCCGCCTGCTCGACCACCTCGCCGCCGCCGTCGACCCGATGGGCGTCAGCGTCCTCGACCGCGCCTGCGTCTACGGCGTGTCCGAGTACGGCGAGGGCTACAAGCACAGCACCGCCGAGATGCCGGTGGTCCTGGCCGGCGGCGCCGGCGGCAAGCTGGTCCGCGGCTACCACTACCGCGAGCCGGGCGGCAACCTGTGCAAGGTCCACGTCACCATCCTGCGCGCGCTCGGCATCGACACCCCGAGCTACGGCTTCAACGGCGGCGAGACCACCGAGCACCTCACCGGCATCCTGGCCTGAGCGCCATGCCCCGAAGGACCTGTCCCTTGCACCCTGGCGCTTGCGTCATGTCCCGGGGGACATGGCTCCTGCTCGCGCTCGCGGCCTGCGCCGGCGGCGACGGCCGCGACGACGTGTCCGGCAGCGGCCAGACCGAGCCCGCCTCGACCGGCACCGACGCGACCGGCGCTGCCTCGACCGAGCCCGACACCGGCGACGTCCCGCCGACCTCCACCACCGACGCCAGCAGCAGCAGCAGCAGCGCCAGCGGCGTCGACGACCCGCCGCTCGTGTGCGACCCGCTGACCACCTGCGGCGTGCAGTGCGTCGACCTCATGACCGACCCGGCCAATTGCGGCCAGTGCGGCATCAGCTGCGTGATCCCGCGGGCCACCGCGGCGTGCAGCGTCGGCCAGTGCGCCCTCGGCGAGTGCGACGACGGCTGGTTCGACTGCGACGAGGACCCCAACAACGGCTGCGAGCAACAACTCGCCCCCGGGCAGATGTGCGGCCTCGTCTGCAAGCCGAACAAGGCCGAGGCCTGCAACCTGTTCGACGACAACTGCGACGGCCAGTGCGACGAGGGCGCCCTGCCCGGCTGCCGCGTCGGCGTCCACCGCAGCTCGAGCCCGACTCTCGGCCACTTCTACACGACCGACGCCGCCGAGGCGATGTCCGGCGATTTCACGCCCGAGTCGCTCAACTTCTATTATTTGTACTCGGCCGCAGGCGCCGGCGTGGTGCCGTTCTACCGCTGCCTCAAGCCCAACGGCCGCCGCTTCTACACCACCAGCGGCACCTGCGAGAACGCGGCCACCCTCGAGGGCCCGCTCGGCCACATCGCCACCGACCCGCAGTGCGGCGCCGTCCCGCTGTTCCGCCTCTACGGCGCGGGCGACCACTTCTACACCACCAGCGAGGCCGAACGAGACGGCGCGGTGGCGATGTACGGCTATCAATACGAGGCAGTCGCCGGCTACGTGTGGGCCGGCCCGTGAACGCCCACGCGGCCGCCTGAGCGCGCCGCCGCGGGCCCTCGGCGCCCCCGCCCCTCGCGGCTCCCGAGCCCCTCCGGCGCGCCCTCGCGACCGTCGGCTCGCAACGTTTCCTCGTGCCCGCGGACAGCGCTCGCGCGCCGCTGGGCCCGCTCGAACGCGCGCGGCCTGCCCTCGTCGCGCGATGCCATCGGACCGGGCCTGAGCCCCGTCGACACCCAATCCGGGGGACGCGCCGACGGCCGGTCACCCCCTCCAACCCTCAACGTTCGTAGCGATTGCAACATTCGCCGAATGGCACTTGTGGTCCTGACAGTGGCATACGGTGATTGTCCATTGTTCCGCCTCTGCGAACACCGCGCATTCCCATCGAACGACGCCTCGCAAGGGCGGTATATTTTGCGCCGAGGCTCCGCCGTATCCATGTCCGTGCAGCGGTGATTTCCATTGCGCCAGCCGGGCGCGTCTGTCAAATTGCTGGAGATTGGATGATTCGCCGGTGCGGCCGCTAGCGAGCGCGGCGGGCCGACACCGACGATTGCGGTGGGCTGACGATGGACGACGACAGGGCACACTTCGAGTACCGAACACCGGTTATTCAGCTGTGGGGGCGACTCGTCGTCCCGCTGCAGGGCGACATCACCGACGAGGTCGCGGCGGCGCTCGTCGACGACGTGCTCCGGCGGATCCGCGACAGCTCGGCCGCCGGCCTCGTCCTCGACGTCACCGGCATGTGGACGATCGACAGCCACCTCTGCCACGTCATCGCCGGCCTCGCCGCCGCGGCCCACCTGATGGGCACGCCCACCGTCCTGTGCGGGATGAGCGGGGCCATCGCCATCACCCTCCAGACCATGGGCATCGATTTCCGCCAGCTCCACACCGCCCTGACCCTCGAAGACGCGCTCGAACGCCTGGGCGTCGAGCCGTGCATTCGCGATATCGACCTCGAGGCTCAGGGCCCCCCGTTACCGGATAGAGGAGAACTAAACGATGGATACGCACCCCCACCGTCCGCCCGAGACACCAACCCTTGAAGTATGTGGCCTCGAATACCGCTGGGACCTCGCCCGCGGCAGCTTCACCATCAGCGGCGTCGCCGGCGTCGCCTTTTTCCGTGATTCGACGCTGGCGCGGCTCCTCGTCGGATTTTTGACCACACTCGGACCGCATCGATTCGCGCTGATGATGCTCGCCGAGGGTCAGCGCAGCATCGATGAGGATTGGGACATCATCGCCGCCCACTCCAGCTTCGAGGCCGGCTTCGCCGAGCTCGCCAAGTACGCATATACGGCCGGGTGGGGGCGCTGGGAGCTGATCGGCATCGACCGCGAGGCGCGGCGCGGCGTGTTCCGCGTCCACAACGGCTGGGAGGGCGCGATCCAGCGGGCCACGGCGCTCAACTGGGGCGTCGGCCTGGTCGCCGGCAAGTTCACCGGCTTTTGTCAGAAGCTGTTCGGCTGCAACTGCTGGCCGCGCCAGACCCGGTTCATCGCCGACGGCGACGCCTGGGACGAAGTCATCGTCGAGCCCTCGCAGCGCACCGTCACCGACGAGCTGGGCGCGCTGGCCGACGCCGGCCTGGCGACCAACGCCGACCTGCAGCGCCTGCTCGCCGACCTCAAGCTCAGCGCGGCGACGCGCGAGCGCGCCCTGGCCGAGCGCGACCGCATGGTCGAGGAGCTGCAGGACAAGCTCCACATCATCGCCGAGCAGCGGGTCGCCATCGCCGCCCTCTCGACCCCGATCGTACAACTATGGGACGAGGTGCTGGCGGTCCCGATCGTCGGGGCCATCGACGCCGAGCGGACCGGTCGATTGATGGAGAAGCTGCTCGCCAGCATCATCGACAGCAAGTCGCGCTTCGCCATCCTCGACGTCACCGGCGTCGAGACCATCGACGCCGCCACCGCCGACAACTTCGTCCGCATCATCCGCGCCGTCCAGCTCCTCGGCGCCCACGGCGTGCTGTCCGGCATCGTCCCCGCGGTCGCGCAGACGCTCGTCGACCTCGGCGTCGACCTGTCCGGCGTGCGCACCTTCGCCAACCTCCGCGAGGCGCTCAAGGCCTGCCTCGCCGAGCCCGGGAGGACCCGCCGCCATGCCTGACCTGCACCGCCGCTTCTTCGACCTCAGCACCGAGCTGCTCTGCACCGCCGACAGCGGCAGCGGCTACTTCGTCGACCTCAGCCCCGGGTGGGAGCAGATCCTCGGCTGGACCCTCGACGAGCTGCGCAGCGCGCCGTTCATGGACTTCGTCGACCCCGCCGACCGCGACTCCACCCTCGCCGCCACCGCGCGCCTCGCCGGCGGCAGCGACATCGTCCGCTTCGAGAACCGCTACCGCCGCAAGGACGGCTCGTACGTCCCGCTCGAGTGGGCCTCGACCGCGCCGCAGGCCCCGGGCGACCCGATCTGCGCCGTCGCCCGCCTCGTCGCCACGCCCGACGCCGCCGACGCCGCCGACATCCGGCTCGGCGAGATCCGCCGCGAAGCCCTCACCGCCGCGGTCTCGACCCCGATCATTCAGGTGTGGGACGACATCGTCACCATGCCGGTGGTCGGCCTCGTCGACAGCGTGCGCGCGGCCGACATGAAGTCGGCCCTGCTCGCCGCCGTGGCCCGCACCGGGGCCAAGTTCGCCATCGTCGATCTCACCGGCGTCGACGTCGTCGACACCGCCACCGCCGATCACCTGCTCCGGGTCATGCGCGCGGTCCAGCTGCTCGGGGCCCGCTGCGTGATCACGGGGATCCAGCCGTCGGTCGCGCAGATCATCGTCGGCCTCGGCCTCGGCCTCCCCGGCGTCGTCACCCTCCGCAGCCTGCGGGAGGGGCTGCGCTTCTGCCTGCGCGACCTCGGCTACGCCGTCCGGCGCGAGCAGGCGACGCCGTAGGTGCATCTCGCTTCACGCCTCGTCGGCGCCGACCCGCGCCGCTCGCGGGCAGGGTCTGCGTGCCTTCCCCACTCGCCGGCGGTGTGGTGAACATCATCGCTACGCGTTGCTGCGCGCCCGCCGTCCGCTAGGTTTTCCCCGCAAGGGAGACGACCCGGATGTCCACGAAATTGTCCTTCGGCCTATTCATAGCATTGGCGACTGCCGCGCTCGCGTTCGACGATTGCATCTTCATCAACTTCGGCGACGAGGACGACGAAGACCGCGAGCAACCGGACCAGGACGTCCCTCCCCACCTCCGCGCCGCCGCTGCGGCCGCGTGACGACCACGCGCTCGCGGGCCGGTAGCCCGCGCGCGCCACCGCTCGCCGAAGCGGACGCCGATTCGGGTATCTTGATCGCGTGCGCCGCGAGCCCCCGATCCGTCGAGCCTGGCCCCTCGCGCTCGCCTTCGCGGCGGCGTCGGCCTGCACGGCGCCGCACGACGCCTCGCCGACGGGCTGCCCCGCGCCGCTCGCCGAGTCGGTGGACGTCGCCGCGCTCGAGCAGCACCTGCTCGCCCTCGCCGACCTCGCGCGCGCCCACGCGGACACCCGCGCCGCCGGCAGCGACGGCTTCTCGGCCTCGGCCGACTACGTCGCCGAGCAGCTCGCCGCCGCCGGCCTGAGCGTCCGCCGCGAGCCGTTCACCTTCGTCGACTTCGTCCTCCTGGCCCCTCCGCGCCTGCTCCGGCCCGACGTCGCGGCCCCCGAGTACGTCGCCGGCGTCGACTTCCGCGTCGCCACCTTCTCGGCCAGCGGCGACGTGGCCGGGCCCGTGATCGCAATCGACCTGTCCCTCGGGCCAGGCAACGACTCGACCAGCGGCTGCCAGGCCGAGGACTTCGCCGGCTTCTTCCCCAGCAGCATCGCCCTGTTGCAGCGCGGCGGCTGCACCCACCAGCAGAAGGTCGACAACGCCGTCGCGGCCGGCGCCGCCGCCGTCGTCTACTTCAACCAGGGCGACATCGCCGAGCGCTCGCCCCTGTTCACGCCGCGCCTCGACCGCCGCACCACGATCCCCGTGGTCGCCCTGCCGTACGTGCTCGGCGAGGCCCTCGCGCAGCAGACCGACCTGCAGCTGCGCCTCGTCGTCGCCGCCGAGGCCGTCGTGCGCGAGACCGTCAACGTGATCGCCGACACCGCGCCGACCGCCAGCGGCCGCGTCGTCATGCTCGGCGCCCACCTCGACTCGGTGCCCGCCGGCCCGGGCGTCAACGACAACGGCTCCGGCGTCGCCGCGCTGCTCGGCATCGCCGGCGCCCTGCCGCGCTGTGACCTGCGCCATCAGGTCCGCTTCGCCTTCTGGGGCGCCGAGGAGCTCGGCCTGCTCGGATCGAGCTTCCACGTGGAAGCGCTGCCCGCGGCCGAACGGTCCGCGATCGCGCTCTACCTCAACCTCGACATGATCGCCTCGCCCAACCCGGTCCGCTTCGTCTACGACGGCGACGGCTCGGCGTGGCAGAAGGCCGGCCCCGCCGGCTCGGCCGCGATCGAGGCCGCCTTCACCGACTACTTCGCCGCCCTCGACGTGCCTACCCGCGAGACCCCGTTCGACGGCCGCTCCGATTATTGGGCCTTCATCCGCCACGAGATCCCCGCCGGCGGCCTGTTCACCGGCGCCGAGGCCCGCAAGAGCCCCCACGAGGCCCAGCTGTTCGGCGGCGAGGCCGAGGTCGCCTACGACCCCTGCTACCACGCGCCCTGCGACGACCGCGACAACTACAGCCGCGACGCCTTGCTCGAGAACACCCGCGCCACCGCGCACGTGCTCGCTACGTTCGCTATGAACGACCCCCCGCTGCCCGACGAGCCACCGCCCGTCGCCCCGCGCGCAGCCCTCGACCTGCACGCCCCCGAGCATTGCGACGACAGCCGCTGAGCCGCCGAGCAGAGCCGCCGACCGTCGATCCCGCGCAGCCGTCGTGCCAGTCGCCGCGCATCGTCGCCGCGCGCGCCCGCCGTGCCACGCCCGCACTCGCGTGCGTCGAAGTCGAAGTCGCAATCGCGGCCATCGACAAGTGCGCGCGGACAATCGCCCGCACGCAGCCTTGTGATGACGTCGCCGCAGCGGCGCCCCCTCCGCAGCGTCCGCGAGGATCGCCGCCGAAGCCCCCGCGTGCGCCGTTCCGCACCGGCGGCGAGTGCGACCGCCGCGGGTGCTACGTTGCATCCGGAATGCGCGAGCCTGCCGCTCTCCTCCCCGATGTCGCGCGCCGGATCGCCGACGCGCTCGCCGGCCTCGGCGCCCTCGACGCCGTCGTCGCCGTCCCGCCGCACGCGGCCGTCGTCGTCGCCACCGGCGCTGCCGCCGGCCTCCTCGCCCACTTTCCCGACGATCCCCGGCGCCACCCCCTCGCGCGCTGCCTCGCCGGCGCAGTCGTCGACGAGGAGGCCGAGCGCATCGGCGAAGACGGCCGCGTCACTCGCTTCCGCGCGCGCGCAGTGCCGGTGCGCGACGGCGACGGGGCCATCCTCGCCGCCGTCGCAGTGTTCGCCGAGCTCACCACCGAGCGGCGCCGCCTCACCGCCGCCGAGCTGCTCGACGACGCCGGCCGCGTCCTTCTCGAGTCGCTCGAGCTCGCCCGCGTCGCCCAGCTCGGCGCCGAGCTGCTGGTCCCGCGGCTCGGCGACGTCTGCCTCGTCTCGCTGCTCGAGAACGAGGACGAGCTGCGCCTCCTCGGCCTGGCCCACGCCGATCCGGCCCAGCTCGCGCACGAGCGGCCGCTGCGCGACCTCTTCCCGCTGCAGGACCTCGCCTGGGATGTCCTTCAGGACAGCCGCGCCCGCCTCGTAGACGACCTCGGCCCGCTCGATCCCCCGCTGCACGCCCTCGGACTGCGCACCGCCATCCTCGCGCCGCTGCTCGCCCGCGGCCGCGCGCTCGGGGTCGTCCGCCTGCTCGCCGCGCGTCGGCTCGACGACGACGACCTCGAGCTGGTGCGCCGCGTCGGCGACCGGCTCGCCCTCGCCCTCGACAACGCCCGCGAGCACGCCGAGGCCCTGCGCGCCAGCCAGGCCCGCGAGGACGTGCTCACCGTCGTCTCGCACGACCTCCGCAACCCGCTCAGCGCCATCACCCTCGGCGCCACAGTCCTGGTCAAGAAGCTGCGCGACGCCGAGGAGAACGTCGCGGTCATCCAGCGCAGCGCGGCTCGCATCGAGCGCCTCACCGAGAACCTGCTCGACCTCGCCGGCGCCCAGGCCGGCCGTCCCACCGTGCTCGAGCGCGAGGTCGCCGACGCCCGCGAGATCCTCGAGGACGCGCTCGCCCTGCAGAAGCCGCTCGCCGACAAGAAGAGCGTGCGCCTGGTCGCCCGCCTGCGCATGGCTCAGGCCCCGCTGTTCTGCGATCGCACCCGGATCGCCCAGGTGTTCGGCAACCTCCTCGACAACGCGATCAAGTTCAGCGCCTCCGGCCAGGAGGTCGTCGTCGAGGGCGACCTCGTCGACGGCCAGGTCCGCTTCTCCGTCCGCGACCAGGGCCCCGGGATCGAAGAGGCCGACCTCCCGCACATCTTCGAACCGTTCTGGTCGACCGTGCGCGGCGGCAAGAAGGGCCTCGGCCTCGGCCTCTCGATCGCCCGCAGCATCGTCGACGCCCACGACGGCCGCATGTCGGTCGCCAGCGACCACGCCGGCGCAGTGTTCACCTTCACCCTGCCGCTCGCCCACGGCGCGCCCGGCGAGGACGCGCCCGTCGACGAATCATGACATGTCCCCATCGACATGTCCTCGAAGCCATGTGATTACGCGCCTCAGCTCGGGTGTGCGCCGCCGAGCTCGAGCAAGACCACCCCCGCGACCACCAGGCCGATGCCGACCAACTGCGCGCCGGTCAGCGTCTCGGCGAACGCGAACCAGCTCACCAGCGCCACCAGCACCACGCCGACGCCCGCCCACACCGCGTAGGCGATCCCCAGCGGGATCCCGCGGCCGAGCGCGAGCGCGAGCGCGACGAACGCCAGCACGTAGCCGCAGACCACGATCGGGTACGACCACCACGTGGCCCGCTCGCCCGCGGTGAAGCGCAGGAACGACGTGGCGACCACTTCGAAAACGATCGCCGCCGACAGGAACAGGTACGCCACGACGACCTCCAGGGACGCCTCGCACCATACCACCGACCCGCCCTCGCTCCTCGGAGCGCGCCACGCCCGGCCTTCGGACGCGGCAGCGAGCTCGGCCGCGAAGCGCATGACGTCGGCGAAAGTCGCCGCGACCGTCCGTCTCACCGGCCCCATCGGTCCTCGGACCCACGAGATGACATGTCCGCAAGGACATCTCGTCATTCACCGCCCGGCGCGCCGACGAGCTCGGCCGTCCCGGCGCCCGCGACGGCCCTCCGCTCGCTCGACTCGCCGCGGCGCCGCCTCGCCCGCGACATGACATGTCCGCAAGGACATCTCGCTCGTCCGCCCGCCCGCAGCCGCGCCACCTGCGACAGGCGCCTGCCGCCGGGCTCGCTCGGCCGATCGACGATTCGCGCCGCGCGACACGCCGGTCGTCGGCCCCGAATACGGATTCGCGGCGGGCATGACCGGGCTTCTGTCGTATCCCCTCGCCGGCAGCGCCGACCGCCGCGGTTAGCATGCACATAGCGATGCTCCATCACACCCCCCTGCTCGACACGATCGCCGCCGGCCTGGTCTTCGCGTTCGCGCTCGGCGCATTGGCGACGCGCGCCCGGATGTCGCCGCTCGTCGGCTACCTCGCGGCGGGCGTCGTCGTCGGCCCGCACACGCCGGGGTTCGTCGCCGACGCGGCGCTGGCCAACGAGCTGTCGGAGATCGGCGTGATCCTGCTGATGTTCGGCGTCGGCCTGCACTTTTCGTTGCGCGACCTGCTCGACGTCAAGTCGATCGCGATCCCCGGCGCGGTCGCCCAGATCGCGCTCGCCACCGGCCTCGGCGCGGGCATGGGGTGGGTGCTCGACTGGCCGGCCAGCGCCGGCCTGATGTTCGGCCTGGCGCTGTCGGTCGCCAGCACCGTCGTGCTGCTGCGCGCGCTCGAGGAGCGGCGCCTGCTCGACAGCCCGCGCGGCAAGATCGCCATCGGCTGGCTCATCGTCGAGGACCTGGCGATGGTGCTGGCGCTCGTGCTCGTGCCCGCGATCGCCGCCGGCGGCGACGGAAGCGAGCTGTGGCTCTCGCTGGGCCTCACCCTGGTCAAGGTCGCCGGCTTCCTCGCCCTCATGCTCGTCGTCGGCCGGCGGGCGATCCCGTGGATGCTCGAGCAGATCGCCGGCACCGGCTCGCGCGAGCTGTTCACCCTGTGCGTGCTGGCGATCGCCCTCGGCGTCGCTCTCGGCGCGGCGATCCTGTTCAACGTCTCTCTGGCCCTCGGCGCCTTCTTCGCCGGCATGCTGCTGACCGAGTCCGAGTTCAGCCACAAGGCCGCGAGCGACTCGCTGCCGCTGCGCGACGCCTTCGCGGTGCTGTTCTTCGTGTCCGTCGGCATGCTGTTCGACCCGCGGATCCTCATCGAGCAGCCGCTGCTCGTGCTCGCCACCTGCGCGATCATCATCATCGGCAAGTCGATCGCCGCCCTGGCGCTGGTGCTCGCGTTTCGTCACCCCTTCGCCACCGCCCTGACCATCTCCGTCAGCCTGGCGCAGATCGGCGAGTTCTCGTTCATCCTCGCCAGCCTCGGCGTCGAGCTCGACCTCATGCCGACCGGGGCGCGCGACCTGATCCTCGCCGGCGCTATCCTCTCGATCCTCTGCAACCCGCTGCTGTTCGCCGCCCTCGACCGCTGGCAGCGCCGCCGCGACCTGGCCGAGGCCGAGAAGAAGGCCGTGATCGCGTCCGGCCCGCCGGCCCCCGAGGGCCCGTTCGTGCTGCTGATCGGCTTCGGCCGGGTCGGCAGCTCGATCGCCCAGATCTTGCGCGAACGGGGCACGCCGCTGCTGGTCGTCGACACCGACCCCGATCTCGTCGACCGCGCCCAGGCGCGCGGGATCCCGGCGATCTGCGGCAACGCGGCCAACCCCCGCGTCCTCGCCGAGACCGGGTTCGCCCAGGCCCGCCTGGCCCTGCTCGCCATCCCGCAGGCCCTCGAGGCCGGCGAGATCGTGGCGCGCCTGCGCGAGGCCAAGCCCGACATGACCATCATCGCCCGCGGCCACTCCGAGGGCGAGGTCGAGCACCTCCTGCGCCACGGAGCCGACGGCGCCGTGATGGCCGAGCGCATCATGGCCCTGCGCATGGCCGAGATGGCCGCCCACTCGCTGGCCTACCACGACCGCACCGCCGCGGCCGCCGCCGCATCGACGCCGCCCGACGCCGGCGCGGCGTAGCTCCGCGCCGCGACCTGTCTCGCAGGACATGCCCTCGCGGACATGTCGCTGCAATGCCGCCGACCCGCCTCAACCCGGCGGCTCGAGCGGCGCGCAGGTCGATACCCCGGCCCCGACGACGCGGATCGGCGCGTTCGCGTGGACCGTCGTCAGCGCCTTGCCGCTGTTGTCGCTGTCGTCGTAGTCGAGCTTCGTCACCTTGCTGTAGTCGGCCTGACCGTTCGGGTCGCCGAGGGTGAAGAAGTAGAAGTCGCCGCCCCAGAACGCGAACGCGAACGCGTTCGTCAGCGGCAGGTTGTTGAACGGCAGCGTCTCGATCGCCTGCGCCGTCTGCTTGTCGAACTGGATCAGCTTGGCGTTCGGCACCCCGCCGAACGCGTAGAGCCGGCCGTCGCCGGTCCCCGTCAATTCGGCGCCGTTGTAATTGGTCGGGCCGATCGTGGTCATCTGCATCACCACCGGGTCGAACACCCCGAGCTTGCCGGCCCCGGGCCCCTCCGACCACAGCCCCGCCTGGCCGTTCCAGTGCTGGCCGTACAGCGCGTCGCACGGGTCGTCGGCGCTCGCCGACACGAACGCCATGCCGAAGTGGACCCACCCGTTGGCGCCGGGTACGTAGTTCGGGTCGACGCAATTCTGCGGATTGGTCACGTCGAGGCGGAACAGGTCGCCGACGTAATTGCTGGGACCCTGCGGGAGGGTCGTCTGGATCCACGCGAAGCCGTCGCGGCCGACGCCCATCGAGAACGTGCCGTCGGTGGTCGGACAGCCGAGCGGACCGACCAGCTCGAAGCTGTTGCCGAGCGGATCGTAGGTCCACAGCTCGCGGTCGTCGGACAGCACGTAGATGAGGTCGAGCTTGGGCGCGCACGGGCACAGCACGTCGTCGGGCCCGGTCGTCGTGCTCGGCCCGGTGTCATCGCCGAGGTCGAACTTCGGGCCCCCGCCGCCCGTCGTCACCGCCCCCTCCGACGTCGCCTCCGCGCCCGTCGTCGACCCCTGCGACTCGCTGCCCACCTCGGTGGTCGTCTCGCCCGGGGCGCCGGACAGCGTCAGGTTGGGCAGCGTCGTCGGATACGTCCCCGCCGCGCCGGTCGCTTCCGCGCCGGACTCGTCGTTGCAGGCCAGCACGAGCGCGACGAGCCACACGGGCGAGGTAGATCGCATGCGGCACGCTATCGCCCACCGCGCGCCAGCGTCAAGGCCGTTCGGATCGGGCGAGCCGCAAGACGGGCGCCAGCCCGTCCGTGTCCCTGTGGACATGTCCGAAGAACCATCTCAATCAGCCCACGGCCGTGGTATTGTGGACCCATGCGTGCGGCCCTGCTCGCGCTGGCCTGCGTGATCGCCTGCACCGCGGGAAACGCCGACGAGCGCGCGGCGACCCCCGCTCGCTCGGCCGGTTCCTCGTCCGCTCCGGCGCCCTCTTCTCTCGCAAGCGCGAGCGACCCGGCCGCCCCATTGTCATCACCCCCCGACTCGCCCGCGGCGTCCGCAACTTCGTCACCATCGCCCCCCGCGTCCGCCGACCCGTCATTGTCGGCACCGCCCTCCGACCCCGCCGCGACGCCCTCACGCGAATCCACGGCCGCAGCGCCCCCGCGCGACCCGGCCGAGTACTTCGCCCTCGCCGCGCCGCTGCGCTGCGATCGCGCCGTCCGCTGCGGTGAGATCGGCGCCTCCGAGCGCGAGCGATGCCTGCGCGAGCAGCCGCGCACCCGCGTCCTCCTCGGCGTCGAGCGCGGCCTGCAGGCCCGCCGCTATCGCTTCGATCCGGCCCTCGCCGCCGCCTGCCTGCACCTCCTCGCCGAGGCCGCCTGCGCAGTCGATCACGACGTCATGCCCGACGGCTGCCTCGCCGGCGCCGTCCCGGCCGGCCTCTTGCCCACCGTGCCGTCAGGCGGCAAGTGCGAGCGCTGGGAGGAGTGCATCGACGGCTACTGCAGCGGTCAGCTCGGCTGCCCCGGGGAGTGCCGCGCTCACACGCTCGCGGCGGGCGGGCCCTGCGACGACCGCACGCTGTGCGGCGCCGACCTCTACTGCGACCGCGACGTCTGCCGCCCGCGCAATGGCCCCGGGGCCGCGTGCAACAACCACTGGCAGGCGTGTCGACCGGGCCTCGTGTGCCAGGGTTACGTCGCGCCCAGCCGCGAGCCGCACGCCTACCGCCGCGAGCAGCTCGGCGTGTGCGCGGCGCGGCGCGGCGAGGGTCGAGCGTGTCGCCGCGTCTCGCTCGGCCACGACTGCGCCCCCGAGCACTTCTGTGACTTCAGCGCCGCCGCGCCGAGCTGTCGCGCCCGCTTGCCGGCCGGGGCCGCCTGCAGCTGGCAGGACGCCTGCGCCGACGGCCTGCGCTGCGACGGCCTGCGCCTGGCCGCCCCATCGAGCAGCGCGGGCGAGCCAACCCTCGCCGCGCCCGGCACGTGCCGACCCGTCGCCGACGCCGGAGCGACCTGCGATCCAGCCGCCGCCGAGACCCGCTGCCCGCTCGGCATGCGCTGTGCCGACGACGGCCGCTGCCTTCCGCGCGGCGACACCGGCGCGGCCTGCAGCGAGCGCAACGACTGCGGCCCCTATCACCATTGCGACCCCGCCGCGCACACCTGTCAGCCCGACCTCGGCTACGGCGAGCCCTGCCGGCCCGGCCCCGGCGGCGGCCCCGGCGACGCCGGCCCGTGCTTCCTCGGCACCTGCGATCCGGCCGCCCGCCGCTGCGTCGGCGCCTGCCCCCGCGGCAAATGACGGCCGCCTGCGGCATGCTGTGCGCGTGCAGCTCCGCCCGCTCGTCGTCCTCGTCGCCGCGCTCGCCTGCGGCCCGCCGCCTGCCCCGAAGGACAGCTTGCCTGTTCCTTCGGACAGCCGCCGCCCACATGCCCCGAAGGACACCTCACCTGTCCCTCCGGACATTGCCCCTCCGGACAGCCCCGCCCGCGAGCTGCCGATCCGCACCGGCGCCGAAGTCCCGAGCGGCCCGCTGGTGGTCACCCACGCCGGCGTCGGCTCGCCGCTGAGCGACGCCGACGGGGCCGAGCGCGCGGCCGCGGCCGGCGGCGACGTCCTGGCCTCCGGCGGCAGCGCCCTCGACGCGGCGATCGCCGCCGCGGTCGTGCTCGAGGACGACCCGCGCTACAACGCCGGCACCGGCGCCAACATCCGCCTCGACGGCCGGACGATCCAGCTCGACGCCTCGCTCATGACCGACGACGGCCGCTTCGCCGCGGTCGCGGCGATCGAGCGGGTCAAGAACCCGATCCGCGCCGCCCGCCTGGTGCTCGACTCGCCGCACGTGCTGCTGGTCGGCGAGGGCGCGACCCGCTTCGCCCACAAGCTCGGCCTGCCCGACGAGGTCCCGCGCTCGCCTCAGGCCGAGGCCAAGTACGCGGCCCGCATGAAGCGCCTGCGCGAGGTCATCGAGACGCCCGGCACGCAGGAGCCGGACTGGCGGATCTACTGGAACTACCCCGGCGAGATGCCGCCCGACATGGTCGCCTGGCGTTACGGCGGCGACACTGTCGGCGCGGTCGCCCGCACCGCCGATCATCGCTTCGCCGCCACCCTCTCGACCGGCGGCACCTCGGTCACCCTCTACGGCCGCGTCGGCGACGTGCCGATCTACGGCGCCGGCCTGTTCGCCGGCCCCGCGGGCGCGGTCGCCTGCACCGGCCACGGCGAGGAGATCATCCGCCAGGCGCTGGCCCGCACCGTCTACCAGGCGCTGGCCGCCGGCACCCCCGCGCGCGAGGCCGTGGCCCGGGCCGCCGGCGCGTTCGATCCGCGCTGGGACGTCGGCCTCATCGCCGTCGACCGCAACGGCTGGGGCGTCGCCGCCACCCAGCCGATGGCCCACGGCCACGTCCCGTGACGCCTGTCCTTCGGCGCATGTCTCTTGCGCCATGCCCGGTGGAACATGCCCGATCGAGCATGCTCGATCCGCCACATGCGTTGCGCTCGCGCCTGCTCCGCCGCCTCTGCCAGGCGCAGAGCGCCCTCAGGTCCCGGCCGCGCCGCAGCGGGAATGGTAGCGCGGCAGCTCGGCGCTCGCGCCGGTGTTGAACTTGTCGACGACCTTGCCGCTGCCTGTCCCCTGGACCAGCTGCAGCCGATGCACCTCGCCGGCCCGGAACGCGCGGACACGTGCGCCCTTGCCGTCGCGGCACGTCGGCAGGCCCATCTCCGGGCACTGGTGAGCGACGAACAGGTCGCGCTCGTCGTAGCTGCCGGACAGCACCCGCTTCACCGCGTAGCGCATCACCACCACGAACTTGTTCTTGCCGCAGTGCGCGGCGCTGCGGGCCTCGACCAGCTCTGCCTCGACCTCGAGCTGGCGCGACGGCTCCGGCAGCGCCGACGGGTCGCCGCCGTCGACATCGTCGATCTCCTCGTCGAGGTCGGCCGCGGCCACCGCCGCGTCGGACTCCGGCGCGATCACTGCGGGCACCATGCCCGGGCTGGCCGAGGCTTCCAGCACCGGCACCGACATCCAACAGCCGGTCTGTCCGAGCAGACCGACGAGGGCGAGGCTCGCTACGCAAGCTCGGGTCACGGGACAATTCATAGCGCTTTCTCGCGGCGCGCACAGCCGAAGCCGACGATCGGGCGAGCGGCGAGGAGGGCGCAGGGCCGGCCGGGCGAGCGCCGTCGGCGGCGCGACGACGGGACGGCGCGGCCGCAGGAACGGCTTTCCTCGCCCGAATACGAGAGCGGCGCCGGGACCTGGGTCCCGAGCGCCGCTCTGTGGGGCCGACTCTCACGTGCGATCGGCCGATCGCATGGAACGTGTTTCGCCGAGGTCAGCCGTCACCGCCCCGGCGTGCGAATCACGGGTTGAAAACGACCGTGAGCTCGGCGCTCTGCAGCGTGCCGGTGTCGCCGACGTAGTTGTCGCCCACGCAGACCTGCCAGTTGCCCGCGCCCATGCTGCCGGCGAACGCGGCGAGGTTCGGGCCGGGGCCCTTGCCCGGATTCGGCTTGTAGTCGCAGCGGAAGTCGTCCTTGCAGATGACCAGGTCGGTGTTGGTGGAGGTGTCGCCCATCGTCTCGGCGTCGGTGACCCCGGCGTCGCGGAAGAACAGCGGGAACGCGGCGTCGAGGTTCGCCGAGTCGCCGATGTAGTTGCCGCCGTCGTCGTTGGTCTCGACGGTGCCCGGGCTGAGCATCAACGTCACCACCTGGTTGGCCGGGTTGACGACCTTGATCCCCAGGTCGCCGACGAAGGTGTGGTTGATGCCGATCCGCAGCGTCGCGTCCTTGACCGTGCCGTTGCCGCCGCCGTTGACGACCAGGGTGGTGCACGCCATCGAGGCGACGGTGCCGTTGTAGGTGTTGTCCGGGATCGCCAGGCCGAGGGCGTTCTTGGTCACCTTCTCGTTGGGCTGCTCGAACTGACAGGTCGCGCTGCAACCGTCGCCGTTGACGGCGTTGCCGTCCTCGCACTGCTCGACGCCGACGTTGAGGATGCCGTCACCGCACTTGTTGGCCTTGCACATGGGGGTGCAGCCGTCGTTCGGGTTGGCGTTGCCGTCGTCGCACTCCTCGACGCCCTGCTGGGTGAAGCCGTCGCCGCAGGTCGCGGTCTTGCAGGCGTTGGTGCAGGCGTCGGTCGACTCCATGTTGCCGTCGTCGCACTGCTCGCCGCCCTGCATGAAGCCGTCGCCGCAGGAGGCCAGCTTGCACACGTTGGTGCAGCCGTCCTGGTTGTTCACGTTGCCGTCGTCGCACTGCTCGACGCCGGCGAGCACCTTGGCGTCGCCGCACACGGCGGTCACGCAGAGCGACAGGCACGCCTTGTCGTCGCCGTTGCCGGCCCCGTCGTCGCACTGCTCGACGTTCTCTTGGATGAAGCCGTCGCCGCACTTGGCGTCCTTGCACTCGAGCGTGCAGTCGCCGGTGTTGCTGTTCGCGGCCCCGAGGTCGCACTGCTCCGTGAGGCTGGACTGCTCGAACCCGTCGCCGCACTTCGGCGCCTGGCACAGATCGGTGCAGCCGTCGTCCTGATCGCCGTTGAGGCCGTCGTCGCACTCCTCCCCGTCGTCGGGTTCCCCGTCGCCGCAGCCCTCGAGCGTGCAGGTCGCGCTGCAGCCGTCGTCCGCCATCGTGTTGCCGTCGTCGCAGGTCTCGCCCGGGCCCTTGTCGCCGTCGCCGCAGACGTTGAGCACGCAGTTCTCGAGGCAGCTCGTGCCCGGGCCGTTGTCCTTGCCCGAGTCGCACTCCTCGCCGCCGTCGGTCCACGCGAACCCGTCGCCGCAGACGTTGGCCTTGCACTCGGGGGTGCACGTCGCGTTGGCGCCGTTGGCGGCCCCGTCGTCGCACTCCTCCATGTTGACCGCCTGCGAGAAGCCGTCGCCGCAGGCGGCGTTGGTGCACGCGTTCGTGCACTCGTCGGTGTCCTCCGTGTTGGCGTCGTCGCACTCCTCGTTCAGGTCGACAGCGCCGTCGCCGCAGCTCGGCACGCTGCAGTCGTCCTTGCAGTTCTCGCCGCCATTGTCCGGACCCTCGTCACAGCCCTCGCCTGGTCCGACCTTGCCGTCGCCGCACACGTTCTCCTTGCACTCCGAGGTGCAGGCAGCGCTGTCGCCGTTGTTGGCCCCGTTGTCGCACTCCTCACCCGCGTCGATGTTGCTGTCGCCGCACACGGGCGCCGGCCCGGTGTCGGTGTCAGTGTCGGTGTCGGTGTCGGTGCTCGGCTCGGTCGTGGTCTCGGTCGTCGTGCCGGTCGTGGTGCCGGTCGTCGGCACGGTCTCGGTCGGATCCGGCATGCTCGTCATCGAGCCGGTCGTATCCGTCCCTGAGGACGTGTCGGTGTCCGTCTCCGTCCCCGAGTCGGTGGTCGTGACCGAGCCGCTCGGACACGCGCTCAAGAGCACCACGGGGGCCGCGCTCAGGAAATAACCAAGGATCTGCCGCTTCGTACAATTGCTTACTCGCATGCGCGGACCATAACCTCGAGTTCGCCTCGTCAACCAGGGACATCCGCGGACAAAAACGTCCCCCAATTACGGCACACGACCCGAAAGGCGGCCATCCGGCAGGCGGTGTGCGAGCCGCTGCGCACCCGAGACCCCCCGATCTCGGCTTACGCCAGCGACAGGGTCGAGGCGCAGCCCGGATGCCTTGAAAGCAGGCACCGCTCCTGCCGAAGATTCCCCGCGCAATGCTCGGAGCACGCCGTTTGGCCGCCAGCCTGTCGACCGCAGCTTCGGCGACCGCGACGTCGACCGACACCGGCACGACGACGACCATCACCACCGCCGTCCCGGCCGCGACGACGACCACCACCATCGGTCCCGACCTGACGACCACGACAACCTCGGGCCCTGCCACCACCACCGGCACCGCCACCACGGACGCGACGACCTCGACCACCGATGCCCAGACCGCCCCGACCGCCCGCCCCGGGGTGCGCGATCTCGGCTGCCCGACGGCCTCTTCGACGGCGTTGACGCCCCTCACCGGCGAATGCAGATGCAATTACTCCTGTGTCAAAACAGGCGAGGACGCTGGCATCATCCACCCGTCACGGGCAACGAGATGACCACCGGCAACCGCGGCAATGATGGCAACGGCGGCGACCGCGGCCCGGCCAACGACGATTCGAGCACCGGCGGTGTCGGCGGGAATGATGGCACCGACAGCACCGGCGGCGAGCCCTCGGGCCCGCCTCGCGCGTGCCGCTCGCGTCGTGTTCGTCCATACCATCGACCGCTGCACCGCCGGCTTCGGCGGGGCGACTGACAGCAATCCGGACAACAACCCGGCCCCCGAAGGCGCGACCGGCCTCGCGGGGGCCAACCTGCAGAGCCATTGACGGACCACGACCCCGACGAACCCACCGACGCCGAGCTGCTGCTCGAGGACCTCGCCGCCGACCTGGTCGGCGAACGGCGCCACGAGCCGCTGCTGGCCCGCCTGTTCGCCGCCGAGCCCGGCGTGTGGCACGACCTCGACGCGCTGGCCGAGGGCCTCCCGCTCGTGCGCGAGCGCCTCGACGAGCTCGACGCCCTGCCGATACACGTGTCGTGGATCGATCTGCCGGCCTCGCTCCACGGCGACGGCTATTGCACGATCACCTTCTATTGCGAGCGCGGCCACCTCTACCGCATGGCCCTGTACAACCGCGGCCTGTTCGCCCGCAAGCGCGGCGAGCCCGGCCCGCCGCCGCCGCCGGGTCGCCTGCTCAACTGAGCGGCGCGGTCACTGCGGCATGATCATCACGTCGTTGATCGGCCGGATCGCCGCCCCCGCCGGGTACGCGTACGACACGTTCAGCGTGTAGAAGTCGACCGACTCCGGCGAGCCCCAGCCCCACACCGTCACGCCGATCGGGTTGGCGCTCGTGATCTCGTGGCGGCCGTTCGAGCACTGGCCGACGTCTTCGAAGTTGCCGGTCACGAGGTCGACGCGGGTGTACTCGTGCTCGTCGTCGACCGCGGCCCAGCCGTCCAGCACGCCGGCGCAGCCGAGCGTCACGTCGGCGTAGGCGCCGTCCTGCTTGCGCCGCACCACCACCAGGCTGGTCTCCGAATACGTCGGGTCGGTGAAGAACACGTAGCGGTCGAGGTACTGCTCCGAGGGGATCACGTTGACCCACTCGGGGTCGCCGCGGTTGTCGTGCAGCTGCCCGCCCGTCATGTAACCCGCCAGGTAGAACGGGTGCTCGCTGTCCTGGCTGCGCACCGTGAACGGCCCCGCCGCCGCGAATTCGACGACCTGTCCGAAAGACAAGGTGTCGGGCGCGCCCGCCGGCTTGGCCGGCTGCCACGACAGCGTGGTCCCGTCGACCGTGCCGACCAGCCGCCACGGCGGCGTCTCCTCCTGTCCCATCGCCAGCCGGTTCTTGTAGCGGACCGCCACGTACGCGCTGCCCAGCGCCTTGATCGGCGGGATCTGCTGGTGCGCCCCGTCGCAGTACGAGGCGTCCACCGGCACGTTGAAGCAGCTCGCCCCGCCGAACACCCCGACCGGCTTGTTGGCGACCAGCGGCGAGCCCGTCAGCTCGGCCGACTGCGCGAACTGGATCGTCTCGCCGCGCGCGAGGTTGTACTTGATCGGCACCCCGGCCGCGCCGGCGGTGACGCCCGGACCGCCGACGATCGCTACCTTCGGATCGATCGTCACCTCGGTGCCGTCCTCGCCAGCGACGACGGCCCACAGCGGCCGCGCCGCCGGCACCGCGACGCTCTGCGCATAAGCGTTGACGACCACGTAATTGGTGTCCCACACGCTCGTCGGCAGCATCAGCGTCGCCGACGTGATCGCCACCGAGCCGCCGCCGTACGGCAGCATCTGGTAGGCGGCGACCGGCCGGTCGGTCGAGATCCGGAACCCCTTGCCGCGCCCCGTCCCCGCGACCTCGGTCTCCGTCGCCACGCCCGCGGGCGCCGGGCAGTCCGGGTTGTCACCTGGCCCTCGGGACAGGAACACCAGCGCCACCTGCCCGACCGGCAGCCCGGCCACCGGGTCGTAGGGCGCGTAGTCGATGTTCTCGCCCTGGCCCTCGGGGATCCGCGTGAAGCCGGCGACGTCGAGGCTCTGCCCGTCGTACTCGACCTCGATGTGGACCGGCTCGTCCCAGGTGTTGGCCACGAACGCCGCGAAGCAGCCGCCGGTCTTGGTCGTCTGCGTCTTCACCGCCCAGAATTCGCAGCCCTCGCTGCCCTGCAGCAGCGCCGCGGCCTCGCACGGCTCCAGCGGCGTGCACGCGCCCTCGATGCAGTACGAGTCCTCCTCGCACAGCGACACCAGCTGCCCCTCGCACTCCAGCCCCTTCAAGTCGGCGGAGCACTGCACCGGCTCGCACGGCTCGCCGGTCGTCGAGCTCGTGGTCCCGGTCGGTGTCTCGGTCGTGACCGCCTCGGTCGTCGTCGGCACCACCGCAGTCGTCCCCATCGTCGCCGAGTCGGTCCCGCCCCCCTCGGTCGTCGTGCCACTGGCTGACTCGGTGCCGGTCGACGCGTCGGTGGCCGTCCCGGTCGCGTCGGTGGCCGTCACCGCCCCGACCGTCGTCTCGGTGGCACTGCCGCCGCGGCTGTCGGAGCCTTCTCCGCCGGCACAGGCCCCCACCGCGACGAGAGTGACGAGAGAGAGCGTGCCGATCCCGCGCATCATGGCCGGCAGTATGACACGGAGCGCCCGCTCGTTGGCGCGCGCGAGGGAGCGGCCCGGGCCTCACCGGCCGGTCTCTTCGCCGCCGGTCGAGCGTCCGCACCTCCGTGCGCTCCACCCGCTGCACGTCCGCAGGCGCGCCGCGTCTCATCCTGTCTCGAAAGACAGCATTGTTCGCGGCACTCGGCGAGCCGCGACGCGATGGAGGGTCGTGTCGCAGCCTGTCTCAAAAGACATCCGAATCCGCCGCTCCGCGAGCCGTCCCCTGCGCGATCCAAGTTCTATCCCAGCCTGTCTCAAAAGACATCTTTGTCCGACTGGATTCGAGCTTCGCCGTCCAGCATGTCTCAAAAGACATCTGACATCTCGGCGCTCCCGCGATGCGTCCTGCGCCGCGCTCATCACCCGTCGCTGCCGGTCCCCGTCGACATGGCGGTCCTCGCCCGCTCGCCGCGCCTCGGTTTTCGCCGCGAAAGCAACCGCCGGAACCCGCGTATCGGACGAGCAGCGCGAGGGGTCCCTCACGGCTCTTGGCGCGCGCGCGGCCGTTCATCGAACTTTGAATCGGTGGACCGTTGGGGCGTATGGAGAGCATGACTCAGCTCCTCGTCCACCCCCTGGTGCAGGCGGCCCAGAGCTACGCCACTCGCGCCCACGCGGACACCCATCATCTGTACGACGGCCGGCCGTATGCCAGCCACCTGAGCATGGTCGTAGAACGCGCGGTCGAGTTCCTCCACTTGCTCGACGAGGACCAGCGACCGATCGCCCTCGCCGGCGCCTGGGTCCACGACGCCATCGAGGACGCCCGGCAGACCTACAACGACGTCAAGAAGGCCACGAACGAGGCCGTGGCCGAGGTCGCCTTCGCCCTGACCAACGAGAAGGGCCGCACCCGTAAAGAGCGAGCCAACGCGCGCTACTACGAGGGCATCCGCGCCAGCGACGTCGCCACCTTCGTGAAGATCTGCGACCGCCTCGCCAACGCCGGCCACTCCGCCGCCACCAAGTCGAGGATGCTCGCGGTCTATCGCCAGGAGCAGCCCGACTTCCGCGCCGCGCTCTACAGCGACCGCTTCGCCGCCATGTGGGACGCCCTCGAGCAGCTCCTGGCCCAGCCCTGACGGCAGCCCTCATGCTCGAGCGTCACTGCAACTGCGATACGAAATGCTCGCGAGAGTGACGCATGGCGAAGTTCCGCAAAAAGATGGAGGCGATGGTCGGGCAGTTTCCGCCCGAGACTCGGGCCAGCGCGCAGCAGGACCTCGAGCGTCTATGGCAAGCCGGCGTCGAGACGTACGACGACCTGCTCGCGGTCGCCGAAGGCGAGCATGAGGTGACTCTGCGAGAGATCGCGTGCGCCTACCTGGCTTCACTGGGAGACCGACGCGCGCTCCCGACGCTCGCCCGCTGTCTCGTGGCTGAATCAGACCAACTTCGCTGCGAGGCTGCGCGCTGCCTCGGCAACCTGGGCGACGCCGACGCGATCGCGCCGCTCGTCCAGTGCCTCGAGAGCGACCCCGATTCCTACGTCCGCATGTACGCCGCGCACGCTCTCGGCGTGCTCGCCGACGAGCGCGCGTTCGAAGCCCTGCGCGCCGCCCTGCACCGCTCGGACGAAGCCCCGCACGTCCGCGGCATGGCGGCGGAATCGCTCGCCTGTCTCTTCGACCGCAGAGCCATCGACGAGCTCCTCCTGGTGCTCGACGATCCCTCCGCCGAGGTCCGTTACTGGGCCGTGTTCGCCCTCGGTCAGCTCGGCGATGCCTCGCTCATCCCGTGGCTGCGGCCGCTGCTCGCGGACCATGAATGCCCGCCCGGCCTCATTCCGATCTCCCAGGAGGTGGCCGACACGATCCACATACTCGAGCACTCCACCAAGGAGCGGGACCTGCCCGACGCGTGAATCTGCATCGACTTTTGTGATACGAACTCGGCGAACGTGACGTCATGTCGAAGTTCCGCAAGAAGATGGAGGCGATCGTCCGGCAGTTATTGGCCGAGAGCCGGGCCAGCGCGCAGCAGGACCTCGATCGTCTGTGGCAAGCCGGCGTCAAGACGTACGACGACCTGCTCGCGTTCGCCGGCAGCGAGCATGAGGCGGACCTGCGAGAGACCGCGTGCTGGTACCTGGCGCGGCTGGGAAACCAGCGCGCGTTCCCGACGCTCGCCCGCTGTCTCGCGGCCGAATCGGTCGAACTTCGCGGCGGGGCCGCGCGCTGGCTCGGCATCCTGGGCGGTGACGACGCGATCGCGCGGCTCGTCCAGTGCCTCGAGAGCGACCCCGATTCCTACGTCCGCATGTACGCGGCGCACGCTCTCGGCGTGATCGCCGACAAGCGCGCCTTCGAAGCGCTGCGCGCGGCCCTGCACCGCCCGGGCGAAGCGCCGCACGTCCGCGGCATGGCGGCTGAATCGCTCGCCTGCATCTTCGACCCGAGGGGCATCGACGAGCTCCTCCTGGTGCTCGACGATCCCTCCGCCGAGGTCCGCTACTGGGCCGTGTTCGCGCTCGGCCAGCTCGGCGATGCCTCGCTCATCCCGTGGCTGCGGCCGCTGCTCGCGGACCATGAATGCCCGCCTGGCCTCATTCCGATCTCCGAGGAGGTCGCCGAGACGATCGAGGAGCTCGATACCAAGGAGCGAGACCGGTCGGACGAGTGAACCCATATCGCCGCGCTCGCGGAGCGCCGCACGGATGAGCTTCACCCGGCCGTGGACGCGCGGCCCGCAGCGACACGCCGGCGGTCGGCACGGCCCCGCGCCCCCTGACGCATCGAGGCCTGGTCGCGCCACCGCTCTCACCGACATGGTCGAAGAGACAGGCCATGCGCGCCCCGCGGCCTCTGCGAGCGCCGACTGCCTCCCCACAGTCTCGCGCCTGGCCACGACGCGCGGAGCCATCGATGAACTCCCGTTCGCGTGATTGCCGGCCCGTCCAGTCGGTGGCCGGCGGACCCCACCCCTCCGAGCTTCGCCCCCGCGACAGACGCAGGACTTGCGAGGCCGTCGTGTGCCCTGCCCGTCCCCGCGTGCCCGTGATAGCGTGGGCGTCCATGCCCACCGCGATCTCGCTCCGACATGCTGTTCTCGCCGCGCTTTGGATGGCGCCGTATTCCGCCGCCCGGGCTGACGGGCCGCACGAATACCAGGACGTCTGTGAATTGACCGCCCCGCCCGACATCGGCGAGCACCCAGCCCCGATCGACTGCGCCGAGAGCAAGGACACCGGCTACACCAGCGGCAACCCGTTCGAGATCACCGTCGTCCACATCGACGGGCGCCCGGTCGAGAAGAGCACCGCCAACGCCTACTGGGTCATGCGCGAGGCCGCGGCCGCGGCCGGCGTCGACATGCACATCAACAGCGGCTTCCGCACCATGTCGGAGCAGGAGTACCTCTACGGCTGCTACATCAATTGCAACTGCAACAGCTGCAACCTGGCGGCCAAGCCCGGCTACTCCAATCACCAGAGCGGTCACGCGCTCGACATCAACACCGCCACGCCCGGCGTCTACAACTGGCTGAACGCCAACGGCGGCAACTACGGGTTCACCGAGACCGTCCCGGGCGAACCGTGGCACTGGGAGTGGTGGGGCGGCGGTCCGGGCGGCGGCGTCTGTGACATCAGCCTGGCGCCCACGGGCTACCTCGACACCGTCGATTGCGACAACGTGTACGGCTGGGCCCAGGACCCCGACGCGCCCGACGCCTCGATCGACGTCCACGTCTACTTCAACGCACCGGCCGGCGATCCCAACGGCATCGGCGTGCCGACCACCGCCAACCTGCACCGCGAAGACCTGTGCATGGCCCTCGGCTCGTGCGCGCACGGCTACAAGCTCGGCGTGCCGCTCAGCCTGCGCGACAACACCACCCGCCCGGTCCACGTCTACGGCATCGACATCGAGGGCCAAAAGAACCCGCAGCTGAGCCAGAGCCCGCTGTCGTTCACCTGCGCCCCGCCGCCCTTGACCGGGTACCGCCGTCACATCCCCCACCCCGACGTCCTGGCCACGTGGAAGTTCGACGTGTTCTGGGACCTCGTCACAGTCGACGAGCCGACCCTGCTGGCGCTGCCCGAATGGATCGACATCGAGCCCGTGCCGCAGCTGATCCGCGCCGACGACGGCACGCCCGAGGTATACCTCAAGGACGGCGGCGTGCGGCGCCACGTCCCGAGCCCCGAGGTCGCCGACAACTGGGACTTCGACCTCGGCGCAGTCGTCACCGTCCCGGCCGCCGAGGTCTATGCAATCCCGCTCGGCACGCCGGTGCGAGACAAGCCGGTGCTCGTCAAGGGCCCCGGGCCCGAGGTCTATCAGCTCGACGATCTGCAGTGCCCGCCCGACAGCCTCTCGCCCGAATGCCAGGTCGACGCCACCACCGGCGAAGACCCGACCGGCGAGGCCCCGACCACCGGCGGCACCACCGGTGATTCGACGGGCGGCGCCGAATCCGATCCCAGCAGCGGCGGCTCGTCCGACAGCAGCAGCAGCGGCGGAGCGGCCGGCAGCGCCACCGGCACCGCCGGCAATGACGCGAACGACGCGGGCGGATGCGCCTGCCGCTCGGACTCCGACACCCCGCAGCCGTGGGCGTTCGGCCTGCTGGTCCTCGGCGCCCTGGCCCGCCGTCGCCGCCGCGCCTGACCGTCCGCGGCGACTACTGCCCTCGCGCGACGACCTCGCGCGAGGGCGGATCCGTCACCCGACGAAATTCTGGGAATCGGCGTATCCCTCACGCAACAATACCGAGGGTCTCCGGCGAATCCCGTCCGCGGTAAAATCATACGAGTAAGCCCGACGAATGACCCAGTGCCGGGCCGCTCGCAGCTCTCGCTCACGCGCCTCCCCGTCACCAGCCGAATTGCCGCAGCGTCTCGCGGATCGGCGCCGGTCGCAACATTCCGTCGCTGCGCGCCCCCGTGCCCGCCCACGCCTCCACTGCCGCGACCGCCTGCTCGCGGTCGGCGTCGGCGAGGTCGGCGATCAGCGCCCCGTGGTTGCCGCCCGGCGCATGGAACAGGTACGAATCGGCCGCGTCGCCGAGCTCGAACGCCCCGGCCGTCCACGGATCGTTCTCGCCGTAGATCAGCAGCAGCCGCTCTCCCTCGGTGGCCAGCCAGTCGGCGACGTCCTGCGCCGGCGCCGGATCGTGCGGCCCGGGGGTCTTGCCCGGCCCCGGCACGATGAAGCTGCGGGCGGTGTTGAAGCCCGGGAACAGCAGCAGATCGGCCACCGCCGCCTCGTCGACGAAGATCCCGCCGAGCTGCGTCGCCGACTGCCAGTAGTACGGCTCGACCCGCAGCAGGTCGGCGTCCGAGTTGGGCTCGCTGACCTTTTTTAAAAATGCCCACACCTCGTCGTCGCTGGCAACGGGCGTCGGCACCGACGCGCACAGGCTCGCGGTCTGGTACTGCCAAAACGCGAACGGCAGGTCGAGGGCCGCCGTCTCGAGCACCTCGTCGGCCCCGAACAATTCGTACGTCGCGGCCTGCCCCGCCATGCGGTCCAGCATCGCCGGCCGGCGCAGCAGCACCTCGCGCTGCACGTCGCGCAGCGCCTGCCGGCAGGTCTCGTCGCCCAGCGTGGCGATGAACTCCTCGTAGCGCGCGTCGTACTCCCCGTGGCTGTAGGGCGCGACGTAGGCGATCGTGCCGTCGACGTCGGCCGGGAAGAACCGGCGGAAGTACAGCGCCGCCAGCCCACCCTTGCTCGCGCCGGTCGCCAGCCAGCGGCCCGCGTACAGCGGCTGCAGGGCCGCGGCGATCCGGTGGTGATCGGTGGCGGCCTGGCGGATGTCGAGGTCGGTCCAGTCGGGCATGCTCGGCCGCGACTTGTCGAAGAAGCGGTGCTCGACCGTCAGCTGATTGGCCGCGACCATCGTCGCCGGCTCGCCCAGGGCCGCCGACTTGGTGTTGATATTGTAGCCCGCGGTCACGATCACCATCGGCGCGTCGACGTCGCGGTGCAGCAGCGTCATCCGCTGATTGAAGATCGGCCCGCCCTCCGCGTCGTGGTCGGCCGGCTGCTCGTAGAGCATCGTGAACAGGCGATAGCCCGCGATCGGCGTCGGCAGCTCGCCCACCCACATGCCGTCGATCGCCGCCAGCTGCTCGAGGATGTCGAGCTCGCCGCCGGTCGTGGTCGAGGTATCGGTGGTCGTCGGCGCCTCGCCGCTCGACTCGCCGCTCGTCGTGGTCTCGCCCGTCGTCGTGGTCTCGCCAGTCGTCGCCGTCTCGTCCGTCTCGCCGGTCCCGCTCGTGGTCGTCGTCGTCGTCGCGGCCCCGGTCTCGCTGGCCTGGCCAGTCGTCGCCCCGGGCCCCTCGCAGCCGGCCCCCGCGAGCACTGAGACGATTGCGAGCGAATGATAAGAGAAGCGCATCGGCGCAGGGTATCACGCCAATCGCCGCGGCGACCGGCGCCCGACCTCCGTTCGCTGCACGTCGCGCGGCGCTCTGCGCAATTGATGCGAGGTCCGCCGACCTTCCTGCGTGCATCCAGGAACCCGCGCGATCGTCTCCGCGCCTGTCCGGTGCGTCCGCAGGGGAGCCCCCCGGTACGCTCCGGCAGACGACGGGCGACAGGTCGCAGACGCGGTAGCCTCCACGCACATCGCCGCATGGCCACCGACTCCGTCTATCTCCTCGACGACCTGGCCCTGTTCGACGTCCTGAGCACGCCGGTGTGGATCGTCGATCTCGAGCGCGGCCACCAGTGGTGGGCCAACCTCGCCTGCGTGCCGATGTGGGGCGCAGTCGACCGCGCGCAGCTGCTGGCCGCCAGCGCGGCAGGACCGGGCCCGTCGCCGACCTCGCGGCTGCGCCTCGAGCAGCTCCAGCGCCGCTTGGAGCGCGGCGAGCGGGCCGTCGATCGCTGGACCCTCTACCCCGATCACGCCAAACCGTTCGTCGCCGAGTGTCGCCAGCAGGCCATCCGGATCGCCGACGGCCCCGGTGAGTCGGTCCGGCTCGGCATGCTGGTCGAGGCCCGCGTGCTGGGCGACGCCGAGGCCGAGCTGCAGGATCGCCGCGGCATCGAAGCGCTGCGCTACCTCGGCGAGCTCGTCTCGCTCTACGGCGACGCGGGCGAGGTGCTCATGCGCAACCCCGCGGCAGTGGCGGCGCTCGGCGACGTCGGCCACGGCGACGCCTTCGCCGCCAGCTTCGTCGATCCGTCCCAGGCGCCCGAGCTGCGCCGTCGCCTCGCGGCCGAGCCCGTGCGCCTCGACGTCGCGGTGCGCACCACCACCGGCGCGCGCTGGTACGACACCGCGCTCCGCCGCAGCCTCGATCCGGTCACCGGCGCGCCCGCGCTGCTCGTCACCCAGACCGACATCACCGAGCGCCGCGCCCACCTCGCCGAGCTCGAGCGCAACCGGCAGCAGATCGCCGCGCAGACCGACACCCTGCTGCGCCTGGCCGCGCCCGTCGTCCGCGTCGGCGCCCGCGTCCTCGCCTTGCCGCTGATCGGCGCCCTCGACCGCCAGCGCGCCGACGTCGCCCTCGCCGCCCTGCTCGATCACACCGGCCGCGACCGCGTCGACCGGGTCGTCCTCGACCTCACCGGCGCCGCCGTCGACGACGCCGAGGTCGCCGCCGGGGTGCTGCGGATCGTCCGCGTCCTGCGCCTCCAGGGCGTCTCCGCCGCGCTCAGCGGCGTGCGCCCGCCGCTGGCCCGCGCGATCGTCGACGCCGGCGTCGACCTGTCCGAGGTCCGCTGTCATCAGAGCATCGAGCACGCGCTCGCCGGCCGCTGAGGCCGGCAAGCGCGGGACCTCGCGCCGGGGAGGCGGCCGGCGAGGACCTCGCTGCCCGCACAGCAGCCTCGGCCGCTGCGCTCGCCGACTGCGAGTCAGCCCCCGCGACGTGCTATCGCGCAAGAAAGGTCAGCTGCCGTCTCCCACCTGCTAGACCTGTTGTCATGTCCAAGACCTTCTCCGGCGATCGTTGCGTCCCGTGGCTCTATTCGCAGGCGGGCGTCCGAGTCGAGGGTGAACCGAAGTCCGTCGCGCCGGCCGTCGACGAGGTGCGCGCCCGGGTCCCGCGCAAGGCCGCGCTCGGCCTCAAGTTCGGCGGCATGGTCGGCCTGTTCGCCGCAGCCATGGCGCTGATGGCGGGCGCGCGTCCGGCCAAGGCCGAGGGTCAGCCTGCGCCGGCAGCCTCGGTGCGGGCGATCGCCGGCTACACCCTCGGCGGCCTCAGCATCGCCTCCTTCGCCGTCGGCCGCCGCCTCGACCGCTCCGCCCCCGCGCTGGCCGTCCTGTGCGCCGCTCGCGGGGCCGAGCTCGACGACCACCAGCTCGCCGCCCTCGCCGGCGACGCCCGCAAGCGCCTCGCCGACGCCGCCTTCCCCGAAGGCCAGGTCTGGCTGATCTCCGAGGCCCCGCTGGCCTCCGAGCCGCGGGCCGAGGCCGACGCCCTGAAGGTGCGCTGCTTCGCCCCGGTCCAGGGCCGCATCGTCGAGGTCTGACGCGCCTGCCCCTCGGGACATGTCTCTGAGTCGATGCCCGGAGGGGCATGTCCTCGCGGACATGTCCAAACGCTCAGGCCGCTCCGCGCCTCAGCAGCCCTCGGCCACGTCCGTGAGCAACAGGCTGGCGGCCGGCTCGACCGTCTGGTAGCTCGCGTCCGGGTGGTGCTCGACGCAGCCGCCGACCACCGTCCCGGCGGCGTCGTCGTCGAGGTCGAACACGATCGTCACAGGGTCGTCGTCGACGAAGCGCGAGTCGGTGACCGTGAACACCCCCTGCGGGTTGCCGTGGACCTGCGCCTGCGTGCCCGAGCCGCCGCGCTTGTGCGGGCCCTGGCCGACGCACTGCTCCATGGCGATCTGGCCCCACAGCCGGAAGTTGCGCTTGTTGTCGACCGCGACCGCGCGCAGCAGCGTCGTGTCGCTCGACTTGAGGTCGTAGCCGCCGTCGGTGTTGCCGGCCGCGTAGGTGTCCTCGAAGCGGATCGCGTGGTTGTCGCGCTCGGTCGAGAACCCGTCGGCGTTCCAGTAGCCCTCGACGTCGACTTGATGGTGGTTCAGCATCACCGCCCGCCGCAGCGTCACGTGGTGGGCCGTCTCGTACAGCGTCACCCCGGTCGAGAACGATTCGAACGGCTGCGCCTCCGAGTCGCCGAACACGTCCTCGAGCAGCACCTCGTTCGTCTCGTACTGCAGCCGCGTCACCGCGCGGGCGTAGCCGCGGACCGACACGTCCTTCATCACCAGGCCGGTGATCGACGCGTCGGTGTCGTTGCCGCCGACGAAGTTCTCGAGCAGGCGGTGGACGTTGGTGGCGACGATGTTGTCGAGCCGCAGCCCCGCGATCGGCTGGGCCACGCGCCAGCAGCCGTTGCCCTGGTCGGCGAAGCCGAGGTTGACGAAGTGCAGGTGGTCGGCGCCGCCCGTCAGGCGGAACACGGTCCCGCCGATCGCCCCCTCGGCAGTCCACGGGTTCGCGCGCGAGCCGACGATGCGCGGCCGCCCCGGCGAGTGCCAGTCGGTACCGACCCCGCGGACCACGATCGGCGCCTCCGCGGTCCCGCCGCTGGAGATGAAAATTTCGCCCCCGGCCTCGTAGTCGCCGGCGTGGATCCACACCTCGTCGCCGGGCGCCGACGCGGCGATCAGCGCCGCCAGCTGGCCGAGCCCGGCCGCGTCGTCGACGCTGTCGCCGCTGCCGCCGCCGTCCGGCGTGATGTGCCGGACCGCCCCCGCCGGCCCGTCGCGCAGCCCCCCGTCGCCGAACAGCTCGAGCGCCGACAGCAGCGGCATCTCGCTGCCCGGCACGCGCACCAGCTCGACGTCGAGCCACGCGTCGGCAGTGATCTCGACAGTCACCGACCCGCTCGCGTCGCCGGCGGTCAGCGCCGACACGTCGATCGGCTCGCCCACCGTCGCCCCGTCGATCCACAGCTGCGCCAGCCGCGTGCCCGGCCCCTGCGACGGCCCCGAGAAGTGCAGCCGCAGCTGATACGCGCCCGGTTCGACCGGCACGCTGTAGCGCAGCTGACCTGTCCCTCCGGCCAGCTCGGGCGGCTCGACGCGCCCGGTCGCCAGCACCTCGAGCGGCAGATCGACCGGCACGCTCGGCCCGGCGACCACCGCGTCGGCGGCGAACACCTGAGTGTCCGGGCTGGCGCGGTACGGCGACTCGGGCCCGTCGTCGGCCAGGAACTCGCCGACGGCCGGGCCGCCGACGTTGATCCGCAGCACCGGCGGCCCGAGCTCGACGCCGGGATCGCCGGTCGTCGACGTCCCGGTGGTCGGCTCGCCGGTGTCCGGAGTCGTCTCCGCCGCCGTCGTCGTGCCCGTCTCGCTGCCGGTTCCCGGCGAGCTCCCGCTGGTCGGCGCCGAGTCGGTCGAGGTCGGCTCGCCGCCCGTCTCCGTCATCGTCGAAGTGTCGCTGCTCGTCGCCTCGCTCGTCGTCCCGTCGGTCGTCGCGGCCGGATCGCCGCCACACGCCGCCAGCCCGAACACCCACGCCATCCTCGCCCGCGCCCGTCTCGCCGCCATGGCGAACATGGTTTCCCGCGGCCCTGCGGCCTGTCAACGAGTCGCCCTGAACCCCCACCCGCGGGCCGGAGGCCGCGCGCGACTGGAGACGTATCCTCGAGAGACTGCCGAACCGGGCTGTCCCGAAGGTCAGCCTCGCACCCCGCGCCGCAGCGGCGCATGTCCTCGCGGACAGATGCACCTGGCCCCGAGGACATCCCAGCATCCGAGGAACCTGTCCGGGAGGACATCCTCGTATCCAGCGAACCTCCGAATCCACGAACATCGACATGTCCCTTCGGACATGCGATAACTCCTCGCTCGAGCTCGCTGTCTCCGACCCGCCGAGCCTGCCGCGCGCGGGGCGAACGCGAGCCGCGGCCGCCGGCGCCGCCGGGGCACCCACCGGCCATCCTCGCCGCGCGGCCATTTTCTCCGGCGTCTTCGCGCACCCGGCCCATCTTTCGCGCGTGGGCCTGTTCGATCGCCTCGCCTCGATCCCGCCGCTGCGCCCGCCCTCGTGGCTGCGCACCGCGGTCAACCTGTTCGGTCATCGCCACCGGCGGACCTGGACCGACGGCGTGCGGGCGCACATCGAGCTGCGCGCGCTCGACGAGGCCGACTTCCAGCGGTTCGCCGACGCCGTCGAGGCCACCTTCGAGGGCCTCGGCGGCGTCGGGGGCGTGCGGATCAACGGCCTCGTCGGCCGCGCGATCGTCGACTACGACCCCGGCGTGTGGACCCCCGACACCCTCGCGCGGATCGTCGACGCCATCGAGCTGCGGCTCGGCCTGCACGACCTCCCGTTCGCCGAGACCATCCCCGACTACCCCGGCGATCGTGAGCCACTCCTGCGCAAGGCCGTCGACCTCGGGGCCGACGCCTTCGGCGTGGTCCTCGGCAGCGCCCTGCGGCTCGTCGACTTCGCCCCGAGCCGGGCCGGCTTCGACCTCGCCGCGCTGATGACCGTCGTCGACAACACCCCGCGGCTGCGCAAGCTCCTGGTCGACCGGCTCGGCCCGGCCGCCACCGAGGTCGGCGTCGGCATCACCAACGCGGTCGTCCAGGCCGTCGGCGCCGGCCCGATCGGCCTGCTCGTCGACATGGTCGTGCAGACCGTCAAGCTGCGGGCCGAGCGATCGCGCTGCGCCGCCTGGACCGAGCGCGAGCACGAACTGTGCGGCGACCGGGGCGCGCCCGCGCGGCTCGCTCCCCTGCCCGCGCGCGAGCGGCCGGTGCCGCTGCCCGACAGCATCATCGAGCGCTACGCCGACGACGCCCTGTTCGCCTCGCTCGGCGGCTTCGTCGTCGGCATCGCCGACACCCACAACCTCGAGTCCGCCCTCACTCCGCTGTTCGGCGGCCTGCCGAAAGCCGCCTTCTACGGCCGCACGATCTTCGCCGCCGAGCTCGGCGTCGCCCTCGGCCGGCGCCGCTGCCTGGTCCTGCGCAACGCCGCGGTGCGCCTGCTCGACCGCGTCGACACCCTCGTCGTCGACGCCGGCGCCCTCCTCACCGACGCCCGCACCATGGCCGCGGTCGTTCCCGCGCCCGGCGTCGCCCGCGAGCCGGTCGTCCACCACGCCGGCATGTTGTTCAGCGAGGACGACTGGTCTTCGGTACATGTCCATGAGGACTGGTCGATCGGCCCGCCCGCCGCGCTCGCCCCGCTCGACTGGCGCGGCCCCCTGCGCGCCGCAGTCGACGGCTGGACCGGCGACTCCCTGCTGCTCGCGCACCGCGGCGAGCCGGTCGCGGTGGTCCATCTGCGGCCCGCGCTGCGCCGCGGCGCCGACGCCCTGCTGGCCGCGATCCGTCACTCGCGCCTGCACTTCGTGCTCGCCTGCGACGACCCGGCGCTGGCGCGCGTCCTCACCGCGCACGAACGGATCGCCTCTGCGCACCTGGCCGACGCCGTCGACGGCCTGCAGCGCCACGGTCGCGTCGTCGCAGTGCTGTCGGCCCGCGATCGCGTCGCCCTCGGCGCCGCCGACGTCGGCCTCGGCCTCGCCCTCGATCCCGCCCACCCGCCGTGGACCGCCGACATCCTCCTGCGCGACGACCTCGCCGACGCCACCTTCGTCGTCGACGCCTGCGTCGTCGCCCGCCAGGTCGCCGAGCAGAGCGTCGTCCTCGCCGGTGTCGGCGCCGCGCTGGGGGCCGCGCTCGCGCTCGGCGGGCTCAAGAAGACCCGCCCGCAGCAGGTCATGCTCGCCACCTACGCCGCCAGCGTGGTCGCCCTCGCCAACGGCCTCCGGCGAGCTGTCCTTTTGGCCAGGCGGCCGCCCCCGCCCGCGGTCGATCCGACCCCCTGGCACCGGCTCGCCCCCGACCTCGTGCTCGCGCGCCTGGGCGCCAGCGAGGAGGCCGGCCTGCCCGACTCGCTGGCCGCCGAGCGCCGGCACGAGCCGCCGCGGCTGGCCTCGCGACCGGTCCGACTCGCCCGCGCCGTGGCCCACGAGATCGTCAACCCGCTCACCCCCGTGCTCGTCACCGGCGCCGCGCTCTCGGCCGTCACCGGCTCGTTCCTCGATGCCGGCCTGATCGCCGCGGTGTTCGGCTTCAACGCGGTCATCGGCGGCGCCGAGCGCTACCAGGCCGAGGGGGCCATCGCCGCCCTCGCCGACCGCGAGCGCCCGGCCGTCCGCACCCGCCGCGGCGGCCGCGAGCGCCCGATCGCCGCCGACGAGTTGGTCGAGGGCGACCTCGTCGAGCTGCACGCCGGCGAGGTCGTCCCGGCCGACTGCCGCCTCCTCGCCGCCGACGACCTCGAGGTCGACGAGTCGAGCCTCACCGGCGAGTCGCTGCCGATCGCCAAGGATCCCGCACCCTCCTACGCCGCCGCGATCGCCGATCGCAGCAGCATGCTGTACGAGGGCACCGCGATCGCGGCCGGGGTCGCGCGCGCCGTCGTCGTCGCCACCGGCCCCGACACCGAGGCGCGGCGCGGCCTGTTCGCCCTGCGCGAGCTCAGCCCCGAGACCGGCGTCGAGGCCCGCCTGCGCAAGCTGACCGAGAGCACTTTGCCGATCGCCGGCCTCAGCGGCGCCTTGCTCGTCGGCGCCGGCCTGTTCCGCCACCAGGACATCCACAGCCTCATCGACCTCGGCATCAGCATGACGATCGCCGCGGTGCCCGAGGGCCTGCCGCTGCTCGCCACGGTCGCCCAGCTCGCGGCCTCGCGGCGGCTGTCGCAGCGCGGCGCCCTCGTCCGCAACCCGCGGACCGTCGAGGCATTGGGTCGGCTCGACGTCCTCTGCGCCGACAAGACCGGCACCCTCACCGAGGGCCAGATCCACCTCCACGGCCTCGCCGACGCCGAGCGCAGCGCCGCCCTCGGCGACGGTGAGCCGCCCGACTGGGCCCGCGCCTTGCTGGCCGCCGCCTTGCGCTCTTCGCCGCCCACCAACGGCCATCTGCCGCACCCGACCGACCGCGCCATCGTCGACGGCGCCACCGGCGTCGGCGTCGTCCCCGAGCTCGACGTGCCCGGCTGGCAGCGCCTGCACGAGATGCCCTTCGAGCCAGGTCGTGGTTATCACGCCGTCCTCGGCACCACCGACGCCGGCCTGCGCCTCACCGTCAAGGGCGCGCCCGAGGTCGTCCTGCGCCGCTGCGACCTCGACGGGGCCGAGCGCGACGCCGTGCTCACGCGCGCCGAGGAGCTCGCGGGCGAGGGCCTGCGGGTCCTGGCGATCGCCGAGCGGCCCGCCAGCGAGGAGCGCGACCTCGACGACGCCCGCATCGATCGCCTGCGCTTCAGCGGCTTCATCCTCCTCAGCGATCCCCCGCGCGCCTCCGCGGCCGCGGCGATCACCCGCCTGCAGGAGGCCCGCGTCGACCTCATCATGATCACCGGCGATCACCCGCGGACCGCCCGCCGGATCGCCGACCAGCTCGGCCTCCTCGGCGGGCGCGACGTCCTCACCGGACCTGAACTCGAGGACATGTCCGATGAAGCACTCGACGCCGCCCTGCCCGACATCGGCGTGATCGCCCGCGCCACCCCGGCGCACAAGGTGCGGATCGTCAAGGCGCTGCAGCGGGCCGGGCGGGTGGTCGGCATGACCGGCGACGGGGCCAACGACGCCGCCGCGATCCGCCTGGCCGACGTCGGCATCGCTCTCGGCGCCCGCGCCACGCTGGCCGCCCGCGACGCCGCCGATCTGCTGGTCGTCGACGAGCGCATCGACACCATCGTCGACGCCATCGCCGAGGGCCGGGCCATGTGGTCGGCGGTGCGCGACGCGGTCGCCATCCTCACCGGCGGCAACCTCGGAGAGATCGGCTTCTCGCTGCTGTCCGGCCTGTTCGCCGGCAGCGCGCTCAACGCCCGCCAGCTCCTCCTCGTCAACCTCCTCACCGACGTCGCCCCGACCATGGCGATCGCCTTGCGTCCGCCCGCGCCCGAGAGCCTGCGCCACCTCCTGTCCGAAGGGCCAGAAGTCGCCCTCGGCGAGGCCCTCGACCGCGACATCACCCTGCGCGCCATCACCACCGCCGGCGGCGCCGGAGCGGCGTGGATGGCCGCCCACCTCCTGCCCGGCGGCCGCCGGGGCGCCTCCACGGTGGGCCTGCTCGCCCTCGTCGGCACCCAGCTCGGCCAGACCCTCGTCGCCGGCAAACTGAGTCGCGAGGTCGTCATCACCGGCCTGGGCTCGCTCGCGGTCATGCTCGCGATCGTCGAGACCCCCGGCCTCAGCCACCTGTTCGGCTGCCGCCCGCTCGGACCTGTCGGCCTCGGGATCGCCGCCGCCTCGGCCACCACCGCCACCGCCGCCTCGGTCGTCGGCCCGCCGCTGGTCGCCCGCGCCCGCGCCCGCCTGGCCGCCCGCCGCCCCCGCCCCGAGCCGCCCGTGGACGTCGAGATCCGCCTCGGCAAGTCGGCCGCGTGATCCACACATGTCCTCTGGGACATGTGACTCTCGCGGACCCGCGCCCGGTCGCCATCGGCTCGCCGCTCCCCCGCGCCGCCTCGCATGTCTTTCAGGCCAGCTCACGCAGACGGCCTGCGAACGAGTCCGCGCCCGCGGTCGCGCTCCCGCGGCCGGCCCGGCGCCGCCGCGCATGTCCTTCGGGCCAGCTCATGCCAATGACCGGCGAACGCGAACGCACCGACCCGCTGCCGCGCTCCCGGCTCGCAGCCCGGCACCGCCGCGCATGTTCGTCGGGCCAGCTCATCCCGTGCACCCCCCAGCGGGCCCACAGCCGCGCCCGCGCAGACCGCGGTAACGCGGCAGTCCCGCGCCACCCGCGTCTGTCGGGGACGACAGCCGAGCGCTCCCCGTGCGACCTCGCCCTTCCGCGTCCTCCTGCCACGCCGCAGATCGATCGGGTCGCCGCCCGCACCCGCGGACCGTCTCGCCGACGCGCCGTCCTTCGGGTGAACCGCGGTTCGCTCTTCTCACCCGTGCAGAGCCTGGCTATGGTCGCGTCTGGTCGATCCTTACGCATCGGCGCCGTCCATGCCTGCACCACTCGCTCTGCTGTCCTGGCCCGCGCGCGATCGTTCGTCGGCGAGCCCTTCACCACCCATCCTCCTCGCCGGCGTCCTGTCCGGCGCCCTGCTGACGATCGGCTGTTACCGCGACGACGGCCCCGCGCAGGCCTCCACGGCCACCACCGGCGACAGCACCGGCACCGCGTCGACCGCCGCCGACAGCACCAGCGGAACCGACGACACCACCGCCGGCGACGACGGCCCCGAGCAGCCGGTCCAACCGCTGCACCGGCTCAACCGCCTCGAATACAACAACACCGTGCGCGACCTGCTGGGCACCAAGCTGCGGCCCGCCGACGCCTTCGGGCCCGATCCGGAGGCCAACGGCTTCGACAACATGGCCAGCCAGCTGCACATGTCGGCCACCCTGCTCGACGCCTACGACACTGCCGCGCGCGACGTCATCGCCGACGCGCTCGCCGATCGCCCGGCCTTCGCCGCCGACTTCACCGGCGACGCGCTGACCGTCCCCGCCCCCGGCTACTCGATCGGCGAGCTGTGGGCGCTCAGCGGCAACGTCCTCAGCGTCCAGGTCAGCGTGCCCGCGGCCACCGAGGCCCAGATCGTCCTGCGCGCCGGCGCCGGCGTCGGCGGTCCGGCCCCGGCCGCAGAGGCCCGGCTGCGCGTCAACGGCGTCTCGCTGCCGGTGTTCGCGGTCCAGGGCAGCTCGGCGATCCCCGCCGAGCACGTCCAGCCGATCCACCTCACTCCCGGCGTGCACACCATCGAGGTCATTCCGACCAACTGGGTCAACCTCCCCGCCGAGAACACTTTTAATAACATCTTCGTCGCCGCCCTCGGCGTGCGCTCGCTCGAGCTGGCCCCGGGGCCAGGTCACGACCGCGTCTACGTGTGCGCGCCGCAGGGCGAGGGCGACCTCGACTGCTACGCGCACATCGTCAAGAACTTCGCCTTCCGCGCCTGGCGGCGCCCGCTCGCCGCCGCCGACGAGGTCGGCCTCGTCGACCTTTTCACGCGCCTGCGCGAGCAGGGCGAGACCGCCGACGAGGCGCTGCGGTTGGTCATGCGCGCGGTCATGCTGTCGCCGCGGTTCTTCTACCGCGCCCGCACCACCGCCGACGCCGACAGCGATGGTTGGCTCGACGACTACGTGCTCGCCAGCCGCCTGTCCTACTTCCTGTGGAGCTCGATGCCCGACCAGCGGCTGTTCGACATGGCCGCAGAGGGCCGGCTGGCCACCGACGAGGGCCTGTCCGAGGCGGTCGCCTTCATGCTCGACGATCCCAAGGCCAGCGCCTTGCTCGACGGCTTCGCCGAGCAGTGGCTGTCGACGCGGCACCTGCAGAGCTTCAGCCCCAGCCCCGACAAGTTCCCCGGCTTCGACGACGACGTGCGCGCCGCCATGACCGCCGAGTCCAAGCGGTTCTTCGGCGACTTCTTCAGCAACGGCCTGCCGGTCGCCGCGCTCCTCGATCCCGACTTCGCCTACCGCAACGATCGCCTGGCCACCCACTACGGCCTGCCGCCGGTCGGCTCGAGCGAGCTCGTGCGCATCCCCGTCGGCGACGACGAGCGACGCGGCCTGCTGACGCTCGGCGCCTGGCTCACCGCCACCTCCGACGCCGAGCACTCCTCGCCGATCCGCCGCGGCCGCTGGTTGTCGGAGAAGCTCCTCTGCTCGCCCGTCGCTCCGCCGCCGCCCGGCCTCGTGTTCGAGCCGCCCGACCTCGGCGGCGCCGGCTCCGTGCGCGAGGCCCTCGAGAAGCACCGCTCCGATCCGACCTGCGCCGGCTGTCACGCCCTCCTCGACGTCCTCGGCATCGGCCTCGAGGAGTACGACGGCGTCGCCCAGCCGGTCTTCGATCCGAACCTCGACAACCTCGGCGAGCTCCCCGACGGTCGCACCTTCGAAGGTGCCGCCGAGCTCGCCGCGCTCTACGCCGACAACGAAGTGTTCGTCGGCTGCCTCACCCGCAAGCTGTTCACCTACGCCGCCGGCCGGCCGGGCGCCCTCTACGACGCCGACTTCCTCGAGGAGATCGCCGTCACCGCCACGGCCGAGGAGTACAACCTCGGCGAGCTGATCGACGCCATCGTCCACACCCCGGCCTTCCGCTCGCCGGCCGCTCTCGGAGAAAAGTGATGTCCGTGTCTCATCGATTCTCGCGCCGTCGCTGGCTGCTCGGGGTCGGCTCCGCGAGCCTCGTCCTGCCCGTGCTCGAGTACTTCCGCCCCGCCACTGCCAGCGCCGCCGGGCCCAAGCCGCGCCTGCTCGTCTATTACTTCCCCAACGGTCGCCGGCCCGAGTGGTGGGTGCCGCAGCTCGTCGACAACCAGCTGGTGTTCCCGGCCCAGTCGTCGGCGCTGCAGCCGTTCGCCGACCGCGCCCTCGCGTTCGAGAACCTGTCGAACAACGCCGCCATCGCCAGCCCCGGGGCCGCGCACGCCATGGGCACCGGCACCATCATGACCGGCCGGCACATCGTCGACCTCAGCGGCAACGGTCAGAACGGGGTCTCGCTCGACCAGCTGCTCGCGCAGCAGCTCGCGCCCGACACCCGCTTCAAGTCGCTGCAGTGGAGCGCCGGCGAGCCCGGCCCGTGCGACGTCGGCGGCTCCTCGTGCGCCTTCACCCAGAGCATCTCGTGGACCGGCCCCGGCTCCCCGCTGGTCGCCACCATCGATCCGAGCGCCGCCTTCGAGCGCCTGTTCGGCGCCGGCGTCGACGGTCTCACCGGGCCCCCGGCCGACCTGCGGCGCCAGACCAAGCAGTCGGTCATCGACTTCGTCCGCGACGACGCGCGCGTCCTCCAGCAGCAGCTCGGCAGCGTCGACCGCACCACCCTCGAGGCCTACTTCGACGCCCTCCGCGACCTCGAGCTCAGCCTCGCCAGCAGCGGCGCCGAGTGCTCCGCCGATCCGCAGCCGCCGGTGCCGGGGCTCGACTACGCCGGCCGCGTCGACGCCTTCCACCAATTGATCCGCCTCGCCTTCCTCTGCGACCAGACGCGGATCATGAGCTTCATGATCGAGTTCGGCCTGAGCTGCCGCTCGCACGACTTCCTCGCGGCCCCCGGAGGTCACCACGCCCTGTCGCACTTCGGCGATCAGGCCGCCAAGGATCGGCTCGAGAAGGTCGAGACCTGGCAGTGCCAGCAGTTCGGCGCCATGCTCGGGCTGCTGCGCGACACCCCGGGCACCACCGGCGCCAGCCTGCTCGACGAGACCATCGTCCTGGGGATCGCCAGCATGGGCGAGGGCAACGGCCACGACCACGGCCACAACTGCCCGATGCTGTTCGGCGGCGCCGGCGTGCTCGCCACCGGCAACCGCAAGCTCGCCTACCCGGTCGACGCCCAGCCGCCGCTGACCAACCTGCACGTCACGCTGCTCCGGGCCTACGGCGTCGAGGGCAGCTTCGGCTTCGACGGCGCGGTGTTCGGCGACGACGGCAACGCCACGATCGACGGCGTCCTGCTGTGAGCGCGATGACCCGCTCGGTCCTCGTCCTCCTCGGCCTCGTCGGCCTCGCGCCGGCCGTCCACGCCGCCGGGCCCGTCGGCGCCGTCACTGCCGACTGCGCCGGCGTGGCCGGCTGGGCCCAGGATCCGGACGCCCCCGCCACCACGATCGACGTCCACCTCTACTTCGACGGCCCCGCCGGCTCCCCGACCGCCGTCGGCGTCCCTGTCACCGCCAACCAGGTCCTCGCCGTCGGCTGTCGCGGCGAGCAGTGTCAGCACGGCTTTCACGGCGCCTTCCCGCTCAGCCGTCTCGACGGTCAGCCGCACATCGTCCACGCCTACGGCATCGACACCAACGGCGATCCCAACCTCGAGCTGTCGGGCTCGCCCGCCACCTATGCCTGCCCGCCGCTGCCGGTCGTCGCCGGCGTCAAGCGCCACATCGCCGGACCCTCGATCCTCGATCTGTGGCACTTCTCGACCTACTTCGACCTGATGAAGGTCGCCGACCTCGACATCGCCGGCACCCCGATCGGCACCACCGTCGACGGTCCGCCGCAGCTCGCCGTCGCCGAGGGCACCACCGCCCCGCTGTGGCTGCTCGATCAGGGCTTTCGCCGCCTCGTCGCCCCCGAGATCGTCGGCGCCTGGCGCTTCGATCCGGCCGCCGCCGCGGTGATGCCGGCCGACACCATCACCGGCCTGCCGGAAGGCACGCCGCTGGCAGGTCGACCGATCCTGGTCCAGGGGACAGGTCCCGAGGTCTGGCTGCTCGACGAGCACCAGTGCGGCGCCGACGATCCGCACCCCGCCTGCGCCGGGCCGGAGAGCCCGACCACCGGCGACACCGGCGACGAGCCGACCTCCAGCGGCAGCGACACGGGCGACGACACGGGCAGCGAGGGCGACCCGTCGGCGAGCGGCACGGAGACCACCGGCGACACCGGCACCACCGGAGCGTCCACCGCCTCCACCGACGGCGACACCGCCTCGAGCACGGGCGACGCCGACGCGTCCGGCGACGAAGGCGGCTGCGGCTGCCGCAGCGCCGCGCCGACGAGCGCCTGGCTGCTCCTGCTGCTCGCCCTCCCCCGCCCCCGCCGCTCGCGCTGACGCACCGACATGCCCGAGCGGACATGCCCGAGCGGGCATGCCCCTCACGACATGCTCGAGAGCGCATGCCCCGAAGGACATGCGCTCTCGGTCAGGCACCCACGAGCCAGCGGCTCAGTCGCTGCCCCACTGCTGCTTTGCGAGCCACGACAGGAAGTCGCGGCCGACCACGCGGCGGCTCTCCTCGTCGTGCCAGAACGACAGGATCTGCCCGACCCTGCCGCCCTTCGCGGGCGCCAGGTCGACCACGTCGTGGTTGCCGGAGCCGTCGTAGGTGACGGGCACCCACTCGGGGATCCACCACTTCTGCTGCACGCCGGGGCCCGGGTCGCTGTGGGCGTTGTCGCCGAACACGCCCTTGTCGAGCAGGTCCTTCCAGATCTTCCACTCGTCGGCGATCCGCGCCAGGGACAGCAGCTCGCGGCTCTCGACCACGAACTGGCTGCCGCCGCCGTCGTGCGCGAGGTACCAGGCCTTGACCTCGTCGGGCAGCGTCTGGCCGAGCGTCTGCTCGAGCTGGGCGATCGCAGCCGGGCTGGCGCCCTTGGGCAGCTCGACCCCGGCCGCGAGCGCGGCCGCCTCGATCGTGGCGATCAGCTTGGCCGGATCACCGCCGCCGGCCGACGGCTTGCCGCCGGCCTGCTTCGCCTTCGCCTGCTTCGCGCCCTTCGCCGGCGCGCTGCCTCGCTCGACCGGGCCGCTCTTCGTCGAACCGCCCGGGCTTCTACTGGAGTCGTCGGAGCTCTTGCCCGACTTCTTGCCCTTCGACCCCTTCGCGCCCTTGGCCGCGCTCTTCTTGGCCTTCGTGGTGCCCTTGCGCGGCGCCGCGACCTCGGTCTTGCCCGCGGCCGCCTTCGGCCCCGCGACCTTGGCGGCCTTCTTCGCCGCCTTCTTCGCCGGCCCCGCCTTCGTCGGCTTGCTCGCGCCCTTCGCTGGGGTCGCCGCCGCCGCCGCCTTCTTGGCCGCCTTGCGACCGCCGCGGGTCGTGGCCTTCGCCAGCACCGCCTTGACCGTGGAGGTCGCGGCCTCGACCGCGGCCTTCGTCACGCTGGCGACCGTCTGCACCGCATTCGCCAGGGCCGCCGGGGCGCCCTTGCCGGCCTTGGCCGCGGCCGACTTCTGCAGCGCCCGGTGGTGGGCCCGCTTCTTGGCCGACAGCCCCTTCTTCGGCGCCTCGGCAGCCTCGGCCTTCGCGCCCTTCTTCGCGGCCTTCTTGCCCGTCGCCGACTCGACCGCCTTCGCGTACTCGGCCAGCAGGTTCGCCTTCGCCGGCGCCTTCTTCGCGGCCTTCTTGCCCTTGGCCGCGTACTCGGCCGCCGGGGTCGACTTCGTGCCGTACTCGGCCCCCACGCCGGCCTTGGCCGCCTTCTTGCCCTTGGCGGCCTTCTTGCCCTTCGGCGCGTACGCGCCGGCGTCGATCACCTGGGCCGCGCCCTTGCTCGCCTCGGTCGCGCGCGGCGGGGCCAGCTTGCCGCGCTTCTTCCCCGCGCCCTTGGAGCCGGCGATCCACGGCGCCGCGGCCGTCTCGGTCACCGCCTCGGGCTTGGCACCCTTCGCCTTGCTCGCCGTCTTCGCGGCCTTCTTCGCCGACTTCTTCGCGGCCGGCGGTGCGGCGCTGGTCGCCTTCTTCGCCGCCTTCTTCGCCTTGCCCACGGCCGGCTTCGCCGCCTCGCTCGCGGCCGGCTTCTTGCTCGCCTTCTTCGCCTTGCCCGCGGCCGGCTTCTTCGTCGCCTTGCTCGCGGTCTTCCCGGGGGCAGCCTTGCCGCCCTTCGCCGCGCTCGCGGTCGCCGGCTTCGCCGAGGTCCCCTTGGCGGCCTTCGACGCCGTGCCGGTCGTCGCCTGGGTCGTCTGCTTCTTGCTCGCGGCCGCTTTTTGCTTCTTCGCCGCCGTCTTCTTCGCCCCCGCCGTCTTCTTCGCCATCCGGGTACCTCGCCTTCGCTTGTGTGATACACGCCGGATCGGCCGCTTCGCAAGCGCCCTCCGGGGCGGGGTGTGAATCGATCGACAATACCCGCGACGGCCGTCGGCTCGCCGCGGCAGCGACGAACGAACGGCGAATCGACGTAGGAGCGAGCCAGTCATGCAACCGGCGGCCTGGCCTTTCGGCCACGGCCACGCCGCCCATCGTGCCACCAATCGACGGAAACGCCGGGGATCTCCTCGCCCCACTGGGGGCACCCCGGCGAACTCGGCTCAGCCCGCCTGCCGGCGCGCCCGTTCGACCCCCGGGACCCGCTCGATCTTCGCCAGCACGCGCACCAATTGCTCGTTGCTCGACACCTCGAGGGTCGCCGAGATCGACGCCGACTGCTCCTTCTTGTTCGTCGTCACCGTCGTGCCGCTGACGTTGATCCCCAGGTCGGCGAACACCTCCACGATGTCGCGCAGGAGGCCGATCCGGTCGCTGCCCTGGATCAGGATCGTCACCGGATAGCGGCGGCGGTTCTCGTTGCCCCACGCGATCTCGATCAGGCGCTCGGGCTCGGGGCTGCTGAGGATGTTGGGGCAATCACGGCGGTGGATGGCGATGCCGCGGCCGCGGGTGATATAGCCGATCACCGCGTCGCCCGGCACCGGCGTGCAGCAGCGAGCCGGGTGGCTCAGCACCCCGGCCTGGCCCTCGACGCTGACCCCGCCGGCCGCCGCCGGCTTGCTCGTCGGTCGCTTGGGGCTGGCCTCGGGGACAGCCGCCGAATGCGAGGACGTCGCCGCCGCGGCCAGGCGCGCCGCCTCGGCCGCCAGCTTGGCCGCCTCCTGCTGCGCGCGCTCGGCGTCGAGGATCTTGGCCGCCACCGCCTGGGTGGCGATGTCGCCGAACCCGATCGCCGAGAACAGCTCCTCCGGCGTGTTGTGATTGGCGAACAGCTTGACGTACTCGTCGTGGCGCGGGCGCTCGATGCCGACGCGCTTCAGCTCGCGCTCGAGCGACTCGCGGCCCTGCACGATCGCCGCCTCGCGGCCCTGCTGGCGGAACCACTGCCGGATCTTGTGACGCGCGCTCGAGGTGATCACATAGCCGAGCTGGGGGCTCAGCCAATCGCGGCTCGGCTGGGGTGTCTTTTGGGTCAGGATCTCGACGCGGTCGCCGGTCTGCAGCTTGTGGTCGAGCGGCACGATCTGGCCGTTCACCAGCGCCCCGCGGCAGCGGTGGCCGACGTCGGTGTGGACGCGGTAGGCGAAGTCGACCGCGGTCGCCCCGACCGGCAGGTCGATGACGTCGCCGCCCGGCGTGAACACGTAGACCTGGTCCTGGAAGATGTCGGTCTTCAGCGACTCGACCATGTCGTGCGGATCGGTGACCTCCTTCTGCCAGTCGATCAGCTGCCGCAGCCAGTTGAACTTCGCGTCGGCCAGGCGCCCGGCCTTGCGGCTCTCCTTGTAGGCCCAGTGGGCGGCCACGCCGTACTCGCCGAATTGATGCATCTCCGCGGTGCGGATCTGGACCTCGAGCGAGCGCCCGCCGGGGCCGACGATCGCGGTGTGCAGCGACTGGTAGCCGTTCGGCTTCGGGCGGGCGATGTAGTCGTCGAACTCGCCGGCGATCGGCGTCCACAGGCCGTGGACGATGCCCAGCACCGCGTAGCAGTCGGGCACCGAGTCGACCAGCACCCGCACCGCGCTGACGTCGTAGATCTCGGCGAACGACACCCGCTTGCGCTGCATCTTCTTGTAGATGCTGTAGATGTGCTTGGGCCGGCCGCTGATCTTGCCGTGGATGCCGGCCTCCTCGACGCGCGACTGCAGCGTCAGGATCGCGTCGCGGATCATCCCGTCGCGCTCGTCTCGCTTGGCCGCCAGGGCCGCGCCGATCTGGCGATAGATGTCCGGCTCGAGCTCGCGCAGGCACAGGTCCTCGAGCTCCCACTTGAGGTGGAAGATGCCGAGGCGGTTGGCCAGCGGCGCGTAGATCTCGAGCGTCTCGCGGGCGATCCGCCGCCGCTCGGCCTCGTCGGTCAGGCTCCGCAGCGCTCGCATGTCGCGGAGGCGCAGCGCCAGCGCCACGATCACCACGCGCACGTCGGCGGCGATCGCCATGAACATCTTGCGCAGGCTCTCGCCGTCGTCGCCGGCCGGACGGTCCCAGCGCATCATCGCCACCCGGCGTACGCCGTCGACGATCGCCTGCGTGTCGGCGCCCAGCGCCTCGCCGATCGCCTCGAGCTTGATCGTGCCGGAGATGGCCGCGTCGGCCACCATCGCGGCCGCCAGCGCCGGTGGGTCGAGGCGCAGCTCGGTCAGCATGTCGGACGCGACCACCCCGCGCTGGGCCGCGGCCGCGTCGCCCGCCTCCGCCAATGCGTGGGCCTTGCCGACCAGCACGGCGCCGTCGCTGTACCGACCGGCGATCTTCTCGCGCAGGCTGTCGAGGTTGCTCTCCGCCGCCTTGACCATCGACTCGCACAATAGGTCCTGGCCCGGCCCCTCGCCAGCGAAATTCTCGCCACGTCCGCTGCACGTCGGCGCCCCGCGCCCTCCCGCCGGGCGAGGTTCACCGTGAGGGTCGCGCGCCTCGGCCCCGCAGGGCCCGCAGTCGCCCCGCGATCGCGCCGACCACCAGCCCGCCCGCCAGCGCCGCCACGTGGGCCGCGCCGCCGACCGGACCGACCAGTCCCAAGAGACAGGCGCCGAGCCAGCCCGCCGCCAGCACCACCTCGAGCTCGCCCGCCGCCCCTGCGCGCCGCTCGGCCGCGACGACGCCGACGAGCCCGAACACCGGCGTCGACAGGCCGATGCAAGCTGGCCCGAAGGACATGGTCTGAACGACATTGCCGAGAAGACCGAAGCCGATCACCATCGCCGCCAGCGCGGCGGTGCCCGAGCGGGCCTCGACGCGGCGCGCCAGCTCGGGCCACACCGCCGCCACGAACAGCAGGTGCAGCGGCCCCGAGTGGACGATCACCGGCGTCAGCCACTGCCACGGCGCGCTCGCCGACAGGCCGGCGGCGTCGGGCAGCAGCCGGGCGACCAGCGGCGAGTCCGGATCGCCGAGCCGGGTCATCACCGCCGCGATCGCGACGAACGCCAGCAGCGCCCACGTCAGCGGTGTCGGCGAGGCCCACGGCGCCCACGCGGCCGGCTGCGCCTGCGCGGTCGCATCCGGCCCCGGCGGCGCCACCCGGCTCTCGGCGCGGATCCGCTCGGCCTCGCGGGCCACTGCGAAGCGCGCGGCGCCCGGCTCGCGGCGAAACGACGCCAGCTCGTCGCGCACCCGCGGCAGCGCCTCCTCCTCGACCACCCACACCGTCCAGCCCTCCGGCGCCGGCCGCAGCCGGGCGGCGATGCCCAGGGTCAGCAGGTAGTCGGCGAAGCGCCGGGCCTGGCGCTGCTCCGGGATGACGCCGGCGGGTCGCATGCGGCCGCGAGACAACTACCAGCTTCGCGGCGCTATTTCACTCGATCTGCAGCGTCGCCGACTGTCCGTAATGGTCGGACAATTCGTGGCTGCCGGCCGCGCCGAAGTCGAGCGGCTCGGTGTACTCGAGCGCAGTGGCGACCACGCGGACGTGGCGCTCGACGTCGCGGATGAAGACGTAGTCGAGCCGCGCCGGGTACTCGGTCGCCCCGTACTGCTGGAAGTACAGCGAGTTGCAATCGGTGCCGGTGAACGTGTCGGCCGGGATCGTCGCGCAGCGGCCGGCCAGCGGCTCCTCGATGTACGGCCCGAACTCGAACGGCAGCAGCAACTGTCGCATGCGCGTCACGTCGTCGGCCGGCTGCAGCGCGCTGCGGCTGTCGTAGAGCCCGCCGTAGTGCAGCATCAGCGGGTACATCATCGCGTTGTGCCACCAGCCCGACAGCACCTCCTCGCCGGTGCTGCCGAATCGATCCTCCGGGTAATACGGCCCGGCGTTGAAGTCGCCGCCGACCAGCACCACGTCGCCGTCGTCGTGGCCCTTCGCCTGTCCGCCGAGCACCCGCGCCTGCACGTCGCGCTCCTGCCACAATTCGGGGAATGCGGTCAGGTGAGTCGCATAAAGGTGGATCCGCCGCCCGGTCGGCGCGTGCGTGAAGCTCCAGCGGATGAGCCCGCGCTTGATCCCGGGGCCCGGGAACAGCTCGATCTCCCGCTGCGCCGCGTACTGCGCCTCGCCGAACTCCTGCTTCGGATCGCCGATCAGCGCCTCGCGGACCAGGATCACCAGGCCGTGCTGCGCGTGCCTGTCCTCGCTGCCGGCGTAGATCGCATAGCCCTGCCGCTTCGCCTCGGCCGCGAAGCGCTCGACGTCGGCCAGCTCCCACGCCTCTTGCAAGAACAGCACGTCCCAGCCGTCGCCGAGCAGCCGCGCCGGCGCCTCGGCCCGCCGCTCGACGTAGTACGGCACGCCGACGTGCGTGAACGGATACCAGCGATTGAGCAGCCCGACGTTGTACGTCAGCACCTTCAGCGTCGCGGGCGCGGCCAGCGGCGGCAACGCTGCGTGCTCGCTCGCCTGCGCCGCCAGCAGCGCCGACGGATCCGGCGCCGCGGTGAAGCGCAGCCGCTCGGCGTAGAACAGGTCGCTCGTGCGCAGCGTGGCCCCGTCGTCCAGCGCCGCCGCCAGGTGCTGCAAGATCGGGCTGTCGACCAGCATCACCTCGTCCTCGGGCCGCGAGCCGAGGTCCTCCGGGATCTCGTCGTCGGCGCAGGCCGGCGCGAGGACCAGCAGGGCGGCGAGCGTGAGGCGGTGCGCGTTCATCCTGCGATCCTCCGTCAGAACCGACCGGCCAGCCCCAGGCCCGCGTAGCCCGGCCCCAGGCTCGGCGCCACCTGGACCTTCGCCGCGGACCGCGAATAACCTGTCCCATAAGCCAGGTGCGCCGCGCCGGCGAAGATCGCCCCCGCCCCGATCCAAAACGTCGTCTCGAGCGTCGTGTAGGCGCAGCGGTTGCTCGGACACGCATCGGCGATCGGCAGGAACAGCGCCCGCGACAGCGCCCACAGGCCCAGGCCGCCGGACAGCAGCCCGATCCCGACCAGGCGCATGCGCTTGGCGTCGCGGACCTTGCCGAGGCCCGCCTCGTGGCCGCCGCGGCGGTAGGCCCCCGCGGTCAGCAACCCGAGACCTGGCCCGAAGAACATCAGGTTGTTCCAGTTGGTCACGAACACCAGGTTCGCGGTGCTCCAGCGCGCGAACGGATCGGTGGGCACGATCTGCGCCGCGGTCGACCAGAACACCTCGAGCCCGATTCGCCCGACCACCCCGAGCCCCGTCAACACCCCGCCGGCGATCAAAAGCCCGCGCCCCGTCTTCGCCCGGGTCGGCCGCGCGGGCGCGATCGTCGGGGCGGGCACCACGGCGCCGGTCGCCGCCGGATCGGCCGGCGTCGTCGCCGGCGCGGCCGTGGCCTCCGTCCCGTCCACCGCCGTCGGCGACGCGGGCTCGGTCCCCTCGTCCGCGCGCACCTCCCCCGGCGAAGCGAGCGCGACGGCGAGGAGGAGCGACGACACGATCATGACGCCGCCCCACCATAGCGGCTCCGACGGCCGCTGTCATGACCGTCCCGCGCGCGAACCCGCACGCGCGCACCTGCTCGCTCGCCGCGAAGACGGGCGACCGGCCCCACGTAGCATGACCGCGAGGACAGGTTACGCCACGCGTCACCAATCGATGATTGCGCAGACGCGAGGCAACCGGACTCCCACGCGACCTGCCCGTCGCGTTCGCGGCGAACGTCACCGCTCAGCTCGCTCGGCCCACAGCGTGCGACCGGCCTCATGTCACCCGAGGACGGGTTACGCGACCGAAGCGGTCCTCGCTCCGGTAGCGACCCTCGGCGCACCGTCCAGCGACCGTGCTCCGGGACATGTCGTATCCGACATGTCCCCGAGCACATGCCCCTTCGGTCAGGCCGCGCGGCGGCGGCGGCGGGCGAACAGCAGGCCGACGCCGAGCACCCACGCGAAGCCGGGGTCGGCGCCGACGCTGCAGCCCTTCTTGGCGACCGGCGGCGGCTCTTGCGGCTCCGCGCCCGTGGGCGCCGGGGCGGGCGGCTCGGCGGGGGCCGGCGCGGCGCAGGCCAGCTCGAGCTCGACCGCCGGCGTCGTGATCACCTTGGCGCGGTCCGGCGAGGCGACCTCGACCTCGACCTTGTGGCGCCCGGGCTTCAGCGCCTCGGGCTGGTCGCAGGCGACGAACAGCTTGTCGGTGCCGGCCTCGCCGGTCCACGTGCGGCCCGGATCGACCTGGTTGCACAGGCCGCTGCTGGCGGTCCACACGGCACCGTCGACGCGGGTCTCGTAGACCAGGTAGTCGCGCAGCGCCTCGGCCTCGGCGGGCAGCTCGACCTTCAGGGTCGCAGTGGCCGCGTCGACCTCCGCGCTGCAGCTCGCGGGGTGGGCCACCTTGATCTTCTCTTGCGCCGGCGCAGACGCGGTCAGCTTCGCCTCCGGCAGCACCAGCGGCCCGGCCGCGATCGTCACCGTCGTCGTCGTCTCCGGGGGCGGCACGTTGGTCGCGGCCGGGTCGAGGTTCTTGCGGGTCTCGGCCGCCTCCGGCCCCTCGCGCACCGTCACCTCGTACACCTGGCCGGGCTTGAACTTCGCCGCCGGGACGATGACCTCGATCGGCCCCTTCTCGACGATCGTGTACTTGACCGGCACCTTCTTCTTGCCGTCGACGCGCACCAGCGTCACGCGGCCCTTCGCGCTGCTCAGCTTCTCGCCGCCGGTCCAGGCGAAGCCCTCCGCATCGGCCGGCACCGCGCCGCCCGCACCGACGTAGAGCTTGCCGCCGCCGAAGTCCTGCCGCAGGCAGGAGCACGCCTTCGCCTCACCCTCGCCCATGCTCGCCAGGGCCAGGCTCACCAGGACAACCATTCGTAAGAGTCGCATCGCGGGGGATGGTACACGGACGGGCCCGATCGTCAACCGCGGCCGTTCCACTGTCCGCTCGTCCGCGGACTGCTGGATCTCCCCGTGACTGTCGTAGCGATCGGCGAATCCTCCTCGTCCTGCCGGGGACCCCCTGTTTCTCGCGAACCTGTCACCCGACCGACCGAGGCTCGCGCGCCGGACGTGACATCGCAGCAAAGCGGAACCTCGCCGCGAGGACGGCGATGCGCCGGCGCAGCGCGCAAGATGCGGGCCGCGATCGCCGGGCCGTGTTAGCTTCGCCCGGGCGTGCGCCGGATCTCCCTCGCCCTCCTCCTCCTCGCCTCGGCCTGCGCCGGCAACCGAAATCTGCGCAGCGAGGCCCGCGTCGAGCTCGACGCCCTCGCCGCTCGCGGCGCGCTCAAGCCTGGCGAATCGATCGCCCCCGCCGCGCTCGCGCCCCTGGCCGCACGTTTCACCGAGGCGCGCATCATCGGGGTCGGACGCCCCCTCGCCGGCGGGCACGAGTTCGTCGTCCTCGCCCGCGACCTCTTCCTCGCCCTCGTCCGCGACCACGGCGTCACCGGCCTCGCGCTCGACGTCAGCATCCACGCCGGCTTCGCCCTCGACGCCTGGGTCAGCGCCGCCGGCGAGCCCGACCTCGACGCCCTCGACGCCATCCTCCTCGACCTCGACGAGCCCGCCCTGCGCACCGCCGAATTGCGCGACTTCCTCGCCGCCCTGCGAGCCTACAACGCAGCTGGCCCGAAGACCATGTTGCACGTCCACGGCACCGACCCGGGCGAGCTCGACGCGGTCGCCCGCGGCTACCTCGCGTACCTCCAGGCCGTCGATCCGGAGCACGCCGCGCGGGCCACCGCGATCCTCCGCGGCGGCGACGGCCCCGGGCTGGCCGCCCTGCTCAAGCGCCTCGACGAGCAGCGGCCGGCCTACGTCGAGCGCAGCTCCGCCTCCGCCTACGCGCGCGCGCGCATGCAGGCCGAGGCCGCAGTGCAGCTGCTCGACCAGGCCGAGAGCTGGGCCTTCGACGCCCCCGAGTTCCACCGCGCGCGCAACCTCGACCTCGCGCTGCAGCTCGGCGGCGCCCGCAACAAGCTGTTCTTCTGGGGCGAGAACCGGCGGGCCGCCGCCGACGTCCCGGGCGCTGCGCCCTCGGTCGGCGAGTATCTGCGGCAGTGGCACGGCCGCGGCTACGTCGCCGTCGGCGGCCTGTTCGTCCGCGGCCGCGCCGTGCTCGAGCGGACCGACGGCCGCCTGTGTCCCCTCGACCTCCCGCCCGCCCCTTCGGGCAGCTTCGACGCCGTGTTCGCCGGCCTCGCCGGCCCGGCGCTGCTGGCCGTCCCCGACCTCCTGCGCGGCTCGAGCCTGCAGCGCAGCCTCGGCGGCAAGCCGGCCATCCGCGCGATCGAGGGCGCCTACGACCCCGCCGACGCCGCCCGCTACAACGACGTCTACAAGTCGCTGGCCACCGCCTTCGACGCATTGCTGGTGGTCCCCGTGGTCACGGCCGCCGCCCTCGCCCCCGGCCTCGGCCGCCCCGGACCCGACGGCTGCGTCGAACTGCTATGATTCGCCGTCAATGATACCACCGCGCCGAGCGAGCATGTCGTGAAGGACATGTCCCTCCGGTCCGGCGAACCGCCAGCCCGGCGCCGGCGTCGGAAGACCTGTCGCAAAGGACATCCCGCCCTCTCGGGTCCTGCCATTGGCCGCCGACGTCCGCAGGCCGTCGGGGTTCGAGTTCGCGCTCGCGGCCGCAATCGACGGCTCGCGCGATCATGGCGTATTGACATCCGCGCCGGCTCTCGCGTACTCTCGTCCTCCCTGGGTCTCTATGTCGCTCGACGCCCGCACTCTGTTTTGCGCCTCCTCGTACGCCCCGGCCTTTTCGGCCGCTGCGGGCGTGCCAGGAGCGTATCCGGCGGCATCGGCGACAGTACGCTGATTTTGTCTCCGGGCCGCTGCGGCTCGTAACAATCTCCGGTGCGACCGTCCTGCGAGGCGGCCGCGTCGGCGGGCACGTCGGGTATCGCCGTGTCCGCGCATTTGCCAGGGACCTCGTCCAAGAAAGCGCAGGTACATCATGTCCAGCTTCGCCGTCCACGTCGTGCGTGTGGCCATCGAGCCGCACGAGAACGCCGACGCCCTCGAGATCGCCCGCGTCGGCGATTACCGCTCGATCGTCCGCAAGGGTCAATTCGTCAGCGGAGACCTCGTCGCATACATCCCGGAGCAGGCCATCGTCCCCGAGCCGCTGCTCGACGAGCTCGGCCTGCGGGGGCGCCTGTCCGGCAAGGACATGAACCGGGTCAAGGCGATCAAGCTGCGCGGGGTCCTGTCGCAGGGCATCGTCTATCCCGCCCGGCCCACCTGGTCCGAAGGCCAGGACGTCACCGCCGAGCTCGGCATCGTCAAATACGAGCCGGTCGTGCCGTCGCACATGAACGGCCACGTCTACGGCGCCGGCCCCGATCGCTGCGTCAAGTACGACATCGAGAACGTCAAGGCCTTCCCCGACGTCCTGCTCGAGGACGAGCCCGTCGTCTTCACCGAGAAGATCCACGGCACGTGGTGCCAGCTCGGCCTCGTGCCGAACGACGCGGCAGGCGAGCACGGCCCGCTGATCGTCAGCAGCAAGGGCCTCGCCGCCAAGGGCCTGGCCTTCACCCCGTCGGCGACCGAGAACGCCCACAACCTCTACCTCCGCGTCGCGCGTCACCTCGATTTCGAGGCCCGCGCCGCGAAGGTGTTCGCCGACGATCTGGCCGCCGGTCGCCCGGTGTTCGTGCTCGGCGAGGTGTTCGGCGCCGGCGTGCAGGACCTGTCCTACGGCTCCAAGACCGACCAGGACCGCAACCTCGGGTTCCGCGTGTTCGACATCTACACCGGCTGGTACGGCCAGGGCCGGTTCCTGTCGGACGCCGACCTGCAGGCCGCCTGCGACGCGCTCGAGCTGCCGCGCGTGCCCGTGCTCTACCGCGGTCCGTTCGGCCGCGCCGTGATGGCCGAATACACCGACGGCCGCGAGACCGTGTCCGGCCAGGCCCTCCACGTCCGCGAGGGCATCGTCATCCGCCCGCAGCTCGAGCGCCGTCACCCCGAGCTCGGCCGCGTCCAGCTCAAGAGCGTGTCCGAGAAGTACCTGCTCCGCAGCGGCGGCACCGAGTACAACTGAAACGAGTCGCGGCGCGCGGGCTTCCGCGCGCCGCGACTGTCGACATTCACGCGCGCTCACGAGAGAGCGGCGCTGATTCGCGGCGGGCGCTTCGACTGACGGCTCGCTCGACTCGCCGTGCGAGGCTCACGGAGTCGCCGTCCGCATGAACGCCGACTCCGGGAGGATGTGATAGCGCTCGCGGAGCGCCTCGACAGGCTCCTCGATCACCTCCCAGTAGTCCCACCCGTCATTGATGTCGATGGTCATCGCCGCCCCGCGGCGGACGGCCACGAGCAGCCGCGCCGGGTCCATCTGCAGGCGCGCGGGCGGGATGTTGGGCGCCGTCTGCAGCCCGAGCTGGAATTGCGACAGCACAAACGCGAACCAGTTGTGCACCTCGTAGGACGAGTAGCCGGCGCTGAACGCCGCTGCCAAGATCTCCTGATCCGGCCTCGTGCCGTAGCCGGACAGGATGTGGGTCATGTCGTGGAACACCATCGCCTCGGGCGGCGCGTACGCCTCGCCCGGGAACGCGAACTCGTTGGCGACCATGTACTCGAAGTAGCTGCGGCCGAGGCTGCCTGCCGGTAGCCGGCCGAGCGCGAGGTAACGGGCCGTGAGCACCGGATCCTGGTGAAGGCCCAGCATCCCCAGGATCGCCTTGGGGATGATCGCCCGGCCCTGGACCGCCGCCATCTCGGCGATCTTCTTCGGCGCCCACTGGCGGCGGACGATGTCGAGCCGGGCGCGGCGATAGTGGCCGCGAGCCAGGCGATCGAGGTTGTGCACGGCCGAGCTCTCGACGCCGAGCGCCGCCGCGAACGCGGCGACCAGATCGGCCTCGGCCTGTCCGACCTCGCCGTCGGCCATCGCCATCACCAGCATCGCGGCGACCAGCTGGAAGCGCAGCGGCGGCGGCGTGAACCCTGCGGCGAGCTCGGCCGGGGCGATCGGCTCGAGCAGGTCGAGGTCGCGCTCGCTGCCGTCGCCGAGGAGGGCGTCGGCCGCCCGCAGCACCGCCGCCTCACCGTCGCGGAGCGGCCCGTCGACGCGGGCGACGGTAGCGAGGGTCCGCAGGCCGAGGGTGAGGTGCTCTGGATCGGGGATGAAGAATTCCATGGCGCGCTCCTGGCTCGAATGGGCGTTGAAACAAAATGATAGATTACACTTCAACTTGTTTCAAGGCCTGGTATCCTCTCCCCATGCCCCCGGACGACCCCGCCCGCGCGCGGATCCTCGACGCGGCCCAGGAGCTGCTCGACCTGCGCGCAGGCCCGCTCCGGCTCGCCGACGTCGCGGTCCGGGCCGGGCTCTCGCGCGCGTCGCTCTACCGGCGGTTCGCCGACCGCCAGGCGCTGCTCGACGCCCTCCAGGCGGAGCGTGGCGTCGCGGCCGGCGAGCCGGGGCTCGACCTCCGGCGGACCATCCTCGCCGGCGCGCGCGAGGCCTTCAACGCCAGCGGGCTCGGTGGGGCGACCATGGACGACGTCGCATCCCGGGCCGGGGTCGGCGTCGCCAGCGTCTATCGCCACTTCGAGGACAAGGCCGGGCTCCTGCGGGCGCTGCTCGCCGATTTCGAGATCGACGCGCTGGCCGGGCAGCTCGAAGCCGCGTCGTCAGCCCCCTCGAGGCGTTCCTGCGGCTCGCGGCCCGGGGGATCATCGCGTTCTTCCTCGACAATCGGTTCGCGCTGGTGATGGTGGTCGATCCGAGCGACGCGACGCGCGAGATCGTGGCCAGCGCGCGTGAGACCAGCGCGCTGCGCCTCACGCCGGCCCTCACAGCCGCGTTCGCCGAGCGCCTCCGTGCCGGCGAGATCGTCGCCGACGAAGACCCACGGGAGCTCGCGGCCGCGCTCGTCGGCCTCTGCATCGCCGCGGTCGCGCTCACGCCGGCCACCGTCGACGATCCCGACGCCGCGGCCCGCCGGGTCGCCTGTCGGTTCACCCGGGCGATCGCTCGCCGAGTCCCGGTCGCCGCGACAGGCCGGCGCGCGACCTGATCGACGATTCGCTACGCGACGACTTGCAGGTCAGACCTGCTCCAGGCGCCACACAGTCGTCTGCCGGGTCCCGTCGCGCCACACGACGGCGGCAAACCGGTCCGGGGCCAACGGGGCGGCGATCTCGATGAACCCCTCGCCGTCACTCACCGCGTCGAAACCCACCAATGGGACCACTTCAGCTTCGCGGAGATCGGCGGTGGCCACCATCGGCCCCTGCTCCGTCGCCAGGAGCAGCACATGCTCGTCGTCGAGGAAGCCGCCCCATACATCGATCCCCATCTGCACCTCCGGCAGGTCCTCGGCCACCTCGAGACGCGCCGCGATGTCGAGCTCCGGCCACGTCGCCACCACCGCGCAATTCGGGTCGCTGGGATAAGGCGGCAGCAGCACGCGTGTGCCGTCTGGGCTGAATCCCCGGTTCACGAACGCCTCGGCAGGAAACACCTCGCGGACCGTCAGCGCGTCACCATCGGCACGGATCACGGCGAGCACGCTGCCGTCTTGACCCATGATGAAGTCGCAGAGGACCGCCGCATCGGTGGGGTGGACGAGGGCGTGCGCCCACGCGGCGTCGGCCTCGACTCGTTGCTCGTCGAACACGACCCCCTCCAGGTCCATCAGCAGCACCCGGTGGAACTCCGAGAAGGAGCGCCCCTCTGCGTGGGCGCCCGGCGCGGTGACGACGAGGCGGTCCGGCGCGATGAACGTGGCGGAGTCCGCCGCCACCGCGACGACGACGGCGCTCGGATGGACGGTGTCCGCCACGATGCACAACCCGCCGTCGACCGCAGCGACGAGGGCGCTGAGATCGGCGCGCGCATCGAGCAGCTTCGCTGCGGAGGGCAAGCCGATGGATAATTGACGGAGGGGCCGCAGGTCCTGGTCCCACGCGGTGAGAGTCCCGTCCTTGAGAGTGAGACGAGGTCCGCGCGAGGTCCGGGTCAGGGGCAGCTTCCCGTCGAGCTCTGGCACCGTTCGGACCCACTTCGCTCGCATCGGCATGGGCAGCACCTTAGCAGCCCCGCGGCCGGCGGCGAGCGTCCGATGTCAGTCACACGCGGGCGGCGGCTCCGAGCCATCAGAATCCAACCCCGGCTCGCACAGGCCGAAGCCCATCGGTGTGCAGCTCATGGTGTAGAACGCGTGCGTCCCGAGCTCGTCGGCGACGCACACGACCTTCCCCCACAGCTTGCAGATCGTGAACGGCCGGCAGCCGAGGAAGACCGACGCCTCCCTGTCGCGCACGCACCACTGCGAATCGGCGCACTCGGCCGGGACGCCGAAGAGAGCCGTACACGCGTCGCCCATGGCCTTGCACCCGGCCTCGTCGGCGACGGCGAAGCAACCGTCGGGATCGGCCTCGGGCGGCTCGCCCGACGGCCCCACGACCAGGACACACGCCTCGGCCCCCGTCGTCGTCGTCCCGCTCGCGGTCGCGGTCGCGGACGTCGACGTCGGGTCCGGTGAACCGGTCGTGGTCGATCCGGGGCTCGTCGTGCCGCCCGTCGTCTCGGTCGCGTCACCCGCGGTCGTCTCGCCGGGCGCCCGCGTCACGCAAGCGCCCAGGAGCAGTGGAGCCACGATCACGAGGGCGCCCGGATGCCATGCCATCGCCGCCATCTTCGCGCGCAACGCCGTGACTGACAACCAAGTCGAGCCCTGCCTTCCGAATCTCCGCCCGGCCTGCCGCGCGCCCGGGCCGTCCGCGCCTCACCGCCCGCGCCGCCCCGACTGGCCGCTCGCCCAGGCGGTGTAATCGAACAGCGGGTCGAACAACGGCCCGCGGTTCGGCGTGCCGAAGTGAATCGTCGGCGTGCGGTCGGCGGTGATCAGGGCGATCAGGCGTTCGACGGTGGCCGCGCCCGGCAGCAGCATGGCCGTCGGGTCCGGCGAATGCACAGAGTCGGGCCCGAACTCGCGCTCGGCGCGGTGGCGGACCTCCTCGGTCACCGCGATCTTCAGCGGCAACCACCGCTGCGGCGCTCCTTGCGGTGCGAACGCCCGCCAGGCCACGGCCACCAGCGCCTCCTCGTCGATCGAGAAGCAGTGACACACCTCGGCCCGCTCGGCCCACAGTCGCATCATCTGCCGCGGCCCGAATCCGAATTGAGTGTCCACGTGGACCGTCGCCGGGCAGGTATCCGCCGTCGCCCACACGTCGCGCAATTCCTCGAAGCGCTCGAAGCCCGCCTGCGCCGTCAACGTGCGTCCCGCCATCGCCTCGCGCACCCACGCCGGCGCGACCGGCCGCGGCAGCGCCGGCTCGGGCGACGCGACCACCAGGCGCAGCTCCCACTCCCCCGCCAATCGCTGCAGCGCCGGCCAGTGCTTGTCGAGCCGGACGTCGTTGCGCAGCGCCAGATAGATCGGCTCCGGCGCGTGCGCCTCACCCCAGCCCCGCCACAGCCGGCGCTCGTCCGCGAGCGCCGCCACAGCGCGCGCCAGCTCGGGCCACTCGTGGTCGGAGGTAGGTCCGTAGAGGATCGGGCCCGGCTTCGCCCCGTACATCGGCGAGCCCGCGGGCGACACCGGCAGCGGCCAGTCCTCGCGCTGCACGTGCGGGCTGCCGAGCCGCCCCTCCAGGTCGGCGAAGCTCCGGCGCATCCGCTCGACCTGCTCGCCGCAGGTGCTCAGGGTGATGGCCGGCGGGGTGAGGGCCGCCCCACAGAAGGGCAGCGCGAGCGCGAAGGCGCGAAGGAGCAGGCTGGTGCGCGGCATGTCCGGCCGCCAACGCGGCGAGGCGCCCGCCGATCTCGCAGTTGTGGTCCGACTCACGCTACCTCGGGACATGTCCTCCGGGACATGTGATTCCCCGCGCGGACCCGGACCGCAGGCCGTCGCTCACGCCCGCGCGAGGGCCCGCCGAGCTTTGCCGAGCTCGCTGGCCGGGCCCGGCGCACCTACATGGGACATGTCCTCCGGGACATATGATTCCCCGCGCCCGGCTGCAGGCCGCGCCCGCGCGCCGGCCCGCAAAGCTCCGCCGAGCTCGCTGGCCCGGCCCGAGGCTCCCCGCCCCGGACATGTCCTCCGGGACATATGATTCCCCGTACCCGAACTGCAAGCCGCCTCTCGCGCGCGCCCGCGCTCCATACCTTCACCTAGACTCCGATTTTTTACCCGCGCCCCGGGGCGCGTGGAAGCTGACCGCAGCTGGTGCTCCTCGGCCTCGTCGTTGTCCTCGGTATCGCCAGCCGATCGCCCGCGCCCCCCAGATCCGCGATTCTCGACTCGCGCACCGCAGACCGCTCTCGCCCCGACCTGCGATTCTCCCTGGCATCCTCAGGCCGCTCGCACACCTGCGGCAGCGGGCCTTTATTCCCGCTTCGCCGCGTACCGGGCCTGTGCGGTCGATCATCGACGCAGTGACCTTGACCGCTCCCATTCGCTCGCGCACGCTTTCGCCGTGTCGTTCGTCGCTCGGGTCTCGTCGTCCGCCTGCGCTCTGCTGTTTTTCACCGCCGCATGCGGCGACGATACGGCCGGCGCGCCCGAGTCGGCCGTTTGCCCGGCCGACGCTCCCACGCGCCTCTGGGCCGCGCCCGCCGACCAGACCCCCGCGCTCAACGGTCATTTGCAGGACCTGGCGATGATCGGCGACACCCTGTATTTCCGCTGGGGTACCGACATTCCGACCTGGCGGATGTACGCCGCCGATCTGTGCGGCGACGAGGTCGTCCTGCTCGATCCCACCGATGACCTCGTCGATCGCTTCATGCTGAGCGGCACCGACGCTGTGGGCCGCATCGCCTTCGGCTTTCGCTACGCCGACGGTGCCGTGGTCCGGCTCGATCGCCTCGAGGTCGAGGGCATCGACGAGCCGGTCGAGGTCGGTCGATTCGGCAACGCCGAGCCCGCGGGCTGGAGCGCGGGCGTCGACGCGATGTACTTCACCAGCACGCCCGAAGTCGACGGCGAATGGGTCCCCGTCGCCGCCGGCCTGGGCGCGCGGCCGTTGACGCTCTGGCGCCTCGGCGGCGACCCGGGCGACGTGCTCGAGCGCCTGCCCGGCGAGTTCATCGACGTCGCGTTCCCGGACACGTTCGCGGGCGAGCCGGCCGGCGCCGGCCCGGCGCTCACCCTCACCGACGCCGGCGAGCTGCGGGTCTACGACCTGCAGGGCGACGAGGTCGCCGCCATCGACCAGGTGCGTCGCGCCCAGCGCGCGCCCGGAGGAAGCCGCGTCGTGTGGCAGCAGATCGGCGACGACGAGGTCGAGGCCACCTTCGTGCGCGACCTGGCCACCGGCGTCGACCTCGAGCTGACCCCCAATGCCCACACCGCGATCTCGTGGGGTCGCCTCGACTTCGAGCAGCGCCTCACCGGCACCTGGCACTGGGTCGACGACGACTGGCTCGGCCTCGTCGGCCCTGCCGACACCCTGGTGGCCGTCCACGACGCCGCCACCGGCGAGGCGATCGAGGTGCCCGCGCATGCCCGCGTGCTCGCGGGCTCGACCCACGGCTTCTGGCTGCTGCTGCCCTCCGCCGACGACGAGACCGTCGCCGCGCTGTGGAACCCGCGCGACGGCGAGCTGTTCGAGTGGTACCGCCAGTCGTCGACCTACCCGTTCATCCGCCTGCCGATGATCGTCGGCGACGATTGGTACTACCTCCGCAACGATCAGAACAACCACAATCGCGGCAGCTGGTGGCGCATCGATCGCACCACCGGCGCCTGGACCGAGCTGCTGCCCACGCTCGGCGTGCCGTTCCACGAGCTCGAGGACGGCCGGATCGTCACCTCGCTCGATAATACCGGCGACGCGTACGTCCGCCTCGCCGTCGTCGACCTCGACACCCGCGTCTACACCACCATCGCCGAGGACGTCGTCTACGGGTTCGTCCACGAGCCCGAGCACGGCGTCTACTACCTCGACGCCCAGGGCCCCGGCCTCGGCCTGTGGGTCGCGCCGCTCCCCGAGGCCTCCACCGCGCCTCGCAGCCGGCGTGAACCCGGCCTGCGCAGCGGCGGTCCGCGGATCGATGCTGCGCAGTACCCCGGCGGCGCCGACCTCGGCCCGTTCGGCGTCGCGCCGCGCTGACGCATCACTGCAGTCGATCGCCCCGTCGGCCCGCTTCGCCCTCACCGCCGCTGCCGGCGCGCTGACGAATCACGCGCCCTCACTTCGTGCGCCGGCGCGGCGCCTCGCTGACCTCCTCGATCAGCGTCGGCTCCGGCTCGAGGCACGTCGGGTCGTCGAAGCGCGGGCTATTGACGCGGGTCGACACGGGAGTGTCGACCAGCATGTCGTCGGGCGCCGGGCCCAGCAGGTGCGCCAGGGCTGTCTTTTCGGCCATGTTCGCCGTGCGCGGCAGCGGGGCCAGCCAGCGGCCGAGCTGTCCGCGCGGCACGATCGCCGGCATGCGGTCGTGGTGGCGTCCGACCGTGTGATTGGCCCCCGTGGTGAGGATCGCGAAGTGGCGCTTCACCTCGCCGGTCTGCTCGTCGCGCACGTCCGTGTAGATGCCGGCGAACACGATCAGGCGGCCGTTCGACGTGTGGAACCAGTGCGGCCGGCGGTGCTCTTTCGGCCCCGACCACTCGTAGAACCCGTCGGCCAGCACCCCGCAGCGGCCGCGCGCGAACACCTCGCGCGAGCTCGGCGCCGTCGCGGCCGACTCTGCGCGCACGTTGATCTGCGCGCCCGGGCGGCCCCCGGCGAGGTGGAGGCCCCACACGCCGAGCTCGAGGCGGCGACCCTCCTCGGGCTCCTCGCACACGATCGTCGTCGGCTGCGTCGGCGCGATGTTGTAGCGCGGGCGGTACTCGTCGCGCAGCTGCGGCGAGATCTCCGCCTGCACCACGCGCGCGAGCGCCTCGAGGTCGGGGGTCGTCAGCGTGTAGCGGCCGCACATGTCGTCAGTGTCGCGCGGGACCGCCCCTTCGGCCAGTCCCTCGGTTATCTTTCTCCGCGTGCCGGACAGGACCTCCGCCGCGCTCACGCGGCTCGGCCGGATCCTCAGCAGCGCCGGCGTGAGGCTGCTGCTCAGCGCGGCGATCATCTTCAGCCTGATCCCCGAGCCGTGGGTCAAGCAGTACGAGCCGCTGTTGCTGGGCCTGTTCGCGCTCGAGTTCTCGCTGCGGCTGCTGCTGGCCTTGCGGCGCGAGACCGACGACGACCCGCGGCAGCGAGGCTGGCGCTTGCCGCGGCTCGGGGCGCTCGCGCTGCTGGCCCTCGACCTCGTCGCCCTCGTCAGCTTCTTGCCGATCGACCCGCGGGCTTCGCCGTGGATGCGGAGCCTCCGCCTGCTGCGATTCGTCGTCTTGCTCGGCTACTGGGCCCCGCTGATGCGGGACCTGCGGACCGTCATGCTGCGGCGCGAGCGGGCGCGGCAGGTCGTCGTCATGGCGATGGTCGTCGGCCTGTTGTCGTTCGCCGGCGCGCTGTTCCTGCAGCAGAGCGAGGTCGACGACCGCGGCGTCGACTACGACGAGGACGGCCGGGTCGACCGCGACGACCACGACTTCTTCACCAAGCTCTGGTGGGCGTTCCGGCAGATCCAGGACCCCGGCAACATGATGACCGCGCCGACGGCCACCGGCGTCGTCATCGTCAGCCTGTGGCTGACCGTCGCCGGCCTGTTCCTCGTCAGCTTCCTTATCGGTCTCGGCAGCGACGTCGTGCGCGAGATGATGGAGCTGAGCCAGCTGAGGCCGCCGGGGCTGCACGGGCACACGGTGATCGTCAACATCACCGCCGCCACGCGGCAGCTGCTCGAGGAGCTGATGCGGTACTATCAAAAGCTCCTGCCGCAGGACGTCCGGCCGCTGTCGCGCTGGTGGTTCGCCCTGCTGCTCGACAACCTGCGGCGCGCGCTGATGGGCCCGCGCTACGTCGTCGTCGGCACCAGCCCCGAGCGGCCCGACTTCCTCCGCCGCAGCGAGCTGGCGCGGATCGTCTACCGCCATGGCAGCGCCAACGACGAGGCGTTCATGCACCGCGCCGACATCGCCCTGGCCCAGCGGGTCGTGCTGTTGGCCGACACCGCCGCCGCCGAGCCCGACGCCGAGACGATCCGCGCCTCGCTGGCGATCGTCGAGGGCCTGCGCGACCCGAGCCCCGCCGACCCCGAGGAGGGGGCCGTCACCGGGTCGAACATACAGGTCCAAAAGACCAGGTCCCGAAGGACAGGCCGGATCACCGACGGTCACCTCACCCACCAGCGCGGGCGCGGCAAGCTGCTCATCGCCGAGATCCTCGACGAGCGCAACGTCCCGGCCGCCTGGGCCGCCCTGGCCTCCGGCGGCGGCGAGCTGCGGGCCTTCATCGTCGTCGTCGACCGCATGATCGCCCTGTTCCTCGCCTGCGTCGGCCGCACCGCCGGCATCGGTCCGCTGCTGGCCGAGCTCCTGACCTGCACCGGCCACGAGATCTACACCTGCTTCTTCGACCTGCCCGAGCTCAGCTACAACTGCGAGACCCCGCCGCAGCTGCCCGCCGAGCCGCAGGCGGCGATGCAGCGGCTCACGCGGCGCGCGCGGGTGTTGCCGCCGCGGCAGCGCCTGGTCCCGATCGGCCTCCTGTACGAGGAGGTCGACGAGCTCGGCATGCCCGACCTCGGGGTCGTGATCGGCGGCGACGCCCGGCCGCCCGGGGCCATCGCCCCCACCTGCAACGGCTTCATCGCCCTGGCCCCCAGCTTCGCCCACGTGCGCGAGTTCTCCGAGGCGCTGCGGCGCGAGCCCGAGGTGACCGCCTGGTTTGAAGACCAGGATGTCGCCGCGCGGCAGGCCGCCGCCGGCGCCCCGGGGTTCGGCCGCGAGCCGCACCTGCCGCTGCGGCGAGTGCTCGTCTGCGGCTTCCGCCCGGTGACCATCGCCCTGTGCGAGGCGCTGATCCTGGCCGAGCCGGCCGCCGAGATCCTCGTGCTCGTGCCGACCGAGGCCGAGCGGCGGGCCGCGCTCGATCGCATCAATGTCCATCGGGACATGGTCCAGAGGCACCTGCTCCGCGGCTACCACGGCGCCCTGGCCCCGCGGCCGGACGGGGACTTCTCCCACCATTACGAGCCGCGCGACGGCGGCCCGCCGATCGGCCGCGTGCAGATCGTCGTCGGCGACACCACCTCGCCGCTGCAATTCGTCGAGCTACCCGGCGGCTTCGGCCACGTCTCGCAATTCGACCTCGTCTACATCCTCTCGAGCGCCGGGCAGGACAGCGACGCCCGCGGGGCTCAGACCCTCATGACGCTCGACGCCCTGCTGACGCGCAGCGAGCCGGCCGTGCCGCACCTGCGAATCGTCGCCGAATTCGTCGACGCCGAGCTCGCGCATCGCCTGCGCCAGCGCTACGCCGCGCTCGGTGTGGCGCGGGTCCAGGTCTATAGCACCGAGAACCTGCGCGCCTACTTCCTGTTCCAGAGCGTCCTCATTCCCGGGTTCGCGCGCGTCTACGGCCAGCTGCTCGCGCCGTGGGGTCACAGCTTCGCGCGCCTCGTGCCGTCCGACCGCGGGCGCGGGCGCTGCCCGTTTCAGGCGCTCTCGGTCCATATCGCCGAGGCTGGTCACGGCGTTCTGATCGGCGTCGAGCTCGACCGCGAGGGCGGGGGCAGTGAGCTGCACCTCGGCGCCGGTGCGTCCAGCGAAGACGGCGTGGTCGACCTCGCACGGGTGCGTGGTCTGTGGGTCGTGACACTCGATCCCGCGGTGCACCCCGCGGACCGCCGCGCGGGCGATTGACGATCCTTCGCGTGTGGGCCATTTGAGCCGTCCGGCGGCCGTTGTGCGTGCGCCCCGGCCGGCCTGCGTTAACATCGCCGACGGTCCCGCTCTTATGCTCTCCGCGACGACCGCATCGATCACGCACGACGATCCGTATCAGGCCGGCCGCGACCTCGCGGCCGAATTGAATGACGCGCTCGGGGCCTCGCCCGACATCGTGCTCCTATTCGCCGCCCCCACCTACGACCCGCACCGCCTGCTCGCCGGCCTGCACCGTCGCCTCACCCCGCGCGTGCAGCTCGTCGGCTGTACCAGCTTCGCCGAGATCGGCCACGAGGGCGCCGTCAGCGGCTCCGTGACCGCGCTCGGCGTACGCACGCGCGACCTCGACGCGCACGCCCTCTACGCCACGCGTGCGAGCGGCGACAGCCTCGCCGTCGGGCGGGCGCTCGGCGAGCAGGCGCGCGAGCGGGAGGCCGCGCTGCTCTTGCTGCTCGCCGACGGCGTGCGCCTCGACAGCGCCGCGGTGTTGCGGGGCGCACAATCGGTGCTCGGCCCCGACTTCCCGATCATCGGCGGCCTCGCGGCCGACGACGCTCGCTTCGCGCACACGCGCGAGTTTTGCGGCCGCGACGTGTTCGCGGGCGCCGTCGTCGGCCTCGCGCTCTCGGGTCCGATGCGCCACGCCACCGTCGCGCGCGGCGGCTGGGAGGCGATCGGTGCCACGCGCCGCTGCACCCGCGTCGAGCGCGACCGCCTCGTGCTCGAGCTCGACGGCCAGCCCGCGCTCAACCTCTATCGCGAGTACCTCGGGGCCCAGGATCGCGACCTCAAGACCGCCGGCATCGAGTTCCCGCTCGGCATCGTCGGCCTGCCGGACCGGCCAGGGGTCGGCGACGACGCGGCGGTGCAAGTGGTGCGGGCGGTGTGCGGCGTCGACGAGGTCCGCGGCGGCTTGCGATGCACCCGCGAGATCCCCGAGGGCGCCGAGATCCGCATGCTCCGCGCCACCAAGGACGACCTGATCCGCAGCGCCTCCGAGGCCGCGGCCGAGCTCGGCCGCGCCTTGCCGGGCGGCCGGATCGCGCTGGTGTTCGACTGCTTCTCGCGCAAGATGGTCCTCGGCGCCCGCTACAAGGAAGAGGTCGCCGCCGCCTACTCGCGCCTGCCGCCCGACCTCGTCCGCGTCGGCTTCTACACCTACGGCGAGCTGGCGCCGGTGGCCGGGCAGACCGAGCAGCACGACGCCACCTTCACCGCGGTCGTCATCGAGGGTTGAGAGGCCATGATCGACTGCGACTGCGTGTTCGAACGGGCCGACCTGCCCGTCCTCGGCGACGACGAGCTGCTCGAGCACGTCGAGCGCTGCGGGACATGTCCCAAAGTACATACCGGCCCCGGCCGGGTCCTGCTGGCGCGCCTGCGGGACAGCACCCGCAACCTGCGACGGACCGCCAACCGGGCCCGCCAGGTCGAGCGCGAGCTGACCGAGCTGCGGGTCGACGTCGACCGCTCCGAGCAGCGGATAGCCAACCTCGAGCGGGTCCACAAGGTCAGCACGCGCGAGGTCCTGCAGAAGAACGCGCTGCTGGCGATGATCTCGAGCATCACCATCGCGGCCAACGAGGCCCACACCGAGACCGACGTCTACCGGATCTGCATGCACAAGGTCTGCTCGGCCTCGGGGTGGTCGCTCGCGCGCCTGACCCCCGCGATCGGCGGGAGCAGCCGCTGGCACGTCGCCGACCGCCTCGCAGTCGACTTCATCGGCCTGCTCGTCGACGGCGAGCCGACCTCACTCGGCCTCGACGCCCTGCGCCACGGCAAGCCGGTGTGGGCGCCCGATCTGCGGGCCCGCCTCGACGCGCCGTGGATCGAGCGCGCCGCGGCGCTCGGCCTGCGCGGCGGCGCGGCCCTGCCGGTGGTCGTCGGCGGCCAGGTGATCGCCGTCGTCGAGTTCTTCGGCACCGCCGGCGAGGGCACCGCGACCGCGTTGATGCTGGCGATGGCGACCATCGGCGCCGAGATCGGCCGGGTGCTCGCCCGCCTGCGCGCCGACGAGGCGGTGGCCCACGCCCGCGACGCCGCCGAGGGCGCCAGCCAGGCCAAGAGCGCCTTCCTGGCCAGCATGAGCCACGAGCTGCGGACCCCGCTCAACGCGATCCTCGGCTACGCCGACCTGGTCGACGAGATCCTCGAGGAAGAGGGCGCGGACGACGTGCGCGGCGACATCGTCCGGATCCGCCAGGCCGGCGAGCACCTGCTCGGCCTCATCAACAACATCCTCGATCTGTCGAAGGTCGAGGCCGGCCGCATGCCGGTGCTCAACGAGCGCTTCGACCTCGGAGCGCTGATCCGCGACACCGCCGATCTGCTGAAGCCGCTGATGGACCGGCGCAACAACGTCGCCTGCCTCGACCTCGCCGGCGACCTCGCCGACGTCGAGACCGACCCGACCCTGGTGCGCCAGATCCTGTTCAACCTGATCAGCAACGCCTCCAAGTTCACCCACGCCGGGACGATCACGATCGCGGCGGCGCGGCAGACCGATCCGAGCGGGGCGTCGTGGTTCCAGCTCTCGGTCGCCGACACCGGCGTCGGCATGACCGAGGAGCAATGCGCGCAGCTGTTCGAGCCCTACCGCCAGGTCGACGTCCGCCTGGCCCGCCGCGCCGGCGGCACCGGCCTCGGCCTGACCCTGTGCCGCGGCCTGTGCACCCTCCTCGGCGGCACGATCGCCGTCTACAGCGCGCCAGGCCGCGGCTCCTGCTTCACCGTCCGCCTGCCGCTGCGCTGATTCGCCGCGATTGCACGCACATGTCCCTTGGGACATGTGTTCGTCATTCGCGCTGAACCGGCCGCGCGAGCCGTCGATCACGTCGTCGTCGGCGCGAATGCGCGCCCATGCGAGCGCGGTTTTGCGCCTCGACGATATATCTTGCAGATATCTAAGCGGCAATCTATCTGGAAGATACACACTGAAACGTGAAGGAACCGATGCCCAAGCACGCCTTCGTCTCGTCGACCCTCCTGGCCCTCGCCTGCCTCGCCGCCTGCGGGGACGGCTCCCCCCCTTCACCGCTGGGGCCGGGCCGGCACTCCGTCTACATGACCGCCGCCGACGGCACGCGCCTGGCGGCGGACGTCTGGCTGCCCGCGCACGTCGACGCACCGGTGCCGACCCTGCTGCGCCTCACTCGCTACTGGCGAGCCACCGAGTACCTCGGCGACGGCGCCGCGGCGGATCGAGAGGAGCAGCTCGCGGACCTCTACGTCTCGCAGGGGCTCGCGGTCGTCGCCGTCGACGCGCGCGGCACCGGGGCCTCCTTCGGCGCCTCCACCGGTCCGTGGAACGCGGACGAGCGCGCCGACGGGGCGGCGGTGCTCGACTGGATCGTCGATCAGCCCTGGTCGAACGGACAGGTCGTCGGCCTCGGGGTCAGCTACGAGGGCAACACGACCGCCTTGCTGGCGGCGAGCGGGCACCCGGCCGTGAAGGCGGTCGTCACCCGGTTCTACGACCACGATCCGTTCGCGCAGCTCGCCTTCCCGGGCGGGATCGCGAACATCGGCTTCATGGCGGGCTGGAGCGCCTTCACCGCGGCGCTCGACCGCAACGACGCCTGCGCCCTCGCGCTGTTCGAGGGCCGCACCTGTGCCGAGAGACAGGCGGAGATCGCGGGGCCGCGACCGGTGGATCCCGACGACCTCGACGCGGCCCTGGCCGAGCACGCGGACAACCTCGACCTCGCCGCCGCACTCGCCGGAGTCACCTTCAAGGACGACCTGCTGGCGGCGGGCGGCGAGAGCTTCGACGACATCGCTCCGTACCGCGGGGAGACCGCGCGCGCGGCCGTCCCCACCCTGCTCACCGCGAGCTGGATGGACGGAGGCACCGCGGCCGGGGCCCTCGACGCGTGGGCCAGCGAGGACGGCCCGATGCGCGTCGAGATCGGCGCCTACTCCCACGGCGGCATCTTCGACTCCGACCCGCTGCGCGACCCGCTGCCGGCGGCCGATCCGGCGATCGAGACCCAGTACGTGCAGGCGCTGCAGTTCCTCGCCGAGCAGCTGGCAGGCGCGCCGGCGCCGGCGCGCGAGCTCCGCTACGTCACTCTGGGCGAGGGCACCTGGCGCACGACGACCACCTGGCCGCCGGCCTCGGTCACCCCCCGGCTCCTCGCCCTCGATGCCGGCGGCGCGCTGCACGACGGCGAAGCCGAGCCCGGCGAGGACACGCTCGTCGTCGACGCCGCGGCGACCACCGGCCGCGACAACCGCTGGCTGGCGGCCCTTCAGGGCACCCCGGTCCGCTACCCCGACCGGGCCGCCGCTGCGGGCTTGTTGTCGTGGACGACCGCGCCGCTCGACGCCGACACCCGCGTGACGGGGACGCCCGTCGTCCGTCTGCAGCTCCGCGCCTCGGTCGCCGACGCCGCCGTGTTCGTCTACCTCGAGGACGTCGACGACGGGGGCGTGACGCGGTACGTGACCGAGGGGCAGCTGCGCCTGCTGCACCGCGCCACGGGCGACGCGGGGCCCGGCCGCGAGCGCGTCAGCGGTCGCTCCTACCGTCGCGCCGACGCCCGCGACTACGCGCCGGGAGAGCTCGTGGACCTCGTCGTCCCGCTGCTGCCGACCTCTGCGCGCATCGCGGCGGGGCACCGGATCCGCCTGTCGCTCGCCGGCGCGGACGAAGGCACGTTCGCGCCGATCACCCCGGACGGCGCGACCCTCACGGTGCTGCGCGGCCCGACGGGGTCGACCCTCGAGCTGCCCGTCGACGCCGCTCCGTGACTGGTCTAGAAGTGCCTCGGTGAGCCGGCAGGAGCAGACCCACATGGCGGTGCTCGGGGCGCTGAGCGTCGAGCCGATGTCGGGCTACGCGCTGCGCGAGGCGATCCGCGACGTCCTGGGCCACTTCTGGAGCGAGAGCTTCGGACAGATCTACCCCGCCCTCACGAGCCTCGAGGAGCAGGGCTTCATCGCCCGCCAGCCCGGGGCCCGCTCCGGGAGCTCGCTGTTCACGCTGACGGCGTCCGGGCGGGCGCGGCTGCACGCGCTGCTCTCGGCCCCGATCCAGACCGCCCCGCCGCGCAACGGGCTGCTCCTGCGCCTGTTCTTCGGCCGGGTCCTCGGCGCCGCGGCCTGCCGCAAGCTGGTGGCGTCGGCCCGCGAAGAAGCGACGGAGCGCCTCGCGGCGTACGCGAAGATCCGCGCGACCACGGCGGCCGAGGGCGGCGTCGATCCCTACATCGGCGTGACGCTCTCGTTCGGCGAACACCTCGCCCGCGCCGTCCTCGCCTGGGCCGACGAGACCCTCGCCACCCTGTCCCGCCTGCCCGACGAACCCGGCGCGTGAGCCCGGTCGGCTCCGGACGACCCTGTCCTTCAGGACATGTGATTCGCCCGTCGCTGTCCACTCGCGCCGACAGCGGATGGAGTCGGCCCCGTGCCCGCGCTATAGTGCCGACTCGTGGCCCCCGAGAGCGACGACGACGAGACGCTGCTGGCCGCGTGGCGGCAGGGCGAGCGCGCGGCGGGGCAGCGGCTGTTCGAGCGCTACTACGAGGCCGTCGCCCGCTTCTTCGTCAACAAGGTCGGCGACGCCGGGACCGAGCTGATCCAGAAGACCTTCCTCGCCTGCGTCGAGGGCATGCCGCGGTTCCGCGGCGACGGCAGCTTCCGCAGCTACCTGTTCGCGATCGCCTACCGCCAGCTGTGCCTCCACTACAAGCGCCGCGCCAGCGAGCCGGTCGACCTCGCCAGCCAATCGGTCGCGGGCCTCGATCCCTCGGTCGCCGGCGTCCTCGTCGAGCGCGAGGAGCAGCGGCTGCTGCTCGCCGCGCTGCGGTCGATCGCGCTCGAGCTGCAGGTCGTGCTCGAGCTGCACTACTGGGAGCAGTGCTCGGTGGTCGAGATCGCGGCGGCGCTCGAGATCCCGCAAGGCACGGTGAAGTCACGGCTGCGCCGCGGACGCGAGCAACTGCGCGAGGCGATCGAGCGGCTCGCGGCCACCCGCGAGCTCGCGCTCAGCACCTTCCGCGGGCTCGAGAGCTGGGCCGCCGCGGTCCGCGCCCGCGCGCGCGAACGCCCGTGAAAATTTCCGTGATCCGGATCGGCGCGGCTCGAACCACGCCGACATGCTCCACCACCTCGCTCAGCTCGTGATGAAGATCGAAGAAGGCGACGCGACGCACCCCAGCCTGTCCGCTGGCGCGAGCTCGCCGTCACAGGACACCCTGCTCGCGCCCGACCTGCGCCCCGACGTGATGGTCACGCCCGACCACGTCCGCGCCAAGCGCACCGTCGCCGCCGCCTTGTTCGGCACCGACCCCGAGCCGCTGCACCTCGGCCGCTACCGCCTGCTGGAGCGCCTCGGCGCCGGCGGCATGGGCATCGTCTACGCCGCCTACGACAGCCGCCTCGAACGCAAGCTCGCGCTCAAGTTGTTGCGGCCGACCCGGCTCGGCAGCGCCGAAGCCGTCGCGCGGACCCTCCGGGAGGCGCGGGCGCTGGCCCGGCTGTCGCATCCCCACGTCGTCCACGTCTACGAGGTCGGCGAGCTCGACGGCCGCGAGATCTTCGTGGCCATGGAGCACCTCGCCGGACCGACCCTGCGCGCCTGGCTCGACGCCGAGCCGCGCCCGTGGCCCGAGGTCCTCGCGGTGTTCCGCCAGGCCGGCGAGGGCCTGGCCGCCGCGCACGCGCACGGCATCGTCCACCGCGACTTCAAGCCGCACAACGCCATGTTCGGGGCCGACGGCCGCGTCCGCGTCCTCGACTTCGGCCTGGCCCAGGTCGACGGCGCCGCCGAGGCCCGCGAGCCCGTCGCCCCCGCCGATCCCGACGACTTCCCGCGCACCCTCACCAGCACCGGCGCGCTGCTGGGCACGCCGGCGTACATGGCCCCGGAGCAGCTCGAGGGCCACAAGGGCGACGCGCGCAGCGATCAGTTCAGCTTCTGCGTCGCCCTCCACGAGGCGCTCTACGGCAGCCGACCGTTCGCCGGCGAGACTCTCGGCGAGCTCGCCGACTCGGTCCGCTCAGAGCGTGTGACCCCGCCGCCGCGATCGACCGACGTGCCGGCGTGGGTCCGCGCCGCGCTGCTCCGCGGCCTGCGAGCCGATCCCGAGCGGCGCTGGCCGTCGATGACCGAGCTGCTGGCCGCGCTGTCCGGCGACCCCGCGGCCCGCCGACGCCGGCGCCAGCGCTGGACCGCCGTCACCATGGGCCTCGCCGGCGTCCTCACCGGCGGCGCGTGGTGGACCGGCGCGCACCTCCGCAGCGTCGACGCCGAGCAGCGCGCGGAGCTCGATCGACAAGTGGTGAGCGCCCGCGCCGAGGCCGACCGCCAGACCATCGCCAGCACCCTCGCGCAGGCGCGCGGCCAGCTCGAGCGCGACCCCGCGGGCGTCATCCATACCCTCGCGCAGCTCGACGCGATCGCGCCCGCCGACGCCGTCGAAGTGCGCACCCTGGCCCTCGCCGCGCTGGCCCGCGGCCTCCCGGACGCCGCGCTCGTCGGCCCCGAGGCCGAGCTCCTGAGCGTCGCCGCGGCCGCGAACAGCGACGTCGTCTTCGCCCAGGACGCGGCCGGCGACCTGTGGCGCTGGACCGCCGACGATCGCCCGGGCGAGCGGATCGCCCGCCTCGGCCAGCGCGCCAACACCATGGCCGTCGCTCCGAGCGGACAGGCCTGGGCCGCCGCGCTCGGTGACTCGCTCGTCGGCGGGTCCGTGCAGGACGGCGCGTGGCAGACCTGGCGCGCCGCCCTGCCGGAGTCCTGGTCGCTGCTCGGCCACCTCGTGATCACCGCCGACGAGCGGTGGCTCATCCCCACGCGCGGGCAGCCGCTCGTCGTCCTCGATCTGCGCACCGGACAGCCGGTCGAAGGCGCCTTGCCCGAGCCCCACGGCGGCGACGGCGAAGTCCGCGGCCTCGTCTCGCCCGACGCCCGCTTCCTCGCGCGCGGCCGCGTCGGCGCCGACACCCTCACGATCTGGGATCGCAGCACCGGCGAGACCCGCAGCGCTCCGGTCCTCGGGGCCCTGGGCGAACTCGTCGGCGTCGTGGGCGACGGCCAGCTCCTGCTCGGCAGGAGCGAGCGCGACGGCGCGGCGCGCCTGATCGCCTGGGACCTGGCTCGCGCGACCGCCCAGGAGTGGCGCAGCGACGTGCTCGGCGTGACCAAGCTCGGCGGCCTCGTCGGCCTCACGCGCGCCACCGAGGATGGCCGGGCCCTGTGCGTCGCGCCGCCGCTGGCCGCCGAGTGCCAATGGCAGCACCCGCTCGAGCAGTTCGATCGGCCGCTCGCCGACTCACGCCATTACGCGCTCGAGACCCAGCGGGAGCAGCAGCCGCGCCGCTCGCTCGAGCTCGGCGATCTGGCCACCGGGGCCGTCGTGCGCCGCTTCTCCGCCGGGTCCGCCCGCGACGGCGGCCAGCTCGATCACGCCGGGCGCTACCTCGCCGCGCGAGGCCCTGCGATCGACGTGTGGGAGCGACGCGACCCCGCCCACGCGATCGTCGACCTGCACCGCGGCCTGGCCGACGTCGCCCATCACAACTCGCCGGACGGCACCTTCCTCGTCCGCCACCACAAGCCGAGCGGCGCGCTGGTGCGGATCGACAGCCGCACCGGCGCGGAGCAGCCGCTCGCGCCGTGCCTCGCCGCCGGGGAGAAGACCGCGTGGATGGCGATCGACGAGGACGGCCGCGTCCTCGTGCCGCACGGCGCCGCCCTCCACCTTTACCCCGCCGGTTCGACCGAGCCGCGGGCCATCGCCGACCTCGCCGAGCCGATCCGCCAGGTCCTCCTCGCGCCCGACGGCCGGGGCTTCGCCGCGCTCACCGTCGGGGGCACGGTGCACGTGTGGAGCGACCCCGACGCCGCTCCGGGCCGCTTCGACGCCGGCGCGAAGGGGGCCCGCGGCCTGATGTACGCGCGCGGCAGCAACCACCTGGCCTCGATGTCCAGCGACCTCGGCGTGCAGGTGTTCCGCGCCGGCGCGCTCACCACCTTGGCCGCGCCCGGGGATGCGGAGCAGACTGTCGTGATGGAGCTGTCGGGCAACGGCCGCTGGCTGCTCACGCTCCGCTTCGACACCGGCGCGCTCGTCCGCCACGACCTCACCACCGGCGCCGCGCACCCGCTCGACCTCGGCGTGAACCTGCGCGCCCAGGGTTATCATCGGATGCACATCGCCGACGACGGCGCCCGGATCGCCGTCAGCGAGGAGGAGCGGCTGTTCATCCTCGACGTCGCCAGCGGCGCGGTGCGCAAGGTCGACGCCGGCGCCAACATCTGGTCGATGCAATTCGCGCCCGACGGCGACCTGCTGTTCGGCGCGGTCGGCGACTACATGCAGGCGTGGGACCTCGACAGCCTGACCGCGACCCCGCTGTGGCGGACGCGAGGCTTCGCGCGCCTCGCCCACATCACAGCCGACGGAGCGCTGGTGACGCGCGAGGAGGGCGAGATCCACCGCTTCGCCGTCGCCCAGGTCCCACGCGAGCCGGAGGCGCTGCACGCCTGGCTGCGAACGCGCGCCGCCCGGCTCGCGGAGTGACACGAGCTCCCTCGCTCCGTCGCTGTCGTGCCGACTCGTGGCCTCCGAGAGCGACGACGACGAGGCGCCGACGCTCGGCCCGGCGGCTCAGGACGGCTTGTACTCGGTGGCGACGTCCATCACCCAGGTGACGCCGAAGCGATCCTTGAGCATGCCATAGAGCGGCGCCCACCCCGACGGCGCCAGCGGCTGCGCCACGGTCGCGCCTTCGGCGAGCTTCTCCCAGAGCGCGGCGATCTCCGCGGCCGAGTCGCCGCGGACCGAGACGAAGAACGGGTTCGTCCCCGGGTTCCACGGCATGCGGGAGGGTACGTCGTATGCCATCACCCTGAATCCGTTCTTGGCCGCGACCTGGCCCCACATCACCTGGCCCGCCTCTGCGGGATCCTGGACGCTCTGCGCGTCCTGGTACGTGACGACGGCGATCTCGCCGCCGAACACCGAATGATAGAACTCCAGCGCTGCGCGAGCATCGCCACGAAAGTTGAGATGGTTGGTAACGCTGACGGTCATGACGTTCTCCTGGGTTGTGGGGTGGTCTTCAGGGCACGGCCGCGTCCTCCCGGTTCGTCGTGACGAACGGGATCTTCAGCCGCGGATGCGCTGCGATCAGGTCGCTGTCGAGTCTCGTGGCCCGTCGGAAGGCGGATGCCGAAGCGCCGGCACGATGACTCCGTCGACCATCGACACGAGGAACGGCAGGTCGAACGGCTTGCGCTGGACCAGCGTGCGGTAGGCTGCCATCGACGGGATGACCAGGGAGAGCGTGCCGATGTCGGCAGACGCCGATATCTCGCCGCGCTCGACCGCTCGCCGCATCAGCGCGAGGTGGGCTTCCGCCCACGGCTGCACGACGGCGGCGTTGGCCGCCTCGGCGAGCGCCTGCTCTTGCGAGAGGAGCGAAGCGAGCCCGGTCATGATCCTGAGCCTGCGCTCGCCCTCTTCGATCGACTGCGGCTTGAACAAGCCGAGCAGGTCCCCGCGGAGCGTGCCCGTGTCGGGCAAATGCTCGAGGTCGACCTGATTGCGCTTCATGTGCGCGACGGCGTCGATGACGAGCTGCGTCTTCGAGGTCCAGCGGCGATAGATGGTCGCCTTCCCGGCTCCGGCTCTCGTGGCCACCAAATCCATCGTCAACCCGGCGGCGCCGACCTCGGCGAGGACCTCGAGCGTGGCCTCGAGGATCGAAGCGTCGCGCGAAGGGTCTCGCTTGCGCCCGGGCTGGGCAGGCTCGCCGGTCTCGTCGTCCTTCGGGGTCATGCAGGCGCCGCGTTCCGGGGTGATACTTCAGAGTTCCGAAACCGTCAAGTTCCGATACTGCACAGTCTCGTTTTCAGAAACGCGACGTTTGGGCGGCCCCAGCGGGCCTTTCGCGCATGACGCGCGGCAGGCCGTGGCCGCGTGTCTTGCGCTCTGGAGATGCCGAGGCGCCGAGATCCGGAGCAGACATTCACGCGCAGTGCGACACGCCCTCAGGTCGTCCGCGGCTCGAGCCTCCCGGCGAATTCAGCAATCGAGCGGATGATCCGCAATCTGCGCCTCCGCCCCGCGCAGCGTGACGGCCTCGGAGCCTGAGCGAACTCGACGCACAGCCTCGGCATGACCGAATCGACATGCGACGAAGAACATGTCGCATCCGACATGTCTCAATAGTCACTTCAAGATGACCGCAACCGCGCGCGCCAGCGCTCCAGCGACCTCACCGTCCTCCCTGGTGGCGCGAGGCCAACGCGGCTACTCTGCCCGGGTGCGGATCGTGCAGATCGACAGCGAGCCGCTGCACGTGCTCGCGTATCTCGACGCCGCCCCGCGGGGCGGCAGCCAGACGCGCGAGCTCCCGCTGCTGCGCGCGCGCGTGGACGAGTTGCCGGCGCAGCTCGACGCCCTGCTCGTCACCTCCGACCTGCAGGGGCGGGCCGCCCTGAGCGAGGCCGGCGGCGCCCTGCGGCTGCTCGGCGAGGCGCTGGCCGAGGAGTACGCCACCCTGGCCGAGCTCGACTCCGTGCCCGACCCCGCCTTCACCGGCGTCGTCCTCGCGGGCGACCTCTACGCCGCCCCCGCCGCCGATCGCCTGGGCGCCACCGGCGACGTCCGCGACGTCTGGCGGGCCTTCGCCGCGCGCTTCCGCTGGGTCAGCGGCGTCGCCGGCAACCACGACCTGTTCGGCAAGCCGACCGAGCAGGCCCGCTTCGCCCGCGAGCCCGGCGTCCACCTCCTCGACGGCCGCCAGGTCGAGCTCGACGATCTGCGGATCGCCGGCCTCGGCGGGATCTGCGGGCGCCCCGGCAAGCCCAACCGCCGCCCGCCTGACGAGTTCGTGGCCGCCGTCCGCCGCCTCCTGCCCGCGCGCCCGCACCTGCTCGTCCTCCACGAGGGCCCCGACGGCGGCCCGCGCCGGTTCGGCAACCCCGACGTGCGCGACGCGGTCGCCGGCCGCGACACCCTCGTCGTCTGCGGCCACTCCCACTGGCACGACCCGCTCGTCGAGCTCCCCGGCGGCACCCAGGTGCTGAACGTCGACGCCCGCGCCGTCCTGCTCGAGCGCGCCGACCTCTGACCGGACATGGCCCCGCGGCCATGCCCCTTCAGTCATGTCTTACTGAACATGCCCCATCGAGCATGCTCGAAAGAGCACCCTCGTCAATCGACCATGCGGACCACGACCTTGCCCTTCGCGTGGCCGGACTCGAGGTGCGCGAACGCCTCGCCGATCTGCGCGAACGGGACGATGCGGTCGATCACCACCTCGAGCGTGCCGTCGTCGACGCGGCGCGCCAGGTCGGCCAGGTCCGAGCCGCTCGGGTGCATGAACAGGAAGCGGTAGCGGACCTTGCGGACGAGCCCGCGCAGGCGCGTCCCGAGGCTCGCCAGCCAGAACAGCGGCGCCAGCCCGGGGCGGCCGAGGTCCTTGTGCGCGGTCGCCGGCTCCGGCGCTCCGGCGACCGACACCACCAGCCCGCCGGGCCTCACCACCGCGAACGAGCGCGTCAGAGTGTCGCCGCCGACCAGGTCGAAGGCCCCGTCGTAGTCCTTCAGCACCGTCTCGAACGCCTCCTTGGTGTAATCGACGATCACGTCGGCGCCGAGGCGGCGGACCAGCGCCTCGCCGCGCGGAGAGGCGGTAGTCGCCACGGTCGCGCCGAAGCGCTTGGCCAGCTGCAGCGCGAACGTCCCGACCCCGCCGGCCCCGCCGGGGATGAACAGCCGCTGCCCGGGCCCCGCGTGCAGCTCGTCGCGCAGCGCCTGCAGGGCCGTCAGGCCCGCGAGCGGCACCGCGGCCGCGGCCGTGAAGTCGAGCCGCTCCGGCATCTTCGCCACCAGCGACTCGGGCACGCACGCGTACTCGGCGAACGCCCCCAGCGCGTCCTTGTCGACCCGCGCGAACACGCGATCGCCGGGCGCGAACTGCTTCACCTCCGGCCCGCACGTTTCGACCACCCCGGCCAGTTCGTTGCCCATCACGATCGGCAGCGGATAGCGCCGGATGACCCGCAGCTGGCCCTCGCGGATCTTGAAGTCGACCGGGTTGAGGCCCGCCGCGTGGACGCGGATCTTCAGCTCGCCCGCCTTCGGCTCCGGCACCGGCACCTCGCGCAGCTCGGCCGCCGCGGGGCCGCCGTAGCGCGTCATCACGTAGGCTCGCATGGTCGTGGTCATGGTCGGGCGAGTGTACGCACCCGCAGGCCGAGCCGCGAGCCATGCCCGCAGGCCTCAGGTCGCCCGGAATTGTTGGGGTATGCCGTCCTCGACCGTGATCGTCACCACCACGTCGACGGGCCCCGCCGCGGCCACGTGGAGGATGAACGCCACCCCGCCCGAGTGCGGCGACACGTTCGACACCCACACGTCCGCGTCGCCGAGCGAGAAGATGAACTCCTGCAGCGCGTCGCCGTTGGGGCCGACCACGAAGCCCGCCCCGTGTTCGGTCGCCTCCGCGGCCGACACGTGGACGATCGACAGCGGCGTGATCGGCGGGTAGATGCCCCACTTGAAGTCCAGGCGCTTGCGCCCGATGAGGCCGTGCTCCCTGCCGTAGAAGACTCGAATCGACTTCGCCACGACGACTTCATGGCATGGGCCCCGGTCGCCGCCAGCGCCTCCCCCCGGGGAAGCCCCCCGCCATGCGCGGTGGATCAACCCTCGCGGTCGGGAGCGCGCTGGATGTCGGCCTCGTCACTCGCCACTCGCGCTCGCGGGCCCGCGTCGGCGTCCAGCTCGAGCGTGATGCCCAGGCCCGCGAGCGCGCCCGCCAGATCGGGCGGCAGCGGGGCGACCACGCGGATCGGCGCGCCGGTGCGCGGGTGCGGCAGCGCCAGCGACCACGCGTGAAGCGCCAGCCGGTGCAGATCGTGGCGCTCGCGGAACAGCCGGTTGTGCTCGCCCTTGCCGTAGCGCACGTCGCCGATCAAGGGGCAGCTGATGTGCTTGAGGTGGCGGCGGATCTGGTGCAGCCGGCCCGTCAGCGGCCGCGCCTCCACCAGCGCGTAGCGGCCCGCGCGGGCCAGAGTCGTCACCTCCGTCACCGAGGGCACGCGCGGCCCGTCCTCGGCGCGGGGGATCGGGTGATCGATCGTCACCGCCGCGGGCGGGTTGCCGCGCACCAGCGCCAGGTAGCGCTTCTCGACCTGTCCCGAGGTCCAGACCTCCTGCAGCGCCCGCGCCCCCTCCGAATGGAGGGCGAACGCCAGCGCGCCGCTGGCCCCGCGATCGAGGCGGTGGACCGGATACACGTAGGCCCCCACGGCCTCGCGCGCGAGGTCGAGGAGCACCACCTCGTCGTCGGCCCAGCCGCGGTGGACCACCAGCCCGGCCGGCTTGGCGACGATCAGCAGGTCCTCGTCGCGGTGGAGGATGAATCCCTGCTGCCCCGAAGGAAATGTCTCTTGCGACATGTCCGAAGTACCAGGCGAATCAGCCGGGGCAAGGGGCGACCCACGTGTAGCAGCACGAGGTCGCGTCGCCGTCCTGCCGCAGCTGGCGGGTGCGCTTCTCGTCGAGCGTGCCGTGGGCCCCCTCCGGCACCCCCGGCGGCAGCGCCCCGGCGTCCGCCGCTGCTTCGCCCTCGGTGCTGCCTTGCGGGTCCTTGGCGTAGGCCGACTCGACGTGGATCGGGCACGTCAACGTCGCGCCCGCGGCGACCTCGGCCATGCGCTCGGCGACCTCCGCCGGCCCGCACCAGCCATCCCCGGGGCAACGGGCCGGACCGCTGCGCCCGGCGCAGGCGAGGCCGAACAACAGCGACAACACGAACAGGACGGGCGACGCGCCGCGAGACATGCGACCGGCAACCTATCACGCCCCGGCCGCCTGTCCAGCGGCGCCGACCGTCGCCACACCTGTCTCTCAGAGCATGTCCGAAGCGTCATCCGCCTGTCGACGCCCCGCCCCCGCGCAGCTCGGCCGCGGCGGTGCGCTCGCGCTCGAACGCGGCGCCCGCCGCCTGCAAATCGGCCTGAGCCTGGCCGGCCAGCATCGCCGCGTCCGCCTCGCCGCGGGCCGCGTGGATCTTCGCCAGCGCCAGGCGGGCCCGCCCGCGCGCCAGCGGGGCCGGCAGCAGCGGCAGCGCCTGCGTCAGCAGTGGTTCGGCCAGCTCGGCGTAGCCGCGGGCCAGCAGCACCCGCCCGCGCAGCGCCTGCACTGCGGCGGCCTGCGCCGGCGTGGCCCCCAGGCGCGGGCGCGGCAGCGCGGCCTCGGCCGCCTCGGCGTCGCCGGCCAGCAACAGCACCTCGGCCAGCTCGGCGCGCGCCAGATCGGTGTCCGGGTGGTCGGCCCCGCGGTCCTGCTCGCGCAGCGCCAGCGCCTGCCGCAGCTCGACCAGCGCCTCCTCGAAGCGGCCCTGCCAGGCCAGCGCCGCGCCGATGCCCGCGCGCACGTCGGCGATCGCTACCGCGTCGGCGCGCTCGCCCCCCGTCAGCAGCGCCAGCGCGCGCTGCGACAGCTGGCCCGCGTCCGCCCACTGAGCCTGACGCGCCAGCGTCTTGGCCAGGTTGTCGAGCGTCGGCGCCAGCTTGACGTGGCGCGGCCCGTACAGCGTCTCCTCGGTCGCCAGGGCCCGCCGCAGCAGCCCCGCTGCCCGCTCCAGCTCGCCGACCTCGGTCAGCACGATCGCCAGGTTGCTGCGGCCGATCGCCACCTCCGGGTGATCCTTGCCGAACCGCGCCTCGCGGATCGCCAGCGAGCCCTCGAGGTGCTCCGCCGCCGCCGCCAGGTCGCCGCGCAGGAACTCGACCCGGCTCATGTTGCCGAGCACCAGCGCGACCTTCGGGTTGTCGCTCACCTCCTCGGCCTCGTAGATCGCCAGCGCGCGCCGGTAGTCCGCGGCCGCCTCGTCGTGGCGGCCCTCGGCGGCGCGGACCACCGCGCGGTTGTTGTAGAAGGCCGCCGCGATCCGCGGCCGATCGGGCGCGCGCAGCAGCAGCGCCGCGGCGCTGCGCTCCCACAGCGCCGCCCGGCCCGGGTCGTGGCGGTGGTAGCCGTCGACCACCAGCAGGGCGCTGGCGGCCTCGGCGGCGACCTCGGTCGCACCTGTCCCGAGGGCCATAAAATAAGCGTCGCTCAGGGTCGCCGCGGCCCGCTCGTAGTCGGCCAGAGAGCGCTGGAGGTTGCCGATCCGCAGCAGCGCCTCGGCCACCAGCGCCGCGTCGCCGAGCTCGCGCGCGGCCGCCAGCACCACCTCGGCGCGGGCCAGCGCCGGCTTGTAGCGGCCGACCTCGTTGGCGGTCTTGATCTCGGCCAGCCAGCGGCGGACCTCCTCGCCGCGCATCGTCCGGTGGACGTCGGTGTCGCGCAGCCACGCCGGCAGGCCGGCGACGTCGACGCAGGCCGCGACCGGCTCGAGCTGTCCTTCGGCCTTCACCGCGTGGCGCGCGGCAGTGTCTGGCTCTTCGGCCAGGGCCGTCAGCATCGCCGAGATCTCGCGCGCCTGTCCGCTGAGACAGGTCATGCGCCCGACCAGCGCCGGCTGCTGCTCCGGCGCCGCCGACTCGTAGGCCTCGCAGGCGGCCAGGTACAGCTCGCCCCAGCGATCGGCGCGGGCCGTCATCGCCGTCGCCAGGGTCTGCCAGGCCTCGTCGGCGTACGGCGCCCCGACGCCGGTGATCGCCGCGCGCAGCGGACCCTGACGCTCGGCCCACAGGCGCGCGACCCGGTCCGCGTGGCTCTCGCACTCGTCGTGGGTCTCGCGCCACAGCGAGAACCCCAGGCCGCCCACGATCGCCAGCAGCAGCACCAGCGCCGCGGCCACCCATCGGCGCCGCCGCAGCCGCGGCGCCTCGGTGATCGCGTGCAGCAGCGCGTCCATCGACTCGTGGCGGTGGCTCGGCACCGCCGCCAGGCCGCGGGCCAGCGCCGCGCGCAGGAACTTCGGCACCTTGGCCGGCCGCGGCGGCCTTCGCAGCTCGCAGGCCATGACCGCCTGGAACCGCTGCGCCGGGTCGCCGTCGGGGAACGGCCGCACCCCGAACAGCGCCTCGTAGTACGCCACGCAGAAGCTGAACTGGTCCGAGCGGGCGTCGCACGGCAGCCCGAGGTGCTGCTCCGGCGCCATGTAGGGCGGCGTCCCGGCGATCATCGACGTCTGCGGCCCCGGGGCGCCCGTGTGCAAGATCCGGGCGATCAGCGACGACGGCGGCCCGATCCCCGCAGTGCGCGCCAGACCGAAGTCGAGCACGCGCACGCGCCCGTGCACGTCGATCATCGCGTTCTCCGGCTTGAAGTCGCGGTGGACCAGCTCGGCGCGGTGGGCCGCCGCCAGCCCGCGCCCCGCCTGCACGAACGCCGCGGTCACCTCTTGCCACGGGCGCGGCCCGCCGCGCGCCATCCACTTGCGCAGCGTCTCGCCCTCGATGAACTCCATCGCCACGAACACTTCGTCGGCGAGGATCCCGACCTCGTGGACCGCGACCACGTTCGGGTGGTCGAGGCGGGCCAGCGCCTGCGCCTCGCGCAGCAGCCGGGTGGCCCCGTCGCCGCCGTCGTCGCCGGACGCGCGCAGCAGCTTGATGGCGATCTTGCGCCCGAGGTGGCGGTCCTCGGCCTTGTAGACCACCCCCATCCCGCCGGCGCCGAGCCTGGCCTCGATGGCGAAGCGGCCGATCCGCGCCGGCATGGCTGGCTCTTTGGGCATGTCCTTGCGAACATGTCCCTTGCGACTGGATCGCGGCGGCGGCTGGGTCGATTCGTCCTGCTGCGGCCCGAGACGCAAGGTCGGCGCCGATGCGCCCAGGACCTCGTCGGACCGCTCGTCGCGCGAGCCGCTCACGGCCCCGCACTATAACCCGCCGCCGCGGCCGCCGTGCGCCTCAATCGGCCGGACGCTCGTCCTCGCCTGCGTCCGCGGGCGCAGCGGCCTCGACCGCCGGCGGCACGAAGCGCTGCCACACCAGCATTCCGGGTCGCGTCTCGAGCGGAACAGGATCCGCCCCATCTTGTCGTGCTGGTAGCGCACGCACAGGCCGCTCGCGGGCGGGCTGCGGAACAGCGCGGTCGCCTCGCTGCGTGTCAGCGTCGACAGGTCGTGGACCTGCGTCCTACACGTCTCGCACCGGCGCACCTTCGCGTCGCCCGCGAACGCGTGCCAGTCCTCGTCGCAGGCGAACTTGAGGCGGAGGCTGCGGACCGGCGCCATCACGCGCTCCTAGCGGATCTCGACCTTCGCGCCCAGCTCCTCCAGCGCGCGCCGCAGCTCGTGCACCTCGCGGTGGACGCCGCGCATGACCACGCTCGGGGTCTGGTCGGCCAGCACCATCACCTCGGCCAGGCTGAGCTCCGGCACCGCCTCGCGCAGCGCCTTCATCGTGTGTACCCGGTGCGGCCCGGCCCACAGCAGCACGACCTCGTACTCGGGCTCGCGCCTCTCGATCGGGTCGCACAGCGGCGCGCCCATGATCACGTACTCCGGCTCGGTGTACGCCGGCTCCATCCCCCAGCGGTCCTCGAGCTCGAGGATCAGGTCCTGCAGCTCGGCGGGGCTCAGCCGGCTGAGCCAGGCGATCACATCCTCGCGCGCGACCGCCACGACGACCCTCTCCGCGCTAGCCGCCGAACATCATGTAGGCGATCACGGCCAGCGTCACTCCGCCGAGAGTCACCGCCGCGATCGCGCCCGCCGACATCCGCGGGGGCCAGTCGGGCAGCGTCTCGTCGTCGAGCGGCAGCGGCTGGGCCGGCAACGAGCGCGACGACATGACCTCGGGCGCCGGAGGTTCGCTGTGCGACGCGTGCACCTCGTGCACCTCGAGCGCCGAGAACACCTCGGACACCGCCGTCTCGCCGAGCGCGTCCGACTCCTCGGCGATCGCCGCGAACGCCTTGACCAGCGACACGCCGCCCCGCTTGGGCGGCTGCGTCACGGGCCGCTCGCGCTTGACCCGCGGCGACTCCTCGAGCTCGACCGCGTCGGCCGCCAGCTCCTCGATCGTGTCGACCTCGTCGACCTCCTCGATCTCGGCGATCTCGAGCGACGAGTCGACCGGCCGCGGCGGCACCACCTCGCGCGGCGTGTTGATGGGGCGCAGCGTCTCCTCCATCACCGACGCGCTGGTGGCCAGCAAGGTGGCCGTGCGGCCGTCGATCCCGGTGCCCGGCTGCGGCTCGCGCCGGGCGACGGCCGCGGACAGGGCGGCGCGGAACTCCGCCGCGGTGCGGAACCGGTGCTCGCGGTTCCACGTGATCGCGGTGCGGATGACCATGCGGATCGACTCGGGCACGCTCAGCTCGCCGATCAGCCGATCGGTGTTGCGGATGACGTCCATCGTCAGGTCGCGCTCGTAGAACAGGAACGCCAGCGTCATCCCGAGGCCGTACACGTCGGCGCGGGCGTCGGCCTCGCTGGCCCGCTCCATCATCTCGGGCGCGGCGTAGATGACCGTCCCGAGCCCGCCCGCGGTGCCGCCGGTGGTGTCCTCGGCGCGCACCAGGTCGAAGTCGGTGAGGTACGGCGAGAAGTCGTCGGAGACGAGGATGTTGCTCGGCTTGACGTCGCGGTGGAAGATCCCGCGCTCGTGGGCGAACGCCAGCGCGTCGGCCACCGCCAGCAGGATCTGCAGCCGCTTGCTGACCGACAGCCGCCCGCTCATCACCGCGTCGCGCAGGTTGCCGCCCGGCACGAACTGCATGGCGAAGTACTCGTACTCGCCGTCGCTGGCCGAGGGCTCGATGATGCGGACGATGTTGGGGTGCTCGAGCTGCGCCATGATGCGCGCGCCGCGGAAGAAGCGCTCGCGCCGCTCGGCGTTGTGGACGTGCTGCGCGTGCAGCACCTTGAGCGCCACCTCGGTGTCGCTCGACTGATCGAGCGCGCGCCACACCGTGGCGAAGCCGCCGGCTCCGAGCTGCTCGAGCACCACGAAGCGCTCGTCGAGCACGTCGCCGCGGTGCAGCGGCCGGCCCATCCGCAGCGAGCGGCGCAGCGTCTTGATCTCCTCGTGGATCTCCTGCGTGTCCTCGCCGAGCGCCTCGAGCCGGACCTTGCGAGCGCGCGCGGCCTCGATGCGCTGCTCGAGGTCGCGGATGTTGTCGAGGCGGGTGTCGCCGACGGGCAGGCCGATCTTGGTGCCGCCGCGCGGCGGGGCCGTCTGCGGCAGGCCGAGGCTGACCACCAGCTGCTCGCAGATCTGCTCGAGCACGCGGTCGGCGTCGGTCGCCGTCAGGCGATCGAGCGGCTGCGACGGGTCGCCGAGCGTGCGGAAGTCGAGCAGGTCGGTGCCCTCGTAGGGCGTCTCGCTGACCATCAGCCACAGCACCGGCAGGCCGCGCTCCTGGGCCATCACCACCAGCGAGTACAGCTCGCCGCCGGGCGCCAGCTCCTCGGCGAGGAAGCGCGGCGAGATCAGCAGGATCACCGCCCGCGCCCGCGCGAACGCCTCGGCCAGCACGTCGATGCGAGACGCCCGCGACGACGAGTCGCCGGCGTTCCAGATCTCGAGCTGCGTGGTGTCGCGGTGCGACCGCAGGTGCTCGCGCAGGTGGTCGAACCACCGCCGGTCGCCGCGGCCGTGGGCGATGATCACGTGGTCGCCCGGCGGCGCCACCGGCCGCGGCGCGCTGACGTCGGCGCGGCGGCCCCCCGGCGCCTCGGGGTCGGGTGAAGCCTGCGCCGCCACCTCGAACACAGTCAGCAGGCCGGAGCGCTCGGTCCGGCCGAACGAGTTGTCGGGCGACACCGAGGCGTACGCGCCCTCGAACGGCTCGAGCGCGGCGCGCAGCTCGAGGCACGAGGTGAACCGCTGCTCGCGGTCCTTGCTCAGGCACCGTTCGATGACCGCCGCCAGCTCGGCCGGCAGGCCCGGCGCGCGCTCGGCGATCGGCACGTGCGGGAAGTGCAGGATCGCGGTCAGCACCGACGGCACGTCGGGCCCCGTGAACACCGGCGCGCCGGCCAGCGCCCGGTACAAGATGGCCCCGATCGCCCAGATGTCGGTGCGCGGGTCGACGAACGCGGCGCCGCGGGCCTGCTCGGGCGACATGTACTCGGGCGTGCCCATGAACAGGTCGGCGGCGGTGCGCGACTTGCTGCCGCCGGAGGCGGCCGAGAACTTGGAGATGCCGAAGTCGAGCAGCTTGACCATCACGCGGTCGTCGCCGGCCTCGTGCAGGTAGATGTTCTCGGGCTTGATGTCGCGGTGGACGATCCCGGCGCGGTGGACCGCCTCGAGCCCGACCAGCGCCTGGCGCATCAAGTGCACCGCCAGGTCGGGCTGCAGCTTGCCCTCCTCGAGGATCAGCGACTCGAGCGAGCGCCCCGACAGCCGCTCGAGCACGATGTACGGCCCGTGCGCGCTGCTCTTGACGAGGTCGAGGACGTCGCATACGTGCGGGTTGTGGACCCGCCCGGCCGCGGTCGCCTCCCAGAAGAAGCGCGCGAGCACGGCCGGGTCGCTGACGACCTCGGCGCGCAGCGACTTGATCGCGACTTCCTTCTGCGTATCGATGTTGCGGGCGTCCCACACCAGGCCGAAGCTGCCCTCGCCGAGCAGGCGCTTGAGCCGGTACTTCTGGTCGAGCAGCACCGCCTCGCCCGAGACCGGGCAGACCTCGACGTCCTCGGCGTGCAGCTCGGCGCAGTACGGGCACTGCAGCGAGTCGCGCGCTTGCTGGAACATGAGCGTCACGACGTCGAGCCCTCGCGAGTTCGAGCGGCGCCGAACGCCTGCACTGCGTTGCCGGGGCGGGTGGCCCCCACACGCAGCGGACGCCCGGGTGAGCTCGGCAGCATCGCCGCGGATTGTATACCAAGGCGTGCGGCCCCGGGCGCAGCGTCAGGCGCCGCGAGCGCGATACGGACGACCGCCCCGGCGATGCCCGACGCAGCGAGATCCTGCCGATCGCAGACCAGGCAAACTCCGCCCTGTTCGCCGCATTTCTCCGCGGGCGCGGCTCCGAGCACCCATGCGCGCACACGATCCCACCCGGGAAGGCCCCCAATAGGGTCGTAGCGGCCTCACCGCGTGGACCGGAGGCCCCGGCGCCAGGCCCCGACTGCGGCCAATGCGGCGACCCTCATTGCACATTGTCGCCGCCAATGTGCACTCCGCGAAATCGCATGACCGCGCCGCGGAGCGCGCGAGAGCTAGCGCTTCTTGGCCGGCGCAGTCGGTTTGCTCTCGGCGATCTGCGCCAGCTCGGCCAGCGCCGCCACCGCGACCTTGAGCTGGGTGCGGCGGTCGGGCCCGCGCGCCTCCGGCACCGTCGCGACCACGCGGTCGCCCTGCAGCTTGAACTTGCCGTGGGTCGTGGCGCCGAGGCGGCCGGCTGTCTCTCCGGACAGGGGCGTGTCGGGCCCGAGGCGGACCGCCAGGCGCGTGCCCTTCAGCTCGACCGCGAGCGCCCCGAGGCGGCGGCCGTAGGTCTTGCAGATCATCACCAGCCCGAGGTGCTCCGCCTCGAGCGGCGCCTCGCCGTAGCGGTCGATGATCTCGGCCATCACGTCCTCGACCGCGTCGCGGTCGCGGGCCGCCGACAGCCGGCGGTACAGGTCGAGGCGTTGGCCGACGTCGCGCACGTACGCCTCCGGCAGGTAGGCCGGGGCGTCGAACGCGATCTCCGGGTCGGTCTCCTTGATGATCGGCTCGCCGCGCAGCTCGGCCACCGCCTCCTGCAGGATCCGGGCGTACGCGTCGAAGCCGATCGCCTGGATCTGCCCGCTCTGGCGCGCCCCCAGCAGCTCGCCCGCGCCGCGGATCTCGAGGTCGTGGACCGCCACCCCGAAGCCCGAGCCGAGCTCCGCGTGGCGCTGGATCGCCTCGAGCCGCCGCCGCGCCTCGGGCGCCAGCCGCTCGAGCGCCTGCACCATCAGGTAGCAGTGGGCCCGCTGCTTGCTGCGGCCGACGCGGCCGCGCAGCTGGTACAGCTGGGCCAGGCCGAACTGGTCGGCGTGGGCGATGAACATCGTGTTGGCGCGCGGGATGTCGAGCCCGCTCTCGATGATCGTCGTCGACACCAGCACGTCGGCGCGGTGCTCGACGAACTCGAGCATCGTCCGCTCGAGCATCTCCTCCGGCATCTGCCCGTGGGCCACCAGGACGCGGGCGTGCGGCACGAGCTCGCGGATCCGGACCGCGTGCTCCTCGATGCCGAGGATCTTCGGCACCACGTAGAACACCTGCCCGCCGCGGGCCAGCTCGCGGGTGATGCCCTCCTCGATCACCGCGTCGCCGATCCGGACGATGGCCGTGCGAACGGCCAGGCGGTCGACCGGCGGCGTGCGGATCATGCTGATCTCGCGCAGGCCGAGCAGCGACATGTGCAGCGTCCGCGGGATCGGCGTGGCCGACATCGTCAGCACGTCGACCTGGGCCTTGAACTTCTTGAACCGCTCCTTCTGAGCCACCCCGAAGCGCTGCTCCTCGTCGATGACGAGCAGGCCGAGGTCCTTGAAGCGGACGTCCTTGCCGAGCAGGCGGTGGGTGCCGATGACGACGTCGACCTCGCCGGCGGCGATGCCCTCGATCACGCGCTTCTGCTGGCGGTCGCTGCTGAAGCGGTTCAGCACCTCGACGCGCAGGTCGAACGGCGTGAGCCGCTCGCGGAAGGTGATGCCGTGCTGCTGCACGAGCACCGTCGTCGGCGCCAGCACTGCGACCTGGCGGCCGTTCTGGGCCACGCGGAAGGCCGCCCGCAGCGCGACCTCGGTCTTGCCGAAGCCGACGTCGCCGCAGATCAGGCGGTCCATCGGGCGGGCGCGGCCGAGGTCGCCCTGGACCGAGTCGATCGCGGTCTCCTGGTCGACCGTCTCCTGGAACGGGAAGCTGTCGGCGAACGACTGGTCGTACTCGTCGGGGCCCGGGTACGCGGTGCCGGGCGTCGACTCGCGCTGGGCGTAGATCTGCAGCAGCTCCTCGGCCATCTGCCGCACCTCGGTCTTGACCTTGTTGGCCTTGACCAGGAAGGTGCTGCCGCCCATCTTGTCGAGCTTCGGCGGCTTGCCCTCGGCGGCGACGTAGCGCTCGATCTCCGACAGGCGGTAGACCGGCAGGTACAGCTTGTCGCCGCCCGCGTACTCGAGCTGCACGTAGTCGCCGGGCGCCCCGCCGAGCTGCAGCTGCACGAGGCCCGCGTAGCGGCCGACGCCGTGCTGCAGGTGCACCACGTAGTCGCCGACCCCGAGCTGCGACAGGCTCGACAGGCCGGTGCGCCGGCGCGACTGGGCCCGCCGGGTCGACTTGCCGAACAGGTCGAGCTCCGACAGCACCAGGAGGCGCGCGGCCGCGTAGTCGAAGCCCTCGCTGAGCTCGCCCGTGGCCACGAACAGCCGCGTGCTGGCGGTCGGCGCCCGCAGCTCGATCGGCGCCCGCTCGGGCGGCAGCGCCTCGGGGGCGAGGCCGTGGCCGCGCAGGGCCCCGATCAGGCGGTCGACCTGGGCCCGCCCCGGCACCACCAGCAGCACCGTCCACGGCAGCAGCTCGCCGAGGTCGCCGGCGGCGCTGGGCGTCTCGGCCTGCAGCGCGCGGAGCTGGTCGACCAGCGGGCGCATCGCCTCGCCGCTGCGGTCGGCCCGCGACGCCTCGAGCGCGGTCCGCAGCGGCTTGTTCGAGCCGACCTGCAGCCACACGGCCGGCCGCTCCTCGCCTGTCTGTTTGGACCTGCCCTTCGGGGCATGCTCCTTCGCACCTGCCCCTTCGGACCTGTCCCCAGAATCAGATGATTCCGCCGCCTCGCCCTCGACCAGCAGCCGGGTCAGCACCACCGGGGCGGCGCGCAGGCGGCGGCCGAGGTCGGCCTCGGGGACGAAGAACTGCTCGGGCGGGGCGACCACGCCGCGCTCGGCGAGGGCGCGGCCGTGCTGCTCGGCGGTCTCCTGCGCCTGCTCCTCCGCGACCCCGAGCAGCGCGTCGGGCTCCTCGATCACCCACCGGGTGCCGCGCGGCAGGTAGTCCCACAGCGGCGCCATCGCGTCGTGGAAGATCGGCGTCAGCGCCTCGACGCCGAAGAACTCGAGGCCCTGCTCGAGGTTGTCGACGATCTGCCGGCTCTTGCTCGACGGCGCCAGAGCGGCGTCGGCCAGCGCCAGCACCCGCGTGCGCAGCGAGGCCGCGGTGGTCGCCACCGTCTCGCGCACCGGGTGGATCGCCACCGAGTGGACCTGCCGCAGGCTGCGCTGCGACTCGGGGTCGAACAGGCGCAGGCGCTCGATGATGTCGTCGTCGAACTCGACCCGCGTGGGGAAGCGGGCGCAGCCGACGAACAGGTCGATCACGCCGCCGCGGACCGCGTAGGTGCCGGGGTCCTCGACCACGTCGACGCGGGCGTAGCCGGCCCGCTGCAGCGCCGCGATCGCGTCCTCGCGCGGCAGCTCGTCGCCCTCGTCCCAGCGCGTGCACAGCTCCTGGAATTGCGGCGGCGGGATCACCCGCCTTCGCAGCGAACGGACGCTGGCGACGATCAACTTCGGCGGCTCGCTCTGGCTGTCGACCAGGCGGAACAGCGCCGCCAGCCGCAGCGCCATCGTCCGCGGGTCGGCCGCGGCGTCGGCGTACGGCGAGGTGTCGATCTCGGGCACCACCAGCACCGGGCCGTCGCACGCGTCGCGCAGCGGGGCGCCGAGGAAGAACGCCGCGTCGCCCGCCAGCGCCCGCGCGCTCGCCTCGTCCGGGGCGACCGCGAACACCGGCGCCTCGGCCCGACTGGCCGCCATCGCCAGCGCGTAGCCGCGGAACCCGCCGACGGCGCCGACGAGCCGCACGTCGCTGCCCTCGCGCACCGCCGTGAGCACGCGCTCCAGCGGATCGCCGGGGACGATGGTGCTTGCACGCGGCGGGGTGGTGGACGCGGGACGAGCGGGCACGACGGAGCCCGCGGGAGGGTAGCGGCGCCGCCCCGCCCCCGCTACCCTGCTCGTCGTGTTGCGTCGCACTGCCCTGCGAACCCGCCGTGAGTCTGCGCCGCCGTCCCGCGCCGAAGGTGCGAGTCCCCGTCCGCGGCCGATCACCATGGCCGCGAGCGACCTCAGCGGCGATCGCCGGACTCGCGGCGTCCGACGCACGATCGCGGCCGTCCCGCTCGCGCTGATCGCCGCCCTCGCCTGCGGTCACGGCGCGCCCACCGGCCCGGCGGTGGCCGCCAGCCCGGAGACCACCAGTCCTTCGGGACATGCCCCTCCGGCCAGCTCCTCCGCGACTACCGGCGGCATGTCGCAGCCGCGGGCCGAGGCGCTCACCAAGAAGATCATGGAGGCGGTGGCCGCCGCCCGCGGCCTGCCGATCACCGGGGGCGTGGCGGTCGAGGTGCTGAGCCGCGGCGACGTGCGCCTGTTCGCCGAGAAGTCGATGTACGAGCACCACAGCCGCGACGAGATCCGGCTGTTCACCCGCATCGAGGCCAGCCTCGGGGTGCTGCCGCCCGGCGCTGACGGCGAGCAGATCTTGCTCGACATGCTCGAGCTCGGCGTGATGGGCATCTACGAGCCCAAGAAGAAGGCGATGCTGATCGGCACCCACGTCAGCGAGGCGCAGCTCGACATGGTGGTCGGTCACGAGATCGCCCACGGCCTCCAGGACATGCACTTCGACCTGCTGCGGCTGCAGAAGCCGATCCCCGGCGACAGCGACGCCGAGACCGCCCGCACCTTCCTGGTCGAGGGCGACGCGCAGGCGGCCTACCTCGCCTGGGTGTCCGGCCCGAGCGGCCTGTCGGCGATCCCTCCCGAGGTCCTGGCCACCGTCGGCGACCAGGCCCTGAGCCTGTCGTCGATGCTCGACCACCCGATCCTCAACCGCTCGCTGCAGCTGCCCTACGCCGACGGCGCGGCCACGGTCGCGGCGCTGGTGCGCGAGAAGGGCTGGGCCGCCGTCGACGCGCTCTACCGCGACCTTCCGACCACCAGCGAGCAGATGCTGCACGTCGACAAGCTGATCGCCCGCGAGCCGGCCGTGCCCGTGAAGGCCGACCCGAAGGCGCTGGCCGCCGCCCTGCCCGAGCACGCGCTGGTGTGGCAGGACACCCTCGGCGAGTCGACGCTCCTGTGCATGCTGGCCGACTCGGTGCCGACCAGCGACGCCCGCGCCGCCGCGGCCGGCTGGGGCGGTGACCGCCTGCTGGTGTTCGACCGCAAGACCGGCCCCGACGTGACGCCGCTGGTGATCGGGATGGTCGCCTGGGACTCCGAGGCCGACGCCCGCGAGTTCGAGGCGGCTTTTAATAAGTACCTGATGGAGAAGATGCCGACGACGTCGCTGGTCCGCCGCCGCGCCGACCGCGTGCTGTTCGCCACCGGCGTCCCCCAGGGCCTCGGCGGCGCGCTCGATCCCGCCGCCTGGAACGCCTTCCCGCCGGCACCCCGCGCGAAGGGACAGGCCTCCTAGGACAGGTCCCCGAGGCCATGCTCTTTGGGACATGTGCTTCAGGGCATGTCTCAAAGAGCAGCGCTCGGCCGACGATCGCGCCGGCGCCGAGACCGTGCGTGCTGCTCTCGGCGCGCCGCATCGTCCACGACCCGCTGCCCCGGGCACGGACCCGCCCGCAGTCAGGCCTCGGCCTCGTCGCCGTGGCGCAGCTTCCGCTCGCGCTCCCAGGCCAAGTACCACTCCTTGCCGAGCGTCCGCCGCGGCCTCCCGTAGGGCCGGTCGGTGAGGGCGAGGCCGGCGATCCGGTCGGTGCGGAAGTGGCGGAACGCGGCGCGGAGGCAGCACCAGGCGGCGACGATCTGCTTGCCCTCGTAGTAGGCGATCTGCACCGGCCAGATGTCGCGCTCGCTGGTGCGGCCGCCCTCGTCCGCGTAGCGCAGCGCCAGCGCCCGCTCCTGCCGCATGGCCTGGCGCACGAGCCCGAGCACCGGCACCGGCGCGGCCTCGCCGCGCAGGACCACGGGCCACAGGCCGAGGTCGTCGATGCGCCCGCGCAGGTCGTCGGGCGACGCAGTGGCGATCTTGGCGAGGGCGTTCCTGGCGGCCCCGGCGAGCCCTTCGTCGGCCTGCCCCCCGACCCACCGTGCGCCCAGTACCAGCGCCTCGAGCTCCTCGGCAGTGAACATCAGCGGCGGCAAGAAGAAGCCGGCGCGCAACACGTAGCCGACCCCGGCCTCGCCGTCGATCGGCGCGCCGAGGCCGATCAGCGTCTGCACGTCGCGGTAGAGCGTCCGCACCGAGACTCCCTGCTCCTCCGCCAGCTGCGCCGCAGTGACCGGGTGGCGATGCCGGCGAAGCGCGTCCATCACCGCGAAGAGCCGCTGCGTCCTGTCCATCGCCGCGACCATCGCAAAAAGGCCGCCAGTCTGTCGAGAGCGCCGCAGCCCGCGGACTGACGGCCAACGCAGCCTCCCGGAGCCGACACGGCTCAGCCGGCGAGCCGGAGATTCGCCCGCGCCGGCCTACTGGCGAGCCGCAGGTTCGTCCTCGGCGACGCCGTCGCGTCAGCGACCGCAGCTTCGCCGTGCCGACGCCGTCGCATGGCGACCGCAGCTTCGCCCATGAGCCAGGGTTTTCGCGGGGTATGGCGCGATCGGTCGGCGCGTCCGCGCCGCGGGGCCGCGCGATCGCCGACATGCCCGTCCACGGGCGTCTGCGGCCGCTTTTCCGCGATGTGAGGAGAAACGCCGGACGGACGCGTGCCGACCCGCGGCATCCGACTATGCACTCTTCAGGAGAGCGTCATGGCCACGCACGTCATCTACAAACTCGGCCCGTTCAGCCTGCCCAAGTTCGCCGGCGAGCGTCACGTCCGCGTCTATCTCCCCACGGAGCGGTCGGACGCGCCGCTGCCGGTGCTCTACATCTTCGACGGGCAGAACATCTTCCACGACGACCCTTCGATGTGCGGAGGTTGGTACCTGCACCACGCCGCCCACGACCTGCACGCCATCGGCAAGCCAGCCCCCGTGATCGTCGGCATCGATCACGGCGGGGCCGATCGGATCCACGAATTGTCGCCGTTCGCGTGGGAGGACAGCCGCGGCGAGGCCGACCACCTGATCGACTGGGTGACGGACGAGCTGGCGCCGCGGATCCAGCGCGAATTCACGGTCCGCAGCGACGCGCCCGGGACCGCGATCGGCGGCTCGTCGATGGGCGGGCTAGCCGCGCTTTACGCCCACTTCCGCCGCCCCGACGTGTTCGGCGCCGCCCTGTGTATGTCGCCCTCGCTGTGGGTCGCCGAGCGCCAGATCTACGACAAGCTGTCCGAGTTCTCGCGCCCCGCGCCCTCGCGGATCTACGTCGACGCCGGCGCCCACGAGGGCGACATGCTGTCCGACGCCGAACGCCTGGTCGCCCAGCTCCGCTCCGCCGGCTACGGCGACGACGAGCTCATGTGGCGCCCCGATCCCTACGGCGCCCACTCCGAGCACCACTGGCGCAAGCGCGCCCCCGAGGCCCTCGAGTGGCTGTTCACCGCGCGCGCCGACGCCGAGGCCCGCGACGCCGCCTGAGCCGACCGACCTTGGGTCGCGCAACCTCTCGGGACATGTCCTTCACGGCATGTCCCATCGAACATTTTTGAAGGGACATGTCCGATTCGACATGTCCTCTCATGACATTCAGCGAACGGACCTCCGCTCCCGCTCGTGACCTCGCCGTGCATCTGCGAGCGGCAGCGTCGGCTCTCGACCGCGGGCCCTGTATTCTCGCCTCTCCGCGCGGTAGCGACCCGTTTCGCGCGTGAACAGGCCGCCGTTTGGCCGCGCGCGTGGAGGTTCGTGAGTTCCGCCGCGAGCGGGCCCCGGATCTCGGCTCCGCCGCCCGTCCCCGCCTTCAGGAGAGCTCCCGGAGGACGGGGGCCGGGGCGCCCTGGCACCGAGTTCCGCAGACCGAGGCAATTCTCGTCGAGGAGGACGCCGGCCCGCACGAAGGTCGAGGACTGTCCGAGGGGACAGGGCGCCCCGGACACCGGCCCCGCGACCCTCGCCGCGCATCGATCCGGGGCCCGCTCGCGGCGTGCGATCGCCGTCGCGTCACCCACGTCCCGCCCGGTCGTGCCCCCGCGCTAGCAAGCCAGGCGACCCGCAGCGTCACTGCTGACACGGGTTGTCAGGAGGGGTGGAGCACCTTCGCAGGCAGGCAAGAGCAACCCGCCGCCAAGGAGCCCACCATGACCCTCACGCCCTTCACCCTCTCCGTGCCCGAGGCCCAGCTCGTCGACCTGCGCGAGCGCCTGGCCATGACCCGTTTCCCGAGCGAGCTCCCCGAAGTCGGCTGGGAGCGCGGCCCCTCCCTTGCCGTCGTGCGCGACCTGTGCCGCTACTGGCAGCACGGCTTCGACTGGCGCGCAGTCGAGGCCGCCCTCAACCGTCACCCGCAGTACATCGCCGACATCGACGGCCAGCCGATCCACCTCCTCCACGTCCGCTCGCCGCACCCCGAGGCCCGGCCGCTCCTCCTGATCCACGGCTGGCCTGGCACCGTCCTCGAGTACGTCCACCTGATCGACGCCCTCACCGATCCGGTCGCCCACGGCGGGCGGCCCGAGGACGCCTTCCACCTCGTCCTGCCCTCCGTGCCCGGCTTCGGCTTCGCCGGCCCGACCCGCGACAAGGGCTGGAGCCCCGAGCGCGTCGCCCGGGCCTTCGTCCAGCTCATGGTCGAGCTCGGCTACGAGCGTTTCGGCGTCCACGGCAACGACTTCGGCTCGATCGCCGGCCGCGAGATCGCCCTGTTCGCGCCCGAGCGGCTCATCGGCGCCCACGTCACCCAGTTCTTCGCCTTCCCCTCCGGCGACCCCGAGGAGTTCGCCGCGCTCACCCCCGACGATCACGAGCGGCTCGCCGAGCTCGCGCTGTTCGGCGAGCGCGACGGTTACAACCAGATCATGGGCAAGCGCCCGCAGGCCCTGGCCTACGCGCTGAACGACTCGCCCGCGGGCCTCTTGGCGTGGAACCTCGACCTCCTGCTCACCTTCGGCGATCGCCCGCACCAGCTCACGCCCGACCAGATCCTCGCCGGCGTCACGATCTTCTGGCTGACCCAGACCGCCGGCTCCGCCGCCGCGCTCTACTTCGAGGCCGGGCGGTCCGGCGCGTGGGAGAAGCCCGACCGGACCACCGCGCCGATGGGCGTCTCCGTGTTTCGCCACGACTTTCGCTCGGTCCGCCGGTTCGCCGAGCGCTACCACGAGCGCATCGTCTTCTGGGCCGAGCACGACCGCGGCGGGCACTTCGCCTCGCTCGAGGTCCCCGAGCTGCTCCTCGCCGACCTGCGCGCCTTCTTCGCCGCGCTGCGCTGACGCTCGCCACGGCGGCCGCGGACCGAAGTGCCGCCTCGCTCGCGACCCCCGAGCGGCTCGCCGACCCGCGCGCCTTCTTCGCCGCGCTGCGCCGACACTCGCCACGGGCGCGGACCCAAGCGCGCCCGGCAGGCGCCGCCGCGGGCGCCCCGGCGGCGTTTTCCGCCTCCGTCCTCGCCGGGCCCGGCGGCCGCGGCTAGAATCGGCCGGACGTGTCGCCCGCTCGCCGCGCCCCCGGGACCGCCCTGCTCCGCTCGCTCGCGCCCGCGCGTGATCGCGGCGGGGGGCGCCCGCCGGGCTCGTGGCTGGCCTCGCTATCAGCGTCGACCGGGCCGCTCACGGGCCGCCCGTCCTTCGTGAAATGGCCGATGCGCCAGGTCTCTTGCGACATGTCCGTACGGACATCCCGACGAACCCCGCGCTCCGCGGCTCGTCCCGCCCCCTGCGCGCCCCCGACGCGAGGTGTCCGATGAGCCAGGTCCCCCGCGACATGTCCGAACGCGCAGCCACTGCCGCGCCGAGGGTCACCCGCCTGGTGCGGGCCGCCGCTCGCCGCGAGCGCATCGCCGACGCCGCGGCCCTGCTCACCCGCGTCGCCTTGCCGCTCGGCTGCGCGATCGCGGCGGTCGCCATCGTCGCTAACCGCCGCCTCGACGCCCCCGCCTGGCTGGCCTGGCTCGGCCTCGCCCCGGCCGTCGTCGTGCTCGTCTACGCGGCCGTTCGCCGGACCCGGCCGCGGCGGGTCGCGCGACGGATCGACGCCCACTACGGCCTCCACGACCTGATCGGCAACGCGCTCGAGTTCGCGGGCAGCCCCGCGACCCGCGACCCCGAGGCCGCCGACCTGATGGCCCTGCACGTCGCCGACGCCGAGGCGGCCGCGCCCGCGATCGACCCGCGCCCGGTCGTCCCGCTGCGCCCGCCCGGGCTGCGCGCGCACGACTTCGCCGCGGTGGCCCTGCTCGCGCTGGCGACCCTGGTCCCGCGCCCGCCGCCGCCGGAGCTCGAGGACGATGTCCCTCCGGACATGCCCCCCGAGACAGCCCAGGCCGCGGCCAAGAAGCCGCCCGCCGATCGGGTCCTGGCCGAGCCGCTGCGCGAGGACCTGCGCGCGCTCAAGGAGGGCGAGGACCGGGCCGCCGCGCTGGCCGAGCGGATGCTGCAGATCCTCGACGCCTACGGGCGCGGCGAGCTCGACCGCGAGGCCGCGTACGCCCAGCTCGAGGAGCTCGACAAGTCGCTGGCCGAGGCCGAGGCCGACCTCGAGGCGCGCATGGAAGAAGATCCGGCGGTGCTGGCCGAGGGCGTGCGCCAGCTGTCGGAGGCGCTGAAGCAGGAAGAGATCACGCAGGACGCGGCCGAGGCGCTGGCGCGCGGCGACGGCGACCAGGCCGAGAAGTCGCTGGCCGACGCGGAGGCCGAGGCCGAGGCGAGCGACGAGGCCGAGCGCTCGCTGCAGCGCGCGATGCAGCAGGCCGAGAAGGCGCTCGGCAAGGCGGCCGGCGAGAACACCGACACCGCGTCGCAGCTGGCCGAGGCCGAGCGCCGGCTCAAGCGCCAGCAGGAGCAGCCCGCCGCCGACCCCGAGGAGCAGGAGCGCCGGCTGAAGAAGCAGCAGCAGAAGGTCGAGGAGCTGCGCCGCCAGCACGAGCGCGAGAAGGCGGCCCAGCGCAAGCTCGACGAGCTGCGCCGCCAGGCCAACGACGCTCAGAAGGGCCAGCAGGGCTCGCAGCAGAAGAAGCGCGCGCTCGAGCAGCTGCGCCGCGGGGCCGGCGACGCCGCCCGCAAGGCCTCACAGTCGCGCCGCCTCGGCCAGGCCCGCGACGACCTCGAGGAGGCCAAGAGCTTCATGCGCCGCGCCGGCCAGGGCGGCGAGCAGGACGACAAGCGCAAGCAGCAGATGCAGAAGTTCGCCAAGGCGGCCAAGGGCAAGCGCGGCGACAAGAAGGAAGGCCCGACCATGCTGGTCGAGGGCGACCTCGGCGACGGCGAGCCGTCGATGCAGATGGAGGGTGACTCGGGCGGCGACCCGCAAGACAGCGGCGACGGCGGCGACCCGCAAGACAGCGGCGACTCGGGCGGCGACGGCCAGGACAGCCAGGGCCAGGACTCCGCCGGCGACGGCCAGGCCCAGGGCGACGGCATGGGCCAGGGCTCGGCGGAAGCGCTCGGCGACCCCACCGGCCTCAAGGTCAAGCCGAAGGACGTCCGCGTCGACCCCAAGCAGGGCAAGGGCACCACCAAGGCGGAGATCATCAAGACCGCCAGCCAGGAAGGCTTCGCCTCGGCGCCCTACCGCGACATGTACCGCGACTACAAGTCGTTCGCCCAGAGCACGCTCGACAGCGAGGCCCTGCCGGCCGAGCAGCGCCGCCGCGTCAAGCGCTACTTCCAGATGATCCAGCCGCGCAAGTGATGGGCATGGCCCAGAGGACATGTCGTGCGCGACATGTCGCCTCGGACATCCACAGCCAGGAAGGCTTCGCCTCTGCGCCCTACCTCCGGCCGAGCAGCGCCGCCGCGTCAAGCGCTACTTCCAGATGATCCAGCCGCGCAAGGGATAGGCATGGCCCGCAGGCATGTCGTTCGAGACATGTCTCATCGGACATGCTCGACAGGACATGCCACGAAGACAAGCGCTGCAGACGGTCGGGCGCCTCGGACGTGGGATGCGGCGGACTCTCCGAAGTCGCCGTCCGTGGCCCGTACGGTCCGGGACGTGCCGGGCTGCTCTTGCGAATCATCGAGACACGACCCCCGAACTCGCCCTTCCTCGCCCGTACGAACCCGACGGGCCGGGCCGACGATGCGAATCACTGGCGACACGGATGGCTCCCCGAGCGCGGCACCATCGCTCCGGTCGCTACAGCCCGCGCCCACTTCGCCGTTTGGGGTGTCGTGCGCCCCATCGTGTCGCGATCCCCATTCCAGGCGCCACCTCGACCCGCCGGAGCTCGAGCGGCAGTACCGGTGAGCCTGCGGGCGCGGTACCCTCGCGGCATGCGTGCCACCGTCGCCCTCGCGCTCCTCCTCGCCGCCTGCGGCCCATCCACCGCCGAGGCCCCGGCGCCGGCAGCCACCGCGAGGACCCCGACGCCGAAGCCCGCCGCTGAACCCGCGCCGACCCCCGCGGCGGCGCCCGAACGCCTGGCCGCTGACGCGCCGCGCACGACGGTCACCGGCAACACCTTCATCGCGCCCGCAGGCTGGACCCTGTCCGTGCGCGGCTCGGCGACCGTGCTCACGGCCCCAGAGGACGGCAGCCACGTCGCCCTGGTCGACGTCGCGGCCGGCGACGCCGACATCGCAGTCGCCGCCGCGCTGGCCGCCTACGACCCGGCGCTGCACCTGCCGCTCAAGGCCCGCGTCGTCGCGCCCGACCTCGACGGCTGGACCGAGCGCCACGTGTTCACCTACCAGACGTCGCCGAACACCCGCCGCGACCTGATCGCGGAGGCGCGCCGCGGCGGCCAGGGCTGGACGGTGATCGTCCATGACCTCGCGTGGGAGGTGCTCGACAAGCGGCGGTCGGAGACCGGGCGGCTCGTCGGCCGCCTGCTGCCGCGCGGCCAGGAGCGCGAGTCGTTCGCGGGCCAGCCGGCGCGCCCGCTCGATCCCGCGGCGATCGCCGAGCTGCGCGGCTTCGTCGAGCGCGCCCGCGAGGTCACCGGCGTGCCCGGCGTCGCGTTCGGCCTGATCGAGCGCGGCGAGGTCGTGTTCGCCGGCGGCGTCGGCGTGCGCGAGCTCGGCAAGCCGGCGACGGTCGACGCCGACACGCGCTTCATGATCGCCTCGAACACCAAGCAGCTGACGACGCTGATGCTGGCCAAGCTGGTCGACGCGGGCAAGCTCGGCTGGGACACGCCCGCGACCGCGCTGCTGCCGACGTTCGCGCTCGGCGACGCGGAGACGACGCGCAAGGTGCAGCTCCAGCACCTGATCTGCGCCTGCACGGGGATGCCCCGCCAGGACCTCGAGTGGCTGTTCGAGACCGCGACGCCGGAGCGCGCAGTGGCAGCGCTGGCGACGATGCAGCCGACCAGCGAGTTCGGCGAGCTGTACCAGTACTCGAACCCGATGGCCGCCGCGGCCGGGTTCCTCGGCGGCCACTTCCAGTTCCCCGAGCTGGAGCTCGGCGCCGCCTACGACCGCGCGATGCAGACTCTGGTGTTCGACCCACTCGACATGCGCGCGACCACCTTCGACCCCGCGAAGGCGAAGCGCGGCCCGCTCGCCCGCGAGCACGCGCGCGACCTCGACGGAGAGCAGCAGCTCGCGCTGCCCCAGCTCAACCACACCGTGATCCCGCTGCGCCCGACCGGCGGCGCGTGGAGCACCGTGAACGACCTGCTGAAGCTCGTGAAGATGGAGCTCGCCGAGGGCAAGCTGCCGGGCGGCGCGACGTACATCGACAAGAGCGCGCTGCTGGCCCGCCGCGCGCCGCAGGTCCGCGTCGACATCGACCAGTCCTACGGCATGGGCCTGATCGCCGCCGACGACCACGGCGTCCAGCTCGTGCACCACGGCGGCAGCCTGTTCGGCTTCTACAGCGACGTCACGTGGCTGCCCGAGCACCAGGTGGGCGCGGTGATCCTGACCAACGGCGAACCCGGCTGGCTGATCGTGTCCGCGTTCCGGCGCAAGCTGCTCGAGCAGCTGTTCGCCGGCCGCCCCGAGGCGGAGGCCGGGCTCGCGGTGGAGACGCAGCAGTACCTCGGAGAACTGGCGGCCGAACGCAAGTCGCTCACCCTGCCCGCAGATCCGGCCGCGGCCGCCGAGCTGGCCCCCCGCTACCACAACGCCGCGATCGGCAAGATCGCCGTCACCACCGGCGCGCGCACCACGTTCGACTTCGGCGAGTTCGCCGGCGAGGTCGGCTCGCGCAAGTACCCGGACGGCGCGCAGGCCTTCGTCCTCGCCCTCCCCGGCTTCATCGGCGCCGAGTTCGTGGTCGGCCCGGAGCGCACGCTGATCCTGCGCGACGCCCAGCACGAGTACACGTTCACGCCGGCCGAGCGGTGACGGCTCTCATGAGCATGTCGCTTCGGGCATGTCTTCAGGGGCATGTCCGTAGGGACATGAGACCGACTGCGCCCCTCCGGCACGCGCGCCGCTACTTCGCATCCGCTGCGGTCGTCACCTGGCCGTGCAGGTCCTTGAGAAACTGCACACGATCGCTCGCGCCGATCCACCGCTCCAGATGCTCTCGATCGACCGGCAGCACCAGGTCGTGGCTCTCGCTCGAGACGAGCGTCGCCATCGCTCGGAAGGGCTGGGTGAAACCGTTCAACGCGACGAAGACGCCCAGCCGGCAGCGCTTGTGCTTACGGTTCATCTTTCCTCGCAGCGAGTCGAACTCGTGGCGCGGCACGGGTGAGCTCCAGTGCTTGCACTCGACCAGGAGGTACTGGCCCTCGTCGCGCCAAAATGGATCGCTCGACTCGATGCGAACGACGAGGTCGATCTCCTCGATGTCGTTGCGGCGGTTGCGACTGAAGACGACGAAGCCCGGCATCGTGCGGAAGAGCGTGTCGAGCACCTCCTCGAGGAGCGCACCCTTGCGGTTCTTGTCGGTCTCGCGCAAGCAAGCGTTCCACGTGTCGCGCAGCTGTCGGTCGAGCTCGCCGCGCTGAAGTGCGGCCGCGTCGCGGGCACGGACGCTCTCCCACGCGCTACGCAGCTTGATCCGCAGCAGCGCATCGAGCACCGCGTTCTTCTCCAGATAATCGTAGGCACCGAGCTCGAAGGCCCGCTCGACGGCCCGGCTGTCAGCGTAACCAGTGACCACGATCGCCTTGGCCCCGGGCGAGCGCCGGGACACCTCTTCGAGGAGATCGAGCCCGCTGTCAGGCCCGTCCGCGCCGCGCAGTCGCTGATCGAGGAGCACCGCGGTCCAGTCGCCCGCATCCAGCTTCCCCAGCGCCTCGTCGCGCGAGGCAGCGCTCTCGGCCGAGTAGCCCTCCTCCTTGAGGATGCCGAGGTAGATCTGCACGAAGCTCGGATCGTCGTCGACGATCAGGATCTTGGGGCTCAGCGTCATGTGATTCCTTCGAGCGGGATCGGCAAGCGCAGGACGAACCGCGCGCCGCCTCGAGCACTGGGCTCGTAATGGATCGACCCACGCAGCTCATCCTCAACGACTTCACGGACCAGCGCGAGGCCGTGTCCGCTGCCACCAGGACGGAAAGAAACACCGTCGGAGAAGATTGCGGAGCGCTGCTCGGCCGGTACCCCCGGTCCGTCATCCTCGACGAGCACGATGAGACGAGCGCCCGTCTCTGTCGCTAACTCTGCGCGGACGAAGATCCGGACCTCCACGCCGCCGACCTGACAGGCGTTGCGGAGAAGATTCAAGATGGCCAGGACGAACCGCTCCCGCCGTCCTCGGAGATAGACCCGCTCGATCCCGTCCGCAACGGACACCTCCACGGCATGGCGAAGGTCTTTTTGGACGCCCACGATGGCGTCGCGCACCGCCGCTTCGACGGCGAACAGCTCGTCGCGACTGACGCTCTGGCCCATCGCGCGCGCAGTCTCCGTGGCGAACCTCAACGCCCGCTCGAGCCCGCCGGCGATATCGTCGAGGGCGTTCGTATTCGCCGTCACGAAGGCCTCGCCGCTGCCTTGCCGCCGCAGCAGCTTCAACGTCAGTTGCACAGGCACGAGGATGTTGCGCAGCTCGTGCGCGACCATTCGTGTGTGCCGCCCGAGCTCCGCCGCCTCCGAGATGACAGGCGGACGCCCGTGCAGAACCTCATGAGCTTCATCGGCGAGGGTCGCGCGTGCGAGCGAGCGCAGCGCCTCGCCGGACGGCTGCTCCAGTTCGCCGAACAGCTCGACGCCGAGCGGCGTCGCTCCGTAGCGGATGAAGTGTCGATCCTTGATCTCGCTGCGGACCAGCCCTGAGGCCTCGAAACGCGCATAGTCGAAGTCCCAGGGCCACGAGGGATGCCCGTCGTGGACCTGTTCTGACTCGTTGGAGCTGGCCAACGCCTTCGCGCGCCTCTCATCGATACACCACGGATCTCCGGCATGCATCGCGGAGGACACCTCCAGCGCGAGTAGCCAGCGCATCACATCACGCCCTCGCAAGTCCAGGAAGATGAGCCCGGCCGGGCAAAGTTTTGTCTCCCCGTGGCTCGTCCGCGTGAGACGGAGCGCCTCGGAGTAACCGCGCAGGGACAACGCGTAAAGCGCCTTCGCCTCAGCACGCGCAACCTCCGTCGCCTGATCCGCGCAGGCCTCGATCCGTCGCCCGCGGACCAGTGTCGGCCACGGTTCTACCTCCCCGATGACCCCCGCCCAGGCGAGCTGCCTCCTCACCGCATAGTCGATGATCGCTTCGTCTTCATCGGACTTTCCCGAAAAGAGGGACGCCGCGTTCAGCTCGGCGAGGAGACCTTCTACAAGCCGTCGCGTGAACGATGGGTCCCACTCGTCCAACATAGACAGGAAGCTGTTCTGTTCCGTCCGCTCGGCGGGAAGCTCACGCTCGGCGACTTCAAAAATCTCCAACATTCGCGCTTCACGGCGGACGTCGTCGAGCCACGTCGGAAAGCGTCGGCTCGACAACAAACCCCGTCGAGCCAGCTCGAGGTGCCTGCGGAGCGCTTCGACGAACACTGCGCGAGCCTAGCGTCGATGCCGAGGACCAGCAACCGCGCCAGCGAGCTCAGCGCCGGCCCCTCACCCTTCGGTCGACTCTTCGCTCGCGCGCAGCAGCGGCGCCAGCTCGGCGGGCAGCACCGGGCGGGCCGCGGGGCTCCTGCGGCTGAACACCAGCTGCTCGGCCTGCGCGCGCTCGTGGCGGTAGCCGAACAGGTGGAATACTTCTTTCACTGCGATGCGGGCGATCGCCGGATCGGCGATGAAGTGGTCGGCGCGGTTCGGGTCGCGCGACACCCCGGGCAGGTACGGCACCAGCACGTCGAGCCGCAGCGTCCGCAGCGCCGCCGACAGGCGCAGGGCGTTGCGCGTCACCGGGCGGGCGATGAAGAAGCCGTCGTCGCCCTGGCCCTGGTAGCGCGGCAGCATCATGAGGCCGGTCTCGGGCACGCGCACCGGGCCGCGGCGGTCGTCGGCGACGACTTGGCCGCGCTCGACGATCTGGAAGTTGACGAAGCCCGGCGCCATCACGAACGGCTCGTCTTCGGGGCGCACGACGTGGCGGTGGCGGATCTCGCAGACCGCCGGCATGCCGGCGTTGACGACCGCGAGGCGGGCGCGGTGGGCCGCGAGGTCGGGCACGTGGCGCGGCTCGAGGGAGCCGGCGGCGACCAGCATCAGCAGCAGCGCCGACTCGTGGAAGTCGATCGTGCGCGGGTCGTCGTGCTGCCCGCCCTCGACCGCCACGCCGACGTGGCCGAGGTCGCACAGGTAGCCGAGCATCGAGCCCTCGATGACCTCCTCGAGCCCGAGCACCACCGGGATCGGCAGCGCCAGCGCCAGCGGCCGGTTGCGCAGCACGTCGGCCATGCACGAGAACGGGGTCGACAAGCTCGACGTGCTGTGGAGGTCGATGAAGCTGACCGGCCCCTGGCGCAGCAGCGGCAGGAACACCGCCAGCAGCTCGCGGGTCTCCTGGTCCTCGGCCGTCTCGACGGTGCCCTGGGCGATCCGGGCGATGTTCGCGGGGGTCCAGCGGCGGTTGAGGTCGCGGTCGACGAAGCGCCGACCCTCCACCAGCGCGCGCCGGTTGCCGGTCACGCCGAGGATCCGGCCGCGCAGCGGCACGTCGTCCGCGCGCAGGCGGGCGAGCACGCGCGAGATGGCCGAAAGGCCAGCCGGCTCGTTGCCGTGGAGGGCTCCGATGCACACCACAGTGGGCCCGGGGCGCCCGGTGTCGTAGCGCCCGAGCACGCGTGGGCGCGCGCCCGGGCCCTCGGCCGGCGGAGACGGCGGCGCGCTACTGCTGAGAGTCACGCAGGTAGCTCTCGAGCAGCTTGGCCGACACGTCGATCAGGTCGCGCTCGGTGATCACGCCGACCAGCTTGTCGCCCTCGATCACCGGCAGGCACGAGATGCCGCGCTCGCGCATCAGCTTCATCACCTCGAGCGTCGGCATCTCCGGGCCGATCGTCAGCGGGTTCTTGACCATCAGCTGCGCGACCGTGGCGTTGTCCTGGGCCCCGCGGGCGCCGCGGGCGACCATGCGGATCAGCGCCCGGTGCGACAGCAGGCCGACCAGCCGGCCCTCCTCGTCCTCGACGAGGATGTGCCGGATCTTCTTCCAGTCCATGATGTTGGCCGCGAGGTCGATGATGTCGCTCGGCTGGACCGTGAAGATGTCGGTCGACATGAACTGGCCGGCCGTCTGGTACGAGTCGCGCCAGGTCTTCGGCTCGCCCTCGAGCCGCACGGTCTCCCACGTGTGGACCGGCGCGCCGCTCTTCTGGTTGGTGAGCATCGCCGACGACAGCGTGCGGTAGCGGACGTCCGAGGTGCCCTGCTCGCCCATCGCGTGCAGCGAGTTGAGCATCCACTGCGAGCCGGTGGTGCCCTTGCGGACGCGCTCCTCGATGGTGCCGAGGTAGCGGTCGATGTCGCTGCCGTCGACCTTGACGTGCTGCAGGCCCCAGCGGGCCGTCGGCAGCAGCTCGTTCAGGATCAGCTCCTGCGCCGACATCGTCCGCCCCTTCCACACCTGCTGGGCCTTGAGGCCGTCGCGCGCGGCGTTGAAGAAGTTGCTCTTGGCGTCCTCGAAGGACATGTCCTTGAAGACAGGCCGCTCGTCCTCGGCCAGCGCGGCCATCATGCCGAAGAAGAACGCCGCGTTGGCGACCTCGTCGAGGACAGTCGGGCCCGACGGCAGCACGCGGTTCTCGATGCGCAGGTGGGCCTTGTCGCCGCTCAGGCCGTAGCAGGCGCGGTTCCAGCGGTACACCGTGCCGTTGTGCAGGCGCAGCGCGCCGAACTGCGGGATCCCGCCGCGCTCGATCACCTGCATCGGGTCCTCGTCGATCGCGTTGGCGATCAGGATCCGGAAGCGGGCGATGTCCTCGCGGAAGATCTCGAGCACGCTCTGCTGGATCCACCCGTCGCCGAAGTGGACGCGCGGGCGCGCGGCGCGGTCGACCCGGATCTGCGAGCGCGTGTCGACCGAGCGCTCGAACAGGGCGATGCGCGTCTCGTGCCACAGGCGGTGCTTGAGCAGCACCGGCGAGTTGACGGCCGCGGCCAGCAGCGGCCCGGTGACCGCCTGGGCGAGGTTGTAGAACTTGGCGAACTCGCGCGGGCTGACCTGGAAGTGGACCTGGAAGCTCGTGTTGCACGACTCGAGCATCACGTTGTCGTGCGTCGTCTCGAGCTCCTCGATGCCGCGGATCAGCACGTGGAAGTCGTCGCCGCGGAGCCGCCGCAGGGTGCGGTTGAGCTCGAGGTAGCGCGGCTTGGGCGTCATGTTGTCGAGCCCGAGGTCGGCCTTGCGCAGCGTCGGCAGGATGCCGGTCAGCAGGATGTCGGCCCCGCAGTGGCGCGCGGCGTCGCGGGCGACCCCGACGACCTCGTTGAGCTCGTCCTCCATGCGGCGCAGGCAGGCGGCGTTGAACACCTGCGGCGACAGGTTGGCCTCGAGGTTGAAGCGCGCGAGCTCGGTGGTGAGGCGCGGATCCTGGGCCCGCTCGAGCACCTCCATCACGACGGAGGCGGGGCGCAGGCTGCGGTCGACGAGGAACATCTCTTGCTCGGCGCCGACCCGACGCACGCCGGTCTCGAAGCGATCGGTCTCGAGCAGCATCTCGAGCGCGACCACGTCGTCGAGGAGCTTCTTCATGAAATTGCGCAGCTGGTCGTCGTCGGACGTGGAGATGTTTTGTTCACCCATGGGCGTATCCGGGCGCAGGGTATCGCGGGTCGGATCGGCGGCCAACTTCGGATCGCGGGGACTCGCCGCCACACAGCGCGGAGCGCGCGCAGAACACTGTCACGCTGGCGATCACGCCGACGTCACGAACGGACCGACGATCGCAGCCACCGCCGCGGCCTCGTCGAGGTGGACGTGGTGGCCTCCGGGCACCTCGGCGAGCACGGCGCCGGCGAGCAGGGCCAGCCGCTCCTGCAGCAGCGCCTCGTCGAACGCCATGCCCGGGATGCCGCGCACGACCAGGGTCGGGCACGCCACTGCAGTGAAGAAAGACCGCACCTGCGCCTCCGTCAGGCGCTGACGCGAAGGCAGGCGCAGGCGGGGATCGGCCCGCCAGCGGACTCGGCCCTCGTGCACCTCCAGCCCGCGGTGCAGCAAGATCCGCGCCGAGTCGACGCGCATGCCGGTCGCGCTCGCCAGCCGCTGCGCGACGTGTTCGGCGTCGGGATAGCCGACGTGCTCTTCGCGCGCGCGGGCGGCCTGCTCCGCGTGCAGGGCCTCGCGCAGCTGCTTCGGCGCGGCCTCGTCGGGGTTGGTGAGCGGCCCGAGGCCCTCGAGCAGGACCAGCTTCGCGACCTGTTCGGGACATGTCCCAGCGAGCAGGGCCGCGACGCCGGCCCCGAGCGAGTGGCCGACCACGACGCAGCGCGACCAGCCGAGCGCCGAGATCGCCAGCGACGCGTCGGCGACGTAGTCGAGGAACACGTAGACACCGTCGGCGCGCCGCTCGGACAGGCCGTGCCCGGCGAGATCGAGGGCCACCAGATTGACGCCGGAAAGGCGTTCCGCGAGCCGCTCGAAGCTCGCCGCGTTGTCGAGCCAGCCGTGCATCGCCAGCACCGGAACACCGTCCTCGGGGCCGAAGCACAGCGCGGAGAGCCGCGCGCCGCCGATGTCGATGATCCGCTCGCCGCGTGGTGAAAGCATGCGCGGGACGATGTCCGAATTGACAGCTGAACGCAACTAAGCGCGCAGACAGCGAACGTCGGAGCGCGAGTGACCTGTCCCTCGGGACATCTGAACTGCGGCTGCGAACGGATCTACGCAGGTTGACTCCGGCGGCGGCGTCCTTCAACGTGTTGCTCACTGGAGATGGTAGAAGTCCCGCCGAAGCGACGCGCGCGGGCCGACGCGGACAAGCAATCGCGGCGGCGCGTGTTGCTGTGCGCCGCCGCCGAGGCGTTCGACGAGATGCCGTACAACGCGGTGACGGTGGCCGACATCGCCCGCCGCGCCAACCTGGCCAAAGGGACAGTCTACCTCTACTTCGCCACCAAGGAGGAGCTGTTCCTGCAGCTCGCCCTCGAGCAGCTCGGCGAGTGGCTCGGCGAGGTGGAGGCCGCGCTGACCGCCGGCGCCGCGCCGGTCGACGCCGAGGCGCTGGCCGAGCTGCTGGCTCGCTCGCTGGCCGGGCGAGTCCGGCTGGCCCGGCTGCTCGCGCTGCAGCACGCGGTGCTCGAGCACAACGTGGCGCCGGCGGTGGTGCTGGCGTGGCGCCGCGCCATGCTGCAGCAGATGCTGCAGACCGCCGCGCTGCTCGAGCGCCGCTGCCCGGCCCTGCGCGCGGGCGAGGGCCTGCGGTTCTTCCTCCACCTGCACGCCGCCGCCGTCGGCCTGCACCAGATGACCCACCCCGCGCCCGAGCTGGCGGCGACCCTGACGTGCCCGACGATCGGCCCGCTGCGCCTCGACTTCGCCACGGCCCTGCAAGCGCACGCCGCCGCCCTGCTGCGCGGGCTCCAGCCCGACGAGGCCGCGCGCAGCGAGTGACGAGGGCGAGATGAACCTGTCCCTCGGGACATCTCGGCGAGCGTACGCGGACCGCTCCGCAGATCCGGACCGCGGACGGGCGCGCATCGACGACATGCAGTAGAGTCCGCGGGCTTGCCCGACCCTCCGCGTCCGACTCCCGCCCCGCTCGCGCGAGCGCGCGCCTGCTCGCGGGCCTCGTGCTCGTCCTGGTCGTCGGGACATGTCTCTTCAGCCTGGCGGGCCACCTCGGCGGGCTCGACTGGCGGCTCGACCTCGCCAGCCACTTCCGCCCGTGGTACGTCGCCGCCGCCGCGCTCGCGCTGGTCGTCGCGGCCGCGCTCCGCCGCCGTCGCCTCGTCATCGCCGCCGCGATCCTCTTGCTGGCGGAGCTGTGGCAGGTGGCGCCGTTCTGGCTGGCGCGCCCGCCCGCCGCCGGGGTCCCGGCGCTGCGCCTGGTCCACTTCAACGGCCTGTCGAGCAACCGGCGCAAGCCCGAGGCGGTCGCCTGGCTGGCGGACACCGCCGCCGACGTCGTGGTCGTCCAGGAGGTCGACGCCGGCTGGGCGGCCGCGCTGGCGGCTCTGCCCGACCACGTCGCGCTCGAGTCGGTCCCGCGGGCCGACAACTTCGGCATGACGCTGCTCGTGCGACATGTCTTTCGGGACATGGTCGTTCGCACATGGCGCGAAGAGCTGGTCCCGGGGATCCCCGCGCTGGCCGCCGAGCTCGCGCTGGAGGGGCGCCGGATCGCCGTGCTCGCCGTCCACACCTTGCCGCCGGTCAGCCGCGACTACGCCGAGCGGCGTGACGCCCAGCTCGCGCGCGCGGCCGCCTGGGCCGGCGAGCAGCGGGACGCGGGACGCGTGCCGGTGATCGTCGGCGACCTCAACGCCTCGCCGTTCAGCGCCCCGCTGCGCCGGCTCCTGGCCGACGGCGGCCTGGTCGACTCTCAGCGCGGCTTCGGCCTGCAGGCGAGCTGGCCCGTGGGCCCGCTGCTGCCGCGGATCGCCATCGACCACTGCCTCCACGACCCCGCGCTGGTGACCGCCGCGCGGGCGCTCGGCCCGGCGCTCGGCTCGGACCACCTGGCGGTGCAGGTCGACCTCGCCTGGCCCGCAGGACAGGCGCATTGAAGCGCCATCGTGCCTGCCCTTCGGGACATATCATCTGCCCCTCGGGACAGATCACCTGCCTCTCGGGACAGCCCCGTCAGCCGCCGCCCATGACCGTCGGGCACTCGGCGCGGGCGATGCTGCAGTCGGGGCCGACCTCGATCTCCTGAGTCGGTGGCGTCTCGGCGTACTCGGCCATCTTCGAGCACGAGAACGAGCGCATGCGGGCCGCGAAGCCGGCGCTGAACTCCTGGTAGCAGGCCTCGATCTCGGCGATCGTCGCCTGGCAGGTCGACCAATCGATGCCGAGGTCGCAGTCGCCCTCGGGCTCGGTCTCGGGCTTGTTGGCGAGGCAGCTCTGTCGCAGCACGTTGCAGGTGTCGACGCTGCCGTCGGCGTTCAGCGCGTCATTGATCGCCTTGAGCGTGCACGTCGCGCCGGCGAACTCCTCCTCCGACAGCACCTTCTCGCCGTAGGCGTCGGCGGCCTCGCAGAACTGCCGCTTCTCGGCGTCGGTGAGCTCGTCGCCCTGCTTGGCGCCGTCGATGCCGGAGTCGAGGGTGGCGTCGTCGTCCTTGCACCCGCCGAGCGAGAGGGCGAGCGCCGGGAGCAAGCCGAGAAAGGTGGAGAAGAGCCTTTTCGCGGTCGTCACAGCCGCCCGTCTACCTCGAGCGCTCCAGGCCGACAAGCGACGTTCGCGGCCGCCCGTGGCGGCCGGCGAACGTTGTGGGATCCAGCCCTCAGCGCACGGTCACGCGGGCGCCCTCGGAGCGGCCCCAGACCTCGGGCATGTACATCGCCTCGGCGTGCGCCGGCGGCAGCGAGAAGTCGCCGCGGCTGGTCGCCCGCAGGAAGACGGTGTGGTGATGGGTCCCCGGGGGCAGATCGTCGGCGAACACCACCACGCGATCGCGGCGCAGCTCCTCGTGCGAGGTCCACCACCCGCGCGAGCCGGACAGCCGCGCGGCTGCCTGGCCCTTGCCGAGGTCGCGCTGGACCGCCTCGAGCCCGGCCGGCAGCGGGACCTCGAGCGCGACGTAGCGGATCCGCGTGCGCGCGCTCAGCGTCAGGTCGATCGCCACCGCGTCGCCGATCGCGATCGGCCGGCCGTTCAGCGCGCCGTCGCCGAGGCGCAGCTCGCGGCGGATCTCGAGCCCGTGCTCGCGCGCCGGCGGGTTCGGCTCGGCCGGCGCCCACTCGGCGCCGAGCCGGTAGTACATGCGGCCCTGCCCCTGGCGCTGCAGGACCACGGTGAGCGGCGCGCTCGCGGCCACGGGCTCGCCCGCGCGGGCCGGCTTCAGGATGTCGGGCATCTTCGCGGTCGCCTCCTGGCCCTTGAGGTCGCGGCCGAGGAAGCTGGCCTCGAAGACAGGTTTCCTTCCGACCCACGCGCGGCCGACGAAGTCGGGCGGATCGGCCTCGCGGACGCGGGCGTAGTCGGTGATGGCGACCAGCGCGTAGGCGTTCTCCTGGGTGTTGCGCCACGTCCCGCCGATCCGCCGCTCGAGCAGGCCGCGGGCCAGCTTCTCGATCACCGCGTGCTCGGGCCGGGCCCGCAGCAGCGCCGACAGGATGATCGCGTCGCTGCGGCCGTCGGAGTGGAAGTACCGCCCGCCCGACCCGTCGTCGCGCTCGAGCACGTGGGCCGTCGCCGGCAGCTCCTCGAGGTCCGCCAGCAGCTCCTGCGTCAGCGTCGCAACCTCGGGCCGCTGCGGGTCGGCGCGGTGCATCGCCATCAGCAGGAACGCGCGCCCGTAGGCCGGCAGGTCGCCGCGGCGGGCGAACAGCGCGTCGACGTGCTCGCGCTTGAAGCGGTCGGCTTCGGCCAGCACGTGCAGCGCCAGGGCGTGGCGCTCGAGCTCGCCCGACCACCGTTGCGGCGCATCCGCGGGCGGCAGACGGTCCTCCAGATCATCGAGGGCCTTCTCCAGCGCCGCGGCCGGCACCGGGTAGCCGGCGCGCGCCGCCAGGCCGAGCACCCACGTCGCGTAGCCGCTGGCGTACGGGTGGACCTCGTCGCCGCCGGGCCAGTAGGCGAACCCGCCCGAGGGGGTCTGCATCGCCAGGATCCGCTCGACTCCGGCCTTGACGAACACCTGCGGGTCCTCGCGCAGCCCGAGCGGATACGTGCCGTGCAGCGCCAGCAGCGAGACCACCGGCAGCAGCCGGCTCGAGGTCTGCTCGACGCAGCCGTACGGATAGGTGAGCAGCGCGTCGGCGGCGTCCTCGAGCCCGCCGAGCAGGCTCGAGCTGGCCGACACCGACACGCCGCCGACGTCCGGCCGCACCGCCCCCGGCATCTTGATCGGGATGGCGATCGCGCGGTCGTCGGCCAGGCTGCCGTACATCGCCACCTTCTCGGTCAGGGTGCGCTCGGGCTCGACCGGCAGCGCCAGCTTGACCGCGTCGCGGCCGGCCTGACCCGCGCCCGCCTTCAGCACCGCCCGCAGCTCGAGCTTGGCCTCGCCGACCGCGTCGGCGCGGATCGTGAACGGCACCCGCACCTGCCCGCCGGCCGGGACCTCGACCTCGGCTGTCTTTCCGGACATGGCCATGAGGTCCTGTCCTTTCGTACCTGTATCATCGTGCAGCACCAGCTCGACCGCGGCCTTGCCGGCCACGTCGGTGAAATTCTGCACGATCGCCGCGACCTCGGCCGCGTCGCCGGGGCGGAGCTGGCGCGGCCCCGCGGCGCGGACGATGAACGGCGTGGTCACCGTGGTGCGCGCGTCGCCGACGCCGAAGCGGCCCGGCGACGTCTTGTCCTCGAGGCGCGCCGAGGCCAGCGCGAAGATCCGGAACGTCGTCAGGTTCTCGGGCAGCAGCGCCTTCGTGCGCGCCACCCCGGCCGCGTCGGCCGCGAGGTCGGCGAGGAACACCGGCGTGGTCTCGAACCGCTCGCGCGCCGGCGGCAGACCCCCGGCCGCGCCCACGAGCACGCCCGCGTGGCCTCCGCCGCGCCCGTAGCCCGCCCCGTAGCCGCGCCCGTAGCCCCACGAGCCGCTCAGCCACGGGTCGTCGTGGATCGGCGTGTACGGCCACAGCACCGCGCGGTAGTCGTCGTACGAGGTCGTGCCGGCGTCGCCGCCGGGCACGAAGCTCGGCAGCAGGTCGGGGACCTCGTAGTCGGTCAACGCCAGCACCGCCTCGTCGACCGCCCACAGCGCGACGCGGCCGGCCACCGGCTCGCCCGCGGCGTCGCGCACGAACGCCGCCAGCTCGATCTTCTCGCCCGGCCCGGCCTTGGTCGGCGCCTCGACGCGCACCTCGAGCCGCCGGTGCTCGCTGCCCTGGGCCACGGCCGCCTTCGCGCTCAGCACCTCGGGCCGCTGCGGCCGCCGCCGCGGATCCATCGGCGCGACCACGAACGCGCGCACGTGCACCTGCGGCGTCCAGCTGTCGTCGGCGGTGAAGCGGAAGCTCGCGGTGCCCCCGTCGGCGCCGGTGAAGGAGAACGGCTGGAACTCGCGCAACCCCTTGCGATCGAGCACCAGCACGCCGCGCCCGCCCTGCCACGGGGCGTGCACTGCGACGTCGACCGACTCGCCCGGGGTCACCTTCTGCACGCTGGTCGCGAGCGACAGCGTCTTCTCCTGCGCCGTCGGCTTCCACGCGCGCCGGCTGCCCGCGACCCGGAAGTTGCCCGCGCTCGCGACCAGCCGCTTGTCGGCGGTCGTCGTCTCGACGCGCAGCTCGTAGCTGCCCTCCTTGAGCGGAGGCAGCGCGCACTGGGCGTCGGCGCCCTCGGCCGCGAGCGTCAGCTCGCACGTCTTGACCTTCTCGGTCTTGTCGACGTAGCCGTCGAACACCATGCGCCCGCCCTCGGCGCGCTCCTTCGCTTCCGACCATGTCCTTTCGACCATGACCTTCACGCCAGACACCGCCACGCGCTCGCCGGCGAGGTCGACCGCGCGGATCGGCACCTCGACGCGGTCGCCGAGGTTGCGGTAGCGGGCGGGCAGCGCCATCGCCAGGTAGAAGTCGGCCGGGTGGACCTGGACCTGCGTCTCGGCGCCGACCGCCTGGTTGCTGGCGTCGCGGACCTCGGCGCTGATCGTGCAGCGGTGCGGATAGTCGGCCGCGGCGAGCGTCAGCGGGACCGCGACGTCCATGAAGCCGGGCTTGGCCGCCGGATCGGGCCGGCTGCCCTCCCGCGAGCCGTGCTGCGCGCGGATGCGGTAGGGCACCGGCCGCCCGACCGCCCAGCTCGCGTCGAGGCCCGGCGGGCGCCAGCGGTGCGGCATGCAGCTCGCGTAGCGCGTCAGATTGACGATCGGCACCGCCCCGCCGAAGTAGTAGCTGGCGTTGACGCGCAGCCCGGCCGCGTCGCCGGCGATCACGTCGGGCCGGGCCACGCTGGCCGCGACCTGGAACTCGGGCACGCGATAATCCTCGACCTTGACCGTCTCGCGCGCCTCGGCGCCGCCGACCTTCGCGGTGACCGAGTAGCGGCCCAGCGCGGCCCCGGCCGGCAGCTCGAGCTCGGCCCAGAACTTGCCCTCCGAGGTCGTCTTGACCCTGCGCGTCGCCACCTCGGCGCCGCGCGGATCGGTGAGGGTGAACACAGCCTCTGTCTTTTGGGCCAGGTGCTTCAGGCCGCTCTGGCGGTGCGGCGTCTCGATCGCCGACCAGCCGACCACCTTGACCTTCTCGCCCGGGCGGTAGGCGCCGCGGTCGGCGACGATGCGGGCGATCACCCGCTCGTGCGGGCGGAGGTCGGCGGTCAGGCTCTCGGCCGCCGGCACCTCGCCGGCCGCGATCGCGGTGCGGTCGCCCGAGGCCGGGTCGACGATCACGAGCCGCTGCGCCTGCGAGCCCTCGCCGTCCTTGACGATCCCCTTGGACATGTACTCCGAGACAGGTGGCAGCGCGAGCAGGCCGTCGGCGCCGGTCGTGCCGAGCGGGCGGGTCGTCAGCTCGTCGCCGGCCTGCACCACGCGCGCGACCGTGGCCCCGACCACCGGCGTGCTGTCCGACAGGCGCAGCACCTGCACCACCGCCTGCGTCGGCGAGTCGATCACCACCGGTCCGAGGTCGGTCAGGCGATAGAGCCCGCGCACGGCGTCCGGCCGCTCGCGGTCGGCGTTGGCCGTCAGATCGCCCGGCGACACCTCGACCAGCACCGCCCCGCGCTTGCCCGCGACCAGGTCGGCGACGTCGAGCGCGATCGAGGCCCAGCCGCCGGCGCCCTTCGGCTCGAGCGCGACCGTCCGCTCGCTCGCGCCGGCAGGCATCGCCACGCCCTGCCACGCCTGGCGCGCCAGCTCGAGCTCGTCGAGGACCGCCGCGCGCACCCGCACCGACTTGAGGAACCGCGCCTCGATCCCGACCGTCTGCTTGCGCCCCGGCAGCAGCGTGCCCTTGTCGCTCGACAGATCGAGCTCGGGCCTGCGCTCGACCACCACGGTGTGCTTGAAGCCGCCCGCCAGGGTCTGGCCGTAGATGTCCTTCAGGCCAGGCGCGATCGAGACAGTGTACGTGGTGCCGGGCACGAACTGGCCCCAGATCTCGAGGTTGGTCCCGCCCGACTCGTCGTAGGCGTCGGTGACCTCGATCTGCAGCGACTTCGGCCGCGGGCTTACCGAGACGTGCCGGGCCTGCCCCTCGCGCACCGGGTTGCGCAGGCCGATCTGCATCGACTCGAGCCCGCAGCGGGTCTCCTCGCCGCACGGCAGCGAGACCACCGCCTGCGGGCCGTATGTCTCGAAGGCCATCTCCCACGGGGTCTCGAGCGGCAGCGGGCCGCGGCGGCCGATCAGCCCCGGTGTGACCGCCAGCACCACCTCGCTGTCGCCCGGCCACAGCCCCTGCGGGCGGACCGTGAAGTAGCGCCCGCGATCTTCGCGGGGCTCGTAGCCGTAGTACCCGGCCCGGTCGCGCTCCGCGGCGGTGGCCTCGCGGATCTGCAGCTGCACCGGCGCCGGCTTCGCATCCTCGCGAGCGAGCGGCCGTGCGGTCGCCATGAGGTGGGCGCGGACCTCGGCGAGCGTCGTCGGGTGATCGAAGCTGACGACGAACGGGGTGTCGCGGCGCGAGGCCGGCGGCGACGAGTCGTTGCGGTGGAGCGGGTCGGCCCCGAGCACTTCCGGCCGCGGCGTCTCGAACGTCCACTCGACGCCCTTGTCCAGCCGCTGACCGTCGAGTCCGACCAGCCCGGGCGCGAAGCGGACCGTGTACGTGCTGGCGTCCTGCAGCGGCTCCGCGGGGTGGAAGACCAGCAGGTCGGGGGTCTGGAACGACGCGTCGCCCTTGAGCGGCGGATCGAAGGAGAGGAAGCGCGAGACGTCGGGGATCTGCTCGACGCCGAGCGCGACCACCGGTTGGTTGAAGCGGACCTTGATCGCGGCGCCACCCGCGGTCCTTCCTTGCGGCGCGTAGTCGAGGACGGCGAGAGCTGCGCCCGTGGAAACCCTCGGCGGCGCACCCGGACGATCGACGAGGGCCGCGGGATCGAAGGCCGCGAGCATGTCTGCCTCGGGGAGCGCGGGCTCGGGGTCGGCCGGACCGGAGTTCTTGCACGCGAGCAGCGAGGCGACGAGAGCAGCGGACGACGAGATGCGCGGGGTCATACGAGGCCGCCCTGTGACGGCTCGAAGCGGCAAAAGTTCCCGCCCGCGCGGAACCGTAGAAAGACTCTTCGGACATGTCGAAAGGGACATGTGATTCCGCCGCCCGCGGGCCGGCGAACCTGCCGCCGGGCGGCCGCACCGCTGCACTTGCGGCTGGGTCAACATCGCACACGCTGCGAGTCGACCCGCGAGGGACGAGACCCATCGGCCTGTCCGGCCGCGCCCCCTCGCTATACGCAGGAGTAGAAGCGATGTCGAGCAATCGAGGTAAGGGCCGCGGCGACGCCCGCGGATTCGCAGGTATGGACCCGGACAGGCAGCGCGTGATCGCCAGCCGCGGCGGCGAGACCGTCAGCCAGGACCGGCAGCACATGGCGAACATCGGCCGGCGAGGCGGAGCTGCGGTCAGTCAGAACCGCGAGTACATGGCGATGATCGGCCGCCGCGGCGGCGAGGCCGTCAGTCAGAACCGCGAGCACATGGCGATGATCGGCCGCCGCGGCGGCGAGACCGTCAGCCAGGACCGCGAGCACATGGCCGAGATCGGCCGCGAAGGCGGGCACCACTCGCACGGCAGCCCGACCCACAGCGTGCGCGAGCACGAGGACGAGCCCCACGAGCCGGAGGCGCAGGACAGCGGATCTGGCCTTTAGGCCAGGCGTCGCGCGAGGGGTCGCAAACGCGACCGAGCCCGCGAACGCGCGCGTTAAGTGAATGCTTGACACGCGCCCTTCGCTTCGGGTGTATTCGCGTCGACGCATGCGTCCTCTCGCTTCGCTCCGGTACGCCGCCGCGCTGGTCGTGTTCGTCGCGGGAGGCCGGGCGTGGGCCAACCCGCCGGCGCCGGTGCTGCCCAAGCCGAGCGGCCCCCCCCCACCGCCGCCCGCCTGGATGCCCGCGGGCGAGGCCCAGCGGCAGGCCGAGACGCCGGTCGGCAACGCCACGTGGCGGCCCGGCAAGGGCATCGAGCTGGCCACGCCGGACCGCCGCTTCACCATCAACTTCAACCTGTGGGCGCAGCTGCTGGCCACGGTCCGGCGCGAGGCGATCCCCGCCGCCGGGATGGAGCCGTGGTCGAGCAGCCTCGAGTTCAGGCGCGCGCGCCTGATCCTCTCGGGCAACATCTTCTCGCCGCACGTCGGCTACTACGTGCATTTGATGTTCGCGCCGAAGGACCTCGGGTTCAAGGACGGCACGCCGCGTCGCCCGCCGATCTTCCAGTGGTACACGACCTGGACCCGCTTCCGCCACGCCAACGTCCAGGCCGGCTTCTTCTTCGTGCCGTACGCGCGCCAGCGCATGGCCCCGCTGGCCAAGCTGCAGATGGTCGACAACTCGTCGGCCAGCTACGAGTTCACCCTCGACCAGGACATCGGCGTGCAGGTGAGCTCGCCCGACGTCGCCGGCCTCGGCAAGCTGCGCTACTTCGCCGGCGTGTTCATGGGCGAGGGCTACGACTACTACAAGGCCAGCGACTTCGGCCTGACGTACATGGCCCGCGTCGACTACCTGCCCTTCGGCATGTTCGACGACTACAGCGAGGCCGACTTCGAACGCAAGGCCACCCCGCGCCTCGCCCTCGGCGCCGCGTACGCCTTCAGCGACCGCGACCACCGCACTCGCGCCATCAGCGGCACGACCTTCGCCGACGGCGGCACGATGCGCAGCAACAACTTGACGGTCGACCTCATGTTCAAGGTCGCCGGCATGTCGCTGCTGCTCGACTTCTACTGGCGTCAGGGCTGGCGCCTGCCGGGTGACGCGAAGGACACGCTCGGCGAGCCGATCCCCGTCGAAGCCGCGCGCAACGGCGTCGGCTGGACGGCGCAGATGGGCCTCTTCATCCCGCGCACCCGCCTCGAGGTCACCGCCCGCTCGTCCGGCGTGCGCCCTTCCCGGCGCGTCGAGACCAGCATCGGTCGCCTCGACGAGTACGGCGTCGGCCTCAACTATTACTTTTATCGCCACTCGCTCAAGCTGCAGCTCGACTACTTCCGCCAGTACGGCCCGGGCGTGCCCGCCGGCGTCGCCGACCAGATGCGGCTGCAGCTGCAAGCCGGCTTCTAGCGAGCGGCCGTCGCCGCCCGATCTTCATTACGCGCGCAGCGTCGCCGACCCGCTGCCGCGGACTGCTGGCCAGCGGCCATCGCCAGCGTCCGGTCTTCTTGCGCGCAGAGCACCGCATCACCGCAGGCTTCTCATGGCGAGCGACCGTCGCCGCCGTCCGCTCGTCCTGCTCGAAGGCTTGGCGTCGCCGACCTGCTGCCGCCACGAGCCAGCGGCGCCGCGGCCCGCTCGCCATGCAAGCCTTCCGCGGACAGTCGGCACCGTCTTTTGCCACTCGCCTCCGGGCGGCCGCGGGCCGGCTGCCGGACATGGTATCGTGCCGCGGCCATGAGGTCCGTCCCGCTCGCGCTGCTCGTCTCGTCCCTCGTCGGCTGCGGCGGTGAAGCGCCGCCTCCTCCGCCCGCTCCCGCGCCGGCGCCCGCACCCGCGCCTGCCCCCGAGCCCGAGACCCCGCCGCCGCCGATCGGCCGCGCGCTGCTCGTCGCCAGCGAGTTCGGCCTCTCGCCGCTCGCCTGCTTCCTCGACGCCAGCAAGCAATTCGCCGGCGGCGCCGACTGCCTCGACCTCGCGCCCGTCGGCACCGACGTGTGGCTGATGAGCGGCGCGGCCGCGAAGGTCGTGAGCCGCGCAGTCGCTGCCTGTCCCGGGGTCACTTCGCCGGAGCCCACGCTCGTGATCGACGCCCCAGCCGAGGCCCTGCGCGGCGACGCGGTGGTGCCGGCGAGCCTCAAGGACGGCCTCGTCTACGTCACGCCGACCCCGCCGGCCGAGGTCGACCGCGACGCCCCCAAGGAGCTGCGGACCCGGATCGCCGAGGCAGTGGCCGCCGCGGCGCCTGGCCTCAAGGCCATCAAGCCGCGCATCGACCAGCGCGCCAGCCTCGACCTCGACGGCGACGGCAGCCCCGACGAGATCGTCGCGGTCGTCGTCCCCGACCCCAAGGACGAGGAGGCGAACCTCCGCTTCAGCGGCCTGTTCCTCGTCCCGCCCGCCGGCGCGCCCGTGCTGCTGCGCTCGCGCACCGACACCCGCGAGCGCTACGCCCTGCTCGGCGCCCTCGACCTCGACGGCGACGGCCCGCGCGAGCTCTACCTCAATACCTACGGCGACGACAGCTTCTCGCTGTCGCTCGAGTCCCGCGGCCGGGACGGCCTCCAGACCCTCGGCCGCTGGGCCTGCGGCTGAGGCTGTCCCATCGTGCATGCTCCGAAGGCCATGTTCAAACAGGAATGTCCCTCCGAGCATGTCCCTTCGACCATCAGCATGTCGGCGCCGAGCCGCCCGACCGAGCCCTCGCGCGCTCGCCGGCCGCCGGACCCCGCGCCGCACCATGACCGCCAGCCCGTCGTCCCTCACCGCGCCGAGGAGCCATGACTGACCCCAAGCACCTCTCGCTCGAGCTCGCGCCCGCCGAGGTCGTCGTCACCTACCGCGAGAGCGGCGTGATCGAGCTGCGCTCGCCGCAGCCGCTGCTGCCCTACCCGACCACGCTGGCGGCCGCGCTGCGCCGCTGGGCCGAGGCCGCACCCGAGCGCGTCCTGCTGGGCGAGCGGCGCGGCGGGCAGCTGTTCGAGCTGACCTACGGCGAGGCGTGGGCCAAGATCCGCCGCCTCGGCGCCGCTCTGCTGGCGCGCGGGCTCTCGGCCGCGCGCCCGCTGATGCTGCTGTCCGACAACGGCGTCGACAACGCCCTGCTGCAGCTCGCGGCCATGTACGTCGGCGTGCCCGCGGTCCCGGTCTCCCCGGCCTACAGCCTGGTCTCGCAGGACCTCGAGAACCTGCGCCACATCGCCGTCCAGGTCGAGCCCGGCCTGGTGTTCGCCGCCGACGGGGCCCGCTTCGCCCGCGCCCTCGCGGCGGTCGGTTGCCCGGCGGTGGTCGGCGAGGCCCCCGGCCCAGCGCAGACTGTCCTCTCGGACATGCTCTCCGAGACATGCTCCTTGGAGCACGCCCACGCCGCCCACGCCGCCACCGGCCCCGACACCGTGGCGAAGATCCTGTTCACCTCCGGCTCGACCAGCCGGCCCAAGGGCGTGATCAACACCCAGCGGATGCTGTGCTCCAACCAGCAGGCGATCGCCCAGTGCTGGCCGTTCCTGCGCGCGCGCCCGCCGGTGCTGGTCGACTGGCTGCCGTGGCACCACACCTTCGGCGGCAACCACAACTTCAACATGGCCGTCTACCACGGCGGCTCGCTCTACGTCGACGAGGGCAAGCCGGCGCCCGGGCTCATCGAGCGCACCGTCGCCAACCTGCGCGCCGTCCCGCCGACCCTCTACTTCAACGTCCCGCGCGGCTTCGAGGTGCTGCTGCCCTACCTCGAGCGCGACGCGGACCTGCGCGCGCGGTTCTTCTCGCGCCTCGACGTCATCTTCTACGCCGGCGCCGCCCTGCCGCCCAACCTGTGGGCCCGCCTGGCCGCGGTCGCCGAGCTGGCCGGCGCGGCCGGGCGCGTGCTCATGACGTCGGCGTGGGGCTCGACCGAGACGTCGCCGCTCGTCACCAGCGTCCACTTCCCCATCGACCACGCAGGCATCATCGGCCTGCCCGCGCCCGGCTGCGAGCTCAAGCTGGTCCCGCGCGAGGGCAAGCTCGAGCTGCGGGTGCGCGGGCCCAACGTCACCCCGGGCTACCACCGCGAGCCCGAGCTCACCGCCGCGGCCTTCGACGACGAGGGCTACTACTGCATCGGCGACGCCGGCCGCCTCGCCGACCCGACCGACCCGCGCAAGGGCGTGGTGTTCGATGGCCGCGTCGCCGAGGACTTCAAGCTCACCAGCGGCACGTGGGTCAGCGCCGGCGCGCTGCGGGTCGCCTTCATCGCCGCCGCCGCGCCGGTCGTGCAGGACGTCGTGATCGCCGGCGAAGGTCGCTCCGCCGCCGCCGCGCTGGTGTTCCTGAGCCCGGACGGCTGCCGCGCGATCGCCCCGGATGTCCCTGCGGACAGGTACGCCGAGGACCCGCAGATCCGCGCCCACCTGGCCGCCGCGCTGGCGACCCACAACGCCGCCAACCCCGGCAGCAGCAGCCGCAAGCTCGCCGCCGCGGTCGTCCTCGCCGAGCCGCCCGCGATCGACGCCGGCGAGATCACCGACAAGGGTTATATCAATCAGCGCGCGGTCCTCCGCCGCCGCGCCGCCGAGGTCGCTCGCCTCTACGCCAGCACGCCCGACCCGGCCCGGATCGAGCCGGCCTGAGCGTCCGCGGCTGCGCCGTCGCTCGCGCCTCCGCCGCGCGCTCACCTGTCCCGAAGGACCTGTCCCGAGGCCGCTCTAGCCGGTCTGCGCGGCCGCGTGCTACCCTGCGGGCCGGAGTCATCGTTTTCGCAGTGAGCAACTCCCGCGAGAAACCGCTCGAGCCGACCGCCGCCGTCCAGCACTTCTCCCGCAGCTATCAGCGGCTCGGGCGGGTCAACCTGCGCGTCCTCGACGGCCCCGACCGCGGCAAGGAGTTCCACGTCGATCTGTCCGACCGGCGGCTCATCACCGCCGGGCGCGACGCGGTCAACGACATCGTCCTGACCGACACGCACATCAGCGGCAACCACTTCCAGATCGCCGTCACCCCGCGCGGCCTGCTGCTCCGCGACCTCGACAGCACCAACGGCGTCCACGTCGGCGAGGTGCGCGTGCGCGAGGTCTGGCTGACCGCGCAGACCGTGTTCCGCGCCGGGCAGTCGACCTTTCGCCTGCTCGGCACCGACGACGTCCAGGTCGCGCTGCCGGCGATCGATCGCTTCGACGAGCTGTACGGGCGCAGCGCCGCCATGCGCGAGCTGTTCTCCACGCTCGAGCGCCTGGCCACCCGCGGCGATCGCCTGCGCGTGCTGATCGGCGGCGAGACCGGCACCGGCAAGGAGCTGGTCGCGCGAGCGCTGCACCACCGCTCGTCGCGACAGGCCGGGCCGTTCATCGTCCAGGACTGCACCGCGATCCCGCGCGAGCTGGCCGAGGGCCTGCTGTTCGGCCACTGCAAGGGCGCCTTCACCGGGGCCGTCGGCGACCGCCCCGGCAGCTTCGAGGAGGCCGACGGCGGCACCATCTTCCTCGACGAGATCGGCGAGCTCCCGCTCGACCTGCAGGCCAAGCTGCTGCGCGTCATCCAGGAGGGCGAGGTCGTGCGGGTCGGCGAACGCAGCCCGCGCAAGGTCGACGTGCGGGTCCTGTGCGCCACCCACCGCGACCTGCGGGCGATGGTCGCCGAGGGCCGCTTCCGCCAGGACCTGTTCTTCCGGATCGCCGACGTGCGCGTCGAGGTGCCGAGCCTGCGCGAGCGCGAGGAAGACGCAGTCCTGCTCGCCGAGCTGTTCCTCCGCCGCTGCGCCGGCGCGAGCGAGCCACGGCGGCTGGCGCAGGCGGCCCGCGCCGCGCTGCAGGCCCACGCCTGGCCCGGCAACGTGCGCGAGCTGAAGAGCGTCATCGAGCGGGCCCACGTTATGGCTGACGGCCCCGAGATCACCGCCGACGACCTGTCGCTCGCGCCCGAAGTCAGCGCGCGGCGAGCCGTGGCCCACGACGGCCTGCTCCTGCTCCCGCACGATCGCGCGGTCGACGAGTTCGAGCGGCTCTACTTCACCAGCCTGCTCGCACAGCACCCGACCAAGGCCAAGGCCGCGCGGGCCGCCGAGATGTCGGGCGAGGGCCTGCGACAGGCGCTCAAGCGGCTGCAGCTGCGCGGCTGACGTCGGCGCGCGATCTCGCCGCGTCCGGCGCCGGAGCCGTGTGAGACCGATCCTCCGCGGCGACGGCCTCGACGTCGCCGCGGCCCTGCACGCGGCCCTCCGCGCACGATTGCTTGACAGGGGGCCGGGGTCCGCACCACGCTCCGCGCGATGCATCCTTGGCACGACATCTATGTCGACGAAGGCCAACTCCCTCACGTACCGGCGGTGATCGAGGTCCCGCAGGGCAGCAAGAACAAGTACGAGGTCGACAAGGAGACCGGCTTCCTCCGCCTCGACCGCGTGCTGTTCAGCGCGGTCCACTACCCTGCCAACTACGGCTTCATCCCGCGCACCTACTGCGACGACGGCGACGCCCTCGACATCCTGGTCCTGCAGCAGAGCCCGGTCCACCCGCTCTGCATCGTCACTGCCCGCCCGATCGGCGTCATGCGCATGCGCGACGACAAGGGCATCGACGACAAGATCGTGGCCGTCAGCACCCACGACCCCTGGTTCAACGAATACACCGATCAGTCGCAGCTGCCGCACCACGTCATGCGCGAGGTCCGGCGCTTCTTCGAGGACTACAAGATCCTCGAGAACAAGACCGTCGTCATCGACGACATCCTCGGCACCGCCGAGGCGCTGGTCGTCATCCGCGAGGCCTTCGAGCTGTACAAGCGCCTGCGCCGCGGCGAGCTCCACAAGTAGTCTTCTCCAAAAGACATGTCCTTCGGGACATGTTTCTTGCGAAGCAAAGAGGCGCTCCGGATCGCGGGATCCGGGGCGCTTTTGCGCATGCATCCGCGGACGCGGGCATCTCGCCTCGTTGGCCTCGCACCCTCGCCCTTTCTCGAGCCCGCGCCGGCATCGGCGAATGGTGGCACCGCCCCGGGGCTCGTCGGACGACTGTGGTGATTGGCCGAGCCGACGCGTCCCTGGCCGCTCTGTCTCCCTGGAGGCAAAGCGACATGGCGTCGACCCGCTCCCGCGGCGGCCGCGACTGCGCGCAGCTCGTCGTCGTTCTCGCGCCGCGCGCCGCGCTCGCCTCTGCATGCGGCCGCGACCCGTGGGCCTTCGCGCTCGTGAGCCTCGCATCGGGCGACGAGTCGCGTAGGCCTCGCGCCGACATCGACCGCGACCACCGCGTCCGCTACCGTCTCGCGACTTGCAAGCATCTCCGGGCCAGGACACCGCCAGGGCCGTCGCCGCGCTGATCGGCGTGCAGCTCCTGTTCGGCACCCACTACAGCGCGGCGCGCGAGATCACCGCGTACCTCGACCCGATCGCGTGGACCACGATCCGCCAGTTCGGCGGCGCAGTGCTGCTCGTCGGCGTCGCGCTGGTCCTGCGCAAGACCTGGCCGCGGCGCGGCTGGGGCCTCCTCGCCGTGCTCGGCCTGCTCGGCGTGGTCCTCAACCAGCTGCTGTTCAACGCCGGCATCCAGCGCTCGACGGCCGTCCACGGCGCCCTGGTCATGGCCACGGTGCCGGCGCAGACGCTCGCGCTCGGGGTCCTGCTCGGCCAGGAGCGGCTCACCCGGCGCAAGCTCGTCAGCGTCGCGCTCGGGGTCGTCGGCATCGCCGCCCTGTTCGGCGTCGACCAGCTGGCCGTCGGGACAGGTGCCTGGCTGCGCACCCGCGACGGCGAGGTCGCGGCGCGCTTCAGCGACACCGTCCTGTGCGGCGACCTGCTGATCTGCGGCAACGCCGGCGCCTACTCGCTGTTCATCGCCCTGTCGAAGCGCGTCTCGGAGACCACCGACCCGCTGATCCTGTCGGCGGCGATCTACGCCTGCTCGCTGCCGATGATCGCGGTCGTCGGCCTGCCCGCGGTCGCGGCCATCGACCTCGCCGCGGTGCCGAGCCACGTCTGGCTGCTCGGCGCGCTCGTCATCGTCGGTCCGACCGCCCTCGCCTACATCCTCAACCTCTACGCCCTGCGGCGCCTGCCGACCTCGCTGGTCGGGCTGTTCATCAACGTCCAGTTCATCGTCGCCGCCACGACCGCCGCGCTGTGGCACGGCGAGCGCCTCGACGACCGCACCGTCATCGCCGCGGCGGCGGTGCTGCTCGGCCTGTCGCTGCGCTTCGTGCCCGAGCGGGGCGCCCCGGCGACCTGAACTCCGGGACATGCCCCGAGGCGCATGTCGCCCGAGCCATGTCCCGACGGGCATGTTCTTCAGGGCATGTCCCCGAACTCTGCGTCACGCTCGAGTCCGCGCGTCAGGGCCCTGAATTGGACGGGGGCGGCCCGAGCACCATTGCCCGGGCCGCCCTTGGTGCGCCTCGTCCAAAAACTGTCGGCTCGCTCAGGGCGTGGCGTCAGTCACCAGCTCGGCGAGCACCCGCGACGGACGCGGGCGGGCCGGGACGCGGTCGCGCCCGCTCAGACGGGCGGCATTGCGACGAGCTGTCCACGGGGTCAGATCGGGGGTGCTGGCGCCGGCTTCACGCGGCGGCGTGGCGGGGCGAGCCACCGCAGGGCTGTGCTCGAGCCCCGGAGACTCCTGGCCCGGGCGGCCGCGCCAGGGCTTGCGCTTGCCCTTGCGGCCGGTCGCGCTAGCGGGCTCGGCCTTGGCGGCGGCCTCGTTGCGGCGGGCCAGGTACTTGGCGACGGCGACCGAGCGATGACACTCACCGAGGGGGGCGGCGTGCCGTTGCCGGGGGAAATTTCGGACCCCGGGTCTGCCGGAGGGAGGGGCGGCTCCGAGCGTGTTGCTCGGGCCGGCGAGCGAGCGGAGCGGCTGAGGGGCCCGCGCAGTGTTGCCCAGAATCTTGGGGGGGCAGCGGCGGCTTCTCGTTCGCATCGGCTGTTTCATGGAGCAGCTTCCATGGTGACGCCGCGGTCGATTCCGCGAGCGGCTGTACGGCCGGACTATATGCACACTGGTTCGCTTTCGGTACTCGGAAAGCGCAGGCCGTCGCCGACCCCGCCGACACCGACCGCCGGGCCTGCCGAGAGCCCTTGCCTCCGGTGGACTCCCATGGCTCCCGAGGCGCGCTACCGTGCCCTGAAGGCACGAATTCGCCACAATTGGATCTGTGGATAAATCTGCCAGCAGAGATCGGTTTCGTCCCTCGGACAACTGTCACATTGTAGTTTTTGTAAGGGGCAACACAATCAAGTCAGCAGCAGACGGCGCGCCTGCGCTCGTCTGTGCGAGGCGTGCAGCGGCTCACGGTGGATCACTCCCTCCTCCGGATCACCGACGTGGTGTCGCGGGCTGCGGGGCCTCCGCCAATGCGAGCGAGAACTCGAGCTCGGCCCGCGACACCGCGGCCGCGACGACGCGGGCCCGGTAGTCGACGCCGAGGATCTCGAACTCGATCGCGTCGGCGATCGACTCGCTGACCGCGAAGGTCTGACGGCCGAGTCCGGAGAACCACACCGCGGCGCGCACCCGCAGCGAACCCGTCACCTCCTCGAGCGTGCCGTCGGCGACGTCCACCGCCAGGTCACCGCCGCGGGCCGCGACCTTCGGCGTGCCGCCGAAGGTGAGGCGGGCGCAGGTGCCCTCGGTGCTCCACGCGTGGACCTTGAGCGGCCGCTCGCCGGCCCGCCAGTCGACGCCGGCGAGCAGCTCGCCGCGTGGGTCGGGGGCGCCGTCGCGGTTGTAGCGGGCGGGGATCTGGCCGCTCGCCATGGCCCGGTTGGCCAGCGCCGCCGCCACGCCGCCGGACATCCGCAGGCCGACCAGACGCGCGTCGCTGCCCGCGGGGCGAGCTGTCCCCGGGGACAGGGCCTCCGCCGGCAGCGCGGCGTGGGCCCACAGCTCGAGGTCGGCGGCCCCGCTCTTCAGCTCGATCTTCGTCAGCGGCACCTCGCCGAGGTCGATCTCGACGTCGACCAGGTCGTCTGTCCCTTGGAGCAGGCCGTCGCGGATCTGCGGCCAGCGCCCGCCGACCAGCTCGCGCAGGAAGGTCTCGGCCAGCGCCTCGACCTGCTCGCGGCCGACCAGCGCGCGCGCGGCCCCGGGCACCAGCGAGAGCAGGAACTCGGCGAACCGCTTGCGCTCGGCCGGCGGCATGCTCGGCCTCACCTCGCGCAGGTCGGCCGCGCCGAGGCGCAGGCGCACGCTGCCGGCCTGCGGGTCGAGGCGCGGCGCGACCACTGCGTCGAGCTCGAGCGCGGTGACCGGCTTGCCCTGACTGGTGAGGGCCACGGTCACGCGCGCGCCCACGCTGCCGGCCGGGGCCGGGCGGAACGCGACGCTGCGGATCGCCACCGCCAGCGCGCCGAGATCGACCGGACCGAGGTCGGGCAGCGGCAGCCGCACTTGCGGCAGGCCGGTCAACGAGCGCTGCACGCTCTGGCTCAGCGTCGCGTACGGCACCGCCAGCGCCAGGTGAGGCCCGGGCGCGACTGCCCGGCGGGTGAACGCCTCGCGGTCGGACCGCACCTTGCTGCACACCGAGCTCGCGCAGCCGACGGGCGCGAGCAGCAGCGGGATCAGCGGGGCGAGGACGAGGAGGACGCCGGGGGCGGGACGAGCGCGCATGCGGCCCCAGTCTAGCGGGCCCGGCGGGTATAGTGGCGCGGTGTCGATCGGCAGCGTCCTCGTCCTCCTCGTCGCCCTCGGAGTCGTGGCCCTCGACGTCGCCGTCGCCTCGCCCTGGACCGGCCTCATCATCGTGTTCGGCATGGCCGCGGTGACCCTCGCGGTCGCCGAGGAGGTGCGGCAGATGATCTTCGCCCGCCGCAAGGCCGCCGGCATGGACGGCGTGCTGTGGTTCGAGGTCTCGCTGCTGCTGGCCCTGCTCGGCTTCCTGCTCGCGCGCACCCTCGCGCTCACCGGTCAGTTCGGCGGCACCCTCGAGGCCAGCGGGCTGCGGGCGATCGAGACCTACGACCTCGTGTTCGCCACCCTCGCCGCGGTCGCCGGCGGCCTGGTGATCGCCCCCGAGCGCACGGGACATGTCCTCTTGAACATGTCCCAGCGGCCATCCATGATGCTGATCGGCAGCTTCGCCGCGATGATCATGGTCGGCAGCCTGCTCCTCACCCTGCCGGTGTCGCTGACCGAGGCCGCCCACACCTCGTTCGTCGACTCCCTGTTCACCATGGCCAGCGCCGTGTGCGTCACCGGCCTGACCGTCAACGACGTGCCGACGGTCTACACCCCGTTCGGTCAGGGCGTCATCCTCGCCGGCATCCAGCTCGGCGGCGTGGGCATCATGACCATCGCCGCGCTCGCCCTCGCCTTCAGCCACAACAGCTCGCTGCAGAGCCAGCTGCGCTACGCCGCCATGCTCGACGCGCGCACCGTCGCCGACCTGCGCAAGATCGTCGTCGGCATCCTCGCCGGCACCTTCGTCGTCGAGGCCGTCGGCGCGCTGCTGCTGTGGTTCCTGCTCGTCGGCGACCCGCGGCTCGGCGAGCACTCCGCGGTCTGGATGGCCGTGTTCCACTCGATCTCCGCCTTCTGCAACGCCGGCTTCTCGCTGTTCCCCGGCAGCATCACCCAGTTCGCCGGCGAGTTCGGGCTGCAGACCGTGATCATGGGCCTTATCATCCTCGGCGGCCTCGGCTTCCCCGTCATGGTCGAGCTGGTGCGCCACGGCTGGCGTCGCCTCGTCCGCGTGGTGAAGCCCTCGACGCCCGCGCCCGCGCGGCTGTCGCTGACCACCCGCGTGGTCCTGTCGATGAGCCTCGCGCTGATCGTCGGCGGCACCGTCGCCATCTACGCGCTCGAGTTCTCCAACGCGCTGGTGCCCGCCTCGGAGCAGGGCTTCGGCCGCCGCTTCATGGCCGCGCTGTTCGCCTCGGTCAACACCCGCACCGCCGGCTTCAACTCCTACGACATGGGCGTCCTGCGCGACGCGACGATCCTCGTCACCTGCGCGCTGATGTTCATCGGCGGCTCGCCGGCCTCGACCGCCGGCGGCATCAAGACCACCACCCTCGCCACGGTCGTCGCCGCCCTGCGCGCCGAGCTGCGCGGCCGCGAGCCCGAGCTCGGCGGCCGCGCGATCGCCCCCGAGGTCCTGCGCAAGGCCACCGCCGTCCTCGTGATGATGAGCGGCATCGCCTTGGCGATCATCCTCCTGCTGACCCTCACCGAGGACCAGCCGTTCCTCAAGCTCTCGCTCGAGGCCATCTCGGCGCTCGCGACCGTCGGTCTGTCGACCGGCATCACCGCCTCGCTGACCGTCGCCGGGAAGCTCATCGTCACCGGCGCGATGTTCCTCGGCCGCGTCGGGCCCTTCACCATCGCCCTCGCCGTCGGCGAGAGCGCCGCGACGAACCCGCGCTACCGCCTCGCCCGCGAGGACCTCCCGGTCGGCTGAAGGCCCCTTCGTCGAGGCGCCCCCGCATCGGGTCCTTCGCGTCCCTCGCCCCGGGTGAGCGAGCCGCGTCCTCGAGGTCGCATCCCCGGCGAAAATCTCCCGGTCGACCGAGGGATGCCTCGACCCCGAGCGATGTCGCCGAGGACAACCTCCCGGTCGGCCGAGGGACGCCGCGACCCCAGGCGTCGTCGCCGCCTCGCCGTCGAGCAGCCTGATGCCCTCCCGCACCGCTCCACCAGTGGCGAGAGCGCCCGCGCGCTTTCGCCACACCTCTGCGAATTGATTTTCGCACGTCTTCGCGGGTCGTCGAAGCCCGTACGCGCGGGCCTGCGGACGCCGATATAGTGATCGTGTGTCGATCGGCAGCTTGATCGTCCTCGTCGTCGCCGTCGCCGTCGTCGCGCTCGACGTCGCCGTCGCCTCGCCCTGGACGGGGCTCCTCGTCGTGCTCGGCATGGGCATCGTCACCCTCGCGGTCGCCGAGCAGGTGCGGCAGATGATCGCCGCGCGGCGCAAGACCGCCGACGTCGGCGGCGTGCTGTGGTTCGAGGTCGCCCTCTTCCTCGCGCTGCTCGGCTTCCTCCTCGCCCGCGCCTTCATCCTCGGCGACGCCTTCGACGGCCCCCTGAGCGAGCGGCGCCTGGCGGCCGCCGAGACCTACGACCTGGTGTTCACCACCCTGGCCGCCCTCGCCGGCGCCCTGGTGATCGCCCCCGAGCGCACCGGACGTGTCCTATTAAACATGTCCCAGCGGCCAGCCATGATGCTGATCGGCAGCTTCGCCGCGCTGATCTCGCTCGGCAGCCTGCTCCTGACCTTGCCGGTGTCCCTGACCGACGCCGCCCACACCTCGTTCGTCGACTCCCTGTTCACCATGGCCAGCGCGGTGTGCGTCACCGGCCTGGCGGTCAACGACGTCGGCGCGACCTACAGCCTGTTCGGCCAGGGCGTGATCCTCACCGGCGTCCAGCTCGGCGGCATCGGCATCATGACCGTGGCCGCGCTCGCCCTCGCGTTCAGCAACAACAGCTCGCTGCAGAGCCAGCTGCGCTACGCCGCCATGCTCGACGCGCGCACCGTCGCCGATCTGCGCAAGATCGTCGTCGGCATCCTCGCCGGCACCTTCATCGTCGAGGCCATCGGCGCCTTCCTCCTGTGGCTCCTGCTGGTCGGCGATCCGCGGATCGGCGACGCCCCGGCGCTGTGGACCGCCGTGTTCCACGCGGTCTCGTCGTTCTGCAACGCCGGCTACGCGCTGTTCCCCGGGGGCATGGGCGCGTTCGTCGGCGACATCGGCGTCCAGGTCGTCGTCATGACCCTGATGATGCTCGGCGGCCTCGGCTTCCCCGTCATGGTCGAGCTGGTGCGCCACGGCTGGCGCCGCCTCGTCCGCGTCGTCAAGCCGACCACCCCGGCGCCGCCGCGGCTGTCGCTGGCCACCCGCGTGGTGCTGTCGACGACCCTGGCGCTGATCGTCGCCGGCACCGTCGCAGTGCTCGCGCTCGAGTTCGGATCGGGGCTACAGCCCGCGGGCGAGCACGGGATCTTCCACCGCCTGTGGTCGGCGCTGTTCATCTCCGCCAACACCCGCAGCGGCGGGCTCGACACCGTCGGCGTCGGCGGCATGCGCGACGCCACGCTGCTGGTGCTGTGCGTGCTCATGTTCATCGGCGGCGCCCCGGCCTCGACGGCGGGCGGGATCAAGACCACGACCTTCGCCACGGTCGTCGCCACCCTGCGCGCGGAGCTGCGCGGCCGCGAGCCGGAGCTCGGCGGTCGCGCCCTCGCCCCCGAGGTCGTGCGCAAGGCCACCGCCGTCCTGGTGATGATGAGCGGCCTGCTCATGGCCTTCGTCCTCCTGCTCAGCCTCACCGAGGACCTGCCGTTCCTCCACGTCGCCTTCGAGGCCGTGTCGGCGCTCGCCACCGTGGGACTGTCGACCGGGATCACCAGCTCCTTCTCCGTCGCCGGCAAGCTGATCCTCACCGCCGCGATGTTCCTCGGCCGCGTCGGCCCCTTCACGATCGCCCTCGCAGTCGCCGACCAGGCCGCCACGCGCTCGCGCCACCGCCTCGCCCGCGAGGACCTCCCGGTCGGGTAAGCTGTCGCCATGGCACAGAGCCGCTACCTCATCATCGGCCTCGGGCGCTTCGGCGCCGCTCTCGCCGAATCGCTCGCCGAGCAGGGCGCCGAAGTCATCGCCGTCGACCGCGACATGGCCATGGTCGACGCCGTCAAGCAGAAGGTCGCCTACGCGATCGAGCTCGACGCCACCGACCCGCAGGCGCTGCTGTCCATCGACCCGCTGAAGTGCCGCGCCGCCATCGTCGCCATCGGTGAGAACTTCGAGGCGACCGTGCTCACCCTCGCCGCCCTCAAGGAGGTCGGCGTGCGCGACATCGTCGCCCGCTCCCGCTCCGCCCGCGAGTCGCGGATCCTCCAGGCCGTCGGCGCCACCCAGGTCATCGAGCTCGAGTACGAGATGGGCCGTACCTTCGGCAAGCGCCTGATCGGCGGCGCCGAGGCCCAGCCCGCGCTCGGCCAGGCGCTCAAGGCGTGAACTTCGTCCTGCCCGATCGGGCATGTCTTCGCGGACATTTCTCTTCGGGCATGCTCTTCAGGACATGCTCGTACGCGCAGATCACACGGCGCGCTCGGGCGCTTAAACGACCAGCGGCCCGACGCCGGAGCGACGGACCGCGCGAGGGGCGTTGAGGAGCCGCCCCCGGTCTTCGAATAATTCACGCGGTCATCGCAGCGACGCCGGCGACGCTCGCGGACTGACGCGGCGAGGTGTCACCGATGCCGGGGCGCGCACCCGCGTCGCGGATCCAGCGGATATTGTGCTTGATGATGCGCCGCTTGAGCGCGTGCCGGGTGATACCGAGCAGCTTGGCTGCTTCGACGATGCTGCCCGCGGTGTGCAGGGCGGTCTCGCAGAGGAGGCGTTCGGCGGCGGTGAGGTTGAAGTTGTCGAGGACGATCTGCATGACGACAACCTAGAACACGCGCTTGATCCAACGGAGAGCAAGCGCGCGGCGCCGGAACAGCGACCGGCTTGTGTTTCGTGCGTCGCGCGGCATGTGGCCGCGTACTCGTGGGGACCGGCGGAGACCCGCGCGCAGGCGAGCGCGCCGCCGCGCGCCGGACCCCGTACACACCGCCGAGAACAGCGTCTCCCTCGCTGCGCACCGGGTCGGCGACAGCGACTGCAGCATCATGACGATCGGCGAATGACGACATGATCCGATCCGGATCGACGTCGCCGATCGGCCGACGCGGACTCCCTGCACGATCGCGGCGCGGCCCGCTCTCGGCGCGGCGAACGAGGCGCCGACCTTCGCTCCGCGTGGCCGTCGCTCACGCAGTCGGCGACCCGGCGGTCGGCTCGTCGCAAGCCGGCTGCCTGCTCGCGCCGCGGCGGATCAACACCGCCAGCGCCACCCCTCCGACCAGCTCGCCGTACCACAGAGTGCAGGCACGAATGAGGATCGTCGACGCCAGCGCGATCGGCTGCGTCACCCCGTGGGCCAGCCTAGCGACCAACACTGCCAGCGAGCCCTCCGTCGCGCCGAGCCCGCCCGGCAAGAAGCTCAGCGCGCCGATCAGCGTCGTCGTCGCCCACAAGAAGGTGCACAGGGCCAGGCTCGCCTCGACCCCGAAGAAGCCGTGCAGGATCAGCCAGTAGCCGACGCACTCGAGCCCCCACCCGGCCACGCTGATCACGCTCAGGACCACCAGCGATCGCAGGCGCAGCACCGCCGCGCTGCTGTCGACGAGCCCCTCGGCGCGCGCGACCAGGCCGCGCAGCTTCGGCAGCCGGCCGAGCAGCGCGAGCAGCCCGCGACACAGCCGCGGGCTGCCGAGCACCACCACGCCGGCGACCACCAACGCGAGCGTGACCAGGGCGACCGGCAAGTACTCGCGGTGCTCGGCGATGCCGACCAGGCTGAGCACCACCAGCGCCACCAGGTCGGTCAGGCGATCGGCGACTACCACCGGCGCGGTGCGGGTGAACGGCACGCCGTCGGTCTCGCGCAGCAGGTAGCTGCGCAGCACCTCACCGATCTTGCCCGGCGTCACCGACATGCTGAGCCCGGCCAGATAGACCAGCAGCGAGCGGCTGTAGGTCAGCCCCGGGGCCGCGCCCGGCCCGGCCCCGCGCACATCGAGCCAGCCCAGGCACAGCTCCCACTTCAAGAAACGCAGCAGGTAGTTGACGCTCGACAGCCCCAGCGCCGCCAGCACCATCGACCATGTATAATCGGACATGGCCTCTTGGACACGTCCGGCGTCCACCCACAGCACCGCCACCGCGTAGACCAGCACGCCGAGCGCGACGCCGACGAGGGCGCGGCGGACGAAGCGGCTCACGCGAGCTCCGGGGGGCGGTGCGGCATGGGCGGCGAGGATAGCGGCCCCGGCGGGCGAGACAAGACCGGGCGAGCGGCGGGCGCCGACTTGCGCGCGGGCGGCGAGGCGGGCAGCATCGCGGCGATGACCAGCGGAGGCAACGACGAGGTGCTTTGGCTCGGGCGCGCCCGGGCGTCCGGAGCGGCAGGTGCGCGCGCGGTGCGAGTGCGGACGCGCGGCGCTGCGCCCGGCCCGGACGACATCGCCGAGGAGATCGACGATCCGTTCGCCGACGACGACGGCGACCCGTGGCAGCGCGCCGCGACTGCGACCGCCAGCGCGCGGACCCCGGTGGCCGCGCTGGAGCTTCTCGCGCCGGTGCGCCCCAGCAAGGTGATCTGCGTCGGCCGCAACTTCCGCGCCCACGCGGCCGAGCTCGGCAACGAGGTCCCCACCGAGCCGCTGCTGTTCTTCAAGCCCCCGAGCTGCATCGTCCCGTCGGGCCAGCCTGTGGCGCTGCCTCGCGGCTACGAGCGCATCGACATGGAGAGCGAGCTGGTCGTGGTCGTCGGCCGCAAGGCCAGCCACGTCGCCGCCGAGCGGGCCTTCGAGCACGTCGTCGGCTACGCCGTCGGCAACGACGTCTCGAACCGCGACCTGCAGAAGCGCGACAAGCAGTGGACCCGCGCCAAGGGCTTCGACGGCTTCGGCCCGCTCGCCAGCTGGCTCCGCCTGACCCCGCCGGGCTTCGTCCCGCCGGTCGACGCCCGGATCCGCGGCTGGCTCAACGGACAGGCGAAACAATCCGCCCCGCTCGCCGACATGGTGTTCGACATCCCGTATCTGTTCGCCTACGTCAGCGCGTGCATGACGCTGATGCCCGGCGACCTGATCTTCACGGGCACGCCCGAGGGGGTCGCGGCGCTGCAGCCGGGCGACTCGGCGCAGGTCGCCCTCGACGGCTTCGAGCTGGCCCCTCTGGTCACGCCGTTCACCTGAGCCCTCAGCGCTTGCCGGGGCCGGACAGCGACGCGATCTGCTCGCAGGTCAGCTTGCAGGTCTCGCGGTCGGTCTTGCGCAGGCTGGTGTCCGTGTAGCAGTCGTCGAGGCAGGCCGACAGCTGCTCGAGCGTCGCCGGCGCCGGCGCGTTGACGACGCGCTCGATCCGTCGCGCGCACGTCTGCAGGCAGGCGTCGCGGCCGGTCCCGCGGTTGTGGCAGGCCGCCATGCAGCGCGACGCCTTCACGACGCCGCCGTCGTGCTCGCGCTCGCGTTCACGCTTCGAGACCGACGGCGCCGTGCTAGGCGCCCGCGCGGCATCTTCGGCCGCATCGGCGCGCGGCGCGGCCACGAAGGGGACGAGCAGCAATGCCAGGAGCGTTGCGGTAATCGATGCAGTTCGCATATCTCGGGGGTAGCGCGGGTGCTGTGTGCCGCAATGCGACTCACAGCACGGAGCGCCGAAATCACCGCGGACGAGCGTCCGAGAGCCTTCACAAGGCCGCGCTCGATTGTGCACACGCCGCACGCGCCGACGAATCGCCCCTGGTGAAGGGCCGCGGCCGCGACGACAGCAATTATCGAGCCACCTCGACTGTGATCATTGCACGATCGCGGCCTGATGACCCCAACGCGCGGCCGCCGGCCCGAATCGCGCGGCGCTCGCGGGACAAGTCACGTCAATCGCCGTACGCTCGCTTTCGTCGCAGCCTCATGACCCGACGCGCCGGCCCGGATCGCGCGGCGCTCGCGGGACGGTCCCGTCAATCGCCGCGCGCTCGCTTTCGCCGACTGCCATCAATCGGCGGCGTCGAGGGCGGCCAGGTGCGCGCGCGAATACGCCAGCGCCTCGACGTGGTCGCGCCGCAGCGCCCACTCGGCCGCCACCACCGCGGACGCGGCCCAGCGCTCGCTCGCGTGCTCGGCGAGGCCGGGCCACGTGACCCCGCCGGCCGCCGCGAAGCGTCCCAGCAGCCGCTCCAGCGCGTCACGGCCGAAGCAGCCGACGACCAGCGCCAGGTCGATCGACGGGTCGTCGACGCGCGCCTCCGTCCAGTCGAGCACCCCGATCACGCGCGCGTCGTCGGCGAGCAGCAGGTGCCCCGGGTGCAGGTCGCCGTGGACGAGCGCCGTGTGCGTCGGCCACAGCGCGTCGCTCTCGAGCCACCGGTGCCAGCGCGCCCACATCCGCGGCGACGGCTGCAGCGCCTCGCGCGTGGCCGCCATCGCCGCCGCGAGCCTGGCCCGCGCCGCCGCGATCGTCGCAGTCGGCACGCCCTGCGCCGCCGCCGAGTCCGGCGCGATCGCCTGCAGGGCGGCCAGGGTGCGCGCCATCGACTCGATGAATTCAGGCGAAGGCGCCGCCGGATCGACGATGTTCCACTGCGGCCCGGCGGCCGTGACGGTGACCGCCGGGACGCCGGCGATCCGCGGATAGGCGATGACGTCGGGCGCGTGGATCTGCCAGTCCGGCACCGCCACCGGCAAGCGCGGGCCCACCAGCGCCAGCACCCGCGCCTCCACGCGCGCGGCGGCGATCACGTCGGGCCGCCGCGGCGCTCGCACGATCCACGGCACGCCGGCGGCGTCGGTGGCGTGCGCGACCACGAAGTCGAGGCCCATGGTCTCGAGCTCCGCGCCGGCGGCCGCCAGCGCGTGCCCGTGACGACGGGCCCGCGCCAACAATTCGGCGACGGTCGTGGGCGCGGGGTGGAACGATTCGGCGGAGGGGTCGAGCGTGGAATTTACATAGGACTTTTCAGACATGTGCAAATATTCCTGTGCTCTCGGACAGGCGGTCCGACGAGCGCGAGGAGGCCGCGTGAGGCGTGAGCCGGCCGCGATCGGGCCGAGGTGCGCGCGGTCCTCCGGGTGGACGGGAGGGTGAAGCGCGACCACGCCGCGACGCCGACGCACGCGCCCGATCCGGCGCGCACGCGGGCGGCGGCGGGGCTCAACGGAAGCGGATCGACGCGACCATGGGCCGAGCTTCGCACCGTGACGACGGCCGGCGCAAGCCCCGGGAGCCTGCGACGCCGTCTGCAACGGCCAACCAGGCCAGCGGCGGCCCATGGCGGGCCCGAGGACGGGCTGGGGCGCCCCGCCATCGGCCGGCCGCATGCGGCGGAGCGCGCGGCGGAGGCGGCGCTGAGGCACCCGGTCGCGTGGCCGTCGCCTGCGCGATTGGAGTAGTCTCGCGCGGCTGTGACCGCCCCTGCCCGCACCTCCGCCTCCTCCGCGCTGTTCGCCGTCGCGATCGGGCTCGGCGCGTTCCTGCTGTTCCTCGTGCAGTTCATCCTCGGCAAGCAGCTGCTCCCGTGGTTCGGCGGCGCGCCGGCGGTGTGGACCACCTGCATGCTGTTCTTCCAGCTGCTGCTGCTCGGCGGCTACGGCTACGCCCACCTGCTGGCCGATCGCTTCACGCCGGCGCGTCAGCGCGACATCCACCTCGCCGCCCTCGCGCTCGCGGCGGTGCTGCTGCTCGTGCGGGCGTTCGTGTGGCCGGCCCCGATCAGCCCCTCGGACGCCTGGAAACCTGACCCCGAGGCCAGCCCGATCCTCGCCATCCTCGGCCTCCTCGCCTTCACCGTCGGCCTGCCCTTCCTCGTGCTCGCCGCCACCGGCCCGCTGCTTCAGAGCTGGTTCTCGCGCGTGCGCCCCGGCGTCTCGCCGTATCGCCTGTACGCGCTGTCGAACCTCGGCTCGCTGCTCGGCATGTTCTCGTACCCGTTCGCGCTCGAGCCCGCGCTGCCGATCGCCGGTCAGGGCTGGGTGTGGTCGATCGGCTTCTTCGTGTTTGCGGTCGCCTGTGGCGCCTGCGCCGTGCTCGCCGGCGCCGCCCCTGCGCTCGCCAAGCCTTCGGGACATGTCGCAACGGTCAGCAAGCCCACCGCCAGGCGGCGTCTGCTGTGGTTCGCGCTGGCGACCATCCCCTCGACCATGCTGCTGGCGACCACCAGCCAGATCAGCCAGGAGGTCGCAGTCATCCCGTTCCTGTGGATGCTGCCGCTCGCGCTCTACCTGCTGAGCTTCATCCTCTGCTTCGAGTACGAGCGCAGCTACGTCCGCGCGCTGTGGCTGCCGCTCCTGGTGCTCGGGGCCGGCGGAGCCACTTACGCCCTGTTCGCCGGCGTCTACGCCGGCATGGTCCTGCAGCTCGTCATCTACCTCGTCACCCTGCTGGCCTACTGCATGGTCTGCCACGGCGAGCTGGTGCGGCAGAAACCTGACCCGAAGTACCTGACGCAGTTCTACCTGATCGTCTCGGCCGGCGGCGCGGCCGGCGGGATCTTCACGGGCGTGGTCGCGCCGCTCTTGTTCCCCGAGTTCTGGGAGCTGCCGATCGCGCTGTTCGTCGGCTTCGTCCTGGCGATGTACGTGCTGTACCGCGGCGCCTGGCCGCAGCGGCTGTGGCTGGCGGCGCTGTCGGCCTTCGGCGTGCTCGTCGGCTCGCTGGGCCTCGCGGGGGCGCTCGTCTATCACATGCGCGAGCAGCTCGACGACAACATGTTCGTCACGCGGAACTTCTTCGGCGTGCTGCGGGTCGACCGCGCCAGCGGCGGCAACCTGGCGTACACGCGCCTGCGCCACGGCCGGATCACCCACGGCATCCAGTTCGAGAGCGAGCCGCTGAGCTCCGCGCCGACCAGCTACTACGGGCAGACCAGCGGCGTCGGCCTCGCGGTCGAGAAGCACCCGCGGCGGCTCGCCGGCGAGCGCCTGCACCTCGGCGTCGTCGGCCTCGGCGCCGGCACCATGGCGACCTACGGGCGGGCGGGCGACCGCGTGCGCTTCTACGAGATCAACCCGGCCGTGGTCGCGCTGTCGACCGGCGACGAGCCCTACTTCACGTACTTGCAGCAGAGCGAGGGCGAGGTCGCCGTCGTGATCGGCGACGCCCGCGTCGCGCTCGAGCGCGAGCAGCCGCAGGGCTTCGACGTGCTCGCCATCGACGCGTTCAGCAGCGACTCGATCCCCGCGCACCTGCTCACCGTCGAGGCCGTCGAGCTCTACTTCCGCCACCTGCGCGAGGGCGGCATCCTCGCGGTCCACATCTCGAACCGCTACCTCGACCTCGACCCTGTCGTGCGCGGCATCGGCGAGAAGCTCGGCCTCCAGGTCGAGTACGTCGAGGACCTCGAGAACGACGAGGTGGTGTGGCAGAGCGACTGGATGCTGCTCGCCCGGCGCGAGAGCGACATGAACAGCCCCGACCTCGTCAACGCGCTCGCGCCCAAGGTCGACCCCGACGCGCCTTATCCGCTGTGGACCGACGCGTACAGCAACCTGCTGCAGGTGCTGAAGCGCTGATCCTCGCTATCATTCGGTGAACACGCAGGCCGCCCGACAATCCGCGGGGCCTGCGATACGCACCGCGCCGATTCGCGCGTACGCACGACATCGCGCATTCAAATGATCCGCACGGGATAAGCCACAAATGACATAAGGCGCGTTCGCACGGGCGCCCGTCCGCGCGTGAATAGGGCCTGGGGGCCGGCGTCGCAGCGGCCCCCCCGAACAACGTCTATCTGCGGTCGGGCTCGCTCCTGCGCATTCGCGGGGCCGCCGCGGTTGACGAGAGGAAGAAAGCCATGCAAAAGCTCCACCCCATGAAATGGCTTACGCGTCATGTGCCGTCGCTGATCGCGGCGGTCACGGTCGTTGCCGGCGCCGCGCTCGTCGCTCGCGCCGAGGAGCCCGCCGCCGTCGCCGGCGTCGAGGCCGACGCTGCGAAGATCCGCCAGCTCGTGTTCGACATGGAGAAGGCGTTCGAGCAGGTCCACGACTACACCACCACCATGTACAAGCAAGAGCGCGTCAAGGGACGCCTCATGCCCCGCGAAGAGATCCAGGTCAAGTTCCGCAAGCCACTCGGCCTGTACCTCAAGTGGACCGGCGAGGTGAACCAGACCCGCGAGGTCATCTACGTCAAGGGCTGGAACGACGACAAGATCCGCGCCCACAAGGGCTCGTTCCCCGACATGACCGTCAACTTGAAGCCCGACTCGAGCATGGCCATGCAGGGCAACCGCCACATGATCACCGAGGCCCACTTCGGCCACGCGATCGGCGTCATCGCCCGCGACGCGCGGCTCAGCGAGTCGCGCCCGCAGGATGGGGTCTTCTACCTCGACCTCGGCGAGAAAGTCGTCCACGGCGCCCGCAGCCGCTGCATCGAGGCCCGCACCCCCGCGGGCGGCGTGTTCAGCGTCTACTACGCCGCCCGCGCCAAGGTCTGCTTCGACCTGAAGACCAAGATGCCGACGCGGATCCAGGTGTGGGACGCCGACGGCGACCTGCTCGAGGACTACGGCTTCCAGGACACCAAGATCAACGTCGGCCTGTCCGACGTCGACTTCGACCCGGAAAACGGCGAGTACAACTTCTGATCCGACGATTCAGCCGGAGGCACCTGGGCCTCCGGCTGTCTTATGAGCCATGTGCTGACAATCAGGGCCGAACGAACAGGGCGCCGCTGTAGATCCACGGCGCCTCGATGTCGGCGTATTGGAGCGCGTCGCCGAGGTACGGCAAGAGGTGCTTCGGCGTGATCCAGACCTCGACGCGGTACACGCCCGGGCCTGGCGCCTCGACCTCGATCTGTCCGCTCGACCAGGTCATCAGCTCCTGCCGCTCGTCGGCGGTGGCCCGGTAGAGCACCCCCCGGACCTCCGGCGCCTCCGGCCCCTGCGGGCTGCGCGGGTCGAGCGTCGGCAGCGAGGCTCGCAGCGTCAGCGGACCCCCGGCCAGAGACACCTCGGCGCCCATCTCGACCACCGCCGCGCCCTCGCCGTGGAAGTCGAACCCGACCGGCGTGCCGAGCGACTCGAACACGATGTGGTTGTTGCCCGCGCGCAGCGCCGCCTTGACCGCCTGCGGCGTCAGCTCGGGCGTGCGGATCCGGTTGTTGAACCACCGGATCATGCGGCGATACGAGTCGCCGCGCTCGCCGTCAGTGGCGATGCTGTCGAACACGTTCTGGTGCGCGTCCGTGCCGCCGGAGATCGTGAGCCGCTGCGTCTGCCCGAGCGTCTCGAGCGCCACGATCGACGGCTCGTTGGGCAGCAGGAACGCCAAAGTCGCCAGGTCGGGCTGCCGGCCCGGCTGCAGGAAGAACGGGATGATCGCGGCGAAGTAGCCGTCGTCCTCGAGGCCGAGGTCCTCCATGCGGATGTCGGGGTCGAGGTTCGCGTGCAGCTGATACAGCTCGATGCCGTCGAGCCCGAGCGTCGCCAGCTCGGCGACGTCGCGGCCCTCCGTGTGCGCCACCCAGGCCAGCGCCCCGGCCTCCTTGATCGCCGCGAACGCGGCCGGCGAGCTCGTGCCGTACACGTCGGTCACGTGCTTCTCGAGCCCGAACGGCATCATCTCGCCGCTCTCGATCCCCGGCATCACCAGGACCTTGTGGCCGTCCGAGCACTTCAACCACGCCGCGATCGGCGTCCCGCCGTCGCCCATGATCGGCTCGTCCATCTCGCGCATCAGCAGCAGCTCTTCGTAGGCCGCCTCGCTCGCGTGCGCCGGGTGGTCGCTCAACATCGCCACGTCGATCCGCGGGACGCACAGCCCCACGCGCAGATCCGCCAAACAATCCTCGTCGGGCACCCCGTTCGGCTGCGGATCGCCGTCACAGGCGTCGTGCGAGTGGTGCGAGTGCAGGTGCATGATGGCCCGCACCTCGCGGAGCCCGCGGACGGCTCCACAACCGGAGATGTCCGGTTGGCCCTTGTCCCACTCGATCGGCGTGTCCGGCGGCGCCGTCTCGCCGCATCCGCCTTCGACCCCGGTCGTGCCGGTCGTGGTATCGGCCATCGTCGTGGTCGGCGCCGTCGTGGTCGGCTCGGTCGTGCCCACGCTCGTCGCTGTCGTCGTCGTGGTGCTGCCCGTCGTCGTCCCGCTCGACGTATCGCTCGCCGTGCCCGTCTCGTTCCCCGAGCCGTTGCAGGCCCCGATCAGCAGCGCTCCGCTCACGATGCTCGCCCACTTGCGCATGGTCGCCTCCAAGATCTCCCGACACCATATCACGATCCCGGAACCACCCATCGTCTCCCCCGCGCACCCGGCCGTGCGCCGACTCCTGTCCTGCGTGGCCATCACCTCGCGCTCGCGTGTGAACCCCGCGAATCCGTCGCGGGGAAGTCGAGCATCGACTCACCCGGAGCGCCCCTCGTCGCAGGTAACCGGCGCAACAAACGTCGGGACCTGCTCCTCGCAGGAAGATCGACCATCGCCTCGCCCGGATCGCTTCTGCCTGCGCAGCCAGTCTTTGGGACATGCTCTAAAAGACATCCAAGAAACTCGGAATGTCCCGAGCAGCCTCATTCCCTGCACGAAGTGCCTCGCTGCGGCCATCACGAACCGCCAGGTCTCCTCCGGGCGATCTCCGTCTCGCGTACCAGGACATCGCGTCGCGACGAACAGGCTGATCGCAGCCGACGACACTCGCCCCTGAGCGCACCGGCCCGCCTGCAGACCCGCCTGGCTCAGAGCGACTCACCACCCCTGGACCCTGCTCGCCTGTCCGCATGTTCGGCCTCACAGCCGAAGTTCGTCGAACAGCCGACGCTCCCAGCGCTCGCAGCCCGCCGAGCACACGACCTCGAGTTCGTCCCCCGCCCTGCGCCGCGCAGTTCGTCGACCACGATTTCGACGTCGCCTCGAGCGAGCCGGCGCGTCGCCGCGCCACGCCCTGCTCGTCGCGGCGCCGAACAGGTCCGAAGGGACAGCCGTCGTCTGTTCAGCCACGCGTCTCGGGGCGACCCGGCGCGCCAGCTTCGTGAAGGCAGCCGAGCTCGCCAGCAGCCCCAGCGGCGCACTTCCCAGCCTCGTGGCGGGGTGACGCAACCGGGCCCCGCGGTGTAGTCTCTGGTGCCATGTCTGTCCTCGTCCATCGCTCCACCCTCGCCCTCGCCCTCGTCCTCGCCGCTTGCGGGGGCGACACCAAGACGGCTCCCAAGACTGACGAGAAGAAGGTCGAGGCTAAGGCCGAGGCCAAGGAGGAGCCCGGGGCCGACGCCGCGAAGAAGCCGCGCCCGCGCGCTCCCGCGAGCGAGAAGTCGCGGGTCGCCGATCCCAAGGGCCGCGTCGTCGTCCTGGGCTCGCTCAACGGAGACCTCGCCGCCACCAAGGCCGCGCTCAAGACGGCGGGCGCGATCGACGACGCCGGCAAGTGGACCGGTGGTGACCTCGTCGTCGTCCAGCTCGGCAATCAGTTCGGCAACAGCAAGGACGAGAAGGCCACCCTCGCCCTCCTCGACGACCTCGCAGCTCAGGCCCAGGCCGCCGGCGGCGCGCTTTACCGGCTGACCGGCGAGAACGAGATCCTCAACGTCGCCCTCAACTTCAAGGACATCGTCCACGCCCAGGGCTTCAAGGACTACTCCAAGGAGAAGAGCGACGACCCCCGGATCGAGAGCCTGCCGGCCAACCAGCGCGGACGCGCCGCGGTGTTCGCCTCCGGCGGTCCCGCGGCCAAGAAGCTGTCGGAGCAGAAGCTGATCCTCGTCGCCGGCGACAGCGCCTTCGCCCACGCTGGCCTGCTCGGCGAGCACGTGCAGAAGGGCATCGACAACATCAACGACGAGAGCACCAAGTGGATGCTCGGGGAGATCGCCATGATGCCGGACATGCTCGCCGCCCCCGGCCCGGCGCGGACCCCTCGCCTCCGCGGCAACGAGCCCGCCTGCGAGGTGGTCGAGCAAGCCGTCACTGACCTGGCCGTGAAGCGCCTCGTCATCGCCCGGCCCGCGGCCGAGAAGATCGACGCCGTCATGTGCGACGGCAAGCTCGTACGCGTGGGGGCTGCTGCCGGCGACGCCAGCGGCCCGGCGGAGATCCTCGAGATCTCCGGCGGCGCCGTGAAGTTCGTGCCGATCACCAAGTGATCGACGGCCGCAGGCCTGCACGAAACTCGGGGCGGCTGCCAAGCCGCCCCCATCGGCCCGCGACCGATGAGAATGCTCTTCGTCGCATGGCCTGCGCCCGCCACATCAAATGCTCGGCAGCCGCAGGCCGCCGCCATTGGCCCGAGAGCTCTCGCTAAAGGCCCTCGGCCTGGAAGCTCTCGAGAAAGGCCCTCGTCTCCGACCGCCTCGTCCGCGACCTCGCGGCCGGTAGCCGCCAGCCGCCGCCATCGGCCCGAGAGCGAGAAAGACCGCGTCTTCGACACGCGCCGAAGAGGGACGGGTGACAACCTGCTGCTCGCCGCGTCCTGCCTGCGAAAACGACTGTCCTGCAGGCCCGGCTCTGCTTCTCGCGGCGAGCGGAAGGTGGCCCGCGAGCCAACCGCAGGCGTGGCCCGACGCCCAAGCGCCGCCCCGGGCGACCCAATAAGGAGCTATCGAGAAGAAGACCGCGTCTGCGAGACGCGCCGAAGAGGGGCGGCCGGCAGTTGCAGATCGTCGCATGCTGCCCGCGAGAACGACCGCCCTGCAGCGCCTGGCTCTGCTTCCCGCGGCGAGCCAAAGGTGGCCCGCGAGCCAACTGCCGGCGCGGCCAGCTGCCTAAGCGCCGCGGCGCCCTGGCGAGACCAAAATAAAAAAGCCCCCTTCTTTCGAAGGGGGCATAGCGCTGGCGGCGTCCTACTCTCCCACAGGGTCTCCCCTGCAGTACCATCGGCGCTGGAAGTCTTAACGACCGAGTTCGGGATGGGATCGGGTGTGGCCCTTCCGCTATAGCCACCAGCAAAACTTGTCGACGAGCTGCGAGGAGAGTGACGGCGGAGCCATCGAATCGCCTCGCAAGAGATCTTTGTACGCTGTGCACGGGGCTCCATCTCGGAGCGGGCCATTTGGCCTTTGTGCAGGTGTCGCTCGGAACCTCGGACTGCAAACCGCCACACGGGACGGTGCCCAAGGTCAAGCCGAACGGTCGATTAGTACCGGTTAGCTCCGCGCGTCGCCGCGCTTCCACACCCGGCCTATTAACGTCGTCGTCTACGACGGACCTTCAGGGAATCCTCATCTTGTGGTTGGCTTCCCGCTTAGATGCTTTCAGCGGTTATCCGTTCCAGACATGGCTACTCGGCAATGCTCTTGGCAAAACAACCGAAACACCAGGGGTCTGTCCATCCCGGTCCTCTCGTACTAGGGACAGCTCCACTTCAAGATTCCTGCGCCCACGGCAGATAGGGACCAAACTGTCTCACGACGTTTTGAACCCAGCTCGCGTACCGCTTTAATTGGCGAACAGCCAAACCCTTGGGACCTACTACAGCCCCAGGATGCGATGAGCCGACATCGAGGTGCCAAACCACGCCGTCGATGTGAACTCTTGGGCGTGATAAGCCTGTTATCCCCGGAGTACCTTTTATCCGTTGAGCGATGGCCCTTCCATTCAGAACCACCGGATCACTAAGGCCCACTTTCGTGCCTGCTCCTCTTGTATGAGTCGCAGTCAAGCTCCCTTATGCCTTTACACTCTTCGGCTGGTTTCCAATCAGCCTGAGGGAACCTTTGCGCGCCTCCGTTACTCTTTCGGAGGTGACCGCCCCAGTCAAACTACCCACCAGGCAGTGTCCCGGACCAGGCTCACTGGTCACGGTTAGGCTTTCAGACTTCTCAGGGTGGTATTTCAACGTTGGCTCCGTGGAACCTAGCGGCCCC
>NZ_JAPNJW010000001.1:1202500-2210000 GCF_026626745.1 Nannocystis sp. RBIL2
CCCGGCGCCCAGGCGACGAACATCAACATGACCCGCCCGACCGCGTCTGCCGGCAATTCCTCGGCCTGGCGCAGCACGAGCACCTGCGACGGGGTCGTCTTGCGCGGCAGGCTGCCGCGCAAGCTGCGGCCGAGCGTCACCTCCACCCGCTGCTGCGGCTGGCCCCCGAACAACGTGCGGCTCCACACCTGATCCACGGTGACGAGGACGATGACGTTGGCGTAGCCGAGGCGCTGGCTGAAGCGCCGCTGATCGAGGACGTCGCCCGGCGCGCGCCCCGTCAGCTCGACCGCGGTGGGGGTGAAGCGATCGTCGAAGAGCTGGTCGAGCCGGGTGTCCCAGGCGCTCGCCCCCGCCGGCGCGCCGAGCTCGCCGCTGGACGAGTGACGGCAACCCGCGAGCGCGAACCACGAGACCGACAAACCGAGCACGATGCTGGCCCAAGAGCCAGGTCTCCGCGCTGCCCGACGAACGTCCATCTATGCGGAGAGTAACGTATGCTCACGCCCGTGCGCACCCCTCTCCGCTCCGGCCTCGGGCTCGCCCTCGTCGCGCTGTGCGCCTGTGCGAGCGGGCCCCGGCCCTTCCCGCCGCCCGTGCCGGAGGTCGTGGCGCGCAACCAGACCGCGGGCGACCCGCACGCGGGCCGCTTCACCTACGAGGAAGCGGTCGCCGGCCTCCCCGAGGGCCCTCGCCTGCTCGCCATCCTGAGCACCGACGCCGGCGAGATCCGCTGCACCCTCGACCCGAGCGAGGCGCCGATCGCGGTCGCCAACTTCGTCGGCCTGGCCCGCGGCCTCCGCCCGTTCCAGGACGCCCTTGAGGGTCCCTGGCACACGGCGCCCTATTACGACGACACCCCCGTCCACCGCGTCCAGGACGGGGAATTCATCCAGGCCGGCCGCCGCGGAACCGGTCCGGGCTTCGTCCTTCAGGACGAGATGTCCGCCGGACACGTGTTCGATCGCCCGGGCCTGCTCGCCCTCGCCAACACCGGCGCCCCGCACAGCAGCGCCGCCGAGTTCTTCATCTCGTTCGCCCCGCTGACCCAGCTCAAGGGCAAGCACACCATCATCGGCTCGTGCGACTCTGAGGATGTCGTCCGCGAGCTGGCCCGCCGCGCTCTGGCCGACCCTGCGAACCCGCCGAAGATCGCCACGGTCACCATCCGCCGCGCGCCGTGACCCGCGATCTTCCTCACGGCTCTGCGCGCGCAGATTCACTGGCCGCGGCGCGCGGTCGTGGGAAAACCCTCGCCGTCTACGGACCTACGACCATGCCCGAGATCTCGCACGTCCGCATCCTCTCCCTCTCCTGCGCGCTGGTGCTTGCCGCTTGCGCCCCCGACGCCGGCAAGACCGACGCCAGCAAGGCCGAGCCGACCAAGACCGACGCCAAGAAGCCCGACGCCAAGGCGCCGGAAGTGAAGGCGCCCGAGGCCAAGGCCCCGGAGACCAAGCAGGAGACCAAGACCGAGCCGCCGCCGCCCGCCGCGAAGTTCAAGAAGGGCCAGATGGCGCGCCCCGGCCTGTCCCCGGCCGACCTGCTCGAGTTCAACAAGGCCCAGGGCGACCCGATGGGCGAGATTACCCTCGAGCAGGCGCTGGCCGGCGACGAGGCGCTCGCCGACAAGTCGAAGGGCAAGCTGTTCGCCACCCTCGACACCACGATGGGCCCGATCCGCTGCGAGCTGTTCGAAGAGCAGACGCCCAAGACGGTCGCCAACTTCGTCGGCCTCGCGCGCGGCGTGCGGCCCTATTACGTCAAGAAGGAAGACACCTGGAAGACGGGCAACTTCTACGACGGCACCCTGTTCCACCGCGTGATCCCCGGCTTCATGCTGCAGGGCGGCGATCCGCTGGGCACCGGCACCGGCGGCCCCGGCTTCCTCATCGTCGACGAGTTCGACAAGACCCTGCGCCACACCGGCCCGGGCATCCTGTCGATGGCCAACCGCGGGCCGAACACCGGCAGCTCGCAGTTCTTCGTCACCGTCGCGGCCACGCCGCACCTCGACGACAAGCACGCAGTGTTCGGCAAGTGCGACAGCAAGAACGCGATCGCCATCAGCAAGGTCAAGACCCGCGCCGATCGCCCGCTCGACGACGTGAAGATCAACAAGGTCACGTTCGAGCGCGCCAAGAAGTGAGCCGCGCGCCTCTTCCATGAACGGAAGAACATGGCCGCCGAGACCTGCGCGATGGGACAGGTCTCTTCGGCCATGTGATTTTCGCGGTCGGCGACGACGAGAGTCCCGACGAGTAGACACGTCACGCCTGTCAGTCGCTCCCCACCTCCGAGCTCCGGCTGACAGGCGCTGACGCTTCATCCGCGTCGCCGCAGCGAGAGCGCGGGCCTTTAAACGGCGAAGCCGCCGAGACTCGCGTCCCGGCGGCTCCGTGCGGCGGCGCTTCGCGCCTCAGTGCGGCCCGTGCTCGCTCTCGTGAGCGGCGCGGTCCTTGCGGCGGCGCTCGTCGAGGTACTGCGCGACCGCTCGCCAGTCGGCCGGGCCGGCGACCAGCTCGCCCGACATGAACTTGCGGAACGGCGCGTTCGGATGGTCCTCCGGCGGCATCGACAGGGCGGCGCGGAGCACGTCGTCGATGGTGTCGGCGAGCTTGACCTCGAGCGCCTTGAGCACGTTCTTCGGCACGTCCTGCAGGTCCTTCTCGTTGTCTCGCGGGCAGATGACCGTCTTCATGCCGCCGCGGAAGGCCGCGAGCAGTTTGTCCTTGAGCCCGCCGATCGGCAGCACCTTACCGCGCAGGTTGATCTCGCCGGTCATCGCCACGTCCTTGCGCACCGGCACCTGCAGCAGCGCGGACACCAGCGAGGTCACGATCGTGACGCCCGCCGAGGGGCCGTCCTTGGGCACCGCGCCCTCGGGGAAGTGGACGTGGAAGTCGATGTGCTCGTAGAAGTCGGGCTCGAGGCCGAACGACAGCGAGCGCGAGCGGACGTAGGTGACAGCCGCCTGCGCCGACTCCTGCATGACCTCGCCGAGCTTGCCGGTCAGGGTGACCTTGCCCTTGCCGGCCGACACGGTGACCTCGGCGGGCAGCAGGTCGCCGCCGAAGATCGTCACGGCGAGGCCGTTGGTCATGCCGATCTGGTCGTTGGTCTCGGCGACGTTGTAGCGGAACTTCTGCGGCCCCAGGAGGCGCTGGACCGTGCGCACGTCGACCTTGTACGCCTTCTTCTTCTTGCCTTCCTTGATGTACTCGCGGGCCAGCTTGCGGACCACCGAGCCGACGGCGCGCTCGAGGTTACGGACCCCGGCTTCCTTGGTGTAGTGGTGGATGAGCTCGCCGACCGCCTGGTCGGTGAACGTGACCTCGACCGTCGACAGACCGTTGGCCTCGAGCTGCTTCGGGATGAGGTACTGGCGGCAGATCTTGCCCTTCTCCTCGTCCGTGTAGCCCGTGAGCTCGATGATCTCCATGCGATCCTGCAGCGGCAGCGGGATCGAGTGCAGCGAGTTCGCGGTGCACAGGAACAGCACGTCGCTGAGGTCGTAGTCGAGGTCGAGGAAGTGGTCGACGAAGGCCTGGTTCTGCTCGGGGTCGAGGACCTCGAGCATCGCCGCCGACGGGTCGCCGCGGAAGTCCATCGAAATCTTGTCGATCTCGTCGAGCAGGAACACCGGGTTGGCGGAGCCGGCCTTGCGCAGGCCCTGGATGATCTTGCCCGGCATCGCGCCGATGTAGGTGCGCCGGTGGCCGCGGATCTCGGCCTCGTCGCGCACGCCGCCGAGCGACACGCGGACGAACTTGCGGTTGGTCGCTCGCGCCACGCTCTTCGCCAGCGACGTCTTGCCGACGCCGGGCGGGCCGACGAGGCACAGGATCGGGCCCTTCAGCTTCGGCACCAGCGAGCGCACCGCGAGGTACTCGATGATGCGCTCCTTCGGCTTCTCGAGGCCGTAGTGGTCCTGGTCGAGGATCTTCTCGGCCTCGTCGACGTCGAGCTTCTCGACCGTGCGCTCGTCCCACGGCAGCGCGAGCACCGTGTCGATGTAGTTGCGCACGACCGTGGCCTCGGCGCTCATCGGGCTCATCATCTTGAGCTTGCGCAGCTCCTTCTTGAGCCGGTCGGTCGCCTCCGCCGACATCTTCTTGCGGCGCACCTTCTCTTCGAGCTCGGCGATCTCGTTCTTGAACTCGTCCTGCGAGCCGAGTTCCTTCTGGATCGCCTGCATCTGCTCGTTGAGGTAGTACTCCTTCTGGTTCTTCTCCATCTGCTTCTTGACGCGCGTCCGGATCTTCTTCTCCACCTGGAGAATCTCGATCTCGTTCTGCATCAGCTCGTAGAGCTTCTCCAGGCGCGCGCGGACCGACTCGGTCTCGAGCAGTTCTTGCTTGGCCGACAGCTTGAAGTTCACGTGCGCGGCGATCGTGTCGGCCATGCGCGACGGGTTGTCGATGCTCGCCACGCTCGCGGCCAGCTCGGGCGGCACGCGCTTGTTGAGCTTGACGTAGTTCTCGAAGGTCGCCTGCACCGAGCGCATCAGCGCCGCCAGCTCGGGCTCCTCCTCGACGGTCACCGCGGAAGGTTCGACGACGTCGACTTCGACCAGGAAGTACTTGTCGTGGTCGAGGTAGCGGCCGATCTTCGCCCGGCTCTTGCCCTCGACCAGCACCTTGACGGTGCCGTCGGGCAGACGCAGCAGCTGGATGATGCTGCCGATCGTGCCGAACGTGTGGATGCCGTCGGGCCGCGGATCGTTGACCTTGGCCTTCTTCTGCGCGCAGAGCAGGATGCTCCGGTCGCTTGCCATGGCCTCTTCGAGGGCGTTGATCGACTTCTCGCGCCCGACGAAGAGCGGCACGACCTCGTGCGGGAAGACGATGAGCTCGCGGAGCGGGAGAAGCGGGATCTTGCGTGCCATGAAGGAGCCTGGCGGCAAACCTAGCATCCGGGCCAGGTGGGGTCAAACACCGCGCGTGCGCTGCCCCCCGCGGCATGGCGCGGCGCGACTCGAGACCCGATGTGTGTGTCTCCAACGAGTGCGATCGGTCAGGCTCGATTTGTGAGGCCTCGCTCACCCTCTCGGCGCGATGAACCACCGCCACAGCCGCGCGAGCGCGGCGCCGACGAGCACACCCCAGGGCAGGCCGGGCGCGCCCGTGACGGCAAGCGCCAGCGCGACGACCTCGACGCGGACGTCGCTGTTCGACCACGCCGGCAGCGTGGCGCCGAGCCGCGCCGCAAACGCGTCGACGCTCGGCAATTCGAAGCGCGGTCGCTCGCCGCGCAGCACGTCGCGCGCGTGGGCCAGCGACAGGAACGCCGCGCCCGCGCCGAGGCCGAGCAGCACCAGCCCAGCGACGCTGGAGCGACCCGCCTCGGCGACCAGCGCGTAGGTCAACGCGGCGACGTAGGCCGCGTGCCCGAACGGTCGCACCGCGGGCGCGAGCCACTGCACGTCGGCCGCGCCCCCACGCCCGCGGACCAGTCGCGCGAGCGCGGGCACCACTGCCGCGAGCTGCACCCCGATGCAGAGCAGCGCGGCCCCGAGGACGATCCCGAGCCGACCACCGAGCAGAGCCGCCGGCCCGGCGAGGACCGCCGTCACCGTCGCCGCGAGCTCGATCTGTCCCAGCGGACGACCGCTGTCGGCCAAGCGATTCACGATCGCGCGCAGCCACCCCGACGCGCTCGCGGCGCCCTCGACAGCGTCGCCGCGATCGCTCCAGATCACCGCTTCGAGGCGTGCCCGATCTTCGCCGTACACGTAGCGCGCGAGATCTGCGGGCCCGCGATCGGCCGGCCACGGCAACTCCTCCGCGATCGGCAGCTCGGCCGGCACGCACGCGAGGTGACCGGTGCACCACGCACTCGGACGTCCGAGCCCGTCGCCGAGCGAGTAGCCCTCGTCGGCCGCGAGCGGCTGCTCGACCAAGGCGCGCAGCAGCGGCTCGGCGATCACCGCGCTCTCGAACACGAGCAGCGCCGGGGCCGCGATCGGCTCGCCGGACGACACGACCCTCGCGCCATGTACGATCGAACATGTCCCCGGGGCCAGGAGAACCTCGACGAAGCCGGCGCGGCGAGCGGCGTCGGCGAGGCGGACCGCGGGGGTGGTGCCGAGCACCGGGCGGGCCAGATCGACCCGCGCCTCGGCGTCGGGCATCAGCACCAGGACGGGCGCGCTCACGACGTCATCACCGCCGCGAGGTCGGCCAGCTGCAACCCGGCGAGACCGGGGACCACGCGGTGGGCGGCGTGTTGCCGCTGGTGCCCGGGCCGATCCGGCGGCGGGTTGGCCGCCGAGGTCGCCAGCACGCGCATGCCGGCGGCGATCCCGGCCGCGATCCCGGCCTCGCTGTCCTCGACCACCAGGCACCGCTCCGGCGCCGCGCCGAGCCGCTGCGCCGCGAGGACGTAGCCCTCCGGCGACGGCTTGCCGCGGATCACGTCCTCGGCGCCGACGTAGAAGCGCAACAGCTCGCCGATCTCGAGCACCGCCAGCGCCTGCACGATCTCCGAGCGCGCCGAACCGCTCACGATCGCCACCGCGATCCCGGCGGCGTGGGCCAAAGAGACCAGCTCGCGCGCGCCCTCGAGGACCGGAAGCCTCAACCCGGCCGCAAACATGGCGTCCTTGGCCGCCGTGGTGCCAGCCAGCACCTCCGCAAGGGTTGCTCCCAGGCGGGCCTCCAATCGCAGCTCGGCGTAGATCTCCTGCCAGGCGTGGCCGATCACGAACAGCCGTTCGGGTTCGCTGAGTTCGAGCCCGCGGCCCGCGCAGAAGCGGACCAGGCCCTCGGTATGGATGTGCTCGCTGTGAACGAGGGTTCCGTCGAGGTCAAGGAGCAGCGCTTGCGGCAGGCCGATCATGCCGCGACAGGCTAACCGACCTCCGGCCCTGATACACTGTCACCTCCAGATGCCTGACCCCGGCGATGAACGCTGCCTGCCCGCCCTCGCCGCGGCCTTGCGGAGCCTCTTGCTCCCCGGCGCGGGCGCGGCCGAACGGGCGCTCGCGGCCTTCGCCGAGCCGCAGGGGCTCGACTTCGCCGCGTTCCTCGAGCCCAGCGGACTCGGCTTTGCGCCGCGCGGCGTGTGGATGCGCGAGCGTGGGGCTCCGCGCGGCGACGAGCTGCGGCTGCCCCCGCGCTGGCTCGAGGCGTTCGCCGAGGGTCGGGTCGTCAGCGCCCCGGCGGGCGAGGTCTCGCCGCCCGAGCTCAAGCCGCTGCGGTTGTTCGGCGCCCCCGCCCTGCTGGCCGCCCCGGCCCGCGGCGACGGCCTCGTCGGCGTGCTCCTGTTCGCCGCCTTCGGCCAGCGCTTCACCTGGTCCGAAGGACATGCCCATGCGGCCAGCGCCCTGGCCGCCGCGCTGGCCGCCGCGCTCGTGCGCATCGACGAGACCGCCGCAGTCCTCGATCACCTGCCGCAGCGGATCGCCTGGAAAGACGGCCGCCTGCGCTACCGCGGGGCCAACCGCGCGTTCGCTCGCGCGGCCGGCCTCACCGGAGCCCAGTTGGCCGGCCGCAGCGATCGCGAGTTGGTCCTGCGCCCCGAGCTGTGCGACGGCGGTGACGTCGCGCGGCGGCACGAGCGCGAGGTGCTGCAGAGCGGGCGCCCGCAGATCGCCCGCATCGAGGCGACCCAGGTCGCGGCGGGCCGCGAGCAGTGGCTCGCGGTCAGCCGGATCCCGCTGACCGGCGGCGACGGCAAGCCCTCGGGCGTGATCGTCGTCAGCGAGGACATCACCGACCGCCTGCAGGCCGCGGCGATGCTGCGCCACGCCGAGCGGACCGGCGCGGTCGCGCGGCTGGCGTCGGCGATGAGCGCCGACCTGCAGAACCCGCTGACCGAGATCGAGAACCTCGCCACCGACGAGCGGATCCGCAGCGCCGCCCGCAACGCGAACGACCTCGTCCGCCAGCTCGCCGCGTTCGCGCGCCGCCAGCTCGCCGACCCGGTCGACGTCGCCCCCGCCTCGCTGATCGCCCGCATGGGCGGCCTGCTTTCGCGCGTGCTCGGCGACGGCCTCGCGCTCGACCTCCCGGTCGAGGGCCTGCGCAGCGCCGTCCGCGTCGACCCGCGCCAGCTCGAGCTGCTGGTCGTCGCCGTCGTCCGACACATCCGTTCATACATGCCCCAGGGTTCCAAGCTGGCGATCGACGTCGCCCCGCAGACGCTGGGCATCGAGCGCTCGCTCGGGTTCGGCTTGCCCGCCGGCGAGTACGTCCGGATCCGCTTCCTCGCCTACCCGGTCGAGTCGGGCGGCGCCGACATGGGCGAGGCCCTGCGCGCGCGGCTGGTCCTGGCGCAGGCGATCGCCCGCCACGGCGGCGGCGCCCTGCGGCTCAACCGCGACGGCGAGTCGAGCTTCCGCGCCAGCTTCGACTCGCTGGCGATCGAGGTCGTGCTGCCGCGGGTGTTCAGCATCCCGCGCGCGGTCGACCCGACCCCCGCGCCCGACACCCGCGGCGTCGAGTCGGTGCTCATCCTCGACGACGACCTCCACCTGCGCGGGGCCGTGGCCGCTGCGCTGCGCCAGCTCGGCTACACCGTCCACATCGCCGAGCACCTCGACGAGGCGCTCGCGCTGCAGCGCCAGACCCGGCCGCCACCGGCCCTCGCCCTGATCTCGTCCGAGCTGTCGGCCGGCACCGCCGACGCCGCGCGCGCCCTGCAGAAGGCCCAGTCCGAGCTGCGCGTGTTGGTGCTGTCGCGCCACGCCGGCGGCGAGGGCGTGGTCGTGTCCGGCAGCTTCGAGGCCCTGGCCGCCCGCGTCCGCCAGGCGCTCGACACCCGCCCGGGTTGACGCGCCGCGAGCCGCGACCTCGGCCGCTCTTGTCGGCGCGCGGGCATGTCCCTCAGGACATGCTCGTTCGGCCATGCCCCTTCAGACATGTCTCATCAGGCATGCCCAGCGAGACATGTCGAGGGAGACATGTCCTCACATCCGTCTCCGCCCAGCCCCAGAGCGCGGCGGCAGCGCTCGCGCGATCGCCTGGGTCCACGCACGGGGACTGCGCACCGGGCGACGCCCGCGAGGTCGACGCCGCAGTACGCCGTCGCGATTCGGGCGCGGTCCGGTCCGCATCGCCCGGTCTGCGCCCGAACAACGCACAGCGGCCCCTGCGCGCCGTTGTGGCGCTGATCCTGTCCCGGAGATCTCCCCGCGCGGGGCCCTGGGGTGAGGCGCGAGAACAGCGTATGGACGCGACGTGGAGGCCCCTCGGCGCGCGCGCCGCTGCGCGTGAGCGTGGCGAGTTTTGGTACACCTTGCCACAGAGCAACCGGTGATGACGGCGCAGGGGCACTCGGGAGTTCGGTTTGCCGTGGCGTGACCACTACCTCGCGGCGATGCACGACATCCGGCGCGGCCTCGGCGAGCAGGTCGACCTGCCGGCGTTGGTCGGCTCGATCTTGTGGCACGCCGAGCAGTTCTTCGACGGCGGCGGCGCGGCCTTCTACCTCGCCCAGCCCGAGGGCCTGCGGGCGATCGCCGGCGCGAGCTCGGTGATCCGCTCGCTCGGCGAGCACATCGAGGCCAACCGCGGCGGCCCGGTGATGGAGGTGTGGCAGTCGGGGCACGCGCTGCTGGTCCCGCCCACCGCCGACAGCTCGATCGGCCTCGCGCTGACGCCCGTCGAGACCCACGAGCGGCGGCTCGGCGTGATGGTGATCGGCGGCCTCACCGGTCTGACGGCCGTCGACGCCATGACCCTGGCCGAGATGGCCCCGTTCGCGGGTCTGCTGGCGATCAGCGTCGTCAACGCCGGCCTCTACATCACCGCCCGCCAGGAGCTGGCCGAGCGTCGCAAGGCCGAGGCCGCGCTGCGCGAGAGCGAGGAGCGGTTCCGGACCCTGTTCGAGTACGCCCCGGACGCCATCCTCGTCGTCGACGGCAACACCGGCCTGTTCGTCGATCCCAACGCCAACGCCCTCCGGCTGTACGGCCTCTCGCGCGAGGAGCTCATGCACGTCGGCCCCGGCATCATGAGCCCGCCGGTCCAGCCCGACGGCCGCAACTCGCTCGAGGGCGCGCACGAGCACGTGCTCGCGGCCATGGCCGGCGAGGCGCCGGTGTTCGAGTGGGTCCACCGCAACGGCGCCGGGCAGGACATCCCGTGCGAGGTCCGGCTGGTGCGCCTGCCGGCGAGCGGCCGCAACCTCGTGCGCGCCAGCGTCACCGACATCACGGAGCGCACGCGGGCCCAGCAGGCGCTGGCCGCCGCGAAGGAGGCCGCGGAGGCCGCCAACGCCGCCAAGGGCACCTTCCTCGCCAACATGAGCCACGAGATCCGCACGCCGATGAACGCGATCATCGGCATGACGGGGCTGCTGCTCGACACCCCGCTGAGCAGCGAGCAGCGCGACTTCGTCGACACCCTGCGCTCCTCGTGCGAGTCGCTGCTGACCATCATCAACGACATCCTCGACTTCTCGAAGATCGAGGCCAACAAGCTCGAGCTCGAGAGCGAGGCCTTCAACCTGCAGGAGTTCATCGACGGCGTGGTCGACCTCGTGGCGGCCAGCAAGCTCGGCGACAAGCCGCTCAACATCGCCGTCTCGATCGCCGCCGACGTCCCGCGCCGGCTCGTCACCGACTCGACGCGCCTGCGCCAGATCCTCCTCAACCTCCTCAGCAACGCCGTCAAGTTCACCGCCCACGGCGACATCAGCCTCGACGTCAGCGTCCGCGGCGTGCGGCGCCCCGGCGACGGCCCGCCGCGCTACGGCCTGTTGTTCGCGGTCGAGGACACCGGCATCGGCATCCGCGCCGATCGCATGGACCGGCTGTTCCAGAGCTTCAGCCAGCTCGACAGCTCGACCACCCGGCGCTTCGGCGGCACCGGCCTCGGTCTGGCGATCAGCAAGCGCCTGGCCGAGATGCTCGGCGGCACCATGTGGGCCGTCAGCGAGGTCGACCGCGGCTCGACCTTCTACTTCACCATCGACGCCGCCAGCGAGCCCAACTCGCAGATCATCGTCGCCGACCACGACGGCCGCTTCCGCGGCAAGCAGCTGCTGCTCGTCGACGCCAGCGGCCCGCAGCGGCGCCTGCTCTCCGGCCACGCCCACGCCTGGGGCCTGCAGACGCTCGCCTTCGCCACCGCCGGCGAGGCGCTGGCCGGCCTGCGCGAGGTCGCCGTCGACGTCGCGGTCGTCGACACCCTGTTGCCCGACGAGCGCCACAAGGACTTGCTCGCCGCCCTGCGCCACGCCCACGTCCCGGTGGTCCTGCTCGCGCCGATGGCGAGGCGGTCCTATGGGACAGGTCTCGAAGAACATGACGCATTGGTCAGCAAGCCGATCAAGGGCGCCTCGCTGCTGGCCGCGCTGGCCAGCGTGCTCGGCGAGGGCGACGCCCAGCCGAGCCCGCGGGTCGAGCTCGGCGCGTCCGAGTTCGACCCGACCCTGGCCGAGCGGCTGCCGCTGCGGATCCTCGTCGCCGAGGACAACGCCACCAACCAGAAGCTCATGCTGCTGATGCTGGAGCGGTTCGGCTACCGGGCCGACTGCGCCTTCCACGGCATCGAGGCGCTCGACGCGATCAGCCGCCACGCCTACGACATCGTCCTCATGGACGTGCAGATGCCGGAGATGGACGGCCTCGAGGCGACGCGGCTGATCCGCCGCAGCGGCGGGCCGCAGCCGCGCATCGTCGCCATGACCGCCAACGCCATGGACAGCGACCGCGAGGCCTGCCTCGCCGCCGGCATGGACGACTACGTCAGCAAGCCGATCCAGATCCGCGAGCTGCGGGCCGCGCTCGAGCGGTCGCGCCGACCCATCGAGGTCCCGCCGCCGCCGCCGCAGCTCGACCCCTCGCTGGTGTCGACCCCGACGGAGCTCGAGCGCGAGGCGACGGCCGGCTACCGCCAGCTGCGCGACCTGCTGGGCGCCACCACGGCCGACGAGATCGCGGCCCTGTTCCTGCGCGAGGCCGACGAGCTGATGGAGCGCCTGCGCCTCGCCATCGCCGGCGGCGACATCGACGGCGTACGAGAGGCCGCGCACAGCCTCAAGGGCAGCTCCGGCGGCCTGCGGCTGATGAGCCTCCACGCCATCGCCGCCGCGCTCGAGGCCAAGAGCCGCGCTGGCGACCTGCTGCACGCCCCGCTCCTGTTCGGCGAGCTCCAGCGGCAGTACGGCGTCGTCTACGACCACCTGGCCGGGCGCCCCGCCTGACCCGACCGGGCTCACGAGCGCCGACGCCGGAGCCCCCGCGGCCGCCTGCTATACCTCCGGCGCCCGCATGCAACGCGCCCTGAAAAGCCCCAAGGCCCCCGCCGCCCCGGCCGCCCCCGAGATGAAGGTCTGCGGCGTCAACGCCTGCCTGGCGCTCGCCGCCCGCCGGCCCGACGACGTCCGCCGCGTCTACGTCCACCCCTCGCGCCTGCCCGCGTTCGGCCCCGTCCTCAAGCGCTGCGCCGAGCGCCGGATCGCCTATCACATCGTCGAGGACGACGAGCTCGAGCGGATCACCCAGTCCGTCCACCACGAGGGCATCTGCTTCATCGCCCGCGAGCGCCCGGCCATCGGCCTCCAGAGCGCGCTGCAGCGGCGCGACCCGACGCGTCCGCGCTGCCTCCTCTACCTCGGCGGCGTCGGCAACCCGCACAACCTCGGCGCGATCGTCCGCGTGTGCGCCCACTTCGACGTCGACGCGGTGTTCGCCGGCGGCCTCGAGTCGCACGCCTCGCCGGCCATGCTGCGCACCGCCGAGGGCGGCGCCGAGTTCGTCGACGTCGTCCCCGTCGCCGAGGGTACGGGCCCGCTGGTCGTCGCGCGGCGGGCCGGCTTCCGCCTGATCGCCACCGCCGCCCGCGCCAAGCGCTCGCTCTACAGCGCCCCGCTGCCGCCGCGGTCCATCATCATGCTGGGCGCCGAGGCCGACGGCCTCGCCCCCGCGCTCCTGAACATGGCCGACGACACCGTCCACATCCCCGGCACCGGCGCGCTCGACAGCCTCAACGTCGCCTGCGCCGCCGCCGTCGTGCTCGGCGAGTTCTGGCGCAGCCACCGGACCCCCGCCGCGGAGTAGTCGTGGCGCGCCACCCGGTCCTCACCGACGCGCTGCTGGACGCCGCGCTCGGGCCCGAGGCCAAACCTGACCTTCAGGCCAGGTCCCCGCGCTTCTTCCACCGCCCGCTGTACGAGCGCCTGACGCGGGCCCACTGGGCCAGCCCCTATCTCCTGTGGGTCGGCCCGATCGCCGCCGGCCTGGTCTTCGGGGCAGCCGCCTACGACCCCGCGCCGCTGGCCCTCCTGGTCGCCGGCGGCTGGCTGGTGTGGACCTTCGTCGAGTACTGGCTGCACCGCGGCTTCTTCCACCTGGCCCCGACCACCCCCGCGCGGCAGGTCACCAGCTTCATCGTCCACCGCCACCACCACGTCGCCCCCAACGACCGCGACCGCCTGGTCGCCACCCCGCTCTACAGCGGCGGCCTGGCCCTGCTGCTGTTCGGCGTCTACGGCCTCGCCCTCGGCTCCGCCGCCCGCTGGCCGCTGCTGGCCGGCACCCTGCTCGGCTACCTCGCCTACGAGTGGGCCCATCTCGTCGCCCACCACCGGCGCCCGCGCACCGCCCTCGGCCGGGCCGTCCGCCGCCGTCACCTGCGCCACCACTTCGGCGACCGCGCGCTCGACTTCGGCATCTCCAGCCCGCTGTGGGACCTGATCTTCCGTACCTATTCCAAAAAACATGTTCCGGAGGACATGCCCGATCGGGCATGCCCTCCGTGACATGTCCTCACGGCCCAGTCCGCATCAGCGTGAACTCCGCCAGCTGTGGCGCGGCCGCGACCACGTCGGCCCGCCCGTCGCCGTCGACGTCGCCGGCCGCCAGCGCCTGCGGCGTGATGCCCGGGCTGAACGGCAGGCTCTGCACGCACGGCCCGTCGCCGCCGGCGACGAAGATCACGTGCACCCGCCCTGACCCCGCGGCCAGCACGTCGCCCGCCCCGTCGCCGTCGACGTCGGCCACGGGCCCGAGCAGCGGCGCCTCCTCGACCCGCAGGTCCGGCATGGCCTGGCCCTGCGACCAGATCGTCAGCAGGTCGAGCTCCGGCGGCGGCTTGCGGTGCCCGATCACGTCCGTCAGCCCGTCGCCGTCGACGTCCCCGGCCACCACGCTGTCGAGCGCGCGGATCCCCGGCGCGGTCACCCCGTCGATCGGCTGCAGCCCCATCCCCGCCACGAACTCGAACACGTCGACCGCCGGCGGGCTCGCCACCGTCGCCAGCAGGTCGAGCCTGGCCGGGTCCCCGCCGACCGCACCGACCCACGTCGCGAACATCACCCCGCGCAGCGCCGCCCCGAACGGCTCACCGAAGCCGCCCATCCCGTCGCCCAGGCGCAGCGCGATCGGCTGCGCCGGATCGGCCCCGCGGGCCAGCAGGTCGGCCCGCCCGTCGCCGTCGAAGTCGCCGGCCCACAGCTGCCCCGGCTCTGCGCCCAGCGTCTCCTTCACCGGCGCCGCGAACATCGCGTCCTGCCCGAACAGCAGATGCAGCTCCCCGATCGGCGCGGCCCGGGACACCGCCAGGTCCGACCAACCATCCGCGTCGAAGTCCGCCACTGCCAGCCGCTGCGTGCCTCCGAACATGTCGGTCGGGAACATCACCCCTGACGCGAACCCGCCGAGCCCGTCGCCGAGCAGCACCTCGACCGCGCCCGCGTCCGGGTCCAACGCCACCACGTCGAGCGCCGCGTCGCCGTCGACGTCGACCAGCGCCAGCGCGCTCGGAGAGCCTTGCAGCCACGGCTCCGACAGCGTCAGCGGCAGCCGTTCGCACACTGGTATCGCCGCGATCGGGTCGCACCATCCTGGGCCGACGCACTCGTGGCCCTCGTCACATTCGTCGTCCGCGTAGCATTCGTAGCCCTGGCAGCGCAGCTCGAGCGCCCCGTCGAGGTTCGGCACCACCGCGCAGCAGCCGACCGCGTCGTAGCACTCGCCCTCCACGCAGTACTCGCAGAAGCCCTCGCAATCCGCGTCCGACTGGCACTCCGGCGCCGGGCCCGACGTCCCGCTGGTCTCGCTCGTCTCGCTCGTCGCGCTCGTCGGCTCGGGCTCGGTCGGCGATGGATCTCCCGTCGACGAACTCGTCATGGACGTCGACGTCTGCTCCCCCGCAGACTCGTTCTCCGGGGGTGCAGGACCACACGCCGTCACGCACAAGCCGGCAGCAATCCAGGTCAATCGAGTCTGCATGACGCGTAACCTTCGCACATTCGCCCGGGCGCGACAGGGGCAATCGAGTTCACACACAGAAGCGGACCCGTGTGGCTTACACGACGCAGGCGCGTCATCGCTGCTGGTTCCTCCTGGACGAAGTTGTTTACTCTACGATGGGCCCGTGATCGGGCTGTAAGGAGCTCATGAAGACCACGACTCTCTGGTGCACGATCCTCGGCGCGTGCGCGCTCGCTTGCGATGTCTCTGACGATTCCACCCCTGGCGAGGCGCAGGACGTTGTTCTCGACCTCGACGAGGACGCCCGCGACATCTGCGAGATGGACGACGACGCCTGTGTGGAAGACCTGGCGGCCGCTGAAGAGGCGGCTCTGCACGGCCGCTGCGGCGTTCACCCGAGCGCCTTCGAGATCGCGGCGATGGAGGCCGACTTCCAGCATCGCTTCGCCGCCGGCCCCTCGCAGACGATCGAAGGCGCGCGGGCGGCCATCCCGGTGTGGTTCCACGTCATCCGCAACAACGCCGGCCAGGGCGACGTCAGCGACCAGCAGATCAACGCCCAGCTGAACCTCCTCAATTCGACCTACGCCGGGACAGGCTTCTCGTTCGCGCTGGCGGGCGTCGACCGGACCAACAACAACAGCTGGTACACCATGGCCTCCGGCAGCTCGGCCGAGGTGCAGGCGAAGAACGCCCTGCGCAGGGGCGGCAAGGAGACCCTCAACATCTACACCGGCAACATCGGCCAGGGCTTGCTCGGCTGGGCCACCTTCCCCTCCCAGTACAACAGCAACCCGAAGTACGACGGCGTGGTGATCCTCAACGCCAGCTTGCCGGGCGGCAGCGCGGTCCCCTACAACCTCGGCATGACCGGCGTCCACGAGGTCGGCCACTGGATGGGCCTCTATCACACCTTCCAGGGCGGCTGCTCCAAGCAGGGCGACCTCGTCGACGACACCCCGGCCGAGAAGTCGGCCGCGTTCGGCTGCCCCGTGGGCCGCAACACCTGTCCCGCCGCCGGCGACGACCCGATCCGCAACTACATGGATTACACCGACGATGCTTGCATGACCAACTTCACGGCCGGCCAGGCCAGCCGCATGCAGGCCCAGGCCTCCACGTACCGCTGAAGCGACGGGAGCGACAGGGGCCCGCCGCGCTCCTCGGGGTCATTCGCCCTCAGGAGCGCGGACCGAAGACCCGGCGACACGCCATTCTCTGACTCGCCTGAAAGGCCGCGCCCCGACATGGAAGGTCACGCGGCCTTCGTTGCACGTACACCGCCCGGCCGATTGAAAGCCGGGGGCGACCTGTGCTTCCGTCGCGTCGTCGGAGATTGTGTGATGTCGCAGCGTAGCCTCGAATTCCTCTTTACTTGTTCTCTCCTGCTCGTCGCCTGCGGTGACGACGGCGGCGTCGCCACCGGCAGCGCCTCGGGGACCGGCGTGACCTCGGCCAGCGGCACGGTCACGGCCACGACCACCGCCACGGCCACCGCCACGGCCACCGCCGGGACCGAGACCACCTCCGGCAACAGCGGCACCGAATCGACGGGCACCGATCCGACCACCGGCGACCCGACCACGGGCACGACCGCGCCGGTCGACACCACCGGGCCCGATACCACCGGCACCGCGAGCAATACCAGCACCACGTCGCTCGATACCACCACCACCACCACCGGCGACGACACCACCACGACGTCGACGAGCCTCGCTACCACCGACGGCACCACCGGCGAATGCGCCGCAGTCAGCGAGACGGCGACCAACAAGAAGCAGCCGGCCGACATCATCTTCGCCATCGACAACTCGGGCTCGATGGACATGGAGATCGCCAGCGTCCAGGCGAACATGAACCAGTTCTCGGCCAAGATCATCAACAGCGGCATCGACGTCCGCGTCATCGTGATCTCCGACAACAGCATCTGCGTCGGCGCCCCGCTCGGCTCCGGCAACTGTCCGGCCGACAGCAAGCCGCCGACCTACACCCGCATCAATCAGGGCGTCGGCAGCAACAACGCCCTGCAGCTCATCCTCGACACCTACCCGCAATACAAGGACCTGCTGCGGCCCGACGCCGCCACTCACCTCGTCGTCGTCACCGACGACGACTCCAACCTCGGCGCGGGCGCCTTCGACACCCAGTTCAAGGCGCTCGAGGCCGGCATGGCCGACTACAAGATGCACGCGATCTGCGGCGCCAAGGGCCCCAGCGACATCCTGTGGTGCATCCAGAACGCGGTGTGCTGCGCCTTCACGGCCGACGCCGGCGACGTCTACCTCGACCTCATCGCCGACACCGGCGGCAAGTGGGGCGACCTCTGCCTGCAGAACTTCACCCCGGTGTTCGACGAGCTGTCGACCCAGGTCATCGAGGCCGCCACCCTCGCCTGCGAGTGGACCATCCCCGAGCCGATGGGCGAGCCGATCGACTTCGACAAGGTCAACGTCGAGTTCGACGACGGCACCCCCGAGACCTTCGGCAAGGTCCCGAGCCCGGCCGAGTGCGCCGACGTCAGCGACGGCTGGTACTACGACGACGAGCAGAACCCGACCAAGATCGTCGTCTGCCCGCAGACCTGCGCCAAGATCCAGGGCGTGCCCGACGCCAAGATCAACATCGAGTTCGGCTGCGAGACCATCATCGCCCAGTGATAAACTGACCGGGCGCGCCATGGCGTTCCGCGACCAGCACGCCCTGCCCGGCCCCGCCGCCGACCCGTTCGCCCGCTTCCAGGCGCTGTTCGCGGCCCTGGAGGACCTCGGCGGCAACGGCGACTCGCTGCGCCTGGTCGCCATCAACCTGCTCGGCGTGCCCGGCGAACCCGCCGCGATCGCCGAGCAGGTCCGCGAGTGCGACCGTCAGCTGGCGCAGAGGTTCGGCTGGTGGAGCAGCACCCCCGGCGACACCCGCCGCGTGCTCGCCTCGCAGCTCGTCAAGACCGGCGACCAGGCCGACGCCTTCCTCGCCGAGGTCGACCGCGTCTCCGCGATCTTCCGCGACGTCGGCGTGCGCCGCGGCGGCGTCTACGAGACCCTCGCCGCGCTGGTGCTGCGACGCGCGCTCGGCGGCGCCCCCGCCACCCGCGCCCACGTCGAGCGCTTCGCGGCGATCTACGCCGAGATGAAGCGCTATCACTGGTGGCTGACCGGTCCCGAGGACTTCCCCGCCTGCGCCATGATGGTCGGCTGCGACGGCACGCCGGCGGCCATCGGCGCCGGCATCGAGGCCATCTACCGCGCGCTGCACGAGCACGCCGGGCTGTGGCAGGGCAACGCCTTGCAGACGGCCGCAAACATCCTCTATCTCAGCCGCCTCGGCGCGCACGAGATCGCCGAGCGGTTCGCCCTCGTCGTCCAGCAGTTCCGCGCCGCCGGGGCCAAGATCGGCCAGCAGGAGTATGACGACCTGGCGATCCTGTGCTTCCTCGCCCTCCCGGTCGAGCGGATCGTCGCCGACGTGCTCGCGATCCGCGATCGATTGACCGCGAGTCGGTGGTGGTCTCGCCGCGGCGACCTCGGGCTCGCCGCGAACCTCGCGTTCGTCCACCTGGTCGGCGAGGACGGCGCTCTCGGCCCGCTCGCCGACGCCAAGCTCCTGCTCGACATCCAGGCCCTCGTCGCCGCCCGTCAGGCCACCATGGTCGCCGTCGCCGCCAACGGATAGGGCCTTTTTCGCCGCGCCTCGGGTCTGGCATCCTGCTTGGGATGTCCACGCCGCGCTTGCTGGCGCTCGTGCTCGTGCTCGCGGGGCTGCACCTCGGCGTCGACGCGCTGGCGGCCGAGGTCGTCGGCACCTTCGGCGCAGTGCTGGCCGCGACCAGCTTCGGCCCCGGCGATCCGCCGCGCCGTCCGTGGCTGCTCCGCGCCGTCGCGCTCGGCCTCGTCGTGACCGCGCACGCGCTCCAGCGGCAGGGCCTCGTCACGGACCACCGCCTCGACTACGCCCTGCTGATCGTCGCCAACGTCCTCGGCGCGCTGGCCCTGCTCGGCTTCTTGCGCGTCCTCCGGCGCAGCGGCCTCACCGTCCCGCTGCGCCCGGGCGAGCGCGTCGTCGCGGTGCTGCTCGCCTGCGCCACGCTCGGCGTCGTCGCCTGGATCCTCGCCGCGCTCGTCCTCGACTCGATCCGCGACGTCGCCGTCGCCGTCAGCACCCTCTGCGACGCAGTCGTCTTCACCACCGCCGCCTTGCTGCTCCGTCATGTCTTGCCGATGCGCGGCGGTCTCGTGGCCCAGCCCTACCTCCTGCTCGCGGTCGACGGTCTGTGCTTCCTCGCGCTCGACCTCGCCCACGCGCTGCAGCCCGTCCCCGGCCCGGTCTTCGCGCCGCTGAGCGCGCTCGGCCACGCCACGGGCGGCGCCGCCGGGTTCGCGCAGGCGGCCCTGGTGCGTCGCGGCGCTCGGCCTTCGCGTTGACAGCACCGCCTCGCCGCGACATTTTCTCGCCATGGCCGAGGAGCCGCACGCGCTCGTCCCCGTCGACACTTCGCGTCCGCCCGACGCGTACGAGCAGCACTACATGGCCGGCGAGGGCACCGTCCTGTACCGCCACAAGCACCGCGCGCCGTGGCAGCTGCACGCGATCTTCATCTTCAGCATCATCGCAGTGGCCAGCGCCGCTCTGGCGGCCGGCGGCCTCGTCGGCGGCGCCATCGGCATCGCCGTCGGCCTGCCGCTGTTCGGGCTGATGTGGATCTTGTCCTCGGTCCTGCGCGTCACGGTGTCGGAGGGCCACGTCAACGTCCAGTACGCCATGTTCGGCCCCAAGATCCCGATCGCCGGCATCGAGCACGCCGAGCTCGTGCAGTACGACTGGCGCCGCTTCGGCGGCTGGGGCATCAAGCGCTCGCTGGCCGGCGAGTGGATCTACAACATGCCCGGCGACGGCGGCCGCGCGGTGCGGATCGTCTGGCGCGACGCTCGCGGCAAACGCCACGTCACCCACGTCGGCAGCCCCCGCGCCGACGAGCTGTTGCAGCAGATCCGCCGCGCCCAGCGAGCCTTGCCCGCCGGCGCCCGCCCGGCCGCGCTCGAGCCCGGCGACGAGTGAGCCGCAGGCGCGCGAGCGCGTCGAAGGGGGACTCACGATCCTGGTGGCGGCTCGCCCATCACGAACGCCCCCGGCCAGCCGCCGTGCGCCGCGATGACGCGATCGACCTCGTCCATCACCGCGAGCGTCGCCTGCAGCGCCGCCACCATCACCCGGTAGTGCCGCACCTCCTCGGCCGTCAGCGTCCGGCCGCGGCGCGCCTTCAGCCACTTCTCGCACGGCGCGTAACCCCCGACCTCGAACGCCCGCACCGCGGCCGGCACCCCGGCGAAGCCGCGCGTTCTCTTCCTGTCGATAAAGACATGTCCCTCGGACCATGTCACGACCTCGACGACGCCCCCTGGCTCACCTGTCCATTCGGCCAGCCCCTCGACGACCTCCGCCGTCTCGAGCAGGTGGAGCCCGACCAGCCGCTCCCCCAGCCTCACCAGCGCCTGCGCCAGCCCCGGCGCCGCCGCGATCGGCACCCGCGCGAAGTCCTCGCGGATCGCCGACCCGTAGCACACCCGGTACGTCGGGCTGTGGACCACCGCGTAGACGTAGCGCAGCAGCGCCTCCGGCCCGAACTCGAGCCCCGTCGCGCTTCGCATCGCCGCGACGAACTCGGGCCGCAGGTTGGCAGCGCGCGCCCCGTCCTCGCCGAGCAGGTACAGCGGCGCCAGGAAGTCCTGCCCGCGGTTGCCGAGATAAAACGTCCCGTGGCAGATGGCGTCGCGCGTCACGCCGAAGTGCGACACCCGCGGGCCGACGATCTGGCGGTTGTACATCAGCGCCAGGTTGTCGCCGGCGAGCATGTGCCGCATCACCGCCGCGCGCGGCCGGCCCAAGAATCCACCTGACTTTTCGGACATGTACGTCCAGCGCCAGTCGAACGGCCGGTACAGGATCCGCCGCACCCGCTCTGGCGCCGGCCCGAGCGCTCGCAGCTCCGCCTGCGCCGCCGTCAGCGACCAGGCCCCGTCCGTGGCGATCGCCAGTTCCCGCCGCGCCTCCGCCTCGCTCGCGCCGGCCAGCCGCTCGACCCGCGCTTGCACCTCCGCCGCAGTCCAGCCGATGCACACCGGATCGTTCTTGCTCTGGATCCCCGAGCTGTGGACCGCGAAGATCGCCGGCAACGGCCACCAACCCGCGTACTCGCCCGGCACATCACCTGTCTCTCCCGCCATGTCCCAGCGGTAATACGGCGCCCGCGGCAGGTGCGGCCGCAGCAGCCCCGTCAACTCAGTGGGAACGCCGAGCCGCGCCAGCTTGTCGGCCCGGCGCCCGCGCAACGAACCGCCGTGGTGCCCCGCCCCGCCGCCCTTGCACAGCCACGCGATCGCCACCCCCTGGGTGATCGCGAACACGTTCTCGTCGACCACGTCGCCGCGCACGTCGCCGTGGAGGTCGATCACCCGGCGCCACGGGAACGTCGCCTGCAGGCTGGCCCTCAGCCCGCGCTTGGCGATCCCCACCAGCAGATCGCGGTTGATCACCAGCCCCACCACCGCGCGCGGCACCTGCTCGGCCAGCCACTCGGCCAGGCGCAGGAACTTCCACTCGTCACGCAGCAGGTCGCTCTTGGTCTCGGTCAGCCCCGACTTCCAGCGGCGCAGCTCGGCCACCAGCCACCCCGGCGCCGACGACGACGACGCATACGGCGGATTGCCGAGCACCACCGTGAAGCGCCGCTCGGGCGGCTGCGCCAGCGCGTCGCGGCGCACCAGGCCGCACGGCTCCTCGCCTCTCGGCGCGTAGCCGCTGCGGATCAGCGCGTCCGCCAGACGCAGCCGCGCGACCACCAGCGGCGCCAGCATCGGCTCGTACGCGTGCAGCCGCGGCAGCAGGTGCGCTGGCACGTACGCCCGCCAGCGCTGCAGCACGGCCGGATCGTCGTCCGCGGCCACGCCGAGCTCGCGGCGCCAGCGGTCCTTCATCGTGCGCTCGATCGACCGCACGCACGCCAGCACGAACGCCCCCGTCCCGCACGCGAAGTCGAGGATCGACACGAACGGCCCGGGCTTGTCCGCCTCGCCCGTCACCTGCGCCCACGAGTCCGTCGCCGCCAGGCCGTCGGCGAGCCCGAGCTGCTCGCGCAGCGCCTCGTCGACGCCGGCGACGATCGCAGTCACCAGCGGCCGCGGCGTGTAGAACACCCCGCTCCGCCTTCGCTGCCGCGGATCGAGGCTGGCCAGCAGCGGCTCGAAGAACGCCTCCGCCGCCTCCTCGCCGCCCGTCACTTCGAGCGCGTCGAGTCGCCCGGCGATCCGCGCCAGCTCGTCCGCCAGCGGACCGGTCAGCGCCGCGAGCTCGCGCTGCAGCCCGGCCGCGCGCGCCAGCTCGCGCGCTCGCGCCAGGGTCGCCCCATCACCTGTCTGTTCGGACAGCCCACGCGCCGTGAACAGCGCCGCCACCAGCGCCTGCGCCTCCGCCTCCGCCTCGCCCGTCAGCCGCGCCAGCCGCGGCTGCAGCGCCCGAACCTCCGCCGCCAGCATCGGCGCGAGCGCCTCGGCCCGCTCGCTGGCGCGTGCACGCCGTGGCACGCGCGCAGCCTAGCCCAACCTGTCCCTGCGGACAACGCCGCCTCAGGCCGGGTAGAGCCGGCGGATCTCGTGCCCGTCGCGCAGGTCCGACATCGAGTCGGACCTCGAGGACAGGTTCAAAAAGACATATCGCTCGTGCGAGCGTCAGGCCGGGTAGAGCCGACGGATCTCATGCCCGTCGCGCAGGTCCGACACCGAGTCGTACCTCGAGGACAGGTTCAAAAAGACATATCGCTTGTGTGACTTCGGCGCCCCGAAGATCACCGGGCAAGCCTGTCGCAGGCCGCTCGAGAAGAACCCCTCCTCGTCGCGGTCGTGGCCGTGGATCACCAGCGACACCGGCACCGCGCTGGCCGACACCCGCGCCAGCAGCCGCGCAGTCACCTCGTCGCGCTGGCCGTAGCTGCACAGGAACGTCGCCAGCAGGTGGCGACGGTACGGGTCGTTGTCGCGGGGCGACAGCCGCACCCCGTCGAGGTCGTCGAACTGTTGCAGGCGATCGTCCGGCGAGCCGTGCGACAGCAGCACCCCGCACGGCGCCGCGATCGCCAGCAACGCCGGCTCGAACAGCGCCCGCAGGTCGGCCAGCTGCGCCGGCGTGCAGCGGCCCTCGAGCGCCGCGACCTCGTCGGTGTGAAACTTCGCCGTCCGCGGCCCGCCGACGTGCCCGTGGTCGTGGTTGCCGAGCACGTAGTGGACCCGACCCGGATACGCGCGCTGCAGCTCGAGGATCGCCGCCACGATCTCGGCGGACATGTCCGAATAGTCATACAGCTCGGGCCGCCGCCCGCGCGCCTCGTCGCTGGGTCCGTGGACGGTGTCGCCGAGGATCGCCCAGTGCGTCGCCGGCTCCGTCGCCGAGGCCGTCAGGAAGTGCTCGCGCAGCGCCATGAAGTCGGCCCAGCAACCGTGCAGATCGGTGCTGACGATCAAAGCGCCGCGCGACGGCAGAATCACGGTCCTGCGACCCATCTTCGCGGCGCCGATGATACACGAGAACAGCTCGGCGAGGCCGTGACTCGAGCACCGCGCGGGTCCGCGCCCGCGTGGCCGTTTTTCACGGAAGAGGCCGATGCACGCTCGTGGACGATCGCCGAGGGCTGCACACCACGAGCGCATGCGCACTGCCGCTGCGACGCTCGCGTCGCTACTTCGGCTTCGCCTGGCCACTGCGCTTGCGATCCGTGTCGTGCTCGTCGATCCGGGACGTCCACGAGCTCACGCTGCAGAAGGACCGGCTCGGCGCGCCCTGAAGATCGACATGCCACTCGACGGCGACCTGCGATCGCATCGATCGGCACCGTAGTTTGCGAGCCCACTTCGATTTTGCTCGCCGTAACCTCCTTCACGACCCCGTCGCATCGACCGCTGCGGCGCGTCACGACTAAACCGCCTCGCTAGCGCTCGCGGTTCGCGCTTCAAAGATCGGCGCGCTCGATCGTGCGAGCGCCGATCTCTCGCAACTCGCGAAATCACCTCCCACCGATCCTCCGGGCTTCGCGCCGACTGCCGAGCCGAGCGTACGACCCGAGTCCACTCCGCCGTCGCGCTCGTCCTCGCGTGTGCGAACAGTCCAGAGCGCCCATGGGCCCCACGCACCGACAGCAGCGCCATGGCGACTACTTGTCCGCGCCCGCGGCCACGCGCTATCCTCGCCGCCGTGCGAAACGCCGCGCGAGTGGGCCTGTGCGTCGTGCTGTTCGGCCTCGGGAGCGCCTTCATGGCCTGCTTCAAGGCCGACTTCTTGCTCGGCGCAGTGTGCAACCGCGACGACGCGTGCGGCCAGGACCAGGGCCTGTGTTGCTCCGGGTATCGCTGCCGGCCTGCGCCCGAGCACTGCGAGCGCGGCGAGCACCAGGATACCAGCTACACCCTCGCCTACGCCCCCTGCGACGACGACGAGGAGTGTCACGCCTACGGCATGCCGCGCTGCGTCCACCGCGAAGGCGCGGAGCGGGGCTTCTGCGCCGACCTGTGCGAGGGCATCGCCGGCAACTGCGAGAAGCACCGCGAATCCGACAGCCTGGTCTGCCTCGACGTCGACGGCCAGCCCCTGTGCGCGCTCAGCTGTTGCAGCGCCGGGTGCGAGGCCGACACCGACGAGAGCGTGTGTCCGGGTCAAGGTAAGTGCCCTGCTCCCTGCCCTTCCAAGATGGAGTGCCTGGACGACGTATGCGTGCCGGCGAAGACGTCACAGTGATCGCCCGGCCGCCTCGTCTGCGGCGCACAGCCAGCGATGCGCGCCCCCATCCTCCCGCGCTCACGGCCGGCTGCCCCCCGTCTCGTCACGCGAGTCGGCCCGCTCGCCGCCTCGCGGCCGCCCTCGCCATCCTCCTGTCCCTCGAGACAGCCACCGCCCGCGCCGCCATCGCCGGCGACCTGTCCTTCGGACCACCCGCCCCTTCGCCCCGCGACCTCGCCTACGAGCAAGGCCAGGCGGCCAAGGAGGCCGGCGACGACGCGCGCGCCGCCGAGGAGTTCGCCCGCGCCTACCGCCTCACCCCGGCCGACGAGACCGGCCCGCGGCTGATGCTCCTGCGCGAGAGCGTCGACGCCCGCCTGCGCGCCCACCAGCGCGGCGCCGGAGCGCGAGAGCAGCTCTGTCCGGCCCGCAGCTTGCTGCGCGAGCACCTCGCCGGCGCCGACCCCCTCGCCGACGAGCGCGCCCGCTTGGGCCGCATCGAGCAGGGCCTCGGCGCCGTCGACTGCGACGCCCCCGAAGGACCCGCCCCGCAAGACCCCGCCCCGAGTCAACCCGTCCCCGGGGACACCCGGCCCGCGGCCCCACGGCCTGTCCCTCCAGACAGCTCACATGTCCCTCCGGCCACCTCACCCGCGACCGCCGCCGCGCCACGACCTGCCCCCGGAGACATGTCCTCCGCGCCACGCGGGTCGGCCCGGCCCGGCCGCGCGCTCCGGATCGCCGGCGCGACCGTGCTCGGCGTGGGCGCGGCCGCGCTCGTGCCGATGGGCGTCGGGATCGCCCTCGCCCGCGACGCCACCCGCGACGGCCGCCGCGTCTGCTGGGGCATGGACATCGCCTGCGACGGCGGCAGCGACCTCGAGGTGCAGGAGATCCTGGAGCGCGGCTACGACGCCGACAGGCTGGTCCGGATCGCCGCGCCGATCGCCGGCGTCGCCCTGCTCACCGGCCTCGTCCTGCTCAGCGTCGGCCTCGCCGTCCGCGGCCGGGCGCCCGTCGCAGTCGGGCCGCGCTTCGGCCCCGGCAACCTCGGCATCGGGCTCCAGGGCCGCTTCTGACGGCCCCCGCGGCTGCGCGTGTTAGACTCGGGCGCCGCAGGCGACGCGTGGACGAGGCAGGCGACAGCACGTTCCCGAATTGGCCCGAGCTGCGGCGCCTCTTCACCTACGACGAGCTCGTCGGCAAGGTCCTGCAGGGCCGTTACGAGGTCGTGCGCCGGCTCGGCGCCGGCGGCATGGGCGTGGTGTTCCTCGCCCGCCACGTCCACCTCGACAAGCTGTTCGCGCTCAAGATCATCAGCGCGCGCTACCTCGACGAGCCCGAGATCGGCCGCCGCTTCCTGCTCGAGGCCCAGGCCGCGTCGAAGATCGATCACCCCAACGTGGTCGGGATCACCGACTTTGGCCCGCCCGAGGCCGGCCCGACCTTCTTCGTCATGGAGTACCTCGAGGGCGAAGACCTCGCCCGCACGCTCGCGCGCGAGGGCCCGCTTGCGTGGCCCCGCGCGCTCCACGTCGTCACCCAGATCGCCCGCGCCCTCGCGGCCGCGCACCAGCGCGGCGTCGTCCACCGCGACATCAAGCCGCAGAACTGCCTCCGCGTCGAACGCGACGGCGACCCCGACTTCATCAAGGTCCTCGACTTCGGCCTCGCCAAGATCCTCTCCGGCACGGCCAAGACCACCTGGACCGTCGGCGGCTCGCCTGGCTACATCGCCCCCGAGATCTACCGCGGCGGCCGCACCGACCACCGCGTCGACATCTTCGCCCTCGGCGTCGTCCTCCACACCCTCCTGCTCGGCCGCCTGCCCGCCCAGGCGCCCAGCGACGTCGAGCTGCCGCCGCACGCCCCCGTGCTGCACGGCGCCGACCTGCCCGAGCCGCTGCGGGCGCTCATCGACCGCGCCACCGCCGAGGACCCCGAGCGCCGCTACCCGTCGGCCGACGCGCTCATCGCCGCCCTCGCCGACGCCCGCGCCGCGCTCGCCAGTCCCTCCGGCCATGTCGTGAAGGACATGTCTGCTCGACCACGCGAGCGCCCGGCCCGCCGCGGCCTGCTCCTCGCCGCCTCGCTCGGCGGCGCGCTGGCCGTGGCCGCCGTCGCCGTCAGCATGCGCGAGGCCTCGGGCGACGCCGCCGGTCCGACGCTCGTCGACGTGACCGCCGACCCGAGCGCGACGCCGGCCGCCGCGAAGCCGAACGACACCGGCGCGGCGACCACGGTCGCGACCGCGAGTCCCCTCCCAGCGGCGAATGGCCCCACTCCCGCGGAACCCCTCGCGTCAGCCTCCGGCGCTGCGGCGGAGACCCCTCCGAACCTCCCTTCACCCGGCCCGGCGAGCGCTTCGGCGGTCCCGTCGTCACCTGACGCGCGACCCGCAGGCGCCCCGGAGAGCGCGACGCCGCCCGCACCGGTCCTCGAGGACATGTCCGAGAGAACATTGCCCAAAGCACCTGTCGCAAGCGCCAGCAGCGCGCGCCCGCCGAAGCCGCTCGCCCCGTTCGACCCGGCCGCCGCGCGGGCCCGGCTGGAGCGCCGCGCCGTCGACGTGCGCGCCTGCAAGGCCGACTCGAGCTTCCGCACCATGACCGCCACCGTCAGGCTCGCCGGCACCGTCACCGTCTCCCCGCGCGGCCAGGCCACAGTCGCGCTCCCGCCCGGCTACGACGTGAGCCCCTGCCTCGAGCGCCTGGTCGCAGGCACCCGCTTCCGCCCCAGCCTCGACGGCGGCGAGTTCGCCTTCACCTTCCTGCTCTGATTGTACGGGACCAGAAATTTCGAAGTAGTCGTGGGCCTCGAGCAGCCGCTGCCGCTCGCCCCGGTCGCCGCGGGCCCGGCTCTCGTTTGCGAGACCCCGTGTCCGCCGCTCGCCGCCGGCGAGCCTGAAATAACCTGTCCTCGAGGACATCCCCGCCGGCGCGATGAACTGGCCTTTTGCCTCACCCCGGCGCCGGGCCCAGCCCCATGCGCGCCAGCTGGGCGTCGAGGCGCTCCTTGGCCACCCGCAGCCGGCTCTTCGCGGTGTTCTTGGGGATCTCGTACACCGCCGCGATCTCGGCGCTCGTCATCTCCTGCGCGTAGCGGAGCTCGAGCAAGATCTGCAGGTCCAGCGGCAGCTTGCGCAGCGCCGCCGACAGGCGCTCGAGCTTCGCGTGGGCCGAGACCAGCCGGCTCGGCGACGGCGACAGATCTTCGAGCGACGACAGGCTCGGATCGAACTGGGCCGCGCGGGTCTTCTTGCGGTAGTGGGCGAACAGCACGAAGCGCGCCGTCCCGTACAGGTAAGCGCGGAAGCTGGCTGCGATCGGCTCGCCGGCCACGACCTCTTCGCCGGGCACGACGAAGCGGTCGCGCGCGTGCGTCAGCGCCTCCCACGTCTGCTGCGCCAGGTCGTCGACCTCGAAGTCGCGCGCCTTGTCGGCGAAGAAGCGGACCACCTGCGGCCCGTAGTGGCGCACCAGCCCGTCGCCCGCGCGCGCGTCCCCGGCTCGCCAGGCCGCCAGCAGCGCCAGGTCCTCGTCGTTGCGGGCCATCGCCGCCGCGCGCGGGCCCCCGGCCTCGACCTGGTCTTCGGGTCTGGTGGACTTCGACATGCGGCGCGGGTCGCGAGGATCGCACGACCCGCCCCTGCCTCCAAGGGCCTCTCGCTCAGCCGCCGGCCAGCGCCGCGCTGATCTCGCCCACCGCCGACACGCTCCCGCTCAACGCGCCCGAGCCGCTCTGGAGGAGCGTGCCCACGCTCTCGAGCTCGGCGAGCGCGCAGGGCAGCCCCAGCGCGGCTCGAAGATCGCCGTCGAGCTCGCCGGGCAACGACCCCAGCAGGTCGACCGCCGCGTCGCCCAGCCCCGCCCCGGCGCCGATCACCAGCTCCGCGCGCGCGCTCGCGGCCAGCAGGCCGGCGTAGCGCAGGCGGAAGCCCTCGACCCACGCCTTGAACCTGGCCCGATCGAGCTCGTCCTCGAAGTCCGCATTCCACTGCCACAGGATCTCGAGCGACGGAGGCGTGCATTGAGCCTGCATCTTCGCCTCGGCCTCGACGCTCGCCTCGCACTCGGCCTTGGCCTTCGGCGGCACCACCTCGCCGTCGCACGAGCCATTGCACTCGGCGCTGGCGTCGGCCGCCGCCTGGCAGCGCACCTCCGCGCCGGCCTCGCACTGGCCGTCGGGCGCCTCGTACTCGCACGAGCCCTGGCAATCGCCCTCGCAGTGGGCCCCGGCCTTGAGTTCACACGTGCCCGTGCAGGTGCCCATGCACTCGCCCGCGCAGTCGCCGTTGGCGTTCGTCACGGTGCATGAGCCGTCGCACCCGCCGTTGCACGTGCCTTCGCACTGGACGCCGGTCGTGCTCTCGCAGGTGCCCGTGCAGGTGCCGCTGCACTTCAGCTCCGGGGCCGTGCCCTTGCACATCACCTTGGCCGACGCGTCGCAGCTGGCCGAGGCGCTGGCGTCGACCGTGCAGGAGCCCTTGCACTCGACCGAGGCCATGCCCGGATCGATCTCCGCGTCGCACTTGGCCGACGCGTCGATCGCCACCTTCGCGTCGACGGTGCAGCGCGGCGGCGCGTACTTCACCTTGAGCCCGCCCTCGATCGCGCCCGAGAACTTGTCCGACAGCGCCGCCCGGATGTCCGCCGCGCTGGCGCCGGCGTCGAGATCGAGCGATACCGCGATCGCCCGCAGCTCGGCGTCGACCCCGGCCTTGACCTCGAGCGCCGCCTTGTCGAACCCGACCACCGCGGCGAAGAAGGCGTCCACGCTGGCGATCCCGGAGATCGACGCGTTGCCCTCGGCGAGGCCCTCGTCGGGGCAGCCGAGGTTGCAGGGACCCTCGGGGAAGGGGTTGCGCTCGCAGCCGGCCGTGAGGGCCGTCGAGATGCCGAGCGCGAGGGTGGAAAGAAGGATAACTCGGGACATGTTCATTGGCTCCTGTCTCAAAAGACTTGTTGTCGAGGCGCACCTGACCTGACCCGGGGGCCAGGCGATGGAGGTCGATCGCCCGGCCCGGATCGCAGGCGCCGGTCTTGCGCGTTCGGCCCAGAGGTGTCGCGACCCGCCCGGGGGGATCGGATTTTTTTCGGGCCTCCCTCGAAAGCCCTCGCGCGAATCCGCGCACCCCGCGAATTCAGCCTCTCAATGGCTTCTATCTCGCGGTCTGCCCCTCACCCGCGCGCTCGGCGACCGCGTCCTGGCCCGGGGTCCGCCCCGACCTCGCGCCAGGCTCTGCTCGTCGCGCTGTCGCTCGCCGCGCGCTTCATGCCGCCCCGCGCTCGGAGCGTCATGCTCGCCCGAGCGCCCCGACCGCTGACTCCCGCTCACCCGCTCACTCCGCGAGCGTCACGGTCGGCCGGAACGTCGGCGCCCGGCGAGCGCGCGCCTTCTGTTCGAACGCGTAGCCCATCGCCAACAGCTCGGCCTCGCCGCGCGGCTTGCCGAGGAACGCCAGCCCGACCGGCAGCCCGTGGATGTCACCCATCGGCACAGTCAGGCTCGGCGTCCCCGCCACCGCGGCCACCCCGAAGCTGCCGCCGCCGATCCTGTCCCCGAGGACAGGGTCCGTCGGCCAGGCCGGGCCCATCGCCGGGGCCACCACCGCGTCGAGCCGGTGCGTCGTCAACGTCGCCCCGAGCCCCTCGTCCCACGCCAGCCGGCGCGCGGCAGCCCGCGCCGCCGCGTACGCCGGCGCGTCGAGCCCGTCCTTCGCCTGCGCCTGCTCGAGCACGTCCTGCCCGAACCACGGCATCACCGCGCGCGCGTGCTCGCGGTTCCACGCGATCAGCCCCGCGAGCGACGACACCGGCGCGCCCGACTCGCGCAGGTAGCGGTCGATCCCGTCCTTGAACTCGTACAGCAGCACCTCGAACTCGTGCTCGCCCCACTGCTGCCAGGTCGCGATCTCCACCGGATCGATCAACACCGCCCCGGCCGCGCGCAGCGACGCCAGCGCCTGCTCGGTGATCGCGTCGAGCCGCGGGTCGGCGCCCATCGCCTGGCGCAGCACGCCGATCCGCTTGCCCTGCAGCGCCGCCACGTCGAGCCCGGCGGCGTAATCACCTGTCCCTTCGGTCATCCCGTTCAGCAGCAGCGCCGCGTCCCGCACCGTGCGCGCCATCGGCCCTGCAGTGTCCTGCGTCGCCGAGATCGGGATGATGCCCGCGCCAGGGATGAGCCCCACCGTCGGCTTGAGCCCGACGAGCCCCTGGATCGCCGACGGACAGAGGATGCTGCCGTCGGTCTCGGTGCCGACGCCGACCGCGGCGAGGCTGGCCGCGATCGCGGCGCCGGTGCCCGAGCTCGAGCCGCACGGGTTGCGATCGAGCGCGTACGGGTTCTTCGTCTGCCCGCCGCGGCTGCTCCACCCCGACGTCGAATCGCTGGAGCGGAAGTTGGCCCACTCGCTGAGGTTCGTCTTGCCGAGGATCACCGCCCCGGCCGCGCGCAGGCGCGAGACCAGCGGCGCATCGACCCGCGGTCGGTGCTCCGCCAGCGCCAGCGAGCCGGCCGAGTTGACCATCCCGGCGACGTCAATGTTGTCCTTGATCAGCACCGGGATCCCGTGGAGCGGCCCTCGCACCCGCCCCTGCGCGCGTTCCTGATCGAGCGCCTCGGCCTCCGTGAGCGCGAGCGGGCTTATCTCCACCACCGCGGTCAGCGCCGGGCCCGCGTCGTCGATCGCCGCGATGCGCTCGAGGTACGCCGCCGTCAACGCTGCGGACGACAGCACCCCGGTCTGCATCCGTCGCTGCGCCTCCGCGAGCTCGAGCTCGATCACGTCGATCGGCGCATGCGTCGCGGGAGACCGCGTTTTGTCTGCGTGTACACAACTCGAACACAGCAGCGCGACGACGAGGGCCAGCGAGCGACGCATCGACCGCAGCTTATCCGCGGCGCGCGAGCTTGACGATGGCGCGGGCCCAGCGGACTCTGCCATGAGGGAGGTGAATCATGGCCGACCGCAAGCCGATTGAACCGCTGGCGATGTTCGACTCGATCGTCGTCATCGATGCCACCCCGCTGCTCGGCGAACCCCAGGCGACGGCCGCCGGGCTCGCGCGCGAGCCCGACGTTCCCCCGCCCCGCTCTGCCCCGCCCGAGCGGCTCTCGCACGCGCACCTGCTCGACCTCCTGCGGCGGGTCGAGGGCGTCGACATCAGGCGGCTCGACCGCGGCGACGACCTGCGAGCCAGCGATCTGCGGCTGTCGCCGCGTCGGCCCTACATCGACGGCCGCGGCCACCTCGACTTCCACGGCGCGCGCGTCCTCGGCGGCGACTCCGACCTGGCCCACTTCACCGACGACGATCCCGAGCTGGCGCGCGTGGAGATCTGGCTCAAGGGCCTGGTGCCCGGCGGCTCGTACCTGGCCCAGCTCCGACTGTCGGGGCCGAGCAGCGGCCGGTTCCGCGTCCGCGGCAGCGACACCGGCGGCGAGATCGAGTTCGCCGCCGGCCCGGGCCTCACCGTCCTCGTCGTGCTGCACGACATCCAGCACGAGCTGTCCCTGCTCGCGGTCGAGGCGACGGGGTGCGCCAGCTGGACGTTCTACGACATCAGCTTCACGCCGCTGTGAAGCTCCCGAGGGACATGTTCCATCGAACATGTCCCTTTCGCCATGGCGTGGCCTCGCGGCCCCAATCGCGCCGGTCCCGCCGCCGGTGGCGCTGCGACGCGTGCTCGGCGATACTGCCGGCCATGAAGGCCACCATCCGCACTCCCCTCGCGTTCTTGGTCCTCCTGCTCGCCTGCGACTCCGCTGCCGAAGGCAACGGCAAGGTCGACGCGAAGGCGGACGTCAAGGCCGACGCCAAGGCCGACATCAACCTCGACACCAAGGCCGTCGCCGACGCGGCCGCCAAGGCCCAGGCCGACGCCGACGCGAAGGCCAAGCTGGCCGCCGACGCGGCCGCGCAGGTCACCGTCCCGCAGCTCAAGGCAGTCGCCGACGTCGAGGCCGCGATCGGCACCAAGGTCGCGCTCAAGCCCGCGGACCTCGACCTCAAGGGCGTCGTCGACCTGCTGGCGAAGGGCGAGATCAAGACCGCCGCCGAGCTCGAGCTGTTCCTCAACGCGCCGGGCGCCGCGGCCCACCGCGTCGACTTCGACGCCGACGGCAAGCTCGACTACCTGCAGGTCGTCGAGATCCGCGCGGGCGCCAACGTCGACTTCGAGCTGCGGGCCGTGCCCTCGAGCAAGCTCGACGCCTCGCTCGCCGTCCTGGTCGCCACCATCGGCACCCTGCGCGCCGAGGCCGAGGGCGCGCTCAAGGTCGTGGCCAGCTACTCGGCGGCGGTCGAGGGCGGCGCCGACCTCAAGTTCGAGCGCGACTTCAAGGCCGAATTCAAGGCCGACGGCGTCGTCCTGGCCGATGCGGGCGCCGGCGCCTTCTTCGGCTGGGCCCTCGACGTGAAGCGGCCCGCGTACGTCAGCGCCCACGTCTCGCCGGTCGACATCCAGATCGGCGCCGACGGGGCCGCGCAGTTCGCCGGCGACGTCTCGGCCTCGCTGGCCGCCGCTCACCTCGCGGCCCTGCGCGCCGCGGTCAAGGTCGAGGCGCTGGCGCTGGCCGCCGTCGACGTGCCGAAGATCGACGTCACCCCGCCCAAGGTCGACGTCAAGGGCGTCGCCAAGGCCAAGGGCGGCATCGACCTCGACCACTCGGCCAAGGCCGAGAGCTCGGTCAAGGTCGGCTCGGGCGGCGGCGTCAACGTCGGCAGCGGCGGGATCAAGGTCGGCGGCAGCGCCGGGATCTCGGTCGGCGGCGGCGCGGGCGTCTCGGTCGGCGGCGGCGGCAGCGGCAGCGGCAAGGCCAAGGCCGGCGCGGGCATCAAGATCGGCAAGTGAGCGCGGGGCGCCCTGCGCTTCGGGGCATGTTCTCGGGTACATGCCTCCGGGGACATGCCCCTTCGCACATGTCCCCCCGAGCTAGCCCATGATCCGCCGGACCAGCAGGTCGAAAAGGATGCTGAGCGCGTCGAGGGCCGACTGGCCCTTGCGGCGCGACCACTCGGTGTAGCGGATCGTCACCGGCACCTCGACGAAGCGCAGGCGCAGGCGGCGGATCTCGTGCAGGATCTCCGACGCGTGCGCCATCCGGTTCTGCGTGATCCGCAGCGCTCGCGCGGCCGCGGCCGTGAACGCGCGCAGGCCGTTGTGCGTGTCGGTGATGTCGAGGCCGGCCGCCACCCGCGTGAACGCGGTCGCCAGGCGCAGCACCACGCGGCGGCTTTCGGGCATCCCCACCGTGCCGCCGAGGAAGCGCGAGCCGAGCGCGACGTCGGCGCGGCCCTCGGCGAGCGGGGCCACGAGGGCCGCGACGTCCTCGGCCCGGTGCTGGCCGTCGCCGTCGAAGGTGACGACGTAGCGGGCGCCGCGGGCGAGCGCCAGGTCGATGCCGGTCTGCAGGGCCGCGCCCTGGCCGAGGTTGACCGCGTGGCGCACCACCGTCACGCCGGTGTCGCCCAGGCGCGCGGCGGTGTCGTCGCTCGAGCCGTCGTCGACCGCGATCACGTGCGGCCAGGCGCGCAGCAGCTCGGCCAGCACCTCGCGGATCACCGGCCCCTCGTTGTAGCAGGGCACGACGATCGTCACTTCCGCGGGCGAGGCCGGCGACATCGGCCGGCATTGTCGGGCCGCGAGGGCCGCGAAGCAATCGCCGCGGGTGCAGGCCGGCCGCTGCGAACCCGTCGACGCGGCGAGCGGCCTCGGCTTGCCGCGACCGAGAAACCATCGCCACCACCACGGCGAACAACGCTGTCCGCTCCTCGCCGCTCGAAGCTCCGCTCGCTGGCGGCGAATTGACTTCCGCGACGGTGCGGCCGATCCTCCGGCGACCGCGGGCGTCCATGGCGATCCAGTTCGTGCTCATCGGCGGCAGCCTCGCCCTCCTGTTCCACTTCTTCGTGCGAGCGCGGCGGCGGCCGGTGCAGAAGCTGGCGATGACCGTGGTGTTCGCCGCCATCATCTTTCTGGTGATCTTCCCCGACGTCTCGACCTGGTTCGCCCACCGCGTCGGCGTCGGCCGCGGCGTCGACCTCGTCTTCTATCTCAGCTCGCTGGTGCTGCTGTTCTTGTGCTTCAACCTCTACCTCGGGCAGAAGGCGCTCGAGGATCGCCTGACGATCGTCGTCCGCGAGCTCGCGCTGCAGCCTCACCGCCCGCGGCCCGACGCGCCGGCTGAAAGTCGCGCGGAGCCGTGACCGCGGCGCGCCGCCTCCTCGCGGGGCTCGGGCTCGCGTGCCTGTACGCGGGCGTGTTCCTCGCGTTTCACCCCGCGATCGTCCGCGGCGAGGCCTTCCTCGGCTGGGACGCGGTCAACGAGCACTGGGGCGACCTGCTGGTCCCCGTGCACGCCCTGCGCGCCGGCGAGCTGCCGCTGTGGAACCCTCACGAGCGCGGCGGCTACGACTTCCTCGCCGACCCGCAGACGGGCGTCCTCTACCCGTTCAACTGGCTGGTGTGGTTCGGCGCCGCGGTGTTCGGCGAGGGCCCGTGGGTGGTCCTGTTCAAGGCGCTGCTGCACGTCGCCATCGGCGGCCTCGGGACTCACCTGCTGCTCGCGCGGCTCGGCCTGTCGCAGTCCGCCAGCACCTTCGGCGGCTTCGCCTTCGTGCTCTCGGGCCGCGTCGCCAAGGCCAAGGACTCGGCCGGCCTATGGTCGCCGGTGTGGCTGCCGTGGCTGGTGCTCACCGGCCTCGAGCTGGTGCGTCGGCCCTCGCCGCGCAGCGGCCTGGCCTTTGGGGCAGCCACCGCCATGGCCTTCCTCTCCGGCTACCCGCCCAACTTCTTCCGCGACCTCGTCGGCCTCGCGCCGGTGCTGATCGTCGCGCTCGTCCTGGTCGTCCGCGGGCTCCCGGCCGCGCGCCGCCACCTCGCGCAGGTCGCCGCCGCCGGGGCCGTCGCGGTCGCAGTCGTCCTCGGCCTGGCTCTGCCCAACATCGTCGCCACCCTCGCGTGGCTGCCCGAGACGGTGCGCGAGCAGCTCGAGTTCGCCGAGGTCGTCTACTCGACCGCGCGCCCGCTGCACCTGTTCGACGCCCTCGCCCCCGGCACCTGGCGCGAGGGCGCGCCCGTCCACTACCTCGGCGCCATCGCCCTGCTGCTCGCGGTGTTCGCGGTGCGCCGCGACGCCCTGCGGATCACCTACGCCGCCTGCGCCCTGCTCTTCTTCCTGCTCGCGTGCGGCGACGGCTTCGCCCTCTTGCCCTTCCTCGCCCGCCACGTCCCCGGCTTCGGCCTGTGGCGGATCCCCGCCCAGTACTTCTTCGGCTTCGCCTTCTTCGTCGCGGTCCTCGCCGCGCACGGCTTCGACGACCTCGTGCGCGCCGAACCGGCGCGCCGGCGCGCGCTCGCCCGCCGCCTCGCCCTCGTGTTCGCGCCGGCCTGCCTCGGCCTGCTCGTCGCCCTCGCGTGGAGCCGCGCGCCGACGAGCACCGGCCTCGGCGCGCTGTTCGTCGCGCTCGGCGGCGCCTGCCTCGGCGGCCTGCTCAGCGCGCGGCAGTGGCTGCGCCGCGCCGCCGCGCCCGCGGCGATCGTCGTGGCCCTGCTCGAGCTCGAGGTGCAGGCGCGGCAGATCCACGAAATCGCCCAGCGGCCGCCCGACCTCGCGCGCGACGCCGTCCTCGCGGGCCTGGACGACCGCGTCGGCTGGCGCATCGCCGACGACGAGCACTACCGCTGGCGCGTCGGCGCGCGCCTCGGCGTGCGCGACATCTTCGGCCGCAACAGCACCCTCGTCACTCGCCGCTGGCGGGCCTTCGCCGCGCGCGCGCGCGAGCACGCCGGCCTGCTCGCCGCCGCCAACGTGCGCTGGTACGCCGGCGGTCATCGCAGCGCCGTCCAGCGCACCGCCGCCGGGCAGTCGCGCTGGATCCCCGGGCAGCCGGTCGAGCTGCTGCAGGCCGCCCCGCTGGCCTACTGGACCGCGCAGGTCGAGCTCGTCGAGCGCGAGGGCGACGCCCTCGAGCGCCTGGCCGCCCGGCCGCCCGGCCGCGCCGCAGTGCTCGAGGCCCCGCGCCTGGGCCCCGACGAGGCCGCCGCGCTCGCCGAGCTCCGGCCCGAGCACGCGCCGGTGCCCGCGGTCCTCGACGCCTTCATGCGCAACCGCCTCGCGCTCACCATCGATGCCCCTGCCGCAGGGGTGCTGGTGGTGAACGAGGCCTGGGGGCCCGGCTGGACCGCGCGGGTCGACGGCGCGCGGGTCACTGTGCTGCGCGCCAACTACCTGTTCCGCGGCCTGCTCGTCGGCCCGGGCCGGCACACGGTCGAGCTCGAGTACAGCCCGCCGCGCCTGCGCGCCGCGCTGGCGGTCTACGCGGTCACTGCTCTGCTGGTGCTGGGCGGGCTGATATGTCTGCCCCGAAGGACAGGTCCATGAGGACATGCTCGTAAGGACATGACCTATCGGGCATGTTCTTCGCTACTTCAACGACGACCCTTCATGAACGAAGGCCCGCGGCGGGAGCCGCGGGCCTCATGACATGCCCGTCAGGACATGTCCTTCGGTTCACCCACCGGCCAGCGTCTCGAGGACCGTGCGGATCTCGGCCAGGTCGGGGTCGCCGGGCAGGGCCGCCTCGGCGACGGCGAGGGCCGCGAGCGCGGGCGCGAGGGTCGCCGCCTCGGGCGCCTCGCGGTAGGCCTTGAGGCCCTCGGCGTACGCGAACACTGCGGCGCCCTTCTTGAGCAGCGGCGACTCGGCGGCCACCGACTCCTGGATCTTTTTAGTCACCTCGGTCTCGCGGTCCTCGAACGTGATCGGGTCCTTCCAGCGGACGGCGACCTTGAACTCGGCGGCCTCGTCGACCAGCGCGGGCGCGCAGGTCGCGACGGTCTGGTGGAACACCATCGCGTCGTTGGGCGCGAGGTGCTGCGGCTCGACCTCGGCGGGGTCGGCCGAGTACTCCTCGCCGCTGAACTTGACGATCGAGAAGCCCGGCGGCATGTCGAGGCGCACCCGCACGTCGCGGACCGCGACCGCCATGGTCTGGACGAAGCGCTCGCCGAACATCTTGTGCGCCTCGGCGACCGACGGGATGAACAGCGACGCGCCGCGGCCGACGTCGGTGACGGTGTCCATCAGCTCGTCGTTGTACGTGTCGGGCGTGCCGACGCCGACGCCGACCAGGTAGATGCCGTCCTTGTCCTGGCTGCCGGCGCCGTTGGAGATGATGTCGATGTCGGTCACGCCCGCGTTGGCCCCGCCGTCGCTGATCAGCACCACCCGGTTGATCCGCGTCGCGTCGAACTGCGCGTGGGCCAGCTCGTAGCCGGCAGTCAGCCCGCCGTTGAGGTCGGTGCCGCCGCCGGGCTCGAGCGCGTCGCACAGCGCGACGAGCTCGGGATCGTTGGCCTTCGTCACCTTGTACTTCGTCAGCTTCACCGCGTTGACGGTGTCCCAGCCGACCGCCGACACGATGTCGCCGGCGCGCAGGCTGCCGGCGATCGTGCGGCACACCTCCTGCTGCAGCTCCATCGGCGCGCCGCTCATCGAGCCCGACTCGTCGAGCACCAGAGTCACGTTCATCAGCGGCCGGTCGGCGTTGCTGACCGTCTCGCTGGCGACGCCGATCTGGACCACGTACTGATCGTCGGGGTCCTCGGCGAAGCGGGCGATCTCCGGCAGCACCGTGACCATCCCCTTCTCCGCGGCCGCGTAGCCGAACGAGTAGTAGTTGAGGAACTCCCACGTCCGGATCGGCACGTAGCTCAGCGAGCCCCACTCGGACAGCACCGCCTCGCGCACCTGCACTGGCGACGACGTCGAGTTCGAGTCGTCGGGCGACAGGTAGAGCACGACGGGGGTCTGCTCGTCGCACGCGGGCTCGCCGGTGCTCGTGCTGTCGTCGCCGGTGGTCGACGCGTCCGAGGTGCTGTCCTCGCCGTCGTCCGGCGGCGGCGGCTCCTCGCCGGTGCCGGTGCTGCCGCCCGGGTCGCCGCCGCTGGCGCCGGAGGTCGTGGGGGCCCAGCCGCTGGTCGACGCCCCGTCGCCCGAGTCCCAGCCGTCGGTCCCGCCGCCCTCCGTCTCGCCCGGGTTGGCCGAGCCCGAGCCCGGGCCGCTGTCGGAGCCCGGCCCCGTGAGGCCGCCGGAGCCGGAGCCGTGCTGATCGGCGGCGCTGCTACAGGCACCGGCGAGCGCTGCGAGGAGGGGCAAGGTGAGCGCACCGAGGGTGCGCGGACGTGTCGGCTGCGTAAAGTTAGGGGTCGGCATCGGTCCTCGGCCGCCGCGTGTTGCAAGGACAGGGCAACCTGCAATTTCAACCACTTCGCCCCAGCGCTGCGCGCTCCGCCCTGACAGCCGTGTCGCGTTCGCGCCCAGCGCGTCAGCCCCGGACCACCCGAAGATGCCGGCGCAACAAATTCGTCGCGCCGCGGTGCTCCTCCACGCGGGCCCAGTCGAGCGCGGTGCGGCCCGCGTGATCGCGGATCGACGGATCGGCGCCGACCTCGAGCAACACCGCCGCAGTGTCGGCCTGCCCCGACATCGCCGCGCGCATCAGCGGCGTCTGTCCGCACGCGTTCACTGCCTCGACATCGGCGCCCGCCAGGCACAGCGCGCGCACCACCTCCGGCACCGGCTCGGTCGCCGCCAGCGCCAGCGGCGTGTCGCCGTTCACGTCGCGCAGCTCGGTCGCCGCGTCGGCCGCCAGCAGCACGCGCACGCTCTCGCGGTGATCCTGCCAGGCCGCCACGTGCAGCGGCGAGTGGCGGTGGAAGTCGACGGCGTCGACCGACGCGCCCGCGTAGCACAGCATCGCCGCCACCAGCGCGTGCTCCTGATCGACCGCGAGGTGCAGCGCGGTACGCCCCTGCACATTGGTCGCGTTCACGTCGGCGCCGCGCGTCAGCAGCTCCTCGACCACCGCAGTGTGCCCGCGGAAGCTCGCCGCCAGCAGGGCCGTCGGCAGCCCCGGCCAGGCCGGGTGGCGCGCGTCGACCCGCACGCCCTCGTCCAGCAGGCGCCGCACCTCCACCAGCTGGCCCTCGAGCGCCGCCCGATGCAGCGCCCACTCGCCGCGCCGGCGGTCCGCGCCCGGCAGCAACTCGAGGAACTCCGGCGCGCGCGTCACCTCGGCCAGCGCCTCCGCCATCGCCCGCGCCGGCTCGTCGGTCCCCGCGGCCTCGATCTGCGCCTCCACGTGCTCCAGCCACGCCTCGATCTCGGCCGGATCGCCGACGCGGGCCAGCAGCGCGAAACCTGTCCCGACGGCCATCCCGCAGCCCTCCGCGTCCTCGCCGGCGCGCCGCAGCGCCAGCGCGCGGCCGATGAGCGCCCGCACCTGCGCCTTCGCGCCCGCCCGCAGCGCCATCTCGGCCCCCGCGGAGTGCAGCCAGGCCGCGTTCTTGGTCGAGATCGACATCACGCGCGGCGGCGGCGTCATCAACATCGCCACCCCCTCGGCGTCGCGGCCGAGGCGGTACAGCGCGCGGATGTGGTAATCGCGGGCCCACCCGAACTCGAGCGGGTCGGTGGTCTCGGCGGCCAGGAGGTCGCGCTCCAGCGCCTCCGCCAGCGGCACTGCGTCGGCGGGCGAGCGCTCGAGCGTGGTGGCGAGCGCGAACATGCGGGTCGGGAAGTCGACGGCGGTCATGCCCGCGACATGAGCACGCCGCGTGCCACTCCCCGCGCCGCCCCACGTGACCACAAGCGGCCCGCACCTGCATCAAAACGATCGACCCATATGCATCATTTCGATGCGCATGAATCGTTCTGACGCACCTCCTCCTCTTCTCGATACGAGGCCTCCCCGCGCCGCCCCGGCCCCAGCGAGCTCGACGCATCGCCGGCGCTCCCCGCCTCGCCGCGCCACTTTCCTCGCGGCGCCGCCCTGCCCGGCGATCTACACTGCCCGCGTGCCTCGCCGCTCGTCTGCGCTCCTCTTCGCCGCCGCGCTCGCCTGCCGCCCCGACGTGTCCCGAGAGACAGCCTCGCCGCCGGCCCGAGATCCCGCCGGTCCGTCGCCGACCTCCTCCGCGTCTGCGCCCGCGCCTGCGCCCGCCTCCGCGCCCACGCCCGCCGCCGCGCCCGCGGCCGATCCCGAGTCGGGCCGGCTGGCCGGCATCACTGCCGCGCACAACCGTCATCGCGCGCAGCTCGACATCGCCCCGCTGACGTGGTCGCCCGAGCTGGCGCGCTACGCCCAGAAGTGGGCCGACAAGCTGCAGCGCCGCCGCTGCGACCTCCAGCATCGCCCGCGCTCCGGCGCGGACGCGCAGCGCTACGGCGAGAACCTGTTCGGCGCCAGCGGCCAGGCTGCGTCCGCCGAGCAGGTCGTCGCCGCATGGGTCGCCGAGGTCGCGGGCTACGACGCCAAGACCGGCCGCTGCCGCGGCGTGTGCGGCCATTACACGCAGGTCATGTGGCGCGACAGCCAGCGCGTCGGCTGCGGCGTGGCCACCTGCGGCGACGCCGAGGTATGGGTCTGCAACTATGATCCCCCCGGTAACTTCCTCGGGCAGAAGCCCTACTGACAGTGGCACCCACGATTGCTCGGTGTCCCCGACTCGCACACCCGCCGACAGTCGCCGCACCTCCACCTGTGCCCGCGCATACGGGTGAATGACCGATCCGCGTACGATCGGCGGAGCCAGCGCCGGTGATGGACAGTCGCTACAATCGCCGCTCCGGAGTTCATCCTGATGCTGTTCAAACACCGTTCGATACGCAATCTCGTGGTCGCTGTCAGTTGCTTCGCCTCCGTCGCCATCAGCCCGACGGCCGACGCCAAGAAGGGCGGAGAGGACGCCGGCAAGCGCCTGTCCGACCGGGCCGAGATCGCCGATCTGACCTACTGCTACGCCGAGGCCACCGACGCCATCGGCAATGGTGACTTCGCCAAGGGCAAGGCGACCTACAAGGAGTGCTTCACGTCGAACGCCCAGATCGGCGCTTACTTCCCGGGCGCCGATCCCAACGGCCCGCCCGGGGTCGGGGCGACCGGTCCCGAGGCGTGGGCCGTCGAGGTCCAGAAGGTGTTCGCCGACAGCGGTTACGTGGCGACCCATCACCTCGTCAGCAACGTCCGCATCGATCTCGACGGCAACACCGGCACCATGACGTCGTATCTCAGCGCCACGCACGTCATCGATCCGGACGGCGCCATCGAGGTCGCGCACGGCACCTACTTCGACACTGTCGTGCGCACCCCGCAAGGTTGGCGCATCGCCAAGCGCAAGCTCCTCCTGATCGACTTCGTGCGCCTCGAGTCGCCCGCGCCCTGAGCGCCTGCGCTGGCTCACAACTCTCGCCCGGCGGGCTGGACAACACGTCCAGCCCGCCGTACGGTCTTCCGCCGCGCAATTGGCGTGCGCGCGCCGCCTCGCCTCGCCGTCTCCACCGCATGGCCACCGAACCGCAACGAGCCGCGCTCGACCGCATGACGCGGGCGCTCCACCTCTCGGGCGCCGCCGTCCTCGAGTTCGAGGACCTCGGCGCCGACGACCCGCTGGCCGCCGACGCCCCCGCCTACTACAGCGACCGCGTCCGCCAGCTGCTCGGGCGCGACGGCGACGTCCCGCCGGTGGTCGGGACCTGGCTCGCCGCGGTTCACCCCGACGACCGCGACAAGCTCCGCGTCGTGCGACGCGAGCAGCTGCTCACCGCCGGCGCTGCCATCCTCGAGTACCGCGTGCAGGTCGGCGGCGCCACGCGCTGGTGGCAGGAGCAGAGCGAGGCCGCGTCGACGCGGCCGGGTCGCGCCTCCGTGGTGGCCGTCGTCCGCGACATCACCGACGAGCGCGCCGAGCAGGAGGGGGTCCGGCGCTCGGTCGAGCTGCTGCGCCAGACCCAAGCCGCCGGGGCCGTCGGCGGCTGGGAGGTCGACCTCGTCAACAACACGCTCTACTGGACCGAGGAGACCCACCGCCTCCACGAGGTCCCGCGCGGCTTTGTCCCCGACCTCGCCACCGCGATCAACTTCTACGCCCCCGAGCACGTGCCGATCATCTCGGCCGCGGTCGAGCGCTGCATGCAGGGCGAGCCGTACGACGTCCAGCTCGAGATCGTCACCTTCCGCGGCAACCGCCGCCACGTCCAGGCCGCCGGCGTGCCGTTCTTCGAGGACGGCAAGCTGACCCGCCTCTACGGCATCTTCCGCGACATCACCGAGCAGCGCCGCCGCGAGGACGAGCTGCGGGCCCAGATCGAGATCATCGCCCGCCAGGACAGCGCGATCCGCCAGCTCTCGACGCCGATCATCCAGCTCTGGGACAACATCCTGACCCTCCCGCTGCTCGGCACCATCGACGCCGCGCGGGCGGCCCACATCATGGAGCGGCTGCTGGCCGAGGTCACCCGCACCCGCGCCCGCTTCGCGATCCTCGACCTCACCGGCGTCGAGGCCCTCGACGAGACCACCGCCGACCACCTGCTCCGCCTCGTCCGCGCCGTCGACCTGCTCGGCGCCCGCGGCGTCCTGTGCGGCCTCCAGCCCGCCGTCGCCGACGCGCTCACCGCGAGCGGCGTCGAGATCGCGGGCGTCGTCACCTACCGCAACCTGCACGAGGCCCTGCAGCGCTGCCTGCAGGCCACCTCGGCCCGCCGCCCCGAGGCGGCGCGTTCGGACATGTCGTCTCGGCCATGACTCCGAGGACATGCCTCCGGGGGCATGTCCTTCGGGCCAGCCGAAATCACGGCACCAGCGTGATGCGGTCGAGCGCCGGCGGCGACACCGGCGAGTGGTCGGCGAAGTAGTCCTGCAGCGCCTGCATGTCGGTCACGCCGCCGACGCGGTCGGTGCCGGCCTTGAACACGCTGAAGCCGTCGCCGCCGTCGGCCAGGTAGCCGATGGTGCCCACGCGGTACTCCTGATCGGGCACGATCGCGACCCCGTCCAGCTCGATGCTGGCCGGGTCGATCTTCGACCCGACCGGCGCGCTCTCGCTGTACGCGTACGAGAAGCCCGCCGACACCTGCAGGATGTTGTCCTGCTGGCCGTCGGCGAACTGCTGCTCGAGCAGCGCGTCGATCTGCGCGCCCGTGAGGGTCAAGACCACCAGGTTGTTGCCGAACGGGTTGACCGCGAACGCCTCGCCGTAGCTGACGATGCCGTCGACCGGCTCGCCGCCCGACTTCGGGTAGGCCAGATCGGCCCGCACGCCGCCCGGGTTCATGAGCGCGAGCTCGGCTCCGCCGAGGATCGGGTCCTGGGTGGCGTCGAGCATCGCGTCGGCCACCACCGCGCCCATCGTCGACAGGCCGGGCGAGTCGTCCGGCGCGAACTTCTCGAGCGTGGCGGTGATCGTGCCGATCTGCTGGTTCGCCAGCGGCGCAGCCAGCTGCTTGTACATGGCCACGAACGCCTCGATCACCGGGTCCGCCGACTCGCGGGTGACGACCACGTTCGTGGCCGTGGCCATGGTGACGTCGCCGGTCTTGCTGCTGATCTCGAGGTCGATGTCGGTCAAGACGCGGCCGAACGAGGCCCCGCTGGTCACGATCTTGTCGTCGATGACACAGTTGTAGGCCTGGTGGGTGTGGCCGCTGACGACCACATCGACCGCGTCGTCGAGGCCCTCGACGATGTCGACGATCGGGCCCGAGATCCCCGGGCACTCGTTGTAGAGGCCGCTCTGCAGCCCGCCCTCGTGGATCAGGACCACGATCGTCTCGACGCCCACGCCGGTCAGCTCGGGCACCAGCGCGTTGACCCGCTCGACCTCGTCGGCGAAGGTGAGGCCGACGATCCCGCTCGGCGAGACGATGCTGCCGGTCGCCTCGAGCGTGAGGCCGATGAAGGCGATCTGCACGCCCTCGACCATGTGCAGCGCATAGCTCGGGAACAGGGTCTCGACCGGCTCCTCCTGCGTCAGCACGTTGGCGGCCAGGAACTGGAACGCGGCCCCCGGGAACGGCGTGTCGTCGCCGCAGCCGTCGACCGGGTGGCAGCCGCCGCCCTGCATGCGCAGCAGCTCGTTCGCGCCGTCGTCGAACTCGTGGTTGCCGACGGCGTTGTAGTCGAGGCCGATCTGGTTCATCGCCTCGATCGTCGGCTCGTCGTGGAACAGCGCCGACACCAGCGGCGACGCGCCGATGAGATCGCCGGCCGAGACCACGATCGTGTTGGGGTTCTGCTCGCGCAGCGCGGCGACGTGGTGGGCCAGGAAGGCCGCACCGCCGGCATCGACCGAGGTATTGGCGTCGATCTTGACCTTGCCGCCGCTGCCGCTCGGCGGCTCGAGGTTGCCGTGGAAGTCGTTGAACGCGACGATCTGGACCTTCACGAAGGTCTCCTCGCCGGTCGTCTCGGTCGTCGCCTCGGTCGTCGTGTCGGTCGTCCCGACCGTCGTCTCGCCGGCGGTCTCGGTGGCCGTGGTGTCGGTGCTGGTGCTGGTGACGCCGTCGGTCGTGTCCGTGCCGACCGTCGTGGTGGTCGTCGTCGTCGTGCCCTCGGTCGGGTCCGGACCGGTGGTCTCGCTCGCCGTCGTGTCCGTGCTCGTCGTCCCGGTGGGCGGCGTGTCGGTCGTCGAGGTGGTCGGTCCGCCGTCGGTCGTGCTCGCGCTCGTGTCGTCGGTCGTGGTCGGCTGCGTCGCCGAATCACCGCCACTCGCACCGCACCCGCTCGCCGCCAGCGCGAGCGCCCACGCGGGCGCGCGCAAGGGTTGCATCCAATTCATCTGCATAAGTCTCGGGCTCCCGAAGTCGGGCGTGCATACCACGAGGCTCCGGGGCGCGAGCCCGTCACGGCCGCGACAAGCTCACGCCGCTGCCGCCATTCACTGGAGCTTCCCCCGGGTCGCAGTGGGGCCTGGCCCGAGCCGCGCGAACCCGCGATCGCGCGGGAAAGCCCCCGCTTCGACCCCCGAAGCCGAGTGAGCGTCTCTTCGAGGCATCGTCGCATTCGCGCTGGTGACGATGCCCCATTGCATTGAGGGCACTCGTGGCCCCCGCAATCATCACACCCTCGATTCGGGCGTGACTCCCCATGCCCCCGTCGCGGCGGCTCGAACCCCGCTGACAGCGGGCGAAGCCGCGCCCGCTGTCAGCGCGGATCGGCCCGCGACCCCGGGCCCCGGACGCGTGCGGAGATCCGGGAGCGACCAGTTCCCCCGACGCCGGCGAGGCTGACCGGGGCGCGCCGTCGTCCAAGCTCACAGCAATTCGTTCAGTATGGGCCGCGCGGCGCCGTGCTACCAGAAGCGATGTCCGATTGGACCCGAGACAGGCTCGTGCGCGCGCTCGACAGCCGCGATCCGGCCGAACTGCAGGCGCTGGTGACCGAGCTCGAGCCACCGGTCATCGCGGCCCGCGCCCTGCTGTTTCACAGGAAACCGTGGCTCCGCGTCGGTCCCGAGCGCAGCAAAGAGGACGACGTGCAGTCAGTGCTCACATACCTGTTTAATCGCGACGCGAGGGTCCTGCGGAAGTTCGGCGAGAGCCCCGACTTCGTCCACAAGGAGGGCGCGCTGCGGCGATTCGTGATGGGGGTCACGATGCTTTGCTTGCAGAAGCTGTGTCGTAAACGGGCCCTCGCCTGGGAACTCCTGGAAGAGGACATGACCTCGACCGACCCCAGCGACACCACCGGCTCGAGCATCGAGGTGCTCGACCGCTTGATGGACGCCAAGCGGGCCGTGAGCGCGCTGTCGCCGAGCGACCAGGAGCTGTTCGCGCTCATCTACGACCAGCAACTCGCGCAGGACGAGCTGTGCGAGCGGCTCGGCATCTCGGCGCAGACCTATCAACAACGCAAATCACGGCTCCTGCGGCGACTCGCGCAGTTCTTGAGGCCCCAGGGAGGTACGGCATGAAGGCCCCGGCGAACCACTCGAATCCACCGACGACGGACGACGACGCGCTCGACGCCGAGCTGCGCGCGCTCGAAGACATCCCCGAGCCGTGGCTGGCCGTCGGCGAGGGCCGCACGCCCCCCGAGGCCGCGTTCCCCGACGATCCCGCGCTGCGCGAACAGCTGGCGCCGCTCGATCCCGCCGCGCGCTCGCGCATGGTCGCCCACGCGCTCGCCACCCTCTCGGCCCCGGTCGCGGCGCCACGGTCCATTGCATCGACCGAGCTCCCGCGGCCCGAGCAGGCGGCCCCGGCCGAGGCACCACGGCCGAGCAACGTCGTGCCGCTGGCGCCGCGGAGCACTCGCTGGCTGCGCTGGACCGCCCCGCTGGCGGCTGCGGCCGCCGCGATGCTGCTGATCGTGTTCCGGCCGTCCGGCCCGGTCGGCGACGGCACCGGCGCGGGCGAGGTGCGCGTGTTCCCGGCGCTGCGCGGCGACGAGGCCGGCGGCGCCGAGCTGCGGGTCGCCGGCGGCGATCACTTCTACTTGCAGTGCCGCGGCGACGATTCGCTCGAGATCGTCGCGGTGCGGGCCACCAAGGCGAGCGAGCCGGCGAATCAGCGGATGCTCGGCGGCAAGCCGGCGCCGCAGGACGAGCGCGGCCAGGCCTTGCACGTCCTCGCCGACCTCGGCCGCGGCACCTGGCAGGTGACCTGCGGCGCGCGCGACACGAAATCGGGGCAGTTCGTGTGGCTCGATCCGCCCGCGCGGCTGATCGTCGAATAGCCATTCGGTGCAGCGATGAATCCGGCGATCCTGGCGGCGGCGCTGTGGCTCCGGGCGACCGGCCTCGAATCACCGAGCGATCCGGCCACCGCGCTGCGCGAGGAGCGACGCGCGGCCCACCGCGCCGGCGAGCCGCAGCGCGAGCTCGACCTCGTCGACCGCGAGCTGGCCGCGCTCGCCGGCGATTCGCCCGACCACCTCGCCGCCGCCTGCGACGCCGCCCAGGCCGGGTTTCGCGTGTGCGGCGAGCGGCTGCCCGAGCTCGGCTGCGCCGGCGAATATCTCCGGCGCTACGCCGACGCCGGCTGTCTCGCCGACCCGCTGCAGCTCCCGCGCTATCACTTCATGTGGGCGCTGCACTGGCAGCGACAGATGGACTTCGCCGCCGCGCTGGCGGCCCTGCGCCGCGTCGTCGAGGCCGCCCAGCCGCTGTTCCTGGCCCGCCTGTTCCGTAGCGATCCGCAGGGCGCCGCGGAGTTCCTCGACCTCACCCGCGACCTCGCCGCCAGCGCCGCGCTGCGCACCGAGCTCGCCGCCCACCTGCGCAACCGCGTGGCCTGGGACCGCAGCTTCGCCGCGCTGTCGCTGTTCCTCGACGTGCTCGCGCGCGAGGGCGACGCCTACGCCGCGGCGGTCCTGCGCAATCAGATCGCCTGGGGCCTGCTCGTCCTGCGCGAGGCCGGGCTCGCGGGCGCCGATCCGGTCCCGCTGCTGACGTCGGCGCTCGCCACCTTCACCGCCGACGGCACGCGCGACCGCTCGCACGCCAACAACGTGCGCATCAACCTCGCCCTCGCGGCCCTGCAGCGCGGCGCCCTGGACGAGGTCGACAGCGCGCTCGCCGGCCTCGGCGACGCGGCGATGAGCCCGGAGGAGCGCATGTGGCTGAACATCGTCCGCCTGCGCGCGGCCCTGGCCGGCGGCCGGGTCGACGAGGCGAATGCATGGCAGGCCGCGCTCGCCGGCGCCGAACTCGGCGAGGTCGTGCCGATGGGCGAATGGTTCGTCGCCTGGACGCGCGGCCTGGTCGACGAGGCGCGCGGCGATCGTGACGCGGCGATCGCCGCCTACGAGGCCGCCGAGGCGGTGCTCGAGGCCCACGCCCACGCGCGCAACGTCGCCGCCTACGGCGCGGCCGCCGATGGCCGCTATCGCATGTTCGCCACCACCACGCGGCGCCTGCTCGACCTGTTGCTCGGCGACGGCGACGACGGGGCGGCGCTGTCGCTGGCGCGGAACGCCCGCAACCGCGCCCTGCGGATGCACGCGCGCGAATGGTGCCAGGAGGCCGAGCGGCCGCGCGACGACCTGCCCGGGCCCGGCGCGCTGCACTTGGTGTATTTCCCGCTCGACCCCGCCGGCGCCGGCGACCTCGCCCCGTGGGTCGGCTTCGCAGTCACCACCACCGGTGTGCGCGCCGAGGCGCTGCGGGTCGCGCCGCTCCCCGGCGATATGCATCGCCTGTCCGAAGAGACACTATCGACATTCACCGAACAGCTGCTCGCGCCGTTCGAAGCCGACATCGCCGCCGCCGAGGTCGTGACGATCTTCCCGACCGACGCGCTGCACGCCCTGCCGTTCCACGCCCTGCCGTGGGACGGCGGCATCCTCCTCGACGCGGCGCCGGTGCAGTACGGCCTCGACGTCGCCGCCTGCGGCGAGCCCTCTCCGCGCAGCAGCGGGGCCCTCGTGATCAGCGGCAGCGACTATTCGCTGCCCGAGGAGGGCCGCGCGGTGGCTGCCGCGCTCGCGGCCGGCGGCGTGCGGGTCGACCACCGCGCCGCAGACTCGCCCGAACCGTTCGCGCCGCTCCTGACCGGCGGGGCCGCGCTCGCCCACCTCGCCGCGCACGGGCAGCACCCGGCCGACGAGGCGGTGTTCGCCGCCGACGTCCAGCTCGCCTTCGGCGGCGCCCACGTGCTCACGCGCGAGGCCATCCTGGCCGCGCCCGCGGTGCCGCGACTCGTCTACCTGTCGGCGTGTCGCTCCTCGTTCGTCGACGCCGACACTCTCGGCGGCGGCCTCAGTCTGGCGCACGCCTTCCTGCTCCGCGGTGCGCGACAGGTCGTCGGCTCGGTGCGCGACGTCGACGCCGACGCCACCCGCACCTTCGCGCTCGAGTTCTACGCCGCGCTCGCCTCGCTGCCCGCGGGCGACGTCGCCGAGGCGTGGCGCGCCGCCTATCTCTCGGCCCGTGCCAGCCTCGAGCCGAGCTTGCAGGACGACCTGCGGATGCTGCGGCTGTTCGTGCCGTGATCGTTGCAGGCGCACGAACGACGACGATGGAGAATGGAGCGAGGGGACGCCGATCGGACGTCGCAGAAGCGAGCAGTGACGACGCTCACTGCCATGGCGAAGTTTCGCGTATCAGTCAGGCCCGGCGGGTGGGCAAGACCTCGATACAGGAGCTCACCATGGTTTACGCGCGAATTTCGTCCACTGCACTCTCGGTCCTGGCGAGCACGCTGCTCGCAAACCTCGTCGCCTGCGATGTCGAGCCCGACGCCGAATTTCGCAAGAACGAGCTCGGGGGCGACCCGGTGCTCGACGAGAGCCCCGGCGGCAGCTATTGCCGCGGGTGCGTCACCGACTTCCGCGTCGTCCCCTCGAAGACCCCCGGCCAGGCTCACCTCGACCTGTGCGTCGATCTCTCGGTCAAGCGCGTGGACAACGTCAGTGGCCTGCCCGGCACCGCCGGCAATCCGGCGTGGTTCGCCGGCGTCGACTGGTCGCTGTGGAACAGCGCCAACGAACAAGCGGTGTGCGAGGACTGCGAGTACCAGGTCACCAGCTCCTCACTCGGAGGCCACGCGCTGCTGCGGATCTCCGACCTGCCCACCGCGGTCACCGACAACCTCTCTCGCATGAACATGGTGCTCGGCGCCGGCACCACGTCCTACCCCGAGAACCTGCGCGACTTCCCAAGCGTGAGCATCAGCGACGCCAGCGGCCCGTGGAGCTGCGGCAACCTCGGCAACCTCGAGCTCACCGGGGCGCCCGATCCAGGCGGCGTCGGCGACGACGAGATCCAGCCCGGCGACGAGGTCGCGGCCGCGGCGGTCCACATCGCCTACGACTGGCCGTACGGCGGCGTGCGCTCGTGCAGCGGCGTGCTCGTGACGCCCACCCAGGTGCTCACCGCGGCGCACTGCTTCCACGACACCACCGCCGCCAAGCACCTGAAGATCAGCGTCGGCGAGCCCCAGCCGGTGCTGAACCCGAACGAGCCGACGATCGGCGCCGTCTCGATCGCCAGGCACCCGAGCTGGGACGGCGGCAAGCCGGCCCTCAAGTTCGACCTCGCGATCGTCGAGCTCGACCAGGCCGTCTCCGTCTCGCCCGTGGCGCTGTCCGGCTTGGACCCGCTGGCCGATTGCAAGACCACGGCCGAGGTCTATGGCTTCGGCGTCGGCGCAGTCGCGGCGGGCACCTTCGATTGGGGCATCCTGCGCAAGGTCGGGCTCGTCGCGCAGCCCAAGCTGTGCGTCGATTCGGGCGGCCAGCACTGCGTCGACACCAACACGCTGCTCCCGTACACCCCGCCCGGAGGCCTCACCGCCGACGCCCACGGCCTGTGCCACGGCGACAGCGGCGGCCCCGTGGTAGCGACCTGCGGCGGCTATCGGCAGGTCGTCGGCGTCACCGCGGCGCGCGTGCTCGGGATCCCCGACGGCCGCGCCATCCCCGACGAGACCCCGCTCGAGCCGCTCGGCGCCGCCTTCGCCTTCACTCGCCACAACGTGTGCGGCCGCGACGACGCCGTCGGCTTCGCCGCCACGCGCCTCGACGGCCCCGAGGTGCAGAGCTGGCTGGCCGAAACCCTCGAGTGGCCGGAGATCATCGAAATCCCGGTGAGCAAGTTCTGACGGCGCGCGCCCGCGCGGCCCTCGCGGAGCTCGCAGGCAGATCCGCGTGTCCTGCCACAGATCGTGCGCGAACCCGAGACTGGCGCGCATGCCCCTCGCGCTCTCGACCCCCCGCAACCTCCTTCCCCTGGCGCTCGCGTCCGTCCTCGCCGCCTGCCCCAAGCCCGACGATCCCGAGCAGGACGATGGCTCGGGCGCGCCGGGCGACAGCGAGACCACGGGCGCCTCCGCCCCGGGCGACACCGCCGAGGTGGCCCCGACCACCGGCACCACCTCCGGCGGCGAAGAGCCCACCAGCACCGCCACGAGCGAGAATTCCACCCCGGGACAGGACCCTTCGGACAGCACCACCGCGGCCGACACGAGCACCGGCGAGCCCGACTTCGGCCACTGTCCGTACGCGCCGGACGGCGTCGACGTCACGCTGACGCGCGTCGAGCAGGGGCTCGCCACCGACCTCAGCGCGCGCGAGTGCGGCACCGTCGAGCAGCTCTCCGGCCTGCAGGTGATCGCCGCCGGCGTCGATCACCTCGAGGTCTCGGTCTGCGCGGACGCGACCTGCGGCGCCTGCGACCCCGCCGTCACGCTCGACCTCGCGCTCGCGCTCCCCGACGGCCTGGTCGGCCTGCCGGCGCAGCTGGCCGCCGGCGACTGCCTGCAGCTCGACGTCGAGTGGAGCCGCGCGGGCGCCGACCCGGCGCAGTGCGAGGTCGGCGGCCTGGCCGTGGTCGGCCTCCGTCGCGGTCACCCGGAACCTGTCCCGAAGTTCATGTACCGATTCACCGGCGCCGTGCCGCACACCGACCCGGTCGGCCCGTTCGCGCTCACCGGAATCCCCCACGGCCCGGGCGCGATCGCGTGCCCCTGCGCCGGCGACTGCTGCCTCGAGCCGCCGGGCGCGCGCCGGCTCCGCTTCATCGCCGCGCTGTGGAACGCCGAGATCGAGAGCCCGCCCGTCGATCCCGGCGCCACGATCCCGCTGTTCCTGTTCGGCACGCCCGAGGGTGATGACCTCTACGGCGACCTCTCCCTCGCGCGGGCCGACGTCCCGGGCGACTGCGGCGCCCAGCCGCGATACGAGTGGCTCCTGAGCGTCTCCCCCGGCTGAGCCCGCCAGTCGCCCGGCCCCGGGTGGTAGCATGCGCGGCCGATGATCGTCACCAGTCCGGCAGACTTCCTGGCCGCCCTCCCCGAGCAGATCGAGGCCCGCGGCGCGTGGGGCAAGCCGACCATGTCGGCCGCCATGGTCGTCAGCCCGATCGGCTTCCGGATCAGCCCCGAGGCGACCGACAACGCCTACATGCAGGCCGGCGAGATCGACCTCGAACGCGCCTTCGCCCAGCACCACGGCCTCGTGCGGGCCCTCGGCGCCTGCGGCCTGCCCGTCCTCGTCTTCCCCGGCCGCGACGGCCTCGACGACGCAGTGTTCACCAACAACGCCTTCGCCACCATCCCCGACCGCCTGATCGTCGGCTCGATGCGCCACCCGGTCCGCCGCGCCGAGGCCGCCCGCAACGACGTGCGCGACCTCTTCACCTGGACCTTCGGACATGCCCTCACGGACATGACGCAAAAGCCAGGCGTCTCCGAGCTGACCGGCCCGCTCGTGATCGACCGCCGGCGCGGCCTCGGCCTGTGCGGACTCAGCCAGCGCGCCGACGAGCTCGGGTGCGCCGCCATGCACACCGCCTTCGGCCTGCGCCTGACCTTCCGCTTCGCCCTGCAGCCGAGCGAGTACCACACCAACGTGGTCCTCGCGGTGCTGGCCGGGCGCGCCTGCGTCCTCCACCCCGGCTCGTTCGCCGACCCCGAGGTCCCGGCCGCGATCGCCCGCGCCTACGAGGGCCGCACCCTCGAGCTCGACGACGCCGAGAAGCAGGCCTTCGCCGCCAACTGCATCGCAGTCTCGGAGCGCGACCTGATGCTCAGCGCCACCGCCTTCCGCGCGCTCCGCCCGGCCTCGCGCGCCGCGCTCGAGAGCTGGGATTTCCGCCTGCTCCCGGTCGAGGTCGACGAATTCGAAAAAGCCGGCGGCAGCCTGCGCTGCCTGATCGCCGAGATTTTTTGAGCCCCCGCCCGATCGCTCCGGCTGATCTTCAAACCACCGGCCGCGCTCGCGCGAAGTCTGCTTCGCCGGGCACGCCGCGCTCATCTGCACTTCGGGACAGGTGACTATCCACTTCGCTCGGGCCCGGCGGCGACATCGGTGAGCACCGGTCCGCAGCCGCGAAGGTCCGCGCGGGCCCGCGCCGCCGTGCGCCTCGCGAGCCGCTGATAGACTCGCTGCGCCATGCGGACGCTCTCGATCTCCTTGCTGCTGCTCGTCGCCTGCAATGGCGGCGGCGACCCCGGCGACACCGACGCCTCGACCGGCACCTCGACAGCCTCGACTTCCACCGCGGACGCGAGCACGAGCACCACCGCCTCGAGCGACACCGTCGGCACCAGCGGCGACGAGCCCGTCACCGACACCGCCGCGCCCACGACCTCGACCACCAGCACCACCGACCCCGTCGATCCTACGACGACGACCACCGGCACCACCGACGACAGCACCACCGGCGAGCCGGCCCGTCCGCCCGGGATTCACTACGTCGGCCGCCACGACGACAGCGATCCGAGCGCCATTCGCATGAGTTGGTCGGGCGTCGGCGCGGTCGTCCGCTTCGACGGCACCGATCTCCACGTCAGCCTCGACGACAATGGTCGATGGTTCACCGTCGTCGTCGACGGCGCGGTCCAGCCGCCGCTGAACACCCAGCCCGGCGCGCAGACCTACCCGCTGGCGACCGGCCTCGCGCCCGGCGAGCACACCGTCGAGCTGTACCGCCGCACCGAGGGCTCGTTCGGCGTCACCACCGTCCTCGGCTTCGACATCACCGGCGAGCTGCTCTCGCCCCCGCCCGTGACGCGGCGGATCCAGGTCATCGGCGACTCGATCTCCTGCGGCTACGGCAACGAGGGCATCTCCCCCTGCAGCTTCTCGGCCGAGACCGAGAATCACTGGCTCACCTACGGCGCGGTCGCGGCGCGGGCCGTCGGCGCCGAGCTGCACACGGTCGCCTGGTCGGGCAAGGGCATGGTCAACAACTACGGCGACGACGTGTTCGAGCCGATGCCGCAGATCTACGACCGCACGATCGCCGGCGACGGCGGCACCGCGTGGGACCACGCGCGCTGGCAACCCGACGTCGTCGTCATCAACCTCGGCACCAACGACTTCAGCACCGACAAGGACCCCGCCGAGAACGTGTTCGTACCGGCCTACGTGGCGTTCCTGACCCACCTGCGCGACGTCTACCCCGACGCCTTCATACTCCCGGTCGCGCCGCTCTTGTGGGGCGACGAAGCGACGATGGTCGCCGGCTACTTGCAGAGCGCAGTCGACCAGCGCCACCAGGCCGGCGACATGGACGTCGCCTTCGCCGACATCAATGCGCAGGCCAACGGCTGGGGCTGCGACGGCCACCCGAGCGTCGCCACGCACGAGGCCATGGGCCAGAACCTGGTGACCGCGCTGGGCGAGCACCTCGGCTGGTGAATCACGCGCCGCGACGCGCCGGCCTCGAGAGCCCGCGCGTCGTCTCTCGCACGGAGCCCCGCTACGACGCCGCCGACAGCCCCCGCGCGCGGATGTCTGTGACCAGCGCCGCCGGCAATTGCTTGGTGCGCGAGAACTCGCGCATGTGGCGGATCGGCAGCTCGCCGAGCTGCGCGATCGTCTGCTCGCCGATCTTCTCGACGTACTTGCGCGGCGCGAACGCCACCAGCTTGTCGCCGGCCTCCGGCGCGCGGGCCAGCACCTCGAGCAGCGCGTCCAGCGAGTTCATCTTCATGAAAGGGCAGGTCGCGCAGCCGCCCGCGGTCGAGCAGCCCTCGCCGCCGGCCACGCCCGGCACCAGCGGCAGGTGGACGTCGCCGGTCGCTACCACCGCCGCGTCGGCCACCGGGAACACGATCTCGACCTCGACCGGGCGCGGCAGCGTCTGCAGCAGCGCCCGCAGCTGGTGGACGATCGCAGTCACCATCCCGGCCTCGGTCCCGAGCACGAACTGCAGGCGCACCGGCGACCTGTCCCCGGGGACATCCCCGACCTTCTTCACCTGCGCAGTGATGTAGTCGAGGATGTTCGACGTCGAGCCGACCACCCCGTGGCCGGCGCGCTGGGCTTCCAGCGCCAGCGCGAACATCTCGCCCGGCACCTCGAGGTGGGCAGTGACGTGGGCGTCGGCGTAGTGCTCTTGCACCCGGCGCACCACCTCGGCGCCGAACATGTGGTGGACGATGCACGAACCCTGCTCGAAGTGGTGGAAGCGGGGCAGCAGCGCGCGGATGCTGGCCGCGTCGTGGGCCGGGTGGAGCGCGCGCACTGCCGCGTCGTCCATCTCCGCCAGGCTCGTCAGCAGCGCCCGCAGGTTCTCGCCCATGTACGTGTCGGGCCCGAACCACACGTGGCCCTCGGGCACCTGCGCGAACGCCTGCAGCACCGTCTGGATCACGTTCGACGAGGTGCAGGTGATCGTCGGCACCAGCGATTGCGCGTACGCCTTGGTGCGCAGGCTGGTGTTGATATACACGACGTGCAGCGAATCGGGCGTCTGCGCCGCGCGGCGCAGGTAGGCCGCGTAGGCCGGCGCCTCGGCGGCCGCCGCCAGCGAGCAGCCGATCGCCTCCTCGGCCACCCTGTACACCGGGACATGTTCGAAGCCGGCGGCGTCGAGCACCGCGCGGACGTTCTCCGACATGAAGTCGACCCCGAGCACCACGATCGACCGCGCGCCGTCGCGGGCCATCTGCAGCGCCCGGTCGGCCATCACCAGCGAGTCGGAAATGTGGATGTGCGGCCAGTCGCAGGCGAACAGCACGCCCTGCAATTCCGCGTCCATGTAGAAGTGGGCCACGATCCCCGCGCCGCTGGCCTCCAGCAGCTCGCGCAGCCGCCGCACGGTGGCCGGATCGGGGTCGAGGAACGCCGCCTGGGCCTCCGCGAAGGCCCCCTGGGCGGCCGCGCCGCCGGCGCGGAGCACGAGCGAGGGGAACGGCTGCATCGCGGGCAAAGCCTAGTGCCCGGACCCCCCTGTTTCAACCGCCGCCGGTCCGCATGATCACGTTCGGCGACACCCCGGACGTCACGCCACCTCACGCGCATCGGTCCTCGCCCGCGTCCCCCGGTCGGCTAGCGTCCCGCCATGGAACGCCTCCGCGCCCCCGAGCTGGAGCCCGCCCGCGCCTGGCTCGGCACCACTCGCCCGCTGCGACTCCGCGAGCTCCGCGGTCACGTCGTCGTCCTCGACTTCTGGACGTCCTGCTGCGTGAACTGCATGCACGTGCTGCCGGTCCTGCGGGACCTCGAGCGGCGCTACGCCGGCAAGCCGGTGGTCGTCATCGGCGTCCACTCGGCCAAGTTCCCCGGCGAGGCTGCCCCCGAGCGGGTCGCCGACGCGATCGCGCGCCACGACGTCGCCCACCCGGTGGTCGTCGACGACGGCCTGGCGATCTGGGAGCGCTACGCGATCCGCTCGTGGCCCACCCTCGTGGTCGTCCGCCCCGACGGCACGATCGCCGCCGTCGCCCCCGGCGAGCCCGACCCTGCCGCCCTCGACACCCTCGTCCGCGGGCTCCTGGCCGAGGGCGAAGCCCACGGCACCCTCGCCCGCGAGCCGCTGACGATTCCGCGCGGCGAGCCGCCACCGCCGCGTCCGCTGGCCTTCCCCGGCAAGGTCGCGGTCGCTGGCGACGGCCGGATCGCAGTCGCCGACTCCGGCCACCACCGCGTCCTCGTGCTCTCGGCGGACGGCGACGTCCTCGTCACGATCGGCTCGGGCCACCGCGGCCACCGCGACGGCGCATTCGCCGAGGCCCGCCTCGACGACCCGCAGGGCCTCGCCTGGTCGGGCGACGGTTCGCTGTGGATCTGCGACGCCCGCAACCACACCGTCGTCCGCGCCGACCTCGTGCATGACCGTTTGGACACGGTCGCCGGGACAGGTTCCATGGGACATGTCCCGATCGCCAGCCCCTCACCGGCCCGCACCACCGCCCTGCGCTCGCCCTGGGACCTCGTCCTCGACGGCGAGCGGATCCTGGTGTGTCTGGCCGGCTCGCACCAGCTCGGCGTGCTCGTCCCGGCCGCGGACGGCGGCTTCACCGTCGACATGCTGGCCGGCGACGGCCGCGAGGCGCTGGTCGACGGCCCGCCGCGGGTCGCCTGCTTCGCCCAGCCGTCCGGCTTCGCGCGCGCCGGCGACCGGGTGTGGATCGCCGACAGCGAGACCTCGGCGATCCGCGAGCTCGACCTCGCCAGCGGCGACACCCGCACCCTCGTCGGCGCCGGCCTGTTCGACTGGGGCGCCGAGGACGGCCCGTTCGCGGCCGCGCGGCTGCAGCACCCGCTCGCGGTCGCAGTCGCCGCGGACGGCGACCTCCTCGTCGCCGACACCTTCAACGACCGTCTGCGCCGCCTCGACCGCCGCGCCGGCCTCGTCTCGACTCTGTCTCTCGGGACAGCTCACGAGTCCCTGCGCGAGCCCGGCGGCCTCGCGGTCCTGGCGAACGGCGACCTCCTCGTCGCCGACACCGGCCACCATCGCCTGGTCCGCCTCGCCGCCGATGGCAGCTTCAAGGGCGAGCTGGAGGTCCGCGGCGCGCCGCCGGTGCCGACTCCGAGCGACGAGCCGCCGCCGCCGCTCGCCGCCGCCGCCGCCACGCGCTGGTTCGACCTCGTGCTGGAGCAGGCCCCCGCGCTCGCGCCCGGCCGCGTGACGGGCCGTCTGCGCCTGCTCGCGCCCGCGGGCTGGAAGTTCAACGACGGCGCCCCGCAGCGGCTCGCGCTCGAGGTCTCGCGCCGCTCCGATCTGGTCACAACCGCCGAGCGCATCACGCTTTCGGGACAGGGCCGATCCGACATGTCCGTGGAGCTCGATCTCGCGGTCGCCGAACTCCCCACATCGGAGGTCCGCAGCGAGCTCCTCGTGCGCGTCGACGCGGTGCTGTGCGGCGGCGACCCGGAGGTGTGCGCCCCCTCGCAGGCGTGGCTGCGGATCCCGCTGCTGCTCACGAACGCCGGCGCGGCCGCGTTCTCCGTCGATCTGGCGCTGGCGAGCCCCGTCTGAGCGATCTCGCATCCCGAAGCCGGCGCGTCGGCCGGTGCGCACGTCGAATCACGGTGCTATGGCTTTGCGGGATGTCCCGCTGCCTGCTGCTCCTGGCCCTCACGAGCGCCGCCTGCTTCTCCGACGACCCCCCGCAGCTCACCGCGACCGTCACCGGCGACGACACCAGCACCAGCACGACCACCGGCGCCACCGCCGTCCCGCCGACCACCACCACCACCGGCGACGAGACGACGTCGACCTCGACCACCGGCACCACCGAGCCGGTCGTGCCGACGACCTCCACGGGCGACACCTCGACCACCGACGACACCTCGACCACCGGCGAGCCCGTCGTCGACCCGTGCAAGGACGAGACGCCGATCTGCCCCGAGGGCCCGAGCGGCGCGCCCGGCAGCGGCCTCGAGCCGCTCGACCGCTGCAACTTCGCGCTCACGCGCGCCCCCGAGTGGGACAACCTCGGCCCGCTCGCCGACGCCCTCGCCGAGACGCTGCCGACCCGCACGATCGCCGAGATCCTGGCCGACCTGAACAACGTCGCCGAGCCCGCGCCGACCGTGCCCGGCGACGTCGAGGCGCTCGAGCTGGCGTTCCGCTGGGACGACGAGGACTTCAACAAGGCCTGGTGGGTCCCGCAAGGCCTCAGCGGCAGCGCCGACGCCTACGACGACGGCCGGCTGGAGGGCCGCGAGGTCGTCCTGATCGGCTGGTGGTTCGCCAAGGAGCTCGCGATGCTCTCCTTCGACAAGGGCGTGCGCGTCAGCCTGGTCGACCTCACCGGCGCGCCCGACTTCAGCCTGCGCCACATCCTGCTGGTCGAGCCCGTGCCCGGCGACCCGGTCGACTTCAAGCCGGTCCCGATCCGCGCCGGCAGCATCGCCTGGTACGGCGACACCCTCTACCTCGCCGACCCGACCCAGGGCCTGCGGGTGTTCGACATGTCGCGCCTGCTCGCGGTCAACGCCGGCGTCGACAAGGTCGGCTACGACTCCCAGGTCAACGACTACTACGGCGGCCTCTACTCCTACGTGGCCATGCAGGTCGGCGCCTACAAGCCCGCGTCCGGCTGCGCCCCGCGCTTCTCCACCGTCGCCCTCGATCGCAGCACGAGCCCGCCGGAGCTGGTCGTCGGCGAGTTCTGCGACGGCGTCTCCGCCTGCGACAGCGCCATCGACGGCCGCGTCTTCACCTGGCCGATCGACCCGGTCACCGGCCGCCTGCCCTCCGTCATCACCTGGGCCAGCTCGGCCGCCTACACCGGCGAGAGCCAGATCGAAGGCATCACCCGCAGCGAGGGCACCTTCTATCTGTCGAGCAGCACCCCGCCCGGCGATACCGGCGCGCTCCACGTCGTCCCCGCCGCCGGCCCCGGCGTCCCCCACGGCTGGATCGACACGCCCAAGGCAGTGATGCTCGCCGGCGACCGGATCTGGAGCCTGTCCGAAAAGCCAGGCGCAAGGTTCGTCTTCTCCGCCAACCGCGCCGCCTACGAGTGAGCCTCGAGCTCTCCTGTCCGAAAGGACAGATGCAACTCGCCGCGGTCTGCGAGTGCGTGGGCCTGTCCGACGGGCCATCTTCGCCCCCCTCGCATCGCTCGTGACGACGCGGCGCCCTCGCGATCCAAGACAGCTCACAAGCGCCGCCCCCGCGCCTGCGAGCGCGCCGCTTCCACGAGCCTGTCCGAAGAGACATCCTCGCCGCCGGCCGCGCCACTCGTGATGATGCGGCCCCTCGTGCGAGCCGCTGTCGGCGGCCGCCCCCGGGAATTGCGACATGTGACAGCCCCGTCGCGCTCTCGCCCGCTCGCGCGCCAAATTGTCGCTGGGCACCCCGGCCTGCGCCCCTAAAACCGCGATTTCTCGCTGGCACGCCCGCTGCAACCGAACGCCGCAGGTGTCCCCGGTGTCCCAGCGCCTCGTCCGCCCCGTCCTCGACGGCCTCAGCCTGCTCGTCTTCCTGTTCGCCGTCACCTGCGCAGTGCGCCACATGCTCGGCCCCGGCTGCCGCGGATACGCCTGCCTCGACTCCGCGCGCGACGAGCTGCAGACTTCGGCCGCGCTGCTCGAACAGCAGGCGCACCTCGACCTCGACGGTCTACAGGCCAGCCTGGCTCAGGGCGATCCGCTGACCGAGCTGCGCGTCCCGGGCCGCCGCGGCCGCCTGGAGCCGCTCGACCCCTGGCAGCGCCCCCTCGTGCTCCGCCCGCTGGACGGCGAATGGCTGCTCGAGCTGCGCTCGCGCGGCCAGGACGGCCGCCTCGACACCGACGACGACCTGTACTTTCGCATGACCCGCGCCGGCGAGGCCGTGTTCGACGCTGAGACCGCCCGCCACATGCCCTGAAGGACAGGTCATCCACCTGCGCGCCCGGGCGCCCCGTCCCCGCGGCGCAGCGCCGCCGCGATCGCCCGCGGGTCGAGGCGGAAGATCAGGTCCGTCTCGACGTACGGGCTGATCGCGCAGCCGTCTCCGGCCTGCGGGTGCGGCATCTCGAAGAACGCGCGGGCGAACCCGACCTCGCGGCCGTTCAGGTACTTGCCTGTCCCCGAGGTCAGGTGGCACGGCACCACCCAGCCCTCCGGCATCACCGTGGCGAAGTAGCGCCCGGCGTGGCAGGCCGCGCAGTCGTGGAAGCGCGGCGCCCGTCGCAACCTGCGCAAAAAGCCAGGTGACGCTCCGAGCGGCAACCCGCGCGCACGCAGGCGCTCCAGCCGGTCGGCAACCTCGGCCAGCACCGCCGGCGTCAGGGCCGGGTGCAGCCCGGCCTCGGCGTCGAAGCACTCCTCGTGCGCCGGCTGAAAGTACGCCCACACCCCGAGCGACCCCGCCAGCTCCGCGATCTCCTCGATCCGCGCGACGTTCCACGGCCCCACCACAGTGATCGTCGCCACCGACATCCCGAGCCCGCGCGCCTGCTCGATCGCCGCGATCACCCGCGCGTACGAGCCCGGCCGGCGGCGCACCAGGTCGTGGACCGGCTCCGGCCCGTCGAGCGACAGCACCACCATGTCGAGGAGCCCCGACATGTCCCTCAAGACATTGCCCGTGCGCCAGCCGTTGGTGTTCATCGACGTGAAGCAGCCGGCCCGCTTGGCGTGGCCGACGATGCGCGGCGCGTCGCGGCGGAGCAGCACCTCGCCGCCGGAGAAGCTGGCCCGCGCCATCCCGGCCGCCCGCAGCTCGTCGATGGCCGCGCAGAACTCGGCGTCGCTCATCTCCTCGGCGGCGCGCTCGGGGATCTCGCAGTACTCGCAGCGAAAGTTGCACCGGTGCGTGAGGATGAAAGTGACGCTGAACGGCAGCGCTCGCCCGACCGCCCGCGCCACCCCCAGCCGCACCAGGTCGCGCGCCTTCACCAGCGCCGTCACCCCGCACCTCCCGCGGCCGACGCCCCGTACCCATGACCTCCCGACGCTCGTACCTCCCGCGCTCCCTGCACCGTCACCCCGCACCTCCCGGCGCCAGCGCGTAGATCACAGCCCCCGTCGCCAGCGCCAGCGCCCGGTGTCGCCGCCGCGCCCGCGCTGGATCGGCCTGACCGATCAGCCATGCCCCGAAGGCCAGCCCCGTCGCTCCCCCCAGCGCCGGCCACGGGCCGAGCAGCGCCGCCGCGGCCAGCGAGCCCCCCACAGCCAGCCAGCGCCCGGCCGCGGCCACGCCTGCGTGCCCGAGCCACTGCGCCGTCGTGTAGGCGCCCGCGCGCCGATCCTCGCCGACGTCGGCCCGCTCGTGGACCAGCTGGTTCTGCAGCAGCAGCGCCGTGAACACCAGCGACATGCCCCAAAAGCCAGGTTCTCGCGGCGCCCCGACCAGCGCCAGCAGCGGCGCGAAGATGGCCGCGTTCGCCAGCGTCCCGACCCCCGGCAGCCGCTTGAGCCGCGGGCCCACGCTGTACAGCGCCCCCGTCGTCAGGCTCACCGCCGCCGCCCCGAGCCCGCCGCTGTGGCCCGCCGCGACCATCGCCAGGACCCCGCACGCCAGCGCCGGCACCAGCGCCGCATTCCCCACCTCGGCTCCGACCAGCGGGTTCTTGCCCGGCGCGTCGGAGCCGCGGTCGCCATGCGCGTTCAGCCCGTAGGCGCAGGCCAGACACAGCGCGCCCGCGAGGATGCCCCAGAGGACAGGTCCCATCGAACATGTCCCGGAGAGCATGTCCCCGAGCGGCGCCCCGGCCAGCGGCAGCGGCACGAAGTGGGCCCACTGCCGCGCCCGCAACGCCCGCAGCCCCAGCCCCAGCTGACGCGCGAGCCCTGCCCGCCCATGCCGCGCCGAACGGCTGGCGGGGGCTTGCCACGGGCGCTCGGAGTACGTCACGCCCGCCGACGATACCCCGCGCCGTCCCCCGGGTCACGCGACCGCGCCCCGGGGCCGACGAACACGACGGCGCGGCAAATCACACCGTACGAACCGGGGCGCGTCGCCATGCCACGGCGCGCGACGCAGTGAACCTCGCGTGTCAGCGCCGACGCGACCCCGGCCCGACCAGGAAGCTCGACGAAGTCAGCCCAGCCCGCGTGACGCGACCGACACCTCGGCGGCGAAGTGCCGCGCCCGCATCAGCGTCGACGTCGCCGCAGCCCCAGCGCGGCCAGGACCGCCAACCATGCCCACGCCTGGCCATCTGCGCCGATCCGGCAGCCGGACTTCTTCGTCGGCGGCTCCTCGCCGAACGGCGTGCCGTCGTCGTACTCCAGCGGCCCCACGCACTCCCAGGACTCGATCTCCTCCTCGGTCGGTTCGTCGCTCTCCACGTACGGCTCGCCGGCCTCCTCGCGCGACAGGCACTGCGGCGATCCCGACACGGATGTCCCATCGACCAGGTTGGTCACGCCGAGCACCACGCAGTACTCCGCCTGCGCCGCCGCGAACTCGACCGTCCAGCTGACGTCGTGGCGCGCGGGGTACGTGAACCGCCTGTCCGGGTCCGGCTGTCCCGCGGCGTCGAGGCGCTGGACCCAAACCAGGGCGCTGCCCGCCTGCGCCGGCGGCAGCGACGACGGCTCGACGTACACGGCCGGGACCTTGGAAATCGAGGTGAAGGAGCACCGCTCCGTGTCGCCGCAGCTGCTGGTCAGCTGCGACTCACAGCAGACCCGGTCGTCGTAGCCCGCGGTGACCTCCTCCGGTTTGATCACCTGGGCCGTCGGCGGCCCTGGAACCGCCACCGGCTCGGCCTCGACTGTCAGCGGGAAGGTCGCCTCGTCGTCGTCGACGTTGCCCACGGTCACCTGGTACTCGCCCGCCTGCAGCGGCTCGACCGGGCGCACCACGATCGCCACCGTCCACCCAGGCTCGCCCGCGATGGGGGTCGGGCTCAGGCGCAGCACCTCGACCTCGGTCGCCTGCGCCTCGCCGTCCAGCGTCAGCGCGACGTCCACCAGCGCCGTGGCGTCCGCGGGCTCCACGTCGTACAGGTAGCCGTACAGCGAGAAGACCCCGCCCGAGGCGGTGTAGAGCCTGTCCGGCGGGTTTCCGATCTCCCAGACGGAGAGCCCCGGCTCGGGGACCTCGCTCGAACACGCCGACGCGCGGTCGGGCGCCGACGCGACTGCAGCGACCAGGAGACATGTCCCAAGAAACCTGCTCTTGAGTTTCATCATCGAACTCCACCTGCGTCGCGGCGCTCGCCCGTCGCGCGCCGCGGCCATCGGCTCTCCGATGACCGCAGGCACACGGCGGCGTGGCGGACCGCTGAAACCATCCTCGCCAGCATACCACGCCGCCGCTCCCGCTCGCCCTCACTCACAAGGCGCCCCCGAGGTTCACCGACCTCGCTCGCGTGATGACCGGCATTCAAGCAGCCCTCGCGCGCCCTGGCACAGGCCAGCAAGGCGCGAACGGACGCGGCCCGCGAAGGCCCGTCAGCCCCGGCCGCGGCGCTAGCACTCCTCGGCCGCGTCGCGCAGGCAGGTCGCGGTATAGGTCGCCCCGCGCACGCGCGGCCCGGCGCGGCGCAGCTTGAACTCGACGTTGGTGTCGTCGTTGTCGCACGGCACCGCCTCCTCCCCGGTCTCGGCGTCCTTGATCTTCGACATGTCGTCGCGCTTGCTCGGCGTGAGGCCGCGCGGGTCGGTGAGGACGATCGTGCACACCGAGCTGCCCTCGGGCACCTCCCAGTCCTCCTCGCCGACCGGCAGGCACGGCGGCAGGTCGATCACTTTGTCGTCGACGCGCTGCTGGATCTTGCAGTCGGCGTCGAGCGCCTCGGTGGAGAGGTCGCGGTCCGCGACCATCGTCGTCCCGCACACCGGCCGGAACGCCCGCTCGATCTGCTTGGCGATGCCCTCGAGCGCCGGCGTGTAGTCGTCCTCGCAGATCGAGTAGAGGTTGCGATCCTCGCCCGCGAACGCCTCCGCGACCACGCGCTCGCGCACCGGCGGGACCGCCGTGCTGCCGCTGCCGTCGCTGTTGTTGACGCAGCCAGGGGCGATGCCGAAGTTCAGGTCCTGCACCGAACCGGCCTCGGCCTCCGCGTACACGATGTCGGCCTCGCCACGCTCATAGCCCGCAGGCACCCCGGCGATCAGCGACACCAGCACCTCGCGGCTGGGGTCGATGATCTGCTTGTCGGCGCGGATCTTGGCCAACAGCTCGACGTAGCGCGAGAGCGGCCGCAGCACCGCGTCGGCGTCGGCCGCCCCGGGCTCGCCGTCGATGCTGTAGTTCGCCGGCTCGCACCCGTCGTACACCGGCCCCGGCCCGCTGCACTGCACGCCCGCGTTCCAGCAGGTCGCGCTGGTCGGGGTCGGCCCGCTCGGGTCCTCCCAGAACGTCTTGTCGTCGATGAAGATGTCCCTGAAGGCAGGTTCGAACGAGCAGTCGGTTTCGTCGGTCACCAGCACCACCGACAGCAACGCGTTGTCGCGCATGAACCCATAGTGGTCCTCGCTCGGCGCCAGCGCCTTCTTCAGCGCCAGGTACATCGACTCCAGCGGCTGCTCGTGGCCGCAGCCGTTGATGCCCTGCGGCCCGAAGCACGCGAACGCGTCGGCCACCTCGACCCCCGCGGGCAGGTTGCTGACGTCGTCGATCTTCTCGATCCACGGCCGCGCCCGCCGCTCGGGGTCGAGGTCGGTGCTGGTCGGCGTGATCGCCAGCGCCTCACCCGTCAGCCCGCACACGTCGGTGCAGGCGAACGCCGCGTCGACGTCGTTGAACTGGAAAGCGCCCTCGCCCAGGCGATCGAGGCAGCTGCGCAGCACCAGGTCGCCGCCCTCGGGCGTGGTCGCGGCCGCCTCGCAGCGCGGGTTGCCGCTGTCGGTGGTGGTGACGCCGATCCTGTAGTGGGCGCCCATCTCGTCGAGCCGGCGGGCGAACGCCTCGAAATTGCGGGCCAGCCGCGCCTGCTCCTCGGCCATCGAGCCCGAGTTGTCGATGACGAACAGGATGTCGACGTCGCCGCCCTCGTCGAGCGGGATCCGGATCTCGTTGTTCTCGGTCTTGCAGAGCTCGACCCCGACCACCGGGTGCTCGAGACACGCGCTGAGGGCCACGGACACGAGGGAAAACAGGACTGCGCGGGACTTCATGGCGATGGACTCCGTTCTTGCCGTCCCCCGGTTGCAAGCGGGTGGCCGCGTTGATCTCGTTGAGAAAATCGCCGCGGGCGCGCCGCGCTCCAGCCAACACGATTGGCCAACTCGGTTGCTACGCCAACATCGTTGGCAGTCGAGGCCTCGACACCCCATATGCGCGATACTGGGAAATTACGCCCAGATTTCATCAATTCTCAGCGAACTGCGAAGAATGTCCCCATCATGCCAACCATGATGGCATTCTGGAGTACAGTCCCGACGCGCGCCAGCGCGCCTGGCCTCGCCTACCCGGTCGCCTCTCCAGTTGGCTCGCCGAGGCACGCAAGCGGCCTGTCCCAAAGTTCAGCTCGCCACCCCCGCTTCCGGCCAGCCCGACCGTTCGCCCGCGAGCTCGAAGCATTCGGCGCTCGCTGCACGCATCCCTGTCGCTACCCGCGCCGGCGCTCCCCGTCGCTCGACGACCGCCACGCATTCCGACCTGCGCGCCGGGCCACGAGCCCGCGCCCGCGGTCGGGCTCGTCGATCTGATAGCATCGGCGCGATCGTGCGGCTCGCCTACCTCTCGCACTACTTCCCGCCCGAATCCAACGCCCCCGCGGCGCGCGTCCACGAGCTCTCGCGCGCGCTGGTGCGGGCCGGCCACGAAGTACACGTCGTCACCGGCCAGCCCAACCACCCGCACGGCAAGATCTACCCTGGCTACCGCGCGGCCGAGTACCGCCGCGAGCGGATCGACGGCATCGACGTCCACCGCGTGCCGACGCTCCCGGCCGCCAGCCGCGGCGTCCTGCAACGTGGCCTCGGGTACATGTCCCTTCCGACATCTCAGATCGCCCTCGGCGCGGCGCGCTTGCCCGCCGTCGATCTCGTACTGGCCACCTCGCCGCAGATCCTCACCGGCGTCGCCGGCCTGGCCCTGGCCCGCCTGCGCCGGGTCCCCTTCGTGCTCGAGGTGCGCGACCTGTGGCCCGACGGCATCGTCGCCGTCGGGGCGCTCAAGCCCGGGCACCCGATCGTGCGCGCCCTCGAGGTCGTCGAGTCCACGCTCTACCGCGGCGCCGCCGGCGTCGTCTCGGTCACCGACAGCTTCGTCGACCACTTCGTCGCCCGCGGCGTGCCGCGCGAGCGCATCGCAGTGGTCAAGAACGGCATCGACACCGCCCTGTTCGCCGCCGACGCCGCCCCCGCGCCGCTGCGGGCCCGGCTCGGGATCCCCGAAGACGCGCTGCTGCTGCTCTACTGCGGCACCATCGGCATGGCCCAGGACGTCGGCCTGCTCGCGCGGGCCGCCGCGCTCGCCGGCCCGGGCGACGACTTCCACGTCGTCGTCGTCGGCCACGGCGTCGGCCTGCCGGCGCTGGTCGACGAGGTCGCCGCGCTCGGCGTCGGTCATCGCGTCCACATCCTGCCCTCCGTGCCGCGGCGCGACGTCCCGGGCCTCATCGCCGCGGCCGACGTCAGCGCGGTGATCCTGCGCGACGAGCCGACCTTCGCCCGCTACCTGCCGTCGAAGATCTTCGAGGCCATGGCGATGCGCCAGCCGATCCTCCTCGGCGTGCGCGGCGAGGCCCAGCGCCTGGTCGAAGGGTCAGGTGCCGGCCTGGCCTTCACGCCCGGCGACCCGGCCGAAGCGCTGGCCAAGCTGCGCGCGTTCGCGGCGCTCGGTCGCGACGGCCGCGCGCGCATGGGCGAGGCCGCCCGCGCCCACGTCCTCGCGCATCACGACCGCGACCGCCAGGCCGAGGACCTGGGCCGCTTCCTCGTAGAGATCGCGAGGCGCAGGGCGTGAGCCACCCGCACCGTCCGCGCAGCAGCCTCGGCCGCACGCTCGAGCGCGCCTCGGGTCACATCACCCGCTGGTCGGGCAGCTCGTGGGCGTTCGCGCTGGCGGTCCTGGCGATCGTCGTATGGCTGGTGACGGGCCCGCTGTTCGCCTTCTCCGACACCTGGCAGCTCGTCATCAACACCGGCACCACAGTCGTCACCTTCTTGATGGTGTTCCTGATCCAGCGGGCCCAGAACAAGGAGTCGCTGGCGGTGCAGCTCAAGCTCAACGAGATCGTGGCGGCCCTCGAGGGCGCGTCCAACCGCCTGATCGACATCGAGAACCTGTCCGAGGCCGAGCTCGACGTCATCCACCGCCACTATCACAAGCTGGCCGAGATCGCGAAGCACGAGAGCGACATCCGCCGCTCGCACTCGATCGAGGAGGCGCGCCACCGCAGCCGCGCCGGCCACAAGTCGCACCCGCGCGCCAGCCACGGCCCGCGCGAGGCCGGCGCGAGCTGCGAGCCGCCGACAGGCCGGGGTGACGACGCGAACGGACATGTCCCCGAGGACAGCACGCCCTCCGAGTCGACCCAATGACTTCGCCCCCGCGGCGCTCCGTGCGGAGCCACGCGGGGGCGAAGCTTCACGCGGCGATGCGGCTCAGGCGGCCGACTTCGGCGCGTCCTGGATGTGCTTGATGATCTCGTCGCCGAACTCGCTGCACTTCTTCAGGGTCGCGCCCTCCATCATGCGATGGAAGTCGTAGGTCACGGTCTTGGCCGCGATCGCGCGCTCGACCCCGAGGATGATCAGGTCGGCCGCCTCGTCCCAGCCCATGTAACGGAACATCATCTCGCCCGAGAGGATGACCGAGCCGGGGTTGACCTTGTCCTGGCCGGCGTACTTCGGCGCGGTGCCGTGGGTCGCCTCGAAGATGGCGTGGCCGCTGACGTAGTTGATGTTGCCGCCCGGCGCGATGCCGATGCCGCCGACCTGGGCCGCCAGCGCGTCGGAGATGTAGTCGCCGTTGAGGTTGAGGGTGGCGACCACCGAGTACTCGTCGGGGCGGGTCAGGATCTGCTGCAGGAACGCGTCGGCGATCGCGTCCTTGATCACGAGCTTGTGATCGCCGCGCTGGATGATCTGCCAGGGCCCGCCGTCGAGGTCGACCGCGCCGTACTCCTTGCGCGCGAGGGCGTAGCCCCAGTCGCGGAAGCCGCCCTCGGTGAACTTCATGATGTTGCCCTTGTGGACCAGCGTGACGCTCGGCAGCTTGTACTGCAGGGCGTGGTTGATGGCCGCGCGGACGAGGCGCTCGGTGCCCTCGATCGAGACCGGCTTGACGCCGAAGCCCGCCGTGTCGGGGAAGCGGACCTTCTTGTAGAGGGCCGGGAACGCCTCCGAGAACAGCTTCTTGAACTTCTCGTTCTCTTCGGTGCCCTGCTGGAATTCGATGCCCGCGTAGATGTCCTCGGTGTTCTCGCGGAAGATGACCATGTCGGTCGCCTCGGGCCGCTTCACCGGCGAGGGCACGCCGGCGAAGTAACGGACCGGGCGCAGGCAGGTGTAGAGGTCGAGGATCTGGCGCAGCGCGACGTTGAGGCTGCGGATGCCGCCGCCGACCGGCGTGGTCAGCGGGCCCTTGATGCCGACGAGGTAGTCGCGGAACAGGTCGAGGGTCTCTTGCGGCAGCCAGTTGCCGGTCTGCTTGAACGCCTTCTCGCCGGCGAGCACCTCGCGCCAGGCGATGCTGCGCTTGCCGCCGTAGGCCCGCGCGACCGCGGCATCGAACACGCGCACCGAGGCGGCCCAGATGTCGGCGCCAGTGCCGTCACCCTCGATGAACGGGATGATCGGTTGGTCGGGGACCTGCAGGCCCTTGTCGTTCATTTTGATCGCTTCAGCCATCGCCCTGTCGCTTTCCGTGAGGTGTCCTGGCCAAATAGGCCGTTGGCGCGGTTCGCCGCGGACCGGGGGTATACCACGGCCCCCCGCCCGTCCTGTCCGCGTCCGCGTGCGACCGTGCTCACCCGCCGTCGGCCACCGCGGCCGCTGCGGCGTCTCCGGCGGCGATCCGGCCGCTCTCACGCTCGACCTTGAACGCCTTGCCGTCGAAGTGGACGGTGATTCTTTCGTAGCTCACCGGCCTGCCGAGGGTGTGGCCCTGATGTCGGACCTGCAACGTCGGGCCCCCGCCGGCCGGCACCTGGACCGCGAACAGCCCGGTGATCCCGGCGTCGGCGACGTCGCCCGCCAGCGGCGCCGACGGATCGGCGGTGAGCGCGAGGCGCACGCCGAGGTCGTCCCACACGAGGAAGGTCCAGCTCGACGCGCCGGCGAACAACTGCAGGCGCCCGAGCTCGCGGGCCACGCTGGCCTCGGGGATCTTCGCGTCGGGCGCCGCGAGCAGGCGCGCCAGCAGCACAGCCGCGTGCAGACGCGCGAACCGTCGCGGATCGTCCGCCCCCGGGCGCCCCTCGCCGGCCGCCACTTGTCGCAAGAGCCGCAGCGCCTCGTCGACCCGCCCCGCGCCCGCCGCCGCCCGCGCGAGCCGGATCGACGCCGTCGGATCGTCGGGCCGGATCGCCACCAGATCCTCGTACTGCCGGTAGGCCCGCTCGAACCACCCGTGGCGCAGGAAGATGTCGCCGAGCAGCGCGCGGCTCTGCGGGTTGTCGGCGTCGAACTCGACGATCTCCGAGAAGATCCGCTGGGCCTCGTCGACCTGCTCGTGGGCCACGAACACCTCGCCGATCTGCTGCGCCAGCACCGGCGTCATCAACCCTTGCTCGCGCAGCGACCGGCCGCGGGCCAGCGCCTCCTCGAGCTTGCCCTGCTCGCTCAGCAGCTGGATCAGCCGCCGCTCGCCCTGCGGGTCGCCCGGGCTGCGCAACAGCGCCGCCTGCACCATCTGCAGCTTGCGCGTCGGCGCGTCGGCGCCGACCACCAGCTGCAGCTGCCTGTCGAGGTCGTTCCAGTCGACCCCCGCGCCGAACATCGCCCGCTCGACCGCGCCGATCAGCCCCTGATCGACCAGCCGGCGCAGCAGCCCGCGCGCCAGGTAGTTGCGCGCGTCGGGCTCGCCGGCGAAGTGCCCGAGCAGCAGGCCGATGTCGGCCTCGGTCGCCGCGCGCTCGTGCAGCAGCTGCAGGAACACCCGCTGATCTTTCCACCCGCCGATCTCGCAGCTCCCGGCCGCCGCCTCGTAGGCGTTGAGCGCCGAGAACATGTCCGATCGGTCAGCCAGCCGTTTCTGCCACAAGATCCGCCGGTGGGCCAGGCTGCGCGCCGCCGCGTCCGAGCACGGCAACTTGAGCCCGCGCGGCACCGGCGAGATCACCGGCTGCGGCGTCTTCGGCGGTGACTTCGTGATCGGCGACTTGCGGTCGAAGTCGGGCAGATCCGCGGGCTTGTTCGCGCTCGCCAGATCCTTCCTGCCGCCGCCCGCCCCGCGTGACGCCCCCTTGATCGCCGCGGGCGGGGGCGCGGCCGCGAGATCGTCGTCGACCCGCGGCTCCTCCATGGGCGCCATCTTCTCGGCCTCGCTCACGGGTTCGGACGGCGCCGCGTTGCCGAGCCCGCCGAGCGCCCCGCCCGGGGCCACCGGCGCCGCCGAGGGCGGAGGGGCCGGCTCCGCCTTCGTGGCCTGCTGCGCGTCGGCGGGCGTGCTCGCCGACACCGGCGGCGGCCCACTGGCGACCCGCTCCTCCATTTGCACCGCCGGAGCAGCCTCGCCCGCGCTGTTGCAGCCGAACGGCGCCGCCGCTGCGGCCGCGATCATGCCGACGACGGTGCTGCTCTTTGGTTCCTGCCCCTTGAGCCATGTCGCATCGGCGATCAGCTGCAGCCCGCCGAGCTGACGGCGGCGACGCTGGATGCCCTGCTGGGCGTAGGCCGCCTCGCTGTCGAGCGCCAGGAACGAGGTGAACGGGGTCATGAGCCCGTACTCGAGCCCGAGCGCGAGGATCTTGCCGCGCACCGCCTCGAGCCCGCGGCTGTCGCCGAGCAGGCGCTCGATGTATTCGGCGGCCCACAGCTTGGGCACCATGCGGTCGAGCGAGCCGCCGACGTACGCGAGCGGGTACTCCTTGGTGAAGGCCTCGCCGCCGAGCCGGCCGGAGATCGTGACCTTGTCGGGCAGGTCGTGGTGCGTGCGCGCCAGCAGCACCAGCTCTTGCCCGCGCGACAGCTTGCCGCCGGCGCTGATGAACACGTCGTCGAGGCCCTCGCCGAGGCCGAGCTCGAGGTCGGTGATCGTCGGGGTCTTGAGCGCGCCCGACAGCTCGAGCGCGCGCACCACCGCCTGCTCGGGCCCCTCGACCCGCAGCGCCTCGCCGCCGCCGACGCGAGCCAGGCGACCGAGCATCGCCGCATCGATCTCCGAGCCGACGCCCACGGTGTAGAGCCGCGCGCGCGAGCCCGTCATCGACCGCCGCAGCCGCTCCGCCAGCGCCTCGCCGCTGCGCTCGCCCGACGTCGCCAGGCCGTCGCCGACGTACACCACCGCCGGTTGCTCGAGCCCGTGCACGCGCGCCAGCGCCTGCTCGAAGATCGCCCCGAGGTCGGTCGCGCCGCCGGCCGCGTGGGCCGCCACCCGCTCGAGCGCCGCGCTGATCGCCTCCGGCGTCGCCTCGGCCAGGCCCTCCTCCGGGTACAGCACCTTCGCCGCCACGTCGGCGCTCATCACCGCGAACTTGTCGCCGGCCGACAGGCTGCGCAGCAGCGCCTCTGCCACCGCGAGCTTGGTCTGCTGCTCCGACGGATCGCCAGCCGCCGAGGTGTCGACCACCACCACCACGTCGCCGCGCGGCGCTGGCAGCTTGGCCATGTCGAGGTCGGGCGCGAAGCGGACCATCACGTAGCTGGCCTGGTCGCCGCCGGCGCTGAAGCGATTGGCCCGCAGCGGCACCCGCGTCCGGTCGGACTTGCGCGTCAGCTCGAGTTCGAAGTCGGCGCGGGGCGTGTAACCCGAGCGCCGCATCGTCACCTGCCGGCCGTCGGTCGACACCCGCGCCTCGCCGAGCGTCGCCAGCTCGTAGTCCTGCTCGAGCCCGCGGCGCAGCTGCACCTCGAGCGAGAACTCCTCGATGCTGGCCGCCTCGCGCCCGCGCGGGGCCGCCAGCGGATAGCTGTAGCGGCGCTTGCCCTCGCTCTCGACCATGAGCTGCTGGTAGCGCAGCACCACCCGCCGCTCGCCCGCCGGCGGCACCGGGTAGATGCGCGCCCGCACCGTGCGCGCGTCGATCCACTCGAGCAGCGCCGGATCGTTGTCGCGCCGCACCGCCGCCTCGTAGGTCGCCGCCGCCTGCTTGCGCTCGACGATCTCGCCCTCGACCAGCTGCCCGTTGGTCTCGAGCGCGAAGCTGACCAAAAGAGCATCCTCGGGGACAGTGAACCAGTACCAGCCCTCGACCGCCGTGCCCGACGGGTTGAAGAACCGCTGATCGACCAGGGTCTCGGCGATCTCGTCCTCGAGGGCCACCCGCACCGTCTGGCGCTGGATCGACAGCGGCAGCGCCGGCGTCCCCGGCGGCGCCGCGCGGTCGACCGCGTACAACGCCCCCGAGCCCGCGCCCGCGCGGAGGCCTCCGCCCGCGCGATCGCCCATGCCGCCGGTCCAGTCGTCCCAGAACGCCACCGGCTCGACCGTCGGCGCCCCGCCCTTCACTGTCGCTCGCTCGCCGGCCTCGACCTCCGCGCGACCGCCCGCCGCGCTGACGATCGCCAGCCCCTCGGCGACGTAGACCTGCGCCTCACCTGACTCGAAGGACAGGCTCGCACCGCCCGCCGACAGCGACACCTCGGCGTCGCCGACGGTGTGGACCACCGCCTTCTGACCCTCCTCGAGCGGCGGCGCCTCGACCCAGATCTGACCGGCCTGCAGGGCCACGCCGCCGGCGATCTTCACCTTCGTGCCGTCGCGCAGGAACACCCGCGAGCCGTCGCTCAGGCGGACCAGCGCGCGCGCACCTGGCCCTGTGGACAGCTCGGCAGTCTCCGGCAGCGGCGTGCGCGACAGCAGGCGCTCGCTGCCCGACGCGGTGGTCAGCAGCACCTCGCCCGCGGCCAGCTCGAGGTTGGCGCCGAGCCGCTCCGACTGCACCGGCGGCGGCTTCTTCCACGGCTTGACGATCGCCAACGCGGTCGCCGAGCCGACCGCCAACAGGAGCACACCGAGACCGAGCCAGCGCTTGTTGCGAGAGGACGCCATGAAGGCTGAGCAGGATGGCACAGCGCCGACGACCCCGTCGACCGATGCTCTGCTGGCGAACGGCGTTCACCTGGCGTCGATTTTCGCGCCTCGCGGCCTCGATTATCGCGCGTCGCGGCGGCTCTGCTCGATCACGCTGCGCAGCTTCGACACCACCAGGTCGAGCGCGACGCGGTTGTCGCCGCCCTCGGGGATGATGAGGTCCGCGCGGCGCTTCGACGGCTCGACGAATTGCAGGTGCATCGGTCGCACGTGGCGATAGTACTGCTCGCGCACGGCCTCGAAGGTGCGCCCGCGCTGCTCGATGTCGCGGCGGATCCGGCGGAAGATGCGGATGTCGGGGTCGGTGTCGACGAACAGCTTGATGTCGAGCTCCGTCCGCAGGCGCTGGTCGACCAGCACCATGATGCCCTCGACGATCACCACCGGCGTCGACTCGACCCACCGCGGCTCGGGCAGCCGGCGGTGCGTCTTGAAGTCATACGCCGGCACCGCCACGCGGCGCCCGGCCTTGAGCGCGATGATGTGCTCGACCAGCAGTTCCGTCTCGAGCGACTCGGGGTGGTCGAAGTTGATGTGACAGCGGTCCTCGTACGAGAGGTCGGCGCGGTCGCGGTAATAGGCGTCGTGCTCGATGATCGTGACGCCTTCGGGCGGAAGAGAGTCGCCGATCTTGCGCGCCACGGTCGTCTTGCCCGATCCGCTGCCGCCGGCGATCCCGATGATCATCGAGCTCATGCGGCGGAACGTAGCACGCCGCGCGCCTTCGCGCATTTCGCGCGCATGCCGTCGCGCGTGCGGGACCGCCGTGAGCTAGCCTCGCGCCGACGCGTCGCGGGTCACCGTCGTCGCCGCAGCAAATCGACCACCCACGCCCGCGCTGCCGCGTCCTCTCGCGGTCACGACGCCTCGCGCACGTGCTCGTGATCACCGACTCTCCGCTGACCCCCTGCCGGCCTCGACCGCGCGGCGCAGCGACGCAGGCGTCGAGATCCCGGCGCGGCCATCGCCACGAACACGTGGACGGACACCTGTTCTCTCGACCCTTTCACGCCAGGTCCGACCGGGCGCGCTCGGGCCAGCCGCCCGCCCGTCGAGCCACGCCGCACATGTCCACGAGGACATGTCACCGCGGACATGTCCATGACGCCTAACTGCCGCGGCGCAGCCCGTACTTCTCCATCCGGTACGACAGCACGTGCCGCGGCACCCGCAGATACGCGGCGGCCTGCGTGATGTTGCCGCGCTTCAGCGCCAGCACGCGCTCGATCACCCGCTTCTCGAGATCGACCAGCGACAGCCCGTCCTCCGGCAGCGCCGGCAGCCACTCGTCGCCGCCGGCCGCCACCGCCGGCGCCGCGGCCGTCCGCGGCGGCAGGTCCTCTACCTGCAGCACCTCGCCCGAGCACAGGATCACCGCCCGCTCGCACGCGTTCTCGAGCTCGCGCACGTTCCCGGGCCATGTCCGCGAGGACATGTCCGCAAGCACATCCTCCGGGATCTCGACGTCGCGCCCACCGGCGAAGCGGGCCACGAAGTGGCGCACCAGCTGCGGGATGTCCTCCACGCGCTCGCGCAGCGGCGGCAGCTCGATCTCCACCACCCGCAGGCGGTACAGCAGGTCCCCGCGCAGATCGCCCGGGTCGCGGTTGGTCGCCGCGATCACGCGCACGTCGACCGGCACTGGCACGTCGCTGCCGACCACGTCGACCACCCGCTCCTGCAGCACGCGCAGCAGCTTGGCCTGCAGCGGCGCCGGCAGCTCGGCCACCTCGTCGAGGAACAGCGTGCCGCCGTCGGCCTGACGGAACCGGCCCGGGCGATCGCGCACGGCCCCGCTGAAGGCCCCGCGCACGTGGCCGAACAGCTCCGACTCGAGCAGCTCGGCCGGGATCGCCGCGCAATTGACCGCCACGAACGGACCCGCGTGCCGCGGGCTGCGGGCGTGGACCCGGCGAGCGATGAGCTCCTTGCCCGTCCCGCTCTCGCCGGTCACGAGCACCGGCGCCGCGGCCCGGGCCACGCGATCGGCGAGGTCGAGCGCGCGCGCCATCGCCGGCGAGTGACCCACGATCGGCCGCTCCACCCCCGCGACCTGGCGCTGCAGGCGGAGCAGCTCGGCCCGCATGCGCCCGCGCTCGAGCGCCTTGGCCACCGTGAGCAGCAGGTGCTCGCGATGAAACGGCTTGCCGATGAAGTCGAACGCGCCCGCCTTCATCGCCGCGACCGCCAGATCGACGTCGCCGTAGGCCGTGATCACCAGCACCGGCGTCTCGGGCGAGCGGGCGCGGATCTCCCGCAGCACCTCGAGCCCGCCGACGTTCGGCATCTTGACGTCGGTGATGACCACCGCGTGCCGCTCGGGGTCGAATCGCCGCAGCCCCTCGGCCCCGTCGCGCGCCCCGTCGACCGCGTAACCAGCCTTGCGCAGGTTGAACAGCCCGAGCTCGCGGCCCGAGTCGTCGTCCTCGATGAAGAGCAGCGCCTCTCCCGACATGTCGCCCGCAGCCTAGCCGACCCCGCCGGGGACCGCCCGCCCTCGCGCGGCCGCTCACGTGCGACCTCCTGCGCGCTTGCCCGTCGACGCGCGAGCGCCCCTCGTCCTCCTGGCGCCTGCCCGGAGTCCGCCGGTTTCGCAGGGCCGCGAGGACCAGCCCTGCGCGCCCGCACCGCGGCCTCAAGGGTCCCGCCGGCCGCACGCGTCGGGTCGCTCACCGAGCGCCGCCCGCTCGCCGCCTGGCGCGCCGGATATTGACTTCCCCGCCCGGCCCGGGGGACACCGAGAACGCGTGAGCACCCCGTCCACCTCTCGCGCCCCCGATTCGCCCCCCGCGGCGCGCGACCGATCGGACATGCCCGATCGATTCGGTACTTCAGGACATGTCCTGAGCGACATTCCCGAAGAGCCATCCATGCTCTCGCCGCGCGCCTTCGTGCGCGTGTGGCTGCCGATCGCCGCGTTCACTGCCCTGCACTACGGCACCGGCATGGAGCACGACTGGGCCCACGACGTGCTGCGGCGCATGTACTATCTGCCGATCGTGCTGGCCGCCTTCGACCACGGCCTGCGCGGCGGCTTGCTCGCGGCCGCAGTGTCCTCGCTGGTCTACCTGCCGCACGCCTTCTCGCTGTCGCCGGGGCACCACCACGATCCCGGCGGCGGCGTCGACAAGGCGCTCGAGGTGCTGCTCTACAACCTCGTCGGCGCGACCGCTGGCCTCTTGGCCGACCGCGAACGCAGCCGCCGGCGCGAGCTCCAGCGGGCCCTCGCCGACCAGCAGCGGCTCACCCGCGAGCTCGTGCGTGCCGGTCGCCTCTCGGCCCTCGGCGAGGTCGTCGCGGGCCTCGCCCACGAGATCAAGAACCCCCTGCACGCCCTCGCCGGCACCGCCGAGGTCGTCGGTCCGCTCATCCCGCCCGACGCCGAGGAGCGGCACATGTGGGACATCCACGTCGCCGAGCTCGGCCGCCTCTCGCGCCTCGCCGAGCGCTACCTATCGTTCGCCCGCCCGAGCCCGAGCGAGCTCGTCGCCCTCGATCTGCGTCGCGTCGCCGAGCAGGTCGCCGAGCTGTGCGTCGCCGAGGCCCGGGGCAAGCGCGTCGAGGTCGAGCTCGACCTGCCCGAAGCGCCCGTCGACATCCGCGGCGACCGCGATCAGCTGGCCAGCCTCGGCCTCCACGTCGCGGTCAACGCCCTGCGCGCGATCGCCTCGACGGGGCGTCCCGGGCGCCTGCGGATCGCCGCGCGCATCGAAGGCGATCACGCCCTCCTCGTCCTCGACAACGACGGCCCGCCGTTGACCGAGAGCGAGCGCAAGCAGCTGTTCACGCCCTTTTACAGCGGCGACGCCCAGGGCACCGGCCTCGGCCTGGCCATCGCCGCCCGCGTCGCCGACCAGCACGGCGGCAGCATCGACGCCGACAACGCCGGCCTCGGCGTCCGCTTCAGCCTGCGCCTGCCGCGGATCACCGCCTGAGCGCCGAGCTCTCATCCAGCGACGGCGTCATCGCGCGGGCCGATTGTCCCATCGCCTGTCCTCTGCGACATGGCCGAATCACCATGCCTTCGCGAACATGGCGCCCGGGACATGCCCCGAGCGCCATGCCGAGCGCGCCTCGACTACATCTTCTTGACGTAGGCGGCGACCGCGTCGATCTCTTCCTTCGACAGCTTCTCCTTGAACGCCTTCATCTTGGTGCCGTCGACGCCGTCGGCGATCGCCTTGACCACCGCGGCCTTGCTGTGCTTGCCCTGCCAGTCCTTCGCGGACATGTCCGGGATGTTGTTCTTCTTCTGCACCTCGGCGCCCTTGCCGTCGATCGCGTGGCAGACCTTGCACTTGGCGTCGTAGATCGCCTTCGCGTCGATCTTCGCCGAGGTGTCCTCCGCCTTCTTCGGCTCGGTCTTCTTCGGCTCGGTCTTCTTCGCGTCGGTCGCGGGCGCCTTCACGTCGCCCTCGGGAGCCTTCGCGTCGCCCTCCGGCGCCTTCGCGTCGCCTGCGGGCGGCGTGCCCTCGGCCGCCTTCGCGTCCTCGGCCGCCTTCGCGTCCGCCGCTGCCTTCGCGTCCTCGGCCGCCTTCGCGTCCGCCGCTGCCTTCGCGTCCGCTGCCGCCTTCGCGTCCGCTGCCGCCTTCGCGTCGTCGGCCTTGGCCTCGACCTTCTTCTCCTCGACCTTCTTCTCCTCGGCCTTCTGGCCGCTGTCGCAGGCGACCAGCGCCACCGCGGCGCACAGTCCGACGTTGCGGGTGATTCTCAGGACGGTCTTCAGGGTCATGTTCGCACTCCTTGTCGGCCCGCGGAGCTTGTCGCGGAGGGGGCCAGGGCCGCGAATCGTACCGAAGCGTCGCCAACGCGACAAGTTGCCGCACGAGCGCGCCACCGCGCCGCGAGCGAGGCTCTCTGCGTCGCCGCGCGCGTCGCTGCCCTCGGGTCGGCAGCGACGCGAAGACCTCCGCAGCGCAGCTCGACGCGCGCACGTGGCCGCGAGCCTCGCTCGCAGTGTCACTGCGCTGTGACGAGCGGCGTCCGCGAGCAGCGTCGCGTCGCGTGCTCGGGACGACTCGCTCCGCCCCGCTCACCGCGACGTCGGCCCGAACAACGGCGAAGGCCGCCGCGAGCGAGCTCGGGGCGGCCTTCTCCTCCCCGCCGACCGAGGGCCGGCGGATCACGATCACTGCACGAGGATCGTGAACTCGATGCGGCGGTTCTTGGCGCGACCGGCCGCGGTCTTGTTGGTGTCGACCGGCTCGTCCATACCCGCGCCGCGCGACTCGATGCGGGCGTTGTCGATGCCGTGCTCGACCAGGTACTCCTTGACGGCCGCGGCGCGCTTGCCCGAGAGCGTCTTGTTGTACTCGGGCGAGCCGGTGCTGTCGGTGTGACCCGAGATCTCGATGCGGATCGACGGGAACTCCTTGAGCACCGCGACCGCGCGGTCGAGGACCGGCCGCGACTTCGGCTTGATGGTCGCCTTGTCGAGGTCGAAGTAGATGCCCTTGATCGTGCCGGTGAACTTCGCGAGGGCCGTCGGGATCTCGTCCGGGCAGCCGTCCTCGTCCTGGTAGCCGTTGCGGGTCTCCGGCTGCGTCGGGCACTTGTCGTCGGGATCGAGGATGCCGTCGCCGTCGGTGTCCGGGATCGGGCAGCCATCCGGCTCGACGCCCGGATCGTCGGGGCACTTGTCGACGATGTCGAGGAAGCCGTCGCCGTCGCGGTCCTTGAGCGGGCAGCCGTCGGGCGCAACGCCGGGGACATCCGGGCACGCGTCCTGGCTGTCCATGAAGCCGTCGCCGTCGCGGTCGCGCTCAGGACAGCCGTCGGGGGCGATGCCCGGCTCGAACGGACAGGAGTCGGCGTTGTCGAGGAAGCCGTCGCCGTCGCTGTCCTTCTCGGCCGCCGGCGCCTTCTTCTTGCGGTTCAGCGTCAGCGACAGGCCGAGCAGCACCTCGGGGTAGATGACCGCGCCGTTGTCGACGCGGAGGCGGGCCGCGACGACGTTGCGGACGTCGAGGCGCAGCATCGCGTAATGCGAGATGTAGTACTTGACGCCGCCGCCGTAGTGCGTCGACTCGTCGATGTCGTTGCCGAGCGCGCCGGTCGTCCCGATCGCGCCGCCGCCGACGAGGACGAACGGAGTGATGCGCCAGAACGGGATCTGGCCGATCACGTGCGCGCGGAAGTTGAAGAGGATCGCCCGCGTGTCCGGCGAATCGGTGTTGGTGATGTGAGTCGGCATGACGCCGCCCTCGATCTCACCGCCGAGGAAGCTGAGCGGGTAGTACGCGAAGCGGGCCCCGATCTCGGGCGCTACCTTGCGGTACGGCTTCCAGAACTCCTCGCCGCCCGACTGCAGCGACTGCAGCTGGCGGACCGGGTCGAACAACTCGTGCGCCGAGCCGCCCGGCATGAAGATGCCGCCGAAGATGCCCAGCTCGAACATGTTGCGCTCGGGCCGACAGCGTCTGATCCACTTGACGCTGGTGTCGTTCTGACACTTGTCGCCCGACTTCTTCGCCTTCTTCCCGCTCGCCCCGCCGCTCGCCTTGGCATCGGTCTTCACGCCCGACGTGTCGGCCGAGATCGAAGCACCCGCCGAGGGCCCTTCGGGCGTCGGCGCCGGGGTCGCCGCGGGCTCGGCTGCGGGTGCCGCGGCGTCGCCGGCCGGCTGAGCCGCGAGCGCGGGCGTCGCTACGAGCCCAGCGACCAGGGCAGCTCCGAGTCGGATTGAAAAGCGATTCATCTGTCGTCTCTCCTCGAGGGAAAACCGGAACACGCCGCGCGACCCGGGCGCGTGCTCGGAGTGGGGGACCGCAAGGTGGTGGGTCGAGTGCTGTGCGTCGAGTCGCTCACGCGATGGGGAACTGGGGGGTCGGGCAACTCACCACGAGGGCTTCGCCCTCGGCTCTGCCGTTTATGGCACACCGGGGCCCCGGCTGGGAACCCACCCTTCGGGCGTTGCAACACCCAACAGGGCCGTCCGGTTGTCGCACACAATCGAAGAACACGCGAAAAGGCGGTGAAATCCTGGGCATCGCGACCTCCTTCCCGGCCGGCCTGCACGCCGCCTGCCAGTGACGTTCTGGGGGCTCCGGGACCCGGGTAGACACGGTTCCTCCGCGGTTTGCACTGACCCGGGGCCGCGGACCGGACGGAGACCTGCGGGGACAATCCCCGACCTGAAACTACCAACCGCGATCCGCGCCAGACCTTTCGGACAGCTCAGGAAAGTCGCCGCGAAGATCGCCCGAGAACCGGCGCGTCAACCCACGGACAAAAACCGTAAATTAGCCCGGCCAGCCCGCGGGACAGCGGCGCCCGCGACTGTCCAACCGATGGGCCATGTCCCGGAGGCCATGACCTCAAGTGCTCGCAACTCTTGCGAGCGAGCGTGGGCATGTCGCCCGCAAGGACGAGCGGCATGGCAAGCCAACGAAATTCCGCCACTCCCCTCGTCGTCCACGAACACCGCGTCACCCTGCAGAAAGCCATCGACAGCATCGTCCAGCGCTTCGGCAAGGGCGCCATCATGGCTCTGGGCGGCGACCCCGGCGACCGTCAGTCCTTCGAGGTCGTGTCGACCGGCTCCCTCAACCTCGATCGCGCCCTGGGCATCGGCGGCCTGCCGCGCGGTCGCATCGTCGAGATCTACGGCCCCGAGTCGTCGGGCAAGACGACCCTCATGCTGCACGCGATCGCCGAGGCCCAGCGGCAGAAGCTCGCCTGCGCCTTCATCGACGCCGAGCACGCGCTCGACGTCAAGTATGCCCAGCGCCTCGGCGTGCGCCTGGAGGACCTGCTCATCTCGCAGCCCGACTGCGGCGAGCAGGCGCTCGACATCGTCGACACCCTCGCGCGCACCGGCGGCATGGGCCTCATCGTCATCGACTCCGTCGCCGCCCTCATCCCGCGCGCCGAGCTCGAGGGCGACATGGGCGACCAGCACCTCGGCCTGCAGGCCCGCCTCATGAGCCAGGCAATGAGGAAAATCGCGGGCATCGCCTTCACCACCAACACCCTCGTCGTCTTCATCAACCAGCTGCGCCACAAGATCGGCGTCACCTTCGGCTCTCCGGAGACGACCACCGGCGGCAACGCCCTCAAGTACTTCGCCAGCGTCCGCCTCGACATCCGCCGGATCGCCACGGTGCGCGACGGCGAGGACGCGGTCGCCAACCGCTGCCGCGTCAAGGTGGTCAAGAACAAGTGCGCGCCGCCCTTTACCGAGGCGCAGTTCGAGATCGCGTTCGGGACCGGCATCGACCGTGACGCCGAGATCCTCGACTGGGCCCTGGGCCGCAACATCGTCACCAAGGCGGGCAGCTGGTTCTCGCTCGGCGACATCCGGGTCGGCCAGGGCCGCGCGGCCGCGCTCGAGTGGCTGCGCAATCACCCCACCGAGCGCGACGGCCTGCTGGCCCGCGCCATGACCGACCTCGCCGTGCCCACGTCCGGCGCGCCGGCCGAGGAGGAGGAAGCCCGCGCGGCCTGAACGCGGCGAAGCCCTCGCGCCCAGCCCGAGCCTCGCGGCAACCTTCGCCCGCGAGCGCGCCACCCCCAAGGTCGTACGCGCTCCCTCATCATCAAAACAAGAGCGGGCGGAAGCATCGCCTCCGCCCGCTCACCCTCGCGGCTCATTCACGCCACCTGCAGCTCGCGCTCGAGCAAGAACTTCCACAGCGGCTTGTTGCTCTTGCGCGCGTTGCACGGCCGGCAGCACGGCACCAGGTTGTCCGGCTCGTTGCTCCCGCCGCGCGAGCGCGGGATCACGTGGTCCCGCGTCACGCTGCGCCGGGTCAACCGCGCGTTGCAGTACGCGCAGAAGATCAGCACGTTCCACTCGTAGAAGCGGAACTCTCGCGTGAAGCACGGGTCGAGCCGGCCTCGAATCACGTCGGCGACGGACGCCTTGACGAACTTGCTCATGTCCCGGAACCGGCCCAGACGCCCGTCACCCTTGCGCAGCGCTCTCCGACGAAGATGCCGCGCCAGGTAGAAATCGGGGCCCCGCTCCGGGCGGGTACACAAGGTGTCGTAGTGGTTTTTGATCAGCGACTGCATGGCTCTCCTCCCCCTCTCACCGCTCGTCTCTCACCCGCGTGGATCTCAATCGACGTAGATGAGCGTGCTCCACGTCGGCACGGCCACCACCTCGCTCGCGCGGAACTCGACCCTCGCCTCGACCTCCATGTCCTCGCCCGTCAGACGGACGCGGTCGCCCGCGCGGATGCACAGCTCGCCGAGCCGATGCGTGGTCAAGGGGATCCGGATGCAATGATCCAGAGTCCGGTCGTTCAAGTTGGCCTCGATCGTTCGCATACTCACCTCCTCAGTGGACAAGGCGGGGTTCGAACCCGCGACCTCCGCGCTGCCAGCGCGGCGCTCTCCCGGCTGAGCTACAAGCCCGGAACAAACACGATGTCTCGATGGAGAAGGTCGGACTCGAACCGACGACCTCCTGCGTGCGAAGCAGGCGCTCTCCCGACTGAGCTACGACCCCATTGTCCGATGCGTCACCGCACCGCCCTGCACCCGCGCCGGCGAACGACCGAAGCCCGCCGACGATCCGTCGATTCGCAGCGACCGATCATTCGCCCGAACGCATTGCCGACATGCCCGAACGGACATGTCATGGCATTCGCCGCGTCACCCACAATCGGGCGACTCGTCGAGCGCTTCGAACATCCCTACCGCGACGGCGGAGCGCGGTCGGCACGCCGACCGATGCCTCGGGCTTGTTCTCGTTTTCGGACGCGACCGCGCAGCAGCGGCGCTTCAGGCCAGATTCGCGAGGAAGCGCTGGAAACCGCGTCCATGCCATCCCGCGCGACCGGCCTGCCGATCGGCTGCAAGACCCGCCGAGAGCTCCACCGCCGGCATCATCGGTTCGGCTGTGGGATTCTGGGGGATCGTGCAGGGAAGGATGTCGTGGACGGAACGCATGGCGCCTACCTCATGAATGCCCGCAACACTACCAGTCACGCGACGGCCCTGTCAAGCACAGTGCATCAAAAATTCGCGACTCATCGCAATCATCACAGCTCCGAGTCGGCCCTCGCCGACCGGTCGGCTCAATCACTGCACTTCGGCGCGCGCCCCCGCGCCCGGCCTGCCGCACGCGGCCGGTGACTCCATGATCCCGTCCGCGAGAAACCGCTGTTCCGAACCGACCACCGTCTCGCTCGCCTCCAGGCGGGGGCGTACGAGGAGCACTGTCACGGGACCGCGATGGGCGAGTCGGCCCACGACGCCGCCGAGGCACCGGTCGCATAGCGGAAGCTCGACCTCGCGCGGCTCCATCCGGGACGGCGAAGGGTCCGCAAGCCCACCCATCGCACGCGTCCATCATGTCTTTTCAGCCATGTCCTCTCGGACACAAACCAACTACCTCCACTCTCAGCTCCGAGGCATCACACCCGTCCACGGACGCAGCGCACGAAGCCACGAACGCCGAAGGTCGAGACGCAACATGCGTCTCGACCTCGGCGAGTCGGCCGTCATCCGGCCGGGAAGTCACTACTTCAGTACCGTGCCGGCGGATCGCTGGCCGGGAACGACTCGTCGGACTCGAAGTCGACGCGGTCCTGGAACGACGCGCGGCGCTCCTCGTCGACCCGCTGGCGCGACTGCGCGAGCGCGGGCTCCTCGGACTTCCACTCGCCCGTCCCCTCGCCGACATCGGTCTGCTCGCTCGCGCGATCGCTGCGCCACTCGAGGATCTGCTTCAGTCGCGCGAGGTCGCGGCCCAGCGCGCGCTGGGGGTCACGACCGATGAAGCGCGCGACCCATGCCCCGAGCTCGCCGGCCACCGGCTCCTGATACAGCCGCACCCACACCTCGGTGCCGCCAGACGCCGACGCGCGGAACTCCACGCAGCCCTCGCAGGGCCGCGCGGCACCCTCACGCGAGCGCCACGCGATCCGCTGACGCTCGATGTCCTGCGTCACCTCGACCGCGACCTCGACGGGTCGTCCGAACGGCCCCTCGGCCAGCCAGCTCCAGCCGCCGCGGTCGAGCCGGGACACCCGGCTCACGTCGGCCATGAATTGCGGCAGGTTCTGGAAGCGGCGCCAGAACGAATACACCTCGCCGGCGGGCCGCTCGATCGTCACCGCCGCCTCGGCCACCACGGCGCGGCCTGGATCGACGCCGGGATACGGCGCGCCGCGGCGCTCGGTGTCGATCTGCATCGCCCGGTAGAACACGCTCTGACCGGTCACGCCGCGGCGCATCAACGAGCCTCCGGCCAGCGCAACGACCAGCGAAAGCGGCCATCGGCGCGCCCGCACCAGCCCCCACGCGACCATCCAGGCCCCTGCCAGCAGCGAGGCAGCGCGCTCGCGCTGCCCGACATTTTGCGCGCAGACCGTGTCTGCGCCTCGCACGCATGAGCTCGAATTCTCCATCGCGGGCCTCCGCCGAGTACATGGACGCCATCGCCCGGTTGCGCCAGCGGCCGCGGCGTTTTCCTCGTCCGGCCGCGCCGCCACGGTCGAGCTCGCCGGAGAGCCCCACGAACCTCTGCTGCATCCTTCTTCGCGCGCCGCGACGTGAGCGCGCCGCGAGCCGCCGCGCCCACCGCACCCGGCGGCCTCGCCGGCTGTCTGTTCGGTCAGGTCGCGTAGGTGCCCGCCACCGACGAACCCGCGCCCATCATGCCGGCCGGAACCCGGCCCTGCTCGACCTCATCCACCGAAGAGCTCAGCGAGCGCGGCGCTCACATCATCTGTCTCTCAAGACATGTCCCATCGACAAGCTCGATGCCCGTCCCCTCCGCATCGGCGACTGCGGCAATTGGGAAAAACACCTCCGCAGATCTCCGAACACCGCGCCGCGATCCCGGGCAACGCCCCAGCGTCGCCTGCGCGGCGCAACTCCGGTCCGCATCGGCGCTGGAGCGAACGCTGCCACGGACCCTGCGCCGGACCATCCTCAAAGCCCCGACGCGAGCACACGCCCCGCGGACGGAAGTCCGTCAGAGCTCGCGCGAGGCAAAACATTCGCACCGCTGCGACTGCACGAGCCGCCGCGATCGCGGGCGCGCCCGGCTCCTCCCGCGTACAATGTGGGCAGTCGTCATGGCGATCACCCTCGACCTCTCGCACGTGCCGCTCGCCCTGTCCCGGTTCGACGGCGAGCAGAGTCTGGACGAGGTCGAGCAGTACATCGACCGCATGTCCGAGATCCACGCCCGCCAACAGCCCTACGTCAGCATCGTCTGGATGCGCCGCTACGCCCGCGGTGCGGCGCACACCGATCGGATGGGCAAATGGATCAAGGACACCGAGGAGTCTACCCGCCGCTACTGCATGGGCGTCGCCATGATCAGCCAGTCGACCGGCTTTCGCTTCGCCCTGGCGGCGATCTTCCTGATCCGGCCGATGCCGTGCCCTTATCTGGTCTGCGGGACATGGTCCGAGGCCATCGCCTATGCGCGGGCCCAGGCCGGCAAGGGCGGCGTCGTGCTGCCCGAGCTGGCCAGCCCGTGGCCCGAGCTGGCCTGAGGTCGGCCGAGGCCGCGGGACCTCACTCGGCGCCGCCCCGGGCGCGCTGTACCATGGCGGGATGCGTCGTCCTGCCCTCGCCTTGCCCGCCTTCCTCGCGCTCGCCGCCTGCGGCGACGACACTGGCACCTCCACCGGGGCATCGGCCACCGACACCAGCACCTCCACGACCGCGCCGACCTCCTCCACGACTGTCTCTTCGGACAGCCAGAGCGACACCGCGACTCCGCCGACCACCAGCGGCGGCAGCGACAGCGACAGCGCCTCGACGGGCACCGCCACCTCGCCGACCGGCGGCGACACCACCACCGGCGGCGAGGTCACCTGCGACCAATCGCCGCATTACCGCGTCGGCGCGGCGATCCGCGACATCACCGGCCCCTCCGCCGAGCTGGTGATGATGGGCTACTCGATGCCGGAGCAGAAGGCCGAGGGCATCAGCACGCGGCTGTGGGCGCGCGCCTTCGTCGTCGAGCACCCGTGTAGCGGCACCCGGATCGCCTTCGTCAGCGCCGACCTCGGCCAGGTGTTCCAGGGCGTCCACCTCGAGGTCGTCAAGCGGCTCAAGGAGAAGCTCGGCGCCGACCGCTACGACTTCGACAACATCGCGCTCTCGGCCACGCACACGCACTCGGGTCTCGGCGGCTTCTCGCACTACACCATGTTCAACCTGGCCGTCGGCGGCTACGACCCCGACAACTTCGAGGTCATCGTCGCCGGCATCGTCGACGCGATCGTCGCCGCCGACGCCGGCCTCGATCACGGCGTCGTCAAGATCGCCCAGGGCCCGCTGCAGGACGCCAACTGGAACCGCAGCCCGCAGGCCTACGCCGAGAACCCCGATCCCGAGCGCGCCGCCCACGAGGCCGAGATGATGCGCGACACCAACACTGCGATGACCGTGCTGCGATTTGAGCGCACCGGCGAGGGCGAGCTCGACGGCCAGCCGATCGGCATGCTCACCTGGTTCTCGAGCCACGCCACCAGCGTCTCGAACCAGAACCGCCTCGTCAGCGGCGATCACAAGGGCCTCGCCTCCTACTTCATGGAGAAGCACTTCGGCGCCGACTACACCGCGCCGAGCCCGTTCGTCGCCGCCTTCGCCCAGAGCGACGCCGGCGACGTCTCGCCAAGCGAGGTCATCGTCGGCGAGCCGAAGAACACCGTAGTGCGCCCGTGCGACGACAGCCCTGACCCCGACTGCGACGACCTCGGCAACGCCGTCGTCCACGGCACCTGGCAGTACGAGCGCGCCCTCGAGCTGTTCGACGAGGCCGGCGAGCACCTGCGCGGACCGGCCGCCGGGCGGCTCGCCTTCGTCGACATGGAGAACGTCACCGTCGGCCCCGAGTTCACCGGCGAGGACGAGCACACCACCTGCCACGCCGCGATCGGCTTCTCGATCGCCGCCGGCGCCGAGGACGGCGTCGCGGTCGCCTTCATCGAAGAGGGCATCGTCTACGGCGACCTGCCCAAGGTCACCCTCGTGCCCGAGGACCAGGCGTGCCACGAGGAGAAGACCATCCTGCTGCCCGTCGGGCGCATGCTCCCGTATCCGTGGTCACCGACGATCTTGCCGGCCCAGGTGCTGCGCCTCGGCGGCCTCGCCATCCTCCCCGCGCCGTTCGAGGTCACCACGATCTCCGGCCGCCGCCTGCGCAACACCGTCCTCGCCACGCTCGCGGACACCGGTGTCACGCGGGCAGTGATCGCCGGCCTCTCGAACGGCTACTCGAGCTACGTCACCACCCGCGAGGAGTACTCGATCCAGCACTACGAGGGCGCCTTCACGCAGTTCGGCCCGTGGACCCTGGCCGCCTGGCAGCAGGAGTTCTCGCAGGTCGCCGAGGCGCTGCGCGACGGCGTCCAGGCGCCGCACAAGGCGACCCCGCTCGACCTCAGCGACGACCAGATCCTCAACGTCCCCGGCGTCGTCGCCGACTCGCCGTGCGCCCTGCTCGACGCGATCCTGTGCTTCTCCGAGAAGTTCGGCGACGTCGTCACGCCCCCGCCGGCCAGCGCCGGACCCGGCGACCTGGTCAAGGTGACCTTCCGCGGCGCGCACCCTCGCAACGACCTGCGCACTGGCACCGGCTACCTCGAGGTCCAGCGCGACGACGGCGGCACGTGGAAGGTCGTCGCTCGCGACTGGGACCCCGAGACGCGGTTCCGCTGGCGCCGCACCGGCGGCCCGCTGAGCCCGACCTCCGAGGTCGACGTCGAGTGGAAGCTCCCCGACGCCGTCGTCCCCGGCACCTACAGGATCGTCTACAACGGCGACGCCAAGTCGCTGCTCGGCACCTTCACCCCGATCTCGGGCACCTCGCCGACCTTCACGGTCCAGTGAGACGGGCGCCTCGGGACATGTCCCTGCCGACATGTCTCGAGCGACCTTGCGCTCAGGACCTGCTCCTCAGGCCAGATCGACCGGATGGAAGTGCGAGAACGGCCGGCCGAGCTCGGCCACCTCGGACGGCGCGATCCATTGGCACACCGCCTCGAACTGGGCCCACAGCTGCTGCACCACCGGGTTCTCGTGGGCGCGGCGGACCGCGTCCTCCGAGGCCCACTCGAACACCTCGAGGATCGAGCCGTCGATCGCGCGCATCACGATCGGCTCGCGGTCGGTGGCGAGGTCCTGGGCGCGCAGCGTGGGCACGTGGCCGCGCAGCAGCTCGAGCAGCTCCTCGGCGCGACCGGGGAGAGGACGGTAGCAGGCGATGACGATGACTCCCATTTCACAGCCGTAGCGCGCGTGAAGAGGGCGGTCAAGGCCGCGAGGGCGTGAGCCTAACGCGGTGGCGAGCGCGACACGCTGGCCGCGTAGATCGCTGCCAGCGACAGCGCCGTACCAGCGGCCTCGACCGCGCCGAACGGCTCGGCGAACACCAGCACGCCCCACAGCGTGGCGAGCACCGGTTGCAGCAGCAGCAACAGCGAACCGCTCGCCGCCGGCACGTGCGGCATGGCCCGCGAGATGAGCGCCCACCCGCCCACGTGCGCGCCGACCCCGAGCAGCAGGAGCAGGCCGAAGTCTCCGGCGCTCGCCACCGCCAGCGATTCGTCCGTCGCCAGCGCCGCCACCACCAGCAGCGCCGCCGCCGTCGCGCTCGACACGAACAGCGCCACCGCGACCCCGAGCGGCCGCTCGCCGCGCTGGGATGTCCGCAAGGACAGGTAGTAGCCGGCGTAGAACACCCCCGTCAGCAGGCCCAGCAGCACGCCCTGCAGGTGGACCGGGCTGCGCTCGAGACCCGGCAGCGCCAGCATCACGGTGCCGACCAGAGCCAGCAGCGCGCACACCCCGAGCCGCCGCGTCAGCCGCTCGCCGAGCAGCAGCGCCGAGAACAGCGCGACCCAGAACACCTGAGTGTTGGCCAGCAGCGTCGCCAGACCTGTCCCGGAGTACAGGATGCTCTTGTGCCACACGAACAGGTCGCCGGCGAAGCAAGCGCCCGCCAGCGCCGCCCACGCGACCGCCGAGCCGCGCCGCTTCGCCTGTCTGTTCGGACCTGTCCGCGAGGCCAGCCACGCCAGCGGCAGCAGGGCCACCGCCCCGAGGCCGCAGCGATACGCGCCGATCGCCGCCGGCCCCAGCGCGATCCACTTGACGAACAGCGCAGTCACGCTGATCACGGCCGCGCCGAGAGCGACGAGCAGCAGAGGCGCGCGCGGAGGTGTGATGTCGGCCATCAGCGAGTTCAACCGTATCGCCGAGATCCACCCGCGGCGGCGCGGGCGCAGGGACGGCGCGCGTCCGCGTCGGCGCGCGCGACACTAGCCCGCCGCCCGGGTCGGCACAAGCGGCTGTGCACCGCGGCGAGGGTCGCGTAAGGTCAAAAGCTGCCGATGCTCGTCCTCAGCCCCGCCACCGCCCACGACCTGGCCGCATTGCAGGTGATCGAGCGCTCGGCCACCGACCTCTATTACGAGGCCGGCTTCTCGCGCCTGGCGATCCGCCCGCGCGGCGATACCGACATGCGCGCCTTGCTGGGCCAGACCACCATCCTGCTGGCGCGCGACGGCGACGACGCGATCGGCTACGTCAGCTACTACCCGCGCGGCCCGTACATGCACCTCGAGGAGATCGCCGTCCGCCGCGACCGCCAGGGCCGCGGCAGCGGCCGCCAGCTCGCCGACCAGGTGCTCGCGGCCGCCCGCGCCGACCCCCAGTGCAGCCACCTGTCGCTGGTGGCCTTCTGCCGCGCCGCCTGGGCCCTCCGCCTCTACGACCGCCTCGGCTTCCGCCCCCTGATCGCCCTGCCCGGCCCCCTGCCCCACGCCGAGCTGCTGACCGAGCTGCTGCCCGAGGCCCCGGCGGACGAGCCGCGACAGGTCATGGTAATGCCGATCGCATCGTGATCCGCCGCGACCTCCACCAGCAGAACCGCCTCGCCTGGGACGCCGCCACCCCCGCGCACAGCAGCCACAAGCGCGACGAGGCCGGCTTCCTCCGCGACGGCGGCACCACCCTGTTCGACGACGAGGTCCACCTGCTCCTCGGCACAGGTCCCGAGGGCCATGTCCTGGAGGACATTCTCAAGTCCGGCGCGCGCCCGCTGAGCGGCCTGCGCCTGCTGCACGCCCCGTGCAACGCCGGGCAGGACACCCTGTCTCTGGCGCAGCTGGGCGCCGACGTCACCGGCGTCGACATCAGCCCGACTGCCATCGCCGCCGCCCAGACGCTGGCCGAGGAGACGGGCATCCCTGCGCGCTTCGTCGTCGGCGACCTGTACGACTGGTTGCCCGCGTGCGAGGTCCAGTTCGACGTCGTCTTCATGACCTACGGCGCGCTGATCTGGATGTCCGACATCGACGCGCTGTTCGCCGCGATCGCGCGGGTGCTGCGGCCCGGGGGTCGACTCGTCGGCCTCGAGTTCCACCCGCTGGCGATGATGTTCGACGAGCACGGCAAGCTCTTCTATCCCTACAGCGGCGGCGCCCACGTCGTCGGCGAGACCGGCGTCGGCGACTACGTGGCGGCCTCCGGGACCGCGCTGGCGCCGTCCGGCTTCGTCGAGGGCCAGGTCGGGTTCAAGAACCCGCACGCCACCCACGAGTTCTCGTGGGGCGTCGCCGACATCCTCGGCGCCCAGCTGCGAGCCGGCCTGGTGCTCGAGGTCGTGCGCGAGTACCCCTACGCCAACGGATGCAAGATCTGGCCCGACCTGGTCGAACAGCCAGGTCGACGCTACGCCCCCGCCGGCGGCGCGGTGCCGCCGCTCATGCTCGGCTGGTCGTCGCGCCGGCCGGAGTGAGCGCCGCGCGTCGGCTCCGCGCACCCTTCGGCCCGGTGCCGCCCGTTCACGGACGACCCAAGAAAAACGCACCTGGCCCATCGACCAGGTGCGCTCTCGGGTCCGCCGCAGCTCAGTTGAGCAGCGTCTCGGGTTTGGCCGGCGCCGGCGGCGTCTCCGGCTCGGGGGCGTCGAAGCGGAACGTCAGCTTGTCGTCGGCGCCGACGTCGACGGTCACGTGGCCGCCGTGCTCGAGCTTGCCGAACAGCAGCTCGTCGACCAGCTTGGCCTTGATCTCCTCGTCGAGGAGGCGGGCCATCGGCCGCGCGCCGTACAGCTTGTCGTAGCCCTTGCGCGCGACCCACGCGCGGGCCGCCTCGGCGAAGCTGAACGTGACCTTGCGGTCGGCGAGCTGCAGCTGCAGCTCGCGCAGCATCTTGTCGGCGACCTGCAGGATGACCTCCGGCGGCAGCGACTTGAACACGACGATGCGGTCGAGTCGGTTGCGGAACTCGGGGCTGAACGTGCGCTCGAGCGCCGCCTTGGGGTCGCCGACCTTGGTGTCCTCGCGCTCGGCGAAGCCGACCTGGCGGGTCGTCATGTCGGTCGCGCCGGCGTTGCTCGTCATGATGAGGATCACGTTGCGGAAGTCGGTCTTGCGGCCGTTGTTGTCGGTCAGCGTCGCGTGGTCCATCACCTGCAGCAGGATCGCGAACAGGTCGGGGTGGGCCTTCTCGATCTCGTCGAGGATCACCACGCTGTGCGGGTTCTTGCTGACCGCGTCGGTCAGCAGCCCGCCCTGGTCGAAGCCGACGTACCCGGGCGGCGCGCCGATCAGGCGGCTGACGCTGTGCTTCTCCATGTACTCGCTCATGTCGAAGCGCAGCAGCGGGACCGCCAGCTGGGCCGCGAGCTGCTTGGCGAGCTCGGTCTTGCCGACGCCGGTGGGGCCGGCGAACAGGAAGCTGCCGATCGGCTTGTCGACCCGGCCGAGGCCGGCGCGCGAGCGCTTGATCGCGGCCGTGACCGTGGCCACCGCCTCGTCTTGCCCGAAGACCAGGTTGCGCAGGCCCGCCTGGAGCGTCTGCAGCACCTCGCGGTCGGAGGTCGAGACCGACTTCGGGGGGATCCGCGCCATGCGGGCGATGACCGCCTCGACGTCGCTGGCGCCGACCGGGATCTTCGGCGGCGACGGGGCCGGGCGGCCCGGGTTGAACGTGACCTGCAGCGCCTTCGCGGACGGCGGCGGAGGCGGCGGCGCGCCGAGGCGCACCGCGGCGCCCGTCTCGTCCATCACGTCGATCGCCGAGTCGGGCAGGTGGCGGTCGCGCAGGTACTTGTGCGCCAGGCGGGCGCACAGTTCGAGCGCCTCGTCGCTGTAGGCCACCGCGTGGTGCTCCTCGTAGGCCGGACGCAGGCCCTTGAGGATGTCGATGGTGTCCTCGACGCTGGGCTCCAAGATCTCCACCTTCTGGAACCGGCGCGCCAGGGCCGCGTCGCGCTCGAACGACTGCTTGAAGTCCTTGTAGGTGGTGGCGCCGATGCAGCGCAGCTCGCCCGACGCCAGCGCCGGCTTGAGCATGTTGCTGGCGTCCATCGTCCCGCCGGACGTCGCGCCGGCGCCGACGATGGTGTGGATCTCGTCGATGAAGAGGATCGCGCCTGGGTCCTTCTGCAGGGCGGCGATCACCGCCTTGAGGCGCTCCTCGAACTGGCCGCGGAATTTGGTGCCGGCGAGGACGGCGCCCATGTCGAGCGCGTACAGCTTGGCCCCCAGCAGCGCCGCCGGCACCTTGCCCTCGTGGACGCGCAGCGCCAGGCCCTCGACCACCGCCGTCTTGCCGACGCCGGGCTCGCCGACCAGCACCGGGTTGTTCTTGCGCCGGCGGCACAGCACCTGGACCACCCGCTGGATCTCCTGCGTGCGGCCGATGAGCAGCTCGATCTTCCCCGCCGCCGCCTTGGCGCTGAGGTCGACGCAGTAGGCGCCGAGCGGGTCGCCCGCCACGCGCTCGTCGTCGTCCTCCTCGCCGCCGACCGGGTTCGGCGCCGGGCGGCCTTGCGGCGCGCGCTCGCTGCTGCCCTTGCCGATCCCGTGCGACAGGAACAGGGTCGCGTCGCGGCGCGTCACCCCGTGCTCGCGCAGCACGTAGGCGGCGAAGCTCTCGCTCTCGGCGAAGATGGCGATCAGGAGGTTGGCGCCGGTGACCTCGGTGCGGCCGGAGCCCTGCACATGGAGTATCGCGCGCTGCAACACGCGGCCGACGCCGATCGTCTGATGGACCGTGGCCTCGGCCTCGTCGGGCAGGCGCTCGACGTTCTGCTCGATGAAGCCCTCGAGCTCGCCGCGCATCTTGTCGACGTCGGCGCTACAGGCCTGGAGCACCTTGCGGGCGCTGGCGTCGTCGAGCAGCGCGAGCAGCAGGTGCTCGAGCGTGATGTACTCGTGGCGCCGCCGCTGGGTATCGGCGATGGCGTGGTTTATCGTCTGCTTGAGTTCATTGCTCAGCATCGGGGTCTTCCTCGGGCTCCATCGACGCCATCAAGGGGCACTCTTGTTGGCGCGCGAGCATGTGTACCTGGGCGACCTTCGTCTCGGCGATCTCGTGGGTGTAGACGCCGGCGACGCCCACGCCGTGGTTATGCACGTGCAGCATGATCGCCGTCGCCTCGGCTTCGCCCTTGTGAAACACGGTCTGCAACAGGCGGACGACGAACTCCATCGGCGTGTAGTCGTCGTTGTGGAGCAGGACGCGGTACATCCGTGGGCGCTGCGTCTTGCGCTCCGTGCGACTCTTCAGCGCAACACTGCCCTTGGGGCTGGATTTCTCACGGCTGGACATGCTGCTGGCACTCTAGTGTAGCCCTCGCGGCGGGGCTTTCCACCCCGCCCGCAGGCAGACCTGTGCTAGCGTACACGAGTCACGTGCCGGATCTGACGACCCGCAGCGTCACAAGCCTGGCGAGCGTCGACGCCGCGTCTTGGGACGCGCTCGCTCACGAGGGCTGCCCCTTTCTAAAGCACGGGTTCCTGCGGGCGCTCGAGTTGTCGGGGTCGATCGGCGACGAAGCGGGTTGGCGGCCGGTGTACGTGCTGGTGGAGCAGCACGGCGCCGGTGGCGCAGGGTCACCCCCGCGCCTGGTCGGTGCGGCGCCCACGTACGTCAAGCGTCACAGCTACGGCGAGTTCATCTTCGACTGGGCGTGGGCGCGGGCGGCCGTGCAGGGCGGCCTGCGCTACTACCCCAAGCTGGTGATCGCCGCGCCGATGACCCCGGCCACCGGTCCCCGCATGCTGATCGCCCCCGACGTCGCGCGCGACGAGATCGTGCGTCACCTGGTCGCCGGCGTGCGCGACGTCGCGGACGCCGAGCGCTGCTGGTCGATCCACTGGTTGTTCACCACGGCCCGCGAGCACGACGAGCTGGCCGCGCACGGCTTCATGCGCCGCGCCAGCTACCAGTATCACTGGCACAACGAGGGCTACGCCGACTTCGAGGCCTTCCTCGCCACCATGACCTCGCGTCGGCGCAAGCAGCTCCGCAAGGAGCGCGCCCGGGCCCGCGAGGGCATCGACGCGCTGGAGTGGGTCCGCGGCCCCGACCTCGGCCCCGACGACCTGGCCGACATCGACCGCTACTACCGCTGCACCGTGCGCGCCTACGGCGGCCTCGACTACCTTCAGACAGGTTTCTTCGAGCATGTCCACAAGGCCATGCCGGAGCAGATGCTGTGGGCCCGCGCTCGCCGCGGCGGTCGGACCATCGCCGGCACCCTCTACTTCGAGACCGACGCGGCGCTGTTCGGCCGCTACTGGGGCTGCGACGAGAACGTCCCGTTCCTCCACTTCGAGGCCGCCTACTACGCGGCCATCGAGCGCTGCATCGCCCGCAAGACCCCGCGCTTCGAGGCCGGGGCCCAGGGCGAGCACAAGCTGCTGCGGGGCTTCGCGCCGGCCCGCACCCACAGCAGCCACTGGTTCCGCCACCCCGGACTCGCCTCCGCGGTCGACCGCTACCTCGCCGAGGAGACGGTCGCCGCCCACGAGCAGATGCGCGAGCTCGAGGACTACCTCCCGTTCCGCGAAGGCACGCCGGACCCCGAGAAGGAATGAGCCGCGGCCCGCGCAGGGACGCGCGAGCGACGTGCGAGCCGCCGCTCGTCGGAACCGGCGCGCGCGCCGACGCATCGACGCGCGCCCTCTCTTACTCGCCGCGCGACGACGCGTTCGGGTCGAGGTCCTCGAGGTGGCCGCGCGCGAACCGGCGGTAGGTCATTCGCGTGCCGCGCCGGTGATCGACGACGACGTCGCCCTGGACCTGGATCGTCCGGACCTTGTCGCCGCGCATGCCGCTACCGGCCTGAGCCTTGCGCGCGGCGCAGCGGTCGGCCCGCGCCGCCTCGCGCTGCTCGGCCGACAGCCGCGCGCGCAGCAGCTCCAGCGCGGTCTCGCGGTTGATGCTCTGGCTGCGGCCGCCGTCGACGCGCACGTGGTGGCCGCTCGGCTTGTGGCGCAGGTGGACCGCGGTCGACGTCTTGTTGCGGTGCTGCCCGCCCTTGCCGCTGCCGCGGCAGAACTCCTCCTCGAGGTCCTCGGGACGGATCTCCACCGCCACCGCCGACGCCGGCTCGAGCACCACCACGGTCACGGTGCTCGAGTGCACCCGACCGCGCTTCTCGGTCGGCGGCACGCGCTGCCAGCGGTGGCCGCCCGCCTCGTCGGCGAACCACCGCGGCGCCGCGCGGCCGATCGCCTTGAAGCAGAGGAACCCGGGGCGCGCGTCGATCACTTCCAGGTCAAAGGTGCTCCCGCACCGCCAGCTTCTGGTACACCGCGAACTGCTCGTGCACGAGCAACTTGGCGTCGTCGCCGCCCTCGGCGGCCCTTATCTCGATGATGAGCGTGGTCTTCATGGCTGCCTGTCCGGCCGCGCCGTCGCGAACGCAGCGCGCCACCCGGGCCGGCGCGGCCTCGATCTCGGCGACCCCGCGAGGGCCGTGAGACCAGCTGCACCCGGATGGCGCGAAGGACAGGTGATGCTCAACCGCGACCGACGAGCACGCCGCCGCGCACCCGGAGGGCGCGGACGGAGCGCGAATGGATCGTGGCGCGCATGACGGGCAGACCATACTCGCGGCCGGGCGGCCAGGCAAGCCGCGCTAGCCGGGATCGATGGGCGCGCACTTGAACTCGACCTCGATCTCGGCCTCCTTATCGTTCTGCACCGCGACGCAGGTCTCGGGGCACAGCACGACCTTGCCGTCGTCGAGGTAGAACGACTTCGGCGCGCACGAGCCGGCGTCCTCGACCTGCTCGAACACCTCCGCCTCCATCGCGTTCATCGGCGTGAACTTGACCAGTACCGACTCCTCGTCGAGCTGCTTGCCCTCCGGCGGCGCGGGGATGGCGAAGTCGCACGCGATGGTGGCGTCCGCGATCACCCCGCTGGCGAGCGCCTGGAACAGCGCGTCATAGGAGGTCGTGTCGCACAGCGGGAAGCGCAGCGCGCCGGTGGCCACCGACAGGCTCTGGTGGCCGATCCCGCCGTTGACCCCGCTCGGGCACTTGGTGGTCACGATCGGGTCCTCCGCCGAGTACGGCTGATCCGGCGGATCGTTGAACGACAGCCCGACGATGCTGTAGAAGCTGTAGTTGCGGGTCTCGGGCGTCGGTCCGAAGTGCAGCGGCGACAGCTCGCGCAGCTTGGCGTCGAACTTGTCGGCGGCGTTGGCTCCGCCGGCGATCGTGTTGTTGTCGTTGTAGTGATCGTTGCCGTGCGAGCAGACGACGCGGTCGTCCGACACCTCGATCATGATCTTGAACGCGTCGTCGCGCAGCCACGCCTGCCAGCCCTTCGGGGCGAACTTGAACAGGTCCTGCTGCACCCCGTTGAACGTGTCGAGCAGGCGGCACCACGAGTCGGTGCTGTCGATCTCCACGCTGTAATGATAGAACTTGCCGGCGTTGTTGATCGGCTGGCTCGGCGGATTGGTGCAGCCGCCCTTGGGGATCCCGGACAGCGGCGCCTCGATGCACACCTGCGTCGAGGTGTACTTGCCGTAGCGCGAGATCAGGATGACGCGGTAGTCGAGCCCGCTCTCGCCGATGATCTCGGCGAAGTTGTCGTTGATGTTGTCCTGCACGCCCTTGATCTCGGCCGCCATGCTGCCCGAGTTGTCGATCACGATGATGATGTCGACCGGACGCGGCACCAGCACCGGCTCCGCCGACTGCGTCCCGCACGCCGACGGCATGATCTGACACGTCTCCGAGCAGCCGCCCTCCGGCCCGTTGAGCCCGCCGAGGTCGCACTCCTCGCCGGGGCCCGGCAGCCCGTCGCCGCACACCTCGAGCTCGCAGCCCGCGCCGCAGCCGATGCCGATGCCGTTGTTGTCACCCTCGTCGCACGCCTCGCCCGGATCGACGTGGCCGTCGCCGCAGAACGGCGCCGCCGGCTCGCTCGTGCTCGACGTCCCGGTCGTGGTGCCCGTCGTGCCGAAGCCGCCGGAGCCGCCGCTCGATGGATCGCCCTCCGACGTCGTCCACGCCCCGCTCGACTGCGACGATTCCATCCCCGTGGTGGTGGTGGTGGTCGTCGTCGTCGAAGGCGATGGTTGCGTGGTCTCGGTCGCGACGCCGAAGCCGCTGTCGCTCACCGACACCTCGGCGCGGTCGCCGTTGCACGCCGCGAGGAGCGCGGCACACGTCCCCACCTCGAACATTCTACGCATTCGCATACGAGGCCCTCTCCCGCCGCCGCCACGAGCATCCCGTTCGTCGGCGCAGCCAGTCGCGCGAACAACCGCGCGATCAGAAGGTGGGACGAGGTCGGCTCGCGCGCCATCAAGAACCCGTCAGCATCGGCGCCCGCCACGGCGCGAGCATTCACCCGTGAAGGTCCGCAGCGACGCGAATGCACCGTGTTCCGCGGCCGAACGTCGCACACGGTCGAGGCGCACGACCGACCTGCCGCTGTGACGGTCACCACCGGAGATCGGAGCACGAGCCGGCATCAACGCCGCCTTGATGACATTCCCGATCGGACATGCCCTCAAAGACATGCACCGCGGCGACGCCCGCGCCGCCGCGGCCGGGCGCGATCCGGCCACCGACGCTCGGCCGCGCAGCTCCGCGCCAGGCGACGCGGCGACCTCATGTCGTTGGTGCCGGCGTCGATCGGCCACATAACCCCTCGACGATGTCGGAGCCGACGATCTGGGACCTCCTCGAGCGCGACCACGAGGCCTTCGGCGCGCAACTCGCCACGCTCCAGGCGGCCCAGGAAGCCGCGGCGCGCGGGCTGTTGCCGCGGCTCGTGTGCGAGCTGACCGCCCACGCGCGGGCCAAGGAGGCAGTCCTCTACGGCCACCTCCTCCACGACGAGCGCGCCCGTAGTTGGGTCGTCGAGGGCCTCGAGGAGCTCGAGCGGATCCGGGCCGCGCTCACGGACCTGGAGCTGCTGCCGGCCGGCGACGAGAAGTGGCCCGTCCGGCTCGCCGCGCTGGCCGACGCCGTCCGGAACCACTTCCGGGTCGAAAGAGCCGAGCTGCTGGCGATCGCCCGTCAAGCGCTGAGCGAGGTCCAGGCCACCGAGCTGGCGGCCAGCTACCTCGCCGAGCGCACGCGGATCAGGGCCGACCTCTCCTGTTTCGCCGAGTCGCGCTGATGTTATCGTCGGCGCATGGCCAGGAGCTCCCTGTTCGCCGTCACCGTCGCCCTCCTCGGCGCCTGCACTGAGTCCGCACCCGCGCCGCCGCTCGCCGGCGTGCGCGAGACCTGCGACGACCCTCCGCCGGCCACGCGCCGACAGGACCTCGTCGAGACCATCCACGACACCCCCGTCGCCGACCCGTACCGCTGGCTCGAGGCCGAGAGCGATCCGGAGGTCAAGGCGTGGATGGCCGCGCAGGACGACTACGCGCGCGAGCGGCTGGCCGAGCTGCCGCGACGCGACGCCATCGCCGCCCGCCTCGGCGAGCTGCTCGACATCGACGCCATGTCCGCGCCCTACCACCGCGGCGGCAACTACTTCTACACCCGGCGCCACAAGGGCGTGCAGAAGCCGATCTACTACCTCCGCCGCGGCGAGCAGGGCCGCGAGGAGGTCCTGATCGACCCGAACAAGCTGAGCCCCGACGGCAGCGTGGCGGTCCACGGCATCTTCCCCGACTTCGCCGGTCGCCTGGCCGCCTACAAGCTCAGCCGCAACAACGCCGACGCCTCGACCCTCTACCTGCGCGACCTCTCGACCGGTCACGACCTGCCCGACGTCATCGAGGGCGCCCGCTACGCCTCACCGACGTGGACCCCCGACGGCAGCGGCTTCTACTACGTGTGGCTGCCGACCGACCCGAGCATCCCGCCGTCGGAGCTGCCGGGTCACGCGGAGGTCCGGTTCCACCGCGTCGGTGAACCTGCCTCGAAGGACAGCATCGTCGCCCCGGCCACCGGCGACCCCTCGCGCTTCGTCGGCGTCGGCCTGTCGCGCGACGGGCGGTGGCTGTTCCTGCACCACCAGCACGGCTGGACCAGCAGCGACGTCTATCTGCGCGACCTCCACGCCGGCGACACCGAGTTCAAGCCGCTGATCGTCGGCCGGCGCGCCATCTACGACGTGACCGCCTGGCGCGACCGCTTCTACGTCCACACCAACGAGGGCGCCCCGCGCTACCGCGTGTTCGAGGTCGACCCGAGGAACCCCGCGCGCGAGGACTGGAAGCTGCTCGTGCCGGAGACCGACGCCACCCTCGAGGGCCTGCAGGTCGTCGGCGAGCGGCTCGTGCTCGCCTACTTGCGCGACGCTCACAGCGCCGTGGTCGTGCGCGGCCTCGACGGCAGCTTCGTCCGCGAGCTGCCCCTCCCCGGCCTCGGCAGCGCCAGCGGCCTCGTCGGCAACCCCGACGAGGATCGGGCCTACTTCAGCTTCTCGTCCTTCACCGAGCCGAGCCAGATCTTCGAGACCTCGATCGCTACCGGCGCCACCCGCCTGTGGCAGCGCATCGATCTGCCGGTCGACACCAGCCGCTTCGTCGTCGAACAGATCCGCTACCCCTCGAAGGACGGCACGCCGATCTCCATGTTCGTCGTGCGGCGTCGCGACCTCCCGCTGTCGGCCGACGCCCCCGCCCTCCTCACCGGCTACGGCGGCTTCTCCGTCAGTATGACCCCCGGCTTCTCGGCCCGCGCAGTCGTCTGGCTCGAGCACGGCGGCGTGTTCGCGGTGCCCAACCTGCGCGGCGGCGGCGAGTACGGCGAGGACTGGCACCGCGACGGCATGCGCGAGCACAAGCAGAACGTGTTCGACGACTTCGCCGCGGCCGCGCGGGCGCTCGTCGAACGCGGCTACACCCGCCACGAGCGCCTCGCCATCATGGGCGGCAGCAACGGCGGACTCCTCGTCGGCGCCACCATGGTCCAGCACCCCGAGCTCGCGCGCGCGGCCGCCTGCGCGGTGCCCCTGCTCGACATGGTCCGGTACACCCAATTCGGGGCCGGCAAGACGTGGATCCCCGAATACGGCGACCCCGAAGACCCGCGCGATTTCGCCTACATCTATCCGTACTCGCCATACCATCATGTGACGGTGGGGACGCGATACCCCGCGATGCTGATGCTCGCAGCCGACAGCGACGATCGCGTGGACCCCATGCACGCTCGCAAGTTCACCGCCCAGATCCAGCACGCCAGCAAGCGCCCGGCGTGGCTGCGCATCGAGTCGAACGCCGGTCACGGCGGCGCCGACCTGCTGCATCAGACCATCGCCCGCGAGGCCGACACCCTGGCCTTCCTCCTGCATCACGTCGCCCCCTGAGATCGCAGACTGCGGGCAATCCCGCGCTCCGCGGCCTCGCGTGGACGAACGCGAGGCCGCTGACATAACCTGCGATCATGGTGGACTGTCGGATCGCGGGCCTGCTCGCGCTCGTCGCCGGCGCGAGCGCGTGTTCCATGCCGAACCCGCTGTTCCTCGCCGGTGACAGCGACGACGCGACCAGCGACGCGAGCCTGGACCCCGCGTCCTCCGGCGACGCGAGCACCAGCACCGGCCACGCCGCCAGCAGCGGCCCCGCCGAGACCGGCGAATCGCCCGGCACCACCGACGACTCGCCCGTCTGCGGCAACGGCGAGCAGGAGCCCGGCGAGCAGTGCGACGACGGCAACCAGATCGCGGGCGACGACTGCGAGGACAACTGCCGCCGACTGTTTCGCCCGTGGGATCAACCCGTCGCGGGCACCGAGGGCGCCACCGCCTTCGCCGTCGGCGACCTCGACGGCGACGGCGACGACGACCTCGCGCTCGGCTTCTCGACCTGCTCGATCGGACAGGCGTGCGTCCGCGTCTGGCTCAACCAGGGCGACGCTGTCTTCGTCGAGGGCGAGCCGGTGGCGATCGCCGAGGCGCCCGCGCGCCTGTTCATCGCCGACTGGGACCACGACGACGTCCCCGACCTGCTCACCACGCACGCCGGCGGCTTCGTCAGCCTCGCGCTCCTCGGCGCCGGCGAGCCGCCGATCGAGCTCCCCCAGCTCGGCGATCTGGATGCTGCGATCGTCGCCCACATCGACGGCGACGAGCTGCCGGACCTCGTCATACCCGACGAGGCCAACCAGCGGATCTACTACGTCCTCGCCAACGGCTTCGGCTTCACCCAGCCCAACACGGTCAACCCCGGCTTCCCGCCGCGCCACGTCGCAGCCGGCGACGTCGACGCGGACGGCGAGGTCGATCTCGCTTACTCGATCGACCTCGGCCCGAACCGAGGCTTCTCCGTCAAGCTCGGCTTCGAGGGCGCGGACCTCGGCCCCTTCACCAGCAACGCCAGCAACGCCGGCGCCATCGCCCTCGGCGAGTTCGGGCTCCCGCCATGGCCCAACGTCGTCTACAGCGATCCGGTCGGCAACACCCTGCAGGTGTTCGACAACAAGGGCGGCGGCCAGTTCGAGAAGTCGAGCGACACCGTCGACGCCGAGCCCGGCATGCTGCGACTGCTGGGCGCGCGCATCAACACCGACGACGTCGACAACATCGTCGCCCTCGCCCCCGCGGCCCTGCAGATCTTCACCTACGCCGACGGCAAGATCGTCTCGGGCCCCTCGCGCAACTTCTCCGGCACCGGCATCGACGTGCAGGTCGGCCGGCTCGGCGGCGACGACCGCATCGACCTCGCCCTCCTGACCAGCACCGGCGTCTACACCCTTGTCAATCAGGCGGGCGAGTGAATCGGCGTCGGCGAGCCAGCGGCGTCCGCCATACCCGCCGCGTCACCGCGACGGCGCCGACCCTCCATTCACCGCCGACTCGTCCGCCGCCCGCGCCGCGGTCGACTCAAATCACCCTGCACATCGCCGACACTGCGCTGCCGACCACGCCGCGCCGCGTCGATCACCGCGCCGCGACCGCGATCCAGAGCGACCGCCATGCCCGCGTCCCTGTTCGCGCTCCGCCGCCGCCTGTTCGTCGCGCTCGGCCTCGGCGCCTCTGCCGGTTGCAGCAGCCCCTCGACCTCCGCCGCCCCGCCCCCCCACGCGCGCGAGCTCGCGGCCGCGTCCGCCCGCGACGCCTGCGACCCCTCGTTCGCGTTCGACGCCTGCTCACCTGAGGACCTCGCGCGTCCGCTCAAGCCGCGCTGCGACGCCGACGCCGACTGCGATGACGGCGCCTACGGCCGCTGCGTCGCCCAGAACCTCGGCTTCGGACCCAGCTGCGTCTGCGATTACAGCTGCAGCACCGACGCCGACTGCCGCAGCGACGAGGCGTGCGTCTGCGACCACGCCTTCGCCGACGATCACTCGCGCTGCGTCCCCGCTCTCTGCCGCACCGACGACGATTGTCCCGAAGGCAGCTGCAGCTTCTCCTCATGGTTCGACGGCTGCAGGCTCGAGTCGTTCCTCGCCTGCCGGAGCCCCGCCGACACCTGCCTGCGCGACGGCGACTGCGAGACCGACCAGGACTGCGCCTACGACCCCGACGCGGGCCACTGGCGCTGCCGCTACGAGGCCTGCGCGATCGGCCGTCCGCTCGTCGTCGCCGGCACCGCGCGCACGGCCCCCGCGGTCGCGCGCGCCGACTGGCTGACCGAGATCGATCTGCCGAGCGACCTACCCTCCGCAGTGCAGGCCGCGATCGCCAGTCACTGGGCCGCCGTCGCCGCGCTCGAGCACGCCTCGGTCGCCAGCTTCGCCGCAGTCACCCTCGACCTCATGACGCTCGGCGCCCCGCCCGACTTGCTCGCCGAGGCCCAGCGCGCGGCGCTCGACGAGATCGAGCACGCCCGCTTCGCCTGGTCGCTCGCCAGCCTGTGGTCCGGCCGTCCCCTCGGCCCCGGCCCGCTCGCGCTCGACGGCTTCCCCTTGCGACATGTCCTCGAGGACATCGTCGAGGCCCTCGTGCGCGACGGCTGCGTCGGCGAGACCCTCGGCGCCGCCGAGGCCCAGCTGTGCGCCGAGCTGGCCGCACACCCGGTCCTCGCCGCCCGCCTCGCCGACATCGCAAGCGACGAGACCCGCCACGCCGCGCTCGCCTGGCGCACCCTCCGCTGGCTGCTCGCCAGCCACGGCCCCGCGGTCCGCCTCGTCGCCCTCGGCACCGTCGCCGAGCTGCGCGCCGAGCTGGCCACCGACCTCCCACCCGACGACGAGCGCCCTGCCGCCCCGGGTTGGGGCCTCCTGCGCCCCAGGGCCCGCCGCGCCCACCACCGCGAGACCTTCGCCGCAGTGATCGAACCCGTCCTCCGCACCCTCCTCGGCCCGACCGCCGTCGCCTGAACTTTTTATAAAACATGTCCCCGAGGACATCTCGTCACACTGCGTTCGCGACAGCTCCGCCACGAATCCCACAGTCCGCCCTCCCTCGCATCCCGCGCGCCCCCGGATCCGCCGACACGCCGCCCGGGGATCTTGCAATCGCTCGTCTCGCCCGACAGTTGTCCTGCATGGACAGCCCCGTGCGCTGCCCCTCACGCATCGACCCCGATCGTGTTGCGGCAGAGCCTGGCACCCGCCCGACCTCCCCCGGGGCAGCTAGCGAACGCGGCAACCCGGCGCAGCGTCGCCATCGGCCCGACATGGACGACGGGAACACCGGCCGCCTGACCGCGCGTCCGGCAGGCCGGCGAGCCAACACCCATGGCCGTCGCACCCACGCGCGCTCGCGCCCTCACATGTCTCAAAAGACAGCCGGTGTGCAGCCGCCTGCACCGATCGGCGACACCGGTCCGCGCTCGCGAGCGGCGGCGGCGGGTCCGCGACGTGTGAGATTCGCCAGGGGGTCCGTGGACCCGCCCCGCTTGCGGCCGCGCTCTGCGATTTGCCACCATGCGCGCGGAGCTCGGCCAGTCCCCTCATGTCAGCATCCCACGGCCCAGTCGGCCCCCACACTACTCCGGGCCGCAAGGTCCTCGTCACCGGCGCCGGCGGACAGGTCGGCCTCGATCTCCTGCAGGCGCTGCGGGCCCGCGGCGACCAGGTGTTCGCCAGCGACCTCGCCCCGCCGAGCGGCGACGCCGGCCCCGGCCTGCCGTGGTCCAGCCTCGACGTCACCCGGGCCGACCAGGTCGACGCGCTCGTCGCCGAGCTGCGCCCTGACGTCGTCTACCACCTGGCCGCGATCCTCAGCGCCACCGGCGAGCGCGACCCGCTGCGCACCTACGCCGTCAATCAGGACGGCACGCTGCACGTCCTCGAGGCCGCGCGCAAGTTCAGCGTGCGCCAGGTGATCTTCACCAGCACGATCGCCGTGTTCGGGCCCGGCCTGCCGCCGCTCGTCGGCGACGACGTCTCGCTGCGCCCGACCACCATGTACGGCGTCACCAAGGTCGCCGGCGAGCTGCTCGGCGAGTACTACAGCCGCCGCCACGGCCTCGACTTCCGCGGCGTCCGTTTCCCCGGCCTGCTGTCGGCCGTGCTGCCGGGCGGCGGCACCAGCGACTACGCCCCGCTGATGTACTACGAGTCGCTGCGCACCGGCGGCTACGAGGCGTTCTGCCGCCCCGACAGCCAGATCCCGCTGATGTACATGCCCGACGCCCTGCGCGCTCTGGTCGAGCTGTCGCTGGCCCCGCGCGAGCGCCTCGGCCGCTGCATCTACAACATCGCCGCCTTCTCGCCGACTGCGCATGAGATCGCGGACGAGGTCGCTCGCGTCGTGCCCGGGGCCCGCATCACCTTCAAGCCCGACCCGGCGCGCCAGGCCATCCTCGACTCGTGGCCGCGCGCGCTCGACGACACCTGCGCCCGCCGCGACTGGGACTGGCGCCCGGCCTGGGACCTGGCCAGGATGAGCGACGACCTCACCCCCAAGCTCGCCGCGCTGGCCGCCCGCGCCGGCAAGTGAACCTCTCCCCGCCTGCCCCGAAGGACCTGTCCTCATGTACAGCAAAGCCCGCGACCACTACGCCGCCATCCTCGCCGAGATCGACGGCGCCGGCCTCACCAAGCACGAGCGCGTGATCGCCTCGCCGCAGGGCGCCGAGATCACGGTGAACGGGCGCACGGTCCTCAACTTCTGCGCCAACAACTACCTCGGCCTGTCGAGCCATCCGGCGGTGATCGCCGCCGCCCGCGAGGCCCTCGACGAGCGCGGCTACGGCATGTCCTCGGTCCGCTTCATCTGCGGCACCCAGGACCGCCACAAGGAGCTCGAGCAGCGCCTCTCCGGGTTCGTCGGCACCGAGGACGCGATCCTCTACTCGTCGTGCTTCGACGCCAACGGCGGCCTGTTCGAGACCCTGCTCGGGCCCGAGGACGCGATCATCTCCGACGCCCTCAACCACGCCTCGATCATCGACGGCGTCCGCCTGTGCAAGGCGCAGCGCCACCGCTACGCCAACGACAACCTCGAGGAGCTCGAGACCATCCTCAAGGACACCCAGTCGGCGCGCCTGCGCCTCGTCGCCACCGACGGCGTGTTCAGCATGGACGGCAACATCGCCCGCGTGAACCAGATCTGCGACCTCGCCGAGAAGTACGACGCCATGGTGATGGTCGACGACAGCCACGCCACCGGCTTCGTCGGCCCGACCGGCCGCGGCAGCCACGAGCACGGCGGCGCCTTCGGCCGCGTCGACATCATCACCAGCACCCTCGGCAAGGCCCTCGGCGGCGCCTCGGGCGGGTTCGTCGCGGCCAGCAAGGAGATCGTGGCCCTCCTGCGCAACCGCTCGCGGCCGTACCTGTTCAGCAACTCGCTCGCGCCCTCGATCGTCGCCGCCTCGCTCGCCGTCATGAACCTCTTGACCGGCAGCTCCGAGCTGCGCGACCGCCTGGCCGCCAACACCCGCCGCTTCCGCGCCGGCATGACCGCCGCCGGCTTCGCCATCAAGCCCGGCGTCCACCCGATCGTCCCCGTCATGCTCGGCGACGCCCGCCTGGCCGGCGAATTCGCGGCCCAGATGCTCGAAGAGGGCATCTACGTGATCGGCTTCTCCTACCCGGTCGTGCCCAAGGACCAGGCCCGGATCCGCGTCCAACTGTCGGCCGGCCACCAGCCGGAGCACGTCGAGCGCGCGATCGCGGCCTTCTCGGCCGTGGGCAAGAAGCTGGGCGTCCTGCCCGCTTGAACATGTCCTGAAGCGCCTGTCCTAGAGAACATCTGAGGACAGGCGCCCCCGCCCGGGAGCGATCTCCCGCCGGTCGCTGCAATGCGGGCAGTCCGGCGGCGAGATCGCGCGTCCTGCGCAGCTCTCAGCGGCTCTTCACGTTGGCGACCATCATCAACACGAGGCACGCGACGACCGGGATCACATAGGGCACGACCTTGAGCCCCCCGAGCTCGAAGTTCTGCCAGCCGAGCAGGAACTCGCCGCCCGCGATCGATGCAGCCACGAGCAGCGCCCCCAGGCGCTCCGGCCAATCGGTCTCGATCTTCAGCCCGATATAGAAGATGAGCAGCCCGACCGCGCCCGTGATCGCGGGGAAGGCCCACGCCGGCAGCCCGGCGATGGCGTCGATACCCTGGGAGGCCATCTGCGGGTTGCTCAGCGCCAGGTTGGCCAGGACCGCCACCAACACCAGGCCAGTGGCGAAGATCAGGTAGGTCCAGATGCGCCCCTTGTGGGCCCGGTGGCTGTGATCGTGCGCGTGACCTGTTGCCATGCGTTCCTCCGCCGGCACTGTACCGCGTCCGACCGGTGACACCCGTGTCGTGATGCGACGCGGAACACAGTCAACCAACACGCGCGGTCTCGGTCACCGGCCGGCGGGCCATCCCTCTCAATTCCGACGTCCCCCCTTGCCGAGTCTGACAGTGTCGGGCAGCATAAAATCGTTCGGCTCGGATCCATCGACGCACTTAACTGTTCTTTTTTCGTCACGGTACTCCATGCAACGCAATGCTCTCCGCTGGCTTCGTAACCTCCCGCTCCTCTCACTGATCGCTGCGCCGCTGGTGCTCCCCGGCTGTGGCATCTCGAAGCTCGATATCGACGGCTACGAGGACGGCGACGAAAAGGGTGAAGGCGGCGAAGAAGGCGGCCCCGGTGAGGAAGGCGGCCACGAGGAAGGCGGCGTCGAAGAAGGCGGCGTCGAGGAAGGCGGCCACGGCGAAGAAGGCGGCAGCGGCCCCAGCGATCCCGGCACTGGCGGCTGGGAGGAAGGCGGCGAGGGCGGCGAGCAGGGCGAGACCGGCCTGCCCGGCGAAGAGGGCGGCGAGGAAGGCCAGGCCGAGTGGGGCGGCGAGGAAGAGGGCGGCGGCGAAGGCCCCAACCCCGGTGAAGAAGGCGGCGGCGAGGAAGGCCAGGCCGAATGGGGCGGCGAGGAAGAGGGCGGCGGCGAAGGCCCCAACCCCGGTGAAGAAGGCGGCGGCGAGGAAGGCCAGGCCGAATGGGGCGGCGAGGAAGGCGGCGGCGAAGGCCCCAACCCTGGTGAAGAGGGTGGCGCCGAGGGCAACGCCGAATGGGGCGGTGAAGAAGGTGGCGGCGAAGGCCCGCTGCCCGGCGAAGAAGGCGGCGGCGAGGAAGGCCAGTCCGAGTGGGGCGGCGAAGAAGGCGGCGGCGAGGGTCCGACGCCCGGCGAGGAGGGCGGCCAGTCCGAATGGGGCGGTGAGGAAGGCGGCGGCGGCGAGACCACCGGCGGCTCCCCCGGCGAGGAAGGCGGCGAGTGGGGCGGCGAAGGCGGCGACCCCAACCAGGGCGGCAACAAGCCCGCCAGCAAGCCCGTCCAGCTCATCGAGAAGCAGTTCAACCAGTGCCTCGACTCGGGCAGCGCCTACAACCACTGTGTCGGCCAGCTCGACCTCGCATTGAAGAAGCTCTGAGCTCGCACGCATCCGCGTGAATGCAGCGCCGAGGTCCGCGAGACCTCGGCGTTTTGCGTTAACCATTCATCACGCGCCCGAACTTGCGCGGGCCGCCGATGCGCCGGACACTTCGCGCGGAACGATGAAGATCACCAGCAATTTCGACGGCGGCAACATCCTCGTCCGCGACATCGCCGACCCTGGCGACGCCCACCTCGAGATCCGCCGCGACAACAACTCCGACTTCTTCCAGTGGTTCTACTTCCGCGCCTCGGGCGTGCGTGACACCCCGCTCGTCCTGCACATCGACAACGCGGGCACCAGCAGCTACCCGCCGGGCTGGAAGGACTACCGCGCAGTCGCCTCGTACGATCGCGAGCAGTGGTTCCGCGTGCCGACCGACTACGACGGCGAGCGCCTCACGATCCGCCACACCCCCGATCACGACAGCGTCTGGTACGCCTACTTCGCGCCCTACTCGCACGAGCGCCACCAGGACCTCGTCGCCGCCTGCCAGACCTCGCCGCAGTGCCGCCACGAGCTGCTCGGCGCCACCGTCGACGGCCGCGACCTCGACCTCCTCGTCATCGGCGAGCCCGCGCCCGGCAAGCGCGTGTGCTGGATCGTCGCCCGCCAGCACCCCGGCGAGACCATGGCCGAGTGGTTCATGGAGGGCCTGCTCGAGCGCCTGCTCGACGACGAAGACCCGGTCGCCCGTCTTCTGCTGACGAAGGCCGTCTTCTACTGCGTCCCCAACATGAACCCCGACGGGTCCTTCCGCGGCAACCTGCGCACCAACGCCACCGGCGCCAACCTCAACCGCGAGTGGCTGGAGCCCACGCGCGAGCGCAGCCCCGAGATCTACTACGTCCGCAAGCGGATGGAGCAGACCGGCGTCGACTTCTGCCTCGACGTCCACGGCGACGAGGCCCTGCCCTACAACTTCATCGCCGGCCCCGACGGCGTCGCCTCCGTCACCCAGCGCGTGCTCGACCTGCAGGAGGAGTACGAGCGCCTGCTGATGCGCAGCAGCCCCGACTTCCAGCTCGAGTACGGCTACGACGCGGTGGCCCCGGGCACCGCCAACATGACGATGTGCACCACGTTCATCGCCGACCGCTTCGGTTGCCTGTCGATGACGCTCGAGCAGCCGTTCAAGGACACCGCCGACTCGCCGCACGAGCTGGTCGGCTGGTCGCCCGAGCGCTGCCGCAAGCTCGGCCGCGCCAACCTCGACGCGCTTTACGGCGTCCTCGACCGCCTGCGCTGAGCCCCGACGCGCCTGTCCCTGCGGACAGGCGCGCTCCGATCAGCGCTCGTGCTTGCCTGTCCCTTCGGACAGGCGCATCACGAACGCGAACTCGATCTTGCGCCGCTGCACGCTGCTGTCGATCACCTCGACCACCAGGCGGTCGCCGACCGTCAGGGTGAAGCCGGAGCGCTGGCCGACCAGCTTGACCCCGGAGGTGTCGAGCTGGAACACCTCGCCGCGGTCGCGCTCGAGGTTGCCGAGGCGCACCAGCCCGTCGACGAACGGCCGGTCGACCTGCACGAACACCCCGGGCGCGCCGATGCCGGACACCGTCGCCTCGAAGCGGTCGCCCACGCGGTCGCGCAGGAACAGCGCCGCGAACAGCGACTTGCTGTCGCGCTCGGCGTCGGCGACCGCGCGCTCGCGCAGGCTGCTGCGGACCGACTGCTCGGCCGTCTGCTCGCGCTGCGGCATCGCCGGCACCGGCTCCGGCCCCGGCAGCCCGCCGATCTTCGCCAGGTGGGCCTTGAGCACGCGGTGCACGATCAGGTCCGGGTAGCGCCGGATCGGCGACGTGAAGTGCGCGTAGGCGTCGCTGGCCAGCGCGAAGTGGCCGACGTTGTCGACGCTGTACTGCGCCTGCGCCATCGCCCGCAGCATGAACATGTGCAGCGCCGCGCGACGCGGGTGGTTCTGGGTGCGGTTGAGGAACTTCTGCGCCCCGCGCGGCGTGGTCAGCTTCTCCGGGTCGGCCTTGGCGCCCAGCGCCTCGGCCACCGTCGCCAGCTGCTCGAGCCGCGCCGGGTCGGGCGGCGCGTGGATCCGGTAGACCAGCGGCAGCTTGGCCCCCACCGCCACCCGCCCGACCGCCTCGTTGGCGGCCAGCATCAGCTCCTCGATCAGGTTGTACGCCCGCGCCAGCTCGGCGCTGGCCCGCGTCGGCACGATGTCGCGGATGCGCTCGGGGTCGTCCTGGTCGAGCAGCACCTTGATCTCCGGCACGTTGAGCTCGATCGCCCCGCGCCGCAGCCGGCGCGCGCGCAGTTGGTCGGCCGCCGCCCGCAGCGCCGCGATCCGCGAGCAGACCTCCGGTGGCTGGGTCGCCTGCGTACCTGTCTCATCGGACAGCACCGCCGCGACCTCCTCGTAGGTCAGGCGCTTGCGGCTGTGGATGACCGCCGCGCGCAGCACCAGCTCGTCGATCTCGCCGTCGGCCTCGAGGCGGAAGCTCGCCACCATCGCCAGGCGGTCCTGCTCGGGCACCAGCGAGCACATGTGCGACGACAGGGCCCGCGGCAGCATCGGGATCGACCGGTTGGGCAGGTAGCACGAGAAGCAGCGCCAGGCCGCTTCGCGGTCGATCGCCGTGCCCTCGCGGACGTAGTGCGACACGTCGGCCACGGCCACGTGCACGCGCACCGCCCCGTGCGAGCCCTCGCCGGCGATCGCCTCGACGCACACCGCGTCGTCGAAGTCGCGGGCGTCGACCGGATCGATCGTCATGAACTCGAGCCCGCGCAGGTCGGCGCGGTTCGCCAGGTCCTCCGGCTGCACCGTCTCCGGCACCGCCTCGGCCTCGGCCAGCACATCGGACGCGAACTCCGGGTCGATGTTGTACTCGAGCAGGATCTTCGCCTGCTCGGTCGCCAGCGTGTTCGGCGGGCCCAGCAGTCGCTCGATCCGGACCACCCCGCCGTCGCGGTTGTCGAACGGGTAGCGCGTGATCGCGGCGACCACCACGATGTCCTCGGGGACAGGCGTATCGTCCTCGACGTCCGGCCGCAGCAGCACGCGCGGGTCGTCGCACTCGAGCACGCGGACGCGGCCGATCCGGCGCACCTGCCCGGTCAGGCGCGTGCGACCGCGGCGCACGATCCGCACGATCTCGCCCTCGAAGCCCTTCTCGGACGGCCAGCTGTGGACCTCCACCTCGTCGCCGTCCAGCGCGCCGCCCATGCGGACGCGCGGAATGAAAACAGTACCTTCACCATCGAGGCGCTCGGCGAAGCCGAAGCCTCCGGGGTTGACGACCAGCTTCGCGGCCGCGGCCCCCTTTGTCTCTTCTTTACTCACGCGCGTGAAGATGCCGACCCAATTCCCCCCGCGCAACCCGCGACGAAGCGCGGCAAACGCACGCGCGCGCGAGCACGCCCGAAGGCCGCCGCGGCCTAACGGAAGGCTCGCAGGTGACCGTCGTCGCAGCCGACGACGAGCGTGCCGTCGTCCGTGATCGCGACCGACGAGTCGATGTCGGCGCCGAGCTCGAGGGTCCACAACACCTTGCCGCGCGGCGACACCGCGTAGAGCCGCTCGTCCTGGCTGCCGAAGAAGATGTTGCCGGCGGCGTCGACGACCGGCGTCGCGTGAATCTTGCCGCCGGTCGGCAGCACCCACTTCACGTCGCCGCCCGCGGACAGCGCGTACAGGTTGCCGTCGAACGACGTCGCGTAGACCGCCCCCGCCTCGCCGAGAGCGATCGCCGAGCGGATGTCCTTCTGCGCCACGAAGCTCCAGCGCAGGCTGCCGTCGGTGCGCAGCGCGTGGACGCGGCCGTCGTCGGCGCCGACGTAGATCGCCCCGTTGTCGCCGAGCGCCGGGCCGCCGTCGACGTCGGCCCGGATCGAGTACGTCCACTGCATCGCGCCGTCTGCGCTGAGGGACAGGAACAATCCGTCCTGTCCGCCGACGTAGATCGTGCCGTCGCCCGCCACGAGCGGGGCCGCGAACACGTGCTTGGCCTGGATCGACGCGTCGGCCGGGTAGTGCCAGCGGATCTGTCCTTCGGGACTGATGCGGTAGACCCCGTCGGCGCCGAGGATGAGATCGCCGTCGGGCGCGATCGTCGGACCGCCGTCGGCGTCGCAGCGCGCGCCTTCGGGGCCCGGCACGCGCGCCCCGTCGCAGTTGCCGAGCTTGAGGGTCCACGCGATCGCCTGCTTGTCGAGGTCGATCGCGTAGAGCGTGTCGTCGTCGGCGCCGACGTAGGCGCGGTTGCCAGCGACCGCGGCCGTCGCCCAGACCATCCCGCCGAGCGTCACGTCGAGCACGATCTCGCCGGCGCGTGAACCGCCCAGCGCCACGCCGACGAAGCGGCCGGCGTGCGTCCCCACCAGGGCGGCGGCCTCACCGCCGACCTTGCCGAGCGCGGGCGAGGCGAACAGCACGGCCCCGAGATCGCGGTCCCACAGCTCTTTCGGCTCCTGCGTCGGCCCCTTGCCCTTCGTCGAGCCGGCGTGGCCGGGGCCGCCGCGGGCCCACTTGCCGGTCGCCGGCGCCGGCGGCCGCGACGTTGCAGATACAGCCGCCTCGGGCGGTCTGGGGGCCACGCAGACCCCGGCCTCGCAGATTCGGTCGCCTTTGCAGTCGGTGTCCTTGGCGCAACCCGCATCCTGGGTATTCGGCGCCTCGGTCGCCTCGGTCCACTGGCACCCGGCGGCGCCCAGCACTCCGGCCACCGTCAGCGCAAGCCCTAGAACATCGTTACTTCGACTTCTGCGCGACACTCCAGGAGTCCTTTGCCGGGCGCTACCAAGTGAGCGAAAACTCTTGCCTTTGCGGCAATCTACCTTCGGCTCGGCTTTGACATCAACATTTTGGGGTGGTACCTGTATCCCGATATTCGCGGGAAAAAACGCTCCCCGGCGCGGGTTCCCGCGCAGGACCGGGCGTCGCCCGGCGCCCCCGGGCACCCCCTTTTTTCTCGCGGGCGCGCCATCGGCGCACACCCCCTCCCCGCCCAGTGTTCCCCTCGATTCACCCTCTGACCAGCCCTCGAACGACGTTCTGTCGCATTCGCGGTCTGGCTCGGATTTCTGGCCCTCCGGGCCTTCTTTGCGCCTGAGGAGCACGCATGTCCAGCCAGCCAGCCGCCCAGATCTCTTCCGGGACCGACGAGCCGGTCGAAGAGATCTACTACCGCAAGGGCGACATCGACTTCTGTTTCCTGCTGAACCGCCGGCACCACAACCTCCGCGTGTTCGACTACCGCGTCGGCAACTATCAGCAGAAGCGCGACTTCTTCGACCGGATCGCGCGGGCCGAGGGTCTGCGCAAGGTCTTCACGGTGGTCGAGAAGCAAGACTCGAAGAGCTGGCGCAGCGTCGGCTTCTCGCGCGAGGGCGCGATCCCGGGTTATTTCCGCACCGCCGACGCTTACATCATGAGTCGCGTCTACACCGAGGACGGTGAGCCGATTCAGGGCGGAGCGCCGAAGATGGGCGCGCCGCTGGCGTTGCCGGGCAAGGAGGGCAAGGACAAGGACCTCAAGTCCGTGCCCAAGCCGCGCGGCCTGACCGTCGACTTCATCCGCGACCCCGTGCTGCTGCAGGACATCGTCCGCGGCGTCGGCCAGGACGCGCTCTACGCCCCGTTCCGCCGCGGCGTCTTCAACCCCGACCTGGCGATCCACGCCAAGACCGGCAAAAAAGAGTACTGGGTCGGCGCCGAGACCGACAGCTCGTTCGGCCACGCCAAGGTCGACATGCTCACGCCGCCGGTGAAGGACATCGAGCTGCCGGTGCTCGAGTACTGCGTGAAGGCGCTGCTCGACGAGCTTCACAAGCAGGAGACCGCCAGCGTGTTCGCGCTGTGCGCCGCCGACTGGACGCTGAGCAATCAGGTCTACAGCGAGCTCGGCTTCAAGGTCACCGCGCGGCTCACCGATCACATCACGCGCGCCGACGAGTTCGTGGGCGCCCAGCTGTGGCACCGCCGCCTGGCCAACGTCGCCGCGCCCAAGCTGAGCAGCCTGCTCGGCTGATCGATCCCCGACCACGCATCGCGCGTGCGCCCCTCGGCGCGCACGCGCGATGCGTCATTGGTTCGCCGCGCGCCGCGATCGTGCGCGCCCCTCTCGATGCTCGCCGCCAACCTCGCCGGCGCCACTTGACGCACCTGGGGGTGGGTTTACCTTCACGCCCGACGCCGACCCGGTGGCGCCTGCGACGAGTCCGCTGGCGCGCGTGCCGGCGGCCTGCGACAACCCTCCGATTCGTTTTTGCCGAAGGTGCCCCGTGACCACTAGCCGCGAAGAGAAGCACGAGTTCAAGGCCGAAGTCAGCGCGCTGCTCCGCCTCGTCACCAACTCGCTGTACACCAACCGCGAGATCTTCCTCCGCGAGCTCGTCTCGAACGCCTCCGACGCGCTCGACAAGGCACGCTTCCAGGGCCTCACCGACACCAACCTGCGCGACCGCCACGAGAAGCCGCAGGTCAAGGTCACCGCCGATCATGGGCGCGGCGTCCTCACGATCGAGGACACCGGCGTCGGCATGACGCGCGACGAGATCGCGCTGAACCTCGGCACGATCGCCCACTCGGGCACCCTGAAGTTCTTGGAGAAGGCGCGCGCCCAGCAGGAGAGCGGCCAGAAGCCCGACCTCAACCTCATCGGTCAGTTCGGCGTCGGCTTCTACAGCGCCTTCATGGTCGCCGACCGCATCGACGTCACCAGCCTCAGCGCCGCAGAGGGCGCCGAGCCCGTGCACTGGAGCAGCACCGGCGACGGCACCTTCAGCGTCGGCCCCGGCGAGCGGACCACCCGCGGCACCACCATCGAGCTGCACCTCAAGGCCGACGCCAAGGAGTTCCTCGATCGCTGGAAGATCGAGGGCATCATCAAGCGCTACAGCAACTACGTCGTCCACCCGATCCTGCTGAAGGTCGTCGACGACAAGGGCGCCACCGAGGTCGACGGCAAGCAGGTCAACGACGCCACCGCCTTCTGGATGCGTCCCGCCCGCGAGCTCACCGACGCCGACTACAACGAGTTCTACAAGCACGTCATGGGCGGCTTCGTGCTGCCCGGCGACGAGCCGCTCGGCCACCTCCACCTCCACGCCGACGCGCCGATCCAGTTCGTCGCCCTGCTCTACATCCCGGGCAAGCCGCCGGCCGACCTGTTCCAGGAGGACCGCAAGGCCCTGCAGCTGTACGCCCGCCGCGTCGTCGTGATGGAGAGCTGCGACAAGCTGCTGCCCGGCTACCTCCGCTTCGTCCGCGGCCTCGTCGACTCCGAGGACCTGCCGCTCAACGTCTCGCGCGAGATGCTGCAGGAGCACAACTCGCTCACGTCGATCCGTCGCCAGCTCACCCGCAAGGTGCTCAAGCTGCTCGAGGGCATCGCCAAGGACAAGCCCGAGACCTACGAGAAGATCTGGGACAACTACGGCGCCGTCCTCAAGGAGGGCATCCACACCGACAGCACGCACCACGACGACCTCGTCGAGCTGCTGCGCTACCGCACCTCCGCGGACGACAAGCCGGTCTCGCTGGCGCAGTACGTCGAGGCGATGCCCGAGGGGCAGCCGGCGATCTACTACATCACCGGCGAGTCGCTGGCCACGGTGGCCCGCAGTCCGCACCTCGAGGCCTGCCGCGCGCGTGGCTACCAGGTCCTCTACATGGCCGACCCGATCGACGAGTGGGTCGTGCAGGACCTGTCCGAGTACAAGGGCAAGAAGCTCATCAGCGTCACCCAGGGCGACCTCGACATCCCCGAGGACGACCAGCACAAGCACGACGCCGGGGCGATCGCGGCCGCCGTCGACAAGTCGAAGCAGCTGCTGACCGACAAGGTCAAGGACGTGCGCGTGTCGAAGCGCCTGCGCGAGAGCGCCGCCTGCCTCGTCGACGACAGCGGCGGCCTGTCGCGCAACATGGAGCGGATCCTCAAGATGGCTCGCCAGGACGTGCCGACGCGCCAGCGGATCCTCGAGCTCAACCCCGAGCATCCGTTCGTCCAGGCCGTCGACAAGCTGGCGCGCGATGCCCCGAGCGACGAGCGCCTCGGCACCTACGTCGAGCTGCTCTACGATCAGGCCGCCCTCGCCGAGGGTCAGGTCCCGGACCCGGCCGGCCTCCTCAAGCGCTTCAACTCGGTCCTCAGCGGCACGATCAAGATCTGAGGCCCCGCCGCACCTGAAGAGCTCCGCGACCTGAGTCGCGGAGCTCTTCGCGCTTTCTCGGGGCATGTCCCTCCGGACATGTCCCGAAATCACGCCAGCTCAGCGCCGGCGTCGCCGCAGCAACGCCAGCAGGCCGAGCAGCGCGGCCGAGCCTGCCCCTCCGGACATGTCATTGCGGCAGCCGCAGCCCTCGCCGCCCGTCTGCCCGCCGGTCTCGCCCGCGGTGTCGCTGGACTCGCCGCTGCTGCCATTGCCGCCGGTCAGCGGGCCCGTGACCTCGCCGCCGCCGGTGGCCGGCGCGGTCGTGGCCGTGGTCGTCGGCCCGCCGCTGTCGCTCGCGCTGTCGCCGGTGCCGGAGGACTCGGACATCCCCGTGCCGCTGTCGGTCGTCGGTTCGACCCCATAGGCAGTCATCGTCGCGTTCGAGTCTGCCACCAGAGTATTGACGCCGGCGCGGTACTGCAGTCGCGCACTGTTCTCGTACACCCCCGGCGCGCCGAGCTCGACCGTCACGCTGACCGTCTTGCCCTCCCCCTCGCCGAGGTTGCCGAGCTGCCACGTCACCACTCCGTCGACGTGGCTGCCGTCGTCGGTCGCCGACACGAACGTCACCCCGGCCGGCAGCGTGTCGGTCAGCACCGCGTCGAGCGCCGGCATCACCCCCATGTTGACGAACGAGATGTCGAACGTGACCTCCGGGACATCCGACTGCGCCGGCGCAGACTTGGTGACCGAGATCTGCGGCAACCCCTCCGCCGTCGCGCACGGCGCCTCGAACAGCGAATTGAGGAACAGCCGCGTCCCCTGCGTGGTCGGGTTCTGCGAGATCGGCAGGTCGACGTCGTACTCGTGACCGCCGAGGTAGCTGACCTTGCCCGCAGTCAGGCACGCCGCAGTCAACCCCGTCCCGAGCACGAGGCCCGGACAGATGCCGTCGACGAAGCCCGTCATCCACACGTCATTGGTCCCGATCGGCGTGCCCGCCTCGGTGATCATGACGATATCGCTGCCCTTGTAGCTGTCGCCCTCCGGCAGGCTGTACGCCGGCTCGCTGCCGCCGACCGACTGGAACGGCCCGTCGATCTGACCGAACGGCGTGTCGGTCTCGTAGTACTCGTACATGTCCGGCTGGTCGCCGATGAGGAACCCGCTCGGCGTCAAGAAGTGCCCGTGCTCGGCCAGGTTCTCGAACGCGTTGACCGCCTGACACTCCGCGAACAGGTGCGTCGGGTGGGTCAGGAACTCGCGCATCTCCGCCACCACCTGCGGGTTCTCCTGCGCGTCCTTCACCCCCCAGTGCATCGACATGAACTGGCAGTAGACCGGGTCGCCCTCGGCGTCGAACAGCGCCCCGTCGCGCAGGTTGTCCTGGGTCGGGCCCGAGAGCTCGGACGGGTCGAGCATGTCGGGACTGGTGTCCGGCCAGCCGTAGTCGCCGACCGAGTCGGGGATCCCCGCCGCCATCATGTACTTGCGCGCGATCTTCTGGTTGCCGTCGGCCATCATCGCGATCGTCGGCGCCACCACCAGCGTCGCCGCGACGTCGCTGGAGAAGCCCTCGCTCGCCTCGTGGACCGCCACGTCGGGGTTGTCCTGCTGCCACGCCTCGACGATCGGCAGCGCGCCCGCGGCGTCGGCCGCGTCGATCACCCACGGCCCGCCGCGGTAACCGTGGCCGTCGATCGCCGCCCCGCTGGCCACGTCCGTCGCCGAAGCGGTGAAGTCGGCCTCGGCGTGGCCCTTGCCGGCCTTGATCGCCCAGTGGACCGGCACGCCCTGGCGCAGCAGCTCGTACACGAGCCCGTACGCGCGCAACATGCCCAGGTCCTGGTAATCGGTGTCCATCGGGATCACCAGCGAGCCGGCGGCGAAGTCGGCCGCGCTGGCCGACAGCGGCGCGAGCGCGAGCGCCACGGCGACAGCAGAAACACCTGTACGAGTCATGAGGATTTGTCTCCGACCCGCTTGGACAGACTCCTCAGGGTCCGCTCCAACCTCGCGGGCAAAACCTGTCCCTCGGGACATCCATGAATTTCGGTGCGCCGATGTCCCACAGCGGCGCCGCGTCCGCACAGCTGTCTTTTCAGACAGCTGACATGCGCCCGCCGACGAGCGCTTACGAACCGGCCTCAGCCGCCGAACACGTCGGAGAAGCGGACCTCCGGCGCGACGTCCCCTGCCGTCGCCACCCAGCGCAGGCCGCTCAACATCAGGTCTTCCTGCACGACCCCGCGTCCGCCGAGGATCGGGTTGGGCGAGAACAACAGCACGCGCCCCTTGCCGAACTGCGACGCAGTGATCGCCGGCGTGCCCGGCATCTCTCCGGGACCTGTTCCCTTGGACATGTTATAAATTTCACCGACGAACGCGGCCAGCGGCACGTAGGGCGCCAGCCCCTCGACGGCGACGGGGGTGAAGATGGGCCCGTTGGCGTAGAACAGTTTGAACGGCTCGCGCCCGGGCGCCGACACATCGAGGCCGGCGATCCCACGCTGCCAGAAATCACCGGTCAGGTTGCGCCCCGCGACGATCCGCAGCTTGTGGAACTGGTCCTCGCCCTGCAGCGCCATGTACGCCCCGGCGCACACGCCGACGTAGCCGCCGCCGCCGGCCACGAAGTCCTTCACCTGCTGCTTGCCGACGTCGCCGAGGTTGCGCCCCTGGGTCGAGCCGCTGCCGCCCATGAACACCACGACGTCCTCGTCGGCGAGCGACCCGCCGCGGATGTCCGCGGGGACAGTCACGCGCAGACGAAAACCCTCGCGCCCCTCGAGCAGCTGCTTGGCCGCCGCGAAGGCCGCCGGATGGACCCCGCCGGCCTTGTACAGCGCCACCCGCACTGCTTTTTTCCCCGCGCGCGCTCGCGCCGGCAACATCGCTCCGATCGCCGCCCCGATCGTCGCCCCCAGGATCTCGCGTCGCCGCAGCACCTCCCGAGCGTGCCACAACTCGCCGCGCCGCGCCGCTCTACCGCCTGGAGACACGGTGTGGCCTCGCGCGCGATGCCTCGCGCGGCCGCTCGCCGCGGCTCAGCGCAGGTACTTGCCTTTGAGGATCTCGTCGATCTCTTGCAGCATCCCGAGCATCTGATCGACGCGGTCCTGCAGCCCGCGCACGTCCTGCAGGTTGCCCGTGGCCGCGCGCACCAGCGGCACCAAAGTGCGCTCGACGATCGCCACCTGCTGCGCCAGCAGCTCCTGCACCCCCGGCGGCGGCTCGTTGTGCACGTCGACCTTGAGCGTGGCCTGGTTGAGGCCCTCGAGCGCGCTGGCGATCCGCGCGACGATCGGCCGCGCCCAGTCGAGCCCGCCTGTCGTCGGCGGCGCCATGTTCGGCATCGGCAAGGTGTTCAGCTTCTTCTCCGGCTCCGGCGCCTTCTGCTGCGCCTGCGCCTGCGCCTGCGCCATCAGCTCGACCAGGCGGGCCTGCTGGGCCATCTGCGCCTGCTGCAGCTCCTTGCCGTTCGCCGCCTCGCGCTCGGCCGCCAGCAGCAGCGAGTCCTTGACCTGCTCGACGCGCTCGGCGAGCACCGACAGCTGCCCGGCCACGCGCACCGCAGGATCGTCGGCCGCGCCGCCCAGGCTGCGCACGCGCTGGAACTCGCGCTTGATCATCGCCCACCGCTCGGCCCGCTCGCCTTGCAGGCGGCCGCGCATCTCGGCCAGCTTGAGCAGGTTCTGCTCGGCCGCCACCGTGAGCGTCTGGGCCTCGCCGGCGTAGTGGTCGTCGACCAGACGATCGACCTCCTCGCCCGTCATCGCCGCCGCGACCTTCTCGGCCAGCTTGTTCATGTTGCGGTAGCTGCCCTGCAGCTTGAACGCCGGCTCGGTGCGGAACTTGTCGTCCATCGCCGCCGACGCGATGTACTCCTTGTTCACGCGCAGCAGCACCTCCTGCACGCGGAACAGGTGCTTGATGACGCCGACGATCTCCTGCACCTCGGCGCCGGCGTAGCCGTACGAGAAGTCGGCGGTCGCGACCTCCTCGCCGCGCGCCATCTTGATGAATCGGTACACGTCGGCCTGCTCGCGGGTCGCCAGCGGCGCCAGCGTGCGGTTGGAGGTCAGCGTGTTCTCGATGTAGCTGAGCGAGAACGCCTCGAGGTTGCCGCCGAGGATGTCGCCGAGGTTGTAGGTGTCGGCGCGGTTCGCCAGCATGTCGGGGATCTTGAACGCCGCGCCCGACTCCGTGTACGGGTTGCCCGCCATCACCACACAGAACTTCTTGCCGCGCAGGTCGTAGGTGCGCGAGCGGCCGCGCCACACGCCCTCGATGCGGCGCTGCGCGTCGCACAGCGAGATGAACTTCTGCAGGAACTCGGGGTTGGTGTGCTGGATGTCGTCGAGGTAGAGCATCACGTTGTTGCCCATCTCGAGCGCCAGGTTGACCTTCTCGACCTCCTGCGCCGCGGTCGCGTTGGGCGCCTCGGCCGGGTCGATCGACACCACCTCGTGGCCGAGCGCCGGCCCGTTGATCTTCATGAACACCAGGCCGAGGCGGTTGGCGACGTACTCCATGAGCGTCGTCTTGCCGTAGCCGGGCGGCGAGATGAGCAGCAGCATGCCCATCCGATCGGTGCGCTTCTGGTCGCCGGCCGCACCGAGCTGCTTGGCCATGTTGGCGCCGACCAGCGGCAGGTAGACCTCGCTGACCAGCTTGTTGCGCACGAACGAGGTCAGCACCTTGGGCATGAACTCTTCGAGCCGCAGCCGCTTGCGCTCGCGGTCGATGAGCTGCTGACGCAGGCGGCGGAACTCGCGGAAGCCCGGCACGCGCACGCGGGCGAACTCGCCGAGGCGGCCGAGGAACTCGTCGAGCCGCAGCTCGAGCGTGCGCTCGCGGATCCGCGGGTGCTGTCCCAAGAGACCGGTGACCTGGGTGCTCTCGAGCGCGGACTGGACCTCGCGGTCGAGCTTGCGGTCGGTCAGCGCCAGCGCGGCCGCCTCGACCAGCGCAGTCGCCCCCTTGGCCTGCTCCGGCAGCGCCGCCGCGAACGCCTCGAGCCACGCCTTCACCAGCTCGAAGCGCTCGCGCAGCCGCCCCTCGAGCGCGCGCAGATCGTCGTCGAGCGCGCGCCGCTTGCTGCCGGCCTCGAGCGCGTTCAGCAGCTCCTGCCACAGCGTCTGCGCCGCCGCGCTGGTGACGAAGCGCGGCCGCTCGTCGATCAGCTCCTCGGCGAGGTAAGCCCCTGCAGGGTGGAAATCAACTGTCCCGAAGGACAGCCCCGTCTGCTGCGCCCACTCGCCGATCGCCTTGGCCAGCTCGCCGGCCAGAGCGTCGATCGCGGCCCCGTGACCGAATACCGCGCGCAGCCGCCCGGCGCTCTGGGCCCGTCGATGCCACACCGCCTTGAGCTCGTTGCGGTCGAACCACGCCCAGAACAGGCAGGCCAGCGCGCGCGGGCTCGGCGACACGCGGAGCAGCCCCGCCGTCGCGTACATCGTCAGCAGCTTGTCGAGGATCAGCGCCGCGTCGGAGTCGTGAAGGCCGCGCTCGTAGCCCTCGTCGTAGCGCTCGGCCGCGAACTTGCGGACCAGGTCGACCAGCCCGCCGGCCTCGCGCCCGGCCGCGTGCAGCTTGTCGATCGTCAGCCCCTGCTCGCCGCGCTCGGCCGCGAACAGCACCGAGGCCGCCAGGTACTCGCCGCGGTAGACCTGTCCGGTCTCCGACACGATCTGCTGCGACCAGAAGTCCTTCGTCTTGGCGAACTCCGGGTCCTCGACGGTCTCGTAGAAGTCGGTGCCGCCGAGGTGGATCGCCATCGTGTCGCCGCGCGCCACCAGCGTCAGGTCGAGCACCTGCGTGTTGACGGTGAAGCGGAACGTGCCGAACTTGACGATCTGCGCGCCCTCCTCGAACAGCTCGAGGCGGTCTCGCAGGGCCCGCAGCGCGTCCTGGCGGGCCGCGGTGATCTTGGTCGCGATCTCGTCGGCCTTGACCGACGCGCCCAGCCCCATGAGGCGCTCGACCAGCTCCTTGGCCTTGAGCACCATCGCGTCGGCCGCGAAGTAGGCGTTGAGCTCGTCGGCGGTCTTGAAGGTCTGCGCGCGCCGGCCGACGCCCTCGAGGATCCGCTCGGCCGCGGCGACGAGGTTCTGCACCCGCGCCTGGCGCTCGTCGAGCAGCGTCTGCTTGCGGGCCTGGAACGCGTCGTGGACCTCTTCCCGCTTGCCGGCGATCTCGCCGAGGAACTCGTCGAACTCGGAGAACCGCCCGGCCAGCTCCTCGAGCTGCACGAGCAGCTTCGCCAGCTGCTCGTCGCACTTCTCCGGCGTGTCGCACAGCGCCAGGCCCGACGACACCGTCTGGGCGAACAGCTTGAACTGGGCCGCGAACTCGGCCTTGCCCTCGGACGTGAGCAGCTGCTTGCGGACGCTCTGGAACGTCGCCCGCACCCGGCCCTGGTGGGCGAACACCGTCGAGATGTCCTCGAGGATCTTCGTCCGCGCCACCGCGTCGCCGACCTGCAGCCCGCTGACCACCTCGGCCAGCACGTTGAGGCCGTCGCCGATCGCCTGGATGTCCTGCTCGATCGGCTGCAGCTGCGCCGCGTTGTCGACCTTCTCGAGCTTCGCCAGCACCTCGTCGAGCCGCTTGCCGACCGGGATCAGCGCCTCGCCCTTGACCAGGAACTCGACGCACGCCTTGCTGATGCGGTCGAACTCCTCGACCAGCTGCTTCTCGAGCACGTCGAGCGCCGGCAGGTCGATCGACCGCACCTCGCGGAGGGTGATGACCGCGCCCCGCTGGTTGCGCAGTGCCGTCAGCGCCTGCATGTACTGCTCGGCGCTCTTCCAGTCGCCCGGCCGCAGCGTCTTGACCAGCGCGGTCTGCTTGGTCTGCGCGTCCTGCAGCGCCTCGCGGGCGCGCTTGCGGATCGCCACGACCTTCTCGAACTCGTCGATGATGAGCTCGCCGGTCTGGCGGATCGTCTTGACGTCGGTGGCGAGGTCGCCGACCTCCGCGTTGCCGAGCCAGTAGTAGTTGTCGACCAGCCGCTGCGCTTGCGCGATCAGGTCCTCGTAGGTCTCGCGCCGCGGGTCGCTGTTCTCGATCAGGCGCGCGACGCTGAAGGCCTCGCTGATCCCGCGCACCAGCTCGGCGTTGCCGACCTTGGCCAGGTACGAGCCGTCCGTCGGTGCCGCGGCCGCGAACTCCGCCGTCATGAACGGCGTCTGCCACACCTGCATCGGGTGGAGCTGGGCCTGCTCCTCGCTCTGCGCGCGGAACACCACCAGCTTGCCGTCGCGGAACAGGCTGTACCCGTTGCACTGGATCGGGTTGGCCATCTCCTTGCGGATCAGGTTGTACGGGAACAGCACGTACCGGCCCTGATCGCGGCGGTAGAACACGTAGAGCACGTCTTCGCCGTTGGGCGCGTCGATGCGGCGCTCGAACTCGAAGGCCCCGGACTCGCCGCCGAACTGCTTGGTGTCGCCCGTCGTCAGGTAGTAGCCGCCCGGGAACACCACCCCGTGGCCCTCGGGCAGCTGCATGCAGCTCTGGCCGATCGCGTCGATGCGCGCGACCGACTTGAGCCGCGTGTTGTAGACGAAGAAGCGCGGCTTCTGCTCGCGGTACGGCAGGATGTTCAGCAGCACCAGCGGGCCGACGATCGCGTAGAAGAACTTGGCGTCGTCGAGCGCCTGGTTGGCGTCCTCGACCGGCTCGCGGTAGATGCCGAGGCCGTCCTTGGTGTTGTTCTCGACCTTGATCGTCAGGTCGCCGCCGACGGTCTCCACGAACACCAGATCCTTGATCGACACGTGCGGGTGCGGGCCCGCGACCTGGTCCTCACGCGTCGTCGCGGTCCACTCGAAGTCGTGCGAGGCCGGCTTCGGCAGCTCGCGGTCGCCGCGGGTGTCGACGTAGCGGACCCCGCCGCGCGGCAGCACGTTCCAGTGCAGCACCTTGACGTCGGTGGTCGCCGCGCCGATCTGGAACACCGCGAACAGCTTGGTGTCCGTCGCCTTCAGCCGCTGCAGCCGCGTGTCTTTGTAGTACTTGTAGATGTCCGTGAAGTCCTTGACGAACTGCTCGCCGTCGAGGAGCCCGGGCACCTTGTCGAGCGTGGCGGGCTGCATCGCCTGGCCCTCGGGTGCGCCGCCGTCGAAGGTCTGGATCGAGAACACGTCCTCGACCGCGACCTCCTTCTTCATGCCGAAGAACACGTTGTAGCCGAGCAGCAGGTGGCCGCCGGACTGCACGATGTCGGCCGGGACGCACGCGTGCTCGGTGCGCACGCGCTCGTTGGCGACCACCTGCAGCTCGCTGCCGCCGAACGCCTGCTTGCGCCGCTCGTTGAGCGCGCCGGTCTTCTCGGCCAGGGCCTTGCCCTGCGCGACCAGGCGGGCGCGAATGACCTCGTAACCGCCGCTCTCGAGCGCCTCGCCGCCGTCCTGCGGCTTGTCCTTCGCCTCTGCCATGGCGGCCCCGGCTTACTGGATCCCGAGATCCCTGGCCTTCTCCGCCAGCGCCTGGATCTTCTTCTTCGTCGGGCCGTCGGCGTTGCGCAGCAGGTCGGCCAGGAACGCCGACAGCGTCAACTTCTGCAGGTCGTCGGCCGACACGCCCGACAGCACCTGCTTGAGGTCGTCGGGCAGGCTCTTCTTGCCGTCGAGGTAGTCGCCGAGCAGCTTCTTGAGCGTGTCGCTGTGATCGATGGTGCCGTCGATCGACTGCGCGGTGCCGACCGCGCGCACGAACTTGTCGAAGAACTGGCCGTCGCCGCCGACGATGTTGATCTTGGCGTGCTCGAGCGCCGTCGCCAGCACGCGGGCCTGGGCCTCGGCGATGGTCTTCTGGGCGGCGATCTGGGCCAGCTGGACGTCGCGGTCGCGCTCGAGCTGGAGGCGAAACTCCTCGTGCGCGCGCGGCTCGCCGGCGAAGTTCTGCATCGCCTTGCCCTTCTCGGCCAGGCCGGTCGCCTCGGCCAGCAGCTTCTCGCGGATCGCCGTCGCCTGGGCCACGCCCTGGCGCTCCTGCGCGACCGCCTGGGCGGCGCCCTGCTTCTCGACCGCCGCCGCGTCGGCCTCCTTGACCTTGACCTGCGCCAGGCCTTTCTGCTCCTCGCCGCTGGCCTCGACCGCGAAGCGCTCGCGCGCGACCGTGTTCTCCGCCATGCCGCGCTTCTCGATCGCCCCGGCCTCGGCCTCCTGCACGCGGACCTTGGCCATCCCGAGCTTCTCGGTGGCGACCGCGTCGGCCTCCTTCACGCGCACGCTGGCCAGCCCCTGCGCGGCCTCCTGGGCCTGAAGGCCCTCGGCCTCGCGGATCTTCGCCTTCGCCTGCTTGTCGGCCGACTCGAGCGCGGCCTCGGCCAGGATGAGCTGCTTCTTGGCCTCGTGCTTGGCCACTTCCTCGGAGGCCTGGGCGTTCTTCACGTCCTTGACCAGGCGCTCCTGGGCCTCGCCCTCGGCCTTGATGACGCGCGACTCCTTGACGCGGTTGGCGTCGGCCAGCACGCGCACGTCCTTGGTGCGCTCCTCCTCCTCGGCCACGCCCTTCTCGACCGACACGCGCTCGCGGACCACGTCGGCGATCGCCTTGCGCTCGACCTCCAGCGCCTTCTCCTTCTCGATGCGCAGCAGCTCGACCGCCCGCTCGCGCGCGATCGCCTCGGTCGCGCGGGCCTTCTCGACCCGCTCCGTCTCGACCTGGACCTCGCGCTCCTTGGCCTTCTCGGCGATGAGGATCGCGCGCTGCTTGTCCTGGTCGGACTTGCCGATCTCGGCCTCGTTGGCCTGCTGGACCAGCGTCGTCTTCTTGTGCTCCTCGCTGGCGACCCGCATCGCCTCGTTCTGCTCGCGGGCCTGCGACATCGCGATCTCCTTGTGCTTCTTCGCCTCGGCGTCGGCGCGCTGCTGCTCGTAGCGGAACACCGCCTCGTCGGAGGCGAGGTTCTGCGAGCCCACGTCCATGCGCTCCTTCTGCCGCAGCTCGTTGGTGCGCACGTTCTGGCCCGCCGTGATCTCGGTGATCTTGCGGATACCCTGGGCGTCGAGGATGTTGTGCGGGTCGAGCGACGACATCGGCGTCTGCTCGAGGAAGTCGATCGCCGCGTCGTCGAGGATGTAGCCGTTGAGGTCGCGGCCGATGACCTCGATCAGCTCGTCTTTGAACTGCTCGCGCTTGGTGTAGAGCTCCTCGAAGTCGAGCCGCTTGCCGACGGTCTTGAGCGCCTCGGAGAACTTGGCCGAGAACAGCTCGTCGAGGGTCGACTGGTCGGACGCGCGGGCGCAGCCGATCGACTGCGCGACCTTCAGCACGTCCTCGGGGGTCTTGTTGACGCGGACGAAGAACGTGACCTTGATGTCGGCGCGGATGTTGTCCTTGCAGATCAGGCCCTCCTTGCCGCGGCGGTCGATGTCGATCGTCTTGACCGAGATGTCCATCATCTCGGCGCGGTTGATGATCGGATAGACGACCACGCCGGAGAACGCGACCTGGGCGCCCTTGCCCCACGTATTGATGATGATCGCCTTGCCCTGGTCGACCTGGCGCAGGAATCGCGTGACGACGAACGCGATAATGAGGCCGAAAAAGAGGATCGCGCCGGCGACGATTGCGATCAGGATCAGAGTCGGATTCATGCGATTAGCGTCCCTCTCACGCGCGCCGCCGTGTTACGGGCGGGCGATACTGTCCTTCGATTCGAACGGCTCGACCATGTAATAGTGAGCCGCGCCGTCGTAGCTCACCAGCACCACGCGCGTGTGCCTGACCAGCGCGTTGGGGGTGGCGCAGCGGACGTCGACGATCAGGTTGGCGCCGTCTTCGTGCAGGTTGGCCTGGCCGAAGCGCTCGTCGACGCGGCCGGTGGTGATCGTCGCCAGCTTGCCGACCAGCTCGCCACGACCGATCGGCCGGTGGCGCTTGAACGCCTCGCCGAGCGCGCCGGCGATGAGCCCCGTCAGCATGCCGGCGACCACCACGGCGCCGAAAGCGATGCCGACGTGGACGCCCATCGCGGCGACGCCGTAGTCCCGGAGCATCAGCGTGGCGAATGTCGACAGCGCCCACGCGAACAACACGAGCATGCTGATGACCACCGTCGCCGGCGCCTTGCCGAAGCCGATCGCGGCCAGCAGGCTGAGGCCGCCCGCGGCGCCCTCGACCTTGCCGCCGACGGCCTCCAGCTTGCCCGTGGCGCCATCCACCGCCCCGTCGACCTTGCCGGCCATCGCGTCGATGGCCCCGTCGACCTTGCCCGCCATCGCATCGACGGCCCCGTCGATCTTGCCGGCCGCCGCGTCGAGCATGTCGCTGCCCACCCCGCCGAGCAGCGCGAGCAGCCAGTAACCCGCGACGACCAACAAAGCGACCGTGAACACCACGGTGGGGAAGCTGACGATCGCGGCGATGAACTCGTCCATGGGCCAGCCGGGCGGGGTGTGAATGGTGCCATACGGCACGTCACTCTGCCAAGCCGCCCGACCGGGTTCGGATTCGCACGACGCTTGCGCGCTGCCTGTCCATCAAGACAGGTGCGCGCCGCTCGTCGGCGCGCGAGCTTTACGACGATTCGGTCGACCGCTGCCCGCGTGCCAGCGACAGCAACGAACGGGCGATCTGGAGCGCCCCGCGCGCCTTCTTGCCGATCCCGGCGCCGTAGATCGCCCGCACCGCGCCCGTCACCAGCTCGAGCGTCGCAGGCCGTACGGGGTACAGCGCCATCCCTTGTCGCACCGGGAGGCGGTCGGTGACGATCGCCTTCTCGTTGCAGCAGGCGCGCAGGCCCTCGCGGCCGTTGATGCGCCCGAACCCCGAGATCTTGAGGCCACCGAACGGCAGCGACTGGATCATGTAGGCGAGGCCGAAGTCGTTGACGGTGGTCATACCGGCCGCGATCGCGCGGGCCAGCCGCTCGCCGCGGGCCGGATCGCGCGTGAACACCGACGATCCGAGGCCGTACGGGCAATCGTTGGCCAGGCGCACCGCCTCGGCCTCCGAGTTCACCTTCAAGATCACCATGACGGGGCCGAACTGCTCCTCGCGGGTGATCCGCATGGTGTGGTCGACGTCGACCAGCACGGTCGGCGGGTAGTAGTTGCCCGGCAGGTCGGTCCGCGGCTTGCCGCCGCACAGGACCCGCGCCCCCTTGGCGACGGCGTCGTCGACCAGCTCCTGGACGATCTGGAGCTGGCGCGGCATCGTCATCGCGCCGACGTCGACCTCGCCCTGCAGCGGCGGACCCTGGCGCAGCGCCTTCGCCCGCGCCACCACCTCGTGCACGAACGCGTCGTAGATGCCGGCGAACACGTACAGCCGCTCGGCGCCGACGCACATCTGCCCGCAGGCGTTGAACACCCCGAACGTGGCGGTGCTGACGGCCTGCTCGAGATCGGCGTCGTCGCAGATGATCATCGGGTCCTTGCCGCCGAGCTCGAGGACCACCGGCGTGAGCGTCTCTGCGGCCGCCGCCATCACCTTGCGGCCGTTCTGCGGCGAGCCGGTGAAGAAGATCTTCTCGACGCCGGAGGTCACGAGCGCCGAGCCCGTCTCGCCGTAGCCGGTGACGATCTGCACGAGGTCGGGGCTGTGGCCGCGGCGCCGCAGCACCTCGGCGAAGATCTCGACGTAGCGCAGCGACGACCAGGTCGCCAGCTCGCTGACCTTGACCACCACCGCGTTGCCGGCGAAGAGCGCCGGGATCGTCGGGCAAAAGAAGTTGTGGAACGGGAAGTTCCACGGCGCGATCACGCCGATGACCCCGAGCGGCAGGTACTCGACGCGCGCGGCCTTGTGCGGCAACAACCCCGACGGTCGCCGCTCGGCGCGGAGGTCGGCCTCGCCGTGCGCGATCGTGTAGCGGAGCTTCTCGCAGACGGGGAAGATCTCTCCCATCGCCGCGTCCACCATCGTCTTCCCGGAATCGCGCACCGCCAGGCGACAGATCTCCTCCTGATGCTGAACGACGTAGCGCAAGATGTCCGAAAGGACAGCCCGGCGCTCGGCCCACGACGTCTTCGCCCACGCCGCCTGGGCCGCGCGGGCGCGCTGGACCACCGCCACGACCGCGTCCCTGTCCATCACAGTCGCCTCGCCGAAGCGTTCGCCGGTGGCCGGGTCGCTGCACGGCAGGACGGTGGGCGGCGGAGGGGGCTCGGGGGGGACGGTGCGCAGCGTGGTCGCCATGGCGCGGCACCTTAGCGGCTTTGCCGGCGCCCCGGCTTGAGCCGGATCACGTCGTCTGCAAACATCGGCGGGTCGTCGGTCCTCGCATGCTCTTGGCCTCCGCCGCGCAGATCGTCGCCGTCGCGTCCGACCGGCCCGCACCGCCGGGTTTCGGGTCGACCTCGACGCTGCGCGTCGCCCCGCCGGTCGCGCGCGAGCTCACGACCGGCCGTGGCGATGAACGGGGCGCCAGCCCGCGCCGCGGCCGTCGGCTCCCGACTTACCTGGCCTTCCGGACAGGTCAACATTAACCTTCGGACATCCCCCATGCCGCATTCGCTCGTCGCTCTCCTGTCGTTCGCTCTCCAGCAACCGGCCGCGCCCGTGCCCGTGCCGACGCCGCCCCCCGCCGCAGCGCCCCCGTCTCAGCCCGCCCCGGCGACGCCCGCCCCTGTCGCTACAGAAGCATCCCCGCCTGCCGCGCCCGCGCCCGCCCCTGCGCCCGCGCAGCCCTACGCGCAGCCGACTCCGCCGCAGCCGGCCCAGCCTTACCCGACCGCTCAACCGTACGGCACCCCGTCGAACCCGAGTTACCCGCCGCCCGCCACGACCCCGCCGCCCGTCGCCGCCGAGGGACCCGCGAAGGCCCCCGAGTCGGTCACGCACCGCAAGCTCGTGTTCGCCAACCTCTACGGCCTGAGCTTCAACATCTTCTCGCCGATCCCCTCCGGGGACTTCACCTTCTTCCTCGGCACCAACTTGCGCCCGCGCAAGAACTGGGCGCGCACCTTCGACTGGAACACCGCGCTCGGCTATCAGCTCACGCTCTCGGTCGGCTACGCGGACATGCCAACCTTCGGCCTCTCGCCCATGAACTACGAGGGTATCTTCGTCCATCGCCACCACTTCACTGCGATGGGCTACGGCGGCCAGAGCCAGCGTCTGTTCTATTCGATGGGCGGCGGCGTCATGTTCGCCCTGACGGAGGTGGCCGGCGTCGAGGGCGAGGGCCGCCTCGGCTACGTGTTCACCAACCCGGCGAATCGGGTCAAGGGCGTGATCGGCGGCCAGGCCCGCCTGACCGCCGTGTTCGGCGGCATCCCGCTGCTGCAGCTCGGGCCGTTCGTCGGCTTCATGGTCTTCTGACCGTCCGGGCAGGTCCCGAAAGACATGCCCCTTCGGACCTGTCCCCGCGGGCATGCCCCACGAGACATGCCTTCACGCCCCCGCTCAGCGGTGGAAGCGGACGTGGAAGTGGTCGCGGTGACCCTTCCAGTGGCGGATGATGCCGTAGCCGCGGCCCTTGCCGCGCGGGTACTGGAACAGCTCGTCGAGCTTGGCCTCGGACACGCCCTTCTTCTTGGCGTGCTCGTAGAGGACCTTCTGCAGCCCGTAGTCGAGGAAGATCGCGCGGACCTCCTTGGTGTCGACGAAGGACTTGATGAGCGCCCAGGTGCGCGCGACGTCGAGGTTGTCGGCGTTGCCCGAGAGGAACCGGACCTCGCCGGCGTCCGCCCCCTTGAGCACCAGGCCGACGTCGACGTCGACGCCCTTCTGGTGCGACTTGTGGCCCTTGAGCGGCCCCCCGCCGCGCGCGCTGATGTCGCCGACGTGGACCTGCGGCCCGCCCTTGATGCCCTTGAGCATCGCGTACTTCGAGATCGCAAACTTGATCGCCTTGATCGTCGCGCCTGTCCCGAAGGCCAGATTCGGGCGCTTGATGTAATAGTGCTTGCCCGGATCCAGCGGGATGCCGATGCGCAGCACGCCGCGATCCTCATCCTTTGTCGGCGCGAACGCGGCGATGATGCCGCGGTCGATCATGATCGTCAGCTCGTCGCCGGGCTGCAGGCTCTTCGGATCCTTGTCGAGCCGCTTGCGCAGCGAGCCCTTCTGCAGCGCGATCAGCTCGCCGACCTTCATGTGATGCTTCTCGGCGATCACACTCAGCGAGTCGCCCGACTTGACCGTGTAGCTGCCCTCCTCTTCGAGGTGCGGCGGGACCTCGGGGTCAGGGCAGACCGAAATTTTTTGTTTCGGCTTGATGTCGTCCGGATCCCTCTTCAGCTTCGGATTGAGCTTGATGATGTCGCTCATCCGCACGCCGTACTGGCCGGCGATGCGCCCGAGGGTCTCGCCAGGTTTTACCTCGTGCTCCCAGATCGGCGTCTTGCCGCCGCAGCGCGGGTCGCCCTTGGGCTTTTTCACCGAAGCGGACTTCGTCGGCTTCTTGCTCGTCTTGGCCGACTTCGACTTGGCCGCGACCGGCGGCTCCGGCGAAGGCGCCGGCTCGGGCGCGATGACCGCTGGGGAGTCTTCCTCTTCCTCCTCCTCGGGGGTGCCCGCCTCGGGCGGGTCGAGAAGGACCGGGGAGGCCGCCGCAGTGGGGACCGTCACGAGCCCCATCCACAGGGCCAGAGCGGTCAGCGCCCGCGGCAGGCGCCCGTGAGGAAGAAGTTGGCTGGTTCGCATTCAGCGCTCCTGTGCTCGAACAGGCCCGGGGGCCCGCGCGGCGGCCTTAGACCGCGGCGGGGGCGCCAGATTCACCCTCCAGGGCCCTTCAGGGACAAAAGTCTCACGCGGGGCGCTCGAGCGCCACAAACTTGCGAGGTCCTCGCGGGGCCGGCCCGACGCCTGATATACCGGCACGCACGATGGAGAGCGTCGTCATCCAGGGCGTCGAACTGCGCCTCACTCCGCCCGACGAGATGCGCTGGCAGTGGGTCGGCCGGCAAGAGTTGAAGCGCCAGCTGCTGGCCGCGTGGGCCGTGTTGGACGAACAAGATCACGCGCTGTCGCCACGTTTAGTCGGCAAGCCCGGCGTTGGCAAGACGACTTTGGCGTCGGCCGCCGCGCGCGCCCTCGACATCCCGCTCTATGTGTTCCAGGCGACCATGGACACACGGCCCGAGGACCTGCTCGTCACGCCGGTCATCACCGACGGCCAGAAGCTGCGCTACACCGCCAGCCCGCTGGTCAGCGCGATGATCAAGGGCGGCGTGTGCGTCCTCGACGAGGGCAACCGCATGAGCGAGCGCAGCTGGGCCTCGCTCGCGCCGCTGCTCGATCGCCGCCGCTACGTCGAGTCGGTGGTCGCCGGCGTCAAGATCCACGCGCACCGCGACTTCCGCTTCTGCGCGACGATGAACGACGACGCCAGCACGTTCGACATCCCCGAGTACATCCAGAGCCGACTGCAGCCGCAGATCGTCATCGACTTCCCCGAGCGCGACGAGGAGACCGCGATCCTGCAGGCCAACCTGCCGTTCGCCAGCCCGCGGATCCTCCACTACCTCGCCGTGTTCCTCCAGCGAGCGCACGAGGACGACCAGCCGTTCACGGTCCGCGACGGCATCAACATCGCCCGCTACGCGCTCAAGCTCGGCGCCAGCGACCGCGGCGGCCTCGACGTGAAGAAGCACGTGCGCCAGGCCACCTCCATGATCCTCGGCGACGACGCGCTCGAGTACCTCCCCGGCGAGGTCCCGGTCGAGCAGCCCTGACCTGAACTTTCGGCCATGTTCGACGACGCCGCCGCGACCTACCGCCCGGCCTGGCCGGACCCGCTCAGCCTCTCGCGCGACGAGCTGGCCGAGCTCGACATGATCCTGCCCGGCGTCGTCGTCCTGCCGGTGCTGCACGGCCGGCTCGAGTGCGCGCAGATGGTCCGCCGCGCAATCGAAAAATTCAGCCCGGCCGCGATCGCGGTCGAGCTGCCGGCGGGCATCGGCGAGCCGCTCGCCCGCGCGATCGCTCGCCTGCCGCTGCTCAGCGCGCTCGAGGTCCCGAACGAGGCCCAGCACGGGCGCCCGCAGTACCTGGTGGTCGAGCCCGCGGATCCGCTGATCGAAGCGGTGCGGCGCGCGACCGAGCTCGGGATCCCCTTTCACCTCGTCGATCGCGAGGTCGCCGACTATCCGTCGGCCCGCGATCACTTGCCCGACGTCGCCAGCGCCGAGTCGGTCGGCGCCGCCGCCTGGCTGCGCGCCGCCCTCGCCGCCGCTTCGTGCAGCCCGCGCGCCGCCGCCGACGACCCGCGCGAGGACTTCATGGCCGGCTCGGTCGCAGCTCTCGCGCTGCGTCAGAACCTGCCCGACGCCGCCGTCCTGGTCGTCTGCGGGCTGCACCACGCGCGCGGCCTGGTCGCTCGCCTCGGCCCGCTGCTGGCCGAGGGCGCCGCGCCGCCGGCCCCGCTGCGTCGGCTCACCAGGCGCGAAGGACATGTCCTTTGGCACCTGTCCGAACAGTCCAGCGCCGAGGTGCTCGGCGAGCCGGCCTTCCTTCAGGCCGCGTACGAGCGCAGCCGCGGCAGCGCCCCGCCCTCGGCGCTGAGCCCGGCGAGCGCCGGCGCGGTGCTCGACCTGTTCACGCGGGCGCGCCAGGCTCCGATCCAGGACCCGTTCCGCACGCCCTCGCCGCCCGATCCGCACGACGAGCGGCCGCGGGTCACCGGGCGCACCGGCCTGTTGTTGGCGATCTGCCAGCAGGCGCGGACGCGCTACCGCGAGCGCACCGGCGGCGATCTCCGGCCCGGCGCGATCCTCCGCCTGCTGCGCTACGCCCACGCCTACGCGCTCGAGGAAGGGGCGATCGCGCCCGACCTCTACCAGCTCGTGGTCGCCGCGCGCGGCTTCGTCGACGACACCTACGCCCAGGAGGTCTGGGAGGTCGCGACGGCTTATCCGTGGCAGGCGGTGCGGCCCGAGCTGCCGCCGCTCGACCTCTCGCTGCGCGACCTCCACGACCGCGTGCGCACGATCCACTTCCACCCGAAGCTCATGCAGCGGCGGCGTCGGCTGATGAAGATCGTGCGGCCGCGAGAGAAGGAGCGGCGCAAGGGCGAGTGGGCCGAACGTTTCAGCGGCGACAGCATCTGCTCGTATCCGCCGGAGGACCTCGCGCTCGAGCACTACGGCGCGTTCCTGCGCAAGCGCACCGAGCGCGTGCTGTCCGACGCGCACACTCAGGTCGCGCCCTTCTCGACCAGCCTGTTCGACGGCGTCGACGTCCGCGAGACCGTGCGGAACTGGCATCAGGGCAAGATCTACGTCCGCATCGAGCAGCTCGTGCGCGGCAAGCCGGGCGCGGTCGTGGTGATCTTCGACGACGAGCCGCTGGTGCCCGAGGACGACGACGAGGCCGAGCCGAAGTTCAGCTGGCACATGACCTGGCAGGGCGAGCACGAGGACGAGGGCGACATGGCGCTGTACGCCAGCGACCCGTTCGCGCAGCTCGTCGGCCCCGGCATCGGCCGCGCGCTCTACGGCGGGTTCCTCCTCAATCGCCCGCCCGGGCAGATGTTCGGGGTGTGGGAAGACCCGCACTTCGGAGAGGCTCGCACCAAGGCCGAGGTGTTGTTACGGGCCGCGCTCGACTACTCGGCCGAGCGCCTGGTCGTCTACGTGGCGGCCACGCCGCCGCGCCCGGCGTTGCGCCAGCTCGCGCAGCGCATGGACAAGAAGATCGTCTACGTCCCGCTGGGGCAGCTGTCCCCGGTCGCGCTCAAGCGTCTCCGGGTGTTTCACGTCTTGAGCGATCGTAACGTGCGGGCGGTCGCGCACCGCTACATCCGCGACTAGGCGCACGCGCGGCGGCCTTCGCAGGGCGAGCCGGACGGATTTGTTGTCACGCCGGCGTGGGTCGGTACCATGCCGCGGGTGGGGCGAGCCGGCCGTGAACACAGGTCGGTCGGCCGGCGTCCCTGCGCCCACGCTCGTACCCTGAGAACCTTCCCATGCGCACTCGTCTCCTCGTCAGCACCCTCGCCCTCACCGCCCTCGTCGCAGCGCCCGCCTGTGGGGGCGACGACCCGCCCGGCTCTCTCATCGTCCCGTTCAAGATCGGCGCGAACGTCGACTGCAGCGTCCTCGCCGTCACCGACGTCACCGTCGAGCTCTACAAGTACTCCGCCAGCGGCGCCGCGGGCGACCTGATCGATCAGGAGATCGTCGACTGCGAGGATGGCCAGGCCGAGTTCACGGGCCTCATCGCCGGCCGCTACAACGTCAAGGTCAGCGGTGTCGACGCCGAGAAGGTCATCGTCACCGACAACTTCGACAACGATCCGGCCGACATCGCCGAGGTCACCTCCGGCGCCGAGAACACCGCCGACGTGGTGACGATGTCGCCGACCCCGGCCAAGATCCTGGTGCGCTGGCTGCTCAACGGCGGCTTCGGCATGTGCAGCGACGTCCCGGTCACCAACTTCCGCGTCGCCACCTACGAGAAGGAAGGCCTGAGCGAGCTGCTGACCTACGACTTCGACTGCGACCCCGAGGAGGCGTCCGTCATGGGCTACAACGCCATCATCGACCCCGATCGCCAGATCGCCGGCGACGACCTCGACCGCGTCTACATCGACGCGCTCGACCAGAAGGGCACCAGCCTCGTCACCTCCCCGCTCGAGTTCGTGATGGAGCCGCCGGGCCACGGCCGCACCGTCAAGCTCACCGCGGCCGTCGACTGCACGGGCGACCCGTGCACGATCTCCTGCGCCGCCGGCAAGGGCGCCGATCCGATGGAGCCGACGCTCTGCCTGGCCGACTGACGGCCCGGCGCTCGCCCGCTCACCGAATTTCGGTCGCCGGCGCGAGCGACAGCGCCTTCGTGCCGCCGTCCCAGCCCTGAAGGACATGCTCCGAAGAGCATGTCCTTTTGCACATTCTCTTTCGGACATGCTCTCGGGAGCATGTCCCCGATGGGCCCGGCGCTACAGCCCGCGGGCCCACTCGGGGCGCAGCGTCACCTCGCCCGCGATCGCGCTGTCGATGGTCGCCAGGATCGTCGCGCGGTCGCGCGGCAGGCGGCCGCCGATGGCCAGGTAGTTCGACGCGTGGTTGGTGCGGAACAGCGCGTCGGTGGGGCGGGCTTCGTCGACGATGATCCGCAGCTCGCGGAGCATCTCGACCACCGACGGCAGCGCGAAGCGGCCGCGGGTCTGCAGCGTGTGCAGCGGCGTCTTCGGCACCACCGTGGTCGTCAGCGCCGACGCGAACGCCGGGTCCATCGCGGTGATCAGGCGGGCGGTCGCGGACGCGTGCTCGCAGGCGCGCTCGGTGCCGGCGATCCCGAGCAGCACGATCACGCTGAGCTCGATCCCCGCCGCGCGCGCGCGCTCGGCCGCGGCCACGTGCTCGGCGAAGGTCGAGCCCTTGGCGATCCGCTTCAGGGTCGCGTCGTCGCCCGACTCGGGCCCGATGTAGAGCCGCGACAGCCCGGCCGCGCGCAGCGCCGCCAGCTCGTCGGGCGTCTTCTTGAGGATGTTGATCGCGGTCGCGTAGCACGACACCCGGCGCAGGCGCGGGAACCCGGCGTCCGCGGCCTTGAGGATCGCCAGCCAGCGATCGGTCGGCATCCCGAGCGCGTCACCGTCGCCGACGAACACCTTGTCGACGCGGTTCTTGGCGATCGCCGCGGCCGTGCGCAGGTCCTCGAGGCACGCGTCGGTCTCGCGCTCGCGGTAGACCTTGTCGCTGTACATGTCGCAGTAGGTGCAGCGGTTCCACGAGCACCCGATCGTCGCCTGCAGGATGTACGCATCGGCCTCGGACGGCGGGCGGAAGATCTTGCCTTCGTAGCGCATGCGGCCTTCGTCTCTGGGGCGAACGATAGCCACACCCGCGGCGTCGGGTTTCGCGCCGCCGGCACGAGCGTCCTCACGCGCACCTGTCCGCGGCCACGTGGCGGTGCGAGCGCTTTTGCGCCCCGAAGTGCGACGCGTCGGGCTCTGCGGCCGGCGGCCGTGTATGCTCTCCCGGCCCTCGCATGACGATCGCCGACACGCAAGCGCACCTCGAAGCCCTGCAGCACCGCCTTGCCGACCTCCTGCGCGAGGTCCAGACCGTCATCGTCGGCCAGGACGACGTGCTCCGGGGCATCATCACCTGCCTCCTCGCCGGCGGACACGGCCTCCTCGAAGGCGTCCCGGGTCTCGGCAAGACGCTGATGATCCGGACCCTCGCGGCCGCGGTCGACCTGTCCTTCGCCCGCATCCAGTTCACCCCGGATCTCATGCCGGCCGACATCGTCGGCACCTCGGTGCTGGTCGACCGTCCGGGCGGTGGCCGCGAGCTGGCGTTCCAGCCGGGGCCGATCTTCAACCACATCGTCCTCGCCGACGAGATCAACCGCGCCACCCCGAAGACCCAGTCGGCGCTGCTCGAGGCGATGGCCGAGGCCCAGGTCACCGCGGCCGGCAAGACGCGCCCGCTGCCCGAACCGTTCCTCGTCCTCGCCACCCAGAACCCGCTCGAGATGGAGGGCACCTATCCGCTGCCCGAGGCCCAGCTCGACCGCTTCCTCTTCAAGATCGACGTCCCCTTCCCCGGCGAGCGCGAGCTGCTGGCGATCCTCGATCGCACCACCGGCACCAAGAGCGCCGCGGCGCGGCCGGTGCTCGACGGCCCCACGCTGCTCGAGATGCGCCGCTTCGTGCGCGCAGTCCCGGTCGTCCCCAGCGTCGCCGAGTACGTCGTGCGCGTGCTGCGGGCCACCCACCCCGACGACGCCCGCGCCACCGATCTCGTCAAGCGCTACGTCCGCTTCGGCGGCAGCCCGCGCGGCGCCCAGGCGGTGCTGCTGGCCGCCCGGATCCGCTGCGTCATGGACGGCCGCAAGTCGCCGTCGATCGACGACGTCCGGGCCGTCGCGCCCTCGGCCCTGCGTCACCGCGTGATCCTCAACTTCGAGGGCGAGGCCGAGGGCATCGCCATCGACAAGGTCATCGGCCAGGTGCTCACCAGCGTCCCCGCCGACGCCGACCGGTCGCGGAGCTGATCGCTTGGCCTTCTGGAAGCGCAGCGAGAGCCCGCAGCCCGAGCGGCCCGCCGCCCCCGCCGCCGCCGACGACGAGCTGTTCGGCGAGGCCTTCCTGGCCAAGCTCGAGCTGCTGCAGGTGATCGCGCGCCGACTGTTCCGCGGCAAGCAGCGCGCCGAACGCAAGACGCGCAAGGTCGGCAGCGGCCTCGAGTTCGCGGACCACCGCGAGTACAGCCCCGGCGACGACATCCGCAACCTCGACTGGGGCGTGCTCATGCGCCTCGAGCAGACCCTCGTCCGCCTCTATGAGGAGGACGAGGACCTGCCGATCCGGATCGCCGTCGACATCAGCGACTCGATGTCGACCTCGGGCGGCAGCAAGCTGCGCTACGCCCAGCAGGTCGCGGCCGCGCTGGCCTACGTCGGCCTCGCCAACCTCGACCGCGTCGGCCTCACGTGCATGAGCCGCAAGCTGCACACCACCTTGCCGGCGGTGCGCGGCAAGGGGCGGATCTTCCGCGTCTTCGACTTCCTGCGCACCGCCCCGCGCGGCGGCCCGACCGACATGCGCGCCGCCTGCGGCCGGCTCGCCGCCGAGAGCACACAGCCCGGCCTGACCGTCGTCCTCAGCGACTTCTACGACCTGCAGGGCGCCTTCGACGGCCTCAACCTGCTGCGCTTCCGCAAGCACGAGCCGGTGGCGATCCAGGTCATCGACCCGCGCGAGGCCCACCCCGAGCTCAGCGGTTTGCGCGGCGACGTCACCCTCCTCGACGTCGAGGGCGGCGACGCCCGCGAGGTCACCCTCAGCCCCGCGGCCCTGCGCGCCTACGCCGACGCCCACGAGAAGTTCTGCCAGGCCCTCGCCACCAGCTGTCGCAGCCGCGGGATCCCCTACTTCCGCGCCGAGACCAGCGTCCCGTTCGACGAGCTCGTCCTGCGCATGTTCCGGGTCGGAGGCCTGCTCCGATGACCCTGTCCGGATGGACATGGCCCGAAATACTCCCGGTGTTCGCCGCCGGGGCCGCCGCGATCACTGCGCTGTACCTGCTTCGCATGCGCCGGCGCCAGGTCGTGGTCCCGTTCGCCGCGCTGTGGCAGCAGGTCACGCGCGAGAGCGACACGCGGAGGCTGTGGAAGAAGCTGCGGCGGCTGCTGAGCTGGCTGCTGCAGCTGGTCCTGCTCGCGCTCCTGTGCGCCGCGCTCGGCGATCCGCGGCCCGAGAGCTGGCTGCGTGACCCGCAGACCGTGGCGATCGTGATCGACCGCTCGGCCAGCGTTGCCGCGCCGGCCGCGGGCGAGCCGGGGCTCACGCGCCTCGACGTCCTGCTCCGCCGCGCCCGCGCCGAGATCGTCGGCCTCGGGCCGACCGATCGCGCCCTCGTCATCGCCGCCGGCGCCGAGGTCGAGGTCCCGGGCCCGCTCGGCCGCGACGCCGCGCCGCTGCTGCGCGCCCTCGACGACATCGTCCCCGGCCCCGCCGAGGCCGACCTCGGCCGCGCCCTCGCGCTCGCCCGCGCCGCCCTGGCCGGTCAGGCCGGCGGGCGGATCCTCGTCCTCACCGACGGCGCCCTCGACGAGGGCGCCGGCGACGCCCTCGCCGCCTGCATCTCGGGACATGTCTCTTCCGACAGCCCCGAGGCCGCCGCGATCCCGTGCCAGGTCGCGCGCGCCGGCGGCCCGGCCGACAACCTCGCGCTGGTCGCCTTCGCCGCCCGCCGCTACCCCGGCGACCGCGAGCGCATCGAGGTCCTGGCCGAGGTCCACAACCTCGGCGACGGCCCGGCCAGCGCCGTGCTCGAGGTCCAGGCCGACGGCCTCGTGGTCGGGCGGCAGGCAGTGCAGCTCGGCCCCGGCGAGCGGCGGCGCGAGGTCCTGCGCGAGCTCGACGCCGCGCGCACCCGGCTCGTCGCCAACCTGTCCCTCGAGCCAGGCGCCGATCCGCAGCTGCTCGGCCCGCCCGACGACGACCGCGCCTACGCCGTGGTCCCGCCGCTGCCGCCGTTCAAGGTCGTGCTCGTCACTGACGGCAGCGACCTGTTCCTCGAGGCCGCCCTGCTCACCTTGCAGGAGCACATCCAGCTCACCGGGCTCGGCCCATCCGAGGCCACCTCGCACCCGTCGCTGGCCGAGGCCGACCTCGTCATCATCGACGTCGGCGATCGCCCGCTGCCCGACCCGCTGCCGCCCGGCGACCTCGTGATCTTCGACCCCGCGCGGGTCGCCCCCGACGCCGCCCCGATCCACGGCGCCGGCGAGCTCGCCCGCCCCTTCCTCACCGAGCAGCACCGCGAGCACCCGCTGCTCGACGGCGTCGTCCTCAAGGACGTGAACCTCCGCCGCGGCACCCGCTTCGCCACCGAGCCGGGCGACACGGTGCTGGTGCGCAGCCTCGGCGAGCCGCTGGTGGTCCTGCGCCACGAGCTCGGCGGCGACGGTCGGCGGCCGCGGGCAGTGCTGGCGCTCGGCTTCGATCCGCGCCAGACCGACCTGCCCCTGCGGACAGCCTTCCCGATCCTCGTCGCCAACATCATCAGCTACTTCGAGCAGGCCCGCCCCGGCTTCGTCGCCAGCGTGCCGGTCGGTCCCAGCCGTCCCGTCGCCGCCGCCGAGATCGGCCTCGGCGCGCAAGAGCTGACTCAGGTCGAGGTCCGCGGCCCCGAGCCCGCCGAAGTCCCGACGACCGTGCCCGTCGACGCCACCGGCGTGTTCCGCCTGCGCGCCATGCAGCCCGGCATCTACCGCGTGCGCGCCGTCGACGGCGCGGCTGCCGGGGCCGAGGTGTTGGTGGCAGTCAATCAAGCCAGCGTCGCTGCCTCCGATCTTCACGATCGCCTCGGCGAGCTGCCGCAGGGCGCCCTCGCCGGCGACGCGGCCGCGCCCGTGCCCGTGCGCGACGAGCCGCTGTGGGCCCTGCTGCTGCTCGCCGCGGTCCTGCTGATCGCGCTCGAATGGGCGGCCTACCACCGCCGCGTCACGGTCTAGCGCCTGCTCGCTCGCGCTCGCGTCACGCGTCCGGGTGCGCCAGCTTCTTGCCGAAGTCGGTGTCGCGGGCGAAGCGGAGCTGATTGAGGAAGAACGCCTCGACCCCCGGCGCGGCGATGTCGGTGCCCGCCAGGGCCGCCCGCGTGTGCGACGTGTCGAACCACAGCTGCAGCGACAGGTACGGCGTGTAGACCCGCCCGGTGGTCAGGATCCGCTTCAGGCGGCCGAACGTGAACCGGTCGATGAACGGCCGCGCGCGCACGAACAGGCCCGGCTTCACGAACACCGCCGGCTTGCAGCCGAAGAACTGGCTCGCCGCCGTGCTCAGCTGCTCGAGCGTGGCCGCGCGCTCGGGGCCGGCGCACAGGTGGTACGCCTGTCCCGAAGGACCTGTCTGCTTGCGCAGGTGACACACCGCCTGGACCACGAAGTCGGACGGCACCACGTCCATCACCGCGTCCGGTCGGCCGGGCGCCCAGCGGAAGCCGCGGGCGAAGATCTTGAGCGGCCAGTAGAGCACCTTGAAGCTCGACGTCCGGCCCGTGCGCGAGTCGCCGACGATGATGCTCGGGCGATAGATCGTCACCCGCTGCTCCCCGGCGCGCGCGCGCACCAGCTTCTCCGACTCGAGCTTGGTCTGCTCGTAGGTGTTGTGGAACGGCTGGCCTATGTCGAGCTCCGTCTCGAGCGCGGTGCCGCTGCGGTCGCCCGCCACGTAGGCGGTGCCGATGTAGTCGAACGAGCACTCGGCCGCCCTGGCCAGGTCGAGCACGCGGCTCGTGCCCTCGACGTTGATCGCCCGCGCCTGCTCGAGCGGCAGCGAGAAGCTGACCGACGCCGCCCCGTGGATAATCCCAGTCGCCCGGCCTGCCAGCCCCGCGTAGGTCGCGGGGTCGAGCCCGAGGTTGTCGCGCTCGAGGTCGGCCCGCACGATCTCGACCCGCCGCTCGGCCGCGGCCAGCGCCTCGCCGGACAGCCGGTCGCGCAGCACCTCGGCGCCGCGCGCCTTCGCCTGCGCCTCGTCGCGACCGCGCACGAGCAGCGCCAGGCGCGTCGTCGGCTCCGTGGCGAGCAGGTGATGGACGAGCTCACGCCCGAGGAAACCGGTGGCGCCGGTGACGACGATGACGGGATCCGACATGGCGCGCACGATCGCCCTCGACGCGACGGCGGGTCAAGCGGCGCCCGCGCGCACGGCCGCTCTTCGCCCCGAGAGCGGGCCTCCTCGCGCCATGTGGCCGGCGTGGGGATCTCGGCGTCCACGCCGCGACGCGCCCTGCAGGTCCTCCTCCGCCGGCGCGGAACGGGGTCTGAAGCCCTTGAAAGACCGCCCCACGCGGGCCGGTTCGGGCATACTCGGACCGCAGGAGATCCGTGAACGACGCCGACGATCCCCTCGCGCTCAACGACGAGATCGCCGCCCTCCGCTACTACGTCGGGGAGTTCACCGAGCGCGAAGAAACCCCCGCCGCGCTCGCGGCCCTCGAGCGGGTCGAGGCGCGGCTCCACGCCGCCTTGCGCACGCGCACCGCGATCCTCTCCGATCTCGGGCACGAGCTGCGCACCCCGCTGAACGCCATCCTCGGGTTCTCGCACCTGCTCCGCGAGGACGTCCTGCTGAGCGCCGAGCAGCGGGCCCACATCGAGGTCATTCACCGCAGCGGCGAGCAGCTGCTCGCGCTGATCGACGAGCTCACCGGCGGCACCGACGAGGGCGCCGGCCAGGTCGGCTTCGACCTGCACTACTTGCTGGATGACCTCGCGGACATGTTGTGTCTACGAGCCGCCGGCGCCGAGGTCGCCCTGCGCATCGATCGCGCGACCGATCTCCCGCGGCGCGTCCGCACCGACCAGGTCCGCCTGCGTCACTTGCTCCTGCTCCTGCTCGGCAACGTGCTCGAGGTCCCGCGCCGCGACCTCATCGTCGTCCGTGTGCGCATGGAGCCGGGGGCCGCGCCGGGCACCGGCGTGCTGCGCTTCGACATCCGCGCCCCCGGCATCGACCTCGCCGACCTGCGTCTGCGCTCGTTCGTCCGCACTGACGCCGGTTTGCAGACCGACGAGCCCGGTCGCGGCCCCGAGCTGGCGGTCGCCATCGCCAACCAGCTGGGCGGCGAGTACCACGTCGCGCCAGACCAGCTCACCCTCACCTTGCCGGTGGGTCTCGGGCGCGGCGCCGACGATCCGCGGCGGTCGGCGCGCAAGATCCTCGGCCTCGTCGCTGGCCAGGAGGCGCCGCGGATCCTCGTCGCCGAGGATCGCTGGCAGAGCCGGCAATTGCTGGTGCAGGCGCTCTCGCGGGTCGGATTCGAGGTTCGCGAGGCCGCCGACGGGCGCGAGGCCATCCACTTGTGCGAGACTTGGCGTCCGCACCTCGTGTGGATGGACATGCGCATGCCCGGAGTCAGCGGCATCGAGGCCACGCAGCAGATCAAGCAGAGCCCGTGGGGCGCCGAGACGGTGGTCGTCGCCCTCACGGCGAGCGCCTTCGAAGCCGACGAGGCGACCGCACGCGCGGCCGGCTGCGACGACTTCCTGCGCAAGCCGTTGCAGCTGCATCAAGTGTTCGACAAGCTCGGCGAGCGGCTCGGCGTCACCTATGTCTACGACGACGCCCCGTCGATCGCTCGCGTCGACGCGACCGCGCTGCACGGGCTGCCGTCGCCGTGGCTGTCGGCGCTCGAGCAGGCCTGCCTGCAGGCCGACGTGTTCACCATCGCGCGCATGATCGACTTCGTCCGCGCCCAGGCGCCGCAGGCCGCCACTGTCCTTTCGGACATGCTCGAACAGTACAACTACGCCGCGATTATCGACCTGACCCGGCACGCGTTACAAGCCGCCGGAGGTGGCCCATGAGCGAGAAGTCCTATCAGCCCGTGCGCGGCGACATCCTGGTCGTCGACGACACCCTCGTGAACCTCCGGATCTTGACCGAGATGCTGGCCGCCCAGGGCTACAAGGTGCGGCCAGTGACCTCGGGCCCGCAGGCGCTGCAGGCCGCGGCCGCGGCCGCGCCGGACCTCGTGCTCCTCGATATCAACATGCCGGGTATGACCGGCTACGAGGTCTGCCAGCAGCTCAAGGCCCAGGCCGACACCCGCGACGTCCCCGTCATCTTCATGAGCGCCCGCGACGAGGTGCTCGACAAGATCCGCGCCTTCGAGGTCGGCGGCGTCGACTACGTCACCAAGCCGTTCCACCTCGAGGAGCTGCTCGCCCGCGTCGCCACCCACGTCTCGCTGCGCGCCCTGCAGCGCCAGCTGGAGGACGCGCGCCTCCTGGCCGAGAGCGCCGCCGCCGCGCTCGCCGACGAGAAGCGGCGCAGCGACGACCTGCTCTACAGCATGCTGCCGCAGAGCGTCGCCAACACCCTCCGCGAGGGCCGCAGCGTCGTCGGCGATCACTATCCGCAGGTCACGGTCCTGTTCTGCGACATCGTCGACTACACGCGGGCGGCCAGCGACCACTCGCCCCTCGAGGTGTTCGAGCTGCTCGGCCGGCTCTACACCCGCTTCGACGCGCTGATCGAGCGCCACCCCGTCTACAAGATCGAGACCGTGGGCGACTGCTACGTCATCGCCGGCGGCGTGCCCGACCCCAACCCGCGCCACGCCGACGCGATCTGCGACGTCGGCCTCGACATGCTCGAGGCCGTCGATGGCATGGCCCTGCCGACCGGCGCGCCGCTGCAGATCCGGATCGGCGTCAACTCGGGCCCCGTGGTCGCCGGCGTGGTCGGCACCAAGATGCCGCGGTTTTGCCTGTACGGCGACACGGTCAACATCGCCAGCCGGATGGAGACCACCAGCCAGCCGATGCACCTGCAGATCAGCCAGTCGACCCACGCGCTGATCGACCCGAATCGCTACGAGATCGAGGAGCGCGGCGAGGTCGCGCTCAAGGGGCGCGGCAACATGCGCACCTACTTCGTGCGCCGCCGCTGAGGTCGAGCGCCCGCGAGCGCCCGCGAGGCCCTGCGCGCCCGTGAGCACCCGTCCGTCGCCACGCCGCGCATGGCCGCGTGGTAGGCTCGACGGGCCGCCCGCGGGACTTCCGTTCGACTTCCGAATTCGGCATCTGGAGCTGCGCTAAGCAGTCGAGCACTCCTTCCCCGGGCGGCTTACCTGTCCCGATGACCATGTCCGCCGAGACCCGTCACGCCGCCGCCGCGCGGGTCACCTGCGAGGACCTGGTCGTGTTCCTCAACGCCTGCTTCTGCTGCACCGGCCAGCGGGAGTTCTACAGCGACGGCCACGCGCAGACCGTCTCGATCGAGTTCCTCCACGACTACATCCGCGGCAACTACCGCCGGCTCTACGCCCGCACCCTCGCCGCCGGCGTCAACCACTTCAACCGCGCCCGGATAGTCACCGAGCTGCTGGCCAGCTCGCGCCACCTGGGGCCGGGCGAGCGGCGCGACGAGGGCCGGCTGGTGGTCGCCGCCCTGCGCTCCCTGCCGGCCCCGCGGGCCTACCGCGCGCTCCTGGCCGTGCGCGCCCGCGGCGTCAACAACCGCCGGCTGCGCGCCATCGTCCGCGACTTCCTGTCCTCGCGGCCAGATCTGCAATTCGACGCCATCAAGTACCGCGACAAGCTGCGCGACCTGATCTTGCACACCCACCTGCGCCTGCCCGGCGAGCTCGGCGGTTTTTTGTTCAAGGGCTGGAAGCAGCGCCGCTACGCCACCCCGCTGCTCGAGACCTTCCGCCAGGCCCACTTCAGCGACGAGGCGATGTACGAGCTGCCGTTCACCGTCGCCGAGGGCATGGCGGCCCGCCGCAACATCGACCGGGCCGTGTTCCTGCGGAAGATCGCCCCGCGCCTGACCGCGCTCGAGCGGTTGCGCCTGCAGAACACCGCCGCGCGCGAGGGCGTGAAGGAGCTGGCGATCGACCTCGCGCGCGCCGGCCTCACGCGCGTGGCGATCTATCTGCTCTCCTTACCCTCCGCCGAGCGACGCGAGCGACGGGCCGAGCTGCAGGCCGCCCTCGACGGCGCCGCGCGTCGCTGCCTGCGCGAGGCCCCGCTCGCGCTCGGCCGCGTCGCCGCCGTCCTCGACCGCTCCTACTCGACCACCGGCTCGCCGGACAAGCCGCGCCGCTCGCTGGCGGTCGCGCTCGGGATCGACGCCTTGCTGCGGGCCGCGAGCGCCGAGTACATGTCCTTTTGGACACCTGCCGAAGGCGACCCGCTGCTGGCCGGCCCGCGCGGCCAGACCGACCTCACCGGTCCCTTGCTGGACGCGCTCGAGGCCCGGCCCGAGCTCGTCGTCGTCGTCTCCGACGGCTTCGACAACGACCCCACCGGCGGCGCCGGCGAGGTCTGCCGCGTGTTCAAGGCCCGCCTCGACCCCGAGGGCCGCACCACCATCGTCCACATCAACCCCGTCTTCGATGCCCCCGAGCTGGGCCCGCGGCGCCTCGGCCCTGGCGTCCCGACCCTCGGCCTGCGCGACGCCGAGGACCTGCCGACCGCGCTGGCGTTCGCCCGCTTCGCCGCCGGCGACCTCTCCCTGGGCGAGCTCGAGGACTACCTGGCCCGCCGCGTCGACGTGTTCCTGCGCCGGGCCGAAGTCGCGCCGCTGGAGGAGGGCGCGTGAAGTTCGACGACACCAGCGAGGGCCTCGGCCTGCGCGGCCTGCAGGTCGCCCCGGCGCAGGCGTTCGGCGCGGTGCGCCTCGTCCCCTTGCTCAAAGAACATGTCCGTGAGGACCTGCGCCTCGGGACACTCGAGTTCAAGGACCGGCGCCCCCACGCCGTCGGCCTGCGCGGCCAGGCCGACGCCCCGACGGTCGCCTATTGCTCGTACATCCCGCACGCCTACGTCCTGCGCTGGTCGAGCGACGGCACCGCCGTGGCCGCCCGCGGCGCGGCCTTGACCGACAAGCAGCTCGGCCTGCGCGAGGTCGGCGGCGTGCGCGTGCTCCACCGCATGGTCCGCCAGGAAGAGCCGGGCGCGCTGCGGTTCCTGCCGCTGCACCTGGCGATGGAGGGCTTCTTGTCGCTGCACTTCGGCGGCCCCGACGTCGCCTGGAGCGAGTACAGCCGACAGGCGCTGAGCCACGGCCTGTCGCCGCGGCGCGAGCGCGCCGTGCTCGGCAGCTACGTCCACGGCCTCGAGGACGCCGTGCGGATGTTCGAGATCCACGAGCGCCAGGTCGGCGCCCTCGTGTTCGTCGCCGACGCCCTGGCGGCGATGGTCGTGTTCCCCCACCCCGACGACTACCGCGCGCTGCACCGCAGCCTCGTGCGCGACTTCTTCGGCGAGCTCGTCTACCAGTACGCGATCCTCTACGACGACGTCCCGGCCCACCGCGTCGCCGTGCGCGAGGCCGAGATCTCCGACCTCGCCGGCCTGCGCGCCGCAGTCGCCCGCGCCCGCGCCGACTGGACCGCCTTCACCGCCGACATGGCCGCGGGCGTGTTGCGCGAGACTCTGCGCTGGAAGACGGTCCACCGGACCGGCCCGTTCCGCCTGCGCCGCTTCATGTCGGCGCTGCGGCCCGACGAGGACAACCACATCGGCGAGGCCATCGTGCGCGACAGCGGCGAGCTCGAGTACTGCAAGACCTTCCGCCTGTCGGCGGCCCAGGTCCGGCGCGCCTATCTGCTCGAGAAGCTGGCGCAGCACCACTGGGACCTCGCGCGCACGGCCGAGTCCCTCGGCGTCGAGGTCCCGGCGCTGCTGGTCCGCCTACGCAACGCCGGCTTCGGCTACTTGCTCAAAGAACATGTCCTGAAGAACCTGCCCTCCGGGACTGTTTAGGCCTCCAGCGCCGCCTTGAGCTCGCGCGCCGGCTTGAACCGGACCGTCTCGCTGCGGGGGATCTCGATCGCCTCCCCCGTCTTCGGGTTGCGCCCGGGCCGCGCCTGGGTCACGTGGACCGAGAACGAACCGAAATTCGGGTGAACGTAGCGCCCCTCCCGCCGCAGGCTCTCGGCCACCGCGGCGAACACCGCGTCGACCACCTTGCCCGTCGCCCCCACGGACAGCTCCGGACCGCCGCTCTCGTCGAGCTGGCGGCGGATCGTCTCGATCAACTCCTTGCGCGTCATGGCCTGAGGCTAGCAGGCCCGACCTGCGTGAAGGGCGCACTCCGGCGGTGTGGCCGGCCGGCCTCGCACCACCCGCCGCGCGATCTCTCGCGGCCGCGGCGGTATAATTCGCCGTCGTTGCAGATGCATCGACCGCCGCCCGCGCTGGGGCTCCGCCCGCGAAACAACGTCTGTCTGCGCATACAGGAACGTGCGCCAGGCCCCGGGCGGCGCCCGCGTCGACGCATGAGGCCGCCCAATCGGGGGGTCCTACGGTATTGTTCGCTGCATTCGGCCTGTCGGCGAAAATGGCACAACTGCCGTGATTGTATCGAGCCTCACAAATGTTTCTCGGCCGGGCCCGGGTCGCCCGCCGGGGGCCCGCGATCGGCCGCGTTCCATGCTTGTACAATCAATCTTGACCCGCCACTATACATCTGAGCATGATTGCAACTCGCTACCGCGAGCGTTAGCGTCGACGTTGCTCTAGGGTCATTGAAGCGTGGACGGCCCCACTCCGGTGCATCGAGACCGGTCGCGTCAACCGTTAGCCCTTACGGGCCGCTGGCCCTTCGGGCCGATCCCCTCCATGCCCTCACCAGGCACCCCACGGACCAGATACCCCGTCGGCCACCCATGACCAGCACCGCCAAATTCGCCTTGGGTTTCTCCCTTAGCCTGGCTCTCGGCACCGGCGTGTTGTCGCAGCCCGTCGAGCCCTCGGCCGGCTGGTTCGGCAACTGCCTCATCTGCAAGTGGGATCCCTGGGGCGGCCCGGCGTTCTGCGCGACGACCTCCAGCAAGGGTTGGTGGGGCTGCTACGCCACCGGTTACAAGTGTCTCAATGGCGGCCAGCCGTGCGGCAAGAAAGCCCCCACGCCGGCCGCCACCGGCGAGGCCGGCCTGACCCCCTGATCCCCGAACAACGAGCACGGAAGCGGCGGTTCGGAATGTCCCCAAGGAAGCTGGTCTTCACCCTCGCCGGCCTCGCCGCCGTCTGTGCCCTGCTCTCCTACGCGGCGAGCGAGCGCGTCGGCGGCCTCCGCGGCGGGGCGACGGCCTCCGCGGCCACGCGTTCGGCCGGGCCCGGCTACGGCTCCTATCTACAGATCGCCGGCGTCCAGCCGCGGGACTACGACGCCGCCAACAAGGGCGCCCGGCGCGACGGGGACGCCTGGGTCCTCGGCGACGTCGACCTCGAGGCCGTCCGCGCCGCCGCCGCCGCGCCCGAAGACCTCGACCGCCTGGCCGAGGCCGACCCGAAGTGGATCCCGACCCAGACGTGGAAGATGCGCCACGGCGGCGCCAGCCCGTTCGCCATGGCCAAGGAGCACTGCAGCGCCCGCCACCTCGCGCAGATGGAGGCCATGTGCAAGGCCGACATCAGCGTCGTCGTCGAGCGCCAGAGCCCCGGCGACGGCCACGTCGTCTACGCCCGGCCCACCCTCGGCGACGAGGCCACCGATGACTGCCACGCCTACGCCGACTGCATCGCCCGCAACGCCTGGCTCGACCGGCCCACGCCGCTGCCTGACGGTCGCACCCGCTATCACGCGTTCCAGGCCGGCGACATCCGCCTGCCGATGCACGGCACCAAGGACGAGTGGCAGACGAGCCTGCGCTCGGAGATCGAGCTCGTCACGGACAACCTCACCGCGCTGCGCCGGCTCGACCCGGCGGACCCGCAGATCCGCCAGAGCCTGGATCTGCAGCAAGATCTGCTCGAGCAGCTCGAGTGGATGGCCGCATTGTGAGCTCGTTGCGCCGCCATCGCCCTCTCCTCGCCGGTCTGGCCGCCGGCCTCCTCGTCGCCGTCGCGGCCGCCTGGCTGCTCGATCCAGCCCGCTGGCTGCGCCCCGGTGTCGGTCGCGTCTTCGTCATCGGCACCTGTTCTTACAGCAAGGTCGCGCTCGACATCCTCCGCGCCGACCCCGCCGCCCCGTTCATCCCCCTGGTCCTGCCCGCCGACGTCCCGGAGTTCGAGGCCGACGCCTGCGACGTCGCCCGCGCCCGCCTGCAGCGCGGCGGCGCCTTCTGGCTGGCAGTCCTCCCGCGCGACTACGTGTGCCGACGCCTGCGCGACCTGGCCGCCGCTCGCTTCGCCGGCGAGACCACCGGCGAGGGCTATCCGGCATGGGTCAGCGCCCAGGGCGAGTTCGTCGGCCTCGGCGTCGACCCGCGCCAGATCGCCGCGCTCGGCCTGACCCCGCCGCCCGCCGTGGTCCGCTTCTGGGTCGAGGGCGGCTACGACCGCGCCCTGGTCGAATCGCTGGGCTTCGCCGTCCCCGAAGGCACCGTCCAGGGCCCGCGCCAGCCGACGCCGATGGCCTCCGTGGTCGACTGACGGTTGGCTCGAAGGACATGCCCTCGGGGGCATGTCCCACTGGACATGCTCTCGACAACATGTCCTGTCGTTCACCTGGCGACGCCCCTTCACTCGCGCTCCAGCACCTCGGCGGCCTGCAGCGCCACGAAGCTCCACGCGAACAGGCCGAGCGTCACCAGCACCGCGAGGCGCAGCCCGGTCGCGATCGCGTAACAGACATGGAGCCCGGCGCAGGCCGCGAACAAGCGCCAGCGAGCGCGTGAGGGTCGTCGCGCCAGCAGAGCGGCCGCGGCCGCCGCGACCGCCGCGAAGTACCCGATCCACAGCCAGCCCGAGGCCGGCACGCCTGGCAGGGCGCCAGCCTGGAGCCCGGCGGCGATCTGCTCGATCACGCTGTGCTGTTCGCACTGGTCGAGCACCGGCAGGGCCGCGCAGGCGAGCCCGAACAGCGCTGCCGCGCGGCGCACGGCCTCGCGCCGCCAGCGTTCGGCGATGTCTTCCTGCCCCCGGCTCACGACACCACCCTACTGCGCCGCGCCGGCGAACGCACGCGCGCGCGCAAATTCGCCCGCGCCGCCGTCGATCGCCCCGGCTATCATCATCGGGATGGCCGAGGCTCACGGAGACGGAGACGACGACAAGCGGAGCCGCGCGACCCGCATCTTGGCCGCGCCGGTCGAGCCGCGGACCTCGTTCGCCGCGACCTTCAAGGCGATGTTTCGCGAGCTTCACCCGATCTACGCCGCCTTCGACAAGGACGGCCTGCTCTGCGTCGCCGCGCGGGAGGACGGCAAGATCGCCGCCTACGTCCACCTGCCGATCCTCAGCGAGCAGGGCGCCTTCGGCGTCATCGGTCGCCACGAGTGCTGCGGCCTCACCCTCCACGACGAGGACGTCTCGCTGCGGCACGCGCTCGTGCGCGTCAGCCAGCAGGGCCTCGGCGAGGCGCGCGTGCGCCTCATCGACCTCGACTCGTCGAACACCTTCCGCACCGAGGACGGCCAGGTGTGCAAGTCGGTCCTCGCCGAGGGCCCGCTGTTCGTCCACTTGCTCGGCTACCAGCTGTTCCTGTTCCCGACCGGCACGCTGGCCCCGAGCCGCTGGGAGAGCAGCGCTGACGCCACCTGGCAGTCCTTCCCCGAGCGCGTCTACCTCGATCACCGGATCCCCGAGCGCGCCAATCGCGAGCAGCGGCGCCCGCAGCCCGCGGGTCGGGCGAGGCGGCACACGTACATGACGCTGCTCCCGGCCGCCCAGCACTTGCGCGCCAAGCCCGGCGCCGGCGGGCGGATCGTCGGCACCATCCTGCTCTCGGCCGAGAACACCCAGATCGCCCACCGCGTGTGCGCCGAGGACCTCGAGCGCGGCATGCTGATCGGCCGCTACGAGCGCTGCCAGCTCGCCGGCGCCAGCCACAGCCTGTCGCGCGTCCACCTGGTGCTGCTGCTCGACGAGGGCGACATCTGGGCCGTCGACACTGCCAGCCTCAACGGCACGATCGTCGACGGTCAGAAGATCAGCGCGATCGTGCTCGACCGCGAGCTCGAGCTCAAGCTGCCGGCTGGCATGGGCATGCGCTGGGTGCCCGAGCACATCCCGCCCTCCTGAGCGACGCCCACGCTCGCCTCGACTCGAGCGAGTGACGCGCGACCCAGCCTCGCTCGTGCGTGACGCGCTCTCGCACGCGCTTGGAGCCCGACGTGCACGAGCGGGCCGACGTCCGACCGCTGCGACGCCGTCTCTGCCGCTCGCGGCTGCACGCGCGTCGCGGCCTGGTAAGCTTTGCGCGCCCGAGGAGCCCGCGTGACCGCCGAGCCCAACCTGTCCTCTTCGCCATCTGGTTCCGTCCCCGTCCGGCCGAGCGGCCTCGAATTCGACGTCGTCGTCCTCGGCTCCGGCCCCGGCGGCGAGGGGGCCGCCATGCTCGCCGCCAAGGCCGGCCGACGCGTCGCCCTCGTCGAGCGCCACCGCGCCGTGGGCGGGGCCTGCACACACCTCGGCACGATCCCCAGCAAGGCCCTGCGCGAGGCCGTGCGGACGCTGAAGAGCGTGCGCCAGAACCCGCTGTTCGCCGACCTCGTCGCCGGCCACGTCGTCACGTTCCCCCAGCTCCTCACCGGCGCGCGGCGCATCATCGACAGCCAGGTCGAGCTGCGGCGCAGCTTCTACCACCGCAACCACGTCGAGGTCTTCACCGGCCAGGCGCGCTTCGCCGACCCGCACACGATCGAGGTCGAGGAGCCCGGCGGCGCGCGCCCGCGCCTGCGCGCCGGCGGCATCGTCATCGCCACCGGCTCGCGCCCCTACCGGCCGCCGGACGTCGACTTCTCGCACCCGCGGATCTTCGACAGCGACACCATCCTCGGCCTCGGCCACCACGGCCGCGAGCGCGCCCCGCAGTCGATCACCATCTACGGCGCCGGCGTCGTCGGCTGCGAGTACGCCTCGATCTTCCGCGGCCTCGAGATGAAGGTCAACCTCGTCAACAACCGCGACAAGCTGCTCGCCTTCCTCGACGACGAGATCATCGACGCCCTGTCGTACCACCTGCGCGATCAGGGCGTGCTGATCCGCCACAACGAGATCTACGAGCGCATCGAGCCCCAGCCCGACGGCGTCGTCGTCCACCTCAAGTCGGGCAAGAAGCTGCGCTCCGACATCCTGCTGTGGGCCAACGGGCGCACCGGCAACACCCAGGACATGGGCCTCGAGGCGATCGGCATCCAGCCCAACAGCCGCGGCCAGATCGAGGTCGACGACGTCTATCGCACGCGCGTCCACCCGCACATCTACGCCGTCGGCGACGTCGTCGGCGTCCCGAGCCTCGCCTCCGCCGCCTACGATCAGGGCCGCTTCGCCATGACCCACCTGCTCCACGGCGAGTGCGACGCCCGCCTCGTCAAGGACATCCCGACCGGCATCTACACCGACCCGGAGATCAGCTCGGTCGGCCGCACCGAGCGCGAGCTGACCCAGGAAGGCGTGCCCTACGAGGTCGGCCACGCCCTGTTCCGCAACCTCGCCCGCGCCCAGATCACCGGCATCCGCGTCGGCGTGCTCAAGCTGCTGTTCCACCGCGAGACCCTGCAGATCCTCGGCGTCCACTGCTTCGGCGATCAGGCCGCCGAGATCATCCACATCGGCCAGGCGATCATGGCCCAGAGCGGCGAGGCCAACAACCTGCGCTACTTCATCAACACCACCTTCAACTATCCGACCATGGCCGAGGCCTACCGGGTCGCCGCGCTCAACGGCTATAACCGCGTGTTCTAGCGCCCGGCGCCCTCGCAGCGCCGGGTCGGCAACGAATCACCCGGCGCCCGCGCCTCACTTGCCGAGCTTGTACGCCTTCGCCTTCGACTTCTTGCCGTAGATCTTGGCCTGCTCCGCGCTCTGCCTGGCCATGTCGAGCCCCGACTCGGCCTCCTTGAGCTCCTCGATCTGCTTGCTCAGCTTCGGGCTCGGCGTCACCTTCTGCTGCTGCTCGAGCGCGACCACGCTGTCCTTCAGCACCTTGCGCGCCTTGTCGTAGTCGCCGCTGTCGACCGCGACCGCGGCGGCCTGCATCTGCGCCGCGCTCTCGACCTCGGCCACGCGGACCGTCACCTCGGTGCGCTCCGACCGGCGGACCTCCTCGGCGTCGGCGCTGGTCGGGGCCGACAGCGCCAGCTTGCCGTCGACCGGCCGGCCCTGCTGGGTCTGGTCCTTGGCCTTGAGATCGATCGTCCCGAGCGCGAGCTGTCCCGTCGCGCCTGTCCCGAAGTTCACCTGCAGCTTGACCACGATCTCGCGCACCTGCTGGGCCGCCAGCGAGCCGACCAAGATCGACGCGCCCTGCGGCGTCTCCTGCCACGAGTAGCCGTAGACCTGGCGCACCTGCACCCCCGGCGCCATCTGCATCGTCACCTCGATCCCCGAGGCCACGGTCGCCACCAGCCCGGCGAACTCGTCCGACAACACCCGCGAGATCGCGTCGGTCCCCTGGATGAAGTGATAGCGCCCGCCGCCCTGGTCGGCGAGCCGCGTCATCAGCTCCTCGTTGTAGTCGAGCCCCACCCCGAGCGTCGACACGCTGACCCCGTGGCCGAAGTTCTCGCGCGCGCGCTGCCCGAGCACCAGCGGGTCCTTCTCGCCCTCGTTGGCCTGGCCGTCCGACAGCAGCATCAGGTGGCGCAGCTCGCTCTCCTTGCGCGTCTTCGGATCGAACACCTCGAACCCGCGGAAGAGCGCCGGACCGAGGGCGGTGCCGCCTCGGTCGGTGATCGCCAGCACCGCCTTGCGCGCGGCCGCGAGGCCCGCCTCGTCAGCGACCACGCGCTCGGTCAACACCTCGACCTCGCTGTCGTAGGCGATCAGCGTCAATCGATCGTGCGGCTTCAACTCCTTCAGCAGATCGAGCGTCGCCTGCTTGACCGCCAGCAGCTTCTCACCGGCCATGCTGCCCGAGCGGTCGAGCACCACCGCGAGGTCGAGCGGCGGCCGCTCGCCGACGACCTCGCCCTCGCCACGCAACCGCAGCAACAGATGGACATCGAGCGTGCCATTGCGCCGATCGAGGACCTCGAATTGCGGCAACACCTCGAGCTTCACCGACCCCGAGGTCATCACCCAACCCAGACCTCCAGGCACCGCCGCCTCCGCCTTCGCTTCTACCTTCGCTTCTACCTTCGCCTCGGCCTTCGCCGGCTCGCTGGACGCCGACGCCTCGCGCCTGGGCTCGCCCTTGCCGGTACATCCGCTCGTGACGAGCAACGCGAACATCGTGAACACGAACGGGACCTGCGAGGACGGACGCGACTTGGACATCGCCAGCCTGCAACGCCGTCGCGGTCCGGTGGTTCTGATCGCACGACGACTGCATCTCGATCGCGGCTGCGAACCCTCGTCCTCGACGATCTCGCACCGCGAACGCGGCCGCTCGAATTCGCGCCTCGCAGCCTCGTCGTCGAGGCTGTCTTTTCGGACATCTGACTCCAACCACGCTACTGTCCCCGCGTGTCGGTCCGCCTCGTCGCCCTCCTCGTCCTGCTGGTCCTCGGATGCGCCCACAGCCCGGCACCGCCGCCGGGTCCGCGCGTGCTGGCCGGCAGCGCGCAGATCCAGCGAGCCGAGGCGACGGTCGAGCTGACGCTCCGCTACGAGGTGCGCGAGGGATCGGCGCTCGAGATCTCGGCCGAGTTGCGCGGCGGCGGTAGCGGCAGCGTCGGCGCCGTCGCCGTCGAGCTGCGCCCCGACTGTTTCGAGCTCGCGGGCCCCGCCGCCTGGACCGCCGAGGTCGCTGCAGGCGAGACCGCGAGCAACACCTGGAAGCTGCGCCCCACGACCGAGGGCATCGCGCGGGTCGAGGTCCGCCACGGCCTCGCCGGCAGCGACCTCGACGGCATCACCACGGCAGCCTTCCGCGTCGGCGCCGACGCGATCCGCCTGTGCGCCACCGCCGACTGCGCCGGCGAGGCGCCGTGACCGGGTCGCCGCGCCAGTTTTGCGAAGCGAGATCGCGCAGGGAGTTTTCCCGGGGCCGGTCTGTTATCCTGTCGGAGTCGGGGACCCCAGAGTCATGACTGAACAACGCGAGTACGCCACCCGCACCAACCTTCACGCGTTTTATTCTCACAGTCAGCTCTTGATCGTCGCCGAGGGCGAGCTGCCGTCGACCGAATACGAGATCGACATCGGCCACCAGGCCGGCGAAGCCGTCCCGACCTTCGCGCTCACGCATCGCGCCCGGCCCACCGCCGCCGACGCCCCGCCCAAGGCCACGCCGTTCCGCTACGGCGAGATCTTCAGCATCGGCCGCCCGCCCGACGTCATCCGCGTGCGCCACAAAGAGGGCCTCGACGACGTCAACGTCGAGTTCACGCGCGACGACCTCGTCGACATCGTCCTCAGCCTCAGCGGCGGCGACGTCGAGGTCACCCTCCCCGACAGCGACGGCGACACCAACGCCCCGATCCCGCCGCCCCCGCCGTCCGGCTTCGACACCAACCCCCCGGCGCAGGAGAACTCGGCCCCGCTCGAGACGCGGCCGCTGACCGCCAGCGAGAAGGCGGGGATCCTCGGCGACATCGCCGTCCGCTACCGCGAGGCGATCGGCTACTCGAACAAGCTCTCGTTCGACGAGGCGTTCGCCGACGCGCTCAAGAAGCTCCCGCCGCCGTCGGTCAAGTTCCCCGACATGCTCGAGACCGTCGAAGTCGTGCAGATCGGCGCGAGCTTCGGCGGCATCGCCGGCTTCCGCCGCCTCGAGGTCCGGATCCGCGCCTACCCGGATTGACCTGATTGCATGTGCACGGGCCGCGCGAAAAGGGGTTCTTCCCAAGCCCCGCGGCCCTGTGGTAGGAACCAGTTCGTGCTTCGCGGCCCAGTCACAGGAGGACAGGTCTAGCTCGCTGCTCTGCAGCGGGGCGGCGTTGCGCCGCCCGAGCGTCTTCCCCACCATCCATCACAAGGAAGGCTATTCCAGAACGTCGCTGATCGTCCGTAGCCCATACGGGCCGCGACGGGCTGGTACAACCTCGCCAATCGTGGTTCCGTGCGCGGCCCGTATGGGCTACGGACGGCGAGTTCAGTGAGCCTTCCATGTCCCAGGTCTTGAGGTAGATCCTCCACGACAGGTCAACGATGCACGGACGGCCGAGGCGCGAACAGCTCCTCGGCCGTCGCTTTTTCTGGTATCGTCCTCCTCGTGCTGCGCGTGTGCGAAGGAGGTCAGGTCTAGCTCGGTGCTCTGCACCGGGGCGGCGTTGCGCCGCCCGAGCGTTCTGCACGTCATTCGTCACAAGGAAGGCTGTTCCAGGATTCACTGATCGCCGAGGTACCGGTCGCATCGCGACGGGCTGGGCCAACCTCGACGATCAAGGTTCCGTGCGCGATGCGACCGGTACCTCGGCGGTGAATCCAGTGAGCCTTCCATGTCCCAGGTCATGAGGTAGAACTTCTCGCCGCGCACGGCACGTGCGGCCCCGACGACCTCCCCGCCGCGCGCGGGACGGCCCTCGGGGCCGCGGCTTTTTGGTCGCTGTGCGCGCCTCTGCCCGCGTTCGCTTGACATCGCGGCGCTTCGGCCCGATGCCAGATCCATGGGTACCCACACCCACTCGCGGGCCCCGCGAGAACGCGCCCGACGCGCCCTGCGCGTCGCTCTCGCCCTCAACTTCGCGTTCCTCGGGCTCGAGACGGTCATCGCGTTCATCAGCGGCTCGCTGGCCCTCCTCTCCGACGCCGCGCACATGGTCAGCGACGTCGCCGCCCTGGGGCTCGCCCTGCTCGCCTCCGAGTTCGCCCTGCGCCCGGCCGTGCAGGGCCGCACCTACGGCTTCGCCCGCGCCGAGGCCCTCGGCGCCTTCGCCAACGCCCTGTTCCTCGCGTTCGCCTGTGCCCTGATCGTCCACAGCGCGATCGGTCGCCTCAGCACCGGCGACACCCACTTCGAGCCCGAGCCCGTGCTCGTGGTCGGCGTCGCCGGCCTCGTCGTCAACCTCGCCTCGGCCTGGTACCTCGCGCGCAGCGGCGGCGACAACCTCAACATCCGCGGCGCGCTCATCCACATGCTGGCCGACGCCCTTGGCTCGCTCGGGGCCATCGTCGCCGCCGTGCTCGCCTCCACCTGGGCGATCCACTCGGCCGACTCGATCCTCAGCCTCGGCATCGCCGTCCTCGTCCTCTTCAGCGCCTGGGGCGTGCTGCGCGACGCCACCCGCGCCCTCCTCGACTTCGCCCCGACCCACCTCCCGCAGGAGCGCGTCGAGGCCGAGCTGCGCGGCCTCGCCGGGCTGTCGGAGATCCACGAGCTCCACCTGTGGAGCATCGGCGGCGCGCCGGTGCTCACCGCTCACCTGGTCCCGGAGCCAGGTGTGGCCCCCGGCGACCTGCTGGCCCGCGCCGAGCACGTCCTGCGCGAGCACCTCGGCGTCGTCCACACCACCCTGCAGATCGACGACCCCGGCCCGTGCGCGCAGCGGCGCTGCCCGCTGTTCGACGAGCAGCTCGCGCAGCTGCGCCCGCACGGCCACGGCCACGGCCACTCGCACGGCCACGGCCACGCGCACTGACGCGAGCGCGGGCCGCCTGTCCCGCGAGACAGGTCGCCGTCGATTTCACATGTCCTTCAAGACATGCGGTTCATGGCGTGTCGCCAGCAGCGACGCGACATGAACCGCGCAGCTCACCTGTCCGCCAGGACAGGTGAGCCCCCGCTTCTCCGCCTAGAACCCGATCTCCTTGCACGTGCAACCGGGCACGCCCGGGCCGCACTGCGTCGGCGGGGCCGGGTTGTCCGCGCTGACCGACAGCGGGATGTAGCGGTCGGGCGACTGCGTGTGCCCGTCGATGCGCGTCCACACGTCGGCCGCGGGCTCGAGCGCGTTGACGGCCGTCGCGTCCTCGTTGGTGATGAACGGGACCAGCAGCTTGTCGTCGGGGTAGCCGAAGCTCTTGAGGCCCTCGCTGAGGCCGTAGTGCGGGCCGAGGTACTTGCAGCCGGCCTGGTTGAACTTGGCGAACACGTCGCTCGGGCAGCCGGTGCCGGTGGCCTCGCGGTAGTACTGCAGGAACGCGATCTCGCAGCCCACGCCGCCCGAGCAGCGGACCAGATAGCGCCAGCCGCTCTTCTGCGGGTCGATGCAGGGGTGGACGCAGGGGTTCCAGCTGATCGGCAGGCCGTCGCCGGGGCGCAGCTTGTCGGCGTAGCAGACCTCGCCGCGGAAGAACGGCAGGACGAAGGTCGAGAGGTCGCCCTCGCCCATCCCCGTGCAGTCGTCGGGGGCGTCGCAGGTCGCCGGCGGCCCGGTGGTCGCCGTCGGATCCCAGCCGGTCGTCTCGCTCGTCGCGGTGGTCGACGTCGTCGCCTCGGTGGTCCCCGAGTTGCTGTCGCTCATGCTGCCCTCGGAGCTCGTGGTCGGCACCGCCGTCGTCGTCGGCACGTCGGCGGTCGTCGATTCCGTGCCCGTCGCGCCGGTCGCGTCGGTCTCGGTCCCCGTGACAGGCGACGACTCCGACACAGTGTTGAGGGCAGCGGTCACCATCTCGTAGTTGTCCTGGCAGCCGACCGCGAGCGCGAGCGCGGGGAGCCAGGCCATACGCGGCCAAAGCTGAGACATGGGCATGCCGAGCAGTGTAGAGGCTCACCGGGCCGCGGGCGACTTCCCGGCCGCGCGGCCCGCGCTCGCGCCCACGGGGGTACGTGGCCCCGCGCACGACCCTGGCGCTCGCGGCGCCTGCTTCGGCGCTCGCACCCGGCCCGCGGGTTCGGCAAGCTTCGCGCATGTTCGACCTGCGCATGTGGTTTCGGGCGCTGCAGATCATCCCGCGGCTCAGCAAGGACGAGTGGGACCGCCTCGACGTCGTGAGTCGCTGGCTCGTCGCCACGCGAGCGGCCGTGTTCGTCATGACGATCGTGTCCGCTGGAATCGGCGGGATCCTGGCCGCGCGCGACGGTCACTTCTCCGGCCTGAACTTCCTCGCCTGCCTGATCGGCCTGGTGTTCGCGCACGCCACCAACAACCTCGTCAACGACCTCACCGATCACTTGCAGGGCGTCGACAAGGGCAACTACTTCCGCGCCCAGTACGGCCCCCAGCCGCTCGAGCACGGCCTCATGAGCGTGCGCGACGTGCTGCGCTACACCGCGATCACCGGCGCGGTCGCCCTCGCCGCCGGCGCGTGGCTGATCGCCGCGACCGGCACCACCGCGCTCGGCCTCATGCTCGCCGGCGTCTTCTTCGTGCTGTTCTACACCTGGCCTTTGAAACACATCGGCCTCGGCGAGCCGACCGTGCTGCTGGTGTGGGGTCCGCTGATGGTCGGCGGCACCTACCTCTGCACGGCCGGCCAGTGGAGCTGGGACGCCGCGCTGATCGGCAGCGCCTACGCGCTCGGCCCGACCGCAGTGCTGTTCGGCAAGCACACCGACAAGCTGCCCGCCGACCGCGCCAAGGGCATCTTCACCTTGCCGGTGCTGCTCGGCGAGCCGCTCGCGCGGCGCTGCGTCACCGTCATGCTCGCCCTGCAGCTGCTCGCAGTGGTCGCGCTGGTGTGGCGCGGCGCGCTCGGCTGGCCGCTGCTGATCGTGCTCGCCGCAGCGCCGCTGCTGCGCGACACCGCCGCAGTGTTCGCCCGCCCGCGGCCCGAGACCTGCCCGCCCGGGTTCCCGAAGCACATCTGGCCGACCTATCTGGTCGCCTACGCCTTCCGCTACAACCGCCGCTTCGGCCTGCTGTTCCTGCTCGGTCTGCTGATCGATCTGGCGCTCCGGTGAGCGGCGCCCGGCGCGGCTCGGTCCGACCGCGGTGATCGGGGAAGCGCACGCCGCCGGACGCGCGAAGGGCCGAAGCGGTCGTCACGACCGCCTCGGCCCTGCTGGCAGATCAAACAGTGACCGGTCGCACCGCCGCGCGGCGGTTCACTTCGGCGCGGGCGCCGGCTCGGCGGGCGCAGCGGCGGCCGGAGGCGTCGAGCCCGCGGCAGCGGCGGCCGGAGCGGCCGAGCCGGTCGAGGGCGTACAGATCGGCGGCTCGGTCGCGGCCTCCTGGACCTTGTTGGCGACCCCGTAGCAGCCCCACACGACCTCGAGCTCGCGGCACGAGCCGGGGTTGAGCTCGATGAACTTGGCGGCCCGCCCGCGCGCCTCGGCCGACTGACCGATGTTGGGACCCACCCACTGGAGCTGCAGTCGACCGAGGATCTCCTTCGTCAAGCCGACATTGATGCTCTCGCGCGCCGCCGCGTTGGTGACGCATTGATTGTAGTCGACGATGTTCTGCAGCACGCAGATGTTCCCCTCGGACAGCACATAGCCCGACTCGCAGCCTCCGGGGCTCTTGGAGCTGTCCTTCTTGCAGGCGACGGCGGACAGGGCGGCAGACGATAGAGCGATGACGGCGAGGGTACGGAGCATGGGGGGGCCTCTTCGTTGCGGCCGATTGTATGCCATAGGGGTCCGCGCGCCGCACGAAATTCGCCGGGCCTGGGAAAAATGCGACCCCGATCGCGTAAAACCGCGTCCCGGGCTATCTTCGCGGCCATGAGCGAGCCTTCCGACCTGTACTTCCGTCAAGTGCCGATCGGGCCGATGGCCAACTTCATCTACTTCATCGGCAGCCGCAGCACGCGGACCTGCGTGGTCGTCGACCCCGCGTGGGACACCGACGCATTGGTGCGCCTGGCCGAGGCCGACGACATGAAGATCGTCGGTGCGCTCGTCACTCACTATCACCCCGATCATTGCGGCGGCGGGATGATGGGGTTCCGCGTCCCCGGCGGCGTCGCCGAGCTCATCGGCCGCGTCGACGCCCGGATCCACGTCCACAAGCTCGAGGCCGACGGGCTCAAGCAAGTCACCGGAGTCAGCGAAGGCGACCTCGTGCGGCGCGAGGGCGGCGATCGGCTCGCGCTCGGCGACGTCGAGATCACGTTCATCCACACACCTGGTCACACCCCCGGGAGTCAGTGCTTCTTCGTCCGCGATCGCCTCGTCGCCGGCGACACTCTGTTCGTCGACGGCTGCGGTCGCGTCGACCTCCCGGGCGGCGACGCGCAGCAGATGTACGAGAGCCTCACCGGGCCGCTGGCCGCGCTGAGCGACGACGTCGTCCTTTACCCGGGCCACAACTACGGCCCGACCCCCACGAGCCCGCTGGGTACGCAACGGAAGACCAACCGCTACTTGCGGATCCGCTCGCGCGACGACTGGCGGCGGCTGATGGGCCGCTGACGCGGGCGAGGGCGCGCGATGGACGGCGCGGCGCGTCGTTGTACGATCTCGGGTCCGCGGCCTCGGGCTGGCGGGTCGGGCTTCGGTAGGATGGGCGCGTGAACGTACAACCTTACGGCCGTCCCGGAGATCGCCGCGTCTACCCTCGGGTGGCATGCACGCTCGTGTGCACCGTCGCCAACGTCGGCAGCGGTCGGGTGTTGAACGTCTCCGACGGCGGGGCCTTCGTCGCGTTGCCCGACCAGCACGCGCACTTGCCCAGTCAATTGCTCCTGTCGGTCGCGCTGCTCGGCAGCGACCAGGCCGTCGACGTGTCCGCGCGTGTCGTCCGCGTAGCCGCACTGTCGCCGCATGGCCTCGGGGTCGGCCTGCAGTTTCTGGACCTCAGCGAGGCCGCGTCTGAGCAGATCCACCGTTACGTCCTCGGGCGGCTGCTGGCGGAGATCGCCGAGATCATGGAGGACAGCCCGCGACACGTAGACCCGCGCAACGTGCAGGTCGTGAGCGGCGTCGCCTCGGTCGCCAACACCTTGCGCGACATGATCGCCGAGGGCCCCGTGCCCGGCCTGTTGTTTCAGCGCGACGTCGGCGAGCTCGTCGACTTGCAGCTGTTTCAGGTCAGCGGCGCCGCGATGTTCGTGCAGCTGCGGGACGCCGCGGCGCGCTTGCCGGCCGTCGGCGATCACGTCCACATCACCTTGACGCGCGGCACATTCAACGCCCACGCGCACTCGCAGGTGCTCGACCGCAGCGGCGCCCGCGTCACGCTCGAGGTGCCGGCCAACCTCACCCGCTTCGAGCTGCGGCGCTCGCAGCGGCGCTCGCCCGGCCCGCAGGAGATGTTCGTCTCGATCCCGCTGCCGTATCCTCCGGGCAAGAAGCTGCGGCGCGAGGTGCTCGACATCTCGGCCACCGGCCTCGCCTTCAGGATGCGGCCCGACGAGGCCCTGCTGCTGCCCGGCACCCCGCTGCGCGAGGTCGTCGTCAGCGGCGCCAACGGCGACGGCGAGACCCGCAAGACCGGCCAGGTCATGCACGTCACCGCGGTCCAGGGCGACGCCGGCGCCGTCGAGTACCTGCGGGTCGGCCTCGACTTCGGCATCGCCGACGAGGCCTTCACCAAGGGCGTGCGCCCGCGCGGCGCCTCCGAGAAGAAGTCGCTCGGCTTCGTCGAGAAGATGGGCCTCTTGATCGGCCGGCTCATCCCGCGCAAGGCCCCCGCGCCGACCGGGCCGGGCGCCGGCGGCGTCGAGGTGGTGCGCTACCCCAACCGGCGGCGCGAGGACATCGTCGCCATCCTCAACACCACCCCGCGCGGCGACGGGCGCAAGCTGCTCGCGCCGGTGATCATCATCCCGCCGGCCCACTCGAAGCGCAAGGAGTCGACCTCCGGCCTCGCGCTCACTCTGGTCGAGAACTTCGCCCGCCGGCGCCAGGACGTCGTCGTGCTGCGCTTCGACGGCGTGCGCAACCTCGGCGAGAGCTACAAGGACCCCGACTGTCGCGAGCACGGGCGCGAGGCCATGCGCATGTCGCTGTCGCAGGCCGTCGACGACATCCAGGCCACCCTCGACTACGTCTACGACAACCCGATCTTCTCCCCGACCCAGGTCGTGCTGGTCTCGTTCAGCCTGCAGGGCGTCGTCGGTCGCCGCGCGGTGTGGCACGACAAAGGCAAGCGCGTTCACTACTGGCTCGGCATCAACGGCGCCCCCGCGGCCCAGGAGGTCATCCGCAACGCCTCCGGCGGCATCGACTACGTGTCGCAGCACGCCAGCGGCAAGCTCAGCGGAATCGCCAACATCCTCGGCGTCACCGGCGACATCGACCACTTCTGCGCCGATCTCTTGCGCGAGGGCCTCGCCTTCATGGCCGACGCCAAGCGCGAGATCGCCGAGATCCCGATCCCCGTCACCTGGCTGCTCGGCCGCTTCGACGCGTGGATCGACCCGGCCACGATCCGCGAGTTCATGGCCGTCGCCGCCCCCGGCTCGCGCGAGCTCGTCGAGCTCGACTGCGGCCACATGCCGCTGTCCAGCGTCGAGGCGCTGACCCTGTTCCACACCGCGGTGCGGCAGATCTGGCGCTTCCTCTTCCGCGAGGACATCGACCCGATCACGCCCGACCCGCGCGAACTCGTGCGGGCCCGCAACGCCGAGTGGCGGCGCGTCCCCAAGAGCCCGCTGCCCGATCGGCGCCGCTACTGGCAGGAGTACCTGCTCGGCGACAGCAGCTCGAAGCTCGCCTACGACGTCCTCAACGCCTGCGACGAGTACAACGAGTTCATCGAGCGCGAGCTCGAGCTGCTCGACGTCCGGCCCGAGCACGTCGTCTGCGACCTCGGCTGCGGCACCGGCAACCTCTCCGCCCGGCTGCTGCGCCGCCGCGGCGCCCGCGGACGGCCGCCGTGCGCGCGGCTGAACCTCGTCGACTTCGTGCCCGGCGCCCTCGACGAGGCCGAGCGCAAGCTCCGCGCCCTGGCGGACGAGCGCGGGCTCGCGCTGCCCGAGGTCGCGCGGCACTGCGTCAACATCGACATCAGCCCGGTGCGGACCCTCCGGCGCTTCCTCGCCGGGGAGCTCTACGGCTACGACGCGCTAAGGGGCATCATCAAGGGTCTCACGGGCTACTCGATCGACATGTGGAAGGCGGCGGAGGACTGGCGGCTGCACGACGTCTTGCGCGGGCGGGAGCTCGACAAGCAGGACCTCGCGTACCTCGCCGCCGCGTTGCCGGCGGACGAGCAGGACGTCGCCCTCGACTTCAACCGCATGACCCGCTGGCTGCGCGGGCGGCTCGGCCCGCAGGACCTCGTCCGCGACGCGCGGCCGCGGTTCGAGCGCGGTCAGGCGCCGGCGGTCGACGAGTTGCAGCTCGCGCGCCTGTCCATTCGGCCAGGCGATCAGGTCGAGCGCCTGCCGTTCGGCGACGCCACCTTCGACCGCGTCGCCTGCAGCCTGGTGCTCAGCTACCTGAGCAACCCGATCGAGGTCCTGCGCGAGCTCCACCGCGTGGTCCGGCCGGGCGGGCGGATCGTCGTGTCGACCATGCAGCCCGACTTCGACATGAGCCGGATCTACCAGAACCTGCTGCACCGGCTGCAGAGCGACCCGAACATGCCCCTGCCGCCGGGCGTCGACCGCGGGACCTTCCTGCGCGACGTGCGGGCCTTCCTCAGCAGCGCCGCGTTCCTCTCGATCCTCGCCGAGGAGGGCCAGTTCGCCTTCTTCTCCCGCGAGGAGCTGACCATGATGGTCGAGCGCGCCGGCTTCCGCCGCGTCGAGACCGTCACCGCCTTCGGCGACCCGCCGCAGGCGATCATCGCCGTGGGCCATCGATGAGCAGGAGCGACCTCCCCACCGTCAGCGAGAGCACCTTGTCGCGCGACGAGGGCTTCGCCGCGCGCGTGCGGGAGGACGTCGCGGCCGGCTACCGCCGCGTCACCTACCTCGGCATCGCCTTGATGCTGGGCTTCGGCGTCCTCGACATCATCAGCCTCGACGACCCGGCCCTGGTCGCCAAGTTCTTCGCCATGCGCCTGGCGCTCGCGCTGGTGATGGTCGCCCTGCTCAAGTTCAGCCAGCGGCCGCGGTTCCAGCGCTACGTCGAGAGCGTGTGCGCCCTGGCGATGTACCTCATCGGCTCCTTCATGGGCCTGATGAGCGCGCTCAACCTCGGCCACAAGAGCCACTACTACGCCGGCATCACCCTCACGCTGATCGCCGTCGGCGTGTTCGTCCCGATCGGCCCGCTGCACGTCCTCGTCACCTCCACCGCCGTTTACCTCACCTTCGTCGGCCTGCTGATCGCGCTCGACCCGGTGCCGCTGGCGCAGTGGGACTGGTCGGTGTTCGCCGCCAACAGCATCTTCCTGATCTCGACCGCCACCACCGTCACCGTCGGCGCCTACTTCAACCGCCGCCTGCGCCGGCGCCTGTTCGACGCAGCGTTCGCCCAGCTGCAGACCAACGAGGAGCTGCGCAGCGTCTACGAGCGCATCACCCACAGCTACCAGGAGGTCTCGGAGAAGAACCGCGAGATCGAGGAGGCCTACCGGGCCAAGAGCCAGTTCCTCGACAACATGTCGCACGAGCTGCGGACCCCGCTGACCTGCATCCTCACCCCGCTCGAGGGCCTGCTCGCCGGCAACGCGCGCGGCGAGGTCCGGCAGGTGTTCGAGGACATGCACACCGCCACGCGGCAGCTCTACGACCTCATCAACGACCTCCTCGACTACTCGAAGTACGGCGCGCGCGACCAGCCGCTCGCGCGCGAACCGGTCGACCTGCGGACCGTCGTCGACGAGCAAGTCAAGGCGTTCGGCAGCACCGCGCGCCAGCGCAAGCTGGTCCTGCAGTGGGACCCGCCGCCCGAGCCGGTGGTCGTCCTCGGCAGCGGGCGCGAGCTCGGCAAGGTCGCCCGCAACCTGATCAGCAACGCGATCAAGTTCACCCCGGCCGGGGGTCGCGTCAGCGTCGGCGTCGGCGTCGACGGCGAGCGCGTGCGCCTGTCGGTGAGCGACACCGGCATCGGCATGAACGACACCGTCAAGGCCAAGCTGTTCACCCCGTTCTTCCAGGGCGACGCCACCTCGACGCGCGCCTTCGAGGGCACGGGCATCGGCCTCGCGCTGGTCAAGACGATCGTCAACCGCCACGACGGCGAGGTCGTGGTCGACAGCAGCCCCGGGCGCGGCACCACCATGACCGTCGAGCTGCCGAGCCGGCCGCTCGATCCGACCGAGCTGGTCGGCATGGCCCCGGCGCAGCCGGCCCCGGGCGAGTCGATGCTGGCCATTCCTGTCCCCGAGGACATCCTCGCCATGCCGGCCATGAGCATGACGCGGATCGAGCGTCTGCCGGCGATCGAGCGGGTCGAGCTGCTCGACGCGACGATGCCGACCGCGGACCTGTCGTTCCCCGGCGCCGTCCCGCTGCTCGGCGAGCACCTGCTGGCCGCTCGCGGCGAGCGCAGCCGGATCCTCGTCATCGACGACCACCCCGAGATCGTCCGCGTCATCGAGCGCCTGCTCGCGCCGCAGCACGACGTCTACACCGCCACCAACGGCGAGGAGGGCCTGCAGAAAGTCCGCGAAGTCCGGCCCGCGCTCGTCATCTCCGACGTCATGATGCCCAAGCTCTCGGGCTTCCAGCTGGTCGAGCAGCTGCGCAAGGACCCCGACTTCGAGCGCGTGCCGGTGCTGCTGCTGACCGCCCGCGCCGACGGCCGCGACCGCGTGCGCGGCCTCCGGCGCGGCGCCAGCGACTACCTCGTCAAGCCCTTCCTCCCCGAGGAGCTCAAGGCCCGCGTCGGCAACCTGCTGCGGGCCCAGCACTACGAGTCGTACCTCACCCGCCTCAACGAAGAGCTGGCGACCAAGAGCAGCTCGCTCGAGACCCGCGTCCACGGCTTCTTCATCGACACCGTGCGCACTCTGGTCGCCGCCATCGACGCCAAGGACTTCTACACCGGCGGCCACTCCGAGCGCGTCAGCTACTTCGCGGTGCGGATCGCCGAGCACATGAAGCTCGCGCGGCCGCTCCTGCGGACCATCGAGCTCGGCGCTCTGTTACACGACGTCGGCAAGATCGGCATCCCCGACAAGGTGCTCAACAAGCCCGGCGCGCTGACCCTCGAGGAGATCGAGGTCATCCGCCAGCACACCGTGCTCGGCGGCAAGATCCTCGAGAAGTCGCCCGAGCTCGCCGAGCTGCGGCGCTTCGCCCTGCACCACCACGAGCGCTGGGACGGCACCGGCTACCCCGACCGTCTGCGCGGCGACGACATCCCGCCGAGCGTGCGCGTCGTCAGCGTCGCCGACTGCTGGGACGCGATGGTCTCCGACCGCATCTACCGCGCCGGCATGGAGCCGCGGATCGCCGCGGAGAAGGTCAGCAAGCTAGGCGGAAGTCAGTTCGATCCGGGCGTCGTCGAGGCGATGATGGAGATCTGGCCCGAGCTCGAGCTGCCGCCCAACTTGCGGCCCCTGAAGCCGCGCACGAGCCCGGTCGAGAACCGTCAGGGCCCACGCGTCAGCGAGTGCGGCGAGGTCTACGAGGTCCACAACTGACGCGCCTCTGCCGCCGGGATCGGGGGTCGCATGCGTAGGCGGCTGCGCACGCGCAGGGCAGCTCCGCCTCGCCGTGACAAACGGCTGCGGCCGGTTACAATCGCCGCCCTGTGACCTCCTCGATCGATCGGATGCGGGCCGCCTGGCACTTCTTCCTCAACGGCTGGCGTGACTGGGACCAGACCGCCTCCTTCGTGCCGAGCTCGCGGTTCCTCGTCGACGCGCTGGTCCAGGGCGCCGACCTCGGTCGGGCCCGCAGCGTCATCGAGCTCGGCACCGGCACCGGCACCGTCACCGAGAAGCTGCTCGCGGCCATGCGGCCGGACGCCCGCCTGTACGGGGTCGAGATCGACGGCCCCTTGCTCGAGGCGACCGCGCGGCGCCTGCCCGACCCGCGGCTCGTCGCCATCCACGGCAGCGCGGCCGACCTCGGCACCCACCTCGCGGCCGCCGGGCACGCCGGTCCGGTCGACGCGATCGTCTCGTGCCTCGGCATGAGCCTGCTGCCGCCCGACCTGCGCGACGCGATCCTCGACAGCGTCGCGCGGGTGCTCGCGCCCGGCGGCGTGTTCGTGCAGTACGGCTACCTGCACGCGCACGTGATCGTCTACAGCACCTCGCGGGGCTTCTCGCAGTTTCACCTCGGCCAATACCTCGGCCGCTACTTCGCCGAGCAGCGGCGGCAGATCGTCGTGCCCAACTTCCCGCCGGCCGAGGTGCTGGTGTGCCGCGGCTCGCTCCCGCGGGACATCTCCGAGGCCGCCTGAAGCACGGCCCGGTGACACGGCGCGTCGTACTTCTGTCGCCGATGTTTTAGTTCTGTCGCGGCCGCTGGGGGCCCTGCAGGGGTGACTGCGCGAGCCGTTGCGCACCTGCACAGAGCTTCAGGATCCGCGGCTGCACAGCCTCCACGAACGTTGCACGGGGGTCGGCTTCGGTGTATCGCTGCGGCGCGTGCAGAGCCTCGATCATTACTTCCAGTCGACGTACGACCGCGTCGCCGAGTTTTACGACGACCTCTGGAGCCCCAACGTCAAGACGCCGAACGACCGGCTCACGCGCGACCTGCACCTCCGCCGCGGCGAGCGCCTGGTCGACCTCGCGTGTGGCAGCGGCGCCGCCACCTTGCCGATGATGCGGCTCATCGCTCCCGGCGAGACCGTCGCCGTCGACCCCTCGGAGAACATGCTGCGCCTCGCCGTCGAGCGCGCCGCCGAGGAGGGCCTGCACCTGCTGCCCGTGCGCTCGAAGGCCGAGGACTTCATCGCCGACGCGCCCGCTCACTCGTTCGACGTCGTGTCGATGCGGTTCGCCCTCGCCTACCTCGACTGGCCGCGCGTGCTGCCGGCGATGGGCCGCCTCGTCCGCCCCGGCGGCCGCGTCGGCATCCTGACCAGCCTCGCCACCAGCGCCCCGCAGGCGATGGCCACCTACCAGAAGTTCGCCGAGCACCTCGAGCTCGACACCGTCGCCGAGCCGCCGACGCCCCGCGAGATCGATCCGGTGCTCGACCTGCTCGGCCGCGGCGGCCTCGTCATCGACACCTGCTGGCAGCACAACTTTCGCCTGTGGTTCAAGTCCGGCGTCGACGCCACCCGCTGGCTGCTCGACACCGGCTACATCACCCACCCGGCCCTGTCCGCGCTCGAGGGCGAGATCAAGGACGCGATGATCGAGCTGTTCGGCTCGCACCTCGAGGACGGCTTCCGCGAGGACGAGGGCGTCCCGCTCGACTTCTTCTTCGCCGGCGTCATCGCCCGGCGCTAGAGCCTGTCCCGAGGGGCAGGTCGCTCGGGCCTGCCCCTTCGGACAGCCTGTCCGAAAAACCAGCCCGATTCGCCTGTACGCGCCCACCGGCCTGAGCCGTGGTCCTCGGAGCGTCCTAGTCGGTCGGCGCCGAGATCGCCCGAGCAGCAGCTGGGTCTGCGTCGTCGCCCGCGCCGTTCGTCTCGCCCCGCGCGCCCTGAAGCCGTGAAGCGAGGCCGGTGACCTGTCCATCGGGCCAGCTCATCCCCTCACCCGCCCGCTCCGCTCGCTCGCGCGCCTGCTTCGCCTGCGCCGGCGGCTCGCGTACCATCGCCCGCATGGCTCTCTCCCCGCGCGGCCAGCAGATCCTCGGCATCCTCGTCGTCGTGTTCGTCGGCGGGTTTTTGCTGCTCGCCGGCCTCGACCGCAACGAGCTCCGCTGCGAGCGCGCGCGCGGCAGTTGCAGTTATGCCGCCGGGCTCCTCGGCTTCGAGCGCACCCGGGAGATTCCGCTCGACGCGATCGTCGATCACCGCTTCGACACCCACGCGGGCCGGGCCGGCACACGCGGCGTCACCGTGCTGATCGACGCCAGCGGCCGCGAGCTCGCGCTCGGCGTCACCGACGAGGCCTCTGCGCGCGCCGACTACGACGCCCTGCACGCCTTCCTGCAGGGCTCTGGCGACAGCGTCACGGTCGCCACCGGGCCCAGCTGGTGGCTGATCGGCGCCGCCGTCCTCTGCTTCCTCTTCGGCCCGTGGATCGTGCGCCCCAGCGGCCCCGCGCGCGCCGCCGCGCCGGTCGACGCGCAGCCGCGACGTGGCGCCAGCGCCCCCACCCTCGCCCTCGTCGTCGGCGTCCTGATCCTCGTCGGCCTGAGCGCCTCCATCCTCACCTCGCGTACTCAGGGCTCGCTCGCCCTGCGCTGCACCCAGCGCTGCGACGTCGGCGGCGGCAGCTGCATGCCCGGCTCGGAGATGGTGCTCACCCTCGCGCCCGGCGAGCACGAGGTGCGCGTCTTCAACCCCGACGAGCCCGCCGCGCCGATCGTCCACCGCGTCGCGGTCGTGCGCGGCCAGGTCACCCACTTCGAGTGCGCGCGCTGACGAGCGCCCGCGCGCGCGTGCGGCCCTCGCTGCGCCGCCGCCCCCGCAGTCGTTTCTGTGGAAGCATCACCGCATGCCCGAGGAACACGACGCGCCGGCCACCGCCCTCGAACTCGTCGGTCAGCACCGCGTCGAGCTGCGCCGCGACCCGGCCGTCGACACCCTCGAGCTGTTCGGCCGCGACGGCAAGGTCGTGCTGGCGATCGAGGTCCGCGAGACCGGCCCGGTGCTGCGCTTCGAGGGCGCCGGCCTGACCCTCAAGGCCGCCGGTGAGCTGGTGCTCGACGCCAAGAAGCTGACCCTGCGCTCCGAGGAGGCGCTGTCGCTGTCGACCGGCGGCGACCTCGAGCTCATCGCCGCCGGCGACCTCCGCAGCACCGCGCGCGTGCAGACGATCACCGCCGAGCTCGGCGACGTCCGGGTCGAGGCCAACGACGACGTCCGGATCGACGGCGAGCGCGTGCTCGTCAACTGCTAGAGGCGCCCGTGAAGCTCGACAACCGCTCGCCGTACCACGCCCGCCTGTTCCGCGGCGGCATCGACGAGCGCCGGCTGTTCGGCTCCGTCGCGGTGCGGATCACCTACGACATCGTCGGCGACCGCCTCCGCGTCGCCCGCGAGCAGGCGTGGGAGATTTCACCTGCCCCATGGGACAGCCCGCAGGGCCCGCTGCCGGGCGACGAGCTGTTCTACCGCGGCGGGATCGACCTGCTGGTGTTCGGCGCCGCCCGCTCGGCCCGGCCCGTCCCGCGCGTCGACCTCGACCTGCGGGTCGGCGCCGCCTTCCGCAGCCGCCTGACCGTGTTCGGCGATCGCGTGTGGAAGCGAGGCCCGCGCGGCCTGGTCCCGAGCGCGCCCGAGCCGTTCCGCGTCATGCCGCTGACCCTCGAGCGCAGCTTCGGCGGCAGCTTCGAGTGGGACGGCCTCGCCGTCGCCTTCCCCGACAACCCCGGCGGCCGCGGCTACTACGCCGACGAGCGCGCCGCCGAGGGCCAGCCGCTGCCCAACATCGAAGATCCCGCGGCCCTGTGCGCGCGCTGGGACGACCGCCCCGAGCCCGTCGGCACCTGCTGCCCCGGCCAGGGCTTCGGCCCGCGGATGCGCCGCAGCCTCGAGTTCGACCCCGACAGCGGCATGCTCACCGTCCTGCGGCCCACTTTCTACAACGCCGCCTTCCCGCAGCTCATCATCCCCGCAGTCAAGCCCGGCGATCGCGTCTCGCTCACCGGCGTCCGCGAGGACGGCCCGCTCGTCTTCCACCTGCCCGACAACCTCCTGCGCGTGCGCCTCGCGTTCGGCGACGAGGCCGCCGAGAAGACCCCCGCGATCGACCAGATCGGCGTCGAGCCCGATCTGCTGCGCGTGTTCGTGTCCTACCGCTACCCGTTCCGCTACGTCCTGAACCCGCTGGAGAAGCGCGTGTGCGAGCTCGTCGCCCTGCGCTGAAGGACATGTTCTGAGGGACATCCCGTGCCGTTCGCCGTCCTCAAAGACTTCCACCCGATGATCGGCTACGACCTCCACATCCCGTGGCCGATCGGCTCGCCGGCGCCGCTGCCCGCGCCCGTCCCGTACTTCGCCTTCCACCTGCTGTGCGGCTGGAAGGGCACCTATCAGCGCGCGGTCAGCCACAGCACCAGCTGGGGCGCGCTGGTCCAGAAGGGCAGCGACATCGGCCCCGGCATCCCGCACATCGGCACGCCGTCGTATCTGCTGCCGCTCGACATCCTCTTCAGCGCCTCGAAGTCGTACTGGGGCACCACCGAGTACAAGGCCGAGGGCAAGCCCGCGGCGGTGTGCATCATCCCGTACGCCTGCCTCAACCTGAACCTCAACTGCGGCACCCCGTTCCCCAAGCGCCCCGGCATCGTCATCGCCTTCAACACCCACTACGCGGGCATGACCTGGGGCGACTTCTTCCACGGCCTCCTCAGCTTCGCCATCGACTGGGCGCTGCAGTGGCTGTTCAACAAGCTCCTCGGCAAGCTCAGCGACAAGATCGCCAACCGCTTCCTCAACTCGGCGATGACCAAGGCCGCCGCCAAGGACCTCCTGCGCGGCACGGTCAAGCAGAAGGTGATCAACCAGATGGCGCGCGAGCTGGCCGCGGCCAACCGCGCCCGCGCCGACGCCTTCCTCAAGATGTTCCCCGCCTTCATGCGCCCCAGCCGGGAGGCCGCCAACCCGATCCTCAACAACGCCGTCGGCGCGGTGTCCGGCTTCCTGTTCGGCGGCCCGCTCGGCATGGACGCCAACGGCGCGTTCGGCTGGTGGACCCCCGGCGGCGCCACCACCAGCGGCGCCCAGGACTACCTCAACAACAACGTCGTCGACGAGTTCGGCAAGCCGCCCCCGCCCCCACCCCAGCCGCCCCCGTCCCCGCGCCGACCGCCGAGCATCGGCCCCGCGCCGCCGCCCGTCTGCCGGCCCTGAAGCTCCTGTCCCAAGCGCCAGGTCCAATTCCTGTCCCTCGCGCCAGGTCGCTCCCTCTCATCCTCTGTCCCTCGCGCCAGGTCGCCCTCCCCTTCATCTGTCCCATGCGCCAGGTCGAAACCCGCCCGAGCCCCACCGTCCAGCAGCTCTCCGACGTCCTCCCCTCGGGCGAGCCGATGCTCTCGGTGCTGGCCAAGCGCACCTACGACGTCGGCGCCGACGGCCGCTGCGTCCCTGCCGACGAGCAAATCCCGCTGTTCGCCGAGCCGCTCGACGATCCCGACGTCCCCGCGCTCCTGGCCGCCGACACCGACCTCCACGCCTACAAGCCGCGCACCGACGTCGTCCTGCTCGGCCACGCCTACGGCCGCCAGCGCGCCCGCCGGCTCGACGTCCTCGTCCGCGTCGCCGGCCACGAGCACCGGATCGCGGTCGTCGGCCAGCGCACCTGTTCGATCGGCCAGGGCCGGCTCCGCTTCTCCGACCCGCAGCCGATCGACAAGGTCCCGCTGTCGCCCGTGTTCGCCTACGGCGGACGGGACCACGGCGCCGAGGCCCGTCACGGCAACCCCCTGCGCAGCCCCGAGTGGAGCAAGGGGCTCGGCGATGTCGATCCGGACGCGGCCTCGCCCTTCCTCTACCCGCGCAACCCCGTCGGCCGCGGCTACCTGCTCGAGCTCGACCCGGGCACCGTCGACGAGTTCGAGCTGCCGCAGCTCGAAGATCCGTCCGACCTCCTCACCCCCGAGCGCATCGTCGGCGACTGGCTCGACAACTGGCACCGCCTGCCGCTGCCGCACGCCGGCGGGTGGGTCCACTACGACTGGTACCCGCGCGTCGCCTTCAGCGGCCTGGTCCCGATCGTCGACTGCTTCGACGAGCCCCCGCTGGAGGTCGAGCGCGGCCTCGTCCCCGAGCTCCTGACCGACGGCACCGGCCGGACCAGCCTCGATTTCCGCTACGAGATCGCCTGCGGCGCGCCGCTCGGCCTGCAGTTCGCCCACCTCCGCGGCGGCGAGCTCGTCGAGCTCCAGGGCGTCCACCCCACCCGCGCCCGCTGGACCCTCGTCATCCCCCCGGCGCCGCGGCTGCACACCGACGGCCGCGACGGTCGCCTCGACGCAACCGAACCTGTCCTTCACACCATGGTCTTGGAGCCAGATGCCGATCGCGTCACCCTCGTGTGGCGCGGCTGCGCCCCGGCCAGGCGGGCCTATCACCCGCAGGAGCTCGCTACGATGCCCCTGCGCGTCGACTGGCGCGACTAGCTCGCCTGTCCGAACGACCAGGCGAGGCCCACCGCGCCGCCGCCCGTCACGATCGACTCACGCGCGCCCGAGGCCCGCGAGCAGCGGCAGCCGCGAGGCCACCAGCGCCACCGGACCGCTGGCCAGCGCGCAGATGATCAGCGCCGCCGCGGCGGGTCCCGCCAGATCGATCCACGACAGGGCGAACGGCAGGTGGTCGACCGGATAGACCTCCGGGTCGAGCGGGTAGCGGAACACCGCCACCATCCAGCCGAACGCCAGGCCGAGGCTCACCCCGATCAGCGTCCCGAGCAGGCCCGCGAACACCCCGACCGCCTCGAAGACGGCGAAGATCGCCCGCGAGTCGGCGCCGAGGCTCATCAGCGCCGCGATCTCCTCGCGCTTGCGGCGGACCAGCAACAAGAGGCTCGCCAGCAACGCCGTCGCCGCCACCACCTCGAGCAGGCCGAGGACCAGCGACACCGCCGCGCGGATCTGCCGCAGCCCCGCCAGCACGTCCTCGCCCTGTTGCTCCCACGTCGTCGCGCGGAAGCCCTCGCCCATCGCCGCCACCACCTCCTGGGCGAACGCCGACGCCGAGTCCGGCTCGCGCAGCGCGAACTCCACCCCGCTCACCCGGCGCTCGGCGAAGAACAGCGCCTGCGCGGCCGACAGGTGGACCAGGGCCAGCGACGCGTCGTAGTCGCCGACCCCGGTGTCGAGCAGGTCGACCACCTCGTACTCGCCGTGGCGAGGCGGGCGCATCATCGCCGCCGCCGTCCCGTCGAGCTCGGCCGGCACCACCAGCCGCACCGAGTCGCCGACCGCCACCCCGAGGCGCTCGGCCAGGCGCGATCCGAGCGCGATCGCCGGCCCGTGGCGCACGTCGCCGGGCCGGACCTTCGTCAGGTCGCCGGCGCGGAGCATCGCCGCAGTGCCCGGCAGCCCCGCGGCCAGCGCCGGGTCCACGCCCTTCACCAGCGCGATCACCGGCGCGTTGCGGTCGATCGGGCGGGTGTGCGTCTCCAGGGACATGTCCTCGGGTACATGTCTCTGCGGACCTGCCCCATCGGCCCTGTCCTCATGGCCATCCGGCTTCAGCGGCACCACCGCCGCCGTCGAGAACGCGAACGGCGAGGCCGCCAGGACGCGCGGGTCCGGGCCCCAGCGCGCCACCACCTGCGGGTACTCGTCGAAGTCGAGGCCGTACTCGGTGAGGGTCACGTGGCCGCCGATCTTGCTCAGGCGGCCGACCAGCTCGCGTTCGAAGCCCGACGTCACCCCGAGCACCGTGATCAGCGCCGCGCAGCCGAGGCCGGTGCCGAACACCGCCACCGCCACCGCGGGCATCAGGTGGCGGGCGCACAGCAGCCCCACCGCGACCAGCGACGCCATGCCGGCGACCAGCGGCGGCGTGACCGCGCGGACCCCGAGCAGCGTCGCCGCCGCGCCGGCCAGCGCCAGCACCACCGCCACCCTCAGGACCGCGCGGCTCGTCTTGCCCGGGCCGCGACGGCCCTCGCGGAGGAGCATGCGACGGGCCACCAGCGCGATCAGGGCCCAGCGGCGGGAGCTGCGAGCGGCCACGGCGTCACTCGTAGCGCAGCCCCTCGACGGGGCGGAGTTTGGCCGCGCGGAGCGACGGCGGCAGCGTGGCGACGAAGCAGATCGCCAGCGTCATCCCGAGGATCCAGCCGATCTGGGCCAGGCTGAACTCGACCGGCAGCTCCTCGATGAAGTAGACCTCGGGGTCGAGCGTGTAGCCGTAGAGCGACACCAGCCAGCACAGCACCAGGCCGAACAGCACCCCCGCGGCCGCGCCGGACAGGCCGATCGCCATCCCCGTGACCTGGAAGATCCGCGCCACCTGCGGCCCGGTCGCGCCCATCGACATCAGGATCGCCACGTCGTTGGTGCGGCGGACCACCATCGTCCACAGCGCCGACAGCACGTTGAACGTGGCCACCGTGATCACCAGGCTGAGGATCACCGTGATGATGTTCTTCTGCAGGCGGATGCTCTTGAACAGGTTCTCGTTCAAGTTCTGCCACTCGAGCACCTGGTACTCGCGGCCGGGCAGCGCCGCGCGGATCGACGCGCCGACCCGGGGCGCCAGGTCGGGGTGCTGCAGGCGGAGGTCGACGCCGGAGACCTGGTCGCGGCCGCGGTACTTGAAGCGCTGCAGCTCCTTGATGTGTACGTACACCAGGCGGCTGTCGTACTCCTGGAAGCCGGCCTGGAAGATCCCGGCCACGCGGTAGTACTGGAATTCGGGCTCGCTCGAGGCGTCGAACGACGAGCCTGGGTCGACCACCATCACCAGCGAGTCCTCTTGAAGGCCGAGCTCGCGGGCCAGGGTGGCGCCGACGAAGATCGTCGGCAGCGCGCTGGCGTCGAAGCGGGCCGCGGTTTCGCCGGCGGCGGGCTCCTCGGGCCACACGTCGTCGTCGAGGAGATCGCCGCGGATCTCTCCCGGGATGCGCTTGCGGGCCGCGGGGACCTCGGCGTAGTGGCTCATCGCGCGCTCGTACCAGCCCGCGCCGCGGGGGTCGGGCGTGGCCGCGATCGCCGGCGGCAGCTCGTCCGACTCGCGGTCGGGCACCGGCATCAATTCGAAATCGGAGCGCAGGACCGGGAGCGGGATCGCCCGCCCGCTGCCGCGTTGAAGGTGGGCCGGCAGGTCGATCACCTCCGCCGCGGTCTCGGGCTCGATCCCCTTCACCAGCACGCTGGCGAGCCGGAGATCGTCGGTGCGGCCGCCCTCGGGATCGTAGGGCGCCAGCATCATCGCGTAGTAGACGAACGGGCTCGCGCCGGTGACGCCGGGCCGCGTGCGCAGGTAGGCCTCGAAGCGGCGGTACTCGGCCATGCCCGAGCTGCGCGTCACGTTGATGTGGGCGTACACCCCGAGCACGCGGCGTTCGAACTCGTGCTGGAAGCCGGTGGCGACCGACTGGACGACGATCAGCGCCGCGACCCCCAGGACCACCCCGATGATGCTGGTGGTGCCGAAGATCGACGAGTACTGGACCAGCAGCAGCAGCAGGCCGAGGAAGCTGGCCGCGGCGGTGGCGATCACCAGCGCGAGGCTGTGGTAGCCGAGGTTGAGCAGCAGCAGCGCGACGCCGGCGATCGCCCAGCACACCGCGCACAACATGCGAGCGCCGCGCGGCACCCGTTCGGCGCGGATGATCCGCAGGCCGAGCGATCGCTCGTAGCCGAGGGCCCCGGACAGCAGCCAGAACAGCACCAGCAGGCCCAGCGACGCCGCGCCGGCGTAGCCGACCGCCGGCGCCCACTCGGGAAGATCGCCGGCGAACCCGAGCGGCCCGGCGAGCGCGAGCGGCGAGGCCCACGACAGCACGAACAGGCTCAGCAGTCCCGCCCGGCGGGGGGACGCGGGACCGGGCGTCCGCGCCCCGAACGGATCTCCCGGCGGATGGGGACGCACACGGGCGAGCGGAGGGCCTTGTACGTGCGGCGGCTGCAGGCCGGGCACGCTAGCAGCCGGCCTTTGCGCGGTCAACGAGCGTAGGGCCCTGGAACGGCGGAGATGCGGTGAATTCCGCGGTCCTCCACCTGGGCTCGGCGCCCGTGCGAGGCCCCCTGCGGGGCGCGCTCGGCTTCCTTAGTTGAATCAGCACGGCAGCGGCGTCCGTGTCACGCGCGGCCCACGGCAACATACAATCGGGCGTATTCCTCGGCCCAGCACGGCCTGGCGCGAACCTTGACACACCTCGCTGGCGCAAGTTACGCTGCGCCGACCGCTGAATCTCGGAGCTCCCGCATGCCCAGACGGTTCCTTTCTTCGTTTGCCCTAGCGGCTTTCGGCCTGAGTTTGCTTCTCGGCTCTTCGGAGGCTTGGGCGGGACCTTACGACCTGCGGCTCAGCCAGTTGGGCACGATGGACCCGAGCGGCGTCGTGTCGGCCAACGACGGCGACTTCCGCAGCCTCGCTTCGGAGCTCGGCGTGTTGATGGCGCCGAAGCCGGTCGACCCGGCGGACTCGCTCGGTCTTTCGGGCTTCGCCGTGTCGGCCGACATCAGCCTCAACACGATCAGCAACGGCCAGAATTTCTGGAAGAACGCGACGCGCGGTGATCCGGGCAAGGTCGCGCCGACGCTGCAGATCATGGGCCGCAAGGGTCTGTGGCCGGGCATCGAGGTCGGCGCCGGTGCGACGCACCTGTTCGGCAGCCGCATGTGGACGATCAGCGGCTACGGCAAGGTGGCGATCCACGAGGGCTTCCACCACCTGCCGATCCCGTCGATCGCGCTGCGTGGCATGTTCTCGCGCCTGGTCGGCGCCGAGGACATGAACATGACCACGGGCGCGTTCGACATCTCGATCTCGCACGTGTTCGGAGTCGGCAAGACCGTCAACCTGACGCCGTACGTCGGCTATCAGGGTTTGATGATCTTCGCGCGCTCCGGCGTGCTCGACGCCACGCCGACGACGGACGAGTACCTCGACAAGTCACCGGTGCTCAGCGAGTTCGTCTTCAAGGATGCGGGTATGATCTACCGGCACCGCCCCTTCCTCGGCTTCCGATTCATCTTCAGCGTCTTGCGCGTCGGCGTCGAGGCGATGATCGTCCCCGGCGGCAAGCGCGAGGGCGAGATCGAAGGCAACAAGGTCGCCGACAAATCCGGGCTGCAACAGCAGTACACTCTCTCCCTGGGTCTGGACTTCTAATGTTCGTCCTCTGTCCGTCCTGCGCCGGTCCCTTCCGCATCCCTGCCGACCAGATCGCCCCGCTGGTCCAGATCGCGTGCCCGCACTGCGAGTTCCGCATGATCTTGGACTTCGAGGCGGCCAACGAGCCGTCGCTCGCCGAACCCGGGCAGCTGTTCGCTCAGGGCTTCGAGAGCGCCGAGGCGTACTTCAGCGTCTACAGCCACGTCGGTCCGCAGTCCGACATCACCCCGCGCAAGGTCGAGGCGCCGCCGCCGGCCCGTCCGGTCGAGGTCGAGACTCCGGCCGTCAAGGCGCCGCCGACCTCGCCCGCGGCCACGCCGCCAGTGTCGGTGCAAACGCCTCCGACGCCGCCCGTCTCGGCACCTCCGCCGACGCCCGTCGCGGCCGAGCCGCCCGCGCGCGCCGGCAACAAGACGATCATCCAGGCGCCGAAGCGGCCCGCGAGCATGGATCCGCGGGCTGGCGAAGTCGCCGCGGCGCCGAGCTCCGGCTCGTCGATGCGGGCCGGCAACAAGGCCGCCGAAGCCGAGGCGGTCGCCGAGGCCAAGGTCAGCGCAGTGCAGCCTGAGCCGCGGATTCCGCCGCACACGCCGCCGGCTCAGACCGCGACCAGCAACCCGCCCGCGCCGACCGAGCCGATCGCCCCCGCCAAGGTCGAGCAGGCCGCGACCTCCAACGCGAACCTGCCGACGCCCAGGCAAGAGGCGACCAGCAAGCCGGCCGAGCCGGAGGCGAAGCCGATCGCCACCACGCCGCCGCCGACCGGCAGCTCGAACGTCGTCTACATCGCGCTCGTGGTGGTGGTCATCATCGCCGTCGTGGTGGTCATCGTCCTCAACTCGAAGGGATGACCGGGCGACGCCCTCGTGGCGTCGACGACGAAGCCCGCTCGCTCCGACCGGAACGAGCGGGCTTCCTGAATTTTCGGCGCCGTTTCCGGCGTCCTGGCGTCTCGGGCGTCTCGGGCGTCGAAGACGCGAGCGGCAGCGAGGCGCGCTCAGCCCGGGCGGCCGTGCTTCGGCTCGTCCTTCGGCGTGACGTCGATCTCGCCGCGGCGGTCGGCCTCTTGTTGCTTGTCGTGTTCGATCGCCTTCATCTCCTTGCGGAACCCTCGCAGCATCTGACCGATGCTCGATCCCAGCGCGGGCAGCTTGGACGGGCCGAGCACGAGCAAGATGACCGCGACGATGATGACGATCTCGAGGGGACTGAGGACACCCAGGAGCATGGCCGAAAGGTAGTCCTTCGAGCCTCGCTTTGCTAGCGTGGGCGGCGATGCGAATGCGACCAGGTCCGGATCTGCGCGGGCGCCGCAAAACCGCCTATACGCCCTTCTGGAGGGGGATTGGCGGGCTTGCCACGGCGCTGTGGCTGGCCGTTGCAGGTGTGGCTCACGGCGCACCGGTCGACGAACGCGAACGGATCGGGCCCCTCGAGGTCGCCGGCGGCGGTCGCGACCAGGTGCGTGGTGGACGGCCTGACGGCGCCACGATCCACGAGACGCACGCCTCGCGGGCGGTCGACGCGGACGCGGCCGCGCGCGAGGACCTCGCCAGCTTCGAGCGGGGCGTGCTGGCCGGCACACCGCGCGCGACGATCGAGAAGACCGCGCCCGAGAAGTGGATCGCCGCGCTCGCCCTGCCAGAGCTGCCGATCCGCTACGGCGCGAAGTTGGTCGAATACTTGCGTTTCTTCAAGGACGACGCCAAGGGCCAGGCGCTGATGCGCGGCTGGCTGCGGCGCATGAACCGCTACGAGCACGTCCTGCGGCCGATCCTCAAGGAGGTCGGCGTGCCCGAGGATCTGGTGTTCGTCGCCATGGCGGAGAGCGGCTTCCAGCCGCACCGCCGCTCGCGCGTGGGCGCCGCCGGCCTGTGGCAGTTCATGGAGCCGACCGGCAAGGTGTACGGCCTCGAGCAGAACTACTGGGTCGACGAGCGGCACGACATCGAGCGCTCGACCTACGCCGCGGCCGCCTACCTCAAGGACCTGCGGGTCCGCTTCGGCTCGTGGGAGATGGCGCTGGCGGCCTTCAACGGCGGCTACGGCCTGGCGATGACCGCGATCTCGCGGGCCAACAGCAACAACTTCTGGGCCCTGTGCGAGATCGAGAGCGGCCTGCCGCACGCGACCACGCTCTACGTGCCGAAGATCCTCGCCGCCGCGCTGGTCGGCCGCAACCGGGCCGCGTTCAAGCTGGGGCCTGACCTTTCGGACAGCTTGCCGCCGCTCCACTTCGTCAAGGTCGACGTCCCGCCGGGCACCGCCCTCAGCGCCGTGGCCAAGGCGATCGACGAGGACCCGGCGCTGATCGAGGAGCTCAACGCCCAGCTGATCCGCAAGCGGACCCCGCCCGGGCGCAGCTATCCGGTGCGGATCCCCAAGGCCAAGCTGGCCGCGTGGGAGCGCGGCGGCGTGCGCGACGGCGCCGGCGGCGACCACATCCAGCACGTCGTCGCCTACGGCGAGACCGTCGCCACCATCGCCCAGCGCTACGGCGCGACCGAGGTCCAGCTGCGCAAGCTCAACGGCCTCGAGGACAACGGCGAGCTCGAGCGCGGCATCGTCCTATTGGTCCCGCGCGGCTCGGCCGCCGCGGCACCTGCCTCTACGGACAGGTTGCTCGTGCCGGCGCCGAAGGTCGCAGTGGCCGCCGACCAGCGCCTCGTCTTCTTCGTCGTCGCCCGCTCGACCACCCCGCGCGGCCTGGCCGACGCCTTCTCTGTCCCGTGGGACAGCATCGTCGCCTGGAACGACCTCGACCCGCAGGCGCGGCTGCAGCCGGGCCAGGTGCTGCAGATCGTCGTCCCCAAGGCCTTCGACCCCAAGGCGGCCAAGATCGTCGTGCTCGAGCAGAGCGCAGTCGACCTGGTGATCCGCGGCTCGCGCGAGCACCTCGAGGCCGGCCTCAAGCAGCGCGGCCTGGTGCGGCGCGGCTACAAGACCCGCAAGGGCGACACTCTGGAGAAGATCGGCAAGCGCTTCGACCTCACCGACGGCGACCTGGCGCGCATCAACGGCATCGACCGCAGCCACGATCCGGCCGCCGGCGAGCTGCTGGTCGTCTACGTCAAGTCGGGCGAGACCCGCGGCACCGTCGACGCGCCCGCCCCGCGCGGCAACGCCGGCCCCGCACCCGACGACCTGCGCGCCGACGTCGCCGCCGAGGACGTCGACGCCACCCGTTACGCCGCCACCGCCGACGACCCGAGCGCCGCGTCCGCCGTCGACAACCCCGTGCCCTCGACCGAGGAGACCAACTCCCTCCCGGGCAAGCGCGGCTGGTCGAAGCGCGGCAAGCACAAGACCACGCCGCCGAAGAAGAGCAGCAAGAAGAAGACCGGATGACGGCCGACGACCTCGAGCTCGCGGACGCCCTCGCGCGCGTCCTGTCCGCCTGCGCTCCCCTGCCGGGCGAGCGCCGGGCGCTGCCGGCCGCCCGCGGCCGCGTCCTGGCCGAGGCGCTGCACGCCCGCTGGGCCATGCCCGGGGCCGACGTCAGCACCATGGACGGCTGGGCGGTGCGCGCCGCCGACCTGTCCCCGGGGACAGCCAGATTCGGCGCGGATGGCCGCATCGACATGTCCCCAGGGACAGTGAGCGCCATGTCCTCCGGATCAGCGGGCGCGGGCGGCCGCGCCACGGGCCGGCCAGCCGGCGACCTGTCCTCGGGGACAGCCGCCAGCCCCATCGCTACGGGTCGCACCGACCTGTCCCCCAGGACAGCCGAGGTCGAGCTCGCGGTCCTCGGCGAGAGCGCCGCCGGCCACCCCTCCGCCGCCGTGGTCGGGTCCGGCCAGGCCATGCGGATCTCCACCGGCGCCGTACTGCCGCCCGGGGCCGACGCGGTCGTCGCCCAGGAGGACGTCCGGCGCCAGGGCGAGCGCCTGTGGATCGACCTCGGGCGCGCGGGCGAGATCCGGCCGGGGCACTTCGTCCGCCGGGCCGGCAGCGACCTCACGGCCGGCGTCGAGATCCTGTCCCCCGGGACAGCCCTGCGCCCCGGCGACCTCGCCCTGGCGGCCGGGGCCGGTCACGCCGACGTCCTGGTCCACCGGCCCCCGCGGGTCGCCGTCCTCTGCACCGGCGACGAGCTGGTCGACATCGGCTGTCCTCCGGGACATGGCCAGGTGGTCAGCAGCAACGGCCTCATGCTCGCCCTCCAGGCCGAGGCCGCCGGCGCCGAAGTGCGCGACCTCGGGCGCGTCGGCGACGAGCCGGAGGCGCTGCGCCGGGCCCTCGCCGACGCGGCCGCCAGCGCCGACGTCGTCCTCGTCAGCGGCGGGATCTCCGTCGGCGACCACGACCTCGTGTGGCCGGCCCTGCTCGCGCTCGGGGCCGAGCCGATCTTCCGCCGCGTCCGCCTGCGCCCCGGTCGGCCGCTGGCGTTCGCCCGCCTCGGCGACGCGCGGGTGTTCGCCCTGCCCGGCAACCCGGCCAGCACCTACGTCGGCTTCGAGCTGTTCGCGCGCCCCGCCCTGCGCCGCCTGGCCGGCCACCTGCAGGTCGAGCGGCCGCGCCGGCGGGTCGTCCTCGCCGCGCCCGCCGAGGGCGCCGGGCGCCGCACCCACTGCGTCCGCGCCCGCCTGGTCGACGGCCGCGCCGAGCCGCTGCCGAGCCAGGTCTCCGGCGCGCTCACCTCTTTGCGCGGCTGCGACCTCCTCGTCCTCGTCCCGCCCGGCCCCGGTCTGCCCGCCGGCGCCGAGGCCGACGCGCTGGTCCTCGCCGACCCCGGAGTCGAATGACGCGCCCCAGGACAGGCCCCAAAGACCTTGTCTCTTCGGACAGGTCCGAGAAGACATGTCCTGAAGATACATCCGAATCCAGGACGCTCGAGGGCACGGCGAGGAACGGCGGCCCCGAAGACTCCGCGGCCGCCCCCGAGCTCCCCGACTCCCACCCGACCATCACCACACGGCTCGCCTGCATCGCCGACCCCGAGGACGAGGGCGCCCGGGCCGACGTCGTCCTCGGACGGCGCATCCCGGGCCTGTCGCGGCGGGTCGCGCGGGAGCTCGCGCTGGCCGGGCGCCTCACCGTCGACGGCGAGCGGGCCCCTCCGTCGCACCGCGTCCGCGCCGGCGAGCGCCTCGAATTGGCGGCCCCGGCCGCGCCGGTGGTCGCCGCTCCCGGCCCCGAGCTGCTCGTCGCCACCGACGCGTTCGTCTACGTCGTCAAGCCGGCCGGCCTGCACACGCACCGCCTCCGGCCCGACGATCCGCCCGCCCTGGCCGACCGCGTCGCCGTCCGCTTCCCCGAGTGCGCCGGGGCCGGCCTCGACGCGCGCGAGGGCGGCGCGGTCCACCGGCTCGACCGCGGCACCTCGGGCGTCGTCGCCTTCGCCCGCACCCGCGCCGCCTTCGTCGCCGCCCGCGACGCCTTCGCCGCCGCCCGCGTGGGCAAGCACTACATGGCCGTCACGACATGTCCGTTCGACCATGTCTGGCCGCCGCCGCCCGACGCCTGGATCGCCGCGGTCAGCCCCACCGCCGTCGAGGTCCGCGCCCCGCTCGGCCCCGGCTTCGGCCGCGATCGCATGGCCGTGCGCCGTACCGGCCAGCAGGCCCTCACGCGCGTGGAGCCGCAGGGTCCGCCGGGCCCGCGGCGCCTGTGGTCGCTCGAGCTGGCGACCGGCCGGCGCCACCAGGCCCGCGTCCACCTCGCCTGGCTCGGCCTGCCCATCCTCGGCGACGAGCTCTACGAAGGCGAGCTCGCCGATCGCCTGTACCTGCACGCGCTGCGCCTCGACCTCTCGGCCGCGATCGCCGGCGAGCTCCCGGTCACCGCCCCCCTGCCGCCCGAGTTCGCCGCGGCGATCGGCTGAGCGCGACGAAGACCGAAGCTGACCCGCAACGCCTCGACCGCTCGAGGCTGTTGCGGGTCACGCCTACGTTCTTGCGCTCACTCTACCGTCTTGCTGCATCGAGGCATCCACCTACGCTCTTGCTGCATGAGCACTCCTACGCGCTTGCACCCCTTGCTGCATCGAGGCGCCTACCTGCGCTCTTGCTGTAGGAACACCCTACGCGCTTGCACTCACTCTACGCCCTTGCGCTCACTCTTCTCCCTTGCTGTATGAGCCATCCGCCTACGCTCTTGCGCGCTCGCCTACTCCGTTGCTGCATCCAGTCTCGGACATCGCAGCCTACGCGCTTGCGCTCGTGCCACGCTCTTGCTGCGTCGAGCACCCAACTACGCGCTTGCGCCCACTCTACTCCCTTGCTGCATCGAACCTCGAACATCGCAGCGCTGCATGAACCATCCACCTACGCCCTTGCGCCCCCTCTACTCTCTTGCTGCCGAAGAGCTGCCCCTTCCTACCCTCTTGCCGCCCGCAGCCCACGCCCATCACCAGCCCCCGCTCTACCCCTCGCCCACCGCCCGATACGCCCCGAACACATAATATTTCGGCCGCGCATCGAGCCGCACGTGCAGCCACGGCACCGCGCTCCCCGACGTGCTCAGCCACACCGGCGCCGGGCTGCGCTGCCACGCCTCCTCCAGCGCCGCGCCCACCGCCTGCCAAAGCGCATCGATCTGCGCCGCAGGACCCCCGCGGAGAAACGCAGCCAGGTGGCCGTACGTCGCGTGTTCCGTCAGCGGCCGGGGCACCACCAGAGTCGCATCGCCGCCGAGGTTGGCGAACGTCCGGACCGCGGGGCCGTCCGGCTCGAGGTGTTCCGCGAACGCTGTCGGCGACGGCGCTGCGCGGGCCAGGTGGGGAGCGGACACCACCACCATCTCGAACGGCCGCGCAGTCGACCTCGCCGACACCCCCGGCGTCTCCCAGAAGAACCCCGGATAAGGGCTCGCGGCCAGCGTCTCGGTGAGCGCCGACCGCAGCCCTCGATCTGCGCGCAGACCGGCCGCAAACGCCGCCCAGGACACCGCCGTATCGCCTGATGACAACCGATGCCGGCGCGTCTCGGCGCCCACGGGCTCGCACCTGAACTCGAAGCGATCCGTCACGCCGCGATCGTAACACGCGCGCCGCCCGGCTGACCGATCGGACAGGCGCTGACTGGCGCGCGCGGCGACCGGTCGCTCGTGGCCTGCGCTTCAGAAAGCTCGGTGACACCGGCGCGCGGGTGTATGCTGCGAGCATGCGAACCCGGCACTTCGGCGCGACCGATCCTGGGTTGCGGCGGAGCCACAACGAGGACGCCTTCCTCGCCGACGAGCGGCTCGGCCTCTTCATCGTCTGCGACGGCGTCGGCGGCCGCGCCTTCGGCGAGGTCGCGGCGCAGGAGACCGTCGAGATCATCTGGGAGTGGGTCAAGCGCGAGGCGGAGACCATCGCCGTCGCGGCCGACGAGGCCCGGCTCGCGCGGCGCGTCGTCGTGCACGCGCGGCCCCTGGCCGGCCCGCCGGTGTGGGTCTCGCCCGACACCGTCGCCCGGCTCGGCGCCATGATCCGCGGCGCCCTGCAGAACGCCTGCTATCTGGTCCACGGCATGGCCGAGGTCGACGCCAACTACTCGGGCATGAGCACCACCGCCTCCGTCGTCCTCGTCGCCGGCGAGCTGGCGATCGTCGGCCAGGTCGGCGACTCGCGCGTCTACCTCGCGCGCGGCGACGACGTCCACCAGCTGACCGAGGACCACACCTTGCTCAACATGCAGGTCAAGCTGGGCCTCGTCAGCCCCGAGCACGCGCGCGGGCGCAAGAGCTCGATCACCCGCGCGATCGGCCTGCACGACTTCGTCGAGGTCGACATCCTGGCCTTCCCGCTGCAGGTCGGCGACCGCTTGCTCCTGTGCTCCGACGGCCTGCACGAGTACCTCGACAGCGCCGACACCTTGACCGACCTGTTCCAGCTCGACGCCCGCGACGCGGCCCCGGCCGCCGTCGCCCACGCCAACGCCTGCGGCGGCAAGGACAACATCACCGCCCTGTTCGTCGAGCTCCTCGACAGCGCCCCCGGCCCCTGACGTCTCGCGCGGATCGATCTCGCAGACCCCCTCTCGAGGCCCGCAAGCTCCGCACAACCGCGGGCCTGCAGCTGAGGTCGCCGGCGCCGCGACGACCACCTGTCTCTTTCACCAGCTTCATTCTTCGCCGCTCTCGCCGACCCGCGTCGCCCGTCATGGACCGCGTTCGCCGCCGGCTCCCGGGTGCGACGCAATGTAGGGACATGTCCGCGGGGACAGATCCCGTCCGCGCGTCGGCGCGCACCTCCGCGGGTCTCCAGCGGACGCGGCCGTGGCGTGCAGCCGCGTACGCCTCTTCTCATCGCCGGCGGATGGGGCTGAAATGGCGGGACCATGCGTCGCGCCCTTACTCCCGCTACCCTCGCCTTGCTCGGACTCGTCCTCATGCCTGCCTGCGGCGACCACGGCGGCGCGACCACCGAGGGCGCGAGCGAGACCACCGACAGCACCGGCTCCACCACCGACGCGACCACGGCCGCGCCCACCGGCGACCCGCCGACCTCCTCGACCACAGTGGAGCCGACGTCGACCACCATGGGGCCGACGACCGAGCCGGTGACGGGCACCACCACCGAGACCGGCACCACCACGGTCGACACCGACACCACCACCGGCGATCCCGCAGCCCTGTGCGATCGGCTCGGCGGCGAGGTCGGCGTCGGCGAGCTCGTCGACGGCGCGCTCGGGGTCGTGCTGAACGACGACAGGGTCAACGGCTACTTCCTCAACAACGACGTCGACGGCGGCAACCTGCGCGCCTGTCTGATCAAGCAGCTCGGCCAGGTCGCCGGCTGTGCCGGCGTCGCGTACGACTGCCTCGACATGAAGACCGCGCACGCCGGCCTCGGGATCTCGACCGACGACTTCATGGACTTCGCGCTCGACTTCTCGACCGCCCTCGACACTCACCAGGGCGCCCACCCCGACCTCGGCGACGACGACAAGACCGCGATCCTCGGCGCCCTCGGCGAGCTCGCGCCCGACATCGTCGAGGACGCCACCAGCGACGCCACCGTCTACCAGCGGATCGGTCGCAAGCCGGCGATCAAGAGCCTCGTCGGCGCGCCCGGCCAGGCCGGCTCGTTCGTCGACAACGTCGCCCTCGACGTCGCCATCAACGGCTTCTTCGCCGCCGCCGAGTTCGAGCGCCTCAACACCTGTCTCACGCGCCAGGTCGGCGGCATCGACGGCCCGACCCGGTACGGCCTCGAGGTCGACGCCCCGCCCGGCATCGACCCCGGCGTCGGCGTCGGCGACGAATGCAAGACCATGGCCGCCGCCCACGAGGGCCTGGTCGACGCCAACGACATGGTCGGCATCGACATCAACGACTTCGGCGCCCTCGTCACCGACCTCGTCACCGCCATGGAGACCGCCGGCGTCGCCGCGCCCGACCAGGACGCGCTCCTCGGCGTTCTCGGGCCGATGTGCGAGGACATCCTCGCCCCCGAGTTCAAGAACCAGTGCCCCGGCGCGAGCAAGACCGAGACGGTCGAGGCCTTGAACCTCGCCACCTCGATCCCCGACGACACCTACGACGGCTCGCTCGCCAGCATGGCCTGCGCAGTCCTCGTCGTGCCCGACGACGGCCTCGACTTCGTCGCCGCGGTCACGCTCACCGTCGCCGCCGACCACACCTTCGTCGGCGACCTCGTGATCAAGATCCAGGGCCCCGACGGCACCATCAGCACCATCCTCAGCCGCGCCGGCCTCGTCGAGGGCGTCGACGGCCAGGGCGATTGCTGCGGCGACAACTCCAACATCAGCCAGTCGAACCCGCTGACGTTCAAGAACGGCGGGGCCACCGACGCCGAGCAGATCGGCGCCGCCATCCCCGGCACCAACGACATCGTGTGCGTCGACGAGCAGCCGCCGATCGCCTGCGAGTTCCACCCCAACCCCGGCGCCGGCCCCGGCATGGACCTGGACGACTTCCTCGGCTTGACCACCAAGGGCACCTGGCGCGTCTGCATCGGCGACGCCGGCGGTGGCGACACCGGCACTTTGCACGGCGTCACCCTCGCCATCGACAAGGTCAAGTACGACCCGACGCCCTGAACCCTTCCGCGAGCGCCGCGACGGCCGCGATGCTCCGGCCGTCGCAGTTCAGCGTCGCGTCGTCCAGCGCCGGATTCGACGGACCATCACGTAGGTCCGCGCGGCGCGTTCGCGAACGTCGCTCGCGCCGCTGCTCGCCGCGCCCGGGAGACGGCCAGCCCGGGGGCCGCGCCGACGATCCTGCGAAAGGCCGCCAGCGCTCGCCCCGGCTCGCTATCACTCCGCATGCCGACGCATCGCGCGGGCTTGACGGGAGTAGCGGCGCCCGCTGTGCTGATGTCGATGATCCCGCTGCGCACCCGCCTCGACCTCGCCCCGCTGTTCGCCGCTCTCGGCTGGATCGCCGCCTGCGGGCCCACCAAGGGCGAGACCGAGTCGACCGCTGAGCCCGCCACCTCGACCGCCACGACCACGACCACGAGCACCGGCGCGCCCACGAGCGGCACGACTGCGCCGACCACCGGCGAGCCCGCCGCGTGCCCCGGCGAGCTCACCCCGTTGCTGCAGGCGGACGTCGAGCCGCCGGCGCCCTCGGGCTACGTGCGCTGCGACGACGGCATCGTCCACCGCGCCGAGAAGCTCGAGTGCCTGGTGCCCGCGACCCCGTCGAATTGCCCGGCCGACGCCGCGCCGGGCGGGTGCCTCAGCAACGACGATTGCACCGAGCTGCCCTTCGGGACATGTCGCGAGAGCATCATCCTCGGCGGCCTTTTCGCCACCGAGACCGGCGGCTCCGGCCCGACGTGCGAGTGCGAGTACGGCTGCCGCACCGACACCGACTGCCCCGAAGGACAGATCTGCCGCTGCGCCGGCGACGGCCTCGGCACCTACACTCGCTGCATCGCCGCCGACTGCACCGCCGACGCCGACTGTCCCGGCGAGCTGTGCGGCGTCGCGGGCGGCGCGTGCTCCGACGGCCTCGTCCACGCCGCCTGCACCACGCCGCAGGACGAGTGCGACGGCCCCTCCGACTGCGGCGGCAACCTGTGCGTGATCGAGGACGCCCGGTGGATCTGCAACAACGTCGATTGCGGTCGCCCCTTCATCGTCGACGCGGCCCCCGTGACCGCGCCCGCGGCCGCGCGCGACGACTGGCGCGGCCTCGTCGCCGTCCCCGCCGGCGAGCCGGTCCTGCGCGCCCGTCTGCGCGCGCACTGGACCGCGATCGCCCTGGCAGAACACGCGTCGGTGGCCTCGTTCGCGGTGTTCGTCCTGCAACTGCTCGCAGTCGGCGCCCCGCCGACGCTGGTGAGCGACGCCCAGCGGGCGATGGCCGACGAGATCGAGCACGCGCGGATCGCCTTCGCGCTGGCCAGCCTGTACGAAGGGACAGGTGTCGGGCCCGGCCCGCTGCCGGTCGGCCGCCCGCACATCGCCGCCGACCTCGACGCAGTCGTCGCCGCGGTGATCGCCGAGGCCTGCGTCGCCGAGACGCTCGCCGGGCTCGAGCTGCGCGAGGCCGCGGCCCAGGCCGAGGACCCGGCGCTGGCCCGCCTGCTGGCGCGGATCGCCGCCGACGAGCAACGCCACGCCGAGCTCGGCTGGCGCTTCGTGCAATGGGCCCTGAGCGAGGCCGGGGCCGACCGCGGCCGCGCCGAGGCCTGCTTCGCCGCCGCCCTGGCCAGCGCAGAAGCTGCCGCGGAGGACATGTCCTCAAGACCAGGCGACCCCGAGCTCCGCAGCCACGGCGTAATCGATGCCCCGCTGCGCGCAGCCGTGTGGCGCCGCGCCCTCGACGGCCTGGTCCGCCCCGCGGCCGCCCGGCTGTGCGCCGCGTGACCCTCGCATCGTCGCCTACACACGAGCATGGCCGCCGCGCGGCCACCCCTCGTCACGGCGAGAACATGCCCAACGCCACCACCCCGGCGCCTTCCCCCGGCACCCAGCCGCGGGCCAGGGCATCACGCGCGAGCGCGGCGATCCGCGACGGCGCGATCGGCACGACCTCGGCGCGCCACGCATCCTCGACATGCGCCTGCACGATCGCCCCGGTGCGCGACGCGTGGGCCAGCGTCACAGTGCATTCGTCGCAGTGTTGACAATTCCGCAGCCCGCGCCGACGCACCCACCAGAGCAGCTCGTGGCCGTCCACGACGATCGCTCGACTCCCGCGCCGCGCCAGCATGATTCGAAGGGTGCCGCCGCGACGGCCCGGTGGTCAAGCCGGCTGGTTCGACCCGCCAGGGCGAACGCGAACTCGCTTGGTGTTCGATCTCGAGATGCGGTCCGTCGCACCATGATCATCTGCCACGGCCCTCCTGCGTGGCATCATGCTGCGACCATGAAGCGCCGCATCGACCCCAGCCAGCTGCGGGCCCACGCCCAGCGCGGCGCCCCGCGGGTGCCCGACGCCCTCGCGCGCTATCGCAGCAGTCTGCGCCGGGGCGAAGCCGGCGACGATCCGTTCCCGCGCGGCCGCTATTGTCTCGACTTCGAGCTCCCGCGCGCCAGCGATTTTTGTGAGATGCGCGTGCGGGACCTCTACCACGCCCTCATCCCCTGGCTGGCCCACGATCTCGTCGAGCGGCCGCAGCCGTGGATCGACCTCATCGCCTTGGTGGACGAGCTCGTCGAGCGTGAGGACGACTGGTACGCCTGGTCCGCGCCGTGGCCGCTGGCCGACCTGCGCCTCGTCGTCGACGAGGTCGCCGGGTTGCTCGCCGAGCAGCCCAATCCTTGCGCCCGTCAATGGCTCGGCGACATCGACTACGAGCACCTCGGTCCCAAGTTCGCCGGCCTGCGCCAGGACCTCGCTGCCCACGCCGCTGAAATCACCGAGGTCCTCGTCAACGTCCACTGGTGGTAATTCCATGACGCGATGCCGCGGCCTGCCCGCGGCCGCGGACCAGGCAATGACAGGACCCCGCCTGCTCGCTGAACCGCGGTGGCCAGCGCAGCACGAAGGTGCGACCATCGCCTCGGCCACGCGGGGGACGAAGCACGGCATGGCGCACAGCAGCGAGCGCGGGACGCACGAGCCAGCGGCCGGCCCCGACATCCAGCCTCACCCGCTCGGCGACGCGCACACCCTCGCCGCACCGACTCCTGGCTCTGACGAGCGCCCGACCTCGCCCGGACGCCACACGCCGCCGCTCCCGCAGGTCGCGCGCGACGCCTACGTCGTCGGCCAGGAGGTCGCGCAGGGCGGCATCGGCCGCGTCCTGTGGGCCCGCGATCGCCGGCTCGATCGCCCGGTGGCGATCAAGGAGCTGCTGGTGTGGAACGAGCGGCAGGAGCGACGCTTCGTGCGCGAGGCGCTGCTCACCGCGCGGCTGCAGCACCCTGCCATCGTGCCGATCTACGAGGCCGCGCGGTGGCCCGAGGGCGCGCCGTTCTATGCCATGAAGCTGGTCTCGGGCCGCACGCTCGCCGATCTGATCGCCCACTGCGAATCATTCAGCGAGCGGCTCGCCCTCCTGCCTCACGTCCTCACTGCCGCCCAGGCCGTCGCCTACGCGCACAGCCGGCGCATCATCCACCGCGACCTCAAGCCCGCCAACGTCCTCGTCGGCGAGTTCGGCGAGACCGTCGTGATCGACTGGGGCCTCGCCAAGGACCTCGCCGAGGACGAACCGACCACCGAGACCGTCGCGCAGGCGCCCAGCGACGGCCTCACGATCGACGGCGCAGTCATGGGCACCCCCTCGTACATGCCGCCCGAGCAGGCCGCAGGCCTCGCCGTCGACGAGCGCGCCGATGTCTACGCCCTCGGCGCGATGCTCTACCACCTGCTCGCGGCCGTCCCGCCCTACCGCGACGCCCCGCACGCGCTGCGGCTCCTGTCGATCCTCGAGGGTCCGCCGCGGCCGCTCGAGCAGCTCGCTCCGCAGCTGTCCGACGAGCTGGCCGCGATCGTCCACAAGGCCATGGCCCGCGAGCCCGCCGCTCGCTACCGCAACGCCGGCGAGATGGCCGCCGATCTCGAGCGCTTCCAGACCGGCCGGATCGTCGCCGCCCACACCTACTCCGCGCGCCAGCTCCTGCGCCGCTACTGGCAGCGCCACCGCCCCGCGCTGTCGATCGCCGCCGCCGCGCTCGTGCTCGTCGCCGCAGTCGTGTTCGCCGCCTTCGTCAAGACCGACCGCGCGCGCCGGTTCGCCGAGGACAAGCAGCGCGAGGCCGTCGACGCCTCGCGCGCGGCCGAGGCGGCCCGCCACGCCGCCGAGGACGCGCGCGCCCAGGCGACAGCCCGCGCCGACGGCATCACCCTGTTGCAGGCCCAGGACGCGCTGCGCCGCGATCCCAACCAGGCGCTCGCCTGGTTGCGCACCCTCTCCCCCGAATTCGCCGACGCTGCCCGCGTGCGCCGGATCGCCGCCGACGCCGCGGCCCGCGGCCTCTCGCGCGCCTTCCACGGCCACACCGAGTACATCAATCGCTTCGGCGTCTCGCCCGACGGCGCCCGCTTCGTCACCGCCAGCGACGACAAGACCGCTCGCGTGTGGGACATCGCCAGCGGCCGCGCGCGCGTCCTCGCCGGTCACGGCGACGAGATCTGGAACGCCCAGCACTCGCCCGACGGCGCCACCATCGCTACTGTCTCGAAGGACAGCACCCTGCGCCTGTGGGACGCCGACACCGGCGCCCTGCGGGCCACCTTCGCCGCCTCGCCGACCCGCCAGCTGGTGATGCGCCCCGACGGCGCGATCCTCGGCTGGCACACCACGAGCGGCCCGGCCTGGCGCTTGCGGCCCGGCGCCGCCGCGGTCGAGCTGCTGTCGCCCCTCGACGAAGCGCCGCGCTGGTCGAACCTCTCGCTCGACGGCCAGCGCCTCATCGTCCAGCCGCAGGCCGCCGAGGCCTACGTGCGCGACGTCGACGGCACCACGAAACGACAGCTCCCCGGCACCAGTGGCGCGCCCGGCAGGTGGATCCTCGACCACCACGGCGACTTCGCAGTCCACCTCACCCCGGAGTCGGTCGCGCTGTGGGACCTCGCCACGATGACGCGAAGGCCGCTCGACGTCGGCTCGCACTCGCGGCGGGCGGTCTTCTCGTCCGCCGGCGATCGGTTCGCCTTCGCCGTCGGCGCCGACATCGTCGTCCACGACCTCCGCACCGGCGCCCTCGTGCGGCGACTGGTCGGTCACGAGGGTCCGGTCCAGATGTTCGCCTTCTCGCGCGACGATCGCCGCCTCATCTCCGGCGCCGTCGATCGCACAGTGCGGACCTGGAACCTCCGCTCCGGCCAGAGCGAGGTGTACGCCGGCTTCGACGGCATCGTCACCGAGGTCGAGCTGCTCGCCGACGACCGATCGATCCTCGCGGTCTCGAGCGTCGGCGAGGTCCGTCTGTTCGAGCCGCGCCGGGCCGGCCGGATCGTCACCGATCACGCCGCCCCGACCACCGGCCTCGCTCTCTCGGTCGACGGTCGCGCCGCCTCGATCGACGATCGCGGCCGCTTGCGAATCAGCGACCTCGACGGCCGCCTGCTCGCCGAGCACGCCGTCCCCCGCGCGCCGCAGCTCCACCTCGTCACCGCCCCCGACGGCCGCAGCTTCGCCGGCCTCGCGCGCGCCTGGGTCACAGTCGCCGACGGTCGCCACCCCGACCGCCAAGCCCCACCTGCGACCCTCCTGTTCGGCAGCTTCGACGCAGTCGCGCCGACTCGCGTCGAGCTGCCCGCGGCCGCGCTCGAGCTCGCGTGGCTCGTCGACGGCAACGCCGTCGTGGTCGCGCTGGTCGACGGCACCACCTTGCAGATCGATCCCACCGCCACGCTCGTCGAGCGCGCCCGCTTCGCCGCGCCCGCGACCAGCCTCGCAGTCGCGCCCGACGGCGCCTGGCTCGCGCTCGGCAGCGAGGCCGGCGAGCTGCGTCTCGTCGACCTCGCCACCGGCCAGCGCCGCGACCTCGAGCCCCATCAAGAGCGCGTCACCGCCCTCGCCTTCTCCGCCGATTCGTCACGGCTCGCCAGCGGCTGCGCCGACCACACCGCCCGCCTGTGGCGCGTGCAGGACGGCAGCTTCCGCGCCTTCGACGTGGGGGGCCACGGCGTCGAGCAGCTCGCCTTCTCGGCCGACGGCGCCGAGCTTATCCTCCTCAGCGGCGGCGAGACGCACCTGCGTCGCCTGAACGTCGAGACAGGTGCCCAGCTCGCCCCGCTCGCCGGCCCCCTCGGCAAGCTGCTCGGCTTCACCCTCGCCGCCGACGGCCGCCGCCTGCTCACCCACGGCGCCGACGGGGCCGTCCGCCTCATCGACCTCGCCGACGGCGAGGGCCGCACGCTCGCCGGCCACACCCAACCGACCAGCGGCACCGGCTTCGCCGCCGGCGGCCGCACGATCGTCACCCTCGGCCTCGAGGGCACCCTGCGGGTCTGGCCCGACGACCTGCCCGAGACCATGCCCGAGCTGCGAGCCTGGCTAGAGACCGCCACCCCGGAGCGCCTCCCCCCGCGCCGCAGAAAATGAACCTGTCCCTCGAGACATCCAGGGGCGCCCCTCGCTGGGCGTGCCGGGTGTTCACAGGCCGCAATCCTCCACCTGTCCGTCTGGACACCCTCCGACATCCCGCCGATCTTTTTGCCTGTCCCAAGAGACAGCCACCCTCCAACCTCGCCCCGACCTGCTACCCTCCTGCTCCCCGTGTCGACCGCCGACGCCTCCGCGACCTCTGCCCGCGACCGGCTCGCGCGCGCCGGTCTCATCCTCGCCGCGATCGTCGCCGGCCTCGCCCTCTACGGCCTCGGCAGCGGCGGCAGCTTCTATCATCGCCTCGTCGCCGCCCCGTTCGCCCCCGCCGCGCACGCCCCCTACTACCGCGAATCGCTGCTGCACGTCGGCCTCGCCCACGCGCTCGGCCTGGCCGGCAGCCTCCTCGCCTTTCGCGTGTTTGTCCTGAGCTTCTTCTGGCTCGGCCTCGTCCGCCTCGTCACTGCGCCCCGCCTCTCGCTCTCCGACCTCGCCCTCGTCCTCGCAGTCGCGGTCACTCACCCCGCCGCGATGATCGCCCACGCCTGGACCTGCCATCCGGACGCCCTCACCTACGCCCTGACCCTCGGCCTCCTGTTCGCGCGCCGCCCCGCGTTCATCTTCCCGATCGCCGCCCTCGGCGCGTGGAACCACCTGTGGATGTGGCTCGTCGTGTGTACCAGCGCCCTCGTCCTGTGGTGGACCTTCGCCGAGCCGCGCCTCCGGCCGCGCGCCCTCGCCCTCGTCGCCGGCCTCCTCACCGGCATCGTCACCTGCAAGCTCGCCCTCCACCTCTGCGGCATCCACATCGCCGACGATCGCTTCGCCGCCGCGGCCGCGCACCCGCTCCCCGTCCTCCTCGGTTACTGGACCGGCCCCGGCTGGCCGCTCCTCTACACCCTCGCCTTCGCCCACCTCGTGTGGTTGCCCGCGCTGCTGCTCGGCCTGCGTCGCCTCGCCCCGCGGGCCGCCCTCGGCCTCGTCGTCACCCAGGCGCTCGCCCTGGGCGCGACCTTCTTCACCGAGGACACCACCCGCGTGTTCGCCTTCCTCGCCGGCGGCCCGCTGCTCTACGCCCTGGTGCGCGCCCTCGAGGTCCCCGCGCCGCACCGCCCCGCCGCCCTGCGCCCGCTCGTGCTCGCCGGCGTCCTCCTCACCCTCGCCGCCCCCAAGTGCTTCGCCTGGAAGGGCCACCTGCACGACCTCGAAGCCTCCCGCGCCCACCTGCGAGCCCTCCTCTCGCGCTGATCCGGTGACGCTGCAGCAATTCGCCGAACGCGACAACGAGCTGACGCTCCCATGACATGTCCCCAGGGACATGCTCTCCACGTAACCCCTGAGAGCCTCAGCACTGCCTGCATCGTCCGACCCGACGTGCTTGCGTCTCCGTCCCCGCTGTCGCGCCCCGCCAGCCCGACGACGAGCCTGTTTCCAGCTCCGCAAAATTCAGGCCCGCTCCGTCTCGATCCCGCGCCGCCTCGACGTGCTCGATTTCTCCAGCACCTCGCCGTCCGCGACCTCACATCGCCGCTCGACCCCGCCCCGTCACCTCCGTCGCGGACATCTGTCACCGACATGTCCTTTTAGACATCTTGCTGCCCAAGCCCGCGCAGGGGCCATTAAACGCTCACACGCAGGCAGCCACGGAGGCGCGGAGCGACTCGCGCAGCGATCCCGACGACACGAATACCGCGACCGGTCCGCCGCTCTTGCCGGTCGCGGCGAGCCCGCGGCCCGGTCCTCGGCTACAAGCGAAGCATGCCCCTTACCCATCGCTTCGCCCTCGTCGCGTCCCTCTGCCTCAGCCTCGCCGCCTGCACCGACCCGGGCACGACCACGGACGGCAGCTCGACCGACGCCGGGACCACGACCGCCTCGACGAGCCCCGCGACCACCGTCGACGAGCCGACCACCACGAGCGGCGTCGACACCACCGACACTGGTACCGGCACCACGGACGCCCCGACGGGCACCGACACTGCTACCACCAGCGTCGACACCACCACCGCCGGCCAGGAGTGCCCGCCGGTAAGTGAAGCGTTCGGCCCCGCCGGCGGCGAGCTCTCGCTGTGCGGCGCCACCTTGCGGGTCCCCGCGGACGCCGTCGCCGAGGACGTGGTGTTCGGCATCGAGGTCATCGAGCCGCCCACCGCGCCGCCGTTCGAGCAGGAGTTCGCCTCGCCGGTGTTCCGCTTCACCCCCGACGACGTCGCCTTCGCCCAGCCGGTCGAGCTGATCTTGCCGCGCCCCGCGACCGACCACCGGATCTCCCTCGCCCGTCACGTCCCGGAAGAAGACGCCTTCTGGATCGTCGAGGCCTGCGACCTCACCGACACCACCATCGCCCAGAGCTTCTTCCAGCTCGGCACCTTCGCCACCCTCCGCGGCACCTACAAGTATCCGGACAACACCTCCGGCCTCGGCGACGGCACCATCGAGCTCGAGCTCCTCGGCAACACCGCGAGCTTCCCGCTCGACATGAGCGGCTTCGGCATCTACTCCGACGCCGAGGACGGCAGTCGCACGCTGACCGTCAAGTCCGTGCGCGAGGTCGACGGCGGCGTCGAGTCGCTGCGCATCGACTTCGGCGTCGACAGCACCGGCGACATCGCCAGCCTCGTCGCCGTCGAGTGGCTCTCCACCGTCGGCGGCGGCGGCTACACGTACATCGTCGATCTCATCGGCTCGGACGGCGTCATCACCCTCACCGACAGCGCCGACAATCACTACACCGGTGAGCTCAGCGCCATCGCCCACGGCGGCAACCCGCCCCACGACGAGCCGCTCCACGCCACCTTCGACGTGACCGTCGAGAAGTACGCCTTCCCGCCCGAGCTCAGCTGCTTCGGCGGCGATTGACCTCGCGTCCCGCTCGCGGGTCCGTCGCCGCGGCCGACAATCCGTCGGCCGCTGGCCTCGCCAGCGCAGCCGCGTCGAGCAAGGGCCCGACCTCGAGCTCGTCGAGGCTGCCCGCCCGCCATATCGAGCACCCGGCGCGTCGCGTCCTATGCGAGCACCGCTGCGCCCTCGATCATCTCGATCGTCGCCAGCATCAGCGTCGTCAGGCGCGCCGCGCGGCACGAGTGAATCACGGACCGCACCGAACCGCGATTCGCCGTTCATGCTCCGAGACGACGCATCAGGCCAGGGGCCTCGCTCGCCGGCCGCTTGTTGCTCCTCCGCGGGTCTGCAATACTCCCAGCGAAGTGAGCGTTTTCGCGGATTCACGCAAGGTGACGCACAAGGGCAGCGGCCAGACCGAAGTCGCCGCGCCGCCGGACGTGTGCAAGACCCCGACGCCAGGTGGTCCCGTCCCCGTGCCCTACGTCAACGCAGCGCAGGACAGCCAGCTCGCCGGGGGCAGCAAGCGGACGGCGATCGAGGGCAACCCGATCGCCCTCGCCAGCTCCAACCTCCGCACCAGCACGGGCGACGAACCCGGGACGGCCGGCGGCGGGCTCATGTCGAACAAGGTCAAGGGCAAGCTGACCTGGGGCAGCAGCAGCCCCGACGTGCTCGTCGAGGGCAAGGGCGTCGTCCGCTTCATGGACGTCACCCAACACAACGGCAACAGCTTCAACACCGCGTTCATCGAACAGGGCGGCACCGGCTTCGCCTACGGCGACGACTTCGAGCGCGAATGCCCCCTGTGCAAGAAGAGCCCGGAGAGCCACGCGATCAAAGAGGAGACGGCCGAAGAGAGCAGCCTCGACATCGCCCAGAAGATCCTGCGAGACCTCAAGGCGCGCGAAGACGGGTGGAAGAAGGCCAACGAGGCGGTGGCGTCGGCCACGGCGGAGCTGGAGCGCCAGCTGAAGATGAACCCGAACATGAAGCCGGCCACGATCGAAGCGCGAAAGGCCAACATCGCCGGCCTGACCCAGTCCCGCGACGCCCTCGCCTCCCACCGCCGCGATGACTCCGGTGGTTACATGTTCGGGGTGATGGTCTGCCTCACGGGCAAAAAGTTCGCGGCCGTCTCCGGCGACGAGGTGCCGGATGGCTTCAAGGCCATCGCCGCGAAACATGGCTGCACGATCGTGGCAGAAGCGGCGACGGTGGCGGACTTCCAGGCGATGAACTCGCGTCCGGACGCAGTGGCCACGGCGTGGGGCGACGTGATGGACCGATACGAAACAGGAGTCCCGGGATACAATAATATGCCCGGTAAATGCGCGGGGGCCAAGCTGGTCGGCAAGAGCGGCCATATCGCCCGCTCGATGACCGAGATCTACTTCCCCTTCACCGGAGGCAAGAAGGCCCTGACTTTCAGCGTCATCTATCGGGGTCCCGAACAATTCGCTCCCGCCGGAGGACCGTGGACGCCACCGACAACGGAGGCAACGGCTGTGTTTATCGCGGAGCGACGCGACATGCGGCGCAGGAGCGAGCTCACCGTTCCTTCGTGCCGGGCGTGTCAGGACACGCTGTACATGGCCCGATGCGACCTCGAGGGGAAGAGCTGCGGATGAACTGGTCCGAGATACCGGCAGCCGCGCCCGTGGCGATGACAGGGCTGCTCGCATTCATGGAACGATGGAAGCCACGGAGCACGAAGGATTTCCGGGCAGCCTCGGCTGATCAGATCCGGCTCCTCGCGGAGCGCCATGGCGGCTCGGAGGCTCTGCCTCCCGTCTATCGCGAATTCCTCGCAACCATGGGCGAAGCGATGGGCCCGTGGAGGTTGACCCGGGGGACCACCTCGATCTCGTCGCTTCTCGAAGACGCTCGGGAGACCGATCGCGAACGGGCGGATCCTTCCAGGTATCTGAAATTCGCCATTGGCGAGGACGATTACAACGGCCGTCAACCCGACGATTTCTTCGACCTCGCACGACCGACGCAGGACGGCACGGACGCGTTCGTCTTCCGCCTCCAAGAGGAACGCCTGCTACGAGGTTCCGGCGCGGAGCACCCTTTTCCAACATTTTCGGACCTGCTCAGGGCGGTCCTCGTCACCAAAGTCGCCCTCGATCTCGAGCGAGGCTCGCCGCCGTTCTTCACCTTCGGCCGTCACCCCGATGTCATGGCCCGAACCTTCGGGCTGTTGGCCAATTTGGGATTTACGACCACCGAGCTCGCGGCGTCGACCACCACCATTCCACTCGAAGCACGGGGACGGGGCGCCGTCGCCCTGTTGCGCAACCCAATAGACCGGGATGTCAGCCTGCGGGTACGCGCGCGGGGCGATGCCGAGGAGCGCCGGATCGTGGAGATCATCGCCGATCATCGCGCGGAGCTCATGCAAGTTTGAGCCCAAAATGAGTCCCCCCCCTCGACACGCCTCTTGCGCCGCCGCGGTGCTGCGAGCGGCCCAACCAGTGGATCGGCGACGAGCCCGCCGCCGCGCACCGCCACGCGAGCGAGTGAACGTACAGACTCACCGATGGACAACCTCGTCAACCTGACTCCGTTCGCGGCCGCGGCGATGCCGTCCATGGATCGGCACGGCAATGAACTGATATTGGTCGTGCTCGCCGCGCATTATCGCTTGCCGCCCGCCGGTGGGGCGACCGCTGCGCCGCTGAGCCTGTGCGAGCTGCAGGAGCCCGTCGTGGTCGCGGACGAGTATTGGGGTGACCCCGCGAGCTCGAGCCTGCGTCGGGAGGCGCAGACCGCCTATCGCAAGCCCGCAACCGACATTCAGCTGCTCGGCCACGCCTGGGCGCCACGCGGGCGGCCGGTAATCCGCGGTCACGTCGCGCTACAGGTCGGCTCCCTTCGCCACGAGGCCGTGGTGTTCGGTGAGCGCCGCTGGTCGAGGGGGCTCGGTGGTCTTCGCCCCACCAAGCCCGAACCGTTCGAGCGGATGCCGATCTGCTACGAACGGAGCTTCGGCGGAGCCTGCGGCGCCGAGGCGAAGCGGCTCGTGGAGGCGAGCGAGCGGAACCCCGTGGGGCGCGGCCTGGTCACGTCTGGGCGCGAGGCCTCGGACCAGCCGCTGCCCAACTTCGAGGATCCCCGCGCTCCGATCGACGGGCCGGACGACCTCCCTGCCCCCGTCGGTTTCGGGCCGATCGCGCGGCACTGGTCGCCGCGGCGCAAGTACGCAGGGACCTACGACGAGGCATGGGTCCGCCGACGAGCACCCCATTGGCCGGAAGATCTCGACGAGCGCTTCTTCTGCGCCGCTCCCGAGCCGTTGTGCGCCACCCCGCACCTGCGCGGCAAGGAGCTGGTGAGCGTGGAGGGGGCCCACCCCGACGGTGACCTGTGCTTTCAGCTGCCGGCGCCGCGGATCCAGGTCAAGCTCACGCTCGGCGATCGAGTCGGCGTCGCGCACATGGTGCTCGACGGCCTCACGATCATGCCCGACGACGAGCGCTGCACGATGATCTGGCGGGCCGCGCTACCTGTCCAAAAAGACATGGCCACCATCGAGACGATCCGCGTCCGCGAACTCGAGCCGTGGGAGAACGGCGCGTGACTCGTTCCGCGCGCGTCCTGGGGGTCGGTGTCGCCTGTCCGCTCGGATTGACCGCGCGGGCGGCCTTCGCCGCGGTCGAGGCCGGGATTCGTCGATTCGTCGAGCTCGACGGCGTCTTCGATCTCGCAGGCGAACCCGCGCGCGGCTGTCGCCTGCAATCGCTGCCTGGCGAGGATCCGTTCGAGCGCGCGCTCTGGTTCGCGCGGCGGGCGGCCACCCAGGCCTTGCGCCTCGTCGCTAGCGGCTCGACGGAGCCAGTGCCGGTGTTCGTCGCGGTGCCAGCCGTGGCACACGAGGCAGGCCGCTCCCGCCGGTTGAAAGAAGTCCTCGCAGAAGCCGTGTCCCCGGCCGCGGAGCTGCGCTGGACGCCGCGCAGCTTGATCGCTGACGGGCGAGCGAGCGGTGCGGTCGCGCTGACGGCGGCGCTGCACGAGCTGCACGACGGGGCGCCGCGGGTGCTCGTGGGCGGGCTCGACTGTCTCGTCGCCGGCGACGCCTTGCGCGAGCTGTCTCGTCACAATCGACTGCTCGGGCGCCGCAACTGCGACGGGCGTCTGCCAGGCGAGGGCGCGGCGTTCTTGCTGCTCGGGCGCGCGAGCGAACGGACTGGCAGTCCTGAGCTCGGTGTCATCGAGGCGGTCGTCTGCGCCCAGGAGCCCGCCCCCTTCGCTGGCGGGCCGCCCAGCCGAGCAGCGGGGCTCACCGAAGTTCTCGCGGAGCTGCGCGAGCACTGGCCGCAGCGCGTGGACGAGGTGATCGCGGCGCAGAGCAACGAGCGGTTCTTCGCCACCGAGCTGTCGACGGCCTATCTGCGCAACGTGGAGCTCATGCCCGAGCCGATGCGCGTGCGGGCCCTCGCCGATGCCCTCGGCGACTGCGGCGCGGCGGCCTTCCCGCTCGGTCTCGCGTGGGCGCTCGACGACTTCGATCTCCGGGCCCGCTGGCGCGGCTCGCTCGCCAGCGCCGTGGTGCTCTCCTCGTCCGACGCCGGGACTGTCGGCGGCGCGCTCGTCACTGCCGCGACCGGCGAATCACGAGCCGTCCGCCGAAACGACGCGGGCATCTCGTGACACCGCGTCGACCTCGACGATCGCTGTCGTGCGAGAGGCGGCCACCGTGCCGACCACGCGGCATTAACCCGCCTCGAACCATCATTCGCTACGATCACCATCGTCTCGCGAATCACTGCACCAAGATCATGAACTCGATGCGGCGGTTCTTCGCGCGGCCCGCCGCCGTGCGGTTCGTGTCGAGCGGCTCGTCCGGGCCGGCGCCACGGGTCGTGAGTCGAGCTGCGTCGATTCCGTGTTCGACGAGGTAGCTGCGCACCGACTCCGCGCGGCGGCGTGACAGGTCGCGGTTGTGCGCCAGCCCGCCGGTGCTGTCGGTGTGGCCGGAGATCTCGATCTTCAGGCTCGTGTGCTCGCTGAGCACCCGGACCGCCCGGTCGAGCACCGGCCGCGAGCGCGGCTTGATCGTGTCCTTGTCGAGGTCGAAGTAGATCCCGCGGATCACCCCGATCACGGGCCGCACCGGATCGAGGTCGTCGGGGCAGCCGTCGTCGTCCTCGAGGCCGTTGCGGGTCTCGGGCTCGTGGACGCACTGGTCGACGTCGTCGAGGATCCCGTCGCCGTCGCTGTCGGGGATCGGGCACCCGCGCGGGGCGACGCCGGGGACGTCGGGGCAATCGTCCTGGCTGTCCCAAAAGCCATCTCCGTCGCGGTCGCGCTCGGGGCACCCGTCCGGCGCGATCCCGGGGATGTCGGGGCACACGTCGCAGCTGTCCAAAAAGCCATCTCCGTCGCGGTCGCGCTCGGGGCACCCGTCCGGCGCGATCCCGGGCTCGAACGGGCAAGCGTCGACGCGGTCGAGGAAGCCGTCGCCGTCGCTGTCCTTCTCCGGCCGCCCCGCCGGCGACTTGCGCCCGAGCAGCGCCGACACCCCGAGCTGGATCTCCGGATAGCTGACCGCGCCCGCGTCCACCCGCCGCCGCGCCGCCACCACGTCGCGCACGTCGAGCCGCAGCAGCGCGCGGTGCGACAGGAACACCTTCACCCCGCCGCCGAAGTGGACCGACTGGTCGATGTCATGCCCGAGCGCCCCGGTGGTGCCGAGGCCGCCGCCGCCGACCAGCGCGAACGGGGCGACGCGCCAGAACGGCAGCTGTGCGATCAGGTTGCCGCGGAAGTTGAAGAGGATCGCGCGATCGCGCGGCTCGCCGTCGATCACGATCCGCGTCGGCATCACGGCCGCCTCGACCTCGCCGCCGAGGAACGCCAGCGGGTAGAAGCCGACGCGCCCGCCGAACTGCGGCGCCGCGGCCCGGTAAGGCTGGAAGAACACGCTGTCGGGGTCGCCGTCCTGCAGCGACGCCAGCTGGCGGTGCGGGTCGAACAGCTCGTGCGCGCTGCCTCCGGTGAAGAACACGCCCGCGAAGGCGCCGAGCTCGAAGGTGTTGCGCTCGGGCCGGCAGCGGCGGATCCACGGCACCTCGCGCGCGTCCTGACAGCGCGCCCTGGGAGCCTCGGCCGGAGCTGCGGACGGCGGCGCGGAGGTCTCCACCGTCGCTGCCGGCGCCGGCCCTTCGGGTTCGACCTGTCCCGAAGGACTGGTACGGGCGAGGGCGCTCGCGGGCAGCGCGACGAGCAGCGCAGCGGCGAACAGACCGGGGGAGCGGCGCGAGACGAGGGCATGGGTCATGGCGGCCGCTGAAGTACCGACCTCCGCCGAGCCGATCGGTCGCCTCGCAAATAAATGTTCGCGGCGTGAAGTCGCGCCCCGCCGCAGGCCGACCTACACGGTGGTCCGCCGACTCTCACTGCCCATCCTGGGATCGAGCATCAAGGCCGAGCCCGGTCACTCCGGCGCCGCTGTCCCCGCGGAACCTCCTCGCCGCTCGCGTGTCCCCCCGCGTGAATGCGAGTCCTCCCGCTCCTCGCCCTCGGCCTCTGCGCCTGCGTGACGCGTCCTCCGTCCAGCCAGCCGCCGACGCTCGCAGCATCGCCCGCCCCTGTTTGCGACTCCTCCTCGCCTACGCAGGCTCCGACGCCCCAGCCCCCGCAGCTCTCGCTGCCCGATAGCGAGCCGGCCTGGGCGCTCACGCGGGGTGACGTGCTCCTCCAGCTCGAGCACGAACCGACCTTCGGCATCGTCTTCGCCGGCGACCCGACCCAGCCGTTTGGCCGCGTGCCCGCCTTCACCCTCTACCGCGACGGCACCGTCCTCTTCACCCGGGACTCGGAGCAGCGCCGCGGCCTCTTCCGCTACAGCGTGTTCGAGTGGGCCGCCAAGGACCACATCGAGCACGTGCGAGCTCTCGGCGTCGCGCGCATGCGCAGCTACCTCGACGAGTGCAATCCTTCGCCGCAGCGACGGGTCTGCGCCGCCGATGCGAGCGTCACGATCCTGCGCGCCCGCCTGCCCGACGGCGCCTTGCACGAGGTGCGCAACTACAACGGCTTCGCCGCCAGGCTCGCCGCGCAGCTCCACGCCATCTACGACCGGATCGCCCGGCTCGCCGCGCCGCGGACCGGCGTCGACCTCTACCTCCCGCACGCCGCGACCCTGTTCGTGCGCCGCGTCGCCACGCGGTCCGACCTCGATGACGCCGAGCTCGCCCGCGCCCGCCCCTGGCCGCTCGACGCCGACTGGCTGACCCGCGCCGCGGCCTCCGGCCCGCAGGTGATCGAGGTCCCGCAGATCCGGGCCATCATCGCCGCCACCGGCACCAACGCCCCGCAGAACCAGCTGTTCGTCCTCGGCGAGGAGTTCGTCCACGCCAGCATGGTGCCCTGGCTCCCCGGCCACGATCACCGCGCCGCGCTCGAGCGCTCCGACGCGCCTCGCTGATCGCCGCGCAACCTCGCGCGAACTCTCCCTTGTCAGCGACACCGCCGGAGCAGGCGCGGTGTACCCTCGTCGCGTGTCGCCGCCGCTCGCTCCTGCCGTCGCGCGCCTGTTCACCACGCTCGCCGAGCTCGCCGACGCCCCCGTCCCCGACGACCTCGGCGCGGCGCTGCGGCGCCTGCCGTACGTCGGCGCCCTGCCCTCGCCGTGGGACACCTGGACGCTCATCGGCCTGGCCCGGCATCAAGCTCGCCAGGACTGGGTGCTGAGGGTCGTGCGCGAGCGCCTGCGCGGCGACTCATCCGCCGTCGACGACTACGAGGGCGAGGTGCCCGGGCTTTCGGGCTGGCGTTACCTGTTCCACGGCCGCGGCTGCTGCCTCACCTGCGAGGCCACGGGCGAGGCGATCGACGTCGACTTCGTCGACGACACCGCCGAGCACTTCGACTCTTACTTCTACGTCGGCCACCTCGGCTCGCTGCGCGAGCCGGATGTCCCCGAGGCCAGGTTGCACGCGCTCTGCCCCGAGCTCGAGCTCGTGGTCCTGGCGATCGAGGACATGCAGGACGCCGGCGCCCTGGTCCGCGGCGGGCACCGCGTCTACTTCCGCCTCTCGTCGGCGCTGCGCGGCAGCATCGGCGCCATCGATCGCGTGTGCCGGGCGCTCGCCGATCCTGCGCGCCGGTGCTGGATCGCCGCCTGTCTCGGCGACTGGCCGTGGGCCCGCGAGCTGGCGACCGACCCCACGCTGCACGCCGAGCTCGACGCGCGCGCCGCACAGTGCCTGGCGCTCCGACGCGAACGCCTCGATCACGGCCTCGCCGAGCGCGCGCACCACACCTCGCTCCTGGCCCTGCGGGGGCTCGCAGCGCTGGCAGTGGACGACCTCGACGCGCTGCTGCTGGCCGCTCTGGCGAGCCCCCCGAGCGGGCTGGTCTCGCTCGCGCTCGAGCTCATCGAGCCGCGCTGGCGCCCCGATCTCCACGCCGACGCAGTGCTCGACCGTCTGCAGCGCGTCGACCCGCGCGGCGAGATCCCCCAGCCGCACATCTTCGCCACCTGCGCCGCGCTCCTGCTCGAACACCAGTGCCAAGTCGATGCAGTGCTCGCCCGCCTCGATGACCTCGACGATCGCGCCGACGCCCGTCTTCTGACGCTGGCCCTGGCCTTCCGCGCCCCCGCGGCCCTCGGTCTGCTCCGTCGCGCCCTGCGCTCGCGCGTGCCCATGCACCGCGGCGAGGCGGCGGCCCTGCTGGCCGCGATCGATGCGCCGTGGACCTGCCGCGAGCTGCGGACCGTGCTGGCCGAGTCCGACGATCTCGAGACCACCGGCGAGTGCCGCGCGGCCCTCCGCTGCAGCCGCGATCCCGCCGCCCGCGCCGCCCTCGACGCGTGGGAGCGGCTCCACCCGTACACGCCGGCGACGGAGCCGCCGTTCACCTACCTCGACATCCAGACCGCCCAGGCCGACGAGACCTGGCCTACCGGATCGAAGATCAAGCCGACCTGCTCGCACGCTACCGCGATCGCCTGGCCGACCCGGACCGCGAACAAATGTCATGATTCCTAATGAATCAAAGGACTGCGAGCCGGTGTTCGTGATGGCTCCAAGGACTTGTCTCTTGCGCCATATTCAATTGAACAGACTCGGCCCTGCGCGCCTTACTTACGTACATGTTCTATGGGACATGTCATGACGAACATGTCCGCGCGTACGCCCGTTCGCCGAAGTGATGGCTCCACTCCGCCGGCGTCAGGTCACGGCCGGCGCGGGCGCAGGCCTCGGCGAGGCGGCCGTCGAGCGTCGCCGGGAACACACGGGCCAGGCCGTCGGCGCCCGCGGTCACGACCAGCCGGCCGTCGGGCGAGAAGGCTCCCGTCCACAGCGTGTGATCGGGCTCGCCGGGGCCGGCCGCGGGCGTGTGCGGCAGCCGCAGCGACGTGAAGCCTGCCCCGTTGCGCGACCACAGGCGGGCGGTGCCGTCGGCCGAGGCGGTGAGGATCGCGGCGCCGTCGGGGCTGTACGCAACGACCCATACCGCGTCGGTGTGCCCGCGCAGCGACACGGGCTCGCCGCCGTCGAGCGGCCACTCGCACGCCGTCCCGTCGGTCGACGCGGTCAGGGCCGCCCGGCCGTCGGGGCGCAGCTGGATCTGCCCGATCGAGCCCGCGTGGCCGCGCAGCTCGATCGGCGCCGCCTCGGGGTGCGTCAGCGACCACACCCGCGCCACCGCGTCGTCGCCGGCGCTGGCCAGGCGGCCGCCGTCGCCGCTGATCGCCAGGGCGCGGACCGGTCCGGCGTGGCCCTGCAGGCTGGCCTTGCGGACAGACGAGCCCGGCAGCGGCGTCACCCGCACCGGCCCGTCGTCGCCGGCGCTGGCGATGGCTGTCCCATCGGACATGAACTGAAGGACACGCACCGCCCCCGCGTGGGCCGCCACCTCCTCGAGGCCGGGCGGGCCGACCGCGGGGAAGCGGACCAGGTGGACGCGGCCGTCCTCGCCGGCCACGGCCGCGACGTCGCCGGCGGGGCTCCAGCGGGCGTCGAGGAACGCCGCCCCGCGGGGCGCGGCGAAGCTGGCCGCAGGGACAGGTTCGGTCCCCGCCAGCGACCACAGGCGCAGCCGGCCGTCGCTACCCACCGTCAGCAGACGCGCGCCGTCGGGGCTCGGCGCCAGCGCGACCGAGCCGCCCTCGCGGTGGCCGCCGAGGCGCGCCGAGGCTCGACCGTCGCGCGGCCACACCCGCGCCGATCCGTCGAGGCCCGCCGTCACGACCGTGCGCGCGTCGGCGAGGAACGCCGCCTGTTCGATCCCCGCCGCGTGCCCGCGCAGCAGCCACGGGTCGTCGGCGATCGGCCAGCGGCGCGCGCTGCCGTCGACCGACGCCGACAGCACGCGGGCGCCGTCGTGCGAGAAGCCGGCCGCCACCACGCTGCCGGCGTGGCCGCGCAGGCGCAGCGGGGGGCCGCGGACGTCGAGCTGCCACAGCCACAGCTCGCCGCCTGCGGGTGTCCCGAGGAGCAGGTTGCGATCGGGCCCGATCTGGACCCCGAGCAGCGCCTCCTCGTGGCCCTGCAGCTCGATCCGCTCGCTGCTGCCGTCGCGCTCCCACACCCGCGCGCTGCCGTCGCGCGACACCGTCACCACCTGCTGCCCGCCGGCCAAAAACGCCGCGCCGTAGACCTCGTCGGTGTGCCCGGACAGCCGCTGCGCCGCGCCGCCGTCGACCGGCACGATCGCCGCGGTATGGTCCGCGCGGGCGACCACGATCTCCGCCCCGTCGGTCCGCCACTCGGCCGCCAGCAGCCCCGTCGCTCCGCGGGCGGCCGGCGCCGGCAGCTTGAGCGCGCGCGCCGGGCCGCCGGCCTCGGGCCACAGCCGCAGCGCCCCGTCGCCCGCGAGCGTCAGCAGGGTCGCCCCGTCGGGGCTCCACAGCGCGCGGCGCAGCTCGGCCGTCGGCTCGCCGATCGCCTGCGGCGGCTGCTGCGGGCGCAGCACGTGCACGCTCGCCCCGTCGCGCAGCACCAGCGCCCCGCGGGCGCTCCACGCCAGGTCGCGCGGGTCGGCCGGCGACATGTCCCAACAGACAGGTTCATCCAGCTCCCCGGCCGGCGCCAGCGCGTGGACGCACGGCGCACCGCCGGCGCGCGCGATCGCCAGCGCCGCCCCGTCCGGCGCGAACGCCAGGCCGCGGACGCTGCCTGTCCCGAGGGCCAGGTCGACCGGGGCCCGCGGCGCCGCCGTCGACCACAGCGCCACCGCCCCCTCGCGCTCGCCGGTGGCCAGCCAGCGCCCGTCGCCGCTCTCGGCCAACGCGTCGACCACCGCTGCGCCCGGCCGCGCGAACAGCTCGCTGCGCGGCCCGTCGAGCGCGTCGAGCAGCGCCTGCTCGACCTCGAGCGGCGGTGGCTCGCCGCGCTCGCGCGCCGTCGACACCGCCGCCACCGCCAGCAACAGCCGCAGGGCCGGGTCGGCGTGCTGTCCGGCGGCCGCGGCCAGGCGGCGCGCCTCCTCGGCGGCCTGGGTGCGCTCGAGGTCGGCGGCGGTCGCGGCCGTGCGCGCCCGCTGCTCCTCGACGTCGTGCGCATGGCGCTGCTCGAGCCGCTGCCACGCCCACGCTCCGCCGCCGGCCAGCGCGGCCAGCAGCGCCAGCGCCAGCGCCAGCTGCCGGCGCACGCGGGTCGGGTCGCGGCCCAGCGCGGTCAGCAGCGCGTCCATGCTCGGCCAGCGCGCGGCCGGGTCGGCCTGCAGCCCGCGGTCGACCACCCGCTGCAGCCAGGCCGGCACCTCGCGCGGGCCGCGGGCTATCGCCCCGGCCACGATCGCCGCGTGCACGTCCTCGCGGCGCTCGCCGGCGAACGGCCGCGCCCCGTGCAGCGCCTCGTGCAGCGCCACGCAGAAGCAGAACACGTCGCTGCGCGCGTCGGCCTCGCCGCCCGCGTGCTGCTCCGGGGCCATGTACGCCGGCGTGCCGACCACCGCGCCCGGGGCCGTCAGCTCGGCCGCCTCGACGCGCAGACCTGCCCGCGGAGTCATGCCCATTCGGACCTGTTCTTTCGGACCTTCCCCTTCGGACCTGTTCTCTGCGCCATCCGGCGGCCGGGCCCGGGCCAGCCCGAAGTCGACCACGCGCGGGCGCCCGTCGTCGCCGACCAGCACGTTCTCGGGCTTGAAGTCGCGGTGGACCAGGCCGACCGCGTGGGCCGCCGCCAGGCCGCGCCCGGCCTGCACGTACATCGCCAGCGTCTCGCGCCAGCTCCGCGGCGCGCGCTGCTGCCAGGCCCGCAGCGTCTCGCCCTGGACGAACTCCATGGCGATGTAGACGTGCCCGCGGGCCTCGCCGACCTCGTAGACCTGGACCACGTTGGGGTGCGACAGCCGGGCCAGCGCCTGCGCCTCGCGCTTGCTGCGGGCCGCGGCCGCCGGGTCGTGGGAGCCGGGGTGGACCAGCTTGAGGGCGATCCGGCGGTCGAGCTGCTCGTCGTAGGCGGCGAACACCACGCCCATGCCGCCGGCGCCGACGCGGCGCAGCACCGCGAACCGACCGACCCGCTCCGACTCGCTCGGCGGGCCGAACAACCTGGCCTTCAGGTCAGCCCGCGCCAGCGCGTGCGCCAGCCGCTCCGGGTCGATCCGGAGCGGCGTGTTGCGGACGCTCCGCGGGTCGTCGGACATCCTCGGCGAGGATAACCCGCCCCCGCGCCGCCCGGGACGCGCGTCCCCGCGCACGCGGCCCGACGCCTCGCCCAGGCGGCGGACCGGGCGCCTCGGCGGGCCGGAGCGCAGGCGGCCGTCCTGCTCCAAGAACCAGGTCGTGGGAGCGCCGCGCCGCCGACCCGCTCGGTCTCTCGCGGCCCATCACGGCGCGAAGCCGATCCCCGCTCGCGCCCAGGCAGCGCCCTCGCCGGGCCTGCGACAGGCGACCGCGACGTCGGGCTCGCCGGCGTGCGCGGCCACGACCAGGCCTCCGCGTCATACCCGACCGATACCCACATGACGGCACATGACTCGATCGACATGTCCTTTTGGACATCCATAGAACCGACTGTCATGCGGTCAGACCTGGCCTTTCGGCCATGTGACGGTCTAATCCCAGCCCTGTTGCCGCCGCAGCTCGCGGGCCCACGCCTCGAGCTGCTCCGGCGTCACGTCGACGGCCGGGGCCGCGGGCGCGGCCGCCAGCAGGGCCGCCACGCGCTCGCGCAGGCGCTGACGCCCGCGGGCGATCCGGCCGCGCACGGTGCCCTCCGGCACGCCGAGCAGCGCCGCCGCCTCGCTGCCCGACAGCCCCTCGAAGTACATCAGCTCGAGCACGATCTGGTCCTCGACCGCGATCTCCCGCAGCGCCTGGACCAGGCACCGCGCCTCTCGCCGGTGCGCCACGATCGAGCTCATCGACGCGCCCTCGCAGTCCTGCACGCACACCGCCGCGAAGTCGAGCGCCTCGCTCTTGCGCTTGTAGCGGCCGCGGATGTACTTGCGCAGCACGTTGCCGGCGATCGCGTAGAGGAACTGGCGCGCCCCCGCCTCGCCGCGCCAGCGGTCCTTGCCCGCGGTGCAGCCGAGGAACGTCTGACCGACCAGCTCGGCGACGTCGTCCTCGCTGCACACCTTGTTGCGGAAGAAGCGGGTGATCGCGTCGAAGTGGCGGTCGACGAACGCCTCGCCGGCCGCGGCGTCGCCGGCCTGCCACGCGCCCAGGAGCTCGCCGTCGCCGCGTCCCGCCACGATCGGCACTCTAGCGCACGGCCCGCCCGCGGTCGACCGCCGCCGACGTAGCCGAGACCTGCGCGTTCGGCCATGTCCTTCGAGACATCTCGCCCTGCTTCACTCGCGCGCGACCCGGGGGAACGCGGCCGGGCTGCGGTAGCCGTCGCGGTCGTAGGCGCGCACCGCGAACAGCCAGTCGTCCTTGCTGACCGGCAGCGTCGCCTCGGTGACCTGGCCGACGTCCTGCGCGTGCTCCCACGCCGGCGCCGAGGTCGCGCGCCGCAGCACCTCGTAGCCGGCCACGTCGGGCTCGGGGCTGGCGGTCCAGCGCAGCGTCGTGTCGCCGGTCAGCTCGGTCGCCCTCAGCTGCGGGTCGCCCGGCGGCGACGGGGCGTTGGCCAGGTGGGCCAGCGCGGCCGCGTCGAGGCGGGCCACGTCGGCCAGGTAGGCCGCGTCGACGTGCTCGGGCACATCGCCGTAGCTGCGGCCGGCCTCCACGCGCACGTCCTGGTGCTGGCGGTCGTAGTCCTCTGCGACCTCGGTGAAGCGCACTGCGGCGAAGCCCTGCTCGTTGAAGGCGGTGTGGTCGCCGCCGCGCAGGAACCGATCTGGCCGAAAGACCAGGCGTGGCCGCACCGGCAGCTCGTGCAGCGCCGCCACCTCGGCGACCACGCGGGCCAGCTGCCGCGACGGCGCGTCGGCGAACGCCCCGGTCTGGCGCGCCAGCTGCCACGCCGCCGGGTCGGCCGTCACCGGCACCCCCTCCGAGAACAGCCGGATCTCGCCTCGATGACTGCCGCCGCGCGGGTCGCTCGGGTCGCCGACGATGTCGTTGCTGAGCGCCCCCGCGATCTCGAGCCCCGCCGCCTTCGCCGCCTCCGCGTGGCGACGCGCGCCCACCAGGCCCTGCTCCTCGCCGGCCGTGGCCATGAACACCAGGGTCGCGTCGAAGCTGCGGGTCGCCATCACCCGCGCCAGCTCGAGCACCAGCGCAGTGCCGGAGCCGTCGTCGTTGGCCCCGGGCGCGTCGATCGCCGCGTCCATCACGTCGCTCGCCCGCGAGTCGTAGTGCCCGAGCACGTAGTAGCGCCGCCGCCTCGCCTCCGGCATCGACCCCGGCAGCACCGCGATCACGTTGACGACCTCGACCGCGCGATCGATGCGCTTGCCGTCGGGCGCGACGTCGTGGACCTCGAGCTCCGCGGTCATCGCCAGCTCGCCGGTGCGGCCGCTGCTCGCCGCGGCCCGCTGCAGCTCGGCCAGCAGCCACCGCCGCGCCGCCCCGATCCCGCGCGTCTCCGAGGTCGTGTCCGACAGCGTGTGGCGCGTGCCGAACCTCGCCAGGCGATCGACGTCCGCCCGCAGGCGCGCCGGATCGATGTCCGCCAGCATCGCAGTCACCACCGCCGGCGCCGGACCGGGCAGCGCCACAGTCATCGGCGCCGCCGGTGGAGCGTCCGACGAAGCCGGCCGCTCGCTCGCCGGCGCTGCGCTGCGCGCCTCGTCGCCGGCACCTCCCACGGGCCGCGGACCAGAGCTCGCGGATGCCGCGGCCGGCCCGGCGGCACCCGCGGGCGGACCGCCGCACTCCAGCAGCATCGCCGCGAACACAAAAAAGCATGGACGCACCGCCTCATGGTAGCGGAGCCCGGCGCTCGCGTCGCCGCGGCTCGCGGTCTCCGGCGATCGGGCGGCGCGCGCCGGCGCGGGGGTGGTCCGCCACGACCTGTCCTTTGGGACTGGTGACGCACGCCGCGATCGCGGCGCGCGGTCCGTTCGCCCCGCCGCTGCCGACGCCGGCCGGCGGTCGCGGCGCTGCCGACCGCCGCCCGCTCGTGCCCGGGTGCGACGCTTGAAAAGGGTCCGATCGGTTCTATTCCGACTCCGAAAGGAAGGATGGCCAGCGAGCGTCGCTACATCGGAGAGCTCCTCGCCGCGTCCGGCGCCTTCGTCGGCGACCATGACGACCTCGTCGAGTGCCTCGAGCAGAGCGCCGTGGGGATCTGCGTCGTCGACCGCACCGGCGCGATCGTGTGGGTCAACGCCGCCCTGTGCGCCGCGCTCGGCCGCGATCCCGACGACTGCGTCGGCCGTCACGCCGCCGAGCTGCACGTCGACCCGGAGGTCTTCACCGACATCTGGGCGCGGCTCGGCGCCGGCGAGCGAGTGCGCGGGCGGCCGGCCCGCCTGCGCGGGGCCTCCGGCACCTGCGACGTCGTCCTCTCTGCCAGCGCCGGCCGCGACCCCCACGGCGCCCTCGTCGGCGCCCGCTTCTGCGTGCGCGCCCCGGTCGGTCCGGCCGATCCCGCGGCCGCGGCGCTGGTCGCCGCCGCGCCGCTGGGCATCGTCCGCGCCCAGCTCGACGGCACCGTGCTGGCCGTCAACCGGGCGCTGTGCGACCTGCTCGCGCGGCCCTCCGCGGAGCTCGTCGGCCACGACCTGTTCGCGCTCACCCACCCCGACGACCGTCAGTTCGACCAGGACAAGTTCGCCCAGCTGTGCGCCGACCAGATCCGCAGCTACGCCGTGGCCAAGCGGATGATCCGCGGCGACGGCTCGAGCGTGTGGACGCGGGTCCACGCCAGCGTCGTGCGCGGCCCCGGCGGCGAGCCGCGGTTCTACTTCGGCCTCGTCGAGGACATCGACGCCCCCCGCCGCGCCGAGGACGAACGCCGCCGGCGCGAGCGCCAGTACGAGCTGCTCAGCCGCCTGTCGCCGGTCGGCATCTTCCTCGGCGAGGCCGACAACGAGTGCGTGTTCGTCAACGAGGAGTGGGTGCGGATCACCGGCCGCACCTTGCCCGAGGTGCGCGGCGGCGGCTGGCGTCGCGCCCTCCACCCCGACGACGCCGAGCGGGTGATCGCCGGCTGTCGCCGCGCCTTCGTCGAGGCCGAGCCGTTCAGCGGCGAGTGGCGCATGCTCCGGCCCGACGGCGCCACGGTGTGGGTGCTCGGCCAGTTCTCCGGCGTGCTCGACGGCGCCGGCCGCAAGCTCTACGTCGGCACGATCACCGACATCACCGCCCGCGTGCGCGCCGAGCTCGATCGGGCCCGCCTCGCGGTCATCGTCGAGAACGCCGCCGACGCGCTGTTCCTGCTCAACCCCGACGGCACCGTGGCGATCTGGAACCCCGGCGCCGAGAAGCTGCTCGGCCACGGCGGCGCCGAGATCCGCGGCCGCTTCCTCGGCGACCTCGTGCCCGGCCACGGCCGCGAGATCGAGGCCGCCCTGCGGCGCGTGCTCGCCGGCGACGTCGTGCGCGAGCTCGAGGCCCAGGTGCGGCGCGACGACGGCGCCCTGTTCGCCGTCACGGTCTCGGCCTGCCCGGTCCACGACTCGACCGGCGAGGTCTCGGCGATCTCCGTCATCCTCCACGACGTCACCGAGCTGAAGGACGTCGAGCAGGCGCTGCGGGCCAGCGAGAGCCGGTTCCGCGGCCTGGTCGAGGCCACCGCGCAGATCGTGTGGTCGACCGATCCGAGCGGCGCGGCCTTCGAAGACTCGCCGTCGTGGCGCGCCTTCACCGGCCAGACCTTCGAGCAGATGCTCGGCGCCGGCTGGCTCGACTGCGTGGCCCCCGAGGACCGGGCCCGCGTCCGCGAGACCTGGAAGCAGATCTGCAGCGGGCGCCAGCCGGGCAACATGGCGTACCGCCTGCGCCGCGCCGACGGCACCTACGCCGACACCGAGGTGCGCGCCGTGCCGATGCTCGGGCAGGACGGCGAGGTCCGCGAGTGGGTCGGCGTGTGCGTCGACGTCAGCGACAAGCGGCGCGTCGAGGAGCAGCGCGAGGCGCTGGTGGCCGACCTCCGGCGGGCCATGCACTACCAGGAGATGTTCATGGCCGTGCTCGGCCACGACCTGCGCAGTCCGCTGTCGGCGATCCTCATGGCCACCAGCCTCGGCCTGCGGCGCAGCGCCGACGACCGCACGCGCCGCGTCCTGCATCAGATCGCCAGCAGCGGCCACCGCATGCTGCGGATGATCGAGCAGCTGCTCGACGTCACGCGGATCCGGGCCGCCGGCGGCCTCGAGATCCGGCCGACGCGCGCCGACCTGGCGGCGATCTGCCGCACCATCATCGACGAGCACCAGCAGGCCAACCCGGCCGCGCGGGTCGTCCTCGACGTGCGCGGCGAGACCCGCGGCACCTGGGACGTCGACCGCCTGTCGCAGATGGCCTCGAACCTGATCGGCAACGCGATCCAGCACGCCGAGGGCGCGCCGGTGGCGACCGCCCAGGTCGACGGGCGCGAGCCCGGCGTCGTCCGCTTCGTCGTCCACAACCGCGGCGTGATCGCCCCCGAGATGCTCGGCGCGATCTTCGACCCGTTCCAGCGCGCCGCCAAGGGCGGGGCCAAGACCGCCGGCCTCGGCCTCGGCCTCTACATCACCGAGCAGATCGCCCTCGCCCACGGCGGCTCCGTCGCGGTCGAGTCGACGCGCACCGGCGGCACCTACTTCCGCGTCGAGCTGCCGCGGCACCCCCGGCCGGCGACGCTGTCGCCCCCCGGCGCCCGCGACCAGGACGGCGTGCCGCTGCTGCGAGGAGACGTGGTCGGATGAGCGGCGGCGCCTCTCCCAGCTCGCACGCGTCGGGCGACGGCGGGCCGCCGCTGCAGATGATCGTCGGCCTCGCCCGCGCGATCGCCCAGGTGCGCGCCGACCCGGCCGCGATCGTCGAGGTCACCACCCGCACCCTCGTCAAGGATTTCGTCGACGGCAGCTCCGCCCACCTCAGGGCCGGCTTCGACGTCCGCGCCTACGCCCACCGCGACCTCGGCGCGGAGGAGTTCCTGCGCGAGAGCTTCGCGCACCTGCCGGTCGACCTGCTGCCGGCCGGGCGGGTGATCGCCAGCGGCCGCCCGGTGTTCCACGCGCACCTGCCGGCCGACTTCGCCGAAGAGCTGCCGCCCGAGCTGCGCGCGTACGTGCGGCGGTTCGCCATCGCCAGCGTCATCATCGTCCCGATCCGGGCCGAGGACGCCGTCGTCGGCGCGCTGGCGATGTGGCGCGACGACCAGCGGCGGCCGTTCTGCGACGACGACCTCAACACCGCCTACGTGTGCGCCGAGCACGTCGGCCTCGCGCTCGAGCACGCGATCGCCTTCCGCGCCCTGAAGGACCGCGAGAGCCGCTTCGAGCTGGCCGCGCGGGCCACCCAGGAGGTGCTGTGGGACTGGGACGTCGCCACCGATCGGGTGTTCTGGGGCGACGCCCTGTACGACGCGCTCGCCTGGCCGAGAGACCAGGTGCAGTCGACCTTCACCTGGTGGACCGACAACATCCACGACGTCGACCGCGCGCGGGTCATCGCCGACGTCGAGCGGATGATCCGCGACAACCCGGACCGCGTGCGCTGGCAGCTCGAGTACCGGTTCCGCCGCGGCGACGGCCGCTTCGCCAACATCGTCGACCGCGGCTTCGTCCAGCGCGACGAGCACGGCCGGCTGCTGCGGCTGGTCGGGTCGATGCAGGACATCAGCGATAGCGTCGAGGTCACCCAGCGGCTGGCGCGGCGCGAGGAGAGCTTCCGCGCCTTCGTCGCCGACAGCGGCGAGGCCATCTGGTGCCTCGAGGGCGACGAGCCGGTGCCGACCGACCTCCCGCCCGACCAGCAGATCGACCTGTGGTACGAGCGCAGCCGGATCTGCGAGTGCAACGACGCCATGGCGCGCATGTTCGGCTACGAGCGGGCCGACGAGCTGCGCGGCGCGCCGATGGACCTGCTGTTCCCGCGCGACGACCCGCGGCTGCGCGAGTTCTACCGCGCCTTCATCGCCTGTGGTTATCGCCTCCTCGACGTCGAGGCCGCCGAGACCGACCGCGCCGGCGGCCAGCGCCGCTTCCTCCGTTCGCTGATCGGCACCGTCGAGAACGGCAAACTGCGCCGCGCCTGGGGCACCCAGCGCGAGGTCACCGAGCTGGCGCGCCAGGCCGCCGCGCTGGCCCGCTATCAATTGATGTCGCAGCACGGGCGCGACCTCTTCCTGTTCGTCCGCTGCGACGACGGCCGCATCATCGAGGCCAACGACGCCGCAGTGGCCGCCTACGGCTACGCGCGCGAAGAGCTGCTGCGCCTGCGAATGGCCGACCTGCGAGCTGACGACGCCCCCGGCGAGCCGGTGGCCCTGGCCGGCTGCCATGACGCCGAGGGCGACCTCTTCGAGACGACGCACCGGCGCAAGGACGGCACCACCTTCCCGGTCGAGGTCAGCTCGCGCGGCGCCGACGTCCACGGCGAGCGGATCGTGCTCAGCGTCGTCCGCGACATCACCGAGCGCCGGCGGACCGAGGCGGCCGCGCACCACGCCAGCGCCATCTTGCAGGCCGTGTGCGACAACACCCCGGACCTCGTGTTCGCCAAGGACAACCAGGGGCGCATGGTGTTCGTCAACCCGGCCGCCATCGGCGCCATCGGCAAGCCGGCCGAGGCCGTGCTGGGTCGGCGCGACGCCGAGTTCATGGACGCCGGGTACGGCCGCGACATCAGCGACAACGACCAGCGCGTGCTGTCCAGCGGGCGCTCCGACTTCTTCGAGGAGCAGGGCCCCGGCGGCCGGATCTTCCTGTCCTCGAAGTCACCGTATCGCGACGCCACCGGCGCGGTCGTCGGCCTCATCGGCATCTCGATGGACATCACCGACCGCAAGCAGGCCGAGGTGCGGCTGCGCAAGACCCAGGAGGCGCTGGCGCTGGTCATGCGCGCCGGCCACATGGGCACCTGGATGCTCGACCCCGACACCGACGCCACCTGGCTGTCGCGCGAGCTCGAGGACATCCTCGGCCTCACCGCCGGGGCCCCGGGCGAGGGCAACCTCTACGCCACCGTCCACCCCGAAGACCGCGCTCACTTGCGGGCCGAGATACGCGCCGCAGTGGCGGCCCGGCGCGACTACATGATCGAGTTCCGCTTCGTCCGCGCCGACACCGGCGCGGTCGGCTGGATGGAGGGCCGCGGTCGCGCCGCGTACGACGAGTCTGGCCGTACGACCATGATTTATGGGATAGGTATCGACATCACCCAGCGCAAGCGGGCCGAGCTCGACCTGCGGGAGAGCGAGCAGCTGTTCGCGCGGGCCTTCGGCAAGAACCCCAACCCGATGACGGTCAACGAGCTCCCCGGCGGCGAGTACCTCGAGGTCAACGAGGCCGCGATCAAGGCCCACGGGTTCTCGCGCGAGGAGATGCTCGGCAAGAGCCCGCTGCAGCTCGGCGTGCTCGTCGACGCCGAGGACATCGAGCGCTTCAACCGCCTGCTGTCGCGCCGGGCCGCGGTCCGCGACCTCGAGCTGCGCGTGCGCAGCAAGACCGGGCGGATCCACAGCGTGCTGATGTCGGCCGAGCTGATCGAGTACCGCAAGCGCCCGTGCGTGCTCACCGTCTCCGTCGACGTCAGCGCCCGCAAGCGGGCCGAGTGGGCCCTGCTCGAGAGCGAGGAGCGCTTCCGGCAGATCGCCGCCACCATCGACGAGGCGTTCTGGTTGATGGAGTTCTCGCCGCGCTGGCGCTTCGTCTACGTCAGCCCCGGCTGGGAGCACGCCTGGCGCCGCGCCCCCGAGGAGCTGTACGGCGACCCGACCCTGTGGACCCGCGCGATCCACCCCGACGACCGCGTCGCCGCCGAGAACTCGCAGCGCGAGCTCGTCGCCGGCGCCGTCGACTCGCGCGACCTCGAGTACCGGGTCGTCCGGCCCGACGGCGCGGTGCAGTGGATCCGCGACCGCGGCACCCTGATCCGCGACGCCGTCGGGCGCCCGTGGCGGGCCGCCGGCATCGCCGAGGACATCACCGAGCGCAAGCTGGCCGAGCGCGAGCGCGAGCGGCTGGTCGCCGATCTTCAGGTCGCGATCGCAGTGCGCGACGACTTCCTCTCGGTCGCCTCGCACGAGCTGCGGACCCCGCTCACCGCGTTAGGCTTCCACCTCGAGCACCTGGTGCGCCTGGTCGACCGCGGCGAGCACGACTCGGGCGTGCTCGCTCGCAAGGTCGACGGCGCGATCCGGCAGATCGAGCGCGTCACCGCGTTGGTCGACAGCCTGATCCACGTCAGCCGCATGAGCCTCGGCCGGCTCTCGCTCGAGCTGGCGGAGTTCGACCTCGTGGTCCTCGTGCGCGACCTGGTCGCGCGCGCCGAGCCCGACGCCCAGCGGGCCCGCTGCGAGATCCGCGTCGACGCTCCGAACGAGCTGTTCGGCGCCTGGGACCGCAAGCAGCTCGACCAGGCGCTGTACAACCTCCTGGCCAACGCCCTCAAGTACGGCGCCGGCCGCCCGGTCGACGTGCGCGTGTTCGAGTGCGGGCCCGACGTCGCCATCGAGGTGCAGGACCGCGGGATCGGCATCGCCGAGGAGGACCGGCCGCGGATCTTCGACCGCTTCGAGCGCGCGGTCTCGTCGGCGCACTACGGCGGCTTCGGCCTCGGCCTCTACATCGCCCGGCGGATCGTCGAGGCGCACGGCGGCGTCCTCGACGTCACCAGCACCCCGGGCCAGGGCTCGACCTTTCGCCTGCAGCTCCCGCGTCAGGCGGCGCAACCATGAACGTGGAGAACGAGGGACCGATGAACCGCGCACCGATCATCCTGATCGTCGAAGACGACCGCGACATCCGCGACGTGCTCGCCGAGATCCTCGCCGAGGAGGGCTACCAGGTGCTGGTCGCCGAGGACGGCGCCGACGGCCTGCGGCGACTGACCGAGGGGCCGCAGCCCGACCTCATCCTCCTCGACCTCATGATGCCGCGCATGGACGGCTATCAGTTCCGCGAGGAGCAGCGAAAGAACCCGGCCTGGAGCGCCATCCCCTTGGTGCTGCTGACCGCGGGCGTCGAGACCTCCGACAAGATCACCGCCCTGGGCGCGCTCGACGTCGTGCGCAAGCCGGTCAAGATCGACTTCCTCCTCGACCTCATCGGCGGCGTCGTCCGCCGCGCCGCCTGAGCGCGGCCGTCACGCGCGCGGCGGGATCGGCTTGCGGTCGGTCGCCAGCAGGCCCGCGCTGACCGCCAGGATCGCCGCGCCGCACCAGCCGACCAGGTCGACCTCTTCCTGGAACAACCAGATCCCCGCCAGCATCGCCAGCAGCACCTGCACGTAGCCCAGCGCAGTCGCCCGGCCGGCGCGCACCATGTGGAGTCCGCGGGTCATGCTCTGCTGATGAAGAAACGTGCAGACCCCGATCGCCAAAAGGATGGTCCACTCGCGCGCATCGGGCGTCACCCACGTCGTCGCCGCCCACGGGGCCGACAGCAGCGACGCCACCAGCGCGTTGTAGAAGACCACCCGCACCGGGTGCTCCGTCGAACGCAGCTCGCGGATCATCACGTACACGCCGGCCGAGATCAGGGCCCCGAGCACCGCGATCGCCAGGGCGAACGGATCGGCGGGGACCGCCTCGGCGCCGAACAGCGCCTGCGGCTGCGTCACCAGCACCACGCCGACGAAGCACCCGACAATGAAGACCGTCTCGCGGCGGTCGAGCGCCTCGCCCAGCCACACCGTGGCCAGCAGCAGCGTGAACACCGGGTGGATGTAATGAATGACGATCGCGTCGGCGATCGGCAGGTGCATCAGCGCATAGAAATAACAGGTCAGGGCGACGAAGCCGAACAGCCCGCGCAGCGCCAGCATCGTGCGCCGGGTGCCCCATACGGGGATGTCACCACGCGCGAGCGTCCCCCGGGCGAAAGCGACCGCCACCACGCTGCGGACGAGAATCACCTCCGGGAGCGGAACGCGCGCGCCGACCAGCTTCGCCAGCACGCTGAGTCCGCTGAAGAGAATCGCGGCAGTGACGAGATGGATCACGCCCCGCTGCGTGGCCGCCGCCTCCGCGTCTTGCGGGTTCTCGACGACACCCACGGGACACTGACTGTACCATGGGCGCACGACGTTCGCATGAGCTTCGCAGTCCACCGCGTGCCCGCGGTCGCCGCGATCGGCGGTGACGACGAGCCCACTTTGGAGCGCGCGGCTTGAGTCGTTCCGGTCTCGCCATCGACCCTGCGAATCGACACCTCATCGAGCTGCTGTCGAGCATCTCGTCGGGCATCGCGTCGGTGAACGACCTCGACGGCTTCGCGCAGGAGATCGAGCGCGCGCTCGACGAGCTGTGCGACGCCGAGTACATCGCGCTGTACCTGTGGGACTTCGACGCCGGGCGCCTGCGGACCTTCGCGGGTCGCGGCTTCTCGCCGGCCGAGCGCGCCGAGGCCGAGCGGACCGCGTGGGAGCGGCACCCGGGCAGCGTGTTCCGCGAGCCGCGGCTGCTGCACGTCCCCGACGTCCTGAACGACCAGGGCCAGCAGACCCAGAACAGCGCGCGCAGCTTCGTCGTGCGCGCGCGCCTGTTCATGCCGATCCTGTGCCGCGACGAGGTGCTCGGCGTGATCGGCCTCGCCTCCGGCACCCCCAATCGCTTCACCGACGGCGACATCGCCGTGCTCGGCTTCATCAGCAAGCTCACCGGCGTGGTCTACCGTCAGTTGCTCGACCGCATCGAGCGCCAGCGGGCCGAGACCTCGCTGGCGACCACCGCCCGGCGCCTCCAGCTCGTCGTCGACGCCCTGCCGATCGCCCTGCTCAGCCTCGATCCGACCACGCGCCGGATCTCCCTCGCCGAGGGCGCCGGCCTGCGCCAGCTGGGCCTCGACTCCGCCGCCTGCCTCGGCGCCTGCGCCGACCAGGCCCTCGCCGGCTTCCCCGCCCTCCGCGACGCCGTCCAGCGGGCCGCCGCCGGCGACGTAGTGGCCGAGCAGCTCGCCATGGGCGAGCGCGTCATCTCGTTCCAGGCCGCCGCTCACCGCGGCGGCGAGCTGACCGCCCTGCTGTTCGACATCACCGACCTGCGGCGCGCCCTCGACGAGCTGACGCTCGCCAACAGCGACCTCGCGCAGGCGCGCGACCAGGCGCTCGAGGCCACTGCGGCCAAGAGCTCGTTCCTCGCGGCGATGAGCCACGAGCTGCGCACCCCCCTCAACGCGATCATCGGCTACACCGAGCTGCTGCTCGAGGAGCACGCCCCGGCGGCCTCGCCCGGCTTCGTCGCCGACATCGAGCGGATCGCCGCGTCGGCGCGCCACCTGCTCGGCCTCATCAACGACGTCCTCGACCTGTCGCAGATCGAGGCCGGCAAGTTCGCCCTGCACCCCGAGGACGTCGACCTCGGCGCGCTGCTCACCAGCATCGACGCCGCCTGTCGCCCGGGCCAGCAGCGCCGCGGCAACCGCTTCGTCCTCGACGTCCCCGACCCCCTGCCGGCCCTGCGCGCCGACGCCACGGCCGTGCGCGCGATCCTCATCAACCTCCTCGGCAACGCCCACAAGTTCACGCAGCACGGCACGGTGACCCTGCGGATCCGCGAGCACCTGGAGGCCGGCGCCCGCCGCCTGGTGTTCGTCGTCGAGGACACCGGCATCGGCATGAGCGAGCCCCAGCTGCGCCGGATCTTCGACAACTTCACCCAGGCCGACGCCTCGATCTCCCGCCGCTTCGGCGGCACCGGCCTCGGCCTCGCCATCACCCTCAACTTCGTCCAGCTCATGGGCGGCGACATCTCCGTCACCAGCAAGCCCGGCGTCGGCTCGACGTTCACGTTCTGGCTCCCGGCCGATTGAGTTCTCTTTAAAAATGGACATGACCCTTCGGGCATGTCTCTTCACGCATGCCCCCGGGGGCATGCTCCCGGAGACAAGCTACGTTCGCGGCTCCGCCGGCAGGGCCGCGGGCTCGGCCAGCGCCGCGGCTAACGCCCGGCGGCGCAGCTCGGCGCGGACGTGGCGCTCGACCAGCCCGCACACCAGCGACGGCCACAGCCCCGACACGGCGATCAGCGTCCACCACGACCACTGCAGCTGCACCATCATGAAGAACAGCAGCGGCGTGAGCGGCAGCGCGATCGCGGCGATCAGCGGCCGCAGCAGGACCTCTCGCTCGGGGTCGCTCCAGAACCAATACGTCGGCAGGAAGCCGAGGCGCTGCGGCCGGTCCAGGAGGTGGCGACGGGCCGGGAGTTCGGACATCAGCGGGTCGCTCGCTCGACGGTCATAGCACGCCCGACCCCGGACGGACGAACGGGGCTCGCGCAGCGACCTCGCGCCGCCGCGCGAGGCCGCCGGTGTGCGCTCACCCGAGCGCGCGCTCGAGGTTGAAGGCCGCGCTGATCAGCGACAGATGCGTGAACGCCTGCGGGAAGTTGCCGAGCGCCTCGCCGTGCTCGCCGGTCTCCTCCGAGTAGAGGCCGAGGTGGTTGCCGTAGCCGATCATGCGTTCGAATAGCAGGCGGGACTCTTCCAGCAGCGCCGGGTCGACGCGGCCGGCCCGGGTCAGCGCCTCGACCAGCCAGAACGAGCACATGTTGAAGCTGCCCTCGCGGCCGGGCAGGCCGTCGGGCAGCTGCTCCGGGTGGTAGCGATAGACCAGGCCGTCGGACACCAGGCCGCCCTGGTTCGGCGGGCGGCGGATCGCCTTCAGCGTCTTCAGCATGCGCGGGTCGTCGGGCCCGAGGAAGAACACCAGCGGCATCAGCAGCGCCGACGCGTCGAGCGAGCGATCGTCGAACGCGGCCACGAACGACTGCTCCTCGTCGCTCCAGCCGCGGCGGAAGATGGCCTCGTAGATGTCGTCGCGGGCGCGGTACCACTGCTCGCGCGGGGCCGGGAACGAGCGCTTTTCGGCCAGGCGCAGCGCCCGGTCGAGCGCGACCCAGCACATCACCTTCGAGTTGACGTTGTGGCGCATCCCGGTGCGCGGCTCCCAGATCCCGTGGTCGGGCAGGTGCCAGCTCTCGCTGACGTAGTCGACGATCCGGCGCAGGTGCATCCACGCGTCGTACGAGACCGGGCGGCTGTGCTTGTTCGACAGGTACACCGCGTCGAGCAGCTCGCCGTAGATGTCGAGCTGGAACTGGCTGTGCGCGGCGTTGCCGACCCGCACCGGCTTTGCGCCCTTGTAGCCGGCCAGGTGCGGCAGCTCGAACTCCTCGATGCAGGTCGCGCCCTCGACGGTGTAGAGCAGCCGCAGCGGCGCCCCGTCCTCGCCCGGCGGCTCGTGGTAGCGGCGGTCGAGCCAGCCCATGAACGCGTCGGCCTCCTGGGTGAAGCCGATGCGCAAGAACCCGTACAGCGTGAACGCGGCGTCGCGCATCCACGTATAGCGATAGTCCCAGTTGCGCACCCCACCTGGCTCTTCGGGCAGGCCGAGCGTCGGCGCCGCGACGATCGCCCCGGTCGGCTCGTAGGTCAGCAGCTTCAGCGTCAGCGCCGAGCGGTGGACCGTCTCGCGCCAGCGACCGCGGTACGAGCAGCGCGACAGCCAGCGCCGCCAGTACGCCACGGTCCAGCGGAACAGGGTCTCCGCCTCGTCGGAATCGGGGCTGCGCGGGCAGTCGTGCTCGGCCCCGCCGCGGAACACGAACACCGCCTGCTCGCCCTGGCGCAGGCGGAAGCGGGCGTGCACCCCGCCGCGCTCGGCGACCGTCAGCGGCACGCTGGCCGACAGCGACATCGTCACTCCCGGCGCGCGGAACACCGCCCCGTGCCGGACGAGCTCCACCTCGTGAGGCGCGCGCGCGTAATCGAAGGCCGGGCGGCAGTCGGCGTGCAACCACACCTCGCCGCGGACCGCCCGCACGCGCCGCACGATCTGGTGGTGCCAGCCGTGGTCGATGTTGTCCCCGACCGGCATGAAGTCCTCGATCTCCACCACCCCGTTGGCGCAGAAGAACCGCGTGACCAGGATGTTGGTGTCGGGCCAGTAGAACTGCTTGCTCGGCGCCGCCTGGTCTTCCGCGCAGATCCGGAACTCGCCGCCCTTCTCGTCGTCGAGCAGCGACGCGAACACGCTCGGCGAGTCGAAGCGCGGGTGGCAGAACCAGTCGATCGCGCCGTCGGTGCCGACCAGCGCGATCGTCCGCATGTTGCCGATGATCCCGTGGTCGTGGATCGGCAGGTACCCCATCGCCTCACTCCTCGTGGAACCAGGTCATGCCGCCGTCGACGAAGTACGTCGAGCCGGTCACGTACGCCGCGTCGTCCGACGCCAGCAGCACCGCGATGCCGGCGACGTCCGCCGGCGTCCCGATCCGCTTCAACGGGATCCGCGCCAGAAGCCCGGCGCGGGCCCGCGGGTCCTCCGTGACGTCGCGGTTGATGTCGGTAGCGATCGCGCCCGGCGCGATCGCGTTGATCGTGATCCCGTGGCCACCGAGCTCGGCCGCGAGGTCGCGCGTGAGCATCCGGATCGCCCCCTTGGCCGCGCAGTAGGTCGCGTGGCCGGGGAACGACAGCTCCTCGTGCACCGAGCTGATGTTGACGATCCGCCCCGCCCGCTCGCCCTTCAGCCAGCGGCGCACCACCGCCTGCGTGGTGAAGAACGTGCCCTTGAGGTTGGTATCGAGGACCTTGTCGAAGTCGGCCTCGGTGACCTCGACGAACGGCGCGCGGATCTCCATCCCCGCGTTGTTGACGAGGATGTCGAGGGGCCCCAGCGCCTGCCACGCCTCGGCCACCAGCTTCTCGCACTCCCCGGTGCGGCCGACGTCGGCCTGCACCACCACCGCGCACCGACCCTCGGCCCGGATCGCGGCTGCGACCGCCTCGGCCGCCTCGGCGCTGCCGTTGTAGTTGACGGCGACGTCGGCGCCCTCGCGCGCGAAGCGGAGGGCGATCTCACGGCCGATGCCGCGACTCGAGCCCGTGACCAGGGCCGTCTTTCCTTTCAGTCGCATGCGACCTCCCGACGCGACGGCGCGGCGCTGCCGACGGACGACGCTCGCCGACGGCGGGCCTCGTGCGGTGCGTCCTCGCTCGTGCGCATCGCCCATGTGTGACGCACGCGCGCCCGCGGGGCACGGCGAAAGGCCCGTCTTCGCCGCGCGGGCGGCCCTCGAAGCGCCCTCGCCCCCGCCACACGGGCGAGGCTCGCGGTCCGCGGAGTTGACGCGACCGCGATCGGTCGCCGTGAGCCCCGATCGCCACGCGCCCGAGTTGACGCGGCCGTGCGAGTGCGCTTCGCTCACCGCGTGGTGATCGTCGTCATGGGCGTGTCCGGGGCCGGCAAGACCACCATCGGCCTGCGCCTCGCCGCCGCGCTCGGCGCCCGCTTCATCGACGCCGACGAATTTCACACGCCCGCCAACCGGGCCAAGATGGCGGCCGGCACCCCGCTCGACGACGCCGACCGCGCCCCGTGGCTGCACACCCTGGCGACCGAGATCGACGGCTGGCTGCAGCACGAGGGCGACGTGGTGCTCGCCTGCTCCGCGCTGCGCGCGGTCCACCGCGCCATGCTGCGCCGCGATCCGACCCGGGTCGTGTTCGTGTACCTGCAGATCGACCCGGACGTGGCCCGCGCCCGCCTGCTCGCCCGCCGCCACCACTTTTTTAAAGCTGACCTGCTGGACAGCCAGCTGGCGACGCTCGAGCCGCCCGACGACGCCGTCACAGTCGACGCTGCCCAGCCCGTCGAGGCGGTCGTCGCCGACATCCTCGCGGGCCTCCCCTGTCCGTCATGACATGCTTTTAAAAGCATGCATTCAAGGACATGCTCCATCGAGCATGTCCGAAAACGCAGGCGGTCACCCCGCGAGCCCGAGGCTCTTGCGGACCGCGAAGTAGTCCTCGCTGATGCTGAAGCGCACCAGCTCCTGGATCATGTCGCGCGCCGTGAGGAACGAGAAGCCCTCGCGCTCCCCTCGGATGTGCTGCGCGGCCACGCCGAGGTCGTCGGCGAGGATGAGACCGATGCGGTGCGCGGTGATCTCGGCGCTCCGGGCCCACTGCTCGGCGTCGAGCGGCAAGCCCTCGGCTTCGATGCGCGCGAACAGGTCGCGGAGCTGGTCGGGCTGACGGCTCGGCAGCTTCGCCCGCAGCTCGCGCGCGAGGGCCTCGATGTCGGGCGGGGCGCCGACGTCGAGCCTGGCCATGACCCGACAGGCGCGCAGCACCGCCTTGAGGTTGGGCAAGGAGCGGTCGACGCAGACGAACATGTAGTGCGGCAGATAGAGCTCGGTCATGGCGCGGCCGAGCGCGAACGCCAGCGGCCGCAGGTCGTCGCCGACCGCCGCCTCGCGGCCGACGAACAGCGCCGGGTGAACGCGACCGTCGCGCTGCGAGTTGAACACCGACACGCCCGCGCCATCGTCCATGAGGTAGACGTCCGGCTCTCCGACGTTCAGCACCTCCTGGACGTACTTGACCATGCGCGCCACCGGCGAGCGATCGCCGGCGAGGTCGAGGCGGCCGCGCGACTTCACGAAAGACGGCAGGGGCTTGGCCCACTGCGCCGCGGCGGCCGGTGCGGCCATCCCGAACACGGCGGTGACCCCGATGGTCTCAGCCGAGTGGAACACCTTGCGCCGCAGCATGTCCTCGCTCAGCGGCTGGCGCACCTGGCGAAATTCGGGCCGGTGCAACTGCCGGTCGAGCTGCGCCTCGTCGGCGTTCGCCTGCTTGAGGAACACGAGCGCCCGCGCCACACAGAAGGCCGCGTCGAGCTGGTCCTGGCCGCGGTAGTGCGAGAACAGAGCGTGAAAGCTGTCGTACGCGAGCGGGTCCGCGTCGAGCCGCGCCCGGTGCTCCTCGGGCGTCCCCGTCACGGTCGCCGCCGCGGCCGCAGTCGCGGGCTTGCTGCCGCCAGCCGCCGGCTTGCTGTCGCCGGTCGCCGCCGCGGCCTCCTGCACGCGCGAGGCGATCAGCTGCCGCAGCAGATCGTCGGTCATCGGCACGTGCCCGGGCAGCGGCGGCCCCGACCACGAAGCCCACTGCCGTGCCCACTCGCGCCAGCGCTCCAGCTGCTCCTCGGTGTCACTCATATCCCCGCACGATACCGACGACCCGTGCGGGGCACCAGCCCCCGCCGTGAATACCGGATACCGGACCTCGCCATGCCCGAGCGCGGGCTGCTCGGATTCGTCCGGCGGTCTCGCCCGCACATGCAAGACATGTTTCTTGGAACATGCCCGAACGGTCACCCTCCGCAACGGCGCCGCGAGCAGCAGCGGCCACTCTCTCGGGGAACCGTGACGGCGGGCCGTGCGAAGATGATAACGATCGGCCAGGCCCACGTCCGCGCGGCACGGAGCGGCGAGCGCGAGGCCGGCTTCGCCGAGCTCCGGACATGTCCTACGTCTCTTCGATCCATTCGAGCCTCGAGATGGCTGCCACGCGAATCGCATGACCCCCGATGCCCCCCTCCCAACTTGCGGCGAACGGAGTGCGAGGGACACGACGGCTTCCCGATTTTCCGGCCGCTCTTGCGGGAGCGAGCTACGCTCGTCCTATTCCGCCGTGTATTGGCTCAGCGTGAACGGGACAGATGGAGGGTTGACGAACGGAGACGCTGAGGGTGAAGTGGAGGGTCGAGAGAAGTTACGCGGCAGCGCCGAGGTGGTCCACTTCTCGGCGCTTGCGTCGGAGCTCGCGGGCTTCCTCGAGCTTGCGATCGCGGTCGGCCCAGATCTGGGCTTCGTGGCCGAGGAGTTTGTCGCGCGGGCTGACGTAGCCGATCGCGCTGTGAAGCCGGTGGTGGTTGTAGTGAGCGATGCGCGCGGCGATGGTGGCGTGGGCGCCGTCGGGCGTGACGGCGTGGATGGTGTCCTTGTCGAGGGTTCGGTGGTAGCGCTCGATCTTGCCGTTGGCCTGGGGATAGTTCACGGAGGTGCGGACGTGGGTCAGGCCGGCGAGGTCGATGAAGCGGCGGAAGTCGCCGGCGATGAACTGCGAGCCGTTGTCGGAGATGACTCGCGGCTGAGCGCCGGGGTGGGCCTCGAGGGCACGCTGCAGGATGAGTTCGATGTCGGCCTCGGTCATCCGATCGAGGAACTCCCAGTGCACGACGTATCGACTGTAGCCGTCGAGGACGGAGCACAGGTAGTAGTAGACGCGGGCGATGGTGATCACGGCGATGTCGATGTGCCAGTGCATGTGCGGTCCGAGGGGCTGGACGAAGCCGGTGCCCTTCTTGCTCGGCTTGGGACGATGGCGATCGAGGCGCCCGGCGGCTCGCAGAACGCGGTAGGTGGTCGCGGGGCTGACGGCGACCACGTCCTCGTCGAGCATCATGAACGTCAGACGGCGATAGCCCTCGAGCGGGTGCGTGTCGAAGTAGTCGACGATCGCCTGACGCTCCCACGGCTCGATCCAGTGGTCGCGCGGGGTCTTGCCATTGTGCTCGTTGAGCTTGCCGTATCGCCGGCGCCACTCGTAGAACTTGGCGCGGGCGATGCCCAGCCACTCCACGAACTTCACGAGCGGCACCTCTGTCTTTTCGGACAGCCTGTGCACAAAGTCGACGACCTGGTCGCGCTCGTCGTGGGGAACCCAGCGGTCCGTCAGGGCTCCCCAACAGATTTTTTTGTCCGGACCAGCTCCTCGGTCACCTCGGCGATCACCTCGTCCTTGCGGGCCAGACGAGCCCTGAGCCGCTCGTTCTCCGCGAGCAGCTCCTGCTCCCGGCTAGTCTCGACGCGCTTGCGAGATTCCCCGAACGCCGCGGCGCCGTGCTCGAACAGGTGGCGCTGCCAGCCGTAGAAGACGCTCGGCTGCAGCTCGGCGCCCTCGCAGACCTCCGACACCGGCACCTTCTCGAGGTGGTGTCGACGCAGCAGGTTGATTTTCTGGTCAGGGGTGTGGTGACGACGTGTCTTCTTGCTCATGGGCAATCCTTGCCCCCGGCTCCTTCTACCAGGCCGGGGCGTGTCCCACTCCAGCTGAGCCAAAACAGCCGGAAGCGAATACCGGCGAGAGTACGAGCCATGTATCGCTCGCGTGTACGATCTTGAACGCTCTCTAAAGTCACACGATACATCCCCTCGCCGCCTTGTTCACCTCCATCCCGTTGAGTACTCTGCAAATCAGAGCAACCTGAACAATGCGTCGTATCTTTTCATCCACAACCTGCCTCGCTCTCGCAACGTATCTCGTCCCTTCGCTCGCGCACGCCCGGGGTCCCGACTTCGATCGGGACGGCTTCGAGGATCTCGCCATCGGCTCGCCCGGGCAGGTCATCAGCGGCCTCTCGGAAGCTGGCCTCGTCAACGTGCTCTATGGCAGCGCCATGGGACTCGACGACCCGAGCAATCGAGCCACGTCCATCTGGCAAGATCTGGCGGGCGTCGAGGGCGCCTCCGAAGAGGGGGATGATCTCGGGGTAACTCTGGCTTGGGGTGATTTCAACGGCGATTGCTTCGACGATCTTGTCGTCGGGGTTGGCGGACAGGACGTCGGATCGGAGCTCTTGGCAGGCGCGATCCACGTGTTCTACGGCTCCCTCATCGGCCTCGCCACCAACAACGATCATGTCCTCACGCTCGCCAGCAGCGGTATCCCCGGAGATCCGGCAGACAGCAGATTCGGCCACAGCACGATCGTCGCCGGGGATTTCAACGGCGACGGCTACGACGATCTCGCCCTCGTTTACGACGCCCCCGAGGAGACGAGGTCGCGCGTGATGCTCGTCTACGGCGGCAGCGGCGGGCTCAGCGGCCTGAACGGTCCCGGCGCCCACCACTTCCTCACCGAAACCGGTCAGGGGTTCCGCCTGCCCCTCGAGACCGGCGACTTCAACTGCGACGGCTACGAAGACCTGGCGGTCGGCTACTGGGCTTACAGCATCTCGACCTCTCTGCAGAGCTTCGGACGCGTCGACGTCCGCTACGGCTCGAGCACCGGACTGTCCAGCGTAGGCGTAGATTCTTTCACCAACCCGGCGGGCATCGTCTCCCTGGAGAGCTTCGGGTGGTCGTTGGCCGCCGGTAACTTCAATCACGACAGCTCTGGCGGGCGCGAATGCCAGGACCTCGCGGTCGGCGTTCCCGGGGCCAGCAGCGACAAGGGCGCGGTCGCCGTGCTCTACGGCACCGCGAGCACCGGCCTGCAAACCACCTCTCCGGCCTATCAGTACATCAGTCAGGACTGGGAGAGCATGCAAGGTTTGGGCGAGGCCGGCGATCAGTTCGGGTATACTCTGGCGACACTCCGCGCTGACCGCGATGCCTTCACCGATCTGGTCGTAGGGGTCCCTCACGAGAACTCCGGAGAGGGAGTGGTGCATGTGATTCGTGGCTCGTCCAGCGGCTTGACCGACACGGACAACCAAATGTGGGACCAAAACACTTCGCTGGTCCCCAACACCCCGGAGGCCGGTGATTGGTTCGGAACGTCCCTAGCGTGCGGCAACTTCGACGGTGACGGCGCCACGGACCTCGCCCTCACCGTCCCCTCTGAGCTCACCATCGGGAACGAGTCAGAGGGCGTCGTGCAGGTGCTGTACCTCGACAGCTCCACCGCCCCCACGCTCCTCGCGGGCGAGCAATGGGAACAGGGCGACATCGACGTCCAGGTGACCGAGGCCGGGGACCGCTTCGGCTCCCTCGCGCGCTCGCGCCCGATCGCCACCAAGGCGCCCGAAGAGTGCCTCATGTAACAGCGCGATTGACCGATCGGCCGGCGAGCTCGTGAGCACGCGCAATCATGATATGTCTCTGAAGACATATCATGCCCCGCGCGCCCGCGCGGCTCGCTCCAGGGCGCTTCGAACGTCGCGGTCGCGCCCGCTACCCCGACGCGTGGACCTGCAGCTCGCCCACGCCCTGGTACGTCCCGTAGAGGGTCGGCGAGGTGTAGATCCGGACCGCGTAGGTGCCCTTCTGCAGCGGCCCGCACGACACCGAGACCGCGCGGGTGCCGGTCAGCTCGCACTCGACCGCGGGCGAGCTGTCCTCGGGGACAGCCTTGACGATCAGGTTGCGGCCGCGCGGGTTGTCGAGGCTCATTGCGAACTCGCCGGCGACGGTGACCTGCGAGCGGCGCGGCTCGACCAGCTGCAGGCCGTCGGCGAAGAACTTGGGCCGCATCATCGGCTGGCGGGCGAACTCGCCGCGGGTGAGCGGCTGCTCGCGCAGCTGCCAGGCCGGCTCCTCGGGGAAGTGCGTGACCCCGATCAGCGCCGGCGGCACGAACAGGTAGTCGGTGCGGTACTCGCGGACGAACGCGCCGTCCTTGAGGTGGCCGGAGTCCCAGGTGGCGTCGATGAGGTACCAGCGGCCGTCGACGCGGGCGGCGTTCCACGCGTGCGACTCGCCCTCGACCTCGCGCGACAGGCCGCGCGCGTCGCCGACGACGACCACGACCTCGTCGCCGGTGACCGCAGCGATCGCCCGCATCAGGTTGGCGTAGCCGGCGCAGACGGCCAGGCGCGAGGCGAACACCGCCTCGGCGCGCTGGTCGGGGTAGACGTCGCGGTTGAGGTACGACGCCGCGTCGTAGGCGAGGTGGGTGGCGACGAAGTCGTGGATCGCCTTGATCCGGCGCGCCGGATCGGGCTCGCTCGCGGCCAGGTGCCGGCCGACGGCGTCGATGCTGCTGCGCGCCTCGTCGGACATCGCCAGCACCGCCGGGTGGATCTCGGCGGGCGACGGCCAGGCCGCTCCGATCGCGGCTTGCGGCTCGTTCGCGGGCGCGGGCGACGGCGTCGGCGCGGGCTCGGTGCCCGGCTCGGGCGCGGGCGACGGCTGCGGCGGCCGCTGCCACGGGTCGCTCCACGCGTCGTCTGCGGGCACCGGCTGCGGCGTCGGGGCCTCTGCGGGCTTCGTCTCGATCAGCTCCGCGTACTGATTGTCGTGGGCCGCCTCGTACAGCCACTGCAGCCCATCGGCCGCCTGCAGCAGGCCGGCGCGGGCGCGGTCGGCCAGCGGGTGCTCGGCGCCCTCGAGGAACCAGTCGCCGCGCGTCGAGATCGCCGTGAACACCGCCTCGGGCCGCGACCACAGCAGCGCCGTCAGGACCGCCAGGTTGACCAGGAGCGTGCGCAGCACGATGCGGTCCCACGTCGTCAGCACCCGCCGGTCGCGCCGGTGGGCCCGGCGCCGCCGCAGCAGCTCGGACAACATGTCCCAAGCGACAGGTACGATCGGGAACAGCAGCAGCCCCGCCGCGCACACCAGCCACACCGGCCCGTTGCGGTAGGCCGCCAGCGACGACGCCACCCACACCCCGAGGGCCGGCGCCACCACCACCACGGCCGCCCAGATCGCACGAAATGTCCAGAATAACAACGTTCCGAGCCAGCTCAGCCGCGCACGCGTCATCCTGGGCCAGCCTAGCACGGGCGGACCCGGCGCGCCGTGGTCGGGCCCGCCGGGGCTGCCGACGCGGGGCGCGAGCGCTCACCTGGCATCTCGCACCTTCCTCGCGTCACGCCCGAAGCCGCCGAGCCCCGCACGGGCGCGCTACGGCTTCGGCTCGATGTGGAACACGATCTCGGCGCGGTCCTTGCGACCCAGCGCGTCGCGGACGGTCAGCGGGAACACCCAGTCACCGGGCGTGGTGAAGTCGACCGCGACCATCCACTTGAAGCCGTCGGGCGTGACGGGCCAGGTCCTGGCGGTCAGGTCGGTGATGGCCTCGTCGAGCACGTTCCAGGGCTCCCCGAGGGTCAGGGTGAGCGGCGGCTTCAGCACGGCGCCGTTGAACTCCGGGCTGGGGTGCGGCGGATCGGGCCCGACCTCGATGTTGGCCGCGAGCGCGGTCGGCCCGACGTACCGCGGCCACGCGCGCCCCTCGGCGGCGCGGAGAGAGATCGAGAACTGCCCGTTGTCGCTGGCGATCGGCGTGTCGACTTCGACGTAAGGATTCGGGTCCTCCTCGGGCGTACACGCAGCCATCGCCACGATCGCGGCGACGGCGACGCTGCTGCTGAGAACGGTCTGAACACAGGGCACCATGGTGCACCTCCCGAGGAGTCATACGCCGGCGCTTCGACCGGGCAACCGCAACGCGTGCGAACGATCGGGTCGCCGGACGCAACGATTGCTCGCGCGGCGCTCGCATGACCTGTCTCATCGACCAGGTGATGCCGGCGCGATCACGACCTCGGCCCGGAGAATGCGGTCGCCGACCACCAGCGCGAGCGCTGCGGGCAGGCCGTCGCGGACCTCGCCGACGTGGGTGTAGCGGCCGTCGAGGTGCGGGGCGCGGGCGTGCATGATGAAGAATTGACTGCCGCCGGTGTCCTTGCCGGCGTCGGCGATGCCCACGGCGCCCCGCGCGAATGGAGCCTCGCCTGGCTCCGAGGGCAGGGTGAAACCGGGGCCGCCCCAGCCGGTGCCGCCGGGGTCGCCGCCCTGGACCACGTAGCCGGGGACGACGCGATGGAACGTCAGGCCGTCGTAGAAGCCGCGCTGCGTCAACGCGACGATCGCGGCCACGTGCCACGGCGCGGCCGTCGGGGCCAGCGCGACGTCGATACGGCCGCGCTCGGTGTGCAGCCGCCACAGCAGTTCGCGCCCGAGCACGGTCTGCGGGTCGTGCGGCGGCATGGGGGCCGGCGCGGCGGGCCCGGTGACGCCGGGATCTTCGCCGCTGGCCGCCTTCACGCAGGCGCGGGCCGCCGCGCGCACGCTCGGATTGGCGTCGCCGAGAGCGGCGCGACAGACCTGCAGCCCGCGCGCCCCGCCGACCTCCGCCAGCGCGCCGGCCATGCCTGCGAACAGCTCGGCGTCGCGGTCGGCCGCGGCCCGCTCGAGCAGCGCATCGACGATCGCCGGCGCCGGCTCGGGCGGCCCGTCGCCGGCGAAGCGCCCCTGCACCGCCTCCGCCGCGGTGCCGGCGACCGCGGGTGAGCTGTCCCGAAGGCCAGCCGCGATCAGGCCGCCGACGTCGACCTCCGACCACAGGCGGGCCGCCGCTGCCAGCGCGGCCGCCCGCACGGGCGCGTCGGCGTGGCCGGCCAGCGCCGTCAGCCGGGTCGCCCGCGCCTCCGCCGGGCCGCCCGTGCCCTGGCCGAGAAGACCTGTCTCGAAGGACAGCCGCTCGATCTCCCCCGCCGCCCCGGCCGCCTCGGCGCAGCGCAGCGGCGGCCGCCACTCGCCGGTCCGGGCCGCCAGCGCCGCCAGGCCGCAGCACAGCCGCGCCCACACCCGCCGCGCCTCCGGCCCGGCCGCCGCCAGCCGGGCCTCGGCGCGCGCGTGGACCTCTGCGGCCCCCGCCGGGACGCTCTTGCCGGCTGTCAGAACGGACATGGCCTCGAGGACAGGGTGTCCGGGACCTGTCCCATCGACAATGTCACCCGCGAGCTCGGCGCGCAGCCAGTCCCACAGCGCCGCGGTCGCGGCCGCGTCGCCCAGCTCGCCGAGGCCGCGCACCGCCGCCACCCGCACCCACGGATCGGAATCGCCGAGGCCGGCGCGCATCGCCGCCAGCGCCTCCGGCGGCTTGCGGCGGGCCAGGCCCTTCAGCGCCAGCGCCCGCGCGTCGGGGTCGGCCGCCGCGGTCGCGCTCAGCAGCGCCGCCTCGCCGGCGTCGTGGCCGGCCGCGTGGGCGTACGCCAGCCCGTACACCGCCGCGTAAACGAGCCGCGGCTCGCTCTCGCCCGCCAGCACCACCAGACCGTCGCGCGCCGCGTCGGAGAGCGGCAGCTCGCGGCGGCCGAGGATCCCCAGCACGATCGCCGCCGCCTCGCGCACCTCCATCGCCTCGCCGGCCCCCAGCGCCGCGGCCAGACGCGCGCTCGCAGCCGGACCGCCGAGGCGCCGCGTGGCAGCCACGATCGCCAGCCGCTCGCGCGGCGACGCCTGCGGCCAGCGCTGCCACAGCGCGTCCTCGAAGCCCGCGACCTCGGACCCGAGCGCGCCGGCGACGTCGAGCGCCTGCATCGCCGCCACGCGCACGGCCTCGTCGGGGCTCGCCAGCAGCTCGCCGAGCCGCGCCAGAGCGACCGCGTCGCCGACCCGCCCGAGGCCGCGGATCGCCGCGGAGGACGGCTTGGGCGGAGCGGTGAGCTCGACCAGCGCGGCCGAGCCGGCCTCGCGTCGCGCCTCGGCGCGCGCGATCGAGAGGCCCGGATCGTCCTCGCCACCCGGCGGCGTCGACGGCCGCCCGCACGCGAGCAGCAGCGACAGAGAGGCAGCGAGGACGCGGACGGGGCGCGGCACTTCCATGGCCGAAAGGTCAGGTCACAGGCACTGCTGGGCGCAGCTCTGCTGGGCGCAGGTGAACAGGGCGAGGATCTGCGGGTTCTGCATCGGGTTGATCATGCACGTCTGGCCGCACTGCTGCGGGTCGTTGGTGGCGATGCAGTCGAAGAAGCACGCGCAGTCCTCGTCGCCGGCGCAGGCCACCTGCTCGTCGCAGCAACCGTCCTTGAGGCAGGTCGTGCACTCGTCGTCGTTCGGGGCCGGGGCGCACACGTCGGGCTCGCCGGTGGTGGTCGTCGTGTCGGCGGTCGTCCCGGCGGTGGTGTCCGTCGTCGTCGTGGTCGTCGTCCCCGGCTCGGTGGTGCTGGTCAGCGGCTCGCCGGTCGTGGTGGTGGTCGTCGTCCCCGGCTCGGTCGTCGTCGGCGCGACGGTCACCCCGGTTTCGCTGACAGTGCCGTCAGTGGTGTCCGTCGTGGTCGTCGTCGTGCTCGTGGTGGTGGTCTCGGTCCCGGTGCCGGTCTCGGTCCCCGTGCCGGTCTCGGTCCCCGTGCCGGTCTCGGTCCCCGTCGCCTCTTCCTTGCCGTTGCAGCCCGGCAGGGCGAGCAGGATCAAGGACAGACTGGCGGTCGCAAGCAGTGAAGTCGAGTCATGGCGCATTTTTAACGAGCTCCTGGTAGGCGAGTCGAACCGTCACCTTACTGCACGGTCCGGGGGCCCACCAGGCCCGCCGAAGACGAGCTGTCCTCTGGAGCATGTCCTTTGCGCCAGGTACAGTAGACCTCAGATCCCCATGCGCGAGAGCGCATCGACGACGCTCTCGATCGCGGTCGCGACCTGCGGGTGGTCGGCCTCGAATTGCCGGGCCGACGCGCGCAGCAGATCGACCGTCTCGACGTCGGCGATCGCCGTGGTCGGCTGCGTCGCCACCTCGCCGCCCCGCGCCGAGAGGCGGTCGGCGATCTCGCGCAGCGTCTGCGTCAACATCCCACGCACCTCGGGATCGGCGGTCGACACCGACTCGAGTTCATGATGCAAATGTGTAAGCGTGTGGCGCAGTTGGTCCGTGTGGCTCACAGGGGGACCATAGAGGATCTTGGCCGCCTGACAAGCGGGCCCGACCCCGGCGGCCCCTGCGGCGCGGCTTCCAGCGGCGGGGTGACGGGCGTACAGTCCCCGCTCGATGCAGCAGCCAAGGATCAGTCGTCGGCGTCTCGCCGGCCTCTTCGTCTGGGCCGGCGCGGCCCATGCCCTCCCCGCCTGCGGTCAAGCCGCCGCCGCCGAAAAGCGCGTGCTCGTGCTCGGAGCGGGTCTCGCCGGCCTCTCTGCGGCCTGGGAGCTACAGCAGCTCGGCTACGAGGTCACCGTGATCGAGGGGCGCGACCGCGTCGGCGGCCGCGTGTGGACCCTGCGCGAGGGCCTCGAGCAGGGCCAGTTCGCCGAGATCGGCGCGGTGCGGATCCCCGACGTCCACGAGCGCACCCTCGACTACTGCGAGATGCTGGGCCTCGAGCTCGACGAGTACAAGGACGGCGAGCCGCTCTACTACATCGACGGCAAGCGGTTCATGCACGTCGCGGGCGAGCCGTGGCCGCTCGACGGCCTCAACGACGACGAGCTCGAGCTGAGCCTCGGCGACTACTGGACCCGCGAGGTCTACGCCACCTTCACCGAGTTCGGCGACCCGCGCATGAACGGCTTCCCCAAGCCGGGCATCGTCGAGAAGTACGACGGCATGGTCTACGCCGACTTCCTGCGCATGCGCGGGACCAGCGAGACCTACCTGAAGCTGTACGGCGCCGACAACGGCTCCGAGATCAGCACCATCGGCACCCTGGCGTGGATGGGCGCCGAGGTGGCCGACCAGGCGTGGCTCGCCACCTATCACATCCGCGGCGGCAACGATCAGCTGCCGAAGCGGCTGGCCGAGGAGGTCGGGCTCGACAACATCCTGCTGAGCAGCAAGGTCACCAAGATCGCGCACGACGACGCCGGCGTGACGGTAACGTTCGTCGGGCCCGACGGCGAGACCTCGCTGTCCGCCGACTACCTGGTGTGTGCCATCCCCTTCACCACCCTGCGCGACGTCGCCATCGAGCCCGAGTTCTCGGCCGACAAGACGAAGGCGATCAAGGAGCTGTTCCTGATGAACGCCGGCCGCGGCTACATCCAGACGCGCACGCGCTTCTGGGAGAAAGAGGGCATCGGCGGCCTCAAGATCGCCAAGACCGACGGCCCGGCCGAGCGGATCTGGAACCTCAGCGACGTCCAGCCCGCCGGGACCACCATGGGCGTGATCCAGTCGTACACGCAGAACCACAACGCCGACGCCTACTGCGCGGTCGCCCCCGAGGAGCGCGAGGAGTTCTGCCTCTCCGAGGTCGAGAAGTTCTTCCCCGAGATCCGCGACGAGAAGGTGGTCTTCTTCCACTTCTGCTGGTCCGACGACCCGTGGTCCAAGGGCGCGTGGACCGACACCCTGCCGGACCAGTGGTGGATCGTCGCCGCCGCCCGCAATCCCGAGGGTCGGGTGGTGTTCGCCGGCGAGCACACGTCCGTGTGGGCCGGCTGGATGCAGGGCGCGATCGAGTCCGGCCAGCGCGCGGCCGACGAGATCGCGGCGATGGGCTGAGCAATCGGGCATGCCCGTTCGGGCATGTCCTCCGGTACATGCTTTGAGGGACATGCCCGCTCAGGCATGTCCCTTCATACATGTGGTGGCGGACGTGCCCGCGGCCCGGGCCGCTGCGGACAGCCGCGACGCTCCTCGTGGCCTGTGCCCGCTGCGAGCCGCGCTGCGCTCGTCGTGCCCGGGGCGCTGCGCGCCACGCTGCTGCCCACGCAGGCATCGCGGCGCGTGCGCGCCGAAGCGTTCGTGAGGGACTCATCGGAGCGACGCGCCGATCGTTTCGCGCTCGCACGATCGCCGTCGCGGTCTGCGCCTCTGCATGCCGCGCCGATGCAGTACTCGCACTGCGGCATCGTGATGCCGAGCTCGGCCGCTCGCGGCGTCGCCAGGCAGGGGCGGTGCGCTCGTGCGGCGCCACGGACAGCTGTCCCGCTTCGCTCGCGCGCGTCGTGCTCGCGACGCACGGCGAGTACATGTCCGCGGCGATCCGAGGGAGCGCCGTCTCCGCGCGACCGCCTCCTCACCTCGCCGCGGCGATTCCGCCGGCTTTCTCGCGTGCTTGCGGGGGCCGATCGGCCCGATCATCCCCTCCGCAGCGACCGCCATGACGGCCCCCCCGTCCACCCCGATCTTCGCCAACCGCGACGTCGCGCTGTACTGGTGCGTGCGCCTGTGCTCGATGATGGCCTTCCAGATGCTGGCCGTCGCGGTCGGCTGGCAGGTCTACGAGCTCACCGACAGCGCCCTCGCGCTCGGCTACGTCGGCCTCGCGGGGTTCATGCCGGCGGTGCTGCTGGTGCTGGTCGCCGGCCAGGTCGCCGACAAGTTCGACCGCCGGCGCGTGGTCCAGGCCGGGCACGTGCTCGAGGGCCTGGTCGCGCTGGTGCTCGCGCTCGGCTGCTTTCAGGGCTGGCTCGACGTCACCGGCATCTTCATCGGCGTGTTCGTGCTCGGGATCGGCAAGGCGTTCGCAGCCCCGTCGCTCAGCGCGTTGCTGCCGGTGCTGGTGCCCCCGGCCGAGCTGCCGCAGGCGGTCAGCGTCACCAGCGCGGCGACCCAGTCTGCGGTCATCCTCGGGCCCGCGCTCGGCGGCTTCATCTACCTCGCCGGGCCGGGGGCGGTGTACGCCGTCGGCGGGCTGTTGTTCGCGGCCTCGGTCGCGCTGCTCGGCGTGATCCGCCGCCCGCCGGCGCCGACGATCGCGGTCACCGACGAACCGGAGGCGAAGTCGGTGTTCGCCGGCATCCGCTACATCCGCAGCCAACCCGTGGTGTTCGGCGCCATCTCGCTCGACCTGTTCGCGGTGCTGCTCGGCGGGGCCACTGCGATCTTGCCGATCATCGCCCGCGACCTCGTCCACACCGGCCCGATCGGCCTCGGCTTCATGCGCTCGGCCCCGGCCGCGGGGGCGCTGGCGATCTCGTTCTGGCTGGCGCGGCGACCGATCGAGCGCCAGGCCGGCCGGGTGATGTTCGCCGGGGTGGCGGTGTTCGGCCTGGCGACGATCGTCCTCGGCCTGTCGACGTCGTTCGCGCTGTCGATGATCGCGCTGCTGGTGCTCGGCGCGGCCGACATGCTTAGCGTGGTCATCCGCGCGTCGCTGGTCCAGCTCGAGACGCCCGACGCGTACCGCGGCCGCGTCAACGCCGTGAACTACCTGTTCATCGGCGCCTCCAATCAATTGGGCGAGTTCCGCTCCGGCGTCACCGCGGCGTGGATGGGCCTGGTGCCGTCGATCGTGTTCGGCGGCGTCGGCACTCTGGTGTGCGTGCTGCTGTGGATGAAGTGGTTCCCGGCGCTGGCCGAGCGCGATCGGTTGACGGGCGGCTAGTCGGCCGCGAACGACTCACCAGGTGCAGAGCCCCACGTAATCGAGCTGTGGGACACTGTTGCCGAGGAGCTCCTGGCAGTCGGCGCCCTCGGGACAGGTGTCGGGGCCGGTGAGGTTGCAATAGGGCGCGCAGCAATACTCGCCGGCGCACTCGAAGTCGATGAAGGCGCCGCTGTACAGGCAGTAGAGGCCTTTGCCGCAGCCCTCGCCGTCCTCGCAGACCTCGCCGACGCCGCCGTCGGTGTCCTTCCCCGCCACGCATTCGACGTTGTCGCCGAACTCGGAGAACACGCACTTGTATCCGACCTCGCAGCCCACGCCGGTGTACGGGCTGCAGGCGACGCCGGTCTTGCAATCTTCGCACGCGATGCTGAGCTCGCAGACCTCGTCTAGCTCGATCTCCCCGTTGCCGCAGGCGGGAATGCACCCGTGATCGATGCACGACGCATCATCGGCCGGATCGCACTCGCTGTCGTCGTTGCAGCGGAAGCACGCAGGCTCGTCCGGCACCGCCGGATGGTATTGCTCGAGCCCCGTGACGCACGCCGTCTGGCACAGCTCCGCGTCGCTCGCCGACCCGGTCCAGCAGTCCGAGTCCTTGCCGAACCCCGCCAGGGCCCCGGGCAGCTCGTTCGGCTCGATGACCGCGAGACAGGCGAGATAGCGCTGGCACCATTCGTAAGGCGTGCCGGACATCTCGCCGGTCTCGCCGCCGGTCGGCTCGCCGCCGGTCGGATCGCCTCCACTCGATCCGCTGCCGCTGGAGCCCTCGCTCGTGGGGTCGAGGCCCGAAGGATTGGAGCCCGCGGAGGGGTCGCTCGAAGAGGCAGTGATCGGCCCTGCGGTCGCCAGCGGATCGGAGTCGTCCTTGCAGGCGAGCGCGAGTGTGGTGGTGGCGAATAGAAATACGCGAGAGAACCGCACGCCGACAAGATGCCCGGCGCCGCCTCGGCGAGCAAGGCCGCCGCGTCAGCCCTGAAACGCCTTGCCGGCGATCTCTCGCAGCGGCGTGGTCGACATGGGCGCCCCGGCGCCGACCGACTCGGTCGACGGATCGAACGCCCGCAAGCAGGTCAGCAGGACGTCGGACATGTTGCCGTCGCTGAACGGGTACGGCGTCACCTGGTAGTGGATGCCGGGGTGGACGAGCTGCTCGCGGCCGTGGCCGGCGAGCAGGATCGGCTGGCGGGCGATGCTGTGCGAGATGCCCTCGGAGCAGTCGGAGCTGCAGTAGATGATCGAGCTGTCGAGCAGGTTCTTGCCGTCGATGTCCTGCCAGGCCTTGAACTTGCGCAGCAGATCGGCAAAGCGCTCCATGATGTAGACCACCCCTTCGTGGACCAGGTCCTGCGCGCCCGCATCGTGGGTGTGGAAGTGGTGCCCTGCCGTCTGGCCGATCTCCGCGAACACGGTCTCGGCGGCGCCGCCGATGAACAGGCAGCTGGCCACGCGGGTGATGTCGCAGGCGAACGCGTACACCAGCAGGTCGCTCATCGCGTCGTTGACCGCGGTGATCGGCTCGACCCCGTCGACGTCGACGTTGGCCTGGCCCGGCATGGCCGGCAAGCTGCACAGCGGGGCGGCTGCGGTGATCTTCTTCTCCAGCGCGGCGACGCCGTCGAGGTGGGCGTCGAGGCGCTGATTGTCGTGCTTGCCGATGCGCCTGCGCAGGCGAGCGACGTCGTCGCGGACCGCGTCGAGGATGCTGGTCCGCAGCGCGCGATCGTCGGGCCGCGGCACGAACGCGCCGAACAGCTCGGCCCACACCTCCTGCGGGTCGAACCTCGGGTACTGCGGCTCGTTGGGGCCCTTGTGCGACAGGGCGAACATCGTCGTGCCGGAGTCCATGATGCTGACGTGCTTGGAGATCCCGAGGTGGACCGAGGCGATCGGGGTGCTGTCGCCGATGACCGCGGCGACCTGCTGGTCGATCGTCGGCCCGCCCGCCTTCGAGAACAGGCCGTCGATCTCGACCATCGTGTAGCCGTTGAAGGCGGTCATGCCCTCGTGGTGGGTGATGATCTGCTCGCAGCGGTTCTGCAGCCCGGTCAGCACTGTCACGTACTCGCGCACGTCGGCCAGCGGCGCCAGCTGCTCGCTCAGCGGGTAGTTCGGGCCGGTGGCGACCGGCTCGAAGCGCGGCAGCAGCACGCCGTTGCCGAAGAACCACGTCATGAAGCGGGTCGGCAGCGGCGTGTCGTCGGCGAGCGCGGTGCCGTGGTCGTTGAGCATGGCTTCGAGCAGCGGCAGGGCGACCACGGCCTGGGCCGCGCCGCGCAGGAAGGTGCGACGAGCGAGGGGGCGACGAGACATGGCGGGGCTCCTAGCGAGGGTCCGCGACGGCGCGGAACAGCGGGCTGGCGACGAGGTCGACGAGCAGGCCCTGGATTCGGTGGCCGCCGGCGACGAACCTGTCCTGCAGGACATCCAGCTCCGCCAGCTCGCCGAAGGTCTCGAGGTGGCCGAGGCCGCCGCGCACGAAGTTCTTGATCACGCAGGCCGCGGTGCGCGGGTCGGCGGTCAAAACGGCGGCCAGCTCGCGCGCGCCGGCGAATTCGCCGAGGTCGTCGGTGGCGGCGGCGGCGTCGATCGGCAGGCCGTTGTCGGTGGTGCGGTAGCGGCCGAGCGCGTCGTAATTCTCCAGAGTGAGGCCGAGCGGGTCCATCGAGCGGTGACAGCCGGCGCAGCCGTCGTCGCTCATGTGCTTTTGCAGCTTGTCCTTCATCGTCTGCGGCTTGTCGGGGTCGTCGGGCGGCAGGTGCGTGTCGACCCCGGGCGGCGGCGGCAAGATGATGTCGCACAGCAGGCGGGTGCGAATGAACTGACCGCGGCGCGTCGGTGAGGTCAACGCCGGGTGGGCGAAGCGGGCCAAGAAGCTGGCCTGACCGAGCAGTCCGGCGCGCCCCTGCGCCTCCGGCAGCGCGACCGCGTGGAAGTTGGGCCCCTCCGGCGCCGGCACGCCGTACAGCCCGGCCAGCGCGGCGTCGACGAAGGTGTAGTCGCTGTCGATGAGGCCGCGGATGTCGCCGTCCTGCTCCCACACGATCTCTTCGATCAAATGCAGGGTCTCCTGGGCCATCGATGCGGCCAGCTCCGGCGAGAATTGGGGGAACAGCGCGGCGCTCTTGGCGATCGTCGGCAGGTCGCGCAGCAGGAACAGCTCGCTGTAGAAGTTCGTCAGGGTCGCGCGGGCCTCCGGGCGCGCGAGCATCTCCGTCGCCGCGGCCCGCACCTGAGCCTCGCTCTCGAGCTCGCCCGCCTCGGCGGCGGCCAGCAGCTCGGCGTCGGGCGTGCGCCCGAGCAGGAAGAACGACATGCGGGCCGCCAGCTCGAGGCCGGTGAGTCGCCGCCGCTCCGGCGCGTCCGCGTCGGGCTCGCCGAGCTCGCTCAAATAGATGAAGTGCGGCGATTGCAGCAGCGCCATCAATTCGTATTCGAGGCCGACCGCGAACGAATCGCCCCAGGCGCGCGCGTCCTCGGCGATCCGCACCAGAGTCGCGACCTCGTCGTCCGCCAGGGGCCGGCGCCAGGCCAGGCGCCCGAAATCGGCGGCGACCCCGGCGTAACAGCTCGAATCGGAGGTAGCGACATTCACGCACGGCGCGAAGACCCCGAGCCGCTCGCGGTGGGCCACGGCGGCAATCGCGACCGCCCGCGCCGACGTCTCGCATTGCTCGATCGCGCTCGCCTGCAGCGCCAGCTCCGCCGCGCCGATGGCGTCGAATCCGTGCAGCGGATAGTCCTCGGGGGGCGCAGCCGCAGCCGCCGCCTCGTCGCCGAGGAGGTAGCGGATCGAGCCGACGTACTGGTGGCGCAGCAGGCGACGCAGGCCGCCGGGGACGGGCTCGAAGGGGGAATCTTCCGGAGCCCCGTCGCTGCCGGCGATGGGCAGGCCGGTGCTCGTCTCCTCGTCGCCGCTCGAGTCCGTGACCTCATTCGCCGGACACGCGAGCAAGGTGAGACACGATGCGACAGTGATCGCCTCAAGGATCGACCGCGTCATCGCAGGTTGCTATGAACGAACTTCGCCGGGCGAGCGACGCGAAAGGTCGACCGGATCACTCCGCTCCCGGCGCACCACGAGTGGCCCGATCTGCCCCTTCGTCGGTGCTTCACGCCTGGCGGCCGCGCCACCGGCGAGCCGCGAGCGGCGAGTGCGTCGATATCGCCAGCGCGTGAACCTCGTCGGGTCGGCAGATGCGTGCCGCCGTCGCGGCTCATCGACTGTGATCATTCGCTGCCGCGAATCATGACAGCAGCCGCGAGAGACGCACCGGACGGAAGATCCGGCGTCGGTCGATCCCCCGGAGGCGCTCGCACGCGCGCTTGCGCGGACCGCCGCCTCGCCAGCCTCGACGCCGAGCGCCGTGGCCGACGCCTGCACCGCCAGCGAGCGCCCGCTATACTCGCGGCAGGCCCCGCATGCCCGTCACCCGTCGCGCCCTCTCCGGCCAGGCCCTCGCCGCGCTCGCCACCGTCGGCCTGGCGCAGCTTCTGGGGTCACGCGACGTCGTCGCAGGCCCGCTGCGGCCGGCGCTCGGCGCCTGGCTCCGGGACCTGTCCGAGATGACCCGGGCGCTGCGCGGCCGCCAGCTCGGAGAGCGCGAGTTCCAGGGGCTGCTCGACGACCTGTGCGCCCGCGTCGACCTCGCCGACCTGTACGCCGCGGTCGACCTCGACGCGCTGGCGGCCTGGACCTCGCTGCCGGACACAGGCGCTCGCAGCGTCGACGTCGACCTCGCCGCGCTGGCCGGCGCCCCGCGGCTCGGCTTCGGCCAGCGCGTGTTCGGCTGCCGCCGCGGCCGCGCGATCGTCCCCCACGGCCACGAGGACCTGTGCACCGCCTTCATCGTGCTCGCGGGCCGCTGGCGCGGGCGCCACTACGATCGGCTCGAGACACACGCCGCTCACTACGTCATCCGCCCGACGATCGACCGCGAGTTCGCGCCCGGCGATCACTCGTCCGTGTCGGACCGCCGCGACAACGTCCACTGGTTCCAGGCCGAGACCGACGGGGCGTTCGTGTTCAACGTCCACGTCGCCTGCCACGGGCGCGGCGGCGGCGCGCGGGTGTACCTCGACCCGGACGGCGAGCGCCTGGCCGGCGGGGCGATCCGCGCGCCCAAGCTGAGCCACGCCGCCTGCCTCGCCAAGTACGGCGGCTGAGCGCGCATGCTCGAAAGAGCATGCCCCCGAGGACATGCCCGATCGAGCATGCTCATGAGGACATGCTCTAAGCGCCAGCCAGCAGTACCGCGACCTCGGCCTGCGCGTTGAACTCGGCCCACTCCAGCGGCGTCGCCCCGTAGACCGCCTCTTGCGCGGTGACATCGGCCCCGCGGGCCAGCAGCGCGCGGACTACTTCGACGTGGCCGTTGCCCGCGGCCACGTGCAGGGGCGTCGGCAGCCCGGGGCCGGCGAGGCCGTCGACCGCGGCGCCGGCGGCCAGCAGGCTCTCGACCGCGGCCGCGTGGCCCTCGCGGGCCGCGAGGTGCAGCGCGGTCACCTCGGCAGTCGTCTCGCCGAGCAGCCGGCGCGTGCGAGCGTCGACCGCGGCCCCGCCGCGCAAGAGCGGCCCCAACGCCTCGACGCGCCCGTTCTTGGCCGTCAGCGCCAACCACGCCGCCAGCAGCGCCGGCGGCTGCGGCTCCTCGCGCAGCCGCGCCGCCATCGTCGCCAGGTCGCCCGTGACCAGGGCAGTCGCCACGTCCTCGCGGGCCCCGAGCCCGCGCAGCAGCTCGACCTGGGCCGCGTCGCCGCGCGCCAGCGCCAGCGCCAGCGGCGTCAGGCCGTCGTCGGTGTGCGCGTGGACGTCGGCGCCGAGCTCGACCAGCAGCGTCAGCGAGTTCTTGAGCCCGCGCGCGACCGAGAGGTGCAGCGCGGTCATGCTGGCCGACACGAAGCCCATGCGCTGCGCCACCGCCCCGGGGTCGGCCTCCGCGACCGCCCGGATCGCCCCGAGCCCCGACGGCAGCGCGGTGAAGATGTCCTCGCGGGCCCCGGCGGCCCGCAGCAGGCGCGCCACCGCCGGCCGGTCCTGGTGGCCTTGCGGGGCCCAGCGCACCACCAGGGCCCAGCCCAGCGGCGTCAGGCGGAACCACTGATCGCGGTGCTCGAGCGCGGCCCCGTGCGCGAGCAGCAGCTCGGCCACCGCGGCGATGCCCATCTCGGCCGCCCAGTGCAGCGCAGTGGTGTCGCTGGCCGCCTCGCGCGCGTGGACGTCGGCGCCGGCCTGCAGCAGCGCGGCGACCACCGGCAGCTGACCGCGGTGGGCCGCGAAGATCAGCGGCGTGCTGCCGAGCGCCGGGTCACGCGCGTGGATCAGCGTCGGGTCGGCCTGCACCTGCGCGACCGCGGCGTCGAGCTCGCCGCGCTGGATGGCCTCGAACAGCGCGGTCCCCGGTGACTCCTCGTGGCTGGCAGTCATGACCGGCGGAGGATCGCCCGGTTCACCCGCCGCGACAAGCCGCGGACCCGCGCACCACCTGGCCTTCGAGACAGATCGTCGGCGCGCGAGCAGCACCTCCGCTCACCCGCGCTCCCGCGCCCTCGCACCGCGAGAACGTCAGTCATCTTCACCATTTACAAAAATATCGAAAAAATCGCCGGCGCGTGTCGATCCGCGCCGGCCTCGTTCGACGTGGTCATGAGGGCCGGACAAGACGACGCCACCGGGCGGCGGCGCCGGCCACGAAAGGTATCGACTCATGCGATTCATGATGATGATGAAGGCCGATCGGAGCTACGAGGAAGGCGTCCCCCCGAGCCCCGCGCTGGTCGAGGAGATGGGCAAGTTCATCGAGGAGACCATGCGGGCCGGCGTCCTGCTCGACACCGGCGGCCTCGCGCCGACCGCGATGGGCACCAAGATCCGGGCCGCGGAGGGCAAGCTGACCGTGACCGACGGCCCGTTCACCGAGGCCAAGGAGATCATCGGCGGCTTCGCCATCGTGCAGACGCGCACCAAGGAGGAGGCGGTCGAGCTCGGCCGGCGCTTCATGCAGCTGCACACCCGCGTGCTCGGCGACGCCTACACCGGCGAGTGCGAGATCCGCCAGATGTTCGGGCCGCACGACGCCTGATCACCGACTCCCCTCATTCACGAGACCCCCACCCCACATTCCCAGGAGACCTGTCATGCAGACCTCGTCCGCCAAGAAGCGCGCCCGCGCCGGCGCCATCATCAGCGCCCTGCCGGTGCTGTTCCTCCTCGCCGACGCCGTCGCCAAGTTCTTCCAGCCCGAGCCGGTCGTGACCGCTTCGGCCGCGCTCGGCTTTCCGCCCGACACCCTGTTCGCCCTCGGCAGCCTCGAGGCCGCGTGCGCCGTCCTGTTCGCCGTCCCGCGCACCGCGGTGCTCGGCGCGGTGCTCCTCACCGGCTACCTCGGCGGCGCCACTGCCGTCCACGTCGTCCACGGCTCGTCGTTCGGCTTCACGATCGGGTTCGGCGTGATCGTGTGGCTCGGCATGCTGCTGCGCGACGAGCGTCTGCTCGCCCTGTTCCCGCTCCGCCACCCGCGCCCGCGGTGAGCGTCACGGCTTGGGCGCCACGCACAGCGGGCGCGCGGCCTTGGTCGTCACGCGCACCGACGTCTGGCTGCCCTTCGGCAGCCACACCACCAGCGCGCGACCGCGGTGGGCCGCCGTGGTCCAGTAGCCGCCCGGCTTGATGCCCGCGACCTTGGCGAAGCTCTTGGCCTCGTTGGGGTTGGCGAGCTTCCAGCGGGCGATGCCGAGGTACTTGTTCTTGTCGAGGGCCGCGCAGTACTCCTTGGCCCAGTGCTGATTGCCGGCCTTGGCGAGGGCCGCCGGCGTCACCAGGTCACCCGCCGCGATCAGCTGCGGCGCCTCGGCCGGCGGCGGGGCCGTCGTCCCTCCCGTCGCGGGCGCCGGCTCCTCGCCGGTGGTCGCGCTCGGGGCTGGCTCTTCGACCCTGTCCTCGGGGACAGGCGTCGGCGGCACCACGACCGGCTGCGACGGCGGCGTCGCCACCGCGCCGCCTGCCGTCGGGTCGGGCGTGGGCGCGGGCGCGGGATCGACGGTGCGGAGCGCCTCGGACACGATCGTCGGCAGCTCGATCGGCGGCGCGTCGGGGCCGCGGCCGACGTACCACCAGGCCGCAAACCCGGCGGCGCCGAGCACCGCGAGGCCCATGAGCCGCGCCGGCCAGCGCGACGGCGACGGCGGCGGCGGCGGCGGCAACGACAGCGCGACCGTCGGCGCGAACACTGCCGCGTGCGAGGAGACCGCCGCGCGCGAGGAGACCGCCGCGGCCGGGGTCTCGAACGGCTGCAGCGCGTCGGCCAGCTCCTTGGCGGTCTGGAACCGCTCGTCTGGCTTTTTGGCCAGGCAGCGCAGGAGCACCGCCGACAGCCCGCTCGGCACCCCGGGCACGCGCGCGTCGACCGGCTCGGGCTCGGCGGTGATGATCGCGATCAGCGTCGCGGGCACCGACGCCGCGGTGAACGGGTCGACGCCGGTGATCGCCTTGTAGAGCACCGCGCCGATCGCCCAGATGTCGGTGCGAGCGTCGGCGTACACGGCCCCGTTGATCTGCTCCGGCGCCATGTACTCGGGCGTGCCCATGAGCACGCCGCTGCCGGTGAGGGCCCCGTCGCGGTCGATGAACTTGGAGATCCCGAAGTCCATCAGCTTGACCACCGCGGGGCCGGTGTCGGGCTGATGGATGAACAGGTTCTCCGGCTTGAGATCGCGGTGGATGATGCCGGCGCGGTGGGCCGCGTCGAGCGCGTGGAGGGCCTCGCGGATCAGCGCCACCGCGACCGTCGGCGCCAGCTGGCCCTCGCGGGCGATCCGCTGGCCGAGGTTCTCCCCGCGCAGCAGCTCCATCACGATCACGGGGCCGAGCGCGCTCGTCTCGAGGTCGAGGATGTCGCAGATCCCCGGGTGCCCGATCCGCGCGGCCACCCGCGCCTCGTTCTGGAAGCGGGCCACGATCTCTTTGTTCTTCAGCGCCTCCGGCAGGATCAGCTTGAGCGCCACCTCGCGGTCGACGTGGACGTTGCGGCCCCGCCACACCGCCCCCATGCCGCCGCGCCCGAGCTCGCTGACGAGGCGGAACTTGCCCGCCAGCATGCGGCCCTCGAACGGCAGCACCATGTCCGTGGCCGGACAGCGCAGCGTCGCCTCGTCGTGGTCCGCGCCGCAGAACGGACATGCTTCGAGGTGCGCCCCTGCCGATTCGGCGTTCATCGGGAGCCGCAACGTATCACAGGCGCCAGCGGGCCGGCTCGCGCCCGGGGGCGAACCGGAGCGCGCCTGTCGCGGCCGGGCCGCGGCGTCTCCCCGGGCGTTCCCCGGCGACCCCCTCTGCCGGCCTCGGGCGCCCCCGCGTCGCCGAGCGCACGCCGCGCAGGCGCCCGCGCGGAGCCGCAGGGCGAAGATCGCCCGCCCCGGGCGAACGCTCGCCCGGTGCGCTTACCTGTCTCGCGGGACAGGATCGCGCCGCCCGCGGCGCTCGGCTCGCCGGGCGGCGACATGTCTCTCGGGACAGGAACGCTCGAGCGCGCCGCGGACGCCTGCCGGCCGCTCTGTCTCTCGGGACAGGCGATCGTCGGTCGATCACCCTCCCGCCCGGATTGACATGTCCCATCGCCTGTCCCTCGGGACAGCCTCACCCGCGGCCACGCGGCCCGCGCCCCGGGGTCACGTCAATCGCAGCCCGACACGCCCATCTCGCCGCACTCGATCCAGCCAGCCGGGATGCAGCCCGACGGCGAGTCGTAGGCCTGGTCGGGCTCGTCGGGGTCGCAGACCACCGGGATGAAGGGCGGGCAGGCGCCGCCGTTGGCCTGGCAGATCAGGAACTCCATCGCGGTGTAGTCGGCGCACACGTCCCCGTTCGTCTGGATGTGCGGCGCGCCGTAGATCGGCTGGCACTCGGAGGGTTCGGCCAGGCACGCGGCCTCGTCGAGCGTCCCGCACGAGTCGCAGAACGCGACCCCCGGCGGCTCGCACTGGACGAACCCCGGCGGCTCGCAGGTCGTGGCGACGACCTCGTAGGCCTCGTCGGTGCCCTCGCGGCAGAACGTGTGCTTGTCGTGCTCGCAGACGATCTCCTCCGTGCAGCCGAGGAACTGCTGGCCCGACGAGCAGCCGGGGAACTCGTAGGCGCTGCCGTAATAGGCCATGCAGCCGGGGGAGGCCACGCAGTCCTGCTCGCCGAGCTCGAGGCAGTCGATCGGCGTCGGCCCGTCGGTGGTCTGCGGGGTCACAGTCGTCTCGGCCGACGTCGTCTCGGACGGGTCGAACATCGTGGTCGCCGTCTGCCAGGTCTCGGTCGTCGCGTCGGTCGTCGCCGCGGTCGTCGCGTCGGTCGTCGCGCCGGTGGTGCCCGCGCTGGTGTCACCGTCCGTCCCGTCGGCAGTGGTGCCGGCCTGATCACCGGTGGAGTCGGTCGCGCTCAGGTTGCCGAGCTTGGTCGGCAGCTCGCACGCGGCCAGCGCGAGCACGAGGGGCAGGATCCGGGGGGCGTAAGCGAAGTGGTTCATGTCGATTCCTCGCCTCCTCGTCTCCTCCGGGTGCCCGATCCGTCACTGCCCGCAGCGATTAAATTTTGCGAACCGCTGCGCCACCGCCGACGACGGGAACGTGCGCACCAGCAATTGCGCCGCCGACAGCGCGGCCGCCTCGTCGCCGAGGCGGCACAGCGCCTCGACCCGCGCCGCCTCGCGCACGTCGGCCAGCGTCCCGTCGGGGAACCCCTGCGCGTGCTCGGCCGCTCCGGCCAGGGCGCCCGCGGCGTCGCCCGCAGCCAGCCGCGCCTGCACGCGATCGATCGCCGCCACCTCCGCGGCCAGCCGCGCGCCCGCGTCGCTCGCTGCGGCCGCCGACGCGGTGCCGACCTGCGGCCGGGCGCTGGCGACCTCCGAGGATGTCCTTTTAAACATGTCCTTCGGGACCTGTACCGGAACGACGGGCGGCTCGGCGATCGGCGCCGGCTCGGGCGCGCCGGCCGGCTCCTTCGCCGCCGCGATCACCGGCGCGTGCGCGGCGGTCGGCGGGCGATCGGCCGCGCGGGCCGGCTCGCGCGCGACCACCAGGCCGACCGTCGCGGCCCCGGCCACGATCATCGTCGTCGCCGCGGCCGTCTGGGTCGACACCCACGCGGTGAGCCCGACCGCCGCGGCGGGCTTGCCGAGGACCGGCAGCAGGACGCCCCACGTGCGCGACTCGGCCTCGCGCGGCGGCGCCTGGCGCTGGCGCGTGGCGTCGCGCAGCGACTCGAGGCGATCGGAGGCGACCAGCGCCTGCAGCTGTTGCCGCGCCAGCCGCAGCCGCGAGTACACCGTGTTGAGCGGCAGGCCCAGCTCCGACGCGATCTCCGGCGCGCTCATCCCGAGCAGCTCGGTCATCTCCCACACGGTGCGGGTGCCGTCGGCCAGCTCGCCGAGCACGCGCGTCAGCAGCTGCGCGTCGTCGTGGCGCTGCTGCGGCGCCGCGGCCTGCGGGCGGGCCAGCTCGGCGAACGCGGCGTGGCGGCGGGCCAGCCGCGCCGCCCCGCGCCGGTGGCGGAAAGCGACGCGGCGGGTCACCCCGAACAGCCACGCCCGCGGCGAGACCTCGAAGTGCAGCTGGTCGAGCCGGCGATAGGCCGTCAGGAACACCTCCTGGACCACGTCGTCGACCGTCCCGGCCGCCACGCCGAAGTGCTGCGCCGCCGACCACACGAACGCGAATTCGGCGCGGTACAGCGCCTGGAAGCGACGCAGCTGGGGTTCGTCCTCGTGGGCGGTTTCGCGCGGGGTCATCGCGGGTCCGGAAGGTACCCACGATTCTCCGCGCTCGCGTCGATCCGTCACCATGGGTCTCCGAATCGCAGCTCGACCCCGAGCATGAGCCGGCCGGAGGCCCAGGACGGGGCCCACAGGCGCACCGGGTCGGGGACCGCCTCCAGCTCGAACTTCGGATACACCGGCGACAGCGCCAGCTGCACCGCCCCCCACACGCCCCAGCGAGCCCCCGCGTGCCACACGACCCCGGCGCCGAGCACGCCGGCGAGCCAGCCCTGCGCCGCCGCGCGCCCGGAGGACAGCCCCCGCGCCTCGCCGCGCATGCCCCCTGCCTCGAGCCCGACGCACAGCGGCACCTCGATCGGCCCGCGCCCCAGCCGGGCGCAGCCGTGGACCGCCGCCGCGAACAGAGCCGCCCGCACCTCCACCTGCAGCCCGGCCACCTCGCGCGGGACCCCCTGCGGCGCCACGAACAGCCCCTGCACCTCCAGGCGCCAGCGCGGCCACAGCACGCCGCCCGCGACCCCGACCGCCCCCGAGACCCGCGGGACCGCCCCCGCCTCGCCGCCGCCGTGGACGCGCACGAATCCGCCTGGCCTTTTGGACCTGCGTGAAGAGACAGGCGGAGCGAGCGGCTCGGTGGGCTCGTCCGTCACCGGCGCGGGCTCGGGCGCGAACTCGGGCCCCGGCTCGGGCATGGCCGCGACCGCGGGCTCCAGCCCCGGCTCGGCCGGCTGGGCAGGCTCGGGCGCGGGCGTCGGGGCCGGCTCGGGCACGCGGGCCGGCTCGACCGCGGCGGCCACCAGCACCGCGACCACGTCGGCCAGGGCCGCACACGACGGGTCGGAGATGGTCCGCGTCTCGCCGCGCTGGCCGGCCGTCAGCCGCAGCCGCAGGGTGAACCCACGCCCGCTGTCAGGCACCACTGTCGCCTCGACCTCGGCCTCCTCGGCCGTCAGCGGCCGCCCGAGCCGGCGCGCGACCGCGGCCAGCACCTCGTCGCGCTCGGGGCAACCGGCAGGCGCCCGCCACTCGAGCGCGACCTCGGGCGGCGCGGGCACCTGCGCCGCGCCGAGCAGCGGCGCGAGGGCGAGGCGCACGAGCATCGTTCACCGAGGATACCACGCGCCCGTCGGCCGGCGAGCCCCGGCGCGCGGACCCGCCCCGTGCGGTGGGCGATCGCCGGCCAGGCGATCGATCGCAGCGATGCCGACACTGGTGACGACCTGCGTCACCCGCTCGCGTCGCCTGCGGTCGATCCTCGTGCCCGTTCCTCCGCGACGAGCTCCAGCCATTGCTCGGCGTGAATCGAGGTCCGCGTCCGCCGCTCTGCCAGCTCGTCACCAAGGATCCCTGCTACGACGATTACGACGACGACACCGATACCGACACCGACACCGGCGAGTCCGAGTCCTATCAATGTTATGACGACCTGCCGGTGCCCGGCCAATGTCTTCCTGTGCCCGACGAATGCCTCGACGATCCCGACGGTGTCGCGGCCTGCCTCGAAAGGCCCGACCTCTGCCTCTACGGGGGGCAATTCGAAGACGGTGTCCTCGCGTGCGGCTACGCCTTCGATCACTGCCAGGAAGGCGCCCCGCAACACCCGTCTTGCAAGTCCTGCTCGCCCGCGGGCCCCGCGTAACTTTCGCGGGCCCGCGCGTCATCGGCTTTCGGCGATCGATCCCGCCCCTGCCCCGCGCGGGCCGGTCGCGCTAAGGTGACGCGATGACCTTCGCCGCCCCGCTCGTCCCGCATCGCTCGACCTGGGACATCGTCCGCCTCTCCTGGACCCCGGTCCTCGCCGGCGTGCTGGTGGTCATCGGCGCCAAGGCGCTCGAGGGCGCGTCGCCGGCGGTGGCCGGCGCTCTTTCCATGCTCGCGGGTCCGGTCTTCATCCTCGGCCTGCTCTACATCACCTTCACGTGGCGGCGCGGTCCGACCCTGACGATCGACGGCGGCGAGCTGGTCCTCGCCGACCGCCGGGTCCGCGTCGCCGACGTCGAGGCCAGCGTCGAGCAGTACGTGTTCCGCACGCAGGGCCGCGGAGGCGGCGGCACCTTCTGGCAGCCCCTGCTCGCCCTGCGCTTCCCCGACGGCGGCGACCTGCGGCTCGTCCGGCTCGAAGGCGGCGGCCAGGCCGCTGGCCGTCGACCCACGCGGGCGCCGAACTACGGGCTGGACCCGGCCTCGTGGGACCAGCTCGCCGCTTTGCTCGGCGCCCGCGATCGCTGACCGCACATCGAGTTCCAGCCCGGTCGCTCCGCCCGCGCATCGGCTAACGTCGCGTCCCATGCACTACGGTGACGACGTCGACCTGCTCCTCGCCAAGACCCCCGAGCAGGTCCTGCAGCGCTTCGCCCTCGATTGCGCAGAGCGGGCCATTGCCATCTCCCTGCGCCGGGAAGGCCTCTCCACCGCGACGGCGGGGCTCCTGCGAGTCGAGCTCGAGCAGAAGCGGCTCCACGTCACCACCGGGTCGCCCGACCGCGCGGCCATGCTCGAGCTGCTGGAGGCACACCAGCAAATCAGCGATCGGCTCCCGGACGGCGAGACGGACGGCTGCGACGAAGCGGTGTGCGCGGCCCTCGACGTGTCCCTGCCCGTCGCCGAGGCCGCGCGGGAGGCCGCGCGCGGGGTCGTGCTCGGCGCGTGGCACGAGCCCCCCCGCCACGAGTTCATCCGCGCCCAGCGGTTCTTCCACTCGGACAACGAGGAGTTCTGGCAGCTCCGGCGCCTGAAGTGGTTGACCTCGCTCGCCGCCGACGCGCTGTGGCGATTCGAGGAGTCGTCGGCGCCGGCGGAGACCCGGATCCACTTCGACGCGCAGCAGGCCCTGGAGTCGTGCTTGCAGCGCGAGCGGGCCCTGCCCACGGCGCGACGCGAGCGCCTGCTCGCCGAGATCGTCGTCCACGCGCCAGCATCCCCTCTGTGAATTGCGGGCCCTGGACGCCGGCCAGCCGGAGCCGTTCGCCATCGTGGCGAACAGCTGAGATCGACCCGGCCGACGCCGGCTCTCATGATGGCGCCGGGTCTATTGATTCTTTTAAAATTTCCCCGTCCCGCCGGAGGCGCCGAGCACTTGCCCCGTGCAATAGCTCGACTCCGCCGACGCGAGCAGCACGTACAGCGGGGCGATCTCCGCCGGCTGACCCGGGCGACCGAGCGGGGTGTCGCCGCCGAAGTTCGGCAGCTTGTCCGGCGGCTGGCCGCCGCTGGGCTGCAGCGGCGTCCAGAACGGCCCGGGCGCGATCGCGTTGACGCGGATCCCCTGCGGCGCCAGCTGCTTGGCCAGCGATTTCGAAAAGGCCACGATCGCCGCCTTGGTCTGCGCATAGTCGAGGAGGTTGGCCGACGGGTCGACGGCCTGGACCGACGCGGTGTTGATGATCGACGCGCCGGCCGGCATGTGCGGCAATGCGGCCTTGGTGATCCAGAACATCGCATACACGTTGGTCTTGAAGGTCGCGTCGAAGTCCTCGGTGGTCAGCTCGAGGATCGACTTGCGCTGCTGCTGCCGGGCCGCGTTGTTGACGAGGATGTCGAGCCCGCCGAGCTTCTCGACCGCGGACGCGACCAGCTTTTTGCAGAACGCCTCGTCGCGGATGTCCCCGGGGACAGCCACGGCCTTGCGCCCCTCCGCTTGGATCAACGCGATCACCTCCTGCGCGTCCGACTCCTCGGCCGGCAGGTAGTTGATCGCCACGTCGGCGCCCTCGCGCGCGAAGGCGATCGCCGCCGCGCGCCCGATCCCCGAGTCGCCGCCGGTCAGCAGCGCCTTGCGCCCGGCCAACCTCCCCGACCCGAGGTAGCTCTTCTCGCCGTGGTCCGGCCGCGGCGTCATCTTGCTCGCCAGCCCTGGCCACGGCTGCTGCTGCGCCGGGAACGGCGGGCGTGGGTACTGCGTGATCGGGTTCTGCAGCCGGGGCTTCTTCACCGACCCGCCTGCGCTCGCGGGCGCGGCGGCGGCAGTCGCCGGGCCGGCCACGGCGGTCGCCGCGAGCCCGACGCCCATCGAGGCCACGATCTGACGCCGCGTGATCCTGTCGCTGTCGTTCGGTGTCATGCGTCTCCGCGCCAAGAATGGCCCTGTCGCCTCGTGACGCCAGCACGCGCCGACGGCGAAGGCCCGCACCGAGCCGGTTGCCGCGAACGGAGGCGCCGCGCGAGGCTGCCCTCTCGCCGGCGGCGAAATCGCCAGTCGAGGCCGCCGGCGATGGATCGGCACAGCGCGAAGACCGAGGCCCACCGGGTGAACCCCGACGGGCCTCCTTGCGCCCCGGTCGTCGGGTCCTCCGAATCAGGGGCAGCTCGCGGGCGCGCTGACGTACAGCTGGCCGAGCTCCGTCAATTGACCCGACTCGCCGAGCAGGTCGATGTTCGGCTCGGGGTCGAAGCGGCCGCTGAACCACGAATAGCGGACCACGGCAGGCTCGGCCTCGAGGTACTCGAGCGCCTCCTGCATGTATTGCTTCTGCACCGCCACCGACTTGTCCTCGGCGTCGAGGCACGAGAACTCGGTCAGCCAGATCGGCAGATCGTACCGCTTCATCTCGCCGATGTACCAAGTGAGGGCGTCGCGCGTGCAGGCGTACCAGTGGACCGCCAGGTGGTCGACGCGGCAGCCCGGGCACGCGGCGAAGAACTCGTCGAACCACTCGAACGGGTCGGTCTTGTTGCAGTCCCCGCCGCAGTAGTTGAGCGCCGGCGACACGATCTCGAGCCCGTGGGCGTCCGCCACCGCCTCGACCTGCGGCCACAACGCCGCCGCCTCCTGCGGCGTCAGGTTGGCCTGGGCGCCGAAGTTCGGCTCGTTGAACGCCAGCAGGTAGCGCGCTCCCTCGGGGATCGGCGGGTCCTGATCGAGCGACCCACCGCCCCACAACATCGGCACGAACTCGACGTCGAGCGATGCATAATCACCGACGTCCTGGTCGGGCGGGACCGCCCAATTGTACCACCACGACACCCCCGGCGCGAGCGCTGCCAGGTCGGCGTGCGAATGGTAGCCGTAGGCGATCCCCCGCTTGCACGCCGAGCGGTCGACCCCGCCCGAATCGGTCGAGTTGCCGGTGTCGGTCCCGGGCTCCTCGCCCGTGCTCGTCGGCGTCGCCGGCCCCGTCTCCGTCCCGCTCGCCGCGCTCGTCTCCGTCCCGCTCGCCGCGCTCGTCTCCGTCCCGCTCGCCGCGCTCGTCCCGGTCGTGCTCGCCGGGCTCGCGGTCGTCGACCCGTCCGATCCGCCGTCGCTGTCGCCGTCCCCCGGGGTGGCCCCGCAGCCGAGCGCAAGCCCCAGTCCCACAAGCCATGTCATGCGAATCATCATAGTCGTGTCCTCCGTCAATTGGGCAGACGCAGCCCGAGCGCGTCCGCGATCGCGGCCTGCGGGAGCGCCCCCGGCAGCCCCGGCAACAGCGGCGCGAGCGCCGGCGGCACCTGCTCGGGGTGGACGATCGCCAGCTGGACCGTGCGCGACGCCGTGTCCATCAGGATGATGAAATAGCGATAGCCCTCGATCGGCCGCCGGAACGCCGCCCCGGGCCCCTGATTCGGGCTCGCCACCGCGCCCTCGGCCGCCTCGACGTTCTCGCCCTTGTCGATCAGGTCGACCTCCGGCCCCAGCTGCGACACGTCGCACTGATCGCCGCACGGCCCCTCGCCGACGTAGCCCGCGTAGCCGAAGAAGTTGGTGCTGAACACGCCGAAGTTCTGGTACTGGTTGTTGTCGTTGACGACCTCCCACACGTTGAACTGGCCGCAGCCGTCGCCCAGGTACCATTCGTCGGGGTTCTTGGCGTAGCACTGGCAGCTGGAGAACGCCCCCGCGCGCACCAGCTCGCCGAGGCTCAGCCCGATCCACGGCGCATCGTACCAGTTGCCGGTCATGTCCTCCGAGCACGGCTCGCCGACCTCCTCGGCGTTCGGCATGCGCGCCAGCAGCACGAACAGCTTCGAACCGGCCCAGCCGTCGTACTGCGCATCGTCGGAGGCCGGGCAGAACGGCACGCTGCCCTCGCCGCAGGCGAACTGCGCCGCGGTCGAGACATTGACCAGACACTCGGTGCCGACGACCCCGTGGAAGCCCTGCGATTCGGTCTCGTTGCCCTTGAACGCCAGCCCCTGGCCGTCCGCCGGCCAGCGCTCGTCCCAGCTCGACGCAAGGGTCCACGCGTCGCCGCCGCCCGGCTGATACACCGCGAATTGCTTGAGCTGCAGCGGCCCGCGCAATGTGAGGATCAAGTCCTCGTCCCACGGCGTCAGCTGGTCGCCCGCGACCTCGTGCTGCGCCAGACAGCACGTATCGTTTTGATACGCGTCGCACGGCCCCGTCGCCGGATCGCGGCGGCTCGGGTACCAGCCCGGCGCGCCGATCTCCTGAAACGTGATCGTCCCGCCGTGCGACGGCGCGTCGAGCTCGTCGGCGTCGAATTCGGCCGGTCCCAGCCCGTCGCCGCCGCCGGTCGGGTCATTGCCGACATCGGGTTTGGGCCCCCCGGTCGGGTCCTGGCCGGTGGGGTCCGCTCCACCCGTCGGATCGACGCTCCCCGTGGTGGGGGGCTCGCCACCCGTCGACGGCCCCGGGCCGGTCGGGCCTTCCCCCGTGGCGCCGGTGGCCGGCGAGCCCGTCGAGCTGCCGTCAGTCGGCTGCGCCGCGCCGCCGGGCGTGCACGCCAGCAGCCACGCGAGCGCGACCGAGGCGTGAATCGAGCTTGTCCGCCGCATCCTCGACCTCCCCAATGTCCTCACTCTACCGCGACCCCAGGCGGCGAATCCATCGCAATCGTCGCGCGCGCGAATGCATCCACCGCGTACACCATGCGAAACGCAGGCGGCGCGTCCCCGCTTGCCGAAGGCCGTACACCTCTGCCCGGGCATGGGCCGCCGCCCGACAGGGGTTCCACGACCCGCGCCCGCGCACGAGCCTCGGCCCGCCGCCGGGCAATGGCGGCGAGGATCGCGAGACAACCGTGTCTCGACAATGTCATCAGTCGCGCTCACGGCTCGCTGGCCGCCAGCAGCCCCTCGGGCGTCGCCGGCAGCCGCACCGCCCCGAGCGGCGCGCCCACCACGATCACATCCTGGCTGTCGGCGGAGAACGCCAGGGTCAGCGGCGCGTCGCCGTGCAGCCGCGCCACAGTCCCCGCGAACGCGCCGTCACGCGCGTCCCACAGGCCGATCGCGCCGCTGCGGTCGGCCGCGACGATCCGCGACCCGTCGGGCGAGAACACGGCCGACAGCGGCACCCAGCTCCGGCGGCCCTCCAGCCGCCCCAGCGGCGACATGTCCTCGGCGCGCCACAATCGCCCCGAGTGGCCCTCGTCCAGCGTCAGGATCGTGCTGTCGTCGGGCGAGTAGACGGCGGACAGGATCATCGTCGAGCTCCCCTTCAACTCGGCCAGCGTCTCGCCGGTGCGGGCGTCCCACGACTTCGCGTCGCCGCGCCAGCCGTGGGCGAACACCTGCGAGCCGTCGTTGCTGGTCGTCACGTGCAGGATGGAGCTCTGCATGCCCTCGAGCTTCACCCGTCGCTCCGGCGACCACGCGTCGACCAGCTCGAGCTGCCGCGTCCCTCCGGGCAGCACGATCTGCCCGAGCGGCGTGCCGCGCACCTTGCCGTACGGCAGCGGCGGCGTGTGCAACACCTGCAGCTCGCGGCAGTCGAGGCTCGACCAGGACGCGACCTTGCCGTCCTCGCCGACGGTCACCACGCCGTCGGTGTCGGCGAGGAAGATCGGCCGCTGCTCGAGCTTGACCCGCGCCGGCAACCCGCAGCGCCGCGCCCCGCTGTCGGCGTCCCACAGCTCGGCGGTGCCGTCGGCCGCGGCCGTGAACAGCGCGCCGCGGCTCGACAGCTCGGCCTGCGTGCGCGTCACGCCGTCATCCGGCAGCTTCGCCAGCGCCGCGCCGTCGGCGAGCCGATGCACCGTCACGCTCCCCTGCCCGACCATCACCACCCGGTCGGTGGCGACCTCGATGTCCATCGCAGTCGGTGAGCCGGGCACGTGCCACCGCGCAGGTACGCTGGCCGGCAGCTCCCACACCATCGTCGGGCCGCCCGTGGTGCCGACGAGGATCTGCCGCCCGTCCGGCGAGAACCGCACCGACCTGCCCTCGTCCGACTCCGACCGCAGCGTCGCGCGCAGCGCCCCGCTGACGACGTCCCACACCCGCACTGTCCCATCACCGCCGCCGACCGCCAGCCAGCGATCGTCGGGCGAGAGGTCGGCGCCGTCGAACTGATACAACTCGGTGTCGACGCGCCGGAGGAGCCGCCCGTCGAGGGTGTCCCACGCGAACCAGGCGCCGTTGATGATCACCGAGATCAACGTCCGCCCGTCGCGCGAGAACATCAACCGCCCGATCGAGCTGCGGGGTCCGGCAGCGCGCTTGATCAGCCGCGGCCGCGCGCCGCTCGCGTCCCAGATGTAAACGTCGTGATCGTTGCCCCCGACTGCCACGCGCGCCCCGTCCTCGCTGATCGCGACCTGCGAGTTCATCCGCGCCGACGTCGGCAGCTCGCCCAGCAGCTCGCCGTCGGGCAACGACCACAACCACGCGAAGCCGTTCGACCCGGTCACGATCCGCGAGTTGTCGCGCGAGAACGCCGCGGACTGACCGACGCGCGGCAGCGTCGCCACCAGCGCCCCGCTGACCGCGTCGCGCACCACCACCACGCCGTCGCCCCTCGCCGCCACGCGCGTGCGATCGGGCGACATCGCCACGAGCCCGCGCTCGGGGCCCAGCGTCGCGTGCACCACCCCGGTGCGGACGTCGCGGCGCACCAGCCCGTCGTCGCCCGCAGTGACGAGCGCTCCGTCGCTGGCCACGCCGATGCTCGAGACCCCCGCGATCTCGGCCAGCATGCGCCCGCTCGCGGCCTCCCACAGGCGCATGCGCCGGTTCTCGACCACCGTAGCGATCACCGCGCCATCGGCCAGCCACTGGGCGTCGTCCACGTACGCCTGATCGTCCGCGCCCACCGTCGTGATCGCCCGCGGTGCAGTCATCGCCGCCGCCAGCGCCCGGCTGGCCGCCGCGACCGGCCCGCCGGTGCGCAGCGCCTCCCCGAGAGCGGCCCGCGCGATGGCCCGCGCCTCGTCGGTGCGATCGCTCTCTTCGGACATGTCCTGCGCGCGCAGGATCGACGCCTGCAGCCGCTGCGCGTCGACCACCGCCTGGCGTTCGAACGCGCTCCGTGCCGCTTTTTCGGCCTGCGCCGCCGCCTCGCGCTCGGCCTGCTCGGTCTGCGCCCGCGCCTCCGCCCGCGTGCGGGCCTGCTCGTAGCCCAGCCATCCGAGCGCCACGCCGCCCGCCAGCACCAGCCGCACCCCGGCGAACGCCACCGGGTGCGTGCGGGTCCACAGGCGCGCCCGCTCGCGCAGCGAGTACGTGTGCGCCGCGACCATCTGGCCGGCCTGGAAGCGCCGCAGCTCCTCGGCGAACGCCGCCGCGTCGGGGTAGCGATCGGCCGGCGCGCGGGCCATCGCCCGCTGGGCTATCGTCGCCAGCTCGGCCGGGATCGCCGGATCGACGCGGCGCAGGTCGTCGACCTCTCCCGCCAGCACCTGCGCCGCCAGCCCGGCGCCCGTCACCGCCGCGAACGGCGGCCGCCCGGCCAGCACGTGATAGAGGATCGCCCCCAGCGCGTACACGTCCGAGCGCACGTCGACGACCTCGCCGGCCGCCTGCTCCGGCGGCATGTAGCGCAGCGTCCCGAGCACCGTGCCCGCCTGCGTCATGTCCGAAGCGCCATGGTCTTCAGGACATGCCCCTTCGGTCATCTCTCTATCGGCGGCAGTCAGGTCCTTGGCCAGGCCCCAGTCGACCACCACAGTCTCGCCGAAGCGCCCGACCAGCACGTTGGCCGGCTTGAGGTCGCGGTGCAGCACCTTCTGGTCGTGCGCGTACGCGATCGCGTCGGCGACCGCGATCACGTGCTCGACCAGGCGCAGCCGCTGCGGCAGCGTGGTGGCCTGGCGGATCGTCGCCTCCAGGCTCTCGCCGTCGACCAGCTTCATGCAGTAGAACGGCTCGCCGGTGTCGCGCCAGCCGAGGTCGTACAGCGGCACGATGCCGGGGTGCTGCAGCCGGGCCGTGATCGCCGCCTCGAGCGCGAACCGCCGCTGCGCGTCGGGGCTGTCGCGCAGCAGCTCCTTGACCGCGATCACCCGGCCGAGCCGGCGGTCCTCCGCGCGGCGGATGACCCCGATCCCGCCCGACGCCAGGGCCTCGCGGAACACGTAGCGCTGCTCGTCCGCGGCCTCCGGCCGGGTGGCGATCGCGACCGCGGGCGGCGCGGCCTCCTCGGACAGGGTCACCGACGATTCGCCGAGAGAGGACACGCGGGCGAGCAGCCGGTCCTGGGCGCGGCGGACGATCTCGGTGGGCGGGGCAAGGTGGGGCACGGGCATGACGAACTCCTCGCCGGTGGTGTGTCCGTAGCCAGTATTTCTGATCCCCGCCGCGCGCGGGCCGACGTCGATTCCTCGCGCCGGCCTCACTGCTCGGGCTCGCGCACCCGGCCGAGGTGGGCCTGCAGCTTGCCGTAGATGCTCTGCATGCAGCTGTCGAGCCCGTGGACGCTGGCGTCGCGCAGGGCCGGGTCGGCCACCAGGCGCAGGGCCGCCTCGCGCAGGCGCGTGCGGGCGCGTTGCAGCCGGCGCGCCACCGTCGGCTGCGGCGCCTCGAACAGGGCCGCCAGCTCGGACTGCGTCAGCCCCTCCCAGTCCTTGAGCTCGACCAGGATCTGGTCGTCGAGCGGCAGCGATCGCAGCGCCTGGACGACGATGTACTCGAGCTCGCGGTCGGCGAACAGCGCGGTCACCGAGCCCTCGGTGGCCGGATCGATCGCGCTGTCCTCGGCCGGCTCGAAGCGCTTGCCGTGCCGCTGCCGCCGGCGGATGTGCGCCACCAGCACGAATCGGGCGATCCCGTAGACATAGGCGCGGAACGGGCTGTCGCCGCGGAACGCGTCGCGGCGGCGCACCACCACCTCGAACGTCTCCTGCGCCAGATCCTCGCACGCCGCCGGCTCGGCCTTACCGTAAAAGAAGCGATAGATCGCCGCGTAATAGCGAGTGATGAGCTGCCGCCCCGCCTCGGAGTCGCCGCCGCGCCATGCCTCGAGGAGCGCCCGTTCGTCCACCCACACAGTCTAGCGCGATTTTTTAGAAAAACGCGCGAGTTTAACGAGCACGCGAGAGCCGGCTCCGTCGCCCGTCGATCTTTTTCTCGCTGTCGGCGCTCACTCACCCATCACCGACAACGGCCTCTCCGATCATTGCTTCTCACTATCGAGGGATCGCCGATAACCTCATGACCACGCGACCGATCATTTCTTTCGACCCCTCGCACGCATCCGCGAATCACCCTCGAATCAATTCACACGCCCATTCACCTCAGCGCTTCGCCGACGTGCAGCGGAGAATCGCGGCTGCCAGCGCGTCGGCCACCGTGGCGAACGTCTCGGCGCGGGGGGCCGTGCCCTGGTTCACCAGCGCATCGGCCACGGCGGGGCGCACCCCGCTGACGAAGCACTGCACCCCGAGCAGCTGCACTGCCTGGAAGATCGCGTGCAGCCGCTCCGCGGCCGTCACCTCGATCGTCTCGAGCCCGGTCATGTCGAGGATCGCCACCCGCGCGCGCGTCTCGACGATCGTCTCCAGCAGCTTCTCGCTCACGTGCACGATCTGCTGCTCCTCCAGCGTGCCTGCCAGCGGCACTGCCAGCACGTCGCGCCAGATTCGCAGCACCGGCGCCGACAGCCGGAGGATCTGCGCCCGCTGGCGTTCGATCTCGTCGACGCGCTGCTGCAGCTCCGCGTTGCTCTGCTCGAGCGCCGCCGCGCGGGCCGCGGCCACGCTGCCGAGGTGTTCGCGCTCGCGGGCCACCAGGCTCTCCAGCACCGGCCCTGCAGTGCCCAGGAAGCTCCTGGCCAGCGCCACTTGCCGCGGCGAGAAGGCGGCCGCGCGCGCGTGGACCCCCAGCAGGATCGCCGCCCCGCGACTCGTGCGCAGCGGCAGCATCAGCGCCGCGCGGACCCCCGGCACCGCCGCCAGCGGCTGCAGGTCGGGCACGCGCGCCACGTCGAACACGGCAACAACCTCGCCGCCCTCGACCCGCTGCACGAACCCACCGGCGGCCAGTCGCGCCGCCTTCAGCGCCTCGTGCGTAGCGACCGCCGCGCGGTACTTCGCGCCCATCTCGGGCACCAGCACCGCCCCGCCTTCGTAGCCGAACACCGGCGCGAGCGCGGTCAGCAACGCCTCCTCGGCGTCTGCCAGCGACCGCGCAGTCGCGGCCGTGCCGACCCCGGACAATAGCCCCTCCGCCTCGCGTCGGCGCTCGCGCTCGCGGTGCAGCGCCTGCTCGAGGTGGGCCACGGTCTCGCGCAGCAATTCGTCGTCGCGCGCCACGTGGGTTCCTATGCGCGCACCAGCGCGGTGACCGAGATCATCAGATTGCCGTGGCGATTCTCGCCGCCGACGAAGCATCCTTGCTCGCCGAACGTGAAGCAGCCGACGAACGGCGCCCCGCCGAGGGCCGCGCGCAGGCCGACCGCGATCGCGTCCAGCTGCGAGCGCAGGGCCAGCATGCAGCCGGCGCAGAACACCACCAGCGCCCCCGCGACCGCCTCCTGCGACACCCCGGCGAACGCCAGCGCGTCGGCGGCCACTCGCTCCGCGCGGCTCGCCAGCGCCTCGTGCGTCCCGTGCATCAGCACCACCTCGTCGCCGACCTCGAAGCTGGCGAACAGCTCGATCGCCCCGTCGGGCCGGACCACCGCCGGGTGGGCCAGGCGATACGACGCCAGCTCGCCGACCCCGCCGACCCGCCGCCCCAGCGGCTGCAGCGTCGATTCCGCGAGCACGTTGCCGCCGCCGCGCGCCGCCGCGATCGCCCCGCCGGTCCATGCATCGTAGACCTCCGCCGCCGGCGCCCCGTCGATCTCGAGGATCGCCCGCTCGTCCGCCCGCGTCACCTTGCCGCTGCGCGTCGTCGGCGTGTACCCGCTCTGGAACGCCGAGGCCACCCGGCCCGACGGGTACAGCACGCTCACCACCACCGCCTGCGAGTGCGTCCCCTGCCGCGTCCATTGATACCAGCGGCCCGCGATCGCGTCGTCTGCCGCGCTACCGCCGACGATCGGCACGTCGGGTCCCACCACCGCCTCGATCCCCGCGAGGCACGCCTCCTCGTGGCCCGGCGCCGCGGTGATCCACACCAGCATCGGCACCTCGCCCGGGCGGCCGGCGTCGTCGATCGCCGCCATCACCGCCTGCTCGGCCGCTGCGCGCGGGTCCGCGCCGAAGTCCGCGGCTCCGACCCCGAACGCCCCCTCCGGGTCGCGTACTGCCAGCAGCGCCAGCCCGCCCGCGTGCACCCCCGCCTCCGTCAGCACCGCCATGCACGAGCTGCTGCCGTGGGCCGCCGGCGCCCCGAGCTCGATCAGCGCCCGGCGCACCGCCTCGCCCGCGTGGGCCTCCGTCGATTGCACGAACAACCAGTCCGGCGGCCCGCCGAGCGCCTCGACCGCCGCTGTGTACGCCGCCCTCGCCGCTTGCGAAGTGTCCCGTTCGTCACTGTGAGCACTCGCTGTCCGCATGCAGCGAGGGTACTACAGAAGGCCGCTGCGCGGGTCTCCGCAGACATTCGCAGGCCGCGACATGTCCGTGGAATCACGCCTCGCACGAGCCGCGTCGACCTCGGCCTACATCGTCCACGCCGAACTCGGCTTCGTCCGGCGGCGGTCGCCGCGCTGAACGATGATTCGAGGTCTGCCGACCCCAATCACAGGAGATGTCCCTGAGGACAGTCGACCTCTCAGCCCTCCAGGATCACCAGCAGCTCGTTGCAGATGCAGATCCGCGGATCGGCCGGATTGAACTGCCACCCGCCGCCCACCGGCAGCGCGATCGTGGTGCCGCTCGCCTCGTGGGTGAACACCGACGACCTGCCGATCGCCAGCTTCCAGCCGGGAGGCCGCGGCGCCGCGAAGTCGGCGACGTCCGCCAGGCCGTCGCCGGCGCCGTCCTCGACGCGCTCCTCCTCCCCGCCGGCGAGCGTCCAGATCCGCCAACCGTCGCCCACGCGCGCCGCGACTCGCCGGCCGTCGCGCGAGAACCGGGGCGGCGGATCGTACGACCGCGGCTTGGGCGACTCCCCGGTCGCCTCGCCGCAAAGCCGCACCAGCGCGCCATCCTGCGTGCGGACCTCGACCCGCCCGCCGCGCTGCACCGCGAGCATGCTCCCGTCCTCGGCCATCCCCAGCGCCGAGCCGCCCAGCTCGAAGGTCAGCGTGCGAACGAGACGCCCGTGCGGCAGCTCGTGCAGCGCCACAGTCTTCTTGCCCTGCTGCAGCGCCGCCAGGCGCGAACCCTCGCGGTCGTACGCCAGAGTGTACCAGTGCGGGAACCCGAGCGGCTCCGTCGACTCCAGCGGCTTGCCGCGGCGCGCGTCCCACAGCTGCAGCCCGCCGTGCGTGCAGATCAGGACGCGGGTCCCGAGGTGCAGCGACGGCTGCGGCGGTCCGCCCTCGAGGTAGTACCCGAACTCCGGATTCAGCCGCGCGATGCGCTTCCCCGTGCGGCCGTCGAGCAGCTCCCGGTCGCACAGCAGGCGTTCGCCGTCCGGATCGAAGCACGGCGGGAACCCGGGCTCGGGCGGCGGCGCCTCGTGGCGCACGAGCTCCGCCAGCGACCAGATCTTCAGCGCCCCGGCGAAGGTGACCACATACTTGCCGCTCGGCGACAGCGCGAACTCGTAGGCGAAGATCGGCAGCACGTGCTTGCGGCCGTCGACCCACCCGAGCATCCCGCTGCGGGACGTCGATACCACCATTTGTCCGCCGCCGTCGGCGACGCTCGACACCGGCGAATCGACCTCGAGCCTGCGCTCGACCGCCAGAGTCTCGGGATGGACGACATACACGAATCCCCCGGCGTATTCGTCGTGCGTCCCGTACACGATCAGGCGCGAGCCGTCGGCCGACCATCGCACGCTCGCGCTGCCCTCCTCCGGGCACGGCAATGCCACCCGCGGCGCTCCCTCTGCGCGGATCATATACATCGGGCCCCAGCCGTCGCTCACGAACTGCGGATATTTCGCCGCGGCCTCGTCGCGCGGCGGCTCCGGCTCGACGCGCGCGCGGCCCTCGGCCCAGTGCCAGCGCACACGCTCCTTTCGCCCCGATCCGCGCTGCTGCGCGGTCAGCAGCAAGACGTCGTCCGTCTCGAAGCGCGGCACCTGCAGCCCCCCGAACGACAGCCCCTTGGCGGACTCCAGCTCGGCCAGCGGGAGCACCACCACCGGCAGCTGGCGCAGCGGCCGGATCCACGGCCGCCCGCGCGCCGCCAGCTCCTTCGCCCACCCCCGGTGCAGCGACGCCAGCGCCTTGACCCCGAACGTCCGCGCCAGCAAGCAGCTCCCCAGCGAATCAGGGTACTGCGTCCACAGCTTGCGATCGGCCTGCAGCGCGCGCTGCACCTGTTCGCGGACCGTCTCGTCGCTCAGCTGCGCCAGCCATTCCGCCTCGGTGCCGGTGGCCAGGGCGGACTCGAGCGCTGCGAGGGTCGCGGGCATGCCTCGCTTATCGCACGAACCCGCGCCCCTGCGCAGCCATTCTCCGCCCGCGCGCCCTCGCTCGCCGCGGCGAACCGCCCGAGCTCCGGCCGCGCCTGACTGCCAAGAATCAGATGTCCTGAAGGACAGACCTCGGGAATCACCGCGCGACGAAGTCCACCTTGCCCACTGTCCCGACCCGCAAGGCCTGCAGCGGCCCGTCCGCCGGCGCCAGCCGGGCCTCTGCGAACACCAGCCGCGTCCCCGCGTCGATCTCGGGCGCGATCGCGGTCACCTCGCCCGTCACGCTCAGCCCCTCGTCGACGAACTCCACGCGCACCGCGGCCCCCAGCCGCAGCGCCTCGCCGCGCGCCTCGGGCACCGCGAACCGCACCAGCCGCGCGTCGGAGATGAGCTGCACCACCGGCCGCCCCAGCTCGATCGTCGCGCCCGCGTCGACGTAGCGCCGCGAGATGGCGCCGGCGAACGGGGCCCGCAGCTGCGCCTCGACGATCTTCGCGCTGGCGTCGTCCACCGAGCTGCGCTGCTGTCGGAGCGACGCGCTGGCGCTGCGCTTGCGGGCCGCGGCGAGCTTCTCCGCGTAGCGGTGCTCACGCAGCTCGGCCCCCGAGACCACGCCCTCCAGCTGCTCGGTGTCGGAGCGCGTCTCCTTGGCCCGTTGCAGCTCGAGCTCGAGCCGCTCCAGCTCCGCCTTGCTCGCCTCCCACGCCGCGGTGGCCGCCGCGAGCTCATGGCGCTCCTCCCGGACGTCCAGCGCCGCGACCACGTCGCCTTCGCGCACGCGGTCGCCGACCTGCACGTCGAGCCGCTCGAGCCGCGCGAACTCCGGGGCCGTCAGCACGACCTCGGCCTCGGGCACGAGCACGCCGACCATCGCCTCGGCCGAAATCACGTCGGCAACCACGGGCGCCACGCTCACGGTCGAAGCGACCCGCTCGACCGCAGGCACCTCGACGACCTCGCCATCGCACCCGCCGAACGCGAGCGCTCCCACGAGCGCGAGCCACTGTCTCATTCCGCGCCTCATGCTTCCTGCCTCTCGTACAGCCGGCGGTACACGTCGCCGTGGGTCAGCAGCTGGCGGTGCGTGCCCGACTCGACGATGCGCCCGCCGTCCATCACCAGGATCAGATCCGCGTCCACCACCGTCGACAGCCGGTGCGCGATGACGATGCGCGTGCACTGCAGCGACGCCAGCGAGCGCTGGATCGCCGCCTCGGTCACGGTGTCGAGGTTGCTCGTCGCCTCGTCGAGCAGCAGCATCGCCGGCTTGCCGACCAGCGCCCGCGCGAGCACCAGCCGCTGCCGCTGGCCGCCGGACATCGACGCCCCGCGATCGGCGAGGATGGTGTCGTAGGCCATCGGCAGGGCCATGATCTCGTCGTGGATCGCCGCCCGCTTGGCCGCGTCGATCACCTCGTCGAGGCTGATCTCGGGCCGCCCGAGCGCGATGTTCTCGCGCACCGACACGCCGAACAGATCGCCGCGCTGGGTCACCACGCCCAGCTGCTCGCGGACGCTGCGCAGATCGAGGCCGGCGATGTCGATGCCGTCGTACAGCACCCGCCCGCCCTGCGGCGAGTACAGGCCGACCAGCAGCTTCGCCAGGGTCGACTTGCCCGCCCCCGAGCCGCCGACCACGGCCACGAACTGCCCCGGCTCGACGCGCACCGACACCTCGCGCACCGCCGGCGGCACCGCCTCGGAGTAGCGGAACGTGACCGTCTCGGCCTGGATCCGCCCCGACAGCCGCGGCGCCCGCTTGACCCGCTTCGGATCCTGCTCGGGCTCGGTCTGCATCACGTCCTCGATGCGCTCGAGGTAGCTGCCCAGCACCTGGAACTTGATGGCGACGCCCACCAGAGTGCCCATGGGCCGCAGGAACCCCGAGCCCAGCGCCGACAGGCCGAGCATCGCCCCGAGGCCGAGGTCGCCGTCGAGCACCAGCTTGGTGCCGACGCCGAGGATCGCCAGCGGCGCGGCCATGCTGAACGCGTCGAGCAGCGACGAGATCATGGCGTCGAGGCGACCGCGCCGCAGCGACACGTTGAGCGAGTCGACGAACAGGTTGGACCAGCGATCGACCGCGCGGTACTCGGCCCCCATGCTCTTGAGGGTCTCGATGCCGGTCAGCATCTCGACCTCGTAGCTCGAGGTCTTGGCCTGCACCGCCAGGCCCTCGCTCATCAGATCGCGCTGGACCCGGCGCGTCGCCCAGTACAGCGCCAGCTGCAGCGACGCGAGCAGCACCACCACCGCGCCCATGAGCGGGCTGATCCAGAAGATCAGCACCAGGTACACGCTGACCAGAGTGCCGTCGAGCAGCGCCGACATGGCCCCGGACGTGAGGATCTCGCGGACCGTGGCGTTGCTGCCGAGGCGCATCAGCAGGTCGCCGGCGGACCGCTTCTGGAAGAACGAGTACGGCAGGTCGATCAGGTGGTCGAGGAAGCCGATCGTCATATTGGCGTCGAGCAGGGTGCGCAGCTGCACCAGCAGGTTGGCGCGCACCAGCGAGCTGACGAACGTGAACAGCACCATCATGCCGAGGCCGGCGACCAGCACCATCAGCAGGTCGACGTCGCGGCGCGGGATGATGCGATCGACCAGCAGGGTGGTCATCAGCGGCAAGGCGAGCGCGAGCAGCTGGACCAGCACCGACATCAGCAGCGAGCGGCTCCACAGCGCCGGATAGGCCAGCACCTGCGCGAAGTAGCGGCGCAGCAGCGGCTGGCGCCGGCCGCTGGCCTCGAACGCCTCGCCGGGCTCGAGCAGCAGCGCCACCCCGGTGAACGCCTCCTCGAACTCGGCCCGCGGGACCCGCCGCCGACCGTGCGCCGGGTCGAGGATCACCGGGCCGTGACGATCGACGCGCTCGAACACCACGAAGTGGTTGAACTCCCAGTGCAGGATCGTCCCCGCCGGCAGCATGTCGAGCTCGTCGAGGTCGTCGACCCGCACGCCGCGGCCGCGCAGCCCGTAGCTACGAGCCGCCCGCAGGATGCCCAATGCGCTGACCCCATTGTGATCGACGCCCATCGCGTCGCGCAGCTCGTCGAGCGGGTGGGTGCGGCCGTAGAAGCGCAGCACCATGCTCAGGCAGGCCGCGCCGCAGTCGGTCGCGGTCATCTGCTGCACGTGATCGAGGTGCCGGGGGAAGCCGATCGCGCCCAGACGCTGCAGCGCGGGGAAGCGCCTGGAGAGCGCACGGTCTTGTTCGATGTGGCTCATGACGACTCACAACTGCTTCAGGGCCGGAACGAGGACTTCCAACAGGGTCTCGGAGCGCAGCCGGGCCTCGAGCACCCCCTGCATGCCGTCGTAGACGCGGTACTCGGTGTCGTCGGCGACGAAGGTGTCCGAGGGCAGCTCGGTCTCCACCACCACCACGGGGCCCGCGAGCTCGAGCGCGCCCTGGCGGTCGCGCCCGAGGTAGCGCATCGCCTCGGCGGGGCCGACCACCTCGTCGGCCACCGATCGCACGCTGACCTCGTGGCGGCTATCCGGGAAGCCCTCGAGCTCGAGGGTAAGGCGGCTCCCGGCCGCGTTCAGCAGCGGCCGGTAGTGCCCGGGGAACAGCCCGATCACCACAGTGCGCGCGCTGTCCTGTTCGACCGCGATCACCGCGTCGCCGGGCGCCACCGGCTGACCCGGGCGCACGCGCACATCGGAGACCCGCCCCGGCTGCGAGGCGACGATCTGCCGCTCGCGCACGCGCGCCTGGGCCAGCTGCAGCTGCGCCTTCAGGGTCGCCAGGCGCTCGCGCTTGGCGTCGTCGGCGGGGCTCCGCAGCAGCTCCACCAGGCGCTGGTGGTACTCCTGCTCCACCCGCGACAGCTCGGCCCGCGGGGCCGCGTCGTCGAGCTGCACCAGCACCTGACCGGCAGCGACGCGCTGACCGGTGCGCACCTCGATGCTCTGCACCGTGCCCGAGACGTCCGAGGTGACCGCCACGCGCCCCTCGCGACGCACCACCGCGCGGCCCTCGGCGTATTCGCCGACGCGCGCGGTCACTGCGAACACCAGGCTCGCGGCCACCAGCAGCAGGGTCACGCCCATCGCCCAGCGCGTCCACGTGGCCACGATGTGCAGCGGACGACCCGGACCGGCGCCGCGGCGGTGCGCCTGGACGGCCTCCTCGCGGAAGATCGCCCGCCGGACGGCCGCGCCCTCGTTGCTCGGCTCGGTCACGGGGCCCCCTTCTTCGCGACCTGGCTCGCGTCGTGATGGGCCGGGGTCTCGCGGCGCATCACGACCAGCCCGTCGAGGACCTCGTGCCACGCAGCGCGGCGGAACTCGTGATTGAGGGGGCGCGCCTCGACCGAGCCCAGCGCGCGCAGCTCCGCGGCGTCGAGGTAGCGGAGCGGCTGCTCCGGCCCCAGGACGCGGCCCTCGAGCGACTCGGGCGGCGCGACGGACAGCTCGCGCCCCGGACGACCGCGCGGCTGAGTCGCGCCGGACCAGGCAGAGAAGCCGATCGCCGCCGCGCGCTCCCCGTAGTGCTCGCGGATGTACTGCCCGAGCGGCGAGAACCCGCGGTGCGACGCGACGCCCCCGAGGTCCTTGGCCGCATGCACCGTCGCGCACCACACGATCGCCTTGCCCTGGCCTCCCGCTCGCTGACGGTGCCACTGGAAGTTGTCGAACATCGACCGATCGCGGACGTTGAAGACCGCCTGGCCGTCGGTGAAGAAATCACGCGCCACCCAGCGCTGCAGGTTCTTCGCCATGACGAGCGCCTCGGACGTGTTCGTCGACGGCGCCGCCTTCGCCACCGCGGCCTCGATCTGCGCGTAGCACGACAGGAGCTCCGCCTGGCTCGCCTCGGAGTGCGGGTGGGCCTCGTCGTACGTCCACTGGTGATGCCGCACGATGCGGGCCTCGCACTCCTCCTTGCGCCCCGGCGGCAGGTGGGCCGCGAGCACCGCGGGCAGCTCGCGCTGCGCGTAGAAGGCGGTGGAGTGGATCTGGTCGTCGAGACCCATCACCTCCAGGCGATTCGCGGCCGCGGCCTCGTGAACGTAAGTGATCCACGCCTGCGTCTCGCGGGCCTCCGCCCACAGCGCGCCGATGGCGTTCGCCACGTCCTTCGCGGTCGCAGTGCCCGCCGCGTGGGCGCGGTCGAGCGCGAGGAAGTCGTACAGCCCGCTCTCGACGTACATCGAATCGAAGCCGCACGAATCCACCAGCGCGCGCACGAGCTCGGTCTTGATCTCCCAGGTATGACCGTCCCCGTGCTCGCCCTCGCCGAGCAGCACGACCTGCTTGTCGCACAGGTCGGCGACCAGGCGATCGAGCTCGGCCCTGTCCTCGCGCGGCTTCGCGGGGGCGTGGCTGTCGCCGGGCCCGGGCGCGCAGGTGGCGAGGGCCAGGAGGGCTATCGATCGCAGCATCATCGTCGTCTTGCCTCGGGCTAGGGCGTGGTGAAAAAGCCGATCGGTCTAGGACCGCACGATCGGCAGGTGAAGGCGCGCCTGATACCGGGCCATCGTCGCAGTGGCGCCCGGTCGGGCCCGCCAGTCGGTCCAGGAATCGGTGTAGGGATCGTAGCCGCACTTCAGCGGCTTGCTGTCCTCGGCCTCGGGATCGGCGAGCAGCGCCCGACAACCGGTGCACGCATAGCGGTACGGACAATCACGGCAGCCCTGGATCTCGTCGTTCTTGGCCCGCCACACCCGGCGGAAGTCCTCGCGCGAGACCACGTCCGTCAGCGCGACCGTCCGGTGGTCGCCGAACGAGCCGCGCATCGCCGGGCAGTTGCGGACCTGGCCGCCCTCGTCGATCGCGAGCTTGCGATTGAGGCAACCGTTGAATTGGTGCAGCTCGTTGAAGCTCGGCGTGCTCGGCGGGAGCAGCTGCCGCTTCGCCAGATGGCCGCAGTCCAGGTGGGACTCGAGCGGCTTGACGGTCAGCTGGATCTCCGTGGCCAGCAGCTTCGCGGTGCTGCCGCGCGCGCCGTACTCGACCGCGATCGTCCGCTCCGCGTCCGCCGAGTGGACGACCAGGCTGGTGATGATGCGATGGGCGCCCACGACCGCCACGTAGTCGGCGTCGCCGAGGCTCGGATCGTGGGGGAGGATCACCTCCAGCGTCTGGATCGACGAGCTGCGGCACAGCCGCGCCAGCTCGGTGAGCTCGGTCAGACCGAACAGTTTGGAGTAGGCCCGCACCTGAAGGTGCTGGCAGCCCAGCGCGTCGAGCCCCTCGACGATCTTGCGATAGTCGTGGTGCTGACTGCGGACATCGATGATGGCGTTGTGGATCGTGCAGGGCGCGTCCCACGACCCGGAGATCGCGGGGAACGACGCCGGGTCGTCGACGACGGCCACGTATTCGTGCTCGAGCAGGAAGTCCAGGAACTCGACGAAGTCGTCGCCCTCCTCGGGGGCCAGCTCGCCGAGGATCTCCCGCAGCCGGCGGGCCCGGAACAGCTCGAAGAACGGGTAATACGCCGACGGGAAGGTCGAGATCAGCCTGCGGGTCAGATCGTAGATCGCCGACGCCGCGTACCCCTCGACCGGGATGCAGTCGGAGTAGAGGAACACGTACTTGTCGAGGCCATCGCGCAGCAAGGTCTTGGCGTCCATGGTCACAGCTCCAGCTTGGAAATCGGCTTGCCCGCGCGCGGGACGTAGACGACCGCGTGGCGGTACTTCGTCAGCTCGAGGGTCACCCGCTTGTTCGTCTCGTCGTCGATGATGGTCTCGCTGGTGAAGATCTGGGCGTACCCGAGCGGCATCCCCTCTCCCACCATCACGGCGGTGTCCATCGGCTTCAGTTCAGTGCTCACGCGCCACCAACCTCTCTGCGATCATGCGCTCGATCCCCATGTTGCACTTCTCGGACAGCGGCCCGAACTGGCCGACCGGGTTCACCTCGAGCAGGTAGTACTCCCCCTGCGAGTCGACGATCATGTCGAACGAGCCGGTGTTCAGGTCGAGCGTACGCGCCAGGCGCGACAGCCGGACCTCGATCTCTTTCGGCAGGCGGAACGGGATCACCCGGTTCGGCCGCACGTCGTTGTACTTGCGATAGTCGATCCGGGTCTGCTCGTCGTTCTGCGAGAAGATGGCCCCCGCGCGGAACTGGTCGTCGAGGAAGAAGATCCGCAGCTCGAAGGCCTTGTCGACGTAGCTCTGGAAGAACGACGGGGCCATGCTCGCGCCCACGCCTTCGAGGCTCTGCGGCCCCAGCGCCTCCGTGTACGTGAAGTACCCGGTCTTGCTGTCGGTCGCGTCGAACAGATACAGGCCGTCGGACATCGCCTTGGTCACGTAGCCGCCGCCCGAAGCCACCAGTCCCTCGGCGTGGCTGCGCTGGTTCGACACGCTGAACGACGGCGTGCGCAGCCCGAGCTCGCGCGCGTGCTCGAGGACCACCAGCTTGTTGGGCGTCGAGCCGTGGGCGCTGCCCAGCACGGAACTGCGCTTTCGCAGCACATAATGAAAGTGATCGCGCAGGGTGCGGTTCTCTCGCTCGAGCATCTGGGTCACGTGGCGCGTCAGCGCCGGGCGCCCCTCCGCAGTCACGGCCGGGAACAGGCCCTTGAACCAGAAGCCGCCCTTCCGCAGCCACGCGCTGGACACGTCCGCGAGGCGGAACGCGTCGTCGTTCACCTGGACGAAGAAGTCGTCGTCCGCGAACGTCAGCGCCACGCGGTACTGCTCGTCCGCGTTGATCCGGACGACCTTGGCGGGGCTCAAGTGGTGGATCCACCGCATCACGTCGAGGGTCGAAGGATCCCCGGAATTGCTGAAGATCAGGATCATGGCAGGTCTCGCTCGCTGGGTTCGCCCGCAGGTCGCCGAAAGGAGCGGCCTCCGCCGGCGCAGCGCCGGCGGAGGTCGCGGTCACGTCCCCAGCTCAGGGGTCATTGTCGGTGATGCCGTCGGTCGCGCAGATGCACCGCGTGTTGGTCGTCTCCGGGGGCATGCCGCCGGTCACCTGGCACAGCTCGTCCGCGCCGAGCGTGGTGGCCTTGAACTTGGGGAGCTTCTTCTCGCTGTCCTTCTTCTTCGCGTTCGTATTCATGACTAATTCCAGTTCTTCGCAGTCGTCGCCACCGGCCGAGGGCCGATGGATGCAGGGGACTCGCCGTCGCGGCTCAATCGCCGTCGTAGCAGCCGTCGACGTGGCAGGCGCTCGTCGTGCCGCTGCTGTCCGGCGGCACCCCGCCGGTCACCTGGCACAGCTCGTCCGCGCCGAGCGTCGTGGCCTTGAACTTGGGGAGCTTCTTCTCGTTGTCCTTCTTCTTCTCGTTCTTGTTCATGACTAATTCCATTTCTTCTCAGTAGTCGCCACCGGCCCAATGCCGATGGATGCAGGGGAACTTCGAATCTCGGTACGAGCCTCGCCGTCGCGGCTCAGTCGCCGTCGTCGATGCCGTCGACGTGGCAGATGCTCCGCGTGCTGCCGGTCTCCGGCGGCATCCCGCCCGTCACCTGGCACAGCTCGTCCGCGCCGAGCGTGTTGGCCTTGAACTTGGGGAGCTTCTTCTCGCTGTCCTGCTTCTTATTGTTCTTGTTCATGGTCTATCCACTCCTCCCGTTCGCACGGGAAACTCGTTCGCTACTCGCCCCGAACCGCCGGGGCGAAGATCGATGCTACGTCGCGCCGAGGGCCGGCGCCGATTCAGCCGCCCTCGGAGTCACAAACGCCGTCGACGTGGCAGCCGCATTGCGTGGCGCCAGTCTCCGGAGCCACTCCGCCGGTCACCTGGCACAGCTCGTCCGCTCCGAGCGTGCGGAACTCGAACTTGGGCAGTTGCTTCTCGTCGTCTCTCCGCTTCATTGTCTCAAGCATAGTCCAATCCATTGAGTTGAGTTCAGTTCAATCAGTTTAATGTAAGTCGGGTGCGAGGATCCGCTCGCCTGCCCCGCACACGATCGCCGCTACCCGGAGGCGCGGCGGCCGTAGTGCGGCCGCTTGCGACGGTGTGCCTCTGACTCGTCACCGTCGCCGCAGGTTTCGCGGTCACCACCGAAATGATTCACCAGCACATCGCCGCCGAACTCGCGTCCGTCGCGACGCACCATGACGCAAGCGTCATGGTGAACCGTCACGGAGCGCCGCCGCACCGCGGTGCAGGAGCGCGACGGGATGTTGGCTGGAAGGCGCATCAATAAGCTCTTTCAGGCGTAAGCAAGGGACGCCCCCCGGAAGGGGACGCGCCGGCCCGAACGTCTACGATGACGGCCAGGCCGGTCGAACTCTTGTAGCAGCGGCACCTGACGTTGCCAACAGTTTCGCCGGAATTTTTTAGCGTGATCGCAGTGAACGGGTCCGCGCAGACCGGTGAATTGCGTTCATGCGACGGCGCTTTCGAGAAGACGCCAATCGGCGTGCCGCCAGCGATCCTATGTATGGAGAACTCCGGCCGCGCCCAGACTATGCCCAATCAATTTTGCCCGTCCTCCTTACATTCGCCGACGCGACCGACGGTGCGCGCGTGCATCGGAGCCGCGCAGGTGTGACCACCTCGACCGCCGACTTCGCCGGGCTGGCTCACCCGCAAAACTTCGCCGCCGCTGAAACCCGCCGGACGACCCCGGCGCCGGGCGGCCTCGATCGCGCGTAGGACCGCGCCAGCGCCGTTCTGCGGCCCGCTCGAGCGACGACGACGCATGAACTCGGCTTCGCCGCCCTGGCCGCCGCGAGCGAGCCCGACGGCGAGCGCGCGAGTGCGCAGCCGCGGCCGCACCTGACCCGAGAGACATCAGAGGCTCGGACGCCAGGGGTGGGGCCTTTGCGCGACACGGGGTGCTCCCGGGCCATGAGGGTTCCTCCGCCGGGGCTCGCGCGCGTCCGTTGACAGCGCGATCGCCTGGCGTTAATCGGGACGGTCCAGGCTGACGGCGACGCACGCCGGGGGCCGGCGAGACGTCGCATGCAGCCAGCGCAGCAATTGTCCGAGTTCATGACGGCGCCCATCGGCCTCTACGTCGCCTCGCGGGTGTTCGTGTACTGGTGCGCCAGCGCGGAGCTCTACGGGTTCGCGCTGTGGGGCCGGCCCGACGTCGCCGATCTACGCGCCCTCACCGCCATCCTCGACGTGGAGATCCGCCCCGACGTCGCCCCGCACGCGTCCCTGGTCGACCTGCGCCGGCTCGTCGGCGTCGACGAGGGCGCGTACGAGACGCTGGTCGCGTACCTCGGGATGCGCCAGTCCGCCTATCAGGGCGTCGTCACCCGGCAGGCGCTGCTGCGACCCGCCGGGCTGCCCGGCGCCGTCGTGACCGGGTTCTATCAGGTGATGGAGCCGCCCTATCCGACGCAGGTGCACGAGGACCCGGAGCCCGCGCTGCGCTGGCTGGGGCTCGCCGAGCCGGCGCCGTTCGTCGCGGAGCTCGACGCGATCGTGGCCGACGCGATGAACGAGGGGATCGTCGCCCGGCTGGGCCGCGTGCTCGTCCCGCCCTTCGCCGGGATCACGCTCGAGAAGGCGGCGGCGACCCTCGGGATGTCGGCGCGCTCGCTGCAGCGGCGCCTGCAGGAGGAGAACACGACCTTCCAGGACGAGTACAACGCGGCCCAGGTGCGCGCGGCCCAGGCGGCCCTGCGCGACACCGACATGAAGCTGACCGCGCTCGCGCTCGAGGTCGGCTGCGCGTCGCTGGCGAACTTCAGCGCGATGTTCCGGCGCGTCACCGGCGAGTCACCGAGCGATTACCGCGCCCGCCACCGCGCCGGCGAGCGCGACAAGCGGCGCTGAGGTCCTTCCACGAGCCCGGCCTCCGCGCCCCGCCTGAGGCCTTGCAGGCGCCCTCACGCGCGGTCGAGCTTGCCGACCAGGCCCAGCTCGACCGGCACCCCCTCGAGCGAGAAGTGGGGCTCGACGGCCAGCGCGCAGCGGAACCACTGCTGCTGCCCCGGGACCTCCGCGACCGTCACTCGCGCGCGGCGCAGCGGCTTGCGGGCCCGCGTGTCCGCCGGCGGGTCCGGCATGTCCGCGACGTAGCCGCGCAGCCATTCGTTGAGCTCGCGCTCGAGGTCGGCGCGGGTCTTCCACGACCCGATCTGCTCGCGCTGCAGCACCTTCATGTAATGCGCGATCCGTGCGATCACGAACGTGTAGGGCAGGCGCGAGCCGACCACGTCGGTGCGCGCCGCAGCCTCGCCCTCCGGGGTGCGCGGATACAGCTTCGGGCGATGCGCCGAGTTCGCCGACAGGAACGCCGCGCTGGCGCTGTGCTTGCGGAACACCAGGGCGATGAAGCCCTGCTCGGACAGCTCGCGGTCCCATTGATCGTCGAGCGACACCTCGATCGGGCTCTTCGTCTTGAGGCGCCCGCCCTGCTCGTAGATATGCAGCGGCAGCTCGTGGATCGCCCCGCCCCCCTGCGGCCCGACGATGTTGGGGCACCAGCGATAGCGCGTGAAGCTGTCGGCGATCCGGGCGGCCATCGCCAGCGACGCCGGCCCCCACAGATAGCGGTCGTGATGGTCGATCACGTCCTCGGTGTACACGAATGACGTCACCGGCGCGTCGGGCCGCTGCGCCGCCGGCACGTACTCCGACGAATCCTCCGGCACGTGCACCGGCTCGCCGTACGGGTAGCGCAGCTGGAACCGCGGCAGGCACACGCCGACGAACCGCGCGTCCTCGCTGTCGCGGAACGAGCTCCAGCGGGAGTACTTGCCGCCCTCGAACAGCGCCGGCAGGTCCTTGATCCGCGACAGCTCGGTGAACGACGAGAGGCCGAACATCGCCGGCGCAGCGTTGACCAGGATCGGCGCGTGGGCCATCGCCGCCACCGCCGCGCACTGCTTGAGCAGCGCCACGTCGTCGCCCTCGGCCCCGAACTCGTGCGTCGAGCAGATCACCGCGTAGGGCTTGCCGCCGAGCGTGCCGAACCGGCGCCGGTACACCAGGTCGTAGAGCCCCGAGGCGGTGATGTCGGGCGCGTCCTCGAAGTCGACCCGCAGCTCCTCCTTCGTCACCTGGGCCAGCTCGAGGCCGATGTTCTGCGCGACGTCGATCCGGTCGACCAGGTACCGCACGCCGCGCCACGCCGCCTCGAGCTGCTGGACCCGCGGGTGATGCAAGATCTCGCTGACCTGCGCCGACATCCGGCGATCGAGCTCCGCGATCATGCCCTCCACCAGTTGGCGGTCGAGCTTCGGCGCCGCCTTCTCGGCCTTGCGCAGCAGCTCGTCGAGCAGCCTGTGCGTCCCGCGGCGCACCAGCTTGTAGCTGTCGCTCCCGCGCGGCCCCACGCTGCTGACCGTGAGCAGCTCCGACAGCAACGTCCCGCCCTTCGACCCTCGATCGTCCCCGTTCCCACTCATGATTTCGCCCTCCGCGCGCCAGGCGAACGCCCACCGCACATTTCGCCAATCGTAGAAATTCGCGACCGACCTGTCCAGCGCTCGATCTCCGCCGAGACATTGCCGACACCCTGACCCCGGGCCGGATCGCACGTAACGCTCGCCGTACCGTAGAGTCCGCTATGTTTAATCGCCCGCGTCGAACTCTGTGTGCTTTAAAGGAGTGGTTCGTACTACGAGCAATCGCGCGCCAAGCCGCGGAGCCCGCACCGCGCATTCACCGAAACCCGCGCCATCGCGTCCCGGGAACCCACTGCGCGTGGTTCGGCGTCATGAGTATGAATACACTCCGCGACCCGCGCGAGCCCGCGATCGCGCCAGTGCGAATTCATCCCGTGAAATCGAATGCGCGGACATCATGGGCCCGCGAGGCTTGAAACCACCACGGGACAATTGATACGTTGCCCTCACCGATGCTGGGCCGGAGGGGACGACGTGGAGTCTGAACTGCTCGCCGCGAGCATGATCGGCGGCAACTCGGCCCGCTTCGAGGTCGACGGCTCGATCAATCCCTACTGGGTGTTGCAATTCTCCGGGGTCGAGGCCGTCTCGGAGCTCTACGAGTTCAAGATCGAGGTCGCCTCGCGCTACGTCGACGTCGACGAGCTCGTGGGCGCGACCGCGAGCCTGCGCCTCGCCGGCGTCGATCGCAGCCCTCGCACCGTCCACGGCCTGATCTGCGGGGCCGAGTACGCCGGCGAGGCCCCGCCGCGGTCGCTCTACCGCATCACTCTGGTCCCGGCGATGTGGCGCATGCAGTTCCGCCGCAACAGCCGGATCTTCCAGCAGACGACGACGCCGGCGATCCTGCAGACCGTGCTGGCCGAGGCCGGCATCGCGTTCCAGGCCCGCCTCGGCAGCAGCTACGCCGCGCGGGACTACTGCGTGCAGTACCGCGAGAGCGACTTCGCGTTCGTCCGCCGGCTCATGGAGGAGGACGGCATCGCCTTTTACTTCGAGCACGGCGAGTCCGGGCACACCCTCGTGCTGTCCGATATCAACACCGGGCGGGTCAAGATCGAGGGCGACCCGAAGCTCTCGTTCCGCATCGACGAGCAGGTCCGCAGCGGCGAGCACGTGAAAGTGTTCGCGCTCGGCCGCCAGATCGTCCCCGGCGCCGCGGTCGTCCGCGACTACGACCTCCACGCCTCGCAGGACGTCGAGAGCCGCGACCAGGGCCGCGACTACCCCCAGCTCGAGCTCTACGACGCGCCCGCCGGCCTGCGCGACCCCGGCCTCGCCACCACCCGCGCGAAGATCCGCCTCGAGGAGGCGCGCGTGCCAGGCAAGGTCGCGACCGGCACGAGCGACTGCCCACGCCTCGTCCCCGGCCACTGCTTCACCCTCGAAGGCCACATGCGCGGCGAGCTCGACGGCGACTATCACGTCATTCGCATCGTCCACCGCGGCGAGCAGACGAAGATCGTCTACGCCCAGGCCGCGCTCGCCTACACCAACGACTTCGTCGCCCTCCCGGTCGAGACCCCGTATCGGCCGCCGAGGATCACCGCGATCCCGTCGATCCGCGGCGTCCAGACCGCCACGGTCGTCGGCCCCGCGGGCGAGGAGATCTACGTCGACGAGCAGGCGCGCGTGAAGGTGCAGTTCCACTGGGACCGCGCCGCCCCGTTCGACGAGACGAGCTCGTGCTGGGTCCGCGTCAGCCAGGCGTGGGCCGGCACCAACTTCGGCGCGATGTTCATCCCGCGGATCGGCCACGAGGTCCTGGTCGAGTTCATCGAGGGCGACCCCAACCGGCCGATCATCACCGGGCGGATCTACGACGGCACGCGCACGCCGCCGTACCCGCTGCCCGACGAGAAGACCAAGAGCACGATCAAGAGCGAGTCCTCGCCCGGCGGCGGCGGCTTCAACGAGCTGCGCTTCGAGGACGCGAAGGGCGCCGAGGAGGTGTTCATCCACGCCCAGCTCGACATGAACACCGTCGTCGTCCAGGACGCCACCCGCGACGTCGGCCGCGACGACGCCCTCACCGTGCGCAACAACCAAAGCGAGGACGTGCTCGTCGACCGCGCGGCGTCGGTCGGCAACAACGAGACGATGCTGGTCGGCGTCGACCAGAGCCTGGTCGTCGGCCAGCATCAGACGAACGTCATCGGCCAGAACCAGGTCAACACCATCGGCCTCAATCAGGCCAGCACCGTGGCCGTCAACCAGATAAACACGATCGGCGGCGACCAGACGACCACGGTCCACGCCAACCAGCGCACCACAGTCTCCGGCGGACAGGACACCGTCGTCGGCGGCGACCGCACGGTCAGCGTCACCGGTCACCACCTCACGGTGGCGGCGATGGACAACGCTCTCGCCGTCGGCGGCAACCAGCACGTCCAGGTCCTCGGCGCCCAGAAGCTCGAGGTCGGCCTCGACCAGTTCGTCACCGTGGTCGGCAGCACGGTCTACAGCGCCGGCATGATGGTCGCCGCGACCATCGGCGCCGACGCCATCGTCACGATCGGCGCCAACCACAGCCTCGGCGTCACCGGGACGCGCACCACCACGGTCGGCGGCACCGACAGCCTCGCAGTCACGGGCGCCCTCACGGTCAGCGCCGCGACGATCACCCTGACCGCCGGCGGCGCCTCGATCACCCTGTCCCCCAGCGGGATCAGCATCGCCACCGGCGGCAACATCACGATCGACGGCGCGCTCGTCACCGTCAACATGGGCAACGCCCTCGGCAGCTTCTTCTGACGACCCGAACAGGCGACCTACCGGCGTGCCGAACTTCACCAAGAACATCCCCGGACCGCCCGGGCAGTCGATCAAGACGCCGAACGAGCAGCCGCACGGCTCGCCGAACGAGCAGCCGAACCTCGCGCCACCGGGTCCCCCGCCGTCGACGAAGGTCTCGCCGGGGAACTCGGCGAAGCCGCCGCAGCCCGGCCAGGCGGCCCCACCGGCCAATTCGTCCGCGGGCAAGAGCAGCGGCTTCGGCTTTCTGTCGGGGTTGATCGGGCCGAAGTCGCAGGCGGGCCCGAAGGCCGCAGGCTTCGCTTCGACGGCCCCGGCGGCGAAGCCGGCCGGAGGGACATGGTCGATGGGACAGATGATCTTCTCGCCGAGCTTCCCGCCGACGATCAGCTTCCACTCGGGCGGCGGGCCGGCGAGCAAGCAGTCCGCCGGGCCCAATTTTGGCGCGGGCAAGAAGTCCGGACAGCCCGGCAAGACCGACCCGAGCAAGCAGCCGACCGGCCAGCCCGCGGGTCAGCCCGGACAACCCGGCACGACCGACCCGAGCCAGCAATCCACCGGTCAGCCCGCGGGTCAGCCCGGACAATCCGGCACGACCGACCCGGGCCAGCAACCCACCGGTCAGCCCGCGGGTCAGCCGGGCAAGAATGACTCGAACCAGCCGCCAAACGGCCAGCCCGCGGGTCAGCCCGACGAGCCATCCGGCCCGCCGTCGCCCGATACGTCGGACCCGACGCAGCAGCCCGGCCCACCCCCGAAGCTGCCGGAGGCGACGCCGGAGGACATCGCCTACTTCAAGTCGGCCTCGAAGGCGCATAGCAAACACACCGAGGAAGCCGAGCTGGCCTGGATTCGACACCTCAAGGATACCAAGCCCCAGATCTACGGCCACGTCCCCGACGACGAATTGCACGCGGTGCTCCGCTACACCGGCGACGATTACGACAGGGTCAACACCGCGCTGCGCAACCAGGACCCGGATCCCAAGTGGGGCGGCTACGAGCGGACGGTGAACGCGGCGCTGGCCAAGCTCCCGAAGTACAAGAGTCCGGTGATCCGCGGCTGCGACCTCCCGGCGGCCATCGACCCGAAGTGGCAGACGGGCGAGGTCGTCTCCGATCCGGGCTTCATGAGCACGGCAGCGGCGAGCGACAGCCCCGCCGCCTTCCGCAAGCAGCACGAGATCTACATCGAGTCGAAGACCGGCGTGTACATCGAGGATCTTTCATATTACGGCCACCACAAGCTCGATCCGACGCGACCGAAATACCCGCCCGGCGTCGACTTCGACCGTGAGTCCGAGGTCCTGTTCCCGTCCAACACCAAGTTCCGCGTCGTCCACCGCGAAGAGATGGAGGTCCTCGAGTGGCTCGAGCCGCCGCCCGGGAGCAGCCACTCCGGCAAGCTCGGGACGGTCGTCAGGGACGTGATCTACCTGGTGGAGGAGTGATGATCATGGCCGACGATACGAACGACTCCGCAGCCGTCGTGGTGCGGCTCCAGGCCGCCGCGAGGGCGCGTCACGAGAAGCTCCGCGCTGCCATCGCCGCGGGTGAGCCCGTCCCGCTCGCCCGCAGCCGCTTCCGAGACGACACCGGGCTCCGGATCGTCAGCGACTCCGGCCCGCGCAACGAGCCGCCCCTGTTGCCCGGCGCACACAACAAGGGCTGACCTCCGGGCCGTCCGCGATGAAGCTGCACAACGCCACCCGGTACCCCGCGCATCTGTTCCGCGGCTGCATCGACGAGGAGCGGGTCCTCGCCGGCCTCATCGTCCGCGTCACCCACGACATCGTCGACGGCCGCCTGCGGCCTGCCGACGCGCAGCCCTGGCCGGTCTCGGCCGGCCCGTATCAGGGCCCGCTCGGGCCCATGCCGAGCGACCAGAGGTTCGTCCGCGACGGCGTCGACGTCCTGCTCTTCGGCGCCGCCCGCAGCGACCGCGGTCGTCCGGTCCCTCGCATCGACGTCTCGGTCCAGATCGGTCGCACCTGGCGCGCCGACCTCGTCGCGTATGGCGAGCGCGTGTGGCGGAGCGGCGTCACCGGCCTCGTGCCGTCGGCGCCCGAGCCCGTCTCTGCGGTCCCGCTGACCCTCGCGCACGCCTACGGCGGCGCCGACGAGTGGGACGGCCTCGAGGTCGCCTACCCCGACAACCCCGGCGGCCGCGGCTTCTACCTCGAGCGGTCGCGCGCGCGCGGCGGCTCGCTGCCCAACCTCGAGGATCCCGCCGCCCCGATCCGCGCCTGGGACGACCGCCCCGAGCCGGTCGGCACCGGCACCTGCCCGCAGCACTTCGGCCCGCGGGTGCGCCGCGGCCTCGAGCTCGACGAGGCCACCGGCGCGGTCCGCCAGATCCGCCCAGGCTTCTTCAACGACGCCTTCCCGAACATGATCGCCCCGCGCGCCCGCCCCGGCGATTCCGTGGTCGTCCACGGCGTCCGCGAGGACGGCCCGCTCGTCTTCACCTTGCCGCCCATCGACCTCCGCGTGGGCGTACAGATCGGCGACGACGGCGGCGAGCGCACGCCGGTGCTCGACCAGATCGGCGTCGACGCCGACGCCCGCCGCGTCTTCCTCACCTACCGCTATCCGTTCCGCTACGTGGTCACGCCGCACCAGCGGCGCAGCTGCACCCTCCGGCTCGTCGAGCCCGACTGAGAGGCCTCGCTGTGTTCGCAGTGATGAAGAACTGGGACCTGATGATCGGCATCGATCATCACATCTGCTGGCCGCCGGGCGCCCCGCTCCCGCTGCCCAAACCGGTCCCCTACGTCACCGTGATGGTCCTCAACGGCCTCCAGCCGCTGACGCCGATGCTCGCGCCGACCAGCCAGACCTTCTACGGCCTGACGGTCCAGCGCGGCAGCGACATCGGCCCCGGCATCCCGCACATCGGCCCGCCGAGCATCCTCACCCCGCTCGACGTCCTGTTCAGCTCCTCCGTCTCTTACTTCGGCGCCAGCGCCTACACCCACGAGGGTCAGCCGTGCGCCGCCGCGTTGCTGGTCGCGATCGGCCTCAACGCCAACTGTCAGGAGCCGGTGTCGCTGCCGACCGGCCTCGTCCTCTGCGTCACCACCCACTTCACCTGGATGTCGCCCTTCGACATCCTGTTCGGCTTCGCCTGCATGATCTTCGACGCCGCCCTCGAGTTCGCCGGGCAGAACGCCGCCAACTGGGCCAGCGGCTTCGTCACCCGCCAGGTGATGAACCCGATCGGCGCCAAGATCTCCGCCAAGATGGCCTCGAGGACAGCCGCCAAGAACGCCGCCAAGAACACCGCCTCGTCCGCGACGTCGACGGCCGCCAAGAAGGCGCCGCCGGCCCAAAGCTGGCAATCGGCGCGGCCCTCGGGCCAGCCCGGCAAGACCGCCCCGACCGCGGGCGGTCACCGACCCCAGACCGCGCGGCTGCCGAAGAAGAAAGAGATCCTCCTCGACATGGTCAAGGACATCTTCTTCGACCTCGGCATGGAGGCGCCGATGTCCCTCGTCCACATGCTCGGCATGGAGCTCCTGAGCCTCAGCGGCATCGAGGAGTTCGGCGCCCCGCGCGAGCAGCCGCAGGCAGGCTCATGACCCAGATCCAGACCGCCCCCTCCGACACTGCCACCCAGCTGTCCGTCCGCCTGCCCGACGGTCGCTGGGCGCTCGAGATCCTCGCCAAGCGCACCTACGAGTTCGACGACGCCGGCCGCCTCGGCCCCGCCGACGAGCAGCCCGGCTTCGTCCTCGCGCCTGTCTGGGACCCCGCCTTCCCCGAGCTGCTGGTCGCCGACATCGACACGTACATGTACAAGCTGCGCACTGACGTGGTCGTCCAGGGCCACGTCTACGGCGACGGCACTGCCGCGCGGGTCGACGCCGAGGTCGCGGTCGCCGGCCGCACCACCCGCCTGCGCGTCGTCGGCGAGCGTCGCTGCGCCCTCGCGGCGACCGGCGAGCTCCGCTTCTCCCCCGCGGCCGCGATCGAGCGCGTGCCGCTGCGCTACACCCACGCCTACGGCGGCCGCGACCGCGTCCACGAGGCGCGCCACGGCAACCCCGCGCGCGAGGACCCGCGCTTCCGCGGCATGACCGACGCGCAGCTCGACGCCGCCTCGCCCTTTCTCTACCCGCGCAACCCTCACGGCCGCGGCTACCTGATCGAGCCCACGCGCGAGGCAGTGGAGGCGCTCGAGCTGCCGCAGATCGAGGACCCCGACGACCTCGTCCGCACCGATCGCCTGGCCGTCGGCAACTTCATGCACTGGCACCGCATGCCGCTGCCGCGCGGGACCGACTGGATCGACTACGGCTGGTACCCGCGGGTCGCCATGCTCGGCGTCGTGCCCGTCGCCGGCGACTTCGAGCGCCCGCCCGCCGAGGTCGCGCGCGGCCTCGTGCCGCCGGCGCTCGCCGCGGGCGACGGCAAAAAGCCGCCGCACCACGCCCTCGAAGTCAGCAGCGGCGCCTCGCTCACCCTGCAGCTGCCCTACTTGCGCGGCGGCGAGGCGGTCGTCCTCCAGCACATCCACCCGCGTCGCCCCCGCCTCGAGCTGCGCGTCCCGACGGCGCCCGAGCTGGCGATCGACGCTCGCAAGGGCGGCGCGGTGCAAGCCGTCGAACCGGTCCTTCACACCCTCCTGCTCGCGCCCGATCTCCGGCGCCTGACCGTCGTGTGGCGCGGCTGCGGCCCCACCCGACGGCGCCACGCCCCTCACGAATTTTTAAAAATGCCGATGCGCGTGGCCTGGCGCGATTGATCGGACCGCGACTATCTTTCGGACATGTCCTGAAAGACATCACCCCCGTTCATGGAAGGGCGACGCGTACGTCGAGGGGCGGCGGCCCCACACGCTGAGCAGGGGCGAGTTGACGGCGACGAGATCGGGGTCCGCGAGCAGGGCGCAGTACTCGTCGATTTCGGCCTCCGTGAACGAGCCGGAGGCGACCGCGTGGGTTCGCAAGGCTCGCACGGTCGCCAGCCTGAGGGCGACCTGCGGGCCGGGTCGCAGCAAGTGTGCGGTCTCCTCGGCGCCGACGTCGACCGCGCCGAGGCCGAGCAGCAGGCTCGGCAGGTGGGCGCCGAAGGTCATCCGCACGCCGATCGCCGCGAGCATGGCGAGGTATCGCGCCTCGGCGCGATCGAAGGCCGCGGCGCCGCTCCAGCCGGGAGCGCCGGAGCCCGCGCGGCCGGTGGTCTCCTCGAGCAAGAGGACGCCGCCGGGCCGCACGGCGGCGAACAGCCGCTGCAGGACGGCGGCAGGGTCGCGCATGTGGATCAGGAGGACGCGGCAATGGACGAGGTCGTAGCTCTCGGTCTCGAGCGGGTCGACGGCGATGTCGTGCCGGCGCACCTCGAGGTTGTCGGCTTTCAGGTCGGCGAGGAAGCGCGGGTCGATGTCGGTGGCGACGACCTTGCCGCCCGGACCGACCTGTCCCGAGAGCCATCTGGCGACGCCGCCGGCGCCGGCGCCCGCTTCGAGGCAGCGATGTCCGGGTCCGAGCCCGAGGTCGAGGAGGTGCCGCCGCGTCTTGGCATCCCAGTCGGCCTCGATGGTCCGCAGGCGGGCGAGCTCGGAGTCGTGGGCGGCGTCGGCGAGGGCGTAGGTGTTCGTGTCGGTCATGGGCACGCTCGAGAGTGGAAGAGAGGCTGTCTGAAGCGACATGTTCGAAAGGAAAGCTCTCGTCGAGGCGGCAGCGCGCTCTCTCGAGGTCTCCATCGGCTCGGTGGAGTATCACCGATTTCACGGGCCCTGCGAACGCGAGCGCGGATCGTCGCGGGGAGCCGGGATCGGCAATCCCTGCGTCGCGCGCAGGAACCACCGGGAACAGCGTTCGGACGCCGGACGGGGCGCTGTTATCCCAACGATGCGCGGCATCCCGACTCTGCTGCCCCACACTGTCTGCGTCGTGTTCAGCTCTCGAGGGTTCCGTCTCCGCTCGCTCGAGCGCTGTCAGCCCCCCCTCGGCAGCAGCTCGAGCGCCCCGAGGAGCCACGGCGCCGTCGCCTGCCACGTTCTCGTCTCGCTCAGCGGCTGCCAGGCGAGCTGGACGCTCATCAGAGCTGCGCCGCCCCACAGCGTCGCTGCGTGCACGCGCCGCCTGTCCGCGAGATCGAAGACCGCGAGCGATCCGACGAGGACGAGCATCACCGCGATCGGCCAGTCGACGAGGAGCGGCACGCGGGCGCTCGCCGCTGCCATCAGCGACATCGTCGCCAGCAGCATCAGCCGGCGGTGCGCCTCCGGACGTCGTCGCAGGGCGATGCCGACCCCGGCGAACGCGGCGAACAGGCCGAGCTCGAGCAACAGGCGCAGCAGGAAGCCGGACGCAGCCGGGCCGCCGCCCTCGGCGAGCGCGCGGGCGGTCGACCCGAGCGCGACCGCCAGGCCGGTCCCCAACATCAGCACCGCCAGGCCCACGCCGGCCCAGCCGAGCCGGCGGTGGAGGTCGACGCGCCGCCCGCGGACCAGCAGCGCCTGCACGAGCAGCAGCACCACCCAGGCGAAGAACGCGACCGCGTGGGCGACCAGCAGCGGCGACGGCGTGAGCTGTCCTCGAGACCAGGGGACGACGAAGCTGCGGCCGAAGCCGATCGCCGGCAGCGCCAGGGCGACCGCCGCCGAGACGACGAAGAAGCCGCCTGGACGCCCTATCGATGCACGTGACGAGGATTGCATGGCCTGCGAATCAGCGGTCCAGCGCCAGGGTCTCGCGGATCTTCAGGCGATAGCTGCGCCCCGAGATCAGCCGGGCCCCGCCGCGCAAGACCAGCAGGAGGTCGCCCTGCAGCCCCGGCTCGATCTCCTCGATCGCGTCGATGCGCACCAGCAGCGAGCGGTGGATCCGGAGGAACCGGCGCGCGTCGAGGCGCGCCTCCAATCCCGCCAGAGTCTCGCGCACCACGAAGGTGCGCCCGGCGGCGTGGATCTTGACGTAATTGGCGTCGGCCTCGAGGTACTCGATCTCGTCGACCTTCATCAGGCGGATCTTCGCGCCGTCGCGCACGGGCAGGCGCTCGAGCTGGACCCCGCGGGCCGGCAGGTCCTGCACCAGCGACGCGACCCGCGGGTCCGGGCCGCGCCCCTCGCCGAGCCACCGCCGCGCCCGCGCCAGCGCCTCGCGCAGCCGATCCGGGTCGACCGGCTTCAGCAGATAGTCGACCGCGTGGGCCTCGAACGCCCGCAGCGCGAATTCATCGTGGGCGGTGACGAAGATGACGACCGGCGCGTCGTCGCGGGGCAGCGCGACCGCGACCTCGAGCCCCGTCATCTCCGGCATCTGCACGTCGAGCAGGAGGATGTCGGGCCGCTCGGCGACCGCCGCCGCCAGCGCCGAGCGGCCGTCGCCGTGCTCGCCGGCCACCTCGAAGCCGCTCTCCCGCGCGAGCAGCCGGCGCAGCCGGGCCCGCGCGAGCGGCTCGTCGTCGACGATCATCACCCGCCGCGAGGTCGTCACGGAGCACCTCCGACCGACCTGCGCAGCGGCAGCTCGAGCGCCACCTCCACCCCGCCACCCGCGACGTCGCCGACGGAGAAGCGATGCGCCGCGCCGTACAGCCGCTCGAGCCGCGCGCGCGTGTTCGTCAGCCCGACGCCGACGCCGGCCCGCACCCGCGCCGCGCTGCCGACCCCGTCGTCGCGGACCGCGAGCACCAGCCGCTCGCCGACCACCCGCGCCGCGACCCCCACGGTGCCGCCGCCGGCGCGCGGGGCGATGCCGTGGACGATCGCGTTCTCGAGCAACGGCTGCAGCGCCAGGTGGGGCACCAGCGCCGCCCGGGCCTGCGGATCGATGTCCCAGCGGACAGTCAGCCGATCGGCGAAGCGCACCTGCTCGATCTCGAGGTACGGCTGCAGGAACGACAGCTCCTCCGCCAGAGTCACCTCCTGCGTCGACGCGACGTCGAGGGCCCGCCGCAGCAGCGCGGACAGCTTGACGAGCATGCGGTCGGCCCCGTCGGGATCGAGGTGGACGAGCTCGGAGATCGATCCGAGCGCATTGAAGAGGAAGTGCGGGTGGAGCTGGGCCTTGAGCGCGGCCAGCTGGGCCTCGGCGAGCTGGGCCGACAGCTGCGCGGCCTCGGTCGCCCGCCGTCGCTCGCGCCGCGCGTAGAGCCCCGCGTGCGCGACCCCGACGATCATCCAGTACAGCATGAAGTTGTTGAGGAGGCTCTGCAGGAGGACCACGCGGAACGGCGGGAGCGACCCGTACCACCCGATCCACGGATCGAGGAGCCAGACGGCGCCTGCGCGGACGGACACGACGAACAGCGCGCCTGCCACGTGCACGATCAGCCGGCCCGCCAGTCGCTCGCGCCCCAGCGGGGACCGCTCGGTGAGCCACACGATCGCCAGAGTCAGCGGGACCCACAGCCACGCGCTCGCCATCGACGTGAGCAGCGCGTGCTCCCACGCGGTCGGGCGGCCCGCGGTCGCCTGCATGAAGTGGTATTGACCGAGGGTGGCGAGGCCGTCGACGGTCCACCACACCCATGTGACGGGCCACAGCCACGAGCGCGCGAGAGCGGGAGGTTCGTCGCGCGTGTCACTCATGCCTCATGATGATAGCGCACCCCCCGAGATCCGGGCAATTCGCGGCTTCCGGGCCCGTCCCCGGCCGATCGCGCTTCGTCCCCGCGCCGGCGCGTTTCATCCCGGCGCCGCGTTCCACCGCCGCGCGAGTCGCCATAGTGGCCGCTCCACGGACGCCGCGAGGCGCAAGGAGGATCCGAGATGCGAGAGTTGCTGTGCATGGCCCCCGTGCTTTCGCTCGTGCTCGTCATGAGCGCCGCGGGCTGCGACCCGCCGGGCGCAAACCCACCCGAGCCCGATCTCCGCGACGTCCTCACCGAGCTGGCAGAAAGCGTCGATTGCCCCGACTCGCCGGCCTTCGCGCCGGGGGTCGTCTCGAGCCCTGCGGAGGAGTGGCGGATCGCGTTCACCCCCGACGGCAAGACCGCCTATTTCGGCGTGAGCGAGGAGTTCTTCCCGATCGCGCGCCAGGCGACGATCATGGTGACGCACCTCGTCGACGGCGCCTGGACCGTCCCCGAGGTCGCGCCATTCTCCGGACAGCACAGCGACATCGATCCGTTCATTGCGCCGGACGGTTCGCGCCTGTACTTCTCATCGATCCGTCCGGTCGACGGTCAGCCGCGCACCGACACCGACCTGTGGATGGTCGAGCGCGGACCGGGCGGCGAATGGGGTGATCCGGTGCACCTCGGCGCCGCGGTCAACAGCCCGGCGGACGAGCTGTACCCCAGCGTGACCGCCGACGGCGAGCTCCTGTTCGGCAGCGACCGCGACGCCGCCATCCGCGGCTGGGACATCTTCCGCGCCGAGGCGACGGGCGGTGTATTCGGCCAGGCCGAGCCGATCGCGGGCGCAGTCAACACCGAGGTGTGGGAATTCAACCCGTGGATCGCCGCCGACGGGCAGGTGCTCGTATTCACCGGCCTCGACAGGCCCGGCGGCCACGGCCTGGGTGACCTGTGGGCCAGCTTCCGCGGCGAAGACGGCACCTGGGGCCCTGTCCTCGACCTGGGGCCCTGCGTGAATACGCCGCTCGACGAGTATCACCCCACCCTCGATCGCGGCCGCCTGTTCTTCGTCCGCCACGCCTACGAGCCGTGGGAGGCCGGCGACCTCCACGCGCTGAAGCTGCCCGCGGGGAGCGACTGATTCGGGCCACGACCCCCGCCGGGCTCGACTCGCCGCGCTGTCAATCGAGGCGGCTCACCAGCGAGCGCGCGACGGCCAGGGCGCACCCTCCTGCCGCATCGACGCGGCCGCCTGCAGCGGGCACGAACCCCGCGGCGGCGACGGTGCACGTGATCGTCGCGGCGCCGCGAGCGAGCGCGTGGCTGCTCGTGCGCTCCTGGACGCCCCGCCGGCCCGGATTCGGGACCGCGATCGTCATCGCCGCGTCCGCTCGGGCCTCGCCCAGGTCGGCGAGCGCGTGCGTCAGCGCGTGCGCGTCCTTCCACGCCATCGAGGCGGCCAGGACGGGCGCCAGGCGCTCGTTCACGCGGTCCGCGTCGCCGTCCGCCGCCACGACCTCGCCCGCGAGGTCGAACGCGACGAACGCCGCGGCCTCGGCAGTGTCGGCGGCGAACACCAGCGAGCCCTCCAGTCGGTCCGCGGTCCCGCCCAGCATCGACGTGTGCCGGACGCTGCCGAGCGCGGAGAACCGTCCCACGATCTCGAGGCCGAACGCCGGGCCCGCGCGATCGAAAAAATGCACGCTGACGCTCGCGCCGCGCTCGACGAGCTCGATCGTCACCTGGCCCTCGGAACAGGCGACGCGGAGGACCCTCGCGTCCCTCGTCCCCGTGAACCCGGACTCGTCGGCGCCGAGGCTGTAGCCGAGGGCCCCTCCGGCCTCGGCGAGGCGCGTGAGCGCGGCGTCGCAGGGGGCGCCGGCGCCGGCCACGATCGCCTCGCCGGCCCGCGCGGCGCCCGCGGCGACTCCGGGGCTCGTGATGGCCAGGCAGGCCGCACCGAACGCGAGGCGCGCTGCCCCGGACCGGAAGTTGGCGCGTCGCAGCGGGAGGGACATGACGGCGAGGGTGGAGGAGCCGGCCGATCCGGCAACGTCGAGCGAGCGGCGGCCGCACCGCCCCCAGCTAACTCAGCACAGGGTGCAGCGGCCTCGGCGCGGCCGAGTGATCGGTCCGCGGTGACCTCGCCGCGGCGCGGCCAGCGATCGCGGTGCGACTCTGGCGGACCCCTCTCGTTCGGGCGCGCTTCATCCCAATGACCGCCACGCGCTCATGACGATCGAGCCCCGCTCGGCCACGACCTTGAGGACGCGCGTCATCGAACCCGGCCGGCAATCGGGGCACGGCCCTGGGCGCCGATGGATAAATGACAGCACAGCGCACCCACGAATCGACACAGCGAGCAATGGCCGATGCTCGCTGCAAGCGATGCCAGCCAATGACCCGCGCATCCACCTCCGGCTCCCCGCAGAGGTCGACGAAGCTCGCCCGCGTCCCGCGTGGAGTCAGCCCCGATCCCGCGCCGGCGGGTGCGAGAGACCAGTGGCGCCGCCGCGGCCGGCAATTGCTCGCCGCGAAAGAGCCCGCCTGCGCGCGCCGACGACTGCCCGTCCGCGGCCCTGCGTGAGGCCGTGGAGCGACCTGCCCGACCCATGAGCCAGCTCACGACCGCACCCCGAATGCGCGACCAATTGTTCGGATTCCGGCCCGCACAAAAGCTCTAGACACCGAGCCAGCCGGCGATCGCCGGAAATACTCACGCCGAACACGAGATCCGGTTCACACGCGATTGTCGATTCGCACGACTCCCGCGTCCGGACGAAATCCTCGCATTGCACATACCACATCCGACATCGGCGCCGACTGACGACTCTCCTCGCTAGACCCTTCGACGGCCTGTGCCTGCATTCTCGCGCGAAAGAAGATTCCCCGTGACTCGTCATGATTCGCAGCCCGGCCAGCGCACCGTCTCCCCGCGCGAGGCTCGCTGCACCCTCCGGAGCTTCGCAGCAGGCCGCGGCGCCCCGAGCCGCCCCCGGGCCTGATACTGCCATCAGGGGCTCGCTGTGCCGGCACGTGCCGGCACACCGCCCGCCTCGCGGCGGCCCGTCACTGGCCGACCGAGGCGAAATCACTGCGTTCTTTCATGGTCGGCCGCGTGCAACGGGGGGCGAAACAGCCGACCGCTGCGAGGCCGCACCTTCGTGCCCGCATTCGCGATCCAAGGAAGATTTCCCGTGCCCACCCACGATTCGACCCCTATCGTCCTCTCTGCCGCCCTCCGCGAGCTGGCCTTCGGCCGGCGCACCGACTTCCCGCGCGATCGCAGCATCGCAGACGTCTTCGAAGAGCAGGTACGCCGCGCCCCGGATGCGATCGCGCTGCGGTTCGAGGGCCAGGACACCAGCTACCGCGAGCTCAACCGGCGGGCGAATCGCCTGGCGCGGCGGCTTCGGGCCCACGGCGTAGGGATCGACGCCCCTGTCGGGATTTTGCTCGACCCGTCGCCCGCGGTGGTCATCGCCTTCCTCGCGATCGTCAAGGCGGGCGGCGCCTATGTCCCGCTCGATCTACAGCACCCGGCGAACCGCCTCGCCAGGATGATCGAGGACACCCGGCCGACTGTCCTGCTCGGGAGCCGCGAGCTGGCCGCTCGATGCGGGTTCACCGGCGATTGCATCGAGTACCCCGGCGCGGACCTGGACGCGCCGACCGATGACGGCGACGACGTCGACGTGCGCGGCGGCGCCGGTCCGGAGGACATCGCGCACGTCCTCTTCACCTCCGGCTCGACCGGCCGGCCCAAGGGCGCGAGCATCCTGCACCGCGGCGTGCTGCGGTTGGTCGTCGACACCGACTGGATCCGGATCGGGCCGGACGATCGCGTCGCGCAGGTCGGCAGCTTCTCGTTCGACATCGCCACAGTCGAGGTCTGGGGCGCGCTCCTCAACGGGGCCTGCCTGTGCATCATCCCCCGCAACGTCCTGCTGTCCCCTGCCTTGCTGGCGCGGACGCTCGCGGACGAGCGGCTCACCTTCCTGGTCCTGAGCACGCCGCTGCTGCATCGCTTCGCGTCGATCGTACCGGGCGCCTTCGCCGGGCTGCGCACGCTCGTCGTCGGCGGCGACGTCCTCGATCCGAAGTGGGCCCGCGAGCTGTTCGCGGCCGGCAAGCCCGAGCGCCTCGTCAACATCTACGGCCCTACCGAGTGCACCACTGGCTCGACGTGGTTCGAGCTGCAGGCGCCGCCCGAGCTCGCGGCGAGCATCCCGATCGGCCGGCCGATCGCCAACACCACCGTGTACCTCCTCGACGAGCGCCTCGAGCCGGTCGCGCTCGGCGAGCCCGGGGAGGTCTGGATCGGCGGCGACGGGGTCGGGCGCGGCTATTTGAACCGCCCCGAGCTGACCGCCGAGCGCTTCGTCCGCGACCCGTTCGCCGCCGATCCCGGCGCCCGTCTGTACCGCACCGGCGACCGCGCGCGCTGGCTGCCGGACGGCAACCTCGAGTTCCTCGGGCGCGTCGACAATCAGGTCAAGGTCCGAGGCTTTCGCATCGAGCTCGGTGAGATCGAGGGCGCCCTGCGGGCTCACGCGGCCGTCGGCGACGCGATCGTCCGGGTCCGCGAGGACGTGCCCGGCGACAAGAAGCTCGTCGCCTACGTCTCGCCGCGGCCCGGCCACGCCGTCGACGTCACAGCCCTGCGCGAGCACCTCGCGCAGCAGCTCCCGCCGTACATGGTCCCGCAGGCGTTCGTGGCGCTCGCCGAGCTGCCGCTCAACGTCCACGGCAAGGTCGACCCGCTGAAGCTGCCCGCGCCGCGCTTCGAGGCCGACGCGCGGGTCGCCCCCCGCGACGCGCTCGAGGCCTCGCTCGCCCAAATCTGGGCCGACGTCCTCCGGCTCGCCGAGGTCGGCGTCCACGACCGCTTCCTCGAGCACGGCGGCGACTCGCTGCTCGCCCTGAGCGTGCTCGATCGCATCCACCGCGAGCACGGCGTCATCCTCTCGGCCCGCGCAGTGTTCGAGGCGGCGACCATCGAGGGGCTCGCGCGCGCGGTCGAGGCCGTGCGTGCGGCCGGCGAGGCGACTGCGACCGCCCCGCTGACGCCGGTCGACAGGTCCCGGCCGCTGCCGCTGTCGTTCGCCGAGCGGCAGCTGTGGTTCGTGGCCCAGATGGCCCCGGACAGCAGGTCCTACAACGAGCCGTTCACCCTGCACCTCGCCGCGGACACCGATCCGGAGCTGCTCGAGCAGGCGCTGCGGGGGGTCGTCGAGCGCCACGAGATCTTGCGCACCACCTACGCCCTCGCCGCGGACGGGCCCGTCCGCATCGTGCACGCCGCCCTGCCGCCGACCTTCGCGCGCGAGGACCTGCGGGGGACGCCGGCGGAGCTGCGCGAGGAGCGGGCGCGGGAGCTCGCCACGCGCGACGCCCGGGCGCGCTTCGACCTCGAGCGCGGCCCCCTGCTGCGCGCCACGTTCGTGCGGCTCGACGACGCCGCGTGCCGGCTCTACCTGACGTGCCACCACGTCGTCATCGATGGCCTGTCGATGGCGCTGTTCCTGCGCGAGCTCGAGGCGTGCCACGCCGCTCTGGCAGCGGGCCAGCGCCCCGAGCTCGCCCCGCTCTCGCTGCAATACGCCGACTTCGCGGCCTGGCAGACGGACGAGCACCAGCTGCGAGCGAACGCGCCGCACCTCGAGTACTGGACCTCGCAGCTGCGAGGCGTCGGCACCCTCGAGCTGCCCGGCGCCCGCCCACGCCCGGCGACCCCGAGCCACCGCGGCGCGCGGCACTACCTGCACATCCCCGCGGCGCTCGCGGCCGACGTCAAGGAGCTGGGTCGGTCCGCCGGCGCGACCCCCTTCATGACCTTCCTGGCGCTCTACGGCGTCCTGCTGCAGCGCACCTCCGGCAGCGACGACTTCGCGATCGGCGCCACCTTCTCCGGCCGCGCCCGGCCCGAGCTCGGCGCGGTCATGGGCATGTTCGCCAACCTCCTGCCGATCCGCCTGCGCGCCGCCGCGGACCTGCCGTTCCGCGACCTCCTGGCGGCGGTCCGCGCCGCCTGCCTCGAGGCCTTCGAGCACGACGCGCCGCTGCCCTCGATCATCGAGGCGGTCAACCCCGAGCGCCACGCGAACATGAACCCGCTGTTCCAGGCCTCGTTCACGCTCGAGCCGGCCCTGTCGGCGCCCGGCTCGGCGTGGCGGATGGAGCAGTTCGAGATCGACACCGGCGCCGCCAGGTTCGACCTCTCGTTCGAGCTCGACGAGCGCCCCGACGGCGTCCTCGTCCGCATCGAGTACAGCACCGATCGGTTCGACGCCTGGCAGATCGAGGCGATGGCCGGTCACTACCTCGAGCTGCTGCGCGGCGCCACGCAGCGGCCGGACGCACCGCTCCGCCAACTCCCGCTGCTCCGCGGGCCGGAGACCGCGCAGCTCCTCGCGTGGAGCCGTGGGCCCCGCGTGGACGCGCCGGCCGAGGCGCTGCATCGATTGTTCGAGCAGCAGGCGTCGCGCACCCCCGACGCGCCCGCGGCGGTGTTCGAGGAGCGCTCCCTCACCTATCGCGAATTGAACGCCGCCGCCAATCGCCTGGCGCGTCACCTCCGCGACGTCGGCGTCGGCGTCGGCGACATGGTCGGCATCTGCATCGAGCGCTCGCTCGACATGGTCGTCGGCGTGCTCGCCATCCTCAAGGCCGGGGCCGCCTACGTGCCGCTCGACGCCTCGTACCCGCCGGCGCGGCTCGCCTTCATCCTCGCGGACACGAGCATCCGCTGGATCGTCGGCGAGACGTCGACGCGCGAGCTCGTCGCCGGCTCCGGCGCCACGTTCCTCTGCCTCGACGAGCTCCGCGACGTCCTGGCCGCCGCGCCGGGCGACGACCTCGACGTCGCGGTCGCGGCCGACGACCTGGCGTACGTCATCTACACCTCCGGCTCGACGGGGACGCCCAAGGGCGCGCTGATCGAGCACCGCAGCGCGTATCACTTCTGCCGCAGCGTCGCGGCGCCGCTGGGCTTCGGCCCCGGCCTGCGGGTGCTGCAATTCGCCCGCCTCGGCTTCGATGCCTCGGTGATCGAGATCTTCGTGACCCTCGCGTCCGGGGGCACGGTCCACCTGGCGCATCAGCGCGACCTGATCCCCGGCTTCGAGCTCGCCGAGCTGCTCGCGCGGCGCCGGATCGGCCTCGTGTGCCTCCCGCCCTCGGCGCTGGCCATGGTGCCCGCGCGCGCGCTGCCGGAGCTGCGGGTGCTCATCGCCGCCGGCGAGGATTGCCCGCAGGCGCTCGTCGACGCCTGGGCGCCCGGGCGCAGCTTCTTCAACGTCTACGGTCCGACCGAGACCACGGTGCTGGCGACCATCGCCGAGTGCGTCGCGGGCCGCAAACCGCCGATCGGTCGGCCGATCGCGGGGGCCGACACCTACGTCCTCGACGCCGCGCTGCAGCTCGTCCCCGCCGGCGTGCCCGGCGAGCTCTACATCGGCGGCACCGGCCTCTCTCGCGGCTATCTGCGGCGCCCGGAGCTGCAGGCCGAGCGCTTCGTCGCGGTCCCCGTGGCCGGCGGCGCGACGCTCTACAAGACCGGCGACCGCGTGCGCTTCCTGCCCGGCGGCGAGCTCGAGTTCCTCGGGCGCCTCGATCATCAGGTCAAGCTCCGCGGCTTCCGCATCGAGCTCGGCGAGATCGAGGCCGCGCTGCGGCAGCACCCCGGGGTCCGCGACGCCGCCGTGGTCGTGCAGTCGATCGCGGGCGACAGGCGCCTGGTCGGCTACGTCGCAGCGCCCGCCGGCGCGCGCGAGGACCTGCCGCGCAGCCTCAAGGAGCGCCTCCGCGGCCGGCTCCCGGACTACATGGTGCCGGCCGAGATCGTGGTGATGGACGCGCTGCCGCTCGGGCCCAACGACAAGCTCGACCGCAAGGCGCTGCCGCTGCCCGAGCGCTGGGGTCGCCCCGAGGCGGAGCGGCCCGCGAAGGGCACCCAGGAGGTCCTGGCGGACATCTGGCGCCGCGTCCTCGGGATCGCCGAGGTCGGCCTGCGCGACGGCTTCTTCGACCTCGGGGGCAGCTCCCTGCTGCTCGCGCGCGTCCAGGCCGAGATCGCCGCCGCGCTCGGCGTCCGGCCCAGCATGGCGACCCTGTTCCAGTTCCCGACCCTCGAGGCGCTGGCGCGTCACCTGGGCGGCGAGGTCCGGCCCGCGCGAGACGAGCGGCCAGTCGAGCGCGCTGCGGCGCCGCGCCCCGGCGGGATCGCCATCATCGGCATGGCGGGCCGCTTCCCCGGCGCGGGCGACGTCGACGCCCTGTGGACCCTGCTCGTCGAGGGCAAGGAGGGCATCACCCGCACCGACGAGCCCGCGGACGATCCAGCGTACGTGCGCGCGGCCGGCCTGCTCGCGGGCGCCGACGAGTTCGACGCCGAGTTCTTCGGCTACACCCCGAAGGACGCGCGGCTGACCGACCCGCAGCAGCGGCTGTTCCTCGAGTGCGCCTGGGAGGCGCTCGAGCGCGCGGGCTACGACGCGCAGCGCGTCGGCAAGACGGGCGTGTTCGCCGGCTCGGGCGTGCCGCGCTACTGGCTCGAGCAGGTCGCCCTGCAAGGCGGCGGCGCGCCGACGGCCGCGTGGTACCAGGCGATCCTCGGCAACCCCTGGCAGTTCCTGGCGACGACGACCGCCTACAAGCTCGGCCTGCGCGGCCCAGCGCTGACGGTGCAGACCGCGTGCTCGACCTCTCTGGTCGCGGTGCACATGGCCTGCCAGAGCCTGCTGACGGGCGAGTGCGACGTGGCCCTCGCCGGCGGCGTCTCGCTCGCCACCCTCGGCGAGGCCGGCTACGTCTACGAGGAGGGCAGCATCCTCTCGCCCGACGGCCGCTGCCGGCCGTTCGACGCCCGCGCCCAGGGCACCGTCCCGGCCAGCGGCGTCGGCGTGGTGGTGCTCAAGCGCCTCGAGCGAGCGCTCGCCGACGGCGACACGATCCACGCGGTCATCCGCGGCTCGGCGATCAACAACGACGGCGCCGACAAGATCGGCTTCACCGCGCCCAGCGTGCAGGGCCAGCGCGACGTCATCGCCGCGGCCCACGCCGCCGCCGGCGTGCGCCCGCACGACATCGGCTTCGTCGAGGCCCACGGCACCGCGACCCCGCTCGGCGATCCGATCGAGGTCCAGGCCCTGCGCCTGGCCTTCGGCGCCGCTCCCTGCGAAGCGCCGTACTGCGCCCTCGGCTCGCTCAAGAGCAACCTCGGCCACCTCGACGCCGCCGCGGGCGTCGCCGGCCTGATCAAGGCGGCGCTGGCGATCGAGCACGCGTACCTGCCGGGCACCCTCCACTTCGAGCGCGAGAACCCCGAGCTGCAGCTCGCGGGCAGCCCGTTCTACGTCCGCCGCGAGGGCGCGCCGTGGCTCACGCCGGCGGGCGTCGTGCGCCGCGCGGGCGTGAGCTCGTTCGGCATCGGCGGCACCAACGCGCACGTGATCCTCGAGCAGGCCCCCGCGGCCTCGGCCCCCGCGCACGCGTCGGAGCCGGCGCTGCTCGTGCTGTCGACGCGGCGCGAGGACGGCATCGACGCGGCCTCGCGCCGCCTCGCCGACCACCTCGCGGACCACCCGACGCAGTCGCTGGCCGACGTCGCGTTCACCCTGCAGCAGGGCCGCGCCGCGCTCGCCCACCGCCGCGCGGTCGTGTGCCGCAGCGTCGACGAGGCCCGGCGCGCGCTCGCTGCCCCGGCCCCGCTCCGCCGCGCCCGGCCGCGCGCCCCCGAGGTCGTGTTCCTGTTCCCCGGCGGCGGCAGCCAGCGCGTCGGCATGGGCGCGGGGCTCTACCGCAGCGAGCCGGTCTACCGCGACGCGATCGATCGCTGCGCCGCCCTGTTCGCCCGCGAGCTCGGCGGTGACCTGCGCGCCCTCCTGTTCCCGCCCGCGCAGGACCGCGACGCCGCGGCCGCGCAGCTGCGCCTGCCCTCGTGGAACATGGCCTCCGTGTTCGCCACCGAATACGCGCTGTCGCAGCTGCTCGCCGCGTGGGGCGTGCGCCCGGCGGCGATGATCGGCCACAGCCTCGGCGAGTACACCGCCGCCTGCCTCGCGGGGATCCTCGCGCTGGAGGACGCGGCGGCCCTGGTCGCCCTCCGCGGCCGGCTGTGCGACTCGATGCCGGCCTCGGCGATGCTGGTCGTGCCGCTGCCGCCGACCGAGCTCGCGCCGCTGCTCGGCGACGGCCTCGCGCTCGCCGCGGTCAACGGCCCGAAGCACGTCGTCGTCTCGGGCCTCGCGCGCGCGATCGACGACCTCGAGGAGCAGCTGCGCGGTCGCGGCGTCCAGACCCACCGCCTGCAGCTCGCGGGCGGCTTCCACTCCCCGCTGGTCGAGCCGGCGATGGCCCCGCTGACCGCCCGCGCCGCCGCCATGCGCCTGCACGCGCCGACCCTGCCGGTCGTGTCCAACGTGACCGCCGACTGGCTGCGCGACGACGACGCGCGCGACCCGAGCTACTGGGCGCGCCACCTGCGGCAGACCGTGCGCTTCTCGGAGGGGCTCGCGCGCGTCCTGCAAGACCCCGGGCGGATCTTGCTCGAGGTCGGCCCGGGCAAGTCCCTCGCCACGCTCGCGCAGCTGCACCCCGACGCGGGGCCGCAGTCGGTGATCGTCAGCGCCCTCGGCGACCGCGCCGCGGACGACGACCGCGCCGCCCTCCTCGAGGCGATCGGCGAGCTGTGGTGCGCGGGCGTCGAGATCGACTGGACGGCCCTCCACGGCAGCGCCCCGCGGCGCCGCGTCCCGCTCCCCACCTACCCGTTCGCGCGCCAGCGCCACATGCTCGACCGGGCCCCCGCGCGCCGCCCCGAGCCCGTCGTCCACCTGCCGCGGCCGGTCCTCGCTGCCGAGGCGCCGGAGCCCGCGCCCGCGACCGAGCGCGTGCTCGCGGCGCTGTGGGAGGAGCTCCTCGGCGTCGACGCGGCGCAGCTCGCCGCCGGCAGCGACTTCTTCGACCTCGGCGGCACCTCGCTGCTGGCGGTGCAGATGATCCGCGCCGTCAAGGATCGCCTGCGCGTCCCCCTGACCGCGCACGCGATCCTCGAGCACCGCACCCTCGGCGCCCTCGCCCGCGTCGTCGACGAGGCGCGCCCGCAGTCGACGCGACGCGCAGCGAGCCCGCTGCTGATCCGCCTGCAGGTGGGCGCCCCGGGGCACACCCCGCTGATCCTCGTCCAGCCGATCGGCGGCACCGTCTACACGTACATGGCCCTCGCGCGCGAGCTCGGCGCGGAGCGCCCCGTGTACGCCTTCCGGGCCCTCGGCCTCGAGGACGGCGAGGTCCCGGAAGGCAGCGTCCCGGAGATGGCCCGCCGCTACGTCGAGGAGTTGCTCGAGCTCCAGCCCGAGGGCCCCTACCTGCTCGGCGGCCACTCCTCCGGCGGCGTGATCGCCTACGAGATCGCCGGCCAGCTGCTCGCGCGCGGCCACGTCGTCGAGCGGGTCATCCAGGTCGACACCGTGACCGTCGAGCAATCGCACCGCCTCGGCGTCCGCGACATGCACGACGCCATCCAGCTGGTCGAATCGTTCAAGGCCATCTCCTCCGAGCTGGCGACCTCGCTGCTCGTCGCCATGCGCTCCGACCCGCGGCTCGGCGAGGTCATCCTCGCCACCAACAAGGCCCTCGCGCTCTACCAGCCGGCGCGTCACGCCGTGCCCCTCGTGTACCTCCGCGCCAGCGAGCGCGACCCGGTGCTCGATCCGCACGCAGACGCCTGGTGGCGCGCCCAGACGGCCGGCGGCTTCGAGGCCCACGACGTGCCGGGCAACCACTTCTCGGTGATGGAAGACCCGCACGTCGCGGCGGTCGCCCGCGTGCTCCGCGAGCGCCTCGATCCCGGCCGCCCCGAAGTCGCCCCGCTGCGCGGCGTGGCCTGAAGGACTGCTCACCATGTCGATCGAAGCCAACAAGGACCTCGTGCGCCGCCTCGTCGAGGCGCTCAACCGCGACGACGCGGCCGCGTTCGAGGCAATCGTCGCCCCCGAGTTCCTGCTCCGCGACGCGGTCGTCCCCACGCCGCCCGGCCCCACCGGCTTCCGCCAGGTCGCAGCCGTCTTCCACGCCGCCTTCCCCGACTTCGAGGAGACCGCCGAGGACGTGATCGCCGAGGGCGACAGGGTCGTGCTGCGCTGGACGGCCCGCGGCACCCACCGCGGCGAATTCCTCGGCGTCGCCCCGACCGGCCGAGTGATCGGCTTCTCGGGCATGGCGGTGTTCCGCGTCGCCGACGGGATGCTCGTCGAGTCGTGGCAATGCCACGACCGCCAGGGCATGCTGCGCCAGCTCGGGCTGGCCTGAACCCGGCGCGCTAATATGAACACCCGCCGCCGCACGGGTGCGCGAAGCTCCCGTCCGACGCGGCCATCGCCGCGGAGGCGGCTGGAGCGCCTCCATGCTGGGCCTGCATCTGGGCGAGGACGACGAAACGCCCTCGCAGGCGAGACCTGCATCTCGGCCCGGCACCCCCCCGTATTTGCGGCTTAGACCGCTCGCCCCGCGGCGGTCCGGCGGCAGCAGCGGACGAGAGCCGCCGGCGATCGGGCTGGATAGAGTGGACCTGCGGCTCTGCCTCCTGCCGCTCGGAGCGCCGCGCGTCTGCGATGCTCCGGGCGCCGTTGCGTCTCTCGCGGTTCGGGAGCCGCGCCGCTCCGCGCCCTTGTCGGCGCGCCGCTTCTGCTAAGCTGGTTGGCTCCGAAGGTCGTGGCGGCTGTTCCAGAGCTTGCCCGATCCGCCCCCCCGGGACGGGGGAGCCTGCTCGACTGCAGGCATGCGGAGGACATCCCCATGACACACCTTTCGACGGAGCAACGAACGGTTCGGATCAAAGGGTATCACGTCACCGCGAAGATTGACGAGACCGTGGGCTCGGCCACGTATCTGGCCCACCGCGAGGCCGACGGGGTCCGGGTGGCGATGAAGGTGCTGCACACCGAATACACACGGATGGCCGACATCACGCGCTTCAAGCACGCCTACGGCATCATCAAGCGCATCGATTCGGAGCGGGTCGTCAAGGTGCTCGATGTCGAGGAGCACGGGGATGGGCTGATCCTCGTCACCGAGTATTTCCCGGGCAGGGCTCTGTCCGCGACGCCGCGCGGCAAGCTCGACGTCCGCACGTTCCTGGACGCCGCCATCTCGATGGTCGAAGCCCTGGCCGACATCCACCGGCGCGGTCTCATCCACGGCGACGTGAGGCCTCCGAACATCCTGCTCGGCGAGGGAGGTCAGGTGAAGCTGACGGGATTCGGCGTCGATTGCGACGTGACGCGCGAAAAGGAGGAGATCTACAGCCCCCGCGTCCTCTCGCAGGTGCTCCCCTACACCTCGCCCGAGCAGACCGGCCGCATGAACCGCAGCGTGGACTACCGCACCGACATGTACTCGCTCGGGATCGTGTTCTACGAGATGCTCGCAGGGCGCAGGCCGTTCGAGGCGACGGACCCGCTCGAGCTGATGCACGCGCACATGGCCGTGAGGCCGGTCCCGCCGGCGGAGATCGACCCTGACGTCCCCCAGGCGCTCTGTGCCATCACGACGAAGCTCCTCAGCAAGAACGCCGAGGACCGTTATCACAGCGCCAGGGGCCTCGGCGCCGATCTGGAAGAGTGCCGGCGGCGATGGGCAGGCAGCGGCGGGATCGGGTCGTTCAGCCCCGGCCAGTACGACAGGAGAGACCGCTTCGAGATCCACCAGAAGCTCTACGGCCGCGAGAAGGACATCCGACGGCTCATCGACTCGTTCGCCGCCGTCCTCCAGGGGAAGCGCGCGATCGTCCTCGTGTCCGGTTATTCGGGCATCGGCAAGTCGTCTCTCGTCCAGGAGATCCTGAAGCCGCTGGCGCGCGAGAAGGGCTACTACATCAGCGGGAAGTACGACCAGCACAACCGCGACACGCCCTACAGCGCCATCGTTCAGGCGTTCGACTCGCTCATCCGACAGCTCCTCTCCGAGAGCGAGGAGAGGATCACGAAGTGGCGGGGCGCCCTCCTGGACGCCCTCGGGAGCAACGGGCAGGTCATCTGCGACGTCCTCCCCTGCCTGAAGCACATGCTCGGCGAGCAGCCGCCGGTCCCCACGCTCGGCCCGGTCGAGGCCCAGAACCGCTTCAACCTGTACTTTCAAAAGTTCGTGGCGGTGTTCGCCCGACACGCTCACCCGCTGGCCCTGTTCATCGACGACCTACAATGGGTGGACTCGGCCAGCCTCGGCCTCATCACGACCCTTCTCGCTAGCGAGGGCATGGAGTCGCTGTTTTTTTGCGGCGCGTATCGGGACAACGAAGTGTCCCCGACGCACCCGTTCCTCATCGCTTTGGAGGCGCTGCGAGAGGGCGGCCTCGAGGTGGTCCACATCGTCCTGGAGCCCCTCCGGCGGGCCCACCTGCTCGAGCTCATCCACGACAGCCTGCAGATCGCCGACGGCGGCACGCTCGCCGACGCGGTCCTGCAGAAGACCGGGGGCAACCCGTTCTTCGTGAAGCAATTCATGCGGCACCTCCACGAGACGAAGGTGCTCGTCTTCGATCCCCAGGCGGGCTGGGGCTGGGACCTGCCACGAATCGCGCGGCTGGAGTACACCGACAACGTCCTCAGCCTCATGGCGGAGACCCTTCGGCGCCTGCCGCGGGCGACGCAGGAGGTGCTGCGGCTGGCCTCGACGATCGGCAACACCTTCGACCTCGACGTCCTGAACACCGTCAGCGAGCGCTCGCTCGAGGAGACGTACGGGAGCCTCGACAGAGCCCTCGCGGAAGGTTTGATCGTGAGGGACGACGGGCGCTACCGCTTCGCGCACGACAAGGTCCAGGAGGCCGCGTACTCGCTGATCCCGGCAGGCGACCGGCCCGCGTTTCACTACCGGATCGCAAGGCTCCTGCTCGGCAAGCTGGATCTCGACGCCGGGCGCAACCTGTTCGATGTCGTCAATCACCTGAACAGCGCGGGCGACCTGCTCCGGGCCGCGCCAGAGCGCATGCAATCCGCCAGGCTCAATCTTCAGGCGGCCAGGCGCGCCGAGGAGTCGGCGGCCTTCACCGCGGCCTTGAAGTACCTCGAGCACGGCATGACCATGCTGCCCGCGGACGCGTGGACCTCCGACTACGAGCTGGCATTCGTCTATCACACGGAAAAAGGCGTGATGGAGTCGCTCTGCGGGCGGCACGACGACGCGCTGGCGACCCTCGCCGGCTGCTTCGATCATGCGAGGGGACGCCTGCACAAGACAGAGGTGCGGCGCCTGAAGATGAACGTGGAGATCCTCAAGAACGACCTGCCCGCGGCCCTGGAAGAGGGGCTCGCGGCCCTGCGGGCGTTCGATATCCATCTGCCGCCCTACCCCGACGACGACATGCTCTCCGCCGAGTTCGATCGGACGATCGCCATCCTCGGCGACCGCCCCATCGCATCTCTCGTCGACCTGCCGGCCCTGAACGACCCCGAGATCGCCGTCCTGCAGGATGTCCTGCAGGAGATGTTTTCGCCCACCTATCAGCTCGGCACCAACAATTTCGGCATCACCGTGATGCGGATCCTGCAGAACTCGATCGAGCACGGCATATCGAGGAATTCGATCTACGCGTACGTGAATTTCGGGACGCTCCTGTGCGCCAGGCTCGACATCGAGAAGGGCCACGAGTTCGGGCAGGCGGCGGTCCGCCTCGACGAGCTCCACCCGGACAAGAAGTCCGAGTCCATGCTGTGCAACATGTGGGGCGCGTGGGTCCAGCACTGGAAGGACTCCTACGAGCACTCGAAGGCGTCCCTGCGCAAGGGCATCCACGCGGGCATCGAGACGGGGCAATACATCTGGGCCTTCTACAACACGTGCAACGCGTGCCTGAACAGCCTGCTCCGCGGGGCGCACCTGCGCGAGGTCCTCGAGGAGGCGAGGCTGTACCTGCCGCTCTGCAAGCTCGACAAGTTCAACGCGATCACGTGGATCATCGGGGGCGTCGCGCGCTTCGCCGAGGCGTTCGGCGCGCCGGTCGACGGCGGGCCGATGTCCGCGGCGTGGGCGGACATCGACGCAGTCACCGAGGAGGCCCGCAGGATCGACAACCGGGCGTCCCTCTACTTCTTGAACACCTTCGACGTCCTCGCCGGCGTGTTCCGGGGCGAGTACGCCGAGGTGGCAGAGATGTGGGGCTCGACCGACCCGGGGCGCCTGGGGATGCTCGCGGCCTGGATCGCGAGCCCTTGCTATTATTATTACGGCGGCCTGGCTTTCTCGCGGGCCGCAGGGACCGCCGCCCCGGCGCTCAAGGAGGTCTACCTGGCGCGGCTCGGCGAATGCGCGCGCAAGGTGGAGCTGTGGGCGCGGTTCGGCCCGGCGAGCTTCCGCCACCGCAGCCTGATCCTGCAGGCAGAGCTCGCCCGGGCCCTGGGACGCGACGGCGCGGGCGCCCTTTACGACCATGGGATCGCCGCCGCGCGGGAGGGACGATTCCTGCATGACGCGGCGCTGGCCAGCGAGCTCTGCGCCCGCCATTACCTCGACCTCGACAGGGAGTTCCTGGCGAGCGCGTACATGACCGAGGCGCATCGCCTGTACGCTCGCTGGGGCGCCTTTCGCATCACCGAGCGCCTGGAGCGGGACTTCCCGCGCCTCCTCCAGCGCGAGGCGACGCGCCGGCGGGCGGCCGGGCAGGTCGAGCTGGACTTCGCCGCCGTGCTCAAGGCCTCGCAGGCGGTCTCCGGCGAGCTCGTCCTCGACCGGCTCATCGAGACGCTGCTGACGATCGCGGTCGAGAACGCGGGCGCCGAGCGCGGCCTCTTGATCCACCCTCGTGGCGCCGAATGCGACCTCGAGGCCGAGGTCGTCACCGTGCGCGACCGGGTCGAGGTCACCCTGCGCCAGGCTCCCATCACCCCCGACGATCTCCCCACTGCCATTCTGCATTATGTGATGCGCACGCGGGAGACCGTGATCCTCGACGACGCTGCCGCGCCCAACCTGTTCTCGGACGACCCCTACGTGCGCGAGCGCCAGCCCCGCTCCGTGCTCTGCCTCGCCCTGGTGAAACAGGGCACTCTGGTGGGAGTCCTCTATCTGGAGAACAACCTGACCCCGCGCGTCTTCACCGCCGATCGGATCGCCATGCTGGAGCTCCTGGCGTCCCAGTCGGCCATTTCGCTGGAGAACGCCCGTCTCTACACCCAGCTGCAGCAAGAAAACAGCGAGCGCCGGCGGGTGGAGCTGGCGCTGCGGGAGAGAGAAGCGCGGATCCGGTGCCTGGTGGACTCCAATATCATCGGCATCGCGTTCTGGGATCTGGGCGGCAGGATTACCTACGCGAACGACGCATTGTTGCGCTTCCTCGGCTACAGCCGGGAGGACGTGGACGCCGGAAAGCTCTACTGGGCGAAATCCACGCCGCCGGAATTTCACGAGGCCGACGAGCGGGCGCTGGAGGAGCTGCGTCTGACGGGCGAGTTCAGGCCGTTCGAGAAAGAGTATGTCCGCAAGGACGGCAGCCGGATCCCGGTGCTCCTCGGCGGCGCCCGCTTCGAGGGGTCGCAGAGCGAGGGGGTGGCGTTCTTCCTCGACTTGACCGAGCGCAAGCAGGCGGAGGAGCGCCAGAAGCTGTTGCTGAACGAGCTGAACCATCGGGTGAAGAACACTCTGGTGATCGTGCAGGCGATCGCGGCGCAGACGCTGCGCACGACGGATTCGCCCAAGGCCTTCACGGAGGCCTTCGGGGCCCGCCTCCTGGCCCTCTCCCAGACGCACAACCTGTTGAACGAGACCTCGTGGCAGAGCGCCAGCCTCCACGACATCGTATGGGCCGAGCTGGCGCTGTATGCCGAGGGTGACGCCCGCCGCTTCAGCCTGGCCGGCCGGGACGTGCCCCTCCGCCCGGAGGCGGCGGTGACGCTCGGCATGGTCTTCCACGAGCTGTCGACCAACGCGGCCAAGTACGGAGCGCTGTCCGTGCCGTCCGGCCAGGTCGAAGTCGCGTGGAACGTGGACACCTGCGCGGCCGAGCCGCGGATCCACCTGGAATGGCACGAGACGAACGGGCCGCCGGTGCGGGCGCCGCAGCGCAAGGGCTTCGGTTCGCGCCTGATCGAGCGCGACCTCAAGCGACAGTTCACCGGCGACGTGCGCCTCGAGTTCCTGCCCGAGGGAGTGCGTTGCGTGATGGACCTGCCCCTGGACCGCGTAGCCATATGACGAACCAGGACCCCCGAGACGCGGGCGAGCTGCAGGGTCTACGGGTCCTCATCGTCGAGGATGAACCGATGATCGCCGCGTTCCTCGAAGACGCCCTGACCGACCTCGGCTGCGAGGTGATCGGCCCGGCCTTGAACATGAAGGACGCGCTTCGGTTGGCCCGCGAGGCGAGGATCGATGGGGCGGGCCTGGACATCAACGTCGCCGGCGAGAAGGTCTATCCCGTGGCCGACGTCCTCGCCGAGCGGGGTCTCCCGTTCGTCTTCATGACCGGGTACGGAAAAGCAGGCCTGCGCGAGTCCGATCTCGACCGGCCAGTGCTGCAGAAGCCGTTCAACATCGAGCGACTGGTGGAGATCATCACCCAGTGGCGATCGTCGCGGAACAGTCCGTTTCGCGCCTGACAGTCAGAACCGCACCCGCCCCGCGACCGCCGGCGTCGTCGTCGACGGCTCGGCCCGCGCGAACCCGAGGCCCAGCTGCCCCGACTCGTTCGCGCCCCAGCAGCGCAGCGACCCGTCGGTGAGCCGCGCGCACGTCGTGTCGCCGCCGTTCGCCGCCAGCCGATCGGCCTCGCCACCGAGGTCGACCGGGGCCGGCGGGAACGTCAGTGGATCGACCCCGATGTCCGCGGTCTTGCCGTCGCCGAGCTGCCGACGCCAGTTATAGCGAGGCGTGTTCGTTGGGACCTGGCTGCACCAGGGCCATGGTCCCGGCGACCACGACGCCCGCACGCGCGCTGGATTCTCCATCGGCAGCTCTCCATTACGAGCCAACGGAATCGACAGGTAGCCGGAGCCGGGCGCGCACCAGGGCCCTGTATTCGGGGCAGGCATGGGCGTTGTCGGCGACCACGAATGAGCCGGCGCGTTGATCTGCCCGACCTCGCGTGCATGCTTTTAGAGCACACCGTTCCAGCTCGGAGCCGACAAAAAGTCGCCGTAGACAAGGTCTACGACAACCGCGACTTCGTCGAGGAAGGAGCGGCGTCAACGCACGCCGCCACGAACACCCGAACACAGCGGCGGGTCAGCGACCGGTTGACACGAAGCATCGAATTCCCCCATCATCAGTCCCATGACTTCGCTCAAGACGGACTCGTTTCCCATGCCTTCGCCTGAACTGGCGAGCCATCCGGCGGATGCAGGTCTCCCAGCTTTGAGAGTCCTATTCGTCGCCGCCTCCCCTCCTAACGCGCCCCGCTTGGACATCGACAAAGAGCTACGTTCGCTGTCGCGCGCATTTCGCAAAGTACCGTTTGAGCGCGTGCATCTCAGTGCAATTACGGCGGCAACTCTGTCTGACATTCTTGAAGAAATAATCCGATGCCGACCACAGATCATCCACATCTCTGCCCATTCGACATCTGGAGCCATAAGTCTTGAGAGCGAATCCGAACAAGGATCCACTCTCGTGCCAATCCAGATAATTGCCGAAATGATCCATACCGCCGGAGGAGTAGAATTGGTCATCTTCGCTACGAACGACGCTCTATCTTCAGCGTATTTTCTCTCCATGCAGGGCATAAAGACCATGGCATTCATGCGGCCGGTCGCAGACAGCGCAGCCATCCGGTTCTCAGGGGCCTTCTATTCATCTCTTGCGGGCGGGCTAGCTATCCCGAGCGCATTCAGCATGGCGAGAATAGTATCTGCACAAGAACGCATCGCATCTGGCCACCCAGTGTTATTTGATCGTGGCCACACCGGGGAGGGCCTGATTCTCGCCATAGTTGTTTCCAATGCGACCCTCACCGCGGACGACGTCCCCGGGCTCCATTTTGCAATGGAACATCTCGCGCGGAAGCTAAATGCAGACCTGGTTGCAACTGAACCGGCCATCACTGGTTCATTTCTGAAGCGCTTCTGGCTATGGTTCAAGAACGACGAGCAACTTCATCAGCGCTTGCGCGAGGCAGAAGACGCGGTCCTGGCCCGAGGCCGCGACATGCCGCTCAGTCGCGTCACCAGCGAGTACTCATTGGCAATCGAGCGCATCATGAATTCGTTCAGCAATCCCAATGCGCCAACCAATGTCGCATTCGTCTTGGACACTCTGTTGATCGTTCAGTACCCGGGCCCTGACGGGAAGAGCACTCTCGTGGTGAAGCAGCTCACTCGCGAAGAGCAGCGTAGGATTTCTGCGAACCCGGCGCTTATGGCATCCCCGGGGGACATACTTGCCCGGCTGATGGAGCACACAACGCCGACAATACCTATCTCAGGGGAAAACCAAACGATCTTGGTCGAAGCATCCGAAAGCGTTGGGCCAACGGTACCGTCTGCTGATTGACCTACCACTGCGATCAGGACGTAACGTTCCGAAAAGATTGCGATGGCCTGCGGATCTCATTTCGAAATACGCACTCACTGCCGCCGGAGTCAGTTTGACCTCGTCGCTGATGCTCGCGTCGCTCGGCGAGCCCGTCTCGGCACAGCGAACGAGCGTGTCCCACGGCCGCCGATGTGCTAGCGCGCCGAGACAACCTCAGAACCGCACCCGCCCCGCGACCGCCGGCGTCGTCGTCGACGGCTCGGCCCGCGCGAACCCGAGGCCCAGCTGCCCCGACTCGTTCGCGCCCCAGCAGCGCAGCGACCCGTCGGTGAGCCGCGCGCACGTCGTGTCGCCGCCGTTCGCCGCCAGCCGATCGGCCTCGCCACCGAGGTCGACCGGGGCCGGCGGGAACGTCAGTGGATCGACCCCGATGTCCGCGGTCTTGCCGTCGCCGAGCTGCCCCACCGCGCCCGCGCCCCAGCAGCGCACCGCGCCGTCCTCGTGACGCGTGCACGTATGATTCGCCCCCGCGACCACCTGGACGACCCCCTCGACCTCGATGGACGGCGGCGGCATCTCGCCGGCGTCGTCACCGATGTCTCCCGCGCGCGCCTGACCGAGCTGCCCCGCGTCGTTGGCTCCCCAGCAGCGCAGCGACGCATCGGCCAGCAGCGCGCAGGTGTGGTGGCCGCCGGCCGCCAGCTGGACCGCCGCGCCGCCGAGCGCGACCGCCGGGGTCGGCAGGTCGCCGGGCGCGTCGCCGCGGCGGAGCGTGTCGCCGTAGCCGAGCTCTCCGCGCGAGCCGCTGCCCCAGCAGTGGACCGTGCCGGCCTTCACGCGGGCGCACGTGTGGCTGACCCCGGCCACGACCTCGACCACGTCCGCGAGCGCGATCGTCGGCGGCGGCAGTTCGTTCGCCTCGTCGCCGACCGCCTCGGTGCTGCCGATCCCGAGCTGGCCGAGCAGGTTCCAGCCCCAACAGCGCAGCTGCCCGCCGCCGAGGATTGCACACACATGCCCGTGGCCCGCCCAGATCTGCTCTGCCGGCCCGCCGAGCGCGAGCGAGGCGACCGGCAGCGACCCGGGCTCTTCGCCGACCTCGAGAGTGTCGCCCCGCCCGAGCTGCCCCCACGCGTTGCCGCCCCAACAGCGCACATCGCCGTCGACCAGCCGCGCACAGGTGAAATCATCGCTGCACACCACCTGGGCCGCCGCGCCGCCGACCGCCACGTCGGCCGCCGGCAGCTCGGTCGCCGCATCCCCGATCGTCGCAGCGTCGCCGCTGCCGAGCCGCCCCGCCGCGCCCGAGCCCCAGCAGCGCACCGCCCCGTCGGCAAACACCACACAGGTGTGCGAGCGGGCCGCGCACATGTCCGCGACGACCGTCTCGCGCGAGCAGTCCGCCGCGCACGCGTCGTGGTCGAGCGCGTCGCCGTCGTCGCACACCTCGCCCTCCCCGACCTCGCCGTCGCCGCAGCCCGGCGGACCGGCCCCGGGGACCGCCTCCCACCACACAGGGCACGCCGCGCCCGCAGTCACGACGACCGCGAGCGCGACTCCGGTGCCCCACAGTCTTGCCATCACCAATCGAGACATTCGAGCGCGGTCTTGCCGACGCACGGGCCGCTGTCGGCGTCGAGGCACAAACCGAGATTCTCCACCGCCGGCTCCGGCGCCTCGCCCGGGCCGTAGTACGGGACGCACGTGTTTCCGAATTTGCACACAGTCTCGCCGACGGTGCACCACTCGGCGATGCAGCGGAACTCGTCGCACCGGCACCCGTCATGGTAGCATTCGGGGTCCGACCGGATCGCGCCCGCCTTCATGCACACGAGGTCCTCGCAGTAGCACTGCTCGTAGGGCCCGCACCCGCCGAGCGCCTCCTTGCACGCGAACGAGGCGCCCTCGGGCAGGCAGCCCAGGCTCGGCGCCCCGTTGTCCTCGATGCAGCCCCCGACCCGCGGGTCGCAACATACGTCGTCAGGATCGGCGCCGGGGCCCTTCGAGTTCGGGCAGAAGTCGCATGCGTTGCCGAGGCCGTCCTCGTCGATGTCGCTGAGCGGATCGAACTGCGACGGCGCCTGCGGCGGGTCCGCGTTGGCGACCGCGGGGCAGTTGTCGCAGCCGTCGTCGTAGCCGTCGCCGTCCATGTCGACCCCGCTGTTCGGGCACGCGTCGCACACGTCGCCGCGGTCGTCGCCGTCGGCGTCGACCTGATCGAGGTTGGCCACGAGCGGGCAGTTGTCCTCGCTGTTGGCCAGCCCGTCGTGGTCCTGATCGAGGATCCGCGCGTAGTCCGGCGGCGTCCCGGGCAGGCCCAGGCCCGCCATGTAGTTGGCCAGGGCCGCCCGCACCGGCTTCGCCTCGAGCGCCGTCTCGGCCGCCTCGAGCCGGCCTCGCAGCGCGCCGTCGTCGAGCGTGCCGTCGCCCGCGAGGTCGGCCGCGAGCTGGTTGAGCAGCGTCTGCACCGCCGCGTCGGCCGCCTCCGGATCTGCCATGTACGCCGCCTGCATGACGACCGCGCTGACCGCGAACAGATACGCGTTGTCGTCGGTGTCGGGCCCGAGCACGCTCGCCTCCGCGGCCGCCCCGGCGAGCGCGAACCCAGGCTTGCCGATCCCCAGCGCCGCCACGACCTCCGCGTCGGCCAGCGCCAGCGCGTCCTCGACGGTCACCTGCTCGGCGATCAGCATCCGCGCCCGCTGCTCGCTCAGGTGGCTCAGCACGTGGATGTTGACCGTCGTCGCCTCGCCGCTGACCCGGTGGAGCGCGCGCAGGGTCAGCGGCGCCATCGACGGCCCGCCGCGGATCTCGTCGTAGTGATACCCGTTGGCCAGCAGCGCCACCGGGCCCAGCGGCACCCCGTCGACCGAGAATTCGCCGCCGTCGTTGCTCGTCGGCACCTCGAATTGCTGGCCCGTCGGCTGCCCGGCGTTCGTCAGCGGCGACACCGAGATCGACGCCCCGAGCACGAACGGCCCCTTCTGCGCCACGCCGTGCAGGGTCAGCGGCGCGCCCCCGCCGGTCGGCTCCGGATCGGACGTGCTCGTCGTGTCGGACGCGCTCGTCGTCTTGGTCGCAGTCTCGTCGCCGAGCCCCGCGTTCGTCGTACACGCGGCCATCATCAAGATCACGCTCCACAGTCCAGGTCGCATGCGATCGACGATAGCAGCCAGCCGCCGGGCGTCACTTTCACGGGCTTTCAGGGCCGGTCCCATCGTCGGCGCGCTCAGAAATGGACCGCGACGCCGGCACGCGGTCCGCTCCACGAAGCAGAGACGCGCGCGCGTCGGGCATGGCGGACGCGCAGCCCGGCGAACAACGCCGTCGCCGCCAGCGCGACGCCGAGAGTGACACCGCTCGCGACGAACAGCCGCCGCGCCGACCGCAAGTCGTCGCACCCGACGGCCGACGCCATCGCCTCGCACAAGTCGACGCCCACCGGGGCACCGGCCGCGTCGGGCCCGGACAGCGCCGCCGCGTGGGCCCTGCGCCCGAGCCCGTCGCCGACCACGAGCCCGGCGATCGCCAGGCCCGCGACAGCAGCCGACACGCCGAGCCCCGCGTCGAGCCCGGTCGGCCGCCGCAGCGACAGCACCGGCCTCGGCGACGCCGACGTCGGTTCGCCGCGCGGCGCCGTGGGCCTCGCAATCGGCGGCGCCTCCGGCTGGGGCGGCGCGGGCAGCCCGGCGAGCAGCGGCTCCAGCTCCGCGCGTCGCTGCCGCGCGGCCGCGGCCGACCGCGACGCTCCCGCGTTCACCGCCTCGAGGTCCGCGAGGAACTCGTCGAGCAACTCGAAGCACGCGGTCAGCATCGCCCGCGGCGCCTCGCCCGTCAGGTTCGACGCGAGCGCGCAGCCCTCCGTCCCGTAGTGCACGATCTGCTCGCCCGCCGCGGCGTACCAGTCCGCCGCGGCCCCCTCCTTCTTGCCGGCCGCGTAGGCCTCGCGCGCGAACATCAGCGCCCGGGCGTAGGCCGCCGCCGCCAGCCGCGGCTCATTCGCTCGCCTCGATTCGCGCGCGTCGCCGAGGCAGTTACCGAGGTTCGCGTCGGCGCCCGCGTCGGCGCGCTCGTTCGGACACGTCCCGGCCGCCTGCGTCGGGGTCACCGGCGAGGCCGCGATCGCCGCGGCGAGGACCAGACGTGGGCACGCCAGCACCGGCGTATCGTACCATGCGGCGTGGTCGAGGCAGACTACACCGGCGTCCTCCTCGACGGCCGCTACCGCGTCCAGGCGCGGCTCGGCCAGGGCGGCATGGGGACCGTGTACGTCGCCGAGCACGTCGGCCTCGCCCAGCCGCGCGCGATCAAGTTCCTGCGCGTCGACATCGCCCGCAAGCCCGGCGCAGTCCAGCGGTTCCTGCAGGAGGCCCGCGTCCTCTCGGCGATGCGCCACGACAACCTGGTCGGCGTGATCGACATGGGCGAGCACGACGGCTCCGCTTATTACGTCATGGAGCTGCTCGCGGGCGAGGACCTGCGCCGACGCCTGCGCCGTCTCGGCGGCATGGGCTGGCCGCAGACGCGGGCGATCGCCCTGCAGGTGTGCGCGGCGCTGCGGCTGACCCACACCCGCGGCGTCGTCCACCGCGACCTCAAGCCCGAGAACTGCTTCTGCGTCGACGCGGAAGGCGGCGCAGTCCCCATCAAGCTGCTCGACTTCGGGGTCGCCAAGGTCCCGCGCGAGGCCGGCGGCGCCTCGCAGCTGACCGGCGCCGGCGAGCTGCTCGGCACGATCGGCTACATGGCCCCCGAGCAGCTCGAGGGCCAGGGCGACCGCCGCGCCGACATCTACGCCCTCGGCGCCATGATGTTCGAGATGCTCGCCGGCCGCCCGCTCCACACCGGCAACGCGTACGAGATCCTCGCCCGCATGCTGCTCGCCCCGGCGCCCGCGCTCGCCAGCGTGTGCGCGGTCGACCCTGCCATCGACCGACTGATCGCCACCGCGGTCGCCCGGGACCCCGACGAGCGCTTCGCGTCGATGGAAGCGCTCGCCGCCGCGATCGCCGACATCCCCGTCACCGCCGAACCGCAGACGTTCGACCGCCCCGCGTCCGTGCTCGCGCAGCCCGAGGGCGAGACCACGGCCGGCGGCACGCCTGTCCCCGCGGACATGCCAGTCACCGCCGTACCTGGCCCGGAGGACATATTATCATTGGGCCTGCGCCTCACGGAGCACGCCCGGAGCGTCCATGCCCCCGCGGACACCGCCGCCCCCCTTGACGCTCCTCCCCGCTCGGACACCCGCATCCCTGGCACATATGCCCCTGCGGACGACTCCTCTGCCACCTCCGCGTCGGTCCTCACGGACAGCTCCTCCGCCCCCCCAGAACCTGTCCTCACGGACAGCTCTTCCGCCGTCCCTGCACCTGTCCCTGCCGACAGCTCCTCTGCCCTCCGTGCACCTGCCCCCCCGGGCAGCGCCTCTGCTCCCCACACACCTGTCCCCACGGACAGCTCCCTCACCTCTCCGGCGCCTGTCCCCCCGGCCAGCTCTTCCGCCACCCGCGCCGCCGAGGCTCCTGTCCCCGCGGACAGCTCCGCCGCCCTGTCGCGCTCGCGCGTCGCTCGCGGCCTCGCCGTCGCCCTGCTCGCGGCAGTGATCGCCTGGCAGGTCTGGCCTGTCGACAAGGGGTCCGCCCCGCCGGCGCCTGCGACATCACCACCTGCAGCCGCCGCGACTGGACCTGCCCCTGCGGCCAGCCCCGACGCCGACGCACCTGTCCCTGCGACCAGCCCCGACGGCTCGCCCGTCTCACCTGCCCCTTCGGCCAGCCCATCCGCAGGCCCGCCTGTCCCTGCGGCCAGCCCCGAAGACTCATCTACCCCACCTGCCCCTGCGGCCAGCCCATCCGCAGGCTCACCTGACCCTTCGGCCAGCACCGAAGACCCGCCCGTCCCACCTGCCCCTTCGGCCAGACCCGGCCTCTCGCCTCACGCACCTGTCCCTGCAGCCAGCCCCCCTGCGCCCGCGGCCTCGCGCCCCGCGCCCGTCAAGCCGCCACGCGACGCCTCCGCCCCATCCGTGCGCCCGCTCGGCCGCGACGCCCTGCGCGGTCGTCTCGAGCGCGAGCTCGCCTCCTGCGGCTCGCCGTACGTCGCCGAGGAGATCGCCGTCCGCGTCACCCCGGGTGAGGCCGGCAAGCTCGCGGGGCTCGCCATGCTCGCCGACAGTCGACTCGCCCCCGGCACCGTCGACTGCCTCGAGCGGGAGCTCGCGCGCGTCCTCGCCGGGCTCGCCGAGGGCGTCGACGCCGCGCGGGCCTTCGACGTGTCCCTGACGCTTCCCCGGCGCGGCGGGGGTTGATCGCCGCGAACGAGGCCGTGTACTGGTAGGCGATGGCGGCGCTCCTCGGACCCGAAGCCCGGCGCCTGGGCGCCCTCCCGGCCCGGTGTGTCGTCGGTCGCTCGCCCGCCTGCGACCTCGTGCTCGACGTCCGCGACGTCTCGCGCGAGCACGCCGTCGTCCACTGGACCGGCGCCGCGTGGGAGCTGCAGGACCTCGGCAGCCGCAACGGCACCTACCTCGCGGGTCGCCGGCTCGTCGCGCGCGAGTGCCTGCCGCTCGCGCGCGGCGCCGAGATTCGCTTCGGCGAGACCCTCGGCCGGTGGCAGCTCGTCGACGACGCTCCGCCGCGACCGATGGCCGTCAACCTCGTCGACGGCCGGGTCGTCCTCGTCGATGTCGACGAGCTCGCCCTGCCCGACGCCGACGAGCCCGCCCTGTGGCTGCGCCGCTCGGACGCCGGCGTGTGGTTCGCCGAGCCCGCCGGCGGCCCGGCCACCCGCGTCGAGGACCGCGCAGTCCTGACCGCCGGCGGCGAGCCGTGGCGCGTGCACCTCACGGACGGCGTCGCGGCCACCTGGCAGGCCGCGAGCGAACCCGACGCTCCGCCCGTGCACCTGCAATTCCGCGTCAGCGCCGACGAGGAGCACGTCGAGCTCGTCGCCCGCGTCGGCGAGCGGCGGATCGATCTCAAGGCTCGGGCGCATCACTATCCGCTGCTCCTCCTCGCCCGCGCCCGCCTGGCCGACCGCGCCGCCGGCGTCCCCGACGGCGAGCAGGGCTGGCTGCCCCAGGACCGCCTGCTGCAGATGCTCAAGGTCGACGCCGGCTACCTCCACCTGAGCATCCATCGCATCCGCCTGCAGTTCACCCAGGCCGGGGTGCCGGACCCCGCGCGGGTGGTGGAGCGCCGCCTCGGCGCCGGCCTCCTCCGCTTCGGCCTCGCCGACGTGACGATCGATCCGCTGTGACCGCGCACTCTCGGCGCTCCCATCGTCGAGGGAATCGCTCCTGCGTCTTCGTCCATGACGCCTGCTGACACGCATGGCGGCGCCTGGAAGCAGGTCGACCCCATCACCAACATCGCCGCGTTGCATGTCGGCTGGGCACTCCTTTGGGCCACAGGCGCCCGTCGTCGCCACAACCGACGAAGGCGAGCGCGAGCGAACCGGTGGCGGGGACGGTTCCCGAAGGGAAGGCGGACCATCGCCACGTGACGCGGATCTATGCAGACGAACACCGGGTGGTGATGGTGGCGGCGCGCATGAACGAGTCCGGCATGTTCGCCACCGCCGACGCCACGGCGCACGTGTGCTGCCTCGAGTACGCGACCGGCAAGCTGCTCTGGGAGCATGTGGTCAAGGCGAACCAAGTCATCTCGCATTTCACGGCGACGCTGTTGGTCGAGGGCGGACAGGTCTTCGTCGTTCACGCCGAGATCCTGGTGGTCCTGGTGCTCGAGACGGGCAAGCTGATGTGGCAACGCCGGCTCGATCGTGTGGAAGAGAGGTTCCCCGTTTCCGTGTCGCTCGCCGTGCCCGGTCTCGCTCAACAAGGCGACAACTGGGGTCGCCGCTGAGATCGCGCAGCGTTCGCGAGGCAGCGCCCGTGAGGCGATCGCGCTCCTTCATCGAGTGCGCGTTCTCGGCGGAACTACCCCAGAGGGGATCAAAGCCGCCTTCGCCGCTCTCGAGATCGACGACCTCGGCCTGACCAAGAGACGCTCGAGCGCGCCTTGGCCGGTCCCCTCGCCCACGACGTGGGGCCCGTCGGCGTGACAGCCGGCTGGCCGTGGGTCGCGGGGTGATCCGCGTGCGCGGCCAGGTCGAAGCCGAGTCGCTCGAGCGGGTGCTTGATGCCGTGGAGGCACGTATCCCGGCGTCGGTGCGGATCGTCGTATGCACGAGGCCGCAGGACGTGCGACGTAGCTTCGACGGACTCGCGCCGGCGGCCCGGCAAGTGCTCGGCGAGCATCCGCAGAGCGGCGCGCTGTTCGTATTCACGAACGAGCGAGACTGAACACCCGCACTTATCCTTTGGTGCACTTCAGGCACCACAGTGATCCCCTCGGCGTGCCTACCGCACGGTACGCTCCCTGTCTACGATGAAGACCAGCCAATTGCAGCCAGTCGCCCGACTGGCTTGGCCCGCCCATGCGGGCCGTTTTCATGGAGGTTTTCATCATGTTTGCAGTAGATAACACCGCGCACCAAGGTAGCCAGCAGTTCAACGAACTGGTTCCGTCCCGCTACGCGCTGCAGGTCGGCGAGATCGACGTGCTGGTCGTCAGCGACGGCGTGCTGCCGCTGCCCACCGCGACCATGGCCACCAACGTCGATCCGGCCGACCTGTCGGCCTGGCTGGACCGCATGTACATGCCCCAGGACGCGTTCGACTGGCCGCTGAACGTGATGGTGGCGCGCAGCGGCGAGCAGATCATCCTGGTCGACGCGGGCCTGGGCGGCCAGTACGCTGGCTTTCCCCGCGCCGGCCAATTCCCGCAGCGCCTGAAGGCGGCCGGCATCGACCTGGCGGCCGTCACCGACATCATCATCACCCACATGCACATGGACCACGTGGGCGGTCTGCTGGTGGACGATGTGAAGCAGCGCCTCAATCCCGATGTGCGCATCCACGTGGCTGCCGCCGAAGTGGAGTTCTGGGGCACGCCGGACTTCTCCCAAACGTCCATGCCTACGCCGGTGCCGAACGTGCTGCGCACTACCGCCACGCGCTTTCTGGAAGAGTACCGCGACCGCCTGCGCATTTTCCACGACAGCTACGAGGTGGCGCCAGGCGTGGTGGTTCGCCTCACCGGCGGCCACACCCCTGGCCACAGCGTAGTTGACCTGGCGTCGGACGGCGAGCGCCTGACCTTCGCCGGCGACGCCATGTTCGTGGTCGCGTTCGACCACCCGGACTGGCACAACGGATTCGAGCACGACCCGGAGGAGTCGGCGCGCGTGCGCATCGGCTTGTTCCGCGAACTTGCCAGGACGGGCGGCCTGCTGGTGGCGTCGCACTTGCCGTTCCCCTCCGTCGGCCGCGTGGCTATTGAAGGTGAAGCCTTCCGCTGGGTACCGGTCATCTGGGATTTCTGATCTCGTCCACAGGCGGCCTCGGCGCGGCCAGGGGCATGCGTGATGCACATGTCGACGATCAGCCCGTTGCGGTTCCCTCGCGCTGCCCCCGAACCCACGGGCCCATGCACGCCGGCGTGCCGAGGACCGCGCCGGTGGTCGTCAGCGTGCGGGTCGACGCCCGCGATCGACTGCGGGCAAGTCTCTCCGGCCATGTAGAGCTCGAGCGTGCCGGCGCCGTGCGATACGATCAAGCGGCTGGTCTCGTCGGCGTAGAACAGATCGGCGAAGCCCGACTCAAGAGCAGCCTGCCCCCCTCTTCGATGCTCTCGCATACCGCGACCCGATCGCCGGCCGCCACCCTTCCTGACGTCGCCCACGATGCCGTCCAGGCCCTCCGTCGTCCCCGCGCCCGCCCAACAACTCCCGCTCCGTCTCGCCGGCGCTGCCGACCACGGCCCCGCCGAGACGACCGAGGCCGCCGCCTCGCTAACCCGCCGCCTCGGCTGGGCCAACCGGCTCGCCCGCGTCTTCGCCGTCGACGTCACCATCTGTCGCAAGTGCGGCGGCCGGATGCGTGTCGCCCAGGTCGTCACCGACCCCGACGAGGCCATCGGCACCTCGAGCGCTGGACCCGGCGCGAGAATTGTGGTCTGAAACTTCTCAAGCGCGGGTGATGTACAACCTCCATCCTCTCCTGTTCACCATCCTCGCGGTGGGTGCGACCGCCTGCGACGCGACGCGCCCTCGCGCCGTCACCCAGCCGCCTCCGCGCGAGAGCGCGAAGCCGTCCGAGAAGCGCGTCACGCTCGCCGACGTCGGACTCGATGCGGCCTCGCTCGATCGCACGGCCGATCCATGTCAGGACTTCTATCAGTACGCGTGCGGTGGCTGGCTCGCCACGCACGAGATCCCGGCCGATCGCGTGCGGTGGGGCAAGAACATCGAGGTCGGCGATCGAATCCAGGGCGAGCTGCGGGCGCTGCTCGAGAGCGCAGCATCGGAGCCCGCCGGCACGTTCTACGCGACGTGCGTCGACGACGCGGCTCGCGAAGCCGCCGGCACCGCCGGCATCGATCCACTGCTCAAGACCGTGCGCGCGGTGCGCGATCGAAAGTCGCTGATCGCCGCGGTCGCCGAGCTCCACCGTCACAAAGTCGCCGCGCTGTTCGTGATCGCCAGCGAACAAGACGCGCGCGACGCGTCGCAGATGATCGCGAGCATCGATCAGAGCGCCTTCGGGATGCTCGACCGGCACCACTACCTCGACGACGATGCGCGAGCGAAGGAGATCCGCGCGTTCTACGTCGAGCACGTCGGCCGCATGCTGCAGCTCGCGGGCACCAAGCCCGCCGAGGCGAAGCAGGCGGCGGCCGGTATCGTGGCGCTCGAGATCGAACTCGCAAAGGTGTGGAAGACGCCGGTCGAGCGGCGCGATCCGGCGGGGATGTACAACAAGCTCGACCGCGCCGGGCTCGCGCGCCTCGCGCCGGCGTGGGACTGGGACGCGTACTTCGAGGCGCTCGGGTTCGCAGGCCTGCGCGAGGTCAACGTCACCGCGCCGGCGCTCCTGCAGGGCATCGAGCGGCTGCTCGGGTCGACCAAGCCGGAGCTGTGGCGCGCCTACCTCGAGTGGCAGGTGCTGAGCACCGCCGCCGCCGCGCTGCCCAAGCGGTTCGAAGACGAAGCGTTCGCGCTGCGCCACCTGGTGACCGGGATGGAGCGGCTCCCCGACCGCTGGAAGCGATGCGTGATGACGACCGACGAGCTGCTCGGCGATGCGCTCGGCCGGCTGTTCGTCGGCCGCCACTTCGCGGAAGGCGACCGCGAGGCCGTGCGCGGGATGATCGCCGTGATCCGCGAGGCGTTCGGCAAGCGGCTCGATCAGCTCGATTGGATGGACGCCAAGACCAAGCAGCGCGCCCGCGAGAAGAGCAAGCAGATGAGCTCGCTGATCGGTTATCCGAGCACCTGGCGCGTCTACGACTTCCCGCTCGACCCCAAGGTGCACGCGGCGAACGTGCTCGCCGCGCGCGCGTTCGAGGTCAAGCACCAGCTGTCCAGGGTCGGCAAGCCGGTCGACCGCGAGGAGTGGCACATGACCGCGCCGTCGGTGAATGCGTTCTACGATCCACAGCGCAACCAGATGGGCTTTCCGGCGGGCTATCTGCAGCCACCGTTCTACTCGCGTCGCGCGAGCGTTGCCGTGAACATGGGCGCGGCCGGCGAGACCATCGGCCACGAGCTGACGCACGGCTTCGACGACGCGGGCTCGCAGTACGACGCCAAGGGCGACCTCGTCTCGTGGTGGGAGCCCGAGACGCGCAAGCGCTTCGAGGCCAAGACCCAGTGCGTCGTCGATCAATTCTCGGCCTACGAGACGCTCGGCGAGAAGGTCAATGGCAAGCTGACGCTCGGCGAGAACCTCGCCGACCTCGGCGGCGTCGAGCTCGCGTTCGAGGCGTACCGAGCGTTACGCGCCGGCGCTGCGGAGCGCCTCGTGGCCGACGGCTTCGACGAAGATCAGCAGTTCTTCCTGGCGCTCGCTCAGAAGCAGTGTACGAAGTGGCGCGAACCGCGAGAACGCGCGCTGCTCAAGACCGGGATCCACGCGCCGAAGCGATTCCGGGTGAACGGGGCGGTCACCAACATGCCCGAGTTCGCCGCCGCGTTCTCGTGCGCCGAGGGCGCGCCCATGAACCCCCGGCAGCGTTGCGAGGTCTGGTGAGATCGTTCGCGCCGTCGCTAGCGATCGCTGTGGCCTGCGGCTCGCCACCGCCACCTGGTAGAGGTCGTCGCGGAAGAGGGAGCCCCACCATGATCGAAGCCACCTGCCATTGCGGCGCCGTTCGGATGGAGATCGACCATACGCCCGAGATCTTGACCGACTGCAATTGTTCGCTGTGCCGCCGGCTGGGCGGGCTGTGGGCCTATTATCGTCCGGAGCAAGTGCGGCGAGTATCCGGCGCGACGATCGCCTACGTGCAGGGTGATCGAACCCTCGCGACCCACCATTGCCCGATCTGCGGCTGCACCACCCACTGGCAAAGCCTCGACGCGACGTCCGAGCGCATGGGCGTGAACGTGCGACTGATGCCGCCGCAGGTGCTGGCCGGCGTACGGGTCCGCAAGCTGGACGGCGCGGACACCTGGGAGGTGCTCGGCGAGTATCACTTCGGAGCCCCTTCGATCGGCTGATCTGTCCTCGGCAGCGCCGTGTTCGCGGCCGCGATTGCCGGCGCCTCGTCGGCCGCCGCGCGAGCCCGGTGATGTCGAGACGGGGCGACAGCGGCAGGCTCGCTGTCGCACGCCGAAGGCTCCCATCGGACCGCGTGGTCGGCACGCAGCGGCCGCGTGCGCGTGCTGTTGGACTTCCTCGTCGGCGTGGCGCGGGACGATCGGGCGCTGCTGCTCGGCGCGTGAGGTGCTGGAGGGACGACACGCACTCATGGCGCTTGCCGGCCCGGTCGCGCCTGCGATTCCGGCTGGGAGGGGACCGGCGCAGGTGCTACACCCGGACGCGTGAGCCCGCCCACCCCGGTCGTCCTGCACGACTCTCCGTGGTCCGAGCACGTGCGCTGGGTCCGTCACATCACACTCTACCAGCGCCACCGGGCGCGCCACACCTGACAATGAGGATCTTCGGGCCGGCGCTCGACCACCACTGCCTGTGCGGCAAGTACCGCAGGATCGAGTGGGCCGGGCGGACCTGCGAGAAGTGCGGGGTGATGGTGGAGGCAGCCAGCGTGCGCGCCGAGCGATTCGGCCACGTCGAGCTCGTCACGCCACTGGCACACCCATGGCACCCGGCGCTCTCGCTTCAGCGCCTTCTGGTGCTGCCCCCGACGCTGCGCCTCCTTCCGCGCGAGCGCGGCGACCTGAGGTACGATCCCGACGCAGTCACGCGCGAGATCATCGAGGTCGACCAGCGCAACAGGGAGCTGGAGATGACATCGACCGCGAGCTACGAGCCCCACCCGCCGCAACCGGAGCTCTCGGGCTGCTCGCGGCTGTACGCGCGGCTCGTCGCCCGCAACGAGCGGCTGCGCGAGTACTGGCCCACCCTGCCCGAGGTGATCCGCGAGCACGAGACCGGATTGCTGCAGGCCGACCTGCAGGTGCTGTTCGGCTCGCCGGAGACCCCGGCCAACCCGCGCAGCCGTCGCCTGCGCGACCTCCTGCGCGCGGCGGCGGCCCGCGACGATCGGGGCGAGCTCTCCGCGCTGCTGCTGGCAACGGGGTTCACCGCAGGGCTGGGCGACGACCCGCCGAGCGACGACAGCAGCTGAGCGCCGCAGTCCGCTGAGCCGCTGTTCTGTCGTCGCCGTCCGGACGTAGCCGACTGCAACGGTTGCATCCCCTCGTTTCACAGGACCTCGAGATGTCCGGTGAGGATGCGATGGTGCTCCGCGCGGGTGCCGACCGTGTACACGAGCCGATCGTCGGCGACGCGTAGGAGCGCGACCGGCTCGCCGACGAACTCGACCGTCCACTGGTCGAGGAGCGACGGCTGCGCGCTGGCATGACGTCGCGGTAGCATCCGCGGACGCATGGATCTGGCCGCCGCATTCGCCCAGCAGTTTCCGCTCTCCTCCGAGTATTTCGCGCTCGAGTTCGACGCCGAGATCGGCGACGCGCATCTCGGCGCTGCCTGGGGCGGGGTTCAGGAGATGGAAGGCCACCTCGTTGCGACCCTCCGGCTGATCATTTGGGAGGATAGAGACGGCGCGCGGTCGATCTACGAGGTCAAGGAGCAGCAGGTCGTCGTCGTGTTCCAGGCGAACATCGCCGACGCGCGAATGCCGGTCTACTTCGAAGGGTGGGCTGCTGCGGTCCGCTACCTGTTCGCGCGGCTCGACGAGCGGCGCGGCACGGACGACGAGCTCGCGAGGCTCATGCCGCACGACCTGGATCTCGCTCGGAGCTCAGAAGCTGAAGCCCGTCGTCGAATCGTAGGTGACGCCGCTCCCGGCGACGGACCGCAGGAACCACGTCAGCATCGCGTCGAAGCTCGGGTGCTCGTCGCGCACGAGACCCTCGCGTCGCGTCCAGAAGCGCACTACCCCGTCTTTACAGAGTGCGTGGTAGCTGCCGAGGCACGCGTCGGGTGGATCGAAGGTCGACGCGATCGGAAGCGCCCCCTTCGGCCACGACGGTGCCGCGTCGAGCGTAGCGCGCTCGCGAAGCACCACGCGCGCCGGCAGGAACTGCACGCCGCCGAAGTACGGGAAGCTCCTCTCGATCGTGTCCGCTCCGCCGAAAGAGCGGACGAATTCGAGGTAGCCGGGCGGCACGGTGCTCGTGGCGATGGCGGCGAGGTCCGCGGCGGTCACGGGTCGCGGCGCGAACCAGCGGCCGCGCTCGCGCCCGATCCGCGCCATCGCGGGTGGGAGGAACGCGGCCCACGGAGCGCGGAGCTCTTTCGGCACAGCGGACGGCTTCGAGGTCGATCGCTTTCGCGCAGCCACGCGCCGAGTGTACAGCCCGCGGCGCTCCCGCGGAGACGTTGCCGCGGCGCGCCTCGGGGTGCCGATCGCCGCCCTACAGGAGGCTCACGGGCGCTGAGGCGAGGTCACGAAGAGAAGGACCAGCGCGGTCCGACCTCGAGCGTGTCGAACGTGAGCCTGGGCTCCTCAGGCCCGGGGGCCTTCGAGTCCTCCCTCGGCTCCAGCTCTTGCGGCTCCGGCGGACGCATCACCACCCACGCACCTCGCCGGCCTTGCGCTACACTCCCCCGGCGCGCGCAAGAGCCCGCAATGCGTCTGCGCCCGACGAGCGTGACCCCAGCGCCAAAGGACGTCGATCGGCTCGACGAGCTCAGAGCATGCGAGGAGGCGGTCGCGCGCGAGCAGAAGGAGTTGTCCAAGTCCCTCGAGATGGCCCAACGGAGCCTCGAGCTCAGCCGCGCGCTCGTGGAGCGCGCCCCCGACGAGCCTCGGTGGCAGCGGGGGTTGGCCATCGCCTACGAGAAGGTGGCCAACGTGCTCGCCCTGAGGTTCGAGCTGCGCGAGGCGCGAACGCTCTCCGAGCGAAGTCTCGCTATTCGACTGCAGCTCTCCGCGCGTGATCCCGACAACGATCTCTGGCAGGAGGATCTCTCTGTCACCTACGAGCGGCTCGCGGATCTTTGTCGGATGCTCGGCGAGCCCACGGGTGCCGAGGTCTTCATCTCATCGTGCCTCGCCATTCGAACGAGGCTCTGCGAACGCCAGCCGGATGACATGCGTCGGCTGAGCGCTCTGTCGGTCGCGTATGCCGTGGCGGCCCCGTTGCTCGACGCAAGAGGAGAGCCGAAGGAAGCAACCGAGATGCTCGAGAAGAGCCTGGTGCTCCAACGCCAGGTGTCGCAGCGTGCACCCGGCGACCTCCACGCGCTCCACGATCTTTCTCGGGCCTATCGCCGCCTCGCCGAGCAGCATGCCACGCGGGGAGCGCGTGCTCAGGCCCTCGAGGCGTCCGAGCGGGGCTTGGCCATCGCGGAATCCCTCGCCAGGTGTCAGTTCTCAGCAGCAATCCCCCCTTCGGGGGCGAATTTCTCACCACCTTTCCCCCCTCTGGGGACCGAGTTTCTCAGCATCTTTCCCCCCTGCCGGGGGCTGAGTTTCTCACCACCTTTCCCCCCTGCGTGACCGAGCGGGTACCCCGCTCCCGAGTCCGGCGAGGAAGCCGGGCGCGAGGAGCCCATGGCGTACCGAGAGGTCACGATGATCGAGATCAAGGAAGTTCTAAGGCTGAGGCTTCTCGGCGTCGCCAAGAAGCGGATCGCCGCGCAGTTGCGTCTCGATCCGAAGACCGTGCGGCGCTACCTCGAGGTCGGTGAGGCGCACGGCGTCGTCGCCGGCGGTGGCCGCGAGCAGCTGACGGATGCGCGGCTGGACGCCGTGATCGCCGAGCTGAAGAAGCCGGTGCCGCACGAGCATGGCGAGGCGTGGCGGGCATGCGAGCGCGAGCGGACCTTCATCGAGGGGCATCTCCAGCACGACGTGCGGCTGACCAAGATCCGCAAGCTACTGCAGCGGCAGGGAGTCGTCGTGCCGTACGCGACGCTGCACCGCTTTGCCACGCAGCAACTCGGCTTCGGCAAGAAGGCGGCGACGGTGCCGCTCGTCGATGGCAAGCCCGGCGACGAGCTGCAGAGCGATCCCGGCAGTGTCGGGATGTACGAGCCGACGGCAGCGGCGTGCGGCGCAAGATCAAGGTCCTCGTCTTCTCGCCGAACGTGTCGCGCTACCGCTTCGTCTATCCGATCGAGCGCGAGACCGTCGAGGAGGTGATCGCAGCGTGCGAGGCCGCCTGGGCGTTCTACGGCGGCGTCTTCCGGACGCTGATCCCCGACAACCTCAAGGCGATCGTCCAGCGCGCCGACCCGATCGAGCCGCGGCTGTGCGAGGCCTTCCTCGAGTACGCGCAGGCACGCGGCTTCGTGATCGACGTCGCGCGGGTGCGCAGGCCGCAGGACAAGGCGCGAGTCGAGCGAGCGGTCCGCGACGTCCGTGACGACTGCTTCGGCGGTGAACGGATCCGCGACCTCGCGGCCGCACGGGAGCGTGCCGAGCGATGGTGCCGGGACGAATACGGCGCGCACCGCCACAGCACCACCGGTCGGATGCCGCGCGAGCACTTTCTCAATGTCGAGGCGCCGGTGCTGCTGCCGGCGCCGGAGCAGCCCTACGACGTGCCGCGGTGGTGCACGCCGAAGGTCGCGCGCGATCACTTCGTCCAGGTCGAGCGCGCACTGTACTCGATGCCCACGCGGCTGATCGGTCGCACGCTGCAGGCTCGAGTCGATCGCAGCAGCGTCCGCTTCTACGATCGGAGCACGCTGATCCGGATCTGTCGGCGGCTGCCGCCCGGCGGCCGCAGCATCAACCCTGAGGACTTCCCGAAGGAGAAACGAGCCTACGCGATGCGTGATATCGAATTCTTGCAGAAGCAGGCCGACGAGCTCGGCCCCAACATCGGCGCGTACGTACGGCGACTGCTGTCCGGCCCGCTGCCTTGGACCAGCATGCGCACCGTCCACGGCGTGCGTGGCCTCGCCGAGCGCCACGGCGTCGCCGTCGTCGATCGCTGCTGCGGCATCGCACTCGCGGCCGACATGCTGAGTCTGAAGCGCCTTCGCGCCATGGTCGAGCGCGACGTGAAGCCCCAACCCATCCCCCTCGACCGGCCGACACCGCCGGCGAGATTCCTCCGACCCGCGCAGATCTACGCGCTCTCGGCCAACACCAAGCATGGAGAACCGTCATGACCGATACCATCTCACATGACCTTAAGGCCATCCTCAAGCGACTCAAACTCAGCCCCCTGCTATCGACGCTGCCCGAGCGGCTCGCCCTCGCACGCCAGCAGAAGGTCCCTCACCAGGACTTCCTGCTGACGCTGCTCACCGACGAGGTCAGCCGCCGGGACAGCATCTCCGCCCAGCTCCGCGGCCAGAAAGCGCGTCTCGATCCCGAGCACCAGCTCGAGGGATGGGACAGCACCACTCGGGTCCACTTCGATCAAGAGCTGTGGGCCGAGCTCTGCTCGCTGCGTTTCGTCGAGGCTCGCGCTCACGTCGCGCTCGTCGGCCCCGTCGGTGTCGGCAAGACTTTCCTCGCGCACGCCCTGGGCAACGCCGCCTGCCGCCGTCAATACAGTGTCCTCGCCTACCGCTGTGATCGATTGCTCAAGAACCTCCGCCACGCTCGACTCGACGGCTCCTACGACGCCGAGCTGCGCAAGATCCTCGCCGTCGACGTGCTGATCCTCGACGACTTCGGCCTCGACGCGATGGACGCGACCGAGAGCCGCGACGCCTACGAAATCTTCACCGAGCGTCACCGCCACGGCTCGATCATCGTCACCTCGAACCGTGGCCCTGACGAATGGCTCGCAGTCTTCGCCGACCCCGTCCGCGCCCAGGCAGCGATCGATCGCTTCACCAGCAACGCCTACGACCTCGTCATCGAAGGCGAGTCGTACCGAAGCCGCCAGAAACCCTCGCTCACCCGTCCGCCGAAAACTGGATCCCGCTCGCGCACGCGAGCATGATCCCCCTCGTCACGCAGGATGGACCAAGGCGGAAAGGTCGTGAGAAGGCCGGGGTCCCATGCTGGTGAAAACCGACACCAGGCGCGAGCCGAGGAATGTCGTGTGGCAGGCCACGCTGGCGGCTCTGTTGGAGTGCACTGCTCGCTTCTCCGATCTTGCGATCGTCGACTGACACGCACGAGCGACGCCTGATTCGACGCCCGATTCCCTCTCATGATGTCGCCCCTCCAACTGCCCCGCATCGCCGTCCTGGCGCTCCTCCTGGCCTGCGACGGTCCCGGTCATCAGACCGCCGACCCGCCGCCAGGCCCCGTGTCGACGCCCCCACCGGAGGCGCCACCCGTCGCACCGCCCGTCGTCGAGACACCGCCCGTCGTCGAGACACCGCCCGTCGTCGCGCCGTCCGCCGCGCCGCCCTCGACTTGCACGGCACCGTTCATCGTGCCGCCGCCCTACAAGGACAGCTTCATCGACGACGCCGAGGCCTACGCGGCCCACGACCTCGGCGAGTGGGGCAGCCAGCCGATGCGCGGCCCGTTCGCCGACCGCGACGAGCTCCACCGCGATGGATGCACCGACCGCCAGCGCGCCTCGGCGCCGCCATTCACCGAGATCGTCCATTGCATCACGGGCGACTCGATGCGTCCGCCCGGGCCGCAGAACCAGCCCGAGCACCTCTTGCTGGTGCGCACGGCCCGGGGCTGGTGGGGCCACTCGCTGGCACGCACACGCTGGCCACACCGCCGCGAAGACGACCCGCAGATCGCCCACGTCACGCAGGTGACCGCGGCGGATCGACTCGGCGACGGCGGAGCCGAGGTCACCGCGATCGCCGAGCTCGGACCGCCCGGCGGCGACAAGTCCCGCTTCGTGTTTCTGTGCGGCGTCGGGTCGTCCGGCGTCCCCGCCTGCGCCAACGTCCGCGTCGCCGCAGGCGGACCGTTTCACGGCCCCGGCGCCCTGCTCTACCACCTCACGATCCGCTGCGACGCGACCCTGAAGATCCAGGGCTGGGAAGGTGGTTCACCGATCAAGCTGATCCACGCGCGCGCGCAGCTCGTGTTCCGCTGATCGCGGAACGCAGGTTGTCGTCGACGTCGACGCTGAGCACCAGCAGGTCAGCGCGGTCGCGTCGAGCGTCGGCTGCAGCGCGCGGCACGGCGGGCACCACGGGCCGGCGAACTTGACGAGGACGAGGGGGCGGCCGCGACATGGTCGAAAGCGCGGATGTCCCTACTCTGCATCAACACGCGCAGCGTCTCGACCGGCGAAGCCAGCTCGGAAGGGGGCATGATCGCGGGTATGTCGGCTCCGGGCTCGAGTGTGTCACGAAAAATCGACGCGCCTTCGGGCGCCGCCGGGTTCAGGGGGCGGGCTCGACCTGCAGGACACACTTCGTGGGCGGGTTGTAGGCGGAGACGGTCTCGAGCGTGAAGCGCCAGCCGAGCGCGACCTGCGGCACAGGGGCGTCGTCACGCTCGAGCGACAGGCTCACGCGCTCGACTCCGCGGCGGACCTCGAGCCGACAGTCCTGCATGTTGCGGTCGTCCTTGCCGTGGGCGTAGCCGGCGGAGATGACCTCGATCTCTGTCCCATCGGACAGGCGGGTCGGCTCGCGCGCGATGGCTATCAGCTCGAGCGGCCCGGCGGGTGGAGCTGCGGCGGCGACGTCTGTCAGGGGGGCGGGAGCCGGGACGGGCGACGGCGGCGCGGAGGAGTTGCACGCGAGCAGCAGCGACAGGGCGAGTGCGTCACGCATCGCGTCGAGTGTAGAGGAGCGCACGGCCGGCGATCCAGCGGGCAGTTCGTCGGACCCGACAGGACATGGTTCGGCGCGCAGGTCGGGACGCCGCCGAGCGCGTGCATGATCTCGTGGAGGATCGCGAAGCCGCTGGAGCAGGCGGGGTGGTCGTCGCAGGTCGCGGCCGGCTGCCGCGACACCGTATGTGAGACCCGATGATGCTGGTATCGTTCCGCGGTGAGCCACAGTCCCTTCGCCGCGAAGTTTACCCCAGGAACCCGCTTCGCACGCGAGTTCGGTCGTCCGCTCGGCGCCGCCATCAACAGACAGATCACGCCTTCGATCGCCAGCAGCAGCAGCGCCCCACCGACCATCAGAAGCGCGAGCAGCCCGACACCGATTCGCGTCCGGCATCCAGAGCGCCACCTCGGCGTCAACTATCGCTTCTGACGATCAGGGAAATCCACGGCCTCCCGAGGCGCCGAGGACCTGGCCGGTGCAATAGCTTGACTCCTCTGATGCCAGCAGGACGTACAGCGGTGCGATCTCCGCCGGCTGGCCCGGGCGACCAAGGGGCGTGTTGGCGCCGAAGGTCGGCAGGTTCTCCGGGGGTTGTCCGCCGCTCGGCTGGAGCGGGGTCCAGAAGGGCCCCGGCACCACAGCGTTGACGCGAATCCCCTGAGGGGCCAATTGTTTGGCCAGCGACTTGGAGAAGACGACGATCGCGGCCTTGGTCTGCGCATAGTCGAGCAGATTCGGCGAGGGATCGTAGGCCTGGACGGAGGCGGTATTGATGATCGACGCTCCGGCCGACAGGTGCGGCATCGCGGCCTTGGTGATCCAGAACATCGCGTAGAGGTTGGTCTTGAAAGTGGCGTCGAGGTCCGCGGTAGTGAGATCGAGGATCGAATCGCGGTACTGCTGCCGCGCCGCGTTGTTGACCACGATGTCCAGCCCGCCGAGCTGCTTGGCCGCGCTGGCGACCAGCTGCTTGCAGAACCCCTCGTCGCGGATGTCACCGGCGATGGCGACGGCCGTGCGGCCCTCGGCCTGGATGAGCGCCACGACCTCCTGGGCGTCGGACTCCTCGACTGGCAGATAGACGATCGCCACGTCGGCGCCCTCGCGCGCGAAGGCGATCGCAGCTGCGCGACCGATGCCGGAGTCACCTCCGGTGATGAGCGCCCTGCGGCCGCTCAGCCGCCCGGACCCGTGATAGCTGTTCTCGCCGTGATCCGGCCGCGGCGTCATCTTGCTGGCCAGCCCGGGCCAGGGCTGCTGCTGCGGCGGAAACGGCGGGCGCGGATACAGCGTGACTGGGTTGTGCTTCCTGGCCGTCTTCGGCGCCTGCGCAGCGCCCGATTTCACGGTGGCGGTAGGATTCGCCGGGGCCGCGGCGGCGGGCCCCGCGACCGTCGCTGCGGCGATTCCCACGCCGATTCCACCCACGACCTGGCGCCGCGAGAGCATGTCCGTATTTCTGGCTTTCATGAGACCTCCTCGGAGTGATTGGCCAATCATGAGCCGCGCGGCCCGACGTGCCAGGCGAACCCGCGTGAGGACGCGAAGGCGGCGCGCCGCCCGACGCTCCGCCGCGCGGCCGTAGGCCCTTCGCCCGTGCGCGAGCCTGACCGCAGAGTGCGCCCCGCAATGCCCCACAGGACATATTGGTTTCGACCTGCCTATTCAGACATCTTGACGCATTGAACCGCGAGTCGCCCGATCGACGGGGTGATGGATCACCACACTCAGCGCCTCTGCATCTCTCGCATCCGGGTCTACAGCACCGGCCGTCACCCGCGAGGCGAAGTCGGAGCCCGCCCGCGCCGGCGAGCTCGACGAGGTCGAGTGCTGATATACAGACCCGTCGTGCGAGCTTCGCCGCTCATGGGTCGAAGGCAGGTTGAGCGTGATCTGTCCGATGGTTCACGTGCGTGGGTACTGCAGTGTCACGCAGATGCTCAGCCTCGCGGGACGAGGGCTCCCGGACGTGGCACGACAACCAGCCGGCCAGCCGCCTCGAGGCTTGGCCAGGCGGGGTGTCCAGGCCGGCTCAGGGCCCGGATGCGCGGCGGTGCGATCCCGGCTGTGATCGATGATGTCTGCCCGGACTGCGGCGCCGCGATCGATTTCAACGTCTGAGCAATCCGTGCTTCCCCTGGCCTCTCGATGTACCAGCTCGCCACGCTGCCCCAGCGGAGCTGAGCCCCTGCACCGCCGCCGCCGGGTGTTTCGTCGATCGCGGCGCCCGGCCAGGCTCACTTCGGGCAGGGCGGATCTGCCGGACACGAGTCGTTCGGCGGCTGGGGGAAGGTCTGTAGGCAGCGCGCGACATCGACGAAGGTGTTGGTCGCGGTGAAGTCGAGCGGATCTCCGGTCCAGCCGCGCACCACACCGTCGCGGGCGCTGTGCTCGATGCGGCTGCCCGTGAGGAACACCGAAGCCGGCTGCTGGCCATAGAACACCACCGCGCCGTGGTTGGAGAAGGTGTCGCCCGACAGCGCGCAGTCGTAGCTGGAGATCCCCGAGTCGCCGCCGGCGTAGGCGATGGTGGTGTGCTCGAGGCGGTTGTCGGCGGCGGGTGTGCCCTTGAACGTAATGCCCACCCAGTCACCCGGCGCCGGCGTGTCGGCCGCCGAGGTGAGCACGATCGGTTTCTCCGCGGTGCCGAGCGCGCGCAAGCTGCCGGTGGCGGCTTCGTCGGTGTCGTAGGCCTGCACCAGCAGCCGCGAGCCCTGCTGGAAACGCAGCTGCACGCCCGGCTCGATGATCAAGCTGCCGGGTGTGCGATCGTCGCCGCTGCTGCCGACCACCAGCATGCCGGCGACCATGTGATAGGGCACGCCGCGATCGTGCAGGGTGGCCTCACCGACGATCTCCGAGTTGCCGAAGCCCTCCTCGATCGTGATCTCATCGTCCTGGTTGCCGGTGTAATGACCACTGGGCACGCTGCTCACTGCACGTTGCCACAGGCGCAGCGGCGCCGAGCCGCTGCCGGTGACGGTGAGCTCGCGCGAGTCGTCGCTGAACGTGGCGTTTTGGCTCAGCAAGGCGCCGAGAGAGGCCGAATCTTCGATGGTCACGTGCTGCACGCTGGCCAGCGGCATCAGCCCCTGGGCCGAGCGCGGATCGCCGACCAGGACCAGGGTGCCGGTGCCGTCGATGCGCGAGCTGCCGAGCGCGCCGCCACCACGCAGCGAGGCGTGGGCCAGGCGCACACGGCCGGTCTCGGTGACGCGGAGGCTGTCCCAGGCGGCGGCGCCGGCCCGCTCGAAGACGATGGGTTTGTCGGCCGCGCCCTCGGCGATCAGCTCCCCTTCGATCTGCATGCCGACGCGATCGGCGAAGCGCACCACCGCGCAGGGCTCGATGGTCAGTCGCTGCCCCTCCTGGATGGTCGGCGGAAAATCCACGATGTGGGGGCTTGCGGCCGCGGTCCACACCGCGTCGTCGGACTCGAGCGCGGCGGTCGCGTGCACGGTGCCCTCACCGCTCGGGACACTGCACGTCGCGGGCACCGGGGCGTCGGTCCCGGTGTCGGTGCCAGGATCGGCCCCGTCTTCGCCCTCGCAGGCGACCACGGCGGCGGCGCAGAACAGGAGAGCGGACCCTGGCAACGAGCGAAGTGACGGCATGAAAGCTCCTTGGGCGGCGCGCGAGGATGCACCCCGAAAAAACTCACCGCCCGCACGACATGCTCCAAGGTTTTGCGCAGCTCCGCCATACTCCGATCACCCGGCGCATTGGCCATTCGGCGTCACCCTTTCGGAGACCGAGCATGTTCACCCGCATCCCCACGAGCCGCCCCCCGCTCGTCCGCGGCACGACCGCCATCGATCTCGTCGAGGCCGCCTACCAGCTCGACGGCACGGAGACCGAGTGGCTCGAGGCCGTGACCGCGCGCGCCCGACCCGACCTCGACGTGGGCGCGGGGTTGTACGCATTCACCGGTGACAGCACCGCTCCAGACTACGCCCGCAGCCCAGTGTTCGCCGCGCGGGCTCTCTCGCCGGCGTTCCAGGCGCGCCTGCTCGAGCTCAACGAGACCGCCCCCGACGCGATCTTCGAGCTGCTGCGCAAACGACTGGTGACCTGCGGCGGACTGGAGCAGGTCCTCGGCCGAGGCTCCCCGGTGGTCGAGCATTTTCGCCGCGTGATGGCACCCGCGGGGATTTCCGACGGATTCTGCATGTTCGCCCAGGACACCGAGGGTGGCAGCGTCACCCTGTCGGCACCGTCCGCCGCCGTCGTGGCCCCGTCGCCGCGCGTGCGCGGGATCTGGCAGCGCGTGGGCTTGCATCTGGTGGCGGGGTTGCGTTTGCGGCGCAAGCTGGCGGCGCGTGCGATGAGCCGCGACGCCTTGCTGTCGCCGGCGGGGCGGGTCGAGGACGCCAGCGCCGAGGTCGCGGCCGATGGAGACGCACGGCGTGCGCTCACCGAAGCGGTGCAGGCCATGGACCGCGCGCGCAGCACCGAGTTGCGCGGCTCCCCCGAGCGCGCCCTCGATCTGTGGCGCGGCCTGGTCGCCGGCCGCTGGTCGCTCGTGGAGCACTGGGAGCGAGACGGCCGCCGTTACCTCGCCGCCTACGCCAACCGCCCCGGCGTGCTCGACCCGCGCGCGCTGACCTCGACCGAGCAAAGCGTGCTCCGCCACCTGGCGCTGGGCGCGACCAACAAACAAGCCAGCTATGCGCTCGGTCTGCCGGAGAAGACCGTGTCGTCGTGTGTGACGCAGATCCTCAAGAAGCTGCGTGTCCGTTCGCGGGTGGAGCTGGCCGCCCTGCTCCAGGCCCGCAGCGCCGGGTCGCTCGACGTGGCCTTCGCCGAGGACAGGCTGCGGGTGTTGGCAGTGGACGTGAGCGTCGCCGACCCCGACTCGGTGCTCACCCCCTCCGAACGCGAGGTCGCCACCGGCGTAGCGCGTGGCCTCCGCAATGCACAAATCGCCAGCGCGCGCGGCGTGGCGCCGAGCACCGTGGCCAAGCAGCTACAGACCATTTATGCCAAGCTCGGCGTCGACAACCGCAGCCAGCTCGCCCGCCACCTCACCCGCCTCAATGGGCTGGCGCGGGGGTGAGCGCCGTTCGATCGCGTTCCTGCGCCACGGGCTCTCCCCGCTGCGCAGGTGGGCGACGAGCAGGTACTCAGCTCGGCGTGCAGGCGTGCTATGCAAAGTCGGCGTGGTTTATGGTTATTGACGTGTTCAGCCAGAGATGTCGTCTGGATTCCGCTGAGATTCTTTCGAGCCGCGAAAGAATGGCCAGACGTCGACGGAGTACATGCTCACCACCGCTGGTTCAAGCTAGCCGGAAGCGTGGAAACGGCGAGCCCGTACGAACAGAGTCCGCCGAACGGAGTCGGCGGCGCCGGCGAGGAGGTCGCCGACTGGAACGCGATCATCGGCTTGCTCCCGGAATGGGGCCGGCTCCGACGCGGCGTTTGGCTGGGAGTGTGGGACTGGCTGAGGCGGGGAGCCGGCTCAGGCACGAGCGCGGGCGCGGGGTGCGGGCTCGGGGACGGGCACGGGCAGGTCTCCATCTTACGTCGGGCGTGTTTTGGGCTCGAAAAACTGGTTGCTACCCTGTGAAGGCCTATAGCCGCGAATTCAGGTCGGGTTGCCGGGCGTTGCCACGGCGTTGCCATTGAACCGGTCGAAGTTGCGAGCGCGCACGCCCCGCGGGTATGCTGGGCGCGCGTGACCTGGTTCCTCGACAAGCAATTCCTCGAAGCGGTCGACCTGCAGGCGTACGACGCGGCCGCCATCGCCGCGCGGGTCGGCCTGCCGCGCGAGGCGGTCGCAGCGTTCGTCGACCCCGGGCGCCGCTATTGGCTCAAGAGCTGCCCCGAGTACGGCTGGCTCGTCGGCGCGAACACCGAGCGCAAGCCGACGATCCTGTTTGTCGGCACGCCGCGCTTGGCGGCCGAGAACCTCCACCCGCTCAATGCGGTGTCGTTCGACCTGTCGACCGGCGCGGTGACGACGCGGGCGATCGCCTTCGACGACGCGCTCGAGTGGGAGGCGATCCTCGACGCCGCCGTCGAGGAGATCGGGTTCATCCACGTCGGCGACGCCCCGGTCCTGGCCTTCAAGCACCCCCAGATCTGGCACTACGCGCTCGTCCCGTTCCCGTTCCACCTGCACGACGACGCGCTCGGTCGCAACGACGGCGACCCCGCGGGCGTGCGCGCGTGGATCGAGCAGGGCAGCTACGTGCTCCACTGCGGGAACGCCTACTACATGAGCGCCGAGGGCGACGTCGAGTCGTCGTGAACAGGATAGACGGCCCGAAGGACATGCGCCTGGCCGACGTGCTGGGTGGAGCCTCTGCACGGTGGTGGGCCCGGAAGAGGCCGGCAACTCTGTCTCTACGGCCAGACGGCCTCCGGCCGTGGAGCTTGGGTCCCCCGCCGTCATAACCCCGGCAGCGCAGGGTGCCGGGGGTGAGGACGACGCACGTATCGATCCCGTCAATGCCCATGGCTGGCCCGAGCGGCCGCGCGGGGCCACAGGACCGCCTTCTTTCCGTTGCCGGAGGCGCGGAGGGTGTGCAGTTCGAGGTTCGGCTGCGGCGCAGGCGCTCCGTTGGAGCCGCCGGCGTCGGTGGGGCAGAGCCACGGCAAGTTGTCGTCATCCATCGTCAGCTCGACCTCGAGGTCGGTGAATTGGACCTTCGGGTTGATCGTGGTGGCCAGATTGCCGGCGAGCGCGACGTCGGCGGTGGGGACGGTCAGGACGACGGCGCTGCCGCCCGAGAGCACGCAAGGGGTGGTGACTCCGGCGAGCACCGTGAGCCCTTCGATCTCGATCGGCACGCTCGACGGCGGGTCCATGGTCGCGGAGAAGGTCAGGAAGACCTCCGATTGGTTCGGGTCCTCGGTGAGGTAGTAAAATCCGCCGACGCCGAACGAGCCGGCGATCCAGTTCATGCTGACGACGATGCGCGTGAACTCGGGGTCCTGCATCGCGGCCAGCATCGGCTCGATCTCGGCGCCGACGACGGTGTTGCGGGCATCGACGGCCGCCTGCGCGTCCGCCTGTAGCGCCCCGTCGTCCGGCTGGGCGGCGGCGGCGACCTCGGCGAGCAGCAGGTCCGCGGGCGGGTCGCCGTCCTCGACCTTGAGCTCCCAGCCCGGGACGGCGTCGCGGCGCAGGAGCAGGCCGGAGAGCACGCCGAGGTCATAGAATTCACGACCGCTGTCGAAGGTGTCGCCGCCGAGGAAGATGCCGTCGGCGAGGTGAGAGACCGCGAGCGCGAGCAATTCATCGTCGGCGGCGTCGCATCCGAGCTCGGCGAGGGCGCTCATCATCAGGCTGACGTACTCCGCCGAGCCCTCGGTGCAATCGTAGCGGCGGCTCGCCGCCATCTCCTCGGCGTGCTCGGAGTGCAGGCGCTCGCGCCAGTGCGCCGCGGCGGCCAGGCCGTCCTCGCCGTGCACTTCGGCCAGCAGCGACCGCAGCAGCTGCGCGCGCAGGTAGCGGGGCTCCCACGGCTCGGGGTACGGCGCGGAGCGGCTGCCATTGCCGACGTTCCAGTCGTTCTGGTCGCTGAGGAAGTGGAAACCCTCGTGGAAGGTCAAGGCGGTGGCGAAGTCGGGCCAGAGCACCCCGCCGTTCATCGTGATCGCATCATTGGTCTCCTGCGTCCCGTCGAGCGAGATCCCCAGGGTCAGCGCTCCGCCGAGCTGGTTGATGTTGAAGAAGGCGGTCCACTCCGGCGGCAGCGTGTCGAGCGGCCCCTCGGTGACTCTCGGCGGCTCGCCGTCGCCCTGCTGATAATTCCACACCCAGGCGCGGTTCTCCGACTCCGAGGCCAGCAGCACCTGGCGCGCGCGATAATTGGCCTCGACGTCGGGCCAGATCCGCTCGGGGCACTCGTACATCGCCACATCGAGCGCCGCGAGGATCTTCTCGACGCGGGTCAGCGGCTCGCCGTCGGTGGTTTCGCCGCTCGTCGTCGGCATGGTCGTCGAACCGCCGCCGGTCGGCGAATCGGTGGTGGTATCATCGGTCGTGCCGATGCCGGTGGTCGTGCTCGTCGAGGTCGACCCGGTCGGACTGTCGGTCGATTCGCCTGAATCGTTGTTGCAGGCCGCGAGCGCCGCCCCGACGAGGATGATAAAGGGCCGTATCGAGATGGGCATGACGACCCGAGGGTCACATCCCGCGAGCAGTCTGTCCAGAGGCGCCGACGGACGCGCGAACCGCGAATTCGGTTTCGCACGCGGTCCGCATTTCTCGGCCTCGGACCTATGTCCGAGACTGGCGCCGCCAGGGTATCGTGACGAGTCGTGCATCGTCCGCTCCTCTTCGCCTCGCTCGGCGTCGTGGCCATCTCCCTCGCTTGTGTCCCGCCTGCCGGTAATGGCCCGACGAGCGGCACCGCGACCGACACCCTCGCCACGGAGACCGACGCCACCGCTACCGCCACCGACCCCACCACCACGGTGAGCGAGCCGTCGATCCCCTGCCCGCCGATCGATCCGCATCACAAGTGGGAGCTCGACCAGGACGGCGTCTTCGACACCGTCGTGCAGACCCAGGACGAGCTGCAGATCCTCGCCGGCTGCACCGACATCGACGGCTCCCTGCAGATCACCGGCACCGTCACCGATCTGACCCCGCTCGCCAGCCTGCGGCGCATCGCCGGCTCGCTCTACATCGACGACGTCGGCGAGAAGCAGCTGTTCTCGCTCGCGGGCCTGGAGGGCCTCGTGTCCGTGCGCAGCGTCGAGCTCGAGCACCTCGCGATCACCAGCCTGGAGCCGCTCGCCGGCCTGACGAGCCTCGCGGGCGCGCTCGACCTCGAACGGCTCGAGGAGCTCGAGTCGCTCGCCGGTCTTCACAACCTCGAGCACATAGGCGGTCCGCTGACGATCAGCGGCCTCCCCAAGCTCACCGAGGTCGAAGCGCTCGCCGGCCTGACCGACCTGCCCGACACGCTCGAGCTCGCCGAACTCTCCGCGCTGACGTCCCTCGAGGGCTTGCACAACATCGCGCACATCGGCGGCCGGTTGTCGATCGACGAGTGCCCGCAGCTCGCGGACCTCGGCGGCCTGCGCGGCCTGCAGGGCATCGACGGGCGCCTGTACCTCGGGCAGCTCCCGATCACCACGCTCCACGGCCTCGAGGCGCTCACTGAGGTCGGCACGCCCGGCGGCGAGCCGGTCCAGGTCACCCTCTACCTCCTGTCGGAGCTGACGTCGCTCGACGCCCTCGCCATCGAGTGGCACGAGGCGCACTCGATCTGGATCTATCGCTCGCAGGTCTCCAGCCTCGACACCTTCGCCGGCGTCCCCGAGCTCGACAGCCTGACGCTGCTCGAGGTCGACAATCTCGTCGACCTGAGCGGCCTCGAGTCGCTGACCGTCGTCCACGGTTCGCTGGATCTCAGCGACAATCCGAGCCTGGTCGACATCAGCGCCCTCGCCAACCTCCGCTCCTTCGGCGCCCTGGACATCGAGCGCTCGGCGCTCACCGACCTGCTGCTGCCCGGCCTGACCGCCGTCGGCGCGGTACGGATCCGCGAGAACGCCGAGCTGACCGCGCTTTCGGGCCTCGCCGGCTTCTCCGAGATGGCCTCGCTGGTACTCGAATACAACCCCAAGATCGCAGCTCTGCCCGATCTGTCCGCGCTCGAGAGCGTCGTCGGCAACTTCGAGATCCGCGACAATGACACGCTGACGACGCTCGCAGACCTCGCCGGGCTCACCCATGTCGGCGGCGATCTCCGGGTCGTGGACAACGCCGAGCTCCCGCAGACCGAGGCCGTGAAATGGGGTGAGCCGATCGACGTCGGCGGGACCCGCAAGATCGTCCGCAACAAGGGCGACATCGCCCCACCCGCAGACCCCTGCCCCTGGGTCGATGACGGCGAGTGCGACGAGAATGGCACCTGCGCCCCGGGCAGCGACGGATGGGACTGCATCATCGGCGAGTGAGCTGCCCGCCGCGGGCTGGTCCTGCCCGAGACGGAGGATGCCAGCCCCGCGGGCAGTCCCCCGCTGGGTGAGGACGCGGGGGCTGCATGCTAAAATGCGGGCGTGATTGAACGTTTCCGGACGCACCTGGCTCTCGCCGCCCTCATGTCCGGGGCCGCCTGCCCCGAGCCGGATGTCTGCACCCAGTCAGGGTGCGCCTCGGAGCCGTGGATCCGCGTCGTCGACGAAGGAACCACGGGCGGCCACCTCCGGGCGGGCAAATACCTGTTCCGCCTGCAATCCGCCGACATGACTCTCGAGTGGGAGTGCGTCCTGGCCGCTGACGACGCCCCCGATCCCGCCTGTGACCGCTCCTCGCTCACGGCCATGGGCGAGTCCAAAGATGGGCCCGTGCGCTGGGTCGTCGATGTCGCTCACGACGGCGACGGCCTGGCGATCGAGCTCGTCGAGATCCGGGAGGAGGGCAAGATCATCACCGGCCCGGAGCAGCTCACGATCACCGTGATGCGTGACGACCTGGTCCAGATCGAGGAGACGCACCATCCCGAGTACATGGGTAATTGGCCTAATGGCATGGAGTGCGGCCCTTATTGTGCTGCAGCGAGCGAGCCCGTCGTCGTCCGTGTCCCGGAGTGATGCGGTTGCTGAGACGCGACTGCGCCGCGTGATCGACCGCGGTCCCGGCTCGCCCACGCCGATCCCTCGGCGAGAAGGAGGCGCGCGGGCGCGGCCCGCGAGTCGGGGCCCGTGGATGCCGTTCAGTCAAGCAACGTCGCGTACAAGATGTTCGTGCACATCTCGTCCTGGGTTCCCTCGCCCCAAGTCGTGGGCATCTCGCGTCCCGACGTGTCGAAGTTACACGAGATGCTGATGGTGTCGTTGGGGGACACGTCGATCGGGGTTTCGTACCACCACAGATCCTGCCAATGGAAGTCCCAACGGTCGACGTCGGTGAGGCATTGCTCAGATCCTTGTTGGTGCAGCGTGGTCTGCTGCGTCTTGCCGATCACATGCATGTGAGGCATCGAGCCCCAGACGCGGAGTCCGCCGGGGATGGTGATTCCGGCGTACCACCCGAGCATCTCCATCGTCATCTCGGCGCTGACGTTGGCCTTCGGGTCACCGGGAGGCACCGAGAACTCGAAGCTGCCGGCCGGCACCAGGTACGCCCGCTCCAACGTCGCGCCCTGCTCGATCTGGTACGTCACCTTCGAGCGGTCGGAGTAGAGGCCTGGCACCGGCACGTTGTAGTGGACTTGCACGACCACCTGGCGGCCTGCGCCGTGAAAGATCCCTGTGCCTTCGGGGAGGAGGGTGGCCCCGCTGCCAGGGACCCAGACGCCGTACAGGATGGACTTCTGGACGCCGGCGGCACCAAAGCAGCGATACCCGGGCTCGGGGTCGGCCTCGTCCAGCGCCGCGGCCGCGGCCTCGGCCTCGGCGTCCAGCAGGTAGAAGAGCGACACGTGGTGCACGACGCGGGGGTCGCCCGGGAGGATGTCGTAGCCCGTGATGAAGGAGTCCTCGGTGATTCCGGGATCGACGACGAAGCAGCGATATTCGTCCTGCTCGCCCGGGGCGGGCTGGGGCGTGTAATCGAGGCCGATGTCGAAGGTCGCCAATTCGCCGGTGAGCTTCGGGCTGTCGTCCACGGGGGGTGGTGGTGCGTCCGCGGGGTCGCCGAGCGGCGCGCCGGCTTGCGACCAGCCCTGGAAGAGCGCGATCTCCTCGTCGCTCAGCCACCGCGCGTTCTTGTACGTGTGGCACGAGCCGTCGTTGTTGACCGGCATCGGCGGCATCGTGCGCGACAGGACCGAAGCCGCTAGCAATCCGCTCAACGACGCTGCGGCCTCGGGGTCTTCCAGGGAGAACGGCGCCACGCCGCCGTCCCGGTGGCAGCCGAGGCACTCATTGTTGACGATGCGAGCGATGTCCTTGTAGTACGTGGGCGCGTTCGATCCCTCGGTGGGGTCGGAGCCCTCGGTGGAGCTCGAGCCCTCGGTGGGGGTAGCGCCCTCGGTGAGGCTTGAGCCCTCGGTGGAGCCTGGGTTTTCGGTGCTCGACCCGTCGGTGCTGCCAGCGGTGCTCTCGCAGCCGACGATGAGGGCGAGTGTGACCAACGAGGGGACGGCCGGATGCAGCTTCATGATTCCTCCATGCGCACAATCGTAATAAAGCAGGCGAGCAACTGAATGATCGCAGGCAGCTCCTGGTCGTTCAGGATAGGGCATGCCGAAGTTGTGACGATACGATCCCGACGAGCCGTCGTCTCGCGCCGACGAGCCGTCGTCTACCGTCGACGAGCCGTCGACTCGCATCCAGAACTGGCTTTGCGGGTCAGGGCGGCGGAGTTCCCGCCGCGCCTGTCGGCACGATCGGCCCGGGGCTGCTCAGGAGCCGCGCATGGAGTACTCTCGGTTCGAGCCGAACCATCCGCACGCTCATGAGCGCATCGCCCTCGCCCCCCCATACGTTCCGTTGGCAGCGCTTGGCCGTGGGGATAGCCATCATCTCCGTACTGGCGCTCATGCACGGGGCGGCCAGTGAGTTCTCCGGGGACGGCGTCACCGTGTATTGGTTCGCCTTCTGGCTCCTCGGAGTGCCGGTGAACATGCTCCCGCTCTTCGTGAGCTTCACCTGGGGCACGCGCCGCCGCTTCGGTCCGACGCAAACGCTCCTGACGACCCTCGTCGTTTCCGCCTTCTTCGGTGGTATCGGAGGCGTCGGCGCCTGTTATCTGATGCGGCATCATCCGCAGATCTTGCCACCCCCCTCGCGCGAGCCGACCTACCTGGGGACCGCCGGATTCGGCGCCGTGTTCGGGGTTCTCATGTGCGCCATCTGGGCGCTTGCGTTCATCTACCCGTTCGCCCTGGAGGACGCCAAGCTGCGCGCGCTGGAGGCGGAAAAACTGAAGCTCGAAGCCGAGAAGCTGAAGCTCGAGGCCGAGGAGCTACGCAGCAGCGCCGAGCTCGCCCGGCTGCGCACGCAACTCGAGCCGCACTTCATCCTCAACACTCTCAACGCCATCGCCGGCTTCACGACCCAGGAGCCGCAGGAAGCTCGCCGTCTCATCGGCTGTCTGGGCGATCTGCTCCGCGACGCGCTCCACGACGCGGACGAGATGCAGACGCTCGGAGAAGAGATCGCCTGGCTGCGCCGGTATGCCGAGATTCTCGAGACACGTCATGCGGGCTCGCTCCACTTCCGGTGGGAGCTCGCTCGCGGCACCCACAACATCTCGTTGCCACGCCTGCTCCTCCAGCCGCTGGTGGAGAACGCCGTGAAGCATGGCGCCCTGCGCCGCAAGGGAGGCGGGCAGGTGCGCATCCAGGCGGCGATCACGAAGCCCGACAAGGGAGCCGCGCGCCTCGTATGCACGGTGGAGGACAACGGCCCGGGCATGGCCGCGACGCCGCCTCGGGCCGGGGCATTTGGCATCCGTTCCGTGCGCCGGCGCATCGAACTCAAGTACACGGGCGGGTGCCTGCGGATCGATTCCTCCCCGGAGGGGACGCGCGCCGTCCTCGATCTACCTTGTGCCACGGCGCGAGAGCCGATGACGGTCATGACAGCGGGCGAGGCGGCACGATGAGGGAGCTCTCCACGACGGGAGTTTTACGCCCGCTCCGCGCGCTCGTCGTCGAGGACGAGTGGCCGGCGCGCAACTACCTGGTTGAGCTGCTCGAGGAGTCCCATCTCGCCGAGGTCGTCGGCGCAGTGGTCAGCGTGGAAGAGGCTCGCCAGGCGTTGCAGCTCGCGCCCTCGGGGCTCGGGATCGACGTCGTGTTCGTCGATGTGGCGCTCGGCGGGAACAGCGACGAGACCGGACTCGACCTGGTGCGCGCCTCGGCGAGTGATGTGCATCGGCCGATGTTCGTGCTGGCGACGGCGTTCAAGGAGCATGCGATCGAGGCGTTCGCTCTGGGCGTCGACGACTACCTGCTGAAGCCGTTCACCGCGGAGCGGGTCGTGCAGTGCCTGCGCCGCCTCAATGCCCGCCGCCGCTCCTCGCCCGCGAGCCCGCTCCGAATCGTGGCCCGTCGCGGCAAGAGCCTGGTGTTCCTCGATACGAGCGAGGTCTGGGCCTTCGAGGCGGCCGATCGGCTCACCTCGGTACACACCCCGCACGGCACGTTCGACCTCGATTTGTCCCTGGCGGCGATCGAGGCGTCGCTCGGCCGGGCGCTCACCCGCGTTCACCGAAACTGGCTGGTCAACGCGGCTCATATCAAGGAGCTCGAGCGCGACGGGGCAGAGACGACGATTTTCGTCGGCGCCGGCATCGGTCCCGGACAGCCCGGCGTCCGGGTGCCCATCGCACGCGAGCGCGCGGCATCCGTGCGAGAGATGCTGCTCACGACGGCCACGGGGCTCCGTCGCGGCTGACGCAACAGCCGGCGGGTTCTCCCAGACATCACCGTATCCGCCATGCGGGGTAGCGACGGCCCTGCGACCTCCGGCCCCAAGGCTTGCTCCGGGGGGGGCGCCCAGCCCAGCCCAGGGCCCCGGATGCGCGGCGGTGCGATCCCCCGGAGGTCTCGAAAATTCGCCTCGATCACAGCGGCGCACGCGGGCGGGTCCCTGCGGACACGCAGATCACCAGCCGCAGCCCGGGCGTGTTGCGCTTCCACTCGAGCCTGCACTCGTCGCCGGTCCAGCGCTGGCCCGCGACCATTCGGGGCTCCGACAGGTAGAAGCCCATCTCCTTCGGTCCTCGGAGGATCACGACGGTCTCCGCCCATTGCAGCCCGCGCACCGAGATCCCGCGCGCCGCCAACCACGGGTGCACGAGCTCGCCGTGCGGCAGCGGCAGTGATAGCTCGATCTGCTCGCTGACAGGCTCGTGCAGTAGGCCGAAGTCGGTGACCAGCTCGACCAGCCCGCCCTGCTCGTCGAGGCCCCAGTACGACGCACCGCATCCGCCGCCCCGGCCGGTCGAGAACATCACGACGTTCGCACCCCCGACCTCGGCGACGTGCCACATCCAGCCGCCGTTCCGGTTGTGCGCCATCGCTTCCCCCCAAAACTGCGTCGTAGCCTCGTCGACCGTCGCGCGCGCCGCCGCGTCGAAGAAACAACCGATGTCGTGAAATACCTCGTAGACCGACTCGCCGGCGCTGCGGCCCACAAACGGCGCCGGCTCCCAGCGCACCGCGGGCCCGGCGGCGAAGCGCACGCGGGCGCATGCCACCCCCGTGCCGTCGTATCCGAAGTCGGCCAGCGCCAGCTCGACCGGGAACACCCCGACGGGAGTTTCGCGTGCGAACGGAGGCGGGGGAGCGGCGAAGTCGATGAGCCCCGGATCGCCTACGACGACGCGCCCGCTCGGCACCCGTAAAAATTCGCCGATCTGCTGAGTCGACATCTCGATCGGCTCGCCGTGCTCCCGCGCGAAGCGAGTCCCCGCGTTGAACGCCGCCGTGAAGGGCGGCAGGTCGGTCGCAGCACGCTCCGAACGAGACATCCGCGGTGCATTACACCACACCGCCCGCCACATGACACGGCCGCGATGTGCCCTTTGCCGGCATCGCGGCCCATCCCCTTGAAGGACAGGTCCGCGGGGCGCCACGACCGGGCCCTACACAGCAGTGCTATTCGGCGTCGTGGGCTGTCAATCGCTGAGGCAGTCCCAGCCGTCGTCGATGCAAATGTCGTAATCACACTCGCCATCGTCCATCCACGGGCACGGATCGAGGGGGGGGGCGTCGTAGCCCTTGTTACCGACGATTTTGCGCTCGGCGGCGTCGATCGGGGCGGCCCAGGCTTCGGCGTCCGTCTGCAGCAACTCGGGATGGTAGACGACCGCGAGGCGGCCGCCGACCTTGGTGACCGCGGGGAGGTCGTCGAGGTCCGTCAGGCCGTTGTTGGTCCGGAGCTCGAAGTCACCCTCGATCGATGCGAGGCCGGCGAGTTCAGGGATCGCAGTGAGCGCGGGGTTGTGCTCGAGCACGAGTGAGCGGAGCGCGGTGGATCCGGCCAGGACCGAGACGGAGGTGAGCTGCTCATTGTTGCTGATCCGCACGTCTCCGGGCGCCGTGAGCGCAAGCAGCGGGCCCGCGTCGGTGAGCGAGGTGTTGTCGAGGATCAGCGCTCCCACGGACTCCAGGCTGTCGAGGCCGGTGATGTCGACGAGGTTCTTATTGTCGCCGAGCTCGAGCGCCTCGCGGACGACGGTGAGTTGCTCGAGGCCGGTCAGACTGGTGAGCGCGGCGTTGCCGGCAACGCTGAGGGCGGTCAGCTCGGAGACGCCGGCGAACGCGCTCATGTCGGCGATGCCGGTGCCATAGAGCCAGATGTCGTGGTCGGGTCGCCAGTCGATGGCGAGGCCGTCGAGGCTCGTCAGGTCGGGCAGCAAGTACAGGCCGACCCGCGACTCGCCGCCGGGCTCGCCTACCTGGGTGAGAGCCTCCAGGCCGTGCAGGCTGGTGATCGGGAGCCGACCGAAAAACACCCGAACGCCGGCGCGCTGCATCCCGCGCAGGCCGTTGAGGTCCGTGAGCTTGTCGCAGTCGCTGATAGACAGCGCCATGCCCACGCTCGTCACGTTGTGCAGACCCTCGAGGGAGGTGAGCTCAGGCAGCATCTCGATGCGGAGGTCGCGTGCGATGGTGGTGAGGCCGGCGAGCGGGGCGAGGTCGGTGACGCGGAGACACGAGAGGTTGACAGCGCGGACCTCCCGGAGAGACTCGAGGCCGGCGAACGACACCGGGCCGTTGTTCTGGCCGGCGTGGCAGTTGTTGCCGTAGATCGAGAGAGTACCGGTGATGCGGCGTAGGCTGGCGAGCGGGGTGAGGTCGAGGGGCTCGGAGCTGCTGATGCTCAGGTTGCCCTTCACGTCGGTGCAGCCCACGAAGGTGTCGACGTCGGCCTGGCTGTGGAGCCCGTTAGTGGGCATGTCGTCACCCGGACCGGTGACGAGCACGTCCCACGGGCAGTCGATCGGGACCTCGTCGTCGGTCGTCGTGACCGTGTCGACGGGCTCTGTCGGTACCTCGTGGGTGGTCGCTACGCCACCGGTGATGGTAGCGCCGTCGGCGGTGGCTGTGCCGGACGGCTCACCGCTGTCCCCCGACGGCGGGCTGCAGGCCAGCGTGAGCGCGAGCGTGGATCCGAGACCAGAGCGTGACATGAAGCTCGATGATAGCGCGAGGCCCCCCGCGTGCGGTCTTGATCTGGGTGGTTTTCGAGACGGACTCTCGAATTCCGGCCCGCATGCGGGTTAGCGCCCCGCGCCCACGACTTCACTGGATCAGCTCGGGGTTGACCGAGGATCCCACATTGTTGGTCTCATCGGTCTCGGGCACGATATTGCTCGAGTCGATGATGACGCCGTTGTAGTACCACTCGGGCGCGAGGTTCGGGACCTTGCAGTCGAATTCGAACTCGGTGATCGTCAGAGCCGGCACCATGCCGACATTGACCGTACAGGCCTCCGCGTCCAGGAAGTTGATGTTCATGTCGAGCGAGTAGTACACGCTGACCGCGAACTGCGCCGGCGAGGCGGCGGTGCCCTTGTTGCGGATCTGAAGGTGATAGGGCACCGTTTCGCCCGGACTCAAATTGTTCGCGTCGTCCCAGAGCAGCTCGTACTCGAGGTCCACGTCGGGAGCGGTCACGGCGACCTTGCCGGCCGCGACCGCGGTGTTGTTGCCCTCGTCGGACTCGGTGATCTGATCCGCGCCGTCGGCGATCGCCCCGAGCCAGTAGCTCCCGCTCGCCACGGGAGGGACCGCGCACGCCGGCGAGAGCATGACCTGGGCGCCGGGCGCGAGCGCCCCCTGCGAGGTCGTCGAACAGATGAGGTGGTCGTTCTTCGTCACCTGGGCGTCGGACGACAGGTAGAACGAGACCTCGAACACGGGCGATGGGTCGGTCCCTGCGTTGGTGACTGTCGCCGAGACCGTGACCTGCTGACCGGTGTCGACGCTCAGGTCCGACGCCGTGACGGCGCTCGGCTGCAGATCGACGTCCGGCGCGGTGATGGTGACGGGGGCCGGATCGGCGGCGACGTTGTTGTTCTCGTCGAGCTCCTCCTCGGCGTCCGCGGGATCGACGATCACACCGAAGTATCGCGCGCCCACGAGCTTGGGCACATCACACGTGACCTCCTGCGCCTCCTGGGCCATGCCGGCGAGACCGTCGACGTCCTCGTAGGTACAGATCAGCGTGTCGGCGGTCGTGATCTCCGGATCTTCCGAATAGTACAACCCCACGCTGTACGCGGGCGCGTCGCCCGTTCCGAGGTTGGCGACGTCGAAGGTGAAGGTCGCCTCGGCCCCCTGGAGCACCTGATACTCCGTCGCCAGCGCGTTCACGGGCGAGAGGTCGATGTCCACCGGCTTGGGGTTGTTCCAGACGACCAGCTGCTCGGCGTCGAACAGGGTGTTGTTGGCCTCGTTCGACTCCGCGATGATGTCGGTGAAATCGAGGGCCATGCCGATGAAGTACCCGCCGTCGTAGGCCGTTTCGGGGAGAACGAAGTACTCCTTCCACAGCGTGTCGCCCTCGGCCTCGACGGCGTAGGGATAGAGCCAGTCGAACAGGATGATATCGTCCTCGTCGCCGATGGTCTCGTTCTTCGAGAGCACCACGCGGATGTCGAACTGGAACTCGGTGTCCACCTTGCCCGCGTTGGCGACCGAGAAGTGCATCTCCGTGCCGTAGCCTGACTCCAAGACATGCTCGTCGACGTAGAAGTAGTCGACGTAGAGGTCGGGCTGCGGACCCGGGGGGCACGCCTCGCAGCTCCCGCCGCAATCGACGCCGGTCTCGTCGCCGTTCTTCTTGTTGTCGTCGCACGTCGGTGGGTCGGGCGGGTCGACCTCGCTGGTGGCGCTCGTCGGCTCGTCGGTCGTCACCGGCTGCGTCGTGCTCGTCGTGGTCGCGTCCGTCTCCGTGGGGCTCGGGCCCGTCTCCGTGGGGCTCGGGCCCGTCTCCGCCGAGCTCGTCTCCGTCGCCTCGGACGTCTCGGACGTGGACGAGGTGGTCGGCGAGTCCGAGGTCGGCGAGCCGGGGCCCGGCTCCGTCGCGGTCCAGTCACCGGTGGCCCCGACCGTCAAGAGCGGGTCGGTGTCGCCGCAACCCGCCATCAGCAATCCCACGACATATAATTTGGATACTCGCATTCGTGATTTCCTTTACTCCGAGGCTTACGAACCCCGCGGCAGGGTAGACGCTTTCCCGCGCCGCGTCGAGACGCCTCGGCTCGGGCGGCGGGATCCCGGCGGCCCAGAACAGCGCGGCGACGAGGTCCCGGCCGAGGGCGTGCAACGCGGGGTCGGTCGTAGCTTCATGGCGCGCAGCGGAGCATCGCCACGATGTCGCCGCCGCCCTGCTGCGGTCCGGCGATCTCTCCCAGAGTGTCGCCGGCGATCACGAACCTCCCACTGCTCGTCCGCGCGAGCGAGGCGTTCTCTTCGGACTGTTCGGTCCCGAATTGCTGGGTCCACTGTTTCGCGCCGGCGCCAGTGTACTTGACGAGGAAGAAGTCGGCGTCCCCCACAGCCATGTTGCCGTCGAGGCCCGTCTCGGCGCGGCCGGCCACGTAGATGTCGTCGGCACCGACGAGCACCACGCTGCTCGCCCAGTCGAGGTGCGTCCCCCCGATCTGGCGGATCCACTGCTTGGCGCCGCTGGCGTCGTACTTCACGACGAAGCCGTCGAGCTGGCCGCCGAAGACGTTGCCGTCCAGGCTCCCGCTGCTCGAACCGACGACGACGATGCTGCCCTGATCATCGATCGCCGCGGCATTGGCGGAGTCCGACCACTGCGCGCCGAACTGGCGGCTCCACTGCTTGTTGCCGGCTGCGTCGAGCTTGAGTACGAGGGCGTCCCCCTGGCCGGCCGAGGGGTTGCCGTCGAAGCTGCCCGCCGTGGTACCCGCGACCACGATGGCCCCGTTCGGCCCGGTCGCCACGCCCCAGGCGGAGTCGTATTTGGAGGTGCCGAACTGCTTCGTCCACAGCTTGACGCCCTGCGGATCGAACTTGGCGACAAAAATGTCCTCGATGCCAGCCGCGACGTTGCCGTCGAGGTTGCCGAGGGTGAGGCCCACCACGACCGCGTTGCTCGCGTCGTCGACGGCGACACCCAGCGCCCGGTCGTCGGGGTTCGTGCCGAACTGGCGGCTCCACAGCTTGGCGCCATCGGGTGCGTACTTGATGACGAACGCGTCGGCATTGCCGATGTGGACGTTGCCCGCGAGGCCGCCGTGGGTGGTGCCGGCGACGAACGCGTTCCCGGCCGCATCGACGGCGACCGCCAGGCCGAGGTCGATCTCGCCGCTGTCGAGCACGTCGGCCCACAGCTCCGTACCGGCGACGTCGACCTTCTTGACGCTCAGGTCGGACCCCAGGCTGCCGACGACGATCACGTCGTCGTCGCCGTCGACGGCCACCCCGCGGCCCTGGTCGGTGTTCGCGCTGCCCCATTGCCGCGCCCACGACGGACACGGCGCGGTGCATTGATTCGCCTGGCACTCTCCGCTCTCGCAGTCGACGTCGTCGAAGCATCCGCGCCCGAGGCCGCACGGCGCACAATCGCCGCCGCAGTCGACCGCGCTCTCGCCCCCGTTCTGCAGCCCGTCGTCGCACGCGGGCGCCTTGCATTGCGCCGTGCAGGCGTCGGTGTCGTCGTCGTTGCCGTCGTCGCATGCCTCGCCGTCGTCGAGCACGCCGTCACCGCAGCTCGGCGGCGGCGAGGTCATGCTCGTCGCCGTCGTCTCCGACGTCAGCGCCTCGGTGGTCGTGAAACTGGTCGTCTCGCCGGTCGTCGTCGGGCCCGTCGTCGTCGGGCCCGTCGCGGTCGATTCGCCGGTCGTCTCGGTCGTCGGCTCGGTCGAACTCGCGGTCGTCGCGGTCGTCGGCCCCCCGCCCGTGTCGGGCGAGCCGGTCGCGCTGGTGGGCAGCAGCGGACCCGCGTCGTCGCCGCAACCTGCCGAGAATGTCCACGCACTCATGAGATAAAGCCAGCGGCTCCGACGATTCATGATCCGGTCCTTCGAGCGAGCGTGGCCAGGATAACCCATCGCCGCGCGCCTGGGACGGGCCATGATCGACGAAGCGGACGACGAGCCCCGCGACCGAGGTCCGTGCGGGCCCGCGGACCATCAGGCGGGTGGGGTGGCGACGCCGTGACGGTGCTCCTCAACCCGGGGCGACTGCGCCTTCGGGTCCACCACGTATCTCACGGACGGCGGCCCCGGAACGCCGTGCCCGGCGACTCCGGCGGGCTCGACCTGGTCTCCCTCGAATTCACCGCCGTCGTGATGATGCGCGGGCCTGGGCAGCGTCACCGTCAGTGCGACAGGAGGTTCGTGTTACCGCTCGTGGGTTTGGCGCCGGGAGAGGCGTGTGCGACACTCCGGCCATGGCGCCCTCGCTCCGCCACCTCATCACCGTGTTCGCGCTCGCCTTCGCGTGCGACTCCGGCTACGACCTCGACACCACGATCACCGTCCCCTCGGACATCGCGGCGAACTACAGCGTCGCGAACCAGGGCCTGCTGCTCGTGCGTTATACCGTGGATACCGTCGCCCCGCCGACGCTCCGCGAAGTCGCCGTGCTATGCGGCGAGGCCGGCGACTTCACCACCCGCGACGTCGGCGACGGCACCGTCATGGAGACGCAGGTCACCGCGTGGATCGAGCCGGTCACCGGCCGCACCTGCGGCCCGATCAGCCCCAACGTGCTCGAGGACAGCGACTTCCAGAACGACGACGACGAGCCGCAGGCGAGCGCGACGGCCGAGGCCGAGGCGGGCTGCGGCGGCCACGAGGCCTCCATCGCGCTCACGCTGTCCGCGCCGTAACGTGCGGTCGAGGCGAAATCGCTCGTTCCACCCACATGCCGGCCGAGCGCATCCGCTGCTCGAGGCGTGGATGGATGTCGCGTTCGCCCCCTCGGCCGCCTCGACGCGGGCGACGCGCAATGCGGCGTCACCCTCGCGCGCGCCCTCGGCCAGCGCAACCTCGGCCCGCTGCTCGTCGACGGCAAGCTGCCGAAGCCGGTGTGGTTCCCGGGCTCGCGCCCGCCTGCCGGCACGCGCGTGCGCTTCGGTCGCGTCGCCGCCCCCGCGCCGCGGCGTGAATCACGACGCTCACTCGTCGAGGCCGGGGTCGACCTGCAAGCCGATCGACGTCGGTTCGCTCGGGTGGGCGCCGAACGCCTCGGTGCGCAACAGGAACCGCTCCGGCGCCATCTGCGTCAGCGCCTCCTCGCACTTCTGTGTATATTCCGTGAGCACGCCAGTCGCGGCGGCCACCTCGAGGCAGCGCTCGTAGCCCGCGATCGCGCGTTCGTACAGCGGCTCCGCGTACGCGCGGGCCAGATCGCAGTAAGCCGCGACGTCGGCGGGGTGCGTCAGCCCCTCGGGCAACTCGCCGGCGTACGCCACGTCGGCGCGGTAGTCCGACACCTGGGCGATCCGTGCCAGCGCCGCGATCACCCATTTGCCGCTGCGTTCGTCGGCGACGATTTCGCCGTAGCGTCGCTCGAGCTCGCCGGCGGCTCTATCGATGCGCTCGAAGTATTCATTCATACCGCGGATCGATCGCGCGCGCACGCGCAGCTGCTCGAAGTACCAGCGCCGCTTGGGCACGCCCGCCGGCGGCTCGGCGAACGCGAACTTCAGACCCCGCGGGCGATCGGTCGCCAGCAGTTCTTCGAATCGCGCGTCGATGGCGTACATCGCCGACATCACGACCGCGTCGTCGACGGCAGCCCGGTCGGGCCCGGCAATGTCGATACTGTCCTCCGCGAGCGCCGCCGCGAATCGACGCTGCGCCGCGTCCGCGTCCCGGCGCTCGCGCAGATGCACCCCGCGGACGACCGGTCGGTACCTGTCGACGCAACGCGGCGGAGGAGGCGGGCGCGGCGGCGACGGCTTCCGCTTGAACCCCGGCCTCAGCGGTCGGACATAGTCGCAATCGGCGCAAGCGCTCCAGTTGAAGCGGCGGGATATCGACAGGCATAGATCGAGCTCGAACCCCGCCGTGCACGCGTCGCGCCACTGCATCTGGCCCAGTTGCGCCGCGAGGACGGCGCGCTCGCCGGGCGCGAGCGCGCCACCATATCGCCCGAGCAATTGCTGCATCAGCGGCTCGCGCTCCCCGTAGGGAGCGACCTCGATACGCGCGCGCAGCAGCCCCGCGCGGGCCGCAGCGCCGCGCCTATGCAACGCATCGAGGCGCTCGCGGGCCGCCCGGGCCAGTTCGTCCTGCCCGAGACCGCTGCGCAGCATGTGCGCCGTGGCGAGCATCGCCGGCGTCTCGCCGTCGTCCGGAAAGCGCGCCGCGTACTGCTCGGCCAGTCCCGCGGCCGCCTCGAACCGCGCGACCGCCATCGCGCCGCGCACCTGCTCCGCGAGCGCCCGCCTCTCCTCGGGCACGGGCGCCGCCCCGAGCGAGACCACCGCGCAGACGAGCACCAGCGCGAGCTCTGCGTATCGAGGTCTACCGGTCATTCCTGCTCGCATGGTCATCCACGAAGAACGGCGCTACTCGAGCGGCGGCTCCTGATCGAGGATCGGCCGCGACAGCAGACACCCCTTCGCGTCGTCGCGCGGACAATCGGCGCCGCGGAGCGCGTCGATCACGGCGATCACGTCGTCGACGCGAGTCGTCCGGGTCATTCGCACGTGAACGAAACCCTGGAGGTGCGGTGCGGCCTCGCTCGCCCGCGCCGCGAACTCGCGCAGCGCCGCGCCCGCGTCGACCGTCAGCCGCTTCGTCTCTCCCGCACGCAAGCTCACCGAGACCGCCGATCCGTCGATCGTCACGACCGGCAGCGCGGCCAGCTCGTTCGGCATGCGCGCCGCCGGCGGCACGAACACCGGAATTTCGACGAGGCCGTACCGCCCCTGACCGACCAGCGCGAGCTTGTCGGCGCCCTCGCGGGCCATCGTGTGCAGCGCGTCGAGCACGACCCCGAACGCGAGCCCGCGATCCGGCGCGAGCACGAGCCGCTCGTCGAAACGCTCTTGGGGCTGCCACGCCGCCACCGCCGCCGCGAGCGACGCGATCCGGCGCCCCTCGACGTCCGCCGCGATCGGCTTTCCCTCCCACAGCAGCCCCGTCGGGCTCAGCAGCAACCGCGGCGGCGAGTCGCGCGGACCGTCACGTTCGACCGACACGGGCGCCGCCTCGACGCCCGCGACGTGTAGCAGCCGCACGCACGCGTCGGAGTCGGGCATCGCCGAACAGCGACGCGCGGCCACCGGCAGCGGCGCGACGCTCGTCATCAGCGCCCGTCCGAGCCGGCGCAGCAGCGCCCTGTCGACTCCGTCGCGCCCCAATGTCGCCGTCATGAACAGCACGTCGATGTCCTCCTCGAGCAGCTCCTCGCCCTCGTCGAGCAGGCCGAGCCGCGCGAACCCGCACCTGTCGAACACGATCCGCGGCCGTCGCTCCGCCGGCGCCGTGGTCACGTCGCGCACCCACCCGTCCGGATCGGCGCACACCCGCCACCTGGCCTCGGGGAGCCCGTCGTAGACCGCCAGCGACTCGACGCGCTCTCTGACGTACACGTGCCGCAACGCCAGCACGAGCCCCGGATGGACCCGCGGACACGCGACCCCGATCCCCGCGATCGCCCGCACCTCCGCGCCGGCGCTCGCCGCCTCGCGCTCGAGCGTCTCCGCGATCCCCTCGAGCGCCGCCTGCTCGCACAACGGCGCCCCGCTCCCGGTGCAACCGGCGACGAGCGCGACCGCGAGCGCGAGGAAGCGGATCACCGCTCCATCGTGACCCGCCCGCGCACCCGGGTCCAGTCCTTCCGCACGACCGCACCACATGTCCCAAAGGCCATCCATCCCGGTCGTCCGCGTCTTCAAGACGCACCTTGCGCCGAGCGTAGCCGAGCGCGGGGGTGCGCGCAGCGGTCGAATGCGCGAAACTCTGGGCCGGAGGTCCGATGACTCTCATCACTCACGCGTACGTGCCCGGGCCCGTCGGGTCGATGCGAGAGCTGGCCGCGGAGCCGCCGCGTAACCACCTCGCGGGGCCCGAGCGCTGGCGCTCGAAGGTGTACGGCTCGGACACCGCGCGGGCGCTGGGGCTGACGCTGCTGCCGACGCTGATCTCGCAGGACATCTATGCCGAGGGCGAGGAACTCGACGTGCTCGAGCGCGAGGTCGAGGTGCTGCTCGGCAACACCGGGCGATGGCCGGCGATCGGGCTCGACGAGTTGCGCTTCCGCCTGCTCAACATCCTCGAGGCGATCCGCCTGGCGCGGACCGACGCGCACGGCGGAGTTTACATTGGTTGATCCGACCCCAGCGGCGGCTGCTGGCGGCGAGGGTCCGCGGCCTACCACCGAAGCCGACGTGCCGGGCCTCGACGCCGGCAAGTTCACCGAGATCGCCGAGCCGACCAAGAATGCGTGCCCGGTATCGAAGGCGCTGGCCGGCGTCCGCACGATCGCGCTCAAGGCGTCGCTGCGCCCGCAGCAATGAGCGGACGAAGGCCGGGCCTTTGGGCCAGGTGATGCGACGGATCGGCGACTCGAGTTCGCCGCGTCACGATCCGTCGCGACTTCGGGGCGACGGTGGAGGGCGATGTCGGTGTGGCCGGTGCCGACGCGGAGGTTGCGGATCGAGATGCGCTCCAATCAGGACGACGCTGATGGCGCCCACGCCCTCATCCGCGGCCGCAAGACTCCGACTCGTCCACAACGTTCAGCGCGCCCGGGAACGCCTCGTTGACGCAGCCATCGTCTTCATTGCGTTCGACCTCGTCTTCAAATTCGGCGTGATGGTTCCGGTCATGCTGGTGCGGGCCCATGCATCCGTGCGCGCTGTCACCGAAGTCGACGAGCCCCGCGGCGACGGCCGCCGACTCGACATCCGCCGCCGGCCCACGATGGCCGAGACGCCGTGCTCGACCTCAAGCGCGATCTGGGCCGAGAACCCGCGCAGCAGCGAGGCGGCGACGCCGACGAAGCGCGCGCGGCGGGGCCTGCTCGAGCGTGAGCGTGGAGGTGCCGGCCCTGGCGTCGTGCTCGCCACGGGCGCGCACGATCGGCGTGGTCGCGGCCGTGGGCGTCGACCAGCGCGGCGGAGGTCGTTCACCGCGCTGTTCGCCCACGTCGCCCCCGTGCCCGCGCAGCCGCGACGAGTGAGACCCCGAAGCCGGGGCATTCGCAGTACGCTCGCCCGCGATGGCCGAACGCAGCAAGCAGACGCGGGCGAGCGCGCGGACCTTCGCGCTGGTCGCCGGCGCCGCGCGCACGGCGGTGGTATTTCGTCGCGGGCCGAGCAAGCAGGTGCAGATGCTGCGCTGGGACCTCGCGCGCGACGTGGTCACGCCGGGCCAGTGGCTCTCGGGTCGCATCTACGACGAGCGCTGCGGCATCTCGCCCGACGGCCGGCTGGTCGTCTACTTCGCGGGCAAGTTCAAGACCAAGATAGCGACCTTCACGGCCGTCAGCCGCCCGCCGTACTTCACCGCGCTGGCCCTGTGGCCCGACGGCAGCACCTGGGGCGGCGGCGGTTTTTTTGAAGGCAACCGCAGGCTGATCCTCAACTATGGCCGGGTGATCACCGAGCTCCATGACCACAGCACGGTCCCGCCCGACTTCGAGATCAGTCACATCACGGAGTATCGCGCACGGCGCGGCGCGAACACCCCCGAGTCGTCGCAGGGCTGGACGCTGACAAATCGCGGCGTCGACGGCGTGCCCGGCCCGGATTCGACGATGCGCGTCGTGTTCGCCGAGCCGTGGACCTTCGAGAAGCAAAACCCGGTGCATCGGCGCTTGACCCTCGAGCGCAGCTGGCTCGGCATGTTCGAGGTCAACGGCCCGGGCAGCGTCTGCAGCTATCGCCTGGTCGAGCGCAGCGGCGCAATCGAGCGGTCGTCCGAGGCGCTGGGTCAGCTCGACTGGGCCGACTGGGACCACGACGGCTCGCTCCTGTTCGGCGCCGACGGCTGCCTGTTTCGCCGCTCGATGGTCGCCACGCGCACCGGCGGCCGGCCGTCCGCCGCGCGCATCGCCGACCTGCGCGCCAGCGTGTTCATCAACGTCTTGCCGCCCGACAGCGCGCGCGAGTGGCCATAAAACGGGCGCCTGATGATAGTTCCGCACGTCGCACGTGAGCTCCCCGCGATCACGGGGGGCAAGTGTGTTCATCTCGGGGCCGGTGTCTCGGGCTGGTGCTCGCGCGCGTGGGGCTGCTCGACCGCGTGCCACTTGTGCTGCGGCGAGGTCCCCATCACCGACACGGACGCAGCGCCGCGAACGTGGCCAGCTCGCGCCCCCGCCCAGGCCGCGCGCGACCGGATGCCGCATCGGGTGGTGTCGCTTCGGTGCTCATCCGGACAACGGTACCAGGCCTCGCGGCCATCAGCGCCTCCGGCCCACCCACAGCGCGAGGCCGAGCGAGGGCAAGGCCAGCAGATCGCTCGGATCACGCACCAGCGCGACAGGCCCGTGCGCCGGCAGCCCCCTGCCCAGCGCCAGCGCCAGCCCCGCGTCGAGCGGGAGCCGCACCAGCCCCATGGCCCACGCCACGGCGATGTTCGCCGGAGGCCAGGTCTTGGCCAGCGCAAAGACCAGGCCCGTGAGCACCGCCAGCGCCCGCAGCCTCCGCGGCGAGGGCCCGCGGTAGCGCCCCGCCTGGCGCAGCCCAAGCTCGATCCATGCGTCGAGCAGCAGCGGCGTGAAGATCAGCCCGGCGAAATCGGACAGCTTGCCCGTCGCAAAGCCTGGGTACACACGCTTCGCCCAGTGATCGTTGAGCAGCAACACCGCGACCGAGGCGAGCGCCGCGGGATGCAGCAACCCCTCGCCCGCTCGCCCCAGCCTCACGGCGTGGGATCCACGCGCACCGTGATCCCCGCCCCCGGAGGCACATCAGTGCCGTCGCCCCTCAGCGACGCAGACACCGTCGGCTCGACACGTACTGTGCCGCCGACCCCCTCGGCGCTCAGCGTGAAGCGCAGCTCGCAGGGACCTTCCGGTGGACACTTGGGCGAGTAAACCGTGGTGCTCACGGACACCTGATCGGTGGTCCCCGTGGACGGCGCCGGCGGATCGGCGGCTTGCCCCGCCGGCGACTGGAGCGACAGGCGTACCTGCCCCGCGCCGCCTGCTGTCGGCGTTTTTGTCGTCACGCGGACCGTCACCATCCAGTCGGAGATCGACTCACCCGGCGCCGTCGCATGCGCCACCGCAACCACGATGTTCGCCGACTTGCTCGACGATGGCGCCACCTCCATCGGCGCCCCGGTGGCCGATGAATTCAGGTACCAGCGCGGCTTCGATGTCGCCATGACCGACACGGAGGCGACCAGCAGCGCCGCGAACGTGGCCAGCTCGCGTCCCCTCGAAGGCCGCGCACGGCCAGTCTCCGCTTCGGACGGTGTTGCTGCGGTGTTCATCTCGGCAACAATACCTCAGCGCCTCCGGCCCACCCACAGCGCGAGTCCGAGCGAGTGCTTGATGTCGGCCTCGTCGGCACCGACGATCTGGAAGGTCTGCTCCTCACCAGTGTCGTTACTGCTGAGCTTCACCGTTGCGCCGAACTGGATCTTACTCCCGGACATGAGCCAGCCTTAGCAGGCTTCGAGCGTCGCCTCAACCCGCCAGCGCTCGCTCGCGGGCGTTGTGCTCCTGAATCTCGCGCCGCTTCTGCGGGGCGGCGTCGCGCTCGGCCCCGACGTGATCACTCGTGCCCGTCGCAGAAGACAGCGCGTCCGTCGAGGTCGAGGAACACGCCCGTCCGCGGGTCGGCTCTGGGGACGCGCGGGGCTGGTCGCCGCCCCGTCGCGGGCGTTAGGATGCTTCATGGATCTGCAGGGACTGCTCGACCGCCAGCCAGAGCTCGCCGCGCTGTTCGCCCCACCCGCGGAACCGGGGGCGGTCGCTGCGTTGCAGCGGGAGCTCGGGCTCGCTGTCCCCGACGCCTTCCATGCGCTGTACGGGCTCGCCGATGGGTCCGTCGGTTGCGAGTCGCTGTACGCCGCGCGCCACTTGCTGGCCGACGACGGGCTCGTGCTGCACTCGCTCGCGGAGGTGCGAGGCTGGAAGCGATTCTGGGACGACCTGGCACGCGATTTCGCTGCGCTCGACGAGGCCGAGCGGCAACTCGTGTTTCACCACGCGTTCTGGCACCCCGACTGGATACCGCTGGCGCAGAGCGGGATGGACGACGTGTATGCGCTCGCCACGACGCCCTGCTTCGGCGGCCCGGCGCACCAGGTCGTGCGCTTCAACACCAAGGGCGACACTTGCTGGGAGGTCGTCAGCCCGTCGCTCGCGGCCTTCGTCGGGCTGCTCGCCACGCTCCTCGAGCGCGGCGAGCCGGGCCTGCCCTCGTGGAAGCTCGCGCAGCTGTCGCCGTACGCGCGGCGCATCGAGCTACTCCCGATCACCGTGGACCGGTTCGAGCGCGAGGGCGTGCTCCTGGCCGACGTCGCCTGTCCGCCGCCACGCCCGCCGACGCCCTCGCTCGGAGCGCTGGCGAGACGGGCGGCCGAGGAGCACGGCGTCGACGAGGCCGCCTTGATCGAGCGAGTCACCGCCGCGGCCCGCCGTGCGATCCCGATCGTGTTCGGCGAGGGTCGTCGGGTGGAGGCCGGCTTCGAGGACGAGACCGGCGAGCTGCGATTGTGGTGCGTGGTGACCGTCACCGACGATCTGCAGCGCCCGGGGCTCGAGATCGACGTCGCGGCCGCGAGCGAGGTGCTCGGTCCGCTCGATGTCGGCGACGAGCTGTCACTGGTGGTCCCGTTCCGTGACGATCCGACCGAGGAGGCGGCGGCCGCGGAGCAGTCCCGGACGTATGGCGCGCTGCTGGCGTGGGATGACGACTGGGCGCGGCGGCTCGACGAGTGGCGCGCCACCTACCGCGAGCTCGTCGCCGGGGCGCTGCGACAGCCCTGACGAGGGAGTCGATGCCAGCTGGGTCAGCCACTGCAGCGTGATGCGGCATCAACCCATGGGATACCTGCTGTCAGTCCCGCGAGCTGCCGGCGCACGAGCGCCCGCAGGTGCGTCGCCCGCAGTCTACCAGCGACCCCGGGCCTGCGGCTCGGCGTTCCACCCGACCTGCTTCCCACCTGTCTCGGCGGCCGCTTTCGGCCCCGAGGGCTGGGTCCGGCGGTGGGGCCAGGCTGGCACCCGAGCCCGGATGCGCGGCCAACACGATCTCCCGGTGGCCCCGACGCCGCGTTCGTCCCTTCCCACCACACCGCAAACTCTGCCATCCTCGGGCGATGAGGCGCTCGCCGATTGTCCTCGCCGCCCTCGCCGGGGCGGACCGCACGGTCCCGCGACCGGGCGCCGACGCGGAAGCGCCGGCGCCGGTGGGAGGGGTAAAGGAGCGATGCGGCACCTGTACAAATGTGGCGACGGCGTGTGCCATTGCTTTCAATGGGGCCTCGACGCCCGCCTGAACGCTCTGGGGTTTCCCCGGTCGGACGACCCGGAGGGCGAGGCGCGAGACGAGGTGGCGCGTGCCCGCCAGCGGGAAGAGCTCATCTATCTCTTCTCCGGCCGCTGGGAGCTGCGAGAGGAAGCTGCAGCTCTGCCGCAGGAGGTCCTGCAATCATTGCAGGAGCAGGCGCTCAAGAATACGCAGACATATTGGCCTTCGCTCGATCCGGCCGCGTTGGCGACGCGAATCCTGTCGGTGAGCACGATCGAAGGTCGGGTGTCCGCCGTCGTCGAGGTCTGGGACGGCGAGCGCCAGCTCCACAAGACCTACTTGGACGTTCCGCCGCGCCCCCCGCGTCGACGCCCCTCGTGGTGGTTGTGACCGGCCGCGACGTCGCTCCCGTCGTCGCACGCGCCCAGAGCGAGCGAGAGCGCCGACGAGCGCGAATCGCCGTCGCCACCTCGCGGATGGCGACGGCGATGCTCAGGGCAGGCGCGCGAGGACGGCGGTGGCGATCGCGGTGAGCCGTGCGGGGCCGTCGTCGTGGCCGTGGAGGGCGGTGCGGGCCAGGCGGCCGATGACCTTGAACTCGTGCTTGCCGGGCGGGTCCTCGAGCAGTTCGTTGGCCAGGGCGAGGGCCCTGGTGTGCTCGCCGTCGCGGGTGAGGCCGTCGGCGACGAGGGCGCTGCGGTACGGCCAGGCCGCGAGGTCGACGACGCCGAGGCGGTCCTCGTCGGCCTCGCGGGCGCGGCCGGGGATGAACGAGACGACCTCGCGGGCGAGCTTGTAGTCGTGGCCGAGCAGCGTCCCCACGGCGCGTTCGACCTGCTCGACGGCCTCGCGCACGCGCTCGACCTCGCCGGCCTCGCCGAGTCGGAGCAGGAGGGGGAGCAGGAAGGCGAGGTGACCGGTGTCGCGACCGGCGACGACGGCTTCGACCTCCCTGGCGACGCGCTTCGGGGTCGGCGGAGCGCGGCCGGGGACGACGCGGAAGCTGGTGGCGAACGCCTCGGCGTCGCGGCGGGCGGCGGCGAGGAGGTCCGCCGAGGCGGCCGCGATGGCCGGCGGACCGCCGCAGCGCTCGGCGGTCCACTCACGGACCCAGCGCTCCACGGGCACGATCATGCCCTCCATGTAGTCGTTCTCGGCGCTGGCGCCGTGGGCGAGGATGTCAGCGTGCCAGGCCGGGGGTATGTCGCGGAGGGTGAAGGCGATTCTGGTGGCGAGGGCACGTCGTGCGTACCCGGGGGCGGTGTCCTCGACCATGGCGAGGGCGCGGACCGGGTCCGCGGAGAGCTCGACTGCGAGGGGGTCGGGCCAGATCGCGAACTCCTCGCGGCGGGGGGCGACCCCGACGCGCAGGGCGAGAGCGCGGGCCTGGGCGGCGCGCTCGCTGGCGCGGCGGGGGTCGGGGTCCAGGGCGGCGTACCAGGCGAGGCGCTCCGCGGCGCGCGCCTGGTCGAGCCGCTCGACGACGGCGTAGCAGCGGTCGTGCTCGCCGGCCCACCACCACAGGTCGTGGAGGACCTCCGGGATCGCTGCGGCCCAGGCCTGCTCGACGGCCTGGGCGAAGTGTTCGGCGAAGCGCTCGAGGATCGGCTCGTAGACGTGATCGCTGCCCGGGGCGGGCTCCCCCGCGAGCCAGCCGACGCAGCAACTGACGGCGTCGGCGACGCCGCGGAACCTCGGCAGGCCGGTGACGTCGCGGCGGGTGTCGACGGCGCGCAGGAGGGCGGTCCACGCGTCGTCGTCGTTGCGATCGAGGCCGCGGATCAGGGCCGCGATCGCGGGCTTCTCGGCGGCCTTCCAGGGCGCGTAGAGGTCGTCGGTCCAGAGCTGGAGGTGGCGCTCGGGGTCGAGTCGCTGCAGGTGGCGATCGAGGATCGGGACGTGGCGGTCGCCGACCTTGTAGCTGGCGAACATGTCGCCGAGCACGGCGCTGCGGCGGGCGAGGTTCTCGCGGGCGCGGGCGACGGTGGTGAAGCCGGTGAGGGTGGCGCGGCCGCCCCGGCGAGGCATGACGTGGAGGTCGTCGGGCTCGAACAGGGCGAGCCAGGCGAGCGGGACGAAGCCGCGGGCGTGGGCGATCTCGGGGAAGCGCGGGGACTTGTCGGCGTGCGACGGCCTGGCCGCGTCGACGGCCATGAGGAAGCTGTATGCGGACAATCTGCGGCCTTTGCGATGGGGGGCGCAGACGATCGGACGGCAGCCCGCGCGAGTCAAGCGCACTGGCAGGATGTCCCTTCGGACTGCATCGGCTCATGCGTGATCGAGACAGATGGATGGGTCGACGCTTCGCGCTGCACGACCTCGGCGATGACGATGACGACGAGGCGTGAGCGGAGCGCGTGCATGGCTGGCTCGCGCGCTCGAAGCCGGCGCGCCAGCGCCTGAGCAACCTCGCCGCCCACTCGCGCCCGGATGCGTGCGGTTCTTCATGCCTGGGGGTCGCCATCGCGCCCAGGGCCGTGCGACCCTTCACCAACCTCTTCTCATCCCCGGACGCCCTCGACCTCCTCCGACCCACCCTACCCGCTTCTTCGACTGCATGGCGTTTTCGGCGCCCGTCATCGCTGGCGGGCTCCCAATTACGTTCACTCCAACGCGGTCAGCGTCGTCGGTCTCGACAGGCTTTGGATTGACTTCTCACCCCACACGCCGTCGCCCGTGAGCAGATCCGTCGAAGTCGAGAGCTCCTTATGGCGCGTACGTCCAAGACGACCAAGTCCCCCTCGCCCCGACGATCCACGCGAACGCTCGAGAGGCTCGCTAATCTCGTTCCCCATCCGCGCTACGGCACCGAAATCGTGCCCTCCGGGCAGGTCGGTGACGACGACGTGATCCCCGGGCCGCCGGAGTGGTCGAAGGACGTGACCTTCCCGGAGACCGCGATTCCCGCCGACGTCCGCAAGCAGAACTTCTCGACGATGTCGCATCTGCATTGGTACGTGGACACGCTGCGCGACTGCTGGATGTGCAAACGGCCCTTCCTCTTCTTCGCCCGGGAGCAGCAGTACTGGTTCGAGACGCTTCGCTTCCGCGTGGAGGCCGACTGCCACGAGTGCGTCGAATGCCGCGCGAGCCTGCGTACCGTCCGGCGGCGACTGAAGCGCTACGGCGAGCTTGTCGGCAAGCGTGAGCCGACGGACGAAGACATGCTCGCCCTCGCTAGCGACGTCGCGTTTCTGTGGACCCGGGGCCTCCTGCGCGACGAGCAGCGCCTTCGTCGGATCAGAAACCGCGCGCTTCGCCAGGTACCCGACGGCGCCGCCACCCGCGCGCTCGACGAGCTCGTGGCTTCGCTACCGAAGCCGTAAGACCGACGGCGGCGCAGAGGTGGCGCGGCTGGCCCGGGGGTCAGGTGCTGGTGATGATGATGCTGTCGTGGTTGCGCTCGGGGAGCACCAGCAGCTCGATCACGTCGCCGGGTTGCCAGCGCCCGGCCACCGCCGGGATGATGGTGTCGACGCCGCGGTGAGTGGCGCCGGCGTGGACGAACTCGTAGGTGACCTGGATCCACTCGGTCTTCTGCACCTGCAAGATGCGCCCGGATACCGGCACGCCGTGGAGGAAGAACGGGCGGGCCCGGGTGCGGCGTGCGTTGTAGAAGATCCAGAAGACGAGCGGGGCGAGACCCAGAGACATCAGGCCGAGCAGCACCATCAGGCTCCGCTGGGCCGCCGAGAGCGGCTGCGACGGGGGGTGGTCGGCGAAGAGCAGGCGGACGGGCGACAGGGTCACCTGGTCGAAGCGGGTCCGGAGCTCCCCCGTGAGCGCCCGAGGGGTCGGTGCCAGGGTCGACGTCGTCGGCTGGACCCGCGCGAGCGCGATAGTCCCCGACGGCGCCGCGCCGCCGTGGACCGGGGCGAGCAGCGCCTCGCGGACCTCCCTCGCCGACTGATAGCGGGCCGACGCAGTCGGGGCGAGCAGCCGCGCGATCACCCCGCGCAGGACGGCGCCGCCCGGCAAGTCGAAAGGCACCTCGATCACGCCGTCGCGCGAGGCGAACTCCGACGGCGGGCGGCGGGTGATCAGGTGGAGCAGCGTCGCCCCGACGGCGTAAAGGTCGCTGGCAGGGCTGGCCTGGCCCATCGTCTGCTCGATCGGCATGTAGCCGAAGGTGCCGACCACCGTCGAGCCGCCCTCATCGGCCCCGCGGAACACGGTGCGCACGGCGCCGAAGTCGACCAGCGCCGGCGCGCCGTCGGGGCGGAGGAGGACGTTCGCAGGCTTGATGTCGCGGTGCAGCACCGGCGGGACGCGGGCGTGCAGGTACTCGAGGATGTCGAGCAGGCCGAGCGCCACCCGCAGCAGCGCGGCCGGGTCGAGGCTGGCGCCGTCGACGATCCGCTGCTCTAGCGAGACCCCGTCGATGTACTCCATCACGAGGTAGGCGCTCAGCGCGTCGCCGGCGGTCTCGCGCAGGTGATCGAAGATCTCGGGGATCCCGTGGTGACGCAACGACCGCAGCGCCGCGGCCTCGCGCTCGAACAGCTCGAACCCCTTCCAGCCGCTGTCACCGTCGGTGCGCAGCTGCTTGACCGCGACCTCGCGGTCGCTGGCGGCGGTGTCGACTGCGAGGTAGGTGTGCCCGAACGAGCCGCGTCCGAGCGTCCGGACGATGCGGTAGCGACCGGCGACGACGTCGCCCGGCGAGAGCCTGCGCCCGCCGCGTTGCGGCGGGGGTTCGGGGGCGCTGCCATCGGCGAGCACGGAGGCCGCAGGGTAACATACGTCCCGCGACCTCGCGGCGGCGAGAGCCGTGAATCGTCGACCTCGGCCAAGTGCGACAGACGGAGCTTGACCCACTCGACGTCTGCCGGGCGCGGCTCGCCGCCCGTTCGTCAACGCTCGGCGAAGCTGCGCCACGTGAGTATCGATCTGGGCGAGTGCGTCGGCGATCGTCGGTGCGACGGTCGGTTCGTCCTGTAGCGATGGCCCACGCCCTGGCTCGAGATGCAGGCGATCCGCCCGCTGGCACCTGCCGAGCCCGGCGATGACGCCTGAGCCCGCTGCGGCCGCGCGCCGATCGATCGCGGCCGCGCTCCCGCGCCGTCGATCTTCGCGCGAACGCGGCCCGATCACATACACCGCGAAGTGCAGGTCGCCGATATGTAGACTCGACGTCCGGGGCACCATTCCGAACATCTTGCCGACATCCCTGCGGTTGTGATTGCCGACACATTTTTGCGCGGGCGTCCGCGAGGCCATATTGCGGACGACGCGGACGTGATAGGGTGCTGTCATGGTTACCCGGAATGGGTGGAGTATGTTCTGTCTGGCCGCCGCGCTTATGGCGTGCGGGGACAGCGGTGCCGGCGGTTCGGCGGCGGAGAACGGCACGGACACGACAGGCGGCCCCGGCGGCACGACCCAGGGCGCGCCGACGACCGGCAACCCATCGCTATCCGACACCGGCTCCGGCAGCGCTGGCGAGTCGGACGGCAGCACCGATACCACCCCGACCACCGGCCCCGCCGCGACCACCACCGACACCGGTGACACCAGCACCGGGACGGTCGCCACGACCTCGGTCGACACGACCTCGGTCGACACCACCGGCGATACCACTTCGGCCGACACCGACACCGGCGATTCGACCACCGGCGAGCCCGACTTCTGCGCCGGCGAGGGCAGCATCCTGCTCCCCGGCGAGACCGACAAGTGCACCGGCGACCTCGGGGAAAACACGTTCACCTTCGCCCTGTGTTCCTGTACGAACTTCACGACCGCCGGCATCTTCACGGTCGACGCGTTCAACAGCGGCGACAACATGCCCCAGCCGCTGCACGGCGGCTCCGTCGGCATCAACGGCAACTATACGACCGTCGCGCTCGCCGACATCGGCGGCACCCTGTGGGTCGACGGCAAGGTCAGCACCGTCGCCGCCCACGAGGTCGGCGAGATCTTGCAGTGCGGCGGCGACGTCTCGGCCACCGTGCTCTCCCACGTCAACGAGGACGCGTTCGTCGAGGGCAACATCGGCGGCCTGCTCCCGCTGATGACCATCGACGGTGACCTGCACCAGCCGGTCGGCAAGGTCAACGCCGGCGCGAACGTGCTCGGCCAGACCATCAAGGGCCCGGTCTCGGTCAAGACCCCGTGCGACTGCAGCAACCCGATCGACATCGCCGGCATCGTCGAGGGCTACAAGATGGACAACGACAACGAGCTCGCCGGCATCGATGCCGACGAGCTCGCCGACCTCGTCCTGCCCAAGCAGATCGAGCTGCCCTGCGGCGTCTACTTCTTCACGGACATCGAGCACCTGCTGGCCCTCAAGATCAAGCTCACCGGCCGCACCGTCATCGCCGTCGAGGGCGACCTCACCAGCATCGGCCTGTTCGACTTCGAGCTCGGCCCCGACGCCGAGCTCGACCTTTTCATCAAAGGCAACGCCTCGTTCGCCGACATCGCCACCATCGGCGACACCCAGCGCCCCGCGGCGTTTCGCATGTACGTCGGCGGCGTCGTCACCTTCGCCAGCCTGTTCACCTTCGGCGGCAACCTCTACCAGCCCCACGCGGTGTTCAACGCGGGCGGCCTCGCGGAAATCTGGGGTTCCCTGTTCGTCGGCGGCATCAACCTCCTCGGCGCCTTCGCCATCCACTACGACGAGGCCATCCTCGACATCGACGGCTGCGAACCCCCGGGCGGCGCGTGCTTCGACGGCGACGACTGCGGCAACCCGACCCCGACGTGCAAACAGGGCGAGTGCGTCCCCTGCGAGACCAACGAGGACTGCGGCCCGCCCCTCACCTGCCAGCCCGGCGGCGTGTGCTTCCCGCTCCCCGGCTGATCGACCGTCGACCGGACGACGGGGTCTGCGAGCGCCAACCCCGTCGAGCCGGTGGAGGCGACAGTCTGCAGCCCGCGGTCGCGGAGCGCGGTTTTCCGCCCAATTTCCTGGAAGGAGCTTGACACTCCGTTCCGGAATGCCATCCTGCGACCCGTGCCGAGACCCAAGGCGTTCGACCCCGACGACGCGCTCGAGCAGGCCATGCGCCTGTTCTGGGCGCGGGGTTTCGCGGCCACCTCGATGAGCGACCTGGTCGAGCAGCTGGGCGTCTCGCGCCAGAGCCTGTACGACACCTTCGGCGACAAGCAGGCGATCTTCATCGCCGCGCTCAAACGCTTCCGCGATCAGGTCGGCGCCCCGCTGCGTCAGTTCTGCGCGAGCGAGGAGCCGGTCCGGCCGGCGCTGCGCCGGCTGTTCGACGCTGTCATCGCCCAGGAGCTCGCCAGGGGCTGCCCGCGCGGCTGCATGATGTTTCACGCGGCCGTGGCCGGCGCGGACGCGGGCCCCGAGGCGGAGCGCCTGCTCGCCGACAACAACCTGGAGATCGAGCGCGGCTTCATCGACCGGATGCGCCGCGCCCAGGAGCGCGGAGAGATCGGCGACCGCCACGATCCGGCCGCGCTCGGTCGGTTCTTCGTCGCCACGCTCGCGGGTCTGCGCTTGTCCGCCAAGCAGGGCCAGAGCGCCGAGGCCCTGCGGGACGTCGTGCGCGTCACGCTCGGCGTGCTCGGCTGATTTTTTTGCTCGTTTCTAGAACGTTCATTCCAGCAAAACGCAAAGAGAGAGACCATGAGCAAGCTCGCAGGAAAAGTCGCCGTCATCACCGGAGGCAGCACGGGCATCGGCCTCGCCACCGCCAAGCTGTTCGTCGCCGAGGGCGCGCACGTGTACATCACGGGTCGGCGGCAGGCCGAGCTCGACGCGGCCGTCCGCGAGATCGGCGACAACGTCGTCGGAGTGCGGGGCGACGTGTCCAACCTCGCCGACCTCGACCGCCTGTACGAGCAGGTGCAGCGCGAGAAGGGCCGCATCGACGTGGTGTTCGCCAACGCCGCGACGGCCTCGTTCGCCCCGCTCGGCGCGATCACGGAGGAGCAGTACGAACGCGAGTTCGGGAGCAACGTGAAGGGCCTGCTGTTCACCGTGCAGAAGGCGCTGCCGCTGCTGGTCGAGGGCGCCTCCGTCATCCTCAACGCCTCGATCGTGGCCAGCACGGGGTCTGCGGCGATGAGCGTGTACAGCGCGACCAAGGCGGCCGTGCGCTCGTTCGCCCGCACCTGGACCACCGACCTCAAGGATCGCAAGATCCGCGTCAACGCGATCAGCCCCGGCCCGATCGACACACCCGGGCTCAACGGCCTCGTGCCGGCGGACCAGGCCGAGGGGCTCAAGGCCAACTTGGCCGCCAGCGTGCCGCTCGGGCGGCTCGGCAAGCCCGACGAGATCGCCAGAGCGGCGCTGTTCCTCGCCTCCGACGACAGCACGTTCATCACCGGCATCGAGCTGTTCGTCGACGGCGGCACCGTCCAGGTGTGAGGCGCGCCGCGCCTTGCTGCGCGACGACATTGCGGGCGCAGGTCGTCGCCGGATCAGCCGGGTTCGACGCGGGACAGACGGCGTCCGGCCAGGCTGCGGGGTTGTTGAGCTCGTCGCACTCGAACGACTTGCCGACGCCGACGCCGGTGCCGTCGATGGCATCATCCTCGCCCCTGTCCTTCGTCGTCCCGGCGACCCGGGCAGTCGAGTGGGTCGCCTTCGAGGCGGCTCGAGCGTGGGGGGCTCACTCGCAGATGCCGAGGAACTGGCACGTCCAGCGGTCCTGGTCGGCGTCGAAGGCGCAATACTTGTCCTGCGGGCAATCGCCGCTGTCGGAGCACTCGTCCTCGAGGGTGGGGCAGAACGCACCGATGACGAAGCCGCAGAAGAACTCCGAGCCGCGGCAGCCGCACTCGCCCTCGCAATCAGCCTTCGAGGCGCAGTTCGCCGGCATGCACGTATTTTTGAGGTACAGGTCGCCGCCGACGCCCGGGTGGTCGCCGGCGCATACGCAGATCTGGCCCCCGGAGCAGTCGCTGTCGGACATGCATTGCGCGACGCAGCCGCAATCGCCCCAGATGTTGGCGCAGACCTGGCTGTCGGGGCAGTCGCCGTCGGTCGCGCATTCGCCCCCCTGGCCCTCGCACTTCGGCCAGAACACCTCGTGCGCGCACTCGAGGGCCTCGTCGCGATAGATCACGGTCCCGCCGTTGCAGAAGAGCCAGCCGGACTCGATGTCGGTCAGCTGGTGCTGCGCGTCCTCGAAGAAGATCGGCTCGCAGTCGATCGGCGCCTTGCAGGGGACTGGATCGCCGGAGTCCCCGGTCGTCGAGCTCGATCCGGTCCCGGACGTGGAGGTCGAGCTCGTTCCGGTCTCGGACGTGGTCGTCCCGGACGTGGTCGTCCCGGACGTGGTCGTCTCCGTGGGCCCCGTGCTCGTCTCGAGCGAGGTCGAGCTGACCGAGACCGACCCGGTCGACGACGTGCCGGTCGCGGTCGAGGTCGACTCGGCGACCGTGTTTGCGGTCGGGTCGGCCCCACTCGATGTCTCGGAGCCTCCGCTGCTGCTCGTCGGTGTCCCGTGCGTGGCGCCGCCGGAGCTCGACTCCGTGGTGTCGCCCGCGGTCGCGTCGGTCGAGTTCGCCGAAGGGCCGCACGCCGGGACGGACGAGACGAGGCACCACAGGCCGAGGCATGTCCTATTGAAAAAAGAGAATGAAAGAGCGCGAAGGCTTCGTGAGGCCATCGACCCCTGCAGATGTTCGCGGCCGCCACGGATAAGGAATTCAGCGAATCGGCGTCCGGCCCGGCGGAGGACACGGGGTATCGATTGTTCAGCTCGCAGACGATCAAGGTCGGCTGCTTCCCAAACGATCCTTCGCTGCGCGCCGGATTCGCCGAGCCCATCGATACCGACGTCGGCACGGAGCCGGCTCGCGGGAAGATCATCTGGAACAATCCGCCAATCGAGGGGAGGTTCACCCCGCCGCCGCTCCGGCTCTCCGGCGAATACTTCGGCAGGCTGGGCAGCGGCGGCGAGCAATTGGGGTTCAGCTGGGTGGGCCTTGGGCGTCCGCATGCGACCCTCGAACCGATTTTTAACTCTATTTGTCCGAGGACGTCAACCTACATCTGGCATACGATCTTCGGAGCCTTCCGCGCCAGGCCCAACGGGCCCGAGCTTGAAGTCCGCGATTTCAGCGGCAGTCGCTTCCCGTCGCATAAGCTCTTCGTGAACGAGACCGTCCACAAGAGTATCCCGCAGGGCTTCCTGGCGCGCCTGTGGGACGCTCATCCATCCGATCCGAAGCGAGTCGCCTGATTGTCCAGCGGATCTTTCACTGGGCGCGCACTCTGCCGTGCGAGTCGGCGCCCGATCACGAAGCCCAGAAGGCTCGGAAGCCCGAGGTACAGCACACAGGCGGGCATCAACACGGCGATCCACTGCAGGGAAGCCAGGGACTCGAACCCCTTCCATTCGTCCGCGTCGCCGGCCAGCAACGCGGGCACGGAGAGAAGGCCGACGAACACGACGAAGAACAGCGCCTTCGACACGCGCGATCCCGCCGGCAACGCCATCCCGAGCAGCACGCCGAAGATGCACGCGAGGGCGCTGTATACCCAGATCCCACCGAGGAAGTCCTCCCAGAGCGTGGTCATCGTCCTTCCCCTCGCGCGCACGGGCCCGAACGGTTCCTGCCGGGGTCTTCGCCAAACACCTTCGGACTGTAACCGACCCCGAAGCCCTCCGCAAACGCCGCCGAGTCCGCTCTTTCGGGAAGCACGAGCCGCCCGGTCTGCCACGCCAAGAGTGCCGGCAAGGCGCGGAGCCCTCGCGCCTGCTGGAAGTGCCTGGGCCCCGGAGGAGCGGGTGTGCTAGCGAGAAGCGTGAGGCGCTGCGGTCTGGCGCTCGCGCTGTGCCTCGCGTGCGCGGACACGGAGTCGAGGTGTGCGAGTCCGGGCGGTGGAAATCGCGGACCTGCCGTTCGGAATGCGCCGAGGTCGACGGTTGCTCGCTCGGATGCCTAGTCACGGCGGAGGGGGAAGATTGCTTGTGCATCCCGTCAAAGTTTTCTTATGACTGAGCGTGATGGTCTCCGCCGGCGACGCCACCGGACAATATGCATTGGCGTCACCATCCGCGTTCGGAGATGACGACGTCCTCGACGACCTCGTCGAGCCAGCCGACGACGGCGCGGCGAGCCAGTGGTCCAGGCACCCGCCAACTTCGGGTGGTGGAAGTCCGCCGACCGCTGAACCGGGCCCGCCGCCGCCAAGGCGACGGCGCGCTGTGTTCGCGGCGCCGCCAAAACGACGAACGCTCCCGGCGCACGTGTGCCCTGCTCAGGCTCCACGACTCGGGCCCGTTGCCGCCGCGCATCTCGGCTCGTGTGCCGTCGTAGGCCCGCCGCGAGACCAAGCTTTGGGGCCGCTGTCCGGCGGGCATGACCGAGCTCTCCCGCGCGCTGGGCTCGTCGTGTCTTCCGCCACCTGTCGGGTACCCTGTTCGGATGCTCGACCTCTGGCTCGTCCGCCACGCCGAGAGCCTTGGCAACCTCGACGGCAGCGAAGCGGACACCTGCCTGTCGCCGCGCGGGCAGCTGCAAGCCGCGGCGCTCGCCCCGGTCCTCGCCGGCGAATCTTTCGACAGCGTCCTCAGCTCGCCGCTGCAGCGGGCTCTCGAGACCGCAGCGCTCGCGCTGCCCGGCCGTGCCTGCTCCACGCGCCCGACCTCCGCGAGCTCGTCGTGCAGCCCGACCGTTTCGTCGACGTCTCGCGGCTCACGCCCGCTCAGCTGCGAGACATCCTTCGACCGCCCGCGGACGTGCCGCAGCTCGAGACAGGCAAACAGTTCATGACCCGCGTCCGGTCCTGGCTGACGGCCCTGCCCCCGTCTGGCCGTGTCCTCGCCGTCACCCACGCCGGCGTCGTGCGCGAGCTGCTGCGCGTCCTCTTCCCGGATCACACGCGCACGCAGCCGGTCGGGCACGCGGCGGTCTCTCGCGTGTCCATCACCGCCGGCGCGCCCCGCCTCGTGATGCTCGACGAGCGCCGCCACCTCGAGGCGCTCCGCCCCACCTGAGCGAGATTTGCGGCGACATCGCGGGCGACGACATCGAGCCCCTCGCCCTGCTCTTCCCAGATTATTTATGGCGATATCGAGTTCCCTCTCCTACGAGGCATCATATTCGTGTCTTTCTTGAGCAAGACAGTGTGCCTCCCGGGGCCCAGCCCCTCAAGGCAATGTTCCACACGTCGTGTAGCCGGTGTTTGCAATCCTCGTCCGTCATCCTGGGAGCGGCTAGCCCTCGGTGCGCTCCTCTTTCAGGGATGGGGCGGTGCATGGCCGGCATGCGTGCGCCGAGCTCGACCACGTCGACTGGGCTCTCGCGCGAGAGCGGCGTCGACAACACGGACGACCGCATAGCTCACCGTTCAGGCGAGTTCGGCGGATTGGCCCCTCTCATGCAAAGATAAGAGTCTGTCGCTCACGGATCATGGCTGGGCTTGCCCGATGAGCACGTTTCGGTCTTGCTCTCGCTGGATCCATCGAGCATACCAACACCATTCCCGGCGATGGTCGTCGGGACCAACCTCTTGGAGGTCCTGAAATGCTGCGCATGTCCCTGTGGAACTCAATCCTCATTGCGGCGATGGTCGCGGCTTGCGACTCGCCGGACGATGAGGCCCTGCTCGAACGATTGGACGAGGCGGAAGCAGGAAACGAAGCCCAGCGCGAGCTCACTCGTGGCGATGCGACCGAGGCGGAGGAGCGCGCGGGGGCCGAGGACCTGCTCGCCGAGGCGGAGCCCGATCCGGAGAAGCTCGACATCGACGACGAGCTGCCGATGGAGCTGGGAGGCGCGGTCGATCCGCTGTTGGGTCTCGAGAACGGCCAGGTCAAGGTCTTCAACCTGTGCCAGAGCCTGTCGCTGTATCAGTACAACCCCGCGTACCATGGTACGGAGGGCAATCCGGCCGAGGGGGTCGGAAACGGGAAGAAGTTGATCTGGCAGACGCTGTCGGGCACGCCGAACGGCTGGGCGACGGTCCTGAGCGCCGGCCAGGAGTACTGGGGTTGGCGCTACGCCCGCGTGGAGTGCCTGGGCGGCTCGTGGTGAGCCGCGCTCGAGCACTCGATGAACCCTCGACGAACCTCCCTACCGATTCAGGAGATCCCATGAAACCTGCACACACCCGCTCCAACAAGTTCGCTGCGCTCCTCGCCGTGGCCACGCTCAGCGCCGCCGCCCTGACCTCCGGGGCCGCCTACGCTCTGCGGTCCGCCAACACCAATGGCACCTACCAGATCTGCGCGGACACCATCTATCTGCGCAACGCGCCCAACGGCCCCGCGATCGACACGCTCAAGGGCGGCACCCACTTCGAGGTGACCTCGAACGCCGGCGGCAACTGGGTGCATGGCTACTCTTATTGGGCCCAGAAGTCGGGCTGGCTGCAGAACGGTTGGTTCTGCTGAGAGCCTCTGTCGAGGCTCGATCGAACCGTCGATCGTGCGAGGGCCGACGAAGGGCCAATACGATTCGCTGTACGTCCTGCTCGACATCGACAGCCGCTGCGCCTTCGGCTGAACCCTGGCGCGAGACCGCGCACGTTGCGCTCCTGGGGAAAAATCCGCCGCGCGGTGCCGTTCCATCGGCACTGCCGCTTGATCGAGTTTCCCAAGGAGGCGACTCTATACCGTGTCTCCATGGCTTCCGGCGCTGCTCGCCGTCCTGTCGCTCGGGGCGCCGCCGGCCCGATCCGGCCGCGACGCGATCGACGTTCGCTGGCACGCGCCGCCCACGTGCCCGGACGAGGCCAGCGTTCGCGCTGCGATCGAGCGCTACGTCCGACGACCTCTCTCCGAGATCCGCGATCGTCGGCTGTCGATCATTGCCACCGCGCATCCGGCCGAATCGCACTGGTCGCTGACGATTTACACCGTCACCGCCGAGGGGACCCAGGAGCGCTCGATCCGCTATGCGCACGGTTGCTCGCCGCTGGCCGACGCCGCCGCGGTGCTGATCGCCATGACGATCGACCCGCAGGTGCTCGGCCGCCTCGACGCAGCCGCCCTCGAACTCGTGACCAGCGGGCCCGACGCTGCCCCGCCCGCGGAGCAGCCCATCTCTGCTCCCAAGCCGCCCCCCGCGCCCCCGGAACCCCCCGCAGAGCGACCGCCCGACCCTCCGGTCGCGGCCCCCGTGGCGCCCGCCCAGCCCTCCGCGCCATCTGCGCCGCCGCCGCGGCGCCGCCTGACACCGCGCGCCGCGGTTCGCCTCGCCGGCAGCCTCGGCTGGGGTGACCTCCCGTCCGTCGGCGGTGGTCTCGGCCTCGCGCTGGCCCTGCGTCTGGGCCGGTTTCAGACCGAGCTGGCGGCGGGCGGCTGGTTCCTGCGCAGCGTCAAGCTCGCCCTCCCTGGCGCCTCCGGGGCCGTGTTCGACCTGTGGAACCTCAGCGTGCGCGCCGGCTACGTCGTCCCCGCCGGCCGGCGCCTCGAAGTCCCGCTGCTGCTCGGCCTCGAGGCGGGCCAGCTCCACGTCCGCGGCGTCCGGCTCGTCGGCCCGGACGAGGCCCGCACCCCGTGGTTCGCCGTCGTCCTCTCGCCCGGGCTCGCCATCATCCCGCGCGAGTTCATCGCCATCGTGCTCGGTCTCGACGTCCTCGTCCCCGTGACGCGGCCCCGGTTCGTCGTCGAGGACGCGAGCGAGATCTTCCGCCCGCAGCCGATCGGCCTCCGCGGGTCTTTGGGCCTCGAATTCCGCTTTCCGAACCGGCGCTCACGATCGCGTTGATAATTTTCCCGGTCTCGCGGAACCAAGGACCGTGCCCTCCGCCGCCGCGCTCGCGCAGCTCGAAGCGCTCTACCGCGAGCACCACGGCTACGTGTGGCGCAGCCTGCAGCGCCTCGGCGTGCCCGAGCCCCACGTCGCCGACGCCATGCACGACGTCTTTCTCGTCGTCGCCCGGCGCCTGCACGAATTCGAGCACCGCGCTGCCATGCGTACCTGGCTGTTCGCCATCGCGTTCCGCGTCGCTCAGGGCTTCCACCGCGACCGCCAGCGGCAGTCGCAGCGGGAGCAGCCCCTCGACGATCCCGACGCAGGTCCAGCCCCTGGCACCTCCGTCGACAACTCGATCGCCCTGCACCAATTGTTGCAGCGGCTCGATGACGACAAACGCGCCGTCTTCATCCTCGCTCACCTCGAGGGCATGACCGCCGCCGAGATCGCCACGGTCCTCGGCCTGAAGGTCCCGACCGTCTATTCGCGGTTGCGGCTCGCCCGCGAGGCGATCGAGCGGGCACTGACCGACGCTCCGTCCCACTCTCCGCGGAGGGCCCAGCGATGAACCGACTCGGCGAACGTCTGCAGCCATTGATCGACGCCGAACAGCGCTGCCCCGGCCCGACCCCCGAGGCCGTCGCCGATTGCTGGGAGCGGATCGCCGCCGACGTGCAGCGCGGCAGCTTCCCGGCGCTCGACGTCCCGCCTCCCCTGCCCCCGCGCAGCCCGCTCCTATGGCTCGCCCTCGTCGTCCTTGGCGCCGGCCTCGTCGGTGCCGTCGCGTATGGGTCGCGCACCGCCGAGCCCGCCCCGGTTGCCACGGTCGCTGTGCCGACGCCTGCCCCCGTTGCCCCGATGCTCCCCCCGCCGCCTCCGCCTGCGCCCGTCCTTGTGGACACTCCGGCCCCCTTGCCGCCGGCGGAGCTCTCCGAGCCCTCCAGGCCCGCAGAGCCCGTCAAGCCCGTCGCCCCGAAGACGCGACCTCCCCGCCCCACGCCCGCCGTCGAACAGGACACCTTCGCCGCCGAGCTGCGCCTGCTGGCTCAGGGCCAGGCCGCGCTGAATCGCCACGATCACGCCGGGGCCCTGAAGATCGCCGACCAGTATCAGAAGACCTATCCCAAGGGACATTTCATGGAGGATCGTGACGCCCTGCGCGTCGTCGCCCTGTGTGGCGCCGCCTCGCCCAGGGCCGCGACCGCCGCCCGCCGCTTCCTCCGCGCCTATCCGAGCTCCATCCACGCGGCCCGCGTCCGTGACGCATGCGCCGTTCCGTCCGACAACCCTTGATCTTTCACCCCGTCTCGTCACGACTCGAGGAAATCGCCGATGCCCCGACTTTCATCTTTAGCGTACACCCTGCTCATTCCCACCCTTACCGTCGCCTGCCAGACCACCGTCAACCTCACCGAAGGTACCGCGACGAATACGCAGGTCAGCACCGGCGACACCAGCCCCGACGACAGCGGCACGCTCGATCCGCAAACGACCGGCGATTGCGCCCCCGGCGACGAAGGCTGTCCTTGCTACGGCAACGGGACGTGCAACGACGGGCTCGTGTGCAACGGACAGGTGCTTTGCGAGCCGCTCCCGGGCAACACGACCGGCGATTCCACCAGCACCACTGGCACCACTGGCACCACCGGCACCACCACCGGCACCACCGGCACCACGACCGACGTCACGACCGGCGACACCAGCAGCACGACCAGTGATACGACCGGGTCCACCAGCGACGACACGACCGGCGGTGTCGATCCGGGCTGCGGCGACGTCCCCGACGACATGGTCTGCATCCCGGCCGACAGCTTCGAGATGGGCACGAGCCTCAACATCTTCCAGGACTTCGAGGTCAGTCCCTTCGAGAAACCGGCCCACATGGTGACGCTCACCCAGACCTATTGGATGGACCAGAACGAGGTCACGGTCGAGGACTACGCCGTATGCTGGGCCCTCCAGGTCTGTGAGCTGCCCATGCAGGGCCAGGGCTACAACTGGGGCGTCGCCAACAAGGAGAAGCACCCCATCAACGGCGTGAACTGGTACCAGGCCAAAGCCTACTGCGAATGGAAGGGCAAGCGGCTCCCGACCGAGGCCGAGTGGGAGCTGGCGGCTCGCGGCACCGACGGTCGCATGTATCCCTGGGGCGACGCCAAGCCGACCTGCGAGCATGTGGTGTCGGACTCCTGCAGCACTTCCGGAACCCAGGTAGTCGGCTCCAGGCCGCTCGGTGCCTCGCCCTACGGCCTCCTCGACATGGGCGGCAACGTCATCGAGTGGTGCGCCGACTACTTCAAGGACGACTATTACTACCAGTCGCCCGCGGTCGATCCGAAGGGGCCGGCGGACGGCACCAAACGCTCGGCGCGCTCGTTCATGCCCCCTCTCTACGATATCAATATCGCTGCACTCGGACGGGCCACCTACCGCGCCGGTTACTCGCCCCTCCTCCAGGACGTGAATCCGGCCGTGATGGGCATCCGCTGCGCTCAGACTGCACCCTGAGCGCACGAGCGGCATGTCTTGGACTCGTGGGGCTCCTCGAGCCTTCCGCACGGATCGCCGCGGGCGAGGCGTGAGCCTCGCCGTATATGATTCGCTCGTGGAGCGCCTGGACCGGAGACGTTCCAGCGGGCGCTCTACGGGAACACGAGTCTCGACCAGCGCACGTCCAGCGACCACGTCGTCCCGCGGCTCGCGCTGGGCCGCGCGGCGGGCCGCAGCGATGCGCCGGTCGCGCGGATGCTGGTTCGCGCTCATCCCGGCTGGTTCACGCGGCATGAGGCGCCCGGAACGGCGTCAACGGCGAATGGGAGGTGCTTTCATTTTTTAGAAGATTTTCTGACGGGTCCGAGCTCGGCCGGAGATTGCCCGGCATGCACTCGATGCGCCGTCCCTCCACCCCTTCTTGTATCCTCCCCCGCAGACATTCGCTGCTTCGACTCGGAGCCCTCGGCTGCTGGATCTTCGCGCTCATCGGATGCGACGAGCGTAGCGTCACGAGCATCGGCGACGAAGCAACCGAAAGCGCTGCCGGCGCCCTCAATGCGGACTGGGACGACACGACCGACTCCGACGTCGCTGCCGACGCGGAGCTCGATACGACCGAGGCCACCGCGGACGTGCCGAGCACGGGCACGTCGGATGGCGGCCACGCGCTCGACATGCCCCACGGGGACGGCTTCGGCGCGCTCGATGTGCCCCAGGAGGGCGGTTTTTGCGCCGACTGCATCTCGTGTCTCTCGGCGTGCGATTCGGCCCGAACGCCGTGCGAGGACTCCGCCGACTATTGGCGATGGAAGAGCGAAACGGACTGCTGGTACGCCTACGGCTGGGTCTGCTGGTACGTCGAGCCGGGCAACGACCAGGATGGTGCTTGCATCAATTACAACAGCTGCATGATCTCGGCGTCTCTGCAGCATCAATGGGACTACTGGCAGTGTGCGAGCACCCAGAGCTCGTGCCGCGAATATTCTTGCGCGCACGCTTGCCTCTGCCACGGGTGGCCGCACGAATGATCGACAGCCCGCTCTTCCGTCGCGGGTCGACCGACGACCACCGGGGGCTGGTCCCGCGCGACCGCGACGGCTCGCCCTCGCCTACTTCGCGGCGCTGCTGCTGTGCCTCGTCGCCTGCGGCGCGGTGGGCGTGCCTCGGTGTGCCGGGCTGGTCCCGCTGTCCTTGAAGCGTAAAGCAAAGTAGTATTTACCGAATGCGACGTATCGTGCTCCTCGGCGCCCTCCTCGGGCTCGCCTGCGGCCCCGGCAAGGGCGGCACGAGCGACACCGCCACCACCGATCCCGCCCCGACCACCGAAGGCAGCGGGACGTCGAGCGCCTCGACGGTGGGGGATTCGACGGTCGCCGACCCGACCGTCGCGCCGACGACCGCCGACCCGACGACGGGCACCACGTCCACCGGCGAGGCGACCACCGGGGACCCGGCGTGTGCGATGTACCAGCCCGAGGAGATCGGGCCGGGGCTCGACGTCACGATCCGGCACGAAGGCGACGCGCCGGTGTGGGTCCGCGCGCTCGACTGCTCGGGCCTCGTCGACCTGGACATCGTCGACCCGCTCGTGCGGGACCTGTTCACCCCCGCCGGGAGCTGCTCGCCGGAGCAGTGCCACGAGTTCGTCGAGCTCGCGGCGTGCGTCCCGGCCTGTGAGGACTGCCTCGTGCCCTGGGCCGTGCGCATCGAGCCCGGGGCCAGCATCTCGGTGCACTGGCCCGGCGGGTTCCTCGCGTCGATGATGCTGAACGCCGACTGCGCCCCCGGCGAAGGTTGCCAGGGCTCCTGCATGCGCCCGACCCAGGCGCCTCCGGGGCCGTACTCCGCCGAGCTGCGGACGTTCCACACCTGCACCGGCGCGTGCGAGTGCGACCCGACGCCGAACGGGTGGTGCCCGCTCTTCGAGCCCGTCGCGCTCGAGGACGCGACCCTCCCGTTCACGGCCTTCAAGCGCCCGGGAGAGACCGCGCTCGACCTCGTGATCGGCGCGCCGTGACCGTCCTACGCCGGAGGCATGTCCCGCCCCAGAGGCGAGGGCTGGCGGCTCGAGCGTCACGTGTATCGCCGAGCCTCGGCAGTGGATGAAGGACCGTCGGCTCGGGGCGATCGAAATCTCGGCCGATCCGGCATGAATCTTCGCCCTGTCGCCTGCCTGCGCCGCGGCGCATCCTCCGGGCATCACCGTCCGCCTCGCGCGGGCGCCTGGAGGACACATCATGGCCCACGACCACTCCGCTCCCTCTGCTCACGCGATCGTGCCGGGCTTCGGCGCCGACCGAGCTGCGCATTACGACACCCAGGCCGCCGTCGCGCTCGCTGGCGTGCAAGCGATGTATGAGCTCGGCGTCAGCGCGCTCGCCAGCCAGCTGGATGGCCAGGAGGCGGCGTCCCTGCTGTTCGTCGGGCTGGGCACGGGCGCGGAGCTGGCGCCTTATGGCCAGTTCGACGTCCCGGGCTGGCGCTTCACCGGCGTCGACCCGTCCGACGCCATGCTCGCGGTCGCCCGGGAGCGCCTGGCAGCCGAGGGGCTGCTCTCGCGGACGCATCTGCACGTCGGCGAGCTGCACAGCCTGCCTCCCGGGCCCCCGTTCGACGGCGCGCAGATGCTGGGGGTGCTGCACCATGTGCCAGAGACGGAGCGCTCAGGGCTGCTGCGCGAGGTGACCCGGCGGCTCAAGCCCGGCGCGCCGCTCGTCGTGGGCTGCCGCGTCGGCATGGACCCGGCGCTGTGGGACGTGGAGCTGCGGCGGTGGCGTGCCCATGGCATCCCGCAGGAGGAGCTGGAGCGTCGGCGTCAGGGCCTGATGTCGATGCGGTTCATCGAGTCCGATGCTGCGCTGTTCGAGTTGTTCGCGCAGGCAGGGCTGGTGGCGCCGCGGCCGCTCTTCGTCTCGCTGCAGTTCAAGGTGTTCCTCGTGCGCTGCGAGCCGGGCGCTACGGGCTGAGCCGCCGGGCCTGGGCGCGCATGGGCCATGGTTGCTCGGCGCGTAGAGCTCGGACGTCATGCTCACGACATGCAACCTGTCCCAAAGGCCACGCGGCGGCGGGGATCGAGCATGGCTCACCGCGCCGCGTCGCCTACGGATCGCGGCCGGCGAGCTCCCAGGCCCACAGGAGCTCGTCCCCCTCGTCGCCCTCACCGACCCAACCGTTCAGCAGGCACCAGGGATCGCCGAGCTCGGAGAAGTCGACGCTGGCGTCGAGGGTGTACCCGACGCGGGCGTCCTCCTCGGGCACCTTGCCGGCGCGCGCCCAGTCCCGGCGTAACACGAACGTGAACCGGCCGTGCTGGAACGCGAAGATCCGCGCGGTGACGGGGTGGATCATCAGGTGGTGGTACGAGAGGTCGAACTTCGCGTCCTCGGGGACACTGCGGCCCCACTCCCAGAAGAACACGGTGGCGCCCTCGTCGTAGCCGTAGCCGTTCGTCCCGCGCTTGAGCTGGACGGAGGGCTCCGCCTCGAGCCGGGCGAGGACTGCGGCGTTGTCGGGGTGGGCGAAGACGCGGTCACGCAGGGCGTCGAAGTCCATCGACCGCATGGTATCGTCGGCCCTGCTTCGCCACCATCGGCTCGACGCGGACGTGTGCCGCGTACGAGCGCGGAGGAGATGGATTCGTCCGCGTCGTGACACCGCCGCCTCGCGCATGTCGACTCACACGCCCTGACGCGCGCGCTCCGTGGCGGCCTCGCATCCGTGCGAGACCGTCTCGCGCTCGTGCGACGCCGCCGCGACGTCGGGCAGTCCCGTCGGACGCCGAATTCCGCGTCACCGCGGCTCCGACGAACGCTCTGGCCCTGTCGAATCGACGTGGCGTGAGCGCGCCGCCGCAGCAACACCCGATCCGGCGCACGCTCCGGGCTGCTGGAGTCGGCGGTACGTGGGTGCTATCCCGGCCGAATGCTCCGCGAGGCCGCGCTGCTGCCGTTCCTGCTGTTCCCTCTCGCCTCGGTCGCTGCGCTCGGCTGTGGCGGGAGCACCACCCGCGAGGTCGCGTGTCCGCAGGGGTCGCACCGCGATGGGTCCCTCTGCGTCGCCGACGTCGCCGCGTGCCCCGAGGCGGCGTCGTCCAAAGGCGGCGCCTGCAAGCCGGGAGCGGACCCGCCGACAGGTCCCGCCTCGTCGCCCTGCCGCGATTTGGCAGAGTGCCGTGCCGGCTGCGCAAAGGACCACGTCGCGAGCTGCACGCGCGTCGGTGCGCTCCTCCAGGACGCCGGCGACGCCTCCGAGGACGAGCGGAGGCGCGTGCTCACGAGGGCGTGCGACGGCGAGGACCCGGAGGGGTGCTTTCGCCTCGGGCTCCTCGACGACACCTCCGACGAGCGCTCCACCGAGCTGTTCGCGTACGCGTGCGAGCGTGGCGTCGCGGGCGGCTGCACGGAGCTCGGCTTCTCGCTCGAGGTCGGCCGCGGCACCCCCGGCGTCGACCTGCCGCGGGCGCGCGAGCTCTACCAGCGCGGCTGCGACGGCGGCCACGCGGTCGGCTGCACCAACCTGGGGGTGCTGCAGGCCGGCGGCGAAGGCGGCGCGCGGGACATCCCCGGGGCGGTCCGCTCCTTCCGCAAGGGCTGCGAGGGCGGACACGCCCGCGGGTGCACGTCCTGGGGCCGGCGCCTGGCGAACGGCGACGGCGTGCCCAAGGACGAGCCGGCGGCGGTCGAGGCCTTCCGGCGCGCATGCGACGGCGACGACGGCGACGGGTGCAACGACCTGGGCGTGCGCGCCATGGAGGGGCGCGGCACGACGAAGGACGTCGCCCTGGCGCTGCACCTCTTCGACAGGGCCTGCCAGCGCGAGTCGGCCGTGGGCTGCCTGAACCTCGGGCGCAGCTGGCTCGACGGCCGACAGCCCGGCGTCAACGAGGCGAACGCGATCGAGCTGTTTTACGAGTCGTGCACGCTCGCGAACGAAGATGCGTGCGACGAGCTGTCGCGCACGGTGGCCAGGCTGCGCGCCGTCTGCGAGAAGGGCGGCCCGAACCGCGGGAGCGACTGCTTGAACCTCGGGTGGGTCGTCGAGCGCGGCCTCGGCGTCGAGCACGACGTCGAACGCGCCGTGGCGCTCTACAAAAAAGCCTGCGGCGCCGGCGTGGGACAGGGCTGCTTCAACCTGGGCGTGATGCAGGCCGAGGGACGCGGGACCGTGCGGGAGGAGAAAGCGGCGAGGGCCAGCTTCGAGAAAGGGTGCAAGCTGGACCACGCGCCCGCCTGCGCGCGCGCCGAACGACGCTGAGGTCTCAAGGCCCGGCGAACTTCGAGCTGCGTGCACGCCCAGTCGTTGTTCGGCGACACCTCGGTCGCATGCATCGCTAGCGACCAGCGGCGGAAGACATGGGTGTCGAGCCGCTGCTGACTTCTTGTTTGAGAGTCGCCTGCGAGGGTCACCACTCGTGATCGCATGAGAAGCATTGCCACGGCCGCTGCCCCGACATCGGGAAGCGCCGGCGATCGGTCTGCAGCGACCCGCAAGCCGGACACGGCGTCGTTCCGGCGGTCTCTGCGATGCTCTGCTGCGCGGGCGGCCGGGGTAGCGTCGCACGGTACAGCGCCCACAGCCCGCCGCCGATCATCGGCGCGAGCATGTACCCGACCAGGCCGCCGACAGCGAATGGCGCGCCGGCGACCATGACGACGAACAGGACGGCGAACACCGCCGTGTGCCTCGGGTTGCTGCCGGCCCGCAGGTCGTCGTCGCTCGCCATCGGTCCGCGAGCCTACCAGACGGCGACACCGCCTCGACCGTCGTCGGGCTGGACCATGAGCGCTCATCCGGGGCTTCATGGGGGTCCGGGCGGCGGCAGGATCCCCGAGACGAGGCCGAACATGGACTCGCTGCTGACCAGGAGATGGTGCCGCTGTCGGGGGTCCCCAGCAGGATTTGGCCATTGACGGGCCAGGTTCCCCGTCTACGACCTGGGCGTCTGGACGTAGCCCGGGAGGCGCGCGCGCTGAACAGCTGGCGCACGCGAGCCACGCCGGCCGGGCTTCACATGGCCCGGCGTTTCGGCGTGGTCGCGGAGTCACTACATCGGACCGGCGATCCGGGCGTGGAGGGTCACGCCGGGACGAGGGTCGGTCGGACGGCGGCCAGCACCTGCTCGGGCTCGGGGCGGCGGGCCGCTCCCCACAGGTTCAGCATGGAGGGGCGCTGCACGAAGCTGAACAGTTCCTCCTCGCCGCGGAACACGAACACGGCGGGCTGGATGAATCCGTCCGCGTAGCCGTGGGCCTTCGAGAGTGCGCGCGAGATCGGGATCCCGTACAGGTCGGCCGCCCGGTGCACCTCGTCGCTGAGGAAGGGCCATTCGGCCGGGACGCTCAGCCGCTCGCGTAGCTCGGCGTTGCGCGCCGGAGGGTCGGCCGAGATGAAGAGGGGGAGGAGCCCTACCGCCTCGATCTCCTCGCGCAGTCGCACGTAGCCGTCAACCTGACGGCGGCAGAACGGTCACCAGTGGCCGCGGTAGAAGAACAGGAGCGTCCGCTGGCGGGCGCGCAATGCCGCGTCGACCACGAACGGGTGGCCCGAATCGCTGGGCAGGGTGAAGTCGTGGGCGCTCATGAAAAGGCTCCTTCGGGATGGGTGTCGCTCATGGTGTTCGCTTCCTTCACAGGCTTGAAGACCGAGCCGGCCGGGTTGTGACACGCGACGGAGAATTTCTGACGAGGCCTGAGCCGCCCTCGACAGGAGGAGTCGAGCTCCGCAGGAAAACTCGGCGGCTATTTTCGCGCCTCGTAGCCGGAGCGTCGCACGCGCGCTGAAGGCCCCGCAGGCGGGCCCGAGCATCCTCGTCCTACGAATGCCGCGTCGGGGCCATCTCCGGCGGCCAGAGGTCGCTCGGGCTCAGGGTGCAGGTGACGCGGGGGTAGACGAATTCGGTCTCCTGGTTCTCCCGGCGGCGGAGCCGGAGGAATTCGTGGCGCTCCTCGTCGTTGGCCAGGGTCAGCGGTGTGCCGTCGGCGAGACGGGGTTGCCCGTCGCCGACGTGGACCCACGTCTTCGAGGTGCGAAACGTGACCCCGAGCCAGGAGTTGTCGGGAGCTCCGGTCGCGGGATCCAGCACGATCCGATGGCGGAACCTGCGATTGGTGGCGGCGGAGAACACGACGACACGGCCGTGGAGGAGCGGAATGACGAAAGAGGGTCCCCCGACCTCCTTCGACTCCACCATCAGCCGCCGCGACGGCCCGGCCTCGGGGTGTTCATAGCAGGAGAAGACGGCGATCTCACCGGCATCGTCCAGGTCGAGCGCCTGGTCCGAATGTGCCCCCATGGTGGCGTAAGCACGGCCGTAGACCTCCAGCAGCGCGTTGTTGAAGACGATCGGGAGCGAGGCACACGCGCGGATCCGTCCCGCGAGGGTGGCGTGAATGGGCCGAAAACACTGAGCCGGGAGCTTGTAAGCGGTGGTGGTGCGGACAATGGGGACTCTTCGTGAATCGTCGGTCGCCACGAGCACCACCCCACGCCGGCCTTTCCCGAGCTCCTCGAGCCGAGCCGACCCGGACAGCTCCGCGAAGAGGTCGCCCTGGGTGGGGACTGTATAAATGCGGAACACGTCGGACGCCGCGTAGTTCGGCGCCTGGTAGTCCCCCGCGTTCATGCTGAAGCGAAAGCCGTCTCCGTAGTCGATGGGGGCCGACGTCTTGTTCTCCTCGGCGTACAACCGGCGCAGCTCCGTCATCCCCTCGGGCGTGGGCGCCTCCAGCTCCACCCGCGCCCCGTCCCGCAGCAGGAAGGTGCGCCCCCCCTCGTGGACCGCCTCGGTCTTCGAGCAGCGCACCACGTAGCCCAACCGGGTCGGGAGCCGCGCCGCTTCCAGCTCGGACGGCACGATCTCGTGAGTGTAGCGCCGGTTGGTGGACAGCGGCATGAAGAACACCGAGTTGGGATACAGGGTGATCGTGAACTGTTCGGGAAACGTGCCTCTCTCCGCGGCCTCGGTCTCCTTGAGTCGGAAACGGAGCCGGGTCAGTCCGCTGATTCCCCGGTGACCCCGATCGAAGGGGTCGCCGGCCATGGGGCCGAGCCGATCGAGGTGCTCGTAGAAGGTGCAGAAGGCCATGACGCCGTCGTCCGGCATGTCCTTGGTCTTGTCGGCGTGGGACGAGATCCGGGCCTTCGCCTGCTTCTTCTCGGCGTCGGCCGGGGTGTTGTGATAGATCTGCGCCAACACGTGATTGAGCGGCGCCGCCCCCGAGAAGACCAGCGCTGCCTCGTGGTTCAGCGCGTCGACGATATGCCGGTCGGTGGAGCGAAAGTTGTCGGTCGGGCCCGACAGGTTGGTGGAGCAGCGCAGCAGGCGGAAATGGAGCGCATCCTGCTCCTGCCGGACCGGTGACAGGTAGAGCCCGGTGCGGTGCGCCGTCCCCGGCTTGGTGGACTCGGTCAGCGACTGGAAGGTGTGCTCGCCGCGGATCTGCGCGACGTAGTCGACCTCCGGGTCGAAGAAACACCGGTAGTACACGCCGAGCCCGTGCACGTCGATCGGGACCCGGCCGAGGCCCACCGCCGGCCAGGGGGCGAGGTCATCCACCGCGTCGCCGTGGGAGCCCTCCCGGACCGCCAGGACCCGCGACGCGGCCGAGAGGTCGAGAGCGGCGGCCTTCGACACGTCACCGCACAGGTAGACGGCCTTCCCCGCGAGATCGGGCAGCCCCGCGGAGAGGTCCGTGACCACGGTGCCGCCGAACTTGTCCAACGGGCGTTCGTCGCCCCGCGGCGAGAGCACGATCAGGACCTGGCGGGTGTCGACGATGCGGGCTTCGGGGAGGCGCGGCCGGGCCATGGCGGCAAGATATCACCGGGAGAGCCCGGGCTCGCCGACGAGGCGCGGCTGCGCCCGCTGCCCGCCGCTCGCCGACGAGCTCGCGGAAGCGCTCCGCGCGGCACCCGACGCCCGCCATCACTTCGCCCTGGCGATCCTGTTGCGAATCGGCCGAGCGATCGCGGCGGCGCGACGACCTGTCTCTCACAGAGAGACCACGCGAGCGCTCAAACAAGCACCGCGGCGTCCCCATGCAAAGGCCAACTGATGCATGCAAGAGAATGCGCAGGTGTGCGCGGTGGTGGGAGACCTTCCAATGACCGCTGAATGTTTCACTGGTCCGAACGGAGTCGTCGTGCGACAAATCATGCACCGGAGGCTGCATCGGGTCGAACGATCGGCGGCTCGTGTTTCTACATAGGACGATGCATCGCTCTTATCTTCGTTTCCCTGACTTCGCACCCTATTTTAAAAAAAAGAAGACGACGACCCGACTCGGCAGCCTCGGATGCTGGATCTTCGCGCTCGCCGGCTGCCCCGGGGGCAGCGTCACGACCACCGACGGGGGCGACCCGACCGGCTCGGACAGCGGCTCGACCGCGATGACCTCGTCGACGTCGGGTAGCACGTCCGACCCCACCGAGCCGACCGCCGCGAGCACGAGCACCACCGGCGAGCCCGACCCGACCACCGGAACCTCCACCGACGGCGTCTCGATCACCGGCGTCTCGACCGACAGCACCTCGACCGACAGCACCTCGACCACCGGCACCTCGACCGACAGCACCTCGACCACCGGCACCTCGACCACGGACACCTCGACCGACGGCAGCACGACCGACAGCACCTCGACCGGCGGGGAGAGCGTCCTGCGGGCGGTCAAGCTGGGGCGCTTGATCGATCCGCTGGACGGCAGCGTGCTCGCGCCTGCGATCGTGATCGTGCACGACGATCGGGTCGTCGCCATCGAGACCGACGAGGCGCAGATCCCCGACGGCGCGGAGATCATCGACTGGTCCGCCTACAGCGGCGTCCCCGGGCTCGTCGACGCCCACACTCACTTCGCTTACCAGACCGACGACGAGCCCGGCACCGACCCGTGGTCGCGAAGTTGGTATCTCCTCAACACCAACCCCACGGTCGTGGACGCGCTGGCGCGCCAGGCGGCGGAGGAGACGGTCAAGCTCGGCGTGACCACCGCGATCGACAAGGGCGCCGGCACCGGCGCGGCCATCCTCTTCCAGATGCGCGACGACAGCGCCGCGGGCAAACTCGTCGGCCCGCGGATCTACACCGCCGGTAGAGGCATCAGCGGACCCGTGCCCTCGATCGAGTACCTCAAGAACCGGATCCAGCAGAGCGTGGCGGGGGGCGTCGACCTGATCAAGCTGTACGCCGACAGCTGCAGCGACGACACGCTCACCTGTACGCCGAACTTCACCTTCGAGCAGCTGAAGGCCGCGGTCGACGAGGCGCACCTGCACGGCAAGCCGATCGCCATCCACGCGTACCACGCCGACACCGCGAAGCTGGTGATCATGGCCGGCCCGGACGCGATGGAGCACCCCGAGGGCCTCGACGCCGTCGACTTCATGGACATGATCGCCCTCGGGATCACCTACGTCCCGACGATCGACCACAACCGCTATTATCGGGACAACCTCGACTACTTCCACTACGACCCCGGGATGGAGGCAGAGTTCAATGCCTACATCGCGCTGAACCTCGCCACCACCAACCAGGCCCACCTCGCCGGGGTCGAGATTGCGATGGGCTCGGACGCGGTGTTTACCGGCTTCGGCGAGAACACGCGCGAGCTCGAGTGGTTCCTCGACGCCGGGATGACCCCGCTCGAAGCGCTGCGCGCCGCGACGATCCACGGCGCGGCGAGCATCGGCGTCGACGACGAGGTCGGCCGGGTCGCGGTCGGCTACTTCGCCGACATCGTCGCGGTCGACGGCGACCCGCTGACCGACACCAGCGTGCTGCTCCACAAGGTCCACGGCGTCATGAAGGGCGGCGAGCTCATCTCGCCCTGACCTGGCGAGCACGCGGGTGGATCCGCGCCGAAGCGTCCACCACAACTGCAGGATGGGGCTCGCGCGAGCGCAGGCGGTCGCTAGCGCTCGACCGTCGCGTGAAAACGACCCTTCCTTCGCCGGCCCGAGGGTCCCACGACGCGTATTCAATCCCGCGTCGTCGCTCCCGGATCGCGCGCCTCGGCTACACAGTCCGCCATGCGGCACATCCTTCACGCATTGGTTTGCTTCGGCCTCGCCCTCGCCCCGGGCTGCAACGACACCGGCACTGGCGCGAGCGCCAGCGACGGCAGCACCACCACCACCGGCAGCAGCACCGGGGAGCCCACCGGCGGCATGGCCAGCACGGGCACCACGGAGAGCGTCGATCCGACCGACGCGCCGACCACCACGACCGATGGGACCACCGCGGGTCCCGGCGACGACGCGGTCATGCTCATGAGTCCCCCGCACGGCGCCGGCCTGACCATCGTCACCGCCCTCGCCCAGGGCCCGGGGCGCTCCGTGCTCGTCACCACCGCCGAGAACGTGCAGGTCGCGTTGCCCGAGGCGCACGCGTGGGATCTGAACCCGTCGTGGCGTACCGTGTGGGCAGTGCATCGCGTCGAGCCGGACGGCGCCGTCGCGTGGACCTTCCCGCTCGACGGCGACCTCGCCCCGCCGCCGGTGATCGGCCTCGAGCCCGCGTTCGTCGCGGCGCTCGGTCCCACGCGCGACCGGATCGCCGTCGGTCGCTACGACGGGGCGGGCTTCGTGGTGCTCGACGCCGAGGGTCAGCTCGTCGACGAGATCGAGCTGCCCGGGTCGCTGGTCGGCTTCGTCTCCGCGCCCGACGGGATCACCGGCGTGGTCATGGGCGACGACGCCGAGGCACACCTGTTCCATTGGACAGGCGGCGACACGCCCGTCGCGGTGGTGCCGGACGGCCTCGCGGGCTCGCCCATCAGCGCGATGTACGAGCCCGGCGCGCTCACCGACTCCGCCGGCACGCTGTGGTGGGCCTTTGACACGCTGCGCCGGGTCACCCCGGACGGAGCGGCGAGCGAGCAGTCGATCGGCTCCATCCTCGCGCTCGCCCCGCGCGCGGGCGAGGGCCTGTTCGCCTGGGTGAACGATCCGCCGCTGTCGGAGGTCCGCGAGCTCGACGGCGCCGGCGCGACGCTGGCCACCACGCCCCTCCTCTCCGCGATCGACAAGCTCACCTACGACAGGACCCCGCTGATCGTCGCCGCCACCGGCGAGCTCGTGATCGCCACGGTCTCCGCGCTGGACGAGCACATCGGGCTCAAGTTCCTCGACGTCGCCGCCGACACCGAGACCGCGCTCGGCTTCTCCTACAACGGCTCGGTGCAGAGCGCAGTGGTGACCGAGGATGGCCTGTGGTTCGGCGGCGGCTTCAGCGGCCACTTCCGCGCCGGCGACACGACCCTCGCCAGCGGGCTCGCGGCTTACGGCGCCCCGTTCGTGCTGCGTGCCCCGAGCCTCGCCGCCCTCCAGGCGCAGGGCCCGGGCGCGCCGCAGTGCCTCGCAGACTCGGACGCCTGCAACACCTGCATGAACGCGTGCACCGGCGAGTGCCCTGACGTCGACTGCCTCGGCATGGCCTCCTACGCCTACGACTGCGCCTGCCGCGTGCCCCAGCACATGACCGAATGCATGGCCGCCTGGCCCAACTCCTACGCCGACCTGTTCACCGGCTGCTACACCGGCGAATGCGCCCCCGCGTGCGGCATCGGCCAATGATGCCACCTCGCCCGCGCATCCCGGAGCCGCGGGTCCGTTCGCGGTCCGTTTCGCCGCACTGCCCCGCCGCGCGACGATGGCCGCATGGATCGACGCTCCCTGGTCGCAGTGGTGCTCGGCGTGGTCTCCGTCGCCTGTGCGACCGGCGTGCTCGAGCGCGGACCGAACCATCCGCCGGCCGTCGTCGAGCTGCTGAGCCCCGGTGATTCCAGTCAGCTCGTCGGCGTCGTCCACGATCGGAACACCGGCCACGCCATTCCGGCCGCGCTCGTCATCATTCAGTGCACCTGCCTCGCGGGCGCCCGAGAGATGATGTCCAACGACGGGGGCGCGTTCGGCTTCCGCGACCTGCCGCCCGGCAAGTACACCGTGCAGGTGCTGTTCGGTTACGCCAACGTCAACCGCACCGTCGAGCTGGCCCCGGCGACGCGCATGCGCACCGACTTCCGCATCGACCCCGACCAGCGCTTCACCATCACCGTCACCCACGTCTTCGATCTCGCCCCCGGCATTCGAGTGCGCCCCGACCTGGGCGTCTCCGCGGCTCCGTCCGACGCGTTCACCTGAACGAGAGCGACCGCGATGCACGTCGTCCTCGACAGCCCGCTCGTCGTCCGACCGCTCGCCGCCGCCGACGCAATGCGCCGCCGCTGGCTGCACCTGCTCGGTCCCGCGGCGCGGCCGATCGTCCGCCGCCGCGAGCTGCGGGTCGCGCTGGTGTTCTCCGCCCTGATCCTCCTCGCCCTCGCAGGCGCCCTGCTCCTGCCGCTATGGCTGCTGCTGCTCGCGCCGATCGCCTGGGGCGTGCCGCACCTGATCGCCGACCTGCGCTATCTCGTGATTCGCAGCGGCTACCACCTGCGCACCCGCCTGTGGTGGTTCGCCGGTGGACCGCTGCTGTGGGTCGCAGTCGGCGGGGAGCTCGTGTGGGGCTTCGTCGCTGCCATGGTCGCAGCGATCCTCGCACGCGCCGAACTTGGCCGCCGCCTCGTCGCCGTCGTCCTGCTCGCCGCCGCCGCTGCCGCTGTCTTCGCCCTCGGCGGCGCCGGCGACCTCGTCTTCTCTTACCTCCACAACTTCCTCGCCATCGCGTTCTGGTGGTTGTGGCGCCCGCGCGCCGGTCGCCTCCACCTGCTCCCGCTCGCGCTGCTGCTCGCCGCGGCTGCGTTCCTGCTGAGCCCCGCCGCGCTCGCCCTCTCGCAGGCGCTGGGCGGCCTCGCCTGGTCGCCGGCCAGCGCCGGTCCGGACCATCAACTGTGGCGCCTCGCGCCCGGCCTTCCCCCCGAGCTCGGCCTGCGCCTGGTGCTGCTGTTCTGCTTCTCGCAGTCGCTGCATTACGGGGTATGGCTGCACCTCGTCCCCGACGAGGACCGCGAGCGCGCGACCCCGCCGACCTTCCGCGCCAGCTACGATTTCCTGCGGCGCGACCTCGGCGACGTCGGCCTCGTCGTCGCCGCGCTGCTCACCCTCGCCATCGCCGCCTGGGCCGTCGTCGACCTCGCCGCCGCCAACCTCGGCTACTTCCGCATGGCCCGCTTCCACGGCCATCTCGAGCTCGTCGCCGGCACCCTGCTGCTGCTCGAGCGCCGCCGATAGCGACCCTCGCTGGCCACGCTCCGGCGGTCACGCGGTCCCTCTCGAAAACGACGAGCAGAAGCCAGCCTAGCGCTTCTCGCTGTCGAGCGAGCCCATCAGCGCGGCAGGGTAGCGCGTACCCGCGACCGCCCCGCGCGGCGCCACTGCTTCGACTTCGGCGAGCTGCTCGGCGCTCAGCGGCGCGGTCGCGATCGCCTCGTCCAGCTGCTGGAGCGTGCGCATGCCGAGGGTCGGCACGAAGCGCGGCTGCTTGCCCAGCACCCAACCGATGGCGAGCTGACTCGGCGTGATGCCCCAGCGCCTCGCCAGGCCGTGCAGGCCGGCGACGAGCCTGGCGTTCGCTTCGCCGTTCGCGCCGGTGAACCGCGGCATGTAGGCGCGGTGGTCCCCCACCCCGATCGCGCTGCCCGCCAGCAGCCCGCGCGACAGCACGCCGTAGAGCGTCGCGCCGATGCCGAGCTCCGCGAGCAGCGGGAAGATCGCGTCTTCCGGATCGCGGCTCACGATCGAGTACTCGATCTGCAGATCCGCGATCGGGTGAACCTTCGCCGCGCGCCGGATCGTCTCGGGCCCGACCTCCGACAGCCCGATCGACCGCACGTAGCCGGCCTTCACCAGGTCGGCGATCGCGCCGATCGTGTCTTCGATCGGCACTGCCGGATCGAGCCGCGCCGGGCGATACACGTCGACGTAATCCGTGCCGAGCCGGACCAGCGAGTACGTGAGGAAGTTCTTCAGCGCCGCCGGCCGCGTGTCGACCCCGCCGAAGTTGTTGTCGGGGCTGCGCAGCGCGCCGAACTTGACCGACAGCTGGACCTGGTCGCGCCGGCCGGCGATCGCCCTGGCGATGAGCAGCTCGTTGTGGCCCGAGCCGTAGAAATCACCGGTGTCGAGGACGGTCACGCCACGCGCGATGGCGGCCTGGATGACCGCGATGCTGTGCGCGTCGTCCGTCTTGCCGTAGGCGCCGGACATCCCCATGCAGCCGAGCGCGATCTTCGTCGGGTTCGAGGCGGTTCTCTTGTCGTTCATGACGCTGTCTTAAGATCGCGCGATCGGACGCGCTTGTGTGTTCTTGGCGGAAGTTACGCCGAGAACGCACGAGCGCCGGCGCGCGCGCGGGTGTAGGGTGAGGCGATGGAGCGCGCCGTCGAGATCCCTGTCTCGTTGCCGGGTGTTCGCGCGGTGCGGGCGACGATCGCGTCGCTGCACGCGGGGATGAAGGACCACTACGGCGTCGGTCGCATCGAGCACGGCGACAGCGAGTGGTGGGCCGGCGGCAAGGTCTGGCGCTCCGCGCCCGGATGCGTCCTGGTGAAGCAGCCGGGCGACGTGCACCGCGACCTCGTCCGCCACGGACCGACGACGTTCATCAGCGTCACGCTGCCGACGAGCGACGTGGCCCACGCCCGGCGCGAGGGCAAGACCGCCTTGATCCCGCAGCTCGAGGCCGACGACCGACGCGCCGCCCCGTTTCACCGCCTGATCGACGCAGTGTGCACGGGAGCCGACCGCCTCACGCTCGAGGTCGCCATCGCCGAAGCAGTCGGCACTCTGACGACGATCCGCCATGTGTCTCCCGACTACTCGCGTCCTGTGCGGCGGGCGATGGAGTACATCCGTGAACGCCTCGGCCACTCGTTCACGCTCGCCGATCTCGCAGAGCACGCGGAGCTCGACAAGTTCCACCTGTGCCGCGCGTTTCGGGCGCAGATCGGATTACCGCCGCACGCCTATCTGACGCGGCTTCGCATCGCCCGCGCGAAGGAGCTGTTGGTCCGCGGCGTGCGTGCGTCCGAGGTCGCGCCGCTCGTGGGATTCTGCGATCAAGCGCAGCTGACGCGTCACTTCCGACGGCTCGTCGGCACCACACCAGCCCGCTACGCGAAAGCACCGACGACCCGGGCGTGATGCCGCCCGGTATGTACGTCGACGCGCAGGTCGTCTGACTCGGGCTTCGCCCTCTCGAGCGGCGCACGCCAGCGCGCCGCGGCGACGTGACCCGCCGGGTGATGTCCCATGGCGAACGCGGTACACCATCGATCGCGCGTCCGCTGATACGGAGGAAGCCGCTCGCGTCCGTTCGGCAGACCTGCGCGCCCCTGTATCATCGGCTGGCATGCCCCGTCGCCTGCACGCCACGCTCGTCGCCGCGCTCGTCGCTGCGCTCGCTGCGATTCCGTCGCGGCCGTCCTCGGCTGCTGCGGACATCCGGGCCCGCGGTGTGCCGTGGATCCGCGTGTTCGGGACGGACCATGGCATCCCGCAGACCACCATCGAGGCGATCGCCTTCGATCGCGACGGCCGCCTGTGGATCGGCACGCAGGCCGGACCGGCCTTCTACGACGGGCGCCGCTTTACGCCGCTGCCCCTGCCGCCCGCGCAGCGCTCGAGCTGGGTGCGCTCCATCGGCGCGACGCAGGACGGGGCCATCTGGTTCGGGATGGGCAGCGGCCACGTCCTCCGCCACGCCGATGGCGCCTTCGTGCGCTTCGGCGCCGACGAGGGCCTCACCGCCGAGCGAGAGGTCACCGCGCTCGTCGAGGCGCCGATGGACCACGGCTCCGCGCTGTGGGCGGCGACTCTCGGCGGTCTCTATCGGTTCGAGGACCCGCGCTGGATCGAAGTCGAGCTCGGGCCGGGGCTCGAGGATCTGGATGTCCGCGCCCTCGCTCCGGGGCACCTCCCCACCGGCGAGCGGACTCTCTGGGTCGGCACGGGTCGAGGTCTCTTCCACTGCGAAGATCGCCGCTGCGCTCCCTTCGAATCCTTCGCGGACGGCCCGCCGAACAAGGTCATCAATGCCTTGTTGGAGACGACCGACGAGGAGCACCGCCGCGTGCTCTGGGCCGGCACGTTCGAGGGCCTCGCGCGCCACGTCGATCGTCGCTGGGAGGTCGTCGCGACCTCGGGCGTGGAGTTGCCGGCGCAGGTCATCCGCGCGCTCGCCGAGACCGTGAGCGGCTCGGGAAAGCGGACGCTCTGGGTCGGGACCGACGGCGGAGGGCTCGCTCGCCTGCAGGACGGGGTGTGGACGACGCTGAGCCAGAAGACCAGCGGCATGCCCGACGATTACGTGCGAAAGGTGCTACCGGAACAGGGGCCCGGTGCTCGCACGCTCTGGATCGGCACCGAGGCCGGCGGCCTCGCGCGTCTACGGCACGATGGCTGGGTCGGGTTCACCGAGCGCAACGCGGCCGTGCACGGCTCGGTGCAGGGAATCGCCGAGGTCACCCTGCCCGGTGCCGAACCTGAGCTGTGGATCGCTCTGAACAATGAGCTGCGCAGATTCTCGGACGACGCCTTCGCCCCGGTCCTCCCCCCCGAGGCCGCCGCCGAGATGAGCTCGCGGCTCGCGTTCCTCCTCCCTTCGCGCCGCGAGCCGGGGGTGGTCTGGACGGGAGGTTTTAATAAGGGGCTGCACCGCTGGGCGAATGGGCAGCTCACGACGCTCACTCGACGCAATTCGTCGCTGCCGTTCGAGGTCGTCTACGCCGCCAGCGAATCACTGGACGGCCGCAGCCTCTGGGTCGGGACCACGTACGGCGCGGCCCGCCTCGACGGCGACGGCGCGGGGCAGATCTATCGCGCCGGCGACAGTGGCCTCATTCACGACGACTTGATGGCCGTCCTCGAGACCGCGCGCCGGGACGGGCGAACCACGACCTGGTTCGGGACGACGAGAGGCCTGTCGCGGCTCGAGGACGGGGTGTGGGCGAGCTACACCGCCGCAAGCGCACCCCTGGGCTCGGACTTGATCGTGACACTCTCCGAGATCCCGAACGCCGACGGCACGCGGGTCCTCTGGGTCGGCACCGGCGGCGGCGGCGTCGCGCGCTACGATCTCGACTCCGGGCAATGGCTCGCTCCGCTGAACGAGACGTCGAACCCCGCGCTGCCCAGCAGCAGCGTATACGTCGCGCGCGCCGATGCACGCGGTCGGGTGTATCTCTGCACCAACCGCGGGGTCGCGCGCCTGACCCCGCGCGCGCCGACGCCGGCGGATCCCGCGGAGATGTCTGTCTACGTGTTCACGCGCGAGGACGGGCTGCCGAGCGAGGAGTGCAACATGAACGCCTCCTGGGTCGACGGCCGCGGGCGCATCTGGCTCGGCATGACCGGCGGAGCGGCAGTCTTCGACCCCGCGGAGGAGGTCGAGGACGGCACGCCCCGTCCCCTCGTCCTCTCCGCGGCAGGGACGACGCGCGAGGTGTCGCCCGGCACGTCGCTCCCCTGGGATCAGAACACCGTCGGCTTCGACTTCGCGCTGCTCTCCCTGTTCCGCGAGCACGAGATCAAGTACCGTACGCAATTGCAAGGCTTCGATGCTTCACCGAGCCCCTGGACCGCCGACGCCAAGGCGAGATACACGAATCTCCCCGCCGGGGCCTATACATTCCATCTTTGGGGGCAGGATCACGCCGGTAACGTGGCGGGCCCGGTGTCGCTCGGATTCCAGGTCGACCCTGCCCCCTGGCGGACATGGTGGGCCTATCTGAGCTATGCGGTCGTGCTCGTGGGGCTCGTCTGGGGCGGGACGCGGGTGCGGCTCCGTGCGCTCGCCCGGCGAAACCTCGTCCTCGAGCAGCAGGTCGAGGAGCGCACCGCCGAGCTGAAGACCGCCAAAGAGGCGGCCGATGCCGCGAGTCGGGCCAAGTCGAGCTTCCTCGCCAACATGAGCCACGAGCTGCGGACGCCGCTCCACGGCATCCTCGGCTACGCGGAGCTCCTCGGCCGATCCCCGCGGCTCCCCGCGGAGGACCGCGCCTCGCTCGACGTGGTCGAGCGGTCCGGCAAGCACCTGCTCGCCCTCATCGACGATCTACTCGACCTCGCCCGGATCGAAGCAGGCAAGCTCGAGCTCGCTCCGTCCGAGGTCCACCTCCCGGGCCTGTTGCAGGGCGTCGCCGACCTGTGCCGGCTGCGCGCCGAGGCACAAGGGATTCGCTTCCGCGATGCGTCGCAAGGCGCGCCATCGTGGGTGCTGGTCGACGAGAAGCGATTGACGCAGGTGCTCCTCAACCTGGTCGGCAACGCCATCAAGTTCACGCGCGAGGGCGAGGTCACCCTGACGGTCGAGACGCAGCTCGACGAGAGCAGCCCCGAGTCTCGAGCCGCCAATCTCTTCTTTCGGGTGACAGACACGGGCCCGGGCATCGCCTCGGCCGACCTCGCGCGGATCTTCGACCCCTTCGAACAGGCCCTCGCCCTGGGGCGAGCCGTCGAGGGCGTCGGGCTCGGACTCTCGATCAGCCGCAAGATCGTGGAGCAGATGGGCGGACGCATGGACGTGAAGAGCGCCGTCGGCGTAGGCAGCACGTTCACCGTGGCGCTGGGTCTGCGCGTCATCGGGGAGCGTTCGAGAGGTCGACGGCAGGCCGAGGCGTCGGCGGGCCACGTGGGGGCGCGGCAGCCCGAGACCGCCGCAGACGCCTCGCGTGCCCCCCTCCGCGAGCCGCCCGGGGAGGTACTCACGCGCCTCGCAGACCTCGCCGAGCGGGGACGTGTCCCCGAGCTCGTGCAAACCCTCGAGGCGCTCGAAGCCGAGGACGCGGGACTGTCCGCGTGGGTGGGCGAAGTACGCGCACTGGCCGAGGCGTACCGCCTGCGGGAGCTTCGCGAGAAGCTCGCGTCGGGGTAACCGAAGGTCACCTTCCCCCTCCGACGACGTGCCACGTAGGACCTTGGTCCAATGTTGCCCCGCCTCCGGTGTTGTAAACACTGTCATCGGTGAGCGACGATGGCGAACGGAGCTCTAGCGGGTCCTCTCCGGGCTGACGGGCAGCCGGTCCACGAGTCGCACCAGCGCCGCAACCGACTCCACGCCGAGCTTCTCCATGAGCCGACCCCGGTGGATCTTGATCGTCTTTTCGGCAGTCCCGAGCTGTGCCGCGATTTGCTTGTTGAGCAGGCCCTGCGCCACGAGCGAGCCCACCTGGCGCTCGCGCGGGGTGAGCGACGCGAAGCGTGCCTGTATGGCCGCAGTCTCCGCCCGGACCGCGCGCGCCTCGGCGTCACGAGAGAGCGCCCGCTCGACCGCCGCGAGCAGGTCCGTGTCGTCGCAGGGCTTGGACAGAAAATCGACCGCACCCGCCTTCATCGCTCGCACCGAGCTCGGCACGTCGCCGTGCCCCGTCAGGAAAATCAGCGGGATCGAGAGGCCTCGCCGCGACAGCTCCTCTTGCAAATCGAGGCCGCCGAGCTCGGGCATGCGCAGGTCGACGACCCCACACCCCGGCCGCTCCATGCGTGCACCTTCCAGAAAAGCGCGGGGAGAGGCGTACGCCTCGACTGCGTACTCCGCAGCGCGCAGCAGTCGCTCGAGGCTCCGGAGCACGGAAGGGTCGTCGTCCACCACGAAAACCGTACGTTCGGGCTGCACCATGGTCCCTCCGGGCGGATGAAAATGAGCCACCGCCGCGGAAATTCCTCGCCCATACGGAGAAGCATGTCAACGCTCGCGCCGCCGCTCGTCCTGCTCGTCGACGACGAGCCCCAAAGCCTCAAGCTGCTCTCGGACGCGCTCCTCGGCCAGCCTTTCGCCATCGCAGTGGCCACCGACGGAGAAATGGCCCTGAGCCAGATCCGCCGAGAGCCGCCGGACCTCGTTCTGCTCGACGTGGTGATGCCCGGCATGGACGGATTCGAGGTCTGTCGCCGACTACAGGCGAATCCAGCGACTCGCGACATCCCCATCATTTTCATGACTTCCCTCACCGATGCCGCGAGCCTCGGAATCGAGCTCGGCGCGGTCGATTACGTGACCAAACCGTTCGTGCGCGCGGAATTGACGGCTCGCGTGCGCGCGCAGCTCGCTCTCCGCGCAAAAGCGCGGATGCTCGCGGAGAAGAACGCCGAACTCGAGCGGACCGCCGCGGAGCTCGCGTGCGCCCGGGACTCGCTCGAGGCCGAGGTGAGGCGTCGGACCGACGAGCTGATGGCGAGCAACCAGCGCCTCGCCCACCTCGATCGCGTGGCAGCAATGGCTGAGCTCGCCACTTCGATCGCGCACGAGCTGAATCAACCGCTCGCCGCGATCCTCAACAACGCGCAGGCGGCCCGACGTCTCCTTCATAAGAGCCCGCCCGACGTCGCCGAAGCGATCGCCGCGCTCGGCGACATCGCGAACGACGGGCGTCGCGCCGGGTCGATCATCCAGCGAATGCGCAGGATGCTCAAGAAGGGAGCGCCGAGCGCGGACGCCCAGGACCTCAATGCGCTCGCCGGCGAGGTGGCGCGGCTCGTGGGCAACGACGCGCTGCTGCGGGGCGCGCAGCTCCGCCTCGAGCTCGAGCCGCGCCTGCCGTGCGTGCGGGGCGACGCCGTTCAGCTGCAGCAGGTGCTCCTCAACCTCGTGGTCAACGCGCTCGACGCCGTCGCCGAGCGCCCCGCCGGCGCGCGGCTCGTGGTCGTGAAGACCCATTGCGAACGCACGGATCAAGTCGTCCTCTCCGTGGAGGACTCCGGCAAGGGCATCGCCCCTGCGGACATGGAACGGGTCTTCGAGGCGTTCTACACCACCAAGCCCGAGGGCCTCGGCGTGGGCCTCGCCATCAGCCGTTCGATCGTGGAGGCGCACGGGGGCCGTCTCTGGGCGGAAAGCAGCCCCGTCGGGGGCGCGATGCTGCAATGCACGCTCCCCGCGTGGATCGAGGACGGCAGCGCGACGACGAACCGGGCATCCAGCCGCGAGTGAAGCTCGAACCCGAGCCTGTCTGCGCGCTACATCGCGGGCAGGCGCTCCCGTAGGCCCAAAGTCCTATGGCGACGGCGCCCTAGAGGCATCAAATAGGCAGCACTCGCCGCGGCCCTCCCGGCCTGAGCCCGGAGCGCCCGCGCTGCATCGTCCATGATCGACCCTGCCATGGCCCGGTGGGACCGGAGCTCCGAATGCGAGCTCTGCTGTACATCGTCCATTCATTCGCTGCAACCGTAACACCGTCTCGCGGAAGGAATACCACGTCATGTCACAAGCCCCCAACGCCGAAGCGTTCGACCTCGTGTTCTGGGACCCGTCGGGGTACCGGTTCAATCATCCTGCCGACTGGAATCAGTGGCGTTATGTCTCCGACGGCCTCGGCGGCGAGATCGGCATCCGCTTCGGCGTCAGCTCCGGCTTCGGCACCTTCGACTGGACGAACGGCGGCGTGGCTCCGTTCGGCTCGATCAACGACGGCACCGGCGCCGCCTCGTTCGGCAAGCACGAGCAGGCGAACCTCGCGTCGACCAGCGTCAATGCCATCCGAATGCAGGCGAACCGGCAGTTCACCGGTCCGCAGAACAACTTCACCGTCGAGCTCGACTTCTCCCGCTACAAGGGCTCGAAGGTCGGCGGCCAGGACGGCGTCGCGGGGGCCAACACGTTCATCGGTGTCAGCGACATCTACGCCGGCCTGACGTACGCGAAGACCGTGCTCACCATCACCGGCACCCTCGCAGACGGCAAGGCCGCGAGCCCGGCGGGCTGGAAGCTCGTCAACGGCGGCGCTGCGCCAGCCACCGCCGGAGGCAACCAGCCGAGCGCGCAGCTGGGCCTCAGCAACGGCGTGCTGCAAGGCACCAACCAGCCGGCGCCGGGCGGCATGGCCAATTCGATCGACACCGTGATGGGCCTCGTGCGACTCGACGCGGCCGGCTACAAGACGCTCCACCTGCGCTACGACATCTTCCCGGTGGGCAACAACAGGGCGCCCCGCATCGACAATTCCGGGCTTTACGTCGCTTCCGCGTTCCCGCGCAAGCCCGCGCAGCCGGAGCCGGCCAAGCCCGTCGAGCAGCCCAAGGCCGAGGAGCCGGCCAAGCCCGCGCAGCCCGAGCCGGCCAAGCCCGTCGAGCAGCCCAAGGCCGAGGAGCCGGCCAAGCCCGCGCAGCCGGCCAAGCCCACCGTCGTCATCAAGGACGAGGCCGGGAAGCGCCCCGGCGCCACGACCAGCTACACGTTCGAGGTGAAGAACCCGGACGGCACCGTCGCGGGCAAGGGCTGCTTCACGTACAAGACCCCGGAAGGCGGCGGCGAGCCCGAGCTGACCGCGTTCTATTACCACGACGAGGTCGTCGGCACGATCGATCGGAGCCACGTCCAGACCTTCTACTTCGATCAGGACGATCCGGACAAGCGCTTCACCTTCGTCACGGGGACCCCCGCCAAGGGAATCTGCAGCCTGACCGCGGACACCAGCCTGCCGGCGCAGCTCACCGGAATCGGCGGCGACGGCCCGAAGAGCTATTTGGGCAAGACGCTGGGCTTCCCCACGCCGGCCACGGGGACCACCGTCACGGACGAGAGCACCACCACTCCGGCCGTCGATCTGGTCGTCGTCATCGACTCCAGCGTGTCCATGAAGGATGAGGCGGAGGCCCTGAGCAAGGCCGTCGCCGCGGCCATCGAGGCGGCCAAGACGAAGTGCCCCTCGGACCTGCGCGTCACGTACCTCGGCGTCGAAGGGACGTTCAAAAATACGCGCTTCGACACCACGGTCAAAAACTACCTGACCGGCACCGCGAAGGCCGACGAGAGCGCCCTCCGGGGTCGCAAGAAGGGCTCGGTCGCGGGTGGCGGGGCGCAGGAAGACGGCGCGCGCGCCATCGAGGACGTGACCCTCCACTTCGACTGGCGCGCCAATGCGAGGCGCGCGATCTTCTTCCTCGGCGACGAGGCGTTCGAGGGCGGCGGCGCCGACGTCGACAAGGACGACATCGACGCTGCCAACCGCACCATCGAGGCCGCCAAGAAAGGTGAGGTCCGCGTGCACACCTACCTCGGCACGAGCAGCGCAAAGGAGAAGCAGCGCAAGGCGCTGGAGGCCGAGTACGCCCGCGTCGCCGACGAGACCGGCGGCAAGGCGTTCACGTCGCAGCACGCGCTCGACGGCTTCCAGTCCCTCCTCGAGAAGGTGATCTGCAGCAGCAAGTCGAGCACGACCAGCACGACCGAGTTCTGCTGCTGCCAGGAGTACGTGGAGCAGGCCGAGCACGGGAAACACGCGTAGCGAGCCGCGGCACCGCGGTTCTCGATCCCATCATCGTTCAAGCTCGAACCGCGCCCGTCAGACGGGCGCGGTTCGAGCTTCTGCGAGTGGCGCGGGCAGCAGATCGTATTCGCACCCCGTCACGGCTCGCATAAGACCAAGGTCCCATGGCAAACAGCGCGACACGATTGTAGACAGTCCATGGCTGGACAACCGGAAAGAAGGACACGACTCATGACTGAACTGACGGTGAATAGCTGGGATCTGACGGGGTTGAGCGGGACGGGCCGGGACATTCAGCTCCCCCCCGAGGACTACACGCTCTGGGAGATTCCGGGGCCCCGCGCGGGCGGAATGGCGTGGGTGTTCCACGCGAGGGGCAGGTCCTCCCTGACGAGGCCCGTCATCCTCTCGGACGGCTTCCACGCGGGCGAGACCCGGCTCGAGGACATGTGGAAGGGGATGGAGCTCGGGGAGTATCCGTTCGTCTCGACCCTGCGCGAGCGCGGCTACGACGTGATCATCCTCGGCTACAAGGACTGCACCGCCTCGATCCTGGACAACGCCGAGGTCGCCCAACATTGCCTCATGCGGGCGATCGCGGAGCGACTGGGCAGTTCCCCGCTCACCTTCGGCGGCTTCAGCATGGGCGGGCTCATCACTCGGCTCGTGCTCGCCAAGATGGAGACGCAGCGGATGATGCACGAGACCTCGACCTACATCTGCTACGACAGCCCGCATCACGGCGCCTGGATGCCGGTCGCCATGCAGGCGCTGGCGCACCGGCTGATCCTCACCGCGCCGGAGATGTCCCAGATGATCAACAGCCCGGCCGCCCAGCAGCTCCTACGGTATCACATCAACGAGATGACCGACAATACGGACCCGAGCCCGCTGCGGCAGGATTTCCTCGACATCCTGAGCAGGTTCGGCGACTGGCCCCAAATGCCGCGCCTGCTCGCGGTCGCGAACGGCGCGCTCGCGGCAGACAACACGATCCAGGGCGGCGGGATCGTGGCGCTGAAGTCCACGGGCAGGTTCAACGGCACGCTCTACCAGCAGCCCACGGGCGACGGGCAGCTCGTGGCGGAGTTCCCCAACCTGACGGGGATCCCCACGAAGAAGCTCACCAGCGGCCTGCCTGCTGCCGACTCGGTGGCCGGCGGCAAGCTGCGGACTTTCGGACTCGCCGCCGAGAAGCTGCGAGAGGCCGGGGCGACCGTGGAACTGCGGAACGAGCTCACCAGCTTCGTCCCGACGGCGAGCGCCCTGGCGGTCAGAAATCGCGACGTCTGGGCCGACCTGAACGCCGACCTCTCGAATCTCACGCCGGACGATACGCCGTTCGACGACTTCAAGATCTCGAGCAAGAACACCCTGCACACCTCGATCACCGCCGAGCTCGGCGCCTGGATCGTCGAACGGCTGCCCAGGTAGCGCCTGCCCCGCTCGCAACGGCCCTCACCGCGGGGGCCGTTGCGCCCGCATAGCCTCACCGGTCCGGCTCGGCCGAGAGCTCAGCGCACGTGTTTCGCGGCGGAGCTCTTCTTCGCGGCGCTCTTCTTTTTGACCGGAGCGGCCTTCTTCTTCGCGGACGCCGACTCCATCGCCTGTCGCGCCTCGGTCTTCTCCCCTCTTCGCAGCGCGAGCGCTGCCGCGATCCACTCCGGCGCATAGCTCGACGTGCAGCCTTTCGGAATGGGCCTGTCGTCCCACCGGCCCAGACGCTCGCCGATGGCGATCGCCGCCTCGGTGTACCCCGGCACGTGGAGGCCGATCCAGACGAGGCAGTAATTGATGCCTTCCTTCACCCGGTACGGAGCCGCCGGCAGCTCTCGCTCGATGCGCGCGAGCGTCGCCTCGACGTCGAGGTCCTTGGCCAGCCCGCGGGCGATGCGGCCGGCCAGGAGCTTCCACCCGGCCCGGCGCGGCAGCTCCGCGTCACCGTCGATCCAGCGGGTCTGCAGCGCCTCGGCGACGGGCGCATGCACGAGCACGCGTCCGACCAACTCGTCCACCAGCGTGGGATGAGAGAGCGGCTCGAGCAGCGCGCGCGCCTCCTTCTCCGTGAGCGCCCCGGGATCGAGCAACATGCAGGCCAAGATCCGGGCCTCATGGTTTCCGCTGGCCCACAGCTCCAGGCCCAGCGCGTGATTCGTCCCCAGCGCTTGCGCGAGGCCGCGGATCTTCCCCAGCAGCACGCCGAACACATTGTCTCCGGCGCCGTCCCGCACGTACCGCTGCCGCACCTTGTCGTCGCCCTGGGCCTCGAGCTGCTGCATCACCTGGGAGAGCGTCACCTGCTGCGGCATGCACGCCTCCTTAGCGGAGGCCATCGCGGCGCGCAAGCGGCGAGGTCACAAGCGATGGGTCGCGTGCTCCGTCGCCGCCATGAAGCCCGCTGGGCTCGCTACCTCGGACCGCGCTGGGCATGGCGCCGTCGATGCTCACGGGTAGCAGAACCTCGCCCACGGACGACCTGCCAGATCACGCTCGAGCGGCTCGACCTCGAGTGGGGCGCGAGGTCGGCTGGACAGGCGGAGCGCTCTTCGTCGCGCGCGTCGATGCCGATGGGTCGAACCATCGCCGACGAGCGGGCGATCGCCCCGGTCCGCGAGGCCGCCACGCGATCGTCCACGCGCGCTTGCTTGAGAGCACCGACGCTCCGCTGCCAACTGGTGTGCCGACGCTGCGCCATGGCAGGCGTCGAAAAGTTGGAGCGTCGCGCACGGTCGCGGTCGCGCCTGGCCGGGGTGGTGGACTAGCACGGCGACCCCAGCCATGCTCGGCGCGGCTTGAATGGAGCCATCGACCCGTGGCCCCTCGGGACCCGAGAAAGGAAAGCGTCATGAAGGTAAAGAGCAAGGTCAAGGCCGGCCCGACCATTGGCATGGCCTGAGGCAACCTGCGCGGCGCCCCACTCGGGGCGCCGCGTGTTTCAATATCGGTACCCGGATTGTACGCCCTCCAGTCGAACCAACAGTCCGAGAGGACAGCCGCTGCAGGCATGCAAGCCTTGACTTCCGCCTGCAGTCCCTCCACCGCACAGTCTAGCTGAATTTGATGAGGGGGCACTTGAGGGCGATCACTCCCCGTTGTTCATTGGGGAGGTCGGAGCGTTCGAAGCCCTCGAAAACCACCGCCGGTGAGGCGTCGCTCGTGTTGATGCTGTAGCTGAACTTCACCCCGGTGGTGTAGAGCTTCATCGCCGCCACGTCGACCTGGTACACCGCGAATTTCGTCCGCATGACCCCGTGGTTCCGGCCTCGGAGCTCCCTGGGCTTGTCGTCGATCGTGCCGCGCTCGGCCTTGGCGAAAACAAGCGACGACGCGCTGCCCGCCGGTTGATGATTGTCGATGTTCCACTTCCCGGGTTTATTCATCCCGACCTCGGTGGCGGGAAAGATGAGCTGGCAGAGTGCCGCCTCGGTCGTACACGTCAGCGTGAAGTCCATCCCGAACTGAAGGTCGGGACCGCCCAGATTGCTGAACAGGTTATAAACGATGGTGAACGTTCCTGATGTCTGCTGTGGCATGCTGTTACCTGGCTACCTTCTGTCTTTGTTGCAGTTGCGTGGTTCGTACGGACCCGAGGGTTCGCGCGGCCCCGGGTCCTTGACGGTCTCGTTCTAGAGAGGAAGGACCTTCGGCAGCACTCGCGTCCATCGCCCCGGTCGATCGCCGCTTTCGCGCGGTCGAGGCTATTCTGCCAGTTCGACCTGTTGACGGCGGAGACGCCCCACCCCGGCGAGGTCGTTATTCGTCATGTCGAAGTGCGCGAGGAGGGCGCAGTAGTCCATCCTGTCCAGGCGATTGTCGATCGACGGCACGGTGAGCGTCGGCGACACCCCGGTGTAATCGAGCGTGGCAAACTGATAGATGATCGGCCTCTCTCCGCTCGACGGGTCGACGTCCTGGGGAAATTTCAGCGCCGCCTGGGTCATGTCCTGCGTCGTCGGCCTGGGGCCGTAAGAACGTTGCGATACACGTAGGTTTCGACTCCAACGACGTGTGCTCACCGTAGTCGGCCGCGACGTCGCCCGGTAGCCGCCTGAGCGGACAAGGACTGTTTCCCCGGGTGCAGCAATCGGCGGGCGACGGGCCGCGTGCGCAAAGGGCCGCTGGCGGCCCTGTCACGGTGTCTGCATCTCGCGCGTGCTGCCGTCCCGTCGAACGCGCCGGCACGCATGCGCGCGTCAAGCACGCGTTGCCGCGCTCGCCAGACTGAACAGGGGCAGGCGGCGATGCCGTGGGCCACGCGCGAGCTCCCGGTCGTAGTCGCGGTCTGATTCACTGTGCCCGCGCTCACGCAGTACTTTTTACCACTTTGGTACTCCGCCAGCCCGCGAGGCACATCCCTGCTTACCGGCGTGCCCCAACTGTCTCATCGCCGCCTGGCTAGCGAGGGCATCGGCTTATCGCCCGTAGATATCGGTCTCCGGGTTATACGCCCGCCAATCGAACCAATAGTCCCAAAGGACAGGAACTGACGTCATGCACACCTTCGCCTCCGCCTGCGGCCCCTCGACTGCGCAGCCGCGGAAGTCCCACAAGCTCCCCGTCTCCGCGTCGCGGAGATGTTCGCCATCGGCAGGCGCGAGCAGCAGCGCCTTGCCGTCGACGCGGCGCTCGAACGCCCGCAGCATGCGTCCCCCGCCCGACCACAGCACCACCGGCACCTCCCCGATCTCGTCGAGGATCACCGGCTCGGCCGCCAGCCGGCTCGCCTCGTACGCCCTCGCCTTGCCTCCGACTGCGACCCCTGCCACGAGCGCGCGCGGCGGCAGCGGTGAATCACTGGTGTCGACGACAGTGGGCAACTCGTCAATCCCCAGCTCCCAGTCGCGCTCGTAGCTGTCCGAATGGCCAGGTTCCCCGAGGAGCACCTGGCCCGTCAGCGACTCGGCCCGGAACCGCGCGATCGTCAGCTCGTCGTTGTGGACCCGCTCGAGCTGCGCCCCGCGCATCGGCCCTGCGACGCATTCGCCGGTGACCTGCTGCCAGAAGCTCCCAGTCTCCTCGTCGCGCATGAGGAAGTTCTGGTTGTGGATCCCCGCGAGGTGGAACGTCAGCGTCTTGCCCTGGATTGTCCGCGTCCACACCAGACCGGTGTGGCAGAGCGTTCAATATGTCACGACGATCGCCGCGTCTCCCACCACGTCGTTGAGCACATGGTGATACGCCATCACCTCTACCGGGTATCCGCGCGCCTGCTCGCCCACCCGCACAGCCATCACGATCGCCTCGTCCGGCAGACCCGACTCGCTCGCGGCCGCGAAGCGTGGGGCCGGCATGGGCGCGAACATCTTTTCGAATACGTTGATGCGCGACAATCCGCCCGCGCCGAGCGTCAGCACCAGCATCGCCACCGCAGCGATCCGCCGCCACCACCCGCCGGGCCACGCGCGCACCACTGCCGCCACGGCCATGAGACCTGCCCCGAGGAGCAGCCACGGCCCGAAGCGCAGCACCCACAGCGCGACTGCCAGCTCGGTCGGCCCCTGCGGCCGGAACGGGCGCATCACCCACAGCGGCGTGATCAGGGTCGCCAGGGCGACGAGCAGCGCGCCGAGACCCAGCAGCACGAACGGACGACGATGAGAGGGCATACCGGGCAGGTTACACCGCCGCGCACGCCCTGTCTCCCGCTCGCCGCACGTCGCCTCCTCCCCCCACACACCCAGACCGGCGTCCCGCCTCACCGCTTGCGATCCGGCGCCAGCGGGTCCTCTCCCCATTCGGGTTCGAACTCGCCGCCGAGCCCGTCGACCAGGCGATTGTAATAATTGAACAGCGCCGTGATCTGCACGATCTGGTGGATCGCCACGTCGTCGAACCCGTGCGCCCGCAGACCCTCGATCCGCGCCGCATCGATCGCCCGGCTGTCGCGCGTCAGCGCCACTGCCACGTCGATCATCGCCCGGTCCGCCGGTGACAGGGCAGCGCGATCCGGGTCGCGCTCGAGCGCGTCGGCGATGGCGTGGACATCGGGTTGTGCCTCGACCTCGGCCCGGAGGTCGTCGCTGTGCGCGCGCGTTCAATACACGCAGTGATTGGTGCGAGACACCGCCACCGCGATCATCTCGCGCTGCGCCCGCGACAGCGGCCCGGGGCCGAACATCAGCTCACGATACAGGTCGAGCGACGCCTGCAGGACGCGCGGCTGCACGCTCTGGATCCGCAGCACGTTGAAGATCTTCCCGGCGCGCGCGAGCGCGGCGCGGTAGATCCGCGCCAGGAGGCCGTCAGCGTGCTCGGGGTCGACGATCCGGATCCATGCCATGCCGGCGACTGTACCGCGATCGGCGCGCCGCGGGGAGGTCCGCGGCGCCGCCTCGCCCATCGAAAGCCGCAAAATCCTTCGTCTCCCGCGAGGCGCACGGGTCGGGCTATGCTCGGCCCGTGCGCCTCGCCTGGGCGACCGACATCCACCTCGACTTCCTCGACGACGGGCAGGTGCGGCGGTTCGCGGCCGAGCTCGCCGCGCCGCGGGCCGACGCGCTCGTGTTGAGCGGCGACCTCTCGCACGCCGAGACCCTCGAGCATCACCTGCGCCTGCTCGCCCAGGGCGTGCCGGGGCCCATCTACTTCGTCCTCGGCAACCACGACTACTACGGCAGCTCCGTCGCGGCCGTGCGCGCGGCAGTGCTCGACCTCGGGGCCCGGCGGCCGCGGCTCTCGTGGCTGCCTGCGGCCGGCGTCGTGCGCCTGACCGATCGGACAGGTCTGATCGGCTGCGACGGCTGGGCCGACGCGCGGGTCGGCAAGCCCGACAGCACGCCCGTCGTGCTCAACGACTTCTTCCACATCGAGGAGCTTGCGGGCACCCTCGACCCGGTCGCGCGCGCCGACCCGCGGCGGTTCCGCGGCACCAGCCGCAGCCGCCTGCACGCCGAGCTGCGGGCCCGCGGCGACGCCGAGGCGGCCGCCCTGCGCCCGCTCCTGCGCGACGCCCTGCGCGAGTTCGCCGAGGTCGTCGTCGTCACCCACGTGCCGCCGTTCGCCGAGGCCTGCTGGCACGAGGGCCGTCACTCGGACGACGACTGGCAGCCCTACTTCACCTGCGCGGCCGTCGGCGACGCCCTGCGCGAGGCCGCCGCGGCCCGGCCCGACCGCCGCCTCACCGTCCTCTGCGGTCACACCCACGGCGCCGGCGAGGCCCAGATCCTCGCCAACCTGACCGTGCTCACCGGCGGCGCCGAGTACCGCCGCCCGGCCCTCCAGCGGGTGCTCGACGTCGCCTGACCTGGCATGTCCCTCGGGACATGTCCCGAATCACATCCGCCAGATCAGCGCGATCACCAGCGCAGTCACCAGCGCCGCGGCCAGCGCCACGGTGCCGACCATCCGCAGCCCGCGCCGGTTCGCGGCCGCCGCGTCGCGGACCGCCGCCGTCGCGCCCTCGCCTTTCGGCCTGTCCTTCGAGGCATGGGACACCACCGCCGCGATCGCCGCCCCGAGCTCGTCCATCGACCCGTAGCGCTTGTCGGGCTGCTTGCGCAGCGCCTTGCGGAACAGCTCGTCGAGCGCGGCCGGCAGCTCGGCCTCGGGCGCCGTCTTGCGGGCCGAGGGCACCTCGGCGGTGAGGATCAGGCGATACGTATCGGCGGCCGTCGGCCCGCGGAACGGCAGCTTGCCGGTGACGAGCTGGAACAGCACCACCCCGGCGGCGTACACGTCGATGCGATGATCGATAGGTCCGCCGGTCGACTGCTCCGGCGCCATGTAGAAGCTCGTGCCGAGGATCGTGCCCTCGGCCGTCAGCGCGACCGACTCCTGGCTGATGTTGTCGACGCCGCGGGGCAGCCGCTTGGCGATGCCGAAGTCGATCAGCTTGATGAAGTCCTGGACCCCGCGGAAGCCCACGCGGAAGCAGTTGGCCGGCTTGAGGTCGCGGTGGATGATGCCGTGGCGGTGCGCCTCGGCCAGCGCGCTGCAGATCTGCATGACGATGTCGGCCGCGCGCCGCAGCGGCAGTCGGCCCTCGCGCAACAGCGTGGCCTGCAGGTCCTCGCCGTAGAGCAGCTCCATCACCAGGTAGCAGACCCCGTCGGGCGTCACCCCGAAGTCCAGCGTCTCGACGATATGGTCGTGGACGATCTGCGACGTCGCCTGCGCCTCGCGCTTGAACCGCTCGCGCGTCACCGGCTCGCGGCTCCACGGCTCGCGCAGCAGCTTGATCGCCACCCGCTTGTGGGTGTGGAGGTGCTCCGCGGCGTAGATCTCGCCCATTCCCCCCTTCCGCAGCAGCCGAACGAGGCGGTAGCGGTCGTCGATGAGCGTGCCGACGGGGAGGGAGTCCTGCACCTGCGGATCCAGGGTAACACAGAACCCCGGGCGGCTCGGGGCCATCAGCCCGCAGCGCGGCTTCGATCGGGGGCGCGAGCGCCCCCGTGTCTGTCCCGGAAAATAGACTGCTCCCGCGCGCGCGTCACGGCCGGGTCACGCGCGCCCCCGCGCGCCGTGGACTCGTGACATTCACCGTGGGGTCGTGACATTCGCGCCGAATCATCGGCCGAGACGTCGTTTGTCAGCACTCCGCGCTTTCACCAGGATGCGCGCCATGCGTCCGTACGACCCCATGCTCAAGCGTCGCACCTTCCTGCGCGGCGGCGCGGCGATGGCCGCCGCCGCGTCCCTGCCGCTGGTGTTCTCCTATCACCGTACCGCGCGCGCCGATTACGGCGCGCTCGTCCCCGATCCCGAGGGCCTGCTCGACCTGCCCGCGGGCTTCTCGTACACCATCGTCAGCCAGACCAGCGACGCGATGACCGACGGCTATCGCGTGCCCGGAGCGCCGGACGCGATGGGAGCGTTCGCCGGGCCGAACGACACCATCGTCCTGATGCGCAACCACGAGCTCAGCCCCGAGGCCTCGGACAGCCCGTACGGCCCCGGCCAGGACCCGCCGCCGGAGGCCTACGATCCGGACGCAGTCGGCGGGGTCACGCGCACCGTGCTCGACGGCGACACCCTCGAGGTCCTCGCCAGCAACCTCGTGCTGGTCGGCACGATCCGCAACTGCGCCGGCGGCCTGTCGCCGTGGGGCTGGCTGAGCTGCGAGGAGAACATGGACGACGGCCACGGCTACGTGTTCCTGTGCCGGACCGACGCCGAGACCGTCCAGATGCCGCAGCGGATCGTCGGCTACGGTCGCTGCAATCACGAGGCCGCCTGCGTCGACCCGGAAACCTTCGTCGCCTACCTCACCGAGGACCGCGCCGACAGCTGTCTTTACCGCTTCGTGCCCGCCGACAAGGCCGATCCGTTCACCGGCAAGCTGCAGGCGCTCAAGGCCCTCGATCAGGACACTTTCCTCACCACGCTCATGGACGTTTCCGAGACCGTCGAGTGCGAATGGGTCGACATCGACGAGCCCAACCCCGCCGACGACAGCCTGCGCGAGCAGGCCCAGGACCGCGGCGCCGCGCTGTTCATCCGCGGCGAGGGCATCTGGTTCTTCGAGGGCGCGGTCTACGTCTGTTCGACCAGCGGCGGCCCGGCGGCAGGCGGCCAGATCTTCAAGCTCGTCGATCGTGAACGCGGCGCCACGCTCGAGCTGCTGGCTCGCTCCGACGACAAGGACCTGCTCGACATGCCCGACAACATCTGCGTCGCGCCGTGGGGCGAGGTGTTCATGGCCGAGGACGGCGACGGCGACAACTTCGTCCGCGTCCTCGCGCCCACCGGCGAGGTCTACGACTTCGCGAGCAACGCCCAGAGCGACAGCGAGTTCGCCGGCGTCTGCTTCTCACCCGACGGCAAGACCCTGTTCGTCAACATCCAGGGCGACGGCATCACCCTCGCCATTCGCGGCCCGTTCCCCGCGGTCGAGCAGCCCGGCACCACCGGCGACGACAGCGACGGCACCGACAGCGACGGCACCACCGACAATGCCACCACCGGCGACGGCACCAGCGATGGCCCCGCGCCGACCACTTCGCACGGCAGCGCCGGCGGCACCGAGGGCGACACCGGCGATCCGACCACCGGCGACGCGCCGAGCACCGCCGGCACGAATGACAGCACCGGTGAATCGTCGACGACCGGCGACAGCGACGGCGGCGGCGCCCAGGGCGATCCGGCCGGGTGCAGCTGCGACACGACGCGCGGCGACCCGCTGTCCGACCTCGCGCTCACGGCCGTCGGCGTCGCGGTCCTGCGCGGCATCACCCGCCCCGCGGCCGTGGACGACCGCGAGCCGGGCGACGCCTGAGCGCAGCATTTCTCTCGACGATCGACCGGGCGGGCTCGGGACCTGCGCCCGAGCCCGCCCTCGCCGCTCACGGATGGCCGAGGCCGACGTAGGCGTTCCGCGAGATCCGCATGTAGTTGGTCGGCGAATGGTCGCCCCACGCGTACCGCATGGTCGGGGACATCGACAGATAGATCGCGTCCTTCGCCCGAGCGATCGCACCGACCAGGTTCGCCGTCACATGCGCCCGGATCTGGCGATCCAGCCGCAGCTCTTCGACCCATACCCCGTCGCGGTTGGACGAGACCATCTGGCGCCCGAAGTGCTCGTAACGCCCGACCGAGAGCGGCGGCATCTTCGTGACGAAGTCGTTCTCGTACATGAAGCGATAGGTCTTTTCGCCGAACAGCTTGTCGAGGGTCCTGGCGAGCGTCGGGTCGGCGAACATCGCCGGGCCGTAGGCATACAGTCCGCGCACCAGCGGGCGCATCGGCGCGAACTTCGGGTCGATATGGATACCGGCCGTCGCCATACCGGCGAGCGAGCCACCCGTGCTGTGCCCGGTGATGTAGAGCGCCTCGAGCTGCGGCTTCTTCTTGCCGATCTGCTCGACCTCGCTCTCGGGCCGCTTCCCCGACTTCTTCGGGGACAGCTCGACCAGCCGCTTGCCGAGCGGCTTGCCCGTGTACAACGCTGCCAGGAATTCGCGCAGGGTCGGCCAGAGGGCCATACCGCTGCGATAGAGGCCGCCGTGGGCCGAGCCGACCGTCGGGAACGGCGTCATCGTCGCCCGCGGATCGGTGAGCCACGGGATGATGTCGTCCTGCTCGACGCCGCGGAGGGTGAGGATCCCGAGCCGCTTGTCGGCGCTCTGGTACAGGTAGGCCTTCGCGTCGACGAGGATCGCCTCGTTGCGCACGCAGACGCTCACGACCTCGCCCTCGAGGCCCATCTGACACAGCCGATCGGTGTACGTCCCCAGGTCCGCGTAGGACCAGGCCGACGCGACCGAGAGCAGCTCCACCACCCCGTGGTCGTACTGGCCCTCGTTGACGCCGTCGATGAGGTATTCTGCCGGATCGCCTTTCTTGGTCCCCGGGCACTTCGTGAATGCATGTTCGAGCCGCATCTTTCGCCTCCGATCCGGGTATTGGCTCCGGACTCGACCGAGGTTCTTGGATCGCCCGGATCGCGGCGCAACGATAAAAAATACGTCATGTCGGCCGCGCCGCCCGCGGCTCACATTCGAGCGAGGCGGCGATTGCCAATGTGCGTCTCGGGCTGATATTCGCCATTCCCCGCGCGCCCGCGCCCCGGCCACGCGGCCGGCGACGCGCGCGGCTCAGGCGGCGCCGCGAACCACCGCGAACCGGCGAGTCAGGCGCTTATGTTTAATGTCCGATCGGACATCTATGCATATTCTTCTCGCAGCCGCGCCCGCCCCGCGGCGCTCGCCCCCGCGCGACGAATGGCATCACTCGATCGCGCGGCGCGGAACCGTGCGCGTCGTCGCCCCCGCCGCGGCGGCCCGCGCTCCGTAGCTGCCTGTCCTTCGGGACATCTCGCTCGCGTCACGAGCTCCCGCCGGTCGACGGGCCTGGCGCGGGCGGGAAGCCGTTGATCTGGCGCCACAGTTCGAAGCCGAGCTGGACCCGCTCGAGCAGCACCCAGCCGTTGGCGCGCACGCCCTGGCGCAGCCAGCGGTTGTCGGGCCACGGCAGGTCGTCGGGATCGGGCGACACCACCACGCGGAAGTTGCCGCTCTCGTCGGCCAGCGCGTCGACGAACTCGACGACCCCGCCGAACGTGCCGACCGCGACCGACGGCCAGCCGACGAACTGCACCGCCGGCCAGCCTTCGAACTGCAAGCGGACGCGTCGCCCCGCCGAGATGAGCGGGCCGTCCTTGCCCGACATGTACAGCTCGACCGCGCTCGCGCCCATGTCGGGCACGAAGGTCGCGATCACGTCGCCGGCCGCGACCATGTCGGTGCCGTGGCGCCCGATGAGCTTCAAGATCGTCCCGTCGCGCGGCGCGACGATCTTCATCCGCTGCTGGCGCGCCATCCGGACCTCGAGCTGGACCAGATCGGCGGAGGCGGCGGCGAGGTTGCTCTCGGCCGACGCGAGGTTGCTGCGCGCCTCCTCGATGCTTGCCTTCGCGGTGGTGTCGACCGCGTCGGCGTCGGCGTCGAGCGCCCCGATCTCGCGCACGCTCGCCTTGAGCGAGGCCTTCGCCGAGTCGAGGTCGGCAGCGCAGGTCGCCTGATCGAGCCGCGCGAGCTCGAGGTCCCGCTTGGACGCCAACCCCTCGTCGAACAGCGCCTGCATGCGCGCCAGGTTGAGCCGCGCCGTCTCGGCGGCCGACACCGCCGCGTCCACCGCCCGCTGGGCCGCGATCTGGCGGTCGCGACCCATCCGCGCCCGCAGCCCCGCCGACGACGACTGCGCCGTGCGGCTCAGCTCGAGCGCGGTGATCCTCGCCTTCGAGACGTCGACCGAGCTCTGGGCCGCGAATCTGCGCGCCTCGATCGCCAGCCGCTCACGCTCGAGCCGCGCCAGGATCTCCGGGTCGTTGTCGCTGACGTCGGCGATCGGGTCGCCTTCGTTCACGTGCGTCCCCTCCTCGACGTGCCAGGTCTGCAGGCGCCCGTCGATCGGCGCCTCGATCGAGTGCTGGCGGTCGAGCGGCGCGTAGGCGATCACGCGGCCCTGCCCGGGCACGCTCTGCTGCCACGGCACCAGCGCCAGCGCGGCCGCGAACAGCAGCAGCGCCAGCAGCATCAGCCGGACCGCCAGATGGGTGCCCCGCGGCTGGCGCACCGACAGCAGGCTGGCGCGCGACACGTCGAGCAGCGGGACGATGTGGATCGGTGCGTCCATCGACTCCTCGGCTCTCAGCAGTCGGCGAGCACGCGCTGGTGATGGCAGCGCGACAGCACGTCCCCGCTGTCCACGCTGTCGGTGACGACGACCAGGGTCCACGGTCGTCGGGGATCCACGATCCAGTCGAGCAGCTCTCCACGCCTCGTCGGGCTCAGGCCCAGGCGATCGAGCCCGAGGTCGATCAACAGCAGCCGCGGCCTGGCCAGCAGCGCCCGCACCAGCGCGAGCCGGCGGATCTCGCTGTCGCGCAGCGGCCCGTCGTCGTTGTCGGGCAGCAGCTCGCGCTGGAGCCCGCCCGGCCGGTCGAGCACCGTGTGGCGCAGGTCGACCAGGTCGAGCAGCGCGAACAGCTCCCCGCGATCGCTCGCGGTCGCAGTGCCGACCAGGTTCTCGAGCAGGCTCGCGCGCACCAGCTCGCCGCCGCGGACCAGCGCGACCTGCTCGCGCACGCTGTCGAGCTCGAGCGCGTGCGTCTCGAACCCGTCGAGGCGGGCTCGCAGGCGCGGCAGCGGCTCGTGACCGTACAGCCCGAACAGCAGGTCGAGCGCGCGGCTGTGGCTGTCGCTGCCGCCGACCAGGGCCAGGCGCTCACCCGGCCGCAGCGCCACGATGGGCGCACCCTCGCCGTCGAGCAGCTCCACGCCCAGCGGCCGCGACGCGCGAGGCAGCACTGCTCCACCGCCCGCCTCGAGCGGCGCGTCGAGGGTCTTGCCCATGGTCGCCACCGCGGCCACGCCCTCGTAGACCGGGTCGAGCTGGCGCCCGAGCCGACCGACGCCGGACCCGATCTGCCCGACCAGCACGGACGCCGCCACCAGCTGCCCGAGCGCCAGCTCGCCCGAGACGACCAGCCAGCCGCCGAGCCCCAGCACCGCCACCGTCGCCAGCGCCTCAAGGCCGACCCCGGCGACGACGTGGCGCAGGAGCGTCTGAAAATAATTGCCGCGCGCGTGCAGCCAGTCGCGCAGCAGCAGCTCGCCGCGCTGGTCCGCCAGCGCCCGCCCGCGCGGGTCCGCGAACAGCAGCCGCGTGCTGGCGACGTCGTCCATCCACGCGAACAGCGCCCACTTGCAGCCCGACTCGCGCACCGCTCGCGACTGGGCGCCGAGCCCCGCCAGCAGCACCACCGCGATGCCCACCACCAGCGCCGCGTCGAACGCCAGCAGCAGCGGGTGATAGCACCCGAGCAGCACCAGGCTCGCGGTCGTCACCAGCACCAGCGACGTCCCGTCGAGCAGCAGCGCCGCCACGTCCTTCTGCAGGGTCGCCACGTCGAGGAAGCGGTTGGCCAGCTCGCGGTTCGACGTCGCCTGCCGCGACGCCCGCGACGTCCGCGGGGTGCGGCGGATCCAGTCGGTCACCCCGCGCACCCACAGCCGCCGGTGGACTCGCTCGACCACGGTCAGCTGCAGCACCCGCAGCAGCGCCACCGCCCCCAGCGCGATCAGCAGCAGCACCGACAGCACCGCGATCGGCTGAACCATCGCGTCGGCCGCGATCGTGTTGACCAGCGCCTGCGCCGCGATCGGCACCGCCAGCGACGCGACCGCCATCGCCACCCCGTAGACCACCACCACCGCGATTTCGCGCCGCTCGAGCACGAACGTGCGGATCAGCCGGACCATCTCGGTCGGCGCGAAAGAGAGCGCCGAGAACATGAAGCGCGGCTCGATCGCCAGCCACGGCATCGGCCGCACCGCCCCGTGACCGGCCAGCCAGCGGATCAGCCCCGCCGCCCGCATCGGCCGGCGCTCCTCGCCGAGCTCGTCGACGATCACCAGATCGAGCACTCCGCGGCGCGCGCCCAGCAGCACCAGCCAGCGATCGCCGACTCGGGAGCACGCCGGCGACTCGAGCGCGCACAGCCGCCGCAGCTCCTCCGCGGTGTCGACCGTGAAACGCGCCGCCTTGAGCCCGGCCTGGCGGGCCGCGCGGGCGGTCGATTGCAACCAGTCCTCCGGGTCGAGCGCGACGCTGCCGGCCGCAGCGCTCGCGGCATGCAGCGACAAGCCGTGGCCGGTGACGCTGGCCAACAGCTCGAGCACGCGCGCGGGGATGCGAGACGGGTCGGACATCGAGTGCATATGCGGAGGGGATCGACGGGTCGCGCCGCGCGCGAGGCAAAGCGCGGCCCAGCCACGGGCCGGGCACGGCTCGGGCAGACAAAAGCAGGTTGTGGTTCGCCGGGTCGATGAGGACCCAAGGCGCGGCCTGACACCGCATCGACCGGACGGTCGGACGCGAGCCGACAATGATTGGTGATAGTGCGAGGTTCACATGCTGCGACGAACACCGGCAAATCGACGGCGGACGTGCAGACGTCTAGCGCTTCGCGCTCAACACCGACCGGCCGGGGGCCCACGCGCCTGCTGCGTCGCCCTCGCGTGCGTCCGGGGCGACGTGCTCGGCGCCGGCAACGGCCAGGCCGAGAACGCGTCGATCATGACAATCGCGTAATCATCGGACCGCGGCGGCAGGACCGGATTGGTCTCGTCGCGCCGGGCCGAACGATCGAACGAATCTTGCTGGCGCGAGACCACCGGGACGTCGTGTTGCCCGACCGAGCAGACTTCCTCGCTCGCGCCTTCCAAAATGCGCATGCGCGCCCCGGTGGCGAAAAGCAACGCGGTCGACACTGCGATAAGCAGCGCCAACGCGAGTCTCCAGCCGGTCACCACACGCATGGAAGCCGAGCTACCCTAACACAGGACGTCGGAACAAGCTTGCACGACATGCAGCATGCGCGTGAGAAAGATGGACCCGGGCGCTTCCGGAGCGCCGCAGATTACCACGACGACAGCTTGCGGCCGCTCAACCGAACATTCGTCCGATCATCGCATCGTCGACGGGCGCAAAGACCGGCTCGTCCTCCGGATGCGCCGCGACGTGGGCTGTGAGCGAGGCCTCGACGAAGGAGCACAGCGCAGCGACCGCAGCCGCGGCCCGATCCTCCTCGCGCTCCCCCTCGCCGAGGACCCGCTCGAAGCGCCCCGATCCACCCACACGCGTGATCAGCGGCCGCGAGCGGAGGCCGGAGATCCGCGACGTCCACGCCGGCGAGCCCGGCAGGTCGAGCACTACCAGCGCGCGCGGACCCGCCAGGATCATGAACGACACGGCCGTCGGCGGCGACGGGATCGCAAACGTCTCGCTCATCACGGTGCAGCGGCTCGCCCCGGTGACCCGGCAGACCTCGGCGCACGCGGCCGCGATCGCCTCGATCATCGGCCGCGCTGCCGGCTACGGCGGCCGCACGAAGCGTGCTTCGCCGGCGCTCACCAGCTCCACCGCCGCGTCGACGAGCCCGGCGGCGTCGATGAGCCCGTCGGCGAGCGCGTGCTTGAACAGCTGCACGACCGCCTCGGCGCTCGGCCCCGGCAGTCGGCGATGCACGTGAAACGCGTAAAGACCGTCGGCCGCCGCGTGGTAGGCCGAGCACAGGTTCAGCACCACCCACGCAGTCGGCGCCGGCCACGGCGGCTCGGCGAACAGCGCCAGGTCGTCGGCGGTCGCGTCGCTCCACCACTGCCGGAACAGCGCCGGCTCGCCGCCCGAGGCCGCGACGTACCGCGCCCCCGCGCGCCGCATCAGCGAGCGCAGCCGCGGCGCGTCCCCGGCCGCCGCCTCGACCTCGAGCCGCGCAGTCGCGACCTCCGGCGCCGCGAAGCGCCGCGCCAGCGCGCTCGCCAGCGCCGCGTCGCGAGCCACCGGCCAGCGCAGCGAGTCGAACCCCTCGCCGTCGCGCACGCGCGTCTGCACGTACTGCTCGGGCGGCAAGCGAGCGAGCAGCGGCGTCAGCAGCTCGGGCGCCACCACTCCGTCGCGCACGAGGAAGAAGAACGGGCCCGGCGCCTCCATCACCCGCCCAGTCTACGCCGAAGGCGCGCGCGTCCACGCGAGCCCCGACGCGCCCGGGCTACACTGCCGGCATGCCCAAGCAGAGCGCCGGCATCCTGCTGTTCCGCGGCCACGGCCCCGACCTCGAGGTCCTGCTCGTCCACCCCGGCGGCCCGCTGTGGGCGCGCAAGGACGTCGGCGCGTGGACGATCCCCAAGGGCGAGTTCGGCCCCGACGAAGATCCGCTGACTGCCGCCCGCCGCGAGTTCGCCGAGGAGACCGGCGTCGCGCTCGCCGGCCCCTTCCACGCGCTCTCGCCGATCCGCCAGCGCGCCGGCAAGGTCGTGCACGCCTGGGCCTGCCGCGGCGACTGCGACCCCGCCGCGCTGCGCAGCAACACCTTCGAGATCGAGTGGCCGCCGCGCTCCGGCAAGCGCCAGAGCTTCCCCGAGGTCGACCGCGCCGAGTTCTTCTCGCTCGCCGCCGCGCGCAGCAAAATCAACCCCGCCCAGGTCGACCTCCTCGACGAGCTCGCGCGCCTGCAGGTCGCGCTTGACCCTCACGCGACGTGAGGCCCTATCCCTGCCGGCGAGGCGCGAGACATCTTCATGGCACTCACCGTCAAGCAGGTCGCGAGCATCGCCGGGGTCAGCGTCCGCGCGCTGCACCACTACGACGAGATCGGCCTGCTGCGTCCCTCCGGTCGCAGCAGCGCCGGCTATCGGCTCTACAGTGAAGCCGACCTGTCTCGCCTGCAGCAGGTGTTGTTCTTCCGGGCGCTCGAGTTTCCGTTGCAGGAGATCTGCAACATCATGCGCGACCCGGAGTTCGACATCGGCGCGTCGCTGCGCATGCAACGACAGCTGCTGAGCGAGAAGGCAGTCCAGCTGCAGAGTCTGCTCGCGGCGGTCGACGCCGCCATCGCGCGCCTGGAAAGCGAACGACCCATGACACCCGAAGAGATGAAGCAGATGTTCGACGGCTTCGACCCCACCGAGCACGAGGCCGAGGCCGAGGCGCGCTGGGGCCACACCGAGGCGTTCCGCGAGTCGAAGCAGCGCACGGCTCGCTACGGCAAGGGCGACTGGCAGCAGATCAAGGACGAGGCCGCCGCGATCTTCGAGCGCCTCGCCGCCCTCATGACCGCCGCCGCGCCGCCCGACTCGCCCGCGGCGATGGACGCCGCCGAGGCTCACCGCCAGCACATCGACCGCTGGTTCTACCCCTGCTCGCCCGCGTTCCACCGCGGGCTCGGCCGGCTCTACGTCGACGACCCGCGCTTCACCGCCAACATCGACAAGACGACGCCGGGCCTCGCCGCCTACGCCGCCGCGGCCTTCGCCGCCAACGCCGAGCGCGCGAAGTCGCCGACCTGACGTCGACCTGGCTCAGGGGAGTGTACGATCACTGGCGTCACCCCGACCGACGGCGCCGCCGCGCTGACCCTGGACTGTCTCGACGGCGACATCGTCGTCGAGCCGGCGCCCCTTCTCACGCTCACGGTGCACCCGACCCCCGACCTCGCGGCGCTCACCGTCGGCACCGTCGTCACCCTCGAATACGAGCAGTTCGGGTGGGCGGGCTCGCAGAAGGTGTTCCGCCTGTCGACGGGCCCGACGCTGCTCGCCGGAGCCGTCTCGGGCAACGGGGAGATCGAGCCATTGGCGCCGTTCGGGCTCGAGGACGGAGCGCTCACCTGCGAGCCCGAGTGCGCGTTGTGTTCGATGATCGAGCACCGGAGCGCGCGTATCACCCTCGACGGGCTCAGCGCGGATATTCCCGCCCGCACCCACGCCCAGCTCGGCGCCTACGATGTCTGGATCGCCGCCCACGACTCGCCGACGTCCCCCGTCGAATGCACCGACACCTCCGGCGGCTACACCCTGATCGGCGTCGTGCGGCGATGACCGCGGACGCGCAGCTCTGATTGAGGGCCATACGGTGGTGCCCGAGGTCTCCGTTTACTGCGCGACGCTCAGAATTCGTCGAGCGCGGACAGCAGCGTGACGCCGTCGCGCTCGATCGTGAGCAGTGCCTCGTCGAATACGAAGTCGCTGATGACGAGCTGGCTCCACTTGGTGCTGGGGCAGGTGAACGGGATGCTCAGCGTCAGGTCGACGACGAAGTCGAGCTCGCCACCCTCGGGCTGACCCTCGTCCACCGTGGACCCGGTGACCGCGAGCTGCTGCGTGTGCGCCGGCACCATCTTGCCCTGGGCATTGACGCACGTGACAAAGACCAGGGCATGCGCCGTCAGGTGAACCTCGACCGGTGCGTCGCCGAGATCCGCGGCGCTGCCGAAGACGGTGATCGTCTGACCGCTGACATTGAAATCCGGGGGTTGCGTGAAGTGCGGGTCCGCTGCTCGCGCGGAGTTGGGCGCGAACAGCCCGGCGCCAGCGAGGGCGATCGCCAGGAAGACATTGGTCAGGGGGGCCATGCGAGCATGCATAGCCGATCCGCAGCCTGTGGATTGAGGACTCGCGCACAACCTCGCGGCACGTCGGCGTGGGCCGCGTCGAACGGAGTTATCCGCGCTGCGTGGGCACGGCGTGGCGGATGGGCGTCACGCCGCGCCGCGGGGATTGGCGGCTCACGCAGTCGCGCCCGGGCGCGCACGTGACTCAGGCGAGCTCGTCGGGCCGCAGGAGCATGGCGAGGCGGGTGTCGACGAGGCCGTCGCGCATCTCGGCGAGCAGGGTCTGCACGGCGGGGTCGCGCCCCACGCGATCGAGGTAGGCGGCGAGGCGCGGGTGCTCCGCCGTCGAGTCGCCCTTCTCGAAGAAGCGGGTGAGGCGGTTCTGGAAGGTCAGGAAGGGGATCAGCGCGCAGTCGGCGGTGGTGATCGTATCGCCGACCGCGAACGGTTCGTCGCTCATGTAGTGCGACAGGTGGCGCAGGCCCTCGTGGATCTTAGCGACCGCCGCGTCGACGGCCGCAGGATCGCGCGACGGCCCGAACAGCTGGCCGAACAGGCCGGACCAGCTGGGGGCCATCACGTACTGTTCGAACACCCGCGCGAGCAGGCGGCCGCGGGCCGCGTCCTGCGGACGAGCGGGGCGCAGGCCGGACTGCGGGAACGCATCGGCGAGGTATTCGACGATCGTGTCGGACTCGGGCAGCCCGGTGCCGTCGTCGAGGATCAAGGTCGGGACCTTGCCGATCGGGTTGAGCGCCAGGTAATCGGGCGACTTCTGGCCGTTCGGCAGCCACATGCCCGCCGGGGCGATCTCGACCGGCAGCGACTTGGCGTGGATGGCGAGCCGCACGCGCGAGGCGAACGGCGACAGGTTGGAGTTCAGGAGCTTCATGGTGGCGATGCGACGGTACCTCCTCGCCGCCGGCGACGCGACCGCGACCACCCGCGACCCGTGCTTCGTATGAAGGGGATCCTCGCCTCGGCCGCGAGGTGAGCGAAGGTCACCTCCCTGGCGTGCGCGAAAGGCCCCCCTGCGGTGGCGAGCGCGCGCAGGGCGACCGGATACTTTCGAGCGCAGTACGCATACGCTGGGATGGAGTCGCAGGTCGGGTCGTGATACCGACATCCCCATGCTTCGCCCTGGAATGCGCCTCCTCTGTGCCTCCGCCCTGCTCACCCTCGCCGGCTGCGGCGACGACGGCACCGGCAACGTCACTGCCACCGTCAGCATCAGCACCACCACGAGCACCAGCCAGGGCACGAGCGACACGCAAGATCCGACCGGCTCGACCACCGCGCCGACCACCAGCACCACCGAGGCTTCGGGCGCCAGCGACTCGAGCGACACGACGACCTCGACGACCAGCCCGGTGACCAGCAGCACCACCGAAGGCCCCGGCACCTCGACCAGCACCACCGATCCCAGCACCACCTCGACCAGCACCACCGACGGCCCCGGCACCACCGACGCCACCACCGACGCCACCACCACCAGCACCACGGGTCCCCAGCCGTGCGCCGAGGACACCCTGCAGTGCGAAGGCAACGTCGAGAAGATCTGCGACGGCATGGGCGGCTTCAAGTCGGAGACGCCGTGCCCCGAGGTGTGCGCCGAGCCGCTCGGCTGCGTCGCCTGCGAACCCGGCACCAGCAAGTGCGAGGGCAATCAGGCCCAGGTCTGCAACGATCAGGGCGAGTGGGTCGCCGGCGACACCTGCGACCCGCTGCTCGGCCTGACGTGTGACGCCAACTTCGGCCAATGCGTCGGCGCCTGTGCCAACCTCGGCACCTCGTACATCGGCTGCGAGTACTACCCCGTCGTCACCCAGCAGCTCGACGTCTTCGTCGGCCCCGCCAACCCCTACGCGGTCGCGGTCGCCAACACCACCGCCAACACGGCGACCGTCACCGTCCATCGCGGCCCCAACCAGGTCGCGCAGCAGATGGTCGCGGCCAACAGCGTCGCCGTGATCACGCTGCCCTGGGTCACGCAGCTGACCGGAGGGACAGGTCCGACGGTGAAGGTCACCGACGGCGCCTACCGCCTGCGCTCGACCCAGCCCGTCACCGTCTACCAGTTCAACCCGCTCAACGCCGACGTCACCAACGACGCCTCGCTGATGCTCCCGGTCAACACCTGGACCGGCAACTACCTGGCCGCCGCCTGGACCCACTGGAGCCCCTACCCGGGCTTCATCTCGATCACCGCGCACCAGGACGGCACCGTCGTCAACGTCAAGGCGCCCAAGAACGGCGTGCCGACCCAGGCCGGCGGCGGCATCGACGGCCAGGGCAACGGCAACAACATCACGCTCGACGACGGCGACGTCCTGCAGATCACCTCGGCCAACGGCGGCGACCCGACCGGCACCATCGTCACCGCCAACAAGCCGATCCAGGTCCTCGGCGGGCACGACTGCACGCAAGTCCCGATCGGAACGGTCGCCTGCGATCACCTCGAGGAGTCGATGTTCCCGATCGAGGCCCTGGCCAAGAAGTACATCGTCGCCCCGCCGGTGCAGGTGCCCAACAACGCGCTCGAGAAGGCCGTCATCGTCCGCGTGGTTGCCAGCGAGGACAACACCACCCTGACCTTCACGCCCGATCAGCCGGGCAACAAGGTCCTGGCCAAGGCCGGCGACTTCCTCGAGCTGGCCCAGAGCACCAACAAGTACGTGGTCGAGGCCGACAAGAAGATCCTCGTCACCGAGTACATGGTCGGCCAGGGCGCCAACTACGGCACCTCGGATCCGGCGATGCTGGTGGCAGTGCCGAGCGAGCAGTTCCGCTCGAGCTACCTCTTCTACGCCCAGACCGGCTGGTCTGCCAACTTCGTCGACATCATCGCGCCCAACAACTCGATGGTCCAGGTCGACGGCGCGGCGGTCAACAACTTCGCCGCCATCGGCGCCAGCGGCTACTCGCTGGCCCACGTCAAGCTCAGCAACGCCGGCAACGGCAGCCACACCGTCACCTCGAACAACAAGGTCGGCATCAGCGTGTACGGCGTGATCGACTACGGCAGCTACTGGTACCCGGGCGGCCTCGACCTCGACGTCATCCCGCAGTGAGCCCCGCTCGCCGAGCACGGAGGCTCGCGCTCGAGCCTCCAGGCAGCGCGGCGCCTGATAATCGAAGGTCGACGCACCGCTCGCGGTGCGTCGACCGCTTTCTCTTCTGCTCGACGTGGATGTCGCGGAGGCCCGCGGCACGAGCTCAAGGGATGGCGCGAGCCGACACACCCGTGGCAAGCTCGCGCAGTGCCGACGGATGCCGACGCCATCGCGCTGAGCGAGCACGAGCTGCGCGAGATCGCCGGCTACGCGGCCGACTGTGCGCGCAGGGTCCTGTCGATCTTCGAAAAAGATCTGCCTGCGGACGCGCGCCCGCGCGACGCCATCGACGCGGCGTACGCCTTCGCCGGCGGCGGCCGACGCACCGGCGCGCTGCGGCAGCACGGCTGGGCGGCGTTCAAGGCGGCCCGAGAGGCAGGGTCGCCCGCCGCGGCCGACGCGGCGCGAGCGGCGAGCCATGCGGCCGCCGCTGCGTACCTCCATCCCAAAGCCAGCGCGCACCAGGTGAAGCACATCCTCGGGGCCGCAGCGCATGCGGCACGCGCAGAAGAGCTGGCATCCGGAGAAGACCGGAGGGTCGGCGCCGCGGCCCTCGAGTGGGCGCGCCGCCACGCGCCCGCGGCGGTCACCGCGGTGCTCGGCCGTCTGCCCGCCGCGCCTCCCGGCGGCGGGCGCGTGGGCGAGTTCATCCGCGACCTCGACGCCGCGCTGCGTGCCTGAGGGCGAGCCGCGATCCGGCGCTCACGGCATCTCGCAGTTGCCGTCGGAGCAGACGAACGACACATCATTGTAGTACCAGCCGTAGCGGTTCCACGGATCGGAGCCGTCGTTGATCAGCACGTCCTCCGGCAGGTCCTGATAATTGGTGTTCTCCTCGGACGCGCCGAAGCCGAGGTCGGAGTCGATGACGGTCAGGCCGCTGAGACAGTCGAGGCCGCAATCGTCGATGAAGATCCCCCCGCCCCCCTCGTACTTGCTGGCGCCCGTGGCGTGGTTCTTCTTGATCACCGTGTTGGTGATGTCGCAGACGCTCTCGCTGGTGCAGCCATAGGACAGCGCGAGCGCCCCGCCGGTCGCGGCCACGTTCTCGACGAACGTCGAGTCGGTGATGTGAACGCGCCCGTAGCTGGCGATCGCCCCGCCCTCGCCGGTCGCGGTGTTCTGCTCGAACACCGAGTTCTCGATGTAGATGTCCGGGTTCTTGCCGCCGTTGTTCGACCCCGAGACGTGGATCGCGGCCCCGTACGCGGCGCTGTTCTCGAAGAAGCGGCAGTCGCGGACCGTCAGGCTCTCCTGCACCCCGTAGGTGTCGTTCATGCTGATCGCGCCGCTCGAGGGGATGTTCCAGCCGTTCGGGACCTTGGCGTTGCAGTGGGTGAAGCCGAAGCCCTCGACCACCGCGTTGCCGATGTCGAGGTCGAAGTGGAACCCGCCGCCGTCGATGATCGTCTTGTCCGCCCCGGCGCCGCGGAGCGTGATGGAGACGGTCACCTCGATCTTGTCGCTGTAGGTGCCCGGGCAGACCTCGATCACCGAGCCGTCGCTGGCGGCGGCGAGGCCCGAGGTGATGGTCGGGAAGCGCGCGGAGACGTTCGGCGAGACGGTCACGATCACGGGGTTGGCCGGGTCGTCGTCGCACTCGGCGACGAAATCGGGCACGTCGCCGGTCGTCCCGCCGTCGGTCGTGCCCGCGGTGGTGTCCTCGCCGGTCGTGGTGCTGGCCTCGGTCGTGGTCCCCTCGCTGTCGCTGACCGCGGAGGTCGTGGTCCCCTCGGTGGTGGTGCTCTCGCCGGTGCTCGTGGTCCCCTCGGTGGTCGGGTTGTCGCCGGTGCTCGTGGTCCCCGCGGTGGTCGGGTTCTCGCCGGTGCTCGTGGTCTCCGCGGTGGTCGTGGCGGTCTCGCTCGCGCTCTCGGTCGTCGAAGAGCCGGCGTCGCTGGTCGACACGGACCCCTGCGTCGTCCCGTCGCTCGCGCCGTCCGTCGACGCGCCGCTGTCCGTCAGGGTCCCGCTGTTCGCCGTGCCCGAGTTACATCCGCCGAGTGCGGCGACAAGTCCGAGTTGAAGCAGGGGTGCGCGGTGCCGTTGCATCGGCGGAATCTAACACGCGAATGGCTCGCCAGTCGCTCGCGGCCGCGCTCACTCGCGGGGCTGCACCGCCAGCAATTCGACGATCTCGCCCGCGAGGCTCATGGCCGCCGGTGGGTCGTAATTGCCGAGCACGGCCACGACGTAGCTGCCGTCGGCGAAGAATTCGAGCTGACCGTTGATCCCGTGGTGCCCGCCCCCGTGGCCGCGGACCTCCTTGCCGCCGACGACGCGGGTCCAGAAGCCGTAGCCGTAGCGCCCCTCGGGGCCGAACATGGGGGCCTCGACCTTGGGGCCGGTGACCGTCTCGGTCATCGCCTCGCCGAGGAGGACGTGACCGCGGAGGGCGCGGACGAACGCCACGAGGTCGAGGACGGTCGAGTAACCGCCGCCCGCCGGGGTGCCGCTGAAGGGCAAGTACGACACGTTGGTGCGGCGGGGCCGGAGGCCGAGCGGATCGGAGTCCTCGCGCCCGTAGCCGACGGCGAGGTTCGGCGCGACCTCGTCCCAGGCGACGGCGGCTGTCGCGTGCATCCCGGCGGGCGCGAAGACATGCGTCTTCACGTAATCATCATAGGCCTCGCCCGAGACGTGCTCGACGATCCGCCCCAGAGTCATGAATCCCGGGTTGGCGTAGCCGAAGCGGGCGCCGGGCGGGAAGTCGGGCGGCTTGTCGGCGAACAGCGGGATGTAGTCCGCGGCGCGCTTGTAGCGGTCGCGGTGCTCGTACACCGGCGGGGCGAAGATGTCCCCGCCGATGCCGGAGGTGTGGGTGAGCAGCTGGTGAACGGTGACGCGCCCGGCGAACTCCCGGTTCGGGTAGTCGGGCAGCGCGCGGGCGAGGCTGTCGGTGAACGACAGCTCGCCGCGCTCGACGAGCTGAGCGACCGCGACTGCGGTGAACATCTTGTTCATCGACCCGAGGTTGAATCGCGTGTCGATGCGATTGTCCGCAGCGAACGCCTGCTCGGCGCGGCCCCGGGCCAGGCGCACGAGCTCGCGGTCGCCCTTGACGACCAGCACGGCGCCCGAGAAGCGGTCGGCCGCGGCGAGGCCGTCGACCCGGCGGCCGATCGCCTGGACCACCTCAGCCTCGCTCATGGCGACGACGGGGAGCGCGTCGGGGTCGGTCTCGCCGGGGAACGGCTTCGGGAGGACGATGAAGTCGTGGAGTCCGTCGTGCTCGTCGACGATGAGCTGCACGACCGCGTGATGGTGCCCGCGGCGGGAGCGGACGGTGAAGACGATGTCGGTCGGCCGCGGCGGCTGCGGGCCGATGGCGATGATGTCGAGCCCGCCGCTCTGCTCGGACAGCGCGACGAAATAATCCGTCCATTGCTCGAGGGGCCCGAACTTCAGGATGTTCGGGGAGATCCGCGGCGCCAGGAACGCCCGCAGCGTCGCGGCATCGCCCTGATTCATGGCGTCGAGCCAGGCCCGCGTGAACACGCCGATGCGCGAGTCGGGGAGGTCGACGGGCGCGGGCGCGGGCGCGGGCGTGGCGTCCGGCGCGGGCGCGGCGTTCGGCGCGGGCGCGGCGTTCGGCGCCGGCGTGGCGTCCGGTGCGGGCGCGGCGTCCGGTGCGGAGCGGTCGGCGCCGGTCTCGGCCGCGGGTTGCGGTGATTGGCAGGCCAGCACGGCGGTCGTGAGGAGGAAGCTCGAGAATCTTCGCATGCGTCTCTCCGCGAGCGGTCGCGCGGCGCGAACCGGGGGCACGATAGCCGGCAGCCGGCCGCGCCGACAGGGGCCGCGAGCGCCGTCGCCTGCATCGCGTCGGCCCCCTCCACCGCCGTCAGGAAGGCCTCGCGGCCGTCCCCGAGACTGGTGCGCCATGCCCCGCTCGCCGAATCGTCGCCATCGATCGGTCGCGGATTCTTCGCGCAGGCGAAGGTTGCCTGTGGGTGATTGCTGGCAGTAGATGCTCCCGGCCTTTCGAGCCATCGGCATGGGGTCAGCCGGGCGGGCCCGCGGCCTGCGCCCCGAGACGTCCTGAGCGGTATCGCCCCGCGCACGTTCGCCCGGCGCACGAGCGGCTCCGAACCGCCGAGAGCGCGACTTCACTCGCACGATACGCGATATCTCCCTGCGCACATTCGCTCAGCGCACGAGCGGCTCCGGAACCGCCGAGAGCGCGACTTCACTCGCACGATACGCGATATCGCTCTGCGCACATTCGCACGGCGCACGAGCGGCGCCGCGCCGCCGATTGCGCCGAATGGAGGGCACGCGCGATTTCACTCGCGCGATCGGCAGAATCGCCGCTGTACGGGCGCATCGGCGGGGTGCATTCCGCGGGCGCCGGGGGTCTCCACACTTTCGCGCGATGGCGCAAGCGACCAGGCGCAAGGCCAGCCCCCGCCGAACCACGAGCGCGGTTTCGCTCGGCAAGAAGGCCCCGTTTCCGGCCAAGTTGCTGCCCCAGCTCGCCACGGCCGTGTCCGCCCCGCCCCACGGCTCCGGCTGGGTCTACGAGGCCAAGTTCGACGGCTACCGCGTCCTCGCGCGCGTCGCCGGCGACGACGTCGCGCTGTTCACCCGCAACGGGAACGACTGGACCGCGCGCATGGGGCCGCTGCGCGACGAGCTCGCCGCGCTCGGCCTGAAGTCCGCCTGGCTCGACGGCGAAATCGTAGTACTCGACCCGAACGGCAGGCCCGACTTTCAACGCCTGCAGCAGGCCTTCGACGGCGCCGGCAGCCGCGACATCGTCTACTTCGCCTTCGACCTGCTCTACTTCGACGGCCACGACCTCCGGCGCGAGCCGCTGGTCGAGCGCCGCCGACGGTTGAAACAGGTCTTCGACGCCGCGCGCCCCGGCGAGCACGTGCGCTACAGCGAGACGCTCGTGGGCCCGGTCGACCGCCTGCTCGCGGACGCTTGCAAGGGGGGCTTCGAGGGCATCATCGGCAAGCGCGCCGACAGCCTCTACACGTCCGCCCGCTCGTCCGCGTGGATCAAGCTGAAATGCACGCAGCGCCAGGAGTTCGTGGTCGGCGGTTACACCGAGCCGAAGGGCCGGCGCACCGGCTTCGGCGGCCTGCTGCTGGGCGTGCACGACGACGAGGGCCGCCTCGTCTACGCCGGCAAGGTCGGCACGGGGTTCGACGAGGCGCTGCTGCGCTCGATCGAGGCCCGGCTGAAGGCGCTCGAGGTCGATCGCTCGCCCTTCCACGACCGCCCGCGCGAGGTCCGGGGTCACTGGGTGCGGCCCGTGCTCGTCGCCGAGGTGTCGTTCAGCGAGTGGACCGGTGAAGGCCGAGTGCGCCACCCGGTGTTTCGCGGGCTGCGGGCGGACAAGGACCCGGCGACGCTCGTGCGCGAGCGGCCGCGATCGGTGGAATCGACGAGCGCCCTGGCCGCGCGCCGGGCCGCGCCGACGATCAAGGTGACGCACCCCGAACGGGTCATCGATCCGTCGAGCGGCGCGACCAAGCTCGACCTGGTCCGCTATTACGAGGCCGTCGCCGAGCACATGCTGCCCCACCTCCAGGGCCGCCCGGTCTCCATGGTCCGCGCGCCGACTGGCGTCGCCGGCGAGCAGTTCTTTCAAAAGCACACCGAGAACTACCGGATCCCCGGCGTCCGTCAGCTCGACCCGTCATTGCGGCCCGGTCACGCGCCGATGCTGGAGATCGCCAGCGCCGAGAGCCTCGTGGCCGCCGCCCAGATGAACGTCGTCGAGTTTCACACGTGGAACTCGACGGTCGCCGACATCGATCGCCCGGATCGCGTCATCTTCGACCTCGACCCCGGCGAGGGCGTCTCGTGGGAGTCGCTGCGCGACGCCACGCGGCTGACGAAGGGGATCCTCGAGCTCCTCGGCCTGCTCAGCTTCCTCAAGACCAGCGGCGGCAAGGGCGTGCACGTGGTGGTGCCGCTGCGGCCGACCTGGTCGTACGACCAGGTGAAGGACTTCTCGCGCGACGTCGCGGAGCACCTGGCCGCCACCCTGCCCGCGCTGTTCGTGGCCAAGAGCGGCGCCCGCAACCGGCGCGGGCGGATCTTCGTCGACTACCTGCGCAACGGCCGGACCGCGACGACGGTCGCCGCATTCTCGGCCCGCGTCCGGCCGGGCCTCGGGGTCAGCATGCCGCTCGCGTGGTCGGAGCTGGACCGGCTCGCCGCCGCCGACCAGTGGAACATCTTCAACGTCCCGGCCCGCCTGCGAGCCCGCCGCGGCGACCCCTGGGCCGACTACCGCAACGACCAGACGCTCGCGGCGGCGGCCGAGCAGCTCGCCCGGCCCGGTCGCAAGCGTAGGGCTTCGTAACAATGATCATAAAGGCGCGAGGCCCGACGGCGAGCTCGACATGAATCGGCGTGTTCCTCCCTACAATCCCAGGGTGAGACTTTCGCGCCGGCGTTCACGGCTCGCGCGCGCGTGCTCCGCCGAATACGCAGAAGGCATTGTCGCTCGCCTCTCTCGCAATTGTGCCCGGTCGCCCTTGCACCGGCGCGAACGTGCGCAACAAATTCGGACGTCTTGTCCGACAACCCGAAAATCACTGGCCCGCAGGACGCGAAGTTCATCAACCTCAACCAGGAGCACGAAGTCCGCACCTGGACGAAGAGCCTGAACACCACCCCGGAGAAGCTGCGCGAGGCCGTCGAGGCCGTCGGCACCTCGGTGGAGCGGGTGAAGGAACACCTCGCCAGCCACCGCTAGAACATCGAGCGCCCCGCGCGGGTGGGCGCGGGCGGGCTTCCGAAGCAGTTCGTCGCGGCCGTGTAGGGTTCGCTTCACCGGCGACACTGATCGCCGTGGATGATCCGAGACACCTACTTCATCGCCGCCGCCACCCTCGCCTGCGCCCTCGGGTGTACGCCGTCCGCCGGACCGGCCGCGCCGGAGCCGGCAGCGACCGCAGACCCGCCGGAGACGAGCGCGGCGACCCAGGTTCGGGCCCGCCCGGACACCACGCTCATTCCGCGCTCGGTGCTGCTCGGCAACCCCGAGCGCGAGTGGCCGGCGCTGAGCCCCGACGGACAAAAGCTATTGTTCCTGGCGCCGGTGCAGGGCGTGCTCAACGTGTGGGTCGGCCCCGTCGACCGGCTCGACGAGGCCAGGCCGATCACCCAGGACACGCGGCGAGGCATCCGGCTCGCGTTCTGGAGCGCCAGCGACGATCGCGTGCTGTACATGCAGGACCGCGACGGCGACGAGAACTGGCGGCTCTACGCCGTCGATCCGGTCACCGCGGAGACGACCGATCTGACGGTGCTCCCGAACGTCCGCGCGTTGCCCGTCAACATCAGCGACGACCGGCCTCACGAGCTCGTGGTCGCCATGAACGACCGCGACCCCGCCTGGTACGACCTCTACAACGTCGACATTCGCACCGCGAAGCGCCGGCTGCTCGTCAAGAACGACCAGCAGCTGAACCGGTTCGTGGTCGACAACGACCTCAGGCCGAGGTTCGCCGATCGCAGCACCGCCGCCGGCGGCCTGGATCTGCTCGCGCTGAAGGGCAAACGATGGCAGCCGGTGTTCGCGGTCGAGCTCGCCGACGAGCCGACCACGCACGCGCTCGGCATCGACGTCGCCGGCACCACGCTGTATTTGACGGACAGCCGCGGGCGCGAGACTGCGGCGCTGGTCGCCCGCGACCTCAAGACCGGCAAGGAGCGGGTGCTCGCCGAGCACCCGAAGGCAGGCTTCGCCACCCTGATCGAGGACCGCAAGACCCACCGTCCGCTGGCGGCCGCGTTCACGCACCTGCGCCAGGAGTGGCAGGCGCTCGACCCGGCGGTCGAGCCCGACCTGGCGGCCCTGCGCGGGGCCGCCGACGGCGACTTCATGGTGATCAGCCAATCGCGGGACAGCCAGCGGTGGGTCGTGCAGTACCAGGTCGACGACGGACCGAGCCGCTATTATTTGTACGACCGCGAGGACCGGCGGGCGAAGCTGCTGTTCACGGCCGACGCGGAGCTGGCGGCGCAGAAGCTGGCGAGGATGCGCTCGGTGGTGATCGCCGCGCGCGACGGGCTCGAGCTGGCGTCGTACTACACGCTGCCGGTCGGGTCCGACGCGGACGGCGACGGCCTGCCGGACGCGCCGCTGCCGACGGTGCTGCTCGTGCACGGCGGGCCGTGGCACCGCGACACCTGGGGCTTCTCGCTCGAGCATCAATGGCTGGCGAACCGCGGATATGCGGTGCTGAGCGTCAACTTCCGCGGCTCGTCCGGGTTCACCAAGAGCCTCCTCAACGCCGGCGATCACGAGATGGGCCGGAAGATGCACGACGACCTGCTCGACGCGGTCGGCTGGGCGGTCGACCAGCGAATCGCCGATCCCGCGCGGGTGGCGATCATGGGCGCGAGCTACGGCGGCTACGCGGCGCTGGTCGGATTGACGGTCACGCCGGAGACCTTCGCCTGCGGGGTCGACATCGTCGGACCGTCCAACCTCGAGACGCTGCTGCAATCGTTCCCGCCGTACTGGGGCGCGACCCGGCTGCGCTTCCTGGCGCGCTGGGGCGACCCGAACACCGAGGAGGGGCGCAAGCTGCTGCGCGAGCGCTCGCCGCTGCACCGGGTCGCGGCGATCCAGCGGCCGCTGCTGATCGGCCAGGGCGCCAACGACGTCCGGGTCAAGCAGCAGGAGTCGGACCAGATCGTCGCAGCGATGCAGGACAAGCGCCTGCCCGTGACCTACGTGCTGTACCCGGACGAGGGCCACGGCTTCGAGCGACCCGAGAACCGGATCTCGTTCCTCGGGATCACCGAGGCCTTCCTGGCCCGCTGCCTCGGCGGGCCGTATCAACCGATCGGCGACGATTTCACGGGCGCCAGCCTGATCGTCAAGACCGGCGCCGAGCACGTGCCCGGGCTGCCCGAGGCGCTGCGGGCCGCCGGCAAGCCGTGAGCTTCGAGCCTCACTTGAGCAGCTTCGGCGGCTTGACCGTCTTGGTGTCCGACAGCGTCTTGAGGTACGCGACGATCGCCGCCTCCTCCGCGAGGCTCAGATCGAGGTCGCCGATCAGGAAGCCGATGGCGAGCGTGCCCTGCTCCTCCGGCGCGGGCCAGCAGTTGGCCGCCCGCGCCTCCGCCTCGGTCCAGTCCTGCTTGCTCGGGTCGCAGCGCGTGACCCCGAACTTGGTCGCGGTCGCTCCGCCGCTGCTCACGTCCGCGGTGTTGTAGAAGTGGACGAGGCCCTCGAGGCTCTTGAACCACCCGTTGTGGGTGTAGGCCTTGACGAAGCTCTTGGACGGGCGCTTGTCCACGTTGCGCAAGGACGGGGTCTTGTGAAGCCCGAGCTGGTTCGGGAGCGTCGAGCGAGCGCCCAGGCCCGGGCTGCCGAGCGGGCCGGGGATCTTGGCGTTCCGCGGCACGCCGATGTTGTGAAACGCGGCGTCGGTGTAGAGCTCGCCGGGATCCAGCCCGGCCTTGTCGGGATCCTCGATCACGAACACCGGGGTATTGCTGTGACAGAGCGCGCAGTTGGCCTTGCCGTAGAACAGCTCGTGGCCGAGGTTCTCCTGGGCCGTCAAGCCCTGGAGCGGGAACGCCACGTCCTCGCCTTCCAGCTCGATCTCCGCGGCCAGCGCGATGTCCCGCTTCGAGCTGAACGAATTGACCTCGCTCGAGGATTGCCAGGCCGCGAGCGCCACCCCGATCCGCTTGAAGCTGAGCATGAAGCCGGCGTTGCTGCAGTCGATCTTCTCGCCCCAGGCCAGCTTGTACAGCAGCGAGTACGGGGCCTTCGCCACGTGGTTGCAGACCTGCTTCTCGCTGATGTTCTGCTCGACCGGGTTCGGGAACGGCTGCAGCGCCTGGTCGGCCACCGGCCCCAGGAACTGCGCGAAGAGGCCCTCCAGGGCGGGGCTGCTCTTGAAGACCTCGAGGCCGGCGTGCGCCGTCGCCCCCGCGACCAGCGGCACGACGTTGCCCTCGGCGCGGCCGTCCCAGAACACGCCGCCGCAGGGCAAGAGGAAGGGCGGACACTGCAGCTGCAGCGGTATGTTGCGCGCGTAGGCGTTGCTGGGCGGCTTGATCGAGCCCACCGCGCCCGCGGCCGCGCCCGGGGCCGCCACCTGCGACTTGTTGATCGCGTCGACGCCGAACGTCCAGCCGGCGGCCGGGTCATGACAGCTGACGCAACCTTGCTTGTTCTTGGGGCTGGATATCTTGTCGAAGAAGACGAACTTGCCCAGCTGCTGCAGGCTCTTCTCCTGCAGCTTGAACGAGCGGCCGGGCGGCACCTCGTCGTCGAACAGCCATTCGAGGGGCACCTCCTCCGGCTCGTCGTCGGCGGCGAAGTCCTCGACAGCGTCGGCGACGTCGTCCAGGACGACCTCCGGCTCGCCGTCCGCCTCGACGCTCTCGCACTGCATGAACCCTGCGAGCGGGCCCGCCAATAGCGCCCCGCTCATGAGGATGTTAATAGGAGTTGTCATCCTGAGATCTACCTCCGTGCAACACCGATCGATCGACCGCTGGCCTCCCGACGATGCGGGTATTCCCTGACCCAGGCAAGCAGCAGGCGTGCTCACTGTCACCCGGACATCCGTCTCCGGACGCCACGCCCGCAGACCACTGCGATCGCTGGCCCTGTGCGCCGGCACCGTCGTGAATCGTGCCAATCGCATTCGTAAGGGTCACCACTCGCACCACGCCGACGATCCCGGGCTCGCTGGCCGATGACTGCGTCACAAGCTCGGCGCTTTCATGGCACCGTCCCCGACGCGCCGCACCCGATCGGATGTGTTGACATGAGCGTGACGCCTACATGTGGCCGAATGATCGAAGTATCCCAGGTCTCGACTATCCATATTCGTCAGTGCGGGGACGCGGGCGTGCAGAGGACACAAAGCCGGACGGGTCGTGATGCTGCAGTCCACGGTGGTGTGCCTGGCTGCAGACGTCCGCTCCGGCGTAGCGCCAACTGCCGAGGCGAGCCCCAGCGACGATCAGGACCGACGAGGCGCGCGGGTCCGGGCGTGGGCCTCCGTCAGCGCAGTCGCATGCACGAGCGTGCCCGGGAGGAGAATGACGGCGCTGGTTCGGGACGGGCGCGGCGCGACGCGTCAGCGCCGAGACCCGGCGCTCAGAGGAGGTCGCGGAGCTCGAGCAGCGACGGCCCGGGCCGCGCCAGCCGGACGCAGCCGAGCCCGCCCGCTCCCCGGCGACGACCGCGAGAAGTGGCCTGCTGAGCTGCTCACGACCGCCGTCTCTTGCGGCGCCGCATCGCGCCAGGGCACCGGAGCGCGAGCGACCCAGCCTCCGGCTGCGTTTGCTTCATGTCCGGCGACCCACGCAAATCTGAGAAATCTCCTGGCTCAGGAGGCGCCGAGTCCGCATCCGGCGAACGCGGAGTGACCGGGGGTTTTCACGGGGTTCCAACCTCTCGCACACGAGGCCTTGTGACTCATTCCTCGATTCGCGGGGCGGCCGCCGAAACATGGTTTACGCGCCGCATTGGCGAGCACGCCGCCGGCGGGCTGGACAGCCCCCGGCCGAGGCGCAGCCCCGGTCAATTCTTCGCTCACGGCTCGATTCAGGCGGATATGCGGGCGAATGGCTCGCTCGCGGCTCCACGAGCCTGCTGTGGTCGGGCGCATGGCGGCGCCTTTGCTCGTACCACGGTCCCCCTCAGACTTGCCCTCGACGACGCACCTGCCATGGAGCACACGTCAACGCGCTGAAGAGAGCTGAAGGCACCATGCTATTCAATCAAACCAGTATCCTCCTGACCGCGCTCACCCTGGGCTTGGCTATCCCCTGGACCGAGCCCACGTGCGATTGCAATCCGCACCCCGACGACGACCCGTGCCAGTACGACTCCGACTGCTACGGCGACCAGGTCTGCATCGACTACGAATGCGTCGACCCCCCGCCGCCACCCGAGTGCAAGTACGACTCCGACTGCTACGGCGACCAGGTGTGCGTCGACTACGAATGCGTCGATCCCCCACCCGAGTGCACGTACGACTCCGACTGCTACGACGGCCAGATCTGCGTCGACTACGAATGCGTCGACCCGCCGCCCGAGTGCACGTACGACTCCGACTGCTACGACGGCCAGATCTGCGTCGACTACGAATGCGTCGACCCGCCGCCCGAGTGCACGTACGACTCCGACTGCTACGACGGCCAGATCTGCGTCGACTACGAATGCGTCGATCCGCCGCCCGAGTGCACGTACGACTCCGACTGCTACGACGGCCAGATCTGCGTCGACTACGAATGCGTCGATCCGCCGCCCGAGTGCACGTACGACTCCGACTGCTACGACGGCCAGATCTGCGTCGACTACGAATGCGTCGATCCGCCGCCCGAGTGCAAGTACGACTCCGACTGCTACGACGGCCAGATCTGCGTCGACTACGTCTGCGTCGATCCCCCGACCTCGTGCAAGTACGACTCCGACTGCTACGGCGACCAGGTCTGCGTCGACTATGTCTGCGTCGACCCGCCGACCTCGTGCAAGTACGACTCCCAATGCTACGGCGACCAGATCTGCGTCGACTACGTCTGCGTCGACCCCCCGCCCTCGTGCACGTACGACTCCGACTGCCCGGATTACTACATCTGCGTCGATTACGTCTGCCAGGAGAAGGTGTGCGGAGGCGACGCTCGCTTCTACGACCCGCACTGCTACTGACGATCGGCCGGCGGCTTCCCTCACGGTTCGGCGCCCCGACTCGGCGGCGCCGGCCCGGGGGCGGGCCACGGTGACATGCGAGCTCGGCCGCGATCCTTCGCGCCATGGTCGGCGGAGCTGATCGGCCGCCGCTGGACCGACACCGACGACGGCGACAGCAGCGACAGCGCGCGCGCCGTCGTCATCGACCCACCGGGCGGACCATCGTCGGCGGCGTCCCGAACCTCGACTGCCTCGACGTGTCGCGGATTGCCCTCGCCCCCGACGGCGCCTTCGGGCTCGACGACCCGGCTGTCCGTCGCAGTCGACGCCGAGAACCTCGATGACCTCGACCACGCCCGCACAGTCGTCTCGGCCGCCATCGACGATCCCGCCGGCACCTGAAACGCCGTCGCAGCGCTCGGCGACCTCGTGCTCGCCGGCTCGCTCGAACGGCGCCTCGCGGTGCGGCGTGGACGCTCTTCCGCGACGGCCACCCGAAGCATGATTACGCCGACACAGTCGCCGCCGGGGAGGACGAGTCCCTGGTCGTCGGCTGCGCCCATATTTTGATACAGGTGCTGACCGGCGCCTTCGACGGGCCGCTACCGCGGCGACGGGGCGACGAGGTTTACGGCGTCGCGTTCGGCGACGGCTTCGTCGCCTCGCCGGCGACGGTCCGGCGGATCGAGGCCGACTCACCGTCTCGCGCCGATCTCCGCCCCGACGCGCTGACGCGCCGATCGTAATGAGGCGATCGCTGCCCGGTCGGCCACCCGGAGCCGCGTCGTCCCGCCGGGACGGGCCGCGATCCCGACCGGCGATCTCGTCCGACCGCGATCCGACGCCGCGTCGTCCCCCGTCGGTAATGACAACGCTCCGACGGGTACGACGCCGAAGTGACGACTCCCGCGGCACCGATCGCAATTCCTTTTTATTAAGTGGCCTGCCTCGCCGGCCTGTCCGCGCCGAGTCGTCCTGGTGCAGCGTCGATTCGCGTCCTGCCGCGCACAATCGCGCGACTTTCGCCGCTCGCCGCCAGGATCTGCTGGCCCGAACTCACATGGCTCGAAGTTCAGGTGATGATCTATTGGCGTCGACCGTCGGCGAATATCCGCGGGCGAATGCATCGCGACCGGCCGGGGCCTAGTGTCCCGCGGCCGTAGCGATCGTGCCGGTACCCACGCTCGCGCCGCGCCTGGCGGCCACGGCGTGGGTCGCCGTTATCCAACCGATCGATCGGAGTAGCAAACAGATGGAGAACACGAAGTATCTCGAGGTTCGTCGCGCCTATGCGTGCACGCTGGCGACGGCCCTGCACCTTTTGGCCACCGGCTGTGACGGTGGCGTCGAAGTCTCGATCCATATCACCAACCCCGCGCCCGACGTCCCCTGCGGCGACGGTCAGCTCGATCCCGGCGAGGAATGCGACGACGGGCCCGAGAACGGCAACGACGCCGCCTGCAAGCTCGACTGCACCCTCGCCGTCTGCGGCGACGGCCACGTCGGCCCGGGCGAGGCCTGCGACGACGGCAACGACGTCGACGACGACGAATGCAGCAATACTTGCGCGCCGGGTCCGGTCTGCGGCGACGGCGTCGTCGACCCCGGCGAGGCCTGCGACGACGGCAACGACGTCGACCACGACGCGTGCAGCAACGCCTGCGGCCTCCCGGCCTGCGGCGACGGCATCGTCCAGATCGGCGAGGCCTGCGACGACGGCAACGGCGACGACACCGATCTATGCACCGCCCTCTGCGTCCCCGCCAGCTGCGGCGACGACCACCTGCAGCCCGCCGCCGGCGAGCAGTGCGACGACGGGGCCGGCAACGGCGCGAACGCGGCCTGTCGCGCCAATTGCAAGCTCAACGTCTGCGGCGACGGCGACATCGGTCCCGGCGAGGCCTGCGACAACGGCCCGAGCAACGCGGACAACGCCGCTTGCAAGCTCGACTGCGCCCTCGCAGTGTGCGGTGACGGCCACCTCGGCCCGATGGAGGGCTGCGACGACGGCAACGCCGTCGACCTCGACGCGTGCAGCAACGCCTGCGTCGTCCCGCTGTGCGGCGACGGCGTCGTCCAGGCCAGCGAGGCCTGCGACGACGGCGACGCCGACAACACCGACGACTGCACCGACGCCTGCACCCTCGCGGCCTGCGGCGACGGCTTCGTCCAGGCCGGCGAGGCCTGCGACGACGGCCCGGACAACAGCGACGGCGGCGCCTGCACCCTCGCCTGCACCCTCGCCACCTGCGGCGACGGCCACGTCCACGATCAGGGCGGCGGCGACGAGCAGTGCGACGAGGGCCTCGCCAACGGCCCCGGTCACGCCTGCCTCGCCGATTGCACCCTCAACGTCTGCGGCGACGGCGACCTCGGCCCCGGCGAGGCCTGCGACGACGGCAACCTCGCCGGCGGCGACGGCTGCGGCCCGACCTGCGCCCACGAGGCGTGCGGCAACGAGATCGTCGACGTCGGCGAGCAGTGCGACGACGGCCAGGACGGCGACCCCGACGACGGCTGCACCGACGCGTGCATGCTCCCGAGCTGCGGCGACGGCTTCGTCCAGCCCAGCAAGGACGAGCAGTGCGACGACGGGGCCGGCAACAGCGACGGCGGCGACTGCACCAGCCAGTGCAAGCTGGCGACCTGCGGCGACGGCCTGGTCCAGCTCGCGGTCGAGCAGTGCGACGACGGGGCCGGCAACGCCAACACCCACGCCTGCAAGCTCGATTGCACCCTGGGCTACTGCGGCGACGGCTACGTCGGCCCCGGCGAGGCCTGCGACGACGCCGACGCGCTCGACGACGACACCTGCAGCAACACCTGCAAGCTGCCGACCTGCGGCGACGGCCTCAAGCAGGGCGTCGAGGGCTGCGACCTCGGGCCGCTCAACGACAACAACGGCGAATGCACCCTCGGCTGCACTGCGGCCAAGTGCGGCGACGGCTTCTTGCGCGCCGGCGTCGAGGCCTGCGACGACGGCAACAGCAACCACAACGACGCCTGCCTGAACACGTGCCAGATCGCGGTGTGTGGCGACGGCGCGGTGCGGACCGGCGTCGAGACCTGCGACGACGGCAACACCCTCGGCGGCGACGGCTGCAACGCTGTCTGCTCCCGGCCCAAGCGCGTGTTCGTCACCAGCACCACGTATTCGGGCTTCATGGGCGGGCTCGCCGGCGCCCGGTCCTACTGCCAGACGCGGGCCGCCGCGGCCGGCCTGGGCGGCACCTGGGACGCCTGGATCAGCACCAACGTCAGCAACCCGGCGATCCGGTTCATCCGGTCGACGACGCATTACGCCCGCATCGACGGCCCGGAGATCGCCCAGAGCTGGGCGGACCTGATCGACGGCACCCTCGATGCGCCGATCGACGTCGACGAGTTCGGCACGCCCGTGCCCGCCGGCGGCGTGTGGACCGGCACCGCCGCGCACGGCGGCGCCCTCGGCGAGACGTGCGTGAACTGGACCAGCTCGCTGTCCACGAACAAGGCCTACGACGGCCGCAGCGACGCCGCCGACTCTCACTGGACCGCGCGCTCGCTCTTCCTCGCCGCCTCCTGCCAGACCTTCCAGCGCCTGTACTGCTTCGAGCAATGAGCCCGGGCCGCCCCCTCGACATCCTTCTGGAGATTTTTTCGTCATGTCCATCCACATTCGACCCATTCATTCCTTGCAGGCGGGCCTGCTCGCGGCCGGCCTGCAGCTCGTGATCCCGGCCTGCGACGGCGCCCTCGACGTCGCGGTCGACATCAACGTCGGCACCGCCGGCGGCGCCTGCGGCGACGGCGAGCTCCAACCCGGCGAGCAATGCGACCACGGCCCGGCCAACGGCCCCGGTCAGGCGTGCCACGCCGACTGTCAGCTCGACATCTGCGGCGACGGCGACCTCGGTCCCGGCGAGCAGTGCGACGACGGCGACGACAACGGCCCCGACGCCCCCTGCACCCCCCAATGCAAGCCGAGCGCCTGCGGCGACGGCTTCGCCGGTCCCGGCGAAGCGTGCGACGACGGCAATCCGCTCGACACCGATCTATGCACCTCCGCCTGCGTCCCCGCGGCCTGCGGCGACGGCCACCACCAGCCCGCCGCCGGCGAGCAGTGCGACCACGGCCCCGCCAACGGCCCGAACGCCGCCTGCCGCACCAACTGCACCACCAACGTCTGCGGCGACGGCGACATCGGCCCCGGTGAGGCGTGCGACAACGGCCCGAGCAACGGCAACAACGCCGCCTGCAAGTCGAACTGCGCCTTGAACGTGTGCGGCGACGGCCACGTCGGCCCGATGGAGGGCTGCGACGACGGCAACGCGGTCGACCTCGACGCCTGCAGCGACGCCTGCGTCGCGGCCACCTGCGGCGACGGCGTGGTCCAGGCCACCGAGGCCTGCGACGACGGCAATCCGATCGACACCGACGCCTGCACCACCGCCTGCACCGCCGCGGCCTGCGGCGACGGCCACGTGCAGCCCGGCGAGGCCTGCGACGACGGGCCGGGCAACAGCGACGGCGGCGGCTGCACCCTCGCGTGCGCGCTCGCTACCTGCGGCGACAGCCTATTGCACGATCAAGGCGGCGGCGCCGAGCAATGCGACGAGGGCCCGGCCAACGGCCCCGGTCACGCCTGCCTCGCCGATTGCAAGCACAACGTCTGCGGCGACGGCGACCTCGGCCCCGGCGAGGCCTGCGACGACGGCGACCTCGTCGGCGGCGACGGCTGCACCGCGACGTGTACCCTCGAGGCGTGCGGCAACGGCATCGTCGATCCCGGCGAGCCGTGCGACGACGGGGCCGACGGCGACCAGGACGACGGTTGCACCGACGAATGCACCGTGCCCGCCTGCGGCGACGGCCACGTGCAGGCCAGCCTGGGCGAGCAGTGCGACGCCGGCGCGGGCAACAGCGATGGCGGCGCCTGCACCCTGAGCTGCGCGCTCGCGGTGTGCGGCGACGGCCACGTGTGGCTCGCCGAGGAGCAGTGCGATCACGGCGCCAACAACGGCGAGGACACGCCGTGCAAGCTCGACTGCACCGGGGCCCTCTGCGGCGACGGCGTCGTCGGCCCCGGCGAGGCCTGCGACGACGGCGACGAGGACGACGACGACGCGTGCACCAGCGCGTGCAAGGTCATGACCTGCGGCGACGGCGTCGTGCAGGTCGGCGAGCAGTGCGACGAAGGCCCGGCCAACGACAACGCCGGCGCCTGCACCCTCACCTGCCTGATCGCCAGCTGCGGCGACGGCCTCGTCCAGGCCGGCGAGACCTGCGACGACGGCGACCACGACGACCACGACGCCTGCACCAACGACTGCCAGACAGCCACCTGCGGCGACGGCGCGCTGTGGACCGGCCACGAGCAGTGCGACGACGGCAACAACGTCACCGGCGACGGTTGCAGCGACGACTGCACCCTGCCCAAGCGCGTGTTCGTCACCGCCATCGGCTACACCGGCAACCTGGGCGGGATCGCCGGCGGCAAGGCCAAGTGCCAGGCTCGCGCCGACCTGGCCGGCCTCGGCGGCGTCTGGGACGCCTATCTCGTGATCCTGGGGAGCACGCCCGAGGCGCGCTTCACCCACTCGACGACCGGCTACCAGCGCATCGACGGCGCGATCGTGGCCGACGACTGGGACGACCTCGTCGACGGGTTCATCGACGCGCCGATCAGCGTCAACGAGTTCGGCGGCCAGGTCGGCACCGACTGGGTGTGGACCGGCGCCGGACCGGTGCTGAACAACGGGTTCGAGTCGGCCTGCAACAACTGGCTCGTCGGCAACGAGTCCGCCAAGGGGTGGGTCGGTCGGACCCAGGCCGTCGACGACGAATGGAGCATCCGCTCCGTGCTCTCGTGCGGCGATCTGCGCCGTCTGTACTGCTTCGAACAATGACCCGTCCGCGCGACCTCACGAATCACTGGAGACTTTGACATGAAGAACCACACCATCCTCCGTACTCTCGGCATTCGCGCGGCCCGGATCACCGGCGCCCTGCTGCTCGCGGCCGCCGGCTGCGACGCCGACGTCGCCGTCGACCTCGACGTCGACCCGCCGAACCTCGGCAGCGGCGGCAGCCTGGGCGTCTGCGGCGACGGCCAGCTCGGCCTCGGCGAGCAGTGCGACCACGGTCCGAACAACGGCCCCGGCCAGCTCTGCCGCAGCAACTGTCAGCTCAACGTGTGCGGCGACCTCGAGCTCGGCCCGGGCGAGGAGTGCGACCAGGGCTCTGCCAACGGCGACCACAAGCCCTGCACCTCGCAGTGCCTGCACGCAGTCTGCGGCGACGGCCTGGTCGGTCCGGGCGAGGCCTGCGACGACGGCAACGACGTCGACGGCGACGCCTGCACCAACGCCTGCGTCCTCGCCTCGTGCGGCGACGGCATCGCCCAGCCGCCCGAGACCTGCGACGACGCCAACACCGTCGACGACGACGCCTGCCGCAACACCTGCGCGGCGGCCAGCTGCGGCGACGGCGTGCTGCAGACCGTGGTCGGCGAGCAGTGCGACCACGGCCCCGCCAACGGCCCCGCCGCCGCCTGCCGCGCCAACTGCCTGCTCAACGTCTGCGGCGACGGCGACCTCGGCCCCGGCGAGCAGTGCGACAGCGGCGCGAACAACGGCGACCACGCCGCATGCAAGCTCGACTGCACGATCAACGTGTGCGGCGACGGCCACGCCGGGCCGATGGAGGGCTGCGACGACGGCAACCCGGTGAACGACGACGACTGCACCGACGCGTGCACCGTCCCGACCTGCGGCGACGGCATCGTCCAGGCCACCGAGGCGTGCGACGACGGCAATCCGATCGACACCGACGCCTGCACCACCGCGTGCACCGACGCGGCCTGCGGCGACGGCTTCCTGCAAGCCGGCGAGGCCTGCGACGCCGGCGCGAGCAACAGCGACGGCGGCGACTGCACTCTGGGCTGCGCGATCGCGGTGTGCGGCGACGGCCTCGTCCACGACCAGGGCAGCGGCGACGAGGCGTGCGACAACGGCCCGAACAACGGACCGAACAAGGGCTGCCTCGCCAGCTGCCAGCTCAACGTGTGCGGCGACGGCCACCTCGGCCCCGCCGAGGGCTGCGACGACGACAACCTGATGGCGGGCGACGGCTGCAGCCCGGTGTGCACGCTCGAGACGTGCGGCAGCGGGGTCGTCGATCCCGGCGAGCAGTGCGACGACGGCGTCGATCACGACCAGGACGACGGCTGCACCGATCTGTGCCGCGCCCCCGTGTGCGGCGACGGCTTCATCCAGCCGAGCCTCGGCGAGCAGTGCGACCACAACGACCTCAACAGCAACAGCGGCGCCTGCACTCTGAGCTGCCAGCAGAACGTGTGCGGCGACGGCCTCCTGTGGCTCGGCGTCGAGCAGTGCGACGGCGGCGCGGAGAACGGCGAGGACAAGTCTTGCAAGCTCGACTGCACCGGCGCCTTCTGCGGTGACGGGGCCGTCGGTCCGGGCGAGGCTTGCGACGACGCCAACCTCGTCAACACCGACGGCTGCACCAACGTGTGCAAGCTGCCGAAGTGCGGCGACGGCTTCCTCCAGGGCAGCGAGCAGTGCGACGCGGGCGCCGGCAACAACAACACCGGCAGTTGCACCCTCTCGTGCAAGTTCCCGGCCTGCGGCGACGGCCACGTGCAGCTCGGCGAAGGCTGCGACGACGGCAACCTCGTGCAGACCGACAGCTGCCCGAACCATTGCCAGCTGCCCGTCTGCGGCGACGGCTACGCGTGGGCCGGCCACGAGCCGTGCGACGACGGCAACGCCGTCCAGGGCGACGGCTGCTTCGAATGCCAGGCTGCCAAGCGGGCGTTCGTCACCAGCACCACGTACGACGGCAACCTCGGCGGCCTCGCAGGCGCCGCGGCCAAGTGCCAGACGCGGGCCGACGCGGCCGGCCTCGGCGGCACCTGGGACGTGTGGCTCAGCACCGACGCCAGTTCGCCCTCGACGCGCTTCGTGCCGCCCCTGCCCGGCTATCGACGGATCGACAACATCCTGCTGGCCAACACGCTCGCCGACCTGACCGACGGGACGATCGATGTCGCCCTCAGCGTGACCGAACTCGGCACCACGCCCAGCGCGTCGGACGTGTGGACCGGCTCCGGCCCGAACGGCCAGGCCACCACCGCCACCTGCACCAACTGGACGACCAATAGCTCGGCGGTCACCGGCGAGTACGGACGCAGCAACGGGTCCAATGCCGTCTGGAGCGACAACGGCAACCCTGCGACCTGCAACGGGCTGCGCCGCCTGTATTGCTTCGAACAGTGAGAGGAAGTCGAGATTCCACTCGAGATTCCGAGCACTGACGAGTGCTCGGAATTGCGTCTCCCCGACGCCGCAGCGACGCTCGAGGTAGTCGCTCGCGGTCCGAAGATCCTTGTGGCGGAGGTGGCTGGCGACGACCACCACACCGCCCTCGGCGAGGTGAGGCCGGTTATTACGCCGAGTCGCGTCGGGACCCTGGCCAATCCCTCCCAGAACACCCCATTGGGCGAGGAACGCGGAGGCGATGATTCGGGGCTATTCCGTGAGTAGCCGAGGCGATTTCCGGTCGACCCCCTGACCGCGCCTAACAGCTGCGGGTGAACAAGCAGAGGGGCAACGTCATGCCCTTCCGCCGGGGCGCGTTTCGTTCGGGTGCAGTGAAGGGCCGGCCGATGTCGGGAGGTGGGCTCATGCGCGGCGAAGCGGGCGGCACGTTCGTGCGTGGCGGCGGCTCCGGTAGCACGGGAACGGCAGGCGCGGTAGGGCTCGACGGGGGTGGGAGCAGCGGCGTGTCGATGTCGGGGACCGCCTCGAAGTCTGCGATCTCCTGCGCCGGTCTGGAAGCGTCATAAGGACGGAAGCGGGACTCGCCGGTGCGGCCGCGATTGAGGCGAGCGAGCTCGGCCCGGGTGTAGGCCTGTTGCGAGCCTCGCGGGGCGCTCTGGCGGACGAACGCCTCGATCTTGGCGCGGGCCGCGTCGGCGAACGCGTGGCGCAGGACGTCGCGCTCGCTGCGGGCGGGCGTCGAAGGGTCCTCGCAATCGGCCCAGCGTTCGAAGATCTGCCGCTTGCGCTCGGCCAGCGCCAGCGTCTCGTCGTGCCAGAGCTCGACGAGGTGTGGTCCCAACTCGGCGAGCTCTCGCTGCAAGCTCTCCCGGTACGCCCGATTGGCCAGGTGAGCGCGCAGGCGCTCGGTCGCGGCCAGGAAGTGCCGCTTCGCGCTCTTGTGCCGGTCCTCGCGCGGGCCGTCGGCGAGGCCGCCGAAGTGGGCGATGAAGCCCGCCGCGACCGGCAACCGCCCCTGGGGGAAGAACAGTGCCTCGCGGATGCCCATCCAGATCGGCGGGTGGCGCTCTGGTTCGGGCTCGCGGAAGCGGCGGCGAAACATGTCGAGGCCGAAGAGATTGAGCCCGGCGTACCCGCCGTGATCGCGAAACTCGAACGCGCCGTCGGGATGGATGATCGCGGTGAAGCCGTCGCCGCGGTGGCGCAGACGACCGCCGCCGTCCGGCTCGAGGGCGACGTCGGAGAGCGCGGCGCGGATGTTCTTGGGCGGCGTCCCAGGCGCAGCCGGCGGGGCGGGAGCGGCCGAAACTTCAGGCGCGATGGTCAGACCCAGCGCGACCACCCCGACGACGCAGACGAGACCCGATGAGAGGCGCAGGCACATCGACGGTGTCCGACGATGCCAGTAATACCGCATCGACGGCGATGTTTGTAGAGCGACGAAGTGTCGAGGTAGGTAAAGACCAGACCGAGGTACGAGCGGCCGACGCGCGCCCCGGCTTGATTTCCTGCACGCATTCGGCGTACTCCTCCCGCCCGCCGGCGACCGCGACAGGGGCGGCCCGGCGCTCCGCGAGGAACACGATGTCCACAGCGAAGGCAGCCACCGACACAGCGCTCGAGAAGAAGGTCCTCAAGAAGGCAAAGGCCGCCGAGACCAGCGCGGACGCGATCTTCACCATCCTGACGAAGAACGAGGGCACGAAGGCGCCGGCCGAGGCCGCACGCTTCCTCCACGGCCTGTTCGCCAACGGGAAGCTGGGGCCCGAGCACCCTGACGCCATGCTCGCGCTGTCGATGCCGTTCGAGGGCGGGACGGCGCCGCCCGACCTCCTCGCGCCGGAGATGGTGGTCGGGCTGCTCCAGCGCGCGCAGCATTACAGCCGTGGGCTCGATGCGCTCTGCCTGCTGGCTTATCAGCAGGATCCGGCGCGCCTCCGCGACTCCCGCGCCTCGCTCTCCGAGGTCGGCCGGCTCATCCTCGACGCCGCCCGTGCGCGCGTCGGAGAGGCTATCGAGCCCGAGCTCGCGCGGGGACTGATCGATCACTTCATCGAGAAGATCGGGGCCCACCTGCCGACGCCCGAAGGTCGGATCCGCAGCGTCGGCGCCGAGGACCTGCTCAAGGCCGTCGGCGGCATCGCGCCGGCCGAGGTGTGGGACGCCGCGCACGCGGAGCACTTCGCCAAGCCGAGGTCGCTCGGGCTGCGGCCGGACGTGCTGCGGCGATTCGACGAGCCCACGCTCGTGCGGGTCCTGCTGGCCGTCCAGCGGCTCAACGACTCGACGCTCCTGCCCGCATTCCTCGACCTCACGCCGCGCGCCGAGCCGCTGTGGGCCGCGCTCGACGCCGTCACGGACGAGGTGCGCGCGGCTTCCGTCAGCACGGCCATCCACTTCACGCAGTCCGTGCTCGCGTGCCACGCCGCACTGGCGTCGCGGCGCGAAGGCGCAGAGGTCCCCGCGTCGTTCGAGCGCCTCGTCGAACGCCTCGTACACGGCTATCCCATGAACGTGGCAGGGCTCGACCGTCTCGCCGCATTCTGCCTGGAGGCGTTCCGCGCGCTGGGACCCGCGCGCGCCGGTGCGTTCGTGGAGCTCGCGTTCGCGCGTGACGAGGCGCGAAAGCAGCGCGAGCTGTTCCCCGCCAACCTCGTCGAGGCGACCCTCGGCGCGCTCGCGTCGGGGAACGCGGAGCTCGTGGCGACCGTCCGGCAGCGTCTCCCTTCACCGGAGGCGCTCCCGCCCTCGATCGGCGCCCTGCTCCAGGCCGCCGGCTGAGCCACGAGCCCTCGGCGCGGCCCAGCGCCGAATGTACAGATCAGCCGAGCGCTCGAGAAGTTCGAAGCGGGCATTCGACCGCGCGGCTGGGTACGGGAGGGCCGAGGGAGCTGAGGCGGCCGGGGGCTTTTGGTCGTAGTAGACACGTACGACCAACCTTGAGGATTCCCGATGCTTCGCCCCTCACATTCACTCACGATCGCGCTCGCCCTCGTCGCCTGCACCGACCCCGCCGCGAGCGACACCAAAACCACCAGCGAGTCGTCCTCGGGCTCCAGCGCGACCGGCACCTCGTCCGAGGGCAGCTCGACACCCACCGACGTCGGCACGGGGCCCGGCTCCACGACCGGCGACATCACCTCCGGGAGCACCTCGCAGGCCGAGACCAGCGGGAGCACCTCGCAGGCTGAGACCAGCGAGACCACCTCGACGACCTCGACGGGAGAGGTGACGACCGAGGACCCGACCGAGACCGGCGGCGAGGATCCCTTCAAGGTCGGCATCGCCCTGAAGCAGCTGTGCAGGAACGATGCGACCTCCATGTGCGGCGTGACGCCGGACGACGAGCTGGTCTGCTGGGGACTTGTCGATTCTCCGTTCTTCAAGGTCCCGCCTGGCAAGGTGAAGTCCGTCAGCCCGCAGTGCTTCTACGCGGTGCTCGAAAGCGGCGAGCTGCACCGCATCCGGGACTTCCCGTCGGAGCCCCTGGACCTGCCCGGGGGGCCCTTCGTGCTCGCCGGGGGCGAATATCCCTACGGCTGCGCGATGGCGGCGAACGACGAGGTGACGTGCTGGGTGGCCGAGGGGTACACGGCGATCGAGACGCCGCCGCCGGGTCCGTACGTGGCCCTCGAAGACGCCCGCGAGGGGAACTGCCAGATGTGCGGGCTCCGGGGCGACGGCTCGCTCGTGTGCTGGAGGAGGCCGGTCAAGGGCGACTGGGGGGCGAGCTGCGGCGGCGGCGTCTGGAACGGAGCCGCCGAGGGGACGTACACGAAGTTCATCGGCAGCACCTTCCAGTCGGTCAGGCTGATGAACGACAAGGGCCAACTCGTCTGGTTCGAGCCCGGCTCCGAGGGAAGCCTCTATGTCGCGCCGCTGTTCGCGTCGGGGGGCTTCGCGGAGGCCGACGCCCTCGTGGGTCTGCGGCAGAGCGGCGAGCTCCTGTACTTCGAGAACGGCATGGGCGACGGCGTCCCCATCCTCCCCGGCGCTTACACGACCTTCCGCGGCGATCACAACGGCGGCTGCGCGATCCGGCAGTCGGACTCGCGCGTCGTCTGCTGGGGCGAGGGGGAGTACGGACAGTTCGACCCGCCGAAAGAGTGAACCTTCGGGCTGCGCGCCGCGACCCGGAGAACCGCGACGAGTAACCGCGCCTGGCGTGTCTTCCGGGCGCCGAAAGCGGCACGCTGGTCGGGCTGGCGCGGCCGCTCGGGCTCAGGCCTCCACTCGGCGGCCTGTCGTCGTGCACACCCTCTTCGACCTCCGCTTGCAGATCGTCGTGGGCCGACATCCGCTGAACGTCGTGGAGTTCGGGTCGGCGATGCACCATGCCGAGGGCTCGCAGTCGTACGAGGCGGGGACGCCATAGAGTCCCATGCACTTGTCCGTCTTGGCGACACATGTCGGCTCGTCCTGGATGTCATGACATCCCTCAGGATCGGGATCGAGCGCCTCGCTGTCCGGCTCGAACTCCAGCTCGCACAGGTCCACCCCGGTGCTCGTCTCCATCCCTGTGCTCGGCTCCGCGAGGGTCGAGGTACTCGAGCCGTCCGTTGGTCGCACGTCGACGCTCGTGCCGCAACCGCACAGGACCAGGAGCGCTCCACACAATACAGTCGTCAGGGGTTTCATGTTCTCCTCCTTGCTCACTGCTGAGCGCACACGTAGCAGGTCTGTCGAACATTGAGACCACGCAGGGCCCAGGTCGCTTCATGAGAAATTTTCCGTGTCGAACATGGATTCGAATTCGATCCGCGGACCAGCGGCTCTTTGGCAGCCAACTCGTGCCGTGGTCTTCGCTCTCTTGCATGCGCAGTTCGATGACCTCGTATTCTCGCCTCGCCCGCGCGGGGCTGCGCGAGGCGGTGAATCACGTGCCGCGGGCCCGCAGCGCCTCGGCGAGGCCCGGCACGTGCTCCGCGCCGACTCTGACCTCGATGCTCGCACCATCTTTGAAATCGTCGCCGATCGGCTGATAGGAGCCGCCGAGGCAGCGGGCGAGGAACGCCTCGGTGACCGCGTTGAACGAGATCTCGTTGGCGGGCCGCTGGAAGCCGTGACCCTCGTCGGGGTACAGCACGTAGGTCACCGGCAGGCCCTTGGACTGCATCGCCTGGACGATCTGGTCCGACTCGGCCTGCTTGACCCGCGGGTCGTTCGCGCCCTGGCCGATCAGCAGCGGGCGCGCGATCTTGTCGACCCGGTGCAGCGGTGAACGCTCGTGCAGCAGCGCGCGCCCCTCCTCCGTGCCGACGTCGCCGACGCGTGCGGCGAACCGCGCCGCCTTGGCGGCCCAGTACGGCGGCACGCTGCGCAGCAGCGTCTCGAGGTTCGAGGGGCCGACGACGTCGACCCCGCAGGCGAACACGTCCGGCGTGAAGGTCAGGCCGACCAGCGTCGCGTAGCCGCCGTAGCTCGCGCCCATGATCGCGACGCGGGCGGGATCGCTGATCTTCTTGTCGTTGGCCCAGGCGACTGCGTCGAGCAGGTCGTCGTGCATCTTGCCGGCCCACTCGTGGTCGCCGGCGTTCAGGTGGCGCTTGGTGAAGCCGTTCGAGGCGCGGAAGTTGACGCTCAGCACCGCGTAGCCGCGGCTGGCGAGCCATTGATGGTTCGGGTCGAAGCCCCATTCGTCGCGGGACCACGGGCCGCCGTGGACCAGCAGGACCAGCGGGACGGGCGCGCTCGGCGTGCCGTCGCCGTCGGGATCGGCGGCCGCCGGCAAGGTGTAGAAGCTGACCAGCTCGAGCCCGTCGCGCGCGGGGATGACGACCGGGTGCATCTTGCGGAGGGTGAGCGCGGCGAGCTCGGCGTCGGCGACGAACAGCAGGTCGGCCCGGCGCGTCGTGCGGTCGTAGCGGTAGTAGCGATTGGGGCCGGTGTCGAGGCGGTAGGCGACGATCCACTGGCGGCCGTCGAGGGTCTGGCTGGTGATCGTGAAGTCGCCGTCGCTGACCTCGCGCAGCGCCACGAAGTCGGCCTCGACCGCCGGGTCGAGCGCCTGCCAGCGCTGACGCGTGTGCGTGAAGGTGACTGCGAGCGGGCGATGGCTCCGGGGGTCGGTGAGGACGAAGTCGACCCCGGTCTTCGCGTCCTCCGCGAGCACCTGTTGCTTGCCGGTGCGGACGTCGCGGGCGACCAGCGCCTCGGTCTCGCGGTCGCGGCTGTCGAGCAGGTACAGCGTCTGGCCGGTCGCGTCGACGCCGATCGGGTCGGTCGTCATCCCGTCCTCGAGGCCGATCGCGAACACCCGCTGCCAGTCCTTGCCCTTCGGCGCGAGCAGCTCGCTGGTGCCGTCGGCGAGCTCGCGCATGGCGAAGCGGAGCTTGTATTGATCGTCGGCGATGTAGCGGGCGATCCGCTGCTCGTTGCGGTGGACCAGGGTACGCGCGCCGGTCCGCACGTCGACGCGGTAGAGGTCGTGCCAGGCCGGATCGCGGTCGTTCATGCCGACCAGGATCTCGCGCGGCCGACGGGGGCTGACCTGGACGATCTGCGCGCGCACGCCGGCGTGCGGGCTGAGGTCCTGCGACTCGCCGGTCGCCGGGTCGACCGCGTACAGGTGCCAGTTCTCGTCGCCGCCCCGGTCCTGCAGGTAGAGGACGCGCTGGCCGTCGGCGCTCCACTCGGCCTGGTAGATGCCGCGGAGGCGGTCCTGGGTGATCGGCTTGGCCGCGTCGGGCTGGTCGGCGGGGCCGACCCACACGTTGAGCACGCCGTCGACCGGCGCGAGGTGCAGGAGCCGCGCGCCGTCGGGGCTCAGCTGCGGGGCCTCGCGGTCGGGGTTGCCGAACAGCACCGCGCGGGGGATGAGCGTCGGGTCGGCCCGGCCGGACGGGGTCGCGGCGGTGGGCGCGGCGGGCGGCGCTTCTGCGGGCCCGTCCGCGGTGGAGCCGGAGCGCGCCGCACAGGCGAAGGCGGTCAGGGCGAACGAGGTGAGCAGGAGTCGGGTGCGTGCGGCCATCGGTGAAGGAGCCGGCGCGCCGGCGAGGCCTCTTTGGACCCAGGGCGAGCGGGGTTCGGTTTCAAGCCGGCCCTCGCGCGCCACCCGGGTCTTCGGTCCCGCCCACCGCGGCGCGCGGCGAGTCCGTTCGCCGCGTCCTGCACCAGAAGACCGGCAGCCGCTCACGTCCCGCTGAACAGCTGCGCGAGCGGCGGCATCGCCGAGCACTCTTCGATGTCGAAGATCTGATTGTCGTCGTCGATCGGGCTGTCGGTGTCGGTGTTCTCGGGCAGCCCGTGGACGTGAATGCAGCGGGTCGCCTGATTGAGGCTGGTGATGTTCATGAAGCCGACCGTCGTCGCCGACACCGTCGTGATGTGCGGGCCGCTGCGACTGGTCCGCCCCGGCGGGTCCTCCCAGCGGTTGAGGCTGACGCGGGTCGACCACCCCGCCACCACGGTGTCGTGCAGCAGCAGCCCGTCGTCGGGCGCGAGGCTGGTGAAGAACTGGTTGTCGAGCACCGCGACGTCGCCGTACGACAGGATCCGCGTGGCGCTGAACACGTCGAGGCCGGCGCGAGCGACCGGGCTGAAGCGGATCTGGTTGTTGGTGAACAGCACCCGCCCGTCGTGCAGGGCCGAGTCAGGCAAGATCGGCCTGGGCAGCGCAGTCCGCGGGAACGTGCCCATGAACGCGGGGAACGAGGTCAGTCGGGTGAGCTCGTGCGATTGACCGATGTTGTGGATCTCCACGCAATGGCCCGCGAACCTGCGCTCCTCGGGCGCCAGGCCGACGAGCCCCTCGCTGACGAGCACGTTGCCCTCGACGAACATCGGGCCGACGCCATAGATCTGCAGCGCCCGGCCTGCCGGCTGCGCGACCACGTTGCCGCGGACGCGCGCCGCCGGCAGCCCGCTCTCGGCCTCGACCTCGAACGAACTCGGGCGGTCGCCCGGGGTGATGCGCCGACCGACCTGCTGCAGCGCGATGCCGGCGCGGTGCCCGGATTGACCGCCGTCGTCGGCGACCCGCGGCCCGTTGCCGCGAATGTCGTTGTTCTCGATCACCAGGTTCTCGCCGTGCAGCACGTAGATCCCGCAGACCGGGTAGCGGTGGTCGGCGCCGTTGTGCAAGATCCGGTTGTCGTGGATCCGCAGCCGGTCAACGTCCGCGAGGACGATCCCGCCGAATGCCACCACCGCCCGCAGCCCCTCGTTCGGCGGCTGCTCGCTCGGGTGCGTATAATTGTGCTCGATGACGTTGTCGGCGATGACCAGCGAGCTCACCTCGATCTGCGGCGCCGCCAGCCCGTTCTCCTCCGGGAAGAAGCCGAGCACCGAGATCCCCGAGCTGCCCATCTTGTGGATCCGGTTGTTGCAGATCCGCACGTCGAAAGGTCCGGGGTCGGCGAGGAGCCGCTCCGACGCTTGATCGCCGGCGTCGAAATCGGACAGCCCCCCGCCGACGCCCGGGCAATCTCCGCCCGGATCCACGGCGCTGGAATTATCGGGCGGAGTCGTGGGCGGCGTGCTCGGCGGACCGCCCGCGGCGGGTACTCGCCGGACGCTGCCGAGAGTGATGCCATAACCGAGGCCTTCGCGGATCTCGCAGCGCTCGACCAGCACGTCGTGGCAATACCCCGCGATGTGCAGGCCGCCCCAGGCCCGGCTGATGGCCGCGACCCCGGGCGGCGTGGCGATCAGGCAGTCGCGCACCACGACCTGGGCCGACGCGACGAGCAGCACGTTGGCGGCGGCGCTGAGGTCACCGATCATCGTCAGCTCGCAGCCGAGGATCTTGAGGTCGACCGCACCGATCGCGCCGACCGTGCAGAGCGGGAACGCGGCGATGTCGTCGGTGATCGCCAGGTCGTCGACCGTCGGCCGATCCTGCGTGGCGTCGCGCGAGGTCGTGACGACGAGGTTCTCGAGCGTGATCCGGGTCGACGGCACCGGCGTCGAGCTGCCGGCCACCACCCCGCCGACGACCCCGATCCCGAACTGGCCGACGGCCTCGACCGCGAAGTTCCGCAGCTTGATGCTGTCGCCCCGCTCGAGCGTGAAGATCGCCTTCGACTGGGTGTCGCCGGGCGGCGATCGCAAGACCGTGCGCGGGCCGCAGCCCTCCACCACGATGTTGCTGCGGCCGACGACGTGGACGCGCTCCTCGTAGACGCCCGGCAGGACGCAGACCTTGCCGGGCTCGTTCGGCGGCAAGGCCAGGATCGCCTGCTGGATGCTCGTGTAATCGCCGTGGCTGGTCGCGCCGTCGCCGACGGTGACGCTGCAGCAGCCCGACAGGCGCGTCAACGGCCGGAAGGTGCGACGGCACGACTCCGCCGCGACCTGCAGCGCTTCATCGACGAGCGTCCAGTGGACGATCGCCAGCGGACAATAGAAGCGCCGCGGGCCGCTCGGGGCGGCGCCCGGCAACTTCAGCGCCCACGGGACGACCTCTTCGGGGGTGTTCGGGCGGGCGGCGATGATCCAGTAGTCGCCGACGACGCCGACCTGATTGAACGCCACCTTGATCCCGGTGCCGGGCAGCGGCTCCGCCGGAGCGTTCGGCACGAACACGGTGCCGTACGTATCGACGCCCACCCCCGGCTTCGGGCCGCCCGGGTTCCACACGCGCAAGTAAAGGTACTGGTCGGCGAGGGGGATCGGACCGAACCAGGTGAGCATGCGCGACAGCAGGGTCGGGTCCTCGATGCTCGCCTTGAGCGTCTTGGTGCGCGGGTTGTACGAGGTCGTGACCCGCGCGAGCACGCCGCCGCCGATCTCGGCGTCGATGCGGTGATCGGCGACGCGCTCGCCGTTGGCGATCTGGGCGCCCCACGGCAAGATCTCGAGCACCTGATCCTTCAGCGGGAACTGCTCCTGCTGCCAGGGCGCCGTCAAGAACTCCACCGTGACCTCGCTGCCGGTGACGCTCGCGCGGACCCGGAAGAGCGGCGCGGCGTTGTCGTAGCTCCACAGGTACATGTTCGGCGCGAACAGCTGGATCCGGATCGCCTGGTTCTCGTGGCCCCTGTAGCCGTCTCCGGACGGGCTGCAGAGGTCGTCCGGCGTCGGGACGGGCGCGAAGCTCACCGTGAGGCGCGCGCCGGACTTGAGCTCGCCGCTGGCCCAATCGTACGAGTGGCCGGCCCCGGTGAACTTACCGACGAAGCCCTCGAAGGCCGCGGCGCAAGTGCCGGCGGTGCCCGTCGCCACCACCACGCGGTCCATCCGCCGCATGCGCTGGCTGGTGTCCAGGCCGCCCAGCGCCGCCTCGAGCAGTTCGCCGTCCTCGGTCGCGCTGACCGGCTGCTCCCAGCCGACGAGATAGACCAGGTCATGCCGCGCCCCGAGCGGCTTGCTCGGCAGAGACACCCCGATGCGGTTCGACTGCAGCCAGTTGCTCTGTTTGAGGAACTTCTGCGTCGTCGTGCTCCCGGACGGGCTCGTGATCTCGTGGCGCATCCCGCCGAGGTAGTAGGTCCCCGAGCCGATCGTGAAGTCGTAGGGATCCTTCGAGACGTTCCCGATCGAATAGCCGAGGTTGGGCGAGCCGTGGCGCCCGACGACGTCGACCACGACGAGCCGCTGGGACTCGTCGTCGAGGATCTCGCCCTCGTTGAAATCGGAGTCGAGGATCACCCGCCCCTTCTGCAGGCGGGCGCCGCCGTAGTGCTTCTCCGGCTGATAGAGATGACGAGAGATGTCTTGCGTGGCCATGGAAACCTCGGTAATCGGTCACACTGCGCCGTTCTCGGCGATCACTTGAACTTCTGCTCGTCCAGCTCGGCCCGCTTGGCGATGGCCTTGCCGATGACCGAATCGAGCTTGTCGTAGCTGCCCGCCAGCGTCTCGCGGCGCTCCATCTCCGCCTCGAGCTTGGCGAGCTCCTCCTTGGGCGCCCCCCCCTTGTCCAGGTCGTCGATCTTGCGCTTGAGCGCGGCGGCCCGGCCGCGCTGCACCCGGGCGGCGCGCGTGAGGAGCTTGCGGGACAACTCGTCGGCCGCGCCGAGCGATTGATAGAAGTGAAGAGCTTGCTGCTTCGGGTCCATGGCGGTGATCTCCTTGAGGGCGAGCGAGGGTGAAGAGCTCGGCGTGGCTCACGGCGGGGCCACGGGGATGGTAGGATCCTCTTCCTCCTCCTCCTCGTCCTCGTGGCATGGGGTCAGGGTCTGGTTGTAGTCGACGGGGTTGCCGGCGATGACCGGCAGGGTGGCGCTGGTCAGGACGTGGATGCAGCGGGTCGCCTGGTTGAGCGCGGTGATGTTCATGCGCGCGGCGGTGGTGGCCGAGGCGACCGTCTGGTACGGCTCCGCGGTCGCGGGATCGACCCAGCGATTGTTGGCAGTCCGCGTCGACCAGGCGGCGACGATGGTGTCGTTCTCGAGGCTGCCCGAGGTCGTGGAGGGGAAATCCACGAAGAACTGGTTGTCGAGCACGGCCACGTCGCCGTACGACTGGAACCGATTGACGCAGTGGATCGCGCTCATCTCGATCCCCTCCGGGCTGTAGCGCACCTGGTTGCCGGTGAAGAGGATCCGGCCGTCGACGAGCATCGGCTCGACGGGCACCGGGTCCGTGGAGCTCCACAAGAGCGGCGGCGCGGCCAGAAAGCCGAGGTCGCCGGGGATCACCCCGGAATCGATGAGCTCCGGGGATTGGCCGAGGTTGTGGATGTCGACGCAACGCCCGGTGTTGTCGCCCGCGAGGATGATCCCGCGGGCCTTGGCGACGAACACGTTGCCCTCGACGAACATCGGGCCGATGCCGTAGAGCTGCAGCGCCTTGCCCATCGGATGATGCACGACGTTGCCGCGGACCCGCGCCGCGGGCATGAGCGCGTCGCCCTCGACCGCGTCGTCTCCCTCGCCTCCCGTCGCCCGGCGGCCCGTCAGCATCAGCCCGATCCCGGGGCGATGACCTGGGGTCGCGGTGTCCACTCCGTGCTTGCCGTTGCCGGTGACCCGGTTGTTCTCGACGGCGACGTTCTCCCCGTGCATCAGATAGATCCCGCAGATCGGATAGACCGTCTCCTCGGGGCCGTTGCCGAGGACCGTGTTGCCGTGGATCCGGAGGTTGTCGGCGTCGCCGAGGACGATCCCTCCCACGGCCGCGTATTCCACGTAATCGGGCAACGGAGCCCCAGCGAAGCGGTACGCACAATTGCCGCGGATGACGTTGTCGGCGATCTCGACGTCGTGCGTCGTCATCGCCTCGTACTGGTCGTCCACTTCCCCGGCCTTCTCGAAGCCGAGCACCGAGATCCCGGAGCTGCCCATCCCGGTGATCGTGTTGCGGAGGATGCGGATGTCGCGGCAGTTGGCGTGGTAGCCGACTTCCACGGGAGTGCCTCCTCCCGCCGGAGGGGCGGACACGAGCAGGCTCGCCTTCGAGTTGTAAAGAGTGCCCGCAGCGACCAGGGCGAAGCGCCCGACGGGGTCGAAGACATCGAGCTCGTCCTGATCGTCCGCCACGGCCTGGCCCATGCCGAAGGTGATGCCATGGCCGCTGCCACCCTCGATCCAGTTGTCCTCGACGAGGACGCGCTCGCACAGGGCGCCGATCTGGAGCCCACCCCACGCGAGCCGCTTGGCGCTGGCGTTGTCGACCGTCTGGATCCGGTTGCCGCGGATCGTCACCGCGGTGCAGAAAGACAGGGAGATGTTCGGTGCGCCGCTCAGATCTCCGACCATGGTGGTGACGCAGCCGGTGATCCGCAGGTCGTCGACGAGGAGTGCCGCGATCGTCGCCATCGGGAAGGGTGCCGCGCCCGTGGCGGGAGTCCAGAGGGTCGTCAGCCCCGGCGCAGGCAGCGCTGTGTCCCCCATCGTCTTGATCGAGAGCCCCTCCAGACGGATCCGCCGCTGGGGGGGCGGGGGCTCGTCCTTTACCAGCAAATCGGCGATTTTGACCCCGAACTGCCCTTTCGCCTCGATCGTGAGGTCTTTGAGGACGATGTCGTGGCTCGAGGATATCTCGATCAGCCCTGCCGTGGTCGCACTGGTCGTCGGCGTGGCGAGGAGCGTGGTCGCTCCGCAACCTTCGATGACGAGGTGGCTCCGCCCGTGAATGACGACCTGCTCGCGGTACTCGCCCGGCAACACGCAGATCTTGGCCGGCTGGTCGACGGGGATCGAGGCCAGCGCCGCGGTGATGCTGGTGAAGTCGCCGAAGCTCTTGTTCTCATCGCCCACCGTGACCGTGCAGCAGCCCTTCCGGCGCGTGAGCGGCTGAAAGGTCCGGCGGCACGAATCGACGGTGACGCCGCGGCCGAAGGCCGTGGAGAACGTCCAGTGGAGCATCGCCAGCGGGGCGTAGAACCGCCGCGGTCCGTGCGGCGGCTCGCCGCTGCGCAGGGTCCACGGCACCACCTCGGTCGGGGTCGACGGCCGCGCGGCGATGATCCAGTGATCGCCGACGATGCCCGGCTTGCTGATCTTGATCCGCAGGCCGGTCCCGGGCAGCGCGACCTCCTCGTCGATCTTGAAGCCGAGCCCGATCGGCCCGGTCCGGCTGCCGTCGCCGGGGTTCCACACCCGCAAATAGAAGCACCGCTTCTCGGGGGCCACGCCGTTCGGCCCGAACCATTCGGTCATCGCCGCGAGCGCGTCCGCGGACTCGAGCTGGACCTTGACGGTGCGGCGCACCGGGTCGTACGCATCGAGCACCCGCGCGAGCACGCCCCCGCCGATGTTGTGGGCGATCGGATAATCGGCGGTGTACTCGTCGTTGGCCAGTTGGGCGCCGAACGGCAAGATCTCGAACACCTGCCCGGCCACCGGGTAGTGGGCCTGGTCGCGCGGCTGGGTCAGGAACTCGACGACCGTGGCGTTCGAATCGTTCGACGTGCGCACGCGGTACAGCGGCGCGGCGTTGTCGTAGCTCCACAACAGCCGGAACCGCGCGATCACCTGCACCCGGATCGCCTGATTCTCCACACCCGAATAGCCCGGCGGGATCGCGGGCTCGCACAGGTCGTCGGCGCCGGGCTCGTCGATCACGACGGTGAGGCGCGCGCCCGACTTCAACTCGTGATTCGCCCAGTCGAAGGTGTTGCCGCCGGACTCGAGCGATTCCACCAGCTTCTCGAAGGCGTCGTGGCACCCCTCGGGGACGTTCTCGTGGACGTACACGCGATGGCCGCGCCAGATGCGGGTGGTAGTGTCAGGGCCGCCGAGCGCCATCTCGTGGAACTCGCGGTCCTCGACGGCCGAGACTTCCTGCTCCCACCCGACCAGGTACGCGAGGTCGCGGCGCGCGTCGGCCGGCAGCGACGGCGGCTGCGGGAGCTGGCCCCGGCGGGTGGCCTGCAGCCAGTCGGTCTGGGCGCGGAAGCGCTGCGGCGCGGTGAAAGAGGTGCCCGCGGCCGTGGCCGTGGCGTCGGCGCTGACGGTCGTCCCGACGATCTCGTGCCGCATTCCGCCGAGGTAATAGCTGCCGGAGAGGATGGAGAAGTCGTAGACGCTGGTCGACGGGCTCTGGATATGGAAGCCCATGTCGGGCGAGCCGTGCGGCCCGATCACGTCGACGGCGACCGCGCGCTGGTCCTCGTCGTCGAGCATCTCGCCCTCGCTGAAGTCCGAGTCGAGCATGGGCCGGCCCTGCTGCATGCGCAGGCCGGTGTAGCGATTCGCGGGGCGGAAGAGGTGGCGGGAGAGGTCGTGGTTTGCCATGGTCGAGACTTCCGGGATGAGGGCGTGGGCGCAGGTCCGCTCAGGGCGTGGGGGCCAGCAGCGCCGCGAAGCCGGGCACGGGGTCGCAATCCGTGTAGGTCAGGTTGGTCCCGTCGCCGTTGTTGGTGATCGGGTCGGTGAGCATGCTGACCTGGACGTGGATGCAGCGCGACGCCTCGTTGAGCTTGGTGAAGTTCATGACGCCGAGCGTCGAGGCGGAGATGTCGGTCTGGAAGGAGCCATTGGGGAGGGCGCCGATCGGGTCTTCCCAGCGGTTGTGATTGGTGCGGGTCGACCACGCGGTGACCACGGTGTCGCACATCATGTTGCCGACGCCGTTGGGGAAGGTCGTGACGAACTGATTGTCGAGCACCGCGACGTCGTCGTACGACTGCAGGCTCACCGCGCGGTAGATGTTGGCCGAGGCGCCGGCGACCGGCCGGAAGTGGACCTGATTGCCGGTGAACAAGATCCGACCGTCGACGGTGTCGTCCGACGTCGGCGGCTCGTCCATCGGCAAGGGCGGCGCGGGCAAGTAGCCGAGGTTGCCCGGCACGTAGCCCAACACCGCGATCTCGGCCGACAGCCCGATGTTGTGGAGCTCGATGCAGTGCGCGCGCTCGGACGACACCGGGTGGGTGAGACCGCCGCTGCTGAAGGCGTTGCCCTCGATCAACATCGGACCGATCCCGTAGAGCTCCAGCGCCCGCCCGGCCGGCTGATCGACGACGTTGCCGCGGACCCGCGCGGCCGGCCGCAGCGAGTCGGGTTCGGTCTCGTAGCTGTCGAACCCGTACGAGGTCGCCAGGCGACCCACGAAGCGCAGGGCGATGCCTGCGCGATTGCCCGCGAAGGCGGCCCCGCCGACCCGCTTGCCGTTGTCGCGGACCTCGTTGTTCTCGATCGCCAGGTCTTCGCCGTGAAAGACGTAGATCCCGCAGATCGGGTAGCGATGATCGACCCCGTTGCCCACGATCCGGTTGTCGCGGATCCGCAGGTTGTCCGTGTCGGCCAGGACCACGCCGCCGAAGGCGACCAGCTCTCCGTAGCCGAGCCCGGGCACGCCGTGATAGGGGCGCCGGCAGTTGGCCTCGATGAGGTTGCCCTCGATGACGAGGTTCGGCGAGCGGAACATCCGCTGCCCCTCGACGTTCAGGGTGAGCTCGTCAGTCCAGAATCCCGGCACGGAGATGCCCGAGGCGCCCATCTGGCCGATCCTGTTGCCGCGGATCACTACGTCGGCCTGGGTGCTGGCCGTGAGCGTCGTGTCCGGCCCCTCCGCTTCGTCGACCGCTTCGGGGATCTCGTTCGTGACGCTCGGGCAGTCCGGATCGTCAGCCATGCTGAACCACCCGTTGGGCTCGAAGGCGGTCTTGTAATCCTGGTGGATGTATTCGGTGACCACCCTCCCGAGGGTGATGCCGTGGCCGAGGCCGCCGCGGATGATGTTGTTCTCGATCACCACGTCGTCGCCGCCGCCGGTCTGCAGCCCGCCCCAGGCCTTGCTGACGTCGCCGTCGATGGAGGGCGTGAGGATCTGGCAGTCGCTCACCCGCGAGCGGCCGCAGAAGCTGAGGAAGACGTTGGCCGCGGCGCTCAGGTTGCCGAACATCTCCAGGTAGCAGCGACGAATGGTCAGATCGGAGAACCGGTGCGCGGCGATCGTCGACACCGGGAACGGGGCCGGGCCCGAGGCCGGCAGCCAGAGGTTCCACCACGGATCGGGCGCGGGCAGGCTCGGGTCGCGGCGGGTGGTGACGCGCAGGTCCTCGAGGACTGCGCTCGTCTTGGCCACCCCGTTGCCCAGGAGGCTGATGCCGAACTGACCGAACGCCTCGAGCGTGAGCTTGCGGATCGTCAGCCGCGAGCCGAGCGTGACCTCGATCAGCGCGCGCGTGCTGTCGTTGCCCTCCGGCGTGCGGAGGATGGTGCGGGCACCACAACCCTCGAGGATGAGGTCGCTGCGGTCCGTGAGCACGACGCGCTCGCGGTACTCGCCGGGGAGGATGCAGACGCGGCCCTTCTCGTCGCGCGGGAGGGCGTCGACGGCCGCCTGAATCGAGGTGAAGTCGCCGAAGCTGGTCTTCCCGTCGCCGACGGTCACGGTGCAGCAGCCGCGCAGGCGCGTCAGCGGGCGAAAGGTGCGGCGGCACGAGCTGACCGCGGGGACAGGCCCGAGCGTGGGATGCATCGTCCAGCGAATGACGGCGAGCGGGCTGTAGAACCGCCGCGGACCGTGGGGCGGCCCGCCGTCGCGCAGATCCCAGGGCACGATCGGCTGCGCGGTCGCAGGCCGTGCGCCGAGGATCCAATAGTCGCCGACGATGCCGAGGGCGGTAAAGCCGATCTCGTAGTCGGTGCCGCGCAAGCGGATGGGCTCGTCCAAGGTGATGCCGATGCCGAACGGGCCGGCGACGTCGTTGTCGCCGGGCTCCCACACGCGCGCGTACAGGTACGGCGTGGCCATCGTCTGGTACCACGCGACGATTTTGGTCAGGCGCGCGCTGTGCTCGAGGGCGACGGCGGCGGTGATCTTGCGGGTGCCCGGGTCGTACGGCGTGAGCACGCGGAGCAGCACGCCGCCGCCGACGTCGCTGGCGACCGGGTGGTCGGCGACGCGCTCGCCGTTCGACAGGTCGGCGCCCCACGGCAAGAGCTCGAGGATGTGACCGACGCGCGGCGCGTGGGCCAGGTCGCGCAGCGCCGTGGGCAACGTGAGGGTGACGTCGACCTCGGAGGTCGTCATGGTGCAGCGAAACATCGTCGAGGCGTTGTCGAGGCCCCAGATGAAGCGGTCTGGGGCGATCAGCTGGACGCGGATCGCCTGGTGCTCGGCGCCGGCGAGGCCTTGCAGCACCTCGGGCTTGCACAGGTCCTCGGCCGGCTCGACCGGGCTACGACGCGAGCCCATGCGCCCGCCCGACTTGAGTTCGAAGTTGACGCGATCGAAGCGGTGACCGCCCGCCACGAGCGAATCGACGAGGCCGTCGAACGCCTCCTTGCACGTGCCCGGGCCGTTGGCGAGGACCATCACTCGCTGCATGCGGCGCGTGCGATAGCCCGTGTCGTGCTTCGCAATGGCCGGGTCGTCCAGCTCCTGATCTTCGACCGCGCCGACGCCCTGCTCCCAGCCGAGCAGGTACACGAGGTCGTTGCGCGGCTGGTTCGGCACCGGCGGCACCTGGACCGCCCGCACGTCGTCGCGCAGCAGCTGCCGCCAGTCGCGCTGGCTGCGGAAACTCTGCCCGCCGCTGATCTCGTGGCGATATCCGCCGAGGTAGTAGGTCCCGTCGGCGATGCCGAAGTTCCAGGTCGAGCCGGCGACGGTGACGTTCTCGACGTTGAAGCCGCGGTCGGGCGATCCGTGCGGACCGACGACCGCGACGACGAGGTGGCGCTGGTCCTCCTCGTCCAGCATGCGCGCCTCGTTGAAGTCGCTGTCGAGCACCACCCTGCCCTGCTGCATGCGGGTGCCGGTGTAATGATTGCTGGCCTGGAAGAGATGGCGAGAGATGTCGTGGGCGGACATGGCGATCCTCGGGTGCGTCAGTTCTCGCGGATGAAGGCGGCGATCCGTCCCATCGGCATGAATTCGTGGACCTTGGCGCGCACGCTGTCGTGCTTCAGCGGGTTCAGGAGCCGGCTGTAGGCGCCGATCTCCGAGCCGCTCTCGGCGCCGCGGACGACGAAGTCGGGTGCGCTCTCGGACAGGACGTAAAAGCCAGGGTCGCCGAAGCGGGTCGACACGAAGAAGTGCGGGAAGACCTCGGCGACGCCGGGCGGCGGGTAGACCGGCGAGGTCTCGCTCCCCGGGGCGAGCACGCTGTAGCGCACGCAGCCGCGCTGGTGGTCGGTGACCTTGACGGGCTTCTGCGCCAGCAGCTCGGTGGCGTCGATCCGCAGGCCCGTGGTAGCGATCGCCAGAGTGCAGCGGGCGAACTCCAGCTCGGTCTGCGGCAGGTGGACCAGGGAGGTCGCCGCCGTCGAGGCGACGATGCTGTCGCGCATGCGCAGGGCATGCACGGCCCCGGCGACGCCGAGGGTGATGCCGGCGACGATCGAGCTCTCGATCACGAGCTCGTCGATGGTGCCCTGGACGAAGATGTCGGCCGGGACCAGGGGAATGCTGTCGGCCCGGACACCCCCGGGGTCGAGGGTGCAGTGGCGAATGGTGACGCGCGCGTAGTCACCGGCGAGCACCAGCCTGCCGCCGCCGTACCACAGGCCGTCGAGGGTGAGCTCGGCGTCGGTGCCGTCGGCGGTGAACTTCCAGTCGGTGTTCTCCGTGGTGGCCCGGCGCAGGTAGGGGCGCCGCTGCGAGGCCGCCTGCAGCGTCAGGTCGGTGAAGTCGGCGACGTCGTCGACCAGGTAGGTCTTGCTGTCGTCGAAGGTGTAGACATTGGCCCAGGTGACCGGCGGGTCGAAGTTGCCGTCGTTGAAGAATCCGTCGGAGTTGGTGAGGACGGTGGCGCGGCGGTCGTAGGTGCCGGCACCGAGGTCGCCGGAGAAGCCGTAATAATAGTGGGCGACCTTGGTGCCGGCTGGAAACGCCGCTTCGGGGAACCAGTAGCGGCCGCGCACGGGATCGACCATGAGCTGCTTGCCGATGGCGACGCTGAGGCCGGTGCCCCAATTCCCGAGGTCGCCGGCGAGGGTGCGCTCCGGGGCGATCTGCACGTCGTCGGTGTCGTCGAGGCGGGTGATCTTGAAGGCCCGCGCGTCGCGGACCAGCGCGGCCTTGGCCGAATCCTCGGTCAGCGCCGCGGCGAGCAGCCGGTGCAGCTTGTCGGGATCCGTGAAGTCGGCGCCGTTCGCGAGCGAGTTCAGCGTGGCGCGCAGGCGATACTCGTCGCGGAAGCGGACGCCGATCCAGTCGCGCAGCTCGGTCCGCGAGGCGGGCAGCAGCACGCCCACCATGGCCTCGAGGACAGCGTCGGTGATCTCGTACTCGGCGTGACCGAGCAGGCGGCAGCGGATCGGCGCGCTCACATCCTCCTCGAGGCGCCGGCGGCAGCCGTCCTCGGGCCGGTAGGACGGCCGAAACAGCGGGATGTCGCGCCCCGACGGATCGAAGGTGTAGCGCCGGGTGGTGAGCTCGAACGGGGTCGGCGCGTCGACCCGATAGGCCTGCATGCGGTAGAGGTGATGGTTGAGCTTGGGGATCGCGTAGCGCCCGGCGTGGCCGCGGTGCTGCCAGAGATCGGCGGTGTGCGACAATTCGTCGAATGTCCCGTGGGCCAGCTCGACGCCCCGCTGACGGCGAAGGTCGGCGATCCCGCCGACCGGGGTGGCGGTGAGGCGACCGACGGGGTACGGCTGCGGGTCGAGGCCGTGGTGGGTGCGGCCGAGGCGGCGGAAGGCCTCGACGACTGCGCCGTCCCAGCCGGCCATGTCGAGGATCAGCCGCTCGAGGACGGTGACTGTGCCGGCCCGTCGGCGATAGTAAATGGTGCGAGCGACATCGACCCGCCGCGCGCGGGCGTTGAGCGCGGGCACGAGCCGGGTGGCGACGAGGTCACCGATGTACGGGACGACCCAGTCGTCGCAATACTCGATGCTCTGGTCCTCCCACAGGCGATCGATGCTGCGGCGGGCGACCGCGGCCTGCTCGGCGACCGCCTGGATCAGGGCGCGAAGGACATGCTGGTTGGGCGCGGCGGCGTCGAGCTCGCGGTAGACGCCGGGGATCCAGTCCCACAGCTTCTCCGTGAAGTATCGGGCGAATTGGTCGTTGGCGGCCATGAGATGTCCTTTCGGTCAGGAGACGAGGTCGCGGCAGCCGCGCGATTCGGCGTGGTAGGCGCTGACCACGAGGCGGACTGCGTCGAAGTCGCCGAGGTCGAGGTACTGCCCCGGGTCCAGCGCGAGGCCCGGCGTCGGGAACGGGACCGGGGGGTGATCGAAGGCGAAGTACATCGAGGTGACGTCGAGGACGCCGGCGATCGACTTGGCGGTGCCGACGATGAGGCTGCGCGACAGGGGGCCGCCGATCGGGGTGTTCTCGATGGCGAGCGGGCCCTTCTCGGGGTCGAGCAGCGCGGCGCGCACGGCCGTCTCGACGTCGGCGGGCACGCGGTCGCGCTCGATCTCGAGGTTCAAGAACAGGAATCTCTGCCGCGGCTTGGCGACCTCGGCGCGGATCGGCGTGCCGGGCTCCGACATGGCCTGGAGGTCCGCGACGATCTGCTCGGTGAGATCGACGCCGGGGTCGTTCGGGATGTACCAGACCTTGACGCCCGCGGTCTGCGACGGCTCGTCCCAGGCGTACTCGACCTTGCAGTTGCGCACGCCGGCGGTCATGGCAGTGCGCGCGGCGAAGTCGGCCAGCGAGACGCAGCGCCCGAGCACGAGCGCGGAGGCAGGCGCGTGCTTGCGGATGTCCTTGCTGGTCTCGGCGTCGCCGCCCCCGCGCGCGACGATCGGGCTGCGCACGCGCAACAGGCCGGGGACGTTTTTGATGATCTGATTGATGGCACCCGCCGGGGGCGCCTCGGCGCCGGCGCCGTGGCGGTAATTCGCGCGCACGTTGCCGCGGCCGGTCGTCAGCCGGAGGCCGCGGACGCCGTCGCCGAAGGTGACGAAGGTGTTCTGGTCGTCGTCGTGGCGGACGATATAAATGGGGTCGTTGGGGCCGGCGCCGTAGAAGCTGGGCCGCTCGTGCCACAAGATGCCGTCGACGCGGATCTCGAGGGTGCTGACGACGCCGCTCGCCGCGCCGGGCCGCGAGAAGTAGGTCAGCGGCGACTTGGCGAGTTTAAAAGACTGGTGCGCCAGAGTCGGGTCGCCGTCGCCCAGGACCTCGTCCTGCACGGTCTCGCCGCGCGAGATGTCGAGGACGTTGCCGTAAGCCTTGACCGGGACGCGCAAGCCGCCGTCCCACTTCGGACCGCTGATGGTCAGGGTGGCGCTGCCGTTCGGCTGGACGTCGAGCTTGCCGTTGACGAGGACACCCCGACCGTCGGCGTCCTCGAGGATGAAGCGCGTCGGGGGGTTGGCCGGCTTGTCGTGGATGCCCTCGAGCGGGAGAGGCGTGTTCAGGACGACCTCGGGCGTGAGCTCGGTGTGCGCGAGCCGCATGATGCGGCCGACGTCGTGCATGTTGTAGTGGATGATGACGGACCCCGGCCTACTATCAAGAACCTTGGCCGTGTCGATAGCCGGATTCACCCGCAGGCGGGTAATCGGGAGGTATACATCCGGAGTACCAGAGTCTTTGAGTTTCAGCTGAATTTCTTCGGTCAGGGTAACCCGATGGGCCGAAAAATATGAATTATACTGAACGATCACATAATCGCCCACAAAGATGGATCGATAGACGCTGTCGAGCTCGACGAAGCTCTGCTTTCTATCATCAGCCGTATAATCTTGAGCCGAGATCTCATATTCGAATCCTTCCTCCTGGCCGCCATTCGAAAACGAAAAATCCTTATTAAGATCATTCAGCGTTTCGTCGTTCAAGGACGTAGCATTCGAGATCGGGGTCGCGCTCGCAGACTCGAGCAGACCGGTCCTGAGGTAGGCCCGCTGTGAAGGGCTAGCAAGGATCACATTCCTGTACTCGGTCGCGTCAGAGATCTCCGTCGCCGGCTTGGCCACCTTGATCTCGACATACTCGCGGGCGTCGACAGCCTTGATAGACGACACGCTCACAATCTCAGTAGCGTGCTGCCTAATGATCACATCGAGCCAGAGGATCATGACCGGGCGCCCCCGCACCGCACTGGCCGTGGCAGGATCCAAAAGCAGACGAGCTTCGTCCAATCCGCCGCCGGCCGCTTGGACCACGGAGCTCAAGGTGAACTCGCTCGTCTTCCCCGAGACCCGTGCGCCCTGCGATTCGAACACCTGGGTGGGTGTGGACGCTCGGAAAGCGACGGCACCAAGAGTTTGAGCACGATCAGCCAAAGCCGCGATCTCAGTCACCGAACCCACGCTCGGCCGCGCTCGGTATCCCAGCAGGCCCGACAGTCCTCGCAGAGAGCGGCGATGCCTCGCCGTCCGGACGGTCATCTCCGCCATGATCACGCCATTGTAGAGACCGACCACGTCCCCGACATATGCCCAGAGCTCGAACAGCATCGAGCTCAAATCGGAGTGCGGCTTCCAGGTCGCCAAGGGCTGAACGCCATCGACCTCCTGCACCGGGATGCTCGTACCGAGGGCGTGACGGAGGAGGACGAACCTGAGGCCCGGCGTGGGGTCCAGCGGGCTCACCTCGAAGGTGGCATTCCCCGACGTCGAAGTCATCAAGCAGGGAGCACAGGTGAAAAGTTTGGGCATGGATGTCCTCTTCAAGCGGTCGGGTGGTCGGTTGCGCGCGGGTCAGGGCTGTGGCAGGATCGGGCCATGAAGGTCCGGCACGACATCGCGCTCATCCTGGCTCTCGCGGCGGCATGCGGTGATAACGAAGGCCCGCAAACGGCCACCAACACCGGCACTCCGACCACGGCGCCGGTGACCGACGGACCGGCGACGCTCACCATGAGCGAAGGCACGAGTACCAGCGCGAGCTCGGACACGGATCCCACGAACGACGCGACGAGTGAGCCGTCCGCGGGCACGACCTCCACGGGAGAGAATGCGCCGGTCTTTCTCACGCTCAGCACGAATGTCACTCAGATTACCGAGGGCGAGTCCGTCACCTTCACGGCGATCCTGACCGACCCCGACGGCGTGGACGACATCATCGGGGGCAGCCTTCTGGATGCCAATGGCGCCGTCGATTTCGGGCCCTTCGTCGCCGCTGGACAGCCGGGCACGTACTCGATCACGCTGTCCTGGGCGCAGATTCATCAGGCCGTCCCCATCCACTTCGAGAACATGATGGAGAGCCGGAGCTTCAGCGCTCGCTTCTTCGATCAGGCGGCAAACAGCACCACCAAATCCATCGGGATCGGCTTGCAGTGCGCGGGCGGCTCGGCTTGCGACGGCGCGTGCACGGACCTTGCTAACGACGGAGCGAACTGCGGGATGTGCGGCCATGCATGCACATCGATGGGTTGTCAGGAAGGTGGGTGCAGCCCAACCTGGAGCGAATGCTTCACTTTCGACTCTGGGTTCGTCACTTGCTCTCAAATCTGCCAGAGTCTCGGCGAGACTTGCGCAGAGGCTCAGTGTGACGGCAAGACCGTCTTCTTTTACGGCGATCCGATTCTGTGTATGAATGACGAGAGTGCTCTCGGGTCGAATGAAGCTTGCGACGACCCCCAAGATTGGGTAAATCCGGCCATCAAGTGCTGCTGCACCGACTCGAACTGAGCAGCTAGCCCCCCTCATACCCCGCCCTCCGTGATCACGCGGATCGAGCCGCGCTCGGGTGTGCGGGGGTCGCTGGCCAGGCGGAGGATCTGGTCGTCGGGGACGACGTACAGGTCCTCCATCGGGCGCATGTGGTGGACGGCGCGTGCGCCGATCCGGATGTCCTTGACGGCGAGGACGCCGGGCACGGCGCCGACCACCGCCTCGATGGTGAGGCGCTGCAGCGGGGCGCCGAAGGTGAAGGTGTCGGGGGCGAAGTAGCCGGGGGTTACGCCGTCGCCGCGGAGGCGGCGGAGCACCGCGTCGCGCACTGTGCTGGGGATGTGGCCGGGCTTGACGCAGATCTGGACCTCGAGGTCGATGGCGCGGAAGCGAGGGTCGCGGACGAACACGTCGCGGCCGGCCTGGCGGACGCAGTGCATGAGGCCGTCGAGCTCGTCGCGCTGCTCGTCGGTGAGGGCGTAGGCGCCGACCGGGTCGGGCGTGACGAAGGTGGTCGGCCAGCTGCCGGTCCACCGCTGGCGCACGCCGGCGACCTGAACCCAGTCGAGGCGCCTGGCGATCTCACAATAGTCCTCGGGCTTGACCGCGCGGTGGGTGACTGCGCGGAACTCCTCGGGCGCGAGCTGGCGGATGTCGTCGAGCGACTCGGGGTCGACGCCGTCGCTCACCGGTAGCGGGTTCGAGATGCTGGCGATCCGCCCCGCAGGGAGCGTGCTGACCTCGTTGCTGCCGGGCCGCGCGAGCAGGCGGATCGCGCCGGCGCCGACATTGCTGGCCGAGCCGGGGCCGGTGCGGTACCAGCAGCGGAAGCGCAGGCCGTCGGGAGGGCTCGTGCCGAATTCGCCGTCGCCGAAACGAATGGTGACACCGTCACCGCTGGCGTAGTCGAAATGCACGAAGTCCTTGTCGACGGTGGCGCGCTGGAAGCCGATGACGCGGCGCCAGATGCCGTCGTCGAGGGTGAAGTGCTGGTCGAGCGGCAGCGACGACAGCAGGGTCCGCCGCCATGACCACCGATTCAAGATCGACTCCAGCGCGACCTCCGGCACGGTCTGCCGCAAGTCCTTGCCGAGCCGCCCGAGGCCGGCTGTCTCGGTGGACAGGAGACTATACAGGAAGGTGACGCCGCGCTCGCCGGTCTCGAGGCGCAACGCGCTCTCGCGCTCGACCGCGAGCGGGTAACCCAGTGACGGGTCGCGGATGACGAACTGCTCGGCGAAGCGCTCGCCGGCGGTGGCCGGCACGATGTTGCCGTGGGCGGTAGTGTACTCGTCGAGCTTGAGGCACCACGGGAGGGCGTACTCGGGCTCCCAAGTCAGGTGCAAGAGGTCGATGCCCATCAGCGTGTCGGTGACGGGGGTCGCCTTCATGACGCGCACAAGGTGCCGCCGCGCCGGCTCGCCAGGAGCGACGGGGTCGCGGTGCAGGATGATCCACTTGCCGTCCCAGTCGCTCGCCGGATCGACGAGCGGGCCCTCGTTGACGAGGTACACCTCGGTGGCACCGGCCGGCAGTTCGGCGGCGTCGGGATCGAAGGCATAGGCCGCGAGCGCGTTCCACTGCGTGCGCACCGAGTATTTCTTGTGACCCAGGAAGTCGGCGAGGCCCTCGCCGAGCTCGAAGGTGATGACGGCGCCGTCGTCGCCGCCCGCCCACACGCGGGAGCCGGCGTCGAGGTGGAACGGGAACAACTCGGTGTCCTTGACCTGCACGTCGAGGAAGGCGCTGCCCGAGCGGCCGTCGTGGATGTCGTAGTCGACGAGGCGAGCGAGGCGGCGGACGCTGCGGCGCTGGGTCGCGGTCTCGAGGAAGGCCTCGCGGGCCATGCGGTCCTGGGTGTACGAGAGCTCGTCGCCGAGCGCGGCGAACAGCTCGAGCAGCATGACGCCGACGTCGGCCTCGACGAGCTCGCGCCACTGCGGGTAGCGCTGGCGGGCGAACTCGAGGAGGGCGCCGCGCAGGCTGAGGAAGTCGCGGGCCATGTAGTCGACCGGGAAGTCGACCAGGTCGCCGGGCTGGCAGGCCTCGAGGACCGGCTTGCAGTCGATGCGCGTGTCGGCGCAATTGGCCTTGAAGGTGAACTCGCTGGATTTGAAGAAGTAGTCGATCCGCGGGTCCTCGATCGTCAGGCGATAGCGCGAGAAGTCGCCCGGCTTGTCGACCTCCAGCACGAGGACGTGATGGTCGTCGTCGGTGTCGTCGAGGATGACCTCGGTGACTCGGACGACCGGCACGCCGTCGCCTCCGGTGGTGCTGACGATGGTGATGTCGGACGGCGCCGGGTCATTGTCCGCGAACGGCGTGGCGAGGTCGCCGGGGTTGCGGTGGAAGTGGACCCGCAGCACGGTCTGGCTCGGCTCGACCTCGACGAAGTCGATGCCGGTCAGCGGCGGATTGGAGGTCTTGATGGCGGCAATGCGTGTGGCGTACATCAGGCGACCTCGACGTTGAGATATTCACGGGTGCCGCGCGCGAGCACGACGTAGGTGATGGCGACGTCCAGGGTGGCGTCGCGCGGGGTGGCCTCGACCTTCTCGACGCGGATCAGCGCGCCGAGCCAGCGGTCGAGGGCCTGATAGACGGTGGTCTCGGCCAGGGCGGCGCCGCCGAAGCTGTTGAGGGCGAAGACGTGGCGCCGCAGGCCGCCGCCGAAGTCGGGCCGGTGGACGCGCTCGCCGGGCCCGGTGAGGATGACCTGGCGGATCAACTGCTGAATGTAAGCGTCGGGGTTCGGCTCCTCGCGGAGGCGACCGAGGCCCTGATCGACGGCGAGCGGGAACTTGAGGCGAGCTGTACTTTTGGCCATGGGATAAAAGCCTCAGGTGTTGCGGATCTTGCGGTCGCCCTGGCTGACGAGCAGCGGGCCGGTGACGACGGGGCCGGTCGCGCTCGGCTTGAGCGCGAGGCCCTGGCTCGAGCGGCCGACGGTCGGGACGCCGCCGATCGACACGCGGGTGTTGGGCACGGTCCAGATGCCGTAGACCGAGGGTCCGCCGCCGAACAGCAATTGGTCGCGGGCGGTGCCCATCATGCCCTTGGCGCCGCTCACCCGCGTGTTGGTGGTGATGACGCCGATGACCCGCTGGTTGAACGAGTCGGATACGCCGAAGGGCGGGATGGTGACGACGGGGCCGGACATGCTGCGCTCCTCCTACGATTAGAAGATCTCCTGGGTGCCATCGTTGATGGACACACGGGCGGGATCGACGGAGATGTTGCGGGTCTTGGCGCTGGCCTTGATCTCGATCGAGTCGAGCTTGATCGAGAGGGCGTTGATGGTGATCTTCGAGGCGCCGGTGTCGATGACGAGCTCGCCCTTGAGGTCGTCGATCCGCAGCGAGACGCGGTCGGTGCGGATGAACTTGACGCTCGGGACGGCGTCGGCCGGGTCGATGTCGCCCTGCGCCCAGTAGCAGCCGCTCCAGATCGGGTACGAGGGATCGCCGGCCTCGAACTCGACCCACACGCCGGCGCCCGCGGGCGGCAGCATGTGGAGGCCGACGTCCTTGCCGGCGTACGGGACGCACGGCATGGCCCACACGGTCGCGGTGCCGAGCACCGCGGGCACCTGCACCTGCACGCGCCCGCGCAAGGTCGGGTCCGGCGTCGACGCGGCGACCAGGCCGCGGTACTTGCCGAAGTAGCGGTTCCGCAGCAGATCGAGCATGTCGCGAGAGGTCGGGTCGTCGTGCATGTCAGACTCCGAGGGCGTTACGCGCGAGGGTGAGGTCCATGGAATGGCCGTTGACGTCGAGGGTGTGCGAGACGCCGGTGACGAAGTAATCGCCGCGGTAGCGCAGGCCGAGGCCCTTGATCGGGACGACCATGTGCGGCTGGAGGACGCGGCCTTCGAGGGCGAAGCGGGTGGTCCGCGCACGCGCCTGGACGAACCATTCGGCCTCGGACAGGGCGGCCTGGGCGCGGGTGGTCAGCTCGCTGGGGTCGCCGGCGGTGGTCAAGAAGACCTCGCGCATGACGCCGGAGACGAAGGAGGCGATCGGGCGGGCGCCGAGCGGCAGGTTGGGCGGGGTCGGGACGACGGCGGGGGTCACCTCGTTGACGCCCTCGAGCACGCGCAGGCCGCTGCTCAAAACGGGGCGATCGAAGTCGACGTCGATGTCGAGGCTGAGCATGGTCTGCTCGCTGCGGTCGCCGACGTTGATCGAGAGGCTGGGCCCGAACGGGTCGATGACCGCGGGCGCGGCGGGGACGTCGGGGCGCGGCGGCGAGGGCTTGAAGTTGCCGACCTCGACGACGGCGAGGCCGGCGGTGCGGTAGGAGATCCAGAAGTGAAAGCCGTTGCGCCGCGCGAGCCGGTTGAGGAAGTCGAGGTCGCTGCCGCTCTGGTTCTGGGTCTGGCTGAGGTCGGAGTGCAGGCGGGTGGTCTGGGCGACGTCGGGCACGAGGCCGTAGCCGGCGAGGATGGTGCCGACGATGTCGCTGTCGCGCCCGGACCAGGCGACGGTCCGGTGCGCGCGCGCCATCTCCATGCGGCGATCGCCGCCGCCGATCTCGAGCCAGGAGCCGACGTTGCCGCTCTCGATGTGGATCTGGTGGCGGTCGATCGGGCCGCGCGCGAGGCAGGCCTGCTGACCGACGCCGTCGTCGACGATGATGCTGACCACCGCGCCCGGCCGCAGGCGCGGGTCGACGAGCAACGGATAGTCGCGGACCAGCTCGTCGAGCTCGGCGACGAGGCGCACGCTGAACCGCGCCGGCTCGCCGAGGCTCTGCTCGACGCGCACCGAGTCGACCAGCTCGAGCAGGTCGACCACCGGGACGTTGTCGATCAGGAGGATGCAGTCGAGTGCCATGTCAGGTTCCAATCGGGATCGGGATGGCGCGGGCCTCGCTCAACGCCTCGGGGTGCATGACGTCGGCCAATTCGGCGATCTTCCAGTAGCCGTGCGGGTCGCCGAAGTAGAAGCCGGCCAGGTGGTCGAGCCGCTGGCCCTGCCGCCGCAGGTGCTCGCCGCGGAGCTGCAGCTTCGGCGCGTCGGGGACGAGCACGACCTGGACGGTGCGCCCGCGGTGGTCGGTGACGGTGCCGGTCGGCACCCCGTAATATCGACTGGTCCGATCAAACATAGTCCCTCAAATCACTGACGACGGTGGCGAGGTGGGCGAGCGCGAGGGTGTCGCGCTCGAGGGCGTTGAGCTTGTAGGCCGCGACCGCGAGGACGATGTCCGGGTACGGCTTGGCCCGCAGCTCGTGCGGCTGGATGACCTGGAAGTCGAGCTGGACCTCGGCGTGGATCGGCATCAGCGCGGCGTTGTGCAGGGTCTCGGTGACGCTCATCGAGCTGATCCACACCGGCAGGACGCGCCGCCGGCCGAGCGCGAGCAGGACGATCGGGACGGTCTGACGCGAGGGGATGTCGTCGGTGGCGCCGTTGAACAGCGAGACGAAGCTGTCGGCGAAGTCGCCGAGGATGCCCTTGGGCGAGTAGACGAGCCGCTCGAGCGCGGCCAGCCGGTCGGATACGCCGACCCGCTCGGTGAGCGCCCGCCCCTTCTCGAGGTCGTCGGTGGCGTCGATCTCGAGCTTGAACGAGTAGCTCTCGGTCGGCGGGAAGGTGTAACGATTGCGCTCCTCGAGGCCGTTGCTGCCGTCGCCCGGCATGTTGACCTGAAAGCCGCGCGTGATCGTCTCGGGGTTGTATTGAAACAGGGTGATGTGCGGGATGACCCCGACGACGTCGCGGTTGAGCTGAATGAGCGCGCCCGGGTGGAGCCGCGGAGAGCTGGGATTTCCGGGAGGTGTCGGCATGGTCACTCCTGATGCAGGGCCTGGATGAGGGCGCGCTGGACTGCGCGGAGGGTCTCGGCCTCGCCGGCGTCGTGCGGCACGGTGACGCGGAGGCGCACCGCGCCGAGTTCACGCGACCTGGCGATCGGGACAGCTTGCAGGGATTCGTGAAGACCGGCGGCCAGGCGCTCGCCGGCGCCGCGGTCGTCGCCCGGGACGCGGACGCTGAGGCTGCAGATCCGGAGCTGGGGTTCAGACATGCACGACCAACCTCTCCCGGTCGCGCCGTTCGAGGGCGCGGCCGTCCTTGTCGAGCTCGCGCTCGAGGCCGCGGACGAGGTGGCCGAGGCCGAGCGGGCGCTTCTCGCTGCGGGCGACGAAGGTCGCGGCGAGCACTGCGTTCTTGATCTGGGCGCCCGAGAGGTCGACGCCGCCGAGGGTGTCGAGCGCGGCCGGCGAGACGTCTGTGCCGAGCTCGGACAGGACCTGCTGCCAGATCTGCCGGCGCGCCGCGGCGTCCGGGCGCGGGAAGTCGAGGACGTGGCGGATCCGGCGGATGAAGGCAGGATCGATGTTGGCCTTCTTGTTGCTCGCCAACACGGCGACGCCGGCGAAGTCCTCGAGCAACTGCAGGAGGTAGTTGGTGTCGCTGTTGGCGTGGCGATCGTGGGAGTCGCGGACGTCGGTGCGGCGGGCGAACAGGGCGTCGGCCTCGTCGAACAGCAGGACTGCGCTCATGCCGGCGGCGACGCTGAAGATCTTCCGCAGGTTCTTGGCGGTCTCGCCGATGTACTTGGAGACGATGGTGGCGAGGTCGATGCGCACGAGGTCCTGGCCGAGCTGGGCGGCGAGCACCTGGGCGGCCATGGTCTTGCCGGTGCCGGCGGGACCGGTGAAGAGGGCGACGAGGCCGGTGCCGCGCGGGTACAGGCGGCGCGCCTCGGGCCGCTCCCAGAACTCGGCACGGTCGCGGGCCTCGAACACGAACTCGGCCAGGTGGTCGCGCAGCTTGGCCGGCACGACGAGGTCGGCGAGGTCGAAGGGGCAGCGCAGGACGTGGCCGAGCTCGCCCAGGCGGTGGCGCGAACGCTCGCGGCACAGCTCGGCGGCGGCGTCGACGCTGGCCGGCCGGCGCAGGCCGACGGCCGCGAGGTCACCGACCGGGAGGGCGTAACGCCGTGAGACCTGAAGGACATGTTCTTCCGGCCATGTCCTGGCGGTCGGGACGAGGCGCCGCCACAGCGCGGCCCGCTCGGCGAGGTCGGGCGCGGGCAGGTCGACGCGCAGGTCGACGACACCGTCGACCGGCGCAGGGCGGTCGTGCGCGGCGCAGACGACGGCGGCGAGGCCGAACTCGGCGGCGGCTGCCGGCAGGGCGCGAGCCTCGGCGGGCAGGTGCCAGATCGGGATGGCGTTGAGGACGCGAGCGTGCCGGACGACGAGGCGGCAGCGCTCGTCGAGCTCGGCGTCGCCGAGAGCAGCGACGTCGACGAGGAAGCTGGCGAACTCGAGGGCGCGGAACACTGCGGCGGCGAAGCTGCGGCGGCCGCTGCCGGGCTGCCCGGCGACGACGAGGCGGACGGAGACGCCGGCGTCGAGGGAGTCGACGAGGGCGTCGAGGACCTGGCGCACGGGCCAGCTGGAGAGCGGCTCGCGGAGCACGGGGCGAGTGACGACTGCGGCGAGCTCGGAGGGGACCGGGACCTGTCCGATCAGCCAGCCGGTCACCTGAGGATCGATCTGCAGCACGGCGGGGACCCCGGGCCCGGCGTCGCGCTCGTGGACGAGGCGCCAGTGGCGGAGCGCGCCGAGGGGCCGCAGCAGCGGCGCGAGGGAGCGGCCGAACAGGTGGCGCACGAGCTCCTCGGTGACGCCCGGGACGCCAGTGAGCCGCTGCAGGGCTGCCGCCAGCGCGGGGGTCCGCTCGACGGCGACGCAGGTCTGCAGCAGCTCGAGCTCGCCTGAGTCGAGGCCGAGCGCGAGGACGAGGTGCCGCAGGGGGTTGTCCCACGCGTCCTGGAGGAGGCAGGCGTCGAGCTCGGCCTCGACGGCGGCGAGGCGGCGCTGCAGACCGGCGAGCTCGTCGCTCGCGGCGTAGAAGCGGGCCTCGTGCGCGGGCAGGTCGAGGCCGAGGCGCGCGAGCGGGTCGGCCTCCTCGTGCTCGAGGTGACGCACCCACGCGAGCCGTCGACGCACGCGGAGGATCACGCGCTCGCACACGAGGTCGAGCACGGGCGGCGCGTCCGGCTCCGGAACGCGCGTTGCGGTGGCGAGGCGGTTCACTCGGCCACCTCGATCCAGTAGGGCGGCGCCTCGGCGCCGCGGACGATCAGACGGAAGGGATGATTGCCGGCGTCGCCGTCGTCGAAGTGCAGATAGAGGTCGAGGTGCTGGCCGTCGGTGATCTCGAAGGTCTTCGGAGCGCCCCCCGGCGCCTCCGTGTAGGCGATGCCGTCGACGTAGACCTCGATCTGTCCGGCGAGCGCCGGATCCGTCAGGTTGGTCCCCGTGGCGACCTCGACGGGGAGCGCGACGCCGATGGCTCCGACCGGTCCGTTGTCTTTGACGAACGGCGTGACCGCGAAGGCGAGCTCGTTGGAGCGCGAGGTGACGGTCTTGCTCAGGCCGCCCGGCAGGGCGACATCGCTGCTGACCTGGACCGAGACACCGTAGATGCCGGGCAGGATCTTCTTGGGGACGCCGTCGACGTTGACGCTAGCCTGGATCCGCGCGGTGATCCGGGTCGAGGTGACGTGAATGTCCCAGGCGGAGTTGACCGCGGGATCGACGACGATCTGATTGTTGGGAGGGTCGAACAGCGGGCTGCGCAGGACCAGCCGACCGCCGCCGAGGCGGCTGCCGTGGAGGGCGAGGTGATTGTTGGGCACCTCCGGGCTCGGCGGACCGAGCAGCTCGAGCGCGACGCGGGCGGGCGAGGCCGGCAGGGCGATCGGGTCGCCGCCCGGCGGGGTGAAGCGAACGACGCTGTGCGAGCTGGCGAGGTGCATCACCCCGGTCGGGACGATGTAGTTGCCGACCGAGAGCACGTAGCCGGGGATGTGCGTGACCGGCTCCGGCTTCATCAGGACGACGCGGACCTCGTAGAAGGCCGAGAAGCGGATCAGCCGCTGATCGTCGCCGTTCCAGAAGGTGGCCGACTCCTCCGGCGCGACCGGGCGATAGATGATCTGCAGGGCGTTGTCGCTGCCGCGCAGGCCACCGTCGAGGATGTCGACGGCGCCGATCTTGGTGTCGTCGTCGACGATCGGGTAGTCGTGCAGGGCCTTGAGCGCGTAGCCCAGCAGCTTCTGCTCGCGCATCGGCTCCGGCTTGTCGTCATCGCCGTAATGATGGGCGGTGACGACGTAGAACAGGCTGAGAGCCAGCGGGGTGTGGAACGGATTGGAGGAGCCGTCGCGCGCGACGGCGTTCTTGTAATGGGCGTCCTCGCGGGCGTGGTAGAGATAGACGCTGATCGTACTCTTGGTGGATGTCGGCAGCTGATCGGGCGCTTGCGGGACGACGGTGGCCGAGCCGATCCGGGTCGTGAGCAGGGTGATGAGCGTCTCGGTGACGAGGGACAGGTCTTCGAGTGCCATGATAATCTCCGTCGATCAGAGCTGCCCCAGGCCGAAGATGGTGCGCCGGCGGGCGCCAGCGGCGGGCGCAGGCGCGGGCGCGGCGGCCCGCGAAGGCTCGCGCTTGGGTGATTCCCGCCGGGCCGGCGCGGGCGCCGGGGCGCGCACGACCTCGATGTGCAGGCTGCCGATCACCACGCGCGGGGTGACAGGCTCGGGCGCGGCAGCGACGAGCGGGCCCGGGTCGCGCGGCCGCGGCTCGAGGCGCGCGACCGGCTGGGTCGCCGCGATCGCGGGCGCGATCGCGGCTCGCGGCTGCGGTTGCGCAGGCGGGCGAACCTCGCGGGTCTCGGTGAGGCTCGCCGGGCGGGGGTCGAGCTTGGGCGCATCGGGCCGCGCGGGGGCGACGATTCGCCGCGCGGGCGAGCGCGGCGGATCGGCCACGCGCGTGTGATTCATGTCCTGAGGGACAGGTGCCAGGACGGCCGGGGCCGGCGGCGCAGTGGTCGGGGCCGACGCGGGCGCGAGCGGCTGGACGACCTGCGGGGCGCCGATCGGGCTCGTCGCTGCGGTGGTATGAATGTCCGTTCGGACAGGTTCACGATTGCCGGCGGGCCGGGCCTCGGCTGGTTGAACCTCGCGGGTGCGCTCCACGATCCGCTCGAGGCGGCGCTCGACCACCGGCGGGGGGGAGGCGAAGGCCGGCGGCGTGCTCGCCGGGACGACCGGGGCGGGCCAGGTCGCAAGCGAATCGTCGCCGCCGTCGTCGCCGAGGTCGGCCATGGGCGAGGCGGGGCCGAGGCGCGGGTCGCTCGGCCGCTCGAAGAGGTGCGGCAACATCACCGCTCCCCCACCCTCCGTGCGCCGCTGCAGGCGTCCGGTGAAGTCGGTCATGCCGGCCTCCGGCGCGCGGCCATGTCGGCCTCGATCAGCGTGACGTAAAGCTGCCGCTGGCTGCGCGGGAGGTCGAGGATCTCCTTGTGCGACCAGTGATAGGCGACGGCGATCCGATGCACGTCGCGGGCGAGCCACTGACCCTCGCGCTGGAGCGCGGCGAGCAGGAAGGACTGCAGGTCGAAGTGAACGACGCCGTCGCGCTCGCAATCGGGGCAGCGGGCGTCGAGCTCGAGGTCGAGGACGGGCGCCTGCCGCTCGAGCGCGGCGAGCAGCGGCGCCGGATCGGCGTCGGGATCGCCGCTGACGAGGCAACGGGTCGCGAGGGTGCGCCGGGCGTCGGCAGGGTCGAGGCCGGCGATGGCCTGCTCGTCGCGCCAGCTCGGCAGGCGAAACACCCGCCCGTCGGCCAGGCGGTAGTGCCCCGCGCTGTCTGGCCCTTCGGCCAGGTCCTCACCCGCGAGGCTGTCCTGCAGGGCGGCGAGCGAGAACTCCAGCTCGAACGGGTGGTTGCAATGGACGCAGCTGGCGCGGGTGTCGATGCGATCGCCGAAGACGGCGCGGTAGACGGCGGCGAGCAGGCGATCGCGGTCGCAGATCGCCAGGTCGCCGGCCGAGCCGGGCAGGACGGCGTCGTCGGAGCCGGAGACGAGCAGCCGGTCGAGCAGGGCGACGGCGACTGCGCTCGAGGTGCCGCGCACGAGGCTCTCGTCGTGGCCGCAGAGCTCGCGCAGGCGCGCCCTCCGTCCATTCGCCAGACCTGGCTTCAATGTCAGCTCCAACATCATCGCCCTCCCCACGCCATAGTCGCGCGCCGCTGCGTGGCGCGCCCCCTGCCCGCTCACGCCCGGCCGCGAGGGCCGGGCGCTTCATGCGACCACGCCGATCAGGTCTCCAGGACCTCGACGACGTCCGTATCGCGCTCCCAGCCCTCGTTCTCGAGCACGATCGACTGGATGGCGACCGCGTCGCCGTTGGCGTCGAGATCCGGCAGGGCCGTGTACGAGCTGACCCAGCAGCGGAACACGTTGTAGGCGGCGACGACCGTGCCCTGCAGGTTCAGCATCTCGATGCGGAGGTTCTCGCGGAAGTTGAGCAGCGAGACGGCCCCGTCGCCCTCGGTGCTGTGGACCCGGTTGGCCCAGTTCTCGAAGTCGCGGTCGTGGGTGACGCCGCGCTCGAGCGTGATGGCCTCGAACTCGGTGCGCCCGGGCGACTTGCGCGAGGTGCTGGGGTCGCCGCCCTCGCGGTGCTTGACGACCTCGGTGGTCCGCTTGAGCGACGAGACCTTGCTGACGCCCGCGACGACCGTGCCGTCCTCTCGCTTGACCCTGAACTTGAAGTTCTTGTACGGGTCGAACCGGTGAGCGTTGACGGTGAATTGTGGCATTGTCGATACTCTCCTCGGAAATGTCGGTTGCGCTCACTCAGGTCTGGATCTGCCCGGCGATCTGCTTGAGCTGGACGACCACGAACTCCGCCGGCTTCAGCGGCGCGAAGCCCACGATCACGTTGACGATGCCGAGGTTGATGTCGTTCTGCGTGGTGGTCTCGGCATCGACCTTCACGAAGTAGGCGTCGGACTTCTTCTGGCCCTGGAACGCGCCCTGGCGGAACAGGCCGTGCATGAAGGCGCCGGCGGCGAGGCGGATCTGGGCCCACAACGGCTCGTCGTTGGGCTCGAACACGGCGAACTGCAGGCCGCGCCGCAGGCTCTCGGCGAGGTACAGGGCGAGCCGGCGGACCGGGACGTACTTGTATTCGCTGCCCGAGTTGTCGTAGCCGTCCATCGTCCGCGCGCCCCAGCTGACGATGCCGCCCGTGAACACGCGGATGTTGTTGGCCGCCTGCTGGTTGAGGTCGCCGTTCTCCGGATCGGAGGTCTGCCGCTCGACGCCGAGGATCCCGCGGATGTCGGCCTCCAGCCCGGCGGGCGCCTTCCACACGCCGCGCTGGGCGTCGGTACGCGCGATGACGCCGGCCATCGCGCCGCTCGGATCGACGGGCTTGACGAGGTTGAACTCGTTGAGGGCGAGTAGCCGCGACCAGTAGAGGATGCTGTGATCCTTGACGAGCCCCACGCGCAGGCCGGCGATGCCGGCGGTGACGTCGGCGGCGGTGACCCAGCTGCTCGGCGGGTCGACTAGCAGCACGGCGCGCCGCCGCTGGCAGAACGCGCTCGCCGGGCCCCACAACACGTTGCGGTCGGCGTCGCTGGCCTTGGCGTCGCGCGGGAGGACGAGGATGTTGAAGATGTCGACCTCGCGATCGATGAGCTCGTAGGCCTCGTCGTAGTCGGTCGGCGTGGGACGGTCGCCGTCGAAGCCCTCAGTGCCGTCAGTCTGGAAGCCGCCGGCGCCGCCGGGCGCCAAGCTGTAATAGCGGGCGTTGCCGAAGTCGGCAAAGCCGAAGTTGTCGAACAGTCCGGCGCCGGTCGAGGTCACCGTCACGCCCGCCCCGAGGTTGGCGCCGCCGGTGAGGCGATAGAACGCGAGCGTGTAGCCGTGGACCTGGGCCCGCCAGGGGAAGTTGGCCTTGCCCTGGGCCTTCGTGTTGAACTGCGCCGCGAGGGCATGCAGCTTCTCCTGCACGTTCAGCAGCGAGTCGAGGGAGGTGATGTTGCCCTTGTAGAAGCGGCCGGTGCCGGTCGTGTTGAGGTTGAAAACCTCGAGCGTCGTGCCGTCCACCTCGATGGCGATCGCGTCGGCGATCTGGAAGTTCTCCTGGTCGAGGGCCGCGAGCCTGCCGAGGTTCTCGTGGCTGATCGTCGTGTGCAGCCCCGTCGGCGCCGGGCGCTGCGCGCCGTAGGGAGACTGCTCCAGACCGCCGCGCGCCGCCCCCATCTGCATGTACGTGGCGATGTCGTTGGCACCGCCGGACGGGATCACCTGGACGGCGCTGCCCGCCGACGTGACCCTGAGCAGGGCCTTGCCGGTACCGGCTTGGACGACGGTCACCAAAATGCCTGCCGGGAGGCCGGCGAAGGTGCCCGTGTCGGCGTCGAAGACCGCGTTGGCCGGATTGCCGCCGTCGACGACGAGTGTCAAGACCGCGCCGTCGGGGATATCGATATCGGTCAAGTTCGTGCCGTCGACGACGCGAGCGCCGACCGAGAACCCGTTGCCCAGTACCACGGGTACGCGCTCGGTGGTCACGAGCGCCGAGTTCTGGCCGACGATGTCGTCGACGAACCGCGGATCACCGGGTCGCATGCTCAGGTTCGAATGGACCTCGGTCTCCGACTCCTGCAAGCTCGTCGAATTCACGCGGGTCACGGTCAGGTTGAACAGCTCGCTCGGGTTCTGCGTCGCGTAGTCGATCGCCACCCGCAATTCGCTGCCGCGGCGGCCGGCCTCGCGGGCGGTGACCTTGAGGACGCTGTTGCCCGCCAGATCCTCGAGCGTGACGGAGGCCGGGGTGGCCGTATCGTCGGCGATCCGGGTGATGATCGCCACCGTGCCGCCGTTGGTGAAGAACAGGCGCACCGCGGTGGCGAGCTCGCTCTCCTCGGTGCCGGCGCCGAAGTTGCGCTGGAACTCAGTGAAGTTGAACACTCGCGTCGGCTTGTTCATCACGCCGCGCTCGGTGCGACCGACGAACAGCGCGGTGGAGGTCGAGACCCCCGTGATCGTGCGTACACCCGAGGGGACCTCTTGAATGTATACACCAGGATACGTCAATGCAACCATGAATCCTCACCCTCCCTTTTCACGCACTGCGTGGTTTTGCCGACGATGCAACGGCAAACTAGAAGCCGTGGTTCCCGCGAGCAAGCGGCGATTGTGCGCACCGCGATCGGCCGCGCGGCCGCCGGACCGAACCGTGCGGCGCGATGTCATGACATTGCGCGCTCCCGGACCGCCGCGCCGCTCGAGTCGGCGTATAAGGAGGCGACGATCGGCGCCGCGGCGAGGCGCGCAACTAGACAACACCGACGGCGAAGCATCGCAATGAGGGCTGCCGACCATTGCGCGAGCGACGCGAGACCGCGCCGCGAGGCCGACGGACGCGGCGTCGCAGCGCGCGGAACCGGGCCGAGGTGCTCAAGTTCGGTGATTGGGCGCACGGATCTGGAGCGGACACCGGGCGAGATCTCCTCGTCACCGCGCGGACCGCGGGCCGCCTGACGGAGCGCCGATTGGCCCAAAACGGTCTTACAACCGGGTTCTGGTGGGGACTCGGGCGGGGCGGCCGGCCGCAATGAGCGCGGACGTCCTCGCGGTCAAATGTCCGCCACCCCTTCCATCGTCGGACACGCGGTATTCACAGTCCTTGTAAGCGCATCGGGTTTACCGCGGAACGGCCCCCGGTCGACCCTCGGCGGAATTTTGCGCGGGCGACGCAGGCTGCTGCCCCCATTCGTGGTCAGCCGGACGCGTCTGCGAATCGTACGCTGCGAATGCAATGTCCCGGCGCCCTGCGTAGCTCCGCCGCGCCGCGGGAGCCGGTCCCGTGATACTCTGCCGGGCCCTTGCCCCGCATCGGCAGACGCTCCGAGCTCGTCGCGTCCGCGCGGCAGTCGCCGGCGCTCCCCGAGATGGCCCTGCAGGCCCTCCGCGAGCTCGTGAGCGGCTTACCTGCCGCGGCAACCGGCCCGGAAGACGACCTCCGGCCGCTGCAGCGCGACCTCATCGGGCTGGTGACGCGGCTGGTGTTTCGCCTGCACGCGGAGGCTCGCGGCCGGCTGTGGGGTGATTCGCTGTTCGACCTGGAGGCGCGCCTCGACGCGGACGCTCCCGGCGACGCAGAGGGTCCCGAACGGCGGCACAATGCCTGGCCCGAGCTGCTCGCGCGGATCCGCGAGCTCGGCGGCGGCGCGCCGTCCTTCGAGTCCGCGGGCCCGGACGACGCCGCCGTGCGGCGAGCCCTGCGGGCGCTGCTGGGCGTGGAGAATCCGCGCGGGTGGTACGGCGCGCTCGACCTCGAAGCGCTCGGCGGGGTCTACGAATCGCTGATGGACTACCGCCTGCTGCGCACGCGCGGGCCGGGGCTGATGGGGCGGCCCGGGGCCGCCGTCGTCGATCTGAGCCAGATCCTGTCCCATGCGCCAGGCGAGCGCGGGCGCCGGTGTGCGGCGGCCGGCCTCGTGCTCGACGCCTCGCTGCAGCTGGCGCTCGCGGGCGCCGACAGGCCCGAGGACGTGCTGGCTGCGGCCGGCGAACGGCCCGGGACGCGAGCCGTTCAGGTGCTGCCGCCGGGGTCGCTGTATTTGCGGCCGGGCGAGGAGCGCCGGCGAGCGGGCGCTCATTATACGCCGCGCGGGCTGGCCGACCCGATCGTGCGCACGGCCCTGCGGCCGCTGCTGGTGGCGCTGGGCGAGCGGCCGACCCCGGCGCGGCTGCTGGCATTGAAGCTGTGCGACCCGGCGGCCGGCTGCGGCGCGTTCCTGCTGGCGGCTTGTCGTCAGCTCGGCGAGCGGCTCGAGCAGGCCTGGCGCGATCACGGTGTGGTGATTGCACCGGACGTCGACGCCGGGGCGCTCGCGCGGCGCGAGGTCGCCCTGCACTGTCTGTACGGCGTCGACAAGGACCCGTGCGCCGTGCATCTGACGCGGCTGTCGCTGTGGCTGCTGACCGGCGCCGAGGGGCCCCCCTGCCCTTTCATGGCGGCGGCGGTGCGCTGCGGCGACGCGCTGGTCGGGCTGAGCCCGGCCCAGATCGCCGCGTTTTCGTGGGACCCCGACGTGGGCGGCCCGGCCGGCGACGGAGCAGACGCATCGATGCATTCGCCGGAAGGCTGGTCGGTGGGTGCGTCGGTCGTTCCCGGCATCACGGACTGCGTGCATTCCTCGGGCCCCGCGCGAGCCGGCCCAGCGACCGCCGCTGGCGCGGCTGTCTGCGAGCATTCTTTCGACTCCGCGCAGACCGGCTCGCCGCTCCCCTCCGGAGAAATGAACTGCATGCATTCCTCGTCTCTCGCGCGAACGCGCTCGACCGCGCCCTGCGTCACGGACTGCGAGCAATTCTCGACGCGAGCGGGACCGCCGGCCGGCTCTGGTGACTGCCCGCATTCCTCGTCGCTCGCGCGCGCTCGCTCGACCGCGCCCGGCGTCATGGACTGCGAGCATTCCTCGGGGCGAGCGGGCCCGCCGGCCGCTTCGGATGACTCTGTGCAAATGTCGGCGCGCGATCGGGCGCGCCGGATCGGCGACGCCGCGATCGCCGTGTTCTTCGCCCACGACGGCGAGCGGCGGCGCGAGGAGCAGCGCGACCGGCTGGCGCGCGCGACCATCGGGCCGGCCCGGCGCGGCGACCTCCACGCCCTGGCGGCGCTCGATCGCCTGGCCGCCGGGCTCGCCGGTCATGAGCCTGCGGTGCTGCCATTTCACTGGGAGCTCGAGTTCCCGGCGGTGTTCGCCCGCGACGAGCCTGGCTTCGACTGCTTCGTCGGCAATCCGCCGTTCTTCTGGGGCAATCGCATCAGCCGCGCGTTCGGCGATCGCTACCGCGATTGGCTGCTGCGCTGCTACCCGGGCTCGCACGGCAACAGCGACCTCGCGGCCTATTTTCTGCGCCGCTCGTTCGCCCTGCTGCGCCGCGGCGGCACGCTCGGCTTCGTCACCACCAATTCGATCGCCGAGGCCGACACCCGCGAGACCGGGCTGGGGCCGCTGCTGCGCGCCGGGGGCGTCGTCTACGAGGCGGTGCGCAGCGCCGAGTGGGACGGGAGCGCCAGCGTCCGCGTGGCGCACGTGTTCGTGCGCAAGGGCGGCGACCCGGGCGAGCGCCGGCTCGACGGTGAGGTGGTCGCGGAGATCGGGGCCGACCTGCGGCGGCCGCGGGCGGCGTGGACGGCGGTGCGCCTGCGCGAGCGCGCGGAGGAGAGCTACAAGGGCGTCGACTTCGGCGGCACCGGTTTCTTGCTGACGGCCGAGCAGCGCGACGCCATCGTCCGCGCCGCCCCGCACGAGGCGGCGTGCATCTGGCCGGTGTTGAACGCCAGCAACTTCACGGCCTCGCCGCAGCAGCGGCCCGCGGGCTTCATCATCAACTTCACGGGGCTCAGCCTGGCCGAGGCCGAGCGGTTCGAGCGCTGCATGGCGATCGTCCGCGAGCGCGTGCTGCCGCGCCGCGCGACGGACAAGCGCAAGGCCCGGCGCGAGCGCTGGTGGCTGTACAACGAGGCCTGCGTCGGCCTGTACCGGGCGATCGCGGGCAAGGCCGCGGTGCTCGTGTGCCCCGTGGTCGCCAAGTACGTCACGTTCGCGCTGGTCGAGGCCCGCGCGGTGTTCACCAACGCGCTCAACGTGTTCACCTTCGACGACCACGCGTCGCTCGCGGTGCTGCAGTCGCGCGTCCACGAGCTGTGGGCATTGACGCACAGCTCGAGCCTGCGGGCCGACCCGCGCTACAACCCCTCCGATTGCTTCGAGACGTTCCCGTTCCCGGCGGAGTGGCAACATTCTTCCGCGCTGGCGGAGGCCGGGCGGCGCTACGACGAATGCCGGCGCCGCTGCATGCTCGCCGGCGATCACGGATTGACGGGCCTCTACAACCGCTTCCACGACCCCGACGATCGCGCCGGCGACATCGCCGAGCTGCGCGAGCTGCACGCCGGACTCGACCGGGCAGCGCTGGCGGCTTATGGCTGGACCGACCTGGCGGCGCAGGCCGAGGCGGGGTTTCGCCGGCGCGACGAGGGCGGGCGAATCACCCGACCGATGATTCGCCTCGAGTGGCCGGCCGCGTTCGCCGACGAGCTGCTGGGGCGCCTCCTGGCGCTGAATCAGCGGCGGGCCAGCGCGGAGCGGCCGGCGAGCGCGACAGTCACGCCTCGTCCGGGAAGCTGAACCGGAGGCTCACGTCCTCGCCGCCGGCCTCGGCGATCCGCTTGCGCAGGCGCGCCTCCGCTGCCGCCGACCAGTCGCCGAACCCGCTGATGATGATAGGCCCGGTGGTGTACGCCTCCATGCGGACGATCGGGTTGCGCGGGCCGCCGCCGAGGATGTCGACGAGGACCTCGCGCTTGTCGAGCGACTCGTCCTCGTAGGCCCACGCCTTCAGGGCGGCGAGCACCTCGTCTTTACGCTCGGGCGGCCATTTCCCGACCTTGGCCACGAATTCCAGGTTGACCGACATGTTCGCGCCTCCGCAGTCGCGGCGAAGCTAGCACGCGGCAGCGCTCGGTTGGCGGCGTTCGGTCGCGGCCGCTGCCTCTGCGTTCGCGGACGCCGTCACCCACCATTCACGCGAGCGGCAGGTAGAGCTCGGTGTGCAATTGCTCGGGCGGCGCGTTGGTGGGGTTGTTGCGATACACCTCGTAGCTGTGGCCCTCGCCCACCCGCTGCCCGCTGCGCGGCAGCCATTCGCCCATCAGCCGCGACCAGGCGTCGCCGAGCTGGGTGTACGGGCCGATGTGGGTCGTCCGCGCGTAGCGACCGGCGGGGAGGCGCTGCTCGCCGAGGCCGGCCGGCAGATCCAAGCCCTCGGGCACCACCAGGCCGGCGTCCGAGCGCAGCTGCTCGGGCGGGGTGACCTCGGGGTCGTCGTAATAGATGGCGACCATCGCCGCCGCAGGGGTTGCGAACAGCCCGGCCGGCCCGGCCAGCGCCCCCAGACGAGCGAAAGCCTCGGAGATGCGATTGTAGGGACCGACGTGGGTCACGGTGGCGACCCGCAGGGCGGGCTTGGTCTCGATGTCGACATTCATGATGGACTCCTTGGTGGCAATATGAACAGTGAGCGCGCGCGTCGGGTCGTCGCAGTAATGCACGCCCGACGGCGCGGCGAGCTCGGCCTGCGGCGGTCGCACGCAGCCGGTCTTCGGATCGGTGACGCCGTGACGGAACGCCGACGGCGACGCGCCGTAGGCCTGGCGAAAGGCGCGGGTGAAGGCCTCGTGGGTCTCGTAGCCGGCGTCGAACGCGATCGCAGTGACCCCGGCGTCGCTGGTCAGCAGCGCCCGCGCGGCGCGCTCGAGTCGCAGACGCCGGTGCATCTCGAGCGGCGTCTCGCCGACCATGCCGCGGAACACCCGGTGGAAGTGAAACGCGGACAGCGCGGCCCCGCGCGCCAGCGCTGACAGGTCGAGGGCCTGGTCGAGCGTCTGCGAGATCTGGACGACCGTGCGCAGCACCGCCGCCTCGTAGAAGGATTGCGTCTCCGCCTTCACGCCCCGAGTCGTAGCCCAGCCCGGGCCCCTCGACTTGACGGCCCTTGCGAATTTGCCCGGACCTCGCTCAGGACGGCGGAATTCCGCCCGTCACGGCCACCAGCGAAGAGAGTGCGAGATCGCGCACATCGACCTCGGCGATCGGCGGCAGCCACCAGCGGCAGCGCGGGCCGGGCGTCACCGCCAGCGCCACGCGGTCGGGCTGCACCGCGTCGAGCTGCCAGCGCCGGCAATCGTCGCGGAACAGCACGATTCGCGGCGAGGGGTCCGTGATTCGGCGGCGAATGTGATAGCGGGCAGTGGACGCGCCGGCGAATCGACGCGGCAGCTCGGCGAGGCCGGCGTGCGCGCGCGCGGCCCATTGCATCGCGGGGCCCTGGGCGAAGCGCGCGACGTCGACTGTGACCTCGGTGCAATCCTCGGCGGCGTCGCAGACCGCGAATCGCGCCAGATCGAGGGTCGGCGCGAGGGCGACGATCACCGCCGCATGCGCATCGTCCAGCGCGACGACGCGCCATTCACTCGGCAGCGGATCCGGCAACGCCGCTCGCTCGGCGCGGACGATCAGCAGGTCACGCGTCTCCTGCCCGCCCACGCGACCATCGGGCGGCTCGAGCGCGGCCAGCGTGGACACGAGGTCGAACGCCCGCGGGCCGCGGACGTGGCGATAGAGGTCGCCGAACGCCAGACCGCGGCCGTACAGCTCGCGCCCGATCGCCTCTGCCTCGACCAGACGAAATTGCCGATCGAAGGCGCGTTGCGCGGCCCACAGCCCGACGTGCCCTGCCACCACCAGGCCCGCGAGCGCGAGCTGCAACTGCCGCGAGATCCGCGGGCTCAGGCCCAGGCTCACCACGAGCGCCGCCGGCGTGACCACCGGCGCGAAGTAGCGCGGGTCGAGGCCGTGGCCGCTGATCAGCGCCAGCAATGGCAACACCACGAGGCAATGCAGGCAGGCGAGCACCGCGATGATTCTCGCCCGTCGCGGCCCCGATTCGGCCAACCACCGCCGCGCCGCCAGGCCTGCCGCCAGCGCCAGCGCCAGCCCGGCGGAGCCCGCGGCGGCGTGCGGGGTGAGAATGGCTCGATTCTCGACGAACGCCCCTGGCGAGCTCGCCGCGAGCACTCCGACGAACACCGCGCCCGCGGCCGGCAGCGCCAGCCCGGGGCGGCGCGCCGTCGCGGCCGCCGCGAATACGCCGAACGGGACCAGCACCGCCGCGGCGACGTGAATGTCGACCGCCAGGGCCAGCGCGGCCGCGGCTGCGATCAGGGCCGCTGCCCCGCCGGTGCGCGCCCCGTGCAGCAGGGCCAGGAATGTCAGCACCAGCGCCAGCGGCCACGGCGTCGGGTTCCACAGCCGGGGGTAGCCGATCGTCAACAGGGTCGCCGGGAGCCACAGCGCCCATGTCAATGCATTCGCGGGGGCGCCGAGGCGGCGCGCGACCAGCGGGACGAGGGCGGCCGCACACGCCACCAGCAGGTCGGCGACGTGCTCGATCGCGGCCAGGTCGCAGCCGAGGTGCTCGCGCAGCTCGAGCAGGCGCGACCAGGTGGTGCCTTGCACGAGCCCGGCGAAGCTGCTGCGCGGCCCGGCGCCTGGGCATGGGCCGCCGAGCACACAATCGCGGGCGATCAGCAGATCGCGGGCGGTGTCGAGGTGAAGCGGCGCGTGGGCGCGAAAGCTGGCGAGGAGCGCCCACGTGCCGGCGAAGTAGGCCAGCGACGCGCGCCGGCCCAGCGTCACTTGTGGGTCTCGAGCCACTTGTGCATGAACTGCCGAAAACATGAGCAAGTCCCGCGCCAGCACCCGCGCAGCCCTCGAATCTCTACCATGGCGCGGGCTTGCCCTCGCAAGAAGTACTCTGTTGCCCTCTCGCTTGCTCTCGCCGCCTCTCCCTGTCTGTGACACAGATTGAGTCTGTCACACGAATAGTTTTTCGTGATTGCATCATTCGCCATTCCCCTGGGCAGAAATTATCCCGGCTCAAGACCGACAATTTCCGCGCAAATTCGAGCTTTCGCACCTATCTCCTCGGTGTTGCCCACAACGTCTTCCGTTCTGATTATCGGCGAAGATTCACCGAGCAGCCTCTGCTAGCGTGTCGAGGTGCTGTCGCTCGTGACCCGACGGCTGACCGCCTCTGAGAGGGCGGAGTTCGAGGCCGAGCGCGCGCGGCTGGTCGTCGCACACGTCCGTGAGGAGGAGAACTTTCGCAGGGCGACCCACGGCGGCGCCCGGTCGATGCTGTGGATCGTCGGTCTCTTCGCCGCGCTCGCCGCGTTCAACGTCCACACGGGCCACCTCGGCGCCGCAGCGGCCGCTGGCGTGGGGGCAGCAGAATTCCTGGGCATCGCGGCGTGGCTCCGCTTCAGGTCCACGTCCACCTCGGTCCTCGACGTGCCCGCGGTCGTGCGCCTCGACGAGGTCCTCGCCCGCGACGAGGTCGTGGTGCTCGAGATCCGCGCCGACGCCGCGGTCACGGTGCATGCCGTCGACGGCGACGACGCGCCGAAGCTCGTCGGCGATCTGCTGCGGACCGCGGCAGACCAGGTGGTCTATCTCAGCCGCGCGATGTGCCCGGACGTCGACGCCGAGCGGCTACCGAACGCTCACGTCAGGATCACCTACTCCCCGACGCTCGGGATCCGTCGCGTCGAGCTGCTCGGCGAGCGCATCACGCCGCTCGCGGCCCTCAACGACGCCACCAACGAGGGACTCTGGCGCGACGAGGACGCGATCGTCTGGACGCCAGGCGAGGAGCACTGCGAGCTGCTCGACCTCGACAAAGCCAGGCTGTTCCCGATCGTAGCCTCCGTGCGCGTCGAAGAACTCGCAGCCGCGCTCGTGAATTGCGCTTCTCGGTAGATGGTTCCATGCAGCAGCTGGGCGAGCAAACGCGACAGGAGCCGAACTCGTCAAAGACGAGTCCGGCGCTCCGGGTCGCAGGACTGCAGCGCGATGGGGCTCGTCTTCACGCGGGGGTGCAGCCGGCAGGCAGGACGTCCTCGCCGGGGAGGAGGAGGCAGAGGCTGCCCCGGTACACTGTGGCGAATTCGTCGCGAGTCATGGTGCCGGCGCGCAGCTTGTTGAAGACCGAGTCGAGGGCCCCCACCTCCCAGGTGAAGTCCTCCGGCCGGATGCCGACCTCGGCGGCCACGCGCGCGAGGCTGAGGTTGGCCTCGAACTGCTGCGACAGGCCGTACATCGGCTCCGGCGTGGGATCAGAGATGCCCATCTGGGCGAGCAGACCCTGGAACTGTTGGGCGTCGAAGCCTTGTCGGGCGACGGCGCGGTCGGGATCGGAGAACAGGAGGTCGATCAGGTCGCGCTCGGCCTCCTGAAAGTTGCTCTCGGTATTTTGATAGTATGCGTGAAACTCGTCCGCCTTCGTGATGATGCCCGTGGCGTGGCACGACATGCACGAGAGCCCCACGCGGACGACGGCGTCTCGCTGGCCCAGATCTTTGACGATGTTCGTCGGCGCCTCGGCGACGAGCCGATCGGCGCTGTCGGAGATGGCATAGCCCTGAAGGCCGTTGGGCAGCGTGAAGATCATCTCGCCGCCGTCGGCGACGAAGTCGGTCGGGTTGTTGAAGAGGTTACCCGTGCCGCTCTCGTCGGCAAAGTCGAAGCTGCGGTAATAATAGGAGCCAAAGGAGAGGCCCGCGTAGCGGTCGAAGGCGCGGTTGTTCTGCGATACGCCCGAGTCCTGGATAATGACGCGGAAGACCTCCCCGGCGGCGATCGCAGCGGCCCGATCGGTCAAGCCGATGAACGGCAGCCGCTCGAGCGCCGCGACCGAGTTTTCGGGCGCCTCGGGGTGCGGGAGCTGCAGGATCTTGTAGTAGAGGTTCAGGCCGGGGTCGACGCCGGCGAGCGCCCCGCCCGCGGCGATCTGCAGGAAGCTGTCGGCCGGTTGGAAGGCGAACGAGGTGCCTGCGAGCGCGCGGAGGTCGTCGGCGGGGCCGCGCTCGAACGCGACGGCGAACGGATTGATCGAGGCGACCGTGTCCCACAGGTCGCTATCGACGAAGTTGGGGTTCTCGTCCCAGCCGTAGTCCCGCAGGTCGATGCGGTAGATGGTGCGGCGCTCGTCGATCGCGACCGGCTCGGCCAGAGTCGGGCGCAACGACAGGCTGTTGACGCCCTTGGCGATGGCGCCCCGGTACAGGTCGAGCTCGCGGTCGCACATGCCCGCGTTGTGGAGATGGGTGAGGGTGAGATAGCGAATGTGGATTCGATCGGCGTTGTCCACCCGCTGGAAGATGTCGCCGCTCATCGCTTCGATCATGTCGTTGAAGCCGACGAAGTCGTTGGCGCAGGCCTGCCCGCCCGGGAGGGCGCCGGCGGCGATCCAGCGCCGCACCAGCTCGATCTCCGCCGCCGATGGCCGGTTCGCCACGCCCGCGGGCGGCATCGGGCTCGCCTCGTCGGTCATCCGTTGATACACCTTCGAGGCTTCGGGCTCGCTGGCGACCACGAGGCCATGCTCGACCAGCGCGGCGAGGTCGTCGATGAAGCGGATGTTGGCGTTGCCGGGGCTGTCCGATCCGTGACAGTCGACACAGTAGCGCTCGAACACGGCGCGAGCCTCCTCGGGCAGCGGCGGCGGCGCTTCAGGCAACTCGGGGTCGGGCAACTCGGGGTCGGCCGCGGTCGTGGAGCCGGAATCGGGGGCGTCGGTCGTGCCGTCATCGAGCGGCGCTCCCATGGCGCACCCCGACGCAACGAAGGCATAAAGCAAGAGCGTGGACGCAGCGAGACGGGTCGAGCGGGGGTCAATCATTCGGGGCTCTCCTGTACGACCCTGCTGCAGCAAGACCGGCGCCCCGCGAAAGCGTGGAATTCTCCTGAGATACGAATGGCGCCGGAGGTGAGACCCAAGCGAGATTGGGCCCGGCGCCAAGTTTGTTTGGGTCGGCGCTCAGGAGCGCAGGCCGAGGCGCTTGAGGGCCAGGCGCAGGCCCTCCGGGGTGAGGCCCGCGGCGCGGGCGGCGAGCACCTTGGTCGGGAACCGCGCCAGGAGTTCGTTGAAGTAGGCGCGCTCGAACTCGCCGACGGCGGCGGCGTGAGGGTGCAAAAACCACTCGTTGGCGCTACTGCGTCCGCGAGGTTCGGCGATCAGATCGAGGTCGGCGGGCGAGATCGAGTCACCCTCGGCCAGCCAGTAGGCGCGCTCGATGACGCTGCGCAGCTCGCGGACGTTGCCAGGCCACGCGTGGAGCTCGAGCGCGAGACAGGTCTCCTCCGTCAGTTGCCGGTGGACCCCGGACTCGGCGATGCACGCGGCGAGGAACGCCTCGGCCAAGAACCGGACGTCGCCCTCGCGCTCGCGCAGCGGGGGGACCGCCACGGGAAAGCCGTTGATCCGGTGCCAAAGGTCTTCGCGGAACTTGCCCTCGCTCACCATGTGTTGCAGGTCGCGATGGGTGGCGAAGACGACCCGCACATCGACGCTCCGCGGCCGGTGCTCGCCTACGCGGACGACCTCCTTTTGCTCGAGGACCCGGAGCAGCTTGGCCTGCAGGTCCAGCGGCAGCTCGCCGATCTCGTCGAGGAACAGGGTGCCGCCGTGGGCCTCCTCGAAGCAGCCGTGGGTGTCGGCGACCGCGCCTGTGAAGGCCCCGCGGCGAAAGCCGAACAGGATGCTCTCGGCGAGCTCGCGCGGGATGGTCGCGCAGTCGCGCGCGACGTACGGCCCGGCGCTCCGCGCGGAACGCCGGTGGAGCGAGCGCGCGACCAACTCCTTTCCGCTGCCGGTCTCGCCGATGACGAGGACGCGCGGGTTCTTGTGCTGGGCGATGCGCTCGAGCCGGGCGAACATCGCCCGCATCGCCGGGCTCCGGCCGAGCAGCTCCTCGAACTGGTCCGTGGTCGCCAGCGGCACCTCGACCGCCTCCACGGCGACGAGCTGGATCTGCGTCTCCCCGGCGCGGAAGATCGTACCAGGCTCGATCCAGGCCTCGCGGATGCGATGGGCGCCCAAATAGATGCCGTTGAGGCTGCCGAGGTCGCGCAGGAGGACGCCGCGGCTGGTCCGCACCAGCTCGAAGTGGCTGTTGCTGATGTGGTCGTCGGCGAGGACGAGCTCGTTGACCGCCCCGCGGCCGCCCTTGATCGAGAGCCTCTCCTCGAGGTCGACGCTGATCTCGCGTCCGCGGTCCGGGCCCTCGCACACCCGAAGGATGACGCGCCCCAGCCGGCGCATGCTGCGTCCGGGACCGCGACGGATGAGCAGTCGGGTGGGGAGGCCTTCGCCCGAATCGGGGACGGAGGACGGATCGTCGTTTTGGATCGTCATGGCCGCTGTCGAACCCCTGTCAAGGTTGGAGGGGGAAGCCAACTCGCGTTGGGTCTGGCGCTGGCCCCTGCCCTTCATCGAGTACCATCTAGCCGGAATGCATCAATAATTTTGCGCACAGGGCCCCGCTCGGTCGTTGCAAGAGGTCCGGTGAGGCCCCATGCAGTACACCGACTTCGAATACCAGCCTACGCGAGCCTTTCGTCGCGGCGACATGCCGGCGCTCTTCGCTGCAACGGACGGCGAGGCAGTCGACGCCCCCTCCGAAGAGCCGCTGGACAGCCAGGCCGACCGGGATCTGGCGTTCGCCGATTCCCTCGACGACCGCGGCCGGACCGAGGCGGCTCGCGGTCGTTTTCGAGCCGCGCGCGCCCTTCACGAGCAGGCGATGGAGCTCCGCCGCACGCACCGCGGTGAGGCCGATCCGCGGCTCCTGTGGTCCTTTACGTGGCTCGGTGAGCTCTCGTACCGGGAGGGGCTGATCGAGGAGGCGCGGTGGTTGCTGCAGCAGGCCCACCAGGTCGCCTGCAAGCGCTTCCAGGCCGACGACCTGCGATTCGGCGTGACGCTGCATAACCTCGCCGTCGTCGCCAGCAAGGCCGGGGACAACGGCGAGGCGACCCGTCTTGGGGAGCAGGCCCTGGCGATCAAGGTGGAGCAGCTCGGCTGGGACCACCCCTCGGTGGCCCGCACGCTGTGCGTGCTCGGCAACCTGGCGCGTCGCTGCAAGCGGCGCCGGGTCGCCCTGTGTTACTTCGAGCGGGCGCGCACGATCTACGAGAAGACCGAGGGCGGGGTCAACGCCGGGCTCGCGTCGACGCTGGTCGGGATGGCGCGAGTCCACGTCAGCATGGGCGCGAAGGTGTCGGCGCGATTCCTGCTCGAGCGGGCGCTGCAAATTCGCGAGGCGGTCAACGTCTCGCCCGCCCAGAGCGCGAGCGTGCGGGTGCTGCTCAGCCAGGTCCTCGACGACGACGACCATACTGTCGCGTGCAATCTCGTCCACGCCGCGCTTCAGGAGTACGAGCGTCACGAGTCGCCCCGGCCCGAGCTGGTGGAACACCTGCGGAACCTCGTGCGTGACCACGACTCCCGCCGCAAGGCGGCGAATTGAGGCGTCGATGCGACGTTCATCCGTAATCCCCCTCTTCTTCGCCTCAGCCGCCTGCCTGGCAGCGCCCCGCGGCGCCCTCGCCTGGAACTCGAGTCTGCCACTGCCGCCGCCGCCGCCGTCCGCCCCGACAGCGCTCCCGCCCGCGGTGCGCACTGCGACCTCGCCGCCGCGCGCCGAGACTTCTCGCTCGCTCCGCACTGGACTTCTGCTCGGCAGCGCGATGAGCCAGGCCATCGCGGTGGGCCTGGACCTCACAGTCGCGCGGAGCATGGCGGACCGTTGCGAGCGTCCGGCCGGCACGCTCGAGGCGAGCGCCCCTTGCCAGCCCCCGCGAGACGAGACCCTCGGGCTCGGCCTCGGCGCGTTCGCCTCGTACGTGACGAGCTTCGGACTGGCCGCGGGGTTCGGATACGTGCAAGGAGGCCTGCGGGCGGCCGACGCCTCCGCTCCGCCTCTGCGACGGGTCCGAGCGCTCCCGTGGGTGGGCGGACTCCTCGTGAGCGCGGGGATCCTCGGCGTCGCCTGGTCGGGGCTGGCGACCCAGGGCGCCTGCGATGAGGGCGCCTGCGACCCGCAGCGCGCGCTCGCGGCCGGTCTGCTGCGCGGCGCTTCCATGCTCTCGGCCTCCGTGGGGGTCGGCATGCTCACCTGGCGCGAGGGAATGCGCCGGGTCCATGGCGGCCTCGCGCTGGGTCCCGGGCGCGTCGGCCTCCAGGTGCGGGTGGCATTCTGAAACAATGCGCAACGGCATCGGCGACGTCTGCGCGAGCGACGAGGGCGCGCAGGTCTCGGATGATTTGAAGGATCGTACCATGTCACCGGGTGGCAGCGCGCGCCGCCGTCGCACCGGGCTCTCGCCCGTGCTTGCGAGCGACTGCGGTGAGCACCGCGTCCGCGATGCGGAGCAGGTCGACGCTGAGCCCGCCCTGAACCGTCGGATTGAATTCCCGGTAATATGCAGGTGTCGAGGTGAGGCGCAAGCCAGGGCATAGAGCTCCGCGTAAAAAGCACAGGTGTAAGCCTCCTCCGCCGTAGGCCCCGCCAAACTCGGAGACGGCGGGGTCTTTGCTGCTGACGAGGCCCATGCCGACAGTCACAAACGGGTTGATGGAGAGCGACGGGAGCCGCTTGAAGGGGACCCACTGCAGCTCTGCCTGAACCCCGAAGCTGAACAAGGAACCGGAGCCGGGCCAGTTAGGCTGGGACCCCGGGACCGGGTTCAGGCTCATGTAACTGAAATAAGGTCCGAAGAGGACGCCGACCCGGGAAGAGCCGCCGGGAAAGAACCTCGCCAGCGCCACCAGGCGAAGGTACCACCCACGATGCGTGTAATGACGCGCGAGGTCGTAGTTGTAAAAGGCCGCGGTACCTCCGCCGATCTCGGTCCTGAACGCGAGGTGCCCGAGGTACGTGTTTCTCAGCGGCCCCTTCGGGTCGACCTCGCCGTCGTACGTCACCAAGCCCACGATCGTCTTCGGGCCGACTGTCTCTGTCTTGGGAACCGTCCGCTCGTGCTCGACGAGTTCAGCCTCAATCTCCTGGACTCGAGTGTCCAGGGTAGAGAGCGCCTCCGTCCGGTCGGGCGGGACCTGCATCCGCAAGTCTCGCAGCACTGTAAAGGCCTCGTCCAGGGCTCTCCTCGTCCGGGGATCGCAGCGATAGGACTGACGGAACGCTTCGACAGCTTGGATAGCCAGGGGAACCAAATCGTCCGGCTTGACCTCGAGCTCGATGCGGGCGATGTCGATCCGCGCAACATGGATCTGCGCGACCCGCTCGGCGATCCGCGCACCGTCCGGATCGCGGACCCCGGGCTCCTTGCAGTGGTCCTGAAGCCGCGCCTCCAGGGCCCGAGCGGCGCTGTCCAGGGCCTGCACCCTGGCGATGGCGTCGTTCCGGGCGGCGCCCGCCCGGCAGGGCCAGCCCATGACAGCGCAGAGGGCCAGGGCGGCCGGGGTGTGGAGCGTCCACGCTTTCACTGCTTCACCACCGTGTACCTGAAGGGAAACGTGGCCTGGAGGTCCGTCGCGCCCTCGAACGAGCCCACGAGAGACTCGGCCAGCTTCTCGACGCACCTGTCCTCCTTGAACGGCAACTGCGGGCCGTTTGGATTGACGCGGAGGATCGCGCCGGTCGTGGGGTGGACGTGAAAGACGATCTGGTACTCGGCCCGCTCCACGCTCGAGAGGAAGCTGATCTTGCATTCCGACCTGATCTTGCTGGCGACCCGCGCGGCCATCGCCTTCATCGTCCTGCCGATCGGCAGGAGATCGTCGTCCGAATCGTGATGCTTCGGCGACGGGGTCGGCGACGGCGACGACTGCGGCGGTGCCGGGGCCGCCTCCTTCGTCGTCGGAGTCCCGGACGGGGTCCTCCCTGCCCTTTTTTTGCCGGCGGTTGGCGACTGCGACGGATCGATCGGCGCGGTCTTGCCGGCGATCGAGCGCTCGGGAGCGGGATCCGAGGCATTCTCGGGCTCGGGCTCCTCGCTCGGGATCGCCGCATCCGGGACTGCCGCTGCCGGCTTGGTTTCCACCGGGGGAGGAACCTGGTTATCGACGAGTTCCTCTTCGATGCGCGGACCGGCGCTCCGGTTGATTCCTCCGAGCCGTTGATCGATCCACGTCGTATCGACCGTCATCGCCAGGACCGTGCCCACCGAGCACGTGACCATGAAAGACGCGGCCACGAGCGAGCCCAGCATGAACTTGGTGGCTCCTGATAACGGCAGGGGCGGTGTCGCTACCGGCGCATCCCTCCCGAGCGCCCCGAGGCCCACCATGTCCGGATGGGTCTGTAGAGTCTGCTCCTTGGGCGGCGGGCTCGTCTTGGCAGGGGTGAGGTCGTCCCCCAGAGCTTCAAGACGGGGCGCTTGAGGGGCCGGAGGAGGCGCTGGAGGAGCCGAGGTGGTTTTCGGCGCTGGTGCCCTCTTCGGGGTCGTGCGCTCGGAGTCGCCGAACGACTCCTGCCGGGGCGCCGGCAGTACGATCGCTGGAGGGCCGGTCCTCGGCGGCGGGACGAAAGGACGGGAGCCCGAGGCCCGAGGCGAGGCCGCGGCCGGGTCGCTCATGCCCGGCAGCGATACGGAAGGGCGGCCGCCCGATGCCCCGGGGCCGCCCGGCGGTGGCGCATCCAGTTCCTCGAGGGCGGGGAGGAAACGAGCTGGGCGTGGGATGGAGCGCTCACCTCTCAGATGATTCATCTCGAACGCGATCGAGGTGCTCATCTCCCGCACGGTGTGAAAGCGATCTCTGGGGTCTTTCTCAAGCGCACGCAGAACGATCGCTTCCAGCGGGCTCGGGAGCGACAGGCCCGGAACGCGGACGGCCGGGGGAACGGGCTGCGCGTTCACGTGTTGAAACATCGTGTCGTAGACGTTGTTGCCCCGGAACGGCACGACGCCCGTGACCATCTCGTAGAGCACGACTCCGAGCGCGTAAATATCGACCCGCGCGTCGCAGCTCTTCGAGCCCTGGATCTGCTCCGGGGTGATATAGCAGGGCGAGCCGATGATGTCGTTCGTATTGGAGAGGTTCTTCTGCAGCCCCGACCAATATTGGTCCTGTAAGATCTTGGCGATCCCGAGATCGAGCAGCTTGACGGCCTCGCTCTTGCGGCGCTGCGTGATGAAGATGTTCTCGGGCTTGACGTCGCGGTGGACGATATCGTGGGCGTGCGCGACCTCCAACGCGGCGCACACCTGCTCCGCCAGCCTGAACGCGCGGACCCACGACATGGGCTTGCCTCCGAGCTGACGCAGCTCTTCGCGGAGGCTCTGCCCGACGAGGTGCTCCATCACGAAGAAGAAGAACGGGCCGTCCTGACCGTAGTCCGTCACCCGCACGAGCAATTCGTCGTCGATGCGCGCGGCGATCGCCGCCTCGTTGCGGAAGCGCTCGAGGTCCTTGATATCCTTCGTGTGCTCGGGATGAAGCACCTTGACCGCCACCAGCTTGCCGATGTGCGCGTCGTGAGCCCGGTACACGGAGGCGAACCCGCCGGCGCCGATGGACGCTTGCAGGTGGTACCTCCCCTTCAGGGTGGTCCCGCTAAGATCTGCGATGAGCCGCTTGGTCGCCATGATCTTCCTTGGGCAGTCTTCGGCGGATTGGAGAGCCTCGCTGCTCGTACAGCCGGGCGTAACAGCTCGCTCTTATAGCTCTCATGGGCGAACTTCAAAACAGTACAGGTGGAAGCCGTTTGTACAGTCCCTCGGCACGCCGAGGGTCCATTTCTCACCCGTTTCTTTAATATCGCCTGCAATGGCCTCATCATCATCATCATTGGTCGTCCAACCCGAACAATGATCATTAAGATCGGCAACGGTTCCATCAGGTTTCGTGTTGGTCCAAGCCTTCAGAAGATCGTCCACAACAAGAGTTTCGCCGAATTCATTCACATCAATGGGATTATCCAACATTTCGGCTGTGAGAGCCATGTAACCGTTGGCGACGTTCGTTCCATCTGGCAAGCGGTACCAGCCATTGAACCCCATGTCGCTATTCATCCGGATCGCGGGGGAAGAACTGCCGTCGCTTATCCACGCAACCCACTTTGTGGGAGAGAGCTGAGCCTCGGATGCCGCTGTGCCACAGGCAGCATCGGCGCCGCTGACGCCTTTGAACCGTCCACCCTTGAAATCATCCTGCATCGATGGGCGGAAGTCAGACTTGGTGACAAACACGAGTCTCGGCTCAATGCAATTGTTGCTGCAGCCTTCCTCGTCGTCCTTGTTGCCGTCGTCACACTCTTCGCTGGGACTAAGAATTCCATCGCCGCATGCGATTTTGCAATCAGTGGTGCAATCGTCAGTCTCTTCGGCCGATTTTGGATCAATGTTATTGGTGGCGGCGTCACACTCCTCGACTCCGGTCCGGATCTGACCATCACCGCAGGTCGCGTTCTTGCACGTGGTCAAGCACGCATCGTTTTCCATCATGTTACCGTCGTCACACTCCTCGTCTTCTCCATTCACTAAACCGTCGCCGCACGCCGGCGTCGTCATGCTCGTTTCGGTCGAGTCCGTGGGAGAAATTGTGGAGTTGGTGTCCGTCGCAGCTCCGGTAGTCATGACGTCGGTAGTCACCGTGCCAGTCACCTCGGCATTCGTGGGCAGCGTGCTAACAAAGACGTCACCCGTCGTTTCGCTGTCTCCGGTAGGCGGTTTCCAATTCATGGTGGCCACGACCATCTCGCATAGCCCTTGAGCATTCAATGCGGCCGTAGCGCCACATTCCTGCGGATCGTTGACGCAGCTCAAGGAGATGAACATGGCAGCGCTGATGGCGAGGATATTCGGGAGATGACGGGCCATGGGGTAAATTCCTGCCTGAACGACGGATTAGAAGCCGACCCTCATGTTGAGCCCGGCACCGGTCAGCGAGAGTGCCGGGGAGATCCTGGCGTGGACGCGCGCGTTTTTCTTCTTGCCGAAGAGCTTGTGCTCGACGGGAGACAGCACAATCAGCGCTGCCCCGGAGCCGATGAGCGCGAACCCGAGGACGTTCGCCGTGATAAGTCCGCCGAGGGCCCCGTGTTTGAGCCCTGGCGTCGGCCGATAGATCACGTCCTCGAGCCCGTCATCCGCGGCATGGGAGGCAATCGCGGCGACGAGCCCGAGTGAGACCAGCCCCACGCCGACCCCGAGCTGGGTCTTCCACTGCTTCCCCGCCGGTTTCCGCCCGCTCACGACGCCGTACGCCAGGGCCGCGGCGCCCGCCCCCGCCAATATCGCCCCCGTGTCGTAGAGCCACAAGGCATTCCTCAGCGCGCGGTGGGCCCCCGGTTTGTAACAGAACGCGCCCTCTGTCTCGCATGGTTCATCGAACGAGGCATACGAGGGCTGGAACCCGGCGCCTCCGATGATTATGAGCCCGAGCCCCAACGTGAGGACGGTGCCGCCCCCGATCTTCAACCCGTGCGAGAATTGCTGACGGCTGTCTCGCGCGCCGGACACCCCGCGCGGAGTCAACTCCATCGTCAGCGCCTGCGAGCCTCCCGTCGTCGACACGCTCAGGGTGCGGCTCTCGAACCCTGGGGCGCTGGCGCGCAGCAGCCGGGTCCCGGCCGGCAGGGGAATCGTCAGCTCGCCGGACGGAGGGACGGTGTACTGGGCAGGCTCCCCCGGGCCCTCGGTCGTGACAATGATGCCTCCCGCGACTGCCGCGGGCGGCGAGAAGGTGACCGTCACCGGCATGGGCGCCGGAGCTTCTGCCTTCAGAAAAAGATCGAGGCTCGGCTTCTCATGGCTGCGGACGAGGACCTCGCCGCTCTCGGGCGGATAACCCGGCGCGGCCGCCGAGACCGTCCACGTGCCGGGCTCGACATAAATTACGTAGACTCCAGGCTCGTCCGATAACGCGACCGACTTCGATATCTCTGGCTCCGCCTTCACCGGCACTCGACCGACGTCGGTGGGCGCGCCGCTCGGCTTGAGCTCCAGGGTCAGGGTCAGCTCGGCCCCCGGCGTGCTCCGGACGCGCAACGGTACCGTTCGCTGCTTGAGATCATTCAGCCGCCCGAGGCCCTTCTCCTGCTCGGCGGCCATCATCGTCGGGCGGGCGAGGTATCGTTGCAAGTGGAAATAGGCGTGAGCCTCGTGCCCCGCGAGTTCCCGCGCCATGGCCGCATTGAAGAGGTATCTGGCCTCACGACTCGAGGCCCACAAGTCCTCGTATCGCGCCGCCGCTTCCGGATATCGCTTGCCGTCGAAGGCATCCCTGGCCCGCTTCGCCTCTTCTTTCTCGGCGCTGGCCGCAGGATTTGCAGGACCCTGTGTCAGGCTCGATGCGACGCTCGCGGAGACCAGCGAGTGGCTGAGCAAAAGTTCAAGGACACCGAGCATATGACGACCTCACTCTACCTCATCGATACAGAGATGCCTGCCGCCGGCTTGACGAGAGCAGAGTCGACCAGGTCGGCATCCGCAATCTTTGGGACACGTGTCACAATCCTCTGTCCCCTCGAGGGTCTCGCAGCGACCGTTTCCACAGCGTTCCTGGCTCGACTGCGACTTCTCCGCTGGCTCCACGGGCCGGGGGGCCGCACAGTAAGGGGTGGAAGACTCCTCGGTCAGGCTCTTGATGACGCGATCGAACCCCTCCATGTCGTGGACCTCTCCGACGTGCAGCCAGCGCAGCTTGTCCTTGCAATCCAGCACGAGCGTGATCGGAATCTGAGCGTCCTTCGACAGGAGGTCCAGGGCGACCAGGTTCCGCTGCACTGCGCCGCCGAGGACGTAGTCGATCAGGTGGTAGGGCGCGGATGGCATGATCGCCCGGAGCTCGCTCGAGTCGCCCTCTCCGAGCTGGATCGGCAAGAAACGCACCCGCGGGCCCCAGGCGTCTTGCAGCGCGCGAAAGCCCGGGAACTCCCGCTTGCAGGGCTCGCACCACGGCGCCCATACGTTGAGGATGGAGACCATGCGCTCGCCCCCGAGCGCGCTCCGGAGCCTGGCGAATCCCAGCTTGCCGTCCGAGCTGCGGAACTGGAACTCCTCCGCGAGCAGCGGGCCGACCTCTCGCGGCTTCATCAACCGCCCCTGGAGCGCCCTGTCGCCGGGAACGGGTGCCTGAGCCGCGGGCCCCGCCGATTCCGGGGCCGTGACCGTGTCGGGCACGGACTGACTCACCGCCAGCCTGGGCTCTTCGGGAGGGAGCGAGACCTCGTCTTCCCAACCCCATAACGCCCAGAGGGTGATGCCGGTGAACAGCGCAGCCAGCGCGCCGACGCCGAGGGCGATCCGCGAGGAGTCGATCGGGAGCGCCCCGCGCTCGAGGTGCCCCGACTCGTGATGGTCGATCACGAACCCTCCGAACACTCCGTCGGAATGACGAAGATGGCGACCGAGCGGTTTATCATGTCCTCCATCTCCCTGCGCTCGCTCTGGGTGAGGGCTTGGTTCCTGCCCAACTTCTCCAGCGTCTTGGAGAGGTCGTGGATCGACTGCGAGCTCCATGTGACGGCTGGATAGGAGTACGACAGGAAGAAGTCGAGCTGGAGCGGCCGCACGTCCCCGAGCGCGAATTCGATGAACTTCTTGGACGCCTCGCTGCGCTCGATATGCGTCTCGGCGAGGGCATCGATGAGCATCTGGCGGGCGAAGCGGACCCTCGCCTGGGCGAAGGCGAAGTTCTTGTTCGCGGTCCCACCCCGGCTGGCCCGCCCGACGAGCACGATGTGCCTGGCGCTCTTGAGCTCTTTGCTGAGCTTCTTGACCTCCTCGACGTAGTGCTTTTTGGTCGCCTCGTCGGGCCACAGGTATTTCTGCGCGTCGTCGCCCTCGAGAATGTCGAGAGGCGGGGCATTGGACGGATAGAGGAAGAGCAGCCCGCGCGGGAACTCCTTCAGCAACCTGTCGAAGCCCTGGTGATTGAGGAGGAACTCCTCGACCTTGCTCGCGGGGCAGCTCGAGAGCATCTCGCCGCCCGCGTTCGAGACGCAGGCCGCCTGATGCGCCTGGAGGTCCTTCACGAACTCGATCGACTCCTTGGAACAGGCGGCCTTGTCGAGCTTCGGCGACTGGCACACATTCGCGCCGTCACACGAATTGGGCTGGAGGCAGGCGCACCCGTCGCACGAGCTGCCGACCGCGCACTCGAGCAGCGCAGGCTCCGTGACGCAGGAGCCGGCGCGGCAAACCTTGCCCTCGCCGCACTCGCCCTCGCGATCCCCCCGGCAGGCCGGAATCGTCGGCGTGGTTCCGGGGATGACGAAGGCGAAGACCACGTACAGGGCCGCGCCGAGAAATACGACCATCGTGAAGTAGATGCCGTATATCAGGACGGTGACGCCCACGTCGTCGGCGAGCGCCTGCACCGGCGGCGCCGGCACCGGCGCGCTCGACCGGGGACGAGCCGGCTTCAACAGCGCACGGATTCGCTGCACGAGCTTATTCATGGCCGCGGCTCCTCGCCCGGGACTCCCTGATCTTGGCGTCGATATAGTCTTTCGACTTGGCGCCGCCTCGCAGGCGTAGCGCAGAGCCGAAGGGCTTGCCGTTTCTGGCGGGGATGATGAGCGCTGATGGCGGCGCGGTCAGCTTCATTCGGACTCCGAAATCGATATGCTGGCTGATGCGCTGGAACGTGTCCGGCGCGTTCATACACTCCGTGAGCCCATTCACTCCGTGCTCCCTCGCCAGCGCCTCGCGGTTCTGGACGGAGAAGTACGGCGACGGCTGGTCCTGCAGCGCGAAGAGCCGTTCCAGGTTGACGAACGGGTCGCCGCCGGCCAGCGCGTTGAAGCACTCGAGGGCCAGAGCGCCGCTACACGACTCGTTCTGCCGCAAGGGGCTGCTGTCCAGCGGCCCGCACGCCGGGTCCGCGGACAGGTGGAAGAACTCCACCTGCAGAAAGTCGCGGTGCTCCTGCTGATAGGTCCGCCAGAACTCGGCCTCCCTCCTGCAGTGCGTGCACGCGAGATCGAAGAACAGGGCCACGATCACTTCGGGAGGCCCCTCGCTCGGGAGCTCGAAGGCCGTCTGCGGCAGCGCCCGCAGGTCCTCCTGCTCGCAGCTGAGGCTCGTGTGTTGGTGCCTCTCCCGCAGCGCGTCGGCGGCGGCGTGCGAGTAGAGCCGCTTCTGCACGAGGACGCAGGCGATGAAGGCGCTCAGCACAGCCCAGCAGATCGTACCGCTCAAGAGATCGATCCGGCGTAGCCCGTTGCGCAGGCCGCGGAGTAGCCCCTCCGCGTTCAGGAGCGTCGCGGACAGGAAGATGCCGAAGTTGGCGACGTAAAGGACGGAACAATAGATGCACCAGACCCCCAGGCCGAACCACGCGTACCCGCCGAGGAGCAACGAGCTCCCCAGCCCTGCGACGCCGAGGACCAGGACGGGGAGGCGAGCAGTCGGGGTGAAGGTGAACGGCCAGAGGCCGATGATGACTGCGAGCCCCAGGACGACGGCATAGAACGCAGTTCCGTACACCGAGATCGGTACTCCCAGGACGACCGCCCAGCGATCCGCGAGCGCCACGTCGCAACCCGAAGAGCAGACGTTATGCATGAAGCCGTCACAGCGATAGCTCGTACGGAGCTTCAGGACGGTCAGAAAGATGCTGAACAACAGGGCAGGCAGGCTAAAGAGCATCAACGTCAGCGCCGCGAAGGTCTCTCGCCCGAACTTCCGATAAGACTTCTTGCGCTCGCGTGGCATGCGGATACCCCTGGGCGTTATCGGCATCTTACCCTGTTTTGCGGTACCTCTCTAAAATGAGCACTTCATGCGTCCTCTCCGCCCGCAGACGCAGGGGACCGCGCATGATTTTCGCACTGGCAGCACGTTGCGTATGCCTTGGGCAGGTGACGTGCGGCACGCGAGGTTGAAATGAATGGAGAACAATGGTCAGCTATCTGGAGAGGTTGAATGTGTCGGTCTTCGTATAGATCGGGCCGACGAATCTGTCGAACTTGAGCTGTTCAATAGCGCTAATGGCGCAGTTTGCAGGTGGCTCGCCGATCAACATCGCGGGCCCTTGCATTGTCGCCCTGGCCTTGCCGCGCTGGCCGTCGAGGGCGATCTGAAGCTGGATGCTCTCGCCGCCGATGCCTTGCTTTCCGCACTCTCGGACCTTCCCGCGGATTGTCTCTCGCTTGTTGGCATAGCTGTCGGCGCCGGTCCGCCCCGGCTCGGTGCCCCCGGGCTGCGTTTCGAGGCCGATAGAGTCCGGGACCGCCTCGGGAGCTTTGGCGCGGCTACCAGCGTTATCGGGAGGTGCGGGCTCAGGCTGGCGGCCCGACGTTCTTTCGCTTCCGAGCTCCGGGCCGGGCGTCGGGGACAGAGACGGACTCGGCGGGTGGCGACGGCTCGAGGAGGCCCGGGGCCTCCGTCGTTTCGCGTTCCGGAGGTGGGGGCCAGATGGCCCACAGGAACCCGAAGACGGCAAGGACGAACACGAATGCGGCGATTCGACGAGTCGTGCCGCCCGGCCGCGCGAGTTTCCGGGCCGCTGGGACCCGGACGAGCGTCGACACAGGCGCGGCCGATTCCTGCACGGCGGAGCGCGCGGGATCGGATGCCTCAAGTTGGACCGACCCGATCGCGTCCGGGCTGCGGGCCTCCTTAATCTGCGTCACGTCTTCGAGCGACAACTGGATGGTCCGCTCGGGGTCCTGAACGGAGAACACGAATGCGGCTCCGCCCCCGCCTCGCGCGATGGCGCGTGCTTCGTTGGTGGGAGCCGGAAGCGGCGGGGCACGTCGTCGCGCCGCCACCAGCGTCGATGGCGCGTCGTCGGGAGGGAGGGCAAGGACGGCGCCCCCCTCGCGGCGAGTGACTGCTCCTGCATCGACCGGGTGAGGCGGGAGAGTCGGGGCAGGCCATATCGCTGGCGCGGGCTGGGGTCGCGGTGGTGCAGGGATGGCCGCGGTGGACGCCAGCTTCGCGGGGGGTGCGAGGACTCGGACCCGCGTGGTCTCATCGGCGTCGAGGTGCGGCTCCTCGGGCACGGACGAGAGGGCAGTGGCCAGTGCGCGGGCGTCGGCAAATCGACGCTCGGGGTCTCGCGCCAACGCTTGGGCGACGATGTTTCCTGCGGCGGTCGGCACTCCTGCCGCCTGCAGGGTGACTGCATTGGCGGCGGCGTTGGCAGTGGGCGGTTGGCCGGTCAGCAGCTCGAACGCGATGACACCGAGGCCGTAGATGTCGATGCGGCGATCGGGGGCGACACCGCACAGATATTCGGGCGCCATGTACAACGGAGTGCCGAGCAGAACACCCGTCTGCGTCAGGTCCTGCCGATCGTCTCCCGTCGGCTTGGCGACCCCGAAATCGAGCAGCTTGACGAAATCGGGACGACCGGGCCGCGGGTCGAGGACGATGTTCTGCGGCTTGAGGTCACGGTGGATCACGCCGCGGTCGTGCATGGCGCCGAGGGCGTCGCAGATCTGCAAAACAATCACGCGCATGCGCGTCCACGGGAGCGGGCCCTTGCTCTTCAACAACGACCGCAGGTTCGGGCCCCGGAGGTACTCCATGACGAAGTACAGGTCGCCCGACGGGGTCTTGCCGGTACCCTGAACGCGGACGATGTGATCGTGCTGAAGGGAGCCGATGAGCCGGGATTCGCGGTAGAATCGCGCGATCTCGGAGGCGTCGAGCCGGGCGGTGTTCTGCAGGACCTTGATTGCCACGTCGGTGCCGAGGTGAACATGGCGAGCGCGGTAGACAGTGCCCATGCCTCCACGGCCGAGCGCGTCGAGCACCTCCCACCGCTCCGCGAGGACCGAACCGAGCAACGCCGGGTCGCCTGTCATCGCGCGAGAATAGCCGGTGCATCTGATTGGAGCCAGATCCTCGCGCGCCATCGCCAGCGCGGCCTGCGCATCGATACTCTGTCGAGGTTGCGTCGACCGTACTCGCCCTTGATTCCGTCGAATCAGGGCAGGCGATGGTCCAGTCGGCGCCAAGGCGGAAAGAGTCATGTCCGGGTCCCTGCTGGTGGTTCACTGTTTGGGGGCGGTCGGGAGGAAGACGCTGTTCCGGTCGTTGCACGCGGATGAGAAGAATGGATTCTCTCTGGATTCGGCGACCCGGAGGGCCGTGTCCGCCGCCGAGACGAGGCCGCGGCGCGTGGGATTGGGCGGTGAAGGCGGCGACGGCGGGGACGGAATTCCTGTCCACGGGTCGTAGACGAGGCTGCCCGCGGGGGGCGGCGACGGCGACGGCGGCAGAGCGTCACACCACGCGCGGACTTCGGCGAGCCGCGGGCCGGCCCCCGGGTCGAGCGTGGCGACGATCGAAGTGGCGCACCATGTCCTCGCAGTGTTCCATAACAGCGGGTGGTCGAGGAGGAGGAGGGCGTTCTTGTAGGATCGGACCACCCGCGAGGCGAGCGTCTGCGCGTAGACGAGATAGTGGGGCGCGGTGTGATCGAGGCGCTCGAGGGCCGCAGCCGCGGCCCTGGCCGCCTCGTGATAATGACGTGCCGCCTTGCGATCGCCCTTCGCCTTGAGGTCTTCGGCCTGCTGGAACAGCTCTGTCGCTCTGGCGACGTACGCGTCGATGGTGCCGGCGGGATCCGCCTCGGCCGGCGCTGCGTGGCTCGCTCGGGGTGCCATGACGAGCGCGACGAGCAAACCGAGCAGGCGTGGACCGCGAGCTGGCCTGAAGGACCTGAATTTCTTCTTCTCCCGGTCCGAGCTTCTACTCTCCGCAGATTCTGCGCCGCGCCGGTCGAGCCTCGAGTCGGCTTGCGCGGTGAAGGTCTGGAGGTCCGAGGAATGCGCCTGGCCTCGGCGGAGAGGGCGGGTCGGATAGACATCCCATGCTCGCTCGGTGGACGGGGCGGCAGGCGGACCGCCGGCCGAAGACGGCGCGGTGGTCCAGCGGAAGGCTCGGCGGAGGAGGTACTGGCTCGTGCGCTTGTTGGCCACGCGACGCTCGTTGCACCGCTCGTGCGGCACCAAAGCGCCGGAAACGGCCAGAATTGCTGCGCAAACGGGTGTGGACAAGAACGCGCCGGCGGACGACCCCAACGCCAGTTGGGTCGCGGACCCAACCAGCATTGGGGTTGGCCCAGTCGCTTCGAGGCATCGTCGGCGCGGGCTCGTTCCCGCAGACCACCGCGGTCGACCGACGGGAGCCGCTACGGGCATCCAGACCCGGTGGGCCTCGCGCGCGTCGTCACCGACGGACGCACGCAGCCGGGCCTGTTCCTTGACTACCGCTCCGCCGCGAACCGGCGCTGGGCGAGCGCGCGGCTGCAGGCGACGCACGGGTTCGCCAGCAGGTACCCCGCGGACGACGACGGCATCTGCGTCGCCCTGTGAACCGCCCCCCTAGTCGCGGCTCTGGCGCGTTGCGACATTCATCCGCGGATCCGCGCATGAGCGCGACGAGCTGCACCGTCGTCGACCGGCGCCGGCAGCGGCAATCTCACCGGCTCGTTGTGGGTAGTGTGGTTCTGCGTCCGAGTTATGCGAGCCTGTAGTCCGATCAGCGGATGCCGGCGCTCGCGAGCGCGTCGTGTCGTGCAGGCTTCCATGGCACAATCACGGGCCTCCCCGTGCAGGAACGACGATCCGAGGAGCGCCCCGGCTTGTCCGGATTTCGCGTCGTGGAGCTGCTCGTCTCGCGCGCGCAGTGGCAAATCGTGCGCGCGGTCCGCGAGGACGGCGAGGCCCTGCTGCTGAAGATGTCGGTCGGCGACGATGCGAACGTGGGCGTCCTCGCCGAGCTGGAGCGCGAGCACGCCGTGACGCGGGCCCTCGACGCTCCCGGCGTCCTGGGGACGCGAGGCGTCGAGCGCCACGGCTCGCGGCTCGTATTGGTCTACGAGTCGTTCGCGGGCGCGCCGGTCCGGGTCGGCGATCCGCGCTGGCGCGACGAGGCGGCGATCCTCGAGCTCGCCATGGCCGCGACGGAGACGCTCGCCCGCATGCACGCGGCCGGAGCGATTCACTCGAGCCTGTGCCCCGAGGCGCTGTGGGTCGACGCCGGCGGGACGGTCAAGCTCACCGAGCTCGCGCGAGCCAGGGTGCGCGGGCTGCCCGGGCCCGCGGTGGCCGAAGCGCTGTCGGGACCGATCGAATTCATCGCCCCCGAGCAGAGCGGGCGCACGCGCAGCAAGCCCGACGCCCGCGCCGATCTGTACACCCTCGGCGCCGTGCTCTACGCCCTCCTGAGCGGGGCGCCGCTGTTTCACGGCGAGGACCCGCTCGAGCTCCTCCACGCGCACCTGACCCGGCTCCCCGAGCCGCTCGCTCACCGCGCGCCGCGCGTGTCGCCCGCGCTCGCGGCGATCGTGCACACGCTGCTGGCCAAGAACCCGGAGGACCGCTACGCCGGGGCTGCGGCGCTCCTGCTCGATCTGAAGGCCGTCGCCACGCACCCGGCCGACGCGGTGTTCGTCCCCCGCCGCGAGGGCGCGGCGGCCCCGCTGCGCCTCCCGGACAGCCTCTACGGCCGCGACGACGCGCGTCGACGGCTGCGCCAGGCGTTCGCCCGCGCGGCCGACGGCGACAGCGCCGTCTGCCTGCTCGCGGCGCCCTCGGGCGGCGGCAAGACGGCCCTCGTGCACCACCTCGCCGCCGACGTCGCCGACAGGGCCCGATTCGCGGCCGGGAAGTTCGAACCTCAGCGCAGCAGCGAGCCGTTCTCGGCGCTGACCCAGGCGCTCGGAGGTCTCTTGCGACATGCCCTTTCGAGCAGGGAGTCCGAGGTCGCCGCGTGGCGCGAACGGCTGCGGCGAGGCGTCGGCACCGGCCTGCCCGTGATCGCCGAGCTGCTGCCCGAGGTCCAGGCCATCGTCGGCGTGCAGCCGCCGCCAGCGCCGCTGTCGGCCAACGAGCGCCTGCAGCGGCTGCAGTTGACGCTGCAGCGCTTCATCGCCTGCTTCACCGCGGCCGAGCGGCCGCTCGTGCTGTTCCTCGACGACCTGCAGTGGGCCGACGTGGCCAGCCTGCGCCTGTGCGAGACGCTGGCCGCGAGCGTCGAGGTGCGGCACCTGCTCGTGATCGAGGCCTTCCGCGACAACGAGGTCGCTATCCAACCGCAACTGCAGGCCCACCTGGCCGCGCTGCGGGCCGCCACGCCGGCGCCGGTGGAGGTCGTGCTCGGAGCGCTCGACGTCGAGGACATCGAGCAGCTCTTGCGCGACGCGCTCGGCGGCAACGGCTCGCTCCGTCCGCTCGCAGAGGAGATGCTGCGTCGGACCGGCGGCAACCCACTGTTCGTGCGCGAGTACCTGCGCTTCGTCCACCGCGAAGCCCGCCTGCGCTTCGATCCAGACGCCGGTACGTGGACCTGGGCGCTCGCTCAAGTCGACGCCGCCAGCGTCCCCGAGACCATCGCCGAGCTGTTCGGAGCCACCCTCCGCAAGCTGCCCCCCTCCACCCTCCGGGCGGTGAAGGTCGCGGCCTGCATCGGCGCCCGCTTCGACGTCGACCTGCTCGCCCAGGTCCTCGGCTGCGACGCGTCCGAGGCCGTCCTGCGCCTCGAACCCGCCCTCGCCCTCGACCTCGTCGCCGACGCCGGGCCGTCGGCCATGCGCTTCTTCCACGACCGTGTGCGCCAGACCGCCGACGCGCTCGTCGACGAGGACCTCCGCCCCGCGCTCCACCTCGCCATCGCCCGCGCCATGCTCGCCCGGGTCGACGCCGCCGACGAGTCGCCCGAGGCGCTGTTCGACCTCGTCGCCCACCTCCGCCACGCCGAGCCCGAGCTGCACGACCCGTCGCTCCGCCGCCGCGCCGCCGAGCTCCACCTGCACGCCGCCCGCCGCGCCCGCGCCAGCGCCAGCTACGACGCCGCGCTCGCCCACGCCCTCGGCGGCCTCTCGCTGCTGCGGAGCCGCGCGGCGGTCCAGGACGGCGACCGGTCGCATGAGCCGACGACCTGGGTCGCCGGCGACGCGCTCTGCTTCGAGCTGCACTTCGAGCAGGCCAACTGCGAGTACCTGCGCGGCGCCTTCGACCGCGCCGACGCCTGCCTCGACGCGCTCGCCGCCCGCGAGCTGTCGCCGCGCGAGCGGGCCCACGTGCATGCGCTGCGCGTGACCGTCCACGTCACGACCGGGCGGATCCACGCCGCGATCGAGGCAGGTCGTCAGGGCCTGCAGCTCCTCGGCGTCGAGCTGCCCGATGGCCCTGAAGCGCGCAAGGCGGCGGTCGCCGCCGAGCTGTCGGCGATCCAGGACGAGCTGGCGAGCCGACCCTTCCTCGCGCTGATGGATGCGCCGCCGCTCCAGGACCCCAACCTCCGCGCGGCGCTCGAGATCCTGCAGGAGCTGCTCACGCCGGCCAACATGACGATGCCGGACCTGTACGCGCTGCTGATCACCAAGCAGGTCCGCCTCACCATGGATCATGGGCACACCGACCTGTCGGCGTTCACCTACGTGATCTTCGGCTTTTTCCTCGCCACCGTGCGGCGCAGCTACGTCGAGGCGGAGGCGTTCGGCCGCTTCGCGCTCGAGCTCAACGAGCGCCGGGGCAGCGCCGAGCTGCGCTGCCGGCTCGGCTTCGTGTTCGCCTCGTACACCCACTTCTCGCGCTCGCTCCCGGAGGTGGTGAGCGACCTCCAGCGCGCGCGCCGCGACGGCCTCGAGTCGGGCGACTACAACTACCTGTCGTTCGCGTGCAGCCACCAGATCATCGCCATGCTGAGCCTCGGGCGCCCGCTGCCCGAGGTCGCCGCGGCGACCGACGAGGCGCTCGTGTTGATGGAGCGGACCCGCGTGGCGTCGTCGCGCGCCGTGCTGACCGTCGCGCGCCAGTTCGTCGCCGCGCTGGTGGGCGACACCGTCGCCCCTCACGCGCTGTCGGACGCCGGCTTCGACGAGGAGTCGTTCCGCGAGCGCCTGCGTCGCGACAGCCTGACCTTCGCGCTGCGCTGGTACTACATCGCCAAGCTGCTGCTCGGCGTGCTGCTCGGCCGCCCCGAAGAGGCGCTCGCGCTGCTGCGCGAGGTCGGTCCGGTGATCCAGGCCGGCTACGGCTTCTACTTCACCACCGAGCTTCCGCTGTTCGGGGCGCTCGCGGCGGCCGCGGCGGCGGGCGGCTCGCTCGGCGTCGACGAGGCGCTGCGCGCGTGGATCGATCCGTTCCACGACCAGCTCGTCGAGTGGTCCGAGTTCGCCCCCGAGACCTACGAGCACCGGGCGCGGCTGGTCGCCGCCGAGCGCGCGCGGCTGTGCGGCGACGACGAGCGCGCCAGCGCGGCCTACGACCAGGCGATCCGGCTCGCCGTCGACAACGGGTTCTCGTGGCACGCCGCGCTCGCGGCTGAGCTTGCGGGGCGCTACTTCATCGCGCGCGGCCGGGTCCAGATCGGTCAGATGCTCCTGCGCGACGCCAGCGAGCGCTACGCCCGCTGGGGGGCGCATCCCAAGGCGGCGCTGCTCCGCCGGGATCTGCCGCACGTCGCCGCGGTCGAGCCGACGGCGGCGTTCGTCACTCGCGCCGCCCAGGCCGAACTCGACCTCCGCAGCGTCTTGCGCGCCTCGCAGGCGTTCGCCGCCGAGCTCCGGTTCGAGGACCTGATCCACACCGTCATGCGGATCGTCGTCCTCACCGCCGGGGCGAGTCGCGGTGTGCTCGTGCTGCAGGAGCACCACGGCCTCGCCGTCGTCGGCGAGTTCGCGGCCGACGACGGCGCCCGGACCCTGCTCGCTCTCCAGCCCCTCGAGGCCTGCCCGCACGTCCCCGCGGTCCCGATCCGCCTGACCTTCCGGACAGCCCAGATCGTCAGCCTCGACGACCCCGACACCGCGGCCGCGCTCGCAGCCGACCCGGTGATCGCCCGGCTGCGCCCGCGCTCGCTGCTGTGCCTGCCGCTCGCGCTGCGCGGCCAGCGGCTGGGCGCGCTCTACCTCGAGAACCGCGTCACCGCCGGCGCCTTCACCCCGGCGCGCATCGAGACGCTCCACCTCCTGAGCTCGCAGATCGCCATCTCGATCGAGCATGCGCGCATGGTCGCGCGGCTGCAGGAGGCGCGCGAGGCCGCCGAGTCGGCCAGCCGGGCGAAGAGCACCTTCCTCGCCAACATGAGCCACGAGCTGCGCACGCCGCTCAACGCGATCATCGGCTACAGCGAGTTGCTGTCCGAGGTCGCCGAGGAGCGTGGCGACGTCGACTTGCTCGCCGACACCGGACGGATCCGGCGCGCCGGGTCCCACTTGCTCGGGCTCATCAGCGACATCCTCGACCTGTCGAAGATCGAGGCCGACAAGCTCGAGATCACGGTCCAGAGCTTCGCGGTCGCCCCGCTGGTGGACGAGGTCGCCGACGCGGTGCGTCCGCTGATGCAGCGCGCCGGCAACGCGTTCACGGTCGAGGTCGCGGACGCGCTCGGGGACATGCGCAGCGACCCGGTGCGCGTGCGCCAGGTGCTGCTCAACCTGCTCAGCAACGCCGCCAAATTCACGCAGGCGGGCACGGTGACCCTGCGAGTGCGCCGCGACGGCGAGCGAATGATGTTCGCGGTCGACGACACCGGCATCGGCATGACGGCCGAAGAGACGCAGCGGGTGTTCGAGGCGTTCCACCAGGCGGACAGCTCGGCCGCGCGGCGCGCCGGCGGCACCGGCCTCGGTCTGACCATTACGCGTCGCCTCTGTGAGATGCTCGGCGGGCGAATCTCCGTCGTCAGCACACCCGGTCAGGGATCGGTGTTCACGATCGAGCTCCCGGTGACGAGCTCCGGCGCGCTCCTCGGTGCGTGAACCGGGTATCATGGGACCATGCTCAGGCTCTACTACTCAGCCATGACCTCGGCCTTCCGTTGCCGCTGGACGCTCGAGGAGACCGGTCTTGCCCATGAGGTCGTCCACCTCAGCCTCGCGCGCGCCGAGCACAAGTCAGCCGAGTACCTGAAGATCCACCCGCTCGGCAGCGTGCCGGCACTCGTCGACGGCGATCAGGTCGTGCTCGAATCGGCGGCGATCTGCATGTACATCGCGGAGAAAGATCCCGAGCGCCGACTCGTGCCCCCCGAGGGGTCGATCGCCCGCGCGCACTACTATCAGTGGATCTTCTTCAGCATGACGAACATCGACAGCATGGTGCATGGCCCCTACCTGCGGGCATTCCCGCGGCCGCCCGAGCTGCGCAGCACCGCGGCGACCGACGACGAACGGGCTGCCCTGCGCCGCTACCTGAACCTGCTCGACGACCGCCTCGCGGCCGGCTGGGTGCTCGGGCAGCATTTCACCACGGCCGACATCATCCTCGGCGGCTTGCTCGAATGGGCCGACGTCTGCGGCCTGCTCCGCGACGCCGGCCCCGCCGAGGGCTACCTGGCCCGCCTGCGCGAGCGCCCGGCGTTCCGGCGCGCCGCCGACTGACGGTTCACGCCGCCGCGCTCGCGCGAGAATTCGTGTTCGTTGCAGCCCTCTACGGGCTCGCCGACGAGCTCGCTGCGAAGTGATGATAACGGCGAGGATCGCGTCGTCGTCGCCCTGCCGCGACGCTTCCCTCCGGCGCCGCTCGCACGGGCTCGCCGAGCTCGCGGTTCGGCTGGGTCTGAGCGGGGACGTGACGCCCGACGGCGCCCACGCCACCATCGCCACCCGCATCGACCACTACAACAACCACCGCCTTCACAGCGCGATCGGCTACGTCAGCCCGCGCGACAAACTCCTCGGACGCGAGACCGAGATCTGGGCCGGCCGCGATCGCAAGCGAGAGGCAGCCCGAGAGCTCCGACGCAAGCGCCGAGAATTGGACCACCTCGGCACCCCCGCGTAACTTCTCTCGACCCTCCACTTCACCCTCAGCGTCTCCGTTCGTCAACCCACCCTCTGTCCCGTTCACGCTGAGCCAATACAATGTCGGGGAGCGCGCCGAGCGTGACATCTTCGTCGTGGAGACACGCACGTCCTCCTCGAACCTCACGCTGGCGGTCCTCGCCGCCGTCGGGCATGCTGAGCCCATGGCTTGGATCGTCTGGCGAAGCATGCATGCATGGGGCGTCGCTGCGGGGCTGCTGACCGGCTGCGGACCCGGAACCTCCACAGTGACCGGCACCGACTCGAGTGACAGCACCGCCGCCGAGTCGAGCGCCAGCGACACGGGGCCGGGCACCGATTTCCCCGACCCGACCACCTCCGGCGCGACCGAAACCGGCGCGACCGAAACCGGCGCGACCGACCCGAGCCCCACCGACGCGACCTCGCAGTCGACCGTCACCGTGACCAGCGGCCCCGACACCGATGGCGGTCATACCGACGAGACCTCCGACACTGTCTCGATGCCCGACCCTGGCGTCCCCCTCGGCCGGTTCACCTGCGAGGGCGCCCGCTGGAGCTTCGTCGAGCCGACGCTGAGCCGGCCCGGGCACGCCCGCATCGACTCGCGCGGGCACATGCGCGTGACGAGCTCGGGGTCGGTCCTCGATTTCGACATGGACGGCAACCTGGTCGGCCAGATCGACCCGCCCAAGCCGTGGGGCTGGGGCGGCATCGACGCAGCCGACAACCTCTACGTCTCGTTCCGCGACGAAATGGCCGGGCGCAAGCGGCTGCGCAAGTTCGACGTGACCGGCGCGATGCTGTGGGAGAACGATCGCGGGCCCCTCGACAGCGACTTCTCCGGCCGGGTGACGGTCGCGCCCGACGGCACGACGCTGGTCAGCGACAAGTTCAGTGACCGCCTCGAGCGCTACGACGCCAGCGGCGCGGTGATCTGGGACAAGGTGATCGCCGACAAGCCGTTCCGCGAGCCGTCGGCCATGAACTCGGCCGGCGTCGCCGTCGCGCTGGGCCACGGCGCCGACGGAGCCGTCCTCGCCCTCGCGCCCGACGCGAGCGTGCTGTGGGAGCACCCGTTCTCGAGCCAACCCGAGGCTCTCGCCGACATCGACGAGAGCGGCCACGTGGTCGCGGTGACGCGCGACTGGCCGGCCCGGGTGATCCGCCTCGCGCCCGACGGCGCGCAGCAGTGGTTCCTCGACCTGGAGGCTCCGGAGCTCGTCGATACCTACGTCGGCGCGATCGCCACGAACGACGCCGGCCAGACCGCCCTGGCCTTCAGCGGCACCCTGAACGGCGCGGCCATGGCCATGGCCATGCGGCTCACGCCGAACGGCGACACCGAGGTCCGCGTCTGTGACTCCGCCAGCGAGGCCCAGGCGATCGCTATCGACGAGGCCGGCGTGATCTACCTGGCCGGAATCGTGTGGGCCGAGGACGGCGAGCACCTGTTCGCTACCGCCCTCGATTGATCGCAGCCCCGCGGCGGGCCGCGGGGCTGCGGACGGCCCGCACCTGTACGCGGTTGCGAGCGGCGCGCGGGCGCGAATCGTACGACCCGGGCAGACCTCGGCCTGCGGCAATTCAAACGACCCCGGCCGCCGTGCGAGCGGTGGCCGCGTCCTACGATTCCATGTCGCGTAGTCCGACGCGCGTCCGATCGCCCGCGCCTGGTGGACGGCGCGAGGCACCACGACCAGCCCGGGCGAGACGACCGCCGTAGAGACCGGCGAGACCCACGAGACCACGAGCTCATGGATGGCGAAGCCGTGCGAGCCGCGAGCGCTCCGAACGCCGGCGCGAGCGAGCGCGTCGGCGTCCGGGGCTCGCTCGGCGCGCGAGGAGTCTAATCCTCGCAGCAGAGGGTGCCGGCCCAGTTCTCGCTGGTGTTGATCGCGCAGCCGCCGAACCATTCGTTGGTGGTGTCTTGCCAGCCGCACTTGAGCCAATTGCAGGTGTTGCCGAGGAGGTCGGTCTGCGTGTCGGTGCAGACCCGCATCGGCGCCGCGCTGCCTCCGCAAGCGGTACCGCTGCCCTGCGGGAAGGCGCTGCAATTGTTGGTCCCGCCGGACGCGCTGCGGTCGAGCGCGTCGTCGGTCCAGTAGTGGTAGAGCGGCATCTCGTTGGCGGCCGCGTTCTTGTTGTGGTACTCGAGCGCGCTGCACGTGTGGAAGCCGGTCGCGCACAGATTTTCTCTGTTGGCGAAGGTCACGCTGCCGGCGCAGCCGAACATCGTCTGGTCGTAGAAGCGCTGGATCGACTTGACGTCCGCGCTGCGGGCGCAGCCGTCGTCGCCGCCCGGCGGGACGGCCGAGACTCGGATGTCGTTGTACGCTTCATCGATGGCACCGCTCGGGTCCGGGCCGCCGTTCGCGTAGAACAGATAGGCCGTGTCATGCTGGGGAAACAGGACGATCCGCGAGCGAGCGTGGGACCCGTCCAGGGGCAGCGCTCCGCCGTGGTCCATGCTCGACCACTCGAAGCCGGTGGTCGAGCCCTGCGCGATGTGCCAGCCGTACTCGTAGTCCCAGGTCGACGTCATGGCAGCCTCGCGGATCGGCCGTACGGCCGCGTTGCGGTTCCGCATCATCTGCGTGGCGTACCGAGCCCAGTCCTGCATGTTGATCGCCATGTTGCCGGCCCCGGTGTAGAGGCCGTACGGATCGGTGTTCGGGTCGGCGAGGGTGTAGGGCGTCAAGGTCGCGCCGCTGGACCACATGTAATGGCCGGTCGACAGCAGCGGGTGCGTCGAGAACGAGAAGTACTGCTCCCACACGGCTTGCTGCGCGGGGGTGCCCGAGAAGCCCGACGGGCTGCGGGCGAGCTCGGGCGGCCGCGTCCACAGGAACGAGGCGTCCATGTCCCAAGGGTCGACGAATTGCGACTTGACGTAGTTCTTCAGCGGCTGGTTCGTCCAGTACTCGACGATCGCCTGGGCGAAGTGGAAGCCCACGTTCGAGTAATCCTCCACGCCCACCGAGCCGTCCGTGCAGGCGGCGCTCCCCGCGAAGTGGATCGCCTTGGCGCGAAGGGCGGTCTGGGAGTTCAGGTTCTGCCATCCGCTCGGCCAGGCGACGTTGCAGCCGGTGTCGTTGAAGCCGGCCCGGTGCGCCACGAGAGACCGCAGAGTCGCTTCGTCGGTGAGAGTCGTGCTGTGCCAGGTCGTCACGAACGGCGCTGCTTCCCAGAGCGGGGTGTCCCACTCGAGCGTCGAGTTCTGCTCGATCAGGTACGAGAGCGCCAACACCGTCATGTTCTTGCTGTTCGACCCGATGTTGAAGACGGAGTCGTCGTCGATGACGTCGGTGTTGTACTTGTTGAAGCCCGACCTGCCGAACGCTGCGATGTGATTGCCGCGGACGACCGCGACCAGCATGCCCGACGTCTCGGGGCTCGCCGACGGCGGCGTCAGATCGGCCAGGTAGCTGTCGAGGTTGATCACGGACGGCAGCGTCTGCGGCACCGAACGGCTCGGCTTTGTCGGCTCGCGCAGGTCGCCGATCTCGAGGGCGGGGGCCGTGGGCTCGGCGGCTGCGGGCCCGGCGTCGTCGGCGTCGGCTTCGCCGGCGGCGTCCGGATCGCACGCAAACATCGGGACGAGAGCACACGAGAACAGAGCGACGGAGGCCGTCGTGATGACATTCTTGCTGATGCGCATGTTTACCCTTGTTGTGTAGTTACCGCTGTTGTGTAGTTTACCATTAACCGAAAGAACATTGGACCAGCGGGCGCGAGCAGTCGAGTCCACGACTCGATATTGCGAAATAGGGAGTCAGCGCCATGCCCGCTCCTTACCACGTGCAGTCTGCCGTCGTCCGCTACATCGGTACCCCGCGAGCCCGGAGGACAGCCGATTCTCGTGACTTCCTCACATGCACGCCGGAGTCTCGCCCCCACAGTCCGACACCAAGCAGTCGGCGTCGCCGCTACTATCTACACCCCACAGGCTGCGCCACGTGAGGATATTCCCCCTGTTCGTGGGTTCAATGCGGATCGCCTGCGAGTTGTAGGTGACCTGGTCGGAGCATTCATAGGTCGACCCGTCCCACTCACAAAAGGCATCGGAGCCGCCATCAGCCGACGTACACGGGCTGCGGTGGATGCCCCAGATCCAGGGGCCATCCGTCTCGTACGAGTAGTAGGGACCACCGCTGTGCCCCCCGCTGGTGTCATGCGCAGTGGCGAAGACCCGCTCCTCGCCGCTGACCGGATCGGGCGCGCGGAGCTTGCCGGACACGATATTGCGCGTGAAGCTGTCGCCGAACAGGCGGTTCGCCCCCCCTCCGCTCCACAGCGTGGGATCAGGCCCCCACGCGTTACACGTCAAACCTGCACCTGGAACCCCGTTCGCCGTGTCGATCTGCACGGGGTAGCCCCTATTGTACAGGTCCTTGGCCTGCAGCGCCGCGTCGGCCTCGTACCCGTAGCCCATCCAATCGTTGACGAGCCGGGACTCGACGATGACCAGCGCGTAGTCGAACAGTCCGGCGTCCGAAGCGCCCGCCGCCCATTCCGGCGGGACGTAGACGCGCTCGACGGGCGCGGAGCCGACACTCGCCGCCCCGGCACTGAACCCCGGGAACCACTGAAGGCTGCCGAAGGGACAAGAACCGCCCCGGGGCCATACACAATGAGCAGCAGTGAGTACGTGGACGGGCCCGATCTGGGTCCCGGTGCACCCGGCGCCGTTGCCGAAGGTCCCGATGATGTTGAACGGGTATCCGCTCGACGTCACACACCCTGCCGTGCTCGTCGGCGCGAAGCAATCGCGAGTGTCCGCGCTGCCGCTGACACCCTCCAGGGGGTCCACTGGAGCGGCCGAGAGCGTCGCCCTTTCTCCGTCGAGGACCCCTGGAGCAGCGGTGCTGCGGGACAGGTCTGGCGGCGCCCCCTCGACGACGCCGGGGTCGACGACGGCGCGGCTAGGACGTCCGTAGCCCTCCTTCTCGGCGAGAGCTACCAGGCGCTCGCGGAGGTCACGGGCGAGGAGCGGGATCTTCGTGCCGCTCGCCAGCGTGTGGAAGGTCGGCTCGCGGAGCCCGAGCTCGTTGCCGATCCAGGATTCGCGCGCATCCAGGGTCGTGAGCTCGGGATTTTCGATCGTGTTCGGGTCCCCCGCGAGCGGGAGCTCCGACGAGACGATGGCCTGCTCCCCTTGGACGGCGGGCTCGCACGCGAAGAGCGGAAGTGTGAATGAGAAAAGTGGAAGGTGGCGCGCGAAACCGTGAAATTTGTTCACGCCAAGGTAGTGATCGAGGGCCCCAGTTTGTTCGGTTGGTCGTCACGATTTCGTCAGGTCCTGAACGGTGCCGCGAATCGCGCGGAAGTACGAGTCGAGCCCGTGCAGTGTCTCGTCGGCGAGCACCGGGGTGCCGGACATCGCCTTGACGGCCAGGCGCAGGCGTTCGCGAGCTCGGCTGACGCGCCCCCCGATGGTCCCCGCGGGGACATCGAAGATCTCGGCGAGCTCGCGCGCCGTGAGGGCCTCATAGTCCTTGAGCTCGAGCAGCAGCTGATCGTCCAGCGAGAGCGAACGGAGACCCCGGATGAGCAGCGCCTCGTGTTCCCTGAGCGCGAACAGCGACGTGATCGAGCGCTCGACGTGTTCGATGTCGACGCCATCTTGCGCCGGATCGAAGCGCTCCCGGTCGCGTCGGCTGCGACGCAGGTGCTCGACGAGCTTCCATCGCGCGATGCCGAAGAGGTAGGTGCGCACCGAAGATTCGCCGCGGAAGCGGTCCTGGCGGGCGCAGAGGGTCTCGAACGTATCTTGCGTCAGGTCGGCGCTCGCCTGTTCGCCGACCTTGCCCCAAAAGAACATGAAGAGGGGTCGATAGTGACGCGCGACGAGCGCCTGGCCCGCGCGTCGATCGCCCTCCCGCCACCGCTCGAGGAGCAACTCATCTTGCATGCGGGCCACGATAACCCAGCCATCGTTCTAGCGGTTGCTTCGGGTATCTCACGCTGCTAGCGTGGCGCGGCGATGCAGGGGACGTCGCAGCCACTCCCGGAGCGCGCAGCAGACCTGTCCATCGTCGCTCGCCACCGCGACACCTTCCTTCGTAGCATCGGCGGCGAAGTCCCAGCGCGCGAAGAGCCGCCGCTCATAGGTGGCAAGCTTCGCCTCGTCCGGCGCATCGGCGAGGGCGGGATGGGCACTGTCTGGGAAGGCCATCACGAGCTGCTGCGCCTGCGGATAGCGGTCAAGTGGTTGCGGCGCGATCTCGCGCAGAGCGAGAGGCTGCGCCGCCGATTCCTCCGCGAAGCCCGCGCCGTTGCAGCGGTGAAGCACCCGAATGTGGTCGAGATCCTCGACGTCGCCCGCGATGACGCCGGAGATCTCTATCTCGTAATGGAGTTCGTCGAGGGCGAGCCGTTGAATGTGGTGTTGCGCCGCGATGGTCGCTTGCCGTGGTCACGCGCGTCGATATTGCTCGGCCAGCTCGCGCGCGCTCTCGAGCACGCGCACGCGCAGGGGGTCGTGCATCGCGATCTCAAGCCCAGCAACATCATCGTCCAGCGAGCCGGCACCTGCGACGAATCCGTCAAGATCATCGACTTTGGGCTGGCGACGCGGCACGCGGACGACGGCGATAGCTGTGACATCACACACGCCGGAGACGTATTCGGCAGCCCCGGCTATATGAGCCCGGAGCAGCTGCGCAGCGAACCGGTGGACGCGCGCGCCGACGTGTACGCGCTCGGGTGCATCGCGTTCGAGATGCTGTGCGGGCGCAAGCCGTTCGTCGGGCCGACGGCGGCCGACCTGGTGGCGCAGCACCTCACCGAGCCGCCGCCGATTCCCACCTCGTTCCTCGCCGAGGCCGTGCAGGTGCCCGCGATCCAGGATCTGATTGTCCACGCGCTGTGCAAGGACCCCGCCGAGCGCTATGCGAGCGTCGCCGCGTTCGCCGAGGATATGGCGGCGATCGGTCGGACGCCCGCACGGGCTCCGCACCGCATTCGGCGACGCGCACCTGTGATGGCAGCAGTGGGCGCGCTGTCGTCAGTGTTCGCCTGGGTGTGGTTTCCGAGCCACCCGTCGCCGATCGTCGCCGAGGCGACGGAGGTGACTGAAGTGCCACCATTCACGCGAGCGATCGAGCGACCCATCGATCGGCCGACGCCGCAATGGCCCGACTGGTGGCTCGGCGCGGACCTCCGGCTGTCCGAGCCTCGCCGCGACTTTGACAAGCCCGACCGCACGGGCCCGGGTGCGCTCGCCGGCGAGGTCGTGTTGTGGGGCGACGACCCGCGGCGATCAGCCCCCTATCGAATCGTCATGGAACGCAAGGACGCGTTCACGCTGTCACATCACGCTGTGCGCGCCGGCCTGACCCTCGGCCACGCCGTCGACGAGCCCGATCGCGCGGAGCACCACGAACGTGGCGGCAACGCGGCGACCGGACGCGTGTACTGGCGCGACCCTCGTGAGTTCCCGCTACGCGCGATCGGGACGACGCAGATCGGGCCCGGCTGTACCGGCGTGCAGGTCGGCCCTGTCCACATTCTCACCGCCGCACAGTGCGTCTGGACGCAAGGAGGCTTCGCGCGGCCCGATCGACGCTGGCAGGCGGGAGACGCTCGCGGCGACGAGACCGACGCGGTCGACGTCATCCGCGTGTACGTCCCGGAGCCGTGGCCGCAGAACGAGCGGCCCGGCCTGTCCGACTGGGCCGTGGCCATCGCCGAGCGTCGCCTGGGCGACGAGCACTTCGGAGTGACAGCGCTCGCCGACGAGGCGCTGCTCGGGGTCATGTTGCAACACAAGGGCTATCCGATCGAACAAGACGCGACGTGCGATGTTCGGAGCCCCGTCGACTGGCTGCTCGGCGCCGGCCACTTGTGGGGCAATCCCGATCCGCTCGAGGTGACCGCCCGAGCGTTGCGAGCACCGAGCCCGATCAGCGGGTGGGACCGCGTCCTGGGGACGGCCGCGTCGACGAGCACCGGCCATGCAGGCGGACCTTATTACTTCTACGACGCGTCCGATCGCCCGGTGGTCGTGGCGATCCATCGTAGCGCGTGCAGCGACGCCGACGGCGGGAGCGCAGAATTCTGCGGCTACCACGAGCCGTGGCGCTGCGGGATGAAGCAGGAGCTCACGGCCCAGGCGATGCGGCTGGAGCCCGAGGGCCTCTACGGCCACATCTTGCCGGTCCTGACCTGGTGGGGGGTCGACGCCGACGGCCGCGCGACTTGCCTGCTCGATGGCGGCTGTTGAGGCGGCCACGTGCTGATGCCGTGGTCGGTCAGCAGCGTGACGGTGACGTGGTGGTGGCGCTCGCGGCCGCTCGCCAGAACACCCCGTTTGAGCGCCTTGGCCGCGGATGGAGGCTTCCATGCCCCACGATGCCTCGCGGGCGCTCCCGTCCCGTGAGCGGCGCTCCGTGGGGGCTGACGACGGCGTGACTACGCAGGTGTCTTTTAAGGACGGCACCGCGCGAAAGATCAAGGGCCATGCGCCTCGGAGGTAGCCACGCCCCAGCCGGATACTACGGGCTTGCCAGCGGCCCGGTTCGTTGATCGGGCGAAGTCGCCGCGCCACCGACGCCGCCGGCACCTCCAGTTCCGCGTGAACCTCCAGCTGAGCCAAAACAACACAATCACGCCCTACGTCGGCGCCGAACTGGGAGACGGCCAGCCCTGCGACCCGCATGGACGTGTCCGCGCCATCCGCCCACCGTGAGCGCTCCTCGACACTCGCCGGCCAGCAGCTCGAGCACGTCGGTGGAAACGGCGACTCGGAGGTTATCGACCGATCTCTGGATCCGCCCGTCGAGCGTCGTCACCGGTGCCCTTCTTCTCCCCGGACGCCAGCCGGCCGTCCGGGCAGAGCTCGAGGTCGAACATGAACTCGGCGACCTCGCCCTCGGCGCCGGAGAAGTCGCCATCCATCCCGTTCAGCGCCTTCATCACCTCGATGGCCCAAAGGTCGCCGTACTTGTGGCGCTCGGACCAGCCATCGGAGGAGCCAAAGGGATCGGCCGACACGAGAGCGCCCGGCACAGGGCCGGCCAGCAACGGGTCGGCCGGAAACGGGTCGGCCGGCAACGGGTCGACAGGAGGGCGCGCCGTTCTATTCGCAGCGCCCACGCCGCCGTCCGTCAACCCGTGAGCACGGCCCAAAAAACGTCGGTGATGCATGGAGGTCGGCGCATGTGCAAAGTATCCGCGGGGTTGCCGGCGCTACTCCGCCAGGCGCAGCAGGCCGAGCGAGCGCCAGATGAACGGGACGTCGCGGCACTGCGGAGGTGGTTGGGAGAAGTGGGTCAGACGCTCCGCCCACACGCCAAATTGGCCGATCTGCACGAACTCGCGGGAGTGGATCTGGCCCGCGTTGCCCTCGATGGTCAGGGCGAAGCTCTCGTGCTGGATCGGACCGCAGCCGTCGTCGGTCGGCGGGCACGCCGGCTCGATCGACGCGAGCGAGATGTCCGCAAACGGGTTGAGCTCGCTGGAATGGCCGGCGGCGAGCACAAGGACGTCGAGATCGACTTCATGGATCCAAAGGGCGGCGACGGGCAGACTGTCGATCCTGGGATGGTCCCCTACAAACCCGTGCTGGACCGGATCCGTGCGGTGTTCGCGGACCACGGGTTTCATCTCCACTTCGACGTCGGCGACCTCCTCGACGCCAGCCCAGGGCTGGATCCCGCCGAGCACGATTGCGGTGGGGGCAACCAGGTCCCCTTCCCCACCAAGGTCTGCTACTGCAAAACACCTGGTTTCAAGAACTTCGACGAGATCAAGGCTCATAACCTAGCCATCAACCGCTGGGCGATGTTCCACTACGTCGTCTTCGCCAATGAAGGCGGGAAACCCACCACCGGCGGCGAGGGCGAGCGACCGGGCAACGACGTCTACATCTCGCACGGGAAACACCTGTACAAGTTCGACACGCCGCAAAACGTCAACTACACCTACAACCATCAGGCTTACACACTGATGCACGAGCTCGGGCACAACCTCGGGCTCAGTCACGGCGGCTACAGCACGACCAACGGTGACTCTCTGGCGGACGAGGCGAACTACAAGCCCAACTATTTCAGCATCATGAATTATCTCTACGACGAGGGGTTGCCGGTCCTGGGCACGCAAGAAGGCGAGCGCTACTACTACGAACACGCCGACGTGAACCCGCTGTGCGCCGCCAAGGGCGTAAAGCTCGCGAACATGAGCGCGTCTTCCTACGGCCCCCTCGCGCAATTCCGGCTCGACTACTCGAGCGGGGTCGGTAGTCAGATCGATCTGGCCGCGGAGGAAGGTCTGGGACAGCCCGGGAGCCAGTGGGTCGATTTCGACTGCGACGGGCTCGTGGACGCCGCCACGTACGCGGACGACCTTTACGCCAAGGTCGACGGGATGAATGTCCCCCTCACGCTGTTGCGCGATCATGACGATTGGGGCGGGCTCGACCTATACTTCGTGCCGAGCACGTCCGGCTTCAACAACGCCGAGACCGCAGCCCGCAGCGGGCGCCCCGAGCTAATGCGGGTGCCCATCCTGAACGATCGGCAGCCGCTCGACCGTCCGGATCCGCTCCCCGAAGCGCGACGGCGACGCGTCCGCCGCTGACCAGCGGCAGAGCGTGCTCGCCGTCGTGACCGCGAGGCAGGCTTCGAGGATGCTGGCGTAGATGTCGGCCTGCAGCTCGAGCTGCGCCGCGTCGACGCCAGCGATCATGACGTCGAGCTCGGTGATGTAGATGCCGAGGCCGAGCGCCGCGAAGCGCTCCATCTTGGCGCGGACGTCGTCGAGATCCGGCGGCGCGGCGGCGTCGATGTGGAACTGCAGACCGATGCCATCGATCGGCACGTCGCGGGCGACGAGGCCGGTCGACATCTCGTACATGAAATCGGACTTGAGCCCGAGCGCCTCGGCCCCAATTTCATTGTACAGCAGCACCGCGTCGGGGTCAGCTGCGCGGACGGTGCGGAACGCCCGCTCGATGAACTCGACGCCGAGGACGTCGGGCCACATCGACCACGCGTATGCCCCGCGGCCTCGGCGACGGCGAGCCCAACAGCGCCGTGTCTACCCGGTCGTCCGCGGCCGCGAACCGCCCGACCCCGACGCCTCGGCCAGCGCCGGCCCCGGCCGCGCGCCGGCCTCGAGCTCCTGGCGCTGCAGCCGGCGCTGCCATGCACCGAGGGAGAGCGAGGTGACGAGCAGCAGCGAAAAGGCCCCGAACCACACCAGCGGGGAGGGGTAGAAGAACGCCATGAAGATCACGAACTCGTAGAGCTTAAAGGCGACGCCCCTCGCTCGGCCGAACAGCCGAGCGAAGGCGTAGTGCCAGAATTCACGCGTGGCGACGACCGGCATCTTCTGCGGCTCGGCCGATGACGGGACGAGCTCGGCCGATGACGGGACGAGCTGCGCCTCATCGAGTGCCCCTTCGGTCAGCGCACGCAAGCGTTGTTGTGCGAGATATTTTCGGCTCCCTCGCTCGACCAGCCCAGACCAGACGGTAAGGACGGCCATAAATGCGAGACCGTTCTGCCACCACGGCCATCCGAGCGTAACGAGCCATTCATAGAAGAATCCGGCAGGCAGCCAGAACACGAGCGCGATCGGGGTGAACGATGCGAGGCTCCAGAATTGCTCGGTCGGCAGGAACCCCCACCGTTGGGGCGGCAAGGGCTTGCGCGAGGGAGCAAGTTGCTGCTGCAGGTCCAGGGCTCCGCGGTCAGTCACTTGTTCTGCGCTCCGTTACACTTATCGGTGATATAGCCGGAAACGGCGTTGTGAACGGTCCCGCCAACGCCGAGGCATGTCGGCCTCTTGGCCACCAGACCGCAGCCTGCAATGACCGCGACGCCCAGCGTCGAGCCAGCGATCTTGCCGACCCACCAACACTTCAGGTCCCGGTCGTCCAGCGCGAGGGTCACGGCGTCGTCGTGCCAGACCTGCAGTAGGCTGGCGACGACGGCCATGGTTTGCGCAGTGCTGAGGGTGGCGAAGTTGCTCGACTGCGAGACGACGGCCCCGTCGACGAAGCCGACCTCCGTCACCACGGCGTCCTCGACCTTGACGAGGCCAACACCGGCCCCCGCATCGTCCTGGCGAACGGTCAATGAGACTGCCCGACCTCCTCGAGGTAGAAGTTGATCTCGAGCTGGCTGTCGGCCACGTCAGCACGGACGTCGTCGATGATGACGGGCGCTTGCAGGTGGGCAAAAAGCTCGTCAGCAGCAGCCGGCGGAGTTAGCTCCGGGGCGCTCTCAGCGGCTCCTGGTGCCGCGGCGAGCGTGAGTGATAGGACGAGGGAGGTGTGGTGCATGGCCCTCCATGTGTCGCTACCCGCCGCCGTCGAGCGCGCGGGCAACCAGGAGCAGGCGCAGCAGGGTGGGAGCGCCTGGGCGGAGGTCCGGTCCATTCCGCCGGGGCCGGCGCCGAGCTCAACGTACCCGCGCGCTGAGGTTGCCATGAGCGCCGGCGCCGTCGCCCGCGCGCCGATGCGTTAGGGGACCGAAGGCCGCTGGCCTGCGGCGATAGCCTCGCCGCAGACCGCCCGTGCCTTGCGACTCCCATCACCGAGGTGTGACGGCCTGCGGGAAGTCGAAGAATTGCGCGGGGTCGACGGTGGCCTTGACCCGCTGCAGCCGCGAGTAGTTGTCGCCGTGGTAGGCGGCGGGCCAGTCGCGCAGCTCGGGGTCCATGCCGTTGGTGTAGCCGCCGACGCCGAGATGGGTCTGCATGACGCCGTGGATGGCGCGCAACCAACTGGGTGCGCCGCTCGACGTGGGCGCGGTCGGTGAGCGCGGTCCAGTAGGAGTGGTACTGGACGACGCCGACGGCGGTGCGGTGCGGGAAGGCAGTCGCGTCGGCGGGGCGATCGCCGACTGCCCCGCCGAGCCCGTCGATCAGCAGGGCGCTGGCACCCCCAACACCGGTAAAGCAATGGAGCTGCATGAGCGATTCGGCCATGTTGCGAGCGGCGGCGGGGGTCATCGGCCGGCGGACGACGTGCGACTTGGCGGCGAAGGCGACGCGGGCGCCCCAGGTCCCGCCGCCCCACCGCTCCGCTTCGCTGGCGGCCTGGATGTAGCTGCACGGGGTGATCAGGCGCTGGGCCTCGCGGCGGTCGACGGCGGCCACCAGGCGGTCCAGCGCAGGCTGGAGGGCGTCGGGGGTGCCGATGAAGGTGCCGGTCACGGCGGGCAGTGAAGGGGCGCCGGCGTCGCTGAGCTGCTCGAACGCGCTCCAGAGCGCGCGGGGGGTGCCCTGGTCGGCGTTCCAGTGGGTCCAGCCGCGGATCACGGCAGCCGTGTCGGTGGCGGGCCAGGTGAGAATGAATCGGGTGAAGTGACGGTCGCGGATGACCTCGGTGGCGAACTCGAGCGAGGTGACGACGCCGAAGTTGCCGCCGCCGCCGCCGCACAGGGCCCAGAACAGGTCGTCGTCGGGCGGCTCGGAGTCCGGGCCGACGCGGCGGATCCGGCCGTCCGCGGTGACGATCTCGACGCTGCGCAGGTGATCGCAGGCGAGGCCCCACGCGCGGGTGAACGCGCTCAATCCCCCGCCGAGGGTCGCGCCGGCCAGGCCGATCGACGGACAGCGTACGAGCGGCAGCCCGGCGCCCGTCGCAGCGAGGGCGAGGTGGGCCTGCATGCCCTTGACCCCGGCGCCGAACAGAGCCCGGCCGCCGCCCACGCTCGTCGTGTTGAGCGAGCCGACGTCGAGCACGAGGCCGGGTCCGGTCGAGTAGCCGGCGTAGCTGTGCCCGCCGGAGCGCAGCGCGAGGCGGACGCCGCGGTCGCGGGCGAACCGCACGATAGCGACGACGTCCTCGACGCAGGCCGGGTAGACGAGGGCCTGCGGACGGACGTGGTCGAAGCGCTGGTTGACGAGCAGGCGGCCCTGCTCGTACGCGAGGTCGTGCGGGCGCACGACGACGCCGCGGATCCGCGAGGCGAGCGCGGACCAGTCGAGGTCCCCGGTCCGCGGGGCGCGGCCGGCGAGGGCGGCGGTGTTGGTGAGCTCAGCGGACCGCTGGAGGGCCGTCAGGGTGTGGATGTCGGCCAGGACCGGGAAGTCGAACGGCAGCGGGCGCGGCCCGACCTGGTCGGGGATCGAGGTGAACCCGCCGTCGGGATCCTGGCGCGCGAGCAGATAGGCGAGCGCGCGTGCGGCATGACGCGGGTCGCCGTGGCGGACGACAACGGGGAGGGCCTGGGCGGTCGAGAGGACGTCCGATGCCCATCGGCGACGCCGCGAGATCACCTGGCTGCGCGAGACGCATCAGGGAAGCCGTTGGGCGAAAAGCCCGTCAAGGACTTCCGGGCGACCGATTTCGACTACGTTCGCTCCGCCCTCTCCGAGTTGAGGTCGAGCACCGCGAACGTCTACCTGGGCGTCATGCGACATTGCCTGGAGGTTGCTCGGTCGAAAGGGCTCCGCACGGAGCCCATCGGGTCGCAGTGCGTCGAAGTGACGGAGCCTCCGCGCGAGCGCGCGCATCTGGACGAGGAGGAGGCGGAAGTGCTGTGCCAGGCACAACTCGACCTTCCCCACCGCCTGGTGGTGCTCCTCGGCCTGGACGCGGGTCTCCGCGCAAGCGAGGTCGCCGGCCTCCAGATCAGGGACATCGACGGCGACGACTTGCATGTGCGCCGCTCCGTCTTCGCTGAGAAGGGTAAGCGCCTCGTGTACCACACCAAATCGGGCCGAGAGCGGGTCGTGCCCATGTCCCCGCGGCTCGCCGCCTGCGTGCGAGAGGCGGCGGACCTCAGCACGGACGAGTGGCTGCTCCATAACAAGTTCGGGCGGACCGTGACGAACTACCTCTACACCGCCGCCAAGCTGGCAGGGATCGAGCGCCGCGGTCCACACAGCCTGCGGCACTCGTTCGCCACGCACGCGTTGCGGGCTGGCGCCGATCTCAAGACCGTGCAGGAGTTGTGCGGACACGCGTCGGCCCGTACCACGGAGGTCTACCTGCATGGCAGCAAGCGCACGCGGCGCGACGCGATCGCCAAGATGGCCGCCCACCGGACGAGCCTGGCCAACGAGAGTGACACAGATCTGACACAGCCGCGGGCGACGCGAGGCGGCCGTGACGCCCCCCCCGCCAAGCCCGCGTAATCACATACGTTTCAAGTGGTGCCGTGAGCGGCGAGCCACTTGTGCATGAACGGCACGCTGGCCTCCCAGCCCTCGCGGAGCTGCTTCTCGAGCGAGCTCTCGATCAGGCCGCCGACGCCGAACACCTTGGCCTCGACGACGAGGTCGGCGATCCGGCGCACCTTGTTGTCGCCGATCGGCTCGATGCGCAGGGTGCCCTCGTTGCGGACCTTGTCGGCCATCGAGCTCGGGGTGACCTTCCACGTCCAGATCTTGGTCGCGCGGTCGAGCGAGCCGTCCTCGACGTAGCTGAAGTTGGGCCCGACGAGCTTGGCGATCGGCCCCGGCAGGTTCATCTTCGGCGTCCCCTTGACCTTGCGGGTCACGGTCGTGTCGGTCTCGCGCTGCTCGAGGATGTCGTAGCCGGAGAACCCGAGCCCCTCGAGGTACAGCTTCTTGTTGTACTCCTGGTCGAGGAAGACCTTCCAAAAGGTGTCAGCGTCGCAATTGATCTCGTGGACGAGCGTGAACTTGGACATGCTGTGGGCCTTTGCTGCTGCTGCTGCGCGCCGGACTTTAGCAGCGCGCCCCGCCTGCGGGAAGCGCAGATCCACGCAAGGCGGCCCTGCGGCGGCTACGGCCGCGTACGCCGGACGAACAGCACCCCGAGCCACGTGCCGACGACGTCGCTGCGGCCGTCGCCGTCGATGTCGGGGAACCCCACCACCTCGAGCGGCACGTCGACCAGGGTGACCTGCGCGACCCCGTCCTCGCCGCGCAGCCACACGTGCGTGCCGTTCGCGTCGGCGATCGCGAGGTCGAAGCGGCCGTCGCGGTCGACGTCGGCGACGCGGCGGAGCACCGCGTCGTCCTGCGCGTCGCGCTGCTGCAGCAGCGACCGGCGCTCGGGCGCGCCGCGGTCGTGGCGGTAGAAAGACGCGCCTTCTTGCGTCACCAGCTCGACGCGCCCGGCGGCGTCGGGCGGCCCGAACATCGCCACCTCCCCGGGCAGCGCCGCGGGGCTCGACCACGCCCCGTCGACCTCGGCCCGGACGAGCGTGTTGACGCCGGGTTCGACGCTGTGGACCAGGATGTCGGCGCGGCGATCACCGTCGACGTCGCCGAGATCGAGCGCCGAAGAGTACGTGTCGACCTCGGCCACGGCGACGAACGGCGCGAACTGCAGCGGCCCGGTCCCGCGGGCCACCGCGACGAAGGCCTGCTCCCTCATGAGCAGCGCGACGAGATCGGACAGACCGTCGCCATCGAGGTCGGCGACCTTCACCGACCGCACGAAGGCATCGGTCAGCTCGGGGAGGACGATCGGGGCCTCGCGCGCGTCCGGGCGAAACGGATGGACCTCGATGATGCCGTCCGGCGAGCTGACGGTGAGGATCCCGAGCGCGTCGCTGTCGTCGAGGTCGCCGAGGGCCAGCGAACCGCGGAGGTGCCCGTCGTTGATGGCCCGACCGCGCGCGAGCGGATCGGTCTCGGCGCCCCACAGCACGCTGACCCCGCCCGCCGCATCGCCCGCCGTGAACACCACGTCGTCGATCCCGTCGCCGTCGATGTCGCCGAACTCGAGCTCGTACGGCATCCCGACGAGCCACCTGCTCGAGGTATGCACCGGTCGCGCGACCGGGCGCATGAGGTGCGTGGCGATGCCCGAGCGCGACAGCGTGACGACGTCGAATTGCGCGTCGCCGACGGCGAAGGCTCCCGCGGTGCCCTCGACGAAGCTGGTGCGCCCGATCCCGGGCTCGAAGGTGCCGTCGCCGAGCCCGCGCTGCGAGTAAAAAGACCCCGACTGGATCGCCGACGCGATGTCGAGCCGGCCGTCGCCGTCGAGATCGCGGAGCGTGTGCGGCGGCTGGATGTCCGGGAGGACCGTCGCCGCCGCGGTCCCGCTGGCGAGGCCGGACACGACCACGCCCGCTTGATAGGCGCTGATCACCGCCTCCACTGCGCCGTCGCCGTCGAGGTCGCCGACGGCGAACCCGCCCGGGCGAAACGCATCCACCTCGAGGCCCGTCAACGCCCCGAGGTCGTGGGTCTCGGCGGCGACGAAGTTCGGACCCTCGGGGACCATGTGCGCGAGGACGGCGGCCTGCTCGTCGCGGGCGTACATCAGCAGCTCGTCGACGCCGTCCTCGTCGAAGTCGACCGGGACGATGCCGAAGACGTCCTGCCACGGGCCCAGCGGAGCCTCGTCGGCGACGCTGCCGTCGGCGGCGAAGCGCAGCAGCGACGCGCCCTTGCCGTCGTAGCCCCCGCCCCCGTCGGGGACCGACAGCGCTGCGATCGCCGCCGGCGACGCGGGCCCGGTGCGCACCGGCACCAGCTCGTAGGGCAGCACCGCGGCCTGGTGCGGCGGACGCAACACGTACGAGCCACCCGCGCCGGCCTGCGCCAGCCACACGTTCGTCACGTCGGACACGAGGATGTCGGCCAGGCCATCGCCGGTGGCGTCGGCGATCGTCAGCCCCATCGGCTTGACCGAGAGGTCGAGCTCGGCGATCCGCTCGAGCCCGCGGTCGGCGCGGCCGCGCAGCACGAGCAGCCGGGAGTCGCTGATCGCCGCGACGTCGAGCAGCGGATCGCCGTCGAGGTGGCCGGTCGTCACCGCGCTGGTGTACAGGCTGCTCTCCACCGTCGCGTCGCGCCAGATCTCGATCGCCGCGCCGACCGAGGCGTACGCGCCCCACTGGACGAACCCCCACCCGCCGATCAGCAGGCCGCCGTCGTCGCTCCCGCCGACCCAGGTGCCCGCGCTCTGCATCGACTCCTCGAGCCGGCCGAGCCACGTCGAGCCCTTGCCGAACCATGTCGTGATGCCGCGCGCCGACGGCACGGTGACGCCGAAGAAGCCGCTGGCGGCCACCGGCCCGACCACCAGCCCCGCGGCGTCCTCGTCGTTGCCCGTGGCCGCCATCGGCAGGGCGGTCGGGCTGGAGAAGCGGCCATGGCCGTCGTTGCGGTGGACCAGCACCTGGGTCGAGTCGGCGCGGGTGAAGGCGTCGAGGTCGCCGTCGCCGTCGTGATCGCCGAGGTCGATCCACTGCATCGACCCCGACGCCAGGCTCGCAGTCGCCGCCCGCAGCCCGCCGTCACCTGTCCCGAAGAACACCTGCAGCGCCAGGCCGGCGTCGACCACCACAAGGTCGAGGTGCTCGTCGCCGTCGACGTCGCCCACGTCGAGCCGCAGCGGGGACCGGCCGGCCGGGTGCTCGCGCATGGTCCCCGTCGACGGATCGATCACCGCGATCACGCCCTCCTCCGGGAGGGTCGCGACCAGCTCGGGCGCGCCGTCGCCCGCGAGGTCGGCGGCCACGAGCGCCGCTGCCTCGTCGCGCAAAACGACCTCGCGGCGGCGCTGGAGCCGGCCCGAGGCGTCGGCGGCGAACACCACCACCACCGGCGGCTCGCTCAGCGCCACTGCGACCTCGCCCGGCAGCGCCGCGATCGCCACCGGCATCTGGGCGGGAAAGGCCAGCATCGTCCGCTGTCCTTCGGGCCAGGCGACCACCAGCTGCTCGCCCGTGCGGTCGAGCACGACCTGCTCACGCTCGCCGTCGCCGTCGAGGTCGACCTCGACCGCCTCGTCGACCCGCGGCGAGACGAACTTCCACCCCAAGTCGCGCGCGCACAGCCGCTCCAGCGGGCCGCACGGCCCCTCGGCGCCGCCGCACGTCATGGCCGCGAGCGCCAGGCCGACGACGCCCGCCCACGCGCCCGAGCGCGGCGCGGAGGCAGGTCGACGGCGACGCGGCCACATGCCGGCCCAGTCTACACCGGCCCCGGCAAAACGGCGCCTGCGCACGCCCCGCGGCGCGCCCGGACCCTCCCCGACCGCGGGACGGTGGCCCGCCTGCCGGTCGCTCCCTCGCGGGAGACTCGCCGGCGCTTTGGGACATGCCCCTCGGGACAGCTCACTCCGCGATCAGCACCGGCCGGCGCGGGCCCGGATCGACCGTCACCTCCGTCAACCAGCCCGAGTCCTCCGGATAGAACACGATCGCGGAGCCTGGCCCGCACACTCCCTCGCACGAGGTCGGCCGCTCCGACAGGCCCCCGCACATCCGCGGGCTCGAGCGGATGTAGCGGAGACAGGCGCGGGCGCTTTCGCGGTCGTAGTCGCCGCAGGTCGCGGCGAAATCCTCCGGGCTGCCGGCGTCCTCGTACGCGAGCCGCTCGCACTCCACCAGCGGCTCCTGGCTGTCGGCGCGCTTGCGGTTGTACTTGCATATCCCGCGCGTCACGCCGCGCCAGAACGTCTCCGGTCCGGCGCTACAGCCGGACAGCAACAAACAGACTACGAGAACCATACGCGTCATCACCGCGATGGTGTCCACGGCCCGCGGTCAAGCAAAAGGCGCCCGCACGAACACTGTTAGCATTGCCGAGGCGCGGCGATGAAACGTCTGCCTGTCGGCGCGCCGCCTCGCGGGCACGAACGCGCGCGAACGCGGGGGTCGGCCGACGCGAACAGCCGCGATTCACCACACCACCGGAAGACCGCCCCCACCTCGTATGATTGGCGGGGCCGCGTGTCCTCGCCGGCGCGGCCGGCCACGAGCCTCGCGCGAGCCCGTCGCCGCGGGCCCGCGCCCGACCCGCGCGAGCCACGACCGGCGCTTACCGCCGAGCTCGCCCGAAATTTCGCCGTCTGCGGCCCCGCCGAGCCCCGTGGCGGCCGTCTTTGACCGCGAGCGCCGCGGCCGGTACGCTCGCGCGCTCGCATGACCGCACTGAACCTGCCCCCCGGACACCGCGTCGTCGTCAAAGAGCTCGCCGAGGATCCGGCCGAGGCGATCGAGCATTACATGTCCTTGGAGCCAGTCGAACCGCCGGACCCGCGCCTGCTCGCGGAGACCGACGTGATCGTGCGGATCCGCAGCGCCGCGGTCGGCTGGGTCGATTTGCTGATGACGAGCGGCCAATATCAACACGCGCCGCCCCTGCCCTACACGCCCGGGCTCGAGTACGCCGGCGAGGTCGCGTGGCTCGGCCCCGGCGTCGACCCCGAGCAATTGCAAGTCGGCGATCCGGTGCTGGTCGACGGCCTGCTCACTGGGCCGCGCTCGGTCGGCGCCTATCAGACCTACGGCGGCTTCGCCGATTACGCCGTCGCGCCCGCCGCGGCAGTGCGCCGCCTGCCCGCCGGCCTCGACTTCGATCAGGGCTGCAACCTGCTCGGCAATTACGAGACCGCCTACCACTGCCTCGTCACCTGCGGCCAGGTGCAGCCCGGCGAGACCGTGCTGATCCACGGCGCCTCCGGCTCGACCGGCCTGGCCGCCGTCCACGTCGCCAAGCTGCTCGGCGCCACCGTGATCGCCACCGGCCGCTCCGACGACAAGCTGGCCGAGGTGCGGGCCCAGGGCGCCGACTACGTGATCAATTGCAAGAACCTGGACGGCAGCCCCGGCGTGCGTCGCTTCCGCGACGAGGTCAAGGCGCTCACCCGCGGCCACGGCGTCGACGTCGTGCACGACGGGGTCGGCGGCGACATCTCGCTCGAGAGCCTGCGCTGCGTGAAGTTCGGCGCGCGCTTCCTGATCGTCGGCTGGGCCGCCACCCCGGCGGTCGCCCGCGGCAAGGGCCAACGCGGCGCCCCGAACGCCAACATGCTGCCGACCAATCTGATCATGATGAAGGGCCTCACCGTGCGCGGCTGTCCGACGGTGCTGTCGACCCTGCACGACCCGACGATCCGCGCGCCGCGGCTGGCCGCGATCTTCCAATGGGTCGAGGAGGGCCGGCTCCGTCCCCACGTCTCGCGCGAGTTCCCGCTGACCGCCTACAAAGAGGCCATGCTGGCCAAGTGGCGCGGCGAGTTCGTCGGCGGCTGCGTCCTGCGGCCCTGACGCGCGCAAGGTCCGCGGCGAGCTCGGCGTATCTACGCCCGCCCGGCGGCCTCGACCATAACAGCCCACAACCGCCGCATTGGCGGCGAAGCTGCCCTATCTCGCGGCTTGCGCGGGGGGCCCCCGCTGCTAGCGTGGATGGGAATCATCGGTGCGAATGCAGGGGCCTCACCGGCCTCATCGCATTGGCGCCGTCGCCGCCAGAACGCGCCCCGGAGCCTCGTAGCGAGGTCTTGCGCGTTGGCGCGCGGCGGCGACCGAGCTCGTCCCGGCAAATATGAATCGATGAGCTTGCACTTCCGGCGATGCGGTGCATGCCCTCAGCGCCGCTTGCCCTGGCGAGCCGCCGGGCGGGCAACAACTCGAAAACGCATCACCCGAGAGACAAAGGGAGATACTCATGCGACGAGACATTCATGCCCAAGCGTGGGCCATTGCGGCGCTGTTCACCGTGGTCGCCACCGGCGCCTGCAACAGCGAGCGCGAGCGGACGGCCGATCGCCCGGCCCAGCAGGCCGAGCGCGCGCCCATGCCTCTGCCGACCACCGACGTCGACCAGGTGAAGGAGCACCCGGCCTGGTACTACGACAAGAAGGTCCGCGTCACGGGCGAGATCGACGAGGTCTACAGCGACCAGGCGTTCCGCCTCGAGGGCACCGGCTGGGCGTTCGATGACGACATCACCGTGCTGATGAAGAAGCCGATGGACGCCGCCTCGCACACGTCCTACGCCAAGGACGACGAGCTGATCGTCACCGGCACCGTGCGCCGCTTCGTGGTCGCCGACGTCGAGCGCGACCTCGGCTGGGACCTGAGCCCGGAGATCGAGATCAAGCTCAAGGAGCGCCCCGTGCTGATCGCCGAGGCCGTCCGCAAGATCTCCCCGGAGCAGGCCAAGGCCGCCGCCGAGGTGATGAAGGGCGATGTCGAGACCGTCACCGAGATCCTCGCAGTCACCGACCAGAAGTCGCTGCACGGCAAGAACGTCGACCTGAACCGTGAGAAGGTCCAGACGATCGTCGGCAAGGGCATGTGGATCGGGCCGAGCACCGGCGAGAAGCTGTTCGTGGTCCCGAAGGAGATGCCGAAGGACGTCGTCGCCGGCGACTACGTCACCGTCTCGGGCGAGCTCGAAGAGGTCCCTGCCAACGCGATCGAGGCGTGGGAGCTGCCCAAGGAGATGGCGAACGACCTCGGCAAGGTCGTGTTCATCGACGACGCGCGCGTGCGCGAGATCGCCGACGACGACCAGCGCCGCAACTGAGGCCGCCATGGCGCGCCGCGCTTCGCCGCCGCTGCACACCCCCGACGGACGATACATCGTCGTCCGCGGCCGGTTGTGGCGCGCGGCGAATCCTTTTTTGGCCGACGACGTCCGCGCCGCGCTTGTGCAGTCATTGATGACTGCGCGCCGCGACGTCCGCCGCGCCCAGGCCGAGGGCGACGCCGCCGGCCTGCGCGCCGCCCGGGCCCGGGTGCACGCCGCCAAGGTCGGCCTCGGCGAGCGCGGCCCGGTGTGGTGGACCGACGGCGCGCCGGACCTCGGCCGTCGCATGATCCACAATACCGAGTACGCTGAATGGTACCGCGAGCGAGCGGCAGAGCTTGCACAACCGGGCGACCCGCCTATACATTTGGCAGGAGTCACGTAAAACACCATGATCAACGTCCTTCATCGCTCCTTCCTCGCGTTCGCTTTCGTGTTCGGCGCCGGCTTGGCGGCCTGCGGCGACGACAGCAGCGGCGCCACCAACCTCGAGATCAGCGCCAGCTGCAAGTCGTACTGCGACAAGGCGCGCGAGTGTGACGAAGACGTCTCGGTCGACGAGTGCGTCAACGACTGCAAGGACAAGATCGGCAACTGCATGGCCGACGAACAGCGGGAGACGCTGGACGACCTCGAATCGTGCGCCTCGGACGCGTGCGGCGAGTTCGGCGCGTGCACCGTGGGAGCGGGGTTGCAATGCACGTTCGGACTGTGAGCTCGGGCCCCGGCGCCCCCGGACCCGACACCATCGACCCCGCGGATCCGGGCCAGAACCCGCCCGATCCGCGAGGTCCACGCGAGGACCCTACTCCGCCGCCGCAGCAGGATCCGCGGCCGACCTCGCCGCCGCGCGAGGACCCGACCCCGCCGAGCCCGCCCGAGATCGATCCGCCGCCGAGCGAGCCGCCGCGCATCGATCCGCCGCCCGACCGGCCGCCGAGCGAGGATCCCCCGCCCATCATCGCCGGAGCCAGCGATGGCAACTTCGGCGACCCCTGACCCGCACGACCCGCTCGCGCCTCGACCGGACGACCCAGTGTTCTTCCGGTGGTGGCGCGGCGCGCCGCGTTCGGCGTACCGCCGCCCGCTGCGGCTCACCGCCGCGATGCTCCTGCTCGCTCTGGTCGCGCTCGTGGTGGTGATATTGCTGCGCTCGCTCTGAATCGCCGCGGTCGCTGTGCATATTTGCGCGTGCCGTAGTCGTCGACTGGTGGCATGCCAATGCGCATGACACAAGACGATTCCGTCACCGCAGTGGGTCCGATGCCCACCCTCCCGCGCGCCGACGTCTGTTGGGGCTCGATCTTCGCGGGCACCCTCATCGCCGTCGGAGCGTGGCTCCTCCTCCACCTGCTCGGCATGGGAATCGGCCTCACCGCCATCCAGCCGCACGACCCTGGCTCGCTGCGCAGCGTCGGCATCGGCGCGGGGGTCTGGGCCCTCGTCGCCCCGATCCTCGCCCTCTTCGTCGGCGGCCTCGCCGTGGGCAAACTGGCCCAGCCGCAGGGGCGCGTCGGCGGCGTCATCCACGGCGCAGTCCTGTGGGCGTTGGCGACGGTGGTGTCGATCACTCTGTTGTGGATGGCGCTCACCGCGGTGATCGGCGGAGCGGTCTCGGCAGGCGCCAGCGTGGCCTCGGCTACCGCCGGCGGCGCGGTCGCGGCCGTGGGCGCCGGCGCGGGCGCCGAGCTCACGCCCGAATCGCTGGGCCTGTCGACCGACGATCTGCTGGCCCCGGTGAATCGTCGCCTGCAGACCGAGGGCAAGCCGGCCCTCACCGGCGAGCAGCTGATGGCGGCCGCGAAGAAGGCCCTGCGCACCTCGGTCCGCCAGGGTCGCTTCGACCGGCAGCTCGCCGTGAACGCCCTGGCCGAGAACACCGCGCTCTCGCCGGCCGAGGCCGCCGACATCGCGGGGCAGATCGAGCGCGGCTACGAGACCCGCAAGCACGAGTTCACCGACACCGTCCGCACCGGCGCCTTGGAGGCCGCCGAGGGCACCGGCAAGGCGCTGCTGGGGCTGTCGCTGGCGATGCTCCTGGGCCTCGGCGCGGCCGTCGGCGGCGCCCTGGTCGGCGTGCATCGCTACCAGCAGGGCCCGCGCGCCGGGCGACGCCGCCACGAGGGCGTCGACTGACGAATTCAGGTGAGCGCGCCGATACGCGAATCACCGGTGCGGGGCACCGGTGATTCGCGTATCTCATTCACCACGAATCGCGCCTGCAGCCTCAGGGCGGGGTCGGCGACGGCGGCGGCGTCGGGCTCGGCGACGGGTTCGGGCCCTTCGGCTTGGGCGGCTTGGGCTCCGGCTTCGGCTCCGGCTTCGGCTCCGGGGCCGGCGGAGCCGCCGGCGCATCGGGCTCCGGCTGGGCGATCTTCTCGGTCTTGCCCTTCTCGGCCGCCTGGGCGGTGGCCACGGTCGCCGTCATCATGGCGATCCCCAGGAGCGATGCGAGGACTCGAATTCGATGTTGCATGAATGCCCTTTCTCGCCGACGAGCTTAACCGTCACCGGCCAGCGCGCAAATGCGGCGGATGCGTATACACACCGACCGCGCGGCGATCGTGGGGGCATTGTGCTCGACCTCGCAAGCGGCGGCGACGCCTGCCCGCATCGGCGGGGCGCTACGGGACGGCGCTGCGGCACACGTTGTCGATGCACACCGCGACGATCTCGTCCTTGTCGGCGGTCGACTCGCCGTCCTCGGCGTCGGTCGCCTCCGGCGCGCAGTCGCAGAACGGCTCGAACGTGCACGGGGCGGCGGCGGATTGCCACGCCTCGATGGATTGCGTGTTGACGCTGTACGCGTCGACCGAGCCGCAGCAATCGCTCTGGTGGAACACCACGAGGCAGTCCTGGTCGAACTGGCACGACCGGTCGATGCCGGGCGCGTCCAGCGGGGGATCTTCGCACAGCTGGCCGCCGCCGGTCTCGACCCCGCTCGAGCTCGAGGTGCCGGTCTGCTGGGTGTCGGAGCCCCAGCTCGAGCTGCTCGACGTCTCCTCCGGACCGGATGTCGAGGTGGTGGAGGTGCTGGTCTGGTCGGTGTCGGATCCCGCGCTCGAGCTGCTCGACGTCGCCTCCGGGCCGGTCGTCGAGGTGGAGCTCGTCCCCTCGGAGCCCGCGCTCGAGCTGCTCGACGTCGCCTCCGGGCCGGTCGTCGAAGTGGAGCTCGTCCCCTCGGAGCCCGCGCTCGTGGTGCTGGAGCTGCTCCCGTCGGAGCCCGCGCTCGAGCTGCTCGACGTCGCGTCGGCGGTGTCCTCGTTCGAGCCGTCCGAGTCGGAGTCGGTCGACGAGTCGTAGTTCGGCTCGCCGAGGAGCTTGGCGTTGAGGGTGCAACCGCCGAGCGTCAGCGCGGCGAGGGGGAGGATGCTCAAAAAGTTGAATGCCATGTTTGCCTCTGTGCCCGGTGAATGTCCATACCCCCGCGCTTTCGTTGGCCCCGTCGCGAGAAAAATCGACATGTCCGCCCGGACATGGGATCTCAGCGCACGCCGCAGGACCGGCGCACCCGCTCGGCCGAGAGCGAGCCGGGGTGCGCGCGCAAGAACGCCTCCGCCGCGCTCGCGCCGTCGGCCCGACCCGCGGCGCACAGCGCCACCGCCCGCAGCGCGGCCGCCTCCTCGCGCAGCGCCCCTGCCGGGAAGCGCCGGTGGTAGTCGTCGAGCCGCGCCAGCGCCTGCTCGGCGCTCCCGCCCGCGAGCGAATCGTTGACCGCCCGCACGATCGCCAGCTCCTCTGCCAGCGCGTCGCCGCCGCCGCCCGTGGCGTTCGTCGGACCCGGGGTGTCCGCATTCGTCGCAGCGGCGCCCGCCTTGTCCACGCTGGCACCATTCGCCGCGGCGGGCGTGCCGGCGGAACCGCGAGCCGTGGCCGCGCCGGGGCCGCGACCTTGCGGCTTCGCCGGGGTCGAAATCATCGCAGCGCCGCGATTCGCGTCGCTGGACGCCGTCGCGCCGTCGGCTTCGTCGTTCGCGCCCGGTCGCTGCAGCGGCGGCTCGGTGTCCGCGGCCTGCTCCGGCACGACATCGATCGTGGCCGACCCGCCGCCCTGCCGCACCCGCGACGTCACCGAGGTGCTCGCGGCCTCGTCGGCCGACTGCAGCGCGGCCGCCGAGCGGGCCGCGTCGGCGTCGGCGTCGAGGCGCCGCGGCGACAGCTTGAAGGCGAGCGCCAGCGCAGCCGCGACCAGGCCGACCACCGCCACGCCGAGCCACTGACGCGAGCTGCTGCGCGGCCGCAACGGCACGACCCGCGCCTCCTCGGCCGCGGCCGCGCTGCGCCGCACCGACGCCAGCAGGCGCTCGGTGGCGGCGGACGACGGCCCGGCGTCACGACGGTAAGCGGCCAGCAAGGCGCGTGCGCGCGGATCGAGTTCGTCAGCCATGGGGACCTCCCGTCGCGCCGCCGTGCAAGGCCGCGACGAACGCGGCGAACCGCGACCTCGCCGCGCGCAGCCGCGTGTACACGGTGTTGACATTGAGATCGAGGGCCGCGCTCACCTCGTGCGCGCGCAGGCCCTCGATCTCGAACAGTTCGAAGACCACCCGCTGCTCGGGGGTCAGCGTGGCCAGGAATTGCGCCACGGTCGCGGCGGCCTGCGAGCGCTCGAGCCACTCCGCCGGCCCCTCCGCCGGCCCGGGCTCGGGCACCTCGGCGTGCCGCCGCTGTCGCCGCTGATCGCCGCGCCGGCGGTTGCTGGCGATCCCGCGCGTGATGGCGTAGAGCCAGGTCGTGATCGCCGCGCTGCCGTCGAACTCCGGCAGGCGCCGCAGCACGACTAGAAACACCTCGTGGGCCGCGTCCTCGATCTCCGGCTCGGGCACGCCCAGGCGCCGCAGGTTGCGCCACACGAAGCCGACGTGCTCGCGGTAGACCGCCTCGAATTCGCGATCGGCGGCCGACGCCTGGGCGGACGGTTCATCGGCGAGCGGGCCTGGCATGGCGGCGGCGATCATGCGCGCCGGCGTTCATGTCCGGGTCCGGCGAGAATCGTTGGGCCGCCGCTCACGGCAACCGCACCTCGACGCCGAGGGTCCCGGTGGCGCCCACGGGCGCGCTGCAGCAGACCTCGCCGGCCTGGGCGACCTCGAAGCGCACGCGGGTCAGCATCACCAGCAGCTCGGCGCCGAGGGTCAGCGCCACCCTGGGGGCCACCCGCACGTGCAGGCTCGGCCCCACGGTCGCGGCCGCCCACGCCGAGGTGGCCCGGTACGAGGCCGCGAGGTCGCCGATCCCGCGCCCGCGCAGGACCCCCGCCGCGACGCCGGCGCACAGCGGCGCCTCGACCCGGCCCTTGCCGACGATCCCGCAGCCCTGCACGCCGGTGGCCGCCAGCCACATCCGCCCGCCCACGTCCGGATCCCCGGCCGCGGGCAGGTCGCGCGGCAGCCAGAAGCTCTGCGTCAACGCCACCGACCAGTGCCGGCCACGCAAGCCGACCGCGGCCCGCAGCAGCGCCGAGACCCCCGGCAGCGCGCCCGCGCCGATGCCCGCGCCCAGGCCCAGGGTGGCCTTCGGCGGGTTGCGCGGGCGAATGGGGGCCGGTGCCCCCGATCGAGTCTCCCGTCCGGTGCCGGCGCCTGGCAGTTCGGGCTCGAGTTCGCCCTCGGCGCCGGGCGGCCAACCGGTCTCCGGAGCCTCTGCCGGGCTGCCGGGCGCCGGCTCCGGAACCGCGGCCTGGCTCCCCGGCACCTCCGCACCCGCGGCCGGCCCTTTCGGTGCATCCTGACTCGCCGGCCCTCCCGGGGCTGCCTGATTCGCAGCCGGCCCTCCCGGCGCCTCCTGGACCGAGCTCCCGGGCGCCTCCTCTGGAAGGGGGCCGGCAGCTTGCTGCAGCTCCGGCGCCGCCGCGATGGCGGTCAGCAGCGCGGCAGCCTCGGCCAGCGCCTCGCAACGGTCGCCCTCGAGGCTGCGGCGGCCCTGCCCTTCGCGGCTGGTGATGGTCGCGTCCAGCCGCCAGCGCCCGCCCGGCAGCGCCTCGACGCGCAGGTTCACCTGCGGGGCCTGGCCGGTCCGCGCCGGCGCCCGCGCCAGCAGCGCGGCGATCTGCGCCTTCACCGAGGCCTCGTCGGGGCAGCCGGGCGGCGCCTCCCAGCGGACCTCCGGCATCACCGGGCCCTGCCCGGGCCCAGGCCCGAGGAGCAGCGCGGCGCACGTGGTGAGCGCGAGCATCGGCGGCGCAGCCTAGCCGGCCTCGGTCGCGAACCCAACCCCGAAGCGCACGCGGCAATTCGCGCCCGCGCTGTCGACAATGCCGTGTCGGCGCGGACATGCAGCCGCCCGCTGCACGCGGAGCGATGCGAGTCTTCCATGCCATCCATGCAGACGCGAGCGAATGTCGCGTCCATCGCCAGGCCTCCTCCACACTATCCATACAGCGAGACACGAAAGATTACGCATCTGCAGATTCGCCAGATCCATTCCTGATACCAACCCTCACCCGCAAGATCACGACCTACGCAGCGAAGCATCGCTCGCCGATCGCTACACGTGTCATTCCCGCGACTCGCAAGATCGCCGGATGCCCCCGACCGCGATGCACCCCGCTGTCGGGCTGCGAGCCCGCCGCTCCACGCTTCATCGGTGCCCCCTGCCTCGCCGCTCGTGCGTATCTGCGAAAACCTCGGCCGCGCCGCGGTTGCATCTCTCGCAGCACCTGGCGGATGCTCGCGCCCATGCGTCCGCGCCTCGCCCGCTCCTCCCTCCCCGGCCTCCTACTCCGCCGCCTCGGCGCCCTCGTCCTGTGCGGCCTCTTGGCCTGCGGCGACGCCGGCTCGACCGGCAGCGACGGCGACACCCAGGCCACCACCCAGAGCGAGACCGGCGAGGCGGTGTGCGGCGACGGTGAGGTCGCGGGCGGCGAGGTCTGCGACGACGGCCCGGACAACGGCGTGGGCGGCAAGTGCAAGGCCGACTGCAGCGGCCTGCTCGTGGCGACCGTCGAGGGCGACGCGATCCCGTTCGACGCCAGCCCGAACGGGCGGATCGCCGGCGCCGAGGTTGCGATCCTCGAGTTCCCCGACCGCACCGTGGTCACCGGCGCCGACGGCAAGTTCAAGTTCGAGGGCCTGCCGGTCGGCGCAGACGTCACTCTGACGATGACGCACCCCGACTATCACCCGATCCAGACCGGCACCCACGTCGTGCCCGAGGCGGGCCTGCAGCGCATCACCTTCCAGGCGGTCACCCACGCCATCTACGACGCCCTGGCCGCGATCGTCATGGTCACCCCGAACGAGAGCGAGTACTGCCAGATGGTCACGACCGTGACGCGCGTCGGCAAGTCGATCTACGACGAGGGCGCCCACGGCGAGGCCGCCGTGCTCGTCACCCTCGACCCGCCGCTGCCGGCCGAGAACGGCCCGATCTACTTCAACTCGAGCGTGATCCCCGAGCCCGGCCTGACCGAGACCAGCGACGACGGCGGCGTCCTGTTCGTCCAGGTCCCGCCCGGCGAATACACGTGGACGGCCACCAAGGCCGGCGCCGAGTTCCGCCAAGTGCGCATGAAGTGCCGCGCCGGCTGGCTGATCAACGCCGCCCCGCCGTGGGGCCTGCAGCGGCTGTGAGAGCGGTCGGCGCGGTCAGGCCTTCGCGGCCCGGGATGCCCCGGGCCGCACCCGCGCGACGTCTCGTCTGCCCCTTCAGACAGGTCCAAAAATATGTCAGATCGGACATATCCGAGCGGACATGTCCTTCTCGCCCTCCCGCTCGCCACGCAGGCCCCAGCCGCGGCGGCTCACGCCTCTTTCGGGATGTTCGCCTCGGCGGCCTGCGCCGCCTCCTCCTCACCGAGCGCGCGGTGGCACTTGGCGATGTTCTCCCACGCGGACGCGAAGGTCGGTTCGACCTCGAGGTAGCGCTTGAGGTGCCAGATCGCCGGGCGCCAGCGGCCGAGGCGGACCATCGCGTTGCCGAGGTTGTTGTGCGTCGGCGCGTGGTCCGGGTCGATCAGCAGCGCCTCGCAGAGCGCGTCCACGGCCTCGTGGTCGTCCTCGCTCGCCGTGCCGCACTGGAAGTGCACATCCGCGTCCTGGCTGTTGCGCCCGCGCAGCGCGGCGAACTGCGCCGCCCCGTCGGCCGCGCGGTCGAGCGTGTGCAAGATCCGGAACCCCGCGTTGAAGGCATCCACGTAGCGAGTGCGGGGCCCGAACAGGCGCTTGCCCTCCCCGAGCTTGCGCAGCGCGTCGTCGTCGAGCGCGTCGGGGTCGTCGCCGTCCAGGCTGGGCACCCCGATCGCAGTCAGCGACGGGCGCGCGGCCACCAGCGCCGGGAGCACCGCGTGGTGGTTGGCGCCGAAGAAGCCGAGCTCGGTGATCTGCGGCAGCAGGGCGATCACGACCGCCGGATCGACCGAGAAGTAGCTCTCCCAGCCGAGGCGGACGAGCCGCGGCAGGCGGGCCTCCTTCAGCGTCGCCATCACCGCGGCGTCGGGCTCGACGAGGCCGCAGTTCATCGCCTTGACCCACAGGCTGGTCAGCTCCGGCAGCTCGAGCCCGGCCAGCGACGACGTGTCGTCGAGGTAGAGCTCGATCACCAGCTCGGTCGCGTGGGCCAGCGCGTTGGCGGCCGCCACCAGGCGCCCCGAGTTCTCGCTCTCGTCGAGGACCTCGCCGGTGTCCGGGTCGACGTTGTCGCCGTTGAGGTGAAATCGCGTGACTCGCAGCGGCTGGCGGGCCGCCACCTCGATCCACGCCTCCGTCCCGTCGTCGAGGCGCAGCTCGATCTCCTCGAGCTGCGCCAGCGCCGGGGCGGCCGCGATCTCGGGCCACAACGCCGCCGCCTCGCGGGTGCTCAGAGTGACGTGCCGGACCCAGCCGTCGAAGATCGCCACCTTCGCGTCCTTCGGCAGCGGCCCGAGCAGCTCGGCGCGGGCCTGCTTCAGCAGCTGCTGGCCGCGCTTGACCTGCTTGGCGTCGAATTCGACCTGCCCTCGCGTGGCGAGAAACTCGAGCAGCTTGGCGTGCTTCGATCCGAGCGGGTCGCCGGCTCCCGGCGTGGAGGTGGTGGGATTCGCCTTTTTCGTCATCGTGTTCGCGGGGGGATTTTGGGGGTTGTCGCGGCGGTGCGCGACGATCGACGGCACCGCGCGCGCACGCTAGCACGGGCCCGCGCAGCGCCTCCCCGCGGGGCCGCGGGGATGCAAGACTTGGCTCACTCGCCCGCCTCGACGCACAGGATGTTCCCCCTCGGGAATGCCACGACCATTGCATCGTGCCGGGTCCGGCCGCGCCGGCGACTGGTTGCACCTGTCCCATCGGACATCTCGGCGCGCCGGGCCGGAACCCCTCACTTCGCCGCCACCGCTCGGGCGATCTGCTTGATGTGCGCGCGGGCGAAGCGACACGGTGGGTCGTCGTCGGTGGCGACCGGCCATAGCAGCTCCATGGTCCCGGGCGGCATGGCGAACGGCAGCGGCGCGGTGCGGAGGTGCGGCCGGACCAGGCGGATCTGCTCGGCCACCAGCGCCGGGATCGTCGCCAGCATCGCAGTGCCGTCGATCAGCGCGCCGAGGTTGGCGAACGACGACACCGAGCAGCGGATGTTCCGCGCCTTGCCGAGGTAGTCCTCGACGACGCCGCGCAGGTCGCCGTTGTACGAGACGATGATGTGCTCCCGGGCGAAGTACTCGCGCTCGCTCAGCTTGCGCAGGCGGACGTGTCGCGGGTCGAACAGGCAGGTGAAGCCGCCGGAGATCAGGCGCTCGCGCCGGATCGCCGTCGGCAGCTCGTCGGCCACGGTGACCGCCGCGTCGAGGCCCGCGGCCAGGGCGGCCCCCACGGTGCGGAACTGGACCGGGATCGCGACCACGCGCATGCGCGGGGCCTCGACCGCGAGCACCTGCAGCAGTCGCGGCAGCAGCCACAGCTCGGTGGAGTCGGACAGGCCGAGCCGGAGGGTGCGCTCGCTGGTCGACGGATCGAACAAAGGAGCGGCGAGGGCCGCGTCGATCAGCGGCTGCAGGTGCGGCTGGACGCCGGCCCGCAAGCGCTCGCCGCGGCTCGTCAGCACCAGCCCGCGACCGCTGCGCACGAACAGCGGCGCGCCCACGGCGGTCGTCAGCCGCCGCAGCGCCGCGCTGACGGCCGGCTGCGTCAGGTACAGCCGCTTGGCCGCCTCGGTGACGCTGCCGACCTCCGCGACGACGGCGAACACGCGCAGCAGGTTGAGGTCGAGGTCCCGCCCATAACTGTGGTTCATGTGTCGCATTCATCCTATTCACTGGGAGGATAAAGCGCCAGGGGCTATGTTAGGGCCCATGACGACTCGGACAACGAAGCTCGGTACGCACGGCCCCGCCGTCTTCCCGCTCGCTCTCGGCTGCATGGGCCTCGGCGCCGGCAGCTGGTACGGCTTGCGCGACGACGCCGAGGGCATCGCCACCATCCACGCCGCCACAGAGCGCGGCGTCAACCTGCTCGACACCGGCGACTTCTACGGCATGGGCAAGAACGAGCTGTTGGTCGGCAAGGCGATCGCCGACCGCCGCGACCGCGTGCTGCTCAGCGTCAAGTACGGCGGCCTGCGCGGGCCCGACGGCGCGTTCCTCGGCGTCGACGCCAGCCCGGCCGCGACCAAGAGCGCCCTGGCCTACAGCCTGACGCGCCTCGGCGTCGATTATATCGACATCTACCGCCCGGCCCGCCTCGACCCGCGCGTGCCGATCGAGGACACGATCGGCGCGCTCGCCGAGATGGTGAAGGCCGGCTACATCCGCTACATCAGCCTGTCAGAGGTGGGCGCCGAGACGATCGCCCGCGCCGCCGCGGTGCACCCGCTGTGCGACCTGCAGATCGAGTACGGCCTGGCGAGCCGCGGCCCCGAGGCGACGATCATCCCGGCGCTGCGCACACACGGCATGGCGATGACGGCCTACGGGGTGCTGTCGCGCGGGCTGCTCACCGGCAGCAAGCCGGCGAGCGACGACATGCGGGCCCACCTGCCCCGCTTCTCCGGCGACAACGGGGTCAAGAACCAGCACCTGGTGGCAGCCCTGCACCGCCTGGCCGAAGGCCGCAGCGTCTCGCCCGCGCAGCTCGCCATCGCCTGGGCGCGGGCCAAGGGCGCCGCGCAGGGCGTGACTGTGATCCCGACGATCGGCTCGCGCACGCCGCAGCAGATCGCCGACAGCATCGCCGCCCTGGCGATCGAGCTGACTCCGGCCGAGGTCGCCGCGCTCGAGACCGCAGTGCCCGCGACGGAAGTGGCCGGCGAGCGCTACCCCGCGCCGATGATGGCCCACCTCGACAGCGAGCGGTAATCCAGCGGCCGCTCGCGGGTCGATGGGACATGTCCATGAGGGCATGCCCCTCGGGACATGTGCTCGACCACGCTCGACGCGCCCAGGGCCCGTCGAGCGCCCGTCAGAGCTTCGGCGCCGGCGCGGCCTGGTTCGCGGCCGGCGGCTTGGCCTTCTGCCCCGGCGCCAGCTTGATGATGAACGCCAGCGAGAACAGGTGATTGCTGTTGTCCGGATCGCGCGGCCGGACGATGTACTGATTGAGGTACCCGAACTCGACGCGCACCGGCTTGGCGTCGTACGCGAGGCCGACGAAGATCCGGTTCTGATCGAAGCCGGGCTCGGTATAGGCGGTGCGGGTCAGGTGGAAGAAGAACTCGTCGTAGAGCAGCAGCTGCCACGGCGCGTCTCTCTTGAAATTGATGGCCACGCGGAGCTGCTGGCGGAACCGATGGGCCCAGCGGCCCATCCCCATCGTCTGCGGCACCCCGTCGACGACATCGTCGCTGCCGAGGCCGTGGGTGCGGATCCGGTGCTCCACGCGGTTGCGCCAGTTGATGTCGAAGCGGCCCTCCACCGCCCAGCGCAGCGTCAGCTGGCTGTAGATCCGGTGCTCGTCGACGTTGCGGGTGCGCGCGAACTCCGGGTCGTCGAAGAAATCGGGCAGCCAGATGTAACCGACGAACAGCCCGCCCCACTTGGCCCACATATAGCCGATGGCCGGGCGTACCACGACGAACGTGTTCGGGTTCTGCCGCGTCTCGACGACCTGCCCCGCCATGTCCCGGATGTATTGCAGCGGCGAGTTCATCCGCCGCAGGTGGAAGTCGAGCACGAGGCGCAGGCCCTTGGCCTTCGCGTCGAGGTTGACGTCGAGCATCACCTGATTCCAGATCCCCAGGTCCGGCTCGGACGGCGTCGTCGCGCGCGCCGTGCTGCCGGCGAAGAGCGCGGCCAGGCCGACGACGAGCGGGAGCAGGCGCGATGGGCGGCGAATCATGGCAGCACCGGCACGGGGCCGACCAACAAGGCCCGACCCCGCCGCGACGACCGGGACATCGCCCGCGATCGCGCCTGTGCCCCGTGCGAGACCGATGATTCACTGCCTCGCCAGATCCTGCGCAGCCGCCGCGACGAACGAGCGAGCGGCGGCCCGCGCTACGAGCGGGCCGCCGTCAGTGATTCGGCGGCGGCTGGACCGGCGCCGGCGGAGCGGGCGCGTGCTTGTCGTGCTTGGCGTGGCCGAGCTTGATGATGAAGTTCAGGGCGAACACGTGATTGAGCTGATCGGGGTCGTGGAAGCGGCGCACGTATTGATTGATGTAGCCGACCTCGACGCGCACCGGCTTGGTGTCGTAGCCGATGCCGACGAACGCGCGGTTCTGGTCGAACCCGCGCTCCGTCGTGAAGGCCGTCTCGTTGAGGTGGAAGAAGAACTCGTCCCAGACGATGAGCTGCCACGGGGCGTCCTTCTTGAAGTTGACCGCGAAGCGGACCTGCTGGCGAAACCGGTGAGCCCAGCGGGACAGCCCCTTGTGCTGCGGCTCGCCGTCGACGATGTCGTCGCTGCCCGGCCCGTGGGAGCGGATCCGGTGCTCCAGCCGGCTGCGCCCGCCGAGGTCGAAGCGGCCCTCCCGTTGCCAGCGCAGATTGAACTGCGTGTAGATGCGGTGCTCGTCGACGTTCTTGACGCGGGCGACCGCGCGGTCGTCGAAGAAGTCCGGCTGCCACGCGTAGCCGAGGAACAGCCCGCCCCACTTGGCCCACATGTACCCGATCGCCGGGCGCACGATGGCCACGGTGTTCGGATTCTGCCGCGTCTCGGTCACCGTCCCCGACATGTCCTTGATGTACTGCAGCGGCGCGTTCATCCGCCGCAGCTGCAAGTCGAGCGACAGCCGCAGGCCCTTCGCCCGCGCGTCGAGGTTGGCGTCGATGAGCACCTGACTCCACATCTCGAGGTCCGGTTCGGGCGGAGCGGCCGCGCGGGCCGGCCCCCCGACGAGGGCCGCGGCGAGGCCGGCAGCGACTTGGAGCGAGCGCGAGGACACGAATCGGCGGCGGCGAATCATCGGAGTCACGGCGGGTGCAGTGCTGACAACAACAAGGCCCCGATCGCGCGACGACAGGGGTGACGTCGCGCGACACTGCGGCGAGGATCCGGTCCGGCGGTCGCTTCGGGCCGCCCGGCCATCGCCTCCCAGCGCTCGCAAGAGCGCCTGCGCGCGGTCCGCTCGGCCAGGGCCGGCGGCGCGGTGCCTTGTTACGTTCAGGTCACGATCGTCACGGAGCGGGCCGGTGCGAGATCGGGCTGAGTCCCGTCGACGCCGGGGAATTCCGCCGTCTGACGCCGTCTCGCGGGCTGCGGCGCCGCCGCGAAGGTGTCAGGCCGAGTTTGCAGAACGATGGCTTTATTGTCACACCTGCGTGACAACCGTCGTCGGGTTCGCGCCACGCGGATCGTGATTTTCCCCCGCAGGCGGCCCACTTTCGCGCGGAACACCATTCTGACGAGCAATACAGGTTTGTCGCGAGAATGACACAATCGTTCCGCGCGGAGCCGCGAATCTTCGGACACGCGTCCGCCGGCGACCGGCGCAGATCTGCCGCCCGCACGCACCACCGAATGCCACGGTCGCTCGCGCATCACCCCTCGATCGGCGAGCCGGTCTCATGATTCGCGTGACGCCTGCCAACGCAGGAATCGCCCGACGAACTTCGGCGAGCACGCGCGCCCGAGACTGCGCATTCCCTTGCGCCGCGCGACACGCGATTTCCGCGGCCCGAACACCCACCATCCGCCGCATCCTGATCCATCATCATTGCCGCCCGCGGACTGCATTGCGCGGATCGAGACGAGCATCGACACCTCACCCTCCGCGCGGTCCACGAGCGCTGCTGCTGACGGGCGCGGACGGCCGGGGTCGCGCCGCGATCGTGGGACCCTCGGCCCCTTGAAACCGCGCCCAGGCGGCTCTACCCTCGGGATTCGCGTGCCCGAGCCGATCACCATCCATGACCCTGTCGCCGGTCCGGGAGCCGTGGGCCAGGTGCAGATCGATCGCCACGCGGGGCCGAGCGACGGGACTGCGCCGCCGCTCGTGATCGTCGGCGGCATGACCCAGACCCTGGCGAGTTGGGGCGCGCACGTCCGGCCTTTGTCGGCGCAGCGGCCGGTGCTCGTGTACGAGGCGCGCGGGCAAGGCCAGACGCGGCTCGCCACGCGCGACGTGTCGCCGCCGGTCCACGTCGGCGACTTCGAGCACCTGCTCGACGCGCTCGGCGTGACCGAACCGGTCGACCTGTGCGGCTTCTCGTTCGGCGGCCGCATCGCGCTCGGCATCGCCGCGGAGCGTCCCACGCGGGTGCGGCGGCTGGTGCTGTCGGGCGTGGGCGCCGGTCGTGGCGCGCTCGGGCGGGTGATCCTCCGCGCCTGGCGCGAGGCGCTCAAGACCGGCGACCTCGAGGCGCTGGCGTGGCTCAGCCTGGCCGACACGCTCGGCCCGGGTTACCTCGAGGCCAACGAGTCGGTGCTCGCCGCGTTCGTCAAGGCCACCGTGCGCCGCAACTCGTATGAAAACACCGCCGCCCTGTTCGCCCAGACTCTGGACGACGGGCCCGACTCGCCGTGGGCGCCGCTGCGACTCGCGCCGCGAGTGCGCGCCCCCGTCCTGCTGCTGACCGGCGAGCTCGATCGCCTGGCCTCGCCGAGCGAGCTCGAGGTCCTCGCCGCGGCGTTCCCCGGCCCTGCGCGCGTCGAGGTGCTGCCCGACGTCGGTCACACGGTGGCGATCGAGGCCCCCGAGCCATGGCGCGCGCGCGTCCTCGACTTCCTCACCTGAGACGCGAGGCTCTCGTCCTCGGATTTTACCCCGAGAGAGCCTCGCGCCGCCGAATTACAGCGTCTCGCCGCGGGCGAGCGCCGCCGCGATCTCGCCGCGCCGCAGCTTGCCGCTGGTCGTCTTCGGCAGCGCGCCCGGGGCCACCAGGGCGATGCGATCGACCGTGACGCCGCGCAGCTGCAACGCTGCGTCGAGGCGCGCCCGCAGGTCCTTTTGTTCCTGGCCTTCGAGACGTGTCTCGACGACCAGGTAGGCGACCTCGGTCTCGAGCTCCGGCTCGCGCACGCCCACGGCAGCCACCCCGCCCGCGCGCACGCCCTCGACCTCGGCCGCGATGTCCTCGATCACCGACGGGATGAGGTTGAGCCCGCCGCGGATGATGATGTCCTTGCAGCGACCGGTGATGAACAGCTCGCCGCGGTCGACGAAGCCGAGGTCGCCGGTGCGCAGCCAGCCCTCCGCCAGCGCCTCCTCGGTGGCCGCGGGGTCCTTGTAATAGCCCTGCATCAGCGTCGAGGCGCACACGCGGATCTCGCCGACCCGGCGCTCCGGCAACAGCTCGCCGGCGACGTCGACGATGCGCAGCTTGGTCTCCGGGATCGCTCGCCCCACCGCCACCAGCTCGAGCGCGTGCGGCTCCTCGGACGGCGTCACCGACCCGTCGCGCTCGAGCGCCGCGCGATCGATCCGCAGCACCCGCGTCGGCGCCAACAGGCGCGGGAAGCTCACCGCCACAGTCGCCTCGGCCAGCCCGTACACGGGGAAGAACGCCTCCGCGCGGAAATTCACCGGCGCGAACGCGTCGGCGAAGCGGCGCAGCAGCGGCGCCGCGATCGGCTCGGCCCCGATCATCGCGCACTCCCACGCCGACAGGTCGTAGCCGGCCGCGATCGCCTTCGGCGCCAGCCGCAGCAGCATCGCGTAGGCGGACGGCGGCGCCGCGCAGATCGTCGCCTTGAAGCGCGACATCGCCTCGAGCCACGCCAGCGGCCGCGCGCGGAAGTCGAGCGGCGACATCATGTTGGCGACAAAGCCGTTATAAAACGGGAACAGCAGCCCGCCGATGAGCCCCATGTCGTGGTGCAGCGGCAGCCACGACACCGCCACCGACGCCTCGTGGCTCGGCAGCACCCGGCTCATGCACGCCAGGTGGCGCAGCAGTCGCTCGTGCGTCAGCACCACCCCGCGCGGCTTGCCGGTGCTGCCGCTGGTCAGCTGAATCAGCGCAGTGTCGGCCGCGAACGAGTCGGGGTGCGGCAGGCCGTCGAATGGCGCGCTCGCGGTCAGCTCCTCCGCCACGTGCACCGGCAGCCCCGCCGCCGTCGGCGCGAACGGAGCCAGCGCCGCCGACAGCACCAGCGCGCGCGCGTCGAGCCGGGCCGCAGTGTCCTCTAACTGGGCGATGAAGCCGGCGACGTCGGTGAGGCGAAACGGCAGCCCGACCTGGATCGGCACCGCGCCGATCGACCACGCCCCGAACAATGTCAGCACCGCCGATTCGACGTCGGTCACCAGCATCAGCAGGTGATCGCCGGGGCGGACCCCGCGGGCCCACAGACCCGCGGCGGCCCGGCGGGCCCCGTCCCAGTAGCCCGCCCACGTGTACTCGCGCCATTCGTCGCCGCTCACCCGGCAGCGCAGCGCGACCGCCTCGGCGCGGCCCTCGGCGCGCGCCGCGAGCAGGCCTGCCAGCGTCCGCGCGCTCACGACCGCCCGCCCTTCTGCGCGATCGGCCACGCCCCGGGGTCCACCGTCGGCGCGCCCTTGGTCGCCAGGATCATGTACTCGAGCGCAGTGCGGCGGGCGAAGCTCATGCGCGCCACGGTCATGTACTGCTGCAGCACCGCGGCGAAGCCCGGGGCCATGGCGTCGATCGTCTTCCGGTGCTTGCGCACGTTGTCGATCCAGTGGGCCAGAGTCTGCGCGTAGTGGCGGGTCAGGTCCTCGACGTGGAGGATGTCGAGGCCGGCGCGCTCCATCAGCTGCAGCTCCTCCGCCAGGCCGATCAGGCGGCAGTAGCCGAGCGCCTCGACGAAGATGTACTCGGTGGCCGCGCTGTCACGATCGCCGCGCTGCTGGACCGGGAAGTAACAGTCGGAGATCAGCACCCGCCCGCCGGGCTTCAGCACCTCGCCCACCATCTCGTGCACCGCCGGGCGGTTGTGCATGTGGACGATGCTGCCGCTGAACAGCACCGCGTCGAACGACTCGGGCTTCAGGTCCAAGTCCTCGACGTGGCGCACGTCGATCTTCACGCGATCGGCCACGCCCCACGCGCGGGCCCGGCGGAGCGCCTCCTCGCGCTGCTGCGCGCTGAGGGTGATGCCCTGGAACACGCCCTCGCTGTGCTGGGCCAGGTACAGCAGGTTCGAGCCCCAGCCGCAGCCGACGTCGAGCACGCGCTGGCCAGGCCGGATGTCGAGCTTGGCGGCGATCCGGGCGTACTTGCGGGCCTGAGCGGTCTCGAGGTCCTCGCCCGCGTGCTCGTACACACCTGTCGCATAGGCCAGGCGGCTGTCGAGCACCAGCGAGAAGATCTCGGGGCTGTGCTCATAGTGGGCGGCGACGGCCTCGCGCTCGTGTTCACGCTGGTCGGCGACGCTGCGGAGGTTGGCCTCGCGCTCGGCGCGGGTGTGGGCGGCGGCGGTCACTGGCCACCTCCCGCCTGGCGCGCCGCCACCTCGCGGGCCACCAGCGCCGCCACCTCGCGCACCGAGCCGAACGGGGCCGCGCCGGGCGCCGCGAGATCGGGCATCGTGATGTCGAACGTCTCCTCGATGCGCACCATCAGCTTGATGAGCCCGAGGGAGTCGATGCCGAGCTCGCTGCCGTCGACGCGGGCGTCGAGCGGGATGGCGGACGCCGGCTGGCGCAGGCTCTCGGCGATCAGCGCGCGCACGCGGGCGAGGATCAGGTCACTTTCGAGGATTCCGTCCACGATACTATCTCCGGTAAGACAGGCCGCCCTCGCGGGTCTATCGCGCGAGGGCGCCTCATGTCATTGAAGCGACCGGGATAGCGACGCCGCCCCGCCGCGGGATCGCCGGCCGCGCGTGAGCATCCGCCGCAGCGCCCGTGAAACCGCCCAGGCGGCCTTCCGAGGCCGATCTGCGCCCGCGGGGGCCCACGTCCGCGGGCGCCGACCTGGGACCGACCCGTGTCGGTCCGGCGCGCAGGGATGCGCGTCACAATATGCACACTCGCGCATCTTGCCGCGAATCACCAATGTCGATACCGGCCGCGATCCGTCGCTCGCACAGGAACCCCCTCGGGCGCGCCAGGCGGACGACCTCGCCGCGGGCGCCCGCCCCGCGCGAGGCCCTGCGGGCCCGCGTGCGCCGACTCGCACGCCGCTGGACCCGGCAAACCGCCGTAAAGCCCGTGCGCGGGCCCTGGCGGGCTTGAAGCAGGGGGGCGCGCTCGGTACACCAGGACCATGACCGAGGCCAAGCCCGCGCCGCAGCCGATCTTCCGCAAGGACTACCGCCGCCCCGATTACACCATCGACCGGGTCGACCTGCGGTTCGAGCTCGGCGAGGAGGTCACGCGGGTCCACGCCACGCTGACCGTGCGGCGCCTGGACGGCGCCTCCGAGGCCGCGCCGCTGGTGCTCGACGGCGAGAACCTGAGCCACGTGTCGGTCGCGCTCGACGGCCGCGAGCTGGCCGAAGGCGAGTACGTGGTGAGTCCGACGAGCCTCACGGTCCCCGCCCCGAGGGCCGCCTTCACTCTGGCGACGGTGGTCGAGATCCGGCCGCAGGACAACCTCGAGCTGTCGGGCCTCTACCGCTCGAGCGGCAACTTCTGCACGCAGTGCGAGGCCGAGGGCTTTCGCCGGATCACCTGGTTCCTCGACCGCCCCGACGTCATGGCCCGCTACAGCGCCGTCGTCGAGGCCGACAAGGCCAAATATCCGGTGCTGCTCGCCAACGGCAACCGCGTCGCCACCGGCGACCTCGACGGCGGCCGCCACTTCGCCCGCTGGGACGACCCCTTCCCCAAGCCGAGCTACCTGTTCGCGCTCGTGGCCGGCGACCTGCGCTGCTTCCCCGGCGAGTTCGTCACCCGCTCCGGCCGCACCGTCCGCCTCGAGATCTGGGTCGAGCCCGACAACATCGACCGCTGCGCCCACGCCCTGCGCTCGCTGCAGGCGTCGATGCGCTGGGACGAGGAGAAGTTCGGCCGCGAGTACGACCTCGACATCTACATGATCGTCGCGGTCAACGACTTCAACCTCGGGGCCATGGAGAACAAGGGCCTCAACCTGTTCAACGCCAAGTACGTGCTGGCGCGCCCCGACACCGCCACCGACGACGACTACGACGGCATCGAGTCGGTCATCGCCCACGAGTACTTCCACAACTGGACCGGCAACCGCGTGACCTGCCGCGACTGGTTCCAGCTCACCCTCAAGGAGGGCCTCACCGTCTTCCGCGACCGCCTGTTCAGCGCCGACATGGGCTCGCCCGCGGTCGCGCGGATCGGCGACGTCCTGGCGCTGCGCACCAATCAGTTCGCCGAGGACAGCGGCCCGATGGCCCACCCGATCCGGCCCGAGTCGTACATCGAGATGAACAACTTCTACACCACCACGGTGTACGAGAAGGGCGCCGAGGTCATCGGCATGATGCGGACCCTGCTCGGCGAGGCCGGCTTCCGCCGCGGCATGGACCTCTACTTCGAGCGCCACGACGGCCAGGCCGTCACCTGCGACGACTTTCGCGCCGCGCTCGCCGACGCCAACGGCGTCGACCTCGAGCAGTTCGGCCGCTGGTACAGCCAGGTCGGCACGCCGATCGTGCGCGCCCGCGGCGAGTACGACGTGAACACCCGCAGCTACACCCTCACGCTCGAGCAGGCCCCGCCGCGCGGTCGCACCAGCGCCGAGCTCTTGCACATCCCGGTCGCCGTCGGCCTGCTCGGGCCGGGCGGCCCGCTCCCGCTCAAGCTGTCCGGAGAGACCGCCGCGGGCGACGCCACCCGCGTGCTCGAGCTGCGCGAGCGCAGCCAGAGCTTCCGCTTCGAGGGCGTCCCGGACGCGCCGGTGGCCTCGCTGCTGCGCGGCTTCTCGGCCCCGGTCGAGCTCGAGGTCGAGCGCAGCGACGCCGACCTGGCCCGCCTCATGGCCGCCGACCCCGACGCCTTCTCGCGCTGGGACGCCGGCCAGGAGCTCGGCCGGCGCGTGCTTCTGCGGCTCGCCGCCGACGTCGAGGCCCGCCGCCCGCTCGCGCTCGACCGCGCCTTCGTCGACGCCTGCGCGAAGATCGTCGCCGACCCCGGCCTCGACGGCTCGCTCAAGGCCCTGGCGCTGACCCTGCCGAACGAGCGGCTGCTCGGCCAGCACCAGCCGGTCGTCGCCGTCGACGCGCTGCACGAGGCCCGCGAGTTCGCGGTCAAGGCCCTCGCCGCCGCCCTGCGCGAGCCCCTGCTCGCCATTTATCAGAGCAGCGCGCCGCAGGGCACCTACCGCATCGAGCGCGCCGAGGTCGACCGCCGCAAGCTCCGCAACCTCGCCCTCGCCTACCTCGTCACTCTCGGCGAGCCCGAGCTCGTCGCCCTCGCGGTGTCGCAGTTCCACCTCGCCGACAACATGACCGACAGCGAGGCAGCCCTCGCCTGCCTCATCGACCACGGCGGCCCCGAGCGCGACGCGGCCCTGGCCGAGTTCCACCGCCGCTGGCACAAGGACCCGCTGGTGCTCGACAAATGGTTCGCCCTGCAGGCCGCCTCGAGCCACCCCGACACTCTCGAGCGCGTCACCGCCCTCGCCGACCACCCCGACTTCAACCTGCTCAACCCCAACCGCGCCCGCTCCCTCGTCGGCGTGTTCGGCGCGCGCAACCAGCATCAGTTCCACCGCAAGGACGGCCGCGGCCACGCCCTCGTCGCCGACAAGGTGCTGGCCATCGACCCCCACAACTCCCAGCTGTCCGCCCGCCTGGTCGCCGCCTTCAACCCCTGGCGCCGCTTCGATCCCACCCGCCAGCAGAGCATGCGCGCCCAGCTCGAGCGGATCGCGGGTCAATCGGGCCTGTCGAAGGCGGTCCGCGAGATCGTCGACCGCGCCCTCGCGCCGGCGTGAACACGGGGTCGGCCGCGAGGAGGCCGACCCACGCCTGTCACGGCTGACGCCAGAGCTCACCGGGCGAGCATCACGCTGGCCGACGTCGCCGCGGACCTCGAGCCCCGCGCCAGACGCGTGGCGAAGAAGGCCGCCGCACTCGGCGTCACGCCACCGCGAGCAGGGCCTGCAGGATCGCCTGCGAGCGGCGCTGGCCGTAGCCGCGCCCGTAGGCGCGGCTCGTGATGGCGATCGCCAAGTCCAGCGCCGGCACCACGTAGATCTTGTTGCCGCCGTTGCCCGAGGCAAAGAGCACGCGCACCGGCCCGCCGCGCGCTGCGTGCGTGGCGTGGTACCAGTACAGGCCGTAGTGCGAGGCGAAGGGATCGGCGTCGCCGATGGCGAAGGCGGGTTGCAGCGTGCGGTCGATCCATTCGCGGCCGATCACGCGCGTGTCGCCGTTTTTGCCGCCGTCCAGCAGCAGACGGCCGATACGCAGCAGGTCGTCCACGGCGAGCGAGAGATTGCCCTGGCCCTTCACGTTTCCGGCCGCGTCGCGTGCCCACTGCCAGCGCGTGATGCCGAGCGGTGCGAACAGGGTGTCGCGTGCGAAGGCTTCGAGGTCCTGTCCGCAGGCCTGCTGCACGACGAGGCCGGCCACGTAGGCGGCCAGCGAGTTGTAGCGGTAGTGCAGGCCCGGCGCCGTGGCCCGCGGCACCGTCCAGGCGAAGGCCACCGGATCGGGCGCGGCATCCATGCGATCCTCGCTGCCGGGCGAGGCGGGATCCTCGTCGAAGGCGTCGACCCCGCTGCGCATGTCGAGCAGATCGCGCAGCGGCACATCGGCGAAGGCGCTGCCGCGCGAGGCCGGGAGGTAGCGCTGCACGGGATCGGCGAGATCGCGCAGCATGCCGCGATCGAAGGCCGCGCCGGCCAGCAGCGAGGTGATGCTCTTGCCGGCGGAGCGCACGTCGTGCAGCTCGTCGGCACGCGCGCCGTTGTAAGTGCGCAGCGCGACGCGTCGCCCGCCGCGGTGCACGCTGACGGCGCGCAGGTCGGCATGTTCGTCGTGGTCGAAGCCGGCGAGCACGTCGTCGAACCGGTCGGCGGCGCGCGACGACGTCGCTAGCGCCGGGGTGCAGGCGAGCAGGGGCATGACGCGGAGCAGGTCGCGGCGGTGCATGGGCATCGGTGTCGAGGGTCCTGCCCCTTGGTTGCACCCGCAAGCGGCGCCGGTGCGGGCGTGCTCACCTGCGAAGCAGGGACCGGGCGTCAGGTGCAGCACGGTGGCCTCCGGTACGAGACGTATGCGACCTCATTCGTCGCGCGAGCGCGGCATCAGCGAGACGACGAATGCATCGAGCTCCTCGATCGTGTAGTCCGCGGCGGGCGGCAGGCGGTTGGTGAAGCGGAGCTCGACGGCCTCGAAGGTCAGACCGGGCTTGACGAGCTGCGGCGAGCCGTCCGCTTCGGTCCCTCGCAGCAGCGCAGCCAGGCGATGGCGACTCTCCGCGGCGAGCGGCTCGAAGGGGTCCGTCGCCAGACGCTCGTACGTCTGCTGCTTCTGCGCCAACGCGTCATCCCCCGGCCCGCAGGGGTAGGGCTCGATGGCCGCGAGCGCGGACCAGCGGATCAGACGGTGCGGCGCCTCCGTCAGGCGACGGATGTAGGACCACTCGGGTCCCGGCAGCAGCCAGTGGAGTTCGAAGAAGATCCGCGGGAGCAGCAGCGGATCGCGGTCCAAGAACTGCTCGAACGCGTCCCGCAAGAGCTGCGCCTGATCGTCGAAGCTGAGCTTGCCGATCGTGTACACGACGCCGGCCCGGACCGAGTACGCCGTCGCTTGCAAGCCGCGCTGCAACGAGGGGAACAGCAGCGCGGGCATCTCGGCGCGCACCCGCGAGGTCAGGTCCGGATCGACGATGCCGCGCATGCCGAGGTCACGCGCGAGCGTCAGGGCGTTGTGAGCCGGGCCGGGCGCCCCGTCCACGACCAGCTCCGAGATGCCGCGAAGCACCTGCGGCACACCGTGTCCCTCGACGAGCTGCTCGATCCACGCCCGATCTTCGAGGTGATCGATGTATCGCGCGATCGCTTCGATGGCGGCAGGCATGGGCGCGGACAACCCCTTATACCACCGGTTCATCGCCGCCGTCCGCGGCTCGTCGACGGCTCACCAACGGGTGGATGCACGAAGCCGCGAAACTAGGCGAGCGAGCGCGCGGCCGCGGCGACGACGGCCGCGGCCACCCGGGCGAGCAGCGGCGACTCCAGCCGCCACTGCTGCCAGTAGAGCGGCACCGTGATGGACTGCGCGGGCTGCAAGCGGACGAGCCTGCCCGCGGCGAGGTGCGCCTTGACTTGCAACGGCGGGAGCATCACCCAGCCGAAGCCGAGCGCCGCAGCTTCGGCGAAATCCGTCGACGAGGGGACGAAGTGCCGCGGCGGGTCGAGCGGACGGCGCGTGAGCCGTCGGAGGACGCGCGACTGCAGCTTGTCGCGCCGGTCGAAATCGACGAGCGGCGCCGTGGCGAGCGCGTCCGCTGTGAAGCCCTGCGGGAACCAGCGGTCCCGAAAGGCGGGAGCGGCCATCGCCACGTACTCCATGCCGCCGAGGCGGCTCACCACACACCCTGGCACGGGATCCGCGGACGAGGTGACGGCAGCCATCACGCTCCCGTCCTCCAACAGCGTGACAGTGTGGTCCTGATCCTCGCGGAAGAGCTCGAAGCGCACGCCCTCCGCTGCGAGCGGGGCGAGAGCGGGCAGGAACCAGGTAGCGAGCGAGTCCGCGTTGACCGCCAGCGCGACCGAAGGCGTCTCCCCGATCTCCAGCCCGAGCGCGGCGCAGGCATCGGCCTGGAGGCGCTCGATCTGGCGTGCGAGGCGGAGCAGGACCTCGCCGGACGCGGTGGGCCGGACGGGCTTCGTCCGCTCGAGGACGACGCGGCCGAGCTGCTGCTCCAGCGCCTTGATCCGCTGGCTGACAGCAGACGGCGTGACTCGAAGGCGCTGCGCGGCCGCGTCGAACGTCCCGGCGTCGACGACCGTGGCAAGGGTGACGAGGAGCTCGCTGGCGATGTCCATCGTGAACTATTCTAATGATACTGAAAAATTATGAACTGGATTGCCGAGTGAGCGGCGGCTAGCGTCCAGCCATGGCCTCCATGTTCGCCCCCACGCTGTCCGGCTTCGGCCTCGGCCTCTCGCTGATCGTCGCCATCGGCGCGCAGAACGTCTTCGTGCTCCGCCAGGGCGTCCGGCGCGAGCACCTCGCCGCAGTCGTCGCCATCTGCGCGCTCTCCGACATCGCGCTCATCGCCGCCGGGATCGCCGGGATCGGCGCGGCCCTGGAGCGGATGCCGTGGCTGCTCGACGTGGCTCGCTGGGCCGGCGCAGCCTTCCTCGCCGGCTATGGCGGCCTCGCGGCGCGACGCGCCGTGCGCCCCGGCGGGAGCGGTCTGACCGCCGGCAACGACCCCGGCCGGGCGACGACACCGGCGGCAGCCATCGCCACCTGTCTCGCGCTCACCTGGCTGAATCCCCACGTCTACCTCGACACGGTGTTCCTGCTCGGCTCGGTGGCCAACACACACGGCGACGGCCGCTGGGCTTTCGGCCTCGGAGCGGCGGTCGCCAGCGTGGTCTGGTTTACCGCGCTCGGCTTCGGGGCGCGGCTGCTCGGTCGCTGGCTCTCGACGCCACGTGCATGGCGAATCCTCGACGGCGTGATCGCCGTGCTCATGCTCGTGTTGGCCGCCTTACTCCTGGCGCCCACCCTGGGCTAGCTCGGCGTCTTGGCTTCGCCGCATCCGCCATCTGTCGGCATGACCTCGTCGTCGGGCCCTCGACCGGTGCCCCACAACATCCGAAGTCCCCGGCTCAGGACCATGGGCATGACGGAGGTGTGCCCCTCCCCGGGGAAGACATCGCTACCGACTCGGAAGCTCGGGTAGCGCCGAAGCGCGAACAGTCCCGCGAATCGTGCCAAGCCGCTCACGATCCCGCCGGACTCCATGAAGGCGCTCTGCATCTCCTCGACTCCTGCCGCCATGTACAGGGTCGCGTCGAGATCGCGGTGGGTCGCCGCATAGCGCTCCTCCATCCGGAACAGCTCCCCATCGCTCACCGACGTGGCCGGACTGCCACAGATGTACTTCCGGAACGGCGACGCATCCGACAGGAGCGAGTACAGGACGAAGGCCCCGCCGGCAGAGTGACCGAAGAGTCCCGACTGTTGCATGTCGAGCCGGTACTCGCCCGCGAGCGTCGGCAACAGCTCGTCGGCCAGGAACCGCAGCAACTTCGGAGCTCCCCCCACCTCTTGCGGATCGAGCCCCACCGTCTCCATCCTTTCCTTCAAGAGCTGGATGAGCGGGTTGTCGAACGCATACCGGCCAGGGGGCGAGAACTCGTAATGACGCCGGCGGACGAACTCGTGGAACCCCTCGGCCGCCGGGCATGCCACCCCGACGACGATCAGCTCCTCCACTTCGCCCGCGATGGCGAAATTCCGCGCGATTTGAACCGCGAGCTCGAACAGCTGGTTGCCATCGACGACGACGAGCACCGGATAGCTGCGCCCGGTCGCCGCGTAGGACGCCGGCAATGCGACCGAGACGTCGTAGCGCGCGCCCATCAGGGCGGAGTCGAACGAAAAGGCGTACGCCTGGGCAATCGTATAAGGACGTGTTTCGCTCTTCATCGGGGGGAGCTGGAGGAAGCGGAGAGTCGCATGTTTTCGAGCGACGAAGGCGCTCGCGCGCAACCTGGCCGCCGCGGAGCAGCGGGTGCTCGCCCCCATCTCGCCCGACCTCGATCGCAGCGCGTCACTCGCGCTGTTCGCCAGTCGCATGCGTGGTTCTCCCCGAGACTGCGCCTGCCCGGGGCGCCGCCTCTCCGCAAAAAACATCGCCGCGAAGAAAAGTACGTGCGGGGTGAATTGATTCGGCTCGGGTCCCGATTCTCGAAGTGCCGATGGGCCACGGCGCGCTGGGGGGCTGCTCCCCGGCGCGACGAGTCGCATCGGCGACGCTGAACCCGAAAGAGCATGAGTAACATGACCCGATCGATTCATTCCTTCCTCCTCCTCGCCCTCCTCGCCCCGCTGGCGTGCGACGACGACACCTCTCTCGAGGCGCACTCCGTCGACGCCGACGATCCGGCCGCCTCGGTCGACGCCGCGCAGCCCCTGGGCGTCCGGTCACGTGCTTTCGAGATCCACGAGGACGGCAGGGCGCGCGAGGACCAGATCGTCGCAGTGGTCGAGGCCGACGCCGAGACCACCATCTACTTCAGCCGCGGCGACGCCGACGTCGACGGGCACTTCCCCGTCGACGTGACGATCCTCGGCCGGGACGGCGGCTTCGATTACGGCGGTCTCATCACCTCCCAGCAGGCCACGCCGCTCGAGCTGTACCTCGCGGTCGCCACCGACGACGCGCCGGTCCCCGAGGCCCTGCAGCTCGCCCACGACTGGCAGATCGCCGCCGAAGGTCGCCCGGTCCTCGCGCCCCGGCCCCTCGCGGTCCCCGGCTCCGACCCGCTGGCGGCCTTCGAGGACATCCTCCACACGGATCAGAGCGACTTCACGTGCCTGTCGTGGGCTAACTTCCAGAGCTACATGGGCTCCCGCTTCGCCGGCGCGCCCGGTCGAGTGGAGGAGCTCGGCTCGGCGACCGGCTCGGCGACGATCTACAATCCGCACCCCAGTTATTGGTATCAGGACAGCCACGTCGACATGGTCGCGTGCAACTACGAGTCCAGCAGCAGCCCCGGCTACAACGACGTGATCCACGCCGAGCTCTGCCACGTGCGCGGCTTCGGCGGCGCGCTCACGACCAACTGCGGCCAGTCCGATCTCGACGACGGTTACTACCTGCGCCGGATCTACGGGCCGATCTACGAGTACCGCCAATACAAGATCAACGTCGACCCGGTGAGCGCCGCATCGCTGCAGAGCTACAGCGGCATCGTCAAGCGCGACGCTTGAGCGGTGAGCGGGCCGCAGCTTGCGAACCCGCGCGCGGCAGCGAACCTCCAGGTCGCCGCGCGTCTCGGGCACGTGATCGTCGGCGGGGCGGGCCCCGGCGCCAAAACGTCAGGGGTTTCGCCGTCGCCGCGGTTGCGCGCGGGTCGGTCCCGGCGCTACACCGATATGCGTGGGGAGCGGGGTAAAGCCGGGCGACACGTCGAGGCCCGGGCCTGACGACCAGGCGGTCGACGACCTCAGGCCCGAGCCGCGACCCCGCAGCAGCGACTCGCGAGCGAGCGAGACGCCTGACGAGCGCGGGTGGGAGCTGCGAAGCACTCTCGAGCGGCCCGCCGGACCCGCGCCCGACATCGCCACGGACAGCACCCTGGTGCGTCCGCTGGGACCGCGGCCGGAGCCCGAACTCGGCGGCCCGCACCTGCGAGCGCTCATCCTCTCGAATCTGTTCGCGCGCGAGGCGAGCCCGCCTCAGATCGGTCGCTTCACGCTCCTCCGCCTGCTGGGCGAGGGGGGCATGGGAGTGGTCTACACCGCGTACGACGAGGATCTCGATCGCAAGGTGGCGATCAAGCTGCTGCGTGGCGACGCGACCTCGCGGCCGGACGTGTTCCGCGCCCGCATGCTGCGCGAAGCGAGGCTGATGGCCCAGCTGTCGCACACCAACGTGGTCACGGTCCACGAGGTCGGCGAGCACGAAGGTCGGGTCTTCATCGCCATGGAGTTCGTGCGCGGGGAGCGGCTCGACGTCTGGACGGCGAGCCATCGCGGACGCGGGAGAGACAGTGATTGGCGCGCAGTGCTGGCGCTGTTCGCCCAGGCGGGCGCCGGCCTGGTCGCGGCCCACCAGGCCGGGCTGATCCACCGCGACTTCAAGCCGCAGAACGTGATCGTCCGCAGCGACGGCGTGGTCAAGGTCCTCGACTTCGGCCTCGCCTGCGCGGCGCCCCAGGACGGTCCGTCTCTGGTGGCCGCAGACGCGAGCGAGCGGCCGAAGGCGCTGTCCGGAGAGGCGCTGACCCAGACCGGCACGGTGATGGGCACGCCGGCGTACATGGCCCCGGAGCAGCATTTGGGGCAGGCGGCGGACGAGCGCAGCGACCAGTTCAGCTTTTGCGTCGCGCTGTACGAGGCGCTCTACGGCCATCATCCGTTCGCCGGCTCGACCCTCGCGGCGCTCCAGGCCGCGGTGCTCGGCGGACGGATCCGCGACGCGCCGCCGGGGTCGCCCGTGCCGCTGCGGATCCGTCGCCTGCTCGTCCGCGGCCTGGCGGTCCGCCCGGAGGCGCGTCACCCCTCGCTCGCGGGGCTGCTGGCGGCGCTCGTGGACGATCCGGTGGCCGTCCGACGCCGCCGGCTGACGGTCGGCGGGCTCGTGCTGAGCGCGTCGATCGGGAGCTACGTCCTGGCGAGCCGCGGCGCGGAGGCAGAGCCGCCGTGCGCCACGGTCGCCGACGAGCTCGCGGACGTGTGGAACCCGGAGCGGCGGAGCGCCGTCGCAGCGGCGATCGAGGCGACCGGGCTGCCCTTCGCCGAGGCCACCTGGCAGCGCCTCGCGCCGGCGATCGATGCCTATGCCAAGGACTGGACCGCCATGCGCGCCGAGTCCTGCCTCGCCCACGTCGACGCGCTCGAGTCCGATCGCCATTACGACCTGCGGACCGCCTGTCTGGTCCGTCGACGCGCCGCCCTCGACACCCTGGTCTCGGCGCTCACGACGGCGACGGCCGGCGACGTCGAGAACATGGCCCAGGCGGTGTCGGCCTTGCCGCCGCTCGCCCCCTGCCGGGACACGGAGGCGCTCGTCGCCGCCCTGCCGCCCCCGGAGGACCCGAACGTCGCCCGCGCGGTCGAGACCCACCGGGGCACCCTCGCCCAGGCCGACGCGTACGAGGCGCTCGGGCGGTACGAGGAGGCGCGCGCCCTGGTCACGCCGGTGCTCGACTCGCAAGAGGTGCAGGCGTACGCGCCGCTGGAGGCCGAGGCGTGGTTGTCCCTCGGCACCGTCGAACTGACTGCGCTGCGCTACGGAGCCGCGGTGGAGGCGCTGACGAAGGCGCTGGAGACCGCCCTGCGCGCCGGCCACCTGCTCGTCGCGGCGGAGGCGTTCGCCCGCAGGATCTTCGTCCAGGGCCAGACCGGCCGGGGGAAGGAGGCCATCCAGGACGTGCCGCTGGCGCGGGCCCTGGTCGATTGGTCGCGGGACGATCAGCTGCGCTGGTTGCTGCTCAACAACACCGGCATGACCTACTACGCCCTCGCCCGCTTCGCCGAGGCGCACGAACACACCCGCGCGGCGCTGGCGGTGAAGGAGAAGCTCGGCGCTCTCGACTTCGAGTACTCGGTGACGCTCGGCAACCTGGGATTGGTGGCGCTCGGGCTCGGCGATCTGCGCGCGGCGCGAGAGTATCTGGTCCGCGCGCTCGAGAGCGACGAGGGCGCGCTCGGGGCCAGCCATCCCCGGGTGGCGCTCGCCAGGTTCGGCCTCGCCGTGGTTGAACTCTACGCCGGCCGCTACGACACGGCCCTGCCCGGCATGCAGGCCGCGGTCGCGGCGTTGGTGCGCGCCCACGGTCCATCCGCCGAAGTGCTGCTCAACTGCTACGTGCAGCTCGCGGACCTGAGCAATCGCCGCGGCGCATTCGCAGAAGCCCTCGAATATGCGGACCGGGCGGCCGCCGTCGGGTCCGCGCACTCTTTGGAAGACGACCCACTCCTCGTGGCGCTGTTCGCCCACCGCGCCGTGGCCCTCGCCGGATTGGAGCGCCACGACGAGGCCATGGCAGAGCTGCGCGCGGGTCTGGCGGTCGCGGAGGCGGGGCCGAGCCCGGCGCTCGCCGCCGCCACCATCCTCGACGCCAAGGGGCGGCTGTTGCTCGCGCACGGCGACGCGAGCGAGGCGCTCGCCACGTTCCGGCGCGTACGCGCCCTCCACGAGGAGGCGCCCGGCTCGGCGCCGTACCTGCTCGCGGTCGACGACATCCGGATCGCCGCCTCCCTGCGCGCCGTGGGCGACCTCGACGCCGCCGTCGCGCTGGCTTCGCAGGGTCTGGCCCAGCTGCTCGACACCCCCGCGCGGCACTACCTCCTCCTGCTCGCGGAGATCCGGCTCGAGGTCGGCGATATCCTGCTCGACGCCGGTCGACTCGCCGCCGCGCGTGAACAGTACGAGACCGCCCGGCGCGACGTGGCGGACAACGCCGAGCCGCACAACCCCTTGCTGGCGCGGCTCGAGTTCGCCCTGGCCCGCGCCCTGGCGAACGGCCCCGCGGACGAGAGAGCGCGCGCGGAGTCGCTCGCGCGCGGCGCCCTCGCGTCCCTGCGCCGCTGCGCGCCCGGCTGCAAAACCGAGGCAGCGGCCGTGCAGCGCTTTTTGGCCCGCGAATTGGAGAATTCGTCACGACGGCCCAATTGAAGCCCGCCGGCCTCCGATATCCAGCGCGAGGACCCGCGCGGGGAGCCGTGCCCCGGGCGCCCCCGCACTCTTGGGAGAACTACACTCATGTCCGCCGCCGACAAGCTGCTCTTCGCCGTTGCGCTCACCTTCATCCCTGCTTGCGATCCCGAGGAGGTCGTCGGCGATCCCGAGGAGGAGGCGCAGTTCCGCTGCGCCCCCAATTGCCCGCCGGCGACCGGCAACACCAAGTGGATGGGCAGCCTCCACCCGATCTCGCCGCTCGACACGACGTGGAACGAATACAAGGGCATCACCGTGGAGACCCTCGTGCACAACGGTGAGCCCGCGTTGGCGTTCGGGGCCACGGAGGGCAACCTCTGGGCCGACTTCGACGGCCCCAATGGCACGGTCCGGCGCGACGGCAATGCCCTCGTCGGCGCCAAGTTCATCCTCGACGTCGCCGGCGAGCAGAAATTCCTCTACATCAACTCCGTGGCAGGCTGGAACCCTGTGGACCCCTACTGGCGCTACGGCCTGCTCTGGGACGACGACGGCGATGGCATCGCCCACCATCCCGAGGAGGCATGCGAAGAAGACGAGGGCAACAACAGCAAAAAGGCGATCGTCCACGGCGGCTTCGACATCGACACGGAGACCGGCGACGTGGTGGCGCGCAAGAATACCGTATACTTCTCGTGCTACCGCGGCGCCGTCGGCAAGGCGCCCCTCACGAGTAAGGGCTACGGCTTCCGGCCCTCCATGCTCGGGCTCGACCGGTTCGAGGCCGTCCTGCGCTTCATCCTCGCCGACTACTGCGGCGACGGCAAATCATGGACGGAGAACAACACGCCGATCTATTACGAAGACAAGTACGGCATCGGCGAGGGCGGCGGCACGTTCACCGATGCGGTGTGGGGCATGAACGGTGCCCTTTGTCTCGGATTGCAGCTGCGTCTTTACAACTACGCCGATATCGAATGCCCGAACGTGGCCAAGCCGCCTCTGTGCGCCTCGGTGCAGCCTCACACCCTTTACAGCTCTCAGGGCATCATCTGGTCCCGCAAACCGTAGAGAATGGCGTGGGCGCATTCGCCGGCCGGCCTGACCCGACATCGCACGAGCTCACGCCGAGCCCAGCTCTTCGCGGACCCGCTGCGCCCAGCCATCGAGGTCCGCGAGCGTGCTGGTAAGCAGCTCGGGCGATTCGGCGAGGCGCGTGAGCGCCTGTTCGAGGAGGTTGCGCGCGCGTCGCAGGCGTGTGCGCACCGTGCCCTCCGGAACGCCGAGGATGTCGGCGACCTCGCCGCCCGTGAGCTCCTCCCAGTAATAGAGCTCGACGAGCAGCTGACTCTCGAGCGGCAGCTGTCGCAATGCTTCCAACAGCAGCCGGGTCTGGCGCTCGCGGGCGAGGATGGTGCTCGGCCCAGGCTGCAGGTCGGCGACCGAGCGCGCGCTGAAGTCGATGCGTCCGGAGCCCTGGTAGGCGGCCCGGAGGTGGTCGTAGAGCACGTGGCGGGCGATGCCCAGGACGTACGCGCGGACGCTGCAGTCCTGCGGGATCCGCCGAACGGACTCCACGAACTTGACCAGGGTCTGCTGGATCAGGTCGGGAGCGGCAGCCCGATCCTTGGTGGCGAAGAACCGTACGACGGCCTCGTAGTGACGTTCGACGAGGGTCCGCCCCGCTCTCTCGTCCCCTCCTTGCCATGCGGTGAGCAGCGCGCGGTCGTCGAGCATCGGTTCGACAGTCTACCTCCTCGCTCCCCGGAAGCATCCCGCTTCGCACCCAGCGTCGAGCCGGTCAGTCCAGGTGCTCGATGTCGAGGTCCGGCGAGAGCGCCCAGGCGTGGCGGCGCTCCTCGTAGATCGACAGCTGCGGCGCCGGGAAGCCCGGGTCTGCGAACGCACCGACGGCGACCGTGACGAAGCCGGGTACTCCGTCGGCCTCCCAGTACACGGTCGAGCCGCACGTCGGACAGAAGCGGAAGGTCGCACGGCCGCCGCTGTCGCCGATGCGCACGAACTCGGTCCCGGCGCCGAAGAACGTCACCCGCTCGCGAGCGAAGCGCGCCTGGACGCCGAAGGCGCTGCCGGTGCGCTGCTGGCAGGCGAGGCAGTGACAGATCGAGACGCGCACGGGGTCGCCCTCGCACGTGATACCGAGCCGGCCGCAGCTACAAGAGGCGCGATGCGTGGTCATGGTCCAGCGTCGTAGCCGTTTGCGATCCGTCCTTCAAGACGCCGCGAGCGCCCCCCGGGACGCCGGTGGATCGTCGTCGGCGCCCCGACGCCGACCGCGGCCGCCTGCCCCCCTCGGACGAGGCGCTGGCGCGAAGCGACCGCCCATCCACGGCCCCGGAGATCTCGCCGGCCCGATCCTCTGGTACACGTCGACAGTACGCCGATGCCACTCGCTCCCCTCAAGGAACGCAAGCAGCTCATGGCAGCGTGTCTCGAGCGCGACATCCCGCTCGCGGGCTGGAACTACTGCGCGACGCTCGACCCCGACGGCGCGAAGCTGCTGCTCGGTCGTCACGGCGGCATCCTCGTGATCGACCTCGCCAGCGGCGGCTCGCACGAGGTCGAGGTGCCCGCCGCCGTGTACGACGCCGTCTCGAGCGTCGCGTTCACGCCCGATCGCTCGCGGGTGATCGCCACGCTGTGGGTCGGCTCCGTCGCGGTGCTCACCTGGCCGGAGCTGCGCTGCATCGCCGTCCACCGCGTCTGCGACACCCGCCTGCATGGGCTCGCAGTGCTGCGGGACGGCCGCTCGGCATGGGTCGGCGGCCACGACCGCAAGCGCACGCGGATCGACCTCGACGACGGTACAGTGCTGGCCGCCCACGCCGGCGAGGCGATGTGGATGGCCGACGCTGCGCTGTCTCCCGACGGCGAGCTCCTGGTCACTGCGGACGCCGCCGGCAACGTGCGGCTGTGTGACCCCGAGTCGGGGCTCGAGCGCCGCCTGCTGCAGATCCAGGGCTCCGCGCACGACATGAGCTTTCACGGCGCCGAGCTGCTGCTCCCGGGCCTGACGACCGCGATCGTCGAGGTCGCCAGCGGTGAGACGCGCGCCGGCTTCACCGGCGAGCACAAGCTCGGCGCCCAGACGGCGACGTTCCTCACCGACGATCTCGTGGCCACCGGCGGCGCCCACGATCCGCGGCTCGTCCTGTGGAACCGCGCCGACGGCAGCAGCGCGCTGACGCTGAAGCCGTACAACAAGGGCGCCATCGAGCGCGTGCTGCTGACCCCCGACCGGGAGCACCTCGTGGTGGTGCCGCGCTGCGATCACGCGGTCCAGATCTGGCGCGCGGCGGGGCTGGTCGCGGCGGCGCGTAACCGGTGACGGCCCAGCGTCGAGCTGGCGCAGCTCGGGCCACGCCGAATGCGCAGAGTACGGCGCGCCGTCGATGTGCACACGGTGACCACCCCCAATCATCGCAGTGAGGCGGCCGACTCCGGCGTGGGCGACCCCTTCGACTGGAATCAGTCGGCGCCTCGCCGTCGAGGTTTCCGGAGGTGGATGGCCTTCGGGACAGGTCGCCGGACGAGGTGCGAGTCGACCTGACGTCACGAAACATCTCGCTCGCCCCCTCACGCAGTCGACGCGTACGCGCTGGCTGCGCGGAGCCTCGGTGACGCGCCGCGCCGGCACCAACGGACATGTCCCGGAAGACATCGGCCTGCGATCGCCTTTGGCCGTCCGCCACACCCGCGCCCACCTGTGCGCCGGGGCCGAGGCGCGGCGCCCCGGCGATATCCCCGGTCCACGATCGCGCGCCGACGTCCGGGATCGCCCGCCCGCAGCTTGCACCCTTCGCCCGCATCCGAGAACCTCGAACAGGCGCCGATGCCCGTCGACCTCACGCACTCGAGCCAGCTCGTCACCCGCGTCGACACGCCCGCACCGGCGCCCGAGCGCGGCAAGCGGGCCGAGTCGGACGGCGACGCCGGCCCCGCGAAGATCGGCCGGTTCGTCGTGCTGCGCAAGCTCGGCGAGGGCGGCATGGGCGTCGTGTACTCGGCATACGACGAGCAGCTTGAGCGCAAGGTCGCGCTCAAGCTGCTGCGCGGCGAGATCCGCGGCCAGCAGCAGAGCGTCGGCCAGGCCCGGCTTTTGCGCGAGGCGCAGGCGATGGCCAAGCTGTCGCACCCCAACGTCGCCCAGGTCTACGACGTCGGGCCGTTCGGCGACGCAGTGTTCATCGCCATGGAGTTCGTCAGCGGCGGCAGCCTCAAGGACTGGTTGCTGCGCGAGGACCGGTCGTGGCGAGCCGTCCTCGGCGTGTACTTGCAAGCCGGCCACGGCCTCGCCGCCGCCCACGCCGCCGGCATCGTCCACCGCGACTTCAAGCCCGACAACGTGATCGTCGGCGACGACGGCCGCGTGCGCGTCGTCGACTTCGGCCTCGCCCGCCACGACGAGCACGCCGTGGTCCTCCCGGGCGGCCCGCCGCCGAGCGCGAGCAGCGTCGAGCTGACGCAGATCGGCACGTTCATCGGCACCCCCGCGTACATGGCCCCCGAGCAGCTGCTGCGCGAGCCGGCCGACGCGCTCAGCGATCAGTTCAGCTTCTGCGTCGCGCTGTTCGAAAGCCTGCACGGCTACCGCCCGTTCAAGGGCGCGACGACGGTGGAGATCTCGAAGGCTGTCCTCGAGGACAGGCGACTCGACCCGCCGCGCGACACCACGGTCCCGGGTTGGGTCCACGCCGCGCTGGTGCGCGGCCTCAGCATCGATCCGGCGCTGCGCTTCCCGACGATGGACGCGCTCCTGCAGGTGCTGTCGGCCGACCCCGACCGCGCCCGACGCCGCCGCCTCGGCATCGCCGCGGCCGCCACCGGCGTGATGTTGTTCGCCAGCGCCGGCGGCTACGCGGCCTACGCGATCCAGGCCCGCGACGCCGCGACCTGCGTCGGCGCCGACGAGCAGCTCGCCGGCGTCTGGGATCTCTCCGTCGCCCGCACCGTCCGCGAGGCCCTGACCGCGACCGGGACCGCCTACGCCGACGAGGTCGCGACCCGCGTCGACCAGCGGCTCGCCGACTACGCCGGGGCGTGGATCGACATGCGCCGCGGCGCCTGCGAGTCGCACCGCCGCGGCGAGCAGTCCGACTCGCTGTACGACCTGCGCGCCGCCTGCCTCGACGATCGCAAGACCGCCCTGCGCGCGCTCGTCGGCGTGCTGACGACCGCCGACGCCGCGGTGCTCGAGAAGGCGGTGCAGGCCGCCGATCAGCTGCCGACGCTCGCGCGCTGCGCCGACACCCGCGCCCTGCTCGCCCGCAGCCCCGCGCCCGACGACCCCGCGGTCGCGCGCGCCGTCGACGACCTGCGCGCCCGCCTCGCCGGCGTGCAGGCGAAGTTCGACGTCGGTCAGTACAAGGCCGCGCGCGCCGAGCTGGGGCCGCTGCGCGCCGAGGCCGAAGCGCTGGCGCACCCGCCGACGCTCGCCGCGACGCTGCACCTCGCCGGCAAGATCGACGACCAGCTCGGCGACTACCCGACCGCCGAGGCGGCGCTGCTGCGCACCGCGACCACGGCCGACCGCGCCGGCGACGACGACACCCGCGCCGCCGCGTCGATCGACCTCGTGCGCACCGTCGGCGTGCGACAGGCCCGCTTCGACGAGGGCCTGCGCCTCGCCGAGCTCGCGCGCGGCGCCACCGGCCGTCTGTCCGACGGCGGCACCGCCGAGGCGCTGCTCGAGGGCCGCGTCGGCGACCTGCTGCTGGCCCGCGGCGACCTCGAGCGCGCCGCGCCGCACATCGATCGCGCCGTCGACCTGCGGGCCCAGCTCCACGGCGAGACCTCGATCGCCCACGGCCAGGCCCTGATCTCTCGCGGCACGCTCAAGTTCCTGCGCGGCGACTACCCGGCCGCGATCGCCGATTACCGCCGCGTCGTGGCGATCTTCGAGCAGACCTACGGCGCCCACCACCCCGTGCTCGGCGACGTGCTCAACAACATCGGCGCCGCCGAGCTGAGCCTGTTCCACCTCGACGACGCCGAGGCGACGTTCACCCGCACTCTGGCGATCGTCCGCGGCGCCTACGGAGACAGCCACCCGGCGCTGGCGACCGTCCACTTCAACCTCGGCATGATCGCCCAGTTCGAGGCGCGCTACCCCGATTCACTGGCCGCGCTCCGGCAGGCGCTGGCGATCTACGACGCCCACCTGCCGCCCGCCCACCCGAGCCGCGGCGACTGCCTGATCGAGCTCGGCAACACCCACATGTTCGCCGGCGACTTCGCCGCGGCCGAGCAGTCGTTCGCCGACGCCCTGGCGATCTTCCAGCTGGCCTTCGGGACAGGCCACGCACGCACCACGCAGGCGCTCGCCGGCATGGCGACCGCGCAGCTGCGCGCCGGTCGGCTCGGCGACGCCGAGCGCACCTTCCAGCGCGCCCTCGCCGAGCTCGAGCCTCATCCTGCCGACCCGACTCGCGGCGTCCCGCTCGCCGGCCTCGGTCGCGTCCACTTCGCCGCCGGCCGCCACGCCGCCGCCGCCGAGGCGCTCGAGCAGGCGCTCCCGCTGCTGCCGCAGAACGCCTTTGTCGCCCCGTACGACATCGCCGAGGCCGAGTTCGCCCTCGCCCGCGCGCTGGTCGGGCTCGACCCGGCCAACGCCGCCCGCAGCCGCGACCTCGCGTCGGAGGCGAAGACTCGCTTCCTCGGCGTCGGCGCGGCGTTCCAGCCGGCCGCCGCCGAGGTCGACGCCTGGCTGTCCGCTAGGGCAGGTTGATATACGCCGTTCCGTCGGACTTGCCGGCGCACACCAGCCCGCCGATCGTCATCGTCTTGTCCCAGACGACGACCTGCCCCTCCTGCTCGATCACGTCGAACTTGCTCTTCGGCGTCAGGCACTGCAGGTCGGCGCCGCTCTTCTGGCACGCCTCCCACACCGGCACCCCGGTGAAGCACTCACACACGATCGGCTTGACCGTACAGGGCTCCTCGAAGTTCATCTTGCTCGCGTCCTGCCCCAGCGTACTTCCCGTCGTGCCGTCCGTCCCGCCGCCCGTCGTGGTCCCGCCGCCGCCGATGATGCCGGTGCCGATGATCACCTTGCCCGGGTAGAAGTAGTTGGCCACCGCGGTCTCGACGATCCCGAGCCCGCACGCCGCAAACACACCGATCACGATCAACTTGCGCATGTCCAAACCCTCCGTTTGCCGAACCGAGCTAACTATTTGGCCGACCCACCCGCGGCGCGTCAATCCGTCTCGCGCCCCCAAGCAGCGATCAGACACATGACGCTGCGATGTAGGTGAAGGGTGCAGGAGCGCCTGTGCAGACCAGGGGTTATCATGGCAGCCCTGACTATGGCCCCCGACGGCGCCCGTCCGCCGCAGACCGCAGCGGGGGCAGCGTCCCGCTCGAGCCGGCAGGCCTTACATCAGCCACATTGGCGTCACCCCGCACGGCGCGGCCGGCCGGACAGACATGGCGCATGAGACAGGTGTGCCGAGAAGCGTCCGACCCTGCCAGGCGGCAGGCTCAGATCCGCCGCACCGGCGCAATCATCAGCAGGACCGCCACGAGCTTCGACACCCATCCCGGGTAGAAGAACAGCAGAAATAATCCCACATCGGACACGACTGACGCGAGTCGGATTGCTGACATCCCAGATTCGCTACAGCACCCCTGCTCTCGCATTCAGCGACGCCGGTCGCTCGTCGCCGGAGCGCCTCAATCATCGGAACGATCGGCCCGGCGCGCGGACGACTTGCCGTCCTCGTCCAGCCGCGCCGCCCACGGCTTCGTCCACGCCGCGAACGCGCGATACACTGCCAGCATCGACGCCTCCGTCGGGTCTCGCTCGAGCTCGAGCACCGCCCGCACCACCCCGAGCATCGTCCCCCGCACCGCCGCGTGTCGCTCGCTCAACGCGTCGAGCCCGGCAGCGTCGCCGTCGTCGAGGAGGTACAGCGCGAGCCGCCCGACGAGGTCCGTCGTGATCGGGGCCTGGCAAGCTGACTGCAGCGCCGCGCGGGCGTCCATCCCCTGGTCGAGCTCGAACCGCGCCAGCGCCTCGTGCGCCCTGCTCCGGTTCATCTGCCACTCGATGTCGCGGGTGATGTCACTGTCGATGTCGACCTCCGACGCGCGCGCCGCCACGTCGCGCAGCGCCTGGTGGATCGCGTCTCTGTCGAACCCGCGGGCGATCAGCGTCAGGCAGGTCGACCGCACCGTCAACGGCGTCTCTGCGGCCACTGCGACGATCCGCGGCAGGTCCTCCGCGGTCCCGCACGCGAGGAGGGACTTCATCGCCCGCTGCCGCTCCGACGATTCGCCCGCGCCGTCGACCAGCGCCCGCAGCTCGGCGAGCACCTTCGCCGGCATGCGGACCTTCGGCGCCACCCGCTCGACGAACGACTCCGCGTACCCGAGCCGCGCGTCGTCGTAGCGCGCGTCGCCCTCCTGCAGGAGGCCCAGGCACGCCTCGTAGGCCGCCTGCGCCTCGTCGTGACGACCGACCCGCCCGTACGCGTGCCCGAGACAGCGATACGCGTGGCCGAGGCCGTCCCGCTCCGTCCAGCCCTCGAGGTGCGGGGCCCAGCGGAACATTCGGTCGCAGAGCTTCGCGTTCCACAGCACCAGGATGGTCTGCTGCACCGCGGCGAAGTCTTCGCCGCCGCCCTGCAGCCGCCCGAGCGCCAGGGAGAGCCGCATCCCGCACTCGACCAGCGCCGGCTCGTGCGCCGCGACCAGGAACGCCCCGAAGTTGTGCCAGCTCCCCGCGAGCTCCGCGTGCAGCGGCCCGAACTTCGCGTTCTCGGCCGCTATCAGCCGCAAGTGCGCCGTACAGGCCTTCTCGCGCTCGTACTCCCCCGCCCAAAACTTCGCCAGGTAGTACCAGGCCGCCGCGACGAATGCCCCGTCGCCGGCCTTCCGCGCCCAGCGCAGCGCCTCACGATACGCCGCCTCGCGGGCCCTGGGCCCGTCCGGCTCCTTCGCCTTCGCGCGCGCCTGTTCATAGACCGCGCTGACGCGCTGGTAGGCCGGGGAGTCGAGGACCTCGTGCTCGTACACGGGCGAGAGAGTCGTCCACCGTCCGCCCGCACGCAAGCCGCCACGCCGGGCAGCCAGGTCCGGCAGCGTCGTCACGCCTGGACGTCGAGCACCGCCGTCATTCGTCACGGCCAGCTCGCTGCCGGGCGCCACGACGTCTCCGTGCAAATGTCGTCGTCCCGCGAATCGAAGTCCCACGCGCGAGCAGACCTACACCCGCCTTTTCCGCGCATACGATCCTATAGGCCTATGCCATGGATCGAAGCGGACGCGCCTTGTGATCCCATGCGCGGCCAGTTCCTGGAAGTCGCGCGAGCAGCGGCCTCGCTACCCGTGGAATCGCACGACCCGTTTCGCCGCGTCGGCCACCTCGTGCGCGACGAGGTCGACCCAGTTCCACCACAAGGAAAGCAGGCCGCCTCGAGCGGATCGAGGGTCGACCCGGCCTGTCGAAGGCGGTCCGCGAGGTCGTCGACCGCGCCCTCGCGCGCGCGTGAACATGCCCCCCAGCGCACGAGCTGTGGGACGCCCGGATGACGCGAGCTCCGAGGTGGGGATGACTCGCATATGCGCCCAAGGTTCGAAGCATGTGCCCGCCACGAGCCACGGCCCATGACGGGCGAGGAATTCATCGGCATCCGTCATCGGCGCGTGGTGGCGCGCGCGCCTCGCCAGGCGCGGCTCGCGGCGACGGGGTTGCCGACGGGGTCGCTCGCCCTCGGGGGCGCCGTCGTGGCATCCTCGCCGCGAGCCTGCGCTTGCCGGGCTGCAGGAGACATCGATGAATCCGGACCAGGAGCTCACCCAGCTGCGTCAGCGCGTGACGGAGCTCGAGCGCAGCGAGGCTCGTTACCGCAACATCTTCGAGTGCTCTCCGATCTCGCTGTGGGAGGAGGACTGGTCCGCGGTCAAGCAGCACCTCGACCGGATCCTCGCCACCGGCGTCGATCTCGACGCCTACCTCCGCAGCCACATCGACGACGTCATCACGTGCATCGGCTTGGTGAAGATCCTCGACGTCAACCGGGCCACGCTCGAGCTCTGCCAGGCCCCGAACAAGGACCAGCTGCTGCAGGCGCTGTCGGTCGTGTTCAATAACGATTCGATCGACACGTTCCGGCGCGAGCTCGTCGCCCTCGGCGGCGGGGCGATGTTCTACGAGGAAGAGACGACCATCTGTACGCTCCTCGGCGAGTCGAGGAACATCATGTTCCGCGTCGTCGTCGGCGCGGACTGCGAAGAGACGTGGGAGCGCTGCTTCGTGTCGCTCGTCGACCTCACCGACCGCAAGCGGGCGGAGGAGGCGCTGCGCCTGAGCAAGGAAGAGACGATCCAGGCGCAGCGAGAGATGCTGGCGAGGTTGTCCGCGCCGGTGATCCCGATCAGCGACGACGTCATCGTCATGCCGTTCGTCGGCCAGCTCGATCAGGCGCGCATGCAGCAGGCGCTGGGCGTGCTCCTCGACGAGGTGCAGCGGCTGCGGGTGACCACCGCCATCCTCGACATCACGGGCGTCCCCGAGATCGACGCAGAGGGCACCCAGGGGCTCATCCAGGCCGCTCAGGCGGTGAAGCTGCTCGGCGCGCAGGTGGTGCTGACGGGGATCCGTCCGGCCATCGCGCAGGGCCTGGTCGCCCTCGGCTCCAACCTCGACGAGCTCGTCACGCGCGGGACCCTGCAGACAGGGATCGCGTTCGCCATGCAGAACGGTCGCACGCGCCGGTAGTCGCCTCAGCCGCGGCCGATCGCCGCGCGCCCGCCTCGACGGTAGCGCGCGAGCAGATCGGTCAGAGTGTGGCTGTCGAGACCGTGACGGCGCGCGACCTCCTCGAGCGGACCTGTCCCCGCGAGCAGGTGGCCGATCGCCGCCTCGATCGTCGCCAGCGCGGGTTCGGCGGGGGCGGGCTCGTCGGCCTGGGTCACGCGAAAGCCCAGCAGGTCGGAGGCTTGCTCGGACAACCCGCGCGGCGCGGCCTGGACCGGCGCAGGCGCGGCGATCGGCAGACGCGCGGCGGGGTCGCCGAGCAGGACGTAACCAGCGAGGTCGTTGCGCAGCATCCACAGGTGCGCGCGGCGGGTCGGGTCGGCGACCTCGTCCTCGTCGAGCGTCGTGAGCTCGGTGTTGGTCTGGGCGAAGAAGCGGAACAGCGCGTGAAAAGCGACGCCGAGCCGGTCGCCGCGCAGGGCCGAGGCCAGAGTGTGGACGAAGCGCTGCGGCCGGTTGGTCGGCTTGCCGGCGTCGAGCTCGCGGAAGGAGTAGGTCCAGGCGAGGTCGACGTGGCCGATGAACCCGAGCGGGCCGCGCGGGCTGGCGAGCGCGGCCTTCGGCAACGCGGCGACGAACGGCGGCTCCCCGGCGCGCGGCAGACTGCCGAGCACGACCTCGGGCCGGCCGTAGAACTGGCCCTGGGCCTGCAGGACCTCGAGCCAGCGGCGGTACTTGCTGGTGTCGGGGGTGCCGGCGCCGAAGCAGGCCAGCATGAACCACAGGCCGCCGGGCAAGAAGGTGGCGCCGGCCAGCTCGTCGGCGCCGAGGCGACCGTCGGGCCCGAAGCTCATCGCGCCCTGGCGGGCCCGCTGCTCGGCGAGCGACTGCCAGCCGCGCCGCGGGGCGCCCTCGCCGTGGCTGACGCTGAACAGCACGCCCCCGGCCGCGGCGTCGCGCAGGAGGTCGTCGCGGCGCGGATCGTCGACGTCGCCGCTGACGCAGATCTCCGCCGGGAAGGCCGCCCGCCGCCGCCCCTGCATCTCGCGCGCGAGCTCGATCGCCGGCTCGACGAGCGCCCGGTGGCCGATCGTCGTCGCGCCGGTGCCGTCGTGGACGGTGTGAAAGATGGCCTTTGCGACCTGTCCTGGAGGACCTTGCTCGTGGGACAGGACCTTGTCGACATAGGCGACGTAGTCGGCGCGGCTGTCGAACGCGAGCCGGCCGACGAAGCCGTCGGTCGCCTGCAGCGCCTGCAGCTCGGCCGAGACGGCGTGGAGGTCGCCGAGGATGAGCTGGTAGCGCGGGAGGTCGCGAGGATCGCGCTCGCTGGCCTGGAACACGCCCTTGCGCCAGCGCGCGGCCTCCTCGGCGCGGAGGCGGGGCGGCACCCGGTAGATGCGGACGGGCACGCCCTGTTGCTCGGCGCGCGCGCTGATCAGCGGATCGACGGCGGCGAGCAAGGCGTCGCCCTCGGGACCCTCGGGGGCGAGCACCGCCCAGCGCTGCTCGACGAGGTCGCCGGCCGCGGCGTTCTCGTCCCACAGGAAGTCGGGCAGCTCTTGCGTGGCGCGCTCGTCGGCGGCGACGAGCGCGGCGCCGCGGTCGAGCGCGGGCACATGCTCGTCGGCGTCGACGAGCAACAGTTCAGGCAGATCGGTGGCGTTCATTCGCTCCTCCGGGACAGGCTCGTCGAGGCTTCGAGGCGGCGATCAGGCCGCGGCTATTCGCCGGCCCGGCGATCCCGTCGACGGTCAGCGCCTGCGCCCCGGGCCGCAGCTGGCGGACCCGGCGCTGGAACGCGCGGATCGCCTGCCGCGTGCGCCCGCCGAGCGCGCCGTCGACGACCAGATCCGGCGCCACGAGCTCGCGGAGGCAGCTCTGCAGCCAACGCTCGTCGCTGCCGTCGTCGATGTCGAGCGCGCCCGCGAACGCGAAGAAGTCGACCTGCACGCCGCCGAGGTCGTCCTCGCCGTCGTCCTCCTCCCACGGGACGTCGTCCTCTTCCACCCACGTGGCATCGATGAAGCGCGCGTCCTCGCCGATCCGCCTCGCCTCGTCCAACGTCGATCCATCGCTCGCACGCCCGTCGTTCGCCATCGCTCCGCTGCTCCATCGCGCCGTCACAGCCGGCGCGCGCCCAGATCCGCAGATTAGGCCGCAACCGCGATTTCTTCCACTGCAGCGCCCGCGCCGCCGCGAGCGAGGTCCGTCAGGCGTGAAAGCGTCCCTCGTGCACGCTGCCCGCGAGCTCCCATCGTTCAAAGTCGAGCACGACGGTCGCGCGCGCGCAGACGATCGAGCTGTCTCATTCGCCGAGGGGTGCCGACCCGCAGCGACTTTGAAGTCGAGGCGCGCATGGGCGCGACGCCACGGGATCAGCACCGCATGCGGACGCCGCAGCGACAGTCGCCGCGATGATGCGACGCCGAGCGCGATCACAGCGAGCCCACCACTCGCCGGCGCGACCAGCCCGTCAACGACGAGCAGCGCCCGTCAGCCCGTGCAGTTTGTCACGGCTCTCGGGACGCCGCGGCCCGCGACTTGCGACGCGGGCCCGCCTCTCCCTCGTGCCAGCCATGAACAAGCCGAACACCAAGCCGCAGCCACAGAAACCGCAGACCTCACCGCCCGATCGACCGCTCATCGTTCGCACGGGCGTACGCGCGGGCCCGTACTCGTACCTGTGAACGAGCCGCATGTCCTGGAGCACATGCCTGAATCGACATGTCTATTCAGGCAGGTCTCCATCGACCCCGACGAGCCCGCTACTCGAAGAGCGACAGGGGCACCGCGTCGGCCATCGCCTGATAGCCGGCGTCGTTGGGGTGCAGGTGATCGCCGCTGTCGAACGCGGCGAGGATCCGGGTGGGGTGCTCCGGGTCGCGCACCGCGGCCTCGAAGTCGATCACCCCGTCGTACGCCTCGTTGTCGCGGATCCACGCGTTGACGGCCTGGCGAATCTCCTCCCCTTCGATCGTGTAGTACGGCGGAAACGCCGCCTCGAACGGCATGATCGTGCCCACGAACGTTTTGACCCCATTCGCCTTCGCCTCGTCGGCGAGCGTCTCGAGCCCGTCGATGAGCTCGTCCGCAGTCACCTGTTCGGAGGGCCCCGCGAATCCCGGCATGCCGATGTCGTTGATGCCGATCAGGACGATCGTATGCGTCACTCCCGGCGTGCCCAGGACGTCGCGTTCGAACCGCGACAGCCCGCTCGGCCCGATGGAGTCCCGCAACAGCCGGTTGCCGCCGAGCCCCTGGTTGACGACCGCGACCGACCGGGTCTGCGGGTCCTCCTGCAAGCGCGCAAACAGCCGGTCCGGGTAGGTGCTGCCACCATCGATGGTCGAAGAGGCGCCGTCCGTGATCGAGTCGCCGAACGTGACGACGACCTTGTCGTTCGTCGCCGATTCGACGTCGACGCCCGCGAGCCAGAAGGCGGACGTGAGCGCGCTCGAATCGGTCAGGCGCTGGCTCGCCGCCTGGTTGCCCTTGGCGACCGCGTGCGTCGTGAGCGAGAGCGGGTGCCAGGTCGCCAGCTCCGAGGGCTTCGCGGCGTAGATGCTGACGATCAGGCGCTCGCCCTCGCTCACCTCGATCTCCACCTCGTCGCTGAGGAGCTCGGCGGCCGCCGGGATCGTCGCGCCCGGCCGGCCGGCGAATTGGACCTGGCGATCGCTGTCCGGCGCCGTGACGAGCGGCTCGAGCTCCTTCGCCACCCGGACCTCGGCGAGCTCGAGGGGCTGGCTCCCGAAGAGGTTCGAGAGCCGCAGCCGGACCCGATCGCCCGAGGCAGTCACGGTGATCGTCTGGCGCAGCGTCTCGTCGCTGAAGCTGCGCGACTTCAGCTCGCCGATCGCCTCCCCCGGCTCCATCATGCTCGTCGCCCATGCAGCGACCCAGCGCGCGTCCGGCCCCTCGCCGCCTCCGTCATCGCAGCCGGCAGCGGCGAGAGCGAACGCGAACGCGCCGATCTTCGCCGGACGGATGAAGTCGAGTCCCATGGTCATATTCCTCGTGAAGGTCAGCATTGTCGGTCCCTCGGTGGGGCGTGCCCCGCCCCCACTGGCTCGACGAACGAGGGTGGCCCGGATCGACACGGCCAGTGCTCGTCGCCCTCACAAAAAAGAAAAACGCCGCGAAAGTGCGCTGGAGAGCGGCCCACCCGCTCGCAACGCCGGTCTGCGCGCCAGCGCTCGCTCATCCTTCACGGCCCGGCGAGCTCGTCCGGTCCGGACCCCAGTCGGGTCAGTCCCCGACGACAGCGCCCACTACGCCGTCCACGGACGCGACGCGAGCGCCTCGAGCCGCGGCAGAGCCCGCTCCAGCACCCGCGTCGCCTCGTCCCCGGTCGATGCTCCCGGCCCACCCTCGCTTCCAACCGATCTCACTGACGGGCCAGGCCGAAGGCAGCCCAATCGTCGCTCGGGCCGTCGCACTCGTAGGCGCTCTCGGGGTCGGACAGCCACGACGCGCCCGCGTGCACCGCGTACGGACCGATCTTCCCGGCCTGCAGGGGGAACGCCTCGAGCGAGTCGTCACCGCTCGCGAATCGCAGCACCGCCGGCTCACCGAGGGCGAAGCAGCTCCCCTGCCCCTTGGGACAGAAACCGCCGAGCGCCTCGACGGACACCGGCGCGAACATGTCGGCGATCTGCCCCTCGCCCTCGACGAACGGCAGCGCGCTGTTGCCGGCGGCCAGACCGAGCAGCAGGACGTCGCGAAAATCACCGAGCGCGAGCCAGTCGCCGCGGTACTCGTAGTCGGCGCGGACGTAGCTCAGCGTCACCGGGGCGTCGAGCTGCTGGAGGCCCTCGGGCAGCTGCACTGCCGCGTTGGTGAAGCTCACCGTGACCTCGACGTCGCTGCCGTCGACGTCGCAGGCCAACGTGACCGCGTCCGACACGTCGCCGAGCGACACGCCCGCGACCGTGCACGACGCCTGGACGTGGCCCTGAAAGTCCTCGGCGAAGCCGACCACCTCGAACATCACCTCGGGCGTCTGCGGCGCCGGGCACATCGCCTCGGGTCCAGTGGTCTCGCTCTCGCCGGTCGCCTCGCCGGTCGTGCTCGAGGACGTCGTCGAGGCCGAGGTCGTCGGCTCGATGGCGTCAGTCGTCGCGGTGCTGGTCGAGCCCTCGCCGCTGCCGCTCTCGGTGTCGCCGCCCGGAGTCTTGGGCCCGCACGCAGCCAGTCCCGACAGGATCCACGCATAAGTCAGTCGCATGTCGGAGTCGTATCACCTCCCGCGCCGCTTGGCACGTGCTCGCGGCCAGGTCGACCGACCGCGACGGCGAACACCGCGTCGAACAACCCGGTCGCGTGCGCGGCCTGCAGCCGCGGGCGGTCTGCAGGCATCGCTCGAGCACTGCCCATGGGCGACCCCAAAGCGGGGTCGGCGAGCCACCGCCGCGCGTGGCGTCGCACACGACTCAGCCGTTGGTGAGCCCGAGCTTGAACGCGCCCGCCTTGATCTTGGATTTGGTCTTCATGGTTCCTCCTGTGGTGTATGGGGCAAGTCGCCCGGCGCACCACGCGTCGCGGCGGTCCCCCAGGAGATGACAGGTGCCGCGATTCGATGTCGCATCGCGCGAGCAAAAAATCTCCGCCTCGCACGTTCGCGCGTCCGGCGGGCGACGCTCGCAGAGACGCAATCTTTCGGGGGCTCGACTGTGCGCCGAGAGCTTCGTCGCCTCCTCATTGGCTCGGCTGCGTAAAGAACGAACAACCGTGCGCACGCGCCAGCATGAACTCAAAGACATGTCCGTATAGCCATGCAGAATCAGCGTCCCCGCCCGCAGCCTCCAGGTCGATCGGCGCGTCGGGCACTGCCGAAGGCTACCACTGGATCGGCGCTGGCGAGGGCCGCTCCTATCCCTTGTGGGTCCGGGTCGCGAACAGCACGTACCCTGCCACCGTGAGCAACACGAACCAGGCGAGCGCGAACAACTGCAGGCCGGACGTCGGGGCCGTCGTGCGTGCGGCCGGGTTGTCTCCGAGGTAGTCCAGCATCGTGTACGCGTAGGGCACGAGGTTGGCGTGCTGCCACGACAGAACGCCCAGCGCGCCGACCCACGCCAGGAAGCCGATGCCGATCGGCGCCAGGAAGTTGGCGAAGCGCAGGCTCATCAAGTACTGCGCGGCGACGATCGGCAGGCAATCGACGAAGTAGAGCGCAGTGTCGCCCACGAACGTGCCGAGCGGCAGCGACGCCTGCGGATACGGCACGCCCGCGACCAGCAGCCACGGCAGCAGCGCCGAGAGATAGATGCCGAGGTCGAACAGCAGGAAGAACTGCACCAGCATCAGCACGATCACCGCGAACTTCGCCAGAAAGATCGTGTGCGGCTCGAGAGGCAGCGCGTGCACCTGCTTCCAGCAGTTGTTGCGGACCTCGATCTGCACCACCAGGCTGGTCGTGAGGATCGCCGCCATCGGCACGAAGAAGACCGCCATCGACTCCCACGAGCTGCGCCACAGCGACGTCCAGAACTCCGGGGCCGCGTACAGGGTCGGCAAGTGCTCGCGGCGGATCAGCCGCGCGAGGGTGACGATGCCCGGCGTGAAGAACGCGCCGGCGACCACCAGCCATGCTCCGAGGCTGCGGCGCTTCTTCAGCCACTCGCAGCAGAACGCATCGACGAAGCGGGAGTTCATGCCGCGCGGCTCCCGATCAGGTCCATGAAGATCGACTCTAGGTCGCCCTCGACCGCGCCGATCGCATGCACATCGATGCCGTGTTCGACCAGGCGGCGGTTGACTGCGGCGATGCTCGGCGGCGGCATCGCTGCCAGCGCGATGCCGTGCCCGCTGAGACGGGCCACCACGCCGGCGTCGGCGAGGACCCGCAGCGCGCGCGGATCATCGCCGGTGCGCAGGGCGACCGGCGCCGCCGGCACCCGTTCGCGCCGCAACGCAGCGAGCGTGCCCTGGAACAGCAAGCGCCCGCCGTGCACGATGCCGACGTGGGTGACGAAGCGCTCGATCTCCGCCAGCAGGTGGCTCGACACGACGATGGTCGTGCCTTCGTCGCGGTTCAGCGCGACGAGCAGATCGCGGATCTCGATGATGCCGTTCGGATCGAGCCCATTGGTCGGCTCGTCCAGGATCAGCAGCTCCGGCTGGTGCAGCATCGCCGCGGCGATGCCGAGCCGCTGCTTCATGCCGAGCGAGAACTGGCCGACGCGCTTGCTGCGGGTCCCGGCGAGGCCGACGAGCTCGAGCACGACACCGACGCGCTCTCGTGGCACGCGATGGATCCGTTGCAGCAGGGCCAGGTTCTCGTCCGCGGTCAGGTGCTCGTAGAGCGAGGGGCTCTCGATCAGCGAGCCGACGCGCTGCAAGATCTCGATGCGGTGCGTATCGAGGCTGCGACCGAAGATCGAGATCGTGCCGCGCTGCTTGCGGATGAGCCCCAGCACGAGTCGCAGCGTCGTGGTCTTGCCGGCGCCGTTCGGGCCGAGGAACCCGTACACGCTCCCCTCGGGCACCGCGAGGGCGATGTCGTCCAGAATGGGCTGGTCGGATGTATAGCAGTGGCAGAGGCCGGTGGTTTTGAGGCACAACACGGGGCACGCTCCAGCGGAGGGGTCGAAGGCGGCGAATTGAAGTAAGAGTTAAATTGTTTGGCCAAAAATTTAAGTCAAGGTTAAATTTCGATGCTCATGAAGAACCCGGAGCTCGCTCAAATTCGCGCGCGCAGTGCGTCGCTCCGCCGGCTCGCCGGCGGCCTCCTCGTCGTGCTGTGGCTGTTGCTGCTGCTCGAGCGATTCGGCGCCGCCGGCCTGCAGGTGTGTGAACGCCACGCCGACGCCGCGTCGCTGCGGGCTCTGGCGGTGCAGCTCGTCGCCGCCGGTCCGGAGGTGCTCTACCTGCTCGCGCTCGGGTGCGTCCGGCGGGCGCTGGCCGAGTTTGCGCGCGGCGAGCTCTATGCGCCGACGATCACGCGCCTGCTCGATCGGGTCGGCACGCTGCTCGCCACCGGCGCCTTCCTCGGCGTCTTCGTGGTGCCGGCGCTGCAGCGGGCCCTCGGCGGCGGTCCTGGTTACTGGATCGCGTTCGACGTGTCCGGGCTCGTGCTCGGCGCGCTCGGGCTGTCGCTCACCGTCATCGCCCGCGTGCTCGGCCGCGCCGCGGTCCTCCAGGCCGAACTCGACGAGATTTTCTGATGCCGATCCGTATCCGGCTCGACGAAGTGCTCGCGGCGAAGCACCTGAAGGCCAAACAGATAGCCGCCGAGATCGGCGTCAGCGAGACCCATCTTTCGCTGTTCCGCTCGGGCAAGGTGCGAGGCGTACGCTTCGCCACGCTGGCGAAGTTATGCGCGGCGCTCGGCTGCCAGCCGGGCGACCTGCTCGTCTACGAGCCGGGCGAATCGGACCTCGCCGAGGGCGACGACGACGGCGATTGACGACGGTCGTGCGGCGGCCTCCCCTCCTCGAGCTGCACAGCGCCCGCGTCGAAGATGAAACCTGCGCCGGCGCCGCGGTCGACGTCGCCAAGCGTTCGGCAGAGTTATCGTCGCTCGATCGCTCCGTGCAAAGACCCGAATCGGCCGATCACCCACTTCGCCACGTGGTCGACCGCGCCGAGCGTCGAGGTCGTCGGCGCCCTGCAGTGATTCGACTGCCACCACGACTGCCGTCACGCGCGGGCAACGGCTCTTGCGCGTCTGCGACGCACGGAGAGCCGGCGGGACGTCGCCTTCACGGGCAGGCCGTGGCAGGGTCCGGCGCTCACACGCACGACACTACCACCCTGTGCCGGCAGGCGCCTCGTCGAAGCGGGATTCCTGCGAGTCGCTCTGGCGGGCCACCTCGGTGTCTGTTCGGACGTGTCTTTGAAGCCGTGCTTTTTTCTGCAGCTCGCCGTTTGGCCGGGCCATGATCATGACCGCCATGCACGCCGACCCGAACGCGGAGGTCCGCCTCTCTCGACCGGGGGAGGTAGTCCCTGCATCGCGCTGAAGCGCTTCAGCGTCCCCGAGATTCGGCGACGCCGGTCTGCTCACACACCGCTCGCTTCGCGGACCCGCTTGCACCTCCGTCGCCGCGACCTACGTTGGCGCGCCGTGCCCATCCATTACGTCGCCCTCGGGGACTCGGCAGGCGCGGGCTTCGGTGTGCCTGCCGGCGCGGGCTACGTCGATCGTGTGTTCACCCAGCTACAGCGACGAGACCCGTCCGCGCGGCTGCGGAACCTCGCGCGCAATGGCGCGACCACCGCGACGCTGCGTACCGATCAGCTCGGCGCTGCCCTCGCCGCGCAGCCGACCGTCTGTTCGCTGTTCATCGGCGGCAACGACCTGTGGCGCGGCGTGACCCCCTCGCACTACGGCCGCAACCTCGAGGCGATCGCCGATCAGCTCGACCGAGCCCGCTGCCCGGTCGTGGTCGGCACTCTGCCCAACCTGGCCCATGCACCCGCCGCGGCGCTCGCCGAGAGATTCCTCGGCATCGCCCGCGCGCAGATCGAGGAGCGAATCGTCGCCTACAACGAGCGCGTGCGCCGGCTCGCGGTCGACCACAGCTACGCGCTGGTCGACCTGTTCGGCTCGGCCCGCCTCGACGAGCACGCCGAGTACTTCGCGGCCGACGGCTTCCATCCCTCCGCCGCCGGTCATGCGGCGTGGTACGAGACGATCTGGCCGGCCTTCGCCGCGTTGCATCCGCAATGACCGCAAGTGACCTTGCCCCGTGAGTGCCGACAAGCCCGGCGCGCGCGCCGCGGCCGTGCATTCCGCCGCGCCAGTCCTGACTTCGTCGCGTGCGGCCGGGCATGCCGCGCCTCGCTGCCATCGAGCGGCGAGGCGCCGCGCCGCATGTCATCCTGTCCTGCTCCCATGCGCGGTGCCGACAATTCCGACGCAATTGCTCTCACCCGGCAGCTCCCGCTGTTCGGACACGAGGTGCCCCGATTCGACGCCTCGTTCTCGACGCTCGAGCGGATCGAGCTGGCCGACGACGCGTGGATCGAGGTCGCGCGCGGATGGCTCTCGGGACATGCCAGCTTGTTCGAGCTGCTCCTGCACGGCACGCGCTGGCGCGCGGACGAGCGAGTGATGTACGATCGGCAGGTCGAGGTGCCGCGGCTGCACGGAGTGCCGGCGGCGCGCGGGCCGGCGGCGGAGACGTTGCGGGCGGTCCGGTCGGCGCTCGACGCCCGCTACGCGACCGACTTCGAGCGGGTGACGCTCGGCCTTTACCGCGACGGCCGCGACAGCGTCGCGTTCCACGGCGACTACGTCGCGCGGCGGATACAGGAGGCCCTCGTCGCCACGGTTTCGCTCGGCGCGCCGCGGCGCTTCCTGCTGCGTCCCACCCGCGGCGGCGCCTCGCTCGAGCTGTCGCTCGGCTGGGGCGACCTGCTGGTGATGGGCGGCAGCTGCCAGCGCACGTATCAGCACGCGGTGCCGAAGGTCGCTCGCGCTGCCCCCCGCATCGCTATCATGTTCCGGCCGGTATGGCCCGACGACGGCAGCGACCTGGCCCCTCGCGCGGACCGCTGAGCCGGGACGTCGGGGCCGGGCTCCGCGACTTTGACAGCCGGCGCTCATTCTCGTATGGCACCTGTATGAGGCGAGCGATTCACTGCAAGGCGGCGCTGCTGGTCGCGTGCGCGTGCACGGTCGGCGGCCCAGGGGCGGTCGACGCCGCGCCGCGAGCGGCGGACCCGGGGGTCGAGCTGTACGGCGCCGGCCACTTCACGACCGGGGCGTGGGACTTCTTCATGGCCTTCTCGCCCGATCAGCGGCAGGTGTTGTTCGGCCGCGCCGACCCGGCCTTCGATCGCTACGAGCTCCTCGAGACCCGGCTCGGCGCCGACGCTCGCTGGTCGAAGCCGGCGCACCCGAGCTTCGCCGGACAGTGGAGCGACGCCGACCCGCACATCTCGCCCGCCGGCGACGCCGTGTACTTCATCTCCAACCGTCCCATCGGCCCCGACGAGCCGGGACCGCGGACCACGTATGACATCTGGTTCGCCCCGCGCGCGCCGGACGGCTCGTGGGGGCCTGCGCAGCGCGTGCCCGAGCCGGTCAACGACGCCGCGGTCGACGAGTGGTCGCCGGCGATCGCCGCCAGCGGCAACCTCTACTTCGGGATCGAGCGCCCCGGCGGCCACGGCGGCACCGACCTCTGGGTCGCGCGTCGCGTCGACGGCGTCTATCAGCCGCCCGAGAACCTCGGCCCCGCGATCAACACGCCGGGCCTCGAAGTCGAGCCGTGGATCGCCCCGGACGAGAGCTATCTGATCTTCGCCGGGCTGCGCCGCGCCGACTCGATCGGCAGCTACGACCTGTACTTCAGCCGCCGGCGCGACGGCGCGTGGGAGCCCGCGCGACCGCTGGCGAGCCTCAACACCGCCGCCTCCGAGTGGAATCACAGCGTCTCGCCCGACGGCGCATGGTTGTACTTCAGCAGCAACCGCAGCTACACGGGACCGCTCGGCCCGCGCTTCGACGACCCGCGGGACGACCGCAGCGTCGCCGGCGTCGGCGACGGCAAGCAGGGCGACATCTATCGCGTATCGATGCGCGCGCTCGGCCTGCCGTGAACGCTCACCGCCTCACAGCGGGTAGACGATGAAGTCGTCGTGGACCTCGATCACGGGCTCCTGCATGGCTTCGACGGCGTCGCGCAGCTCGAGCAGGTGGGCCATGTCGAGCTCGAGCGGGTGCTCGTCCGGGTGCGAGGCCTGCATGAACTCGAAGTCCTCGCCGGGGGTGTTGGTCATCTCGATGTGCGCGCCGAGGACCCGGCAGACCTCCTTGTCGGCGAGGTGGTCGACGAGGCGGCCGATGCTGGCGACGTAGGCGGGGAAGTCGGCGATGTAGAGGCGGCCGGGATAGAGCGTGTCGCCGGTGAAGACGACGCCGGTGGCGGGGTCGTAGACGGCGATGTGCGCCTTCTCGTGGCCGGGTAGCGGGACGATGTCGAGGACGCGCCCGCCGAGGTCGTACTGCACGATCTGCTCGGGCCAGGCGTCGATGCCGAAGAACTGGCGCACGGCGGCCTCGCCGATGCCGACGATGCTGGTGTCGGCGTCACCGACGAACAGGTCGTTGCCGGCGACGTGGTCGCCGTGGGCGTGGGTGTTGCCGACGACGAGTTCGATGGGGGCGCCACCATGGGCCTGAGACCAGTCGTCGACGAGGCCGTGGACGATGTCGTCGATCGGGATGTTGCCGTCTCCGGTGTCGAGCAGGAGGGCGCGCTCCGAGCCGAACAGCAGCATCATGAACGGGCCCTCGAAGCTGGTACACAGCGACTGGCGGAGGATCCAGGTGTCGGCGGAATACTGATGGACCTGGACCTGCGGCTCGCTGCCGCAGTCGATGCCGTCGATCCAGTGGGCCGGGAGCTCGCCGGCACACTCCTGCACGCCGGTGGTGGCGCTGGTGGTGGCGCTGGTGGTGGATCCAGTGGAGCTGTCGTCGCTCGTCGAGGTCGTGCTCGTGGTCGTGACCGGCTCCGCGGTGGTGGTGGTCGTGGTGGTGGCGCCTTCGGTCGTGCTCGCGGTCGTGCCCGAGGTCGTGGTCGTGCCGGTCGTGCCGGTGGTGGTCCCGTCGCTGGCGGCGGGCTCCTCACCGCCGCATGCGAGTACACAGAGCAGGGGAGTCCAGAGCGTTCGCATCACGCGAACGTACGCCACCCTCGCGCGGGCACGCAACCACGGACAGGTGGACCGGAGTCGGCTAACCCGAGGCGTGCGTCCCGGCGTGTGGTTACGCAGTCCCCTTTCACAGCATCATGCTAGACCTGAAAGTAGTTCCGCCAGGCCTGGTAGAGCGCGTCCCGGATCGCCTGCGGGACCGCGCCGCCGCCGCGGTGGCTGAAGACCCCGGTGAAGCCATAGTAATAGTACTCATTGTCGTTCGTCGCCATGTGATCGTCGCCGGGATTGTCCACGTGGCGGCTGAAGTGGATGTTCGCGAAGGCGGCGATGGTGTTGCAGACGTAATAGACCCAGTTCCCCGTGAGGTTCTCCAGGGCGTTTGCGATCTTCCAGTCGTTCATGCTCATGGCGGCCCCGTCAAGTTTCGGCGAGGGAGATGTTGCCCGTGGGATCGACGGTCATTTTATAATCCTGCGGGCTGCTGTGGACGTTGGCGAGGATGGTCTCACCCGAGCCGTCGTCCCATTCAGCCTTGATCTTCCAGTCCTCGTCCCACAGGATGCAGCGGCCTCTCCCGGTCTGGATGCTGAGCGGTACGTCCTTGTGCTGGGAGATCCAGGCGTACACCTCGGCGTACGACCGTGGGCCCACCGTCTGGCTGTCCGCCGGATTCTCCATGTTCACGATGGATATGTGGGCGTTCGATTGATTGTCGCAGCCGCGAATGCCTGTCGTCATAGTTTCCTCGAGGGTTGCAATATGTCTCGCGGCCGTCGAGGTGCCGCGGGCGGAACGGTCTCTCGTGACCCCCACGACACCGCCCGCGCGCAGCCGCTCGCACCCGTCGCCGCAGCGCACGCCGCAGCCGCGAGGCAGGTCGGGATCGTCGAATCGCGCTCGCCGCCGAAGCGCGCGGCCCTGCTCGGCCTCGCCGCGCGCCACCTGATCGTCGTAGGCCGGCCCACGCGCCGCGCCACGCGAGCGTCCGCACGGCTTCGGCGCGCGGGTCGACCGCAGCGACTACCGCAGCGCTGCAGCGGGTTCGCCGATCGGCCGCGCGAGCGGTTCGAGCGACGTCGGCTCAGGTATCGGCGAGGCAGGCCATCACCGCCTGCATGCAGGTGTCGGCGAACGCCTGGTTCTGGCACATCGAGCACTCGGCGGTCGGCGAGGCGGCCATCGTGCAGGTCGCCTCGCAGACATCGGCACAGGCGTCGCAGATGCACGCGAACAGGGCGTCCGACAGCATCTGCGAGGCCTCGCAGAGCTCGCCCTCCGCGCCCATGAGCGACTCGGCGCAGCTGAGGCAGTCGGCCCCGGTCGAGCCCGAGCTCGTGTCGGGCTCGCCGGAGCTCGAGCCGGACGAGCCCGGCTCGCCGGTCGTGCTCGACGAGCCGGTGGTCGGCACCGCGGTGGTCGCGTCCGAGCTCGACCCGTCCGTCGACCCGGAGGATGTGCTGGTCGGGCCCGTGCTCTCGCTGCTGGCCCCGGTGCCCGTGCCGGTGCCGTCGGTCGTGGTCATGTCGCCGGTCTGCCCCCCGCAAGCGCCCAGCAGTCCGGTGATGATCAAAACGATCCGTGTCTTCATGGCGGCCCCCTCGCCCGCGCCGACGCGCGGGCCGTCACAGTTTGATCCCCTCGCCTGCTCGCCGTCAATCTCGACCGGCTCCCGAGGTCGACGTGATTCCGATCCGCTCGGCAGGGTGAGGCCTCGCCCTTCGCCCGTGCGCGGCGGAGATCGAAGCGCGGTTCGACGGACGGCCAGAGGCCGACGGAGCGGCGCGTCCCGGCGACACCCACGGCGACGAATGTCCCCCTGGGACATCGGCGATGTCGTCGCATGAGACCTTCCCCGCCCGGGGCCGTCGCTCCGCGCAAGCACCCGAAGATCCTTGAACAATCTGGCGTGGAACGGCGGGTGCTTTGCCACCTCCGCATGTCCGCCGCGTCCCCGGCTCCTCGGCGAATGTCCCCGCCTTCTGTTGACATTCACCGCTCTCGCCCCAGTCGAACTCGAGGAGCCGTGACGCGGCGACTGACACGATTGGCTCACGCCCGCGCTGACCTCGTCGCGTCGAACGCACATTTTTCTTCAGAAAGAAGCCGCATGCTCTCGTCGTTCAATTTCGATTCACCCGACTACAAGGCGGATCCGTTCCCCTACTATGCTCGCATGCGGGAAGAGGGTCTGAGCCGGCTCGAGCCGGGCGGTTTCCTCGCGGTGAGCCGTCACGCGGACGTGGTCGCCATTTTCCGCGACCCGGACGTCTTCAAGGCCTCGGGCCTGCGGAGGTCGCTGGAGCCCGCGTGGCTCGGGCCGCACCCCTGCACCAAGACCATGCATTCGCTCGACCCGCCGGAGCACACCAAGAAGCGCAGCCTGGTGAGCACCGCGTTCACCCCGTCCGTGCTCGAGCGCACCGCGCCTCTCCTGCGAGCATTGGTCGACTCCGTGGTCGGCTGCTTCGCGGCGCGCGGCGAGGTGGAGTTCGTCACGGAGGTGGCCACCCCGCTCACTGCCGGCGCGATCGGCCACTTTCTGAGCCTCGATCCACGGCTACACGCCAAGTGCAAGGAGTGGTCGGACGGCTACCTCAGCATCACGCCGGCGCCTCGCAGCCCGCAGCACGAGGCCACCGTCCGCACTGCCCTCGACGAGATGCTGCGCTACTTCACCTCGGTGATCGAGGAGCGCCGGCGTTCGCCGGGCGACGACCTGGTCAGCGGGCTGGCGCGGGCCGAGATCGACGGCGAGCGCCTGACGGAGCCGGAGCTCGTCGGCTTCCTGGCGATGCTCCTGGTCGGCGGCATGGAGACCACCGCGAACATGCTGTCGAGGTCGATGCTCATGCTGGCCGAGCGCCCCGACCTCCTGGACCGGCTGCGCGCCGATCCGGCGCTCGTACCCGCCTTCGTCAACGAGATGCTGCGCTACGATCCCTCGTCGCACGGCATGCCTCGCTTCGTGGCGCGAGACACCGAGATCGCCGGGCACGCGGTGCCGGCCGGGACCAGCGTGGTGCTCATGCTCGCGTCCGCCAATCGCGACCCGCTGCAGTTCCCCGCGCCCGACGTCTTCGACATGACCCGCGACACCCGCGGGATGGTGTCCTTCGGTCACGGCATCCATGCCTGCATCGGCATGGCGCTCACCAAGCTGCAAGCGCGGCTCGCCCTCGGCGAGCTCTGTACGCGCTTCCGACGCTTCGAGCTGGTGGAGCCGACCATCGAATGGACCCACACCGTCATCGTGCGCGGGCCGACGCGGCTGAAGCTCCGCGGCGTGCTCGCCTGACAGAGAGCCCGACACAATGCATCTCCTCGAACAAGAGCGATTTCCTGGCGTGAGCTCCCCGAGCACGGGGACAGACCATGTTCAACAGACTCCCTCGCCGCCCGCGATCGCGGCGCCGGAGAGGCCGCGTCAGCGCCTCGCCCGGCACCTCGAGCGCGCGGTGAGGTACTGCCTCGATACGCAGGATCCGCCCGGCTCCTGGCAGATCGAGCCCGACCCGCGGATGTTCGACACTGCGCTCGTGGCTTGCGCTCTGGTGCGCGTCGGGGGACCCGCTGCTGCGGCGGCCGTGGAGCGGGCGCGCACGTGGCTCGAGCGCCGCGCGCCGCAGGACCACGATCCCATGGCGAGGCTGCTCGACGAGCTCCCCTGGCTCCTCCTGCGGGACAGCGCCGGGCCCATCGATCTGCGGGGCCCCACGCTGTACGGCGACCTCTACCGGCGCAAGACGATCCTGCTCTACGCGCTCGCCCGGAGCCGCGGCGCGCGCGTGCTCTCGCCGTACACGCCGCCGCAGATCAAGGAGCTCGTCGAGCGCTTCTACGAGAAGGCCGACACCACGCGAATGAAGCGGTGGAGCCACGTCGACCTCCTCTCCACGTATTCGCTCCTCGAAGCCTTGGACGGCAATGCCGAGAGGGCCGCCGCGGTCGCCGAGCGCCTCGTGACGATGCAGAGCGCCGACGGCGGCTTCTGCCACAACCCCGTCAGCTCCGCGGTCGCGCTGCTCGCGTTGGCCCATGCGCTCCCCGGCTCGCCGGCCCTCGAGCGGTGCCTCGCGCACCTGCTCGCCGCGCAGCGCGCCGACGGGACCTTTCGCTTCTGCACGAGCGACGTCTGGGACACCTCGCTGACCCTGCGCGCGTACGGCGAGCACCCCGTATTCGCCCGCGACGCGGCGCCCCGGGCCTTCGAATTCCTCGTGAAGGCGCAGAACCCCGACGGCGGGTGGGGCTACCGCAGCGATTTGGAGTCGGACAACGACACGACGCCCTGCGCCCTCCTCGCTCTCCGCGACCGCGAGGACGACGCCTCGACCGACGCCGCGGAGAAGGGCGTCGCCTATCTCCTCGGGTGCCAGCTCGAAGGCGGATTGTGGACCACCTGGCAATCGGCGGAGGACCTCCCCGTCGAGGACTGCGTGGCCCACGTCGTCGCGGCGCTGGCCACCTTCCGCGGCCCCGCGCACCGATCGATCCGCCCGGCGCGGCGCTGGCTCGCGCAGCGCTACGAGGCGCAGGGCCGCTGGACCGCGGGGTGGTACCGCAACCTGCCCTACGCGGTGCTGGAGGTGAGCAAGGGGCTCGGCGAAGGGCACCCCGTCATGTACAGCGCGGTCGAGTCGCTCCGCGCGCTGCAGAACGCCGACGGCGGCTTCCCCCTCGGCCCGGGCGAGGACAGCACGCCGAGCGCAACCGGGCTCGCGGTCGCCGCGCTCGCGGAGCGCCACGACGTGCACGAGCCGTTCCTGCGCCGGGCGCTCGACTACCTGATGGGCACCCAGCAGCCCGACGGGACGTGGCCCGGCACGCCGGAGCTCTACGGACCCAGGCCCCTCGTCTATCACCTGCCGACCAACACCCACGCCTTCGCCGGCATGGGGCTCATGGCCGCGTGGCGCCGGCTCTCGCGCCACCGCTGAGCTTCGCCTCGGGCCGCATTCGCAAGAGGTACCCCGCGATGAGATTCGACGCTGCAATCTTCGACTACGACGGCGTGCTGGTGGAGCTGGATCGCAGCAGGGCCGCTTCGCTGTTCCACGGGCGCTCGCCCTTGCCGGTGCGGGCGCTCCACCAGCGCTGGGAGGCCTTTTGCGCCGACCATCACGGGGAGCGGCTGATCGCCAGCGAGATGTGGCGCGCCTTCTGGGAGGGCCTCGGCCCCGAGCTGCGAATCCCCGAGGCCGCGCTCGCGGAGATCTGCGCATACGATTATCTGACGCTCTTCCGGCGGTACCCCGACGCGCTCGACGCGTTCCGCGAGGCGCGGCGCCTCGGCCTGCGGATCGGCGTCCTCTCGAACTCCGCCCTGCCCAGATTCGAATCACCCTCCGCCCCGCTCCCCGTGACCGAGCTGGCCGACGTAGTGCGGGTGCCCGCCCGCGGGAGCGCAGTCAAGCCGGAGCCGGCGGCGTATCTCGACGTCGCGCGCCTCCTGGGCACCTCGCCCGACCGCTGCCTGTTCTTCGACGACGAGCCGAGCTTCGTCGCGGCGGCCCGCGCGGCCGGCATGCGCGGCTTCCTCGTGCGCCGCAGCGCTGGCCCCGCCGGACGATCCGGCCGTCGTGAAGGACCTGTCGGACCTCCGGGCCCTCGCCCGAGGCTAGGCCTCTAACCCCTCCACCTTTCTCACCACCGACTCACGACAATGAGCTCGACCTTCCATCTACTCTCCCCCGATTACCAGGCCGACCCCTACCCCTTCTACGCGCGCATGCGCGCCGAGGGACTCTCCCGGATCGAGCCGGGAGGCCGCTATGTGGTGAGCCGCCACGCCGATGTCCTCGCCGTCCTCCGGAACACCGAAGTGTTCTCGTCCGGCGGATTCGCCAGCGCGTGGGAGCCCGACTGGCTGAGGCCCAACCCGTGCGCTTATTCCTTGCACTCGATGGATCCGCCGGATCACACCAAGATGCGCAATCTGGTGAGCGCAGCGTTCCTGCCGCGCACCATCGAACGCACCGCGCCCCTCGTGCAGGGCGTGGCGGAGGCCGCGGCGCGGCAGTTCCTGGAGCGCGGCGAGGCGGAGATCGTCAACGACATCGGTCTGCCCGTGACCGCCGGGACGATCGGGCACTACCTCCGCCTCGATCCCGCGCTGCACCCGAAGCTGCGGGGCTGGTCGGAGGCGATGATGAGCATCCGGCCGGTGCCCCGCAGCCCCGAGCACGCCACCCACGTGCGCGCCTCCGTCGACGAGATGGCGGCGTACCTGCGAAGCCTGATCGAGACGCGGCGGCGCTCCCCGCAGGACGACATGGTGAGCCGGCTCGTGCAGGCCGAGGTCGACGGACAGCGGCTCACCGACGAGGAGATCGTCCCCTTCCTGGCGGTCCTGATCGTCGGCGCGATGGACACCACGTCGGGGCTCATGACGAGCGCGATGCTCCACCTGACCGAACGGCCAGGCCTGCTCGAGCGGCTGCGCGCCGATATGTCGCTCGTGCCGCGCTTCGTGGACGAGGTGCTCCGCTTCTCGCCCCCGGCGCACTCGATGGCGCGCTCGGTGAAGTGCGACACGGAGATCGCCGGGCACAAGGTGCCCGCGGGCGCCGTCGTGATGGCGATGCTCGCGGCCGCGAACCGCGACGAGCGCCAGTTCTCGAACCCCGACGTGTTCGACATCGATCGGAGCGACCGCGGCTCCGTGGCCTTCGGACACGGCATTCACGCCTGCATCGGCATGGCGCTGGCGAAGATGGAGGTGCGCATCACTCTCGGCGAGCTCCTGCCGCGCTTCCGCCACTTCGAGCGCGTGGGACCGCCCGCCCCGTGGAATCACACGTACCTCGTGCGCACGCTGACCAGCCTGCGGCTCCGCGGGGTGCCGGCGTGACTCCGGACCGCGCGCGTCGACTGCAGAGACTGCTCGCTCGGGCCCGACGCGCTCGCTGCATCGGCGGCCCGTTGCACACACTCGATCGCCCTCTGCCGTGAACCGGCGAGCATCCGACCTGGTGGCAGAGCTCGCCGGGCACAGGTCCCGACCCGTTTGCACCCGCACCGCGATCGCTCAGGGTTCCGGCAGTCGGCGGCTACGACGAGGGTCGAGCCGCCGCACGCTGACGTCTCACCGCATCGGAGAAGGTCATGAGAGCACTGTGTTGGCACGGCAAGAGCGACGTCCGCGTCGACGACGTCCCGGATCCCACGATCCTCGACCCGCGCGACGTGATCATCCGGGTCACGGCCACGGCGATCTGCGGCTCGGATCTCCATCTTTACGACGGCTTCGTGCCGACGATGGAGTCCGGCGACATCCTCGGCCACGAGCCGATGGGCGAGGTGGTGGAGGTCGGCAAGGCGGTCACGCGGCTCAAGAAGGGCGACCGCGTGGTGGTCCCGTTCGTGATCGCCTGCGGTTCGTGCTTCTTCTGTCAGCGCGGCGAGCACAGCGGCTGCGACGTCAGCAACCCGAACGCGCACATCGCCCGCGAGATGATGGGCCAGTCGCCCGCCGGCCTGTTCGGCTATTCGCACATGCTGGGCGGGTTCGCGGGCGGTCAGGCCCAGTACCTGCGCGTACCCTTCGCCGACGTCGGCCCGATCAAGATCGACTCCGGGCTCAGCGACGAGCAGGTGCTGTTCCTGTCGGACATCTTCCCGACCGGCTACTTCGCCGCGGAGCTGTGCGGCATCGAACCGGGCGACACGGTGGCGATCTGGGGCTGCGGGCCGGTCGCGCAGATGGCGATCCGCAGCGCCTGGATGCTCGGCGCGGGCCGCGTGATCGCCATCGACCGCGTACCCGAGCGGCTGCGCATGGCCGAGGCCGGCAAGGCCGAGATCATCAACTTCGACGAGACGAAGGTCTACGACCGCCTGATGGAGATGACGCAGGGCCGCGGCCCCGACCGCTGCATCGACGCGGTCGGCTGCGAGGCCCACGGGCTCGGCAGCCCCGACGCAGTGATGGACAAGGTGAAGACCGCGGTGAACCTGGCGACCGACCGCGCCCACGCGCTGCGCGAGGCGATCATGTGCTGCCGCAAGTTCGGCACGGTGTCGATCCCCGGGGTCTATGTCGGCGCGGTCGACAAGATGCCGATGGGCGCCGCCGTGAACAAAGGCCTGACCCTCCGCATGGGTCAGACGCCGGTCCAGCGCTATCTGCGGCCCCTGCTCGAGAAGATCGAGGCGGGCACGATCGACCCGTCGTTCGTCGTCACCCACCGCCTGCCGCTCGAGCAGGCCCCGGAGGCCTACAAGACCTTCCGCGACAAGCAGGACGGCTGCATCAAGGTCGTGCTGCGCCCCTGAAGCGCAGCTCGAGCGGAGCGGACGAGCGGGCGGTGAGAGGCCGCCCGCCCCTGCTCGCTACCCGCCCTTGCCCGGCTTGCCGGGAGCGTCCGTCAGCCCGATGGCGATACCCTCACGCCGCGGATCGGCGACCCCCGTGTACGTGTCGTCCTCGATACCGATCAGGTTGACGTTGCCGACCTCCTGCGGCGTCGGCTCGAACACGTAGCCGAGCTCGATCAGTCCGGCCCGGATATCGTTCGGAAACCCGGAGTCCCAGCGGACGTTCGGCGTGGCGGTCGCGCACGTCGAGCTGAACACGCGGGCCGTCGAGACCGCCGTCTGCAGGTCGATGTCGAGATCGAGGATCTGGACCAGGACCTGGACGATCGAGCCGATGATGCGCGGCCCACCCGGCGATCCGATCGTCAACACCGGCTCACCGTCGGCCAACAGGACGGTCGGCGCGATGCTGCTCAGCGGCCGCTTGTTCGGCTGCACCTCGTTGGGCCCGCCGGGTATCGGGTTGAAGTCGGTCAGCTCGTTGTTGAGCATGAGCCCGTAGCCAGGCAACATTCGGCCGGTCCCGAAGACCTGCTCGATGGTCGTCGTGAACGCGACGATGTTCCCCCAGCGATCCGTGACGGTGAGATGGGTCGTACTCGCGCTGAGCTCCGCGGACTCGCTCGGTGACGCGCTCGTCGAGCCCGGGACCGGGCCAGCCACGATCGGGCAGGTGTAGCCGTCTGGATCGAGCAGGCCGGCTCGGCTCGCGATGTACGCCGGATCGAGCCACCCCTCGAGCGGGATATCGACGAACTCGGGATCGCCGAGATACGCGTTGCGGTCGGCGAAGGCGAGGTGCAACGATTGCAGGAGCAGGTGATAGCGCGTCACCGGATCGTCGGCATACTGGGAGATGTCGAGTTGTTCGAGGATCGCCAGCGATTGCAGCACCGTCAGACCGCCCGACGTCGGCGGCGCGGCCGAGAGGATCTCGTACTCCCCATAAAAGCCGCGGACTGGCTCGTCGAGCGTGATCTCGTAGTTCTCGAGGTCTTCCACCGTCATGCCGCCGCCGGCCGCCTGGACCTCCGCGACGAAGGCCTCGCCCAGCTCACCGCTGTAGAACGCCTCGATCCCCTGCTTCTGCAGCAGCCGGAACGTGCCCGCGAGGTCCGGCTGGACCAGCAAGTCTCCGGCCGCGAGCGGCTGCCCGCCCGGCAAGAAGACCGCCCGCGCCGCCGGGTTCGCGGCCAGCAGCGATTGATTGGCGGCGATGCTCTCCGCGAGCAGCTGCGTGACGACGACCCCGTCTTCCGCCAGAGCGACCGCTGGTGCGAGGGTCTGCTTCAAGCTCCACGTCCCGAACAGGTCGAGCGCCGCCTGGGCGCCGGCGAGCGCCCCCGGGACTCCCACGGCGATCCCGAGAGTGCGCCGGGTGGCGAAGGGGATCGGATCGTCGATTTGACCGTCGTTGTCCAGATCGACGAGGAACATGTCCGGGGTCGCGCTCGCGGGGGCGCGCTCTCGACTGTCGATGATCACCACGTCGCCCGTCGCGGCCTCGCGGATCAGCATGAACCCGCCGCCGCCGATGCCGGAGAAGGCCGGCTCGGACACGTTGAGGGCGAACTCCATGGCGATCGCCGCGTCGATCGCGTTGCCTCCCTGCGAGAGCACCATCGCGCCGACCCGGGATGCGTCGCTGTTCGACGAGACCACCATCCCGTCGTGACCGCTCACTGCCGGCCCTATCGTCAGCAGCGGCTGGCTCTTCTTGCCGGCGTGGGCCGTCGCCGAGAATAGCGTCAAGCACGAGACGCCGACGAGGATGTTCATAAAGCGCATGGCGATAACCTCCTGACTTGAACCTACACGGCTCCGTCGGCCCGGCAAGACGACGCGCTACCTGCCTGTGACCCTGCCGTCGCGCCGCTTGATGCTCCGATCACACCCCGGGCCGTTGTTCTCGCGCCTCCTCGGCGGCCCGGTGAAGGGGCGCCGGCAGCGGAGCTCTTGCTTGGAAATGCTGGGCCCGCCGCGCCCTTCTCGTGCGCTCGCGCTTCCTCCCGCGCGGGTGCGGTCGAGCGCGCTCCGGTGTTGCTCGCGCCTGGATCGCGGCCATGACCGCCAGCGGCTCCTCGCCATGATCTACTTCATGTTCGCCACGGGCATCGAGAACAGCTGCCCGACCGTCTCCGGCCGACGCGTCGACGAGATGGAGAAGTGCCGCCATTACGATCTGTGGCGCCGCGACTTCGACCTCGTGGAGGAGTGCGAGATCCGCTACCTGCGGTACGGCCCCCCGATCCACCGGACCTGGATCGGGCCCGGCAGATACGATTGGGGCTTCGCCGACGAGACGTTCGCCGAGCTCCGCAGGCGAGACATCGTCCCCATCACCGACCTCTGCCACTTCGGCGTGCCCGACTGGCTCGGGGACTATCAGAACCCCGACTTCCCGGCGCTGTTCGCCGACTACGCCCGCGCCTTCGCCGAGCGATTCCCGTGGGTCCAGCTCTACACGCCCATCAACGAGATGTACATATGCGCGCTGTTCTCGGCCAAGTACGGCTGGTGGAACGAACAGCTCAAGACGGACCGCGCGTTCGTGACGGCGCTCAAGTACCTCGTCAAGGCCAACGTGCTGGCGATGGGGCGGATCCTCGAGGTGCGGCCCGACGCCATCTTCATTCAGAGCGAGTCCAGCGAGTACTACCACGCGCAGAACCCGGCCGCGATCCACCGGGCCGAGACGCTCAACGCGGTGCGGTTCTTGTCGCTCGACTTGAACTACGGGCACCGCGTCAACTCGACGATGTACGAGTATCTGCTCGACAACGGCTTGACGCGCGACGAATACCACTTCTTCCTGGAAGGTCGGCTCAAGCACCACTGCGTCATGGGCAACGACTATTATTCGACCAACGAGCACCTCGTCCACCCGGACGGCACCACCGAGGCGTCCGGCGAGATCTTCGGCTACGCGGTGATCACCAATCAATACTACGCGCGCTATCGGCTGCCCATCATGCACACCGAGACGAACCTGATGGAGGGCCCGGGCAAGAACGAGGCGGTTCGCTGGCTGCGGAAGGAGTGGGCCAACGTCCTGCGCGTCCGCAACGACGGCCTGCCGATCGTCGGCTTCACCTGGTACTCGCTCATCGACCAGGTCGACTGGGACACCGCCCTGCGCGAGGACAACGGGCGCGTCAACCCGCTCGGCCTCTACGACCTCGACCGAAAGCCCCGCGCGGTCGCCGAGGTCTACCGGCAGCTGATCGCCGAGTGGCGCGAGGTCCTCCCGACCCAGAGCGTCGTGCTCGGCCTGCCCGTGCACCCTCCGAGCCAGCACGACGACACTGCGACGCAACAACTCGTCGCCGGCGCGCGCAGCCGGGAGCGGCGCTACCAGAAGGCGCCGTCGAACGACCCATCGTGAGCCGGGAGCCGACCCATGCCGAACACAGCCGAAACGCCCACCACGTGCCGCCGCTTCGCCGGCAAGACAGCGATCGTGACCGGCGGCGCGAGCGGCATCGGTCTCGCCACCGCCCGCCGCCTCGCCGCCGAGGGGGCGAGGCTGGTGATCGCCGACTTGCATGGCGAGGCCGCCGAATCGGCCGCACAGGCGCTCGTCGCCGCCGGCGCCTCGGAGGCGCTCGGCGTCGCCTGCGACGTGAGCCGGGACGACCAGGTCGAGGCTTGCATGCGACGAGCGCTGGAGCGCTTCGGCGCCGTCGACGTGATCGTCAACAACGCCGGCCTGATGACCTTCAAGCCGTTCATCGACCTCAAAGGCGACGACTGGGCGCGGGTCCTCGGCGTCGACTTGATGGGCGCGTTCCTGTTCATTCGCCAGGGCCTGCTGCACATGCAGCCCGGCGGCGCGATAGTCAACGTCTCGAGCATCCACGCCCGCGAGACCGAGCCCCACGTCGCGCCGTACGCCGCGGCCAAGGCAGCCCTGGTCTCGCTGACCCGCAGCGCCGCGATCGAGGGCAAGCCGCGGGGGATCCGCGTCAACGCGGTGCTGCCCGGGGCGATCGATACGCCGATGCTGTGGGAGAACCCCAACGTGAAGTCGGGTGTGGAGCGGATCGATCGCTCCGAGGTCGGCCACCCCGAGGACGTCGCGGCGGCGATTGCTTTCCTGGCCGCGTCGGAGGCCGTGTTCGTGGAGGGGACCGCGGTGGTGGTGGACGGCGGCCGACTCGCCCGCCTGTGACGCTCCTGGCGAGCAGCAAGGCCCGGCGCGCCCGCCGTCGCCGGACGAGTCAGCTCGCGCCCGATCAGAACGTCGTCGCCCTGAGCCTCGAATTCGAGGACGGGCTGCGCGTGCCCGAGGTCGAGGCCGCCGTCGCCGCTATCGAGGCCAGAGTGCGAGCGGCCCACCCCGAAGTCACTGCCCTGTTCGTCAAGCCCGAGACACCGAATGCGTTCGCGGAGGCGCACGGCCGGCTCTTCGGCGCCCCCCTCGACGAGGCCCGCTGACATCACTCGTCCGGAGGCGACTGCCGCGACGCGAGCCCATCCGTCAGCGCCACGATCGCGGCGAAGGCCTGCCGCAGCTGCGCCTCGTGGCCTTCGCTGCGGCGCCGCCACAGCGCGCGCCCGCCGATCCAGCCCGCGACGGCGCCGGTCGACGCGAACGCCCCCAGCAGCAGGAGCAGCAGCGCCTTGATCACCACCCCCTTCAGCAGCACGACCGCGAACAATCCGGCGAGGAAGCCGGCGAAGCCGCCGAGGAATGCGCTCCCCAGGGTCACGCTCGCGTCCATGCGTTCTTCCAGGCGCAGGGTGGTGCGGCCCTCGTGCTCGACCACCGTGAGGTGGATCCGGCGCGTCGTCGCCGACCAGATCCGGGCCCCGGCCTCCTGCTTGAGCTGCCCCGGGTCGCCGAGCGAGCGGCGCAGGACCTCGATCATCTGCGACAGCCTCGCGTCGTCGACCTGGCCGTCGACGACATCCTCGAACATCAGGTCGATCTTGCCGCCGGCCCACCACACCGGCCGGTTGCGGACGTCCTGCAGCGCCAGCTCACCGGTCGCGCGCGCCACCAGAGCCTTCGAGATGCCCAGCTCCTGGACGACCTCCTCGATCTCGCCCCGGCTCATCGACCGCGCGTCGGTCTTCTCGCCCTCACGCGCGTGGAGCTCCGCGACGCGCCTGAGGATCTGGCCGACCTCGCGTTCGTCGTAGCGGCGCTCCCCGGACATGCCTGGATCCTACCATCGTCAGCGGTGCGCATGCGTCGAGCTCGGCGGCCAGTGGGGCCCGAAATCGTCGCTCGCGCCCGAGTTCTCGCGGCTCACGTGGCTCAGAGCCCGCCCACTTCGCCGTCGCCTCGATCACGGCCTGAAACGCCGATCCGGGACAGCAGCTCGAACCGCTCGTCGGGCCCGGGCTGGCTGAAAGCAGCCGGCGAATGCGCTGACGATCCGCAGCGCGACGCGCCCCGCATGCCCCGAGGTCGCGCGCCGCGACGACGGGCTGCCCGACCCGTGGCAGGGTGCGCCGTCATAAGCGTCGTCGATATCGTCCCCGTGACCTGCGGTGATGTCAGCAGCGCGGCGCGCACCCGCATGCCGCATCGGCGCCAGCCCCGCGACCTGCGGCCCGAAAGCTGGCCCTGGGGGTGTCTGGGGCGCGTGTGGTTCAATTCCGCCCCCGCGGCCTCGACGCGAAAACACAGCTCGCTCGTGTCGCGGGTCGGCCCGTCGTCGTTCGACCCGTCGGCCTGCAGCATCTCCCCCGATCCGGTGCAGTCGGCGCCGGTGCATGGCGTGCTGCTGAGGCGCATGAGTCGATGGCCCGAGAAGACGTCGCCATCGAGCCGGGTGGGGCCGCCTGCGACGCGCTCGAGCAGCCCTGCCCGCATCGAGCGCGACTGTAGACCGCCGGCCCTGCGGCCATTCACCGGCGACCCTGCGAAATTGAGTGCACTCATTCGGGCAAGCCCGCGAGCGCGGGAATGCCCTGTCGCGTGCGGTCAAAAAAAGCGCGCGCGTCGACGAACACGTGCGCAAACCCGGGCAGGTTGCGGCGCGCTGGCGACGATCGCGGCTGCGAGACCCTGGTAAAGTGGCTGAAATGCGTAACATCTGCCTCGATATCGCCGCGCTGGCGTCGTGCGCCGTGCTGCTCGCGGCCTGCGGCGACGATGCGTCCCCCGATCCCACCGTTCAGGTCACGTCGGCCACCATCACCGCCACCGGCCAGATGGGCACCACCACTGCGCCTGGGACCACCGAGCCCACCTCGACGGCCCCGACCGACCCTGGCAACAGCACGGTGGGCACCGAGTCTGGGTCGACGGACACCGGCATCGAGCCGCCGGAGACGACCAGCACCGGCACCACCGACACCGACACGACGAGCGCGACCGACACGACGAGCGCGACCGACACCACGAGCACGACCGACACCACGGGGATGACGATGCCGTGCGAGGAGGCGAACTGTCCCATGGGACAGTTCTGCGACCCCAACGGCGACGGGTGCATCCCCGGCTGCAACGACGACACCGACTGCAACGCCCCGGCCAAGTGCGACGTCGGCAGCAACACCTGCAAGGGCTGCCTCGGCGACGGCGACTGCCCGCTCGGCACCGTGTGCGACGCCGGCGAGTGCGTGCCCGGCTGCAACGACATGCAGCCGTGTCAGGACGGCCTGGCCTGCTGCAGCAACAGCTGCGTCGACCTGCTGGTCGACACCGCCAACTGTCAGGCCTGCGGCAACGCCTGTCCGGCGCCGCCCAACGGCAACGCCGCGTGCGTCATGGCCCAGTGCGGCCTCGAGTCCTGCAAGGCGCCGTGGAACGACTGCGACAAGGACCCGGGCAACGGCTGCGAGAACCAGGGCCCGTGTCAGTGCGAGCCCGGCACCCAGACCGCCTGCTACACCGGCCCCGACGGGACCCAGGGCGTCGGCATCTGCAAGCAGGGCGCGCAGACCTGCAACCCGCAGGGCACCGGCTACGGCCCGTGCATGGGCGAGGTCACGCCCAACCCGACCGACATCTGCAGCAACGGCCTCGACGACAACTGCAACAATCAGGTCGACGAGGACCCCGACGCCGACGGCGACGGCTACACCGTGTGCGGCGGCGACTGCTGCGACGAAGTCGGCCCCAGCTGCCTCAACCCGGTGCTCGTCAATCCCGGCGCGTTCGAGGTCGGCGGCAACATGGTCGACGACGACTGCGACGGCACCAAGGACAACCCGCTCCCCTCGTGCGACGCCGGCCTGGCCAGCAATTCGTCGACCCCGCTCGACTACGCCAAGGCGATCGACCTCTGCCAGACCACGACCGAGAACCCGCCGCAGAACCAGAAGAAGTGGGGCGTCATCTCCGGCACCCTCACCCGCGCCAACGGGGCCGGCGCGATCGATGCGTCGGCCAAGTCGATCCGCCCCGGCTTCGGCACCAACGTCGTCCCGCAGCAGAACGCCCGCCTGGCGATCCTCTCGACCGGCAACGCCGCCGACTCGAACGACGTGAACCCGGGCTACGCCGACTTCCAGATGGGCAAGGACAACGGGGCCAACAGCGCCGCCCCGGCCGACTGGCTCGCTTCCAACGGCGGTCAGTTCCCCAACGCGCCGGGCTGCCCGGGCCCCAACAGCACCCAGGCCAACAACAGCGCGATGCTGAAGCTGCGGATCCGCGTGCCGACCAACGCCAAGTCGTTCAACGTGCAGATGTACTTCTATTCGGCCGAGTGGCCGGAGTACGTGTGCACGTCCTTCAACGACCTGTTCGTCACCCTGGTCAACTCGAACGCCGCCGGCAACCCGAACGACAAGAACATCGCCATCTACACCACGCCGAACAACCAGAAGTACCCGGTCGGCGTCAACATCGCCAAGGCCGCCCCCGGCCTGTTCACGCAGTGCAAGAACGGCGCGATCAGCTGCCTGGGCAACGGGGGCACCTACAACGGCTGCAGCGGCCAGACCGGGCTCGCCGGCACCGGCTTCGACATCGTCGAGGGCGGCTGCGGTAATAACAACACCACCGGCGGCGGCACCGGCTGGCTGAAGATGTCCGGCAACGTCACCGGCGGCGAGATCATGGAGATCCGCTTCGCCATCTGGGACACGGGCGACGGCATCTACGACTCGCTGGTCCTCCTCGACGACTGGGTCTGGTCGGTCCAGGCCTCGCAGCCGGGCGTCCAGCCCAACTGAGACCGCGAGCGTGAATGAAAGGCCATGTCCTCACGGACATGGCCTTTCGGACTCATGCTCGAGGCCTCGCTGCGCCTCGAAGCGCTCGGGCCCCGAGGGAGCGGCCCGAGCCGGCGCAGCGCCTCCCACGTCACGCCGGAGGAGCGGCGCGCGATCGCGCCGGGCGCCGCGGGGAGAAAGTACGAAAATCTTCGTTGACACTACGAAGGCCGTCGTACATCATCCCGGTCATGGGTCCCCCACCCCGCCCGACCGACGCCGAGCTGTCGATCTTGCGCGTCCTCTGGAAGATCGGGCCGGCCACCGTACGGGCAGTGCACGAGGTGCTGCAGGCGGAGCGCCCGGTCAACTACACGACCGCCCTCAAGCTGCTGCAGATCATGACCGACAAGGGGCTCGTCACGCGCGACGAGTCGGCGCGCAGTCACGTGTACGCCGCGGCCCAGCCCGAGGCGGAGACGCAGGGCTCGCTGGTCCGTGACCTGCTCGACAAGGCGTTCGCCGGCTCGACGTCTCGCCTCGTCATGCGCGCGCTCGAAGAGCGGCCGGCCAGCGCCGACGAGCTCTCGCAGTTGCGAACCCTGCTGGAGCGGCTCGAGCGGAGGGGCGGGTCGTGACCGCGGCGCTCGCGTGGCTCGGCGTGGTCGTGTTGCACGCGACCTGGCTCGGCGTGGCCACTGCGGCGGTCGCCGCGATCGCGCTGCGATGGCTCGGCGTCGATCGCCCGCGCCGGCGCCACGGCGTCGCGCTCGCTGCGTTGCTGATCGTGCCACCGGCGGCGATCGCAGTGACGCTCGCTCCGCCGCCGCTCGCCGCGACGATCGCCGGCGCTGGCGAAACGACCGAGACGGCGCCGCCTTTGGCCGCGCAGGCGAGGGTCCCTGCGGCCGGCGAGGCCAGGCTCTCGCTCGCGCCTGCGACCCCGTGGATCGGCCTCGCGTGGCTGCTCGGGGCCGCCTGGGGGGCGCTCGGCCTCGCGGTCGCCAGCGGCAGGGTCGAGCGATTGCGCCGCGCGGCGCGACCGCTCGCGGTCGACGACGCCGAGCGGCTGCTGGCGCGCGCGCGCCGGCACCTCGACTTCCACCGCCCCGTCGCCATGGCCCGCTCGTCGGCGGTCGGGGTGCCGACGTTGATCGGCTGGTGGCGGCCGCTGGTCGTGTTGCCGTCGGCCCTGCTCGACCGGGTGCCCGACGAGGAGCTCGAGTGTCTGCTGATCCACGAGCTGGCCCACGTGCAGCGGGCCGACGTCGCCTGGAACTGGCTGCAGGTGCTCGTCGAGGTCGCGCTGTTCTTTCACCCCGCCGCGCGGTGGCTGGCGCAGCAGGTCCGTCACGAGCGCGAGTGCTGCTGCGACGCAGTGGTCCCGCCTCGCCAGGCCGACCTCGTCGCCTATGTCCGCGCGCTCACCCGTCTCGCCGCGGCCGATCGGGCGGCCGCCTCACCGGCGCTGTCTGCCAGCGGAGGAACTCTCGTGAATCGCATCGAACGTCTCGTCGACCCCACCGCCGCAAGGCCCACCTGTTCGCTCGGTCTCTGCTTCACCCTCGTGCTCGGCGCCGTCGCCGGCGGAGCGACGCTGTGGCTGTGCGACGTCGAAGAATGCCCCGTGCCCCTCGAGGTCGAAGCGTCCGCGGAACAGCAGCTCGCAGCAGCGATGCCGGCGGCCCCTGCCCGCGCGCCGCTGAAGTTCATCGACCACGAGGGCAACGAGGTCTCGCCCAACGGTCCGGACGGCCAGCCGCGGGCGTTCGGGTTCTTCACCGACGAGCACGGGCAGGACTTCGCGGTGCTCCTCGGTCCGGACAAGGCCCCGCCCCGGAAGCGCCCCGAGGCCCCGATCCCGTTCCTCGACCTGCCCGACGACGGTACCGATGACCCCGGCGCCGGCACCGACGGGTGCTGAAGGCTGGAGCGCTCGCCGACCGGCTCGAGCTCGCTCTCGGCGCCGCAGGAGGCCCTGAGCAGCTCCGCACCCTACTCGATCCCGCGACGGCGTTGTTCAGTGAGTGCGCCCGCGAGCCCTTGAGCCGCCAGCGAGACGAGTGATACCGTGCGACATGGCTCGCACGTTCGTCGCGCCGACCATCGCCCTACTACCACGATTCGGCAGCGAGCGACTGACGAGCGAGGCGCTGCGATGACCGGTGACGACGTCGACGCCGCGCTGGCGACCCCGGGGCCGAAGCTGGTGGCGTGGGACGCGTCGCGGCCCGGGGAGGCGGCGTTCGCCGTCTTCGCAGTGTCGCCGGCCGGCGCGCGGCTGCTGGCGCAGGGCGAGGCCGCGGACAAAGACGCGACGGCCGCGGCGTGGCGCCGCCGCGGACTGCGAATCGGCGCGTGGTACTGCGGCCACGAATTCGTGTGGGTCGCCGACGAGCTCGGCTGCGTCGTGTGGTCGCGCGCCGCGGTCCGCCTCGACCTCACCCGCGTGCAGCTCCGATTCGCCGGCGAGGAATTGGCGCTGGGCGACGTGCAGACGGTCGCGTCCTTCGTCGCCGACGACTGGGTCCGCCGCGGCGTGCGGCTCGAGCGGAGCGGCGGCGAACCTGTGGTCGCGCTCGACGAGCACGACGAGGTCGCGCAGCTCGATCCGACCTACAACTACGACAATTTTTTGTTGTCCGACGCCGGCTGGGCGAGCTGCTTCGGCCGCGATCTGGCGGCCTGGCTCGGCGTGCCGCACCGCGACGACGCGTTCGGCGGAGCGGTGACGGCCCCGGCGAGCGTGCGGCCCGAGCCGCGGGACGACATCGATCGCCTCGCGCACAAGCTCGCCGAGCTGCGGGCGCTCGGGTCGCGCTGGCTGCCGTCGCCGCTCGTCTACGAGACGCGCCCGCCGCTCGCGCTCGCCACGGTGGCCGCGTTCGAGCGCGAATACGGCGTCACGCTGCCGTGCGACTACCTGCAATTCCTCGTACGTATCGGCGACGGCGGGGCCGGGCCGATCAGCTATCCGCTGCACCGATTGTCGCACGCGCTGCGCGAGGGCCGGCCCGCCAGGCCGTTCTTGCCGACGGGCCCGGCAGCGCACGCGTCCGCCGATTCGTCCGACATCGAGTGGCTGCTGCGCCAGGCGGACGTCGAGGCGAGCCGCGAGGTCGCCCACCGCATCGAGGACGATTTTCCGGCGGACTGGAGCGAGCGCGACGGCTGCGTGCTGCTCGGCACCGACGGCTGCGGCGTCGACTCGCTGCTCGTCGTCGCGGGCGAGCGCCGCGGCGAGGTGTGGCTGGCCTGTGATTTCGGGGTGGTCCGGATCGGCCGCTCGTTCGTCGCGTGGTACGAGCGCTGGCTCGACGACGGGCGAACTCTGCTGCGCTTCGAGCTCGAGTCACCGGACCACCTGGCGAAGCTCGCCCGCGCCAGCGTGCAGGCGGGGCGGTTCGGCGAGGCGTTCGCGGCGGCCGAGGAGCTGCGGCGCCGGCAGCTCGCCCAGGATCCCGACTCCGATTTCTATCCGTCCGAGATGCTGCTCGGGACGGCGCGCGCGGGGGTCGACGGCCACTTCGATCGTGTGGCCGTCCTTTCGGACAGGTATGCGATGGACGACGGCTGGACCGGTCAGGCCGTCGAGGCGCTGCACGACCTGCTGGCGCGGCGAGAAGAACTGCTCGAGCGAGCGCTGGCCCGCGGCGGGACGTGGACGCGGGCGGACGTCGAGGCGGCGCTGCGGGCGATCGACGGCGAGCTGCTGGCCGACGAGCGGGCCGCCGCGTTCGCGGCGTGCGACGCGGTGCTGGCCCTGATCCCCGACTGCGCGACGGTGCGGATGAAGCTGGCGGTGACGCTGCTCGCGTTCGACGACCCCGCCGGCGCCCTCGCCCACCTCGAGCGGCACAGCGAGCCGTGCGCCCACGCGTGGAACCTGCGCGCCTCCGCGTGGTCGCGACTGGGCCGCCTGGACGAGGCGCTCGCGTGCGCGGCGCGGGGCCTGTCCTTGCGGCCAGGTTGGATCGTCCTCGGCGACAACCTCGGCGCCTTTTACGATGAGAACGGCGACCCGGCGCGCGCGGCCGAGATCCACGCGGCGTCGATCGCGGCCGAGCCCGAGTACGAATGGGCGCACCACAACCGCGGCGTCGCGCTGGCCCGGCTCGGCCACACGGAGGAAGCGCTGGCGTGCATCCGCCGCGCGCTCGAGCTCGGCCATCCGCGCTGGCGGGTCGCGGCCGAGCCGGGCATCGAGGCGTTGCAGCGATCGCCGGCGTACCGCGCGATGATGCACGCGGACTGACGCTCAGCGCACGCGCCAGGCCGGGTGCTCGTCGCCTACGGCGGGAGCAGGCGCGAGGCCGTTCTCGACCGCGCCGTCGTCGCTCTCGGGCTCGCACAGGTACACCGCGATCGCCCCGAGCGGCTGGTCGGTGTCGACGCGCGACCAGCCCGCGGGAGCCGCCCGCGCCTCGCTGCGCCACTCGACGCTCACCTCGCCGACGCGGGCCGCCTCGAGGATCGCGCGACCGCCCTCGGCGCCGATCGCCGCGACGCGGGCGACCTCGACGTCGTGGCTGCCGGCCGCAGGTTCGACGCGCAGGCCGTGCTGGCGCAGGTGCGCGGCGATCGGCGGCAATACGAGGTAGCCGCGCGGGCGGTCGACGACTGTGGTGCCGACGAACCGCGCGTGGTGCGGGATCGTCACGGACACCGGCGCACCATCGGGCGTCCGCGGCTCGCGGGTCAGGATCTCGATCGGCGCGGCGAACCGCTCGAGCCGGTAGCGCACCGCGACGCGCTCGGGCGGGCGGGCGCTGGCGGCGACGACGTCGCGGATCGCCGCGGCGTGCTGCGCGGCCCACTCGAGCGTCTCGATCTGCCACGCCGACGCAGTCGCCACGCGCTCGGCGAACGGCAAATAGCTGTAGCACTCGAGCAGCAGGTCGAGGCGATTGGTGAGACCGCGATAATTCGAGCCGAAGCGCGGGTGATGCGGGTAGGTCATCCAGCCGAGGCCGACTGCGGCCTTCGGATCGACGTCGCCGCCAGCGTCGAGCACCTGCTCGTCCTCGACGAAGTTGCCGTACCACCCGCTCTCGAAGCCGCGCCGGCGCACCGCCGCGATCACGTCGGGGACCAGACGCTCGCGCATGAACGCGATCGGCTCGGCGCGGCCGGACTCGACGGTGTGCGGGACGTCGACGGTCATCTGGAACCGGTGCACCGAGCCGTTGGTCGCGTGGTTGTCGATCGTCAGGTCGGGCGCCCACGGGATGCACACGCCCTGCTGCAGCAGGCGCATCTCGAGCGCGGCCTGGCGCAGATAGTCGCGGTTGAGGTTGATGCCCTCGCTCTGGGTGCGCGTGCCGACGACCGGGCCCGGCTGGCCTGCGAGCTTCTTGAGGTCGAGGCGGCGGTTGGCGGGGTCGAGGGCGTCGTTGCCGTCGGGGTTGAACAGCGGCACGACCAGCAGCACCAGCTCGGACAGCCAATCAGGGTGCTTGCCGTCGAGCAGGTCGCGGACCAGCGCGAGGCTCGCCTCCTTGCCCTCGACCTCGCCCGGGTGGATGCCGTCGAGCATCAGGACGACCGGTCGCCCGGTCCGGCGCGCCTCCTCGGGCGTGCGCACGCCGTCGCGCGAGAGCACGAGCAGCGGCAGCTCGCGGCCGCCGGGGCTCGCGCCGAACTCGGTGACGTGCAGGCGCGGGTCGTCGCGCGAGCGCAGGCCGGCGACGAAGCGCATCACGTCGGCGTGCAGGGAGGTCTCGCGGTATCCGGTAGCTTCGGCGCGGGTCAGCAGCATGACCGCCTTGTGACATGGAAACCGCGCCGGCGTCGATCGCCGCGCGCCGTCCCCGGCGTGCGTAAGTGCGCGTGCCATGCGCCGCGGCGCACCGGCGACCCAGCACCCATCCGCCGGTGCCCCGGAGGCGCCCACGCCGCTGCCCCGCGGGTGAGCAGCGATACCAGGGGACTGGGCGTCCGGGGGCGCGGGGATTCGGTCCGCGGAGCTCATGGACGCCTCACCAGCTCCTCGTAGTTCTTGAGCGCGAACGGCAGCGTCAGCGCTCCGAAGTCCGGAATGCCCCGTGTGAAAGCAATCTCCCCCTCGACAGTCGGTTCGTCCGGCTTGGCGTCCTGCGCCAGCGCAATGTCCTGATTGCGGGTCACATAGGCGCGCAGGCCCTCCTCGTACGCGGCGATCCCACCGAAAAGATCATCCTTGTGCGTGGCGAGCTCCCCGGCCAGGACGCAAGCGCCGACCATTGCGACCGAGATGGCCTGCCCCGTACCCAGGGAGACGGCGTAGCCAGCATCGCCGACCAACACGATCCGCCCGCGCGACCAACGGCTCATGCGGACTGACTCAGCGAGTAGAAATGGAAGTCGGTCGCGCGCAGCATGTGTTCCGCGATCTGCGGAATCACCCAGCCCGCGCCAGCGACGCGATCGGCCAGTAACCGTTTCTGCGCCCCGATGTCGCGGGAGTCGTAGTCGATCCCCTTCGGCGCGCTGAAGCCGAGATAGGTCCTCGCATCGACGTCCTTCCGCAGGCCCATGACCAGCGCGCCGACGGAGTCGGGATGCTGGTACATGACTTGCCATCGCTCGAGGCCGAGGAAGTTCGGCATGCCGAAGGTGGCGACGTACAGGTCACCGAAGGCGCGCAGGAACTGCTCATCGGGGCCGAAGGCGATCCGCCGCCCCCCCGAGCCCAGCCCGTCTGCGTCCCGCGGGATCTCGATATCGGGGCTGTCGAGTCGGCCGCCCGTCAAGGTGCTCTCCGTGCTGCGAAAGATCTCCTGACCGGCCGAGTCGACCACACCGCTCGAGATCCCCAAGCCAATAGAGACTCGCTGCGCCGCCCTCGCTGCACCGTATGCCTCGTAGAAGCTCGTCATCTCGGCCGGTGTAAGGTCCCGATGCTCCGCGCGTGCGCCGTCGACGAGCTCTCGGCCGAGGGAGACCTGGTGGCCGAACGCGGCGACCGTGCCGATCGTGGCCGCGAGAAAGCCCCCGCCGAGGCCCGCCAGCGTCCAGCCGGCGACGACCCTGCCCTTCCCACGAGGCGCTGAGGTCGACGGAGCCAAACCCGGGCCTTCGGTCTTCGCGGGAGCGACGGAACTCGCCGCCAGACTCGCCCGCGACGACGAGATTGACGCCGAACTCGCCGGCGACGGTGAGCTCGCCACTGGCGACGAGCTCGCCGAGCCCACCAGAATCAACGACAGTTGAGCGCCGCCCGGTGGGCGGAGGTGCGGCCGTCAGTCATCACAGTTGACTGAAGCGAGTTACGCTGCCGTCGCTCCTGGTCATGCAGTGATAAGGTAAGCCACACCGCCCTTTTAGCGGCCGAGCTTTTTCTCCATCCGATAGTTATGGATCGGAACGCCACCGATCTCGAAGTCGCGCCGCTCGATCAGGCTGAAGCCCTGTTTGGCAAAGAAGCGCCGCGCCGGCTCGCTCGCCTCCACGAACAGCAAGTCGATGCCCTGCTCCACCGCCGCTGCTTCCAGTGCCGTGTACAGTGCCGCCGTCACTCCGGTGCCGGCCACATCGGGGCGGCAGAAGAGATGGTCGATATGCCCATTGCGCTCGACATCGCCATAAGCGAGCGGCGCATCGGCTTCGTCGACGGCTACAAGCAAGGTGCGCCCGTCTGCGGCGCGAGCCCGGAAGCGCGCTTCATCGGGCACCGCGGGCGCCCATGCCAGCACCTGCGCCCGACTATAGTACATCCTCGCAATCTGGTGCACGGCGGCATGGAAAAGCTGCGCGAGCGCGCCCGCATCTCTGGGTTCGACCGATCGGATCCGCATCGCGCAACTATCCGACTTCTTGGCGGATATCCAAATCACCGGTCGGCAGCGGGGTGACGGCGCGAGGTGCCGCGGCGAAGCGTCCGGACGCTCATCCGCGCGGCCAAACGGGCCGAGCAGGGCGGCGCGGAGAGGGTGGATGGCGCGCGCGAGCTGTCGGCGTGCTCATCCATGCGCGACCGAGCGGGTCGCGAAGATTGCGTCGAGTCCACGCGGACCGCCGGATGGTGCGGCCGTGCTTCACGTCACTGTGTCTTGACGTCGATCGATCCAGGTACCGCCCCGAGCAAGCGGAGCCTGTCAATCTCTTTGACTGTGAAGACCTCGGAGGGGGGACGGCGGGTTTGTTCATTTTCCTAAACGGGATCGCGGGGGCGTCGCCACGTGGAGGCGCTTTTACTCTCGGACTGACTGTGAGCCGGGTCAGCCAGACCGGTTGTGCCTGAGCTCGTCCTTCCGAGGGTCGTCGCTCTCACGAGTCTCCGCGTCTTGTTGTTCGTCGTTTTCGATCGCCTTCATCTCTTTGCGGAACCCTCGCAGCATCTGGCCGATACTCGAACCCAGCGCGGGCAACCGGGACGGGCCGAACACCAACACGATGACCGCGACGATGATGACGATCTCGAGGGTATCGAGCACGGGCGAACCTTCAGCTCGTCACAGGGCGCCGAGCCACACGAGCAGCGCCTCGGTCTCGTCCCACAGGCGGCGCTGGAGCGCCGGATCGTCCCCGGGGGGCGCCGGCGTGATCGCTCGCGGCCCCTTCACGGTGATGTAGCGACCATCGCGCTCGGCGATGCTCGAGCCGATCGCTAGCTCGACGATGAGCCCTGCGCCGCGGGCGGGATCGCCGACTCGCAGCCACTGCAGGACCCGCTTGAGCGGCGCCGCGAACCACAGGTCGCGGCCGAGCCCCGTGACATTGAACCCCGGGTCGAGGCACACCGCCTCCACTCCGGTCCCCTCGAGGCGCCGCGCGAGCTCGAGGGAGAACATGATGTCGAGCAGCTTGCTCTTCCCGTAGATCGCAGAGGAGCCGCGGGCGGTGAACGGCCGGGTGTCGGTGAGGTCCTCCGGCAGCGAGAGCGTGCCGTGCCGGCGCGAGGCCTCGGAGGCGACGGTCACGACACGCGCCCGACCTGCCGCGGTGAGCGCGGGCACGAGGGTCCGCGTGAGCAGCCACGGCGCCAGGTAGTTGACGGCGATCATCTCGGGCAAACCGTCAGGCGTCACGCGCTGCTCGAAGGCGTGAACGCCGGCATTGTTGATGAGCACGTCGACGCGACCGTACTGCGCGGCGATCTCCTCCCCGGCGCGACGGACCTCCGCCAGCCGGGTCAGGTCGGCGAAGAAGAGGTCGACGGAGGCACCGGTCACGGCCGCGCGCAGCTCGGCTCGGGTGCGCTCGGCCTTCTCCCGGTCGCGGGCGATGATGGCGAGGCGCGCGCCGCGACGCGCGAGTTCGCCCGCGGCGACGCGGCCGAGACCGTTTGTGGCGCCGGTGAGGACGATCAGAGGGGCTGGGAGCATGGGTGAGCCTCCGATATAGTGGGGATAAATCAACCATCCTCGAAGTAATGGGGATATGTCAACTAAATTACCCGACCCCGACCCCTCTCCCCGCAGCGCGCTGGAGCTCGAGCTCGGCGTCGAGCTGAATGCGCTCTTGAGTGCGTCACGGGCGCTCACCGAGCGCTCGGCCGCCGCATTCCACCCCGAGCTGCAGCCTGCCGCCTTTCACATCGCCCGCTGGCTGTACGCCTACGGGCCCGCGAAGCCGAGCGCCGTGGCCGAGGCGGTCGGGATGGATCGGAGCTCGACCAGTCACCTGATCGGCTGGATGAAGCGCCTCGGACTCGTCGAGAGTCGCCCCGACCCGTCCGACCGCCGTGCCGTGCTCCTCTCGCTCAGCCCGACGGGCGAAGCGCAGGTGCTCGCCGCACTCGACCTGCGGGGCGCCGCCTTCTCGGCTCGCCTGCGGGGCTGGTCCGAGGAGGACCTGCAGACCTTCACGGCCCTGCTCCACCGCTTCAACGCGGGCTAGCGCGTAGCAAGCGAGGGAGCGCTCTCGCCGAGCCCCGCGATCGCAGCGCTCGGCGACAGCCCGAACATCGCGCGAAAGCTGCGCGAGAGGTGGGCGGTATCGGCGAAGCCCGCGTCCATCGCCGCGGTGCGCACCAGCACCCCCGCCTCGATCTGCCGCGCCGCGTGCTGCAGCCCCGACCACAGCTTGAAGGCGCGGAAGGTCAGCCCCGTCGCGGCCTTGAAGCGGCGCAAGGCCTGAGTGCGCTCCATGCCGAGCCGCCGCGCCAGCTCGGTCTGCGACATCCGAGTCATCGGATCGGCCTGAATGGCGCGCACGATCGCCGCCATGTTCGTGCGCAGCGGCGCGGCGGCCAGACCCAGCCGCGCGCGCAGCTCGGCGATCGCATCGGCCTCGCCGCCGATCGCCCGCGCCGCCAGTTGTGCAAGCGCGCCCGTGGCCGCCACCGCCAGCGGTGCGGAGAAAGAAAATGCGAGGCCATTCAAATAAATCACATCGGCGCCGCGCTCGGCGAAGGAGACGCAGTGCGAGATCGCCGGCCGCACGATCAGCGCCTCTCCGGTCACGCGCCCGCCTTCATTCGCCACGGTCACGGGGCCCGTCCGCCCGACGAGCACCGCCAGGGCAGGATTGGGATGCGCCGCGAGCCGCCGGACCCCCACCGGGAAGATCGGGCTGGTGAAAGGCGACACCGGATCGGCCACGGCCATCATGATCGGCGCTGTTTCGAGGAGACTCAAGGCGGGAGGTCGTTGCCTATCCGGCGATCCCGGCCCGTGCGAACGCAGCCTGCGCCTGGGCGCCGTTCATGTAGACGTCCTTGCGCGCGACCTCGCCCGCGCGATTGAGCGTCACCACGTCGAGCATCTCGACGCGTGCCGTGAAGGCGGCGCCGCCGGGCTCGCGGAGCGCGAGCACCATCGTCCACTCGAACACCCAGTGGTCCGCGCCGTACAGCCGGCGCCCCATTTCGAAGCCGAACTCGAAGCGCGCGAACAGCCCGGCGCAATGCCGCCGCAGCGCGTCGCGCCCATGCACGGGCTCCGACCCGTCATGGAGGTGGAACACGCTGTCCTGCGCATGGAGCGAGGCGATCAGCGCAGGATCGCGGGTCTCCCAGCCGACGTGATAACGAGCGAAGAGATCGGGCAAGGACAGCGACTGCGCGGTGCTCTGTCCGGCGGGCGTTGCGAGGGACATGCGAATCCTCCTTTTGCTTCGCGCCGATGCTAGCGCGGGCAGCGGGAGGTCGCGTTGAAGCAACGTGCGCTCGTTGCCTCGGCCGGCCCGGGCTCAGCGCGGGAAATCGGTCGAGACCGACACCGCGCGCCAGGCCGCGAGCTCCTCGGCCACGAACGCGTGCTTGGCCTCGATGGCCGCGACCGTGTCGCTGCCGAGCGCCAGACGCAGCGGGGGCCGCTCCGCGCGCGAGAGGTCGACCACCACGCGAGCGAGGCGCACCGGATCGCCCGGCTGCTGCAGGCTGACCGACTTGGCGACCGCGCGCACCTTGCCGGCAGTCTCCGCGTAATCGGCGATGCTCGCGTCCGTCTCGACCACCGACTGCGGCTCCAAGAACTCGGTCCGGAAGTACCCGGGCTCGACGACGGTGACCGCGACCCCGAGCGGCGCGAGCTCGGCGTGCAGCGCCTCCGAGAGGCCCTCGACGGCGAACTTGGTCGAGCAGTAGACGCCGAAGCCGTGGGCCGATTTGTAGCCGCCGATCGACGACAGGTTGATGACGTGCCCCGAGCGCTGCTTCCGGAGCGTCGGGAGCACCGCGCGAGTGACCGCGAGCAGGCCGAACACATTGGTCTCGAACAGTCGCCGCACGTCCTCGCCGGAGGTCTCCTCGACCGCGCCGATAAGGCCGTAGCCCGCGTTGTTGACGAGCACGTCGATCCGCCCGAAGCGGGCCAGCGCCGCCTCGACGGCCGCCGCGACCGACTGCTCGTCGGTGACGTCGAGCGCGACGGGCAGCAGTGATTCGGAGCTGCCGAGCCGCTCGGTGACTCGCTTCGGATCGCGCGCGGTCGCCACGACCTCGTCCCCCGCCGCCAGCGCGGCAGCCGCGATCTCCGCGCCGATCCCGCGCGACGCCCCAGTGATGAACCAAACCCGCTTCGACTGCTTCGTGACCATGATTGTGTTCCCTTCGACGAGGAGACCATAGCGCCCGCGATCGTGAAGAAAATCAGGCCAACGCTTGATGCGTCATGAACCTGCGGTTCATAATCGGCCGGTGGACGACATGTTCGACGGGCTGCCCTCGTTCCTCGCGGTGGCGAACCACAAGAGCTTCACTGCGGCCGCCGCCGAGATGGGCGTGTCGCCGACGGCGATGAGCCAGAAGATCAAGCTGCTCGAGCAGCGCCTCGGCGTCGTGCTGTTCCAGCGCACGACGAGGCGGGTGGCGCTGACCGACGCGGGGACCAGCCTGTTCGCGCGCCTCGGGCCGGCGCTGGCGGAGGTGGAGGTCGCGCTCGCCACCCTCGGCGACTACCGCGGGCGCCCGTCGGGGCGGCTGCGCCTGACCGCGCCGCGAGCGAGCGGGTCCTGGCTGCTCCCGGCGATCGTCGCGCGGATGGCCGAGCAGTACCCCGAGCTCGCAGTCGAGGTCTCGCTCGACGACGCCTTCGTCGACCTCGTCGCCGCCGGCTTCGACGCCGGGATCCGGCTCGGGGATGCGATCGAGAAGGACATGGTGCGCGTGCCGATCACGAAGCAGTCTGCGTGGGCGATCGTCGCCGCGCCGAGCTACCTCGCGCGGGCAGGCCGGCCGCGCAAGCCCGAGGACCTGCTCCGCCATCGCGCGATCCGCCAGCGCATGATCGCCACCGGCGTCGTCTATCGCTGGGAGCTCGAGCGACAGGGCAAGTCGATGACCGTCGACGTCCCCGGCTCGATCGTCGTCGACGACGTCGCCCTCATGGTGGCGCTGGCGATCGCAGGCGCTGGCTTGGCCTACGTGCTCGACGAGGCGGTCGCCGACGCAGTGGCCGACGGCCGCCTCGAGCGCGTGCTAGGGCCGTTCGTGACCCCCGGCCCGGGCTTTTGCCTCTACTTCCCCGCGCGCACGCAGGAGCAGCCGAAGCTCAAGGCCCTCGTCGAGGTCGTGAAGGGCGTGCGCGTCGAGGAGCGGACGGGCCCCGCCAGGGCGAAGCCCACGAGCGGCGCGGCGGTCAAGAAGTAGTCGCCGCGCGACCGGACGGGCTCGGTCGCAGCAGTCAGGGTCAGACGATCGCGGTGGCTGCCGGGACCGACCGCCGAATCACGTCACCCGGGCGGAGCGTCGAATCGATACTGCGTGCGCTGGGCGGACGGCCGCGCCGCGAAGCTCTCGGCGAAGCGCGCCAGCGCGGGGTACGGCTCGACGGGCACGGTGCTGCGGAACGAGAGGTGGTCGACGAGGCAGAACAGGGACGCCTCGAACAGGCTCAGGTCGCGCGGCGAGGCGAGCCCGTCCAGCACTTCAGCGAGGTGATCGTCGAGCCAGCGCAGCGCGCCCTCGAAGCCCTGCCGCGCCTTCACGAAGTAGACGTTGTCGGCCGGGAGCTTGCACAGGACCGGGCCGAACACCAGCTGCACCTGCGCCGCCATGCCGTGGCGCACCAGCTCGTGGGCGTTGCGCGCGACGTCGGAGCGCAGCTCCTCGGGCCACACGACGCGCCGGCCCGGGTCGGCCAGCTCCGCGAGTGCGCGGCAGATGTTCTCGGCGCCGAACACCAGCGAGCCGCCCCTGCGCAGCGTCGGCAGCTTCAGGGCGGGGTTGCCGGCGTAGACCTCGGGCCGGGCGACGGTCATGTCGTGGACCGGCACCAGCTCGAACCGGACATCGAGCTCGTGCGCGAAGATCAGCGCCAACCGGGTGAAGTGAGAGCTGCTACGACCGATGATCTGCACGTCGCTCATGTCGAATCGACCCCTCGCCATGGCAATTACCACCGGGCCGCGACCGGCCACAGACACAGTTGCGGGCGCGCCGGGCCGGGGATCTGTGCACGAAGAGGCCGCCCCACCTCGGTCACCCGGGTGACGCGGGCATCCACGGCCGCGGGACGCCGAGGAGCGGCGCTTCGGCGCGCGCCGGCGAGATCGGATACGATGCGGCCATGCGTCCAGTCGCCCTCGCCGTCCTCACGCTGCTGTCCGCCTGTTCGAGCGTCCCCCCGGCGGCGGGCGAGCCGGACAGCGACACCGACACCAGCACGGGCAGCAGCGGCGGTGACAGTACGAGCGAAGGCGGCCACGCCCTGTGCGACGGCGGGCCCTGGCAAAGTGGGCAGCCGATCGCGGTCCCGGAGCTGCCGGCCGGCGATCCGGCCGCGGGCTACGAAGCCTTGCTCACCGAGGATTACGTCAGTTGCGGGATCCCCTGGGAGCTGTTCGGCTTCGCCGAGGACGTGCTCGGCGTCGAGGAGCCGCTGCCCGGGCGCACCGGCAAGAACGCCGAGGTCGGCCACGCCTGGAACGTCGTGACCCTCGGGGACGGCAGCGAGCTGGTCGTCTCCAACTGTCTGCAGTGCCACGCGGGTTACTTCGACGGCGAGCTGATCGTCGGCCTCGGCAAGGCCTCGGCCGACTTCACGACCTCGCTCAGCGACTTCGCCGAGCCGCTGCCCGACCTGCCCGAGACCAGCGAGGCCAACGCGGCCTTCAACAAGTTCAAGGCGCGCGCCGCGGCGCTCGGGCCCTATTCGACGATGCTGACGATCGGCGCCAACCCGGCGGTGATGTTCGCCATCATCCTGCTCTCGCACCGCGATCCGGTCACCCTCGCGTGGAGCGACGAGCCGCGCTACGAGCTGTCCACCGAGCGGGTGATCCCGGCCGATCCGCCGCCGTGGTGGCGGGTCGGCAAGAAGGCCAGCAACTTCGCCAACGGCATGTCGCGCCGCGACCACCGCGGGACCATGGTCCTCGCGTCGTCGCTGTGCACCGACAGCGTGGAAGAGGCCGGCCCCGTGGTCGACTACTTCGCCGACATCCAGGCCTACCTCGCCTCGCTCGAGGCGCCCCGTTATCCGTTTGCGATCGACGCGGCGCTCGCGGCCGACGGCGCGGAGATCTTCGAGTGCAACTGCGCCGGCTGTCACGGCACCTACGCCGACGACCCCAAGGCCGAGACCTACCCCAACCTGCTGATCCCGCTCGACGTGATCGGCACCGATCCCTCGTTCGCCACCCTCTCGGCCGAAGGCGGCTTCTATCACCACCTGAAAGATTGGTTCAACGAGTCGTTCTACGGCATGTTCAGCGAGGTCGTGACCGACGACCCGACGCCCGGCTACACCGCGCCGCCGCTCGACGGCATCTGGGCGACCGCGCCGTATTTTCACAACGGCTCCGTGCCCAGCATCGCGCTCGTGCTCGACAGCACGGCGCGACCGAGCAGCTGGCGGCGCCTCGACTACGACAGCACCCACTTCGACCAGGCCGCGCTCGGCTGGCCGTGGGAGCCGGCGACGGCCTGGTCCGAAGCGCCGGTGAGCGAGCGCAAGTTCATCTACGACACCACCGCGTTCGGCTACGGCAACGGCGGCCACACCTTCGGCGATCACCTCGACGACGCCGAGCGCCAGGCCCTGCTCGAGTACCTCAAGACGCTCTGACTCGACGGTCCTCGTCGCGAGGCCGCGCAGCCCCGGCGCGGCTCGAGCCATTCGTCGCGCTCGCAAAATCCCGGCGAACGGACCGCCGCCGGACCGCCGCACCCGCGGCGCTCGGCGGACACCTCGCCGCAGACGCGAGGCATCGGAGCTGATGCGGACATGGCCGCTGCGCCGGCGGCTCCGCCCGCAGCGAGCGCGGACGCGCCCGTTGACGCCCCGAGCCGTTTTCATATGCTTTGCAAAGCAAACTATCCATGCCGCGCCCCGACCCCCGCATGCAGCTCGCGCTCCAGGCCCTGGCGCTGTTCCCTCGCTTCACTCGCTGGGCGGCCACCCGGGTGCAGGGCGGCGAGCTCGGCCGGGGGTTGAGCCTGCGTCAGTTCGCAGTGTTCGCCGCCTTGCGCGCCGGCAACCGCTCGCCGAGCGAGGTCGCGGCGCGGCTCAACGTCACCCCCGCGGTCGTCACCGGCCTGGTCGACCGGCTCGAGCGTCGCGGCTACGTGCGGCGCGAGGTCTCGCCCGGCGATCGGCGGCGGTACTCGCTCCGGATCACCGAGGCCGGCGAGCGCGTCTGCGACGAGGTCCAGCAGGCGCTGGCGCAGCAGCTCGCGGCCCAATTCGCGGGCGCGAGCGCGGAGGCGCTGGCCGAGTGCAGCCGCGCCCTGATTCGCATCGAGCAGGCCGTCGCCGCGCTCGAGCGACCGCCGGCGCTCGCCACGACCCGCGAGCCGCCTGCACGACAGACCCCCGCGAAACCTGCTCGCCCGCGCCGTTCGCCCGCGCAAGAGCCCCGCGCCGCCGCCCCCGCGAAGCCTGCCAGCCCGCGCCGTTCATCGGCGCGCGGCCAGGCCCGCAAGCCAACCCGGAGGAGAGCCTCATGAACACGACCGCCACCGTCCCGCCCACTGCCAGCAGCTTCGACCTCCCGGAGGACGCCTCGCTCCCGCGGCGCATCGGCCTCGCGCTCCGCGCCCTACGCACGCTCCGCCACGACCCCAAGGACATCGCCGCCGGCAAGGCGCTCAACCTCAGCCTCAACCGCGACGCCCTCGCCAGGCTGCGCGAGGGGCTGGCGCGGACCGAGGACGGGCGGCGGCTGCTCGCCGAGCGCCCCCCGCTCGACGGCCGCGTGCTCGACCTGGCCGCGCTCGAGCGATTGCCGGAGGGCACCCTCGGCCGCGAGTTCGCGCGCTACTTCGGCGCCAACGGCATCACCCCGTTCGAGAACCCGTACCCGGTCCACTCCGACGTGGAGTACCTCTCCAGGCGCTACCGCGACGAGCACGACCTGGTCCACGTGCTCACCGGCTACGGCACCGACGTGCCCGGCGAGGTCGAGCTGCAGGCGTTCATCGTCGGCAACCTCGGGCTCCGGACCGCGGCCCTGATCGTCGTCTTCACGACGATCAAGGTCCTGCCGACGCTGCCGGGCATCACGGTGCGCGACTACCTGCGGCGAGTCACCGCCGCGTACCGCCGCGGCCGCGCCGCCCAGCCGCTGCTCGGGGTCCGCTACGAGCACCTGTGGGACCAGCCGGTGGAGCAGGTGCGCGCGCTGCTCGGCATCCGCTGAGCGCGACGCGGGCGACGGCCGCTCGCCGGGCCCGCGCTGACCTTCGGACATGTTCTCAGCGACACGTCCTTTTTGACATGTCATTGCATTGACAGCATGCACTTCACGACATGTCCTCGATGACATGTCCGATGAACGATGAGAACACACCCGTCACGGCGCGACCGCCTTCAGCGCCGCCCACGTCGCCGCCGCCTCCTCGTGCAACGCCTTCGCCCGCTCGTGGTCCGCCGGCGTGCGGGCCAGCAGCGCCCGCGCGAGCAGCGTCTGCGCCTCGGCGCGCCACAGCGGCGCCAGCAGATCGGCCCTCTCGCCCGCGTCGGCAAAGCCGGCGACCGCTCGCCCCAGCGCCTCCGCGGCCTCGGCTGGGCGGTCCAGCAGCAGCAGCGCCCGGCCGCGCAGCAGCTCGAGCTCCGCCACCTCGCCGGCGATCCACGGCGCCTCGCGGAACCGGTCGGTCCAGGTCCGCGCCTGCTCCACCTCCACCAGCGCTGCCGCGGGGCGGCCGGCGTGGACCGCGACGAACGCCCGCGCCTTGGCGCGCTGGTTCGCCTCCTGCCCTGCCGCGTCGGCCTCCGGCGCGCACGCGGGCACGCGCCCGGCGCTGGCGAGCGCCGCGGCCCGGTCGCCGCCGTATATCTGCAGATAAGCCAGGTACTGGAAGCAGAACCCGCAGGTCGTCGACGCCCCGCCGGCCACCGCCAGGAACTCCGGGCACACATTCGACAGCGTGGCGACGGCCTGGCGCAGCTCCGGCTCGAAGCGGGCGCCGAACGTCCGGCGGTCGAGCGCGAACGGGTGGCGCGGCCCGAGGTGCGCGACCAACAGCTCGTCGGCGCGGGCCAGGAGGGCGTGGCGTTCGTCGCCCGCGACGGTCACCATCGCCGCGTTGAACATCGCGTTGGTCGACTCGATCGGGTCGGCGTGCGGCGCCGCCAGCAGCTCCTCGACCGCGCGCCGCATCGACGCCGCGGCGCCCTCGCGGTCCCGCGCCAGCAGCTGGACCACGCCGACGTTGTTGCTGGCCAGCCCCCGGGCAGCGTGCGGCTCGGGCGCACGCGCAGCCATGGCCAGGGCCAGCGGCGCCAGGCGCAGCGCCTCCGCGGTGCGGCCGCTCTGGACCCCGTCGACGTAGAGCAGGCGGGCGATCGCCTCGGCGGCCAGGTCGTCGCGCCGCGCCTCGATGGCCCGCGTCAACGCCTCGACCAGCACCGGCCGGGCCGCGGCCCAGCGCATGCGGCTGAACAGGACCCGGGCCTGGACCAGCAGCGCCTCGGCCAGGAGCGGCTCGAAGGAGATCCGGCGGGCCTGCCGGATCGCCTCTTCGGCCCGGATCAGCGCCCCGTCGAGGTCGCCCGCGTCGTGGCGCACGCGCGCCTCGATGAGCCCCGCGCCGATCGCCGCGACGGGGCCGGCCAGCGTCGGATCTTCGGGCACCCTCGCCTCGCCCAGCACCACCGCCGGCTGGGCGCAGGCGGCGATCGGCGGCAGGCGGGCCACGAGCTGGGCGGCGTCGATCTCTGCCTCGCCCGTCAGCAGGCGCGCCGCCGCGGCCAGCGTCTCGCGCCGGCCGTCGAGGCAGCGCATGCGCGCGTCGAGCAGCGCGCTCGACTGCTCGCCGCGGCGATGGTCGAGGCAGGCCTCGCGGTGCCCGACCAGCCACGCGCCCGCGTAGGCGTCGAGGCCCGCCAGCACCCGCGACGACGCGTCGGTGCCCGCCAGCGCGGCCGCCACGGCTTCGCGGCGCTCCGGGTTCCACGCCCCCGCCAGCGCCGCCGGGCCACCGCTGCACGGCTCGGGGCCGCTGGTCAGCGCGGCGACGAGGCCCGCCAGCAGCCCACCCGCGCCCAGCCCCGCCAACCAGCGCCGCCGCCGACGTCCGCGGTCGACCCCCAGCGCGGCGAGCAGCGCCGGCATGTCCGGGTAGCGGCGCTCGGGCTCGTAGGCCAGCCCGCGCTGCAGGGTCCGCGTCAGCTCGCCGGGCACTCCGGCGCCTCGCTCCGGCCGCAGTTGCCCGACGCGCATCGCCGCGGCGATCGCCGCCGGGCTGTCGCCCGCGAACGGCCGCGGGCCGTGCAGCGCCTCCCACAGCGCCAGGCAGAAGCTGAACTGGTCGCTGCGGGCGTCGGCAGTGCCGCCCCGGTGCTGCTCGGGGGCCATGTACGCGGGCGTCCCGAGCAGCGCCCCGGTCATGGTCAGCGGCCGCGACAGCGTCCCGCGATCGGGCTCGAGCGCGCCCGGGTTCGCCGGCTCGTCGTGCTGGCGCACCAGGCCGAAGTCCGCCACGCGCACCCGCCCGTCGGCGCCGACCAGCACGTTGTCCGGCTTGAAATCGCGATGCACGAAGCCCGCCTCGTGCGCCGCCGCCAGCCCGCGCCCGGCGTCGAGGAACACCCGCAGGACCTCCGCCAGCCCGCGCGGCTGGACCAGCCAGGTGCGCAGGTCGACCCCGCGGACCAATTCCATGGCGATGAAGATCCGGCCGTCGATCGCCCCGGTGTCGTGGATCTGCACCACGTTGGGGTGCGACAGCCGGGCCAGCGCGTGGGCCTCGCGCAGCAGGCGGCCGGGGCTGGCGGCGTGACCGTCGGCGCGCAGCAGCTTGAGCGCGACCTTGCGATCGAGGTCGGGATCGTAGGCCGCGTAAACCACCCCCATGCCGCCGGCGCCGAGCTGCCCCAGCACGTGGTAGCGGCCGAGCCGCGCCGGCAGCGGACGCGCCGCGCCGCCGGACGCGGAGGCCGGGTCCGCAGTCGCCTCGTCGCTGTCCGACCCCCGCGGGCCGGTCGCCGAGTCCAGGCTGTCGTCGCCGGTCATGAACGAATCACATCACCTTCCAGGTGATCCATTCGTACGGGACGCTGGCCCAATCGATGTCAAGGCAGCGAGGAATACCGGGGCAATCGAGGTCGACCTTCTCGATAGTGGCGAGCCGCGGGTTTTGCACGCAGATCGCCCCGAACTCGTCCCACACGGCCTCGATGTGGAGGGGGTTCATGACCGCGTCGGGCGTGACCGTGCCCGCCGCGTTCTCCCAGTAGATATTCCAATCCTGGACGGTGAAGCTCTGGCCGGTGCCGCAGTAATCGGCGGTGATCATCTTGAGCGTCGCGTCCTGCTGCGCGCGCGTGGCTGGGGCGGACGTGAGGGGGAAGATCTGGCCCTGCTCGTAGCCGAAGGCCTTGGCCTTGAAGGCCGCCTGGTCTTTACAGGCGAAGGTCACCCACTCGTCTTCGATCAGGTCGACCTCCTTGTTCTCCCGGTCGTAGGTCTCGCCGCGGATGACCGTGAGGACGGGCGTCGACGGCTGGTTCCAGAAGGTCGGGCACACGTTCTTCGTCGTGGCGTCGTCGGGGTCGACGAACCAGATCGCGTAAGTCGTGAACGGCCGGCCCTCGTCGGCCGACGACGGCTCGTCGTCGTTGTAGACGAGGATCGTGCCCTCCACCTCGTCGCCGTCTTTCTCGAGCACGAGTTTCCAGCCGACCAGGTCCTCGCCGCCGGCCAGCACCTGCGTCGTGTCGCCCTTGTAGACCACCAGCTCGCCGCGGATGTCGGTGTTGAGCGGGTAGATGTCGCTCTCCAGCGGGTCGCGCAGGCCCACCAGGCTCACGCCCGCGGAGTTCGGCACGCCGGCGAGCGACAGCTCCGGGAACGGCGCGTCGTTGATCTCCGGCGAGTTGTAGCCGCACGTCCCGCAGGTCTCGCGGAACTCCAGCTCGTCGCCCTCCGGCGCCGAGGTGCAGGCGGGGGTCACGGCGAGGACGACGACACAGAGGGGCATGAGGCGGGCGAAACGGAAAGACATGATCGTGGTACTCCGAGAAGGGTAAGAGGCGGCCGGAATGCGCCGCCGGTGAGCTGTGTGGTCACTCCCTCAGCAACGGACATGCCGCGAATTTCCCCAAGGATCGCAAGGCCCCAGGCGCGCTGACACCAGGTTTTTCTCGGCTTGCCCGGGTGCGGCCGCATGGGACACCATCGAGCCGCCCCATGGGCCCGCGCAAGTTCGAAAAGACGCCGTTCGAGCACCGGACCGCCGACGAGACCGTGTCCACCGAGCGGTCCGCGCGGATATGCGCGGCTCCGCGCACCGCCCGGCTCGTCCTCGTGCACCCGCGCGGCCTGGGCGAGCCGCAGGCGCTCGCCGAGGCCCCGGTGGTGCTCGGCCGCCAGCGCGACGCCGGCCAGCTCGTCGCCGCCCACAAGACCGTCTCGCGCCAGCACGCCGCGTTCCGCTGGGACCCCGTGGCCGGCTGCCACACGGTCGCCGACCTCGGCAGCCGCAACGGCACCTGGGTCGACGGCCGCTCCGTCCACGCCTTGCCCGTCTACCTCGAGGACCAGGCGGTGCTGCGCTTCGGCGACGTCCTGGCGGTGTACGAGCGACGCGACGCCGACCTGCGCGACGCCCCGCAGGTCTCGACCGACGCGGTCCCCGGCGAGTCGCTGGCGGCCCGCAAGCTGCGGCTGGCGATCGGCCGCGCCGGGCCCGACCTCGCCCCCGCCCTGATCCTCGGCGAGACCGGCGTCGGCAAGGAGCGGATCGCCGGCGAGCTGCACCGCCTCAGCGGCCGCCGCGGCCCCCTGGTCGCCGTCAACTGCGCCGCCCTCAGCCCCCAGCTCGTCGAGAGCCAGCTGTTCGGCCACACCCGCGGCGCCTTCACCGGCGCCACCACCGAGCAGCCCGGCATGTTCCGCGCCGCCACCGGCGGCACCCTCTTCCTCGACGAGCTCGGCGAGCTGCCGCTCGACCTCCAGCCCAAGCTGCTCCGCGCCGTCGAGCTCGGCGAGGTCGTGGCCGTCGGCAGCACCCAGAGCCACCGCGTCGACGTGCGCCTGATCGCCGCCACCAACCGCTCCCTGGCCGCCGACGTCGAGCAGGGCAAGTTCCGCCGCGACCTCTACGCCCGCCTGGCGCTGTGGGAGATCCACGCGCCGCCGCTGCGCGCCCGCCGGGCCGACCTGCTCGCGTGGGTCGATCGCCTCCACCGCGCCTGGCACGCCCCGCGCGCTCGCGGCGAGCCGCCGCTGCTCGAGCTGCCGGTGGCCCTCGCCGAGGCCCTGCTGCTACAGCCGTGGCCCGACAACCTGCGCGGCCTGCAGCGCTTCGTCCACGCCTTCGGCGCCGCCGACGGCGAGATCGAGGCCGACGCCTGGCCTGCGCGCCTCCTGTCCCTGGGGGCAGGTCCACCGGCCGCCTCGCCCGCGCCCGCCGCTCCGCCCGTCGACGCCGCTCCCCCGCGCACGGTCCCGCGAGCCCCACGGCCACGCCCGAGCCGCGAGGCGCTGCTCGCCACCCTCGAGGCCAACGCCTGGAGCATCCGCGCGACCGCGAAGCACTACGACTGCGAGCGCAAGCAGATCACCCGCTGGCTCGGAATGTACGCGATCGCCCTGCCCGGCCGCGACCCCGACGCGTAGGCCGAGAGCGCGGCCGAGAGCGTGTCCACAGTGACATGTCTATAGGGACATGGCCTTTCAGGCATCCACGCACCTGATCGTGGCCGGTCATGGACAGGTCCATGCCCGACACGAAACTCCACGCCCCCCGGCCTGCACGGGCGCGCTGGGTCCGTTCTCGCCGTCAGCCATCCATGTCACGATCTTCGAGGTAAGACGAATCGTCTTCACCCCTGATGTCCGTTCGTTCGAGGTACATCGGCGAACCGCGGCAGGGCACCCGCGCGAGCACGACTTTCCACGGTCTGCGCAATCACGCCGCGCTGTTCGATCAATCCATGCACATCAGCGTCCGCGCCGGCCTGAGCGACGAGGACCCGCTGTCCGACGATTTGCGCTTCTCACCTCGGAAGCGCCGCTGGCGACCGCTGGCGGCGCCGGTCCCACGCCCGCCACGATTGACCCGCTCGCTCGCTCGTCAGATCGGCCACCCGCTCGTGCTACGCCACTCGCATGAGCGACAAACCGACCACTGCGCACCCTGGTGTCCCCTCGCACCTCTTCGTGGAGGCCTATCAGGGCACCCCGCCGTGGGACGTGGGCACGCCTCAGGCCGCATTCGTCGCCCTCGCCGATGGCGGACTCATCCGTGGTGACGTGCTCGACGTCGGCTGCGGCCCCGGCGACAATGCCCTGTTCGCCGCCGAGCGCGGGCACGGCGTGTGGGGCGTCGACGTCGTGCCCGAGGCCATCGCGCGCGCCCAGGCCAAGGCGCAGGCGCGCGGGCTCGACGTCCGCTTCCTCGTCCACGACGCTCTGAACCTCGCCGCGCTCGGCCGGCGGTTCGACACCCTGCTCGACTCGGGCCTGTTCCACGTGTTCGGCGATCGTGATCGCGTCCTCTACGTGCGCTCGCTGGCCGACGCCCTCAAGCCCGGCGGCCTCTTGCACATCCTCTGCTTCAGCGACCAGGAGAGCGGCGAGCAGGGCCCGCGGCGGATCTCCCAGGCCGACCTGCGCGACGCCTTTCAGGACGGCTGGACGGTCCGCGAGATCCGTCCGGCCCGCTTCGCCAGCCTCATCCACCCCGGCGGCGCGCGGGCCTGGTGCGCCACGATCGAGCGCACCGACGCCTGACGGTCCGCGCGCGCAGGCCTGAATGCGTCGGGTCCACGGACCTCGCGTGAGGCCCTACGGACGCACGGGATGCTCCGTGCGGATCCAGCAGCGGCGGGACAATCATCGCACCGGGCTCCTGGGTTCGCTGCGAACGAACTCGCGGCCGAGGACTGCTGCCTCGTCGGCGCGCGCGGTCAGGCGCGGGCTCGACCGGCCCTGACGGTCGCCTGGGGGATTCTCGTGGCCGAACGCGTCCCCGGCCCGCGAGTCGCGGCGAACCGCACGCTGCCCGCAATGCGACTGCGATGGTGCACGCTGGCCGCCCGCGCCGCCGGGTGTATGGTCCGGCGGCATGAAAGCCCGCTCGCTCGCCGTCACGCTGTGTACCCTCGCGCTCGGCCTCGCCTCGACCGCCGCGCACGCCTCCAACTACCCGCCGGACTACGACATGTGCAGCCTCACCGAGACGCTCTACTCGGGGCCGTTCAAGGTGATCCGCGACTTCGTCGATCCGTGGGACGAGCACTACAAGCTCACGATCGTCTACGACGGCTACCTGCGCGACCAGTACGCCGACGATCAGATCAACTTCTACGTGTCCCTCAACGGCAACAGCGCGACGCTCGACGCCCTGCCCGGCGCCAACGACGACGCCTACGTGTTCCTCGACTCCGGGCCGCGCGGCTGTTTCTGGTGCCCCAACGGCCCGAACCCGAACAGCTCGTGCAACAACGTCACCTTCGAGCCGTACCAGAGCGGCAAGTGGATCTGCAGCTACCCGAGCGCGGTCGAGAACCACCTGTTCTACTGGTCCCACGACGAATTCGGCGGGCTCAACGCCTGGGACATCGAGCTCGCGGCCGAGGCCGGTGGGCAGTGGGACAGCAACTACGGCGGCAACTTCGACGTCCGCTTCGAGCCGAGCTCCTGCTGGTGACCGAAGGCCCGCGCGTCGCCCCGGAGCGCCCCGGCCGCTCGCCGAGCTCCGGGGCGAACGCATCGCCTCCCTGACGTCGTGCCTCGACGTCGGCGCGCCCTTCCCGCTCTCCGGGTCGCCCGAGCGGCAGTCGGAGAAGCGAATAATTCCGGATGGTTACGAAAATTCACACGCGCTCGCGCGATCGACCGATGAGTTCGCGGGGGCCGGTTGGTCTTTACGATCGGAACGATGCGGCGGGTATCCCGACCGCGCCCGCCTCCTCGGAGACCGACATGACCCGCAAATTCTTCGTGAACCTCCCCGTCCGCGACCTTTCGAAGTCGATGGCCTTCTTCACGGCGCTCGGCTTCGAGTTCGACCCGAAGTTCACGGGCGACCACAGCGCTTGCATGAGGGTGAGCGAGGGTGCGTTCGTGATGCTGCTGACAGAGTCGTTCTTCGCCGGCTTCACGAAGCGCGAGCTCTGCGACACGCGCACTCACGAGGAGGCTCTCTTCTCGTTCTCGGCTGCGAGCCGGTCGGACGTCGACGCGATCGTCGCCAAGGCAGTGGCGCACGGCGGCGTGTCTGCGGGTCCGCCCGAGGACCACGGCTTCATGTACGACCAAGGATTCTACGACCTCGACGGACACGGATGGAACGTGGTGTGGACGAACCCTTCGGCGACGTGATGCCCCATCCGAGGTTGCTGGTCTTCCCTGTCGACGGTACTCTCACGAAAATGCGACCCCTTCGTTATTCCATCAACGTCACACTGGACGGGTGCTGCGATCATCGTGCAGGCTTCTCCGACGAAGAGCTGCATCGTCGCGCGGCCGACAGCCTCGCCGAGGCCGACGCCCTGCTCTTTGGTCGGGTGACCTACGAAATGATGGAGGCAGCGTTCCGGTCGCCGACCGGGACGGACCCCTTCGCCCGGACGATCGACGCCGCCAAGAAGTACGTCGTGTCGAGCACCCTGGACCGGGTCGATTGGAACGCGGAGCTCGTGCGTGGGGACCTGGGGGAGGCCGTCCAGAAGCTCAAACAGCAGCCCGGCAAGGGACTGTTCGTGGGAGGCGTGAAGCTCCCGCTGGCGCTGGCGGAGTTGGGACTCATCGACGAGTACGAGTTCGTGGTGCACCCGACGCTCGCGGGCCATGGGCCGACGTTGTTCGCGGGGCTCTCCAAACGCATCGACTTGAAGCTCGTGAGCCGGCTGGAGTACGGCTCGGGGGCGGTGGCGATGCGGTACGAGCCGAGAAGGTAGCCATCAGGCTCGTCCGCCGCGCGATCGATGGCATCTTCCGCTCGCTTGGGCGCTGGGCGCAGGCGAGCCCCATGCACTCGGTCTCGGCGGTTGTTCCGCGGCGAGTAGACCGTCGCGCCGGCGGTCGCGTCGCCGGCGAGCTGCCCCGCCGACGTCTGCACGGCCGATCTCGCGGCGCTCGGATCACGTCGGTTCGCGCGCCGCCTGTCCGAAGAGCCAGGCGCTCGTGCGCGGCGCGGGCGCGACGCCGCAGTGAGCGGACGATTTCCTCCGGAAAACCCGATCGCACGTGCAACCTCGCAGTCGCCGCCGGCCCGATCGTCACCTGAACATCGTCGGTACGACAGGGTGCGACGGTGCAGAGGATTGTCCAGCCGCGCCGCAACGATTCGCACAACCGAGCGAATCGTGGGAGTTCCGATCCGCCCTCGAGCCCTCACCCCCATAAAGTCGGGTTTACGGATCGGCCGGGCCTCTGCCATCCTCCTCGCGGACCTGACAATGACAGCCAGCGCGGACGCCGATCTGATCCTCTTCAACGGGCGAATCACGACCATGGACCCGCGGGTGCCCGAGGCCTCCGCGGCGGCGATCCGCGACGGGCGATTCGTCGCCGTCGGCGATGACGCCGACGTCCTGGCGCGCGCCGGCGCGGGCGCGCGGCAGATCGATCTACGCGGTCGGCGGGCGATCCCCGGCCTCATCGATTCGCACCTCCACCTCATCCGCGGCGGCCTGACCTACAACAGCGAATTGCGGTGGGACGGCGTCGCCTCGCTGGCCGAGGCGCTGCGGCGGCTGCGGGCGCAGGCGCAGATCACCCCGCCGCCGCAGTGGGTGCGCGTCGTCGGCGGCTGGTCCGAGTTCCAGTTCGCCGAGCGGCGCATGCCGACCCTCGACGAGCTCAACGCCGCTGCGCCTGACACCCCGGTGTTCGTGCTCCACCTCTACTCGCAGGCGCTGCTCAACCGCGCCGCCCTGCGGGCCGTCGGCTACACGCGCGACACCCCCGACCCGCCTGGCGGCGTCATCCAGCGCGACCGCCACGGCGAGCCGACCGGCCTTCTGGTCGCCAAGCCGAACGCGTGGATCCTCTACGCCACTCTGGCCAAGGGACCGCGGCTCGGGCCCGACGAGCAGCGCAACAGCACCCGTCACTTCATGCGCGAGCTCAACCGGCTCGGCATCACCGGGGCGATCGACGCCGGCGGCGGCTTCCAGCAGTACCCCGAGCACTACCAGATCATCGAGGAGCTCGCGGCCGCCAGGCAGCTGACCGTGCGCCTGGCCTACAACCTGTTCACCCAGCGCCCCGGGCAGGAGCTCGACGACTTCCGCCAGTGGTCGCAGGCGGTCAGCCCCGGCCGCGGCGACGAGTATTACCGCCTCAACGGCGCCGGCGAGATGCTCGTCTACTCGGCCGCCGACTTCGAGGACTTCCTCGAGCCGCGGCCCGACCTCCCGCCGCAGATGGAGGCCCAGCTCGAGGGCGTGGTCGAGCACCTGGTCGCGCATCGCTGGCCGTTCCGCCTGCACGCCACCTACGACGAATCGATCACGCGCATGCTCGACGTGTTCGAGGCAGTGAACAAGAAGATCCCGTTCGCCGGCCTGCGGTGGTTCTTCGACCACGCCGAGACCGTCTCGGCGCGCAACATCGACCGGATCGCCGCGCTCGGCGGCGGCATCGCCATCCAGCACCGCATGGCCTACCAGGGCGAGCACTTCCTGCACCGCTACGGCCCCGAGGCCACCAGCGACGCCCCGCCCGTGCGCCGCATGCTGGCCGCGGGGATCCCCGTCGGCGGCGGCACCGACGCCACGCGCGTCGCCAGCTACAACCCGTGGGTCGGCCTCGGCTGGCTGGTCTCCGGTCGCAGCGTCGGCGGCACCGAGCTGCTCGGCCCCGGCGCCCGCCTGTCGCGCGAGCAGGCGCTGCGCCTCTACACCGCCGGCAACGGGTGGTTCTCGGGCGAAGACGGCCAGCGCGGCCTCGTCGCCGAGGGTCGCCTCGGCGACCTCGCGGTGCTGTCCTCCGACTACTTCGCGGTGCCGGAGGCGGAGATCCGCGACATCACCTCGGTGCTCACGGTGGTCGGCGGCGACGTCGTCCACGCCAGCGGCGACTTCGGCGGCCTCGCCCCTCCCCCGCTGCCATTCAGCCCCGACTGGGCCCCGCCCGCGCAGTACGGCGGCTACGACCCCGGCGTGGTCGCCCGCGCCCTGCGCCACCGCGCCCACCATCATCACCACCACCACGTCGGCCTCGCCTGCCCCTGCGCGGTGTTCTGAGCGCCATGCACCTGTCCTCGCGGACATGCCCGGCGCCGCGCCGCGCCGGGCCCGGCGGTCGCGTGCGCGCGGCCCGGACCGCGGCCCTCGCAGTCGTCCTCGGCGGCCCGGGCCCGGCCCGCGCCGAGCCGGCCGCGGGCGGTCCGAACGGACATGTTCAGAAAGACATGTCCTCCGCGACCGAATCACATGCTCCTGCAGACAGGGCGACCGCCGCAACCACGACCCGCGAACCTGACCCTGCGGACAGGTCGTCCCCCGCCCCCACCGATGCGGCCCGTGCAGCGACGACGACCTCCGCGCCAGGGAGAGAATCAACTGTCCCAAGGGACAGCCAAACTCCACCGCCCGACACGGCGCAGCGATCTGTCCCCAAGGACATGAGCCCCGCGCTCACCTCCGCGGCGCCGCGACCTGTCCCCAAGGCCACTTTCTTAAAATCCGCATCCCCGGCCCAGGCCGCCGGCGCCAGCGAGGCCGCAGCGCTGGCCGGGCGAGGCGGCGGTCCGCCGGCTGCCCCGCCGCCCTACCGCCTCTTGCGCGCCGACGAGGACTACCGCTATTTGCGCGACCCCACGCGCCAGGTCGACCTCCTGGATGTCCTCAAGTACATCCCGCTCGGCCCGCGCAAGCGCGTCGCGCTCGGCTTCGGCGGCGAGACCCGCCAGCGCCTCGACGCCTTCCGCCACCTCGACTGGGGCGCAGGCCCGCCGCGCTCGCTGTCGTGGCTGCAGCGCTACATGCTGCACGCCGAGCTGCGCGCCCCGTACTTCCGCGCCTTCGCGCAGATCAAGAGCGCCCTCGAGACCGGCCGCCCCGGCGGCCCGCGGGACATCGACCGCGACGACCTCGACTTCCACCAGGCCTTCGCCGACTTCGACCTCGAGCGCCCCGGCCTGCGGATCATCCTCCGCGCCGGCCGCCACGAGCTCGCGTTCGGCTCCGGCCGCCTCGTCTCCCCGCGCGAGGGCCCCAACGTCCGCCGCAGCTTCGACGGCGTCTCGCTGATCGTCGCGGTCCGCCGCGTCCGCGCCCACCTCTTCGTCACTCGCCCGGTCGCCACCCGCCCCGGCGTGTTCGACGACGGCTGGGAGCGCGGTCAGTGGTTCGCCGGCGCCCACGTCACGGTGCCCTCGCCGTTGCCCGGCGGCCAGGTCGACGTCTACGCGCTCTACCTCGACCGCCCCGACGCCGAGTACCAGCGCGGGCGGGCGCACGAGCGCCGCCTGTCTCTCGGGACACGTTGGTTCGGCGCCGCCGGCCGGCTCGACTACAACGTCGAGGCGGTGCTGCAGGCCGGCAAGTTCGGCGACGCCCCGCTGCTGGCGTGGACCCTGGCCAGCGACACCGGCATCGCATTGCCCCTGCCGTGGGACCCGCGGCTCGGCGTGCGCCTCGACGTCGCCTCCGGCGACCGCGGCGGCCGACGGCCCATGGGCACCTTCTCCGCGCTGTTCCCCAAGGGCTCGTACTTCGGCGAGGACGCCCTGATAGGCCCCGCCAACTTCTACGACGTCCACCCCATGTTGACGCTCGCCCCGCTCGAGCGCCTCAGCCTCACCCTCGACTGGGTGTGCCTGTGGCGCTACAGCCGGGCCGACGGCATCTACAACGTCCCCGGCGAGCCGCTCCTCGACAACCTCGGTGACGCGCGCTTCATCGGCCACCGCGCCGGCGCCACCCTCGAGGCCGAGCTCGGGCGCCACATCGGCTTCGTCGTCACCGTCGGCCGCTTCTTCCGCGGCCCCTTCCTCGCCCAGGCCGGGCGCACCCGCGACGTCGACTTCGTCGCCACCTGGCTGACCCTCAAGTTCTGACCCTCACCGTTGCCATCATCCCAATCAATCAAGGACGCGAAAGACCCATGCCCACCGCCACCGCCACCCCCGCCAAGTCGCTGCTCACCCCCGGCGACCACACCCTGATCCTCATCGATCACCAGTCGCAGATGGCGTTCGCCACCCGCTCGATCGACGCCATCATGCTGCGCAACAACGCCGCCCTGGCGGCCCGCGCGGCCCGCGTCTTCAACGTCGCCACGATCCTCACCACCGTGGCCGAGAAGACCTTCTCCGGCCCGATCTTCGCCGAGATCCGCGCCGCCCAGCCGGAGCTCGACCTCATCGATCGCACCACCATGAATTGCTGGGAGGACCAGAACGTCATCGACCGCGTCAACAAGCTCGGCAAGTCGCGCGTCGTCATCGCCGGCCTGTGGACGTCCGTGTGCATCGTCGGCCCGGTGCTGTCGGCGATCGAGCAGGGCTTCGAGGTCTACGTGATCACCGACGCCTGCGGCGACGTGTCCGACGAGGCCCACGAGCAGGCGATCACCCGCATGGTCCAGGCCGGCGCGCGGCCGCTGACCGCCCTGCAGTACCTGCTCGAGCTGCAGCGCGACTGGGCCCGCGGCGAGACCTACGGCGCGACCACCGGCCTCGCCGCCGAGCTCGGCGGCGCCTACGGCCTCGGGATCATCTACGCCAAGACCATGTTCAACGCCTCCGAGGGCGGCCACTAGGCGCCCATGAAGCTCTACCTGCTCTCGCTCGGCGTCGGCGTCCTGGTCGGCGTCCTCTACAGCGTGCTGAACGTGCGCTCACCGGCGCCGCCGATCGTGGCGCTGATCGGGCTGTTCGGCATGCTCCTCGGCGAGCAGGTCGGGCCGATCGCGCGGCGGCTCCTCGCCGGGGAGCCGCTGAGTGCGGCATGGTTCTCCCGCGAGTGCGCGCCCAAGATCACCGGCGTGCCCGCGCCCGAGCCCGACCATGGCGACCACGCCCCCCGCTGATCCTCCCGCTTCGTCCGCCGCTCCTGCCTCCGCCTGGGCGCCGCTGCGTCACCGCGTGTTCCGCTCGCTGTGGCTCGGCGCGCTCGGGTCGAACATCGCCCTGTGGGTGCAGAACGCCGTCGGCAGCTGGGACATGACCTCCCTCGCCAGCGCGCCGATCTACGTCGCCCTGCTGCAGACCATGTCCGGCGCGCCGGTGCTGCTCGTCGGCCTGCCAGCGGCCGCCTTCGCCGATCTGTTCGATCGCCGGCGGCTGCTCGTCGGCTTCGCCGCGTGGATGGCCGCGGTCTCGCTCGCGCTCGCGGTCCTCTCGATCACCGGCGCGCTCGGGCCTACGGCCCTGCTCGCCCTCACCTTCGCCCTCGGCCTCGGCGCCGCGCTGTCGGCCCCGCTGTGGCAGTCGGTGCTGCCGTCGCAGGTCGCGGCCGGCGAGCTCGCCTCCGCCGTCACTCTCGGGGGCGTCGCAGTCAACATCGCCCGCGCCGTCGGCCCCGCGATCGGCGGCGTCGGCGTCGCCCTCGCCGGCAGCGGCGCGGTCTATGCGTTCAACGCCTGCGTCTTCTCGCTCGTCGTCGTCCAGGTGGTGCGCTGGCGACCGATCCGAAAGCCCCCGCCGCAGACCCCCGAGCGGGTCGTCGGGGCCATCGTCGCCGGCATGCGCTTCGCCGTCCACGCCCCGGTGCTGCGGGCCGTGATCGCCCGCGCCGCCGCGTTCATCGTCTGCGGCAGCGCCCTGTGGGCCCTCTTGCCGGTGATCGCCCGCCGCGAGCTGCACATGAGCCCCTTGCGCTTCGGCGCCCTGCTCGGCTGCGTCGGCGCCGGCGCCCTGTTCGGCGCCGCAGTGATGCCCAAGCTGCGCGCGCGCTGGGGCCCCGATCGCATGACCGCCGCCGCCAGCCTTCTCTACGCCGCCACCATGCTGGTGCTCGGCCACGTGCGCAGCGAGCCCTTGCTGTACCTCGCCATGCTCGCCACCGGCGTCGCCTGGATCAGCATCATGTCGAGCCTCAACGTCGCCGCCGCCTCGGCCGCGCCCGGGTGGGTCCACGCGCGCGCGCTCGGCTTCTACCTGCTGGTCTTCCAGGGCGGCCTCGCGCTCGGCAGCCTCGCCTGGGGCAGCCTCGCCGGCCAGCTCGGCTCGCCCGCCACCCTGACGATCGCGGCCGCCGGCGTCGCTCTCGGCGCGCTCGGGGCCGTGCGCTGGCGCCTCGGCGACGCCCGCCGCGAGGCCGTCGCGTCGTGGGCTGCCTGGCCCGAACCAGTGGTCCTCGGCACCGACCTCGACCACCACGCCGGCCCGGTCCTGATCGTCCGCGCCACCGCGTCGCCGCGGCCCACCGCGCCGAGTTCCTGGCGCTGAGCCGCGAGCTCGAGAACCTGCGCCGCCGCGACGGCGCCAGCGACTGGTCGATCTACGAGGACCTCGGCGCCCCGGACCTCTTCGTGGAGACGTTCGCGCTCGGCTCGTGGTCCGAGCACGTGCGCCAGCACGGCCGCGCAGTGGTCGCCGACCAGGCCCTGCTGACGAAGCTCGCCGCCCTCAGCGAAGACGCCGGCGTCGTCCACCTCGTCGACGCCCGCGCCCTCGCGGCCGCTCGAGCCCGCGGCGCTCACATCGAGCCGCCGCACCCCGAACATCCATGACGTCCTCACATTCGCGAGAGGCCGACGAGCGTCTCTCTCGCCGCAGCGCCCGCATTCCATTCATCGTACTCCCGTGACCGACGATTCACTCGTCCTCGCGTCGCCCCCGCCCCCATCGGAGCATCCGTGACTCCCGACGAATCTGCCGCCCCGCTCGCAGCTCGCGCCCGCGACCTCGGCCTCCTGTCGCTCCGCCTCGGCGCCGCCGCCCTGATCTGGACCTTTCACATGCGGCCCAAGCTGCTGCACTTCGACGCCGAGCTGCGCGAGTTCCCTGATCCGCTCGGCATCGGCTCCGCGCCCAGCTTCGTCCTCGCGCTCGCGGCCGAGGGCGTGTGCAGCTTGCTCGTCGCCCTCGGCCTGCTCACCCGCCTCGCCGCCGTGCCGATCGTCTTCACCATGCTCATGGTCGTGACGATGGCCGCCCGCGGCTTCGCCGGCGCCGACGTCCAGTCGGCGCTGCTCTACGCATTGCCGTACACCGCGCTCGCCCTCACCGGCGCGGGCCGCTATTCGCTCGACCACCGGCTGCGCGCCCCTTACCGGCGCTTCCTCGCCCGCCTCGTCACGCCCTGACGCGCGCTCGCGTTCGCGCGTCGACGTCACCGGTCCCGTCACGAAGGCGGACCTTCGGAGGCCAGGACCCCGCGCGTTTCGCCCCTGCGATACGGCGCTCCTTGCGCGGCTCTTCGGCGCAGCCTCCGCCAGCCCCACCTTCGCCATCGCGCGATTTGCGCCGAGGCGGAACAGAGTCCTCGGCGCGCGAGGGTTCCCCCTCCCGGCTTGCGCCCGATCGCCGAGGTGCCGCGCCTGCCGCTGCGAATCCGAGGGATGCCTCCTGCCTGGCGTTCGCGTGCGCCGCCGACTGCGCTCGGATTCATGAACCCGAGTGCGACAATTGGAGCTACGAGCACGACCGCCGCGGCCCGCCCTGGAATGAGAACAGCGCGGGGGCGAATGCGTGCACGGCGCGGAGCAGTCGCGCCGATCGACATTCACGGCGTCACCCGCGGCGGCTCGCTGACGACCCCGCCGTGCAGCGAGGTTTTGCGGGGGATTGCCGGCCGTCGGGCGCGCCCGTGGGCCTACTATTAATACATGTCGCCGGGGACAGCCCGCTGCGGCGGCCCTCGCCGGTACGGCTCAGCCCGCCAGCAGTTCGGCCACCAGCATCACCGCGAAGCCGCCCAGGAAGATGTAGAACAGCACCTGCGCCAGCTGGACCGCGACCACCGTGATGCCGCTGAAGCCGATCAGCGCGGCCACCAGCGAGATGAACAGGAAGATGAGCGCCCAGCGAAGCATGTCCGAATCCTCGTGAGCCTCTTATTTTCGGAACGCGGGCCCGCGCAACCGCGCGCCCGGGGGCTCCGGCGGACACCCGTCCTTCGGCCTCCAGGGTGCCTCCCAGGGCCCCTGCAGGCCTTTTCCGCCGAGCGGTGCGCCAATACCCGCGCACGAAGCGCGACGCCCTTCTACCATTGCGAGGGCGACAGCCCGGCCCGCGCGGGCCTGGCCGACCAGGGGCCTGCGATCGCCGTAGAAGGAGTGTCCAGGGTCCGTTCGACCTGACGCCGCGCTGCGCCTCGCTGGGCGCTTCGGACCCCAAAAAACGTCGCGAAAAAAGTTGCGCCGGCCGGCATTGACATCCGTCCGGGCCCCGATCACGTCTCCCACAAGACGACCGAGTGCCCGGGAAACAAGGTTCTCCCCGGGGCGAGGGCAAGATCCGCGGCACGGCCTCGATGCGCCGGCGAGCCGCTCGGACCACGCGTACGGCGGCGAATGGCCGCCCGGATATGGAAGGACTGACACCATGCTGCGAGAAATCGATACCCGTGACTCGAACGGCGCTCTGGTGAATGATTCGTCGCACCGGCCACTCACCACTTACTTCCGCGACCTCGCCGACGCCGAGGTGATGACGCGCGAAGAGGAGACCGCCTCCGCGATCAAGCTGGTGCACCTGCGCCGCGGCATGTGGACGGCGCTCCTCGACTATCCGCCCTACGCCGAGCCGATCTGCGCCTTCGTGCGCGAGCGGCTGGCCGACGAGGTCTGCTCGCACGCCGCCCTGGCCGCCTATGAGAAGGCCGCGCGGACCCTCCGCGACCGCGACCTGCGCAAGCACCACGACGCCTTCCACGCCGCCCGCGACCGCGTCGCCGGCATCCTGCTCGAGGCCGACGTCGACACCGAGCTCGCCGACCTCCTCGTCGCCGACCTCGGCACCCTCGAGGGCAACCGCGGCGCCCCGACCTGCCTCGCAGTCCATCCCCCGCGCCGCGGCAGCGTCCCGTTCGCCCGCTACGTCGCCGCCGTGCGCAGCAAGCAGATCGCCTTCGTCGCCGCCCGCAACGCCTTCGTGCGCGCCAACCTGCGCCTCGTCGTCGCCCTCGCGCGCCGATTCTACCGCGGCAGCGTGCCCCTGCCCGACCTGATCCAGGAGGGCAACCTCGGCCTGCTCAAGGCCGTGGCCCGCTTCGACCCCGCCCGTGGCTGCCGCTTCTCGACCTACGCGGCCTGGTGGATCCGCCACGCCATCACCCGCTCGATCGCCGACAAGTCGCGCTGCGTCCGCCTGCCCGTCCACATGATCGAGGCCTGCCAGAAGGTCGCCCGCGCCCGCCGCGACTTCGAGCTCGCCGAGGGCCGCGAGCCCACCGACGAGGAGCTGGCCTCCGTCAGCGGCGTCAGCCGCGAGCGGATCTCCCGCATGGGCTGGTCGCTGATGGAGACCCCGCTGAGCCTCGCCTCGCCGGCCTCGCGCGACAGCGAGGGCACCCTCGCCGACGCCGTCGCCGACCCCGACTATGTCCCCCCGTCCGACCTCATCGACCGCGACCTGCTGCAGTCGCAGCTCGCCGAAGTGTTCGCTCAGCTCACCCCGCTCGAGGCCGACATCCTGCGCAAGCGCGTCGGCCTCGACGGCGAGACCGAGATGACCCTCAAGGACATCGGCGCCGGCTACTCGCTGTCGCGCGAGCGGATCCGTCAGCTCCAGGAGGGCGCGCTCGCCAAGCTGCGCGCCGAGTTCTCGCGTCGCAAGCTCATGTGACGCGCGCGGTCGGTGGCGCCGCGGCCCCTTCTTTCGCTTGCCCGCCGCCTCTGCGCGCTGCGGGCCGAGCTCCCCGCTCGCCCGCGAAACGATACCCCGTAGCGCGTCACCGACCGATTTGTCTTCCTCCCCGAACCGCCAAACCGCTCCGCGCGGCGGACCTGTCCCGCAGGACACGTCCGCCGCGCGGCCTCCTTTTTATTTAAAGCCATCGCGGCCGAAGCGCGGCCGTCGGCGGTCGGCGCCCCGGGCGCGAAAGCCGGCCGGGGCGCGCCCGAGCTTCGCGGCGACGGGGCGCGGCGCGTCCGCTACACTGCGCCGCCCATGCGCTTCCCCTTCCACGTCAGCGCCGTCGACCCGGGTTCACGGGCTCGCCGCGGCGCGCTCGACACTCCGCACGGCCGGATCGAGACCCCGGTGTTCATGGCAGTCGGCACCCGGGCGACGGTCACGGGTCTGACGCCGGCGGAGCTGCACGAGGTCGGCGCCGAGGTCGTCCTCGGCAACACCTATCATTTGATGCTGCGCCCCGGCCCCGATCTGTTCCGCAGGGTCGGCGGGATCCACCGATTCATGGGCTGGCACGGCCCGATGCTGACGGACTCGGGGGGCTACCAGATCTTCTCGCTGTCCGACGATCGCGTGATCAGCGAGCGCGGCGCCCGGTTCCGCAGCTACACCAATCAGCAGTTCCACATGCTCTCGCCCGAGGCCTCGATCGCCATGCAGGAGGCGATCGGCGCCGACATCATGATGGTGCTCGACGTCTGCGTCGACGCCCGCTCGGACGAGGCGACCACCCGGGCCGCCATGCAGCGGACCCATCGCTGGGCCCTGCGCAGCCTGGCCGCCCGCACGGGCACCCCGCAGGCGCTGTTCGCCATCATGCAGGGCGGCATCTTCTCCGAGCTGCGGCGCGAGTCGGCGGCCTTCCTCACCGACCACCCGTTCGACGGCTTCGCCATCGGCGGCCTCGCCGTCGGCGACACCCGGGCCGAGCGCGAGGACATCACCCACATGGCCGCCGAGCTGCTGCCCGCCGATCGCCCGCGCTATCTCATGGGCGTCGGCACCCCGCCCGATCTGCTGCACGCCATCCTCGCCGGCGTCGACATGTTCGACTGCATCCTGCCGACCAACCTCGCCTGGCAGGGCACCGCGTTCACCTCGACCGGCCGGGTCAAGCTGACCCGCGCGAGCACCAAGGACGACGACCGCCCGCTCGACGCAACCTGCGCCTGCAGCACCTGCAAGCTGTACACGCGCTCGTACCTGCATCACCTGTTCCGCTGCGGCGAGCCGCTCGGCCCGCGCCTCGTGTCCATCCACAACCTGCATCACTATCACGCCCTGATGGCCGAGGCCCGCGCCGCCATCGCGGCCGGTCGGTTCGCCGCCTACGCGCGCGCCAAGCTCGAGGCGATCGATCGCTACGAGCACAGCGATCGGCGGATCGGGGCGACCTCGTGAGCGACGATTGCGAGGTGGTGACGACGACCGGCGGCGCCCAGGCGATCCTCGACCGGCGCGTCGGCGAGGTCATGCACCCCGTGGTCGGGCCCGCGGTCGAGGCCGCGCGGCTCTACTGTGAGCCGGCCCGGCTGGCCGCGCGGCTGCAGCGGAGCGAGCCGCTGGTGCTGCTCGACGTCGGCCTCGGCGCCGGCTCCAACGCGATCGCGGCGTGGCGGCTGTCCGAGGCGCGCACCGCCGGGCCGCGCCTCACGCTCGTCAGCTTCGAGCGCAGCCTCGACGCCCTCGCGCTCGCCCTGCGGCCCGAGCACGCCGCCGACTTCGGGCTCGACGGCGCCGCCGGAGCCGCCGCCGCTTCGCTGCTCACAGGGGGCCTCCACGAGGCCCCGTGGACCACATGGCAGCTGATCGCGGGCGAGCTGCCGGGCTCGCTCGCCGACGGACCCGAGGCCGATGTCGTGTTCTGGGACCCGTTCTCGCCGCGGGTCAACCCCGAGCTGTGGTCGGTCGCCGCCTTCACGATGCTGCGCCGCCGCTGCCGCGCCGGGGCCACCGTGCACACCTACAGCGGCGCGACCGCGGTCCGCTCGGCGCTGCTGCTGGCCGGCTTCTTCGTCGGCGTCGGCGAACCGACCGGCGCGCATAAAGCGGCCACCCGCGCGGCCGTCGATTCGGCAGACCTCGAGCACCCGCTCGATCGCCGCTGGCTCGCACGCCTCGCTCGCTCGACCGCAGCATTCCCCGCCGACGCCCCTGGCGACGCCTTTCAGCGCGTCGCCGCTCACCCCCAATTCGCCTAGCCGCCGGCTCCGCAGCCGCGGCCCAGATAGAAAGCCACGATTGCGCGCGACGCCGCGCGAACTCCGGTCGCCGTGATTCGATATATCGTTGACCGATATATCTCGCGGTGATACATCGAGAGCCGATGCAGGACCCCACGTTCCTGATCCTCCTCGCGCTCTCCGATCGGCCGCGCCACGGCTACGGCATCCTCCTCGAGGCCAAGGAGTTGAGCGGCGGGACCATCCGGATCGGCCCCGGCACTCTGTACGGGGCGCTCGAGCGGCTGGAAGAAGCCGGTCACATCGAGCTCGACCGCGAGGAGATCGAGGACGGCCGGCCGCGACGGTATTACCGCCTCACGCGGCGCGGCCGCGGCGTCCTCGTCGAGGAGACCCAGCGGCGGGACGCCCTCGTGGGGCTCGCCAAGCAGAGGCTCGCGCACCGATGAGCCCCCTCGAACGTCGTGTCCGCGCGCTCACGGCCCTCTTTCCTGCCTCGTTTCGCGCGCGGTGGGAGGAAGAGCTCGTCCTTACCACGCTCGAGACTCGCACCGCCGGGCAGTCCTGGCCTCACCCGCGAGACGCCCTGGATCTCCTCGTGGCGGCGATTCGTGCCCACGCCAAGACGCCCGCGGACCAGCCCTTCCGCGTCGTGCTCGTCCAGGGCATCGCCCTGGGGGCCACCCTCCTCGCCAGCCTCCGCGTCGGCGTCCTCCTGCTTCGCCTCGGCTTGTTTTTGTATTGGCTCCCCACCAACAGCGCCGCCGGTGTGCCGTTCGCCGATCTCGCGCTCCCCGCCGCGCTGCTCGTGCTCGAGCTCGCGGCGTACGTGGGCCTCGCGGTCGCGCTGCTGCAGCGGCGGCGCGTGCTCGCGTGGGCGGGAGCCATCGCTCTCGGCGGCATCGGCCTCCTCGGCGCGCTGCGCTACGGTGGGCCCGTCGACCTCCGGTGGGCGCTCGGCATGGCGATCCCCGGCGCCGTCCCCTTCCTCGTCGCTGCGGCCATGATCCCCGCGAGGCAGACCGATCGCGCGCTCGCAGTCCAGCCGGCTCTCGTCGGGCTCGCGCTGGTCGCATTGGCCGCGGCGACGTGGCGCCTCGCCGCCCTGTTCGTGACGGCGACCTGGCACCTCTCACCCGGCACCGTCGACCGGATCTCGGCCGCAGGCGCGGCGCTCCTGCTCGTCGCCTGCATCGCCGCCGGGTTCGCCGATCCGCGCTGGCTCATCGCCCTGGGGTTCGCGGTGGTCAGCTGGAACGCACGCGAATTCATTCAGACCGGCGACCCGCTCGCGTTCATCGGGACCGCCGTCGTCGTGACCGTCGCGTGGGTGCAATGGCGGGTCCTTCGTCGCAGCCGAGCTTCCTGAGCTGGACAGGTCGACGTCGAGCATGTTCACGAGGACATGCTCGAAATGACATGTCCATTGAGACATTCCCTTCACGACATGTCCCGTGATCGTTCACTGCCGCAGCGGCATCCCGGCGAGATGCCCCGGAGCTCATCCCTTTTTTGACGAGGGACTCGGCGCCGCCCCGGGCTCGCGCAGCAGCGTCGGCAGCGTGATGTCGAGGCGGCTGTCGATCAGCCGCATGATGCTGTCGAGCTCCGCCGCGGGCACGTGGAGGCGTCTGCCCAGCGCGCGGCGGGTCTTCTCGAGCACCGCGCGACGGGCTCCCTCGACCCACCGGGCCGTCGTCGAGCGATGCACCTTATAAAAATCCGCCAGGCGGTCGATACTCAGCCCGTCGAGCGCGTGCTGCCGCAGCAGCACGCGCTCGCGGTCGGACAGCCCCGCCACCGCCTCGCGGAACGCCTCTTTAAATGCCTCGCGGTAGTGCTGCTTCAGGTGCTCGACCTCGGGGCCGGCGTCGGCGGGCATGAGCGCCGCCATCGCCTCCTCGTCGCCCGACACCTCGCGCTGCGGGCGGGCCAGCAGGCGCAGCGTCTCGCGCGTGGCGACCACGCGGATCCACGCGCGCAGGCTGCCCCGGCCGGAGTACTCGGCGAGCCGCGCGTGCGCCTCCTCGGGCGCCGACGGGCGCGGCATCAGCAGGCGCTCGCGCACGATCTGCTGCAGGTCGTTCTGCTGCGACGGCGTCGCTCCGCGGCGACTGGCCGCGCGCTCGACGATCGGGACCAGCAGGCGGTCGAACTGCGCCAGCGCCCGCGGGTCACCGTCGACGCACGCGCACGCGAGGTACATGTCGCCCGTGCACAGCTCGGCCAGCGCGGCCTCCACGGGCCGGTCCGCGGCCAGCCGGGGCGCCAGCGCGGCCACGAAGCGCGCCGCCGTCAATGACACGCCCGGCCACGCGGCCGCGGCCGCGACCACGACCGAGGCCAGCGCGCGACCGAGGCCCGGCGTGACCGCCAATTCGGGCCGCGCCGCGACGAACGCCGCCAGCGCGGCCTCCTCGCGCTCGCGCGCATCGGTGTCCTCGCGCCCGGTGACCACCTCGCCGGTGATATCGTGCCCCGGTCGAGCGAGCAACGATGCCGTCGTCACCGCAGAGCGCATGCCTGGGCACGGACACGCTGCTCGAGCTCGTCGAGGGCCGCGCCGCCGCGGCCACGCGCGCGCGCGTGGAGGCTCACGCCTCGCGCTGCGAGGCCTGCCGCCAGCTGCTCTCGGAGCTGGCCAGCGACGCCACCGAGGCGCCCACGCACGACCGCGGCGCGCCGACGCGCACGCCCGGAGCCGACGACACGGACCCCGGCGAGCTCGACCTGCCGCTGCAGCCCGGGGCCCGCCTCGGCCGCTACGTCGTCATGTCGCTGCTCGGCGCCGGCGGCATGGGGGTCGTCTACGCCGCGCACGACCCCGAGCTGGGCCGGCCCGTCGCGCTCAAGCTGTTGCGCCCGCACCCCGCCGGCCCGCGCCGCGAGCTCGAGGATCGCCTGCGCCGCGAGGCCCAGGCCATGGCCCGCCTGTCGCACCCCAACGTCGCCGCGATCCACGACGTCGGCCAGATCGGCGACCGGATCTTCATCGCCATGGAGCTGATCCGCGGCCAGACTCTGGCGGCCTGGCTACGCGCCGCCCCGCGAGCGCGCCGCGACGTCCTGGCCCGCTTCCTGCTCGCCGGGCGCGGCCTGGCTGCCGCGCACGCGGCCGGCCTGGTCCACCGCGACTTCAAGCCCGAGAACGTGCTCGTCAGCGACGACGGCCACGTCCGCGTGGTCGACTTCGGCCTCGCGCGCGCCAGCGGCGACGAGCCGCTCACGATCACAGCGGCGTCGGGCACCGGCAGCGAGCAGCTCGCCGATCTGACCGCGACCGGGGCGGTGCTCGGCACCCCGATCTACATGGCCCCGGAGCAGCACGAGGGCCGTCCGGCCGAGGCGCGCTCGGATCAGTTCAGCTTCTGCGTCGCGCTGTACACCGCGCTCTACGGCCAGCGCCCGTTCGCCGGCGACACCCTCGAGTCGCTGGCGCTCGCGGTGCGCGACGGTCGACTGACCTCCGCGCCCCGCGACGCCCGTGTGCCCCGGCGCCTGCGACGGGCCCTGCTGCGCGGTCTGTCGGTCGCGCCCGCCGATCGATTCCCGACCATGGACGCCCTGCTGGCCGCCCTCGCGCGCGACCCTTGGCGGCGCCTGGGCGCGGCCGCCCTGCTCGTCGGCGCCGGCGCGCTGGCGGCCGGCCTCGTGTACGCCGCGACCGCCGAGCCCGCGCTGTGCCGCGGCGCCGCGCGCCACCTCGAGGGCGTGTGGGACGGCGAGCGCCGCGAGCAGGTGACCCGCGCCCTGACCTCGGCCGGGGCCCCGCCGGCCGCCGTGGCCCGGCTCGCGGGCAGCCTCGACGACTACGCCGCGCGCTGGGTGGCGATGCGCACCGAGGCGTGCGAGGCCACCTGGCTGCACGGCGAGCAGACCGAGGCCCTGCTCGGCCTGCGCACCTCCTGCCTCGACGCCCGCCTGCGCGAGCTGCAGGCCCTCGGCGAGCGCCTCGCAGGCGCCGATCGCCCGACCGCCGAGCAGGCCGTCCGCGCCGCCCAGCGCCTGTCCGACCTCGAGGCCTGCGCCGACGTCGAGGCCCTCACCGCCCCCGTGCGCCCGCCCGCCGATCCGCAGACCCGCCAGCAGGTCGAGGCCCTGCGCGCCCGCCTGGCCGAAGCCAAGGCCGCCTGGGACGCCGGCCGCTACCGCGACGGCCTCGCCCACGCGCGCGCCCTGATCCCCGAGGCGCGCGCCCTCGGCTACCGCCCGCTCCTCGCCGAGGCGCTGTATCTCGAGGGCCTCCTCGCCGACGACCTCGGCCAGTTCGACGTCGCCGCGCGCTCGCTCGAGGCCGCGATCTGGGCGGCCGAGGCCAGCCGCCACGACGTGGTGATGGCCAATGCGCTCACCGATCTGATGTGGATCCGGGCGATCGAGCAGGCCGACTACGATGATTTGCCCGCGCTCGAGGCCCGCCTGACCGCCGCGCTCGAGCGGCTCGGCCGCCTGCCCGCGCGTGAGGCCACCTTCCTGTCGATGCGCGGCCGCGTCGCCCTCGAGCGCGGCGACCTCGACGCCGCCGACGCCGACCTGCAGCAGGCCCTGGCGATCCGCGAACATCGCTTCGGCCCCGACGATCTGCGCACCCTCGAGATCGTCTTCTACCTCGCCGGCGTCGCCCTCCAGCGCGCCGACGGCGAGCGCGCCCTGCCCCTGCTCGAGCGCGCCCTGGCCGGTCAGCGGCGGGTCTACGGCGACGAGCACCCCGAGGTCGCCTTCACCGTCGAGACCCTCGGCGCCGCGCTCTACGCCCTGCACCGCTACGACGAGGCCGAAGCCGCCTACGAGCGGGCCCTCGCCACCTACCAGCGCGCCCTCGGCCCCGATCATCACCGGATCGCCACAGTCCTGCACAACCTCGGCCAGGTCCACGCCTGGCAGGGCCGCGAGCAGGACGAGCTCGATCGCATGCGCCAGGCCGCGAGCCTGAGCGAGCGCGAGCTCGGCCCGCAGCACCCGCACACCGGCGACGTCCTGGCCGGCCTGGCCGGCGCGCTGTCGCGGGCCGGTCGCCACGGCGAGGCCGAGGCGATGTACCGCCGGGCCCTCGCGGCGCTGCGCACCAGCGTCGACCCCGAGCACTACTGGATCGGCGACGCCCTGTTCGGCCTGGGCGAGCTCGAGGTCGAGCTCGGCCGCTACGAGGACGCCCGGCGCTCGATCACCCAGAGCCTGGCGATCTCCCGCAAGGCCCGCGGCGACGGCTACGACGGCGCCGACGAGCTGCGCGTGCTCGGCGACATCGAGTACCGCCTCGGCCGGCCCGAGCGCTCGGCCGAGCTGCTCGCGCAGGCGGTCGCAGTGCAGGACCCGAGCGCCGACCCGGGCCTCGTCGCCTGGACCCGCGGCCTGCTGGCGCGCGCCCTGTACGACGCCGACCGCGACCGCCCGCGCGCCCTGACCCTCCTCGACGAGGCCTGGCGCCACATCCGCGCCGACGAGCGAATGGAAGAGGAGCGCGCGACCCTCGAGCAGTGGATGAAAGCCCGCGGCCTGCGCCCGCCGAGCTGACGCGCGCTCTGCCGCGCACCCGCGAATGCCCGAGAGGACATGTTCGATGGGACATTCGCCGGCGACAGGCCGCGAGGCGCGGTCCTGCCATTGCCAGCAACACCGCCGCCTGCGAGACCGCCGCCTGAAGTGGGCCTGCCTGAAGCGCTTCATTTCATGAATGATCTTTGGGACATGTCCTGAAGACCACCCATGAAAATCTCGGGCGCGGCCGACCGCCGATACCCCGCGCCCCTCGACGGCGGCCATGGCCGAAGGACCGGTGGCCGCCGTGGCCAGCGACGCACCGTCGGCGGTGTCGTGAAAGCGTTCGCCCGTTCGCTGCATACCGTCGTGAGCTGGGTCGCCCGAAGCCGTATGGATGGCACGGACGGGAGGCTTGAAGCGGCGCCGGGCGCGGTCTAGACTGCGATCGAACCGATGCTCGTCTGGTTGTTCTTCGTCACGTGGTCGAGCGCGCCGGGCGAGGTTTCGCCGGGCGCCCCCTCCCCGGCCGAGGCCGCGCCCACGACGGCCGAAGGCCAGGCTCGCGGTGAAGCGGTGGACCCGGAGCCTGCGCCGGTGGTCGAGTCGACGACGAGCGGCGAGCCCGTCGCTCCCGAGCAATCCGCGCAGACCCCCGAGCTCGCAGCACCGAGCGCGTTCGACGACGAAAAACCCGGTCCTGCCCGCCCCCCTCGCGCGCCTGAAGCGGCGGTCCTCACCGAGGGCTTTCGTCGAGCGGGCACCTATTTGCACGTCGCCCCCGGAATCTTGTCCTTCAACGTCCTCGATCCGCGGTACCGACAATACGCCTGGGGGATCGGCGGGGGGCGTTCGATCAGCCGGGGCCGCCGATTCGCCGCACAATTGGGCGGTTTCTTCGAGCACCTCGCGGGCCCGCGCGATCCGGCGGTCGACCTGCTGCGCTTCGGCGGGGAGTTCCGGATCGGCGCAAGCAATGAACGAGTGTTCGGCTACGGCCTGGTGCGCACCGGGCTCGACCTCGCCGTGATCCCCAGGGACATGTTCGATCAGCCGGGCCGTCGAGCGGCGCTGTTCTTCCTGCTCTCGCTGGGAGCGGGGGTCCAGGGAGCTCTGGGACCACGGAAGCGGTTCTTGCTGGGCGTCGAGCCCGCGCTCGACTTCACCTGGCCCGGCGTGCTCATACTGTGTCGGACGCGAGCATTCCTCGGCTGGCGGTTCGGATAGGAGATCGACGATGATCGGCAAGAACGGTGCGATCCATTCATGCGCGCTCCTCCTGGGCGCTCTCCTGAGCCTCGGCTGCGGTGACTCGGCAGCGAGCGATACCGACAGCGAGACCGGCGGTACGAGCGACCCGGAGCCGCCGGTCGAGCTCGACGCCTCGGGCTGCCTCGACAAGTGCGTCAAGGACATCGACCCGTCCACCATTCGTCTCGTCGAGATCGATTGCGACGTGTGCGACTACGATCCCACGGACGAGAGCTGTGGGGCGCTCGTCGCGTGCGTCGAGATCTGGGGCGAGTGGACGATCCCCGACGGCGAGGCGGCGTGCTTTCACTTCCGCTTCGACGACAACGCCTGGACCCCCGGGCCGCTCGACGACATGAGCCAGACCTGCATCGACCGCGGGAGCAACGGGGAGTTCGGCGTCCTCCGGCGAGACGAGGCGCCCGCCGGCACCGTGGTGGCAGTGTCGTGTGTGTGGGCGCCGGACCCTGCCACTGCCTGCCCCTGAAGGCGACGGCCGCCGGCGCAGCGAACCCTTCAAGCCCGCGCCCGCGTCGAACCTGTCCCCTGCGCCAGGTGCTTGCGCACGTGGGCCTCGAGCGCCGCCACCTCCGCGATCACCGGCGCCCGCTTGCGCTTTATCAAATGCACCTGAAGCCGCGGCAGATCGACCACCGGCACCGCGACCGTCCCTGGCGGCGTCGGGATGTATGCGTTGACCACAGTGAGGCCGAGGCCGAGCGACGCGTAGTGCGTCATCAGCTCCCAGCCGTCGACCTCGACCGCCACGTGCAGGTCGCCGCCGAGCGCCGCTGCCAGCGTCGCCCGGTGCGTGCGCCCCGGCGGCGGCAAGATCAGCGGCCGCCCGGCCAGCGCCCGCGCGCGGATGTGCCTGCGCTGCGCCAGCGGGTCGTGCTCCGGCACGATCGCCACCTGCCCGACCTCGAGCACGCGCGTGCCGTCGAGCTCCGGGTCGGCCTCGAGCAGCGACGTGAGCCCGAGGTGGGCCCGGCCGCTGCGGACCGCCTCGACCGTCGCCGGTCGGTCCTCCGTGCGCAGCGACAGCGGCCCTGACCACCCGCGCAGCGCCCGGGCCAGCACGTAGAGCTGCAGCGCCCGGCCGGCGCTGACCACCGGCACCGTCGCCACCTTGCCGGCCGCGCGCGCCGCGAAGCGGTCGACCGCGCCCAGCACCTCGCGCGCCAGCACCTCGACCTCCTGCCCGCGCGGCGTCAGCCGCAGCGCCCGGCCCTCGAAGCGGTAGAGCGGCCCCGCCCACCCGGCCAGCTGCTTGACCTGGGTGTGCAGCGCCGGCTGCGACAGGTGCAGGCGCGCCGCCGCGGCCGTGAAGCCGCCGGTCTCGACCACGGCGAGGAAGGCGCGGAGCCAGTCGAGGCGGACCTGCGAGGTATCCATTTCTTGAATCTATCATCCAAAACCAATCGTGTACATGGATGCTACTGCGATGCACTCTCGGGGCGTACCAACCAAGGAGAGTTTATTTTTATGCATCGCATCGGCATCGATATCGGCCGCGTCATCATCGGCCCGGTCGTCAACGGACGCGCGGACACCAGCTTCCTCGGCTCCGGCCACGAGGAGGCCATGCGCACCCCGCCGGCCCCCGGCGCCTTCGCCGGAGTGGCCGACCTGGTCATGCGCACCGGCGGCAACGCCTGGCTGGTGTCCAAGTGCGGCCCCGGCGTCCAGGCCAAGACGCGCGCCTGGCTGGCCCATCACCGCTTCTGGGACCAGACCGGCATGGACCCGTCGCACCTGCGCTTCTGCCTCGCGCGCCCCGACAAGGCCGTCCACGCGCGCAAGCTCCGGCTCACCGTCATGATCGACGATCGCCTCGACGTGCTCGAGCACCTGCGCGGGATCGTCGAGCACAAGCTGCTGTTCGGCGAGCAGAAGCGACCCGGCCCCCCGTGGACCACGCCGGTCCTCGACTGGGCCGCAGTGCGCGAGTGGGCCGCCCGCCAGTGGGCCTCCGCGGCCTGACGGCGACCGCCTGCGCGCTCCATCCACGACCCCCACGCCCTCGCGGCTGCGCGACCACGAGCTCCGTGCGTCGCCCGGCCGCGAGGTTTTTGCGCTCGCGGGGTCGATTCACCGCGCCCTCGCGGCCGCGCGACCACGAGACCCATGCGTCGCCCGGCCGCGAGGCTCCGCGCTCGCGCCGGAGGGCGATCCGTAAAATTTCTCCCTCGTGACGGAAGCCGTCGCGGACGGGCACGAGCCGCGTCGGAGGTGTTTCTCTTGCCTTACGCCCTGTCACCCGCGCTCCTCGTTCCGTCCCTGCTCGTCCTGTCCGCCTGCATCCCCTCGATCGTCGTCGGCGACAGCCCGCAGGACGAGACGACCGCCCATTCGTCCACCACGCCAGGCTCGACCACCGCACCGGACCTCCCCACGGGCGACCCGACCGACGGCAGCAGCACCGCGACCACCGGCACCACCGACGAGCCGGTCCCCGGCGTGTGCGGCGACGGGGTCGTCAATGCCGGCGAAGCCTGCGACGACGGCGACGGTGAACCCAACGACGGCTGCGACGCCGCCTGCACTCGCAGCGGCGAAGTCGTGTGGACCGTCGAGCGCGACGGCGAGATCTTCGGCTTCGCCATGGCCGCCGACGGCACGATCTACGTCAGCGGCATCGACCCCGAGGCCTTCCTCGCCGCCTTCGCCCCCGACGGCAGCGACCTGTGGCAGATCGACGTAGGAGGCATCGGCCCGCTGGCCATCGACGCGGCCGGCCAGATCTACATGCTGTCCAAGTTCTCCGGCGTCCTCGCGTTCGCCCCCGATTCCACCGCGTTGTGGCACGTGGGCCCCGACGGCGAGCTGACCCCGAACCCTCCGGTGGGCATCGACGTCGGCGACGACGCGCTCTACATCGCCAACTACGAGCCCGGCGCGCAGGAGCGAGTCGTCGTGCGCCGCCTCGACCCCGGCACCGGCGCGATCGTGTGGGAGGCCGTGACGCCCGAGGGCGAGGACGTCGACGCCCAAGATCTCGCAGTCGTCGGCGAGCGCATCTTCGTCGTCGGCAAGACCGCGAACGACGTCGACGGTCCGCGGCCGATGCTCGCCACGTTCGACACGGCCGGCGCCCTGCTCTCGCTCGAGCTCGACGAGCCGATCGACTCGCGGCGCTGGAACGCGCTCGACGGCCTGAGCAACGGCGACCTCGTGCTCGCCGGGCAGACCACGGAGCTCGGTCTCATCGTCCGGCGCCTCCACCCCGACCAGAGCGAACAGTGGTCCAACGCGGCCGCCGGCGTCCCGAACATCTGGACCCAGCGGGTGATCGCCGGACCCGGCGACCGGATCGCCGCCATCGGCAGCGACATCGGCAAGGACGGCGTCGGCGCAGTCAACCTCCACGACGGCGACGGCGCCCTGTTGTGGTCGTCGAAGTTCTCCAGCCCCGAGGAGGACGTGAACGAAGACCCCATCGGCGTCGGCTTCGGCCCCGGCGTCCTCGTCGCCGGCGGCAACATCTGGACAGAGCATGAAAACAACAACATCACCACCACATGGTGGCTCCGCGGCTTCGCCCTCGATTGAGCGCGCCGAAGAACCCGCACCGTCACGACCTCGCCGCTGCGAACGCCAGGGAATCACACGATCCCGCGGCGAACCATCACTCGAACCCGGACGCGCGCCGCCGGTGAATCCCTCGTCCCCGTGGGCGACGCGCGTCACGAGCGACCCCCTCGATCGAGCGCGCCTCCCTCTTCTTCCGCGGGCCACCGCGCATCGCTATCGAAGCCGTTGATTACACCTGCGCTCGCGGCTCCGCCGACGCGCGCCGCGCCTCGCGGCGCCCCAGCAGCCGCCGCGCCGACGGAGCGATCACCGCCCGCAACGTCGTCGCCGCCAGTTCGCGTCGCTCTGCCGCGCCGAGCCGACCGCGAGCCGGCTCTGCGATCGCCTCGGCGCCCTGCCGCGGCACGCCCAGCGTCGCCACCGCGGCCGCCACCGCCGTGCGCACCGGCGCCCCACCGCGCTCCAGCGCCCACGCCAGCGCGCGCCAGGCCAGGGCCGCGTGGCGCTGCTCGTCGGCCGCGATCGTCCGCAGCACCCGCGCCACGGCCGGATCTGCGCACACCGCCGCCGCGTAGCCGGCCTCGACCGCCGCGATCGTCTCGCCGACGCAGCCCTCGATCAGCGTCGACACCGCCAGCTGCGACATGTCCGAAGAGACAGCCATCGACTGGCTCACCGGCAGCGCGTCCGGCCCGACCGGCCGCCCCGCGTAGGCCGACGCCAGCCCGAAGCACAGCCGCGCGTGCTCGATCTCGTCGGCGATCGCCGCCTGCGCCGCCGACACCAGCGCCGGCGGGGCCCCGCACGCCAGCAGCTCCACGATCCAGCGCGCGAACGCGGCCACCGACGCGTGCTCGAGCGCCGCGTCGCGGCCCCACGCAGCGGCCAGGCGCTCGCGCGTGCGGGCGTCGAGCCCCGTCAGCGTCACCGCCACCGTCGCGCACCAGTCCTCGCGCCCGGTCAGCGCGGCCGCCTGTGCCGCGCCGTCGACGATGAACGGCCTGCCGACCCCGTCCTCGAAGCAGCCCCCCTGCGCCTCGACGAACACCTCCGCGATCAGCCCGTCGTCGCCGACCAGCAGCTCGTGGCCGCCCCGCGACAGCGCCCGCGGCGTCGACGGCAGCGCGATCGACTGCGCCAACGGCGAGTCCTCCGGCCACGGCCCGACCCGGTCGTCGGCGAACAGCGCGATCCGGCCGATGGTGTCGACCAGCCCGACGTCGACCACCGGCACCGACGGCACGACTGTCTCGAAGGCCAGGTCCTCGCCCTCGACCACCACCTCGCCCGCCTCCGTGGCCGCGAACACCCGATCCCGCTCGAGCACCAGCCGCCGCAGGTCGGCGGTCGTCCCGCTGTCGAGCTTCGTCCACGTCGCCCCCGCGTCGGTGCTGGCGATCGCCAGGCCGCCGTCGCCCACCGCCACGATCCGCGTCCACCCGGCCTCGACCGCGCGGAACGACCCGGTCAGCTCGGGCGCCAGCGCCACCGGCACCCACGTGGCCCCCGCGTCGTCCGAGCGCAACAGCACCCCGTCGCCGACGATCACTCCCACGAATTGCCGCACCTCGCCGGGCAGCCGCACGGTCGCCAGCGTCGCCGCGCGCAGATCCACCTCGGTCTCGACCTCGATCGCGGTCCACGTCTTGCCGCCGTCGACGCTGCGCAGCGCCGCCCCGCCGTCCCCGACCGCCACCGCCACCGGATCGGCGCACGGCTGCAGCTCCGGACACTCGGCTGCGCCCATCGCCACCGCCCGCAGCGTCCCGCTCGCCGGCTGCTCGACCGGCTCGAACACCGCGCTCGTGAGCGGCGCCAGCAGCCGCCCGTCAGCCGTGAGCGCCACCGAGAACTTCGCCGAAGTCGCTGCCACAGCGACCAGGTCGGCCGCCTCCGCGGTCATCACCGACGACGCGCGCAGGTTGTACTCCCACCCCGAGTTGCACCCCTGTTCGCTCGTCACCCCGTCGCCGTCGGAGCCGTCGCCCGCGACCTTCACGGAACACGCGAGCGTGACGGCCTGCAACACCGCCAGCACTGCAGCACGCAACATAAGCGAGTTCATGCCTCCGACGATACCACCCGCGCACGCCCCCAGCAATCGCGCACGGCGAAGAGAGTCCCATGACCTCACCGCGACATCGATGTCATGGCAAACAGACCCCGCGCTCCCGCGTGCGAGCGCGACCGCCGAACGCCACGTCGCCGACGCAGTTCAGGCCAGCAGCGCCGCCGCCTCGTCGAGCGCCCGCACGCTGGCAGCGACCGCCGCCTCGCCGCCGATCCAGCGGAGAAACTCCGCCAGGTCGTACGAGTGATGCAATCGCGGCAACGACCACGCGCGCGGATCGGTGGCCGCTCGCCCCATCGCCGCCGCGAACACGCCCGCCGCTTCGGCCGGCGCCACCACCTCGCGCGCCGCCCACAGCTCGTCGAACCACAGCCCCTCGCGCAGCCCCGCCGGCGTCGTCGCCTGCTCGACTGCCAGCCGCGCGACCGACCGCGCCTCGGGCTCCGTCGCCCGCTGCGCCGCCAGCAGCAACAACATCTCGATCTGCTCGCGCCCGCTCGCCCGCTCGCGCACCCGCGAGGCCCACAGCGCCACCGGCCCCGTCGCGTGCCAGCTGTCCACCAGCACCTGCAGCGCCGCGCTGCGCAGCTCGACCTCGCCCACCGTGCACGCGCGATCGAGGCAGCCGCGGAGCAGCGCCTCCGACGGCGCGTGCGCGGGCGGCTCCAGCACCTGCGTCAGGCCGACGATGAAGCGCAGGAACAGCGAATCATCGGACCACGTGTCGCCCGCGGGCAGCGACCACGCCTCGCCGAATGCCACGCGGTGGCCGAAGATCTGCCCGTGCGCGTCGGCCCGGACCACCGCGTCGGCGATCGCCGGCAACAATCGCTCGGCCTCGTCGACGCGGCCGAGCGCGGCCAGCCGCACGAACAGGCAGGCGCGCGCGTGGCTCAGCTGGTGCCGCCAATCGGCGGTCGCCATTCGCTCGCTCACCGCGATCGCGCGCCGCAGCTGCGCCTCGTCCATCCACGGCGCGAGGCGTGCGAACGGCCCGGGGTCGTTGCCCGGATCGATCGGCGCCAGGGCGATCGCCGCGAACGCCTCGATGGCCCGATCGACGACCGCCGCCCGCCCTTCCGGCGCCGACGCCTCGGCGAGCTCGGACAGCCGCCAGGCGAAGAACGGATCGCCCGGATCGATCGACCCCGCCTCCTCGTCCGTCGGCGCTTCCTCGTCGGCCTCGACCGCATCACCCGCGAGTCGGCGCCGCAGCTCGACCGCGTACGGCCCCGGTCGATGCGGCCTCCGCTCGCGCATCCACTGGACCACCAGCACCCCCCGCAGCATGCGTCCCACCGCCGCCGCCGCCACCGACTCGTCCGCCAGCCACGCCTCGCGCGCGGCCGCGACGTCGCGGCGAAACCACCCGGCGATCGCCGCCGCCAGCTCGTCGCGCTCCGGTCGCTGGCAGAGGCCACGCCACTGCTCGCGCAACGCCATCAATTCGTCCGCGTCGCCTGTCACGCTCGCCACCATCGTCGATCGCCCGCCCCGGCCGCGCAAGCGCCAGCGACCGGCTGCACACGAGAACACGTTTCTCGCCGACCAGGACGATCGACCGCCGCGCGCGCAGACTGTTCGCGCGCGCCGAGCCTCGCGCGAGCGCTCGGGTGCTCGCATCGCCCGCGAAGCCCGCCTCGGCCGCTCCACACCGCCGCGAACGATCGTCCGCTGGGGCCTCGTAGCGAGCAAACGTCCTCACCGTCGCCTCACCGTCGGCAGTCGCGAACGATCGCCGCGACCTCACCGCGAGAACACGTTCTCGCAGTGAGGTCGACCTACCCCGATCGGCCGCTCACGAGCCCGCGAAGAACTCGAGCGCGTCGACGTACTTGACCCCGAGCGAGCGCGCGAAGTCGCGGTCGCTGTCCATGTCGCCGACCATCACGACCCCCTCGCGCGCCAGGCCGTGGCGCTGGATCAGCGACACGCCGAGGCCGGGCAGCGGCTTGCGGCAGAAGCAGCCGGCCGGGAAGGCCGGGTGCGGGCAATACATCACCTCCGCCACCGGCAGGTCGAGCAGCGCGATCGTCCGCGCGAACGCGGCCTCGACCGCGTCCTTGCTGACCGTCCCGGACGACACCCCGCTCTGGTTCGACACGAAGAACAGCTTGTAGCCCTCGTCGACGAAGCGGCGCAGCACCTCGCGGCGGCCCGGCAGCAGCTCGACGTCCTCGGGGTCGCGCGGGAAGATCTCGCCGCTCTTCGTCTTGCGCAGCGTGCCGTCGACGTCCAGCAGCAGCCCCTTGCCGCTGAATTGCGGGTCGACGCGGCGGACGAACGGCACCTCCTCGACCACCCCGAAGCCCTCGTCGACGTGCGGCGCCTCGAAGCTCGCCGCCCACTTCGCCATCGCCGCCGGCGGCGGCAGGTTGGGGTCGTCCTTCGCCAGCTCCTTCAATTCGTCGGGCCCGAGCAGCTTGCCGTAGCGCTCGAGGATTCGCAGCACCACGTTCGTGTAGGCCTCGTCGATCGGCGTCGCCAGGAATCGGCAGCGCACCGGCACCCCGTGCGCGTGCGCCATCCGGATCACCGGGAACCGCGACACCCGGGTCGCGTACGTGTTGTCGAGCACCACCCGCCGCTGCCCCGCGGCCAGCAGCTCGCCGAGCTTCGGCACCAGGCCGTCGAGGTCGCCGCCGAGCAGGTCGCGGTTGAGCCGCGCGTAGCCGCGATCGAGGTAGCGGGCCACCTCCGACGATTTGCCGGCGCCCTGCACCCCCATCATGATCACCACCTCGGCCTCCTCGCCGGGGCCCTCGCCGGTCACCAGCACGCGCAGCCCGGCCGGCACCACCGGCGGCGCAGTGGCGGCCAGCGCCTCGGGCGTGGCCGCGAACGAGATCTTGCTCTCGAGGTCGGCGCGGTCGCTGGCGCCGAACGGCACCTTCAGCGCGCGCAGGCTCGACTCGACGCTGGCCCGCTTCGTCGCCCCGAACAGCGGCACCACCGGCGGCCCGAGGTCGAGCAGAGCCGCCAGCGCCGCCTCGTGCGGCGTGATCTTGTGGCGCGTCGCGATCGGCTTGACCGCCCGGTTCTTCAGCAGGTTGGCCGTCTTCGCGTGTCCGCCGAGCGGCCGGTGGGCCAGGAACGGAATGCCCATTTGTCGCGCCAGTGCCACCAATCCGTCGACCCCGCTGTTCCGGTCGATCACGCTGAGCTCGTTCTGGATCGCCTGCACCTTGAAGTGGCGCTCGGCCTGGCGCACCTCCGCGATCGACGTGTTCGACAGCCCGAGGTGCTCGATCTTCCCCTCCTTCTGCAGCTCGGCCAGCGCCGCCAGGCTCTCCTCGAGCGGCGTCTTCGGATCGTTGGCGTGCAGCAGCAGCATGAAGATCCGTTCGACCCCCAGCGCCTTGAGGCTGCCCTCGACCATCTTGCGCAGGTGCTCGCGGCGACCGTTCGGCACCCACTTGCCCTTCGGCCGCGCCAGCCCCGCCTTGGTGACCACGCGGACCTGCTCGCGCGGCCCGCTCCAGCCGCTCAGCGCCTTGCGCACGAGCTCCTCGCCGTAGTGCAGGTCCTTGTCGCCGAGCGCGTACGAGTCGGCGGTGTCGAGCAAGCGGATGCCCTGATCGAGCGCGAAGCGGACGACGTCGATCGCCTCCGCCTCGCTCGGTCGACCTTCCGTCGACAGCCGGAGGAGACCGAGCCCGAGCGGGACTTCGAGGGTACCGAGGACGCCATGGAGGGGGGTTGTGGTGCTCACGGGATCTCTGGCATAGCCCCGAGAGCGGGCCGGAATCAACCGCGAGCCCGTGAATTGTGCATACAAGCGGACCCGTCCGCGGCCGCGGTCGGCGCCGTGCGCCCGGGGACCTGCAGCCCGCCGGACTTGCCTCACTGCGGCGCAACCCTCGTGAGCGCAGCGCGGTCCACGATGGCCCGACCGTCCGCCTCGCGCCCTGACGGCCCGCGCTCGACCCCGACGCCTCCGCCGGTCCGGCGACGTCGGTCACCGGCACTCTCCTTCGCCGTCGGCCCCACCACGGGCACGCAGTCATCCGTGAGGTCGAGCTCGCGGCCGCGACAGGTATCCCCGCTCCGCACTCCGGCCGCTCGTCCTCCGACGCCCTCCCCGCGGCGACGCCCTCGTCGACTCTCGGACCGTCGCTCCACCACGCAGCGCCCGTCTTGAATTTTGGCGGTCCAGCCATTCGCCGCTTCGCGACACAATATATAGAATATGAAGCCTCGCATGATTCGCATCTCGCGTCCTCGGCGGCTCGGAGCGAACGCGATCGACGAATCAAGCCCCGCGCCGGCCACGAAAGCCGAACACCAAGTACCGACTCCCGCGACCCCGATCGCCCAGCGTTCCGCCCATTAAAGGAGTCCGAAGCCGGCCTGGCACCATCGAGCCGGCGACCGCGCTCGGCCTCGCCCGCGCCGCGCGACTGTGACCGCCGGGCTGCGCGGGTCTGCGGCGCGGACGTACATGGCCCGAAGTTCAGGTGCACGCCAGCGGCGAGCGATCAAATCTCGACGCGCCGGGACTCATTCTCGAGTCCGACGCGTTCATGTCGGCCCCACGTTCGCGCCTGCGCCTGGCGGTCGCGGCGTGGGTCGCTCGTATCCAACCAGTCGATCGGAGTAAAAAACAGATGGCGAACACGAAGAACCGCGCGGCTCGTCGCGCGTACACCTGCGCGCTTGCGACGGCGCTGCATCTCTTGGCCACCGGCTGTGACGGTGGCTTGGAAGTCTCGATCAATATCACCAGTCCCTCGCCCGAGCCCCCTTGTGGGGACGGCGAGATCGGGCCTGGCGAGGAGTGTGACGACGGCGCCGCCAACGGCGACGACGCCGAATGCAAGCTCGATTGCACCCTCAATGTCTGCGGCGACGGCCACGTCGGCCCCGGCGAGGCCTGCGACGACGGCGACGCAGTCGACGACGACGAATGCAGCAACAGCTGCGTGGTCGGCCCGGCCTGCGGCGACGGCCACGTCGACCCCGGCGAGGCCTGCGACGACGGCAACGCAGTCGACGACGACGCCTGCAGCAACGCCTGCGTGCTCGCCAGCTGCGGCGACGGCGTCGTCCAGCCCGGCGAAGCCTGCGACGACGGCAACGCGGTCGACACCGACCTGTGCACCGCCGCCTGCCTCCCCGCCAGCTGCGGCGACGGTCACCTCCAGCCCGGCGAGGAATGCGACGACGGGGCCGCCAACGGCCCGGGCGCGCCCTGTCGCCCCGGCTGCGTCCTGGCGGTCTGCGGCGACGGCGACATCGGCCCCGGCGAGGCCTGCGACAACGGCCCGAGCAACGCCGACAACGCCGCCTGCAAGCTCGACTGCACTCCGGCCGCCTGCGGCGACGGCTTCATCGGTCCGATGGAGGGCTGCGACGACGGCAACGACATCGACGACGACGCCTGCACCAACGCGTGCATCGCCCCGCTGTGCGGCGACGGCGTCGTCCAGGCCAGCGAGGCCTGCGACGACGGCAACACCGACGACACCGACGCCTGCACCACCGCCTGCACCCTCGCCGCGTGCGGCGACGGCTTCGTCCAGGCCGGCGAGGCCTGCGACGACGGCTCGGACAACAGCGACGGCGGCGACTGTACCCTCGCCTGCGCGGTCGCTACCTGCGGCGACGGCCTCGTCCACGATCAGGGCAGCGGCGGCGAGCAGTGCGACGAGGGCCTCGCCAACGGCCCCGGTCACGCCTGCCTCGCCGGCTGCGTGCTCAACGTCTGCGGCGACGGCGACCTCGGCCCCGGCGAGGCCTGCGACGACGGCAACCTCGCCGGCGGCGACGGCTGCGGCCCGACGTGCGCCCACGAGGCCTGCGGCAACGAGATCGTCGACGTCGCCGAGCAGTGCGACGACGGCCAGGACGGCGATCCCGACGACGGCTGCACCGACGCGTGCATGCTGCCGATCTGCGGCGACGGCATCGTCCAGGCCAGCGAGGGCGAGCAGTGCGACGAGGGCCCCGGCAACAGCGACGGCGGCGACTGCACCAGCCAGTGCAAGCTCGCCACCTGCGGCGACGGCCTGGTCCAGCTCGCGGTCGAGCAGTGCGACGACGGTGCGGGCAACGCCAACACCCACGCCTGCAAGCTCGATTGCACCCTCGGCTACTGCGGCGACGGCTACGTCGGCCCCGGCGAGGCCTGCGACGACGCCGACGCCATCAACGACGACACCTGCAGCAACGCGTGCAAGCTGCCGACCTGCGGCGACGGCATCCAGCAAGCCAACGAGCCGTGCGACCTCGGGCTCCTCAACAGCAACAGCGGCGAATGCACCCTCGCCTGCACCCTCGCCGTCTGCGGCGACGGCTTCGTGCATGCGGGCGTCGAGCCCTGCGACGACGGCAACGCCAGCCAGACCGACGCCTGCCTCGGCGGCTGCGTCGCGGCCACCTGCGGCGACGGCTTCGTGCGCGCCGGCGTCGAGGCCTGCGACGACGGCAACAACCTCGACGGCGACCTGTGCAACGCCGACTGCGTGCGACCCAAGCGGGTGTTCATCACCAGCACCACTTTCAACGGCGGCCTCGGCAACACTCTGGGCGCCAAGAGCAGGTGCCAGGCGCGGGCCACCGCGGCCAACCTCGGCGGCACCTGGGACGCCTGGATCAGCTCCCCCGGCAGCAGCCCGGTGCTGCGCTTCGTCAAGTCGACCACCCATTACGCTCGCCTCGACGGCCAGGAGATCGCCCAGAGCTGGGCCGACCTGACCGACGGCAGCCTCGACGCGCCGATCAACATCGACGAATTCGGCGCCCTCGTGCCGCAGGCCAGCGTGTGGACCGGCACCTCGGCCAGCGGCACCGCCCTGGCCGACACGTGCAACAGCTGGTCCCTCACCGCGGCCACCTGGAAGGCCTACGAGGGCCGCAACGACGTCACCGACTTCAACTGGAGCGCGCGCTCGCTCGCCCTGAGCGCGAACTGCTCGATCCTGCAGCGCCTGTACTGCTTCGAGCAATGACCCCACCCGCGCCATCGACATCTCCGGAGATTTCACTGCCATGACCATGAAGATCCGTCCCAATCATTCCCTGCGCGCGGGCCTCCTCGCGGCCGGGCTGCAGCTCGCGGCCCCCGCCTGCGACAGCGCCCTCGACGTCGCGGTCGACATCAACGTCTCGTCGGCCGGCACCGCCGGCAGCGCCTGCGGCGACGACCACATCGACCCCGGCGAACAATGCGACGACGGCCCGCTCAACGGCCCTGGAAAGGCCTGCCTCGCCGACTGCCAGACCAACGTCTGCGGCGACGGCGACATCGGCCCCGGCGAGCAATGCGACGACGGCGACGACAACGGCCCGGGCGCCCCCTGCACCGATCAATGTCAGCCGGCGGCCTGCGGCGACGGCTTCGTCGGCCCGGGCGAGGCGTGCGACGACGGCAATGCGATCGACACCGATCTGTGCACCTCCGCCTGTGTCCCCGCCGCCTGCGGCGACGGCCTCCACCAGCCCGCCACCGGCGAGCAATGCGACGACGGCCCGGCCAACGGCCCAAATGCCGCCTGTCGCAGCAATTGCACGACGAACGTCTGCGGCGACGGCGACATCGGCCCCGGCGAGGCGTGCGACAACGGCCCGAGCAACGCCAACGACGCCGCCTGCAAGCTCGACTGCACCCTGAGCGTGTGCGGCGACGGCCACGTCGGCCCGATGGAGGGCTGCGACGACGGCAACGCGGTCGACCTCGACGCGTGCAGCAACACCTGCGTCGCCGCCACCTGCGGCGACGGCCTGGTCCAGGCCACCGAGGCCTGCGACGACGGCAATGCGAGCGACACCGACCTGTGCACCACCGCCTGCACCCCCGCCGCCTGCGGCGACGGCCACCTCCAGCCCGGCGAGGCCTGCGACGACGGCCTCGAGAACAGCAACGGCGGCGACTGTACCCTCGCCTGCGCCCTCGCGATTTGCGGCGACGGCCTCGTTCACGCTCAGGGCGGCGGCGACGAGCAATGCGACAAGGGCGCGGCCAACGGCCCCGGCCAGGCCTGCCTCGCCGATTGCAAGCACAACGTCTGCGGCGACGGCGACCTCGGCCCCGGCGAGGCCTGCGACGACGGCAACCTCGTCGGCGGCGACGGCTGCACCGCGGCCTGCAAGCTCGAGCAGTGCGGCAACTTGATCGTCGATCCGGGCGAGCAGTGCGACGACGGGGCCACCGGCAATCAGAACGACGCCTGCACCGACCTGTGCACCATCCCGGCGTGCGGCGACGGCTTCGTCCAGCCGTTTTGGGGCGAGCAATGCGACGCCGGCGCGGGCAACAGCGACAGCGGCGCATGCACGCTGGGCTGCAAGCTCGCGGTGTGCGGCGACGGCCTCTTGCGCCTCGACGTCGAGCAATGCGACGAGGGCGCGGGCAACGGCAACGACAAGCCCTGCAAGCTCGACTGCACCGGCGCAGTCTGCGGTGACGGCGTGGTCGGCCCCGGCGAGGCCTGCGACGACGCCGACGAGGACGACGACGACGAGTGCACCAGCGCGTGCAAGGCCATGACCTGCGGCGACGGCGTCGTCCAGGTCGGCGAGCAGTGCGACGACGGCCCGGCCAACGACAACGCCGGCGCTTGCACCCTCTTCTGCCTGCAAGCCAGCTGCGGCGACGGCTTCGTCCAGGCCGGCGAGGCCTGCGACGACGGCGACGACGACGACACCGACGCCTGCCGGAACGACTGCCAGGCGGCCGCCTGCGGCGACGGCGTGGTGTGGGTCGGCCACGAGCAGTGCGACGACACCAACGTCAGCAACGCCGACGCGTGCAAGAACGACTGCACCGTCCCGAAGCGCGTGTTCGTCACCGGCATCACCTACAACGGCAACCTCGGCGGCTCCGTCGGCGCCAAGGCCAAGTGCCAGGCCCGCGCCGAGGCGGCCGGCCTCGGCGGCACCTGGGACGCCTGGGTCAGCACCGCCAGCAACAGCCCGCTGACGCGCTTCGTCCAGTCGGCCGGCGGCTATCGTCGCCTCGACGGCGTGTTCGTGGTCGACAACTGGGCGGACCTGATCGACGGCACCCTCGACGCGCCCATCCACGTCAACGAGTTCGGCGGCCTCGTCGGCGCCCAGGGCGTGTGGACCAGCACCTTTCAAACCGGGACGGTGACCTCCCAACGTTGCAACAACTGGACCTCGGGCACCAACACCTACACCGCGATGGAGGGCCGGACCGACGCCGTCAACGCCGGCTGGACCTACAACGCCACCACGTGGCCGTGCGACCAGCAGCGCCGCCTGTACTGCTTCGAACAATGACCCCCCGCGATCCGAATCACAGGAGAATCGACATGACCCACCATCTCTTTCGTACTATCGGCATTCGCGCGGGCCTGCTCACCGGCGCGCTGCTGCTCGTGGCTCCCGGCTGCGACGCCGACGTCGGCGTCAACCTCGACGTCGAGCCCCCGAACCTCACGGGCGGCGGCAGCGGCGGCGGCAACGTGAGCGTGTGCGGCGACGGCCAGCTCGGCTACGGCGAGGAGTGCGATCACGGCGTGGCCAACGGCCCCGGCAACGTGTGCCGCACCAATTGCCTGCTCAACGTCTGCGGCGACTACGAGGTCGGCGCGGGCGAGGAGTGCGACCTCGGCCCCGGCAACGGCGACGACAAGGCCTGCACCTCGGTGTGCCTGCTCGCGGTGTGCGGCGACGGCCTGGTCGGCCCGGGCGAGCCGTGCGACGACGGCAACGGCGTCGACGGCGACGCCTGCACCAACGCCTGCACCCTCGCCACCTGCGGCGACGGCGTCGTCCAGGCGCCCGAGGCCTGCGACGACGGCAACGGCGTCGACGACGACGCCTGCAGCAACACCTGCGTCGCGGCGGTCTGCGGCGACGCCATCCTCCAGCCCGGCGCCGGCGAACAGTGCGACGACGGCCTCGCCAACGGCGCGAGCGCGGCCTGTCGCGGCAATTGCCAGCTCAACGTCTGCGGCGACGGCGACCACGGCCCCGGCGAACAGTGCGACAACGGGGCGAGCAACGCCGACGGCGCCGCCTGCAAGCTCGATTGCACGATCGGCGTGTGCGGCGACGGCCACGTCGGCCCCGGCGAGAGCTGCGACGACGCCAACGCGGTCAACAACGACGCGTGCAGCAATGCATGCACCGTCCCGACCTGCGGCGACGCCATCGTCCAGGCCACCGAGGCGTGCGACGACGGCAACGCCTCGAACCTCGACCATTGCACCAACGCCTGCACCGCCAAGGCCTGCGGCGACGGCTACGTCCAGCCGGGCGAGGGGTGCGACAAGGGCCCCGCGAACAGCAACGGCGGCTCCTGTACCCTCTCTTGCAAATCCGCCTACTGCGGCGACGGCCTCCTCTACAATACGGGCAGCGGCACCGAGCAATGCGACAACGGCGCCAACAACGGCCCGCAGAAGGCCTGCCTCAGCAATTGCAAGCTCAACGTCTGCGGCAACGGCGACCGCGGCCCGGGCGAGGCCTGCGACGACGGCAACCTCGTCAACGGTGACGGCTGCAGCTCCGTGTGCGCCATTGAGACGTGCGGCAACGGCACCGTCGATCCGGGCGAGCAGTGCGACGACGGCGTCGACCACGACCAGGACGACGGCTGCACCGATCTGTGCCGCTTCCCCGTGTGCGGCGACGGCTTCACCCAGCCGAGCCTCGGCGAGCAGTGCGACAGCAACAATCTCAACAGCGACAGCGGCGCGTGCACCCTGGATTGCAAGCAGGCCGTGTGCGGCGACGGCCACCTGTGGCTCGGCGTCGAGCACTGCGACGGCGGCGCGGACAACGGCGAGGACCAGCCCTGCAAGCCCGACTGCACCGGCGCCATCTGCGGCGACGGCTTCGTCGCCCCCGGCGAGCCGTGCGACGACGCCAACCTCGTCAACGAGGACGGCTGCACCAACGTCTGCAAGCTGCCGACCTGCGGCGACGGCTTCCTCCACCCCGGCGAGGCCTGCGACGAGGGCGCGGGCAACGACAACAGCGGCACCTGCACCCTCGCGTGCACGCTGCCGACCTGCGGCGACGGCTTCACCCAGCCCGGCGAAGGCTGCGACGACGCCAACCTCGTGCAGACCGACGATTGCCTGAACCACTGCCAGCTCCCCGCCTGCGGCGACGGCTACAAGTGGCTCGGGCACGAGGAGTGCGACGACGCCAACGCCGTCGCAGGCGACGGCTGCCACGAGTGCCAGGCCGCCACCCGCGTGTTCGTCACCAGCCTCACCTACGACGGCAACCTCGGCGGCCTCGAGGGCGCCGCGGCGAAGTGCCAGGCGCGGGCCACCGCGGCCGGCCTCGGCGGCACCTGGGACGTGTGGCTCAGCACCGACACCAGCGACCCGCTGACGCGCTTCGTGCCCAACGCCGCCGGTTACGTGCGACGCGACGGCGTGCTCATCGTCAACAACTTCGCCGACCTGCTCGACGGGACGCTCGACACCAACATCGGCAACACCGAAACCGGCACCATCCTCGGCTCCGGCGACGTGTGGACCGGCACGGACCCCTCCGGCATCGCCACCACCGCCACCTGCAGCAACTGGACGTCGAACAGCTCCGTCATCACCGGCGAGTACGGCCGCCTCGCCTCACTCGGCGCGACGTGGAGCGACAACGGCACGCCCGCCGCGTGCAACGGCCTCCGCCGGCTGTACTGCTTCGAGCAGTGAGAGAAAAGCGAATTCAGGTTAAGATTCCGAGCACTTACGAGTACTCGGAAGTGCGTCTCCCCGACGTCTCCAAGGCGTGGATCGCGCCAGCGCTGCCGCGGCGTCGATCGACGTAGTCGCTCGCGGTCTGCAGATCCTTGTGGCGGAGGTGGCTGGCGACCGCCGCCACCCCGCCACCACCCTCGGCGATCCGCGTGCCGCACGACTTGCGGAGGACGTGGGTGCCCCGCCAGGACAAGCCCGCGCGCTTCACCAGCGCCTCCATCCACGATTTGATGTTGTGCTCCCGGAAGTGACTCCCGCGGTTGTCGAGCACGAACGGGCCGCTCGCCGGAAAGCCGCGCAGGGTCTCGGTGAGACGCATCGTCAGGCCGACCTCGTCCTCGGTCCTGCCCTTGGGGAGGTCGACCTTGTTCCGCACGAGGTTGTGGCGGATGGTCATCAGCCCTCGCTTGAGATCGACGTCCGTCCACTTGAGCGCGAGAATCTCTCCGCGCCGGAGACCGCCGTCGAGACCGAGCAAGACGGCGACGACGAACATCGGCCCCATCGCTTGAGCCGCGGCGAGCAGGGCGACCTGCTCCTGGTCGTCGTAGGCGATCGCGGGCTTGCGCTTCCGGCGGGGAATCTCGAAGTCCACCGGCGTGCTCTTGATCTCGTTCTCGGCGATGGCCCGGTTGAACACCCAGCGGAGAGTCTTGAGCACCTCGCACATCGTGTTGTGCGACTCGCTGACCAGCGACTTCTTGATCGCGGTGATGTCCTTCGGCGTCACCTCGTCGAGCCGCCGGCGAGCCAGCACCGGCAGCAGGTACAGGCGCAGATGGACGTCGTAGTTCATCAGCGTGTTGGTCCCGAGCCGGTCGGCCTGGCACAGGTCGAGGAAGGTCTTGGCGAACTCCTCGAACGTCGGGGGCGGCGGCTTCTCGGGCTCGGGCTCGGGCGACCTTCTACCGCCGGGTCAAGGATGGCGACATCCCGTGCGTCCGAGGACCTCGATCGCCGGGCTACCCGCGTCTTGCCAGAGTCTATTTTTGCTCGTTGAGCTATCTGCAAGCGAAAATTCCCATGAATTCAGCGCGTCAGAGCGCACAGCTAGATCAACCTGGCAAGTAGTGGCTCCCGCATCATCGGCCATGGACAGCTTCCGGAGCTGCAGCAGAGAGCGACGACGCTATCTACGAGCGGCACCATCACGAGGACGACAGGCGTGGCGACGAGCAGAGCCCCGCCCGCGGGGGCACTCTCGGCGCTCAGCTCATGGCGGCCGACGTGACCCTGGAGCGTCGCCAAAACCATGTGGCAGTTTCTTGCCGCGTCCCTCAGCTCTGCGCCAGCGCATTCATGGCCGAACCGGACGTTCAGGGACGGGCCTGACGACCTGCTCCGGCGGCCGCCCGACACGGGTCTCGCGAGATCCTGAGAAATGCCGCCGAACGTCGTTCGGTCCCGCTCGAGTCTTGCACGGTAGCGTCTCGTTCGATAAGGTCGGGCCCGATGTACGCCTTCGGACGTGCCGCGCTCTCAGTCGTCGTTCTCTCCGCCGTCCTCCCGGGCCCAGCGGGTTGCGCCGACATCCCAGGCAAATGCATCACCGCTGTGTGCTGGGCCCCCGTCGATCCGAGTACCACTACCGATTCGACGACGGACACGACAACCGAGACCAGCACCGACTCCTCGACCACCGGCCCGGGTCTGTGTGGCAACGCGATGGTCGACCCCGGCGAGACCTGCGACGACGGCGAGGACTGCAGCGCTGGCGTGTGCAACTCCGACGAGTACACCGGCGAGAAGCACTGCAACGCGGCCTGCAACGGCCTCTATCCCGGCTGGTGCGGGCACGCCGGTCGAGTGCGGTGACGGCGTCCTCAACGCTGCGGCCGGTGAGACCTGCGATGACGGCTCCGACAACTCCGACGCCTACGACGACATGCCCGATCAACTCGCCTGCAACACCGCGTGCACGGGCAAAGCCCCCCACTGCGGCGACGGAGTCTGTCAGGAGTCGAACGAGGATACCACCTGCGCCGACTGCACCTGCGGCGACGACATCGTGAGCGCGCCTGAGACCTGCGACGAAGGCATGGCCACCCCGACCTGCGACGCGGACTGCACCGCGGTCGAGTGCGGCGACGGCCAACACAACCCCGCCGCCGGGGAGTCGTGCGACGACGGCAACATGGTCGATAACGACGGGTGCCGCAACAACTGCACGACGTGCGGCAACGGCATCCCGCAGATGGGCGAGGAGTGCGACGACGGCAACGCGATCGACGACGACGCGTGCAGCAACGACTGCGTCGAACCCCGCCTCGTCTTCGTCACGAGCGCAAAATTTGATGGAGGCCTCGGCGGCCTCGCCGGCGCCGACATAAAGTGCGGCACGGCCGGCATGACCGCCAACCCGAACCTCCCCGCCGACGCCTGGCGCGCCTGGCTCAGCGACGACACCGGCTCCCCCTCCACGCGCTTCGACACCGCCTTCACCGGCTGGTACCAACTCGTTGATGGCACTCCCGTCGCCAAGGGCTGGTCCGACCTCACCGACGGCGCCCTCCTCGCGGCCATCAATCTCACCGAGACCGCGGCGACTCCCGTGTCCCCCAAGAACGTCTGGTCCAACACGACTGCTGCCGGCGAGAAGGCGGGAGAGGTGCATTGTAGTAACTGGAGTTCAGCCGAGCTCGAGCCGAAGGGCCGCATCGGTGCCGTCACGGTGATGGACACCAACTGGACGGACCTGGACGGACAACGCTGTGGTCAACCCCTCCATTTGCGGCACTAGTCTCCACCTCTACTGCTTCCAGAACATGCCCTGACGCACGAATCTCGTCTATGCCCGCTCAAGCTCCAGCGCTTCTTCGACCCGTCTCCCTGGTCGCACTGCTAGCCTGCCTCCCTGGCTGCGGCGGTGACGGCCCCGGCGCCTCGGCGTGCGGCAGCGCGGCGTGCAGCGCGACGGACACGACGATGGACCCCAGCACCGACTCCTCGACCACCGGCCCGGGTCTGTGTGGCAACGCGATGGTCGACCCCGGCGAGACCTGCGACGACGGCGAGGACTGCGGCGCTGGCGTGTGCAACTCCGACGCGTACACCGGCGAGAAGCACTGCAACGCGGCCTGTACAGGCCTCTATCCCGAGTGGTGCGGGGACAAGGCGCTGCAGGCGACAGAGACGTGCGACGCGGGCGGCAACTCGGCGACGTGCGACGCCGACTGCACCCCCGTGGAGTGCGGAGACGGCCTCCTCAACGCTGCGGCCGGTGAGACCTGCGACGACGGCGACGACAACTCCGACGCTTACGACGATACCCCCGACCAGGTCGCCTGCAACACCGCGTGCACAGGCACAGCCCCCCACTGTGGCGACGGAGTCTGCCAGGAGTCGAACGAGGACACGACCTGCGCCGACTGCACCTGCGGCGACGGCATCACGAGCCCGCCCGAAACCTGTGACGAAGGCATGGCCACCCCGACCTGCGACGCGGACTGCACCGCGGTCGAGTGCGGCGACGGCCAACACAACCCCGCCGCCGGGGAGTCGTGCGACGACGGCAACATGATCGACAACGACGAGTGCCGTAACAACTGCACGACGTGCGGCAACGGCATCCCGCAGCCGGGCGAGGAGTGCGACGACGGCAACGCGATCGACGACGATGCGTGCAGCAACGAGTGTATCAAGCCTCGCCTCGTCTTCGTCACGTCGTCGGACTTCAAGGGCAACCTCGGCGGCCTCGCCGGCGCCGACATGAAGTGCGGCACGGCCGGCCTGACCGCCGACCCCAACCTCCCGGCCGCCGCCTGGCGCGCCTGGCTCAGCGACGACAGCGGCTCCCCCTCCACACGCTTCGACACCGCCTTCTCCGGCTGGTACAAGCTCGTCGACGGCACCCCCATCGCCAAGGGCTGGTCCGACCTCACCGACGGCACCCTCGCGGCCGCCATCAACCTCACCGAAACCGGCTCGACCCCTGTTGACCCGCTCAACGCCTGGTCCAACACGACTGCCGCCGGCGCGATGGCCGGCACCGAGCACTGCAACAGTTGGTCGAACTCGATGCTCGCCCCGAAAGGCCGCCTCGGCGACACCACCGCGACGAACACCGACTGGGCCAACCTGAACGACGCTGTACTCAACCCCTTCAGCTGCGGTACGTCCCTCCACCTCTATTGCTTCCAGAGCTCGCCGTGACCTCCCCAGGCCCAGCCTTTCACGCAAGAGCGCCTCGGCGTACTGGATCATGATCGCGCCCGAACAGCTCCCGACGCACCTCGACGACGATGCGGCCACGGCACCCAACCTGCGGCGGCCGCCGGCGGATCCATATATCGGTCTCGAGATCGAGGGCCGCTATCGCATCGAGCGCAAGCTCGGCGCCGGCGGAATGGGGCGGGTGTACCTCGGCCGGCACCTCCGGACCGGCGCCGCGCTGGCGATCAAGGTGGTCGAGTCTCTCCCAGCCACCAGCGCCGAGCTGCAGACGCGGTGCTTCAATGAGGCCCGCGCCATGATGGAGGTCCGCAGCAGCCACGTCGCGCATGCGATCGACGTGGGGGCTCTGCCGCACGGAGAGCTCTACCTCGTCCTGGAATACCTCCGGGGCGAGGACCTCGAGGCGCTCCTCCGGCGCGAGGGCCCGCTGCCGTGGGCTCGCCTCGGACCGATCGCCCTGCAACTCTGCAGCGGCCTCGGCAGCGCTCACCGCCAGGGCATCATTCACCGCGACATCAAGCCGAGCAATTGCGTCCGCATCACGATCGACGACAACCCCGATCATATCAAGATTATCGACTTCGGCATCGCCCGCGATATGGACGCCCCCACCGGCCCGACGCAGAAAGGCACGGTGATCGGCACACCCGAGTATCTCGCCCCGGAGCTGGTCACCGGTGACGCCAGGGCGGGGATCCGTACCGACATCTATGCGCTCGGCGCGACCCTTTATAAACTATTGACCGGAGTCTCCCCGTTTCGCGGCGACAGCGCCTTCGAGGTCCTGGGTAAACACGTCCACGGCGAGCGGATCCTCCCGAGTCGCGCGGCGCCCCACCTTGCGATCCCAGCGTCCGTCGATGCCATCATCCTCCGCACCCTCGCAGCGAACCCCGGCGACCGCTACGCCAGCACGGACGCGCTGGCGCAGGCCATCTGCGCGACCCTCGGGATCCGCCGCGCCGGAGTCTCGGGCTCTGTGTTCAGCACTCCCGCGACCGTCGTTTTGCCTGCGAATCTTCCGGGTTCCGACCCGCAACCCGGCGCCATCGCGGGTCAGGGCTCGACCGCCGAGACGATCGCACCGCGCGCTGTCGCCAACCGCGTCGTCACGTTGTTATCCACGATCGGTATGTTCGTGGTCGCCACCCAACTGGTGATTCCGGACGACGCCGCGCCAGGCAAGACCGTGACCTCGGCGCCCAAGCCTGGTTCGGCCGAGGCCCCCGCGCGCACCGCACCTGCGAACCCGGGGCCACCCAAACCCGAGTCACCGACCCGCGAGCCCCCGATAGGGGATGCTTTAAAAAATATGCCCCTTGAGGCACCTCCGCCGCGCGCCGAGGCCCCCCCAGAAAATGCACCCAAGGACGTGACCCTTGAGACACCTCCGCCGCGCGCCGAAGCACCGCCGTCAGGCGCGGGCATGCGAGCGCCCACGGGGGCCGAGCCTCCCGTCGTCAGCGAGCCCACCGAGGCGAAGCAAGCCGCTCCACCGCCGGCCCCAGAGACTCAGCAGCCCCCGCCGGCCCCCCAGATGCAGCCGAAGCCGCGCCCCGAGCCGGGCTTCCCCTACACCGCGGCGAGGTCAGAGATCGCCCAGCAGCTCAAGTTCCTGCGGACCACCTGCATGATGCAGGGCGGCCTCGTCACCACCAACGTCAAGTTCCGCGTCGACGTCGCCCCCAACGGCGCACCCGACGTGCGCGTCTACTCCGCCGACCGTGACCTCCGCGCGTGCTTCCGCAAGGCCCTGTCGTTCCCGTTCGGCAAGAGTCCGCGCGGGGGCGCCTTCGTGTACACATTGACGCAGTCGAGCGCCGAGTTCGCGCCCGTGCCGCTCGATCCGGAGAAGGCGGGCAAGCCATGAGCACCGCCCGACTCGCAGCCGCCGGCCTGCGCCGGCAAGCGCTGATCGCCTGCGCCCTGCTCGGGCTGCTTGGCGCGGCGACCGGTGGGTACTTGACCATCCTGAAATTTCGCATGACCTACACGCCGTGCCTCGGCCCGAATGGCGGCTGTCAGGTCGGCGAGATGCGCTGCGAGGACGCCCTGGGCGCGGCCTGGTCGATCGTGGGCGGTCTGCCGATCAGCGCCTGGGGCTCGGCGGCATACCTCTGCATCGCAATGCTGGCGATCGGCCAGCTCGTCCGCCGTGGTTTCCTCGGTGGCTGTGCGGCCTCGTTGCAGTGGGGCCTCTCGCTCGTGGTGGCGCTCGTCAGCCTCGCCTACGCCGCGTACGCGTTCCTGATCCTCCAATCGCCCTGTCCGTTCTGCCTGTCGCTCTACGTCGTCGCGCTGCTGCTCGTGTTGTGCACCGCGGCCGTGCGGCGCGCGGCCGACCCGCGCGAGCAATTCGGCCTGCGCGTCGCGCTCCGCCACCGCCGGGCCTCGCTCATCGACGCTGCCTTCCGCCTCGGCATGCTGCTGACGATCGCCACCGGCCTGCAGTCGCTCGCCTACCACGGCATGCGCCACGCCGTGAGCGTACGCGACGGCTGCCCCGAGCAGGCCGAGCCCTTGCCGGTCGCGCCGATCCGCGTCGGACCTGCCGATGCGCCGGTGATCCTCGCCGCCTATCTCGACATGTCGTGCAGCGCGTGCAAGCGCAAGTTCAAGCAGCTCGCCAGCGCCCTGCGCAACAATCAATTCCCGAAGCCGATCCAGCTGCGAGCCTACCACGCGCCGCGTCACGCCTGCGATCCCGCGGCGTTCCCCGCCGGGTTTGCCCGCTCCGACGATCGCGCCCGCGACGACAACGCCTGCCTGGCCGCGCGCGCCGTCGAGTGCATGGAGAAGCTCCAGCCCGGCGCCGGCTACCGCCTGATCGGCGGCCTGTTCGCATTGCATGACGATCGCCAGGCGGGCGAGCCGCTGTTCTCCGCCGAAAGCGTCGGTAATCGCGCCGTCGACCTCGGCATGGAAATCGATCCGGACGACCGCGACAACCCGCTGTTCCGCTGCATCGACGACGATCGCAACATGCTAGCGACGATCACCGCGCACCAACGGTACGCCGAGGAGCTGAACCTCGCGGTCCCCGCCATCGCCGTGTACGCCGCCCTGAACGGTGAGATCGACCTCGATCGTCCTCCTTACTGGATCTTCGCCAACACCCCGTTCGACGACCTCGGCATGTACATCGAGCTGCAGGCCGCTCCGCCCGCCCGAGCCAAGTAATCCGACCATGTCCGCGCCCCGCGACCCCGCGACCCTCATGATGCTCGTGCTGACCGTCGCCATGGCGGTCGCGGTCGCTGCGGTCGTCTACCTCGTCACCGACGACACCGACCTCACGCTCGCACAGATCCCGTCCCCAGCCCGCGCTGCCGCTCCGACTTGCGACCTCTCGCGCCCGACGACCGCGACCTGTCCCCCGGGACAGTACTGCCGCCTGAACGCCTGCGTCCCCGTGCCACCCGAGGTCCTGTGTGGCGAGGGCGACAGCTGCCGCGACTGCGAGTGCGAGGACGGCCTCGTCTGTCACAACCTGCGCTGCGTCTCGCCGGCCAGCGTCGACCGCGCACCGCTCGTCTGCGAGGAGAACCAGGCCCTCGCGGACGCGGTCAAGACGCTCGCGCTCAAGTGCTCGACCCGCAAAACGACCGTCGCCGACATCGTCTCCGCCGGCGCCTGCACCACCGCCGAGTGGGAGCAGCTCGCGCTCGAGGACGAGAAGTTCGACCTCATTCTGTCGGCCTTCCCCGACCGCTTCGCCGTCCACTTCCCGAGCGGCCAGCCGCAAGTGAAGCGCAAGGACTGGCCGCCGCCCGAGGTCCTCGATCACTACCTCCACCAGGTGCGACGATTCGCCGGCCCGCTGCGCGAGGCCAAGCAGATCTTCGTCATCGGTCGCGCCAGCCCTGACGGCGACGCCGAGGCCAACCACTGGCTGGCGCTGGCGCGGATCAAGTTCGTCGAGAACCTGCTCGACCTCGTGCTCTACGAGGGCATCCCCGAGACCGAGCGCGACAAGCGGCGCGTGCGGATCCGTTCGTTCGGCCTGCCCACTACCCGGACGATCGAGCCCGCTCGCTATCGCCAGACCTATTTGACGGATCCCAGCGGACGGCCGCCGAAGGTCGATCCGCTCGTCACCGCCGATCCTGCCAGCGCGCGTGAGCTCCGTGCCGCGCTCGACGGGGCCATCGATCTTCAGGACCGCACCACGCCGGCCTGGCAGGCGCTGTTCTCGGCCGTCAACCGCGTCGTCTTCGTGATCCCGATCCCCTGCCTCGGCGACGAGTACAGGCCGCCTATCTCCGTCGACCCCGCCGAGGCCGTGCCGTGACCGAAAGAAGCGCGCGCCTGTTCGCCCAGATCACGTGTGTGCTCGCCATGGCCAGCATCCTCGCCGCCGCGGTCGTGGGCGTGCGCTGGCGTCACGAGCGCGACACCTTCGTGCGCCGGCTCGCGGGCGCGTGCGAGCGGGAGCCGTGACGTGACCACCGAGCGCACCCGCCTGTTCCTCGGATGGACCGCGATCAACCTCGTGTTCACGGGGCTGGGTCTTATCATCACAGTGTGGCTGATGGGCCGCCGGGCCGACCAGCACCAGCAATTCGTGCGATTGTTGGCAGAGCGACAGAACGCCTGCGCTCCCGTCGCCGGCACCGAGGAGCCGGCGACGCCCGAGCCCGCGCACGTGCCGCCGCCGCGTCAAGATCCGGTAAAGTCCGGCTATCTCGGCGCCTCGGGCATGGACATCTCGCCGGCGATGCGCCTCAACCTCGAGGCGCTGCCCCCGGGCGAGGCCGGCAAGCTCCCGCTCGACAACCTGCGTCTCGGCTCGCCGCAGGTGCTGCCGCCGCGGACGATCCACGTCGTCAACCTGTGGGCCACCTGGTGCGATCCGTGCCTCGCCGAGTTGCCCGAATTCAAGTCGATGTTCACTCGCCACCGCGAGTGGGACGACGTCCGCTTCGTGCCGATCCAGATCAAGGACCACACCGATCCGCTTCGATCCTACCATGATTATGCCGGCGTCATGCCGCCCGCGCCGATCCGTCTCGCCGATCGCACGATGAGCGACGCCCTCGCCTCGACGCTGGCCGAGGGCGACGACGGCGGCCTCTACCGCGGCAACCTACCGGTCACGCTGGTCCTCGACTGCAACCGCCGGGTCCGCTGGGCCAAGTTCGAGCAGCTCGGCGAGGCGGACTTCGCGGCGCTCGAGCCCTTGATCGACCAGCTCCGCGCCGAACTCGCGGACACCCGCCCGGGAGCCTGGTGCACCCAGGAATGGCCCGGAAACGGCCGCTGCGAGGCGCTCGAGCGCACCGCGGCACATCACAGCTTCGAGGACTGCGGCCCGCTGCGCCGGCGCAGCGGCGATCTCCCAGGCACCGCAGAAGTCGTCGAGCCCGCCGAGCCCGTCGCCGTCCCATCGCCGCCCGAGATCCTGCCGACCACGTGCCCGCCGAAGACCCGGCTCCGCAATGGCAAGTGCTCCCGGCTGCAGAAACTCCCCGAGCTGCAGGTGACCGCGCCCGCGTCCTCACCCATGTGCGGCAACGGCGTCTGCGACCCCCACGAGAGCCGGAGCACCTGCTGCCAGGACTGCCCATGCGCCGATCGGTTCGTATGCAAGAGCCTGCGCCCCAGTGAGCCGCCCCGCTGCCGCGCGGCCCTGCAGCCCTGAGCATGGTTGCACGCCGCAGTCGCGCACCCGAACGCGGCCGCAAGGATCGGTCGCGCGTGACGCGTTCCTCTCGAGGGTCGGCGACTCAAAATCTGCCCGAGAGCACGATGCCGGTGTGACCCGGGCCGGCGCTGGGATCGACGCGAATTGCCCGAGCTCCGCCCGGGCCGAGGTGCTTGCGCTGGACGATCAGCCCCGTCACCGCGCCTGCGAGCAGACCGACGCCGAGCCCGCGCAAGGTCGCCCCGAGGGCCGGCAACGCCGAATGGCGGTGCTCCCTCCAATGTTCGGACCAACCCGCGAGCGTGCCCTCCGGATTCGTGTTGTCGCGACTGAACGGGATCGAGCCCCGGACTACCATCACCTCGCCCAGGATGAGGCCCACGCCGCCGACCGCCGCCAGGGCGCTCCACGCGATCATCCGCTGGCGCGCATCGTTCGCGCGCCACACGAGCGCGCTCGCGGCCAGCCCAGCGCCCGCGCCGAGGAGCGTCGAGCCGACGTTGCGCACCACGAACGCGCTGGCAAATCGGCGCCGGCAGTCGGCGAGCGTCGGATCGTCGCACGCCTTGACCCGCTGGCCGTGGATCATCCCCACGCCGCCGCCGATGAGCCCGAGCCCGACCGCTGCCATTGCACCACCGCCAATGTAGAGCCCGCGCGCGGTGCCCTTCACGACCTCGGGCGGCACCATGCGCGCTTGCGGCGGCTCGGGTCGCACGACGGGAGCCAGCACCGGTCGCAGCGAGATCGCCAGCGGCGCCGACCCGACCGCGACCTGCTGCTCCGCGGATTGATAGCTGGAACCCTCGACCCGCACGCTCCACGCGCCGGGATCGAGCTCGAGCTTCAGCGACTGCCGCGGGTTCGGCAGCGGAAACGAGAGCTCGGGTCGCAAGTCCGCGGGGCTGCTGGAGACGTGCCGCGCGACCACGGTGACGGTCTGCGGGCCTTCGAGCGGCAGCGTGACCGTCACGGTCACCGGCGTCACCTTGCGGGCCGCCTCCGCGAGCTGCTCCTCGCCCTGCTTGCGATCGTCGGGCCCGATGTCCGTACGCCCGAGGTACTCGCGCACGTAGGCGACCGCGTGCGCGAAATGACCGGCGGCATCGCGGCTCGCGGCGGCGTTGAACAGGATCGACGGCTCGTCGGGGTAATCGCGCCGCAGCGCCTCGAACTCGAGCGCAGCTTCGACGTAGCGGCCGCCCTCGAAGAATTCGGCCGCCCGCGCGGTCCGCTCGGCCCTGTCGCTCGATGCGACCGGCCTGGTCGTCTCGGCGGGCGCGCCCGCGTTCGTCGCCGTGGGGCCCGCTGGCGCCACGAGCAGCAACATCATCATGGAGACGCAGAGAGACGACATGCCGGCGAGCGGGAACGTAGCCGAAAGGCCCGTCCGACGCCAGTCTGTTGCAGGGCCCGCGTCCTGCGCGAGAACGGCGTTCAACGCCGGTATAAAGCCCGCGCGGCATCCGACGTCCGGGGGCAACACGATGTCCATCGGCACGCTCCGCGCGGCCCATCACGGCGCGAAACTCCCTCGTGACCTTTGGACCGAGCGCTGATTTAGAGCTTGATCGTCTCAGCACGTTTCGATGGGTGCGAGGCAAGCACGCTCTCGACGCAGCGCCCGGTGACCGGCCTTGCAGTATCGAAGCGAACGACCGCTTGCATGACCGCGACGGACGGGCAATGCTGGCGTCAGCATGTCACCCCCCGGGAGGGTGACGGCCGTGGTGAGTCGCTCCCGGCGGCCATCGCGCCGCCCGCGCAGAGGAGGGGTTCATGAGCAGCGTGTCGGTCAATCCGCCCAAGACTCCCGTCACCGACGGGAGCAGTGGGATCGCGGCAGCGACGATTCCTAACGTATGCAAGATGCCCGGGCCACCGGCGCCGTTCGTGCCGACGCCGCTGCCCAACATCGGGAAGAGCGACAGCTCGCCCGCCGGCTATTCGAAGGGCGTGACGATCGAGGGGAACAAGGTCGCCATCAAGGGCGCGACGTTCAAGTCGATGGGCGATGTAGCGAGCCGGGGGACGGGTGGCGGACTCGTCTCGAACAACGTCGAGGGCCCGACGAGCTTCGTCGGTCCGGGCTCGATGGACGTGAAGATCGAGGGGAAGAACGTCCATCTGCTGTCGGACCCGATGCTCAACAATGGTGGACCGAGCGGGACGCCGGCGAACGCGGCGACGATGACCGGCGTGATCCAGATGTGCGGCGCGATCACCTCCGTCCACGGCAAGGAGATGTGCGCGCTCTGCGGGGAGGAGCACGGAAAGGACCGCGAGCTGGCGGATACCCCGGATCTGCGGGGCGCGCTGCGAGGCTTCTACAAGGCTCTGCCCGGCAATGTCCCGGGCGCGACGCTCAGCAACAAGCTGCGGCAGTCGACCATGATCGGGGTCGCTTGCTGTGCGGACGGCGTCCACTTCGTCGCGAATTCCAACAAGCCCAGGGCCGACGTCCGAGACCAGGCGACGAAGCAGGGCTGGGTTCACGCGCCCGGCACGATCGACGATGATGCCGTCCTGGAGGTCGCGCGGAAGGCGAAGAATGTTACCCCCGAGAAATGGGAGCGCGTCATCTCCCAGGCGTCTTGGCGGTTCGACGAGTCGACGAAGGACAGGACCATTCCGAGCGCGAACGCCCCGGGACAGTGCGCCGGCACCAGGGTGATCGTGCTCCTCCTCGTCAGCGGCGCGGTGCCGCAGGCGCTGTCCGAGATCTGGTACTCACCCCAAGGAAACAGCACCGGCGGCAAGATGGCGCACTGGCAGGAGATTCGCCCGGGCCGCCAGCGCCTCACGGCGCGGCAGTTCGGCCCCGGCGAGCACGTGCCTCCCTGTGCGACCTGTGCCATCGTCCTACCCGCTCTGATGTGCTGTGTAGACAAGAAGGAGCCCTGTGCTGGACATAAACCCCGAACCTGGCCTTGAAGCGCTGCTGCTGCGCCTGATCCCGACTCTGGGTGCCGAATGGAGCGGCGTCCAGGATTTCGAGCGCGAAGCCATCGAGCGCCTCGCCGGCAGACCCCTCCCAGACTTCTATCACTGGTTTCTCGCCAGGATGGGAGCCAGCATGGGGGCGGCTGAATTCGGACGAATCGACTTTTCCGCCGCCCGGGTACTGCGCACTCCGAGACCCGAGGGGCTCGACGCCCGCTATTTTCCGATCGGGTACCAGGACGACCCCGACGAATACTATTACTGCTACGACCTCGAATCACCGGTGCGTGGCGACGCCGGGATCGTCATGGTGGATGCCGACGGAGACGTCGTGGCCAGGATGTACGAGACGTTCCGCGAGATGATCTCGTTCGGCAACTTTCTCCAATTCCGGCTGCCCCGGACGGCGCAGCGGTGTGACGGCTGGCTGGAAGTCTCGGGCGGCAAGACGGTCAGGACGGAGCTTGCCCCGGTGCTCACGGCGCGCGGTTTTAGCGAGCCGGTCGCAACGGGTCCTTACGTCGGGATCTTTGATCGCGACGACGCGGCGCTCGTGTGCAAGACCAGGAATCCGGCGAACCCGCTGGGCGTCGAGCACTTCACGCTCGGGGGACCGAGCGTCGCCGCGCTCCGGCGAATCCTCGGAGAGGTTACGATACGGTCGTCCATCGAGGTGAAGGTCCATTCATGGCGCCCCCCCGTTGGGGCCGCCTGAGGCGCCGACTGTCGCCAGGAGCTGCTCGCCGGCACGGAGTGACCCCGGCCGAGGTCACCCCTGCGACGTAGCACCGCCGAATCGCACCAGCGCACAAGGGCCACGTGGTGGATATCCCGCCAGTACAGATTGTACTCTCGCAACACCCGTCGCCCGCCGACAAGACCCAGAGGTCGAAGCGTATGAGCCGCTGCTGCTCTTGCGCGCCGAGCAGGTGGGCGCCGCTGGCTCGGAGCTCGAGCTCGTCGCGCCCGTCGGCCGCCTGCGCTGACCCACGGCGCGAGCGGCAGTCACAGGATGCTCACGCCCCGTGCACGAATCGACAGGCCCGCGGCCGCTCAGTGGAAGGGTAAGCGTCCGGCGAGCTGCGTTCCCAGTTGAGCTGTCGTTCGGCCTCGGCCGCGTGATGTTCGCGAAACATTCGAGCGAGGCGTAGCCCTGTGACAGACTCTGGGACGAAGCCGGAACGACGCAGATAACCGCAGAACAAACCGAGCATCTTCAACCCCCCGCGCATTTTCGAGAATTCAGGGCTGCGCTGTCTTTGGCGCGGGGTTTGCTGAGGCTTAGAATTTGTTCCACTCAGTACTGCGCCGTCTGTCACAGGTGATTCATTCTAATCACCTGTGCTCTCTTCGCTTTTTGGGCTTTCCCTTGCATGCGTGAGGGCGCGTCCGAGGAGCCCGTGACGGATCCGCGCCGTTGAGTAGCTCGGGGCTATGGCTCCTGTGCGCCGTGGTGCTCGGAGGCAACCATGCGTGGCGACCTTACCTCGATGCCGGGTGACTCGCCCAACTCTGCCAACCTCTGGAGGAAGTCACGCGCCACACGCCAGCACGAGCGAGCAACTATCGCACGGCTCGCGTGGCGGAGCCCCTGGCGTAGCCGTTGGTGACGACCTGGCCCAAGAGCCGCGTCCTCGAGCTGGCTCCCGCCCGCATATTCAAGGAGTGGGGCCTCGGCGGCGCCATGGTCGTGATCACCGGCTTCCTGTTCGTCTACCACGTGCTCGGCTACATCGCCGCCTGAGCCGCCGGCGCGCCGCTCGCTGCGCCGCGCCGTCGACCTCCGCAGCTGGACGCCGCTCGCGCCGTCGTCGGCCCTGTCGGGCCGCCCGCTCCCCTGACGCGTCCTTGACTCGGCGCTCCCCGGAGAAACCGGCATGACGCCACGGGTGGCATTACCCTGTGTCGTCGACGCGAGGTCGGGATGACGACCAGCGACCATTCCCTCAGCGAGAGACAGCCGGCGCGCACGAGGCTCGAGCCCGCGAGCCGCTGGCCGCTCTCCGTCAGCGTCGCGGCGGCGGCCGTGCTCCTCGCCCTCGCGCTGGCTGGCCCACTCGGCGGCATCTTCTTCTCCGTGCCGCTCGCGGTGCTGTCCCTGTCCGCCCAGGTCACGGGCGCCGCACCCGCCCTGGTCTCCACCGCACTGGTGACCATGGGCCTCGGCGCGTGGATGCTGTCCGCGGCCGGCGAACCGAGCCGCGAAGAGGCCCTGCAGCTCGTCGCGTTCCTGGTCGCGGGCTCGGTCATCGGCGTCGTGTCCGGCTCGCTGCGCGCGGGCCGGGCGCGTGACGTCGAGGCGCGGATCGCCGCCGCCCGCGCCGCCGAGGAGGCCGAGCGCCGGGCCTCCGAGACCCGTGTGACGCTCGAGGCGCTGCGCGCGAGCGAGGTGAAATTCCAGCAGCTCGCCGACGCAATGCCCCAGATCGTCTGGGCGTGCCAGCCCGACGGCATCGTCTATTGGTACAACCGCCGGTGGTACGAACTCACCGGCATCCCCGAGGGGCACGTCGACGACGCCAGCTGGCTGCTCGTCCTCCACCCCGACGATCGCCAGCGCTGCCTCGACGTCTGGTACGAGTCGATCCGCACCGGCCAGCCCTACCAGGTCGAGTACCGCTTCAAGTCCCCCCCCACGGGCGAGTACCGGTGGTTCCTCGCCCGCGCGCTGGCCGTGCGCGACGAGGCCGGCCGGATCGTCCGCTGGTACGGCACCTCGACCGACATCCACGACGCCAAGCTCACCGAGGCGGCCCTGCGCGCCAGCGAGGAACGCCACCGCGCCCTCGCCGAGGCCCTGCAGGAAGCCGACCGCCGCAAGGACGACTTCCTCGCCACGCTCTCGCACGAGCTGCGCAACCCGCTGGCGCCGATCAAAAACAGCCTCTTCATCCTCTCGCGCGCGGCCCCGGGGAGCGAGCGAGCCCGCCGCGCCGAGCAAGTGATCGAGCGGCAGATCGAGCACATGACGCGGCTCGTCGACGACCTGCTCGACGTCACCCGGATCTCCCGGCGGAAGATCCAGCTGCGGCGCACGGCGGTGGAGATGAACGAGCTTGTCCGGCGCACTGTCGAGGATCATCGCTCGGTATTCGAGCGCAACGGCGTCTCGCTCGAGCTCGTCCCCGCCGACGGGCCCGCATGGGTCGACGGCGATCCCACGCGGCTGTCGCAGATCGTCGGCAACCTGCTGCAGAACGCGGCCAAGTTCACCGGCCCCGGCGGCTGGGCCAGGGCTTCCGTCGAGGCCCGCGAGGCCGACGTGCTCGTCCACATCCGCGACAACGGGATCGGCATCGAGCCCGACATGCTGCCCCGCCTCTTCAACCCCTTCATCCAGGCGGACACCACCCTCGATCGCAGCCGCGGCGGCCTCGGCCTCGGCCTCGCGCTGGTGCGGGGCCTGGTCGAGCTGCACGGCGGCGACGTCCGGGCCGCGAGCGAAGGGACCGACAGCGGCTCCGAGTTCACGGTGCGCCTCCCCGCGATCGCGCCGCCCGCGAGCGACGTCCCGACCTGCCACCCAACGCAACACGCCTCCCAGGAACGGATCCTCGTCATCGAGGACAACCTCGACGCCGCCGAGACCCTGAAGGACGCCCTCGAGCTCGTCGACCACGAGGTCTGCCTGGCTCACTCGGGGCCCGAGGGGCTCGCCAAGATGCGAGCGCTCCGGCCCGACGTGGTCATCTGCGACATCGGCCTGCCGGGGATGGACGGCTACGAGGTGGCGCGAGCCATCCGCGCCGACCCGGCCCAGCGCTCGACGCGGCTGGTCGCGCTCACCGGCTACGCCTCGCCCCAAGATCTCCAGCGAGCCAGGGAAGCCGGCTTCGATTGCCACCTCGGCAAGCCGCCCGACCTCGACGCGCTGCTGCAGATGCTCCACGAGCTCATGCTCGCCAAGTCATCCGGCTGACGGCTCGTGGCACACCGCCGAGGTCCGATCGGGACCCGTGGCCCCGTCGACAGTCTCAACCTCGCCGCCTGCCAAGACCTGGGAGGCCCGTATGCACGACGCCGAGACGAGCGCGCGCAAGTGCCTCGAGGCTGCAGGGGCCGACCCTCGCCGCGTGGTCGTGACTCTCGCGCCCGGCGAGCCTGTCGAGTTCAGCGTCCCGTCCGACTCGCCGCAAGCGCGGTGTGTCCGCGAGGCACTCGCGCTGCTCAGAGGCCGCACCGGTCCAGCCGCTCGAGCCGCAGGCAGGCGGACCTGACGTCGGTGCACTGCTGCCAGTGACGGGTCGCCCACCCGCAGCCCAATCGACCACGTCGGCACCTCGTCCGGGTCGCGGGCTCGCCATCGCGGGAGGCACGGTCTTCAGCGTCGGCCTCGGTTTCATCGGCGCCAGCGGCTACCGGGGATCACGCCGTAGTCGCAGGCGGGGTCCAGGTCGACGCGATGGTCGCCGTCGCCACCGAGCTCGGCGCCGGGTACCTCAGGACGTAGCGGACCTCCATCTGCCCCTCGTGCGCGCCCGCCTCGTGGACCGCGATCACGTTCGGGTGCGACAGCTGTGCCATCAGCTTCGCCTCGCGCAGCAGCCGGGCGCGCAGCAGCTCGCGCCGCGGCGCCGCGTCGGTGCGCAGCGGCTTGATCGCCACCTTGCGATCGAGGTGCTCGTCGTACGCCGCGTACACGACTCCCGCCCGCGCCGAGGTGCCCGCAGCCCCGCCGTTGTTACAGCGTTCCCGGGCGCCGCCCGGGCGCGACATCGAGCGCCGCGGGCGCCGCCGGCTCAAGGCTTGAGCACGACCTTGATGCAGCCGTCCTGCTTGTCGCGGAACGTCTTGTAGGCGTTCGGCGCCTCGTCGAGCGGCAGGCGGTGGGTGATGACGAACGACGGGTCGATAGCGCCGCTCTCGATCTTCTCGAGCAGCGGACGGAGGTAGCGCTGCATGTGCGTCTGGCCCATGCGCATCGTCAGGCCCTTGTTCATCGCCGCGCCGAACGGGACCTTGTCGAGCAGGCCGACGTACACGCCGGGGATCGAGAGGGTGCCGGTCTTGCGGCAGCACATGGGATCACCACGCGGTGACCAGCGGGCCCGGCAGCGCCCGCGCAAAAGGCTGCCGGAGGTCGCCGGACGGCCTCGCAGCGGCGAGCCGCCCCGCCGCGCGCCGTCACGCGCCGCGCTCGCGCGCGACGCGGCGGGGGCACCGCCGTGGCATCCGTCGACCCATTACGCATTGACATCCGGCGTGCGGGGATCAGCTTTGTCGCGTGCAACGATCGACCATTCTCCAGCCCGGTGTGGAGGCCCCCGATTTCACGCTCAAGGCGACGCCGGATCAGACCGTCTCGCTGTCCGACTTCCGCGGCCGGCCGGTCGTCCTCGCGTTCTACCCGGCCGACTGGAGCCCGGTCTGCGGCGATCAGATGAGCGTCTACAACCAGATCCTCGACGAGTTCCGCACCCACGACGCGCAACTGCTCGCAATCTCGACCGACGGCGTGTGGTGCCACCTCGCGTTCGCCCGCGACCGCCGGCTCGGCTTCCCTTTGCTCGCCGACTTCGAGCCCAAGGGGGCGGTCGGCCGGACGTACGGCGCCTACGACGACAGGGAAGGGGTCTGCGAGCGGGCGCTGTTCGTGATCGACGGCGATGGGCGGATCGCGTGGAGCTACCTGTCGCCGAGCGGCGTCAACCCCGGCGCCGACGGGATCCTCGCGGCGCTCGAGCGGCTGCGTCCGGGCGAGCCGCCCCAGACGCGACCCCGACAACAACACGAGACACACCCATGAGCACGCTCAAGCCAACCCTCGACCCCGACGATCACCTGCGCGGGCCGTTGTCGGCGCCGATCCAACTGGTCGAGTTCGGCGATTACGAATGTCCGTACTGCGGCCAAGCCCACCGGACCATTGCGGCGCTGAGGGCCGCGCTCGGCGACCGATTGTGCTTCGCGTTCCGCCACTTCCCGCTGGTCGGCGCGCACCCCCACGCCGAGCTCGCCGCCCAGGCCGCCGAGGCTGCGGGCGCGCAGGGGAAGTTCTGGGACATGCATGATCTGCTGTACGGAGACCAGCGCGCGCTGAGCCTGCCGCACCTCGAGCGACACGCGCGCGCGCTCGGGCTCGACATGGAACGCTTCGCCGACGATCTGCGCTCCCACCGTCACCTCGGCAAGATCCGCGCCCATGTTCATAGCGGGGCGATCAGCGGGGTCGGCGGGACGCCGACGTTCTTCATCAACGGGCGCCGACACGACGGCGCGCACGACTTCGACTCGCTGCTCGCGGCGCTGACGATGGACCCGACCGAGCGCCTCCAGGCGCACGGGTGACGAGACGGCGATTGGCTCGGACCGAGCCGCAGGTCGGCCCGGGGTCGCCGGTGTCGGAACACGGGTCGAATCCCCACAGCCGCCTTTGAGGCGCCGCCGCAGCTGTTCGCGCTACTCCTCGCTGATGGGCGCACACGGCCAGGGCGGCGAGGGCCCGGGAGCTCCGGCGCGAGCGCCGCACTTGAACATCCCCAGGCTACTCCAGCGTCACCTTGATTGATCGCCTCCTCGTCCTTGACAGCCCTGGACATTGGGGCGCTACCGCTGATGGCCGGCGACCGGCCGGCGTCCAGGACCGTGGCATACCAGTCTTCGGGCTTGCCCGACGTGACGTTGTCCTGGTCGATCTGCAGCCGCGTGATCTTCTCGCAGATCGCGGTCGCCCTCCCGCAACTACAGGTGGGGCTTGAGACAGACCTTGGTCCAGCCGTGGTCGCGCCGGTCGAAGTGCTTGTATGCCTCCGGCGCGGACGAAAGCGGCAGCTCGTGCGAGACCACGAAAGACGGCAGCGCCTTGCCGGACGTGACGAGCCGGAGGAGCTGGCGGTTGTACGCCTTCACATTGGTCTGGCCGGTCGCCATGGACTGGCCCTTGAACCAGTACATGCCGTAGTCGAAGACGAGCTTCCCCTGCTTGCCCAGCTCGTCCTGGGCCCCCGGATCTTCCGGAACGAAGACCCCGACCACGCCGATCCCGCCGGTGAACTTCACCGAGTGGACGAGGTTGTTCAGCGTGATGTTGGCCTGCTCGTTGCCCGCCGCGTCCTGCGCCTGGTAGCCGACGCACTCGCAGCCGCTGTCGGCGCCCCTGCCTCTGGTGAGCTTCAGGACCTCCTCGACTGGATCGACCTTGGAGAAGTCGATCGGGATCGCGCCGATCTTCTCGGCTAGCGCGAGCCGGTCGGAGTGACGATCGACGACCATGATCTTGCTGGCGCCCTTGATGACCGCCGAGTACGCCGCCATCAGGCCTACCGGCCCGGCACCATAGATGACGACGGAGTCCCCGGGCCGCATCCGCGCCAGCTCGGTCGCATGATAACCGGTCGGGAAAATGTCGGCGAGCATGACGTAGTCGATCTGCCGCTCCGGCGCGTCCTCCGGCAATCGCAGGCAGTTGAAGTCGCCGAACGGCACGCGCAGATACTCGGCCTGCCCGCCATTATACGGCCCCATGCCCGCGAAGCCGAGCGCCGCCCCTGCGGTGTGCGGGTCGGTGGTGTTGGTGACGAGGCAGTACCCGGTGAGGCCGCGCTCGCAGTTCGCACACGCGCCGCACGAGACGTTGAACGGCACGCACACCCAGTCGCCCTTCTTCAGCTTCCAGACGTTCTTGCCGACCTCGATCACCTCGCCGACGTTCTCGTGCCCGAGGACCCGCCCCTCCTCGAGCGTCGTCCGGCCTTCGTACATGTGCAGGTCGGAGCCGCAAATGTTGGTAGTGTGGACCTTGATGATGACGTCTTTCGGATCCTCAATCTTGGGATCGGGCACGTTCTGCACCTTGACGTCGCGTGGGCCGCGGTATACGAGCGCTTTCATGGCTTCTCCTGTGGTGTACCCGGGCACTCTGGTCCAGGCGGGTCTGGGCGCCAGCGCGGCGTCCTCCCGTATCGCCGCGCAAAATCGTACGCGCGGCTCGGCGGGACTCTGGATGGTGCGCACGGCCGTTCCGCGCGCGCCGTCGTCGACAGAGCCGCGCGTCGGCAAATAAGCGCAGTCGCTCTCCCCGCTGCGCCGTCTTCCCGCCGGGATACGTCATGACGCGCCCCCGGGCGAATATGCACACCACTGCTCATCACTGCCTCGAGTGGCGCGGCCTTTCAATGCGCAGGCAGCGCCGGCGCGGCGATGTTCCTTCGCTCCTGTCCGATTGTAGCGGGCGCCGTTGTCGACACCGCCGCGACCGGGGTGCCGTCGCGTCGCTCGGCGAAGCCGGGGGAGCCGCGTGCGTGCGCGCCGGTCAACTGGGTCATCCGGATCGACAAGGCGTACAGCGAAGTCGACTTCACGGCATCGGCGACGGACCTCCTCAGCGGAGCGGCGATCAACGACCGCGGAGGCCCATGGGTGATCGACGCGGGCGATGCCGCGGACGCGCTGGATCCGGCGGGCCCGAGCTCGCGCCGCCACGGAACTGTCCGCGGAGGAGACGGCGTTTCCGCCTCGACAGCGGAGCCGGAACGCTCGCTAGCGCAAGAATCTGTCACAGGTCGGGACCTGTGACAGACTCTGGGACGAAACCGGAACGACGCAGATAACCGCAGAACAAACCGAGCATCAGCAACCCCCCGCGCATTTTCGAGAATTCAGGGCTGCGCTGTCCTTGGCGCGGGGTTTGCTAAAGCTTAGAACTTGTTCCACAGCTACTGCTCCGACCTTCCCTGAGCGGGTCTGGGCCGCAGTCCCGCCAGGGGCTTCGTCCCGACCTGGAGCGTCTCCCCGACGTCTCCCCGACACAGGTCGACGCCCGCGATCCGTGGGGACTCGCGGGCGTTCGATTAGAGCGCTAATTTGTAAATCAGGACGCGGACTTGGGGCGAAAGGCGAGTGCGATCAAAGAGTTGGCAAATCCGCGTAGTTACTGCTTCGAACAGTGAGAGCAGGAGGAAGTCGATCGAAGATTCCGAGCACCGACGATTGCTCGGAATCTTGTCTCCCGATCGGATCACCCCGACTCCTCGGTCCTGGCCTTTGGGACATCCAGTCGCTCTTCGCCCGTCAGTCTCGGTGCGAAGGGGACCGGCTCACCCCAGCGGCGCCGTCTTGGGCGCGAAGTGGGCGCGAGCGTCTTCGATCGCCTGAGCGGCCTGATTGGCGAGTGCCGGGAAGCGCTCGCGGTAGGCGGCGAGCGCCGCGGTCAGCTGGCCGCGGCGGATCAGCGCGAGGAGGTCGTCCGGCATGCGCGGACGCTTGCGATCGCGGCCGTAGAGCGCGTCGTACTCGGCCGTGCGCTGGGCGATGTGCTGGGTCCGCGCGCGGCGATTTTCTTGCGTGCGACGCTCCTGTTCGGCGAGGCGCTCGGCGATCTGACGCGCCAGCGAACCGTAAGCGGCGAACGCCTCCCGCTTCGCCGCGCTCTGCAGCTCAGGCACGTGATAGACGTGCTCGATCAGGCGGCAGCTCAGCGAGATTGGCAGCCCGCGGCCGGACTTCGCCAGCTCGATCACGAGCTTCTGCCGAATGGCCGTAGCGTCGAGCTCGTATCCGGTGAAGCGATCGAGCCGCGCGAGGGCGGCCGGATCTCCGCCCAGCGCGTCATCGAGGAGCCGCTGGAGCGCGGGGAGATCGGCGGGCAACGGGGCTGCCGCGGCCTCGGCCCGCAGCCGCCGCTCCTGCAGCGCGGCGGCCTTCCTCTGCACCGCCGTGTCGCCCGCGAGCTCCGGCAGCGCGGCGGCGGCCAGCACCAGCGCGTCGATCTGCCCGGGGTCGGGTCGGCCGCCCAGGACGTCGTGCAGGGCGACGAGCGCTGGCGCCGAGGCGGCGTCCCCGGCGGCGACTCGCCGCTCGAGCTCCGGAATCGCAACCTCGCCGATCCAGTGCAGCTGCGACCCCGCGGCGTTGACCGCCCGCTGCTGCGCCGCCACCAGCTCGCGGATCCACGCGGCGAGCCCGGCGAAGTCACCGGCGTCGAGCAGCTCGCGCGTGCGCGCGGCCGTGCGCTTCGGGTCGGCGTCGGCCCAGATGTGAGTGAAGCGGCCGGACGGGTGGCTATACACCGCTCCGTGAGTCGCGTCGGCGAGCGCCGCCGTCCAGCTGTCGAAGTCGTCGTACGTGTCGTCGCTCAGCCGGCCGTCGGCGCGGATCACCGCGACGACCCGCTCTGCCCACTCGGGTTCGGGCAGCGGATCGGTATCCTCGAGGTCGGTCCACGACAGCGACATGCCGCCGAAGCTGCCCGACCGGCGGCGGGCGTTCCACTTGAGCCACTCGGTTCGCTTGCGCAGGAAACGCTCGGGGGACTGCGTGCAGAGGATCGTGAAGTCGATCGACACGCGCGAAGGTAACACGGCCGCGGGCCACGGCGTCGCCAAGGCCCGGGTCCGTGCCGTCTCCGGCCGGGCGGATCGCCGATGACTCGTATCGCCGGATCAGGCGCCGTCTACCGGTTCGAGGTAGAAACGTGCCGCCGCCGTGCGGCCCGGCGGCCCTCGATCAACCAGGGCCAGGTTTTCCCTCGACGCCGTTCCGTCGCTTGCGATCGCGTCGGCGTCGCATCGTGCGCCAGCCGACGAGCGTGGCCAGCAGCGCCACGCTGAAGGGGTCTGGGTTGTCGTCTTGAGCGCAGTCGCAGCCATTGCTGCGGCAGATGGACTGCGACCACTTGCGATGGAGCTCACCGAGGTGCGCGACGCAGTCGCCCGAGAGCACCGCGTCGATCGCATCCTCCTTCCGGAGCGGCGGCACCTTGTAATAGCAGCCCGGATCGACCGTCCCGTCGGCTCGCACCGCGCTCGGCGAGTCATAAGATTCGTCGCCCCAGCCCACCACGATGAGCATCGAATCGCTGTCGAGCTCGCCGTACTCGGTGACGACGATCTCGTCCCCGACCTTCGCATTGACTCCGCCGTGTACGGCGTCGACCCGGGCAGTGAACGTATACTCGGCGCCCTCCGCCAGGTACGTGGCTTCGATCACGCCGACCGCGTCGTCCTGACCGTTGCAGAAGCAAGCCTCGGCCTTGGTACTGAAGCAATAGCTCGGCTGGATCCGCCCGGCTTCCGCCGCCGAGATGCCGCACTCGTCGAGCCAGCGCCGCAGCTCGGCGTCGGCCGCGATCTCGTGGATCCACCCCAGATTGCGGCTCGCGGCCACCCGCGCGACCAGGGCAGCGTGTCCGGTCGACTCGATCAGGTGGGCTACTGCGCAACGCGTGCCGTGACCATCGACGAACACCGGCACGCGGTGACCGGGGACGCAGTGGTTGTGCGGGAACCGCCCCGCGGCGGCGTAGCGCTCGAGCTCCGCGATCAGCCGCGCCCGGGCCTGCCGCTGCGCGTCGCTCAGTTCCGAAACGTCGCGCGCGCGCAGCTCGGCCATCACCTCGCGGAAATGGGCGCGCAGGCGTACGCGCTCGCCACGCTGGAAAGCCGTGCGCCGAGCGGCACGAGAGCGGGCGGGTCGACGATGCGGGGCGGACGAAGACAGCGACGACGAGAGCATGGAGGCCTCGATGTCATCGTACCCGATCCAGCGCCCGGGAAGCTCGAGATCTGCATGCACGGCGAGCTCGTGCCGAGGCCGGGAGAGGGCGGATCGAGACCGGGCTCGGCAACAGTGGCCCGGATGCAACCCTCGCCGACGAGGGAGCGTCTCACCGCGGCAATGGTGCGTCGGCTTCGCGCCGTCTCTCACGTCACCGCGGTACGCCGAGGATCCAGCCGGTCGGCTCGGAGGGCGGCGCGAGCAATTCGGCGCGCATGCGTTCGGGCTCGTCCAGCACCGCGTCGCGCATCGCCAGGACCTGCCGCGCGTCCTTGATCGCCACACCAGAGTAGCGGCTGCTGAGAAAATCGCCGAGTGTCGGCCAGATCTCTGCGACCACGAGGGCGTCCTCGCGGTCGACCGCCTCGAATGGCCACAGGCGGCCGCGCGGGCCGGCGAGGCGCAGCACGCGGGCGACAGCCGGCAGGCCGAGCAACGCCTGCGAGCCGACCGAGCCAGCGCCGAGCAGCTTCCACGCGGATTGAATGTTGCGCCTGCGGTCGCGCAGCATCCGCTCGACCGGGCGGTACTCGGCGACGCCGGTCTCACGCGGCTTTTTGACGGTAACGTCGGCGGTGGCCTGCGCGGCCGGTACGCCCCAGAACGGGCCTTGCGCGCGACCGGTGCGCTGACGGATCTGCCGATTGAGCGCCGCGGCGACGGCGAAGCGATTGCTGGTCCCGTCAGGCCGGTCGACGATCTGCGCCGCGATGGTCTCGACCAGCGCACGGCCTTCGGGGAGCACTGGCCGGTCATCCTCGGCGCGCGGGTAGCCGATCGGGAAGTCGAAGCCGATCAGCGCCCCGCCGGGGTGCTCGCGCAACAGCGCCTCGACCTGGTCCATGCAGTCGCCGCGCGTTCTGCAGTACACCGGTGGCGGGCGCATGGCCTGTCCACGGCGGCCCCATGCGAGCCAGCAGCGGTCCGGTGACTCCTTGGCCGGGCCTCTCGTCGAGGACGCGGACCAATCGATCATGATCACGAGCTGCTGTGACATCAGGCGCCGCGATCATCGCACGACTCGCTCGGCACGTCGCGCGAGGGATGCACGAAGTCTCCGACACCAAATCACCGGTCGCCGGTCACTTGCCGGGCCGCGTTCGCGCGTCGCCGGGGGCGTCAGGCGCGACCAGCGTTGACGCCCCCACCTCGGCGCGGACATCATCGGCCGGTGTCGTCCCGGCGCACGTACTTCTGGAAGCCCCGAGGCGACGCGCGGGTCGTCGCCAGCGAGGGCGATCGGGTGACTCTCGAGGTCGTGCTCGCCAGCTACGGCGAGGGCGCCGACTCGTGGGACCTCGACTGCTTCAACGCGCTCGAGTTCGTCGCCCTCCAGTGCATCGTCGGGTTCTGGACCGACGCCAAGTGGACCGTCGCTAGCAAAAGGCCACACACAACGCCGACGCTGATCACCGCGGTCGAAGGCCACGCACACGCAGCGGAGCTCGACCGGCTCGCACAGGTGTCGCGCCCGCGACGCGAGCACGCGAGCGATGACGACTGGTGGGAGTTCAGCGAGGCCGCCCCACGCATCGTCCGCGAGGTCGAGCTCTCTCGCATCGGCGGGGTCCACCGGCTCCTGCGCCTCCGCGCCGCCGACCCGACCTGGATCGCACACATGGCTCCGCTGGGTGACTGGTGCCTCGGCTGACCCCGTGAGCGCCTGCGCGGGCGCAGGGACCTTACGGCTCGCTCCCATCGCGCGCCGATGCCCTCGCCGGCGCGCGATGGACCCGCCTCATCCATATCATGCACCGAGGTCATTCGCCTCGCCGACGAGGGCCTGCGATTCATCTGACTGGTGAGCGTCGAAGCGCACGTCTGCATTTGCAGACGGCACGCGCGAAACGAAAAAGGAGAGCGACTCGCGTCTCTCTCCATGTCCAGGTTATATCAGACACGGGGGCTTGCAGCAAGCCCCCGTGCATGCCGCAGAGTCCTCGGCCATGACGACGACGAAGCAGGCAGTGGTGATCGCCGGGAACCAGTCGACGGGTCTGACGCGGACCGATGTGCTTGGCCTCGAGGAGGTCGATCGAACGAAGGCCAAAGTGGTCGGGGGGAAAGGCGCGAACCTGGGGGAGCTCGCCAGGCTCGCCGGCATTCGCGTGCCCGCCGGCTTTTGCGTCACGACCGAGGCCTTTCAGCGGATCGTCGGAGACGCGCCGCCGATCGGAGCGTTGCTCGATCGACTGTCGTCGCTCGCGGCGAGCGACCGGGACACGATCCGGGAGCTCAGCGGCGAGCTGCGGCGAATCATCGAAGCGACGGCCATCCCTGACGACCTGCGAGACGCGATCAGCCAGGCGCTCTCCAGGCTCGGCGCGGACGATGCCTACGCAGTACGGTCGAGCGCGACCGCGGAGGACCTGCCGGGAGCGTCCTTCGCGGGCCAGCAGGACACGTTCCTGAACGTCCGCGGGGCGCAGGCGATCGTGACGCACGTGCGCCGCTGCTGGGCGTCGCTCTTCACCGAGCGGGCGGTGTCCTACCGGATCCAGCACGGCTTCGACCACCGCAAGGTCCACATGGCGGTGGTGGTGCAGAAGATGGTCTCTCCGCAGGCGGCGGGGATCCTGTTCACCGCCGATCCAGTCACGTCGAATCGCAAGGTGACGTCGATCGACGCCGGCTTCGGCCTGGGAGAGGCGCTGGTCGCCGGTCTGACGCGCGCCGACAGCTACAAGCTGCGGGACGGCCGGATCATCGAGAAGACGATCGCCACCAAGACGCTGGCGACGTACGCCCTGGACGAGGGCGGCACCGAGGAACGGCCGCTCGACCCCGAACGGCAGCGCGGACAGGTGCTGACGGAGGCCCAGATGCTGCAGCTGGAGCGCCTGGGTCGGCAGATCGAAAGGCACTTCGGCCACCCCCAGGACATCGAATGGTGCCTCGTCGAGGACGAGTTCCACATCGTCCAGAGCCGGCCGATCACCACGCTGTACCCCATCCCCGAAGGCGGCGAACGAGCCAACCGTGTCTACATTTCGGTCGGCCACCAACAGATGATGACCGACGCCATGAAGCCCCTGGGGCTGTCCGTGTTCCAGCTGGCCGCGGGCGGGCCCATGCACCCGGCGGGTGGCAGGTTGTTCGTCGATCCCGCGAAGCAGCTGGCTTCCCCGGCCACCCGGGACGCCTTCCTGGACATGCTCGGGCGCACCCATCCGCTCATGAGAGACGCCCTCCAGACCCTCATCGAGCGGGGCGACTTCATCCAAACGCTGCCCGACGACGCCACGCCCTCGCCGCCCGGCCAGGGCAGCCAAGTCTTGGCGCTCGCGGGCTCCGGTGCGCAAATCGACGACGATCCTGCCATCGTCGCGGAGCTGATCGAGCGCAGCCGGGCCGCGCTCGCGGCGCTGAAGCGCGACATCCGAACCAAGGCCGGGACTGCGCTGTTCGACTTCATCGTCGAGGACATCCAGCAATGGAAGAAGTCGATGCTCGAGCCGCGGAGCATGGGCGCGATCATGGCGGGCATGAACGCCTCGGCGTGGTTGAACGAGAAGATGTCGACGTGGCTGGGCGAGAAGAACGTCGCGGATACGCTGTCCCAGTCCGTGGCGAACAACATCACCTCGGAGATGGGCCTGGCGCTGCTGGACGTCGCCGACGCGATCCGCCCGTATCCGGAGGTGATCGCTCGATTGCAGCGCGTGAAGCACGAGGACTTCCTGGACGAGTTGGTCGCGCTCGACGGCGGGCAGGAGGCCCGGGACGCCATCCGGGCTTACCTCGACAAGTACGGCATGCGGTGCGCGGGGGAGATCGACATCACGAGGGCCCGCTGGAGCGAGAAGCCGACCGCCCTGGTGCCCTTGATCCTGAGCAACATCAAGAACTTCACCCCGGGCGCCGGGGCGCGGAAGTTCGCCCAGGGGCGGCAGGAGGCCCTGCAGCAGGCGCAAGCTCTGTTGGACAGGTCGAGGCGGCTGCCGGATGGCGAGCACAAGGCCGGCGAAGCCCAGCGGATGATCGATCGCCTGCGGAACTTCGCCGGGTATCGCGAGTATCCGAAGTACGACCTCGTCAATCGCTACTTCGTCTACAAGCAGGCGTTGAAGCGAGAGGCCGAGCGGCTCGTGCAGGCAGGCGTGATCTTCGACGCCGATGACATCCACTACCTCACCTTCGGCGAGCTCCGCGAGGTCGTGCGCACGCATCAGCTGGACGGCCAGATCGTCGGCGACCGCAAGGCCGAGCACGAGCTCCACGAGAAGCTGACGCCACCGCGCGTCATCACGTCCGAGGGAGAGATCGTGGCAGGTGCGTACAAACGCGACCATTTGCCCGCCGGCGCCATCGTCGGGCAAGCGGTGTCCTCGGGCGTCGTCGAGGGGCGGGCCCGCGTCCTCGCGGACATGGCCGATGCCCATATGGAGGAGGGCGACATCCTGGTCACCACCTTCACCGATCCCAGCTGGACGCCGTTGTTCGTGTCGATCAAAGGCCTGGTGGCCGAGGTGGGCGGCCTGATGACCCACGGCGCGGTGATCGCCCGGGAATACGGCCTGCCGGCCGTCGTCGGCGTGGAGCATGCGACCCGGCTGATCCGCGACGGGCAACGCATCCGCGTGCACGGGACGGACGGGTACGTCGAGATCCTGACGTGACAGAGGTACGTGCCCTCCCCTGCCGCCGAACGGCGTCGGGCTGACCGCGGCCACGAGCGACCGGCACTGTGCCAGGCCGTGCCGGCACTGTGCCACGGAAAGGACGAGCGGCGGTTTGCGGTCGCGGCAGGCGAATCACGGCACAGCGACCTCGTGAGGCGTACGCGAACGCATGCGGCGAGTGGCACGCGGTTTGCTGAGCATGCTGTGGGCGCGAGCTCCGGGATGGACCCGGCCGCGACCCCCGGAGTCTTTGCCATGCATCTGTCCCGTCGTCTGCTTTGTTTGTCCGTCCCCGCGATCCTCCTCGGCGCTGCCGCTCCCCTGCAGGCGTTTCAGCTCGATCCGGGTTTTAAAATCTATTCCGTGTACGAGCTGACCGTCAGCGACGGGATCGTCAGTCACTCGGCCGCGACCTTGTCGGCCAAGACCGCCTTCTCGGGCTACCTCGGCGGCAAGGAGCACTGGAGCTTGCCCGCCAGCTTCCTCGCCGCAATCGACGCCGCCTCGCCGGGTGCGACCCTGCGCATCGACGGCTCGGCTGGCTCCCAGCCGCTGCCGTCGGGCGCGGTGCCGGGCTTCCCGGTCGCGGGCGCCCTGGCCGAGTTCACCATGCCCGCTTACCTCTCCAGCTGGATGTGGACCCCCGTCAACGTCGCGCCACCCGCCGCCTTCTACCGCTCCACCAGCAACTCCGACAACCTCGGCATCGCCTTCGACCTGTCCCCGCCCACCGGCACCCAGACCTACTGGACCGGCAGCATCACCTGGTACGTGCTCTCCGACGCCGTGCCCTCCGGGTACCCGATCGCCGCCGGCTCCGACACGACCTTCACCCTGCGCAATGCCCCGGCGCCGGCCCGCGATCACGCCTGGTACAGCGTCACCCTGACGCCCACCACGCTGTGAGCGTCGCGCTCGCCGCCGCGTCGGGCAGAATCACGAGGATGCTGCAAATGTATGGACCCGCGCTCGGCGCTCGCGGACTCTGCACATCAACCCCGAGCACCGCCCTGCCCGAGGATCGCTCACGAGACACGAGTCTGCGCATTGCTCCGCGAGCGCCGCCTCATTGCCATCAACACGACCACGCCATCACTCCTCGGAGGCCGCGGCGGACTCGCGGACGTCGATCGCGTGATGAGCGATGAGTCGGCGCAGCTGCGTGCGGTGCAGGCCGAGCAGGCGCGCTGCGCCCGAGACGTTCCCGTTGCACTCGCGCAGGGCCGCCAGCAGGATCGGGCGGGCCTCCGGGGCGCGCGGGTCGGCGGGCAGCGGCGACGGGCGGGGGCTCGCCGGCTCGGGGCTCGTCGGTGGGGCCGGCGCGAACGCCAGGCCGGCGCGCGGGCCGAGGTGGGCCGGCAGGACCTTCGTCGCGCCGGTGACTGCCGCCTCGTGGCCGGCGGCCCGGATCTCCGTGATCAGCTCGCGGATGTTGCCGGGCCACGGGCGCAGCAGGCAGGTCTCGACCAGCGACGCGTCGGCCCCCAGCTCGGGGCGCACGTGCTCCAGGGTCGCGGCGATCAGCCACGGCAGCTCTTCGAGGCGCTCGCGCAGCGGGGGGATGACGATCTCGGGCCGAGCGACGCGGAAGTACAGGTCCTCGCGCAGGCGACCGGCGGCGACCTGGGCCCGCAGATCCTTGTGCGTCGCCGAGCAGACGCGCAGCTCGACCGGGCGCGGGCGCGTGGCGCCGAGGGCCAGCACCTCCTTGCTCTCGAGCACGCGCAGCAGCTTGCCCTGGACCTGGAGATCGAGGTCGCCGATCTCGTCGAGGAAGAGGGTGCCGCCGTGGGCGGCCTGCACGTAGCCCTCGGCGTCGCCGGCGGCCCCGGAGTAGGCGCCTCGCCGGGCGCCGAACAGCAGGCGCTCGGCGATGCCCTCGGGGATCGCGGCGCAGTTGACGGCGATGAAGGGGCCGCGCGCGCTCGGGCCGAGCTCGTGGAACGACCGCGCGGCGGCCTCCTTGCCGACGCCGCTCTCGCCCGAGATGTGCACGGTGCCGCCGGCCTGGGCGGCGCGGCCGATCGCGGCGGCGATGGCCTGGGTGGACGGGCCCATCACGCGGCCGTCCGGCGTCTGCAGCACCTCGGCGCGGAGGAACGGCCGGACATCCGGGCTCACCAGGAACAGCGAGTCGCCGAGGCGCACGAGCCGGCGCGCGGGCACCCAGGTGCGCGGGCGCGCCTGCTCGCCGTCGACCTGGCTGCCGTTGCGGCTGCCGAGGTCCTGCACGCTGATGCGCTCGCCGTCGAGGCGCACCTCGGCGTGCTGGCGCGACATCCGGGCGTCGGTGAGGGTGACCCCGAGCGACTCGCCGCGCCCGATCACCAGGCCTTCGGAGGTCAGCGGCAGCGCGGCGAGCCGGGGCCGACGCTCGGAGAACACCAACACGAGCCCAGGGAGCGGCTCTCCCGGGGCGTCGCCCTGGCCCCGGACCTCGCTGCGGCCGATCGTCGCGCCGTGATGCACCCGCGGAGTATAAAATGCCGGCGCCGGCCGTGGACCGGGCCTGCATCGGCCGCTCGCGCGCGGCAGCCCTCATGGAGCGCCCATCGCGCGACGGCGGGAACGGCCGGCTCGTGGCCATATGGCTGTGTTACGGTGCGCCCCTGGCCGCGCCGATTTCTCTCGCCGCCCGCAATTTCGCCGCGGCCTCCGGTCACTCTTCTGGGTCCTGATGCCGCCTGCCGAACTCGCTGGCACGATGATCCTGCACCGCTTCGAGCTCGAGACGCTCGCGGGCAGCGGCGGCATGGCGATGGTGTACCGCGCCCGCGACCACGCGACCGGCCGGACGGTCGCGCTGAAGCTGCTGCACGGCAGCGGCCGCGACCCGCGGGAGATGCAGCGGTTCGAACGCGAGGGCCAGCTGCTGGCCGCGCTGCGTCACCCGGCGATCGTCGCTCACGTGGCGCACGGGCACACGCCGGCGGGGCAGCCGTTCCTGGCGATGGAGTGGCTGCAGGGCGAGGACCTGGCGCGCCGCCTCGCCGCCGCGCCGCTCGGCCTGGCCGAGAGCCTGACCCTGGCCCATCGGATCGCCGGGGCGCTGGCGACGGCGCACCGGGCCGGGGTCATCCACCGCGACATCAAGCCGTCGAACCTGTTCCTCCGCGACGGCGACGTCGAGCGCGTGACGCTGCTCGACTTCGGGGTCGCGCACCTGTCGCTGTCGCCGCCGATGACGCGCACCGGCATCGCCATCGGCACGCCCGGCTACATGGCGCCCGAGCAGGCCCGCGGCGAGCGCGAGCTCGGGCCCGGCGCCGACATCTTCTCGCTCGGCTGCGTCCTGTTCGAGTGCCTCACCGGCCAGCCGCCGTTCGTCGCCGACCACGTCGCCGCGCTGCTGGCCAAGATCCTGTTCGAGGACGCCCCGCTGCTGCGCACGCGCCGGCCCGAGCTGCCCGAGCCGCTCGAGGCGCTGCTGGCCCGCATGCTGGCCAAGGACCCGGCCCAGCGCCCGCGAGACGCCGCGCTGCTGGCGGTCGAGCTGGCCGAGCTGGCGGCCCTGCGGACCGTCGAGCCGAGGCCGGCCGAGCGCCCCACGGCCGCGCCGGCGCTGGCGGGCACGGAGCTGCAGTTCCTGAGCGTGATCCTGGCCGTCCCCGATCACGCGCCCGTCGACACCCAGGCGACCCTGACTGCCGAGCGCGCGCGCGTCGAGTACACCGAGCTGCGCGCCGAGCTGCTGCCGCAGGGCTTCAAGATCGAGTGCCTGGCCGACGGCTCGATCGTCGCCACCCTGGCCCAGACCGGCCACCGCACCGCGACCGATCAGGCGGTGCAGTCGGTCCGCTGCGCCCTGCTGATCAAGGAGCGCTGGCCGCACGCGATCATCGCCCTGGTGACCAGCCGCGGCACCCTGCGCGGCGCGCTGCCGGTCGGCGAGGCGCTGTCGCGCGCGGCCCGGCTCGTCGCCGCTCCGCTGGCGCCCGGCCCGGTCGCGCAGCTCGGCCTCCGCCTCGACGACGTGACCGCCGGCCTGGTCGAGTCGGCCTACGCGATCGACCGCGTGGCGACCGGCTGCTACCTCCTGCTCGGCGAGCGCAGCAGCCTCGACGAGACCCGGCCGCTGCTCGGCAAGCCGACCCCGTGCGTGGGCCGCGAGCAGGAGCTGGCGCTGCTCGACATGCTGCTGGCCGGGTGCATCGAGGACCGGGCCGCGCGGGCGATGCTGATCACGGCGCCGCCCGGGGTCGGCAAGTCGCGCCTGCGCCACGAATTCCTGCGCCGGACGCGGATCCAGCGCCCGGAGCTGACGGTGCTGGTCGGCCGCGGCGACCCGATCAGCGCCGGGGCGCCGTACGGCCTGCTGGCCCGGGCCCTGCGCCAGCACTGCGACGTGCGCGACGGCCTGTCCGACGCGGACAGCCAGGCCCGCCTGGAGCGCGGCCTCGGGCGCCGCCTGCCGCCCGACGAGGCGCCCCGGCTGGTCCGCTTCCTCGGCGAGCTGTGCGGGGTGCCCTTCGCCGACCCCGATGACCTGCCGCTGCGCGCCGCCAGGCAGGCGCCGGAGCTGATGAGCGAGCAGATCCAGCGCGCCTTCCTCGACTTCCTGCGCGCCGAGTGTGCGGCGCAGCCGGTGGTCCTGGTGCTCGAGGATCTGCACTGGAGCGACCGCCTGACCGTGCGCCTGTGCGACGTGGCCCTGCGCGAGCTCGACGACCGGCCGCTGCTCGTGCTGGCGCTGGCGCGACCGGAGGTGCGCGAGCTGTTCCCGCGGCTGTGGGACGGCCGCGAGCGCCAGCAGCTCGAGCTCGGCGGCCTGCGCCGCCGCGCCTGCGAGCAACTGATCCAGCGGGTGCTGGGCGCGGAGGTCAGCCAGACCCTGCTGACCCGCGTGGTCGAGCAGGCCGGCGGCAACGCGCTGTTCCTCGAGGAGCTCATCCGCGCCGTCGCCGAGGACAAGGGCGAGGCGCTGCCCGAGACGGTGCTGGCGATGCTGCAGGTCCGCTTCCTCCGCCTCGACGCCGGCGCGCGCCGGGCCCTGCACGCGGCCAGCGTGTTCGGCGAGACGTTCTGGCGCGGCGGCGTGGCGGCGCTCGTCGGCGAGGGCGCGGCCGCCGAGCTCGACCATCAGCTGGCGGCGCTGCTCGACGCCGAGCTGCTCGAGCGGCGCAGCGACACGCGCCTGGCCGGCGAGGTCGAGTACGCGTTCCGCCACGCGCTGGTGCGCGACGCGGCCTACGCCCTCCTGACCGCGGAGGACCAGGTGCTCGGCCACCGCCTCGCCGCCAGCTACCTCGAGCGCGCCGGGGAGCGCGACCCGATGGTGATCGCCGAGCACTTCACCCGCGGGCACGACTCGGCGCGCGCGGGCCTCTACTACGTGCGCGCGGTCGAGCTGGCGCGCTACGCCGGCGACCCCGCGACCGCGATCGCCCTGGCGGAACGCGGCCTGCGCTGCGAGCTGCCCGACCCCGAGCGCGTGGCCCTGGAGGCGCTGATCGTCGAGGAGCACGGCTGGCGCGGCGATTTCGAAGCAGGGGCGATCGAGCTGCTGGCCCGCTGCGTGCCAGGCAGCGTGGCCTGGACCGCGGCCCTGGCGGCCGGCTTCAGCGCGGCGCTGTTCGCCGGCGACCTCGCGCGGGCGCGACAGCTCGGCGACCAGCTGGTGAGCGTCCGCGTCGAGCCGGCGGCGCTGGCCAACCTGTCGTTCACGATGATGGCGATCACGGTGCTGTTCACCTTCGCCGGCGAGCACCCGCGCGTGGCGCCGATCGTCCGCCGGCAGGACGCGCTGCTCGACCCGCTGGCCGCGGACGAGCCGCTGGCCGACGCCTGGCGCTGGCTGTCGCACGCGATCTTCGACGCCCACGACGTCGCCGGCCCGGAGGCGGCCCTCGCCGCCGGTCGCCGCGGCGAGGCGGCGTTCGCCAGGATGCAGCACCGCCGCGGCGCCCTCGCCGGCCGGATCACCATCGGCCTCAACCTGACGCTGCTCGGTCAGTACGCGGCGGCAGAGGCGGCCCTGCGCAGCACCTTCGTGGTCGGCGTCGACTACGGGCCTTACGCGGTCTACCGCACCGCGGCGGTGATCGCCGCGCTCGTCGGCCAGGGCGCGCTCGCCGAGGCGGTGCGCGAGGCCGAGGCCTTCATCGCCGGCCGCGAGGGCGCCCACACTCTGGGGCCGATCGGGGTCGGCCTGCTGCGCCGCGAGCTCGCCGAGGCATTGGCGCGCCAGGGCGATCGGGTCCGCGCCGAGGCCGAGGCCCGCACCGCGTGCCACCTGCTGGCGCCGATGCCCGGCGACCGCCACCTCGCCGCCACCACCCTGGCCGCGATCCTCCTCGGCGCCGGGCAGGCCGCGGCGGCGCTCGAGCAGGTCGACGAGGTGCTGGCCGCCCGCGCCGCCCACGACCTGCGCCCGCCGCAGCAGCCGGCCACCCTGCTGATCCGCGCCGAGGCCCTGCACGCCCTCGGCCGCGACGACGAGGCCCGCGCCGCGCTCGCGGCGGCCCACGCCGACCTGTCCGCCCGCGCGGCCCGGATCGGCGCGCCCGAGCTGCGCGCGAGCTACCTGACGGCGATCCCCGAGCACGCGCGAATCGTCGCGCTCGCCGCCGCGTGGGCCAAAGGTCGGGCCGGCGGAAAATCTTCGCACAGGTCCTGAAGGACATGTCCGACAGGACCTGTCCTTCTCGCCATATAGACATGCCGCGCTCGTCGAGGGCTCGCCGTCGCACCGCGATGCAGGGGCCGCACGCGCTCCCGCGCCGAGCGCGTGCCCGCGTCGCCGCCGGCGAGGCCGGCGAGTCGACGTGAGCTGCCCGGCGCCAAGCCTCAGGGCGTCTGGCAGATGTAAGGCCGCGGCGCGTCGCAGGCCAGGTCGTTCCACAGCCCGCCGGCCCACGCCGGCACGTTGACGCAGTCCTCCTCGCCGCTGTTGTTGGGCTCGCCCTCGTTCCACGCCGTGAAGTCGAGCGGCGTGCCGTCGGTCCACACGAAGTCGTCCTCGGCGTCGACGTCGTTGAGGCCGATCCACCAGTCGTTGTTGGCGATCGAGAACGCCTCGGCGACGACCCAGTCCTGGATCTCCTGGCTCGGGATCGACAGCAGGTGGCCGCCCTGGACCACGCAATCGGCCTCGGCCTCGGCGAACGGCAACGCGACGAAGCAGAGCTGCGCGGTGCCGGGACCCGGGAGGTCCTTCTCCACGCAATGGGGGCACAGCGGATCGTCGTCCCAGATCCCGTTGCAATTGTCGTCGTCGAGGTCGCACATCTCCTGCGCGCCCGGGTGCACCGCGGGGTCGTTGTCGTCGCAATCGTCGATGCAGGCCGAGAAGCCGTCGCCGTCGAGGTCGACGTCGCTCGGCACGGTGCAGGCGAGCCCGGCCTGGACGGTCGCGGCGCGCTGCTCGAAGAACGCGACGTTGCCGGCGATCTCGGCGGTGTTGTCGCCGTTGCTGCACTCCTTGCGCGGGTCGGCGGCGACCGCCGGGGCGATGCTCGCGCCGAGCTCGGCGGCGGCGCCCGCGAGGTCGAGCGCCTCGACGCGCATGAGCACGTGGTCGAAGCTGTCAGCCAGCAGCTCGCGGCACGGCAGCGACGCCGCGCACATCTGCGCCAGCCGTCCGCCGCCGCCGAACGGATCGAGGTGGTCGCGCAAGATCTGGTCGATGCCCCACGGCATGAACGTCCACAGCGCCCCGTCCTCCTGCAGGCGGTGGACGTAATAGTTATTGCGGGTCCACGCGTAGCCGTCCCAGTGACCGAGGTAGATCTCGGTGGCCGCGAAGTCGAGGTAGCGCTCGAGGTCGAGGATCGCAGCGACGTCGCTGGTGAAGCTCGCCGGGTCGAGCATGGTGTCGAGCGCGGCGGCGAACTCGTAGAGGTCGGCGAAGGCGACGTCGTCGCCGTTGTCCTGGTCGAACGAGGGCACCAGCTCGTTGCGGATGTCGCTGCCGTAGGCGCCCTCGTAGATGCTGCCCTTGTCGCTGCCGTACCAGTGGTCGAGGTAGGGCTCGTTGTCGACCGACTCGACCGCCGTATAGAGGCCGTAGGGCTCGCCGTTGACGCGCACGACCACGTGACCGGCGCGCGGCGCGGGGATGCCGACGTCGCGGAACAGCGAGTAGCCGAGGATCTCCCGCTGCATGCTGCAGTCCTGGACCATGTTGTTGACGGCCAGCTTCTCGAGGCCCAAAAGCAGCTGGTCGTCGACGTAGCGGTCGAAGTTGAGGAGGAAGGCGGCCTTCTGATCGAGGGTGCGGTACGAGCCGTAGTTGCCCTTGAGGCGCACGCCGATCTCCGGCAGCTCGTAGGTCTGGCCGTCGATCACCGCGACCAGGTCGCCCTTGGTGTACTTCTTGCCGTCCTCGTTCAGGTCGGCGATGGCCTCGTCGGAGAGGGTGATGTCGAACTCGGCCATGGCGCCGAAGGCGAACAGCGGCTCGGCCTCGAGGTACGGGTCGGCCTCGCCGGTGGTGCCGCTGGTGGTCGTGTCGGGCTCCTGCGTGGTCGCGGTAGCCTCGGTGGTGGTGGAAGTCGCCTCGGTGGTCGAGGTGCCCTCGGTCGTCTCGGTGGTCTCGGTGGTCGGCGCGATCGTGGTCTCGGTGGTCGGCGCGTCGGTGGTGCCCGTGGTCGGCGTATCGGTGGTGCCGGTGGTCGGCGCGGTCGTCGTGCCGGGGATCGTCGAGGTCTCGCTGCCGTCGCTCGTGCCGGTGGACGTGGCGTCGGTCGTGGCGTCGGTGGTCTGGGCCGTCGGGGTGGCGCAGGCGGCGGCGAGGAGGAGCGGTACGGTGCGATAAGCGACGGTGCGGGCCATGACCCGCGACGGTACGCCGAACGCAGACGCCCGGGAGAGGTCGGCGTTTGCGGGCGCACGCACGAAGGCGCGCCGGAGCCCGGGCTCGCTACCGCTCGAGCTGGCCTTCGGGGCAGCTCTGGTGATTGTCCGCGCGGTCGCGCCTTCGCGGGCAAGCGCGGCGGGGACGACTCAGAGCTGCTCGATCTGCAGGCTGAGCTCGGCGGGCTCGCCGACCCGGCGGCCGAACTCGACGTAGTAGCGGCCCGGCGTGAGCTCGTGAGCTTCCGACGTGCCGGGTTCGATCGGCACTTCGACGCTGTCCCGGCACGAGCCGCACTTGGTGACGTAAATGAACGACCACTCCGTCGAGGCCGGCGCGGTCACGCGGTAGCTCCCGGCCTCGGCGATCTCGAAGGCGCGGCTCGTGTACATCCCGCCCAGCTTGTCGGGCCCGAGGACGTCGTCCTGCTCGCACGAGACTTCCGCGCCCAGGGTGAGGGTCGCGCCGTCCCACGGCTGCGGCGGCAGGGCGCAGTCGAGGAGCGCGATCTGGTTGCTCCGGCTGCTGCAATTCGGGTAGTCGGCGAAGTCGGCCATCGCCGCCTCGATCGGCTCGCCGAACACCTCGGCGAAGATCGGCGCGAACTCGTCATATTCGGCGTCGCGCCAGGTCGAGCGCATGAACTCGACGAACAGCTCGAGGCCGTGGCGCTCGAGCAGGAAGCGGACGAACCGCCCCGCAGTGTGATAGTCCATCACGTCGTCGACGTCGCCGTGCAGGACCTGCGCGAGCGGGGTCCCCGCGAGGATGGACGCGGAGTTGTCCTGAAACACCTCGGCGAACCCCTCGTTGAACGCGGTCGGGCCGGAGAGGCCGCCGAGGTTGGCGACCACGTGGGTGATCTCGTGGAAGTTGTAGCTGCTCTCGGCCATGAAGGCGTAGGGCTCGTCGTCCCACGCGCAGCCGCGAGCTCGCCGGCCGCAGTACCGGCGGATCTGGCGAAGCTTGAGGCGGGTGAAGCGGATGACGTCGGGCAATTCGAAGCCCATGAGCCGCGCCAGCTCCACCGCGTGACGCTCCTGCAGGACGAACGAACCGCGACACACCGGTGCGTCGGTGGTCGTGCCGTAGTGCAGGTATTCGCCCTCCCAGATCGGCTCGGGGAGGGCGGGCTGACACGCGACGAGGACGCCGACGAGGAGCGAGGGTCGAGGCACGCGCGGTCGCATGGGCGCATTCGAGGTTACACGGATCAGGCCGTCCGTGCGCGGCGCACGACGCAAGGCGTGGTCTGCGGCCGCCCATGCGCGCCGTCGTCCGGGGCCCCCCGACCGGATCGTGGCCTCCGGTTTCGTGAAGTCCTCGCCGGCCGCGAGCAGGCCGAGCTCTCGGTGGCCGCGGTCACGTCATTGATAATTCACGCCCCGAAGTGACAGCGCGCGGTGGTGGCATTTCCGGAGACTACGAACATTCGCCAACATCGCCGCTCGCTCCTGCGGCGCAAGCAACCTCGGGCATGGACCGCAGGGCGGGCGCCGCGTCGGCCGGGACGTGAACCGCGGTCACGCCGTCTCTCCCGGCGAGACCGTCCGTGGCGGGCCTGCCGGAGCCGGCGCGCCCGACGACCGCGAGCGCCGTCGCAGCGCATGGTTCATCCTCCCGGCCCCACCGGAGCCATCGGCCATGAGTGGTTCGCCGTACACGATCGTCGAGACGCTGCACGAAGTTCACGGCACGCTGCGCTATCGCGGCGTCAGGACTCATGATCATTGCCCGGTCGTGCTCGAGGTCGCCGACCCGCGCCACGATCACGGCGAGGCGGCGGCGCGGCTGAGGCAGGAGTACGAGACGACGCAGGCGCTCCACAGCCCCGCGATCGTCCGGCCGCTGGCCCTCGACACCTTCGAGGGCATGCCCGCGCTCGTGCTCGCCGACGGCGGCGGCGAGCCGCTCGAGCACCTGCTCGGCGGCCCCATGCCGGCGGACGAGTTCCTGCCGCTGGCGGTCAAGCTCGCCGCGGCGGTCGCCGAGGTCCACGAGGCCGGCATCATCCACAAGAACCTCACCCCGCAGAACATCTTCGTCGGGCCCACGCCCGACGAGGTGGTGCTGCTCGGCTTCGGCTTCGCCTCACGCCTGCCGCGCGAGCCCGTGACCGCGCCCCACTGGCTCGCGGGCTCGCTGCCCTACATGGCCCCCGAGCAGACCGGGCGGATGAACCGCGCCGTCGACCGCCGCTCCGACCTCTATTCGCTGGGCGTCGTGTTCTATCAGCTGCTCACCGGCCAGCTGCCGTTTCGCGCCGGCGATCTGCTGGAATGGGTGCACTGTCACGTGGCCCGCAGCCCGCGAGCGCCCGTCGAGCTCGTCCCGGCCGTGCCCGCGGCAGTGTCCGCGGTCGTACTCAAGCTCCTGGCCAAGATGGCGGAGGACCGCTATCAGACCGCGCGCGGGCTGCAGCACGACCTCGAGCGGTGCTGGGCGGCGTGGCGGGCCGAGGGACGCATCGAGCCGTTCGTGCTCGGCGCGCACGACCTGCCCGACCGGCTGGAGATCCCGCAGCGGCTGCACGGCCGCGCCGCCGAGCTCGACGCGCTGCGCGCTGCATTCACCCGGGTGATGGAGCGAGGCACGCCGGCGCTGCTGCTGGTGTCCGGCGGCACAGGCGTCGGCAAGTCGGCGCTCGTGCAGGAGCTGCAGCGGCCGGCGGTGCACGAGCGCGGCTGCTTCGTCGCCGGCAAGTGCGAGCAATACCGGCGCGATGTCCCGTACGCCGGCTTCGCCCAGGCCTGTACTGCGCTGGTCGAGCAGCTGCTGACGCAGGGCGAGGAGCACCTGGCGATCTGGCGCGAGCGGCTGCGCCAGGCGCTCGGCCCCAGCGCTCGCCTGGTGTTCGACGTCGTGCCCCGCCTGGAGCTCGTGGTCGGCCCGCAACCGCCGCCGCCGCCGCTGCCGCCGGCCCAGGCGCTGCACCGCTTCCACCTCGCGTTCCGCCGCTTCGTCGCGGTGTTCGCCCGCCGCGAGCACCCGCTCGCGCTGTTCCTCGACGACCTGCAATGGCTCGACGCCGCCGGCCTCGCGCTGCTCGCGGACCTCGTCACGCACGCGCAGACCGGCTGCCTCTTGCTGCTCGGCGCCTACCGCGACAATGAGGTGACCACAGCGCACCCGCTGATGCGCACGCTCGCCGACATTCGCAGCACCGGCGCAGTCGTGCACGACATTCACCTCGGGCCGCTCGCGGTCGACGACCTCACCGCGGTCACCGCGGACGCGCTGCACTGCAGCCGCGACCACGCCGCGCCGCTCGCCGCGCTCGTGCACGCCCGCACCGGCGGCGTCCCCTTCTTCGCCGTCCAGCTGCTCGCCGAGCTCGCCGACGACGGCCTGCTGCGCTTCGATCGCGCGGGCCAGACCTGGGGCTGGGACGCGGCGCAGATCGGCGCGAGGGGATTTACGAATGACGTGGTCGACCTCATGGTCGGCAAGCTGCGCCGGCTGTCCGGGCCCACGCTCGCGGCGGTGAAGCTGGCGGCCTGCATCGGCGACCGGATCGATCGCGAGGTCCTGGCGCTGGCGCTGGGGCGCCCTCCGCCCGAGGTCCACGCCGCGCTGTGGGACGCCGTGCGCGCCGGCCTCCTGCTGCACGACGACGGCGCTTATGCGTTCGTCCATGATCGCGTGCGCGAGGCCGCGTATTCGCTGATCCCGGCCCAGGATCGGCCCGCGACGCACCTGCGCATCGGTCGATCGTTGCAGGCGCACACGCCCGCCGAGGCGCTGCCCGGGCGCCTGTTCGCCATGGTCGATCAGCTCGATCGCGGGCTCGCGCTGGTCACCGATTCACGCGAGCGAGACGCCCTCTGCGCGCTGAACGTCGCCGCCGGCCTGAAGGCCAAGGCCGCGTCCGCCCACGCAGCGGCGCTGCGCTACCTGAGCGAGGCGACGTCCCTGCTGCCTGCGGACGCGTGGGACCGGCGCCACGCCGACACCTTCACGCTGCACCTCGAGCGCGCCGAATGCGAGCACCTGGTCGGCGACCTCGCCGCGTCCGAGCAGCGCATCGAGCTGCTGCTCGCGCGCGCCCGGACGAACCTCGACCGCGCCCGCGCGTATCGCCTGCGCATGCGCATGCACCAGCTCTCGGGCCGCTACGCCGACGCGGTGACGGCCCTGCTCGCGGCGCTGCGCCTGTTCGACGTGGATGTCCCGGCGACCGAGGCCGAGCTGCGCACGGCGACGGAGGCCGAGCTCCGCGAGGTCGCCGGCAACCTGCGCGGTCGCGCGATCGCCGACCTCGTCGATGCGCCGCCGGTCCGCGATCCCGACATGGCCATGGTGCTCGGCCTGCTCGGCGACGGGCTGTCGGCGGCGTTCATCGCCCGCCCGGAGCTCTACCCGCTCCTCACCGCAAAGGCCGTGAACCTCTCGCTGCGCCACGGCAACGCCGCCGAGTCCTGCATCGCCTACAGCTACTTCGCGTCCCTGCGCGCCGCCGACTTCGGCGACGTCGGGTCGGCGTTCGAATTCTCGGAGATGTCGCTGCGGCTGAACGCGAAGCTCGACGACCGCAAGGTCCGTGGGCGGCTGTTGTTCATCCACGTGAACTTCATCGCCCACAGGCGCAAGCATTTCGCCACGTCGATCCCGATGCTGGAGCAGGCCTGTGCAGATTGCCTCGAGTGCGGCGACCTCCTCTATGCCGGGTTCGCCGCCTATTCGCGCCTCATGACCACCTTTCAAACAGGCGTGCCGCTCGCCGAGGTGCTGCGCCTCTCGCAGACATATGCGGTCTTCGCCGAGGAGCTCCGCCACGAGGGGATCCAGCGATTGATCCACCTCGTGCAACGGGTCGTGCTGCGCCTCCGCGGCCCGGCCCCGTCCCCTGCGAGTCGCGAGGACGACGACTTCGACGCGCGCGCGCTGGCGACGTTCGACCGCATGGGCTTCGGCCCCGGCGCCGCGTACGTTCACATCACCGAAATGATCGGCGCCTTCATGTTCGGCCGGCACGCCGAGGCGATCGCAGCCAGCGAGCGCGCGGCCCCGACGCTGCGCACTGTGACTGCGACCCCTCTCATCCCGGAGTTCCACTTCTTCCGCGCGTTGACGCTGGCCACCGCAGACCCCGAGGTCTCCAGCGCCTCCGCCCGCGACCGCATCACTGCGGTCGCGGACGACCTGCGGACGCTGCAGCATTTCGCCGACAGCTGCCCCGAGAATTACTCGAGCCCCCACGCCCTCGTCGCCGCCGAGCTCGCGCGGCTGGAGGGCCGCGACTTCGACGCGGTGCGCCTGTACGAGCAGGCGATCCGCGCCGCCGGCGACAATTGCTTCGTCCAGTACGAGGCCCTCGCCCACGAGCTCGCCGCGCAGTTCTACCGCGCCCGGGACCTCGAGCGGCTCGCCGCGGAGCACCTGCGCGCCGCCCGGGCCGCGTATGTCCGCTGGGGCGCCGACGCCAAGGTCCGCCAGCTCGACGAGCGCTATTCATTTTTAAAAACCCTCAGGCGGGCCGAGCCGCTGTCACCGGCCAGCGCGGTCACCGTCGGCGCCGAGCAGCTCGACCTGCTGGCCGTGGTCAAGGCCTCGCAGACGATCTCGCGCGAGCTCGTCGTCGAGCAGCTCGTGCGCACCTTGCTCGCGGTGGTGTTGGAGCAGAGCGGAGCGCAGGCGGCGTATCTGCTGTTCGCGCGCGGCGACGCCCTCTCGCTCGCGGCCAGGGCCACGGTCGACGAGCACGGCGTCGACGCCACGCTGTTGCCCGCGCAGCCGCTGGGGCCCGCGTCGACGCAGGTCCCGGCCGCGATCGTCCGCTACGCCCTCCGCACCCGCGAGCCCGTCCGCCTCGACGACGCCGCAGCTTCCCCTGTTTTCGCCGCCGATCCGTACGTCGCCGCTCGCAAGCCGCGCTCGGTGCTGTGCTTGCCGCTCGTGCGCCAGCACCAGGTCGTCGCGCTCCTCTACCTCGAGAACGACCTCGCCACCGGCGTCTTCACCCCCGAACGGCTCGGCGCGCTCGAGCTGCTGGCCGCCCAGGCCGCCATCTCCCTCGACAACGCCCGCTTGCTGCAGCGCGAGCGAGCCACGCGCGCCGCCACCGAGGCGGCCGAGCGGCGGGCCGCCTTCTTGGCCGAGGCCGGCGCCTTGTTGTCGGAGTCCCTCGATTGGGAGCAGACGATGACGCGGATCGGCCGCCTCAGCGTGCGCATGCTCGCCGACTGGTGCGTCATCGACGTCATCTCCGAGACCGGCGAGATCCGCCGGATCGCCGGGGCCCACGCCGACGCCGCCAAAGAGCCCGCCCTGCTCGAGCTGCAGGCCCGCTATCCGCCGCGCATCGATTCGGTCCACCCCGCGGCCTACGTGCTGCGCACGGGCAGGCCGCTCCTGCTGTCGGAGCTGTCCGACGCGCTGATCCGCAGCTTGACCATCGACGCCCGCCACGCCCGGCTGCTGGCCGTCCTCGGCACCCGCACGGCGGTCTCGGTGCCGCTGGCGGCGCGCGGCCAGACCCTCGGCGTGCTCACTCTCGGCTCGGCGGCGGTCGGCCGCCGCTACGGCGCCACCGACCTCGCGCTCGCCGAGGAGCTGGCGCGCCGCGCCGCGCTCTCGCTCGACAACGCCCGGCTCTACCGCGAAGCCCAGGCCGCGATCCGCCTGCGCGAGGAGTTCGTGATGGTCGCCTCGCACGAGCTCAACACCCCGGTCGCGGCGATGGAGCTGGCGATCCAGAAACTCCTGCGCGACAAGCGAGTGACCGCCTGGCCCGAGGACGTGCGGCGCATGCTCGGCGTCGTCGAGCGGCAGGGCTGGCAGCTCACCCACCTCGTGGCGCAGATGCTCGACGTGGCCCGGATCCACGCCGGCCAGATGCTCCTCGTGCTCGCCGACGTCGACCTCGCCGCCGTCGTGCGCGCCGTCGCCGAGCGCCTCGCCGAGCGCTTCGAGCGGGCCCGCTGTCCGCTGTCATTGCAGGCGGTGACCTCGGTCGTGGGCCGCTGGGACCGCGGCCGGCTCGAGCAAGCATTGACCTGCCTGCTCGACAACGCCTTGAAGTTCGGCGCCGGCAAGCCGATCGAGGTCGAGGTCGCCCGCCGGGGCGCGAACGGTCGCCTGGTCGTGCGCGACCACGGCATCGGCCTTGCCCCCGATCAGCTGCCGCGGATCTTCCGTCGCTTCGAACACGCCGCCTCGCCCCTCCAGTACGGCGGCCTCGGCCTCGGCCTGTTCATCGTCCGCGAGATCGTATCGGCGCTCGGCGGTCAGGTCGACGTCGAGAGCGCAGTCGGGGTCGGCTCCACCTTCGCCGTCGAACTGCCGCGCGCCGGCCCTCGCCAGCCGCGCCCGTGAAGCGACCGCCGGCCGCTCACGCCCGACGTTCGGCGAGGAACCGCTCGACCGCGCCGCGGGCCGCCTCGCCCTCGCGGCGGCCCATGTCGAACGCCTGACGGACCCGCGTCGGGTTCGTGTAATCCCACTTGTGGATCGGCACCGGCTCCGAGGGCGCGAGGTAGCGGACGTTGCCGGTCGCGGCCTGCGGCGGGTGCGGGCGATTGAGCAGCACCAGCACCGCGCCGGCCCGCGCCTGGGCGCCGAGGGCTCGCACGGGGGCCGCGTCGACCAGGCAGCCGTCGAAGTACATGCGACCCGGGGCGCGCAAGATCGGCGTCACCGGCGGGCTCGCCGACGAGCGCAGCACTCGCTCGGCCAGCTCCTCGACGCTGCTCGCGTCCTGCGCCGTGTCGACCTCGGCCGCGACGCCGCGGTGGGGCACCTCGGGGCCGTGCAGCAGGCCGCGGCGGCGCCGAGCCGCGTAGGCCCACCAGGCGCTCGCCACCGTCGGCGCCACGAGCCACCCCGGCTTGACGCAGGCCTGGAGGATCCGGACGCGCGGCCCCTCGGCCAGGCGCTGCAGGCTCGCGTCGCCGAGCATCTCGTGCATCGTCGCCCGGTACATCGCCTCCTGCGGAAACACCGGGCGACCTTGGAGGACCCGCTCGGGGTACACGTTGCGCGGGTTGACTGCAGTGCGGGCGCAGAACGCCGCGACGAGCGCCTCCTCGAGGCCCAGAGCCGCCCCCAGCGCCATCGCGGCCCCGGCGGACACGCCCGCGACCTCGACCGTCCTGGCGAGCCCGGCGAGCCCGGTGTAGGCCCCGAGCGCCCAGAAGGTCCGGCAGCCGCCGCCGGCGAAGACGACCGACATCTCGCTCATGGGGCGCAGGTAACATCGGCGACGGATCGGGGTCAAGAGCGCCCGCGTCGACGGCGCGCCCGCTCGCTCCACGCTCAGCCCGCCTCGCACGCTGCGCTCGCCGAGCGCTCGCCGAGCGTCCGCGCTCCGTGCATGATCGGCGTTCGGTGCATTCGCCGAACGCGGCCCGCTCCTCATTACATTACAGACTCGCAGATTCGACGATCACCAGCCGACGCTCCCGCGCGTGACTTCGCGAGATTCGCAATCGCCGCGCCTCCAATGTCATGAGTCCGGGCCTCACCCGCGCGAGAGAGCGACCCCTCGTTCGTCGCGCTCCAAGCAGCGTCGAGACATCTTTCGCGCGCTCATCGGCGCGGAGCCGAAGCCTGGTTCACTCGACTTCGGCCCCGCCGAGCTCCTGCCCGCAGCGGGCCGCCCAATCTTCGAGGCGCGTCAGCGTGCTCACGAGCACCTCGCGCGAGCGGGCCAGGCGATCCATCGCCGCTTGCAGCGCGTCGCGGGCCCGCTGCAGTCGGCTGCGCACCGTGGCGGCCGGCACCCCGAGCACCTCGGCGATCCGATCGGTCTTGAGCTCCTCCCAGTAGTGCAGCTCGAGCACCACCTGGTAGTTGACCGGGATCGATCGCAGCGCCTCGAGCAGCAGCCGCTGCTCCTGCGTGCGGGCGATGACGGACACCGCGCCCGGCTCGAGCTGCTCGACGGACACCTCGTCGAGGTCGACCGCGGGCGTGTCGCGCGAGCGCCGGCCGAAGTGGCGGCACAGCGTGTGATAGGCGATGCGCAGGAGATACGCGCGGAACCGGCTGGCGTCGGCCACGCGCTCGCGGCTGGCCACGCTGGCGACGAACGTCTCCTGCATGAGGTCGGCGATGTGCTGCGGGCCGACCTTGTTGCGGAAGTACCGCTTCAGCAGCCGATAGTGGCGGGCGAACAGCTGCTCGCCCGCCGCGGCGTCGCCCCCGCGCCACGCCTCGAGCAGGTCGGCGTCGGACGGCCCCTCGGGGGCTTGCGGCGGGGGAGACGGGGTCATGGGCGCGACGGAGCTGCAATGATAGGCGAGCCCCGCCGCCGTGTCACGGCGCGCTCGGCGGGCACGACGTCAGCGGCTTGAACTTGGGCGACTTCGTCGGGGTATCGAGCGGCGGCCCCATCGTGTCGATCCGCGGCGGCTCGGTGTACGTGACCGTGACCGTGTAGACCGTGTTGAGGCCGGCGGTGGTGAACACGATCTGATTCGTGCCGCAGACGGGCCCGGACGGATTGACCGACACGCCGGTGACGCTGCCCGTCGAGATCGGCGCGCCGCTCGCGTCGCGCAGGACCGGCGGGTCGAACACGACCGTGAGCGACGACGCGGTCGAGTTGACGACCACGATGTAGGCGGAGTCGCCCTCTTCGAGGCTCGTGACCTCGAGGTGGGTGGGATGGGCGGTGAGGCATTGCGGCATGGGACGAGTTCTCGTGGCTTTTGCTGAGGGGGGTTGGGTGGGGTGGATTTGAGCTTCGCGGAAGTCGAGTCGAGCGCGCCTCAGCCGGCGGCGAGTCGGCGCTCGCTCGCGCTGGCGCCGAGGCTGTCGAGCAGGACCGCGAGCATCGCCTCGCCGCCCGTGACTGCGCGGGCGTGGGCCTGCGCGCGCCCCAGCAGCGCCGCGCCCTGCGGGCCTCCGGGCTCGCGCCGCGCGGCCACGAGGCCCGAGAGCAGCGCGAAGGTGACGCGGTCGAGCTCGCCTGCGGGCGCCTCGGCGAACTCGGCCAGTCGCGCGGCCGCCCGCGCGGGCTCGCCCGCGACCAGCGCCGCGGCCGCCAGCCCCAGGCGCGCGTCGGCGCTCGCCTCGCTGCCCGCTCCCGCCCCGGCCTCGATTGCCGCGCGCCCCGCCTCGAGCTCCGCGCGCGCCTCGGCCACCTCGCCCGCGGCCAGCAGCGCCCAGCCGAGGCCCACGCGGAACGAGGCCGTGTAGGCGTCGTCGGCGCCGTGGGCCGCGGCGTAGCCGGCCACCGCGCGGCGAAACCCGGCCACCGCCGGCCCCGGGCGGCCGAGGAAGTAGTGGCCGGTGCCCAGCAGCGCCGCCACCTCCGCGTGCTCGATGCGCGCCGGCCCGAGGACCTCGCGGAACACCGCCTCGGCGTCCTCGGCCAGCGCCACCGCCCGCTCGAACCGACCCGCGTCGAGCTCGAGCTGCGCCAGGACGAACGCGGCCCGCCCGGCGTCCAGAGTCCGCGCCTCGTCGGTGTCCTGCCAGATCGCCACCGCCCGGCGCAGCAGCTCGCCGGCCAGCGCCTCGTGGTCCGCCCCGGCGCCGGCGGCCCCGCGGAGCGCCTGGGCCAGGTTGTAGGCCGCCCGCGCGACCTCGGGGTGGCGCGGCCCGAACACCCGCTCGCGCTGCCCCAGGGCCCGCTCGAAGGCCTCGCGCGCCGCCGCGGTCTCGCCGCGCCCCAGCAGCGCCGAGCCGAGGTTCGACGCCGCGTGCGAGGCGTGCAGCAGGTCGCCCTGGCCCGTCAGCGCCGCCTCGGCGGCCCGCAGCTGCGTCACTGCCAGGTCGAACTCCCGGGCCAGCAGCGACAGGCCGCCGCGGGTGGCCTCCAGGCGCGCCGCGGTGCTCGCGTCGAGCCCTACGCGGGCGCTGGCCGCGTCGGCGCGGCGCAGCCACTGCCGACCCGCCGCCAGGTCGGGCGCCTCGGTGGCCGCGACCATGGCCATGTGGCGCCAACTGCTGGCGACCACGCGATCGTGGTGCGCCGCCTCGGCCGTGTCGGCGGCCTGCTCGAGCCGCTCCTGGCCGTCCTGGCTGCGCCCCCGCGCCACCGCGACCCGCCCCAGCGCCAGCTGGACCTCGGCGGTCAGCGGGGCGTGGCCGAGCGCCTCGGCCCGGGCCGCCAGCGGGAGCGCGCCCGCCCAGGCCGCTTCGACCCGCCCGGTGTGCAGCTCCGCCTCGGCCCGCGCCAGCAGCTCCCGCACCTGCTGCACCTCGGCTGCCAGGGCCGCCGGCGGCGCGGGCGGGCCGCCTTGGCGGGCCTCGGCCTCGCACGCCTGCGGGTCCTCGAGCTGCAGCACCGCCCGGGGCGCCGCGCGCAGCACCGCCGCCTCGCCGCCCTGCAGCGCGGCGACCAGGGCCTGGGCCGCGCCACGGTGCCGCTCGAGGCAGCGGCCGAGGCGGTCGAGCACCACCGGGTCCCCGCCCGCCCGGGCCCGGCACAGCGCCCCACGGGCCGCCAGCCAGCGCCCGCGCCAGCGGTCGAGGCCGGCCAGCACCGGGGCGGCGCTGTCGGCCAGCCAGGCCATGCCCTCGGCCGCCCCCGCGCCCGCGAAGCGCTGCCCGAGCTGCGCGCGCGCCTCGGCCCCCCAGGTGTCGTCGAGCTCGCGCTCCAGCGCGGCGCAGTCGTCGACCACCGGCGCCGTCCCCCACCACGCGACCGAGGCCCCGCTGAGCAGCCCGACTCCGAGCGCCGCGAGGCCCGAGAGCGCCACCCGCCGCCGCCGCCGCCGCCCGGCCAGCCCCGCCTCGATCGCGGCCAGCAGCGCGTCGACGTCGTCCCAGCGCCGCCCCGGCTCGAACTGCAGGCCGCGGCGGAGGATCGGCCACAGCCAGGCCGCGACGGCCCCGCGCGGCGGCTCCGCGGGCACCCAGTCGACGCGGCCGTGCAGCACGTCCGCGAGGGTCCGCCGCGCGAACGGCCGGTTGCCCCACAGCCCCTCGTACAGCGACACGCACAGCGCGAACTGGTCGGCGCGCGCGTCGGCGTGGCCGCGGAACTGCTCGGGCGGCATGTAGGCCGGCGTGCCCGCGATCTCGCTGGTGCGATCGAGGGTCGGCCCCAGGCCGGGCCACGCCGTGCCCGTGCCCGCGTGCGACTCGCCCGGCGCCGTGTCGCCGCGCTCGAGCGCCGCGAGCCCGAAGTCGACCACCGCCACCCGCCCGTCGGCCGCCCGCAGGACGTTGTCGGGCTTGAAGTCGCGGTGGATCACCCCGGCCCGATGCGCCGCAGCCAGCCCGCGCCCGGCGTCGACGTACGCGGCCAGCACCTGCTCCCAGCGCGGGCCCGGCCGGCCGCCCAGCCACTCGCGCAGGCTCCCGCCCTCGATGCGCTCCATCGCCAGGTACGTGCGGCCGTCGTGCTCGCCGACCTCGTACACGTGGACGACGTTGGGGTGGGCCAGCCGCGCGAGCGCCCGGGCCTCGCCGCGCAGCCGCGCAGTCGAGCGAGGATCGGCGAGGTGCGGGTGGACCAGCTTGATGGCGATCGGCCGGTCGAGCTCGTCGTCGACCGCGAGGTGGACCTCGCCCATGGCCCCGGCGCCGAGGCGATGCAGCAGGCGATAGCGGCCGATCCGAGCCGCCTCGCCGCGGGCGAACAGCCGCGACCGCAGCTCGGCGAACAGCCGCTCGTCGTCCACGCCGCTGAACGCGAGCTCCTCCGTCGCTGCGTCGGGCGGCGGACCCCCGAGCCCGAACGGCGTGGAGGCGCCGTCACTCGACGACGAACTTCCACGATCGTATCGCGCGCTCTGCCGCCTCACGTCGCTCCTGCCCCACGGAAAGTCCTCCTACTCCTAGTCCGCGGCCCGAGCGACCGTCAAGCCGCGTCGAAGCATTCGGATCCGCCGCCCTCGCACGCGCGGGCGCCCACGAGCGCCCGCCCACGCCGCCCACGGCGATGCAGACTTGCGACGCGCCGCGCCCTGCTGCCATTTGCGCGGAGGAGCCCGCGCCGCTGCGCCACGATACGTCTGCGAATGCTCGGCGCGCGGGCGCGCATAAACATCGCATCGCGCAGGTGAACATTCACACCCGTCACTCACGGAAGAAACCACCGGGCACCCCGCCGCGCACGTCGGCGAGGCAGCGACGTCTGCAAGTTGCTGCGACTCGCGGGGGTCGACGACCCCGCCGCGGGCGAGCACCGCGCGGTCCTCGACGCAGTGGAGGCGCGCCGGTCCTCGGGTCGGGTCGTCCCGCGTCGACTCCGTCTGCCCGAGGATGTCGCCGAAGATCACGAGCGACAGGTCGTGCCGCGAATCGTCGGAGTCATCGTCGGCCCACTTAATGATGGCACCCGCGTACACGCCAGGCGGAGATCCGGCCCGAATCGCTGCTACCGCAGCACCCTCCGACCGTCGACGATCAGGTGACCATGGCCCGCGGATCGTCCGACCCGAGAATCATGGCAGTCCCACCCGTCGCCGCTCGGCGAGTCGTGCACCGTGCTCGGCAGCGCCTACGCCGGGCGGCGTGCCGGCCAGTGGAACCAGGCGACGAAGTGATCGCGGATCAGCTTGGCCCCGAGATACGCCTCGCGGAGGGCCTCGCGCGTCGAATCGAGGCCGTAGCCGTGGCTGACGATGTCGGTGCAGATCTGCAGGCCGATGCCGTGGCCGTCGGTGGTATAGCGGCTGGCGAAGATCCGGCTGAAGTCGTCGCCGAGGTCGGCGAGCAGGCGGGCGCGGTGCTCGGGCGTGACCAGGTTGCTGACCACGAAGCGCAGGTCCGTGTCCTCCGACTCGGCGAGCGGAAAGATCTCGACGTGGACCACCGCGTCGGAGGCGAAGCGCGACGCGTTGTTGATCAGGTTGTACATCACGCGATCGAGCGCCGCGAACTCCATGCAGCACTCGGACACCGAGCCGCTGAAGTCGCACGCCAGCTCGATGCGCACGCGCCCGGCGTCGGCCGCTCCGTACGCGATCCCGGCCCACTTCTCTACCAGCAGCGACGTGTCGTGCTCGGCCGGCGACAGGTCGACCGCGTAGCCGGCCGGGTCGAGGTCGGGCAGCGCGTTGCGCATGATCTTGAGGTGGTCGCGGACGAGGAAGAACACCCGCTCGACGTCCTCGGCCTCGGCCTCGTCGGCCTCACACAGGTCGAGGTGCATCAGCAGCCCGCTCAAGCTGCCGCCGCGGACGTCGTGATAGACCTTGCGCACCGCCATCGGCGTGTCCTCGGCGACCAGCGCCGCGCCCAGGCCGCGGATCTGCTCGCACAGCTCGCGGTAGTCCTGCCGCGCGAGCTCGGCCTGCAGCAGCGGGACCCCGGCCTTCGGCTCGTCGAGGCGTTGCACGATCCGCTGCAGCGACCGCAAGAACTCGTAGATCCGCCGCACCACCGGCGCGTCGCCCGGCGCCAGGTCGTGGACCGACGCGACCACCGTATCTCCCACGTAGCGACGCGGCCGCGGGCGAATGTTGGCGGGCGACGCGAGTGCGAGCAATTCGGGGCGCGTGAGCGGAAGAGCGGACTCCATGGGACGAGAGCATGCTGCCCCCCATGCCATGTACTTGCAAGCCGGCCGCGCAGCCGCCGATCCGTCGCCGGCGTGATCGCGCCGCCGTGCAAGGTTTGTCTCCGCTTCGTCCAACGTGGCGGTTGAAACCGCGCTGAAGCGTACGGCCGAGGCCGCTGGCGAGGAATTACGAACTCGACCGCCGCGCGGGACATTCGCGCTTCGATCGCGGCAATCGCCGCGGCGAGGTGGTCTTATCATCACGGTCAATCGCGGCACCATGGCCCCGCGACATGTCACATCGGCGGCGCGCGCTCTCTTCACAATTCCCCGCGGCGAGCGTGCCTCGATAGGCCGGCGACATGGCCCGAGGACCAGGTTCGCGGCGCGCCGCGCGGCCGGGCCGCTGGCTCGCCCGCTCGCCCGCGGCGCGAGCGTCCGCGAGGCCCCGGCGCGGCGCGCGGCCGGGCCCGTCTGTACAATGTCTGTCCTGGTTGTAGAAGGTTGTCCTCGTCGGCTCCGAGCGGCCGGGGTTCGCTGTTCACCGGCGAAATCGCGGCCCTCGGTCTGTTGATATTGGCGCCGCCCGGGGCGCGACTTGACGCAGTGTCGCCCCCCACGCTATCGTCATAAGAGCCCTGAGGCAGAGATCGGGGCTCCATCTTTCCACCCTGGGGCTCGCGCGCGCCGCCGCCGGGAACAGGCGATTGTCGCGCATGCAAAACCCCCTCAAACATTATTCACTCCGCCTGACGCTGCGCAGCCCGATCCTCTCGCTGGGGCAGCGACGGCGGCGGGCCTTCGACCTGTTCTTCGGCGAGCTCGTGCGCGACGACGACGTCACCTGCGCCGCGGCCAACGTGTACGCAGTGCGCCTCGGCGCCGGGGACGTGCACTACCCCCGGGCTGCCGCGCAGATCGGCAGCGAATACCTGGTGCGGGTCTGCGACGAGGCGCTCACCCGCGACGGCCACGTCCAGGAAGAGATCGCCGATTGCTTCTGGCACCCGGTGACCGACGTCTACGTCCTCGACGGCCTGACCGGCGCCTTCGAGGCCGCCGAGCGGCCGGTCCTCCTCGGGCTGTTCGTGCAGACGATGTGGGCCGCGCTGTCGCGCGAGAGCGGCATCCTGTTCCTCGACGTCCCCGCGGCGGAGCTGCCGTTCTGGCGCCACCTGATGGGCGCCGAGCAGCTCTCGGGCTTCGTCGTCGCCGGGGGCGACGAGCTGGCGCGCAACGACAGCAGCCGCCGCGCGTCGGGGTTCGAGGATTACGCCGCGCTGGCGCAGCTGCACGGTCGCTCGGACGCCGGCCGCAACTAGCACGAATGCGGCGCGGCCGGGCCGGGACTCAGCCCGCGGGCGCGGGGCCGCAGTATCGTCGTACGAGCCCGAGCAGCAGGTCGAAGTCGATCGGCTTGCGGACGAACCCGGAGACCCCGGACGGCGCCTTGTCGGGGTGCGCGGCCGACAGGACGACGACCGGCAGCGCGAGGATGCGGTCCTCGTCGCGCAGGATGTCGACCACGTCCCAGTCGCCGAGGATCGGCATCATCAGGTCGACCAAGATCAGGCAGGGATCGCGGTCGGAGCGGCGCAGGTAGGTGAGCGCCTCGTCGCCGCTCCTCGCCTCCTCGACGACGTAGCCCTCGCGACGCAGCAGCACAGCCGTGATTCCCCGAATTTCGGAGTCGTCTTCGATGATGAGAATCGTGGGCATCTCGCGGAAAACCTAGCAGACGATTCGCGGTGCGCATGGCGAGCCATGACCACACAGCGCCTTCGCCGCGGCGGGCCGGCGACCAGCGACCTCAGCCGTCAGTTCGGAAGCCAGGCGCTGGGGTATGTCGCCCGCCCGCCTGCGCCCGGCCGCGCCGCGCGAGGCCCGCAACGGCCCGGACCGGCCTCTCTGCCGCGCTGGCTGGCCTTTCGAGCACGCGGCGGGGGGCATGCTATTCTCGCCGCGGTCGATGAGCAACGCCGGGTCCGAATCTCGCTCCGACGCCCGTGCCCGCCTCGCAGCGATCGTGGAGGACGCTTACGACGCGATCCTCAGCAAGTCGCTCGACGGCACCATCCTGTCGTGGAACCGCGGCGCGGAGCGCCTGTTCGGTTACCTCGCGCACGAGGTCGTCGGCCGCCCGATCACCCTGCTGGTGCCCGCGGAGCGCGTCGACGAGGAGGCCCAGGTCACTGCGCGCATCGGCGCCGGCGACCCGCTCCCGCCGTTCGAGACCGAGCGGCGCTGCAAGGACGGCCTGCTCACCGCGGTGGTCCTCGCCGTCTCGCCTCTGCGCGACGAGCACGGCCAGATCGTCGGCACCTCGATCGTGGCCCGCGAGCGCAATGACGGCACCCGCGTCGAATACGACAGCGCCGCCGCGTTCAACCCCCTGCGCGACTCCAACCCGACGATGGCAACCCTGCTCGCCGCGCTCGAGGACGAGCTGCGCAACCGCCTCCACGTCGTCACCATCTCCGCCCACCTCCTGGCCCGCAGCCCCCGCGGCGACGCGGCCGCCGACACCGCCCGCGAGCTCCTGGCCCGCCAGGCGAGCGAGCTCCCGCGACTGATCGGCCTGTTCACCGACACGGCCGCCGGCCTCGCGGAGCCCGTTCCGGAGCGCAAGGACGCCCCCGACAAGGGCGTCTCGGACGTGGTCTCGCTGGCCTGAACCGCGGCCGGCGGCCTCGCCTGGCCCCTGGGGCAGGGCCAAAAGGTCATGTCTCCACGGCCAGGCGATGCGGGTCGCCTGGAGCGAGGCGCGCACCGCCACGGTGCGCGCAGGCGTCCGCAGTGCGCAAGCGACCCTCGGTCCGCGGATCGATCTCGACCCCCTGGATCGGCGCGAGTTACCTCCTGCGTGCGAGAAGGCGCTCGAGCTCGGCGAGTGCGGATGCCGCGGTATCGGCTACCAACCGAGGGTGGTCCGCCTTGGAACGCACCCGCGGGATCGTGATCGACGAGTGAGTCCCCCTGGAGCGACCGGCTCCCCGATCTTCATTCGACGCTGCCTCGACGGCGACGCGCGCGGACCGTAGGGTCTCCACGCCCAATTGATGGAGCACGTGAGCGACAGCGGGCATGTCTGCGGCCTTCGGCACCCATCCCGATCTCATATTGACACCGATTCGGTCGGCCCATAGCTTCTCGCCCCCATGTCACTATTGGCTCGAGAGAACCATTCGTCGATCTTCACCTGCATCATCGGCGCGACGCTGCTCGCCTGCTCGTCCTCGCCGAACACCACCGACGACGGGAGCACCGGTAGCAGCAGCGGCGGCAGCGAGACGGCCACCGCCGACACCGGGAGCAGCACGGCCGACGACAGCCTCTCGCCCACGACCACGACCAGCGAAGGCAGCACCTCCGGCCCGACCACCTCCGACAGCGAAGGGGTCACCGGCACCACCAGCGGGTCGACCGGCGACGATGACAGCACCGGCGACAGCAGCAGCAGCAGCACGACCTCGGGCGACGACGAGGAGCCGCCGTCGACCACCTTCGACGAGCGCGGCTGCACCCTCTTCGTCGACCAGCTCACCGGTGACGACGGCAACTCCGGCAAGGCCAAGGACCAGGCGCTCGCCACGATCAAGGCAGCCACCGGCATCGTCGCCGCGGGTGACACCGTCTGCGTCTACCCCGGCGACTACGGGGCCTTCAAGAACACCGCCCACGGGACCGCGGATGCGCGCATTCACTACGTCTCGGTCGAGCGCTGGCAGGCCAAGGTCTCCGCCCCGACGATCCCGCTGCAGAACGTCGGCGACTACGTCGACATCGACGGCTTCGAGGTCACCACCACCGACGAGAGCATCGGCCTCGGCATCTCCAACGGAGACGGACAGCTCGCCAACCACTGCCGGATCTTCAACAACCACGTGTACGGGATCGTCGCCAAGACCCGCGGCGGCAGCGGCGGCGCGGGCATCCTCTCCGCCGGCTGGGTGTCGCAGAAGCCGTATCAGGGCGAGGACGTCGAGATCTTCAACAACTTCGTCCACGACATCGGCAACCCCGGCGAAAACGCCGGGCTCGTCCAGGGCATCTACGTCTCGCACCCGCACGCGAAGATCTACAACAACATCGTCTACAACGTCTCGGGCTGGGGCATCCACGGCTGGCACAACGCCAACTACGTCACCGTCTCCAACAACCTGACCTCGAACACCGAGGGGATCGTGCTCGGCAACGGCGACTCGCCGTGCGGCCAGATCACCTGCGAGTTCACCGACTATTACGTGACGAACAATATCCTGTACGACGACCGCGTCGGGATCGTGCTGTACGACGGGCCGAATCACCTGGTCTCCCACAACAACTTTTATTTGACCGAGCCGAGCGGCGACAACCCCACGACGGACGATCCGCAGCTCGTCGGTTACGCGCTCGACCCCGACGGCGACTTCCACCTCGGCCCGACGAGCCCGATGATCGACGCCGGCAGCCCCGAATACGCCCCGGCCTTCGACTTCGACGGCAAGTCCCGCCCGAAGGGCGTGGCGCCGGACGTCGGCCCCTACGAACGCTGAGTCGGCCCCGTCGACGGCAGAGCCCGCGTCGACAGGGTCGCCCCGCGGGCCGCACGTGCCCGGCTCGAGCTGCAGCCGTCATCTCGGGCGAGTTGCCGTGCTCGCCCGCGGCGCTGTGGATGAGGCCGTCGTCACAGGCGGCGAAGATGCAATCGAGGTCGGCGCCGCGAAGCTCGGCGACGGCCTGCCGCCCGCCGCGCCGGTCGGCGCCGCGGGCGAACTTCGCCGGCTGCCCGGGCGCGGCGGTCCCGGCGCGGCCTGTAGATGCGTCCAGTCGACGTTTGTGCAGGCAGAGGCGCGCTCACGCTTCCAGCGTCCGACGCGCCATGGTACTGCACAAACATGCAGTACACGAGCATCCCCCACCCGCCTGTGCAGGCGGCCGAGGTGGCGACTCGGATCATTCACGAATGGGCGGCGGCCGGTCTCCTGCCCGGTCGTTCGCGCCGGCCCGCCGCGGGGTCCTCACGACATTCGCCGCCGGCCGCGGCGAATGCGGCGAGCCGGGCCTCGCAGCCGGTCGTGCTCGACAGCTTCAACCTGGAGGCCGCCGAGCGCCGCCTCTGCGAGCAGGCGCTAGCGACCGCAGGCTCCCTCGTCCACGCCGCGGCCGCTCTCGGCATCACGCGGCATTCCCTCAAGCGCCGCATCGTCAAGCTCGGGCTCGTCTGGCCGCGCCATGGATCGGAGTCTTGAGTCGGCCTTGGATCCGAGCCGATGATTCGTCGCCTGCGCAGCGGCGCTCTCGCCCGCGCCGCGGGTGCGAGAGCACCGAGGGCCGCGCGCCCCACCTCCGGCCCCGCAGCCCCCGGCGCGCCGCGGCCGATCCAGCGAGCTGCGCAGAGGACGGATTTGCGACCGACCAGGGCGTCTCGGCGTGAGGGCCGCAATGGCCGTACCTGCGAGGTGCCGGGCGCCCTCCAATGGAGCGAGCCCCGCGGGCGGGCGCCCACGGGCGCCCGCGGGCGCCCGCGCGACCGATTCCTCATTACGAAGACAGGGTCGACGCCGAGCGCTCGCCCCGTGGATTCGGTACCATGGGGGTATATGCAAGCAGCTCGGACCGTCACTTTGCTCGACGTGCCATTTCGGGTGCTAGGTCCCGTCCCGCTGGCTCCCTATCGCCTCGGCGCGCGGCTCCGGGCCGCCGGCCTCACCGCCCGTGTGCTGGATCTGAAGCCCCTGCTCGTCGCCAAGATCGGCCGCGGCGCCTACCGCGAGCTCAGCGAGAACGACGGGGTCGGCAAGTTCGGCGAGTGGCTGTTCTCGAGCCATGCCTACGGCGATCGCGTCGGTCCCGGCGACGACGCGTTTCTCGAGCGCTTCGCGGCCGACCTCGGTCCCCTGCGGGTGCTCGGCGAACCGCGTCGCTGGTTGCGGCGGATCCGCGACGAGGTCGTCCCCGAGTTTTTGCGCGACGCCTGCGCTCGCGTCGAGCTCGCGGGCGTCCCCGCGGTGATCGGGTTCGCCTGCGAATCGTTCCAGACCAATGCCGCCCTCGCCGTCGGTCGCCGGCTCAAGCGCCGTCACCCGCAGCTCAAGCTGGTCCTCGGCGGCACAGGCGTGCGCGACGGCACCACCGCGTCGTTCCAGCCCGCGCCGTGGATCGACGTAGTCGCGCCGTCGGGCACCGACGAGCTGCTCGTCCCGCTGTTCAAGGCGCTCGTCGCCGGCTGAGCCCGGCGCGCGGTCCCGCGGCTCACACGCCGCAGTCCGTCTCGCCTTCGATGCAGGTCTCCTGGTCGGCCTCCGAGGCGAGTCGGAGGCAGTGGAAGTGTTCGGCGGGATCCGGCATCGCCAGACATTCCGTGAACGTCGCGGGGCTCTTCAGAGTCACGAGGGTGACCGGGTCTTCGACCCACCAGCACAGGTCGCCCACCCCGCCCCGGGACTCGATGGCGGTCCCGTCCGCCAAGATCTGGTAGTGCCCGTATTCGTCGAACTGGCCGCTGCCGGCCTGAAAGGTCCAGCGGACGGTCCCGACCTTGCGATCGCGCAGGGCCTCCAGCGCGCACTTCAGGTTCGCAACGAGCTGCGCGTCGTCGCCGGCCTCTTCGTCGTCGGTCCACGCGACGGTCTCGCACAGCGCCACCGCGCAAGGATCGCCCTCGCTGCATTCACAGTTCCCGGAGGGCGCCGCGGTCGTCGAATCGCCCGCGGTCGTCGAGTCGCCCGCGGTCGACTGCGGCTCGGTCGTCGCGGTGCCTGTCGTCTCGTCCTCGGGGCCGTCGGTCGAGCCGTCGTTCTTTTCGGTGCAGGCGAGCACGAGCGACAGGACGCACAAAAAACCGCAGACGACACGAGCAATCGGCATGCCGCTGCATCCAGCAATTGTCGGACCAACTCGCCGCGGCTCGCACCCGCCCCCCGGCAGCACGAGCCCCCCGGCGATCGTCGCGCCTTTGCGAAAACATGTCCTTTCGGACATGTCCATGAATTCTCTCGCTGCCCCGCTGACAGCGCCGTCGTGAGCGTGACAGCGCTGTCGCGGTTGACCGGGCCTGCGCGGGTTGGTAGCCCCTCTTCATGTCGTCTCTTGGCTTGCGCATTTCTGCCCTCGTCGTCTCGCTGCTCGGCGTCGCCCCGGCGGCGGCCGCCTCGATCGCGGTCACCACCAGCGAATCCGACTCCGACACCTTCCCCGAGACCACCGGCGAGGCGCCGCAGCTCATCACCATCGTCGAGCCCGCCACCAACGACGTCTTCGTCGGCGCCCCCGAGGCCAAGGTCCAGGTCATCATCGAGTTCGACCCCACCTTCGACGGCGCCGACATTCACCTGGTCAGCAAGACCCGGCTCGACGGCGACGGCCCGTGGACCGAGGTCAAGGACGACGTGTGCGCCGCCGGACCGTCGCCGTGCATGCTCGACCTGTCCCTGGCGCCCGACAAGTACATGCTGAGCGCCCAGGGCGAGGGGCCCGGCGGCGCCCTCGAGCAGTCGGTCGTCATCATCGAGGTCGTCGAGGGCGAGGCGACCGACACCGACGCCAGCGGCTCTGCGACCGAGGGCGAGACCGGCGAGACCGGCAGCGCCCCCACCAGCTCCGCGACCGGCGACGGCCCCGGCACCGACTCGACCGGCAGCACCACCGGCGACGACCCGTCCGCGTCGGGCGGCGACCCGGCCGACGGCGACAAGGGCTGCGCCTGTAGCACCGGTGCGAGCGGCCCCGACGTCCTCGGCCTCGCGCTCGCGCTCCTGCTCGTCCCCGGCCTCCGCCGCCGGCGCTGAGCGCCCGCAAATGCACATGTCCCAGAGGACATGTCACCGGCCGCGCCCGCCCTGATGTACGATGCCGGACATGCGAGCATCCGGGTGGTGGGCGATCGGCGGCGTCGCCTTGCAGGCGCTCACGGGCTGCCCGACCAGCGAGGCCGACCCGACCGCGACCGCGACCGAGCCCGCCGCGAACACGACCTCGAGCACGAGCACCACCGGCGGCTCGCTCGCCCCCGAGCCCACGACCTCGACGACGACCTCGACGACGACCTCGACGACGACCGCCACGACCTCGACGACCTCGAGCACCACAGCAGCGTCACCGGTGACACCTCGACGGGGCCCGACGGGGCCGTGGTCGCGCTGCAGATCGATCCACCGCAGGTCGTCGTCACGGTCGCCAGCGGCTGGTCGTTTCCCGCGCAGTTCACGGCGGTCGGCCTCGACGAGCGCGGCCACGAGGTCCCGGTCGAGGCGGAGTGGAGCCTCGCCGAGCCGGCGCTCGGCACGATCACGCGCCACGGCGGCACCTTCCAGGCCAGCAACACGGCGGCCGGCGCCGCGAACATCCTCGTCAGCGCCGCCGGCCTGCAGGCCACCGCGCAGCTCACCGTCGAGCTCGTCGACGACGCGCCGAGCTGTCCGCCGCGCCCGCCGCTGACCGACGGCGACCCGGCCCCCGGCGCCTTCGTCAAGGTCGTCGCCCCCGAGCACCGCGGCACCGGCATCTACCACGGCCTCTATCTGCCGCCCGACTGGCAGCCTGGACGGCGCTACCCCGTGATCGTCGAGTCGCCGTGCAACAAGTACGGCGATTTCACCGGCAAGGTCGACGACGCCACTCTCGGCTACTACCTCGCCGGCTGTCGTCATTACGCCTGGCTGGTCCTGCCCTACATCGAGGGCGGCGCCAACCTCGATTACGGCTGGGGCGACGTGCCGGCCACGATCGCCTACTGGCAGACCCAGCTGGGCCGCACGGTCGACGCCTTTGGCCTCGATCCCGGCGCGGTGGTGGTCGCGGGCTTCTCGCGCGGCGCGATCGGCACCAGCTTCGTCGGCCTGAATGACGCCACCATCGCCGACGCCTGGCTCGGCTTCGTGATGCACAGCCACGCCGACGTGGTCACGCCATTGACCCCCGACCAGGGCGCAGGCTCGGCGACGCGAATGCAGCGCGTGCGCGGCCGGGCCGCCTGGCTGTCGTGGGGCGCAGTCGACGACGGCGGCGCGGCCAACAGCCTCAAGGGCGTCGAGCTGCTCACCGGGTTCGGCTATCCGGTGACCAGCCTCGCCGTCCCCGGCGTCGGTCACACCGACGCCTGGATGGCCGACGACGCCGCCTCGCGCCAGGCCGCGCAGCAGTGGCTGTTCGCCACGGTGGCCGCGCGACCGGGCACGCACGCGATCCGCGGCCGGGTGGTCGACGGCGCCGGCCACGGCGTCGCCGACGCGGCGGTCGCCTCGGGCCTGCACGTCACCCGCACCGACGCGCACGGTTATTACGCGCTCCTCGGCCTGCTCCCCGGCCCGCGCGAGGTCGCGTGCACCCACGCGATTCTCACATGTTCCGAGAGCCAGGCCGTCGACATCACCGCCGGCGACGCGGTCGACGTCGACTTCGTCGCCGGGCCCTGACGCGCCTACTTCTTGCGCGCCGCCTGCACGATCGACGCCTTCCGCAGCGCCCGCACCTTCTCGAACAGCGCCACGTTCGCCGCCAGCAGCTTGGCCGTCTTCACCAGCGTCGTCCGCGTCGTCGAGGCCGCGGCCGCGGCCGCCACTGCGGTGAGCGCCTCGGTGTTCGCCAGCGACTGCTCGGCCAGCAAGAACGCGACGTCGAGGAGCATGCACTCGCGCCCCTCGGCGTCGACCGAGCCCGCGAGCAGCGGCGCCTGGGCCAGCGCCGCCACCATGTGCCCGGCCGCGCGGCTCGCCGGGCTGACGTACAGCGCCGGCAGCTTGAGCTTGGCCAGCAGCGCCTCTAACGCCCCCGTGCGCTCCGCGTGCAGCTGCGCCAGCTTCTCGTAAGTCTTGCGCCGCTTGGGCCGCTCGGTCTGCTCCGCCGCCGCCATCGCCACGCGGGCCGCGTGCCGCTCGTGCATCGCCAGCGCGCTGACGAAGTCGGCGACGAACACCCCGTCGAGCCCGGCCTGCTTGCCGATCGCCTTCAGCTTCGCCAGCGGCACCACCAGCGCCGGCTCGATCACAGTCATGCCCTCGCGTCGACTGACGCCGCCCTTGTCCTTCGTGACCGTCAAGGTTGCCATGGGTCCTCCTATTCCTCCGCCTCGTCGGCGACGTCCTCGATATCGGCGTGGGGGCGCGAGCGCAGCGCGGGGATCGGGTGCGGGCCCTCGGTGGTCAGGCGGAAGTCGTCGCCGAACTCTTCCACGTGGCGATCGATGACCTCCTCGCTCGGCACCTTGATCCCGCCGTTCACCGCCGCCTGGTACTTGAAGTAGCGCGCGTCCGTCGGCAGCGCCGTCAGCGGGACGAAGTCGAGCCCCACCGAGGTGAGGTCGATCTCCGCGGCCAGGACCTTGCGGATGTACTGCTTGTTCTCCTGGAAGCGCGTCGGCTCGGGCAGCTCCGCCGGCAGCAGCTCCGCCGGATCGGTGCCCTCGTGGCGGCGCAGCAGCTCGCCGGCCACCCGGACGTGCTCGATCTCCATCGCCAGGTGCAGCTCCCACAGCTTGCGGATCCGCGGGTCCACCTCGTCTTTCATGAACGACCAGTACAGGTAGCACTCGTTGTAGTGGTGGAACAGCTCGCGCTCGAACCACGAGTCCAGCGGGTCGAGCAGCGACTCGTACTGCGTCACGTGCTGCTCCTCGATCTCCGCGATCTCGAGGTACAGGCCGCGCGCCAGCGGCGGCACGTAGGTCGGCCCGACGTTCATGTAGAAGTTCATGGTCTGCTGCTCGGCCGCCACGATCGTCATCGAGTGCAGCCGCGACAGCGGGTCGACGGTGTGGGTCTCGAAGTGGCGCCGGACCTCGTCGTACGGGTGGCGGTGTTCGACCACCGTCGGCCGCCCCGGCATCACCTCGGTCAGGTTGCCGACGATCTCGTGGACCCGCTTGGGCCCCTCGACGAGGTCGATGAGGTTGGCGTAGCGGTACAGGTGATCGAAGTCCTCGAGCAGGCCGAAGTGCAGCACCTGCTGCAGGTACGGGTTCGGCTCGGTGCGGGCCAGCCACGCGGTCAGATCGATCGCCACCTGCTCGTAGGCCAGGGTGGTCTCGAGCACGCTCTGGTCCCCGGGGAGCAGCCAGTTGACCGCCTTCTGCTGCTGTTGGTCGACCCGCCGCACCAGCGCGAGTTGGCGCTTGACCGCCCAGTCGTCGGTGTGGCGCGCGAACTGGTGGGAGAACATGACGGACTCGACCTCGATGCCGTTCATCACGATCACGCGCGCGCGCGTGTACGGATGCACCTCGCGCTTGTCGAACGGCTGGACGTTGAGCTCCGACCAGTTGCGGATCTGCTTCTCGAGCGGGATCCCTTTCTCGGCGAGCGGATTGAAGCCCATGGAGACTCTCCTTCATCCCCGCTGTGGACGCGCTGTTTCGCACCGCGCGTCGTGGGGAGCGTTCGATCCGGTAACACCGACCCTCGCCGCCGCCACTCGCTCGCTCCCTGCAGCGCTGTAGCCCGTCCCCGATCGTCGCGCCGGCTTCGCCCCCGACTGCCACCATTCGTGCGGAGAGCCCGCTCTTCGCTATCGCTGCAGCGCGAGCATCGATATCGAGCGTGTGCGCCGATTCGCCCGGACCGCGGCGCCCTCCGGACCGCAGCGACGACCTGGGCAGACCCCTCGGCCTCGTCGATCCTCATCGAGCTCGGCGACACCGGACTCGCGTCGCTCCGAACTGCGACGCGAGTCACGGGTCGTCGGCCGGCTCGAGCGACCCCCGCGCCGGGCCGCTCGGCGGGCGCAAGCCTTCTGGTCCGACGGCGGCGGGCCCGCGCACGCGGCCGGGCTCACGGGTGCGCGGGGCGTCCGCGGCGTGCATCGGCGTGTGGCGGCGCCCGGGATGCGTCGCGCGCGATCGCTGACACACCCCGTCGCCGTGAATCACCACGACCTCGCCCTCTCGTCATCGTCGCGCACGTTCACGACCTCGCAACAACTTCTGACGCGCGCGCGGGCCCTGATCCCCGGCGGCTATCACCTGTCCGGTCGGCCGCTGGTGACCCCCGCCGATTCGCCGATGTACTTCGAGCGCGGCGCCGGCAGTCGCGTGTGGGACGTCGACGGCCACGAATACATCGACTACGTCATGGCATACGGCCCGCTCCTCCTCGGCTACGCCCACGAGGAGGTCGACCGCGCCGCCTTCGCGCAGGCCCGTCGCGGCAACCTGCTGACGCTCAACCACCCGCTGCACCTCGAGTTCGTCGAGCGCCTGGTCGCGCGGCTGCCCGGGGCCGAGATGGGCGCCTTCTTCAAGACCGGGTCCGACGCCACCACTGCCGCGCTGCGACTGTCGCGGCGGGCCACCGGTCGGCGCCGCGTCGCACGCTGCGGCTATCACGGGTGGCACGATTGGTGCCTCCCGCTGGCCGACTTCGTGCCCGACGGGCTCGACCGCCAGGTCCTCGAGTTCCGGCCCGACGAGCCGGAGTCGCTGCGCGAGCTGCTGCGGGCCCACCCCGGCGAGGTCGCCGCGGTGATCCTCGCGCCCGAGATGATGCCGTCCTCGCGCCCCGAGCTCGCCCAGCGGTTCGCCGAGCTCGCGCGCGAGCACGGCTCCGTGTTCATCCTCGACGAGATCAAGACCGGTCTGCGCATTCGCCCCGGCTCCTTTCAACAGTGGGCCGGCGTCGTCCCCGATCTGACCACCCTCAGCAAGGCGCTCGGCAACGGCTGGCCCGTCGCCGCGGTAGTCGGCCGCCGCGACGTCATGCGCCACGGCGCCGAGCTTCACATGTCGGCCACCTACCACGGCGAGACCACCGGCCTCGCCGCCGCGCTCGCCGTCCTCGACGTCCTCGACCGCTCCGACGTCACCGGCCACGTGTGGCGCCTCGGCGAGCGCCTCATCGCCGGCCTGCAGGCCGCCGCCGAGCGCCACCGCGTGCCCGCCGTGGCCTACGGCGAGCCGCTGCCGCCGATGCCGTTCCTGCGCTTCACCCACCCCGACCCGCGCGTGCGCGACGCGGCCGCGGCGACCTTCTACACCGAGATGCTGCAGCGCGGGATCTTGCTGCACCCGCGCCACCTCTGGTTCGTCAGCGCCGCCCACTCCGACGACGACATCGATCGCACCCTCGCCGCCGCCGAGGCCGCGATGCTCGCGGCGGCGGCCAGGCATCATTCGTCGCTGGATCCGTCGCACCCATGAATGACTGCGATTGTCATGACAGGCGCCAATCGTCGCGTCCGCGGCGCCCTGGGACTTACCCTGGAGCTCGCTCCTCGTCGCACTTTTTTACGCCCGGCTTCGCTTGTCAGCGCGCGAAGCTGGCCCATGCTCGGCGGACCGCGGCGCCGAGCGAGCAAGACTGCGAGCGCCGCGGCGAGCGGCCGTCCGCGCAGCCCCGGCGCGGCGCGCCTCGAGATCCGCCCCGTGCTGTCGACGAGCGTAACGTGCCCGGCCCCCCGCATACGAACTCCGACCTCACGCCGACGGGCCGCGGCTATCCGCGCCCGCTGCTGCGGCGGGCCGACGACAGCTGGGTCAGCCTCGACGGCGCGTGGGACTTTGCGATCGATCGCACGGGCCAATGGCGGCACCCCGCAGAGGTCGCCTGGAAGGGCTCGATCGAGGTCCCCTTCGCGCCGGAGACCGAGCGCAGCGGCGTCGGCGAGCGCGGCTACTTCGTCGCCTGCTGGTACCGGCGCCACCTGATCCTCCCGGCCGCCTCGCCGCGCGAGCGGCTGTTCGTCCGCTTCGGCGCGGTCGACCACGCCGCCACCGTGTGGATCGACGGCGCCCACGTGGCTACCCACGAGGGCGGCTACACCCCGTTCTCGGTCGAGGTCACGCGAATGGGTGGCGCCGGCAAGCCGATCGAGCTGGTCGTGCGCGCCATCGACGACCCGCACGACCTCGCCAAGCCGCGCGGCAAGCAGGACTGGCAGGAGCAGCCGCACTCGATCTGGTACCCGCGCACCACCGGCATCTGGCAGAGCGTCTGGCTCGAGCGCGTGCCTCACGTCCACGTCGCGCACCTGCGCTGGACCTCGAACCTCTTCCGCTGGGAGATCGGGTTCTCGGCGCAGCTCGCCGGCCTCGTGCCGGCGACCCTGAGCCTGCGGCTGCGGCTGTTCAGCGGCAGCCGCCTTCTCGTCGACGATCAGTACCAGTGCACCCACAACGAGCTGCACCGGCGGATCCCCCTCTCCGATCCCGGCATCGACGACGCGCGCAACGAGCTGCTGTGGTGCCCGGGCTCGCCCAACCTGCTCGACGCCGAACTCGAGCTCGTCGACGACCACGGCGTCGTCGTCGACGCGGTGCGCAGCTACACCGCCCTGCGCACGATCGCGGTCCACCGCGACCAGATCCTGCTGAACGGCCGGCCGATCCGCCTGCGCATGATCCTCGATCAGGGCTACTGGCCCGACACCGGCATCACCGCCCCTGACGACGCCGCGCTGCGGCGCGACGTCGAGTTGGTCCTCGCCATGGGCTTCAACGCGGTGCGCAAGCACCAGAAGATCGAGGACCCGCGCTATCTCTACTGGGCCGACCACCTCGGCCTCCTGGTGTGGGAGGAGATGCCGAGCGCCTACCGCTTCACCGGGCGGTCCGTGCAGGCCCTCATCCAGGAGTGGATCCAGGTGCTGACGCGCGACAGCAGCCACCCCTGCATCGTCGCGTGGGTGCCGTTCAACGAGTCGTGGGGCGTGCCGAACCTGCCCGACAACCCGTCCGAGCGGCACTACGTCACCGCGCTGTATCACCTCACCAAGACCCTCGACCCCAACCGGCCGGTCGTCGGCAACGACGGGTGGGAGAGCGTCGCCACCGACATCATCGGCATCCACGACTACGAGGTCGACCCGGCGCGGATGTTGCTGCGCTACCAGGCCCCGAACGTGCGCAACAACCTCTACGAGCGCGAGCGCTTCGGCGGCCGCGAGCTCGTCCTCGGCAACTTCCAGTCCTTCGACCACCCCGTGGTCCTGTCGGAGTTCGGCGGCATCGCCTTCTCGGACGACCGCCGCGGCACCTGGGGCTACAGCCGCTCGAACGACGTCGGCGAGCTCGAGCGCCGCCTGCACGCGCTCTTCACCGTCGTGCGCGCCCAGGACATCCTCGCCGGCTATTGTTATACGCAGTTCGCCGACACCTATCAGGAGGCCAACGGCCTCTTGTTCGCCGACCGCACGCCCAAGCTGCCGATCGAGCGGATCGCCGCGCTCAACGGCCTCGGGCCGCCGACGCCGCACGACGACCACGGCCACCACGGGCAGGAGGTCTAGCGTGTTCAAGCGCAGCCTCGTCAAGCCCGACGGTCGCCTGCTCCACCTCTACGGCCGCACCTCGCCGCCGCCCGAGTGCGACGTCGAAGGGCCGCGCGGCGGGCACGGCGGCTCGCACATGCGCTGGCACCCGCTGCGCGCCGAATGGGTGGTGTACGCCACCCATCGCCAGACCCGCACCTTCTTGCCGCCGCCCGAGTACAACCCCTTGCTGCCTTCGAGCGACCCCCATCAGTCGACCGAGGTGCCCGGCAGCGCGTGGGACGTCGCGGTGTTCGACAACCTGTACCCCTCGCTGTCGGCCGACGCGGGCGCCCCCCCGCCGCAGATCGTCGACACCGCCCCGGGCGTCGGCGCCTGCGAGGTCGTGGTGTTCTCGCGCGACCCCGGGCAATCGCTGGGGACCCTGCCGCTGGCGCAGATCGAGCTCATCCTCGACGTCTGGGCCGACCGCACCGCCGACCTCGGCCGCCGCGGCGAGCTCGCCTACGTGTTCCCGTTCGAGAACCGCGGCGTCGAGGTCGGCGTCACCCTGCACCACCCGCACGGCCAGATCTACGCCTACCCCTTCGTGCCGCCGCTGCCCGCCCGCGTGCTCGCGCAGGAGGAGCGCTACCACGCCCTGCACGGCCGCCCCCTCGCGCTCGAGCTGCTCGAGGCCGAGCTCGCGGCCGACGAGCGGGTGCTCTACCGCGGCCCGCGGGCGGTCGCCCTCGTGCCCGTGTGCGCCCGCTACGCCTACGAGGTGTGGGTCACCCCGCGTGTGCCCTGCCCGTCCCTCCTCGCGCTCGACACCGAGATCCGGGCCGACCTCGCGCGCGCGCTCAAGACCACGCTGCTCAAGTACGACGGCCTGTGGGGCCGCCCCTTCCCCTACGTGATGGCCTGCTACCAGGCCCCGAGCGACGGCGAGCTGCACCCCGAGACCCAGCTGCGCATCGAGTTCTACCCGCCGTATCGCATGCCCGGCCGGCTCAAGTACCTCGCCGGCACCGAGCTCGGCGCCGGGGTGTTCACCGCCGAGACCCTGCCCGAACTCAAGGCCGCCGAGCTGCGGGCCGTCGAGGTGGAGCTCGAATGACGGGCCGCGACGTCTTCGCCGCGCTGTTCGGCCACGGCAGCGACGTCTGCGCCAGCGCCCCCGGTCGCGTCAACCTGATCGGCGATCACACCGACTACAACGGCGGCTTCGTCCTGCCGACCGCGCTGCCGCAGCGCACCCGCGTGCAGCTGAAGCGGCGCGCCGATCGGGCCGTGCGGGCCGCCAGCGCCCAGCGCCCCGGCGTGGTCGGCTACGAGCTCGGCGCGGAGCGCAAGACCGGCGGCTGGGTCGACTATGTGCAGGGCGTCACCGCCATCCTCGCCGGCGAGGGGCGCCCGCTGGCCGGCTTCGAGCTCCACGTCGACTCGGACGTGCCGGTCGGCAGCGGCCTGTCGTCCAGCGCCGCCCTCGAGGTCGCGCTGCTCCGCGGCCTGCGCAAGCTGTTCTCGCTGGCGTTCGACGACGACGTCCTGGCCGCCCTGGCCCACCGCGCCGAGACGGAATTCGTCGGCGCGCCGGTCGGCATCATGGACCAGTTGGTCTGCAGCCGCGGCGACGAGGGCTCCGCGCTGTTCATCGACACCCGCTCTCGGGTCGTCGAATCGATCGCCTTGCCGCCGCAGCTCGGCCTCGTCGTCATCGACTCCGGCGTGCCGCACGATCACAGCACCGGTCATTACAAGACCCGCCGGGCCGAATGTGAGCAGGCCGCGGCGCTGCTCGGCGTCTGGCAGCTCCGCGACGTCGACGCCAGCGACCCGCGGATCGCCGGCCTCCCCGAGCCGCTGGCGCGGCGCACCCGCCACGTCGTCCACGAGAACCAGCGGGTCCTCGACGCCGTACGCGCATTGACGGCCGGCGACCTGCCCGCGCTCGGGCGATTGTTCGACGAATCACACCGATCGATGCGCGACGACTTCGAGGTCTCGTTGCCCGCCATCGACCTGCTGGTGGCCCTGGCCCGCCGCCACCCCGAGGTCTTCGGCGCGCGCCTCACCGGCGGTGGTTTCGGCGGTGCGGTCGTGATCCTCACCGCACACGCCCACACCGCCGCGGTCGCGCTCGACGTCGTCGCCGCGTACTCGGCGATCCTGCCCCGCGAGCCAGTGGTCATTCTCCCATGGTTGCACGCTCAACAAAACCATCCCATGAACCTCGAATCATGAGCGCTCTCGACCAAGACCGGACCGCACCGCGGCGCGGCGTCGACCCGGCCTGGGTAGCGACCGACTACGATTACGATCTAGTGTGTCTGTCGCACCTCCGCTGGGACTTCGTCTACCAGCGCCCGCAGCACCTGCTGTCGCGCTGCGCCCGGGCGCGGCGGGTCTTCTTCGTCGAGGAGCCGGTCCGCGGCGACGCCCTGCCGCGGCTGGAGTGCAGCCGCCGCGACTGCGGCGTGACCGTGGTGGTCCCCCACGTGCCGCGCGACCTCGACGACGACGAGACCGAGATGATCCTGAGCAGCCTCGTCGACGACCTGATCGGCGATCAGCGGCTCGGCAATTATGTGCTCTGGTACTACACGCCGATGGCCCTCGGCTTCACGCGCCACCTCGTGCCCGCGGCCACCGTGTACGATTGCATGGACGAGCTGTCGGGCTTCTGGGGCGCCCCCCGGGCCCTGCGCGAGCGAGAGCGCGATCTGCTGCGCAGCGCCGATCTGGTGTTCACCGGCGGCCGCAGCCTCTACGAGGCCAAGCGGGCGCTGCGGCCGAGCGCGCACCTGTTCCCCAGCAGCATCGACGCCTCGCACTTCCGCCAGGCCCGCGGCCTGCAGCCCGAGCCGCCCGACCAGGCGGGTCTCGGCCGGCCGCGCCTCGGCTACTTCGGCGTCATCGACGAGCGCCTCGACCTCGAGCTGCTGGCGGCCGCCGCCGACCTGCGCCCGGACTTCACCTTCGTGATGGTCGGCCCGGTCGCCAAGATCGATCGTGCCACCCTGCCGCGCCGGCCCAACATCCATTACCTCGGGCAGAAGCCGTACGCCGAGCTGCCGGCCTACATCGCCGGCTGGGACGTCGCCCTGATGCCGTTCGCCCGCAACGACTCGACGCGCTTCATCAGCCCGACCAAGACGCCGGAGTACCTGGCCTCGGGACGGCCGGTCGTGTCCACCTCGATCCGCGACGTCGTCGAGCCCTACGGCCGCGAGGGCCTGGTCGCCATCGCCGACGCGCCGGCCGACTTCGTCGCCGCCGCCTGTCGCGCCCTCGAATCGACGCGGCGCGGCGAGTGGCTGCAGCAGGTCGACGCCTTCCTCGCCAGCGGCTCGTGGGATCACACGTGGGCGCAGATGGAGTCGCTGATCGGCGCCGCAGTGCGTGCCAATTGGGCGACCGGCGCCCCGAGGATCGAATCATGTTCGACTACCTGATCGTCGGCGCGGGCTTCGCCGGCAGCGTGCTCGCCGAGCGGCTGGCGGCCGGCGCGGGCAAGCGGGTGCTCCTGGTCGATCGGCGGTCGCACATCGGCGGCAACGCCTACGATCATTACGACGACGCCGGCGTGCTCGTGCACAGGTACGGCCCGCACATCTTCCACACCAATTCGCGCGAGGTGTTCGACTACCTCGGCCGCTTCACCGCCTGGCGGCCCTACGAGCACCGCGTCCTGGCCAGCGTCGAGGGCCAGCTGCTGCCGATCCCGATCAACCTCGACACCGTCAATCGCCTGTACGGCCTCAGCCTCACCTCGCTCGAGCTCGAGCAGTTCTTCGCCGCCCGCGCCGAGCCCGTCGAGGCGGTGCGCACCTCCGAGGACGTGATCGTCAGCCGGGTCGGCCGCGACCTCTACACCAAGTTCTTCCGCAACTACACGCGCAAGCAGTGGGCCTCGACCCCGGCGAGCTCGACGCCTCGGTGACCGCGCGGGTGCCGGTCCGCCTCGGCCGCGACGACCGCTATTTCAGCGACACCTACCAGGCCATGCCGCGCCACGGCTACACCCGCATGTTCGAGCGCATGCTGGCCCACCCGGGCATCAAGGTGCTGCTGGGCGCCGATTACCGCGACGTCGTCGGCGAGGTCGCCTACCGCGAGATGATCTACACCGGCCCGGTCGACGAGTTCTTCGACCACAGATTCGGCCCGCTGCCGTACCGCTCGCTGCGGTTCCAGCACGAGACCCACGACCGCCCGGTGTTCCAGCCGGCCCCGGTCGTCAACTACCCCAACGAGCAGCCGTACACGCGGATCACCGAGTTCAAGTACCTCACCGGGCAAGAGCACGCCAAGACCAGCGTCGTCTACGAGTACCCGTGCGACGACGGCGACCCGTACTACCCGGTCCCGCGGCCCGAGAACGCCGAGCTGTACCGCCGCTACAAGGCCCTCGCCGACGCCACCCCGGGCGTCCACTTCGCCGGCCGGCTCGGCACCTACCGCTATTACAACATGGACCAGGTCGTCGCCCAGGCGCTGACGCTCTACGCCCGGCTGCGCGGGTGACGAGGACGCCATGGAGCCCACGCCCACCCCGGCCCCCCTGGAATTGTGGGGCGGCGTCGAATGCACCGTCAATCGCGTCGGCGACCGCTTCCACGACCAGCTCGTCGCCAGCGGCCATCACCACCGCCACGCCGACATCGACGCGATCGCCGACCTCGGCGTCCGCGTCGTCCGCTACCCCGTGTTGTGGGAGCGGACCGAGCGCTCGCCGGGGTGCCACGATTTCGCCTGGCCCGACCGCCGCCTCGCGCTGCTGCGCGCGCGCGGCCTGACCCCGATCGTCGGCCTGCTCCACCACGGCAGCGGGCCGCCGCACACCGACCTGCTCGACCGCGAATTCCCGCGCCTTTTGGCCCGCTTCGCCGGCGAGGTGGCCCGCCGCTACCCGTGGGTCGAGCTCTACACCCCGGTCAACGAGCCGCTGACGACCGCCCGCTTCAGCGGGCTGTACGGCCACTGGTACCCGCATCACCGCAGCGACGCGTCGTTCTGCCGCGCTCTGGTGAATCAATGCCTGGCGACCCAGGCGGCGATGCGGGAGATCCGTCGCGTCCAGCCCGGCGCGCGCCTGGTCCACACCGAGGACCTCGGGGCCGTCCTGGCCGCCCCCGCGCTGCTCTACCAGGCCCAATTCGAGAACGAGCGCCGCTTCCTCTCGCACGATCTGCTGTGCGGCCGGGTCGACCGCGAGCACCCGATGTACGCCTATTTGCGGGCGTCCGGGATCGCCGACGACGAGCTGGCGGTCCTGCGGGATCATCCGCCGCCCGACCTGCTCGGCGCCAATCACTACATCACCAGCGTCCGCTTCCTCGACGACCGCCTCGAGTTTTACCCCCACCTCCCCGCCGGCGGCAACGGCCGCCACCGCTACGTCGACGTCGAGGCCGTCCGCGTGTGCGACGACGGCATGCCGTGGGCCTACGAGCTGCTCCACGAGCTCGGCAGTCGCTACCGGCTGCCCGTCGCGGTCACCGAGGCCCACCTCGCCTGCGACGTCGACGAGCAGATCCGCTGGTTCGACGAGCTGTGGCGGGCCGCAGAGCGCTGCCGGGCCGCCGGGATCGACGTCCGCGCGGTCACTGCGTGGTCGCTGTTCGGCGCCTACGACTGGCATTGCCTCGTGACCCAAGAGACAGGTCGATACGAGCCCGGCGCCTTCGACGTGCGCGACGGCAGCCCGCGCCCCACCGAGCTCGCGCGCTACCTCGCCGGCCTCGCCGCCGCGCCCGCGGCCCGCCACCCGGCCCTGGCCGCGCCCGGCTGGTGGCGCCAGGCGTCGCGCCTGCACTACCCGCCGGCGCGGGCGCGTCGCCACCCCAGCGGCCCCTGCCCGGGCCCCATCGACGCGGCCGTCCCGCGAGGAGTGTGAACCAATGCGCGTACTCGTCACCGGCGGCGCCGGCTACATCGGCAGCGTGGTCGTGGAGGAGCTCCTGGCCGCGGGCCACGAGGTCGCGGTGATCGACAACCTGAGCAAGGGCCACGCCGACGCCGTCCCCGCCGGGGTCGAGCTGGTCCGCGCCGACCTGCGCGACGCCGACCTGGTGCGCCGGCTGCTCCGCCACGCCCGCGTCGAGGCGGTGGTCCACATGGCCGCCGATTCGCTGGTCGGCGAATCGGTGCAGAGCCCGGCCAAATACTACGAGAACAACGTGGTCGCCGGGCTCGGCCTGCTCGACGCCATGGTCGAGGTCGGCGTGCATCGCCTGGTGTTCTCGTCGACCGCCGCGGTCTACGGCGAGCCCGAGACCCAGCCGATCGACGAGACCGCGCCGACGCGGCCGACGAACCCCTACGGCGAGACCAAGCTCGCCCTCGAGCGGGCGTTCGCCTGGTACGAGCGCGCCTACGGCCTGCGCTCCGCCTCGCTGCGCTACTTCAACGCGGCCGGGGCCAGCGCCCGCTGCGGCGAGAGCCACGACCCCGAGACCCACCTGATCCCGCTGGTGCTGCAGGTCGCCCTCGGCCGCGCCCCGTACGTCACGCTCTACGGCGACGATTACCCGACCCCCGACGGCACCTGCGTCCGCGACTACATCCACGTCGTCGACCTCGCCCGCGCCCACGTCCTCGCGCTCTCGGGCCTGGACGGCGGCAGCTGCATCTACAACCTCGGCTGCGGCGGCGCCGGCTACAGCGTGCGCCAGGTCGTCGACACCGCGCGCGCGGTGACGGGCGCGGCGATCCCGGTGCGACTGGGCGCGCGCCGGGCCGGCGACCCGGCTGTCCTGGTGGCCAGCTCCGCGCGGATCCAGCACGACCTCGGGTGGCAGCCGCGACTCGGCGCATTGGCGACGATCGTCGAATCGGCGTGGACGTGGCTGCGCGGCCACCCGCGCGGCTACGCCCATTGATTCGTCGGAGTCGCGACGATCTCGCGACGCGCGTCCGCCCGAGCTCCCGAGGATTCGCCGGACCCGCGAGGGCGGGACCGCAGGGCAACCCTCGCCGATCGCCGGAAGGCTCGGCCCGAGGCCGCACGTTCGCGCGACCTCGCCCGCAAACCCGTGACCCGCTGCAGACGCCGACACGGGCGGCCCGCGATCCACCGCGCGGCAACCTGCTATCCGGTCCACCCCCAATTGCGTCGCCCGACGCCTCGCGATCCGTGCCCCTGTCTTCCAGGCCCGCCGTGATTTGCCGCGGGCGCGCGATCCGACGCCGCCCGACTGGGAGGAGTGGCAGCATACGGAGCTCGACAATCCTCGCGGCGCGGGCCGACCTGGTCCGCGCGAGCCGGCCGGCGCGGCCGGGCGCCGGTCCGGCGTCGCGGCTGCAGAGCCCGCGTAGCGGCCCTCCTGGCGCCTGCGCGGCCGCAGCGGGGCCGGCGCGGCGGCGACGAGTGCCATGATATCCGCGACGGACCGACAAGCAATCTCGGCACCGGCCGCCGGCGCGGCCCTCGCCCCCGAGGCTTGACTCAGCCCGAGGATGACGAGTAGGGTCCTGGCATTATTGCGAGCGCTCCCTCGGAGCGCGCCTCGGTGAGACGAGCCGGCATGCCCACATTCGGTCAATACACGATCGTCGAACCGATGCACGAGGACGCCGAGACCGCGCTGTATCGCGGGTTTCGCACCGAGGACCGCGCCCCGGTCACCCTCCGCCTGCTGCGGCGCTCGCCGCCGACGGCCCGCGACCTGGCCCGGCTGCAGCACGAATACACGATCCTCCGCGGCCTCGCGGTCCCCGGCGTCGTCGCTGCGCACGCGCTCGAGCACCACGGCGACCGCCTCGCGCTCGTGCTCGCCTCGCCGCCCGGCGAGCCCCTCGATGCTGTCTTGCGCGAGGGTCGGCTGCCCGTGCGCGAGGCGCTGGCGATCGCCGCCGCCGTCGCCGACATCCTCGTCGGCGTCCACGCCAGGGGCATCATCCACAAGCACGTCGAGCCGGCCAACCTCGTCGTCCGCCGCGAGCCGCTCGCGGTCCACCTGATCGGCTTCGGCCTGGCCACGCGGCTGTCGGTCGAGGCCCAGCGGCCCACCAGCCTCGACGCGCTCGAGGGCACCCTCGCCTATATGTCGCCCGAGCAGACCGGGCGGATGAACCGCTCGCTCGACCTGCGCAGCGACTTCTACTCGCTCGGCGCCACGCTCTACCACATGCTCACCGGCGCCCCGCCGTTCCCCGGCGACGACCCGCTCGAGCTCGTGCACGGCCACATCGCCCGCGTGCCCACGCCGCCGCGGCAGCTCGTCGACGTGCCCGAGGTCGTGTCGGCGCTGGTGATGCGGCTCCTGGCCAAGGCGCCCGAGGAGCGCTACCAGAGCGCCAGCGGCCTCGCGGCCGACCTGCGCGAGTGTCTGCGCCGACTCGACGCCGGCGGCGCCATCCCGGCCTTCCCGCTCGGGCGCCACGAGGGGGCCGCCGCGCTGCGCCTGCCGCAGAAGCTCTACGGCCGCGACGACGAGCTGCAGACCCTGCTCGCCGCGTTCGCGCGGGTGCGCGGCGGCGCCAGCGAGCTGCTGCTCGTCGCCGGTTACTCCGGCATCGGCAAGAGCGCCCTCGTCCACGAGCTGCACAAGACGATCGCCCGCGACGGCGGCACCTTCGTCGCCGGCAAGTTCGACCAGCTGGCGCGCAACGCCCCCTACGCCCCGTTCGTGCAGGCCTTCCGCGACCTCCTGCGCCAGACCCTCGGCGAGGGCGGCGATCGCCTGGCCCGCGTGCGCGACGACCTCCTGCGCGCCGCCGACGGCCACGCCCAGGTCCTCGTCGATCTGGTCCCCGAGCTCGCGCACGTGCTCGGGCCCCAGCCGCCCGCGCCCGAGCTCGGGCCCACCGAGGCGCTCAACCGCTTCAACCGCCTGGTCGACGAATTCGTGCAGGCCTTCGCCGGCGGCGAGGCCGGCCCGCTGGTGCTGTTCCTCGACGACCTGCAGTGGGCCGACCTCGCCTCGCTCAAGCTGCTGCAGCTGTGCTTGACCTCCCCCTCGCCGCGGCGGCTGCTGGTGGTCGGGGCCTACCGCGACAACGAGGTCGGTCCGACGCACCCGCTGACCCTCGCCGCCGACGAGCTGCGCGGCAAGGGCCTCGCAGTCCATTCGCTCGCGCTCGGCCCGCTCGCCCCGCAGCACGTCGGCGAGCTGCTCGCCGACGTGCTCGGCGGCACCGCCCTGCGCGCCATGCCGCTCGCGCAGGTCGTGTGGCGCAAGACCGACGGCAACCCGTTCTTCGTCGGCCTGTTCCTCCGCGGCCTCTATCAGGACGGCCTCCTCCACCCCGGCGCCGGCGACGGCGGCTTCACCTGGGACCTCGCCGCGATCGAGGCGCGCGAGGTCACCGCCAACGTCGTCGACTTCATGGGCCAGCGGCTGCGCCGCTGCGGCGAGGCGACCCAGCGGGCGCTGCGGCTCGCCGCCTGCATCGGCCACGAGTTCACCCTCGCCGCCCTCGCCACCATCTGCGGCGAATCACCCGAGGCGACCGCGGCCGCGCTGTGGGAGGCGCTCGAAGAGAACCTCGTCCTGCCCGACAGCAACGACTACCGATTCGTCCACCACGCCGCGCCCGCGCCCGCGCAGGACGGCGCCCTAGGGCTGAGCTACCACTTCGCCCACGATCGCGTGCAGCAGGCCGCCTACGCGCTCGTCCCCGAGGATGAGCGGCCCGCCACGCACCTGCAGATCGGTCGGCTGCTGCTGGCGCGGCTCGGCGCCGACCCGCGGCCCGACGAGCTGTTCGACGTCGTCGACCACCTGGGCCGCGGCCGCGAGCAGATGGTCGACCCGGACGAGCGGCGGCACGTCTCCGCGCTCGACCTCGTCGTCGGCCGCCACGCCAAGAGGTCCACCGCCTACGCGGCCGCGGCCCAGTACCTGCGCGTCGGCATCGAGCTGCTGGCCCCCGGCGCCTGGGATCATGACTACGCCCACGCCTACGCCCTGCACTGCGAGCTCGCCGAGTGCGAGTCGCTGGCCGGCGCCTTCGAGCGGGCCGAGCAGCTGTTCGACGTCATTCACGCCCGCGCGCGCGACCACGTCGATCGCGCCAACGTCTACATCCTGCAGATGCGCCTCTACCAGGTCGCCGGGCGCTACGACGCTGGCGTCGACCTCGGCGTGCGGGGCCTCGCCCTGTTCGGCGTCGAGCTGCCCGAGCAAGACGCCGCCCTGCAGAGCGCCATGAGCGACGAGGCCTCCGCGATCGCCGGCAACCTCGCCGGGCGCCCGATCCCCTCGCTGCTCGACGCCCCCCTGATGACCGACCCGACCCACCGCGCGATCCTCTCGCTGATGGTCGGCATCATGCCGTGCGCCTACATCGGCCGGCCGAAGGTGTTCCCGTACTTCGCGCTGCGGGCCGTCAACTTCTCGCTGCGCCACGGCAACGCCGAGGACTCGTGCTTCGCCTACAGCGTGTACGGCTTCATGCTCGTCGCGGTGTTCGCCGACGCCGCCGCCGGCTACGCCTTCTCGGAGATGTCGATCCAGCTCAACGAGCGGTTCGGCAACACCAAGCTGCGCGGCACCCTGCTCCACCTGCACGGCGACCACATCAACTTCTGGCGCCGCCCGCTGCGCACCGACTTCCCGATCCTCGAGCAGGCCTTCCACGCCTGCGTGTCGGCCGGCGACCTCGTGTACGCCTCATTCCTGGCCTTCGAGACAGTCTGGCAGCACATCGAGGTCGGCGACCCGCTGAGCGACGCCCGCCGGGCGGCCGAGCGGTTCGCCGCGTTCGCGCGCGAGAGCAACAACGAGGCCGTCTATCAGACCATCCGCCTGCAGCAGCAATTCCTCGACAGCCTGGACGGCCGCGTCCGCCCCGGCACCCTGCTCGACAGCGACGACTTCGACGCCAGCGAGTGCCTCGCCGTCCTCGGCCGCGCCAGCTTCGGCTGCGGCATCGCCTTCCATCACATCATCCGCCTGATCCTGCTCTACACCTACGGCCGTCACGACGAGGCCCTGACCGCCGCCGCCGCCGCGCGCGAGGTCCTCGGCGCGGTGATGGCGATGCCGATCGAGGCGACCTTCCACCTCTACGAGGCGCTGGCAGTGTGCGCGCGCGCCCGCGTCGTCGACCCGAGCCAGGCGCTGGGCGACCGCGACCTGCTGCGCGACAGCATCTTCAAGCTCGCGCGCTGGGCCGACGACTGCCCCGACAACTTCGAGCACAAGTACCTGCTCGTGCGCGCCGAGGAGGCGCGCGTCACCGGTCGGCCGCTCGAGGCCGAGGAGCTGTACGACCAGGCGATCGCCTCGGCGCGGCGCCACGGCTTCACCCAGTACGAGGCCCTGGCCAACGCCCTGTGCGGCGAGTTCTACCGCGAGCGTCAGCGCCACGTCATCGCCCCGGTGTACATGCGGTCCGCTCACGACGGCTTCGTGCGCTGGGGCGCCTCGGCCAAGGCCGCCCTGATCGCCCGCGAGTTCCCGCAGGCGGCCACCGCCCCCTTCGCGCCGCCCGCTCCCGCGCCGGAGGACGGCGGCGGGGCCGACGGCGGGGCCGCGCTCGATCTTACGACCGTGGTGCGGCTCGGCCAGGCGCTGGTCGGCGAGATCGAGCTCGACAAGCTGCTCGACCGGCTGGTCCGCATCGTCATGCAGAACGCCGGCGGCACGCGGGTGTACCTCCTGCTCGACCGCGACGGCGCGCTCGAGCTCGCGGCGGTCGCCGCGGCCGACAGCGACGTCGTCGAGGTCGTCCCCGGCACCCCGCTGGCGGCCCGGCCCGACGTCCCGGCCACCCTCGTGAATTACGTCGCTCGCACCCGCGAGGCGCTGGTCCTCGGCGACGTCGCCCGCGACGCCCGCTTCGCCGCCGACCCCGCGCTCGCGGCTCGCCAGGTCAAGTCGGTGCTGTGCCTCGCGCTCGCCCACCGCCGGCGCACCAGCGGCATCCTCGTCGTCGAGAACGACCTGATCCGCGACGCCTTCAGCCGCGGCCGCGTCGAGCTGCTGCAGGTGCTGTGCGCCCAGGCGGTGACCGCCGTCGAGAACGCCCTGCTCTACCGCCACGTCGTCGGCGCCAACGAGCGCCTCGAGGCCGACGTCGCCCAGCGCACCGCCGACTTGCAGGCCGCCAACGAGCGCCTGTCGGCCGAGCTCGGCGAGCGCGAACGGGCCGAGCAGGCCCGCGCCGCCATGCAGGAGGAGATGATCCGCCTGCAGCAGGCCATGCTCGCCGAGCTGTCGACGCCGATGATCCCGATCACCGACGCGATCGTCGTCATGCCCCTCATCGGCACCCTCGACACCGCCCGCTGCGAGCACCTGCTGCACACCGCCCTCCAGGGCACCGAGGCCGGGCGCATGCGCGTCGTCATCTTCGACGTCACCGGCATGAAGGGCATCGACACCGGCGGCGCGATCGCCCTGATCCAGGCCGCCTCGGCGCTGCGCCTGCTCGGCGCCCGCACGGTGCTGACCGGCGTCAACCCGGCGACGGCCTCGCTGCTGGTCGACCTCGGCATCGATCTGCGCGACATCGCGACGCACGGCACCTTGCAGGACGGCATCGCCTTCGCCATGCGCCAGCTCGCCGGCAAGCCCCGCGGCGCCGCCCATTGACTCGCATGTCTCATCGGACATGCCCAAATGAGCATGTCCCGAGGATCATCCGCTGATTCGGCCCTCAGCGCCCGCGATCGATCCGCAGCACCTCGATCACCGCCCGCAGCGCCGGCGTCACGTGGCGGCGGCTCGGCCAGTACAAAAAGCTCCCGGGGAACCGCGGGCACCAGTCGGCCAGCACCGGCACCAGCGCCCCCGCGGCCACCTGCGCCGCCACGTGGCTCTCGAGCGCGTAGGCCAGGCCGACCCCTGCGCGCGCCGCCTCGACGATCAGCTGCGGCTCGTTCGTCACCAGCGCGGACTCCATCGCCACGGTGAGCGCGCGTCCGTCCTTCTCGAGCTCCCACTTGTAGAGCACCCCGGACGAGTGGCGATAGCTCACCGCGCGGTGCTGGCGGAGCTCCTGCGGCGTCGTCGGCGGCGGATGCCGCGTGAAGTACTCCGGTGAGCCCACGATCGCCGCCCGCTCGTCGGGACCGATCCGCACCGACACCATGTCCTTGTCGACCAGGTCGCCGAGGCGCACCCCTGCGTCGAAGCGGTCGGCCACGATGTCGGCCAGCCGGTCGTCGGCCACGATCTCGAGCACCACCTGCGGGTACTTGCGCGTCAGCTCGGGCAGGCGCGGCGCCAGCAGACGCAGCGCCGCGTCGCGGTGGACCGTCAACCGCACCGAGCCGGCCGGCTCGTCGCGCAGCTCGGCCAGCCCGTCGACGGCCGCGGCCACCCCCTCCATCGCCGGCACCAGCGTCGCCAGCAGGCGCTCGCCCGCGGCCGTGGGCGCCACGCTGCGGGTCGTGCGGTGGAGCAGGCGCAGGCCCAGGCGCTCCTCGAGCCCCGTCATCGCGTGGCTGATCGCCGACGTCGACAGCCCGAGCCGCGAGGCCGCCTTGGTGAAGCTGCGCGCCTCGGCGACCGCCACGAACACCGCCAGGTCCGGCCAGTCCTCGCGCCTCATTGTTGAACCTCGCTCATCGGCCCTTCCTGCCGGGCCTCTCTACTCGACCGCCGCCGCGGTGCCTAGCCTGGCGGCGAAGGAGCCTCATGCCCGAAGTCCGAGCCTACGCCGCGCAGTCGGCCACCAGCGGCCTCGCGCCGACCACCATCGTCCGCCGCGAGCCCCGCCCCGACGACGTCGTGATCGACGTCGCGTATTGCGGGATCTGCCACACCGACCTGTCCCAGGTCCGCAACGAGTGGGGCGGCGCCGAATACCCCATGGTGCCCGGCCACGAGATCACCGGCATCGTCCGCGCCGTCGGCAGCGCGGTCACCGACCTCGCCGTCGGCGCGCGCGTCGGCGTCGGCTGCTTCGTCGACGGCGGCTGCTCGAAGGGCCGCTGCGACCGCGAGCACGAGCACCGCGACCTCGCCGACCTCGTCGCCACCTACAACGGCCGCGAGCACGACGGCGCCCCGACCTACGGCGGCTACTCGCGCTCGATCGTCGTCAAGCGCCCCTACGTGCTGGAGCTCCCCGACGCCTTGCCGCTCGATGCCGCCGCTCCGCTGCTGTGCGCCGGCATCTCGCTCTACTCCCCGCTCGTCCACTGGCGCGTCGGCCCGGGCAGCAGGGTCGCAATCGTCGGCCTCGGCGGCCTCGGTCACCTCGGCGTCAAGCTGGCGCGCGCTTTCGGGGCCGACGTCACCGTCCTGAGCCGCACCGACGCCAAGCGGGCCGACGCCCTCGCGCTCGGGGCTCACGACTATCACGCGACCTCCGATCCTGAGACCTTCGCGCGGCTGGCGGACCGATTCGACCTCGTGCTCGTCACCGTCGGCGCCACCCTCGACTGGAACGCCTACCTGCGGCTCCTGCGGCGGGAGGGCACCCTCGTGCTGATCGGCATGCCCGACGCCCCCGGCAGCGTGCACGCCTTCGAGCTGCTGACCCAGCGCAAGTCGATCTCCGGCTCGGCCATCGGCAGCATCCCCGAGACCGCGCGCATGCTCGAATTCTGCGCCCGCCACGGCATCGCCGCCGACATCGAGCTCCTCCCGATCCAGGACCTCGCCGCCGCCTACGCCCGCCTGGGCCGCGGCGACGTCCGCTACCGCTTCGTCATCGACATGCAGTCGCTGGACCGCGAGCCGTAGCGCCGCGCCGAAACGTCCGAACGGACATGCTCGTACGAACATGTCCGTTCAGTCATCTCACTCGCCGCCCGCGCGACGCGGGCGGGCCACGCTCACGGCGTGTACGCGATGTCGAGCTTGCCGGCCAGGGCCACCGCCGCGTCGACCACCCCGTCCTTCACGCTGAAGTTCTCGAGCTGGAAGTCGGTGAGCTCGCCGTTGACTTGCAGCTTGCCGGCCAGCACCCCGCCGAGCGCCTTCGTCACCGACTCGGTGAGCGCGGCCGCCTTGGTGTCGAGCTTCCAGCGGGCCTTGTCGGCCACCAGCTTGCGCAGCGCCGCGTACTGCGACTGCGACAGCTTCTGCAGCTTCTCGTTGTCGGTGTCGACCGTGTAGTCGAAGTTCTCGATCGACAGCTCGCGCGCCCTCGGGTCCCACTCGAGGTCGCCCTGCAGCTTGAGCTCGCCGCGGAGCGCCCCGCCGACGCCGACCGCGAACGACAGGCGGTGCGGGTGCCGGCCCTCGAACGCGTCGACCAGCTTCACGTACGTGATCACGATGTCGGACGTGTTGCGGCCGTCGAGCTTGACGTTGGCGACGCGCTTGCTCAGCTCCTCGTTGAGCTGGCTGAGCGGCAGGTGCAGGCGCGACTTGAAGGCGAACCCGGGCGCACCGGTCACCGGCTCGAGCTTCGGCAGCGGCGTCGGCTTGACCGCCGGCTTGTCGCCGAGCTGGACCACCAGCTGACCGGCGAGGCCGAGGTCGACGCGGAGGTCGTCGCCGTCCATGCGCGGCTGCGACACCCCGATCGCCGTCGGCTTGGCGACCAGCCACGCCGGGGTCGAGCAGATCGCCCCCGCCTCGGTCGGGCAGCGGCCCTGACCGAGCTGCTGCAGCGACTGCGGCTGCTGCAGCGCCGTCCACAGCGTCTGCGCCTGCTTCTTCAGGTTGAGCTGCTTCTCGAACTGCGCGTCGGCCTGGTCCAGCGCCTGCTCGATCTTCGGCACCAGCTGCTTCTGCAGGTTCTTGTTGACCATCGGCGCGACGGTCTCCTTGGTGATGCACACCTTCGCCAGCGCCTTGACGCACACCTGCCCGCTCGGCGCCGGCCCGAAGTCGATGTCGTCGAGCTTCGCCTCGGCGGTCACGCGGAAGTCGTCCTGGATCTTGAAGTCGGCGTGGAACTTGGCCGCGACCCGCTGCGGCTCGGCCTTGGTGCCCCACGTCTCGCCCTTCGTGATCCAGATGACGCGCTTGCCGATCTTCGTCGACGCGCGCACGTCCGCCGCGTAGCGCACGTTCACGTTCACATCGAGCCGCCCGTCGTCGAACTTGGCCTTGATCGGGTCGCGCCAGACCGTGTAGCGGACCTCGATCTTGGTCGCGGACTTCGGGTCGCTGACCACCTGCCAGTCCTGCGTGATGGTCTTCTGGATCAGGCTGTCGACCTTCTTCACCGACTCGTCGAACGCGACGCGCAGCGGCACCACCATCTGGGTCCCCTCGCGCACGCTCGGCGGCGGCTCTTCCGGCTTCGGAGCCGGCCGCGGCGTGGGCGGCTTCGGCTGCGGCTTCGGCTTGGCCGGCTTGCCGGGGCCCGACGGCTTGGCGGGCTTCGGCGTCGGCTGCTTGGTCGGGGCCTGGCTCGACGGCTTCGGCTTCGGCTTCCCCTTCGCCGGCTTGGGCTTGCCCGCTGCGCCCCGCGGCGGCGAGCTCGGCCCTGAATACGGCACGCGAACGATGGTGCAGCTGCAGAGGAATGCGAGCAGCGTCGCGAAGGTGAGCTTGGGTGTCGGGAGCATCGTGCCGTCCTCAGACTCCGAAATCCGGGCGCGCTTCACCTCGCGCGGTCGCGGACCTCGGGCCGGCCGAGCATCGCCGGCACGGCCCCGCCAGGGAAGCCGTCCCGCACCGGCGCGCCATCGCCCCTGCCCCTCGCGCCCGCGTATGCGCGCCCGCAACCCCGCCACGCCGCGTGGAGCCCTCCGGGCGCCCCAGCTCGCAAGCAGAGGCGCTCGCGCAGCAGGCGCCGGCCTCGGCCGGAGCATGCGGAGCACCCCGAACGCGCCGGGCACGCGGTGCTCGAGCTCGGCGCGACGCCAACGACCTGAGCGTGCTCACGCCGCGCACAGATCCGGCAAAGCGCGAGTTCGCGGCGAAGCGATCCGCCCCGCGCGGCCGAATCATGAACCCCTCGTCATCTCCCCCCTCTTCGACCTGTCTCTTCGACCACGTCGCTCCGCCCTCCGCGACCTGTCTCGGCGACCAGGTCGCACCGGCAGCCTCGACCTGTCTCCGCCGCGTTCGCGCCCCGACGGCCGTCCACGTGACGCGAGCCCGAGCTCGGCGCCGCGTGAGCGTCGGATGGCCGGCATTCGCGGCAAACACCGCGAGTCTCGCAATCACAGCACTCGCATCTCTCTCCCCGGTCGGCGACTGCGCAGTCTCGCTTCGACGCATCATTCGCCGCGCGCTCGAGCCTGCTGCATGTGCATCGATATCCCACGCGCGTGTTTTGCGCTCACCCCATTGTGGACACGCGTATCCGCGCCACCTCGCCTCGGCCGGCCCGCGCTCGATCGCCGTTATCTCGGCTTATCGCCGCGATACGCCCCGCTCGCGGCGATGCCCGCTCGCTTTTCGCGTGGCCGATGCCCTCGGCCGGGTCAGGGAAAAAACATGCGTACCAAGCACCAAAACCTCGCCTGGATCGCGCTCACCCTTGCCTTCGGCTTCGCCTGCGATCAAGAATCGACCGACGCCCGCAAGAGCGACGCGTCCGACCTCATCCCCTGCGCCGGCGCCGTCGGCTTGCTCTGCCCCGAGGGGCTGGAGTGCCGCGACGACGGCGCCGACGACTGCGATCCTGCCCAGGGCGACAGCGACTGCCCCGGCCATTGCCAACCGGACGATCCGGTCTCCTGCGGCGGCGTCGCGGGCTTCGACTGTCCGGGAGGCCAGCCGTGCGTCGACGACCCGAGCGACAGCTGCGACCCCGACGCCGGCGGCGCCGACTGCCTCGGCGTCTGCATGACGCCGCCCATCGCCCACTGCGGCGGTCCCGAGGGCTTCGAATGCGCCCCCGGCCAGGTGTGCATCGACGATCCGAACGACGAATGCAACCCCACCAACGGCGGGGAGGACTGCATCGGCCTGTGCGAGGACCTGCAGATCCTCTCCTCGGCCCTCGATTGACCGCGCTCGGGCCCGCGGCCCCGCGCCGCGGCCCGGCACGATTCGCGGCAGTGCTTCAGCGCGCCGCGACGAATCCATCGAGCACGAGTGCCACCATTTCTTTACTCTTCCCACCGGCTCTCCCATCAGCTCCGTCGCTGCGCGTCAGATCTCCGGTCTCGCGGGCGCGTGAGCCAGCGCCGCTGCAGCCGGCGGCGCGGCCCTCCGCCGTCGCCAGGTGCGCCGGCCACCGCCTGACGCCTCGCTCGCGCGCGCTCCCGCGCCCGCGTTCTGGTACGCTCGGACGATGAGCCTGCTTCGCGTGACCTCGTGTGTCTGTCTATTGGCCCTGCTCGCGGCGTGTACCAATTCCGGCGGCGCCGACGACGGCACAGGCACCAGCACGACCGGCGACACCGGCGGTCCCGAGAGCACCGGCACCACCGACGCGCCCACCGGCACCACCGGGGACACCACCGCCACCGAGCCGCCCACCGGCACCAGCGACGTCAGCACCACCGGCCCTGACGAACCGCCGCCCGCGCCCGAGGCCTTCCCCGTCCTGCAGGACATCGTGTTTTACGACGGCTACGCCGCCACCGTCGACGAGCCGATCCCCGACGGCGTGATCCGCCACAGCAACGCGCTGGTGGCCACGCGCTTCACCGAGGAGATGCAGGCCAAGGTCCAGACCACCCTGACGCTCGGCGTCATCGTCGGCGCCCTGTGCGACAACTACGATCGGCTCGGCGGGGTCAACCTCGCGCTCGTCCCCAAGGGCGCGCAGACCTACGTCCCCGCCGACGTCGACCGCATCGAGGTCGCGCGATTCATCACTCCGTTCATGGACATGAACAAGCACCCGATGACGGTGCCCTACGAATGGCAGGCCAGCGACCTCGTGCCGATCTTGAAGGACCCGGAGCTGCTCGCCGAGTACGACTTCTGGTTCGAGCTCAACATCTTCGGCGTGCCCTACGCCGCCAACGAAGAGGTCGACGGCTGCGCCGGCCGCAACGACACCCAGCTCGGCACCCTCCTGCTCTACACCGACAGCAAGCAGCCGGCCCCGACCTTCACGCACCTGGTGCCCGTCGCCATCGGCCAGGACTTCAACAATTACACCGAGGGCGCCAGCGACGAGCTCGGCACCACCCGCAAGACCGTCCAATTCGAGCTCCCGGCCGACACCGCCAACGCCCAGCTCGTGCTGATCACCTCGAACCACGGCGCCAACGCCGGCGGCGAGGAGTACATCCGCCGCGAGCACTACGTCTACGTCGACGGCGAAATGGTCCTGCAATACAAGCCCGGCCGCACCTCGTGCGAGCCGTTCCGCCCGTTCAACACCCAGCCCAACGGCATCTACGGCCCCTACCCGCAATCGGACGCGGACTGGCAGTCGTTCAGCAACTGGTGCCCGGGTGACGTGATCGACACCCGCATCATCCCCTGGGGGGCCGCCAGCGCCGGCCAGCACGAGTTCGTGATCGACGTCCCCGACGCCACCTTCGTCGACATGCAGGGCAACTTCCCGTTCTCGCTCTACGTGCAGGCCGAGTAGCGAGACCGCCTCGGGGCCGCCGGACCTCGCCTCTTTAAAACGCGATGGCCGTGCCGCGACCGCGGCACGGCAGCATCGCGCGATCTCCTGCGCCCGCCCGCGGAGGTCTCCCCGGCCTCGCGCCCGCAGCGGGCCCCTCCGGCCGGCCCTCCTTTCATCGCCGCGGCCCCGCGAACCGCGTCTGCCGCCAGCGTCGGCGCCCAGCCTTCTCTCGGACGGGTCGAGGTCCACGCGCCGCGAGCTGTCTGCAGCCATGCGCAAATTCACGCCGCGCCCGCAGCATGAACCAAGGCTCATCGACCACGCCAGCCACCGGCTGAGGCCGCTCGGATACACTGGCCATCGTGCGCCACCTCTACTTCGTTCCGCTTGGCCTGACTGCGCTGATTGCTTGCTCCACCGATCCGGCGGCCACCGACGCCGCCAGCGACACGCAGAATACGAGCAGCGGCACGGATCCCAGCGAGACCGGCGAGAGCACCGTGCCGACGACCACCGTCGGCATGACCGGCGAGACCGAGACCACCGGCGAGCCGCCGATGCTCGACACCTACAAGTTCGCCGGCGGCTGCTTCTCGCTGCGCAGCGGCGAGCGCTACCTGGCCGCCGGCGACCCGGCCAGCTTCGCCTTCGCGGCCGACAAGGCCGGCGCCGCCCGCTTTACCATGAAGGCCGCCGACCTCGGCACCTACCTCCTCTACGACCAGGACGGCGGCTACCTCGTCGCCGACGACGGCCCGCTGCTACGCCAGACCGCGCTGCAGTCCGACGTCACCCTCATCGACGACGCCTACGTCTCGGGCGCCGAATGGACGCTCGAGACCTCGACGGTCGAATGGTCGCAGTATCAATTGCGCAACCGGCGGAACGACCGCCTGCTCGGCGCCGACGCCCTCGCCGACGACGGCGTGCCCGTCAGCTTCGAGCCCGCCGAGGGCTGCAAGCAGCACCCCGAGCTCAGCCTCGACGCCAGCGGCCAGATCACCCGCACCATGTTCGACGACGGCGACCTCTACGGCATCGTCGACACCCACTCGCACATCCACTCCAACTACGCCTTCGGCGGCGGCGGCCTGTTCCACGGCGGCGCCTATCACCGCCTCGGCGTCGAGCACGCCTTGCCCGATTGCTCGATCTCCCACGGCGAGATGGGGCGCAAGGACTTCTTCGGCTACATCTTCGACAACTCCGGCAACGAGGAGGCCGACCTCGCCAGCCTCCTGCCCGACCTCGTCGCCAAGCAGCTCAGCGAGGACGCCCACGCCACCGCCGGCTGGCCCGACTTCACCGAGTGGCCCGACGGCCCGCGGCGCTCGACGCATCAGACGCAATATTACTTGTGGCTGCAGCGGGCCTACCTCGCCGGCCTGCGCCTCGTCGTCCAGCACGCCACCACCAACGCGATCATCTGCGACTTCATGATCGGCGAGGGCATCCAGAAGAGCCGCTACGGCTGCGACGACATGACCGCGGTCGACCGGATCATCGACGAGACCTACGCGATGGAGCGCTACATCGACGCCCAGTCGGGCGGGCCCGGGCTCGGGTGGTTCCGCGTCGTCCACACCCCGGCCGAGGCGCGCGAGGTGATCGCCGGCGGCAAGCTGGCGGTGATCCTCGGCATCGAGACCTCCAACCTGTTCGACTGCAAGCTCACCCCGCACGACGGCGACCCGACCTGCGACGAGGCCTACGTCGAGGCCCAGCTCGACCATTTTTACGACCTCGGCGTGCGGGCCGTCTTCCCGGTCCACAAGTACGACAACAAGTTCTCGCCCGGCGACGGCGACCGCGCCTTCATCGAGCTCGGCAACTTCGCCAACAGCGGCCACTGGTCCAACTTCACCCTCGATTGCCCCGAGCCGCAGGTCGGCGGCTTCGACAGCGGCAACGTCAACTTCGGCGGCCTCAACATGCCGCGCGACGTCTACGACTCGCCCGCGCCGATCGACAACAGCAAGTTCGCGACCGCCCCGCTCACCACCACCGGCATGTACCTCGGCCAGATCACCGAGCCCGCGCTCGAGGGCCCTTACTGTCAGAACGCCACCCTCACCGCGCTTGGCGAGCACATGATCGGCCAGATGATGGCGCGCGGCATGATCATCGAGGTCGACCACCTCCCGCAGTGGTCCTACGTGCGCGCCTACGAGATGCTGCAGGCGGCCGACTACCCGCCGATCGGCAGCCACGGGCGCAACAACGGCGGCGTCCTGTACGAGCTCGGCGGCGTCTCGGCCGGCGGCTTCGGCGTCTGCCGCGGCGACGCCCCCGGCACCACCGTGCAGGGCTTCAAGGACAAGATCCAGTTCATCATGGACAACGGCGGCTACCCGGCCGAGGGCTTCGGCTTCGACCTCAACGGCTTCGCCGGCGCCCGCGGCCCGCGCTTCGGCGACGGCGTGTGCCCGCTCCCGCAGACCGACCCGGTCACCTATCCCTTCTCGTCGTTCGCCGGCGACATCGAGTTCACCCCGCCTGCTGTCGGCAACCGCGAGATCGACTTCAACACCGAGGGCCTGGCCCACATCGGCCTGCTGCCCGAGCTCATCGAGGACGCCCGCCGCGACGCCGTCGACGAGGCGGACCTCGAGCCGCTGTTCCGCTCGGCCGAGGGCTACATTCGCATGTGGGAGCTGGCCGAGGCGCGATCGGCCGAGCTCGGCCGCTGAGCGCTCCAGCCGACCGGCGCGCGTCAGTCCATCGGCCAGGCGAACGCCGCGGGCCAGGTCCCGATAACGACTGCGACGTAGCCGAGAAACTTGATCAGCGCGGCGACGTCGGTGAGAGGCTCCGTCTCCCGCGGATGCGTGGGGTCGATCCACCAGGTCGTGCCCCCATTGCCGACGAGCTCGAAGGCCGCGGCAGGCAGCGCGCCGAGCGACCTGACGAGCCGCTCGATCAGCTCAGGGTCGCCGCGGCCGCCGCGTCGAAGCATCACGAACGGGCACGTGGCCTCGTGCGGAGGGACGAGCAACTCCCGCCAAACCCAGCCCGCCGTGGCGGTCGCGGCCTCGCGCGACCAGGCGCCGGCGAACTCGTCGGCGTTGACCAGCGGAAAGACCGCGCATGCGAGCGGATCCGGCATACGCGGCAATCTGGGGACGCCGAGCAGCGTCCACGTCGTGCGCTCGGTGGTGATGCGATGCGGCTCCCAGAAGTCCGAATCTCCGCACAATCGCAGGACGAGCTTCGCCAGCGACGAGTCCCTGGCCAAGGGATCGAAGGCGACGGAGTGGCCCGCATACCACGCGCCGACCGACTCGCTCAGCACGAAGCTGCCGGTCTCGGCGGACAGCGCGGCGAAGACGGCGGCCGCGGTCGCCGACGGCCCGTCGAAGCGCACCGTCAACTCGCCGGTGCCGCCGATCGGCGTACAGCTGCCGACCCAGGACAGCTCGTACGCGGGAACTCCCGCCGGCAGGCTGCGCGTCACGCCGTCGCTCTCGACGACCGACATTCCGAGCCTGCGGGCCGCTCCACGGACCACCTCGGCCGCCCGGTCGGGCCCGACCTCGCCCACGATGCACGATGACGACGGCGTCTCACTCACTCGACTTCGCCTCTTCCTGGTGTCGTGCGCGTCAGTCCATCGGCCAGGCGATCGCCGCGGGCCAGGTCCCCATCATGACGGCGGCGCGGCCGAAGAACTTGATCAACGCGGCGACCTCGGTGAGGGGCTCCGTCTCCCGCGGATCCGGGGGACTGCTCCACCACATCGTGCCCCCATTGCCGACGAGCTCGAAGGCCGCGGCCGGCAGCGCGTCGATCGACCGGACGAGCCGATCGATCAGTTCAGGGTCGCCGCGGCCTGCGCGTCGCAGCATCACGAACGGACACTTGTCGTCGGGCGGAGGGACGAGCAACTCCCGCCAAACCCAACCTGCCGTGGCGGTCGCGGCCTCGCGCGCCCAGGCGTCGGCGAACTCGTCGGCGTTGGCCAGCGGAAAGACCGCGCATGCGAATGGATCCGGCATACGCGGCAATCTCGGGACGCCGAGCAGCGTCCACGTCGTGCGCTCGGTGGTGATGGGATGCGGCTCCCAGAAGTCCGAATCCCCGCACAATCGCAGGACGAGCTTCGCCAGGGACGAGTCGCGGGCCAACGGATCGAAGGCCACGGAGTGTCCCGCATACCACGCGCCGACCGACTCGCTCAGCACGAACCCGCCGGTCTCTGCGGACAGCGCGGCGAAGACGGCGGCCGCGGTCGCCGACGGCCCATCGAAGCGCACCGTCAGCTCGCCTGTGCCGCCGCTGATCGGTGTACAGCTGCCGACCCACGACAGCTCGAACGCGGCGACTCCCACCGGGAGGTTGCGCGTCGCGTCGTCGCCCGCGGCGACCGACATCCCGAGCCTGCGGGCTGCTCCACGGACCACCTCGGCCGCCCGGCCGGGCCCCACCTCGCCCACGATGCAAGATGACGACGGGGTCTCACTCACTCGACTTCGCCTCTTCCTGATGTCGTGCGCGTCAGTCCATCGGCCAGGCCATCGCCGCGGGCCAGGTTCCCATCATGATGGAGGCGTTGCGGAGGAATTCGATCAGCGCGGCGACGTCATGGAGGGGCTCCGTGTCACACGGATGCGAGGGGGCGATCCACCAGCTCATGCCCCCATTGCCGAAGAGCTCGAAGGCTGCGGCAGGCAGCGCGTCGAGCGACCGGACGAGCCGCTCGATCAGCTCGGGATCGCCGCGGCCGCCGCGTCGAAGCATCACGAACGCGCACGCGACATCGAGCGGCGGGGCGAGCAACTCCCGCCAGGCCCAGCCTGCCGTGGCGGTCGCGGCCTCGCGCGCCCAGGCCCCGGCGAACTCGTCGGCGTTGACCAGCGGAAAGACCGCGCATGCGAACGGATCCGGCATACGCGGCAACCTCGGGACGCCGAGCAGCGTCCACGTCATGCGCTCGGTGGTGATGGCGTGCGGCTCCAAGAGATCCGGCGCCCAGCTCAGGCGGCGGAGGAGCTTGGCGAGCGACGATTCACGGGCCAATGGATCGAAGGCCATGGAGTGGCCCGCGTACCAGGCGCCGACCGACTCGCTCAGCACGAACCCGCCAGTCTCGGCGGACAATGCGGCGAAGACAGCGGCCGCAGTCGCGGACGATGCGTGGACGTCCACCGTCAACTCGCCGACGCCACCGAGCCTCGCGCGGCTGCCGATCCACGTCAGCTCGAACGCGAGAACTCCCGCCGGCAGCTTGCGCGTCGCGTCGTCGCCCGCGACCACCGACATCCCGAGCCTGCGGGCCGCGCCACGAACCACGTCGGCCGCCCGGTCGGCGTCGACCCCTCCCACGATGCCCGACGACGACGGGGTCTCACTCACTCGACTTCGCCTCTTCCTGATGTCGTGCGCGTCAGTCCATCGGCCAGGCCATCGCCGCGGGCCAGGTTCCCATCATGATGGAGGCGTTGCGGAGGAATTCGATCAGCGCGGCGACGTCATGGAGGGGCTCCGTGTCACACGGATGCGAGGGGGCGATCCACCAGCTCATGCCCCCATTGCCGAAGAGCTCGAAGGCTGCGGCAGGCAGCGCGTCGAGCGACCGGACGAGCCGCTCGATCAGCTCGGGATCGCCGCGGCCGCCGCGTCGAAGCATCACGAACGCGCACGCGACATCGAGCGGCGGGGCGAGCAACTCCCGCCAGGCCCAGCCTGCCGTGGCGGTCGCGGCCTCGCGCGCCCAGGCCCCGGCGAACTCGTCGGCGTTGACCAGCGGAAAGACCGCGCATGCGAACGGATCCGGCATACGCGGCAACCTCGGGACGCCGAGCAGCGTCCACGTCGTGCGCTCGGTGGTGATGGGATGCGGCTCCCAGAAATCCGAACCTCCGCTCAATCGCAGGACGAGCTTCGCCAGCGACGAGTCGCGGACCAAGGGATCGAACGCCACGGAGTGTCCCGCATACCACGCGCCGACCGACTCGCTCAGCACGAACCCGCCGGTCTCTGCGGACAGCGCGGCGAAGACGGCGGCCGCGGTCGCCGACGGCCCGCGGAAGCGCACGGTCAGCTCGCCGGTGCCGCCGATCGGCGTACAGCTGCCGACCCAGGACAGCTCGAAGGCGGAGACTCCCGTTGGCAGATTGCGCGTCGCAGCATCGCCCGCGGCGACCGACATCCCGAGCCTGCGGGCTGCTCCACGGACCACCTCGGCCGCCCGGCCGGGCCCCACCTCGCCCACGATGCACGATGACGACGGGGTCTCACTCACTCGACTTCGCTTCCTCTTGGTCCGAGAGCGCGCTCGGGACTTGCAAGGGTACCATCAGCTTCGGCGTCGGCGCGACAACGAAGACCTCCTTGCCGGCGTGGATCACGTAGCGGGCGATCGTACCCCTGTCGTCGAAGATGGGCCCGCTGCCCCGGTGATGTCCTGGTGTGCCGTTCCAGGCGGCCTTGACCTGGGCCATCGTGGAACCGTGCATCGTGATATGCACTTCCACGTGTGAGTAACCGGCATCCCGAGCTTTCACCAGCGCGTCGACCGCATGCACGCGCACCAGGTTGACCTTCGCTGAACCGTGGGATCGCTTGAGGGACACCGGACGGCCGCTCGTCTCGCTCACTCCGTCGATCCCCGGATAATCTCCACCCATCGGCGTCTCGCTGAACAGCACGAACGTCTCTCCAGTCTTCGCGGAGATCTCCAGCGCCTGGTCGATCTCGCCGTCGGACATCACCTTGCGAGAAAATTTCACTTTCACGCCGCCCTCCTCGAACTCGTACTTGAGGGCGGGATCCAGCGGATCGCTGTGCGTCCGAACCGCGGCGTCCGCGTCGTCGAGCTCGGCTCTATATGCCTTAGTTTGCTCTCTCAAGGTCGCCTCGATCTTATGTGGCGGCATCTTGGAGAGCATCGCCTCGACGTCCTGAGTCTTGCGAGTGGAATGGGTCTCCTCCATCCATCGGTAGAACCCGAGCCGCACCTCCGCGGGGAGGGCCTCGGCCATCGCTCGCTCCACCGGACCGGCCGCGGGGTGCGGCGCCGGCGTGCGCACGGGCACGATGCGCGGCAGCGGGGTCGCGCCTCCGGGACTCGCGGGCACTCCACCCGGCCGCCGCAGACCGATCTGGGTGCTTCCCGCGAACGTCTTCGGCCCTCCCCAGGCCGTGGCGACCCCTCCGAGCCCGCTGCCGAGCAGCTGCGAGCGGTCCTCCGTGCTGAGCGTCTGCTCGGTCCCCAGCCGCGTGCCCGAGAGGCCCTCGACCAGCGGGCTCGCGCCGACCACGTCACCCGCCGCATGGATCACGGAATTCTCGAATGGCACCTCCACGCCCGCGTCCTGCGCCTCCTGTCGCCGGTCCACCAGCGCCTTGCCGCCGGACGCGAGCCCGAGTCCGACCAGCAACCAGGTGACCTGTCCCAGCGTCAGCACCTCGAGGCCGACCAGGAGGCCCGCACCTGCGACCACGGCGAGCCCCGTGGCGGCCGTGCTGGCGAAGGAGCGACCGGCGATCCCCCAGTCGATGTCTGACTTCGTGTCGACCGGAATGCAAGGGACGGCGTCCTCGGCGACCTGGTGCGAGGCTTGAAGCATCATCGCGCTGGGCGGCTCGACCCGGACGGCGCGCCTCGTCCGCGATGGAGGGGCGAAGAGGCAGATGTCGAAGAGCGTGCCCTCCTCGCGGCTCCAACCGGCGACCAGGACGGCTGCTCGCGCCACAACACCTTTCGACGGGTGGCGGAAGGACCAGTAGGGATATTGGTCGGGACCGCGGAGGACCCAGGTCTCTGCGCTCTCGGCGAGCGTCGTCTCGTCCACCTGCCCGGACGCCACGATCGCGGCGCGCACCTCGGCGAGCGTGGGCTTGGTCGATTGGGTCGCCGTCGATCGCCACCAGTAGCCCATCGATGCATAGGCGCTCTCGTCGAAGGGATCGGCAGCGTGGGCCGGATCGTCGGCCGTGGGGCCGGCCGGCGCCCGATAGATCATGCCCGGGACGGCGCGACCGGCGGGTGACGGTGCCGAAGGATCGCGGGCGTACCCCTGCTGCACCACGTGCGTGAGCTCGTGGGCCAGCAGCCGTCGCCCCTCCCGCGAGCCCGTCGCATACTGGCCCGGTGCGAACACGATGTCGGGTCCCACGGTGAAGGCGCGCGCGCGCAGCGATCGTGCCATCGCGCCGGCCTCGCCGTCGGCATGGACGCGCACGCGGCTGAAGTCGCTGCCGAGCTGCTGCCCGAAGAACGCCTGGTCACGAGGTGCGAGCGGCAAACCGCGCCCGCGCAGCGCGGCGATCCGCCCCGCGAACTCGTCCGATCGTGCGGACGGCGAGCCATCGCTGGGCGCTCGCGGCTCCGCGGCGGCGCGCGCGACCGGCTCGACCCGCTTCAGGCTCACGATGCGACGGGCGGGCGCCCGATTCGAATGGGAGCCGCTCGCCTGCGGCTGCTCCTGCGCGAGCATCACCCGCTCGGCCGCCTTGTCGGCCTCGCGCTCCAGCGGATCGTCGGCCGTCGAGACCTCCAGCTTGGCCTGGAGTCGGAAGCCGAGGCCGGCGATCGATTCCGACGCAACCGCGCTCGCGGCCTCCCGCTCGGCGGCGCCGCGTTGCGCCATGCTCTGCAGCGAGGAAGGCGCGCCGTCCGGATCGGCCGCAGCGCGGCCGACCCGGCAATGCGTGGATCCATTCCTCGCATACGGTTTTTCCTTGACGTTGGCGTTCGCAGCGTTCGCCGGGGCGCGTCTCGCGTAGGTATAGCCCATCTGTCCGCAGTATATCGAATGCGTCATCCACGAGCCGGAGAAATTGAATGAGCGATCGTCGACGCGGCCGCTGGGCCCGTGGTCGATTCGGGCGCCTCTGCGATGAACACGCATGCCGCTGGTCGCGCAGCGAAGATGCGTTCGTCTCCGCAGCCTCGCGCCTTTACCGAGGAGAGGTTCGCTTTGCCCCAATGACTCGTCGACACCATCGGCTCGGCTCTGAACACCGGCTGCGAGGCCGCTCGCGTCGCGGGAGCGATTTCAGATTCACCGACGACAGCACGCGACCGCCCCGTCGCCCACGCAGAGCTCGCCAGGACTCCGCGCTACCGGGTGCACCTATCCGCCCGCTCGCGCGCGCCTATCCGCCGCGGATGCGCGCCGACAGCTCGTCGAGCTGCGCGAGCTCGCGGCTCGGGTCCGTCACTCGCACGAAGCGCGCCTCGGGCACCGTCGGGGAGCCGGGATCCAGGTGGCTCGTCAGCACGGGCTCCTCATCCTCGTCGACCCGCCGGAACTCGAGCGTGCACGCGCGCACCTGCCAGCGCCGGCTCTCGTAGCCCATCCCTGCCGCATTGCTGCGATCGCGCAGCTCCGGCAGCTCGACGACCAGCCGGTCCTTCGTGGCGCGGAACGTGCCCTCGCCGAACTTCTCGTCGGTGCCGTAATTCGACGCGTAGATCTGCCCGTAGCGCGCGATCTTCCGCCCCGCAGCGTCCCGGCTCAGCACGAGCACGTGGAGCTCCATCATGTGGTCGTGGCGATCTTCGGTGTCCTCGTCCGGATCGTAGGTGTCCTCGATCCATGTCCCGAGCAGGTCGCTCTGCGTGGCCATCGGCGCAGGATATCCGCAAAAGAGCCGCTGATCCACCGGCGTCATTCGGGCCGCGGCGCGACCGAGAACACGACGCTCCCCACATACACGCGATCGCCCGCGTGCAGGCCCGCGCGGGTGACCTTGCGGCCGTTCACGACCACGCCGCAGGCGCTGTCGAGATCGGTGACGATGCAATGACCGGCGCCGTCGAAGCTGATCGAGCACGTCCGGCGCGACAGCGTCACGTCGTCGATGACGAGGTCGCAGCCCGGCGCGCGACCGATGACCGTGACCGCCCGCTCGAGGGCGACCGCGCGACCGCCGAACACCACCCACGCGCCCCGCGGGCGCCCGTCCTCGGCGAGCGCGAAGCGCAGCGGCGGGCCTGCCGGCGCCGCCTCGTGATCTCCCGCCGCTGCCAGGTGGGCACACGCACCGCAGCAAAACGCCTCCTCGACCACGCCACCAGGGTAGCACGCGCCCCGCGCCTCGCGCCTCGTGGTAGACGACCGGCCGTGGAGCCTCGAGAACACTGTCCGCGGTGTCGTCGCCCCCGGCAGGTGTGCTGGTGCAGCGCAGTCGTGCCGGTGCCCAGCCGCACCCGCGTCGTGTTCTTGCAGCACCCGCGCGAGTTCAGGGTCGGCGTCAGCACCTGCCGCATGGCTCACCTGTCGCTGCCCGGCTCGCAGCTGCACGTCACCCTCGACCCCGACCGCCAGCCCGCGCTCGCCGAGCTGCTCGCCGCGCCCGACACTCACCTGCTGTTCCCCTCCGCCGACGCCACCGACGTCGACGCCCTCACTCGCGCCCCGCACACCCTCGTGGTCGTCGACGGCACCTGGGCCAACGCGCGCAAGCTGGTCGGCCGCAGCGCCCTGCTGCGCGGGCTCCCGCGGCTGTTCTTCCGCCCCGACTTCGCCAGCAACTACCGCATCCGCCGCGAGCCCGACGATCACTGCCTCTCGACCATCGAGGCCACCGCGCACGTGCTCGAGCGCCTCGAGCGCGCCCCGGGCCGCTACACGCCGATCCTCTCGGCCTTCGAGCGCATGGTCGACATGCAGCTCGCCTACGTCGCCACGGGCGCCGGCGCCGACCGTCACCGCCAGCACAAGCCGCCGCGCGCACCCAAGCCCGCCGTCGATCTGCGCGCCCCGCTGCGGGCCGTCGCCGACCGACTGGTGCTCCTGCACGTCGAGCCCAACGCCTGGCCCTACGCCACCCCGGACGCTCCGCCCGTCGAGGCCATCGAGCTGCGGGCCGTGCGGGTCGCCACCGGCGAGCGCTTCACCGCCTTGCTGGCCCCGCGCCAGCGCCTGTCCCCGCGCGTGACCTTCAACCTCGATCTGCCCGAGGCCGACATCCGCGCCGGCGCCCCGCTGGCGGCCACCCAGGCCGCATGGCGCGAGTTCCTCGGCCCCGACGCGGTGCTCGGGATCTGGGGCTACCACGCCCTGTCGCTGCTGCGCGTGGAGCCCGGCTGGACCATCGCGCCCGAGCTCGACCTGCGCGCCTTGTGGCAGCGGGCCATCGGCCGCGCCGAGAACCTCCCCGACGGCCAGGGCCGCGCCCCCCGCCGGATCGCCGCGCTCGAGCAGTCCCTGCGCGCGCTCCTGGCCGACGCGTGACCCTCGGTCCTCATCACGGCTTGGGGATGTGCAGCGTCTTGCTGATCATCAACGAGCCCGACAGCGCGAACATCAGCACCAGCGGGTGCAGCTGCCAGCCGAGGTCGACAGAGCCGAACCACAGCGAGTCGCCGAGCCGGCCGTTCCAGGCCGCCAGCGCCAGCACCACCACCAGCACGAGGCTGGTCGGGATCGGCGTGCCCTCGAAGTAGCGGACCTTGCCGTCGTCGCCCGACAGCGACTCCGCGGTGACGTTGTAGCGGGCCAAGCGGCTGACGCCGCAGCAGACGAAGTACGACAGGACGACCCAGTCCCAGCCGCCCTGCATGCCGCAGGCGTAGGCCAGCGCGGCCGGGGCCACGCCGAACGAGATCACGTCCGCGAGCGAGTCGAGCTCGCGGCCCATGCTCGACGACTTGCGCCGCCAGCGGGCGATCCGGCCGTCCAGCGCGTCGAACAGGAACGCCAGCGGGATCAGGGCCATGCCCTGCAGCAGCGCGTGCGGGCGCCCGTCCTGCAGGAAGCGCATCGCGGCGAACACGGCCCCGGTGCCGCAGAACGCGTTCGCCAGCGTGAACCAGTCGGCCAGGTGAAACTCGCGGATCATGGAGAAGTGGCGCTTCATCGTGGTCTGCCTCGCTCGCCGGTCAGGGTGCCAAAGATCGGCCTCGATTGCAGACAACCGTGGCCGCCGGCGAGCCCCCGCGCAAGAAGTTCAGAAACGCCCCGCGGGACGCACACGAGGCCGGGCACCGACCTGATCCGGGCGAAAAGCCCGGGCCCTGCGCGCCTCGCCGGCCGCGCCGCGCGGGCGAGCGCGGCACGGACCTGCGATCCCCGATAAGCTCGGGCGCGATGAGCGAGCTCCGCGTCTATCACATCCCCGTCTGCCCCTTCAGCCAGCGCCTCGAGATCCTCCTCGCGCTCAAAGGCCTCGGCGGGGCGGTGAAGTTCGAGGTCGTCGACGTGACCCGGCCGCGTGACCCCGCGCTCCTCGCCAAGACGCCGGGCAGCACCAGCTTGCCGATCCTCGAGACCGAGACCGGCGGCGTCCTGCGCGAGAGCCTGGTCCTGATGCAGTACCTCGACGATCGCTTCCCCGAGCGGCGCGTCGCCGCGAGCGACCCGTTCGCGCGCGCCGTCGAGAACATGCTGACCGCCCTGTGCAGCGACTTCGTCAACGCCGGCTACGGCTACGTGATGAACCAGGACCCGGGCAAGCGCGAGGCGCTGCGGGACCGGCTGCTCGCGCACTACGCCGGCATCGACGCCTTCCTCGCCCGCTACAGCCCCGACCGCACCTTCCTCCACGACGAATTCGGCTGGGCCGAGGCGGTCTTCACCCCCATGTTCATGCGCTTCTGGTTCGTCGAGTACTATGAAGACTTCGCGCTCCCGGACGAGCCGAAGTACGCGCGGGTCCGGCGCTGGCAAGCCGCCTGCCTCGCGCACCCGTCCGCGCAGCAGGTCACGCGCGAGGAGATCGTCAAGATCTACTACGACTATTCGCGCGGCGTGGGCAACGGCGCCCTGCCCGAGGGGCGCACTGTCTCGTCGGTCGCGTTCGAGCCGCACTGGTCGCGCCGGCCGATGCCCCCGCGCGAGAAGTACGGCCGGAACGCGACGGACGCCGAGCTCGGCCTCGTCTGAGGCCGAGCCCGACACATGCACTTTCGGACATGCCCCTTCGAGCATGTCCCGAAATTCACGCAGCGGCCGCCGGCGCATGGCGGGCCAGCAGCGCCCGGCCGGCCGGGCCGATGACCGCGACCATCGCCCGCCGGGCCACCGCCGCGCGGCCGGCCGCCCCGAGGCGCCCGTGCGCGAGCATCCCTTCGGACATGTCCTCTTCAACATGTCCCAAAGCTCTCCCCACCTTCGCCTCCGCCGCCGCCAGCGCCGCCGCGCAGGCCGCGTGGACCTCTGACCCGCCGCGCTCCAGGGCCCAGGCCACGGAGCTCCAGGCCAGCTCTGCGTGGCGCAGCTCGTCGGCGGCGATCTGCGCCAGCGCTGCGCGCACCGCCGGGTCCTGCGCACGGGCCAGCGCCGCCTCGGCCTGCAGGGCCGCCAGCGTCTCGCCGATACAGCCCTCGCGCAGCGTCGCCACGGTCACCGCCACCAGATCGTCGGCGCCCGCGAGCGCGCCGGCCAGCGGCAGCGGCGACGGCCCCCGCGCCTCGCCGCCGTAGGCCGCCGCCAGCCCGAAGCACAGCCGCGCGTGCACGATCTCGTCGGCCATCGCCTGCTGTGCCGCCTCGACCAGCGCAGCCGGGGCCCCGAGCGCCAGCAGCTGCAGCGCGAAGCGGGCGAACGCGGCCACCGACGCGTGCTCGGCCAGGCCGTCCTCGAGCCATTCGGCGGCCAGCGCCGCCCGCTCGGTCGAAGACAGCCCGGCCAGCGTGGGCGCGACCGGCGAGCTCCAGTCGGCGCGGGCGACCGGGCGCGCCGTGCGAGCTGTCTCTTCGACCAGGAAGGGCCGCCCGCAGCACGCCTCCTCCCACCTGACCGTCATGCAGCACTGCCCGCGCTGCTCGAACACCTCGGACAGCGGCATCCCGTAGAGTCCGCAATCGCTGGCGATCGGCACCTCGACCCCGTCACACAGCCCGCTGTCGCCGGTCGTGCCGGTCGTCGTGTCGCCGGTCGTCGTGCCGTCGCCCGTCGTCGTATCACCGGTCGTCGTGTCACCGGGCGGGTCGACACATTCGACCGTCTCATAATAGTCAATCGGGCAGTCCGATGTCCGATCGCTGTCGCTCCACGCGGTCGTCTCGTCGGGATCGGGGCCCGTCATCTCCCCCGTCGTCGCGGTCGCGGTGCCCGGCTCCGTCTCCGTCGCGGTGCCCGGCCCCGTCGCGGTCGCGGTGCCCGGCTCCGTCTCCGTCGCGGTGCCCGGCTCCGTCGCGCTCGCAGTGCCCGGCTCCGTCTCCGTCGCGGTGCCCGGCACCGTCCCCGTCACCGGCCCGGGCGACGTGCCTTGCGTCGTCTCCGCGCTCGTCTCGTCGCCCGCGGTGGTCGTGCCGACCCCCGACACCTGGCCCTCCGTCGCGCCGATCGGCCGGTCCGCGCACGCGCCCGCGAGCGCCAGCGGAGCCACCCCGGCGGCCCGCAGCAGCGCCGCCAACACCTGCGCCTCGCGCAGCGTCACCCTCAAGTCGAAGCTCTTCATCGGACCTGCATACCACGCCGCGTCCCGGCGAGACAGCACCGCCCACAGCCTCCGCATGGCCGCAAGGACATGCCCCAAAGAGCATATCAACAGCGTTCTCGATCGCTCCACCTCAGCGCGCGACCGCGAGCCCGCAGTGGCCTCGCAGGTCACTCCGGCGACCGGGCGTGTCCTCCCAGGCCACGCCCGCGCCCGGAAGGCCGCCAGGACCTCGCGGCCAGCGTGGCACGGCGACTGCACAGGCGCCGCGCATCCGGCCGGCCCGCGCCCCCGCGCCCCGCCCGGACCTTGGGAACGAACATGCGCAAACGTCACCTGATCCTCACCTCCTTGAGTCTGGCCGGCCTTCACGGCTGCGAGGCCGCCGAGCCGCGGCCCGAGGCCGAGGCCGCGGCCCCCCGCAACGTGTCGCTGTGGGACCCGCCGCTCGAATCGTGCCTCACCGACACCAAGATCAGCTTTTTCCACACCGACGGGACCACCGACTTCACCGACGCGGTGAGCCAGGGCCTCGAGCAGTTCGCTCGCCCCGGCGACATCGTCGAGCTGAGCTACGCGGTCACCCCGGGCTGCCTCGCCGACCACGGTCCGCGCGTCACCCTGGCCTCGTACACCACCCCGGGCATCACCATGCAATCGCTGGTGCCGGTGCAGCCGCCGCAGGCCTACGACGTCCACACCACCCGCGTCGACGGCGGCGGCGCCGGCGGCCCGCTGTTGGTGCGCCTGCCCGACTGCTTCTTCCATGTCGCGCTCGCCTTCGGCGAGCCCCTGCCGGTCCTGAGCGCGCCGCACACCTACGAGGCCGAGAAGCGCCTGATCGCCTCGACTCAGGGCGGCAAGGCCGGCTGCGGCGACGTGCCGACGCTCGCGGTCGACGCGTTCGACACCGTCGAGCGCGGCTGGGGCGACGCGCCGCTCGTCACCCACTTCGGCTGGAACATCCTCGCCGGCAAGGGCACCGGCGACCTCACCTGCGAGCTCGACTTCGAAGGCGACGGCCTGGTCGACGAGATCCTCAACCCGTGTCCGACCTCCACCGGCGACATCAAGGTCGACGGCCTGCCGGTCCACACCTTCGACCAGCTCGGCGAGCACCGGCCCGAGCTCGTCGTGTCCGAGGGCGGGCGGCGGCTGTGGGCCGGCACCACGGTGCTCGCCAACCACCTCGACTACAAGCCCGACGTCCGCTTCCCCGAGCAGCACCCGAACTTCGTCGCCGCCAAGCTCACCCCGGCCGAGGCGCCGACGCTGAGCCTGCTGGAGCTCAAGTACTCGACCATGAAGGGCATGCCGAGCATCCAGGCCGGCGACGTCGTGGTCGGCCAGCAAGGCGCCGGCTACATGCTGCGGGTGGTCAAGCGCTTCCAGAGCGGCAGCAGCCTGACCCTCTACGGCCACCCCGTCGGCCTCGACGAGACCATCGCCGGCGGCTACTTCGGCGTGCGCGACGTCCCGCTCTCGACCGCCGACGCCTACTGCGTCGGCGATTGCATCGGCACCATCACCCCCGTCACCGCGCCGCCGGGCGGGATCTTCGCGACCAAGAAAGCGCTCGCGCTCGACGCCGCCGCCGCCACCCTGCAGAAGGGCGGCGAGGAGGACAAGCTCGGCATCAAGATCACCATCCCGCTGGCCGAGGGCACCTCGCCCGGGACCGCCAGCGAGGCCGAGGTGTTCGCCGGCATCGTCGTCAAGAAGTTCTCGGTCGACGGCCTCGTGTTCGGCGACCTGCGCGTCGACATCGACGTCGCGCCGACGATCGAAGCCTCGGTCTCGGTGAAGGCCGAGATCGCCGACTCTCTGCACCTCGGCGACATCATCCTCGGCGGCCTGCCCACGCCGATCCCGGTGACCCTGCACATGCGGCCGCGGATCGACTTCGCCATGGCGTTCAAGTGGGCCGGCAAGTTCACCGCCGCGGCCCCGTTCCAGCTCACGCACGACGAGAAGGGCTGGAACCACAAGTTCGCGCCGCAGATCTCCGGCGACGCCGACCTGCTCGAGACCGGCCTCGGCATGGAGTTCGCGCTCGAGTCCAAGTTCACCCTCGTCGACGAGCTGGGGTTCGCGCTCGGCTTCCTCTACGGCCCGCACGTCGCCCCGTTCGGCGCGCTCGGCCTCAAGGCCACGGTCGACCCCGGCACTTGCAAGCTCTGCGTCGCGGTGTTCGGCGAGGTCGGCGGCGAGTTCGGCTGGGACGCCCCGTGGGGCCTCGGCACCTTGCTCGAGCCGCTGGTCGTCACTCTCGGCGAGCGCGAGTTCAAGAAGCGCTGCGAGGAGTACAACGACGAGTGCGACGACCCGCAGCCGCCCGGCGGCCCCGGCGGCACCTGGGGCGACGTCCACGTCATCAGCCACGACGGCCTCTTGTTCGACTTCCAGGCCGGCGGCGAGTTCGTGCTGGTGCGCGCGACCGCGGGCGCGCCGCTCGAGATCCAGGCCCGCCAGGCCCCGCTGGGCCAGAATTTGAGCCTCTCCTACAACACCGCAGCGGCCGCGAAGATCGGCGACCAGCGCGTCAGCTTCCACGCCGACATGCCCGCGGAGGTGTACGTCGACGGCAAGGTCGAGCTCCTCGAGCCCGGCGTGCCCGTCGCGGTCGGCGGCGGCGTCCTGCAGCTCGCGGGCGACCGCTACCTCCTCGACTGGCCCGGCGGCGACCGCCTGAGCGTGCGCGTGTTCGCCGATCATCTCGACCTGCAGGTCTCGCTCGCCCCGGCGCGCGCGGGCGCGGTCGAGGGCGTGCTCGGCGACGCCGACGGCGACCGCAGCAACGACATCGGCCTCGGCGGCGGCGTCTTCCTCGCCCAGCCGGTCGGCTTCGAGGCGCTCTACCGCGGCCCTGGCAGCTTCAGCGAGGCCTGGCGCGTCCCCCAGGGCCAGTCGCTGTTCGTCTACGCCCCGGACACCGGCCCCCAGACCTACCGCGACGCGCCCTACGGCCTGATGCCGGTCAGCACGCCCCCGCCCAACCCCGAGGACATCGAGCTCGCCGAGGCCGAGTGCCACGAGTGCCCCGCGGCCCTGCGCGACACCTGCATGCTCGACGTCGCCTTCACCGGCGACCCCGCGTTCGCCGACGCCTGCCACGAGGTCGCCCCGACCCCGGCCGAGACGATGTACCCGGCCGACGACTACGTGGCCCTCGCCCCGCGCTACGGCGCCGCGATCGACTGCGCCGACGAGAAGGTCGTGTTCCGCGGCCCCGACCTGGCCACCGCCGACCAGTACCCCGAGGGCAAGGACCTCACGGTCCGCGTCGAGGCCGGCTTCAACTACGACTCGGGGTTCTTCGGCATCGACTGGCTCGACACCACGAGCCCGCCCGCCGGCCCCGGCACCCCCGCCTCGGACTGGGGCGCCCGCTTCGACTGCGTGGCGATCGGCGACGACGGCTACGGCGAATGCTCGCTGCAGCTCGACCCCACCGACAGCCCCTGCAACAACCCGATCGCCTTCACCCTGTTCCGCTTCGCCGTGCAGGAGGTCGTCCCGCCCCCCGAGCAGGCCGAGCTCCACGACGTCGCCTACTTCACGACCCCGTCCGACGAATGAACGCATGTCCCCGAGGACATGTCGCGCGAGCGCAGCATTGCATGCATGCTCGAATGGACATGTCCTTCAGGACATTATTACACACGCGCCCCGCCAGCGCCGACGCCTGCCGGCGCATCCGCCCTCGCGCGCTCACTCGGCGACGGGCGCGAAGTACAGCGCCTGCCCGACGCTGTGGGCCGGGTCGGACACCTGGACCACCGCGTCCGGCGCGTCGACGTCGACCTGCAGCAGCCGCTGCGCGAGCGTGTCGTCGACCGCCCGGTGTGCGAAGTAGAACACGCGGCCGCCGTCCTGACTGAACTGCGGCTGCCGCACCCCCTCGTCCGGCTCCAGCGGCTCGCTCAGGTGGACCGGCGCGCCCGGGGCCGCGGGGTCGGCGAGGAACAGCTGGTGCTGGCCCTTCCACTCCGGCAAGGCGGAGAACAGCACCTGAGACCCATCGGGGCCGAGCCTGACGTCCAGGATCGTGCCCAACTCGGCCATCTCGGCCAGCAGCACGCGGTCGCCGGGCGCCTCGAGCGGGACCCTCCACACCTGGTCGCCGGTCTCGAGGTCGGGCCGGCCGACGTAGAACACGACCGACGGATCGGGGCCGACGAGCACGCGATCGACCGTCCCGTTGGTGGTGATCGGCGCGCTCAGGATCACCGGCGGCGTCGGCGTCGGCCCGCTGACATCGGCGCCGAACAGCGCGTAGGCGTTTTCCACCTGGCCGCCGTGGGCCCCGTAGATCACGAAGCGGCCGTCGGCGGACCACTGGAACAGCCGATCCGACACGCGCCCGGGCGCGTCGTGGATCGGCGCGCCCGGGCCGACCTTGGTGCCGTCGAGGGCGAACACCGCCAGGTCGCCGTTCGAACTGTCGTCCTCGCTGCTCCACCCCAGCATCGCCGATTCGTCCGGGTGGACTGCGAAGAGCCCGTCGATCGGCACCACGGTCACCGGCGCTTTCGGCGGATCGCTCGCGACATCGACCGCGCGCACCCCCGGTCGGCTCGGGTCGGGACCGAACCCATAATAAAGCGTCGCGCCGTCCTGGCTGAACCACAGCGTCTCGATCTGGTCGACGGGCGGCATGTCGCCCGACACCGGCACGGCCACGCCCGCCTCGCCCGGCGCCGTCCCGCCGAGGAACAGCTGGTCGGACCCGTCGCCCTCCGGATCGGCGAAGTAGGCCACGCGCGTGTCGTCCGGCGAGAACTCGAACGAGAACCGGTGAATCCCGCCCGGCTGCAACGGGACGCCCCAGCGCTCCGGCACGCAGGTCCCGTCGGGCTCGATCGTACACAGATGGAACTCCGACCCGTCCGCGTCCTCGCCCCACAGCGCCAGGCGGGTCTCGTCGTGCGAGAATTGGGGCCGGAACAGGAGGGACATGCCCGCCGGCAGCTCGACGCGCTTCGGCACCCCCGGCAGCGGCCCGGACATGTCGACGAGCCACGCCTCCCTGCCCAGCTCCGGATGGACCAGGTTGTAGACGAGCCAGCGCCCCGACGGCGACGTCCACGCCCCCGGCGCCGCCTCCCAGCCCTCGGCCAGCGGCTCGTGGATGCGAATCGGTGCGCCGGGGGTCTCGCCGGTGCAGTCGACGAAGAACAGCTCGCGGGGCGCCAGCGCGGTCACATACACCACGCGCGCGCTGGGCTGCGCCGGCTCGCCGGTGGTCGGGTCGCCGGTGGTCGGGTCCTCGGTCGTCGTCCCGGCGCTGGTCGTCGGCGCCGGCGCGGTCGTCGTGCCCGTCGGCGGGTCCGCGGTCTCCGACCCGCTCGTCGTCCCGTTCGGCTCGGTCGTCGCCGCGGTGTCGGTGGTCTCGGTGGTCCCGCCCGTGCCGCCCGGACACGCCGCACAGGCGAGGATGATCAGCGCCCCTGAGATTCGCATGCGGTCACCGTAGCCGGGCGCACAGGCCCACGCACGGGCCGCTCCCGCCGTGAGCGCCGGCAAGCGGCGTAGCGGCGCGGTGCCGGCCGATCAGGTCGGATCGAGGTCCGAGGGGTCGCCCAACCTCGTCGCCCGGAGCCGGCGCGCCGCGAGCCGGGGCTTTTTGGCCACATGCTCGTTCGGACAGGTATCGCCGCGGCGGCCGATCTGTCTCTCGGGACATACCTCCCATGCGATCGCGCCTATCTTCGGACATGCCCCAAAGGACTTGCGACGATTGTCCGCACCGGACCCGCCAGCGACCTCGACCGCGCGCAATCCAAACATGACCCGAGGGACATGTCATGCCCCCATTCGCGGCGGGCGAACCCGCTCGTGCGCGCCGGTGATACCTCGCCGTCGCCGACGGTCCGCGCCGGGGCCGTTGCCGGGCGGGGCGAACGGTTGTATCCGTAGGCGGATGCCGACCGACGACCGCCGCGAGCCGGTGCCCGCCGCCGTGGCCGCGACCCTCACTTGCGCCGAGCCGCAGGCGGGCCGGGCCAGCGTGCGGCGCTTCGGCCTCACCGTGGTCGAGGGGCCGGCCGCCGGCGCGACCTGGCAGTCCGCGACCGATCGCTGCTCGATCGGCTCGCATCGCAGCAATCACTGCATCGTCGACGATCCGACGGTCTCGCGGTTCCACTGCGAGATCGTCGTCGACGAGGCCGGCGCCCGCGTGCGCGACCTGAAGAGCCGCAACGGCACCGTGCTCGACGGCGTCAGCGTGCTCGAGGCGTTCCTGCGCGCCGGCAGCCTGCTGCGCCTCGGCAAGACGGTGATCCGCTTCGAATTCGGGGCCGAGGTCAACCGCCTGCCGCTGGCCAGCGAGCCGCGCTTCGGCGCGCTCACCGGGGTCTCGGCGCCGATGCGAGCGACCTTCGCCTTGCTCGCGCGCGCGGCCGAGAGCAACGCCACAGTGCTGCTCGAGGGCGAGACCGGCACCGGCAAGAGCCAGGCCGCGCGCTCGGTCCACCGCGAGGGCGCGCGCGCCGACGGCCCGTTCGTCGTCGTCGACTGCGGGGCGATCCACGGCAACCTGCTGGAGAGCGAGCTGTTCGGCCACGAGAAGGGCGCCTTCACCGGCGCCACCGAGCGGCGGATCGGCGCCTTCGAGGAGGCCTCGGGCGGCACCCTCTTCCTCGACGAGATCGGCGAGCTCCCGCTCGACCTCCAGCCCAAGCTGCTGCGCGCGCTCGAGGCCCGCGAGGTCCGGCGCGTCGGCTCCAACACGCACCGCCCCGTCGACGTGCGCCTCGTCGCCGCCACCAACCGCGACCTGCGGACCGAGGTCAACCTCGGCAAGTTCCGCGCCGACCTCTACTTCCGCCTCGCCGTCGTCACCATCCGCATGCCGCCGCTGCGCCAGCGGCCCGAGGACATCCCGGCTTTGGTCGACGAGATCCTCGCCTCCCTGCACGCCTCGCCGGCGCAGGTCGAGCCGCTGCGCGACCCCGCGTTCCTGGCCCGACTGCGTCATGCGGTGTGGGCCGGCAACGTCCGCGAGCTCCGCAACTACCTCGAGCGCTGCGTCGTCCTCGGCACCGGCCAGCCCGAGCCCGAGACCGGTGACGCGAGCTACGACGGCTTCGTCGTCGACCCTGCGGCGCCCTACGCCGCCGAGCGCGTGCGGGCCCTCGCCGACTTCGAGCGGCGCTACTTCGCCGGCCTGTTGCGCCTCCACGACGGCAAGGCGGCGCGGGCCGCCGACGCCGCCGGCATCGATCGCGCCTATCTCTACCGCCTGCTGCGACGCCACCGCATCGAGCCGTAGATGGACCGCGAGCGCGACGACACCGGCGCGGGGCTCGGGCGCGCGACGGCCCCGCTGACGCAGCCGCTGGCTGTGGCCGAGGCCGCGGCGGAGCTGTCTCTCGGGCCAGGTCGCTGGCTCAAGCACTACGAGATCATCCGCGAGCTCGGCCGCGGCGGGATGGGCCGGGTGTTCCTGGCCCGCGACACCCGGCTCGCCCGCCTGTGCGCGATCAAGCTGCTGCACGCCTGGGGCGGCGAGCGGGCCGGGCGGTTCCTCGCCGAGGCGCGGGCCACCGCCCGCTGCCAGCACGAGCACATCGTCGGCGTCTACGAGGTCGACGAGGTCCAGGGCTGCCCGTACATGGTCCTCGAGTACCTGGACGGCCGCACCTTGCGGGCCTGGCTCGACGAGCGCGAGCCGCTGTCGCCCCGCCAGGCCGCCGAGCGCCTGCTGCCGGTCGTGCGCGCGCTCGAGTGCGCCCACGCGATGGGCATCGTCCACCGCGACCTCAAGCCCGAGAACGTGCTCGTCGGCGACGCCGGCCAGGTCAAGGTGCTCGACTTCGGGGTCGCCAAGCGGCTGGCCGGCGACCCGGCGAGCTGGCTCGTGACCGACGGCGCCGGCGGCCCCGGCGACGGCCACACCCTCGACGGCGCGGGCGTCGGCACGCCCGCGTACATGTCGCCCGAGCAGTGGCTCGGCCGCCCCGTCGACGCCCGCACCGACATCTGGGCCGCCGGCGTCGTCCTCCACGAGCTGCTCACCGGCGTCCACCCGCTCGCGCCCCTGTCCGCCGCGCGGCTGGCCGGCGTGCGCGACCTGGCCACGCCGATGCCGAGCCTCGCCGCCGCCCGCCCCGACCTCGGCCCGATCGCCGACCTCGTCGACGCCTGCCTGGCCAAGGACCCCGAGCGCCGGCTCGCCTCCGCCGACCTCCTGCTGCGCGCCCTCGTCGCCCTCGTCGCCGACGACGCCCCCTCCGGCCTCGAAGCCGCCCCGTTCGCCGGCCTGGCCGCCTTCCAGGAGGCCGCCGCCGCCCGCTTCTTCGGCCGCGAGCGCGACACCGCGGCCGTCCTGGCCCGCCTGCGCCAGCAGCAGCTCGTCGTCATCGCCGGCCCCTCCGGCGCCGGCAAGTCCTCGCTGGTGCGCGCCGGCCTGATCCCCGCCCTCAAGCGCTCCGGCGCCCGCTGGGACGCCTTCATCCTCCGCCCCGGCCGCCGCCCCCTGCTCGCCCTCGCCGACGTGCTCGCCCAGCTCGCCTCGCCACCGCGCGACTCCGCCCCTGCGCCCGACGCCGACGCCCTCGCCGCCCTGCTGCCCGACCGTCCCGGCCACGCCGGCGCCCTCCTGCGCGCGCACTGTCGCGCCGGCGGCGGCCACCTCCTCCTGTTCGTCGACCAGTTCGAGGAGCTCTACACCCTCGGCGCCGCCGCCGACGAGCGGGCCACCTTCCTCGCCTGCCTCGAGAGCGCCGCCGACGACGCCTCCTCCCCGGTGCGGGTCGTCCTCGCCGTCCGCTCCGACTTCCTCGACCGGGTCGCCGAGGACCGGCGCTTCACCAGCGAGGTCACCCGCGGCCTCGTCCTCCTGCCGCCGCTCGGGCCCGACGCCCTGCGCGACGCCCTCGTGCGCCCGGTCGAGGCGGCCGGCTACCGCTTCGAGGGCGCCGACCTCGTCGACGAGATGCTGGCCGCCCTGGCCAGCACCCGCTGCCCGCTGCCGCTGCTGCAATTCACGGCCGCCCGCCTGTGGGACACGCGCGACGGCGCGCGCCGGCTGCTCACCCGCGCCAGCTACCGCGCCCTCGGCGGGGTCGCCGGCGCGCTCTCCACCCACGCCGACGCCGTCCTCTCGACCCTCGCCCCGCGCGAGCAGCAGCTCGCGCGCGCGATCTTGCTGCGCCTGGTCACCCCGGAGCGCACGCGCGCAGTCGTCAGCCTCGCCGAGCTGCGCGCCCTCGCGCCCGGGGGCGACGCCGCGGTCCAGGTCGTGCAGCGCCTCGCGGCCGCGCGCCTCCTCCTGATCGGCGCCGGCGACGAGCGCGACGGCGCCACGGTCGAGCTGGTCCACGAGTCGCTGGTCGAGCGCTGGGCCCGGCTGCGCCAGTGGCTCGACGAGAGCCGGCAGGACGCCCAATTCCTGGCCCGGGTGCGCGCCGCCGCCCAGCAGTGGCGCGCCAGCGGCCGCGCCGAGGGCACCCTGTGGCGCGAGCACGCCGCCGAGGAGGCCCGCGTGTGGCTCGACCGCCGCCGCCGCGCCCCCGAGATCGCCGCCCGCCTGCCGCTCGGCGCCGACGAGGAGCAGTACCTCGCCGCCGTCGTCGCCCGCCTCGGGCGCGCCGAGGCTCGCCGCCGGCGCCGCCTGTTCGCCGTCATCGCCGCGCTCGTCGCCATCGCCGCGGTCGTCTCCTGGCTGGCCGTGCGGGCCCGCGCCGAGGCCCTGCGCGCCCACGACCAGACCGCCCGCGCCGAGGCCCTGGCCGCCCGCGCCGACGACGAGGCCCGCCAGGCCCGCAACGCCACCCGCATGGCCGCCGCGCGCGAGCTCGAGGTCTCCGACCCGACCACCGCCCTCGCCCTCGTGCGCGAGCTCGAGCCGCCCGACCTCCCGCGCGAGTGGGCCGACCTGGCCCTGCGCGCCCGCGACGGCGGCCTGTACACCACCGTCCTGCCCCACCCTGTCCGCGTCCAGTACGCCGCCTTCGCCCCCGACGAGCGCAGCGTCGCCACCGCCGGCGAGGACCACCTCGTCCGCCTGTGGCACGACGACCGCGAGCCCCGCGTGCTCGCCGGCCACGGCGCCAAGGTCTGCACCGTCGGCTTCAGCCCCGACGGTCGCCTCGTCGTCAGCGCCTCCGCCGATCGCACCATCCGCCTGTGGCCCGTCGACGGCGGCGAGCCGCGGGTGCTCCGCGGCCACGACCGGGCGGTCACCTCGGCCGCCTTCAGCCCCGACGGCCGGCGGCTCGTCAGCACCTCCTCCGATCACACCGTGCGCGTGTGGCCGGTCGACGGCGGCGGCGAACCGCGGGTCCTGCGCGGCCACTCGGACGCCGTCAGCTTCGCCGCGTGGAGCCCCGACGGCCGGCGGATCGCCAGCACGGCCTACGACGCGACCACCCGCGTCTGGTCGGCCGAGGGCGGCGAACCGCTGGCGACCTTCGTCGAGGGTCACACCTGCTACGCCGTCGACTGGAGCCCCGACGGCGCCCGGCTCGTCGTCGGTTGCAACGACGACACCCCGCGGATCCACGACCTCGCCCGGCCCGAAGGTCCGCCGCGGCTCCTCGCCGGCCACGACGGCCCGGTGATGGCGGTCGCGTGGAGCCGCGACGGCCGGCGCGTGCTCACCGGCGCGTACGACGCCACCATCCGCGTGTGGCCGCTGGACGGCGACGGCCCGCCGCAGGTGCTGCGCGGCCACGAGGGCGCCATCCACTCCCTGGCGTGGAGCCGCGACGGCCGGCGGATCCTCGCCGGCTCGTGGGACCGCAGCGCCCGCGTGTGGCGCCCCGAGGGTCGGCCCTTGCCGCGGGCCGTGCGCGCCGAGGGGGTGTCCATGCACGCCGCGGCGTTCGCCCCCGACGGCCGGATCGCCATCGCCGAGCACGACCGCGTGCGCGTGTGGGATCCGTCCCGCGACGGCCCCGACACGGTCCTGCGCGGCCACACCGACGCGATCTACGGCCTCGCCTGGAGCCCCGACGGCCGCCGCCTCGCCACCGCCTCGACCGACGCCACCGCCCGCGTCTGGGACCCGGGCGGCGGCGAGCCGCGGGTGCTGCGGGGCCACGACGACTGGCTGGCCGGCGTCGGCTGGAGCCCTGACGGCGGCCGCCTCGCCACCGCCTCGGGCGACCGCACCGCGCGGCTCTGGGACCTCGCCGACGGCCGCGAGCTCGCAGTGCTGCGCCACGACGAGGCCGTCAACACCGCCGAGTGGAGCCCCGACGGCGCCCGGATACTCACCTCCTCGCTCGACAAGGCCGCGCGCGTGTGGGGCAGCGATCGCGGCGAATTGCAGGTCGTCCTGCGCGGCCATCACGAGTCGGTGATGTCGGCTGTGTGGAGCCCCGACGGCGGGCGCGTGCTCACCACCTCCGAGGACATGACCGCGCGGCTGTGGGACCCCGGCAGCGGGGCCGAGCTCGCGGTCTTGCGCGGCCACGTCGGCGGCGTCACCCGCGGCGCCTGGACCCGCGACGGCCGCTGGATCGCCACCTCCTCCAAGGACCGGACAGTGCGCGTCTGGCCGGCTGACGGCGCCGGCGACCCGCTGGTCCTGCGCGGCCACGACGCCACCGTCAACACCGCCCACTGGGACCGCGAGGGCCGGCGGATCGTCAGCGCCTCTCACGACGGCAGCGTGCGCCTGTGGACCGACCTCGAGACGCTCACCCGCGTCGACGACCCCAAGCTGTGGAGCGCCACCCGCCACTGCGTCGACGTCGATCGGCGGGTCGCCCTGCTCAACGTCTCGAAGGCCGCGGCCACGGCCGCGCGCGCCGCCTGCCTGGAGCGCGTCGCCCTCGCCGGCCCCGCGCTGTGAGTCGCCCCAAGGCGAAAAGGACATGTCTGAATGGACATGTCCTTTCCGCCTCGTCCCATGATTCAGACGCCGCGCGGCGGCGTCATGTCACGGCTCACATCGGCGGCATGACGCCGCAGTCGTCGACCTCGCTCGGGACGCAGCCTTCGCAGTCCCAGCGGAAGTTGTCGAGGAGCGCGGTGCTCGTGTAGTACGAGTCGCCCATGTCGGTGATGAAGAAGCCGATCGTGATGTCGGCGCCGGGCTGGACGCCGCCCTTGGCGGTGAACCAGTCGGAGCACGCGTGCTGCTCGAAGCCGGTGCCCTGCAGCTGCGGCTCGGCGTAGGTGTAGCCCGGGCCGTCGTAGTACGGGTCGAGCGCGGTGATCGTCAGCGGCAGGCCCTTGGTCTGGTCGTTCGGGTCGGGGATGAACGTGACGTTGCCGGTGTAGGGCTGGACCGGCGGGTTCGAGTTCGGGTCGGCCGGCGTGGGGTCGACCTGCCAGGCGACCAGGAGGTCGTTGAACGAGGTGTCGACGAAGGTCGGCCACTCGCCCGAGCAGAACACGAAGTCGAAGGTGTAGCCGAAGGTGCCGGCCGGGACCTTGGTCTTGAACGTGAACCACAGCTTGTCGTTCGGGTCGGCGTCGGCGATGTCGAACCACTGGTGCTGCAGCGTGTCCGAGCAGTCGTTGATGCCGTCGCAGTCCTTGAACGGCATGCCGCCGCTGCCGTTCATGGGCACCATCGGCGCCGGCATCGTGTCGGGGAGGTCGGGGTTTTGGTTGCTGCCGACGAAGCCGGACTGCGAGTTCGGCGGCTGGGTGACGACGCCGTTGCCGTTGGGCGCCGAGATCGTGCCGGTGCTGATGATCAGCATGGTGTCGCCTTCACGCGGGCTGTAGAGCAGCTTGTTCGGCGTGACGGGGTCCATGTCGTGATCGTACGTGTAGGAGCCGAAGCCCTTGGCGATCTGCCACGACGCGTTGTCGGTCGCGTTGAAGCTCCAGTCGGTGATCTGGATCGAGTTGGCGGGGCTGTCGTTGCAGATGCCGATCGCCTTGTGCGCCTGGGTCTTGTCGGCCTTGTCGGCCAGGTTCAGGGCGTCGTCGCAGACGACGTAGTCGGCCGGGGCGTTGCACGAGGCCGGGAAGAACGGGGTGCAGTCGTTCTTGCAGAAGTCGCCGGGGCCGCCGTCGACGTCGTTGCCGTCGTCGCACTGCTCGTCGCCTTCCTCGACGCCGTTGCCGCACTCCGGGGGCGTCGGCGTGCAGTCGGGCTCGCAGCCGTCGCCCGGCTCCTGGTTGCCGTCGTCGCACATCTCCGGCTCCTGGACGGTGCCGTCGCCGCACTCCGGCTCCGGGGTGGCGATCTGACAGTCGGCGCTGCACTCGTCGCCGTCCTCGGTGTTGCCGTCGTCGCACACCTCGCCCTGCTCGATCTGGTTGTTGCCGCACTGCGGCGTCGGCACGCAGCTCGGCTCACAGCCGTCGCCCTCGACGTCATTGCCGTCGTCGCACTCCTCGCCGCCCTCGACCTCGCCGTTGCCGCACACCGGGTCCGGCGTGCCCGTCGTGTCCGGGAGGGTGGTGCCGTCGGTGTCGGTGACGCCCGCGGTGGTGTCGGTGGTCGCCACCGTGGTGGAGTCCCCCGAATCCGAGTCCGTGCCGGCCGAATCGGTGGTCGTCGGCGCCGACGCCGACTCCGACGCCTGCGTCTGGGTCGTCGTCGGCGTCCCGCTGTCGTCCGTGGTCGCCTCGGAGGCGCTCCCGCCGTCGGTGGCGGTGCCAGTCACGTTGTCGCCGTCGTCGCCGCACGCCGCCAGCAACAAGGTGCTCAGTCCAATGCTCAGGGTTCGAGTCGTCATTCGGCTGTTCCTCATGGGTAATCCTTGTGGGGTCCGTCGATCGCGCGGTGGCCGCGATCGCGCATGCAACCCCCACGGTACCGCACAGGATCTGCGGGGTCGGTCGCCCCCGAGAGACGAGACTCACAGGCCACAACGAGGTCACGATGTGCGCCGTTCCACGCTGCGAGGCCGCGAGCGGGCGACGGAATCCTCGTCTTCTGGCGCGATTCCCCCCGCGGGGCGCACACGCGGCATTCGTCTGTTGACCCCGATTCAAGGACATCGGACAAACCCCGATATTAATAATCGGTGCCGGGCCTGCGCCGCCGTCCGGCCTTTCGCCGTGAGAATTTTCGAGCCGTGGGGTGATTCGCGCGATCCCCGTCGGAGGGGTCCGTCGAACCGGCGCGAAAACGAGCACGGCTAGCGCCGCGGCCGCCGCGCCGAAGAATCACTGCATCCGCGTGGTGCCATGATTTTCCGCCGCCGCCGGCACGCCGCGGCTCGCGTCCCGCTGACGTCATTCGCGCCCCGGCCCCGCCGTGCTCCCGCCCCGAGCCGGGGCGAGCCCGGCCCCGGGCGAAATGGCGTGACATGTCCGCTCGAACAGATCACGGCGACGCGGCGACGCGCGCCGGGCCTCGGCCACCGGTCGCGGCGCGACCTACTGCTTCTGGCACAGGTTCCACTCGGAGTTGACGCACAGCTTGCCGCCGTTCATGCCGGCGTTGGTCGCCTCGACGTCCTGGCACACCCAGTTGGTGCCGTCGATGCAGGCCTCGCCGACCTGCTTGTCGCCGCTCGAGCAGGCCGCGATGCAGATGCACTCGCCGGTGTCGGCGAACTTGATGTACGTGCCGTCGGCGCAGTTCTTCGGCACGTCCGGGTCGTCGCAGGCCTGGCCGAGGCTGGGATCGCCGGAGAACGGCACCGAACCGAGCGAGAAGTCGCCGTAGCAGGCCTCGCCGCCGGTCGTGGTCGGCGTGCTGTCGCTGGTGGCGTTGGTGTCGTTGGTGTCGCCGCTGGTGTCGCCGCTCGGGTTGCCGGTCGGGCTCCCGCTCGGGTCCCCGCTCGGGTCCCCGCCGGTCTCGCTCTCCTCGGTGGTGCCGGTGGTCGAGTCGTCCGGTTCGCCACAGGCGGGCGCGAGCAGCAGCGCGGCGAGGGTCGTGGTGCGGAGGACGGTGGAGCTGTAAATCGTGGGCATTGGTTCGTCTCGCTACCGAGATGCCGGCCGAACCGCGCCGTCGCAGCGGTCGCACGCTTCGGCTCTTGCGCGAGCTCACATGCCTCCGCGCGCGGCGACGCTCCCCGGGCGAGCCGACCCCCGCTTGGGTCCGGAGTGCATGACAGTGACAGCGTCAACCGGATCGAAAAATCGACACACCTCGGCGTACGGAGGCCCCCACGATTCCCACGAGCTCCCCGCCGACGTGCATGACGGAGCCGGCGAAAAGCGGAACGAAGAATCGCCGCGGACTGTCGTGCGAATTGCCGATCGCCGAATATCGCAGCAGCGCGCCTTCGAACCTTCGGCGATGATATGGTCATTGTCGCCTGAATCAAATCGGGCGCGTGACAACCCACCGATAGGAAGAATGGACCATGAGCACCATCATCTCGCGTGACATCGTCGCCCACGACCTCCGCAGCGCGCTGCACGACAAGCTCGACCCGGCGAAGCTGGACGAGGCGTGCCGGAAGATCTGCGCGACCTCGACCTCGTACTCGGCCAACGGCAGCGTGGCGAGCTTCATCTTCTACCTGCAGTTCCAGGTCAACATCACCACCTCGGGCGGCAAGACGTTCAACGGCAAGGCCGGCGGCGCCAGCACCCCCGGCGGCGGCGCCCTGTTCGGCGACGTCTACACCGACAACCTCGACCTGCTGTACCGCGCGACCCAGAGCTTCCAGTTCACCGGGACCCCGGTCTACTTCAGCCTGGTGTTCTTCGACGGCAGCAGCAACGTCCTCGGCAACTTCCAGTCCGGCGCGGTCTCCATCGTCAGCGGCATCGGCGGCGGCACCGGCTCCTGGTCGTAGCCCCGGCTCCCGACCACGCGCGCGACGCTCCCCGGTCGCCCGGGGCCCGGCCTCGGGCACGACGACCGCTGCGCGGGCGCGTCGCCGCGTGCACTCGATGCATCGAATCAAACGACCGCGGCGAGGGTCCGCGGCGACTCACCGTGTTGCCAATCATCTGCAAGGAGACAGGACCATGAACAGCACCCTCTCGCGCGGCTCCGTCGCGCAGGATCTCCGCCGCGCCCTGCAGGGCGCGCTCGCCCCGGCGCAGCTCGACGCGCTTTGCCGGCTCGTGAGCGAGGCCTCGGACGAACACCCGGCCTACGGCCAAGTCACGCCCTGCGTCTGCGTCCGGATCGCCGCGCCCGCCGGCAAGACCTTCCGCAGCGAGCCGGGCCCGTGCGAATTCGACGGCCCGCCGGCCAACGGCCAGGTCTACACCGACGACCTCGACCTGCTGTACCGCACCACCCGGAACTATCAGTATACCGCGACTCCGGTCTATGTCAGCGTCGTGTTCTTCGACGACAGCGGCGGGGTCCTGGGCGTCTTTCAGGGCGCCGCCCCCTCCATCATCAGCGGGATCGGGGGCGGCGTCGGCTCCTGGTCGTAGCCGCAGGGCGCGTCACAGGAACCGCGCGAACTCGGTCGTCCGCGTACACGCCTCGCCGGCGACCCAATCGGGCAGGCGCAGCGAGACGAAGCAATCGTCCTTGCCGAGGAAGCGGAAGTCGCCGCGGGGGTCGCCGCGGACCGCGACGCCCTCGACGACGTCGTCGTCGGCGTTGAACACCGGCGATCCGGAATTGATCTCGTAGGCGTCGAGGTCGGCGTCGAAATAGGCGGACGCCGAGTTCTCGTGCACCCGCGCCCCGCCGACGTACTTCTCGGGCAGGCCGCAGGGATACCCCAACATGTACAGCCGCGCGCGGTCCGCCACCTTGCCGTGGTGGCGGACCGCGGCGATCGGCCGCCCGCGGGCGGATCGATCCAGCATGATCAGCCCCCAGTCGGGCCCGTGCGCCGTATATGCGCGGTGGAGGATCCGGCGCGGGAAATAGACGTCGCCGGCGTCGATCTCGGTGCACGCACGCTCGGGGCCCAGCATCTGAAAGCCGAACACGAACGCGACCAGCGGCTCGTGATCGGGCCCCCACAGGCGCGACTCGACCGCGAGATGGCCGGCGGTCGCCAGCACGTCCTCGGTGACCAGAAACCCCGTCCCGACGGCGGCCGTCGGCTGGCGATAGAACCGCACCCACGGGCACATCTGCAGGCTCGGGCCGTACACTTGCGTGGCGAGTACGAAGCGCGAGCCCTGGCGCTGCAGCGCCGCCACCGGCACGAACGCGGCCGCCGTGGCGGCCGCCCGCCTGCGAGCCGCCGAATGCAGGGTATAGATGTCGCGTCGATTGTCACGACCGTAGATCGTCAGCGGTCCGCCGGGGTCGCCGCCCCCGCGGAATTCGAGCCGCCGCGCGAGCGCCAGCACCTGCGCGTCGTCGGCCCGCGCGAGCGCCTCGCGGGTGAGGGGGTCCGGCGCAGGGAGCCCCTGATCGGCTTCCGGCCGGCGCGCGCGCTGACGGGCGTCGAGCTCGCGCACGAGCTCCTCATATGAGAATGTCGCGGGATCGGCGATCGCGTTCATCGAGTTCCTCCCGGGCGCGGCCCGAAGCGCTCATGCGGCGACGTACGATTGGCCAGGATCACGGCGACGGGACGACCTGCTCGCGCAGCGCCTCGGCCCACGCGTCGATATGCGACAGCGTGGTGGACACGAGGACCGGATCGGTCTCGACCTCGCGGATCGCCTGCTCGAGCTGTCGCTTGGCGGCCCGGATCCGGCCGCGCGCCGTCTCCTCGGAGACCTGCAGGAAGCGGCCCAGCTCGACGCCGGTGAAACGCTCCCAGTAGTAGAGCTCGAGCACGATCTGCGACGCGAGCGGGATCTTGCGCAGCGCTCGCAGGAGGACGTTCTCCTCCGCGCGCGCGGCCAACCACGTGCTCGGACCCGGGGCCAGATCGGCGACGCTGAGTGCGTCGATGTCGACCGGCTCGCGGCCGCGATGGCGGCCGCGAAAGTGTTCGCGCAGCACGTTGCGTGCCGCCGAAAACAGGTATGCGCGGAAGGGAGCGTCGGCGTGAAAGCGTTCGCGGCCGGCGGCGCAGGCCATGAACGTGCGCTGAACGAGGTCTTCGGCCTCGTCGCCGGTCTTGTTGCGAAAGAAGCGATAGATCGCGGCGAAGTGGCGGCCGAACAGGACGTTCCCTGCGGCCCGATCGCCGGCGCGCCAGGCCTCGAGGAGTTCGCTATCGCGCGGCGTCGACACGCGGCTGTTCTACCACAGAAGTCCCCGCTCGCGCCGAATCGAGTGTACGCTGAACTCGCGTCCGGCGTCGCCGCGGGCGCGGAGGACCCATGAGTGATGATTGTCCGACACAGCCCTATTCGTCCGCATCGGCCACGCTCTACTACAACGCCGAGGGGCTGACGTATACCGGCGCGGGCACCAGCGGCACATACGTGTGCGAGGCCGAGTTCACGTACAATGGCGCGTCCGTGCAGATCGTCCTTCAGCCGCGCACGCCGGACGTGCTGCCGCTCGACGAATCGTTGGTGACGGTGCGGCGGAGCCCGGGCACCCCGGTCAATGATTGGAATCCTTGCGTCGGTTCCACCGTCACGCTCACCTTCCCCGTGCCGGGCAGCCCGACGTCTCAGTCGTACTTCTGGGAGTTCGTCGGCCAGAGCCAGCCGACGCCGCTCAAGCTCAAGGTCAAGGTCAAGCCGCCACCGCCGCTGCAGTGACCACGCTCGCTCCCGGTCCGCGCTCCTCCCTCATCGGCGACGATCCCCGCGACCTCGCAGGCGACCTCGCCGCCGAGGCCGCGCGTCGACGGCTCCAGGCGCAGCTGTTCGGCGTGCCGGAGGACCCGGTATTCCTCGGGCGCTTCCGCGTCGTCCGCCTCCTCGGTCAGGGCGGCATGGGTCGCGTCTACGCGGCCGAAGACCACCAGCTCGAGCGCCTGGTCGCCGTCAAGGTCATCCGCCCCGACAGCGCCGCGCGGGCCTCGGGCGAGCGCGACCGGCTGCTGCGAGAGGCCCGCGCGCTCGCCCGACTGTCGCATCCGAACGTGGTCCAGGTCTACGAGGTCGGCGAACACGAGCAGGACATCTTCGTCGCCATGGAGCACGTCTCCGGGCTGACCGTCGACCGCTGGCTGGCAGCCGGACCGCGCACGCTCGCCGAGGTGCTCGACGTCTTCATCGCCGCCGGGCGCGGGCTGGCCGCGGCCCACCGCGCGAGCATCACCCACCGCGACTTCAAGCCCAACAACGTGATCGTCGGCGACGACGGCCGCGTCCGGATCCTCGACTTCGGCCTCGCCCGACCGCTCGGCGACGCCGCCGCGACGCACTCGTCGGGGCGCGCCGCCGTGACCAGCTCCGCCGCCGGGACGCCGGGGTACATGTCCCCCGAGCAGCGCGCCGGTCGGGCCGACGCGCGCAGCGATCAGTTCTCGTTCTGCGTCGCGCTGGCCGAGGCGATCGATGGCCGCGCGCCGCCCGGTCCGGCGCCCAAGTGGCTGCAGCGCGCGCTCGGCCGCGGGACGGCCGTCGATCCGGAGCGACGATTCGCGGCGATGGAGCCGCTGCTCGCCGCCCTCGCCCGCGGCCGCGACGGCCCGCGTCGCCGCCTCCGCATCGCCCTCGCCGGGGCTGCGATCGCCGCAGCGGTCGCCGCCGGCGCGCTCGTCACGGCCCCGTCGCCGCCGTGCGCCGGGCTGGGCGCGCCGCTCGTCGCTCTGTGGTCACAGGACCGAAGGGACAGGATCGCGGGCGCGCTGGCCGGCCTGCCCGGGGCCGACGCGTCGGCCCAGGCGCAGCGGGTGCTCGCCGGCCTCGACGACTGGGCCCGCCGCTGGCACCGCGCGCGCATCGACGCCTGCGAGGCCACGCGGGTCCGCGGCGAGCAGTCCGAGCAATGGCTCGACCGCAGCGCGGCCTGCCTCGACCGCGGCCTGCAGCGCTTCTCCGAGCTGACCGCGCTGCTCTCCCGGCCCGATCCGGCCCAGCTCGCCGCCGCGCCGGAGCTGCTGGCCGCGCTGCCCGACCCTGCCGGCTGTCACGACCGCGAGGCGCTGGAACGTGACCCGCACGCGGCCGCAGCCGGACCGCGGGTCGCCGACTTGCGACGCGGCCTCGACCTCGCCCATTTCCTGCAGCTCGCGCACCGCGGGCCCGCGGCGCTGGTCCGGGCGCAACATGTCCTCGAGGACAGCCATACCGCAGGCGAGCCTGCGCTCGCGGCCGAGGCGCGGCTCCGCATCGGCGTGATCCACAGCCGACTGTTCCACGACCCCGAGCACGCCGCCGCGGCCCTGCACGACGCCCACGCCCGCGCGGTCGCGGCGGACCGGCACGACCTGGTGTGGGCGATCTGGAACGAGCTCGCGCGCGTCGAGGCGTTCGATCGCGAGGACCCGGCGCGCGCGCGCCTGTGGCTCACCAACGCCCGCAGCGCCCGCGCCGACGCCGGCCCCGACGCACGCATCGACGCCGCGTTGCGCGAGACCGAGGCCCTCGTCGCGCTCGCCGAGTCCGACCCGGAGGCGGCCGTCCGGAGCGCCCGCGAGGCCGTCGCGCTGCGCCGTCCCGACGACCCCGAGCGCCTGACCTCGCGCATGCTCCTCGGCAACGCGACCGCCGAGGCGGGCCGCCTGGACGAAGCCGCCGCCCTGCTCGGCGCCTGCGTCGACGAGGCGCGCGTCGAACGGGGCCGCGACAGCCCGGCGGTGGCGTGGCTCGAGCACAGCCTCGCGCGCGTCCAGCTCGCCCGCGGGGAGCTCGCCGAGGGCACCTCGCTACTGCAGCACGCCCGCGGGATCTTGCTCGCCATCGACGGCCCGACCGGTTTTCGCGTCGCCACCATCGACCTCCTCCTCGCCCGCGCCGCCGCGGCCGCCCGCGACTTCGAGGCCGCGATCGTGTCCGCCGAGGCGGCGCTCGCCGGGCTCGAGGCCGCGTTCGGCCCGGCGTACTCCGATCGGCTCACCGCGCTCGCGGAGCTGGCCGAGCTCTACCGGCTGACCGAGCGCCACGCCGACGCGCTGCGCGTGAACCGGCGCCTGCTGGCCGTCGCCGACGCCCACGGCCTCGACCTCGACCTCCCGGGGCTGCTCGTCAACATCGGCGACTACCTGTGCCTGCTGGGCCGTTGCGGTGAAGCTTTGCCGTACTACGCGCGCCTGGCCGCGACGCTCGCCGAGCACCCGCCCGAAGATCCCGGCCTCCTCGCCTATTCGTTGCAGGGCATCGCCCGGGCCCACCTCGCTGCCGGTGCGCCGTCGCAGGCGCTCCCCTTGCTCGAGGAGGCCCACCGCAAGTTGCGAGCGCACCCTGCCACGTCGCCGGCGATCGCCGCGCAGACCGCTCGCCTGCTCGCGCAGTGTCTGCGATCGCTCGGCCGCGAGCCCCGGCGGGTCCGCGCGCTGGAAGCCGAGGCCCGCACGCTCGAGCCGCGACAGGCCGAGCGAGCGGCGTTCGCTCCCGGCAACCCGGGCTGACACGCAGGCCGGCAGCAATCGGATCGCACCAGGGCCCTCGCCGACGCGACATCCCGCGGGTGATGTATTCGCCGGGCCCCGGCCGCTGTCCGCGCCGCTCCCTGCTGCATTTGCGGCTGCGGGTGCGTCCCGGCGCCGCACCCGGGTCCGCCCCCCGGGCCGCCGTGCTAGCGTTCCCCGCATATGGCCGGCTCGCCTTCTTTTTTGAAAAAACACTGTGCCCGCTGCGCGTGCGACGTCGCGGTCGAATATCAAAACTCCGCCGCCGCGCGCCGCTGGTGGCGGCTGTACTTCCTGATCCCGATATTCTTGCTGCCCGCCTCGCCGTTCCTCGCCTCCGATTATGTCATCTGCCTGCCGCTGATGATGTCGTACATGGTCGGCATGGGCCCGGTGCTGTCGATCGTCCGCGAGGTGCCGGCCTGCGCCGAGTGTGGCGCGCTGATCCTCGCCGAGGAACAAGGCGGCGCCGCTGCGCGTACACGCGCCCCATGCGTGCCCTGATCTTCGCCCTGACGCTGGTCGCCTGCAGCGGCGGCCACGACTCGCGCCCCTCGACCGCCCCCGAGCCCTCGCGGGCCCCGATCGCCCTGACCTACCTCGGCGTCGCCGGCTGGCAGCTCGACGCCGGCCCGACCACCATCCTGGTCGACCCCTACTTCTCGCGGCCCGACCTCGACGGCCCGGTGGTGCCCGACCCCGCCGCCATCGCCGCCCACGCTCCCGGGCGCGCCGACGCGATCGTCATCGGTCACTCGCACGTCGACCACGTCCTCGACGCCCCTGCGGTCGCGGCCGCCACCGGCGCGCAGCTCATCGGCAGCGAGAGCACCGCCCGCCTCGCGCGCGCCAGCGGCCTGCCGGACAGCAAGATCGTCGCCGTCCACGGCCGCGAGCGGATCGCCGGCGACGGCTGGTCGGTGCAGGTCGTGCCGAGCCTCCACTCGAAGATCGGCGAGCAACACCTCGGCGGCGAGATCGCCGCCGAACCGCAGCTGCCGATGCGCTTCGCCGACTACGCCGAGGGCGGCACGTTCGCCTATCTCGTCGAGGTCGCCGGCCGCCGCGTCCTGTTCCTCGGCACCGCCAACTTCATCGAGTCCGAGGTCGCCGGCCTGCGCCCCGACATCGCAGTGATCGCCACCGGCCTGCGCGAGAAGGTCGACGATTACACCTGCCGCCTCATGCGCGCGCTGGGCCAGCCGCCGCTCGTCTACACCAACCACTTCGACGACTGGCAGGCCCCGCCCGTCGACGAGCCCGCCGACGACGACCTCCAGGCCTTCGTCGCCGAGGTGAAGCGCTGCGCGCCCGCGACCCGGGTGGTGATCCCGCGCCACTTCGAGCGCATGGAAGTGCCGTGATCACGGCCAATCACGCCGCCCGCGATTCATGCCACCTGTCCGAAAGGACATCTCAAAGCCCGCGGGCGAAGCGATCGATCCGCCGCAGCGCCTCGGCCAGCTCGTCTTCGTCCTTGACCGCAGTGAAGCGCACGTAGCCCGCGGACCGCGGCCCGAACGCGCTCCCGGGCACTGCAGCGACCTGCTCCTCGCGCAGCAGCCGGCGGCAGAACTCGTCCCCGCCGAGCCCCGTCCCGCGGACGTCGACCCACGCGTAGAAGCCGGCCTCGACCGGCTCGACGCGCAGCCCCGGGACCTCCGCCAGGTCGCGGGTGAAGCCGACCACGCGGCGCTCCCAGGTCGCCCACATGCCCTTCATCCGCGCCTCCCCGGCGGCCTCCAGCGCCGCGCTCGCCGCGTGCTGCGCGATCGAGCTCGCGCAGGTCGAGAGGTGCTGCTGCGCCTTCACCATGCGCGCGATCAGGTGCTCCGGCCCGTAGGCGTGGCCGATCCGCCAGCCGCCCATCGCGTGGCTCTTGGTCAAACTCATCAGGCCGATCGTCCGCTCGCGCATCCCCGGCAGCGACGCGATCGCGGTGTGCCGGCGCCCGCCCCACGCCACCGATTCGTACACCTCGTCGGCGATCACGATGCAATCATGGGCGCGGGCCAACCGCGCCAGCGGCCCCAAGTCCTCGGGCCGGTGGACCACCCCCGCGGGATTGTGCGGACTGCAGACAATGATCGCCCGCGTCTTCCGCCCGATCGCCGCCGCCAGCGCTTCTTCCTTCATGCACCAGCGCCGCCCCGGATCGACCGCCACCCGCACGGGCGTGCCGCCGAGCAGCGAGACGGTCGGCGCGTAGCTGACGAAGCACGGATCTTCGACGATCACCTCGGCGCCGCGCTCCAGCACCGCCAGCAGCGCGAGCATCAGGCCCTGCTTGCAGCCGGCGGTGGCCACCACCTCGGACGCGGGGTTGACCCGCAATCCGTGGACCCGCAGCAGCCGCTCCGCGATCACGTGCAAGTACGACGGCACCCCGCGCGCCGGCGCCTGATGCGTGTGGCCGGCGAGCATCGCCGCGACTGCCGCCTCGACGATGAACGCCGGCGTCGGCTCCGGGGCGCGCCCGGCCGACAGATCGATCACCGGTTCGCCGTCGGCCCGCCGGGCCGCCGCCGCGTCGGCGATCGCCACAGTCGCCGAGGCCTCGACCGCGTCGATCGCCCTCATCGCCGGCCCCGCTCCTCGCGCCCGTCCAGGTACGCGTACGCGCGCTCGAGCAGCAGCGCGGGGTACTGCGAATAATTGGCGGCGGTCTGCGGCAGGCGCTCGGCGACCTGCGCCGGGTTGCCCTCGAGGATCTCCCCGTTCGGGCGGATCGTATGACCGATCGACCACATGAATTCGACCAGCGGCCGGTCCGTGCCCGGCATCCTGAGCACCTCCGACCACTCCCACGTGTTGCTGAAGCCGCCGGTCGGCATGCCGATCGTGTGACCGAGCTCGTTGTCGACGATCGTGGCCGCGAACTGGTCGAGGTGCGAACCGCCGCCGGGGCCGAAGAAGCACACCAGCGGGCCCGAGAAGTGGACCGGGGCCGGCTTCACCACCCCGTCCGAGTCGGCCGGCAGGTGCGCCAGCTTGAACGGCACCGCCTCGCTGAAGCTGCGCCCCGCCCTGAGCGCCGGGATCACCGAGCCCTCGAGCCACGCCAGCAGCCGGACCCCGCCGTCGTCGCTCTCGAACACCCCCGCGTCGCTCGGCCCGCCGGCCACGATCTCCGCCCGCTTCTGGTCGACGAATGGCACCACCACGTCGCTCAGGCGAATGTTGCCGAGCGTGGTCTTGAACGGCCGGCTCGTCATGCGCTGGATCGCGTACACCCCGAGCGAGCCGCCGCGCGAGCCGGTCGCGTCGACGATCAGCGCGTGCTCGAGCAGCCGCTCCTTCTCCGCGTACGCCATCAAGCGCTCGACGTCGGCCACCAGGGTGCGCCGAAACCCCAGCCAGCGCAGCAGCACCGCCTTGCGCCCGTTCGTCGGCCGGAACAACTCGTAGGTCTCGGTCGCGAACTCGAGCGTCATGCCCGGGTACTCGGGCCGCTTCGGCCCCGCCCAGCGCAGCTGCTCGGGCGGCAGCCACGGCAACGTCACCTCGTAGGTCGAGCCGTCGCCGGCCCGCAGCTCGTAGGTCACCCGCTCGCCGAACCGCTCGGGCGGCAGCTGCCCGCTGCGCACGCCCAGCTGGGCCGCCACGTGCCACCAGAAGTTCTCGCGCGTCGAATAGGGGTAGTACGGCTCGACGCCCGCCACGTACTCGGCGAGCGGCCGGCCATCGACCGCCACCACCGAATCGCCGCGCCGCGGCACTCGCGAGGTTGCGCCGCCGGCGAAGAACGACTCGTCGAGGTCGGCCACGAACAGCGAGTATTCGCGCTGGCCGTAGTCGACCGCGAAGCGCAGCGGTACCTCGGCCCGCTCGTTCCAGCCCGGCACCACCAGGCCGCCGTCGACCGGCCGGACCTTGAGGTGGCGATCCTTGCGCGCGTTGCTGATCTTGACCAGCGCGTAGAACAGCGCGACGTCCGTGTTCGCCGCCAGCAGCTCCGGCGCGAACGCCTCCATGCCGACGCGCACGTCGAGCGCGAGCCGCTGATTCTTGACCGGCGAGAACGCCTCGCGCCGCGCCGTCTTGTCCCAGATCTCCGCGAACAGGCGCGCCCGCTGCTCCGCCGTCCCGAGCGGCCCCACCGCGGCCGCCGGCTCGTTCGCGGGCGCTGAAGCGGTGGGCGTCACGGTCGCGGTCCTCTCAGGTTTGCACGCCGGCGCGACGAGACCGAGGACGACCGCCGCGATTGCGAGGCATCGTGTCATGTCGAGTGCGATGATAGGCGCAGCGAGCGAACGCGCGGCAACCGCCACTTTCTCGCGTCGCCGCAATCGCGGCGCAATGCCACCACCCGGCGGTCGCGCCGCCGCGCCTCCCTGCGGCGAGCGGCCATAAGGCGAGCCCTGCGCCGCTGTCCGGCGCCCGCTCCGCGCAATCATGCGTCCCTGGCCGTCGGGGATCTCCACGCGCGCCGCTCCCTCTTGACGCCGCGCGCCCGCGCTGCTTCGAGTCCGAGACGTCGTCTCGCCGAAGCCACCTCGCAATCCGCCGACCACGGGTGGCAGTCGGCCCCGCCTTTTCGCCTGCAGAACCCCCGCGGCCACCCGCTACGAGCCTCCCCCGCGTCGTGATACCCTGCCGGCGTGAGCGACCCGACCTCGCACCCCGGCATCGTCCTCGTCCCTCGCGCGGCGCAACGACGCGTGCGATGGAAGAACGACGGCGGCTGGACCACCGAGCTCGCGGTGCAGCCCGAGGGCGCCAGCGAGTTCGACTGGCGGGTCAGCGTCGCCGAGGTCGACGCCGACTGCACCTTCTCGCACTTCCCCGGCGTCGACCGCAGCATCCTCGTGCTCGCGGGCGCCGGCTTCGACCTCCACGTCGACGGCGAGGCCCCGGCGCACCTGCGCCTCGGCGGCCCCGCCCACGCCTTCTCCGGCGATCGCGGCGCGACCTGCACCCTCGTCGGCGGCCCCACCCGCGACTTCAACGTCATGTCCCGCCGCGGCCGCATCGATCACGTCCTCACGCGCTCGCAGGCGCCGACGACCCGCGAGCGCCGCCCCGGCCTGACCTGGGTGGCCTACGTCGCCGAGGGCGAGGCCACGATCGCCGGCCTCACCGCGACCACCGGCGATTGTGTCATTTTAAAAGATGTCCCCGGGGACATGTCCCCCGTCGCCCTCGCCGGCGACCTCGTGCTCGTCCGCCTCGAACACGCGTGAGCCTTCACAGCTTCGTCACGGTCACCGCGCGGATGCTGTACTGGCTGTGCTGCGTCGAGTCGGAGTCGAACGCGAAGTTATAGCCCCACTTGCCGACGAACTGCGGATCGGCGATGTCCCAGGTCGCGGTGACCCAGTCCTCGCCCTCCGGGATCGTGTACCAGGCGCCCGTCGAATTGTAGCCGCCGACCGCCTCGTACTTGAGGTTGAAGCCGGCCGACTGGGCGCCGTTGCGGCGCAGCACCGCCTCGATGCGGATCGGCGCCGTATCGTAGGACATGAAGTTGGGGTCGACCGTGAACGACTGCGCGGGGCGGCTGCCGATGTCGCGCGCCGGCACCCCGTCGATCGTCACCAGCTCGGCCTTGCCGAGCGGGTGCAGGCCGCTGTCGCCGTCGGCCGCCGAATAGGTGATCGCCGGGGCGGCCGTGAAGTCGCCGCCCCACGGGAACGGCTGGGTGCGGTTGGCGATCGCCTCCGCCAGCGATGCCTCGGCCACGCCGACGAACAGCATCGGCGCCCCGGTCAATGCATGCACCGTCCCCTCGGAAGCCTCGCCGGTGCGCGGGTCGACGATCTGCACCGGCGCCAGGAACGTCAGGTCGACAGTCAACCCCGGCCGCGCCCACGCGACCATCGTCGGGCCATCGTCGGTGGCGAACACGAAGCCGTGGTATTGCCCGTCCGGCACCAGCCAGCCGCGGTATTTGGGGAGCGCTCCGAGCCGCGCGACCAGGGTCGTCATCGCGGTGTACGACAGCCGCGGCTCGTCGTCGCCGGTGAGGAGCCCGAACGGCCCCGAATCGCCGTCGCGGCCCTCGAACCAGTGGACCCGCGTCACCCCCTGCGCGATCGCCATCGTGTACGCCTTTATTAAAGTGTTCGCCTGCTGCTCCGGCGTGATCTCGGCAGTCACCGGTTGCCCGATCTCCGTAAACCACACCGGCGCCGCAGCCTTGCCCGGGTCGCGCGCCGCCAGCATCTTGCGCAGCGTCGGCACGATGCTCATGTATTCCGCCTCCCAGCCGTCCTCCACGAGGTCGAGGATCTCGTACGGGTGCACCGTGACGTAATCGAAGTGGCCCGCAGCGCCGGCGAGGATCGTCTGCTCGAGCCAGTTGACGTGGTTGCTCTGGGCCGCGAGGCCGACCTGCACCGCCGGGTCGACCGCCTTGACCGCGTCGTAGGCGGCCTGCACGATCGTCGCGTAGGCGGCCGGCGACTTGTTCTCGGTGAAGTTCGGCGGCTCGTTCCACACCTCCCAGTGGTATACGCGGCCGAGCGTCTTGCCGAGCAGCGTGGTGATGAAGTCCGTCCAGCCCGGCAGGTCGTCGACCGGGAACGTCCCCGGCGACTGCTTTGAATAGTAGAGGATCCCCGCGACCTGCCAGCCGTTGGCCTCGGCGGTGTCGAGCCGCGCCTCCGGGTTGCTGTTGTCGATCCCGCGCAACCACGTCACGCCGGTCGCTGCGATCGGCGCGGCCCACACGTCGAGGATCTGCGACGACGAGTGCGAGCTGGCGATGCCCCACGGGCTCTCGACCGGATCGACGAAGCCTCCCGTGTCTTCCCCGGTCGAGGTGCTCTCGCTGTCGGTCCCCGTCGCCGCCGCGGACGTCGCCGTCGACGGATCGGTCGAAGTCGTCGGCCCTCCGCTGCTCGTGGATTGCGTGCCCGTCGTCGGCCCGCCGTCGCTCGCGCCCGTGCCCATGCTCGTGCTCGCCGGTCCTCCCGTCGCCCCCGTGTCCCCGCCGGCGTCGACGCAGCTCGTGAGGGCACACAGGAGCCAGGGAGCGAGGCGGAGCGCGTACGGGGCCGACATGCGGCGATGGTGACCAACACGACGGGTCGCGTCCACCGTCGACGATCGCGGAGCCGTCGCCCATCTTCCCAGCTCCCGCGAATTGCCGCGCGGCACCCGGGCGAGCTCACGTCATTGGCCACACGAGGCCCCGGCGCCCCATGATGGCACACGAGGACCGCCGGACGCTCCCCGACGCGCCTGGCATGAATCCACCGAGCCGCATCCGCGCGCCACCGGTGCGCGGCTTTCGAGTAGATGTCTCTCGGGACATGTCGATCGACACGCCGCGCTCGCCTGCTGGCGCACCCCGCTCGCGGTGCAGCGATCGCCTGCGTCGGCGGCGCGTTCGCTCACGGCCCCCTCCGACTCGCATGATTCGCCGCTCCGGTCCGCGTTGCGACTCCGCGCCCGGCCGCGTATCCTCGCGACCATGCGCGCTCCGCTCCTCGTCCTCACGCTCGCCGCCTGCAGCCGTCCGTCGACCCCGACCGGAGCCGCGCCGGAGCCGACTCCTGCCGCTTCTCCGGCGCCTGCGGGCGACGACGTGCTCGAGACCAGCGCCGGCCGCGTGCAGATCCACCCGGTCCACCACGGCACCGTGTACTTCACGATCGGCGACAAGGTGGTGTGGGTCGATCCGTGGTCCAAGGCCGACCTCACCGGGCCCAAGGCCGACCTCGTGCTGGTCACCGACATCCACCAGGATCACTTCGACGCCGCCGCGATCGCCAGCGTGCGCAAGGACGACGCCCTGGTGATCGCGCCGGCGGTCGTCGCCGAGAAGTTCGCCGGCGCGGTCGTCCTCGCCAACGGAGAGGCGCGCGACCTCGGCTTCGTCCGCGTCGAGGCGGTGCCGATGTACAACCTCGTGCGCGGCCCGGAGGAGGGCAAGCTGTTCCACGACAAGGGCCGCGGCAACGGCTACGTCCTGACTTTCGGCGAGCGCCGCGTCTACCTCTCGGGCGACACCGAGTGCACCCCCGAGATGAAGGCCCTGCGCGACATCGACGTGGCCTTCGTGTGCATGAACCTGCCCTACACGATGACCCCGGCCGAGGCCGCCGAGTGCGTCGCCGCCTTCAAGCCCAAGGTCCTCTACCCCTACCACTACCGCGATTCCAAGCTCGACGAGCTCGACGCCGGCCTGGCCGGCAGCGGCGTCGAGGTCCGCCGCCGCGACTGGTACTGAAGGCGAGCGCCGCCGTGCTCGGCGACGCTTCACGCGCGCGCTCGCATCAAACCCCGAGGCAGACCTCGAGCGCGTCCTCGCATTCCTCGTGGATGCTGCACATCGGGCAGTTGCACCCTTGACCGACGTCTTCCATCACCTGGTCCTGGCACGTCGAGAATGCCTCGACGCTCACCCCGGGGTAGCAGCCGGCGAGCGCGGCCTCGCAATCGCTGGCGACGCCGGGGTAGCAGCCGAGGAGCAGCAAGTGCCAGCAGTTGTTCCAGTCGAACGGATAGCCGCCCGCAGTGCACGTGCAGAACGTCTCGCCGCAGCCGGGCGCGCTCGAGTGCAGGCACACCGCGTCGAATTCCGCCGAACAAGCCTGGACGACGTCCGACGGCGCGAGCACCGGCGCGCCGATCGGGTAGCAGTTCGCGACCGCGTCGACGCACGCCGGCGTGACGTTCCAATTGCCCTGGCCGACGCAGGCGTCGACCATCGCGCCGAAGCAGGTCGGATGGTCGAGGCCGACGCACCCCTCGGGCAGCTCCTCCGGTCCGCCGCTGCCCGCGCTCGTCGTGCCCGCGCTCGTCGAACCTTCCCCCGCGCTCGTCGTGCCGACGCTCGTCGATCCTGCGCTCGTCGTGCCCTCGCCCGCGCTCGTCGAGCCAGCGCTCGCAGTGCCCTCGCCCGCGCTCGTCGTGCTCTCGCCCGCCGTGCTTTCACCGGCGCTCGTCGACTCCGACTCGCTACTGTCACCGCCGCCGGACGAGGTCTCGTCCTGCGGCAGCTTCGAGATCGTACAAGCAGCCATCGATAGGAGCCCCGCTGCCAGGGCCGACACCAAGTTACGCGAATGCATCATGTCTGCGATCCTTGCCGGCCCGCCGCCTCGCGTCAAGCGACAGACCATTCCGGCGCGAAGCGTCCGAGCACCCTGCTCCCGCCCCGGGCAGGCCCCGGAGCCGCGCTGCGGTCCGGCCTGACAGGCCGCGGCTCTCGCGTGCCAATCGCTCTTTTGCCGCAGGCCAGCGCCCCTCCGAGCTGCCCGGGCGAAACTGAGCTTCATGCCTGCGGTGTGCGCGACGCGTCGGGCGCCAGGACCGCGACACCCAAACATGCACACGAGGGCATGTCCATTCAGACATGCCCCCAAGGACATTACCTCATTCGCACACGATCCCGTCGCCGTCGACGTCTCGATAATACTCGTACTCGCGATCGACCCCGCGGCGATACGGCCCCGCCCCGTGGGCCCTCGCCTCCTTGCAGGTACCGTAATCCGGGCCGGCCCCGCCCGTGGGCTTCGGACCGCGCGCCGGCGCCTCGCTCTGCTTCGTCGTACGCACCACCGCCTCGGGCGCGTCGATCGGCCCGCCGCCCTCGGGCACCACCTCGTCGGGGCAGCCCTGCAGCACCTTCTTCATCGCCTCGCGCTCGTCCTCGGTGATCCACAGGCCGTACTTCGCCTTCACCGCGATCTGGCGGGCCACGTAGGCGCAGCGGTAGGCCGGGTTCGGCGGCAGCCACAGGGCAGCGTTGCTGCCGCCCTTGGCGCGATTGGCCGAAGCGCCGACCGCCAGCAGATTGAGCGGATCGTTGGCCAGCGCGAGCCGCCGCGCCGGCTGCCACCCGGCCGCGCCGGTCGCCCATGCGTCGGCGAGCGCGACCACGTGATCGATGTCGACCGCCGGCCCGCCGCCGCGCGCGAACTCGACGTGCATCGCAGTGTACGGATCGGCGAGCTCGCCCGCAGTGACCACGCAGGGGCGCTTGCCCGGCTCGAGGCGGACCGCCTGCAGATCGCGGCGCAGGATGTCGTCGCGCGTGTCGCAGCCGTTGCGGTCGACGTCGGCCCACGCGTGCCCGAACTGCTCGCGCGCGTAGCCGGTCCGGGCCTCGCGCGGCCCCACCGGCAGCGAGGCCAGGAGCGGCGCCGCCAGCCGCCCACCGGGCGTCCCGCTCGCGTCCGCGACCCCGTCGTCGCCGCGGCTCGCCGTCATCGCCGCGGGCAGGTAACCGGTGTGCGTCGCCGATTCGCCGGGCACGCAGCCGAGGAGCAGCGGGACGACGAACGCGGCGAGCGGGACACGCGAGGACGCAGGCACGGCCGGACCCTCGCCGACCCACGCCGGGCCGTCCAATTTTCGCCGAGGCGGCGCCATCGGAGCGGGGCAATCTCGCGCCATTCGCCGCGGACCGCGAATCATCACATCCGCGCCGCAATCATGGCACCGTCGCTACGAATCGTGCCTGACCCGGGACCCGCGCCGCTCGCGTGGGCGCGTGGGCGTCGGATGGCGAACTGCGATAGACTCGCGGCGTGCACCGGCTGTTCGCGGCTCTGGCGCTGGAGCTGGCCCCGGCCGCGCCCGACGAGCTCCTGCGGTGGGACGCGCCGCCCGCGTGTCCCTCGCGCGAAGTGCTCGAGCGGGCCGTCGCCGCCGATCTCGGGCGCTCGCTGACGCCCGCCGACGCCGCAGCGGTGACCGCCCGCGCCACCGCGCGGCGCCGCCCCGACCGACGCTGGGAGCTGGGGCTCATCCTCGAGCCGCGCGACGCTCCTCCCGTCGCCCGCACCGTCGTCGCCGAGCGCTGCGAACTGTTGGTCGAGGCCGCCGCATTGATGATCGCCGTCGCCATCGATCCGGAGCTGCTCGCCGGTCCTCCTCTCACTGCCGCTCCTGCGACGCGCGAGCCCGGCGACATCCCGCTCGCCGTCCCCGTCGTCCGCGACCTCACGGCCCCCGCCGCGCTCGCACGCCTTCCGGCCGCACCCGCGCCCACGAGCGCGCCCGCCCCCACGCACGAGCCCGCGCCCGCGAGCGCGCCCGCGCTGCTGGCCACCCTCGCGGTCGCCACCGGCCTCGACGTCGGCGCCCTGCCCCGTCCTGCGCCCGGCTTCATGGTCCGCCTCGGCCTCCTCGCCCGCCGCGTGCGCGCCGAGGTCGGCGCCGTCCACTGGCCCCAGCAATCGGTGCGCGTGCCCGGCACCGGCACTGGCGGCGACCTGCGGCTCACCGCGGCGCAGCTGGCCGCGTGTCCGCGGCTGGCGCTGCGTCGCGTCGAGTTCCCAGTGTGCGCCGGCCTCGAGATCGGGGCGATGCACGGCCGCGGCGTCGGCGTGACCACCCCCACGGTCGACCGCGTGGTCTGGCTGGCCGCGCTGGCCGACGCCCGCGTGCAGTGGGTCCCCGTCCCGCGCCTCGCGCTCGGCCTCCAGCTCGGCCTGGCCGCCCCGCTGCTGGCCGCGCGGTTTCGCCTGCGCGGCCAGGACGACGACCTCCACCGGGCCGCGCCGGTCGCGTTCCGCGGGGCGTTTGCGATCGAGCTGCGTTTTCCCTGACAGATCGGCCGGCCTCGTTGCATGACGGGAGCATCCCTCCGGTCCTCGCCCCACCGGCCGCCCTCGGCGACCCCGCCTCGCGCGCCCACGACGGCCCTGAAGCCGCCGCCTTGCCGGCCGTGGCCGAGCTGTTCCGCGACCACTACGAGTTCGTGTGGCGCCTGACCGGCCGCCTCGGCGTGCCCGCGGCCGTGGTCGACGACGCGGTCCAGGACGTGTTCGTCGTCCTTCATCAGCGCCGCCACGAGTTCGCGGTCCGCGGCTCGGTGCGCGCCCTGCTCTACGGCATCACGCGTCGGGTCGCCCGCCGTTACCGCGAGCGGGCCGCGCGGCACGTCGAGCTCGTCGACGAACCGCGCGAGCCCGCCGGGCCCGGCCTCGACGAGGAGCTCGCGCGCCGCCAGGCCGCCGCCGTGCTCCGCGACGCCCTCGCCGGCATCGACGAGGACAAGCGCATGGCCTTCGTGCTCGCCGACATCGAGGGCATGCCCATGCCCGAGGTCGCAGAGTGCCTCGAGATCAACCTCAACACCGCCTATTCGCGGGTCCGTGTCGCCCGTCAGCTGTTGCAGCGAGCGATCGCCCGCCACCACGCCCGCGCGCACCGGAGGACCCCGTGATCGAACCACTCGACGACGAGCTGCGCCGCCTCGTCGGCGCCCTGCGCGAGGTCGACCGGCCCGGCGAGGCCGCGCGCGCGGCCACCTGGGCCGCCATCGACGCCCGCCTCGCCGAAGGCCCAGCCCCGCGCCGAACCGCGGCCCGCGTGTCGTGGCCATTGGCCGCCCTGGCCGCCGCCCTCCTGCTCGCCCTCGGCCTCGCCGCCGCGACCGCCTGGCGCGAGGCCGAACGAGCCAGCGTCGAGGCCGTCGACCGGCATTCACCAGAGTCCACGCCGCGGGCCGTCGAGCCGCGCCCGCTCCGCGCGGCCGAATCCTCACAGCCCGCGACGAGCGGGAAGCCCGGTGAATCACCGCAGTCCGATTCATCCAGCTCGCCCGAAGCACAGCTCGATTCTACGCACGCCGGCTCGCCGGAATCACAGCCCGATTCCTCGCACGCCGGCGCGCCCGAATCTCAGCCCGATTCCTCGCAAGCCGGCTCGCCAAAATCCCAGCTCGATGCCTCGCAAGCCGGCTCGCCCGGATCCTCCGCCGGTCACCACGCATCGCCCGGCACCGAACCCGCCCGCCCCGCCGCGCCCTCGCGACGCCGCCCGACGGACAGCCCCTCGCTGCGCCCCGAGGAGGTCGCCTCGTTCCAGCGCGCCCAGGCGGCCCTCGCCGCAGGCCGCTACGACGAGGCCCTCGACGCCCTCGACGCCCACGGCCTGCGCTTCGCCGGCGGTCTTTTCGAAGAGGAGCGCCAGGTCTCGCGCGCCACGGCCCTGTGCAAGCTGGGCCGCGTCGACGCCGCCCGCGACGCTCGCCGCCGCTTCCTGCGCGAGCGCCCGGGCTCGCACCTCGCCGAGCGCATGCGCCAGATCTGCCGCGACGACGAATAGCATCACAGATCGATCTGCGAGCCTGCATCTCTAGCGATGACATGACCTTCTCCTCACGCCTGACCTCCACCCTCTTCCTCTCGACCCTGCTCGCCTTTGCGCTCGGCGCCTGCGATCAGCAGCCCGGCGACCTCGGCCAAATGACCGACGGCGACGAAGCGCTGTGCGGCGACGGCGTCGTCCAGCCCGACGAGCAATGCGACGACGGCAACGGCGTCGACGGCGACGGCTGCACCGCCAATTGCACCCTCGAGAATAATCAGCCCGCCTGCGGCGACGCCATCCTCCAGCCCGGCGAGCAATGCGACGACGGCAACGGCCTCGACGGCGACGGCTGCACCGCCAACTGCACTCTTGAAAATAATCAGCCCGCCTGCGGCGACGGCCTCGTCCAGCCGGAGAACGGCGAGCAGTGCGACGACGGCAACGCAGTCGACGGCGACGGCTGCACCCCCACCTGCATGCTCGAGGGTCAGCCCCTGTGCGGCGACGGCATCGTCCACCCCCCCGAGCAATGCGACGACGGCAACGGCCAGGACGGCGACGGCTGCACCGCCAACTGCACCCTCGAGAATAATCAGCCCGCCTGCGGCGACAGCATCGTCCAGCCGGAGAACGGCGAGCAGTGCGACGACGGCAACGCAGTCGAAGGCGACGGCTGCACCCCCACCTGCATGCTCGAGGGTCAGCCCCTGTGCGGCGACGGCATCGTCCACCCCCTCGAGCAATGCGACGACGGCAACGGCCAGGACGGCGACGGCTGCACCGCCAATTGCACCCTCGAGGCCCAGCCCCTGTGCGGTGACGGCATCGTCCACCCCCTCGAGCAGTGCGACGACGGCAACGCCATCGACGGCGACGGCTGCACCACCACCTGCATGCTCGAGGGCCAGGGCGCCTGCGGCGACGGCGTCCTCCAGCCCCCCGAGCAATGCGACGACGGCAACGGCCAGGACGGCGACGGCTGCACCGCCAATTGCACCCTCGAGGCCCAGCCCCTGTGCGGCGACAGCATCGTCCAGCCCGGCGAGCAGTGCGACGACGGCAACGCGGTCGACGGCGACGGCTGCACGGTCACCTGCCTGCTCGAGGGCTGAGCCCGCGTCCGCAGATCGGCTGTCCAGTTAAAATTCTTCAACCTTCGGCCGGCCGCGCGGAGCGCTCGACAACGAGCGAGGCCCGGCCGTCGCCGATGAATCCCTCTTCAGGTGTACCTCATCGCCCCACGTGCTACCTCGATGCTCGCCCCCCGTCGCCCTGGAATGTCGCGTCCGCCGCCGCACCGTCGGCAATGGGGACACTTCGACGCGACCCGAAATCACCGGCCCGCCGCGGCCGCCGTCGATTCATCGGTGATTCACCGGCGCGCGCCGCAGTGATTCATCGCAGCGCCGGCGCTCGCGGGTGCGACAACCCGTCCGCGGCTCAATTCGCGGACTTTCGACAATCGCGAGCCGACGTGCTTCACTGCCGCCATGCACACGCCTGGTGAAGAGGGGGGGCCGGCGGTCGCCCACCGCGTGCCGTTCGTGCTCGTCGGCTTCGACCGCGACCTGCGGATCTCGGAGTGGAACGAGCGCGCCGAGCGGCAGTTCGGCCGCAGCGCCGCCGACGCCCGCGGTCACGGCGTCGCCGAGCTCTTGCCGCTGGCGGCCGGCGACTGGCGCGACCTGTGGACCGAGCGCGACGACGTCCCCCCGGTGTGGCTGGAACACGCCGACGGCCGCACCTGGGAGTGGACCGTCGCGCCGGTGCGCCAGGGCGAGCGCGTCGTCGGCGTCGCCTGCTACGGCGCCGACGTCACCGCGCGCGCCACCACCGCCCGCACGGCCGAGCTCGAGCACGTCATGCTGCGCGTGCTCGTCGACAACCTCCCGCTGGTCGTCTGCGCCTACGCCTCCGACGGCACCTACCTGTACGTCGGCGGCCAGGGCCTCGCCGCCACCCCGCTCACGGCGGAGAAGATGATCGGCCAGAACCCGCTCGTGATGTTCGCCGACAACCCCGACTCGGTGCAGTTCATCCGCCGCGGCCTCGAGGGCACCCCGACCCGCATGACGATCGAGTCGATGGGCCGCTGGTGGGACAGCTGGCACATCCCCGCCCCGCCCGACAACCGCGCCGCCCTGGTCAGCATGTCCCTCGACGTCACCGAGTCGCACGCGCAGGAGCGCGAGCTGCGGGCCCGGCTCGAGCTGATCGAGCGCCAGCAGCGGGTGATCCGCGAGCTCTCGACCCCGATCATCGAGGTGTGGGACGGCGTGCTGGTGATGCCGATCATCGGCCTCGTCGACAGCATGCGCACCTCCGAGATCATGGACAGCCTGCTGCAGAGCCTCGGCCGCATGCGGGCCAAGTTCGCCATCCTCGACCTCACCGGCATCGAGGTCGTCGACACCGCCACCGCCAACCACCTGATAGCGATGATCCGCGCCGCCCGCCTGCTCGGCGCCGAGGGCATCCTCACCGGCATCCACCCCGGCATCGCCCAGACGATCGTCACCCTCGGCGTCGACCTGCGCGGCTTCGTCGTCCACGCGACCCTGCGCCAGGCCCTCAAGCACTGCCTGGCCGCGATGGACGGAACCCGCGCCCCCGCCGGCAAGCAGTCCTAGCGGCTCGTCCACGAGCCTTTTCGAAGCGCCGGCCCGCTCACGCCCGCAGAGCTCGCTGCTCTCGGCGATGTTGCGTGACGCGTCGCCGCGCTCAAGGCGCTCGCGCAGCCGACTCGCACATGCAGCGGGCGCGTCGCACATGTCCGCGAATAGAACGCGTAGCAGCTGGTTCGGGGCCGCGCGGCGATCGGGGAGGCCCCCCCACGACCGATCTCACGAACCGGTCGGCGAATCATGGGACCCGGACTTTGGAATTTCGTCAGCGACGGCCAATTCATCGCTCTGACGATCCTCCGAAATGGCCGCTGTCGACGCGCTGTCCATGAATGCCGACACCCTGGACGGGCGAAGAAAGGCCCTTGAAGACGAGGACGAATACCCGTAGGTTCGTCCCCCGAAAACCAGGAGTCACCCATGATGTTGCGGAAGGCGTGTGTGGTATCGGCGATGTTCCTGTTCGCCTGTGGCGAATCGGAGGTCATCGACGGGGCGGAGCTCGAGACGGTGAATCAGGAGATCGTCGACAACCTGCTGGCCGCGGGCTACCCGGACAGCGAGATCGAGGTCGGCGACGACGGCGTGGTCATCGTCGGCGGCGACGCGGTCGTCACTTTGGCCGCCTCGCGCGAGATGATCGGCCTCGACGGCCACGACGGTCACGACGGAGACACCCAGTTTCGTCAGTACCGCACGACCAACCTGGTCGCCCCCGACGTCGCAGTCATCTGCATCGACGGCTCGGCCTACACCGGGACGATGGGCGCCGCGCTCGACAAGGCGATCGCCAACTACACCAGCCTGAACCTGTCGTTCGACATGGTGCGGACGAACGGCTCCGACGCCGGCTGCGACGCCGAGATCGTCATGACCGCCAAGGGCGGCGCCGGCGGCTCGTCGGGCTTCCCCGAGGGCGGGCTGCCCTACCACACGGTCAACGTCGGCAAGTCCACCGCCAACTACGGGCTCGCGGTCGCCACCCACGTCATCACGCACGAGCTGGGCCACTGCATCGGCTTCCGCCACACCGATTACTACAACCGCGCGATCAGCTGCGGCACCGGCGGCAACGAGGGCGACGCCGGCGTCGGCGCGATCCACATCCCCGGCACCCCCACCGACGCCGTCCTCAACGGCTCGGTCATGAACTCGTGCTTCAATCAGGGCAGCACGGGCCAGTGGACGCCCGGCGACCTCACCGCGCTGAACACTCTTTACTGACAGCACGCTGGCCGCGCCGATTCGCAGCCGCGTGCCGGCTGCCATGATTCGCGCGGCCTCCTCGTATCGCCGCCCCCGCAGGACCGCCCGCGGCTGGGCGGCGAGCCGTTTCAGAGCGGCTCGAAGCAGTCGTAGTTGCGCATTCCGGCGATCTGCCCGTCACTCAGCTCGAGGAACAGCGCCTGGCGGGCGCGCAGCTCGTGGCCGGCCGGCAGGTCGCGCAGCGGCACCGCGAGCGTGCCCGCCCAGTCGACCTCCAGGACGACGCGATCGCCCTGGGCCAGCGCGTCGACCAGACTGTACCGCTGCGACCGCATCAACCCGGCCCCGCGGGCGGCGCTGGCGAGCACCGCCTCGCGGTCGCGCCGGACCCCGGCGGGGAACAGGCGGTGGGGCAGCTCGTGCTGGACCGGGTCGGGGTGAAAGAAGGCAGCGAGCGCCTCGCCGGTGGCGCCGGCCTCGACCGCCTGCAGCGCCGCCTCGTCGCCCGCCACGGCGAGGCCGCCCTCGCCGCCTGCCAGGCCGTCCTCGCCGACGTGCTCGACACTCTCGGCGGCGCCGATGCCGTGCGCGCGCGGCGAGTCCTCGCACCAGGCTGACCCGGCCGCGAAACATCCCTCGAAGACGCACGCGAATGACGTCAGTCCAAAGCTGACGAAAGGTCATTGTGCGAGGTCGTGAGGCCTTCGTGTACGTGCACCGCCGCGAGTGCGACGATCGCCGCTCCGGCGCCTCGCGCGCCGGCAATCGCTGCACGACGGACGCGAGTCCGATCGCAAGCGAATGCTGCCGGAGGCCGGGCCGGATCTGCTATCGTGCCCGCGAATGACACGTGACCTGCCCCCGGCCCAGGCGCTCCGGGCCCGCATCGATTTCGACGAGCGCGAGCTGGCGACCCGACGCGCTTACTTCGAGATCGAGGACGCCGACCTCGAGCGGCTCGGGCGCCTGGAACAGTTCGCCCACAAGCACATGGACGAGGTGGTGGAGGACTTCTACCGCCTGCTCCTCGGCCACGCCGTGCCGCGCGGCTTCTTCGCGGACGAGGCCACCATTCGCCGCGTCAAGCGGCTGCAGCGCGACTACTTCCTGCAGCTGTTCGCCGGGTGCTGCGACCTCGAGTACGTCGAAGATCGCCTGCGGGTCGGCGCGGCCCACGAGGCGATCGGGATGCAGCCGCGCTGGTACATCGGCGCCTACCGCCACTACCTCTCGATCCTCCACGACAAGCTTTTTGCGGACTTCGCCGATCCGGCCGAGGCGAGCGCGATTCATGCGAGCCTGCTCAAGCTGGTGATGTTCGACGTGTCGCTGGCCATCGACGCGTACATCGCCGCGAACCTCGAGACCATCGGCCGCCACCAGGCCGCGCTCCGCGAGCTCTCGACGCCGATCGCCAAGGTCCACGACGGCGTCCTGCTGCTGCCGCTGATCGGCGCCCTCGACGCCCAGCGCGCGCAGCAGGTGATGGACGCGGTGCTCCTCCGGCTCGTCGAGGAGCGCGCCAGGGTCATGATCCTCGACATCGCCGGCGTGGCCGCGGTCGACGGCCGCGTCGCCGACCATCTCGTCAGGACGATCGCCGCCATGCGCCTCGTCGGCGCCCAGGCGATCCTCACCGGCATCAGCCCGCAGGTGGCGCGCACGCTCACCGAGTCAGGCGTCGACATCGGCGCGGTGCCGACCCTGGCGCACCTGCAGGAGGGCATCGAGCTCGCCCTCGCGCTGGTCGGCAAGCAGATCGCCGAGCGCGCCTGAGCGCCGAACGACGTGTCCCCATGCACACGCCGCCGGACCGCCGGCAATCGTCGCGCGCCCCGCCCGAGCACGGGCGCACTCATGACATGTCCCGAAGGACATTTTATGATTGTCCGCACTTTAAAAGACATGTCCCGTCGGACATGCCATCATTCACTCACAGCTTCGCCAGCAGCGCGTCGGCCAGCCCGCGCAGCTTTCGAGAATACGGGTCGTCCGGCAGCTCGGCGCGGGCCGCCTCCGCCAGCGCGCGGGCCCGCTCGGGCGTGCGACGCAGGGCCACCAGGGCCGCGGCGATATAATAGCGGGCCGCCGCGCGCGGACCGACTTGCTCGGGCAGCGACTCGACCAGCGCCAGCGCCCGCTCGGCCAGCGCCAGCGCCTCGGCCGGCTGGTCGCGCCCCAGCGCCGCCCCGGCCAGGCCGAGCAGTGGGTGCGCCAATTCGACGTGCTCGCGCCCGTAGGCCTTCTCCCACAGCGCCAGCGCCCGGGTGAACCACGGCGTCGCCTCGGCCGGGCGGTCGCGGTCGAGCGCGATCTGCCCGAGGTTGTTGAGCGACGAGCCGAGCTCCGGGTTGTCCTCGCCGAGCGCGGCCGTCGAGATCGCCAGCGAGCGTGTCAGCAATTGCTCGGCCTCGTCGAGTCGCCCGTCGTTCATGGCCAGCACGCCGAGGAAGTTCAGCGGGTACGCGACATCGGCGTGCTCGGGCCCCAGCGCCTGCTCGAAGCTCGCCAGCGCCGCCTCGCCGCCGCGGCGCGCCGCCTCGCTATCGCCGCGCAGCATGTCGATGTGGGCCACGTTGTAGCGGGTCTGCCCGACCAGGAAGTGCTGCGGTCCGAGCGTCGCCTCGCGCAGCTCCAGCGCCGCCACCATCTCGCGGCGGGCCGTCTCGTAGTCGCCGGCGTCGGTGGCCAGGTTGGCGAGGTTCATCCGCGCCGACGCGACCGACGGGTGATCCTCGCCGAGCACCCGCAGGGCGAGCTCCAGCGCGCGAGTGAACGCCGCGCGGGCCTCGTCCTGGCGGCCCAGCTCGCGCAGCGCCGAGCCCAGGCTGCCGTCGAGGTTGGCCACGCCGGGGTGCTCGGGGCCGTGGGCCGCCACGAACAGCGAGCGCGCCTCCTCGAGCGCGACCACGGCCGCGGCCACCTGCCCGTCGGTCCGCAGCGCCTGCGCCGCGGCGTTGCGGGCCCGCGCGCGCAGCGACGGCGACGCCGGCAGCAGCTGCACCGCCGCAGCCATCGCCCGCGACCAGTGCAGCGCCTCCTGCGGCCGCCGCAGGCTGGTCGCGGTCAGCCGCGTCAGCGCGACCCAGGCCCGCGCGTGGCCCTCGAGGTCGCGCGCCGCCGCCGACGCCTCGATCGCCGCCTGCAGCCGGGCCTCGCCGGTCGACGGGTCACCGGCCAGCACCGCCAGCTCGCCGGCGGTCCGCAGCGCGTCACCGACCAGCGGCGGGTGGCCCAGCGCCTTGCTGTCCTCGAGGACAGCTTCGGCCAGGCGTCGGCCCTCCGCATAGCGACCGAGCTCGTACATGCTGTCGACCTCGGCCAGCCGCCCGCGCAACGCGTCGACCGCGGCGCGCTCGGCCGGGTCGGTCGGCGGCGGCACTGCGGCCAGGAGCGCGTCGACGTCGCCGCAGACGGCCACCGGGGTCAACGCCGCGGTCGCCTGGATCGCGCGGTCGGCCGCCTCGGCGTCGGCCGCCGCGAATTGACGGGCCAGCGCGTCGACCTCGCGCAAGCGCTGGCCGAGGCAGCGCATGCGCAGGTCGAGCAGGCTGTCCGACTGCTCGCCGCGCGCGTGCGTGGCCAGACAGGCCTCGCGGTGCATCGCCGTCCACGCCTGCCCGTACTGCTCGAGCGCCGCCAGCACGCGCGTCGCGGTGCCGCTCGCGTGGGCCCGACCGGTGGCCAAGAGCGCGGCTCTCACCTGCTCCGCGCGCTCCGCCGGCCACACCTCGGCCCAGCGCGCCTCGCCCACAGCGCAACGATCAACGCGCTCGCCCGTCAGCGCCAGCGCGATCGCCACGCTCGTGACCGCCGCCAGCGCGCCACCGATCCACCAGCGCCGCCGTCGCGCCCGCGGATCGTCGACCAGCGCCGTCAGCAGCGCGTCCATCGAAGGCCAGCGCTCCTCCGGCGCCGCCCGCAGGCCGCGCAGCAGCAGGCGATGGAGATGCCCCGGCACCGCCGCGCCGCGCGGAGGCGGCCGCACGTACCCGCTCACGACGTTGTGCGCCAGCTCGAGCAGCGTCTCGCCGGCGAACGGCCCCTCGCCGTACGCCGCCTCCCACAGCGACACGCAGAACGAGAACTGATCGCTGCGCGCGTCGGTGGCCTGGCGGTGGAACTGCTCCGGCGACATGTACGCCGGCGTGCCGAGCATCCCGCCGGTGCGCGTCAGGTCGAGCGACAGCAGCGACCGCTGCAGCTCCGGCGCCTCGTCCCCCGCCTGCGGCTCGAGCGTGCCGTGGCTGCGCGCCAGGCCGAAGTCCATCACCCGCACCCGCCCGTCGCGGCCGATCATGAGGTTGTCGGGCTTGATGTCGCGGTGCACCAGGCCGCACGCGTGGGCCGCAGCCAGCCCGCGCCCGGCCGCCACGAAGACCTCGACGATCTCGGGCACCCCGCGCCGCTTGTCCGCCAGCCACTGCGTCAGCGTCCAGCCGTCGACGTGCTCCATCGCCACGAACACGCGATTGTCGTGGGTGCCGACGTCGTACACCGCGACCACGTTCGGGTGCTGCAGCTTCGCCAGCGCCTGCGCCTCGCGCTGCAGCCGGCCGCGCGCCAGGTCGGCGCTGGTCGCCGCGCCGGCCTCCGCGTGCCACAGCTTGATCGCCACCTTGCGATCGAGCTCGGGGTCGTAGGCCGCGTACACCACCCCCATGCCGCCGGCGCCGAGCGGCCCGAGCACGAGGTAGCGGCCGAGCGTCGCCCCTCGCTGCAGCCGCACCGGCTCTCGCGGCCGCGCGCCGCCCCCGGTCGCCACTGTGGCCGCCAGCGGATCCTGGGCCTCGCCCGGGAGCGTCGCGCCGAGCGAGTCGTCGGCGATCGTGGTGTCGTGGCCCTGCACCGGACCAGGGTACGCCGACGGGCCGCGAACTGATCGATCGAACCCGACGCGCGCCTCCGCGCGGGCGCCCGCGGCGCCGGCGACGGCCCATCACATGTCCTTCAAGACATGTCCTTCACGCCATCTCGAAAGTCACCCGCGCCGGCTCAGAAGAACCGCATCGGCTCGGTGCGCGTCAGCGCGGCGGTCGGCACGTCGACCTCGACCTCGTCGGTCGGGATGAACGCCGGCCGGTCGATGCACAGGAAGCTCTGCTCGATGTCGGTGACGTTCTCGTAGCGGTGCGGGAACCCGCGCGGCCACGTGTGCGCCGTGCCGGCGGCCACCGGCGCGCCCTGCAGCAGCAGGCCGTCGCCGAGCACCAGCTCCGTCTCGTCGAGGTGGTGATGCACGTGCGTCGGCAGCACCGTGTGCGGGTGCAGGCGCTCGCGGTACACCCCGGACTCGCGCGTCTCGAACACCACGTCGACGTAGCCGAACGACTTCGTCTCGGTCACGAGCTCGAGGTCGCCGCGCTCGCGGTGGATCTCGAGCGTCGGCACCGCCGCGCCCGACAGCGCCACCAGCTTCGACAGCCGCACGTCGACCGCCTCGACCTGCGGCCGCGGCACGTCCGCGCTCGGCGGCAGCAGCAGCCACGCGGCGACCGCCTCGGCCGCGCTCTCGAGCAGGCGGAAGCGGGCCGCCACCATCACGAAGCGCAGCTCGCCGAGCAGCCGCGAGTAGTCGAGCGTGCTCGTCAGGCGCCCGTCGCGGGCCGCCGTGCGCGCGTCGAAGTGCAGCGTCACGTCGAGCCGGACCGGCTGCGGCGTGTTGCGCTCGTGGCCGAACAGGCCGACGATGCAGTCGAAGCGCATGTCGTGGAGAGAGAGGCGATCGAGGGTTCGGGTCATGCTACCGACAGTCCTCCGTCGACGCGCAGCGTCTGGCCGGTGACATAGGGGGCCGTGGCGAGGAAGACCACGGCGCGGGCGATGTCCTCCGGCGAGCCCTCGCGGCGCAGCGGCGTGCGCCGGAGGATGTCCTGCCGCTGCTCGTCGGTCGTCTCGCCGGCCATCGCCACCGGCCCGGGCGCGACCGCGTTGACGCGCACCTGCGGGCCCAGCTCGAGCGCCCACGCGCGCGTCAGCTGCTCTAACGCCGCCTTGCTGGCGAGGTAGTGCGAGAACGCGTGCGTGGTCGTGTACGGGTGCGACACGGCCATGTCGGTGATGTTGACCACGCAGCCCGGGGCCGCCGCGCGCAGGCACGGCAGCAGCGCCTGGGTCAGCAGGAACGGCGCGCGCAGGTTGACCGCCAGCATCGCCTCGAGGCGCTCGCGCGTGATCGCCTCGAACGCCACGTGCTCGTAGCTGGCCGCGTTGTTGACCAGCAGCTCGAGCGACGCGCCGCGCCGGCGGACCTGCGCCGCCAGCTCCTCGGGCCCGTCCGGATCGGCGAGGTCGGCCACCGCAACCCACGCCTGGCGCCCGCCGTCGCGCAGCGCCTGCACCAGCGCCTCGGCCTCCGCGAGCGAGCGGCGGGTGTGCACGACCACGTCGAACCCGGCCGCCGCCAGCGCCTTCGAGGTCGCCGCGCCGAGGCGCACGGCGCCGCCTGTGACGAGCGCGAGGGGCACCGCGCTCGTATACACCCAAGGCCCTGCGCGCGCGACTCGCCGCCGCGTGCGCCCCCTCGCGGCGACACTTGCTCGCGCCGGTGCAGCCGCCCCGCGAAGGACAGGCCGCGGCGAGCTGCGGCTCGCGCTCGTCCTCGCGACTTCGACCCGGGCCGCCGCACCTGCCGCGCTCGCCGGCCCGCGTTACAATGCCGGCCGATGCGGCTCCTGCTCAGCAACGACGACGGCTACCTCGCACCCGGCCTGGCGGCGCTCCATCAGGCCTTGAAGCCGCTCGGCGAGATCACGGTGATCGCCCCCGAACAGAACTGCAGCGGCGCCTCGAACTCCCTCACCCTGTGGCGCCCGCTGTCGGTCTACACCTCGGCCAACGGCTTTCACTACCTCAACGGCACTCCGACCGACTGCGTCCACGTCGCGCTCACCGGCATGCTCGACCACAAGCCGGACCTCGTGATCTCCGGCATCAACAACGGTCAGAACATGGGCGACGACACCCTCTATTCGGGCACCGTCGCCGCCGCGACCGAGGGCTTCTTGTTCGGCGTGCCCTCGATCGCGTTCTCTCTGGCGCACAAGAACTGGGCCCACCTCGACGCCGCCGCGCGGGTCGCCGCCGACATCGTCGAGCACTTCGCCCGCCAGCCGCTGCCGGGCCACACCCTGCTGAACGTCAACATCCCCAACCTGCCCTACGAGTCGCTCGGCGAGTGGCGGGTCACCCGGCTCGGCAAGCGCCATCCGTCGCAGCCGGTGGTGCGTCAGACCAATCCGCGCGGCGAGCCGATCTACTGGATCGGCGCCTCGGGCGAGGCCTTCGACGCCAGCGAGGGCACCGACTTCCACGCGGTCGCGCACGGCTGCGTGTCGATCACGCCGTTGCAGCTCGACCTGACCCACACGCAGATGCTACCGACCTTGCGCGAGTGGTTGCACGGCCGCCGCGGCGCGCCCTGATCGAGCGCGGCGCCGCGCTCCCTTCCATCGACCGCGACTGCGTCGCGCCACGCGCTGCACGAACCTCGCGGGCACCTCCACGAACTGCGCGGTGTCGACCGGGCTCTGCCATATCGCGGCTCAGCGAGCGCGACCTCGTGTCGATCTCCGCCCACACCGTCCGCGACGCGACCCACTCGGACCCGCCCCGCTTGACCCGCTGCGACCGCGCGGGCCAGTATCGTCGTTCATGGGTCCTCTCCGCGTCCTCCTCCCCGTCCTCCTGGCCGCCGCCTGCGACGGCGGACAACCTGGCCCTTCCAACATGCCCGCAGAGACATCCAAGACACCGCCTGCTGCCACCCCCGCCGACGCCCCCGCCGCCGGCGACGCCTCGTTGTTCACCAGCAAGGACGGCCTCGTCGCCGCCCCGCGCCCGCCCGGCGACGGCTGGGAGTGCGTCGAGCAGACCGCCGCCGAGCCCGGTCAGGAGACCACCCTGATCAAGTGCCGGCACACCGACAAGGCGCGCTTCTTCTTCCTGCTGGCCAAGGACTACGCGGTCCCGCCCGACCAGGTCCGCAGCGCCGAGCAGCTGGCGACCGACGTGTTCCCCGCGACCTACCAGAAGCTGTTCCAGAAGTTCGAGGTCACCGACTCGAAGCCGACCACCCGCGACGGCAAGCCCGGGCACGAGCTGCGGATCTCCGCCGTCCACGCCAGCATGGGCGAGATCCGCAAGCGCGAGCTCGTCCACACCGCCGGCAACCACGTGTTCGTCGTCAGCGCCGAGGGCTTGCCGGACGTCTTCGACGCCGAGTCGGCCGCGATCGAGGCGTGGTTCTCCGGCGCGCGGTTTAAAAACCTGCAATAGGGGTCTGCAGGCTCCGGCGACCTGTCCTCGAGGCCAGGTCTCCGGGGCCTCACGCCCGAGCCGGCGATATCGGCTACGCTGATCGCATGCTCCTTCGATCCGCCCCCAAACCCCTGCTCGCCGCGCTCCTGGGCGTCCTCGCCTGCAACGCGACGGCGGGCGACGGGGAGACCGACGGCGCCGGCGGTGGTACGACGAATGAAGCCGGCACTGGCGACATTCACGGCCCCGTCGGCGAATGGGTGTGGCACGACGTGCCCGGGGCGATCTGCGCCAACGGGACGCCGACCGGCATCGGCGTCAATCAGGGCACCGGCGACCGCCTGGTGGTCTACCTGTCGGGCGGGAGCGCCTGCCTCGACGAGGGTTGCAGCATCGGCACCCCGTCGATGCGCAAGGACGGCGGCTTCGGCGCGGCCGAGCTCGCCGAGTGCGTCGCGGGCGACTGCGACGGCTCGGTCACCTTCCCGAACGAGAGCATCTTCGATCGCGCCGCCGCGGTGAACCCGTTCGCCGACGCCACCTTCGTCTTCATCTCGAACTGCGCCGGCGATTACTACGTCGGCGACAACGACCACGCCTTCACGGGCTGGACCGCGCAGTTCCACGGCTCGCGCAACCAAAGGCTGTTCGCCGCCGCGCTCGCGGCCTCGTTCCCTGCCGCGTCGCGCGTGATCTTGACCGGCGGCAGCGCCGGCTCGGTGGGCGCCATGCTCAACTACTGGCAATGGCTCGAGGCCTTCCCGGACACGCGCGTCGACCTCGTCTCGGACGCTTTCGCGTTCGTGTTCGCGGACGGGCCCGAGTGGCGCTACGAGCTCCACGACCCGCAGGAGCCGCCCGGCTGCACCACGTGCGCCAGCGACTACCGCACCGTCTACGACTTCAACGCGAGCCTCGCCCCGGACTCGCGGATCGCAGTGCTCGACTCGGAGAACAACTGGACCCTCGATCTGGTGACCGGATTCAAATACACCCCGGGTCTCGAGGCCCTGCAGATGCGCCTCGACGACCTCCCCAACCTCCGGTACTACGTCGCCAACGGCGACGAGCACATCTTGCTGCAGCACCCGCTCGACAGCGACGCGATCGTCGTCGAGCGCGACGGCGACGAGCCGCAGCGCCTATCCGAGTTCCTCGCGCAGATGCAGAGCGACGATCCGGCGTGGACCAGCATGACCTGTCTAAAGCCGTGATCGGCGGCGCGTTCACTCCGAACGCGACCGCGACTCGCCTCAATCGCCGCCGACGAGCGCCGGCCCCTGCGCCGCCAGTTCGGCCACCAGCTCGGCCGACACGCCCGTCCCGCGCAGCTCGAGCCGCCGCAGCCGCGGCAGCCACGGCGCCGCCAGCAGGCGCGCCAGCCCCTCGTCCCCCAGCTCCGGCGCGTGCGTGATCGCCAGAGACGACAACGGGAGCGCGTGCCCCACCAGCCCGTCGAGCAGCGTCGGCGCCGCGAATCCTCGCAGGCTCAGGTCCCGCAGCCCGGGCAAGCGCTTGCTCGCCAGCGCCGCGGCGAACGCCGCCTCGTCCAGATCCTCCGCCACGCCGGGCCCGAGCCACAGGTCGAGCCGCTCCAGCGCAGGGAACGGCGCCGCGATCAGGGCCGCCAGCGGATCGTCGTCCGCCTCGCCCACGTGCATCACCAGCGTGCGCAGCCGCGGGTGCCCGGCCGCGGGCACCAGCTCCCAGCCCTGCCCTCCGTGCAAGTCGAGCCGCTGCAGCGCCGGCAGCTTCGCCAGGGCAGGGCCGACGCCCTGGCACACCCCGCGCGCCGGCGGCAGCTCGCCCGGGAACGCGCCGATGTGCAGCCGCTCGAGCCCCGCCAGCCGCCCCGCGTGGCGCTTCATCAGCGGCAGCGGATCGCCCTCCTCGAACGCCACGTCCCACGGGTCGTACGCGTGCTCGGTCCAGTCGGCGAGGATCAGCGTGCGCAGCCGCGGCGCCGCCGGGTCGCGCAGCAGCGCCGTCAGCAGCCGCAGCCAGGTCGCGCCCGTGTCGTCGTCGTCGCCTGCGCCGCCGTCGTCGAGCCGCCGCACCACCGACACCGCCCACGCGATCTTCTCCGGCAGCGTCAAGCCGAGCGCGGGGTCATAACAATCGACGATCTGGTCGTCGAGCGTTCGCAGCGCCTCGAGCGGCGGACGGGCCATCGCCCGAGCGTACCGCGCCCCGCGACCCCACCGCAACACCGCGCGCCCGAGCGCCGCGCGGCCTCCCGCGTCCCCACGTTTTGCCCCGCAGAACCCGCTCTGCCGCTGACACTCTTTAAAATTACATGTCCGAATGGACATCTACGGTCATTACCGCCACCGAGCCCAATGACTGCACTCAGGCCTTCCGGCCCAGCGCCCGCAGCCCGACCCCGACCCCGAGCACCGGCGCCAACAGCACTCCCTGGGCCACGCGTCGCGGCAGCGCGGCGAGGTCCTCGGTGCGCTGCAGGACGTCGAGCCAGCCCTGCGCCAGCCGCCGCAGCGGCCCCCGGCTCGCGCGCATGAACACCTCCAAGAAGACGTCGGAGGCCCAGCGCGCCGACGGCGACGCCTCCGCGTGCGGCAGCGCCTCGAGCCAGGCGCAGTACTCCGGGCGCAGCGCGCTGAGCCGGGCCCCCTCGCGGATCAGCTCGAGGTAGCGCCGCGACGGCGTGCGCTCGCGCTGCAGCCTGCGTCCGGGGGCTGCGATGAACACCTCGGCGATCACCTTACGATCGTCATAGGCGATCACCTCGACCTGCTCGCGCACATAGAAGCGATCGCCGCCCTCGCTGCCGACCAGCGCCGCGAACTGGTGCGCAGTCAGGCGGAGCAGCAGCCCGTGGACCTCGCCGCCGGCTTCGCGGCGAATGCTCGCCATCGCCGGATCGGCGGGCGGCACCCCCGGCATGTCGAACACCAAACGCCAGCCGCACAGCGTCCCGGGCGTGGTGTCCAGCGGCGACAACCCGGCCCTCGTCGCGCGCCTCTGCGGGTGCAGGTTGGAGCCGTAGGCGAAGTACCAGACATCTCCCGAGGATCGCGATGTCGTGTCGACCACTACCCGCTTCACCACCGCCCCGATGCTATCAGCTTTGGCCGCAGCACGGCCTGCGCGCCCCGGCGCGATTGTGCCCTCGCCGCGCGCTGACCCGCGATCGCGGCGCGTGTATCATGTTTCAGGTGTCGCTCCACGGCTACATCACCGTCGAGGTCCTCCACGAGGGGATGAAGTCGGAGGTGCGCCGTGCCACGCGGGCCAGCGACGGTCGCCTCGTCATCCTCAAGGTCCCGCGGGCCGAAGCGGTGACGCACCAGCGGCTCGCCGAGCTGCGCCACGAGTACGACGTCGCCGCGCGGCTCAAGCTGAGCGGCGTCGTCCAGGCGCTCGCGCTCGAGGAGCACGGCCTGCCCTTCCTCGTGTTCGAGGACTTCGGCGGCCTGTCGCTGACGCAGTGCTTCCCGTCGAAGGTCGGGGTCGGCAGCTTCCTCGCCATCGCCCTCCAGCTGACCGAGACGCTGGCGGCGATCCACGAGCAGGGCGTCATCCACAAGGACATCAAGCCGGCCAACATCATCCTCAACCCGCGCACCGGCGAGGTGAAGCTGACCGACTTCGCCATCGCCTCCGCGCTCGCCACCGAGTCCGTCGCGCTCGCGGCCCCCGAGCGCCTGGTCGGCACGCTCGCATACATGGCGCCCGAGCAGACCGGCCGGGTCGGCCGCGGCATCGACCAGCGCGCCGACCTCTACGCTCTCGGCGTCACCTTCTTCGAGCTGCTCACCGGCCGGCGCCCGTTCGCCCAGAGCGACGCGATGGAGCTCGTCCACGCCCACCTCGCCCGCACCCCGCCCGATCCTGCGACCCTCGAGCCGAGCATCGGCCGCGAGCTGTCCGCCATCGTCCTCAAGCTGATGGCCAAGAACGTCGACGAGCGCTACCGCAGCGCCCACGCCCTGCGGGCCGACCTCGAGTACCTGCGCGCGACCCTCGGCGGCGACACCACCCCCAGCACCGCGCGCCCGCGTCGCAGCGCCGAGTTCCGCCTGCCGCAGCGCCTCTACGGCCGCGCCGCCGAGCGCACCCGCCTGCTCGCCGCCTTCGAGCACGCCGCCGCGGGCGAGCGCGCCCTGGCCCTCATCGCCGGCTGGTCGGGCACCGGCAAGTCGGCGCTGGTCCACGAGCTCCACCAGCCGATCGTCGCCCGCCGCGGCAACTTCATCGCCGGCAAGTTCGACCAGTACAACCGCCACGTCCCGTTCGCCTCGCTGCTGCAGACCCTGCGCCAGCTGGTCGAGCTGGTCCTCGCCAGCCCGCTCGGCGAGGTCGAGCGCTGGCGTCGTCGCCTCGCCGACGCTCTCGGCGCGCAGATGGCCGTGCTCGTCGACACCCTCCCCGACCTCGCGCACGTCGTCGGCGAGCAGCCGCCGCCGCCCCCCGTGTCGGGCACCGAGGCGCAGAACCGCCTGCACCTCGCGGTGCTCCGCTTCATCGGCGTGTTCGCCGACAAGGGCCACCCGCTCGTCATCTTCCTCGACGACCTGCAGTGGGCCGACGGCGCGACCCTGCGCCTGCTCGGCGCCTTGCTCGGCGACCACGACCTGCGCCACGTCCTCGTCATCGGCGCCTATCGCGACCACGAGGTCGACGCCTATCACCCGCTGCGCAAGACCCTCGCCGAGCTCGAGCAGGCCGGCGCCAGCATCGAGCGCATCGAGCTGGCCCCGCTCGGCCGCGCCGACGTCGCCGCCATCGTCGCCGACGCCCTCGCCGAGACCCCGGCCGCGGTCGCCGACCTGGCCGCCGAGGTCCACCAGCGCACCGAGGGCAACCCGCTGTTCGTGCGCGAGTTCCTGCGCGTCATCCACGGCGAGGAGCTGATCCGCTTCTCGCCCGAGCTCGGCCGCTGGACCTGGGACCTCGCGGCCCTGCGCGCGGCCAGCATCCCCGACGACGTCGCCGACCTGCTGCTCGAGCGGATCCGCCGGCTCGGCCCCGACGTCCGCGCCCTGCTCACCTGCGCCGCCTGCATCGGCGCCCAGTTCGACCTCGACACCCTGGCCGCCGCCGCCGGCAAGCCGAGCAGCGACATCGGCCCCGCGCTGTGGGAGGCGATCGGTCGCGGCCTCGTCGTCCCGATCGACCCCGAGTACCGCCTGCTCCCGTACGGCCACGGCGGCCAGCTGCCCAACGTCCGCCTGCGCTTCCTCCACGACCGCGTGCGCCAGGCCGCCTACACCCTCGTCGACGCCGACGCGCGGCCGCAGATCCACCTGGCCATCGGCCGCCACCTGCTGGCAACTCTGGCCTCGCGCGACCGCTCCGAGCTGCTCGAGGCCGTCTCGCACCTCAACCTCGGCCGCGCCGGCCTCGCTGGCCCCGAGGAGCAGACCGAGCTCGCCGCCCTCGACCTCGAGGCCGGCCGGCGGGCCAAGGCCGCCACCGCCTACGACGCCGCCGTCGGCTTCCTCCGCGTCGGCGCCGAGCTCCTCGGCCCCGATCATTGGCGCAGCCACGACCGACTCGTCCACGCCCTCTACCTCGAGCTCGCCGAGTGCGAGTACCTGTGCGGCGACTTCGCCCGCGCCGAACAGGCCTTCGACGTCCTGCTCACCCACGCCGCCTCGCGCCGCGACGCCCTCGCCGCGCGCTCGCTGCGGGTCGTCCTCTACGTCACCATCGGTCGCTCGAGCGACGCCTTGACCATGGGCGTCGACGCCCTGCGCCTCGCCGGCCTCGACGTCCCCGACGGCGACGAAGCCCTGCGCGAAGCCGCCGCCCGCGAGCGCGCCGACCTGCAGCGCCGCCTCGCCGGCGCCCCGATCGCCGCCCTCGCCGATCGCCCGCGCAACACGGGCCCCGAGTTCTGCTCGACGATCAAGCTGATCACCGACCTGCTCGCCCCGGCCCAGCTCACCCGGCAGGCGCTGTTCGAGTACCTCTGCCTCAAGCAGATCAACCTCAGCCTCGAGCACGGCCACGCCGACGCCTCGCCGTACGGCTACCTCGTCTACGCCTTCTACCTCACCACCTCGCGCGGCTCCGTGCGCGAGGCCCACGACTTCGGCGAGGCCGCCCTGGTCGTCAACGAGCGCCTCGGCAACACCGACCAGGTCCCGCGGCTCTCGTTCGTGTTCGGCTCGATCCTGCATTACTACCGCCCGCTGCCCGAGGTCCTCGAGTACCTCGAGCGCGCGCGCTACCACGGCCTCGAGACCGGCGATTACATCTTCGTCTCCTACGCCTGCTCGCACTCCGCGATCGTCCAGTTCGGCGCCGGCACCCCGCTGCGCTCGGTCGCCGCCCAGACCGACGAGTACCTGCACCTCATGCAGCGCACCCGCGTCGCCTCCTCGACCGCAGCGCTGCGGGTCGTCCGGCGCCTCGTCGCTTGCTTGCAGGGCGAGACCGCCGGCCCGACCAGCCTGCAGGGCGACGGCTTCGACGAGGACGCCTTCTTCGCCGCCGCCGAGCAGGGCCGCCTGACCTTCGCCACCCTCTGGTACTGCATCGCCCGGCTCTACCTGTGCTTCCTGCACGGCGAGCTCGACGCCGCCCGGCGGTGGATGCGGGCCGCCGAGCAGCGCCTCCTCAACTCGTCGTGGTTCCTCACCACCGAGCTCGCCTTTTATTCGGCGCTCGTCCACGCCGCCCTGCTCCGCCGCGGCGGCGGCGACCTCGATGATTCGCGGCAGCGCCTCGAAGCGCTGCGCGAGCGCTACGCCGTGTGGGCCGCCTCGTGCCCCGAGAACTTCGCCCACAAGCTCGCGCTCGTCGACGCCGAGCGGGCCGACCTCGCCGGCGACGGCCTCGCCGCGCTCACCGCTTATGACGCCGCCATCGCCGGCTCGCACCGCGGCGGCAGCATGGCCACCGAGGCCCTCGCCACCGAGCTCGCCGGCGCCTTCCACCTGCGAGCCGGCCGCGACAGCATGGCGGCAGCCGCCATCGCCGACGCCGAGGCCGTCTACCGCCGCTGGGGCGCCGCCCCGCGGGCCGACGCGCTGCTGGCAGTCCACGGCAACCTGCTGCGCAACTACTTGCCGCGGGCCGTCGCGCGCCCGCTGCTCGGCGGCGAGTCGCTCGAGGCCTCGATCGTCACCGCCACCTCCGTCGACCCGCGCCTCGACCTCTCGAGCGCGATCAAGGCCGCCGAGACCTTCGCCGTCGAGGTCGACCGCAACGCCCTCCTGCGCAAGTTCATGGCGATCCTCGTCGAGAACGCCGGCGCCGATCGGGGCGCGCTCGCCCTCGCCAGCAGCGGCGGCCTCGTCGTCGTCGCCAGCTACGCCGCCGAGCACGGGGTCGTCCTCCACGACGACCTGCCGATCAGCGAGGCCGACGTCCCCGCCGGCCTCGTGCGCGTGTGCCAGCGCAGCGGCCGGGTCCTCCTCCCCGACGACGTCGACAACAACCCCAGCCTGCTCGGCGCCTACCTGCTGCGCGTGCGCCCGCTGTCTCTGGCCTGCTTCCCGCTGCTCAGCCGCGGCCAGCGGATCGGCGCGCTCTACCTCGAGAACCGCGCGATCTGGGGCGCCTTCACCCCGCACCGCCTCGAGATCTTGCGCCTCCTCACCACGCAGCTGGCGATCGCCATCGAGAACGCGCGCATGTTCACCGCGCTCGACGAGGCCCGGCGCTCGGCCGAGGAGGCCAGCGTCGCCAAGAGCCGCTTCATGCTCAACATGAGCCACGAGCTGCGGACCCCGCTCAACTGGATCATCGGCGCCGCCGAGATGCTCGGCGAGGAAGCCGCCGACGACGGCCTCGACGTCATCGCCCGCGACCTCGACAAGATCTCGCGGGCCGGCCGCGGCCTGCTCGGCATCATCTCCGACGTCCTCGACATCACCCAGCTCGAGTCCGGCCGCCTCGTCCTCGCCGCCGCCAGCTTCCCGATCGCCGACGTCGTCCGCGAGGTCGTCGAGGCCCACCTGCCCGAGGTCGAGCGCAACCACTCGACCCTGCGCGTCCACGTCGACCCGCCGCAGTTCGACGTCGTCCACGACCGGACCAAGCTCGCCCAGGTGATCGGCAGCGTCGTGCGCAACGCGGCCCGCTTCACCGAGCGCGGCACCATCGACCTCCGCGTCGTCCGCCGCGGCGATCGCCTCGTCGTCGAGGTCGCCGACACCGGCATCGGCATGAGCAAGCAGCAGCGCACCAAGATCTTCGACGCCTTCAGCCAGGTCGACGACTCGCCGACCCGCAAGGTCGGCGGCATGGGCCTCGGCCTCGCCATCTGCCGCAAGCTGTGCGAGCGCATGGGCGGCACGATCTCCGTCGTCAGCGAGCTCGGCACCGGCTCCACCTTCACCATCGACCTGCCCCTCGTCGTCGGCCCGACCCGCTGAGCGCCGCGCCCCCGCCGGCGCGGTTCCGAACCGACGACTCGCACCCGCCTGTCCTTACGGCCATGTCCAATCAGACCGCCGGCGGGTCACGGCCACGTGACCCGCAGGTGCGGGCGCCGCCTCGTGACCCCTGCGACCCCGGCGTCGTCGTTCGCGGCTACGGACGCGCCGGATGGTCGCCTCGCCCCGCCTCCGCGTAGCATCAGGCCTCGCATAGGAGGTTGTGCATGACCGCTGTCTCGCCCAAGGCCACCGGGATCCACCACGTCTCGATCACCGTCAATGACTACGAGCGCTCGCGGGCGTTCTACACCAGGTTGTTCGAGCTGCTCGGCGGCCAGGTCGTCATGGACGTCGTCGGCGCCCCGCACAAGCACGAGGGTTGCCGCATGATGCTGCTCGCCGCCGGTACCTTCATGCTCGGCGTGTGGGAGGCCGCCCCGGAGCACCGCGGCCGGGCCTTCGATCGCTACAGCGTCGGCCTGCACCACTTCGCCATCGCCCTCGACTCGCGCGCCGCGATCGACGAGGTCCACCGGCGGCTCGTCGAGGCCGGCGTCGAGATCCTCGACGCCCCCGCCGAGTACCCCTACGCCCCCGGCTACTACGCCGTCTTCTTCAGCGACCCCGACGGCATCAAGCTCGAGCTCGTGCACATGTAGCGAGCCCGAAGGTCCGCCCGAGCTCGTCCAGCCACTCGGCCTCGCTGCGGCTGGCGTCGATCGTCAGCGCCGGGCTCGGCGGCGCCGCCCCGGCGAGCTCGCGCACCCCGCCGGTCAACATCAGCATCGCCCGCTCACCGGCCGCCAACTGGCCCTCGTCGATCGCCTTGAGCACCCCGACGCCGGTGAGCAGACCTGTCTTTTCGACCACCTCGTCCGTCCCCGGCAGGCGCGAGAACTCGAAGCCCGCCGCCCGCATCCGCGACAGCAGCGGCTCCTGGTGGCGCGCCAGATCGTCGTCGGACAGCGCCAGCATCTCCCCGCCGACCTCGCGCAGGAGCGCGGCCAGGCGCGCGTACTCGCGGGCGGGGTCGGTGTTGTAGAGCCCCGGCTCGAGGTAACGGTCCGGCTCGGGTCGCACGTGCTCGCGCGCCAGCGCCGGCTCGCCCGCCTGCCACGCGCGCACGATCGGCGCGTTGGCCTCCTGCTGGAACCCGAGGAAGCGCGGCACCTCGCTGCGGCGCAGCAGGCCGTGGCGGCGCAGCGCCGCGAAGCACTGGTAGATCCCCGCCGGCCCGAAGCCCGCGCACACCGTCTGCGCCAGGCAGTCGACGCGCCCCAGCTCGGCCGCGCTCTCGAGCACGAACATCGCCCGCACCGCCGACGCCGCCAGTCGCCAGCGGACGTCCGGCACGTGCGCCAGCCCGAACCGCTCGGCGAACGCGCGCGCGATCCGCTTGACCTCGGGCTCGGGCAGATCGACCGCGATCAGCTGCACCCCGGGACCGAAGTGATCGCCGCGCTGCTTGTACAGCGTGCGACGCGGCTGAAACAGGAACGCCTCGAGCCCCGCGCGCCCCGCGTATGTCGCCAATGCCGCGCTCAGGTTACCGCCCGACGACGCCACCACCCGCTTCACCCCGGCCCGCCGCAGCAGCGCCACGGTCACGCACGCGTCGAGCGCCTTGTACGTGCCGGTGCACATCCGGCTCGACTCGTCGCAGACGATCACCTCGCGCGCTTCGGTGCCTGCCAGAGCGAAAGTCGTCGCGCCCTCGCCGTGCGAGCAGGCCTCGAGGTCCGCGAGCGCCACATCGAGCGCCAGGCCCGGCACCGCGAGCACCTTGTGGTAGCGCAGCAGCAGGCTCTGCGACGCCGGAAATCGCCGATCGATCAAGGATCGCCAGTCCTCTGCCATCCCCGCACCCACCGCCGCCTCGATCCTCCGCGTCGCCGGACGCGCTGTCAAACACCGACGCACGAGCGAGATCGCGACAGCGACATCGGCGCGCGAGGAGTCCTCTCAGGTCGCGGAGGATGATGCGAGCGACTGCCTCGCGCATGGCCACGCGTCGCTCGCTCCGCTACGCTGTGAACAGCGGCTGGTGGAATGGCGGCGCTGCTCAAGATCGAATACCGCGATCCGCTCGAGCCGGTCACCGGCGTCCTGGTGATCGATCGCCTCGTCGACGGCGTGTGCGCCGGCGGCCTGCGGATCGCCGCCGACGTCGACGCCGACGAGATCGCGGCGCTCGCTCGCAACATGACGCGCAAGCAGGCCGCGTTCGCGCTGCCGGTCGGCGGCGCCAAGGCCGGCCTGCGCATGGCGCCCGACCACCCCGCGCGGGCCGCGGTCCTGCGCCGCTTCCTCGCCGCGGTCGCCCCGTTCATCGAGCGCAGCTGGTCCGTCGGCCCCGACCTCAACACCACCATGGCCGAGCTGCAGCGGGCCGCCGACGACGTCGGCCTGCCCTGCCTCAAGCTCGCGGTCGGGCGCAGCCGCGGCCTCGCCGACCACGAATTCTTGCGCCGCTACGCCTTCCTCGACGCCGCGATCGACGGCTGGTCGGTGCACGCCTTGCGCGCCCCCGCGGCAGTGCGCGCAGCCACCCTCGCGCTCGGCCGCGCCCTCGCCCGCCCGTCCGGCCTTCGGATCGCGATTCAGGGCGCAGGCGCGATGGGAGGCGGCGCCGCGTATCTCCTCGATCGCGTCGGCTGCCGCGTCGTCGCCTGGGCCGACGACGTCCGCTGTCTCGTCGCCGACGACGGCCTCGACGTCCCCGCGCTGCTCGCCGGCCGCCGCGACGGTCGCCTCCCCGAGCTCGCCGCCGACCTCCGCCCCTCCGACGCCGTCCTGCAAGCCGACTGCGACGTCCTGATCCTCGCCGCGGTGTCGCGCGCCTTCGCCATCGACGACATCCCGCGGCTCGGCTGCGCCAGCGTCGTCGAGGCCGCCAACCTCGCGCTCGCCCCCGAGGTCGAGGATGCCCTCCACGCCGCCGGCGTCCTCGTCATCCCCGACCTGCTCGCCAGCGCCGGCGGCTCCCTCGCCGTCGAGGCGCTCTACGCCGGCGCTCCGGACGGCCCCGCCGACGTCCTCGCCCACGTCGAGCGCCGCGTCGCCGCCCGCATCGAACATGTCCTCGCGGACAGCCGCGCGACCGGCCGGTCCCCGCGCGCCGTATTGACGGAGGCGATCGATGGCCGCTGATCCGGCATGTCCCGAAGGACACATCACATGTCCATTGAGACACATCGATCGGGGCATCCTCGTCCCCTGCTCGATCTGCCTCTCGGGACACCTCACCTGCCCCATGCGCCACCCCGCGGTATCACCGCCCCCCGCATCACCTGTCCCCGAGGACATCCTCCGCGCGCGAGGAGCCCGGCCATGACCGACCTCGTCTGGCTCGACGGACAGCTCGTCCCCGCCGAGGCCGCGCGCTTCGGCCTCCTCACCCACTCCCTGCACTACGGCACCGCCGTGTTCGACGGCGGGCGCCACTACCGGCTGACCGACGGGGGCGTCGGCGTGTTCCGCCTCGACGACCACCTGCGCCGCTTCCTCGCCAGCGCCGAGAGCCTGTGGATGTCCCTGCCCTGGGTCGTCGAGCAGCTGCGCGAGGCCACCCTCGCGGTCGTGCGCGCCAGCGGCCGCGGTGGCGGCTACGTCCGCCAGCTCGCCTTTTACGGCGACGAGCGGATCGGCCTCGGCGCGCGCAACCCCGTCCACGTCGCCGTCGTCGCCTGGGAGCCCGGTGGCCCGCCCGGCGCTCCCGTGAAGGTGCGGATCGCCTCTCTCGGTCACGGCGCCGGGTGGATCCCCACCGCCAAGCACGCCGGCCACTACGGCCGCGCCTTCCTCGCCCTGCGCGAGGCCCAGGCCTCCGGCCACGACGACGCCCTCTTCCTCGGAGACGACGGCACTGTCGTCGAGGCTACCGGCGCCAACCTCTTCATCGTCCGCGACGGTCGCCTCGTCACCCCGCCCGACCACGAGCCGCTGCTGCCCGGCATCACCCGCGCCACAGTCCTCGCCCTCGCGGCCGACCTCGGCATCCCCGCGCTCGAGGCCCCGATCCCGCGCCACCACCTCGTCACCGCCGACGAGGTCTTCCTCGCCAACAGCGCCGCCGAGCTGCGCCCCGTCGTCCTGCTCGAGGGCCGGCGCTTGCCCGCCCCCGGCCCCGTCACCGCCGCGCTCGTCGCCCGCTACAGCGCCGTGGTCCGCGGCGACGACCCGCAACGTCGGCCGTGGATCGCCCGCGTGGAGGACCTCGAGTGATCGCCATCCTCGTCGCCAACGTCCGCGCCGCTCTCGACGATCGCACGCCGAAAGCCGTAGCCGACGCCGCCCACTCTCTCGGCCGCCTCGCCGCCCTCGCCTTCACCGGCGACGACTACGCCGCGGCCGCCTACCACGGCCTCGTCTGGGACCTGCACTCGAGCCCCGACCCGCGCACCTACGCCATGCGCCGCTTCGTCGTCGAGGCCGGCTACGCGGTCGAGGAGGCCCACGTCCCACCCGTCGCAATCGAGCCGCTGCTCGCCCCCGCGGACCTGCTCGCGCGCCTGCAGGCCGAGCAGAACCAGCGCACCGGCCTGCGCCACCCGATGTCGGCGCACCTGTTCCACGGCGACCCCAGCCTCGCCGACCTCAAGATCTACCTGCGCCACCACTGGCACCGCTCGCGCCTGTTCTACCGCGAGCTGACCGAGCTCGCGCTGAGCTGTCCCTTGGGCCATGCGAGCGTCCTCCACCGCAACCTCTACGACGAGACCGGCGGCGAGGACGCGAGCGCGGCCCACCCCGTCCTGCTGCAGCGCCTCCTCCAGCACTTCGACCTCCCGCACGGCTTCGACGACCGCCCCGAGCTGCCCGAGGCCCAGGCCTACCTCAACAACCGGATCCGCTGCGCCCGCCACTCCAACCTCGCGTGGGGCCTCGCCGTCCTGTTCTCGCTCGAGGCCGGCACCCCTGCCACCCACGGCAACATCCACGCGCTGCTGCAGCGCTTCGACGTCCCCGAGCACGCGCGCGAGTTCCACCGGATCCACATGAGCGCCGACGTCGAGCACGCGCGCGAGACCGCCGAGCTGATCGGCTCCGTCGTTCAAAGCCCCGCGGATCAGGCGATCCTGTTCGCCTCGCTCCGCTACCACCGCGCCCTGGGGCAGCGCTACTTCGACGCCATCTGGCGCGAGATGCAGGCGACGCATGACCACCGCGACCGGTGAGAAGCTCCTCCTCGAACTGCTCGACGGCTTCCTCGGCAGCAAGCTGCTGATGACCGCCTACAAGCTCGACCTCTTCACCGCCGCCCGCGAGCCGATCGCCCGCGACGCCCTGCGGTCCGCGCTCGACCTGCCCGAGCGCGCCTTCAAGATCGTCGTCGACGCCTGCGTCGCCCTCGGCCTGCTTCACGAGGACGAGCGCGGCGTCGCCACCCCGGCCGCGCTCGCGCCCTTCCTCGTGCGCGCCCCCGACCGCCCGTTCCAGACCACCACCTACTTGCTCGAGTACTACGACGAGGTCTACCGCGCCCTCGCCGACATGGACGCGCTCGTGCGCAGCGACGGCGCCGCCTCGCCGTTCAAGCTGCGCGACTACTTCAAGGACGACGTCGACGCCATCGACCCGCAGGTCGCCGCCGAGTACTCGCGCTACATGGACGCCACGATCGCCAGGATCGTCGAGGTCGTCCTCGCCACCTATCCCTTCGGACAGCACCGCCGCCTGCTCGATCTGTGCGGCAACACCGGCAGCTTCTGCGCCGCCATCGTCGCCGCCACCCCCGGCCTCCACGGCGCCTTCCTCGACGTCCCGGCCTGCGTCGCCATCGGCCGCCGCCAGCTCGAAGCGCGCCCCGAGCTCGTCGGCCGCGTCGAGGCGATCGCCGGCGACGTGTTCCGCACCCCGCTGCCCGCCGGCTACGACATCATCACCATGTGCCGCTCCGCCATGGACTGGGGCGACGACAAGATCGTCGCAGTCTACCGCCGCGCCCACGAGGCCCTCCCGCCCGGCGGTCGCTTCCTCGTCATCGAGCGCATGCTGCCCGAGCGCGTCCTGCCCGAGGCCCTGCCGATGTACCTGCGCGGCGTCTACTTCCTCGCCAAGTCGGAGAGCACCCGCTACCGCTCGCCGCGCGAGCACGTCGCCCTGCTGCAGGCCGCCGGCTTCACCGCCACCGAGGAGCTCGAGCCCCCACGCGCCCCCTACGAGTTCTTCCAGTCGATGCGGATCCTCGTCGCCAGCAAGTGACGCCGCATCTTCGCCCGCCAATGATGCCCCTCCTTCCCTCGCCTCCTCGCAAAAATTCGTCGCTCTTCGCCAGCCACTGATGCCGCCCGCCTTGCCCACGCTCGCCGCGATCGCCCAGGTCCCCGACGACCTGGTCGCCGCCGCCGTCGCGCTGTGCCTCGACGCCGCCGCCCTGCCCGTCCTGCTCGGCGCCCTCGACCTCGACTTGCCGGCCCGCCTCGCCCGCGGCCCCGCCAGCCTCGACTGGCTCGCCGCAGAGCAGGCCGATCGCGTCAGCGACGTCGCCCTCGAGATGCTCCTCGAGCTCGGCTGCGGCTTCGGCCTGTTCGCCGTCCGCGACCGCCGCTACGAGCTCACCGTCCTGGCGCGCACCTTCTTTTTGGAAAACTCGCCGCTGCGCCTGCTCGGCCTCGTCGATCGTCACCGCCGCTACGTCGACGCGATCGGCGCTCTGCCCGCCGCCCTGCGCGAGACGAAGCGCGCCGATCGCCGCGTGTGGTCCCAGGCGGCCGATGCCAGCGCGCAGGCCGACTACTTCCGCGCCCGCGCCGCCTTCAACGAGGCCAGCCGCGACTACTTCCGCGACACGGCCTCCTTGCTGGCGCGCGCCCACTGCAGGCGCGACCTCCAGGCCCACCGCATCGTCTGCGACGTCGGGGCCGGGCCTGCGGCCTTCGCCGCGATCCTCAAGTCAGCCGCGCCGCACCTGCAGGTCCACGCCGCCGAGGTCACGTACAAAGATCCTGCTTACCTCGCCGCCACCGCCGACGACCTGCACGCCGCCGACCTCGACGTCGCCCTGCACGCGGTCAACGTCCTGCACGAGCCGCTGCCGCCGGAGATCGATCTGCTGACCGCCAACCGCCTGTTCTCCGGGCTCGATCGCAGCGGCGCCGAGGGCTGGGCCGCGCGCCTCCACGCCGCGCTGGCCCCCGGCGGCACGCTCGCCCTCGTCGACTTCTTCGCCACCGGCGACCCGGCCCACGACCGCTCTCTCGCCGCCCTCGTCGCCCAGTGGATGGCCTGGAACCGCCACGAGCTGCAGCGCGTCCCCCTCACCGATCCCAGCGACGACCGCCACGCCTGGGGCTGGAACCCGCCGTGGCGCTGCGACGAGCTGGCCCGCCTGCTCGCGCGCGTCGGCTTCCACGACATCCGCACGCGCAGCGTCGTCCCCCCGTTCGCCCTCGTCGAGGCCCGCAAGTGACCCTCGACTCCACCCCCGTCCGCTGCTGCGACGTCGTCTGCCGCGACCTCGCCCGCGACAACGTCCTCGTCTACGGCGTCCACAGCCGCGAGGCCCGCGTCGTCGCCCGCGCGGCCGCCGACGCTCTGGTGGCCGCGCGCCGCTTCCGTCCGCTCGCCGAGCACATCGACCTCGCCACCCGCGGCTGTCCGGCCGAGGAGGCCGCCAACATCCAGAGCGGCCTGCTCGCGCTCGCCGACGCCGGCATGTTCGTCTCCTTCACCGACCTCCGGCGCGTGTGCCTGCGCGACGACGACCCCCCGCCGATCGATCTCGTGGCGATCCCCAGCGCCGATCGCCCCGCCGCGGCCGAGCGCGCGGTCGCCTCGCTGCTCGCCGACGCCCGTCGTTTCGCGCGCGACCGCGAGGTCGTCGTCGCCGACGGCTCGGCCGATCCGGCAGTCCGCGCCGACTACCGCGCCCGCCTCGCCGGCCTCGCGCGCGCGCACGCGGCCCGCCTCGTCTACGTCGGCGAAGACGAGCGCCGCGACTTCATCGCTCGCCTCGCCGCCCGCGGCCACGACCCCGAGCTCCTCGCCTTCGCCCTCGCCGATCCCGAGCGCACCGGCATGGCCTATGGGACAGGTCGCAACGCCCTCCTCCTCCGCGCCGTCGGCCGCCGCGTCGTCTGCCTCGACGACGACGTCATCGCCCGCCCCGTCGCCCCGCCCGATCCCTTGCCCGGCCTGACCCTGTTCACCGGCGACGGCGAGGGCTACGACAACTACCAGCCGCAGGACATCTGGTTCTATCCCGACCGCGCCGCCGCCCACGCCGCCGCCCGCTGGTCCGCCGGCGAGGCCCTCGCAGGTCACGCCGAGATGCTCGGCCGACCGCTGCCCGCGCTGCTCGCCGCAGTGCCCGCGGGCGAACCGATCGAGCTCGACGACTGCCTCGATCGCGCCATCCTCCGCCGCCTGCGCGCCGGCCAGGGCCGCGTGCGCGTCACCTTCCAGGGCCTCCTCGGCGACCTCGGCTGGTACGCCCCGACCTGGTGCCTGCTGTTCGACCGGGCCAACCGCGAGCGCCTGCTCGCCTCCGAGGACACCTACCGGCGCGCGCTCGCCTCGACCCGCCAGGCCCTCCGCCTCGTCCGCCGCGCCACCATCGGCGACGGCCGCTACTGCCAGGGCGCCGTCCTCGGCCTCGACCACCGCGACCTCCTGCCGCCCTTCTTCCCCGTCGGTCGCTACGAGGACGGCGTGTTCCGCACCACCCTGCGCGCCCTCGACGAGACAGCGCTCTTCGGACATGTCCCATCGGCCCTGGTCCATGAGCCAGTCGCGGAGCGGGCCTGGGCCGAGGGCGACGTCTGGCGTCCGGGCGGCTGGGCCCGCCTCGGCGAGATCGTCGTCCAGTGCGTGCGCGCGGCCGCCTCGCCGACCACCATGGCGGCCCTCGGCGCCCACCTGCGCGAGCTCGGCCGGCTCGCCCCCGCCGACTTCCGGGCCTTCGTCGCCCTGCGGCTGTGGCGGCAGAAGGAGCTCTACGCCCGCCACCTCGAGACCCTGCTGGCGCGCCACGGCGGCGGCCCGGCGTACTGGGCCGACGACGTCCGGCGTCACCTCGACGCCCTCGCCGAGCACGCCGCCACCCGCGAATATCCGGCCCCGCGCGACCTCCTCGGCGAGGGCGGCGATCCCGATCACGCCCTCGCTCGCGCCCAGCGGCTCGTCGCCCGCTTCGGCGAGCTGCTCGTCGCCTGGCCCGACATCGAGCGGACCACCGCCGAGCTCGCCGACGCCGGCCACCGGCTCGGCGTCACGCTCGCGTGAATCGCCGCGTCTGCGGCCTTACCGCGGCCTTCGCAGCGCACCTCGCGTCGGCCCGAAAACGATGTCAGCGGCGGACAAAGCTCCGCGCCGACGGCGTCGCCCGCGGCCCGCACCATTCTCCCGCCCATGAGGGCACTGCAGCGAATCGCAGCAGCGCGCGCGAGCGAATTCGCCGTCGCGCCGATCTGCGAATACGCGCACCCGGCCGCCCTGCGCGCCGGAGCGGCCTCGTCGGCTTGCAAATCGCCGCCACCGCCCGGTCCAACCCCCGTGCCCTCCGACCCGCGCCCGGGAATCATCGCACCCATTGACCGCAGCAGCGACGGCGACGGCGCAGCGCCGCCGCCCCCGCCAGCGTCGTCTCGCGGCCGCGACGCCGGTGTAGGCCGCGCCGCCACCCGCGCCCGAGGCGATCGCCTGGTGCGAGGAATGTGGGCACGCCTCGCGCTCTGCCCACATCTCGCCGCCCGCATTGCCCGCCCCTCGGTGTTCACAACACCCCGCGATCGCCGGCGCGAACGATCGCCGCCCAAGGCGCGAAACAATCACCGGGCGCCCCGGCCGCCGACAAATCGCCGTCAGGACGACGATTGCGCGGCCCAAGGCAGACTGCGAGCTGTTTCGCCCGTCGGCGCAGGCGGCCGCGGACGCGCGCGTCCGCCGGATGCCACCAATCCTGTCCGCGCGAAAATCGCTGCCGAAGGCCAGTTCGCCCGTCCCCACAATGTCTGGACCCGCGCTGGGCGCCCCTCATTGTCGCTTGCGGGGGCGGCAGCGAGGCGCTTCAATCCTGCCGCAAGGTCACTCCCATCGTTTTTCCTAATCACATGTGTATGGCGATCGGCGACCGGACACCTGCTCTCTTTTTGGTTGCCTTCCAAGCTCGTCCTTGCGATGATGACAGCGCGTCGAATCCGATAGCGATCGCACCGGAACCGCTCACGCCGAGCGGTCCCGCCAAGGAGATTTGTCATGGGTAATACAGCGAATCAGGTCAAGAAGGCGATGGAGATTGACGGGGCGATCGCCGCGGCGATTGTCGATAGTGAGAGCGGCATGACCCTCGCGACCGCCGGCGGAAGCGCCGCGTTCGACATCGAGGTGGCGGCGGCCGCCAACACGAACGTCGTCCAGGCCAAGCTCAAGGCGATGAGCAGCCTGCGGCTCGCCGACGAGCTCGAGGACATCCTCATCACGCTCGGCAAGCAGTACCACATCATCCGCCCGCTGCGGCGCACGCCGGCGGTCTTCTACTACCTCGCTTGCGAGCGCAGCCGGACCAATCTGGCGATGGCGCGCCGCAGTCTGGCCGAGATCGAGCAGGCGACGACGCTCTAGCCCGGCCTGAAACGACGCGTCGGCGCACCGAGCTCGTGCGTCGGCGCCGGCACTGGAGGCGTGTATTTTGGCTTCGCTGTTCATCGTCGACGACGATTCGCAGTTCCGCAGCGCGCTGACGCGCGAGCTCGAAGGGCGCGGCTTTCAGGTCGCGTCGGCGGCCTCGGTCCACTCGGCTCTGGCGGCGCTGGCGAAGCAGCCGGCCGACGTCGTGCTGACGGATCTGCGGCTGGGCGGCCCCGACGGGCTCGACCTGCTCAAGCTGCTGCCGAGCGTGTCGCGACGGACGCGCACGATCCTCATGAGCGCCCACGCCTCCGCCCGCGATCACCAGATCGCCACCGAGCTCGGCGCGGTCGACATCCTCCTCAAGCCGTTCTCCTCCGCCGAGCTGCTGCGATCGATCCAGAAGGCGATCGACTGCGAGACCGGGTTTCAGGGCAGCGTCCACGGCCTGTCGCTCATCGACATGGCGCAGATGTTCCACCTCTCGCAGCGCTCGGTCACGATCGTCGTCACGCACGCCGATCAGCCGCCCAGCAAGATCCACTTCCGCCGCGGCGAGATCATCGACGCCGCCCACGGCTCCGCCTCCGGCTGCGCCGCCTTGCGGGCGATCCTCGCCAGCTCGTCCGGCACGCTGCACACCACCAGCCTCGAAGCGGACGTCGTCCCCACCATCGACGCGCCCTTCGATCAGCTGCTCCTGGCCAGCCTCAGCCAGCTCGACGAGGAGCAGCACGAGCACCGCCGCGCGGAGGTCGGCCAGACCGTGTTCGAGCTCGAGAGCATCGTCGACGACGAGCCCGCCGCGCCGCCGCCGGCCGAGAGCGCCGCGCGCCTCCCCGTCGTCGACGCCGCGTGCCGGCGCCTCGCCGAGTCGGTCGACGGCGCGCTCGCCTGCAGCGTCGTCGACCTCGCGCGCGGCGTCCTGGTCGGTCATCACGAGCGCCGCCGCGGCGCGGTGCCGCTGACGGAGCCTGCCCTGGCCGCCGCGGGCGTCGACCTGTTCGGCGGCCGCATCGCGCTCGGCCGGCTGCACGAGGTCCAGCTGACCGCCGGCGAGCACTACATCTTCGCCAGGCGCCTCGCCAGCCGCGAGTGGGCGCTCCTCCTCTGCACCGATCGGTCGATCAGCATCGGCCTCGGATGGGCGCAGCTGCGCGCGCAGATCGGGCTGGTCGAATCGCTGGCACCGTGACGAAGGGGACGAAGGGGACGCAGGGGAGGATCCGGACATGGCAGTCTTCGAACCAGACCGCGCGCGGATCGTCCTGCGCATCGTCTATGACGGGCCGGGCCGCGCCGGCAAGACCACCAACGTCGAGCAGCTCGCGCGCATCTTCGGCACCAGGCCCGGCGACGAGCTGCAGGTCCACCCCGCGGCCACCGGTCGCACGATCTTCTTCGACTGGTTCAGCTTCGACGGCGGCGTGCTCGACGGCCAACAGCTGCAAGTCCAGGTCGTCACGGTGCCCGGCCACAAAAGCCTCGAGCCGCGGCGCGCCCACATCTTGCGCGGCGCCGACGTCGTCGTGCTGGTGTGCGACAGCGCCGTCTCCGGCCAGGACTCGGCGCGCGAGATGCTCGACAGCCTGCGCGAGCACCTCGGCAAGAGCGCCGTGCACGTGCCGCTGCTGGTCCAGGCCAACAAGCAGGACCTGCCCAACGCCATGTTGCCGCACGAGCTCGGGGCCGCGCTCCGCCTCGGGCCCGACGTGCCGGTGATCGGCGCGCAGGCCTCCGCCGGCATCGGCGTGCGCGAGACCGCGGTCGGCGCGATCCGTGCCGCCGTGCGGCAGATGAAGCAGAGCACCGCCCGCGAGGGCCTCGACGCCCTCGCCGGCCAGGCCGGGACCGCCGAACAGCTGCGCGCCGCCCTGCAGACGATCGAGAGCATCGGCACCCACCGCAGCGCCGAGGACGACGCCCGCCGCGCCCCGTCGCGCTCGCAGCCGGACGAGGGCCGCGTCGTCTACATCCGCTCGGCCAAGCGGAGCACGCCGCTGGCCGGCGACGCCGACGCCCCGGCCCGCTCGCGCACGACGCCTGTCTCCGAGAACATGTCCGAAAGGCCCGCCACCGAGCGTCCGCCGCGGCTGAAGGTCCCCGTGTCGGCCATGTTCATCGAGCCGACCCCGCACGTCGAGCCGCCCGACATCCCCTCGCCCCCGGCCCCCACCGTCCGCCTCCCGCCGCCGCCCGTGCTCGCGCACGCCGACGCGCCCATCGCAGTCACCGAGCCGTTCGACCCCGAGGAGGTGCGCTCCGAGCCCGACCCGCCCGGCCACGCCCTCCCGACCTTCGCCCCCACGAGCCTCCGCGACCGCTGGCCGACCGAAGCGCTGCCCCTGAACGAGGAGCCGCCCGACGCTGCAGCTCCGCCGCAAGACGCCGACGAGGCCGCGCCCTCATCCGTCGCCCTGGACCACACGCCCGAGCCAGAGCCCGGCGAAACATCTCCGGCGCCCGGCGACGACCGCGACCCGGCCGAAGCTGCCAGCCCCGCTCCGCTGGCACATGTCCCCGAGGACAGCCTCCCCCTGGCCTCCTCCACGCCTGACCAGGAGGAAGCCGCGGCCGCTCCCATGCCGCCCGCACATGTCCCCGAGGACAGCCATCCTCCCGGCCTGCCTGCCCAGGAGGACAGCTCAGCCGCGGCCACCCCGCTCGCGTATGTCCCCGAGGACAGCCAATCGCGAGACCGAACCGCCCCGCAGGACCTCCCCGCCGCCACGTCGCCCGAACATGTCCCCGAGGACAGCCATTCTGCCGACGCGCCGGTCTCCTCCGAGCCTGGCCCAGGCAGCTCCTCGCCCGCGCCGGCCCCGTCCGAAGCTGATTTCGAGGGCAGTCACTCCTCGAGTGAGCCCCCGCCCTCCCTCTCCACCGAGGAGGACAACGCAGCCACGACAGCCGCGTCCCCGCCCGCCAACCTCCTCGAGGTCCGCCATTCCTCTGTCGAACGGACCCCCTCCGCAACAGTCCAGGAAGAGCCCTCGCCCGCCGAAGACGACACCGCCGCGACCGACCCCCTCTCTTCCACACCTATCCCCGAGGACAGCTTCGCCACGTCCCCCCCGGCAGCGGAAGGCGACGTCACCGCCTCACCCGTCCCCGAGGACAGCGTCCCATCAGCCGAGAGCGACGTCACCGCCCCACCTGTCCCGGAGGACAGCGTCCCCTCATCCTCCCCGGCAGCCGAGGACGTCGCCACCACCCCACCTGCCCCCGAGGACAGCGCCACCGAGTCCTCCCCGTCCGTCTCCGAGGACACCCAGCCGTCGCCCGCCCCGGACCCCGAGCCCGACGACCTCGCCGTTCCCCGCCCGGGCCTCCCGCCCGGCCACGTCTGGCCGGTGCCGGCCGGCCGCCACGTGCTCGAGCGACTCGCCGGCGCCCCGCTCGTCCGCGCCCGATCTGCCGGACATGCCCCCTCGAACATGCTCTACGAGACAGGCGGCTTCTGCCTGCGCACCCGCCCCGAGTGGCGCTTCGGCGACGACGAGCCCGGCCGGGCCGCCCTCCGCGAGCATGTCCGACGCGCCGCGCGTCTCGGCCCGCTGCTGCCCGTCGACACGGCAGTCGCCCTGGCGGTCGGCGACGGCGACCACGTCCTGTGGCACATCGTGCCCGACCTGCCCGCCCTCGGCGCCGAGCTGCGCAACGCCGCCGGGCCCGAGCGTCCGCACCAGCTCGCCCGCCTCGCCTCCGCCTACGCCACGGCCCTGCGCCTGGGCGCCCGCGAGGGCCTCGCGCTCGACCTCGACCCCCACGCCTTCGCCGAACAGGACGGCCGGTGGGTTTACCTCGGCGACCGCCTCGGCGAGCCCACCCCATCCTCGGCGCTGATCCACGCCCTCCTGCGCCCGCCCGCCGAGCCGCTCACGGCCTGGCTCGACGCCCTCGAACAAGTCCTGCCCACCGTACTCACGCGCGACGACGTCGCGGCCCTGGGCCTCGAGAGCGCGCTCGCGGGCTCCGAAGCCGCCCCCGAGGCCCGCCTGCGCGCGATCCTCGAGCGCTGCGCCTGAACCCGCCGGCGAACTCGAGGTCGGCCCTGGCCGCCTCGCCCTCGCGCGTCCGCGGCCGTCACTCCTCCTCGACCCAACCCTCCGCCGTCAGCCGCAGCAGCGCCACCTCATCAAAAATCACCGGCCGCCCCGGCTGCTTGCGCGGGCTGACCCGCATCAACGGACTGCGCCAGCGCCCGTCGAGCCCGTCCAGCGCAGCCAGCAGGCGCGCGCGCGTCGGACACGGCCCCGCCCGGCGCACCAGCTCGACCGTCAGCTCTGCCAGCGCCTGCCCGCCCACGCTCGTCCCCGTCACCTCGATCTGCGGCGCCTGCCGGGCCATCAATGCCCGGTGTTCGGCGATCGCCGGAGAATCTGACCCTTCGGCCATGTGTAGCCAGTGCGACCCGATCACCCCCTCGCCTGCCGCCCCGAGCATCGCGGTCAATCCGTCGACGAACCCGACCAGCCAGCGCGGCCGGAACCCGCGGCGCTGCGCGTGAAGGATCGCCGCCACCTCTTGCTCCGGCCGGACCACCGCCAGCACCGCCTCCATCCCCTCCGCCTGCATCGCCGCGACCGCCGGCTCGATCGCCTCCTCCGGGCCCAGCCAGCGTGATCGCTCCGGCGCCCGCTCCAGCCCCGCAGCGAAGCCAGCCACCCAATCGCGGCCGAACGCAGTGTCGTACGTGATCGTCCCGACCCGCGCGAGCCCGCGGACGTGCTGCCCGAGCGCGCGCCCGTTGCTGTGATACGGCACATTGGCCACGCACATGTTCGTCAGCGGCGCGTCGGCCATCGACGACGCCCCCGTGACCACCGCCAGATCGGGGATGTTCGCCGCTGCCAGTCGATCGATCACGGTCAAGTGCGGCGGTGTCCCGACGCACATCAAGAAGCCGAACACCTCGTGCTCCGCCAGCAGGCGCTCGACCACCGCCGGCGTCTGCGCGGGATCGTAGCGATCGTCGCCGACGATCAGCTCGATTCGGTGCCCGTGCACGCCGCCGGCCGCGTTGACCTCGGCGAACAGCGCCTGGGCCGCGACGGCGATCTCGCCGAACATCGCCATCGTCCCGGTGAGCGGCGCGTGGCAGCCGAAGCAGATCGGCTCGCCCGGCCGCAACGCGATATCCGCATTCATACTCATCCCTCCCGCCTCCGTGACCTGCGCGCGCACGACTCACACCATTTCGCTCCGGCTGTCGGCATCAGACCGCATCCCCGGGCCACGACTCCCCGCGGAGCCAGCGCTCGACCAGGACCACCCCGCGATCCCCGGCCTCGATCGCCTGGAGCTGCGCCTGGATCCGCCCCAGCGCCGCCGCGTACGTCCCCGCCAGCGCTCGCTCGAGCGCCCGTTCGAGCCGCCCCGTCTCGATGAATTCCGCCGGCGTCAGCGCCTCGCCGAGCCCGTGATGCTCCACCCGCGCAGCGTTACCCTGCGCGTCGTACGGGTTGAATTGCGGCACCAGCACCAGCGGCACCGCGTGCCACAGGCACTCCTTGATCGTTCCCATCCCGCCGACCGAGATCATCGCCGACGCCGCGCGCAAGACCGCGTGCTGCGGCGCCCACGCCACCACCTTCGCGTTGTCCGGCGCCCCCGCGGCCAGGCTGCTCGCCGAGTGGGCGTCGCCCGCGATCACGAACGACAGCTCCGGCCGCCGCCGCGCCAATGTCAACACCTGCGCCAGCAGCTCATGATGCTGCGGCCGCCACAGGCCCTGCGATCCGAGCGCGCAGTACACCAGCGGCCGCCGCAGCAGGAACTCCGCCAGCTCCGGCGTCACCGGCGACTCCATCACGGTCACGCTGGCCACATCGTCGTGACAGCGCGCCGGCAACTCGCGCGGAAACTCGAACGCGCGCGGGCACAGGATCAGTTGCGGCAGGCGCGGAAAGTCCGGCGCGATCGCCCCCTCCCACGAAAACTCCTCGCGCGGGAATGCATACACCCGCAGGAGCTCCTCCACATAACGCGGATACCACTCACCGGCCGCCCGCCGGCGCTCCTCGGCCAGCCGCGCCCACTCGGCATCCGCCGTCGCGCGGGCCTCCGCGTCCGTCCCCCAGCGGGCCCCGCTCACCAGCGGCGGCACCCCTGGTTCGCGGCCCTGGAAGCACGACGGCGACAACGATGCCGCCCGGATCTCCAGCTTGCGCGCCACGATCGGGATCGACACGTCGTAGGCATCGCCGAGGATCAGATCCGGCGCCGCCGCGCGGTAGACCTCGTCGAGCCCGCCGGCCAGCAGCCAGCGCACGCGCGCGTCGCGGCGCTGCTCCGCGTCGGCCTCGCGCGCTGCCTGATCCATGCGCGACCACGCCGCCTCGGCCGCCGCCGGAAAGACGTCCTCGAGGTACGGCCGCAGCTGCAGACCGTGCGCCTCGCAGAACTCGCGCCACCACGGCGTCAGCAGGTACTCGACGCGGTGGCCGGCCGCAGTCAACGCCCGCGCCAGCTTCAGCGTCGGCAGCACGTGCCCGTATTCACGCAGCGTGTGGATCAGGATCCGTGCCATCGCCAGCCCCCTCGTTCCTCGGCGACATCCAGCGCGACAGCGGCAATGCCAGCACCGCGGCGAGCGCCGCACAACCTGCCGCAGACCAGTACAGCGCCGCGTACCCGGCCCGCGTCGCCACCGCGCCGAGGCCGAGCTCGGCCGCGAAGCCGGCCACCGCCAGCGCCGCGCTCAGGGCCGCGCTCACCATCCCGCGGCCGCGGACCCGGTCGTAAAACGTCGAGTACAGCGCCGGCCACAACAGCAGGTGCCCCAGCCCCGTGGCGATCCCGAGCGCGATCATCCCCGGCTGCGTGCGGACCTCCGCCAGCCCGGCGCCGACGCCCACCAGCAGCAGCGCGCTGGCCACCACCACCGGCCCGCGGCCCAGGCGATCGACGAGGTGCCCCGCCGCCGCGCGGCCGAGGGCGATCACCGCGAAGTACGCGGTGAACAGCGGCGTCACGCTGCCGATCGCGCGGTGGGTCGCCAGCGCGGTGATGAACGACTCCTGCGCCACGAAGTGGATCGACAGCAGCGTGAACACCAGCACCAGCGCCAGCACGCGCGGCCGCGCGAAGTCCCGCAGGAACTCGCGGTACGGCGGCGCCGGCTCCTCGCTCACCGGCGTCGGCGCCGCTGCGATCGTCCGCACCAGCACGTGCAGCGCCGCCAGGCCGGCCAGCGCCTGGCACATCGTGGAGAAGCCCCAGCGCCCCAGCAGCCCCTCGGCCAGCCCCGAGCCGATCACGTTGCGCGCCAGGCTGACGAACGCGAAGTAATACGCCAGCACCTGCGGCCGCCGCTCCGCCTGCACCGACGCCACCACCGCCGCCACCACCCCGACGTCGAGGTGCGCAGTGCCGAGGCTCATCAGCGCCACGCTCGCCGCCAGACCGGCCACGCTGTCCGCCGCCACGCTCGCGCACGCGAGCCCGACCGCCTGCACCAGCGCCCCGCCGATCAGCATCCCTCGCAGGCGGTGCTGCGCCAGCCAACCCGCCAACGGCAGCGCCAGCACCCCGCCGAGGGTCGACGCCGCCATCACCTCGCCTATCGTCGCCGGCGAGTGGCCCGCGGCCTCGAGGTGCCCCGGCACGAAGCGCAGCGCCATCGAGGAAACGGGGCCCAGCGCGGCCGCGGCGAAGAAGCCGGCGAAGCGTGGGTCGCGCCACGGCAGCGCCGACGTCCTGGCCACATTCGCGACTTCGACCGCTCCCACCCCGCTCGGGCCCTCTCGGGCCAATCTCGCACGACCCCGGCGCCGACGCGAGCCGGGGCGAGAACGCCCGCGCCGGCGCCGGGACGCCGGCGAGCACCACCAGCGCGGGGTCGGGCGCCCGCGGAGTCTCCGGACGCGCAGGCGAATCTGCGGAGGCGCCGCCCTGTCACGATTGACCGGCCTCGCCGCCGACGATCGTCGCGCCCGTCCACGTGTACAGCTCGGTCGTCGGCGGCCCGAGCGGCGCCTTGTTCGGATCGGAGCCCGACAGGGCGAGCACCGTCGATTTGAACCATACCTCGAATTCGCCCGAGCTCGCGGCGTACGCCTCGACGTCGGCGCAATCGTCCATCCGCGTGACCACCAGCACCCACGGCCCGAACGGCGTGTCTTGAATGTGCCAGGTGTCCAGCAGCACCCCGTAGCGCCGGTACGCCGCCTCGGCCTCGGCGCGCCGGGTCCCCCGCAGGGCCGCCACGAATGCCATCAGTTCGCCGACCGGTCGGCGCAACGGGAATGCACGTACCGCGTAGGACATGCTCGCGAACGTAGCACCGGCCCCATCGGCCGCGAGCGCGGCGACCGCCCGCTGCGATCCACGTCGCACCCCGCGGGCCGTCGGCGCGCCCCCGTTGTGCGTGGCGTCGCCGCGGCCTCGCGTCCGCGCCCGTCCGCGACGTCCGCGCGCCGCTGCGCCGCTGCGCCGAGCTTGTGCCGCGGTCGCGCGCCGGGCATCGTGGCCGCCATGGCTTCCCGCGCGCTCGCCCTCGCCTCGCCCCTCCTCCTCCTCGCCCTCCTGCCCGCCTGCAACGGCGAGGAGAAGACCACCGCCGACGTCACCGCGACGATGGCCACCACCGACGCGACGACCACCGCGCCCGCCACCACCGACGGCGAGAGCGAGACCTCGACCGGCACCACGACCACGACCGCGCCGACCTCGACCACCACCGCGACCGAGACCACCACCACCGCGGCGCCGACCAGCGAGGGCACCACCGTCGACCCGACCGTCGACCCGACCGACGGCACCACCACCTCCACCACCACCGGGGTCATGCCCGGCTCCTGCGAGGGCGACGCGCCGCGGATCCGGATCTCCACCACCCTCGGCGACATGGTCGTCCAGCTCGACGCGGTCAACGCCCCGATCACCACCGCCAACTTCGTGCATTACGTCGAGACGGGCTTCTACGACGGCACCATCTTCCACCGCGTGATCGACGGCTTCGTCATCCAGGGCGGCGGCCTCCTGCCCGACCTGTCGAGCAAGCCGACCGACCCGCCGATCCCGCTCGAGGTCAGCCCCGCGCTCACCCACGTCGACGGCGCGATCTCGATGGCCCGCACCAACGACCCGAACAGCGCCACCTCGCAGTTCTACATCTGCGACGGCCCGCAGGACTTCCTCGACGGCCAGTACGCCGCCTTCGGCGTGCTGATCGAGGGCTTCGACGTCCTCGCCGCCATCTCCGCCGTCCCGACCGCCAGCGAGAACGGCTACGACGACGTCCCGGTCACCGACGTCATCGTCAACTCGGCCACCTGCGAGTGATCCATTCTCCGTCTGCGCGAAGGGACATGCCCCAACGGGCATGTCCCTTTGTTCATCTGCATCCCATCGATCGTCGCTGCGAAGGACCCCGCGGACCGCCCCCGCGGCTTGCGCTGCGCCCGCCGGGTCCCGGCCCTGCATCGCGCCGTGATCTGCGACGGCCGGGTCCGCTCGCCGCGTTGATGCAACTTTTAGCTGACAGGCGGAGGCGGCCGACTACCCTCAAAAGTCCAGGCTTCCTCTGCCGGAGGTCCTCGTCCTCACCCGCCCGGAGCACGCCGTCCGGAGCCTCGCCACGCCTCGAAGGAATCAGCGCCATGTCGAACCGGTCCCCTCGTCCCAGCGTCCGCGGATTCTCGTGCGGCGCGCTCCTCGCCACCATCGCCGTCTTTTTCGCCCTCTACGGCACCATCGTCAACATCGCCGAGGCGAGCCGCGCGCTGGCGGCCAGCAAGGAGTCCCTGGCGAAGAGCACGCGGATGCCGGTCGCGGCCCTCGAGGCGCGGCGCGCCTTCTCCGTGCACCGCCGGGCCCCCGCCCCGCACGACGACGCCCCCGTGCGCGCCGACTTGCGGGCCGCAGCGCTCGCGTCGTCCGCCCCTGTCCCCGCCGCTGCCACGCTCGCGACGGAGCGCAGCGCCGGCGTCACCGCGGCCAGCATGCGCCTCGGCGCCGCGCGGCGATAGTCGTCCGGGTTCGACGCGGGCGACGGCGCGCGAGACATGTCCTTCGAGCCATGTCTCGCGTCGGGCCCCCGATCCATCCCCTCGGCTCGCCGACCGCGCGTCCGCCCGACATGTCCCCGCGGACATCTTCTGCGCCTCACGGGTCCAACGGCGGATCGGGCGCGGTCCACCGGCGGTACGCCTCCGTCGCGCGCAGCGGCAGCGCGTCCGCGTCGGCCACCACCTCGGCGATCGGGAACCCCAGCTGCAGGGCCCGCTGCAGGGCGGCGTCAGCCCGGGCCGCCTCCCCACGGTGGGCGAGGACCAGCGCCAGCTGGTAGACCCAACGCAGATACGGGGCCTCGCGCTGGATCTCGCGCTCGAGCAACGCCTCGGCCTCCGCCAGCGCGCCGAACTTGAACAACAGGTATGCGCTGCGCTCCTCGACCGGCACGGTCTCGAGCGTCGCCAGCGCCTCGTCCCTGCGCCCGAGCGCGAGCAGGCAGCGACACACGAACGGGCCGCCGAGCCACCGATCGGGCTTCGCCTGGACCAGCGCGAGCGCCTCGCTCGCCCGCCCCGCCTCGAACAGCGCCACCGCCAGCGCACGGCGCACCGCCGCCTGCACCGAGGACCCATCGTCGAGCAGCGGCGTCAGCACCTCGATCGCCTCCTCGTCGCGGTCGAGGTCCATCAGACATTGGCCCAGCCGCAGCCGCAGCGCCGGCCTGGACAGGGGCGGCAGCGGAAAGCCAGCGCCGAGCAGGACCCGCAGCCGCGGCTCCCGCACACGCGCATGGTCGCCGGCGGTCGCCGGGACGATGAAGTCGGCGAGCGCGTCGCGCCCCGGCTCGCAGCCGAATCGGCGCGCCCGCGCCAGCGCGTCGCGAGTCCGCTCCAGGTCGCCGCGCAACATCCACTCGCGCGCGAGCTGCAGCAATTCCGGGCCGTCGGCCGCCGTGCCGGTCAACGCCTGCTCCCTGGCCGCCAGCACCGCGTCCGCCGCCTCCAACGCGGCGAGCTTGGGGGCCAGCATGGCCTCGTACCAGGCGAAGAATCCCAGGCCGGTCGGCAGCATGTGCTCGCGCAACGACAGCACCAGCCACACCGTGCCCGGGGCGGGTCCCGTCAATGCGAGCGCGTAATAACCTCAGTCGGAATGCCCATCGAGGCCCAGCGTCCCGCCCCGGAGGTCTCCCCACCCCGGAGCGTCGTCGAAGACGCGCGCGCCCCACGGCGACGCGATCGCCTGGTCCCATGGCACCGGCCAGCGAATCCTGGCCCCGTAGTCGCCGATCGTGCGCTTGAACCGGCGAAACTCGGCCGGCAGGACCACGCCGTGATGCGCCTCGAAGCCGGCCAGCGCCGCCTCGGGCAGCGGCGCGCGCCGCTCTCCCGGGCACACTCGTTCGACGGTGGCGGCCAGGCGCCGCCAGTCGGCCTCGGTCGGCGGCGACGTCGGCGCGGCCGGTCGCGCGTACGCGGCCTCGATGGCCCGAGTGGCCTCCTCCGAGGGCGGCTTGAAGAACATGTGAGCGCTAGCCCGGCGGCTCGAACGTCTGGCAGGCGGTGTCGATCACGCTGACCGCCGCGTCGAAGAACGGCGCGTAGTCGGGCGAGCAGATCGAGCCCCAGCTGCCGTAGGTGAACGACTCGGCGAACTCGCGCAGGCGCGGCGAGGCCTCGGCCTGCCCGGTGCATACGGGGTTCGGCTGGTCGGGGTCGCCGATGAGGCCGAGGACCACGATGTTCTTCTCGAGCCCGTACTTGGCGGCCACCAGCGACGCGTTCCAGCCGACCGGGTTGCCGTTCGACTCCTCGTCGTCCTCCTCGTCGGTGATGAAGGTGACGACCAGCAGCGCGTCCTTGCGGAGGAACCCGTCGTTGCACGCGCCGCCGTTGGTGAGCTGCCCCGTCGCCGCCACCATCGCCTCCATCGGCCGCTCGCTGCCGTCGCCGTTGGTGCCGACCTTGGCCAGACACTCGAAGGTGCTGGCGAGGTTCGGCTGGCCGTTGATCATGTAACGATTGCCGCCGACAACCCCGCAATCGCTGTCGCTCGGGTCCTTGGTGAGGCCGACCCCCAGCGTCGCGTCGCAGCCCTCCGGCTGCGGCAGGTTGTTGCACGGGTAACCCTCGCACTCGGGGAAGAACGTGCAGAGGACCAGGCACTCCTGCAAGAACGCGTTGCCCGCGTCGGTGTCGGTCACCATGATGTGGTAGTCCTCCGCCATCACGGTGTTCTGGATCGACGAGATGAAGCCGTCGAAGCTGACCGCCAGCGCCTCCTGCTCCTCGGCCATCGAGCCCGAGTTGTCGACCACGAACAGGAAGTCGATCTTCTGACAGCCCTTCTGCTCGCTGGTGTCATTGGTCGGATCGATCGGCCCGGTGTCCTCGCCGACGTCGAACTTGGGGCCGTCCATGCCGCCGCTGCCGGTGGGGTTCGCCGTCGACGCCTCGCCGGTCTCGCTCCCGCCCGCGGTCTCGCTCCCCCCCTGCTCGGTCGTCGACTCGCCCCCGGTCCCCGGGTTGGACGACGCAGTGATCTGCGGGAGCGTCCCGATCGACGATACCGAGGTCTGCTGCGTATCCCGGATCTCGTCGGTGTCGCCGCACGCGGGCAGCAACGCGGTGCAGATGCATGCAGTAAAGAAGTGGCGCATGGTCCCCCGCACCATATCCACGAGTCACGCCGGATGTCGAGCACGACGCGTCCGCAGGACCTGCCGGCGATGGCCACAGAGGCCCGCTCCGCGGCGTTTCTCTGCCATGCCCCAGCCAAGCTCACAACGCCGCGCCGCACCACCGATACGAGCGATTTCGCACGACTCGCCGGCCGGCGCCGCCTCTTCGGGCGCATGACGAGGCCGTCACGTTTCGATCGACCGCGATTCGCCCAGTCGCCGACACCCCCCATTCGCAATCCCACGACCCGGACTCACGACAATGGCCCGCCGCCGGCCCCCGTGCCCGCGCACATCCCCGCCATTTTCGCGACGTCGAGGCGATCGACCAGCCGGCACAGGGCGCGGTGGATCACGGAGGCGCCCGCACTGCTCGCGGGTCCAGAACGGCCGCGCGGTCAGCCCCGGCGTGTAGACCCACGTCGGTCGCTGGCGCTCGTCGGCGAACTTCGGCGATTCGAAGCTGGAGAGGGTGCTGGCGGCGATGCGGGCCACCGCCGCGGCCCCGTACCGGTCCGCAGCGGCGGCCGCGACCGCGGCGATGCCTCGATCGACCTCGGGAATTCCTGTCTTCATACGAACGCTCGCAGGGTGTCGCGCCAGGTGTCGGCGCCTCGAGCGAGCCACTACATCAAGCGTGCCAACCGCGAATCGGCCCCTGCCGCCGCCATCGCCCTCGCCGCGCCGCTCTCGGCGAGATCCGCCGTCACCTTCCGCCGGCCCCTGCGCGACCTGCAAAGCGCGGTACGCGGTCTCCGCCGCGCGGACCCCGTCCTTCAAAATTTTTCATCCTCGCCGGCAGCCCGCACATCTTCCCGCCCCGCTCGGCCGCGTCGACGTTCGCGGTTAGGCTCCCGCTCGCGATGCAACCGCCCGACGATCCCGCCGCCTCTTCCGTCACGCGCTGCGTCCGTGTGCGCGGCGCCCGCGAGCACAACCTCAAGAACGTCGACGTCGACGTCCCGCGCGACGCCTTCGTCGTCTTCTCCGGCGTCTCGGGCTCGGGCAAGTCCTCGCTCGCGTTCGGCACCCTCTACGCCGAGGCCCAGCGCCGCTACTTCGAATCGGTCGCGCCCTACGCTCGCCGCCTCATCGATCAGGTCGGCGTCCCCGACGTCGACAGCATCGACGGCCTGCCGCCCGCAGTGGCCCTGCAGCAGCAACGCGGCGCCCCGAGCGTGCGCTCCTCGGTCGGCAGCGTCACCACGATCTCGAGCCAGGTGCGCCTCATGTATTCGCGCGCCGGCAGCTATCCGCCGAAGCAGCCGATGCTCTACGCCGAGGACTTCTCGCCCAACACCACCCAGGGCGCCTGTCCTCACTGCCACGGCCTCGGCAACGTCTACGACGTCACCGAGAAGGCCATGGTGCCCGACGACAGCAAGTCGATCCGCGAGCGCGCGATCGCCTCGTGGCCGCCGGCCTGGCACGGCCAGAACCTGCGCGACATCCTCGTGACCCTCGGCTACGACGTCGACCGCCCGTGGCGCGACCTGCCGAAGAAGGACCGCGACTGGATCCTCTACACCGAGGAGCAGCCGACTGTCCCGGTCTACGCCGGCTTCACGCCCGCCGAGACGCGCGCAGCCCTGCGCAAGAAGACGGAGCCCAGCTACATGGGCACCTTCACCGGCGCCCGCCGCTACGTCCTCCACACCTTCGCCACCACCCAGAGCGCGCTGATGAAGAAGCGCGTCGCCCGGTTCATGACCGGCACCGTCTGCCCCGTGTGTCACGGCAAGCGCCTCAAGCCCGAGGCGCTGGCGGTCACCTTCGCCGGGCTCGACATCGGCGCGCTGTCACAGCTGTCCCTCGATCGCCTCGCAGAGGTCTTGACCCCGGCTGCAGAGGGGCGCTTCGACGAACCCATCGCCGGCAAGAAGGCCACGCTGAGCCGGGCCGCCGCGCGCCGCGACACCGCCCGACGCGTCGCCGCCGGCGGCTCGGCCCACGCCGGCGCGCCCGACGTGCGCCGCACCCCCGACCTCTCGCCGGAGAAGCGGATCGCGGCCCAGCGGATCGCCCACGATCTGCTCGGCCGGATCGCCACCTTGCAAGAGCTCGGCCTCGGCTACCTGTCCCTCGATCGCAGCACCCCCACGCTGTCCTCCGGCGAGCTGCAGCGATTGCGCCTCGCGACCCAGCTCCACTCCAATTTGTTCGGCGTGGTCTACGTGCTCGACGAGCCGACCGCCGGCCTGCACCCTGCCGACAACGAGGCCCTGCTGCGAGCCCTCGACCAATTGCGCCGCGCCGGCAATTCGCTGTTCGTCGTCGAGCACGACCTCGACACCATGCGCCGCGCCGATTGGCTGATCGACGTGGGTCCCGGCGCCGGCCAGCACGGCGGCGAGGTCCTCTACAGCGGCCCGCCCGCCGGCCTCGAGCGCGTCAGCGCCTCGCAGACCGCCCGCTACCTGTTCGCCCCGGCGCGCGCCGAGACCCGCACTTCGCGGGCCCCGAGCGGCTGGCTCGAGCTGCGCGGCGTCACTCGCAACAACCTGCGCGGCCTCGACGTCCGCTTCCCTCTCGGCACCTTGACCGCGGTCACCGGCGTGTCCGGCTCGGGCAAGTCGAGCCTCGTCAGTCAAGCGCTGGTCGAGCTGGTCGGCGAGCGCCTCGGCCAGGCCGCGAGCGCCGAGGACGACGAGGACGACGTCACCGCCGGCCCGCGCGTCGCTACCACGACGAGCGGGCGGATCCACAGCGGCATCGAACACCTGCGGCGGCTCGTACGGGTCGATCAGCGACCGATCGGCCGCACCCCGCGCTCCAACCTCGCCACCTACACCGGCCTGTTCGACGCCGTGCGCAAGCTGTTCGCCGCCACCCCCACGGCTCGCTCGCGCCGCTACGACGCCGGTCGCTTCTCCTTCAACGTCGCCGGCGGCCGCTGCGACACCTGCGAGGGCGAGGGCTTCGTCAGCGTCGAGCTGCTGTTCATGCCCAGCGTGTACGCGCCGTGCCCGACCTGCCAGGGCGCGCGTTACAACGAGAAGACCCTGCAAGTCACCTGGGGCGGCAAGAACATCGCCGAGGTATTACGCATGACCGTCGACGAGGCGCGCGACTTCTTCGCCGACGAGCCCTCGGTGCATCGCCCCCTCGCCCTGCTTCACGACATCGGCCTCGGCTACCTCCGCCTCGGCCAGCCCGCGACCGAGCTGTCGGGCGGCGAGGCCCAGCGGATCAAGCTGGCCACCGAGCTCCAGCGGGCCCAGCGCGGCGACACCCTCTACGTCCTCGACGAGCCGAGCACCGGCCTGCACCCGGCCGACGTCGACAAGCTGATGGCGCGCCTGCAGGGCCTGGTCGACGCCGGCAACACAGTGGTGCTCGTCGAGCACGACCTGCGGATCGTCGCCGCCAGCGACTGGGTCATCGACATCGGCCCCGGCGCCGGCGAGGCCGGCGGCCGCGTCGTCGCCAGCGGCCCGCCGCGGAGCGTGTGCGAGGTGAAGGACAGCCGCACTGCCCCCTATCTGCGGCGCCAATTCGCCGACGACGCCCGCGACGCGTGAACCCTCGCGCCCGCTCCGAGCACGCGTGAGGTGAAGCGCGGCGCACCAGACCCCATCGCCGAGCCGCAGGGCCGAAGTCTGGTTCGTCATCGCCGTCGCCGGTTCGCGGTCGCGTCCGCCAGCGTCTCGCCCGTGACGCCCCGCTCTGCCACGCCCACCGCGTATACGCCGAGCGGCCGGCGGCCTCGACCTCGAATGCGCGCCGGGCGGGCGCGCGCGAGGCCTCGCGCCATCGGTCGGCCCCCGGTGCGCCTCACCGCAATGCGCGCTCGTCGAGGCGAATCATCCGCGGTATGGTCCGCCGATGATTCGCCGAAGCATTACCCTTGCGATCGCGCTGACGGCCGCCTGCGGCCCGGGAAAGTCCGACGACACCGAGACGGGCGAGCCGACCACCGCCGCCACCACCGAGACGGATCCGCCGGCCACCGGCACCACGACTGGCACGGGGGACCCGCCCACCGGCACCACCGACACGACCACCACCGGCACCACCGGCACCACCGGCACCACCGACTCGAGCACCACCGCGGAGCCCACCACGACGATCGGCACCACCGGCGACTCCGAGGATTTCGACCAGCTCGGCGAGTGCGCCGTGCCGATGGTGTGCGAGGAGTTCTTCCACGGCGACGGCGAGATCCAGGGCCACTGGGACGGCCCCGAAGGCTTCCTCGACGTCGAGCGCTGCATCCTCACCGGCCTGCGCGACGGCACCCCCGGCCGCTACGTCTACGGCATCAACACCCAGGTCGCCAACGGCGGCTCGCTGGACCGGGCCAACATCATCGTCCACGCCGATCGCACCGTCACCTTCGCCACCCACTTCAAGGGCGGCTTCTTCGACAACGACACCGACAGCAACACCGAGGTGTTCGAGCCGGCCCAGACCTGCACGATCGTCGACGCGGCGTTCTTCGACAATTGCTTCGAGAACCACGACGACTGGACGCACTACACCGAATGCATGAAGATCGAGAAGTGGTGGACCGACTGCGTCGCCATGGGCCCCAGCTGCGAATAGCCGCTCCGGGCCGCGCAAGCGGCCGCGCGCCCGTCGACGCGCGGCCGTGAAATTCCGCCGGATTCGGCCGCACATACGCATACAGCGGCGCCTCGGACTCGCGGCGAATGCACGCCCGAGCGAGCAGTTGCGCCCCACGCGCCGGACTCGGCCATTCACGGCAGCGCTCGCAATCGTTCGAATATTCCGCTCGAGTGCCGGTGCGTGAGGTTCAAAAAACCCCGGCCTGCCTCTGCTGATTTGATTCGAGCCGCGCGTCCCTGGTATCGTCTTAAACGCTCGTGAAGCGCATTCATGCGCCTGGCCGTGCCGACAACTCATGCTATTGTCGGCGGCCTTTGGACGAGCTCCCCGCACTGCGGCTGACCCTCGCCAGCCGTCGCTCGAGCGTGACCGCGGTGCAGCACCACCTGGGCGAATTCATGCATCGCCTCGGCATCCACGCCGACGAGCAGTGGGCGATCGACCTCGCAGTGCGCGAGGCAGTGGCCAACGCGGTCGTCCACGGCAACCGCGAGGACCCGGGCAAATCGGTCACGCTCACCGCAGAGGCCCGCGACGGCTGGCTCGTGGTGCAGGTGGAAGACCATGGCGCCGGCTTCGACGCGGCCGAACTGGCAGATCCGCGCGACCCTGAGCAGCGACTGCGGCCGCACGGGCGCGGGGTGTTCCTGATCCGCCACCTCGTGGACGAAGTCCGCTTCGTGCCGAGCCCGGGCGGTGGAACGACCGTCGTCATGCACGCCCGCACCGCGGGGCCCATTTCCGAGTAGCGAGAACCACGAACAGACAAGGAAGACAGCCATGAGCATCAAGACACGAGAGATCGGCGACGTCACCGTCATTCAGCCCTCGGGCAGGCTCGTCATCGACAACAGCATCGAGCTGCGCGAGGCCGTGCGCGCTGCCCTCGAGTCGGGCGCGACCAAGATCGTGCTCAACCTCGGCGAGGTGACCACCATCGATTCCTCCGGCCTCGGTGAGCTGGTGAGCTCTTACACGACCGCCAGCAACCGCAACGCCAAGCTCAAGCTCAGCAACGTCCCCGCGAAGGTCAACGACATCCTGATGATCACCCGCCTCGCCACCGTGTTCGAGACCTTCGCCACCGAGGACGAGGCGGTCAAGTCGTTCGAATAGGCCGCTCCTGACGCGCATCGGCGACGTCCTGCGCCGCCGACGTGAACCCCCCCTGCGCGCCGGGCTCACCCGTCGACGTGGATCCCGAAGCCGCGCAGGAACAGCCGCGTGTACGCCCACAGCGACCCGCCCTCCTGCGGGCGGATGAACACGTGGATCAGCGCGAAGAACTGGAACGTCAAGTACGCGCAAAGTACATCGAGCACGATCCGGCGATCGCGGGTCCACGGCTTGCGCGTCCGCGGCCGCCGCAGCAGCACCACCTGGGTGATCGAGATCCCGAGCCCCAGCAGCAGGAAGTACGGCCACGTCGATAGTCCGGCTGCGAGTGTCGACCCGCGCAGGTCGAGGATCGTGCGCGGCGGGATGTGCCCCCAGATCAAGTTGCCGACCACCGTCGCGACCATCGTGGCGACGAAGATCCGCAGGGTCCGCCGGCGCTTGAACCACGCGAAGAACACCGGATAATAAAAGACGCGCACCAGGAACTCGCGGAAGTGGAACGCCCATCGGCTCCACAGCGCCGCCAGGTTGGTCGCCAGCCACGGCCGGTCGTACTGCGTCTCCATGCGATAACCGAGGACCCGCCAGGCGCCCACGCGGAAGTGCGTCACCCCGCCGTAGATGAGGAAGATCCGCGCCTGATCGACGATCGTCGACACCAGCACCGTCGGCGTCGACAGCTCCGCCCCGGCCAGGTGGGCCTGCACCAGCTCGCTGGTGAATTTATAGACCTCGACCCCGCAGACCTCGCGCATGAACACCACGAAGCGCGCGGTCGCGTACTCCGCGAACACCATGTACATCAGCGCCAGGCACCACAGCTTGACCCCCGACAGCACCAGAGCGCTCTTGTCCTCCGTCAGCCGGCGCTCCTGCAGGAACGCGTAGCCCTGGCCGAGATACGGCGCGTACGCCAGGTTGGGGATCGCCACCGGCGTCAGGAACACCGCCAGATAGTCGCCGAGCGGCAGGTCGCGCGGCACCTCGCCGTCCCTGTAATCGGCGTGGTAGACCATCAGCCGCGCCCACTGGAAGCAGAAGAACGCCAGGCCGACCGGCATGACCCATACGTGGCCGGTGATCGCCTGGCGCACTGTCGCCGCGACGATCATGATCATGCAGGTCTGGATCAGGCACGCGCGGACGACCGCGACGATTCGCCCGCCGCGGATCACCGCCGGGCGGATCCACCGATACAGCCCGGCCGCCACTGCTGCGCCGCCCGCGATCGCCAGCGCCTGCCCCGGAAGCGCCGCGCTCCCGGCCGCCAGCCAGCCCACCAGCGCCCCGAACGCCCCTGCCCCCGCCACGCTGCCGCGCGCAGTCGGGTGGAACGCCAGCCAGACCGCCACATGCGCAGCTATCAACAGCACCGTCGCCGGCAGGCCGTACAGCACCGCGAACAGCGGCACGAACCAGCCGACGATCGCCTGGTTCTTGTAGCGGAGCGGCGCGAAGTACACATTGAGAAAGCAGCCGAACAGCCCGGCGAACACGATCAGCCGCTCGTCGTCGTTGCTGAAGATCGCCGTGAGCGACACGTAAAGCTTCGAATCGACGTTGCCGTCGCCGTCGAGGATCCGCCCGCCCGACAGGCCCAGGGCGTGGAACACCTCGGCCGGCGTCGGCACCCCGAGCCACGCCGCCAGGTGCGTGTAGCACCAGCAGTACAGCAGCAGCACCGCCAGCACCGGCGCGATCACCCACGGGCGATGGCGGTCGTGCGCGCGCAGGGCCTCGGGCGCCGGCTTGCTGCCGCGGAGGCGCACCCCGGCCATGCGCGCTTACCCCAGCTTGCGGCGCACGTAGGCCGCCAGCGCCCGCACACTGTGAAAATTGTCGACCTGGACGTCCGCGCGGGCCACGTCGATCCCGAACGTGTCCTCCAGGAATTGCACCGTCTGCACGATCCCCAGCGAATCGACGAACCACTCGTTGAGAAGGTCCGTGTCATACTCGAGAGTGCGCCCGAGGTGCGGATAGCTCGCCGTGAAATAGGCGTGGATCGTCCTGGCGATCTCGGCCTCGGTCACGACGCCCCTGCCTGTCCCGGCCCGTGGCGGCGGACCGTCTCGCGCCGGTCCGGCTTGCCCGACGGCGTCAGCGGGATCGCCGGCACGATCACCACCTGGCGCGGCACCATGTGCGCCGGCAGGCGCGCGCGCGCGTGGGCGGTGAAGTCGCGCGCCGACCACGTCTCCGGGTTGTGCGGCACCACGAAGATCCACGGCACGTCGGTGAGCAGCCGCTGCGGGTCGGGCACCCCGGCGACCAGCGCGTCCTTGACCCCGGGCACCGCCCCGAGCAGCAATTCGACCTCCGCCGGGAAGTACGACATCCCGCCGCAATTGATCATATCGTCGCGGCGGCCGCGGTAGGCGACAAAGCCGTCCTCGTCGCGCACCCCGAAGTCGCCGGTGAGCAGCCAGCCGTCGCGGAAGCGCGACGCGTTGAGGTCGGGCAGGTTCCAGTAATGATCGGTGCGCTGGGGCGCGCGCAGCAAGATCTCGCCCTCCTGCCCCGGCGGCAGCGCGCGGCCGTCCTCGCCGCATATCGCCACCTCCACGCCCGCCGTCGGCAGCCCGACCGTGTGCAGCTTGTGCGGATATTTGCGGGCGTCGAGGATCAGCGCCCGCGAGCACTCGGTCAGCCCGTATTGCAGGTAGATGTCGATCTTCGGGAACAGCGCCCCGAGCTGCGCCAGCTCGGCCGCGGTCACCGGCGCGCTGGCGATCTCGATCGACCGCAGCGTCTCGGCCTTGCCGGCGAACTTGCCCGGATCGGCGCGCAGCAGCGTGCGCAGCACCGGCGGCGTGGTGAAGAAGCCGGTGATCCCGAACTTCTCGACGTCCTCGACCAGCGCCGCCACCGAGAACATGCCCTCGAAGATCACCACGGTGCCGCCGCGCAGCAGCGTCGACGTCACCCGCTGCCAGCCGCCGCTGTGCGTCATCGGGCTCAGGATCAGGTCGCGGTGCTCCGGCCCCATCCCGATCACCTGCGACAGGGAGCGCGCGATCGCCAGGAAGTGGCGATGGCCCAGCACCACCCCCTTCGGCCGCCCGGTCGAGCCGGCCGAGTACAGCACGCACGCGTCGGCGTTCTCGGCCACCGCCGGCAGCGGGCCCTCGGCGGCCATCCGCGGCAGCGGCGGCTCGAACACCGCGTGCTTGCTGGCGGGGTCGATGCGGACCGCGTGGCGGGCGACCTCGCCCGGGCCCGGGTCGTCGTCGTGGACGAAGCACAGCCGCGGCGCGGTGTCCTTGACGATCCACTGCGAGCGCTCGCTGCCGGCGCCCGGATCGATCGGCACCACGATCGCACCCATGGCGGTGATGCCGAGGAACAGCGCCACGTACTCGATCGAGTTGCGCAAGCGCAGCGCCACCCGGTCACCCGGGCCGACCCCGGCCGCCAAGAGTCCGCGGGCGATGCCCCGCACCGCGTCGAGCAATTCGCCGTAGCTCAATTGCAGCGACCCCGTGCGCAGCGCCGGCCGCTCCGGCCGCGCCTCGGGGTTCGCCACGAGCAATTGCTGCAGCAGGTTCTCGCGGCCCGGCGGAGAAGGATCGATGTAGCGGGCGTTGAGCCGGTTTATCTCCTCGTAATCGACCAGCGCGAAGATGTCGGACAGCGGGCTGACCTCGGCCTCGACCGCGGTCAGCGAGCGCGTCGTCGCCAGCGCGCGGAAGGTCCGCTCCATCGCCCCCACCGCCGCGCGCAGGCCCTGGTTGGCGAACACGATCAGGCGATAGCCGGCCGCGAACAGCTCGTCCTCGGTCACGCCCGGGTAGGTCGACGGCACCGCCGCCAGCGGCACCGGCGAGTCCCAGCGGCGCCCGAACTCGAGGATCGGCGCCGGCGTGGTCGCCTTCGAGTGGACCAGCACCACGTCGGCGCCGGCCTCGGCGTAGGCGCGCGCGCGCCGGTACGCCTCGGCCTGGCCGAGCCCGGCCACCAGCGCCTCGGTGCGGGCGATGATGACAAAATCGCGGTCGCGCCGGCTGTCGCGCGCCGCCTCGATCTTGCGCGCGAACACCTCGCAATCGACCAGCTTGCGGTCGAGCCCGGCGTACAGGCTGTTGCGCTTGGGATGCTGATTGTCCTCGAGGCAGACCGCCGCGACCCCGGCCGCCTCGTACTCGCGGACCGCCCGCACCACGTTGATCGCGTCGCCGAAGCCGTCGTCGATGTCGGCGACCACCGGCACCCGCGCGGCCGCGACGATCGCCGCGGTCGCGGTGAGGTGCTCGTGCATCGTGATGAGGCCGACGTCGGGCAGACACTTGCTGGCGCTGATGGCGAACCCGCTGGCCCACAGCCCGAAAAACCCGGCCCGCTCGGCGATCCGCGCCGACAGCCCGTCCGACACCCCGGCGATCACCAGCGGCCGCGGCCCCGCGAGCAGCCGGCGCAGCTCGGCCCGCGCGCTCACGCGTCCACCTCCGCCAGCAGCGGCCGCAGCGCCTCGTATGTCTCTCGGGACATATGTACAATCTCTCCCGCCGCCGCCGCGCGCCGCTCCGAGTCCCAGCCGGGGATCCGCGCCCCCGTCGCGGCGAACGCCGCCAGCCTGTCCGAAAGCACAGGTCCCGCCGCCTCCACCAGCTCGGGCCCGAGGAACACCGCGAACACCCCGTGCTCGTCGTGTCGCGGCGAGCCCGGCACCCCGCCGCCCAGGCTGGTCAGCAGCTCGACCGCGAGGCCGAGCGCGAACGTCTTGTGCGAGCCGCCGACGCTCAGCAGCGCCGCGACCTCCTCCGGCACCCGCGTGCGCGCGCCCTCGCGGTCGACCGCCGCGTCGGCTGGCAGCGGCGCGCCGGCGTGCCGGGCCAGCAGCAGGTCGCCGTGGGTGATCGCGCTGGTCGAGGCGTCGCACACGAACGCGTGCGGCCGCGTCGGCAGGCCGACGCAGATCGGGTTGGTGCCGACCAGCGGCACTCGCCCGCCCGGCGCGACCACCCGGGCTGGCGACCCACTCATGACAATCACCCCGCACCCGCGCGCGCACGCCAGCCGGGCCCAATCGCCGAGCGCGCCGCTCGGGTACACGCCGACGCCAGTGGCCACGCACATCCCCCATTGCTCGGCCTCGGCGCAGCCCGCCTCGACCAGCCGCTGCACCACCGGGTAGCCGAGGTGCCCGCGCCCGTCGACGTGCAGCCGCCCCGCCCGCACCCGCGTCGGCGCCGGCGCCGGCCGCCCGTCGTACGGCCCGAACTCGCCCGACTGCGTGACGTACAGCGCGCGCACGAGCCCGTGGCACGGCTTGCCGGCCTGCTCGGTGCGCAGCCAGTGCTCGACGGTGATCGCCGCGTCGCCGGCGTCGAGGCCGAGGCGCTGCACCAGCCGCCGCGCAATCCCGCGCCGCAGCTCGTCCGCCAGGACCGCGACCGTCTGCGCGCTCACGCGCCCACCCCGCCCCGGAGGAGCCGCTGCGCGCGTTCTGGGGAGAAATTGAAGTTCAATTTCCTTGGGGGGGTTTATCCGGCCGCGAGCCCGATTGTCAACCAGCGCGGCGGAGACGTCGGCGCCGCGACGCGCGGCCGGGAGGGTTTCCACCCACCGCGAGCATGCGGGTCGAGCGGGGTCCCGGCCGAGTGCGACCGCTCCGCCGGCGCTCGCCGACGCCGCGCCACGACATGTCCTCGAGGACAGGTATTCCGCGCCCCTGGGATGCCCGGCGCGCCGAAGCGAGCCGCGCCGCCAGTCCGCCGAGGTCGACGTGCGATCTGGGGATACGGGCGCACGTCGAGCCGGCGTGGCGAACGCCGCCGGGTCCGATCAGCCCTGGAACATGACTTGAAACATGTCTCTTCAGTCATGCCCCTTCGGACGGATCCCGACCCGCGCCGACCCGGCTCTGCGCGCTCACTCCGGAGCGCACAGGCCGACGAGATTGCCCAGCGGCGAATTCTCGACGTACTCCACGCAGACGTGTCCATCGGGACAGACATTGCCGTCTTGCAGGTTGCACAGCAGTGCGCAGCACAACGTGCTGTCGCAGTCCGGCACGTACTCGGCCAGCGCGCAGGTGTTCCCGAGGCCGCAGTTGTCGCCCAGGTCCGGGCACGGGGCGCCGGGAGGCAGCGGCTCGCCCGGGATGCACGTTACGAATGTCTCCGAATCCCCGAGGTGCAGCAGCTGACACGCCTCGTTCGCCTGGCAGCCCACGTTGGTCAACGGATTGCACGCGACCGCGTCGCAATCTTGGCACCCGCCCGCAGGGTTGTCGCACACCTCGTCGGCGTCGACGATGCCGTCGCCGCACTTTGGCGGATCGCAGGTGCCGGACGTGCAGCGCTCCCCGGGCGGGCAATCGCCCGTCTCGAGGCATTCGAAACACTTCGGCTCGTCCGGGAACAGCGCGTGCTGCTGTGCGAGCCCCGTCGCGCACGCGTCGATGCACTGCTGAATCGTCTCCGGCGAGCCCTGCCAGCAGGTGCCCATCGGCCCAAAGCCCGCCTGCGCGTCCGGCAGCATCGCCGGCGCCGTCGCGGCCAGACATTCGAGGTACTGGTCGCAGGTCGCCTGCGAGGGCTCCATCCCGCCGGTCGTGCTCGTCGGCTCGCTGCCGGTGTCGGTCCCGGCGTCGGTCGCCGTCGCCGTCGACGTCGGCTCGTCGTCCGTCGACGCGGCCCCGGAGCTCGGCCCGGGCCCCGGAGCGGTCGTGTTCGTGGTGGGCCCCGCGGACGCGAGCGGATCGGTGTCGGAGCCGCAGGCCGCCGCGACGACCGTCGCAAACATCAGAGCGTGCAAACCCCAGGGGCGAACGAGCCAGGCGTGAACCACAGCCACCCTTACCAGCGCGGCCCGTCGTTGACAAGCCGTCGGCGCGTCCGCGCGACACGATGCGCACCGGCCTGCGGCGAGGCACGCGAGCCGTCGAAGGCGACCCGCCTTTCACCCTCGCTCGCCACGCGCCTCGCGGCCGAACACGCCGGGCTCCCCGGTCGCTGGCGACTGTCGCCCGCTCGAGCGAGTACGAATGGCAACACGTGCCCCAGCGCCTCCTCCGCGACCCGGCGCAGACGGGCACGCCGACGCCCTCTGGCCGATCCCGAGCGGCAAAAGCCGCGTCGCGGCCCGCCGCTCGGCGTCTATTGCCACACTGCCCGCATGCTCAGCGAACGCGAGAAGATGCTGGCCGGCGAGCTCTACCTGGCCGCCGACCCGGAGCTGGTGGGCCTGCGCCGGGCGGCGCGACGCCTGACGCGCCGCTTCAACGAGACCACCGAGGACGAGATGGAGACGCGCCTCGAGATCTTGCAGACGCTGCTCGGCCGCTGCGGCTCGCGCCTCGAGATCGAGCCGCCCTTCCGCTGCGACTACGGCACCAACATCGAGATCGGCGACGGTTTTTACATGAACTTCGACGGCGTGATCCTCGACTGCGCGCCGGTCACCATCGGAGAAAACGTGCTGTGCGGCCCCGGTGTCCACATTTACGCCGCGACCCACCCGCTCGACCCGCAGATCCGGATCACCGGCCTCGAGGCGGCCAAGCCGGTGCGGATCGGCGACCGCGTGTGGCTCGGCGGCGGCGTGATCGTCTGCCCCGGCGTCACCATCGGCGACGACACCACGATCGCCGCCGGCAGCGTCATCACCCGCGACGTCCCGGCCGGCGTGCTCGCCGGCGGCAACCCGTTTCGCGTCATTCGCCCGCTCGCAGTCTGACGCGACCCGGATCGCAGGCTCATGGGCCGACCGGTCGCGGCTCTCGTTATTCAGCCTCGCACGCGTCGTCCACCGGCAGCGGCGGGCATGCCGCCTCCTGCACCTCGACGAGCTGCATCATGCCTTCGTCCTCGTGCTCCAAAATGTGGCAGTGCAGCACGTACGGTCCCTTGAAGTGCAGGAAGCGCGACAGGAACGCGAGGCTGCCGTCGGCGTCCGTGCCGCTCATGGGTACGATGCACGTGTCGCGCCAGATAGGCTGGGACGGTTTCTTACCATTGATGGACGTCACGAGGAACGAATTGACATGGATGTGGAAGGGATGAACCCCCATTCCCACGGTGAACTTGTTGAGGAGTGTCCATTCCTCCACGGCACCGAGGAGGATGCACTGGTCGACGCGGCTCTCGCAGAACGTCCTGCCGTCGATGGTGAAGTGCTGCCCGGCAGCGTCCTGGGTCACCGCGAACTCGAGCTGGCGCGTGTTCGTGACCTCGTTGCCGGGCTTCGACGTGTCATCGAACGGCGGATAGAGCGCCGGCGGCGTGAGCACCTGCGGGATCTGCAGGCTCGTGTCCGGCTCCCCCGAGACGACGACGGTGGCGAGGACCTGCGGCGCCCAGCACACGAAGTCGAGGTAGCCGAGCGCCACCATCTGGTAGGTGCCCGCCTCGAATTGGACGAGCATGTCCACGCGTCCCCCCGGCGGGATGACGTACTCCACCTCGGACACGGGATCGGCGAGCGGCATCTTCAGCGGTGCGCCGTACGTGATCCCGTCCGTGGCGACCTGGTAGTACGTGACCGACTTCGCTCGCAGCGCGTCCCGGTCGAGCGTGGGTGGGCCCTCGCCCGAGGAGACACAAGCATAGTCGAACGGACTATAGCCGGGCTTCGGCAGCGACGTCGCGGCGTCCACCTGCTCGTCCGGCACGCGGACGAAGGCGATGTCCAGCGGAGCGCGAAAGCCCGTGTGAAGCACACGAAAGCGCTGCACCTCGCTCGGGCGCATACGAATGATCGGATCGAGCTGGCCGTTGACGTGGAAGAATTCGTCGACACCAGGAGGAAGGGGACCGCCATGGCCCATCTCCCCATACGTGGCGAGGCGAGTCTTTCCATCGCACGGATCCTCGGTCTGGATCATGAGCTCGCCGACGACGAGGAGCTGCTCCTTGCCCTGCCCCGGCCCGGGCTCGGTAGAAAACAGCTTGTCGAGGTCGTCTCTCTCCTCGTCGCGGATGATGATCGCCCCAGCCATGCCACCCGCCACCTGGATCGCCGTCGATCCGTGCATGTGCGGGTGATACCAGTAGGTTCCGGCGGGATGATTGGCCTGGGTCCCGTCCGGCATCTCGATGTCTCGCGGGATGTCGAAGACGAAGTCGTAGCTCTCACCAGGACCGATCGCCAGGAAGACATCATCTCCGGGCGGCCCGGGGTCGACGTGCAGGCCGTGCGTGTGGAGGTTGGTCGTGTTGTTGTGCGTGCCCGCGCCGTGCCCGCCGTGCCCGCCGCCGCTGTCCATGGTGCAGTCGTCGGGGTCCACGGCGCTGCCGTCGTCCGGAAGGCCGTTGATCAGCTTCAGCTTGAGCTGATCCCCCGGGCGGAGCTCGATGGTCGGGCCCGGGACGCTCCCCGTGTACGTCGCATCGCCGAGGCTCGACTCCCCTCGATGGACCTTCAGACCCGTGTACGCGCGCGTCATGAACGTATACTGACCCACCGTCAATTCGGTCTCGGTGATGGTCAGCTCGATGTCGAGGACGCCGTCCCGAGATCGGACCCTGGCGGGCGTGAAGAGCTCGCCATTCGCAACCGGATTGTCATCATCGACAGAACTGCAACCTGTGATGCCGGGTAGCAAGAGGCCAGCGCCGAGCGTGGCGCCCACAGTGAGGAAGCCGCGTCGATCGAGCGTCAGCGCGACCTGGGACCGGTTCTTGTCATACGAAGGTTTGTTCTGAACGCGCATCGATCTTTCGCCTGGATTGAGGTTTCGAGAGGCGATCCAGCCGCCTCACCTGTCGGACGTTTTATCGCCGTGGCCCGATGGACATTGCAAGACCGTGTCTGGAGGCTCACTGACGATGTCGCAGCACGCGGGTCAGGTGGACGCCTACATCGAGGCCACGCGGCCGCGCAGGGGCACCTCGAGCTTCGCCGGCGCGCCCGGTTCGATTCCGCGCCGACGCCGTGCTCCTTGCGACGCGCCGCGGTTGTGTGGGAAACCATCGATCGGCGCGTGCGCGGCGATCCGACAACCCGGCGGCCCAATCCTCGCAGTCGGGGGACCACCTCGCCGGCGACGCGCTCCGTGCTCGCGGTGTGCTGCGGCAGCCTCACCGGTGCGGTGTTCGAGCTCAGCGCCGCCACCACCCTCGTCGGCCGCGGGCCCGGCGTCGACCTCGTGATTCCCGATCGCGGCGTCTCGCGCAAGCACCTCAAGTTGCTGCGCGGCATCGACAACGGCTTCATGGCCGTCGATCTCGGCTCGACCAATGGCACGCGGGTCAACGACCTCCCGGTCGAGCTCGTCGCGCTGCGCCACGGCGATCGCATCGGCCTCGGACCCGACGTGGAGCTGTCGTTCGCGGCCGCCAACTCGCCGGAGCTGCAGCGGGTGCTGGCGCAGGCCCAGGCGCGGCAGGTCGTCGCGGGGCTCAGCGAGCGCGAGGTCGAGGTCGCCCGGCTGGTCGCCGAGGGTCTGACGAATCAGGCCATCGCTACGCGGCTCGGCATTCGCCCGCGCACCGTCGCCAGCCACCTCGAGCACGTGTACACGCGCCTCGACATCCACTCGCGCGCCGAACTCGCGCGCCGGATGGCCGAGGCGGGCCTGCTCGCTCCGTGAGCGCCGCGCGTGCCGGCGCGCGGCCATCGGCAGGATGACCGACTCGCCGCCCGGCGAGCGCGCCTCGCCTCCGCTGATCGATCGATGCTGCGGCGATCGGCGGCGGCTAGGGTCGCGCCGCCGGACGAGGACCACGGGCCCGGCGGGATAGCGGTTCATGCATACCTCTCACCTCGACCACTCCACGCGGCGCTCGGCCGCCTCCATCCTCTCCAGCCTGCTGCTCGCCGCGGCGCTGACCGCCCCCGGTTGCGGCGGCGGCAAGTCGGGGGGCGGGGGCGAACTGACGCCGGCGGCCCAGTTCTGCGGGTCGCTGTCCGAGTACGTCGGCGCCTGCGCGGCCGCGGCGACGCCGTGCGACCAGGCCATGATCGACGACTGCGCCAGCGTCGTCGGCCTCGTCAGCGACGGCTTCTTGCGCAGCGCGAGCGACTGCATCCAGGCCGGCGGCTCGCCGTTCTCGTGCCTCGCGGGCGCCATCGGCGGGCTGGCGCCGAGCGCCGCGCACGAGGCGTTCGTGACCCAGTTCTGCGACGAGTGCGCGTTCGGCATCGGCGGCTGCGCGGACGTGCTGCTCGGCCGCGCCGAGGGCCCGCCCGAGCTCAAGGTCGCCAGCGCCCTGGTCCTCCCGCTCGGCGACAGCCTCGTCGACGCCCTGCGGGCCGAGTGCGCGAGCGGCCTCGGCTGCCTCGCCACCTTCCCGAATTGCGCGCAGAAGGTGCTCGCACAGCAGGTCATCCCCGAGAACACGCTGCAGTGCCTGCTCGACAGCCTCGGCGGCAAGACGCCCGACGCACCCGCTGTCCCCGAGGACATCTCGGGCGCGTGCGGCCTCAGCGGCGGCGAGACTTCGATGGGCGGACCCGGTGCGACCGGCGCGAGCGCGTCGGAGGCCACCAGCAACGACCCGACCGGCGAGACGAGCGCGAGCACCGGCACCACCGCCGGCGATCCCGGGACCACGCAGGGCGACCCCACCGACGGCACCACGGGCACTTCCACGGGCACCACCGATGGAGACGTCTCGACCAGCGGGAGCACCAGCACGAGCACGAGCAACGACCCCGACATGGGCTCGACCACCGACGGCTGGGACCAGCTGTGCGCCGGGCCGTTCAGCGAGCACAACGAGTGCGAAGTCGGCGGGCCGCTGCCCGAGGAGTGCACCTGGTGCACCGATCTGGTCTGCAACTACATCGACGCGTTCTGCTGCGATACCCAGTGGGACGACATGTGCCAGGCCCACGCCAAGGAGCGCTGCTCGATGTCCTGCGCCGCCGGCACGCAGCTGTGCGCGCACGCCCCGTGCGAGGCCGGCGTGGCGCTCAACCGCGCGTGCTCCGATTGCGTGCTGGCAGTGTGCGACAGCAAGCCGGCGTGCTGCGACGTCGCGTGGGACGACGACTGCGCCTCGATGGCCTTGGCTTGTGGGACCTGCTGACGCATGGTAGTCGGCTCATCGATGGCGTCCGGGGAGCGACTGGCCGACGACGACGCGACGCCGGTGCTGACGTCGCGGGCGCCGCGGGCCGGCGCCGCCGCATCGCTGGCGCGGGGCGACCTCGTCGGTCGTTACGTGATCCTCGGTCGCGTCGGTGAGGGCGGCATGGGCGTCGTGTACGCGGCCTACGATCCGGAGCTCGATCGCCGGGTCGCGATCAAGCTGGTGCGCCCCGACCTCCGCGACGCCGACAGCCGCGCGCGGCTGCTGCGCGAGGCCAAGGCGATGGCGCGGCTGCGTCACCCGTCGGTGATCGCGATCCACGACATCGGCGTGGTCGACGACCAGGTGTTCCTCGCCATGGAGTTCATCGACGGCGTCACCCTGGGCGCGTGGCTGCGCGAGTTCCCGCGGCGCTGGCAGGACGTCCTCGGCGTGTTCGTGCAGGCCGGCCGCGGCCTGGCGGCGGCGCACCAGGCCGGCGTGCTGCACCGCGACTTCAAGCCCGACAACGTGCTCGTGGCCCGCGACGGGCGCGCGATCGTCACCGACTTCGGCCTCGCGCGCCCGACGGCCCCCACGCCCGCGGAGATCGAGACGCTGCGCAGCACCCCGGACGGCGCGTGGCAGGCCGCGCACGAGCTCACCGACGACCGCCAGCTGCTCGGGACGCCGCCCTACATGGCGCCGGAGCAGCTCGCCGGCGGGCCGGCCGACGAGCGCTCGGAGCAGTTCGCGTTCTGCGTCGCCCTGTTCGAGGGCCTCTACGGGGTGCGGCCGTTCGCCGGGGCCTCCGTCGCGGTCCTGCGCGCCGCGATCGAGGCCGGGCAGCTCGCCGCGCGCCCGCCCGGTCGACCGACGCCCACGTGGCTCGATCGCGCGGTGGTCCGCGGCCTGAGCGGCGCACCCGCGCAGCGCTGGCCGTCGATGCACGCCCTACTCGCCGTCCTCGAGCGCGGCCAGCCGCGCCGCCGCTGGCCGTGGGTGACCGCGGGGCTGCTCGCCGTCGCCGGCGCCTTCGCGGCCATGCGCGTGCCCGTCGCGGCGGCGGAGCGCTGCTCCGGGGGCGAGCTCCGGGTCAGCCGCGTGTGGGACGACACCCGTCGCCAGGCGGTCCTTCGCGCGCTCCTGACGGCGGGCCCGGGCGACCGCGCGGCGACCGCGAAGGCCGTCGCGCGCGAGGTCGACGGCTACGCCCAGACGTGGGCCGAGGCCCGGCGGGACGCGTGCCTGGCGACCCACGCCCGCGGGGAGCAGTCCGACGCGCAGCTCGAGCGGCGGATGGATTGCTTCGACCGCCGGTTGCACGAGCTCGAGGGGCTCCTGGTGATGCTCGAGCAGGCCGAGGGCGACACGTTCGTGCACGCGGCGGCGGCCGTGCGCCGGCTCCCGCCGCCGAGCCAGTGCTCGGTCGGCGACCTCCGGCTGGAGGCGTCGCCCGCGGAGGACGGCCCGCTGGCGGGCCGACTCGCGGAGCTCAGGACGCTCACCTTGCTGAGGCAGAGCGAGCGGGTGGTGCCGCTGGCGCAGGAGCTCATCCGCGACGCGAACGCCGTCGCCGACGCGGCCGTGGCGATCGAGGCCCAGTACCTGCTCGGCAGAGCGCAGCTAGACCTGGGCGATCGGGCGGCGGAGCGCACCCTCGCGGAGACCTACTGGTCAGCCGTGCGCGAGGGGCTGGACGAGCTGGCGGCGCAGGCGGCCCTCGAGCGCGCCAGCGCCGGCGAAGCCGCGGGCTCGGCGATCGAGGCGAAGCTCGAATGGGCCCGGCACGCCGAGGCCGCGGTGTTGCGGGCCGGGGGAGCTCCGCGGCACCTCGGCAAGCTCCAGGGGCTCCTCGCGGCCGTCGAGGAGGCCCGCGGCGACTTCGCGGCCATGCGCGCTCACTACGAGCGAGCGCTCGAGCTGTTCGTTCGCGCCGGGCCGGCGGGCCAGGGCGACCTGGGCAGCGCCCACTCCAACTACGCCCTCGCGCTGAGTCGCGCGGGCGACGTGCGGGCCGCGATCGAGCACTACGAGCGCGCGCTCGCAAACTTCGAGGAGCACTGGGGCAGCGACCATCCGAACGCGCACATGGTGCGCCTTCACCTCGCCGCGAGGCTCGCGTGGCACGGCGAGGAGGACCGCGCCCGGGCACTGCTGGAACAGGCCCGCGTCGGGCTCGAGCGGGCGCTCGGCTCCCGGCACCCGTCGCTCATGCTCTCGTGGGAGACCCTCGGCTCGCTCGAGTTTGCGAGCGGCCGGTACGGCGCGGCACGGGCCGCGTTCGCGCGCGCGTACGCGATCGCGCTGGCGGCCTTCGGGCCAGCGGACGCGCGCACGCTGAGCCCCCTCTTCAACCTCGGGAACGTCGCGCATGCGCTGGGCGACCTCGGCCAGGCGCGCCACTTTTTCGAGAAGGCGCTCGCCGACGAGACCGCCCGGCTCGGCCCCGATCACCCCGTGCTCGTCAGCCGCCTGACCGCGCTGGGGAACCTGGCCACCGAGCAGCGGCGCTTCGACGCGGCCCGCGACTACCTCGAGCGGGCCCTCTCCGTCCAGGAAGCCGCCCTCGGACATCAGCACATCGATACCGCCTGGATCCGGGTCCGACAGGCCGAGCTCGCGGAGGCGACGGGGGCGCTCGACCAGGCCCACGAGCTCTACCGCGACGCCATCGCGATCGCCGAGGCGACGAGCGCGACGCGACTGGACGTCGGCCGCATCCTCGCGTCGCTCGCGCTGCTCGAGCGACGCATGCGGCGTGACGCCGACGCGCGGCGCGACGCCGAAGCGGCGCTGGCCGTCCTGTCCCGCTTCCACGACGAACACGAGCCCCGGCTCGCGGAGCTGCGGCGATTGCTCGCCGAGATCCCGCCGACCACCGTGGCGGCGGACGCTCCCGCGGCCCGGCACGCGCCGCGCTGACCCGCGCTCGCAAGACAGTCCTGCGAATCCCTCGCATCATTCTCGATGCATCATCGTGCTCGACGCCGCGATCGAGCTGAAGACATTCGAGCCATCCGAAAAGGACCTGTCCCATCGGACAGAACACGGCCGATTCGACGGCACACGGCGATTCTCGACCGCAGCATCCAGCGACCCGGCTCGGTGCCCTCACCCGCGCATTCAAAGACTTCAGCGACGGAAAGCGCCATCCCGGCTCGCGCTCACCTCGCCAAGGGTGTATGCTTCGACTCGTGACAATCCTTCGCTCCGTATGCCTCGGTCTGCTCGCGGCCGTCGTGATCGTGCTCGTCCTCGTCGCCGCGCAGGGCTATGGCGACGATCGCCTGTACTGGCTGCTCCTCCTCCCGCTGCTCGCCCTGCACTGCGCGGCGGTGTTCTCGCCGATCGCCGGCTGGCGGCGCCGCCTGGTCCGGGGCGCGCTCGGGTTCGCCGGCGCCGCGGCGGCAGGATTCGCCACCTACGCCTGCCTGGCAGCGCTCACCGACTGGTTCCGCGGCATGGACGACGCGCGCTCGCTCCTCCTCGTCGTCCTCCACGCCGCGGTCCCCGGCGGCACCGCCGCGGCGGCCGACTCGCCGGGTCGCGGCCTCGCGCTCGCGGGCGGACTCACCCTCGGCCTCGGCGTCGCCGGCGAGCTCGCGGGCAACGCCCACCCGGGCTACACCATCCTCCTCGCCGTCGGCACCCTCACCGGCGCGCTGTTCAACGCCCTCGATCGCGGCCGCCCTCGCGCGAAGTGACCCTGGCGGGCCTCCTCCGCCTCCCCCGCCTCACTGTGGACGCTCGGGAAACAATGCCTGTCCCCGCGCGCGGCTACTCAGACCCGGCCGTCCACCGCATCGTAGCGGCATGCAGCGTCGTCGTTTCTCGCCCGTCCTCCTCGCCCTCCTCGTCGCCGGCTGTGGCGGCGCCGCCACCGAGGCGACCCAGACCTTCCGCGCCTGTGACGCAGCGCCCAGCTTCGTCGAGCCGAACCCCGCCTACGCCTGGACGCCCAACGCGATCCGGCTCGTCTCCGAGGAGCTCGCGCCTGGCGTGTTCGCCATCTACGACCGCGACGCCGCCGAGCACGGCCCCGCCGGCATCCCGCTGGCCACCAGCGGCGGCTTCGTCGTCGGCGAGGACGGCGTGCTGATGGTCGAGAGCATGATCAATCGCCAGCTGTTCTGTCAGGCAGTCGCCCTGGTCCAGGCCGAGACCGACAAGCCGATCCGCTACGTCGTCAACACCAGCAGCCACGGCGATCACACCTTCGGCAACGTCTTCCTGCCCGACGACGTCGAGGTCGTGCAGCACGAGCAGACCGCCGACTACATCGCCGCGAACTTCGACGAGGACGTCGCGTTCATGGAGGCCAACTTCGGCGCCGATCAGGGCATCGACGAGATCGAGCCGGTCGCCGCCGACATCCGCGTGAGCGACGACGGCTGGTCGGTCGACCTCGGCGGCGTCACAGTCGAGGCGCGCCACTACGGCTTCGCCCAGACCCCCGGCGATCTGTTCGTCTACGTCCCCGACGCCGAGGTGCTGTGGACCGGCAACGCCTTCGTCACCGAGGAGCCCGGCATCCCCTGGCTGCTCGCCGGCAACGGCAGCGCCGCCGAGGTCACCCTCACCGCGGTGCAGGACTCGCTGCCGGCCGACGCGATCGTCGTCCCCGGCCACGGCCGCCCGCTGACGCCCGCCGCCATGGACTTCTCGATCGGCTACCTGCGGGCCATGATCGCCGGGGTCCAGACCGCCGTCGACGACGGCCTCGACCTCGACGCCACGGTCGCCGCGGTCGACCTGCCCGACTATCAGGGCTACCGCCTGTGGGACTGGATTCACAAGCAGGTCAACGTCCCCAACACCTACGCCGAGCTCAACCAGTGAGCCCGGCCCACGGCGGCTCGCGCATGCGCTCGACCAGGAAGTCGACCAGCGCCCGCGTCTTCGCCGGCACCCGCGGGGTCGGCGGGTACACTGCGAACAACCCGAGCGGCCAGTGCCACGCCGGCAACACGCGGCGCAGCCGACCCGCGCGCAGCTCGGCCGCCGCGAGCAGCACCGGCACGAACACCAGCCCGAGCCCCTGCGTCGCCGCCTCGACCAGCATCGACCCGTGATTGGCGACCATGTGCCCCGTCACCTCGACCTCGACCACGCCGCGCGGCCCCTGCACTTTCCACCGCCCCGGCGCCGCGTGGTAGGCGTAACGCAGGCACTCGTGCTCGGCCAGCGCCTCCGGCTCGCGCGGCGCCCCGGCCCGCTCGAGGTAGCTCGGGCTGGCCAGCACGATCCGGTCGGTGCTCGCCAGGCGGCGCGCGATCAGCCGCGGATCGCCGAGCTCGCCGATCCGCAGCCCCACGTCGAAGCCCTCGCCGATCAGATCGACCTGGCGATCGAGGAACACCAGCTCGAGCGTGAGCTCGGGGAAGCGCGCCTTGAACTCGGACAGCACGCCCATGGCGAACAGCGAGCCGAACGCGTTCGGCACCGTCAACCGCAGCGTCCCGCGCGGCGCCTGCTGCAGGTCCGCCGCCAGCTGCTCGGCCTCCTCGAGCCCGCGGATCACCTCGGTGCAGCGCTCGAAGTAGGCGCGCCCCGTCTCGGTCAGCGACAGCTTGCGCGTGGTCCGAATCAGCAGCCGCGCGCCCAGCCGCTCCTCGAGCCGCGTCATCAGCTTGCTCACGTACGACGTCGTCATCTCCAGCCGCCGCGCCGCCGCAGTGAGGCTGCCGTCCTCGACCACCCGCACGAACACCTCGGCCTCGAACAGGCGATTCATCGCGGCATCGTATCAGCGCGCCACGGCCCGCGCGAGACGACAGGCGCGGCGTCGAGGGTGGTGCGCGCTCCTGCTGCCGAGGCCGCCGACGCGGCCTCACTTCCTCTTCGCGGCCGGCGCGACCTTGTCGCCTTTTAAAAAAGTGTAGTCCGAGCGCGGTGTCGTGGCGCCGTCGCGCGTCACGGTCGCCTCGGCGAACACCGCATCGATGCCCCAGCTCTTCTCGAAGCGCGGCCCGTCTTGCAGCTGCACGTGCAGGTGCGGCTCGCTCGAGTTGCCGCTGTTGCCGCAGGCGCCGAGCACCTGCCCGCGGCGGACCTTGGCCCCGGGCTTCACCTTGATGCTGCCCGGGATCAAATGTGCATAGGCCGAGTGGACCTCGCCGTCGTGGCGGATCACCACCATGTTGCCGGGCGCCATGTAAGGATTGAGCTCGCCGAGCGGGCTGTCGGGCACGCCGTCGACGACCGTGACCACCACCCCGTCGGCCATCGCCAGGATGTCCTGGCCGTACGCATAATAATCGGTCAGCGCCCGGCCGTCGCCCTTGTGCGATTCGCCGCTCGCGTCGACGACCACCAGATCGGCGGCGCGCCGCTGCGACGGGTGATCGACGTGGTGATTGAGCTCCTTGCGATCGCCGCCCCAGAACACCAGCCATTCGCCGCGGAACGGCAGGCCCATCGGCGCACTGCGGGCCACCGGCGGGGCCGGGTTCTCGGGCTCCTTGACGAGCATCCCGGCGATCTTCCCCTGCTCGTCGAGCGTCACCTGCAGCTCCCACTCGCCGCGCTCGGCCACCAGGCGGAAGCGACCGCTGCGCTCGCCGGCCTCGATCGGCGCGACCCCGGTGAGGCGGCCGCGCGCCGCGACCAGCGACTCGAACATCGGCTGCACCTGGGCCAGCGGCACCGCGGCCTGCATCTGGGCGGAGAAGCGCGCGAACAGGGCCTCGCCGTCGCCGGTGTTGATCCACTGCACCACCTCGGCCGCGGTCGAGGCCGCGGAGACGGACGCCGCCGCCGGCTCCACGGGCGCAGGGCCCGGCGCGACTGCGGGCGCGGCCGCGGGCTCCGGACATCGGGTAGCCGGAGCAGGGGCGCAGCCGATCGTGATCGTGAGCAGCGACGCGAGGAGCGTGGACGCGAACGAGCGCATGCCCGGCATGAAACATCGCCGCGCTCGCCCCGACAAGGCGAAAATCAGCGGACTGCGCGGGCCAGCTCGAGTTCACCGGCCCATGAGTCCGCGTGGTAACCTCGCGCCCGCTCATGTCCGGCGCCCGATCCATGTCCATGGTCGCTATCTTCGCGCTCGCGCCCGGCTGTCGCCCCGCCAGCCCGCAACCGCCGCCGCCGCCCGCGGATTGCAGCGAGCGCAATCCGGCCGCCTGCGTCGCGCTGTGCGAGCGCGGGGAGGCCCGCGGCTGCGAGGCGCTGGCGAAGGCGACGCCGGGCGAATCGGACCCATCAGCCGCGGCGCTGCGCACCAACTGCGACGCCGGGCACGCGCCGTCGTGCAACGACCTCGGGCTCCGACGCATGACCGGCAAGCACGGGCCGCGCGACCCGGCGGCGGCGCTGGCGTTGTTTCAGCGCGGCTGCGAGACCCGCCTGGCCGCGGCCTGCAGCAACCTCGGGGCGATGCACCTGAAGGGCACTGGCGGCGTCGCCCCGGACCTCGCGCGAGCCGTGGCCGCGTTCACGCTCGCGTGCGACGGCGGCGATCCGAGCGGCTGCGCGAACCTCGGGACGCTGTACGGCACCGGTTCCGGCGTACCCCTCGATTATCCGCGAGCGATGAGCCTGTTCGAACGCGGCTGCACCGGCGGGAACGCTCAGGCGTGTGCCAACCTCGGCCAGGCCCACGAGACGGGGGTCGCCGGACCACGCGACCCGGCGCTGGCGGCCGAATACTACGAGCGCGGCTGCGCTGCGGGCTCGTCGGACGCCTGCGCGTTCCTCGGGGGGCTGTACGCGCAGGGGCGAGGTGTCACTGCGGATCTAGAGCGAGCGATCGAGCTGATGGCAAAGAGCTGCGAGCTCGGCGGACTCAATGCGTGCTCGGACCTCGGCATCGCGCTCATCCTCGGCCAGGGCCTCGCGGCGGACCCGGAGCGCGGGGTTCGGACCCTCCAGCAGGCCTGCGACGCGGGCGGCGCCCGTGCGTGCAGCAACCTCGCGACGGCGTACGTCGACGGCGTGGGCGGCGTGGCGGTCGATGTCGGCCAGGGTCTACGCCTGGCCGAAAAGGCCTGCGAGCTCGGCGAACAGCACGGCTGCAAAATCGTGCGGCAACTCCGCGGTCGGTGAGGCCAAACTCGGCCGACCGCGAGGCTGTGTTGCCGCGTGCGAGCGCCGCGGCGCCCGCACGTGCAATCGCATGTCAGCCCGGCGGGATCACCAGATCCGTCAGCGCGATCGCGTTGCCGCCGGCCGGGTACGCGTACGACGAATAGCTGTCGAGGCCCCACACCACCAGGCCGAACTGGCCCTCGCTCTCGGCGGTGTGCTGGCCGTTGGTGCAGCCATTGACGCCGACGTCGGCGCGGATCAAATCGACCGTCGTGACCTCGAAGCGGCCGTCGCCGCCGACCGGCTGCCAGCCGCCGATCGTGCCCAGGCAATCGACGGTGACATCTTTAAAACCGTCGCCGTCGTCGACGCGCGTGACCACCAGGTTGGTGGTGGCGAACGACGGGTCGGTGAAGAAGATGTATTCCTGGAGGAACTGCGCCGGCGGCAGCAGGATCACCCACTCCTCGTCGCCGAGCAATTGCGCGAAGCCCATCGCGGTCGCCCCGGGGCGGGTGCCGCCGGGGATGTTGCAGGTGTCCATGATCTGCGACAGCACGAACGGGTGGCCTTCGTCCTGGCTGCGGATCTGGAACGACCCGGTGGCCGCGAAGTCGACCACCTGGCCCTGCGCCAGGGTGGCAGGGGCGCCCGGCACCGGCGGGTCGTAGGTCAGCGTGGTGCCGTCGACCGCGCCGACCACTCGGTACTCGATCTCCTCCGGCGCCAGGTCGGCGCGGCGGGTCTCGTAGGCGCCGGCCACGTATTCGTAGCCCAGCGCCGTGACTGCGTGGTTCTGCTGGTGCGTCGCCTCGCCGCCCGGGGCCGACATCGGCTGCAGGCGCAGGAAGCGGTTGCCGGTGTGCAGCGCGACCGGCTTGTCGCTGAGAATGAGGGTACCCGAGGCGTCGCCGGCCCCGGCCGCGACCTCCCATTGCACATACTCGCCGGCGTCGACCGTGAACGTCTTGACCACGTCCTTCGTCGCGCCCTCGAGGTCCGGCCCCGCCTCGAGGTCGGCGGTCGGGCGGATCTCCACCGTCGTCCCGTCCTGCGCCCCGACCACCTGCAACCACAGCGGCCCGGGCGGCTCGAACGTGCCTGCCGGCGGCATCACCGTCACGTAGTTGGTGCCCCACGCGCTGGTCGGGAACAGCAATTCGGCGCTCGGGATGTACGAGAAGGCGCCGCCGAACGGGGCGATGTCGTAGGCGGTCAGCGGGACGTCGGACGTCACGTGAAAGTTGAGACCGCGGCCCGTCGCGTCGACCTGGGTGGCCGCGCCCGCGGCGTCGGGCACCGGGCAATTGAGCGATTGCATCGTCTCGGGGTGGATCGAATTGGGGTGACTCGAAAGGAACAGCACCGCGACCTCGCCGGGGCCGAGGCCGGTGGCGGCGACCGGCGACCAGTCCTCCGGGGCCTGCCCGGGCGTGACGACGCGGGCGAAGCTGCCGAGGTCGAACGCGGCGCCGTCGCGCGACACCTCGATCTTGGCCGGGTGCCCCCAGCTGTTGGTGAGGAACGCGGCGAAGCACGGCGGCGTCGGCAAGAAGGGCGACGTCGGCGGCGTGGGGATCTGGAACTCGCAGCCGAAGTTGGCCTTGCTGGCCCCCGCGGCCTCGCAGGCGGGCACGCACTTGGCGTCGGCGCAGCCCTGGTCGGTCGCGCACTGTTCGACGACCTGGCCGGTGCCGTCGACCACCGCGTGCAGGTCGGGGCTGCACTGCAGCGTCTTCGGCACGTCGGGCGCGCCGCCGAGGTCGAAGATCGGGCCCGAATCGTTGCTCGTGCCGGTCGTCGTCGGCGTCGTGTCGCTGGCGGTCGGCGCCGTGGTACTGCTGCCGTCGCTGGCCTCGCTGGTGCCGGTCGGCGTGGTCGCGGTCGCGGTCGCGGTGCCGGTCGCGCTGGCGGCGTCGCTGTCGGCCGGTCGACCGTCGTCGCCGCACGCGACGAGCACCGGGACCATCAAGATTGCAGCGGTCAGGCGATTCATCGCATTGCGAGTACATCGCCGGCGCGCGCGCGGTCAAGGGGCCGGCATCGGCGGGTCGGAGGATGTCGCAATCGCGACGAAGATGCGTGCGCGACCGTGACGGAGGCGCTCAGCCGCGCGCGTCGGGCCGAGTACGGTGCGCAGCCGGCCGCACATCGCGTGGTCGTCGCGGCGTGAGTCACTCGCGCAGGCGGGCGACGATCGCCGCGACCAGGCGCGCCAGCGCCGGCGGGTGCTCGGCGAGGTAGAGGGACGGCTCGATCAGCTCGAGCTCCATCACCCGCGGCGCGCCGGTGTCGTCGCGGACCACGTCGACCCGCGCGTACAACAGGCGATCGGCGAGCGGCGCCAGCGCGGCCTCGGCGAGCCGGCGCTCGTCGTCGGCGATCGGCAGCGCGGCCGAGACGCGCTCGTGCTCGCCGGCGAAGCGCGCGGTCTTGCGGATCGCGTGGCTCAGCGCGCCGTCGATCCAGATCAGCGCGCGCTCGCCGGGCTCCTCGACCGCGCGCATGTACGGCTGCACCATCGTGTCGCGCAGGGCCACGTCCGCGACAAAGCGCGACTGACTGGCCGCCGCGGCCGCACGCTCGACCCGCCACGTGCCCATCGACGCGGCCGAGATCGCGGGCTTGATGACCGCACGGTCCCACCCGCGCTCGTCCAGCAGCGCCGCGAGGTCCGGCGCCTGCCCGCGCGCGAGGTGGACGGTGTCGACCACCGCGACCCCGCGGGCCGCCAGGCGGGCCAGGTAGCTCTTGTGATAGTTGTCCTCGAGGACAGGCAGCGGATTGTACATTCGCGTGACCGCGGCGACGCGCCGGGCCCAGGCGAGGAACTCGTCCGGGTGATACGGGTAGTTCCAGGTCGAGCGCAGCACGCACAGCGAGGCCTCGTGCCAGGCCGCCGCCGGGTCGTCCCACGCGAGCACCCGCGCCTCCACGCCCGCGTCCGCGAGGGCGGCGACGAGCAGCGCCTCGTCTGGGTCGGGCTCGGGCTTGTGGAGGCAGGTGGCGATGGCGACGCGCATGGCCGGCGGAGGATAGCCGAAATCGCGCCCCGACGGGCCGGCCTGCCCCCCTGCGCACGCCCATGCGCGCCCGCCCCGGCGCGGACCTCGCGGGCGCTCGCGCGGCGAACACCGTCCTCACGGCGAATCCATCGACATGCCCCAAAAGACATCCAGGCGAAATCCGCCGTCCCGCGCGCGCCCTCCCGCGATCGCCGCGCTTGCGCCCGGCCGCGGTCCATTCCATCGTCGAGGCGGCGGGAGGTCGGTCGCGTGCGGCACGAGACGTATCAGAGGATCGTGTGGTGGTTGTGTCTGCTGGTCGCGCCGCTGGTGCTGGCGGTCATCGAGCTGTTCCACCCGGCCGAGTTCACCGAGCACCCCGGGATGTACCAGTACCTCTCGCTGCCCGAGGCCCACGACGCGACGCACAAGGCGCTGGCGTACTTCGGGCCCGACTGGTGGTTCACCCTGCACATGATCCAGACGCCGATGATGGCGCTGGTCGCCGTCGGCGTGTGGCTGCTCGTCAGCGACGTCCGCACGGTCCACGGCGCGCTGGCGGTCGCGTGCGCGTGGCTGTCCCGGCTCGCCGCCTTCGTGTTCCTGATCTATTACACCGTGCTCGACGCGATCGGCGGGATCGGCCTCGGCCGCACGATCGTGCTGACGCAGGACATGGTGGCCCGCGGCGAGCTCAGCGATCAGGAGCTGCAAGGCGTCATCGTGGCGCTCAACGCGACATGGACCGACCCCTGGGTCGGCGGCGTCGGCTCGTTCGTCAGCGAGACCGGCTCGTGGGCAGCGTTCGCCATGACCGCCCTGGCCGCCGCCGCCCGCTTCTTCGCCAAACAGGGCCCGTGGGCCGCCCTGGTGCTGCTCGGCGTGGCCGGGTGGATCCTCCAGCTCAGCCACGCGGCGCTGCACGGGCCGTTCGCGTTCATGCTGCTGGCCGCGGCCGCGATCTGGCTGGCGTGGTGGGAGCGGCAGCAAGCGAAGGCGACGCCGTGATGCTGTTCAGCAGCTCGGAACCGCCGCTTCACCGGCCCGCGAGGCCGAGCTGGGCCAGCAGGAAGGCGGCCTCGAAGGCGCGGCTCTGCAGCCATTCGTGGCGGCTGCTCGGGCCGGCGTGGCCGGCGTGGGCCTCGGTGCGCAGCAGGGTCGGGCCGCCGCCGCTGGCCAGGCGGCGCAGGCGGGCGACGTAGCGGGCCTGTTCGTGGTAGGCGACGCGAGCGTCGGCCAGCGACGATTCGACCAGCAGGGCTGGATAGGCGCGCGGGCCGAGGTTCGAATAGGGGCACCAGCCGCGGATGACGTCGTAGTCGGCGCGCACGGCCGGGTCGCCCCACTCCTCGTATTCAGTGGTGGTGAGCGGCGCGGTCGGGTCGGCCATGGTGCCGACTGCGTCGAGGAACGGCACGCGCAGGACGGCGGCGCGAAACAGCTCGGGGCGCTGATTGAGCGCCGAGGCGACCAGGGCCCCGCCGGCGCTGTCGCCGGCGACTGCCAGCATTTCGCGGGTGGTGTAGCCGCGCTCGACGAGGTGGGCGGCGACTGCGAGCAGGTCGCCGACCGCGTTCATGCGCCCGCGCCGGCGGCCGGCCTCGTGCCACGGCTCGCCGAGCTCGCCGCCGCCGCGCACCCAGGCGATCACGAAGTCGACGCCGCGGTTCATCACTGCGCAGCGGGCGGCGTCGAAGTCGGGGTCCCAGGCGAAGCCGTAGGAGCCGTAGGCCTCGAGCAGGATCGGCCGCGGCCCGGCGTGCGGACCGGCGCCGGCGAAGTACATGTAGAGCAGCTCGGTGCCGTCGTCGGCGCGGGTGGAGGCGAAGGCGCCCAGGTTGCTGCCGCAGGCGGCCGGCGCGGGGCGGCGGTGCACCAGGGTCTCGGCCCCGTCGGCGAACGCGAGGTCGACGGTGTCGTCGGGCGCGTGCACTGCGGTGAGGTGGACGCGGTAGTGCGTGGCCGACGGATCGGGGTTGTCGCCGGGGCTGAGGTCGACGATCTCGCCTGTCCGCGGGGACAGGCCGCGACCGCGCTCGGCCGCGCCGGCGCGCGCGGTGCGGCCGGTCTCGAGATCGAGGAACACGAGCCGCGGAAAGCCGCGCTCGCGCTGCAGGAGGGCCAGATGGCCAGTGAACGCGTCGAGGTGGGTGATGGCGACGCCGGGCCGCTCGCCGACGACCTCGCGCCAGCGCGCGGGAGCCGGGTCGTCCTCGGCGGCCGCGACCACGCGGAAGTGCGGGGCGCCGCGATTGGTGCGGACGTAAAACTCGTCGCCGGCGTGATCGACGTCGTAGAGGTGGCCGGGCTCGCGGGCGGCGATCACGGTCCATGGGCCGTCCGGCGCGCTCGTGCGGGCGACTCTCACCTCGGCGGTGGTGGCCGAGGCGCTGCGGGCCAGCAGCCATTCGCCGGAGCGGCTGCGCTCGACGTAGACGTCGAAGCGCGGGTCGGCCTCCTCGTAGATCAGGCGATCGTCGCCGCCGAGCGTGCGGCGGCGCAGCGCGTACGAGCGGTAGGTGTCGTCGCGCACGGTGTACACGAGCTCGCGGCTGTCGGCGCTCCACGCCGCCGAGGTGATCCGATCGATCTGCTCGGACCGGACCACGCCGGTCCCCAGATCTTTAATAAAAAGGGTGTAGTTCTCGCCGCCGACGTGATCCAGTGAATAGGCGAGCGCGGTGTTGTCGGGGCTGACCTCGAACACGCCGAGGTCGAGGAAATCGCGGCCGCGGGCCAGGCGCTGCAGATCGAGGACCACCTGCGGTGATTCGCCGGGGGGCGCGTCGACGCGGCGACGCAGATAGACCGGGTGCTCGTCCTGGCGGCGCTGGCGGGACCAGTACAACCATTCGCCGCGGCGCACGGGGGCAGTCTCGTCGTCGACGTAGGCGATGGCCTCGATCTCCCGCTCGAGCGTGCGCATGAGGGCGCGGTGCGGCCGGAGCTGGGCGTCTGCGTGGCGGTTCTCGGCCGCGAGGTGGGCGCGCACTGCCGGGTCCTCGGGGCCGGCGCGCAGCCAGGCGTACTCGTCGCGCAGGGCCTCGCCGTGCAGCGTGACAGCCGCGTCGTCGACCGTGCGGGCGACCGGCGCCGGGGCACCGGCGAGGCCGAGGACGAGCGCGAGGGCGCGGAGCATGGCGTGACGATGCCCGCGGGTCGGGCCGGCTGTCCAGCGCCGGGGCGCCGGTGCGAGGTCCGGGGCACACTCACGGGCGCCGGTCGGACCGCTCGCTGCAGGTGGCACGCGCCGGGGCCGCCCGATGCGCGTCGGGTGCGGACGAGAGGACGAATGCGGGATAGGCTCGCGGTCCACGGAGGACACGGATGCCTTATGACCACGGAGTGGCGAACCGGCTGCGGACGGCGGTGATGCGCGCGGGACCGCAGGGGCTCGTCGAGGAGCGCAAGATGTTCGGCGGCATCGCCCTGTTGCTCGACGGGAGCATCGCCTGGGGGGTGCTGGGCAGCGATCTGGTGATTCGCGTGACCGACACCGCCACGGCGCTCGGACGGTCGCATGCGCGGCCGTTCGACTTCACGGGACGGCCGTCGCGCGGGCTGGTGTACGTGGCGCCGCCGGGGTACGCCGCGGAGGCCGACCTCGATGCGTGGGTCGCGCTGGGGATCGCCGGAGCGCGGGCGGCCGTGCGGACGAAGCGAGCGAAGCCGCGGGCGCGGGCGCCGAAGGCCCGGGTTCAAGCGCGCCAGAGCGGCCGAACGCGATCGGCGAGGACGGGCGCTCGACCGGCGGACTGAGCCGCGGATGACATGACCTTCGAGACATGTGATGCGGCCGCCGAGGGCCCGGGCCCACCCGCGCCAGAGCCGAACGTGACCGGCGAGGTCGGGCGCTCGATCGTCGGACTGAGCCGAGGACGAGCTGTCCTCAGAGACATGTGATACGGCGCCGAAGTCCCGGGAATCACCTGGAGGCGTGCATCGATGATATGTCTCGCAAGACATGTCATAGCAGCCCAGATCTCGATGGATCGTCGCCGTCGCGTTCGCAGCTCAGCGCGGCCGGCTCTCGACGCCCGCCAGGCGGAACTTGCCGGAGCTCGTGGGCAGCAGCTCGGGCCGGCGCGCCAGCTGGACGCGGGCACCGGGGCCCAGCGCGACGTGCAGGGCCGCGGTGATGTCGTCGACGCAGCCATTTGAAAAATCCTCGGCCGGCAGGTAGTCGAGGCGGTACAGCGCCTCGCCGCGCTGCAGCAGGCAATAGCTGACGAGCCCGCGGGCAGCGGGGGCGAGCGCCCGGTCGACGGCGGCGGCGGTGAGGCGGCGGCCGTCGGAGGTGCGGACGCTGTCGACCGCGCGGCCCTCGAGGCTGGCGAGGGTGTCGGTCTCGCTCCACGCGCAGACGCAGGGCGCGTCGGCCGGGCGGGCCAGGTCGCCGGTGGCGTAGCGCAGGAGCGGCATCAACTGCTTGTCGAGGGTGGTGACGAGCAGCTCGCGGGCGTCGTCGCCGGCCCCGTCGTCGCGCAGCTCGACGAGGAAGCTCTCGGGGTTGACGTGATAGCGGCCGGCCTCGCACTGGACCGCCAGCGCGCCGTACTCGGTGGCGCCGTAGGCGTCGTACACCGGACATTCGAAGGTTCGTTCGATGATCCGCCGGTGGAGCGCGCTGCACAGCTCGTACGCGGTGATCACGAAGCGCAGCCGCGGCAGGGCCAGGCGCCGGCGCAGCGCCTGATCGGCGAACATCGCCAGGTACGACGGATCGGCGAGCACGTAGACCGGCTCGTGCTCGCGCAGCTCGGCGGCCATCTGCTCGAGCCGCGTTGGCGAGAGCGCCGCTATGTCGAGCCCGCTGTCGAGCGACAGCCGCGGACCGCGGGTTCGCTCGGCCCGCGAGGCGCCGCGCAGGTGACATTCGCTGCCGTCGCAGAACGGGGTGGTCAGCCGGCAGAAGCGCTCGCCGCGGGCCGCTTCGACGATACGGTTGAGGGCCCAGGTGTGCGGCTGCGAGGCGTCCCAGTCGGCCAGCGAGCGCACGACCTGCTGCCGCTCGCCGGTGGTACCGGAGGTCGACAGCCAGCGGATCTCGCCGGCGGGCATGCTCGCGGGTAAAAACTCGTCGAAGTGGGAGCGCACCGCAGCCTTGTCGAGCACCGGCAGGCTGGCCAGGGCGATCGGCGAATCATCGCTCGGCGGCTCGGCTGGCAGCGTCTTCGCGTAGTACGGCAGCTCGCGCAGGCGGGGCAGAAGGGCCCGCAGCTTGTCGTTCCATGAATCTTCGTAGTGGCGGCGCCGCGTCTGTCGCTGCCGCTCGCGCAATTGCTGGAGAGTACGATTCGGCGCTTCGAGCAGGCCGAGCTCGGCGAACGCGAGCAGCCATGCCCGCACCAGCTCTTCGTCGATGTCGGCGTCGAGCTGTTCACTGGCGATCGCGGCGGTGCGGCCGACGTCGCAGTGCTCGGCGAACGCCCGCAGCAGCACGCCCTGCGCCGGGGACAGCGCGAAGGCCCGCCCGGTCTGCGGATCGACGAGGAGCGCCCCGTCTTCGGAGGGCGCGTCCTGCCACCGGAGGTCCGCTCGCAGGCGCGGCGGGTCCGGCGGCGCTGGAGCGTCATTGTTCAGACGTCACCGGCCCCGTCGTCGCCGCCCTGGCCGCCGGCGCGGATGTGGCTCGCGATCCGGCCGATGTCGCGGCGGAGCGCGTCGGCGGCCTTCTCACGCCGCTTGCGGTCCTTCTCGGCCGGCTGGGTCTCGGGGCTTTGGGTCTCCTGAGTGCGCGGATTCTTGATCGCCATGCGGGTCTCCTACTCCCGTCAATCAGAGACGGGCGGGCAGCGTACCCTCGGCGCCCGCGGGCCGTCAAATCCGAGCCCGCGGGCCGAAATGCGGGGACGCTCATTGTCCACAGCACGCCGGGCACGATCGCGCGAATCGTTATCGAGCGACCCGCGGCGCGGCCTCGAGGATCGACACCCACGCGGCAGTGGGCGCGACGCGACGCAGGCGCAGGCCCGCAGTCGCGAACAGGTCGGCGTATTCGCGCCGGGTCCGCTCGCGCCCGCCGTACATCACGAGCATGTGAAGATCGGCGAGGCGATCCGCCGCGCCGCGCCCGCCGGCCGGCAGCACGCGCTCGACCACGACCACCCGTCGGCCGCGACAGTTGTGCAAGATCTGCGAAGCCTCGTCGTCGTCGTAGCAATGCACCACCTCGGCCAGCAGGTAGACGTCGTGGCCGGCCGGCAGCTGCTCGCGCGCGTCGGCGACGACCACCTCGCAGCGCTCGCCCCAGCCCTGCGCCTGCAGCCGCGCCCGCGTCCGCTCGGCCACGTGCGGGGCCTCGACGACGATCCCGCGGACACCTGGCCTTCGGGACAGCAGCGCGACCAGCAGCTCGCCGCCGCCGCCGCCGACGTCGACGACAGTGCGGGCGTCGCCGAGGTCGAGCGCGGCGACGACTGCCGGATCGCGGCGCGTGGCCCTTCGGGCCCGCTGGGCCTCTGCGACGGCCATGGCGGCGTCGTCGGTCGCCAGGTGCTGGTGCAGCGAATGCCCGAAGGCGTGGTCGAAGGCCGGCTGACCGGTGGCGACGGTGTGCATCACTGAGCCCCACGCCAGGTGTTGCTCGTGGCCGGCGAACAGGATCGCCGCCCGGCGCGAGCGCGGATGGTCGGACAGCAGCGGCTCGGCGGCGCGAGTGAGGCGCCAGCGGCCGTCGCGGGCGCGGGCGAACACGCCGACGCTGGCGAGCGCCTGCAGCACCCGCGCGAGCGTGGACGGGTGGGCGCCTGTCTTTTCGGACATGTCTTCGAGGTCCAGCGGGCCGGCGACCAGGAGGTCGGCCAGGCCCAGGCGCGCTGCCGCGTAGAGCAGCTGCGGCACCACGTAGGCGCCGACGGTGAGCCAGAGCTCGTCGTCGACCGGCGGCGCACCGCGCCTCGTGGCCATCAGCCGGTGCCCCGGCGCAGCAGGGCCCGCAGGCCGTCGCGCAGGCGCAGCACGTCGGCCTCGGTGTTGTAGAAGGCCAGCGAGGCGCGCAGCGTGGCTGGCAGGCCGAGGACCGCGTGGAGCGGGTGGGCGCAGTGGTGGCCGGCCCGGATCATCACGCCGAAGGTGTCGCTGAGCACGCGGGCGACGTACTCGCTGCCGAGCGCGCCGTCCTTCGCCGTGACGGTCAGCATCGGCGCGCGCGTGGGCGCCGGCGAGTGATTGTCGAGCCCGGGCAGCGTCGCCACCTCGGCGTCGAGCAGCTCGCGCAGCGCGTCCTCGTGGTCCTCGATCGCGTCGAGGCCGATGTCTTCGAGGTACTCGATCGCCGCGCCGAGGCCGATCGCCGCGGCGATGTCGGGCGTGCCGGCCTCGAGCCGCCACGGCAGCTCGCGCAGCTCGTAGTCGAGGTCGAGGCCGACGTGCTTGACGGAGCCGCCGCCGAGGTTCGCTGGCGCGAGGCGTTCGAGCGCGGCCTGGGTGCCGTAGAGCACGCCGCTGCCCGGCGGCGCGAACAGCTTGTGGCCGGACAGCGCGAGGTAGTCGCACTGCAGGCCCTGCACGTCGATGCCGCGGTGGGCCGCGAGCTGGGCCGCGTCGACGAGCAGCGGCAGGCCGTGGCGGTGGGCCAGCGCCGCCCAGTCCTGGATCGCCACGAAGACGCCGGTGACGTTGGAGCAGGCGGTGACTGCGAGCAATCGCGTGCGCGCGTCGATGGCCGCCTCGGCCGCGGCCAGGCTCGGCAGCCCCGCGGCGTCCAGCGGCACCACGCGCACGCCGCAGCGCGTCCGCCACGGCAGCAGGTTCGAGTGGTGCTCGAGCGCGCTGACGACGACGTTGTCCTCCGGCTGCAGGCCGAGCCCGCCGGCGACCAGGCCGATCGCCTCGGTGGTGCCGCGCACGAACACCACCTCCGACGCGCGCGCGCCGAGGAAGCGAGCGACGCGGCGCCGGCTGTCCTCGTAGGCCTCGGTCGCGCGGTCGGCCAGGGCGTGCTGGCCGCGGTGGACGTTGCCGCTGTAGTCGGCGAGGTAGCCGCGCACCGCCTCGATCACCGGCCGCGGCTTGAGCGTGGTGGCGGCGTTGTCGAGGTAGACGATCGGCGCGCGCCCCGAGCCTCGCTGCAGCAGCGGGAAGTCGTCGCGCAGCCGGTCCACGTCGAACAGCACCGCAGAGCACTGTACGGGCCCGGCGTGGGCCCTTCAAGCGCGCCGGCCCGCGCGCGCCCGCGCGGGGCCGACGAACTCGCGCGCTAGTCGGCGACCGCGACGCGCACCGGCAGGTCGAGGATGTCGCGGAAGATCGGGTGGTTGCCGTACACCGGCTTGCCCGCGAGCTCGAGCGTCGGGTAGCGGGCGAGGAACTGCTGCAGCGCAGTCTCGGCCTCGAGCCGCGCGAGCGAGGCCCCGAGGCAGAAGTGCGGGCCGTGGCCGAACCACGGGCTCGAATTGGTGCGCCGGCGGATGTCGTAGACGTCGGGGTCGGCGACGAACTCGGGGTCGCGCAGGGCGCTCTGAGTATTGAGGAACAGCGGCTGACCGCGCTGGAACTCGACGCCGTTCCAGCTGAACGGCTCCTCGACGAAGCGGGTGAGCCCGCCGCCGCGGCCGAACGCGTTGTAGCGCAGCGTCTCGTCGAGCGTGGAGCGGGCCAGCGACGGGTCCGCGCGCAGGAGCGCGAGTTGGTCGGGGTGGCGCAGCAGCTCGAGGATCGCGTAGGTGGTGAGGTGCACCGTCGTGTCGGAGCCGCCGACGAGGAGGCCGCCGATCAGCGACTCGAGCTCGCCGTCGCTCAGGCGATCGGCGTCGTCGCACGCGCTGATGAGGTGGGTCATCAGATCGTCGGCCATCGGATGCGCGCGGCGGTCGGCGATCACGGCGCGCACGATCTCGCGACCGCGCGAGATCGCCGGCATGTACGAGGCGAACCGCTCCGGCGACAGGCCGGGGAAGATGGTGGCGATCAGCGCGTCGGCGAAGGCCAGGAACTCGGCCTCGAGGCCGGGCGGGATGTTGAGCATCGCCGCAATCACGCGCACCGGATAGGTCTGGGCGAAGTCGCGGAACACGTTGATGACGCCGCGCTCCGGCAGCTTGGCCAGGACCTCCTGGATGATCTGGGCCACGCGGGGCCGGTGCGCCTCGAGCTGGCGCGGCCCGAACAGCGGGGTGACGAGCTTGCGCACCCGCGCGTGGGCCTCGGGCCGCATCATGAACAGGTCGTTTTCCCGCACCGCGACGTAGTCGGGCCAGGCCTCGCGCAGCTCGGGCGAGAAGCCGCCGCCCAGCGTCGGATCGGTGCCGAGCCGCGGGTCGCGGATCAGGGCCATGACATCGCGATAACGGAACACGATGTGCCCCTTGACGTGGTCCCACGCGTAGATCGGCGCCTCCTCGCGGAATCGACGGAAGGTCGGATACGGATCCTCGACGAACACGGGGTCGAACGGATCGTACTTCAACTCAGACGGGGCGCTCGCTTCCAGCATTGGCCCCACGTAGCACATCTCCGCGAGAGAATCGACGGACTCCGGCGGCCACGCGCGCGCCCGCGACCGCCCGCGCGCGCCGGCCTCGCCCTCGCCAGGGACACGCGCGGCAACCGCTGCGCGCGCGCGAGCCCCGGAGCGCCGCGACGAAATCACCGCCGGGTACACACCCTATTGTCGCCGCGGGAGACTGTGGTGATTGGGACGAGGCGGACCCCGAGCGGGCTGACTCACATGTCCCCGAGGACATGTGATTGCGCGCGCAAAGCCGCGGCCGCTCGCCCCCAAGCGCCCGTTCGCCGCCCGCGCAGGAGCCCGCCCTCACGCGCCTGCCGACGCACCCGCGCCTGCAGCGAGCCGGTCAGTCCCACCGGCAGGAAGCCATCGACGCCGACGTCCTCGAGTCGCCCGCGGGCCCGCCTGCAGCGAGCCGGTCAATCCCACCAGCAGAACACGTAGTGGCCGACGCGCTCGGGTCGCCAGCGGTTGGCCTGCGCGAGCTCGGGCCCGTCGAGGCGGCTCTGCCAGTCCTGCGGCGCCAGCCGCGTCTCGAGCCGGGCCGCGCTGGCGAGCTCGTGCGGGCCGAAGAACGCGGCCGCCAGCGCGGGCGCGTCGACGAACCGATAATCGAGGCGCTCGCCCCATTCGGCGAATGCCAGCACCGGCTGCATCGCGTTGAGCAGCAGCCACAGCGCCCGGCCCTCGTGATCGATCCGGGCGCGGTAGTACTCCGCGGTCGCGTGCGGGCCCTCGCAGGCGCCGAGGGTCGCGCGGGGCACCGCCCGCACCAGCGCGTGGCAGGCGGTGCGGAACGCGGCGAGGTCCCAGCGCGGGTCGTGGCAGCCGCCGAAGCCGGTCAGACCCGGCCGCACCAGCGCCAGCGCGTCGGCGACGACGTCCCTGCCCTCTCCCTCGCGCCGCCTCGCCATCGCCGGGCCAGCATAGCCGGGCTCACGCGCCGTCGCACTTGCCGTCGTGATCGCCGTCGACCCCGCCGCTCTGCCAGCAATCGAGCCATTGGTCGAGGAACAGCCGGCGCTCGGCCACGAACTCGCGCATGTCATCGACCTGGTCCTCGTGCTGATCGAGGGTGAACGGCCGGTTCGGGTCGTCGGCCGCGGCCTCGGCGATCTGCGCGGCCCAGGTGTCGAGGCGGCCCTGCAGGATCGCTACGTCGTAGCCGGTCTCGACCGCGAAGGCGATCGCGTCGATGTAGCGGCCGAACCACACCGGATCGGCGGTGGCGATGGCGTAGAACGGCCGGCCGTGGTCGTTCTCCTTGATGTACGTGTACGGGTCGGTGTCGGGCTCGAGGCGGGTGAAGGTGTCGTCGAGGTCCCACGGGATGACGACGAAGCCGGTCTTGGGGTCGTTGTAGACGTACTGGTTGAGCCCCCCGCCCCACGCGCCGTCGCGGTCGGGGATCACCGCCTCGGTCGCCCACTCGAGCAGCGCCTGCTGGAGGTTCATCACCGAGCGCAGGTCGTCGACCGTCTCGGCGGCGTTCAGCTGCTCGACGTCGGCCTCGCTCGGGTCCTCCTCGTTGGTCTTCTTGTCCCAGCCCGAGCCGCCGCCGCCGCGCTTGTAGAGGTTGCCGCGCGGGTCCTCGAAGTTGCGCTCGAGGAACTCGCTGTCGACCTTCTCGATGTTGGTGAAGAGGCCGTAGTAGGCGCCGTTGAGGACGACGCGGGCGTTGTTGGCGCACGGGGCCGCGAGCCCGACGTCGCGCAAGATCGCCAGCGCCAGGCGATCGCGCAGGAAGCTGCGGTTGTACTCGGCGGCGTCGAACAGCACGTGCTTGAGGCCCTCGAACCGGCCCTGCTTGTCGTAGGTGTTGAACGAGACCTCGAACTGCATCTTCTTCTGGTCGTGCCAGTGCGACGAGTTGCCGCGCAGCCGCACCGAAGCGTTCCCGATCACGGTGTCGTCGACCTTGAAGCTGACCAGCGGGTGCTCCTGCAGGTCGTTGTCGTCGGCGATCGCCCACTCCTGCTCGAGCTCCGCCAGCTCGGACGGATCGATCTCCAGCTCCACCGTGGGGAAGCGATCCTGGGCGTAGAAGCCCGGGCAGTCCTTCGGCTGCCACGCCGGCTCGCCGGTCGTCGTCGACTCGGGCTCGCCGGTCGTCGCCGGCGGCTCGCCGGTCGTCTCGCCGCCGCTGCCGGTGGCCGCAGAGCCGGTTCCGCTGCTGGTCGAGGTCGGGTCGTCGTCGCCGGTCGAGGTCGCGGCTGGCGCCATCGTCGTCGTGCCGGCTGCGTCCTCGGTGGTACCCGCTCCGGCCTGCGGGTCAGGACAGCCGGCGAGGATCGGGGCGATGAACAGGGCGGCGACGAGACGCATGTCGACAGGCTGAACCTGCGACCGAGCGCGACAAGGGAGCGGCGTCACGACCGCCGTTCGCGGCCGCCGAACGCGGCTCCGTCCGGCAGTCGGGGTGGGATGATCGATCGGGGAATGTACGCAGCTCGAGGACGCGCGGACGCTGGTGCAGCGAATCGCATGGCCACGCGCCCGGCGCGGGCCTGCATCAGAAGCGGATCATCACTCCCGAGCCGGTCACCGCGATGCGCTTGCCGACGGCGTGGCGACGCAGCCCGTAGTGAGCCGCCACGACGCCCACGATGGCGAACGGCAGGGCCACCGCGAAGCCGACCAGGCTGCTCGTGCGCGCGTGCCTGCTCGCCTCCTCGCGCTCGGACCGGGTCGGGAACGCCATCTTCCCGGACGTGATCGCGTCGCCGCGGGCGATGAAGAAGAAGCCGACGCCGAGCCCGACCAGGGCGACCGCGCCCGCCGCCCCTGCCACCGCGAGGTAGCGGTTGCCGGACCGCTGCATCTCGCCGCGCCACGCCTGCTCGCGCGCGTCGTCGGCCTCGTCGAGCTGGACCAGGCGGGCTTCGCTGGCGGCCACGCCCTGCTGCGCGCGCTCGCGGTCGGCCTCGGCCGCGTCCGCCGCCTGCGCCGCGGCGGTCGCGTCGCTCCGCAGCTTCGCCAGCGCAGCTCCCGTCGTGCTGTCCTTTCGGCCAGGTGTTGGCAATGCCCCCGACTGCACCGGGATCCACGGATCGGCGAGGCCCTCGTCGCGCAGCGCGGCCGCGACCGCGTCCTTGGCCGCCCCGCGCGGCAGCTCGCGCTGCGCCTTCTCGTGGTGCTGGCGGCGGAGCTTCAGCGCCGCCTTGCGGCACGGCTCGAGCGCCGCGATCGCGGCGTCGCGCTCCGGCTCGGACACGTACTCGGCGAGCTGGCGCCGCAGCGCGATCAGTCGCTCGACGTCGAGATTGCAGCCGGTCGCGCCCGCGCGGGCCTCGGCGATCGCCTGGGCGTAGCGCTCGCCGTCCTGCTGGTGCGTCGCAGCCTCGTCGTCGGCCGCGCTCTCGGCGGCCCGCAGCGCCGCAGTCGCAGCGGCCTCGGCCTCCCTGGCCTTTCGGACAGCCTCTTGGGCCTGCGCCTCGGCGGCCCGCAGCCCGCGGCCGGTCGCCTCCTCCTCGACGTGCGCCGCCACGTCCTTGCCGGGCATCGCCGGCGGGGCGAGGCGACAGGCGCCGGCCACCAGCGCCAGCGCCACCGAGCTCGCAGCGATCGAGTGACGTCGAGGAGGCATGCGCGGCGGGCGGAGTATCACCCACCCGGGAGGCCCCCTCAAGCCTGGGTGCCCCTCGTGCCGGCGAATCGCGGCCACGCGGCGCACCGCCAGCGGCCTCTGGAAGGCCGCACGCGCCGCCCTTCAGCCCGGCGCGGGCGGCACGTGAGTGAACTAGGCCGCGGGGGCCAGGCGAACGGCGGGCATGCGCGCGGCGATCAGTTCGGCGAGGAAGTCGGCGAACGGGATGCCGGCGGCGGCCAGCGCGTTGCGGAAGCCCGAGCCGGAGCCGAGGTCGGGGTTGGCGTTGACGTCGATGACCTGGACCGACTGGCCGGCCAGGCGGAGGTCGAACCGGCAGTAGCCGGTCATGCCGAGCAGGGTGGCCGCGCGCGTGCACACCGAGAGGAGCTCGGCGTGCACGGCGGGGTCGAGGTCGGCGACGATCCGGCTCACGGTCCCTTGCGCCTCGCACGAGGCGACGTCCCACTTGGCGGTCCAGCCGACCACGCGCCGCTCGGGCGCCAGCGCCGGCGAGAACACGATCTGTCCCGGGGGCAAGGCGACGAGGCCGCGCGGGCGGGCGTGGTAGAGCGCGAGGTTGTACTCGGGGCCGTCGACGAAGGTCTCGATCAGCGCGGGCTGGTAGTGGCGAGCCCATACCTGACGCGCGCGCGCCAGCGCCGACTCGGCGTCGCCGCACACGCTGTCGGCGTCGACGCCGACGCCCCCGCCCTCGCGCGCCGGCTTGACGATGACCCGGCCCGAGGCGGCGCGGGCGATCAATTCACGAATGTCCTCGAGGACATGCTCTTCGGAGCAGCCGGGCGCGACGGCGAAGCCGGCCGGGGTCGGCACGCCGGTCTGGCGCAGGAACTGCTTGACGAACGGCTTGTCCTGGCAGAGCGCGAGGGTCACCGGGTCGCAGCCGCAGCAGGGGATGCCGAGCATGTCGAGGCCGAGCGCCAGGTGGGCCTCGAACTGCGTGCGGCCGACCGCGCCCTCGCACAGGTTGAACACGACGTCGGGCGCGGCCGCGCGGACGGCCGCGAGCGCGGCGGGCACCGAGTCGCCGACCGGCACCAGCACGCAATCGTGGTCCGGCGCGAGCGCGGCGTGGACCTCGCGGGCGGTGGCCGAGAGCTCGGGCGCGCCGAGGAGCGCGGCGGGCGGATCGGAGAGGGGGGCGACGTGATAGGTGATGGCGATCCGCATGGGGCTCCGGCGAGGTCGAGGGCCAATTAACTAATGTTCGGGGGGGTTCGATGGCGGGCGGTCGAGGCTGGACCAGCGCTGGGTGGCAGCGCCGATGATGCGGCCGATCAATTGCTCGTAGCTCCAGCCGTGGCCGCGGGCGATGATGACGAGGTCGCTGCTGACCGGGTGCAGCCCCGGCAGCGGGTTGACCTCGATGAAGTTGGGGTCGCCGCGGCGGTCGCAGCGGATGTCGATGCGCGACAGGTCGCGGCAGCCGAACACGCGGTGCACGTCGAGCGCGAGGCCGCGGATCGCGGCCAGGCGGGCCGCGTCGAGCCGGCCCGACTGCAGCAGCTCGTCGGTCATGACGTAGCGGACCTGGTTGAGGTAGTCGCGCTTGACCTCGAGCGAATAGACGAAGTCCTGGCCGTCGGCCACCCGCGGGGTCACCTGCATCACCCCGACGACCTCGGCCGCGGCGCCGTTCCCTACCACGCCGACCGTGAATTCGTCGCCCGACAGGAACTCCTCGATCAGGACGGCCTGGCGGTAGTCGCGTTGCAGCCGGGCCACGCGCTCGCGCAGCGCGGCCTCGTCGTGGCACACCGAGTCCTTGCGGATGCCCATCGACGAGCCCTCGGCCACCGGCTTGACGAACAGCGGATAGGCGAGCTCGACCGGCCCCAGCGCCTCGTCGGCGCCGACGATCTGGAACGGGGCGGTGCGGATGCCGTGGGCCGCGGCGAAGATCTTGGCGACCCCCTTGTCGAGCGCCAGCGCCAGCGCGAACGGGCCCGAGCCGGTGTTGGGGATCCCCAGCACCTCGAGCACCGCCGGGATCTGCGACTCGCGCCCGCGGCCGCCCACGCCCTCGGCGAAGTTGAACACGCCGTCGATGCGCCGCTCCGGCGGACGCTCCGCCAGCGCCGCCAGCAGCGGCTCGCCCCACCCCAGCCGCTCGACCTCGTGGCCGAGCCCCCGCAGGGCCCGGTCGATGGCGTCGACGGTGTCGACCGAGTCGAACTCCTCGAAGCGATCGATCGGGTCGCCGGGCGACGGACCGGCCTCGGGCTTGAGGTTGAAGGTCAAGCCGAGCCGCATGCGACCTCCGCCCGGTCCGACACCGGAGAAGTAAGAGGTGTTGACCCGCGAATGACCGCTACGCTGCGGCCGGCGGCAGGAGGAGGTTTTGCGGACGATGCACCCGGAGGTTCCAATGTGGCGCTCTCGGGTCGCAACCATAGCCACTTCGTCGCCAGGGGAAAGAAAAAACTTCGCCAGGACCAGCGGACGGCGCCGGATCGCGACGCGCCCGCGAGCGCCGCGGCGAGTCGCCGGCCGGCGGTCCGGGGGTCGACCCTTGCGGTGACTTCCGGTGCGGCTTCGCGCGTATGGCGTCAGTGCCCGCGACCGCTTGGCGGAGGACGCGCTGTTGCAATTGCGTACACCGTCCGGAGCGATCGGCACGTCGTTCCGCGGGCGAATCAATGCGGTTCGACCACCGATCGCCCGCAGTATCGCTTCACCAGCCCGAGCAGGAGATCGAGGTCGATCGGCTTGCGCACGAACGCCGCCACGTCGGCCGGCGCGGCCTTCGGCGACGCGGCCGACATCACCACCACCGGCAGCGCGAGCAGCCGGTCCTGCGCCCGCAGGCGGTCGATGACCTGCCAGCCGTCGAGCACCGGCATCATCAGGTCGAGCAGGATCAGGCACGGCTCGCGCTCGGCCTGATGGAGGTAGGTCAGCGCCTTCTCGCCGTTGTCGACCCCGTGGACGTCGTAGCCCTCGTCGCGCAGCAGCTCGGCCACCGCGTCGCGGATGTCGGCGTCGTCCTCCACCAGCAAGATCGGCGGCATCGTTTCAACGATGTTCGCAGTCGTTCGCAGGGCAAGCGCAGCCGAGGTCGCTGCGCACATTGCGACCCGTCCGGGCCCAGCGGCGCGTCGAGCCTGCCCGCGAGACCGTTGCGGCGCCGCGTCGCCCGGACCGGCGCGAGCCCGTCGTTCACGACACGCTCGAAGCACCATGAGCGCCGCCCTCGATGCTTACACTTGCGCCGACGACGCCGGGCTCGTCTACGTGACCGACGCGCAGCCGGGCATCCGCCGCCGCCGCACCGGCCACGGCTTCGCCTACCGCGATCCGAAGGGCCGCCCGCTCCGCGACGCGGAGGTGCTGGCGCGTATCCGCCGATTGGCGATCCCACCGGCCTGGACGGAGGTGTGGATCTGCCCCGACGAGCGCGGGCACATCCAGGCGGTCGGCCGCGACGCCCGCGGCCGCAAGCAATACCGCTACCACCCGCGCTGGCGAGAGGTCCGCGACAGCACCAAGTACGAGCGCATGCTGGCGTTCGCTGCGGCGCTGCCGGCGATCCGCGCCCGCGTCGACCGCGACCTCCGCCGCCACGAGCTGGGCCGCGACAAGGTGCTCGCCACTGTGGTGCGCCTGCTCGACACCACGCACATCCGCATCGGCAACCCCGAATACGCGCACTCCAACGATTCGTACGGGCTGACGACGATGCGCGACCGCCACGTGCGGGTCCACGGCAAGCACATCGAGTTCCGCTTCCGCGGCAAGAGCGGCAAGGAGCACCGCGTCGCCGTCGACGACGCCCGCCTGGCCAAGATCGTCCGCAGCTGCCGCGACGTGCCCGGCCAGGAGCTGTTCCAGTTCTACGACCACGCCGGCACCCACCACGCGATCGGCTCGGCCGACGTCAACGCCTACCTGCGCGCGTGCTCCGGCAGCGAGTTCAGCGCCAAGGACTTTCGCACGTTCGCCGGCACGGTGCTGGCCGCTCAAGAGCTGTGGCGGGCCCCGCGCCCGGAGCAGAAGGGCCGGCGCAAGCAGGCGGTCACCAAGGCGATCGAGCAGGTCGCCGGCTGCCTCGGCAACACGGCGACGGTGTGCCGCAAGTGTTACGTCCACCCCTCGGTGCTCGAGGCCTACGAGGACGGCGCGACGCTGCCGACCTCGCTGCGCGGGCCGAAGGCCTACCAGGCGCTGCGGCCCGAGGAGCGCCGCGCGGTCGCCCTGCTGCTCGAGCGCCAGCGCACCGCCGGCCAGCGCACCCTGACGGCGCGGCTGACGGCGTCGCTGAAGCAGCGGCGGGCGGCCCGGCCCGAGCCGGAGCTGCGCAAGGCGGCCTGAGCGGCCCGCCCCGGCGAGCATGCCCCGAAGGACATGCTCCTACGGGCATGCCTCGAGGGGCATGCTCGTTCGGGCATGTCCCTCGACATACGCCCCGGTCAGGCGCCCTGCCCGGCCTTGCGCCGCTGCGCCGCCGCCTGCATGCACAGCATCAGCGCCTCGCGCAGGGTCGAGAGGGTGGCGATCCGGCCGAGCTCGACGCCGAGGGAGATGATCGAGGAGGCGACGTCGGCGCGGACGCCGACGACGATCCCGCGGGCGCCGAGCAGCTGGACCGCGCGGACCAGGCCGATGATGTGCTGGGCGGTGCCGGTGTCGACGACCTCGACGCCGGTGAGGTCGATGATGGCGAAGCGGGCGCGCAGGCGGCCGATCGCGTCGAGCAGCAGCTCTTGCATGCGCAGGGCCTGATTGGAGTCGATGGTGCCGAACAGCGGCATCAGCACCACGCCCTCCCAGACCTCGATGATCGGCGTCGAGAGCTGGCGGATCGCCTCCTGCTGGGCGGCGATGATGTCGAGCTTGTCGCGCAGGCTGGCCTCGGTGCGCTTGCGGGCGGTGGCGTCGAAGAAGAAGCCGCGGCGCAGCGGCGAGTCGCCGCGGGCCTTGTGGGCGGCGCGGATGCTGTGGACCCACAGCTCCTCGCCGTCCTCGGCGCGCACGCGGAACTCGAGCTCGCGCGCCTCGCCGCCGGACGACGACAGGTGCAGCGCCAGCGCCTCGCGATCGGCCGCGTGGGTGATGCCGGCCAAGAACCCTGGGTCGCCGGTGAAGCGGTCGCTGCCGTGGCCGAGCAGGCCGGCGATCTGCGGTCCTACGTACGTGAGGCGGCCGGCCGCGACGTCGGCCTCCCACGGGACGGCGCCGGCGCTCTCGACCAGCTGGCGCATCCGCTCCTCGCTCTCGCGCAGGCCCTGCTCGACCTGCTTGCGCTCGCGGTTCTCGCGGGCGAGGTCGCCGTACAGCGACGACACCGCCAGGGAGATCGCCGCCTGCGTCAGCAGCAGCTCGAGCACCGCGGTCCGCTGCGGGGTGAAGGCGCCGCTCATCCAGTTGTTCTCGAGGTAGAGCACGCCGACCAGGGCGCCGGAGCGGACGATCGGGACGCACAGGACGCTGCGCACCTGGCCGCGCGCGAGGTGCGGGTCGGCGGCGAACAGCGGGCTGTTGCGGGCGTCGGTCAGCAGCACCTGCTCGCGCGTGCGGCGGACGTACTGCACGATCGACAGCGCCAGCTCGTCGTCGGCCGCGACCTGGCGCGCCGGCAAAGTCACCTCGACGCCCTGCTCGCCGGTGCGGGCGCCGGCGGCGATCACCAGGCGCTCGCGCTCGATCAGCAGCAGGTGGCCGTTCTGCGCCCCGGCGTGCTCGAGCACGATGTGCATCAGGCTGCTGAGCAGCTTGTCCTGCATCAGCTCGCCCGACAGCGCCTGCGTGGCCTTGACCACCGCCAGCGCGTCGACCGACAACCACTGCGAGCCCGGCGGGGTCATCGGCCCGAGCTCGGGCACCCGCATGGCCAGCTGGGTCAGCTTGGCGGTCGCGCCCCAGCGGGCGTAGAGGCTGCGGGCGCGCTCGAAGTAGGCGACCGCGGCGACGCCGAGGCCGAGCGCGCGGGCCAGCTCGCCGGCGCGCTCGCAGGCGATCGCCTCGACCGCGAGGAACGAGTCCTGCGCGGCCGCCCGGGCCGCCGCCTCGAGCCGCGGCAGGGCCTCGGCCGAGCGGCCCTCGAGGCGCAGCAGCTCGGCCCCGAGCAGCTCGGCGCGGGCGCGAAAGTTGGCCGGGCAGCGCGCCGCCAGCCGCTCGCACACGGCCGCCTGCAGGCGCACGCGCTCTAACATCTCGGCCCGGCGCAGCGGCTCGCGGTCGGCCACCGCGGCCGCCACCAGGGCGCAGTAGAAGTCGCCGTCGGCGCCGAGGAAGGTGCCGAGCAGGCCGTTGCCCTTGGTCGCCGCGAACCGCTCGGCCGCCTGCAAGGCGCCGGTCAGGTCGCCGATCAGGTAGAGCCGTTGCATGCGCAAGAAGTGGTGGGTGCCGAGCGCGGAGCCGGCGGCCCTGATGCCGGGTTCGACCGCGTCGTCGGCGTCGACCCGGGCGCCGCGCAGGCGCGGCAGCTGGGCCAGGACGACGTCGACGGTCATGACCGCGATCTCGTGCTGCATCTGCACGTAGCTGCTGCGGTGGCGGGCCCACTGCTCCTCGACCTGGGCCAGGGCGTCGCCGCGGCACAAGAGCAGGGTGTCCTGGCCGAGCAGCGCGAACGCGCCGTAGGCCGAGAGGTCACCGGCCTCGACGCCGGCCTGCTGCCCGGCGCGCAGGTGGGCCAGGATCTGCGGCAGCGGCTCGTGCCACGGGCCGCTGAACCAGCCGTAGATCGTGCGCACCTTGGCGTGCACGCTGGCGTCGGCGATGTGCTCGAGCCGGCGCAGGGTCATGCGCGCGATCCGGCCCGACATGTCGTGCTCGCCGAGCACCGTCACCAGCAGCAGCGCGAACGAGGCGTAGCCGACCACCGAGTCGCGCGTCTCGCCGTGGACCAGCGACAGCTCGACGAGGCGCAGGATGATGATCGAGAACAGGATGATGTCGAGGTAGAAGCTCGACGGCAGCAGGCTGACCAGCACCTGGGCGGCGACCCGCCGGGCCGGATCGGCGACCGAGGTCGCGTGCTCCATCGCCTCGATGTCGAGCGCCGAGAAGCGGGCCACCGCCGCCTCGATCATCGGCCCGAACGCGGACAGCCGCGCCTCCGGGGTGGCCGGGATGTCGATGCCGAGCTCGCGCAGCGCCTTCTGGCCGACGTCGAGGCTCTCCTGCATGCGCCCGACCGAGTAGTAGAGGCTGATCTGCAGCGTGAAGATCTCGGCCCGCTCGAGCGGCCCGCGGGCGTGCGACAGGGCGGCCTCGAACAGCTGCTCGGCCGCCTCGTTGTCGTTGCACAGATAGGCGCACTCGGACAGGTCGCGGTGGAGGTCGAAGGTCAGCTGGAATTGCGCGTCCCAGGCGTCCGCCGGCAGCAGCGCGAGCGAGGCCCGCAAGTAGATGAGCGCCGACGCGTAGGCGTTGGCCTGCTTGGCCCGCTGGCCGGCCTGGAAGTCGAGGCGCGCGAGGTCGAAGCGGGCCTGCGGGTCGTCGATCAGCGCGGCCGCGGCGTTGAGGTGGTTGACGACCGCGAACAGCCGCTCGGGCGCGACGTCGCTGCCGAGCGGGCCGCGCAGCTCCTGACCTATCCGCAGGTGCACGCCGGCGCGCTCGGCCTCGGGCGTGAGGCTGTAGGCGGCCTGCTGCACGCGGTCATGCGAGAACTTGAGCTGACCGCCGCGCACGACCACGAGGCCGTCGGCCAGCGCCGGCGCGAGGTCGGCGAGCACCGCGGCCTCGTCGCGGCCGAGCAGCGCGGCCAGGGTCGCCGGCGCGATCTCGGCGCCGGCGCACGCCAGCAAGCTCAGGGCCCGCTGCGCCGCCGCGGACAGCCCGCGCAGCCGCTCGAGCATCAGCGCGACGATGTTGTCGGTGTAGCCCTTGGCCTCGATCGCGGTCAGGTCCCAGCGCCACGCGCCGAGCTCGGGATCGAGGTAGAGCAGCCCCTCGGCGGCCAGCATGGTGAGGAACTGGCCGACGAAGAACGGGTTGCCCGCGGTCTTGGCGTGCAAGAGCGCGGCGAGCTGATCGGCCGCGTCGGGGCTGCAGCGCAGGGTGTCGACCAGCAGCGCGCCGACGTGCTGCGGCGGCAGCGGGGCGACCGCGAGGTCCGACACGCGCACGTCGGCGCTCTGGATCTCGAGCAGCGCGGCGGTCCACGGGTGCGACGGGCCGATCTCGCCGTCGCGATAGGCGCACACGACGAGCACGTGCTGCACGTCGGGGTGCGTGAGGATGTGCTGCAGGAGCCGGATGCTGGCGGTGTCGGCCCACTGCAGATCGTCGAGGAACAGGATCAGCGGCTGGTCGGGCTGGGCGAACACGCCGATGAACTGGCGCAGCACCCTATTGAAGCGGTTCTGCGCCTCGAGCAGCGGCTGCGGCGGGACCGGCGGCTGCGGACCTATCACCAGCTCCATCTGCGGGATGATGTCGATGATGAGCTGGCCGAGGTTGCCGAGCTCGCTCTGCAGGCGCTGGCGCCAGGCCGCGAGGTGCTCCTCGCTGGTCGCCAGCAGCGTGCGCGCGAGCTCGCCGAACGCCTTGACCAGAGTGGCGTACGGGATGTCGCGGTCGTACTGGTCGAACTTGCCGGCGACGTAGATGCGGCCTGGCCGGTCTGCCGCCGCTCGAGCCCGTGGACGAGCGCCGACTTGCCGATGCCCGAGGGCCCGCGCACCAGCGCCAGCTCGGGCGCGCCGCGCTGGGCCACCCGCTCGCGCGCCGCCTCGAGCGCCTGCAGCTCGGCGTCGCGGCCGTAGAGGCGCTGGGAGATCCGCAGCTGCTCGGGCACGTCGCGCAGGCCGAGCGCGAAGCGCTGCTCGCCGTCGCCGCGGGCCGCCGCGGCGAGCCAGCGGTCGAGGTCGGCGATGAGGCCGGCGGCGCTCTGGTAGCGCTCGTCGGCGGCCTTGGCCAGCAGCTTGAGGGCGATGTCCGACAGCGGCGCCGGCACCCCGGCGCGCAGCTCGAGCGGCGCGCGCGGGGCCTGGGCGACGTGCGCGTGGGTCCACCCGAGCAGGTCGACCGCGGTGAACGGCGGCGCGCCGGTCAGCAGCTCGTACAGCAGCGCGCCGAGCGAGTAGAGATCGGCGCGGTGATCGGGGGCGTGCAGCGTCGGCTGCAGCAGCTCGGGGGCGGCGTAGGCGAGCTCGTCGGGGCGATGCACCGCGAACCAGTCGGCGCCCTCGTCCGCGCCCTCGAGCTCGACCAGGTCGTCGCCGTCGAGGTGGATCCGCCGCGGCGCGAGGTGGCGATGCGCGCGGCCCTGGCGGTGCATCGCGTGCACCGCTGCGGCGACGCTGCGGAGCAGGACGGCGGAGCGCTCCGAGGCGAGCGGGCGAGCAACGAGCTCCTGCAGGGTCGTGGACAAGGACGATCCTTTCGCGTCGGTGACGCGGCGCGATCATCGAACATTTGCGGCGAGTCCGACAAGGGTCGAGCGAGCGCAAGAGCGCTCGCTCGCGGAGAAGATCGACGGTGACGCGTCGCGAATGAAACGAAGACCAGGCCGAGCGTGCGAGGATGTGCGTGTGCCGCGGGACGCGCCGCGGCGACGCGACGAGGCGAAGCGAGGGACGTGAATGCCCGCGCACAGGGGCCGGGCCCGATGCCCCTGCGCCCCGATTCCAGCGGCGGCGGCGGCCATTCGCGGTGTGTGCGACGTCCGACGACTCACTCGCCGTCGCGGTGCAGCGCCAGCGACTCGCCGGCCACGGTGGCGCCGCCCTCGAGGCACAGCATCCGCACATGACCGCTGGCGACGACGCGCCGATCGTCGTCGCGGATCTCCACGCTCCACACCTGCGTGCGCCGCCCGCGGCTCAGCGGCGTGGCGCGAGCGCGCAGCGTGCCGCCTCGCGTGCCATGCAGGAAGGACGTCGCGTTCTCGAGGCCGACCGTCGACTGCCCGCGCCGCATCGCCGACAGCGCCGCGCCCGAGCTCGCCAGGCTCTCGACGATCGTCGCGTACACGCCCCCGTGGACCAGCCCGTACGGCTGCAGCAGCTGCGGCGTGACCGGCACCTCGGCCTCGACCGCGTCGTCGCTGACGCTGGTGAAGACCAGGCCGATCAGCCGATCGAAGGCGCTGCGGTGGTCGTTGAGGATCGCCACGATCGCCGCCGCGTCGCCGCCGGCCGCGACCAGCGCTGCCAGGGCCTGGCCGGCGTCGGTCATCCCGGCCACCCTACTCGGCGGACCGGGCCGCTTCAAGGCCGCGCGGGTCCGACGTGTCGACCGTACACCGACACTGGCGATTTCGACATGTCCTGAAGGGCATGGCCGATCGGGCATGCCCCTTGGGCCAGGCTCAGCCGCGGGACAGGCCGGACCGCGGGCGGTCGGTGCCGACGGTCTCGGGGCTGATCGGGGCGCCGATGGCGGCCAGGGCCTGGCGGTGCTCGGCCGGCGGGACCTTGAGCAGGGCGCGCTCGAACTCCTTGAGGCGGGCGAAGCTCGGCAGGGCCAGGGTCCGCTCGACCAGGCCGGCCAGGCGGGGCCAGCGCTCGGGCTCGGGCTTCACCTTCGCCAGCGCGGCGTTGCGCAAGAAGCTGGCGACTGCGATGTCGGCGATCGACAGCTCGCCGCAGAAGAAGCCGTCCTCCGGGGCCTGCGACTCGAGGTAGTCGAACACGTGCGGCACGTCCTCGCGCAGGGTCTTCTCGATCAGCGCGGTGTCGGGCTGCTGGCCGAACACCGCCGGCCGCACGATCAGCTGGGCGAACACCCGCCAGATGAACACCTCGCCCATGCGCGTGTCGGCGAACTCCTCGAGCCAGCGCGCCCGGGCCCGCAGCGCCGGCTCGCGCGGCAAGAGCGGCGGCGTCGGGTGGACCTCGTCGAGGTACTCGCAGATGATGGTCGAGTCGGTGAGAGTGAGGTCGCCGTCGACGAGCACGGGGATCCGCCGCAGCGGGCTGAGCGCAGTAAAACCGTCGCCGCCGAGGAACGGGATGATCGGGTCGATCGTGTAGGCGACCCCCTTGAGGTCGAGCGCGACCAGCACCTTGCGGACGTAGGGCGAGACGTAGTTGCCGACGATGTGGACAAGGGGCTTCACGCGCCGATCCGAGCACCGCCGCGCGGGGCTGTCAACACGGGAAGGGTTTATCGATCTGTCCTCAAGGACATCTCGCCTGCGGGCGCCGGTGGGGCGCCCCGGCGAGGAGGCGGAGAAACTTGTTCTTGGGGACACCTCGACACGCCCCGCCCCGCCGGCCGGCGCGCGGATGTGAACCTGTCCTCGGGGACACCTCGGCATGCTCTGCCCCGCCGACCGTCGACCCGGGGCGCGAAGGCACCTCGACAGGCCCTGCCGCTCGGCTCGCGGCACGGAGGCGGACCTGTCCTCGGGGACATCCGGACGCTCGCCGTGGGCCCGCTCACGCGGACTCCGCCCGCGAGGCGGCGGACATCGGTGACGATGGGCCGTGATCGCCGAAGGCCCGCACCTGCTCACCCCGGCGCAGCTCCGCGCCGCGCTCGCCAGCCCGCAGGCATCCGTGCGCACGGCAGCCCTGCTGCAGCTGCAGGACCGGCTGGCGGCGACCGAGGACCCGGCCGCGCTGACCGAGCTGGCCGCGCTGCTGCCGACCTCGCCGGCCGGCCTGGCCCCGCCGCTGCAGCTGCGGCTGGCGGCGATGTACCGGTCCGTATGGACATGGCGCAACGAACATGTCCTTCCGGACTGGCGCGCCGTCGACCTCGAGCCGGCGGTCGCCCAGGCGTGGCTGCGGCTCGAGCTGGCGGTCGCGCCGACCGGCCTGGCCCGCCGCGAGGTCGACGCGTTCGTGATCGCGGCCCTGCGCGGCCTGACCGCGGCCGACCTGTTCGAGCCGGCCGCGCTGGTGGCGATCGCCTGCGCCCACGCGCGGGCCGACGTGCAGGTGGAAGGGCTGCGGCTGGTGCGAGAGGCCCTTCACGCCGGGCTGCTCGCGCCGGCGGACGCGGCCGCGTCGCTTCGCGCGCTGCTCGCCAGCGCCGACGCCGAGGTCCGCCGCGCCGCGCTGGGCGAACTGGCGGCGCCGTGGGCTCGCGCCTGGCCGTGCCCGCGGGCGACGCTGCTGCCGCTGCTGGCCGACGACGACGCCGCGGTCGCGAGCGCGGCGGTGCAGCTCGCGGCGGCGCAGGACCTCGTCGCCGACCTGCGCGGCCCGGCCGGGGACGACAGCGCCGACCCGCGCGTGCGCGCCGACGCGTTCACTCGCGCGATGGCTCGCTGCGAGCGCGACGCCCTGCCCGGCTGGCTCGCGCTCGCGCTCGCCGATCCGCTGCTGTTCGGCCCGGCCTGCCTGCACGCCCTGCGCGCGCTGCATCGTCGGGCGATCTTCGTCGGCGACGACGAACTGCCGGATCTGCTCGCGCTGGCGACCGCCGACCACTGCCTCGACCTCGAGGAGCTGGCCGCGCTGTGCTTCACCGCGCGCACGCCGCTGCTGCGCCGGCTCGCCGCGTTGCCCGCCGACGACCCGCGCTGGCCGCGGCTGGTAGGGCTGCTGGCCGCGATCGACAGCGACGAGGTCCCCGCGGCCCTGCACGCGCTGCTGGCCGCCACCGCCGACCGCGAGCTGCAGCGGCAGATCCTCCGCCACCTCGGCCCGCGCGGCGACGCGAGCAGCGAGGCAGTCGTCCTGGCGCGGCTCCAACAGGATCCCCCGGCCTGCCTCGCGGCGCTGCGCTGGCTCGGCGGGCCCGCCACGGTGGCCGCGCTGCGCGAGGGCCTCGGCCTCGACGACCACGCCGGCGTGCGCCCCCACCTGTGCGACGTCGCCGGTGAGGCCGCCGCGCTGCTGTGGCACCTCGTCGACGACGACGCGCCCGAGCGCGCGCGCCTGCGGGCCCGCTTGCGCTTCGCGGCGCTGCCACCGGCGATCCGCCGCGACCTCGAGCGACCTACGGCGCGCTTCGACCCCGCGCTGCTGTTCGCGTGCGCGAGCGAGCCGGTCAGCGTGCGGGCGCTCGAGCTGCTCGGTCGCTTCGGCGGCGCCGCCGAGCTCGGCCTGGTGCGCGACCTGCTGCGGCGGATCGTCTCCGAGGTGGTCGCCGGGGTGCTCGTCGAACGCGACGGCGCGCCGCTGCGGATCGAGCCCGGGCCGGTGCGCGCGAGCGAGGCGGAGCGGCAGATCCCCGCGGTCGCCCTCGCGGCAGTGCGCGCGCTCGGCGGGCGCCTCCACGAGCGCGGCGCGATCCGCCCGACCTGCCTGCTGGACGCCATCGACGCCGCCGACGCCGGGGCGCGGGTGCTCGCCGAGCTGCTGCTCGATCTCGACGACGAACCGCTCGATTCGGAGGCGCGAGCGATCGTGCTGCGCGCCGTGGTCGGGCAGCGCGGCCGCAGGACCCGCCTGCGCCGGCACCTCCACCGTCACCTGCGCGACGCTGACCCGCGGGTCCGCGCCGCGGCGGTGACCTGTCTCGGACGACATGTCCCGGACGACCTGTGCGCAAGTTTAGCAAGACTCGCCGAGGGCGATGACCTGCCGACCGCGCGCCAGGCCTTGCTCGCGCTCGCCGAGGCGCGGGCGACCGCGGCCGCGCCGACGATCGCCGCCTGGCTCGACCACCCGAACATGAACCTCAAGAAGACCGCCGCCGAGGCGCTGCAGCGGGCCGGAACCGCCGAGGTCGTGCCCGCGCTGGTGCGCTGGCTCGGCGCGCACGACAACCCCGGCCTGCGCGAGGCGCTGTCGGCCGCGCTCGACGCCCTGCTCGCCGGCGCTGTCACGCCGACGCTGCTGGCCGCGCTCGACGGTCAGTCGCCGAAGGACCCGCAGGCGGCCGCGCGCTGGCGCTTGTGGTCGGAGGCGCTCGACGGCCGGCTCGAGCCGCCGGCGATCCTGCACGCCGCGCGGCGCAGCGCGCCGTGGCTCCCTCAATTTTTGCAAATGCTGATCGCGCGCGAGATCCGTCCGCGCGGCGGCCTCGACTCGCTCCTCGCGCTGCTGCACCGCCACGGCCTGCCGCTCCATGAGTTCGCAGTACCCGCGCCGCCGCCGCTGCGCCAGGCCGTGCGAGCGCTGCGCGACCATGGGCTTCGAGATCACGCGGCCGCAGTGCTCGCCGACGCCGAGTCGCTCACCGCAGAGGAGCTGGCGATCGTGCGGCCGTATCTGCGCGAGTGGCTGCTCGCGCTGCCGAGCCCCGGGGCGCTGGCGATCGTGCTGCAGCTGCACGCCGCCGGGCTCGACGCCCAGGCGCTGCGCTGCTGCGCCGCGTTCGTCGACGACCTGGCCGCGCGGCTCGACGACCCGCCGCGCGAACCGCTGCTCGGGCTGCTCGACGCCCTGGTGCCGCTGCTTGACGCGCCCGCGGGGCTCGCCCTGGCCGAGCGCCTGCGGCACAGCGAGCCGCGGCCCAACCTGTCCTCTCGGTCATGGCTCGGACGCCTGCGCCGCTGCGGCGCGGTGCTCGTGCGCGCCGACCTCGAGCGCGCCCTGCACGACTGCGCCGGCACCGCGAACCCGGCCGCCCTCGCCGGCAGCGTCCTGCGCGACGCGTTCCCCGGCCTGCCCGCGCTCGACCAGGAGGCCCGGCGCCTGCGCGAGGGCTTCGCAGAGGCGCTGCGCGGCGGCGACTGGGGCGCGCTGCACGACCCGCGGCTCACCCCCGAGCTGCTGTGCGAGCTCCACCGCGACGTCCCCGCCGACCTGCGCGCCGTTTGGCTCGATCGCCTGTTGCAGCTGCAACCGCTCGGCGTCGATCGCCTGCAGCCGCCCCCGCCCGCGCCGCCGAAGCACCTGCCGCCGCCGCGCTCCGCCGCGGTGCTGGCCGGCCTGCTCGCGCGCCTCGGCCGTCCCGCGACGTCCGAGCGCGAGCGCGCCGCCGACCTCTTGCTCGCCTGGCCCGAGCCAACCGCGCAGTCGGCCCTGCTCGCCTCCTGTCTCGAAGGACATGTCGCCATCACCACCGCCCGCGCCCGCGAGCTCGCCGCCCGCTTCGCCGCCGAGGCGCCCGCGTGGCTCGCCGCCGCCGAGCACGACCTCGCGCTGCGGGCCCGCGTGATCGCGCTGTCCGCCGACCTCGCTCCCGCCGCCCTCCTCGACCACGCCCCGACCCTGATCCGCTGGTGGATCGCCGGCGAGCCGCACCAGCGCGACGGCATCGCCACGAGCCTGCGCCGGATCCCCGCCGCCCGGCTGCTGCCGCACTTGGAGCCCCGCCTGCGCGCCGGCGAGTGGGGCTGCCTCGACCTGCTCGCCGCGCCCTCGACCCTGCCTCGCGAATGGCACGAGCTGCTCGCCCGCGCCCCCGGCCACGCCGATCGCACGCCCGCCGCGGTCCCGCTCGCAGCAGAGGACCAGCCTCCGCTCGCGCTCGCGGCCCTGCGCGCGCCGCTGCCCCCGCCCCCGGCCGCGTCCCCGGGCCGCTCGATCGCCGAGCTGCGGGCGGAGTTCGCCGGCGCCGAGGCCGAGCAGATCCGTCAGACGCTCAAGGACATGTCCTCGAGGACAGGCGACGAATGGTTCGAGCTGCTCGCCGAGCTGGTCGGCCACGCCAGCCCGCGGGTGCGGCTGCAGGCCCACCGCCTGCTCCGCGCCGGCGACCGGGGACGCTACTTGAGCAGCACCCTCGACCTGCTGGACGACCCCGACCCGAACATCCAGCGCACCGCGATCCGGGCCGTCTCGCACGCCAGATACGCGCCCGCAGCGGCCCCGCTGATCGCCCGCCTGGCCCACGAGCGCGACCCACTGCACCGCGAGCTCGTCGCGGCCCTGCGCCGCCTCGGCCCGCTCGCCGAGGACGCCCTGGTCCGCGCCGCCCGCGAGGCCCGCCCCGACCGCCGCCGCCACTTCGAGGACGTCCTGACGGCCATCGCCGCCGACGTCGCGGCGGGCGAGTCGCCCGAGGACCCCGCGGAGGAAGACTGATCCAACTTATAGCCTTCGAGACATGTCTTTAAAAACATGCCTCGAATCACATGTCCTTTTCGACATGCTCGATGCGCCACGTGCTGCGAGGCCGCGCCCGTCAGCGACGCCTACGCCGCAGCGCGAACGCCAGCACCAGCCAGCCGACCCCGGTCCCCGCGCCTCCCAGCGCGCACGAGCTGGTCGCGGGCTTCGCCGGCTCGCTCGCCCCGGCAGCGGGCCGGGTCGGCTCGCTCGCCGCGGCCACAGGCTTCGCCGGCTCGCTCGTGCCGTTCGCGGGCGCGGGCGTCGGCGCGGGCGGTGCCGCCTTGCCGTCCGCTGACCAGCTCCCCTTCGCGCCCGGCGGGCAGAACAGCTCCTGCCCGCTGTAGTTGCCGCCGTCGCGGCAGCGCCGCTGCAGCCCCTTGGCCGCCACGGCGGTGCGGCAGTCCGCCCCGACGTGCTTCCATTCGGCCTCCGGCTGCCCGGGCATGAACGCGTAGTCGCAGAACTCGCCGCCGGGGCACTGCTCGGCCAGCGAACAGTGAGCGTCCGGCGAGTCCGGATCGGGCGGAATGTCGGCCAGCGCGACGGCTGGCATGCATGCCACCGCCATCCCGGCGAGGACGGCCCTGTAGGCGCGGCTGCTCATGCCGGGGATGATAACGAATCCGCCGCCCGCGCACACCGGCGCGCTTCTGCGCCCCGAAGCACACGTCCAGCCCTCGTTCGCGCACGCGCCCCGCGAATGTGCAGAGGGCGATCACGGCCCGAATGCTCGGACCCGACATGAAACTGCGCCGGCGCGGCGCTCCGGCGCGAGCCGTGAAGAGCTGTCGTCACTGCGCAGTGTAGCCGCCGTCCATCGCATAGAACCCGCCGGTGATGAACGACGCGCGCTCCGACAGCAGGAACGCCACCAGCTCGGCCACCTCTGCGCGCTCGGCCATGCGGCCCATCGGGTGCGCCGCGGCGAACCCGGCGCGGACCTCGTCCGGCATCTCGGCGATCCGCGGGGTGTTCACATAACCAGGCCCGATCGCGTTGACGCGCACGCCCTGAGTCGCGAACTCGAGCGCCGCGCTGCGCGTCAGGCCGAGGACCCCGTGCTTGGCCGCGGTGTACGGCCCCAGGCCGGCCAGCCCGACCACCCCGTTGGCGGACGACAGGTTGACGATCGCCCCGCCCCCGCTCTGCACGATCGCCGGCAGCTGATACTTCATGCCGAAGAAAGTCCCGCCGAGGTCGGTGTCGATCACCTCGCGCCAGTCCTCGATCGTCGTGTCCGCGATCGTCACGCCCGCGGGCCCGGTGACGCCGGCGTTGTTGACCGCGAAGTGCAGCCCGCCGAAGCGCTCGACCGCCGCCTGCACCGACGCGCGTACTGCCTCGGGATCGCGCACGTCGACCTCGACTGCGACCGCCCGCTGCCCCGACGGATCGAGGCGCGACGCCAGCTTCAGCACCCCTTCCATTCGCCGCCCCGCGGCCACCACAGCGGCCCCCAGCGCGTACAGCTTCTCGGCGATGGCCTCACCCAGCCCCGTGGCGGCCCCGGTGACGATAGCGACCTTTCCCGTGAATTCCGGCATGACCCCGCGAGGGTACGGCACCTCCGATCGAATGCAACTCGCGGCCCAGCTCGCTGGCAGCTCGCTGCATTCGCAGCGGTCGACCGCGCAGACGCGAATGCTCGTACTGCGCCCGAGCTGCAGCGGCCCCCAGGCTCGTGCATGCGAGCCCGCGGACGCCTCACTCGCAGCTCGCGGGCAGCTCCGCCGGCTGCGCTGCCAGCTTGACCGCCGCGATCGCGTTGGCGCGCTCGACCGCCGCGGCGGCCAGCGAGTTGCACTTCGACGCAGCGTCGAGCAGGCGCGCGTTGTCGGGGGCCGGCGCGCGCGTGGCCGCCTCGACCAGGTCCTGACAGCAGCGCAGATAGTCGATGCGGATCCCTCGCCCGCCGGCGGCCTTGACCGCCTCGCCGCCCTGTCCCGAGCGCCAGCCGAGCGCCACCTTGCCGACGTCGCCGCGGTTGTGCGGCGACGCCCCGCGGAAGCGCGGGATCGGCGGCGGCGTCTTCGACCCGGTGGCGAACGCACTCAGCATCCCGTCGCGCGCGGCCACCAGGATCTCCTGCGTCCCGTCGCCGTCGACGTCGGCCACCATTGCCGGGGCCTCGATCGCCCCGCCGAGGCGCGCCAGCTCGCGTCGCTCGCCGTCGGCCGTGAACGCCAGCAGCAGCCCCTTCTCCGTGCCGACGATCGCGTCGAGGCGGCCGTCGTCGCCGAGGTCCATCACCACCGCGCTGGCCGACACCCGGCCCTCGTATGCGCGATAGGCCCGGCTCTCGGCCCCGACCAGCACCACCCCGTCCTCGTCGCCCCACCACGCCGTCCCGGCCACGATCACCCCCGGCTTGCCCGCGAGCGGCACCGGCGTGGCGAACAGGCCCTCGATACCCGCGCCGTCCATCTGCACCACGGTGGCCCAGCGCGGCTCGCCGGTGGCGCCGTCGTGGACGCTGAGGTCGCCGTAAGACCACGCGGCCAGCACCTCCGGCTTTCCGTCGAGGTCGAAGTCGGCGATCGTCGGCGACGCGTGGATCCCCGAGTCCCGCGATTGTTGCCACAACACCTCGCCGGACTTGCCGCGATAGGCCGCGAGGATCGCGTCGCGGGCCCCTGCGACCACGTCGTCGTGGCCGTCGCCGTCCAGGTCGGCGATCGCCACCGCGCCGATGTAGCCGCGCGCCCCGTATTCGCTGGTGCCGCTCTGCTTCTGCCACAGCGGCGCCCCGGTCTTGCCATTCAACGCCCGCAGCGTCCCCGACTCGTCGCCGACCACCACGTCGACCGCGCCGTCGCCGTCGAGATCGGCCAGCGCAGGGGCTGCCCGCACCTTGCCGCTGGCCTTGGCCGTCCACAGCAGCTTGCCGTCCAGGGCGGCCGCGACGATCTGCGCGTTGTCGGCGGTGAAGTAGACCGTCTCGCCGTCGATCGCCACCCCGCCGACGTCGCGGTCACCGCTGCCCGGCGTGGCGATCAACCGGATCTGCTTTCCGGTCTTCGCTTCGAGCACGTACACGCCGTCGGTCTTGTCGTTCTTGCCCTCCAGCGAATTGCCGTGGGTGCCGATCACGATCTGCTCGCCGACCTGCGCCATCGTCGTGCGGAACGTCGTCTGACCGACCTTCGTCTGCCACAGCGAGCGCAGCTTCTCGCCGTCCTGCCGGCGCACCGGCGGCGTCACGCGCTGCTCCGGCGGGATCGTCGGCGTCACCACGAACTCGCCTTCGGGCTCCGCGGGCGCCGGCTCCGCGGGCGCCGGCGCGGGCGGGGCGGGCTTCTGGATCGGCGGCGGCGCCGGCTGCTCCGCCGTCCTGTCCTTGACCGGCTCGCTGGGGGTGCAGCCCGCGAACGCGACGAGGAGACCGAGGGGGACGATCGAGCGAGCAAGCGCCATGGTGGTGCCACCATACATCGCTGCCGAGCCCGGCGAAACAGCGACGCCTGCGAGCTCTGCGGTCGGCCGATTTCGCCCCCGCGGATGCACGAACGGCGGCCACGGATCATGCTGCCGAGGTGGCCCCCGACGACCCCGACCTGCGTCCGGGCGGCCGGCGCTTCGCCGCGCTGGTGGCCGGCGTCGCCGTGGCGGCGCTGGTGCTGCGATACGGCCTCGTCCTCGCCGCCGCGCGCGGCAACGTCGGCCCGGCATGGGCCACCGCCCGCTTTTTCAGCGACTTCACCGTCCTCAGCAACGGCCTCGTCGCCCTGACCGCCGGGCTCGCGGCCGCGGCCTCGCAGCGCCCGCTGGCCCGCCTGCTCGCGCGGCCGGGCGCGCGCGGCGGCGTCGGGCTCTACATCGTCGTCACCTTCGGCCTGTACTTCCTGGTCTTGCGCCACCTGTGGCGCCCGCGCGGCCTGCAGTGGTGGGCCGACGCCGGCCTGCACTACGCGGTGCCGCTGCTCTACCTGGTCTGGTGGACATGTGCGATCGACCATGGCCATTTGAACAGGCGCCACCTGCTGCTGTGGCTGCTGTTCCCGCTGGCCTACCTGGTGTGGTCAATCGCCCGCGGCGCCTGGGCCGGCGAATACCCGTACCCGTTCCTCGACGTGGGCGCGCTCGGCGTCGCCGCGGCCGCGGCCAACGCAGTCGCCGGGCTCGCGGTGTTCCTGCTCGTCGGCCTCGCGGTGCTGCGGATCGACCGCGCCTTCGGCCGCCGCGAGGGCCCCGTCACCCCGCGCGTCGCCCGGCCGCATTGACCGGCCGACGCGCGCCCGCGCTCCGCTATCCTCCGCGCATGCGCTCGCCCCGGATCGCGTGCCTCGTCCCCGCCGCCACCGACCTCGCGGCGGACCTGGGCCTCGACGTCGTCGGCGTCTCGCACGAGTGCGACCACCCGATCGCCCGCGGCCTGCCGGTGCTCACGCGCAGCCGGATCGCCGCCATGCACCCGGACGGCCCCGGCCCGGCGGAGATCGATCTGCAGGTCAGCGCCGCGGTGGCCGCGGGCGAGCCGCTGTACACCGTCGATCGCGCGGCGCTGGCCCGCCTCGCGCCCGACATCGTGCTGTCGCAGGCGATCTGCGACGTCTGTGCCGCCCGCGCGAACAGCTGCGATCTGCCCCCCGGCGCGCGCCTGGTCGAGCTCGCCGCCACCAGCCTCGCCGGCCTCGCCGACGACGTGAGGGCCGTGGCCGCGGCCGCCGGCGTGCCCGAGCGCGGCGAGGCCTGCCTGGCCGACATCGCCGCCCACCACGCCGCGCTGGTGCGTCCGCTCGATCGCCCGCGCACCCTCGCCCTCGAATGGGGCCACCCGCCGTTCCTCGGCGGCCACTGGGTGCCCGAGCTGGTCGCGCTCGCCGGCGGCGAGCACCTGCTCTCCGGGACAGGTCAGCCCTCGCGCCGCGCCGACTGGGCCGAGATCGCGGCAGCCGACCCCGACCTCATGGTGTTCATGCCGTGCGGCTACGACCTCGCCGCGGCCGCGGCCGAGGCCGAGGAGCTGTGCCGTCGCTCGCCGCTCGGCCAGCTCCGCTGCGTCCGCGACGGTCAGCTGTGGGCGGTCGACGCGGTGCACCTGTTCAGCCGCTGCACCCCGCAGAGCGTCACCCACGGGGCCGCAGTGCTCGCGGCGCTGCTCCGGGGTGACGAGCCCCCGATCGCGCAGGCCTGTCGCATCGAATCGACGCCTGCACTCTCGTGAATCGCAACACCCGCCATTTTGTACGATGTTCACGGCGATCGCCGTCGCGTAGCGTGCCGGCGATGCGCACTGCAGCCATTCTCGTCAGCATCTCCCTCGCCCTCGCCTGCGGCGCGGACGCCGGCAAGGCGGCCCCCGGCGGCGAAAAGAAGGCCGAGGCGCCCAAGGCGCCCGACGTCAAGGCGCCCGCAGCGAAGGCGCCGGAGGCCGCGGAGGGCAAGCCCGCGCCGCTGCACCTCGACATCAGCCACGACAAGTCGGGCGTGCTGGCGCGCGCGGCCTCGACGCTCGAGACCTCCGAGGCGGTGACGAGCCCCGCGCTCAAGGAGCACCTCGCCGAGCTGTCGCACCACGCCGAGAAGGGGCCGAGCAACGAGGCCCTGTGCGCGCACATGGCCAAGCTGATGGCCGACAAGGCGTCGCCGGCGATCGACTGCATCCACGCGCTCGAGCACCAGCGGGTCCACGTCGGCCCCGAGATCTTCGCCGAGGTCGCGCAGTGCGTCACCGAGGCCCAGACCCTCGACGCGCTGCTGCGCTGCGAGGACGCCGAGAAGGAGGCCGAGCGCGAGCTGCACGTGAAGAAGCGCGGCAGCGGCGTCGAGCCCGAGACCTGCACCAAGCTGTTCACGCACTTCGAGAAGCTGGCGATGGCCGACGCCGGCGACCAGGCCAAGGCGGTCGAGGAGATCCTCGAGGAGGTGCGCGCCGACATCCTCGAGGCGTGCGCCGAGCAGGGCACGCGGGCCGAGGTCGACTGTGCCCTCAGCGCCAAGGACATGAAGGAACTCGGCGCCTGTCAGTCGTCACTCATGTGATTCGCGAAGCGACGGCCCTCGATCGAGCTGGGCCGTCGCTCCCGTGATTCGCCCGCCTACGCGGCCGACTCTTCGGCCGCGGCGGGCGAGCGGCCCTGCAGCTCGTCGTGCAGCGTCTCGAGGTCGGGCGCGACCGGCTTCGGGCGGGCGAAGATGGCGAAGATCTTCATCAGCGCCTCGCCCCAGCCCATCGTCCGGTACGGGTAGCCCATGCGCTCGCAGAAGGCGCGCACGTGCGGGCTCATCCGCTTGTAGTACACGTGCGAATAGTTGGGGAACAGGTGGTGCTCGATCTGGTACTGCAGCCCCGAGCACACGAACCCCCCAAACAGCCCCGTGCGGAAGTTGATGGTCGTGCAGGTCTGCAGCGCCAGGAAGTCCTTGGGCCACTCGCCGCGGCGGACGCACCCCGCCTCGTGCGGGTAGTGGGCCGGGGCCAGCACCGCGAACAGCGGGTAGCCGACGAACGCGATGCGCACCATCGCCGCCAGCAGCGCGTCGGAGAACGGGACGAACAGGCAGGGCACGCCGACCCACGCCACCCAGTAGAGCGACATGGCCAGCAGGTCGAGCCAGTGGGCCCGCCGGCGCCGCGTCGGGTCGAGCAGCGCCTTCGTCAAGAACACCCAGCTCGACTTCTGGCGCAGGAACACGTGGATCCACAGGATCACCGGGAAGAAGTACTTCTGGACGTGGCGGTAGTAGAACCGCGCCAGCCCGCGCGCCTTCCTCATCTCCGCCTCGTTGGTCACGAACCACGGCATGAAGTCGTGATCGTCGTCGATCCCCATCACGTTCGGCGCCGCGTGGTGAATCGTGATATGCGCGTTGCGCCAGTACGTGAGGGACAGGTTGGCGAACAGCGGATAGCCGAGGTACGACAGCAGGTCGTTGACCCACTTCTTGTCGCTCGTGCCGTTGTGCGTCGACGTATGCGTGTTGGTGACGACCCCCAGCATGCCGTAGGTCGAGATCGCCATGCCCAGCCACGCCCACAGCTGCGACTCGCAGGCCAGGAACATCACGTAGCCGGTGATGCAGACGGCGAAGCCGAACAGGAGCTCGGCGATGACCGCGCCGGTGGCCTTGCGGTGCCACCCTCGAACAGCGAACTCGGCCCGGAGCGCCGCGAATTCTTCGAGATCCATGTGACCCCACACGTACCTTGCCCGGGTCAGCGACGGAAGCGGAGAATCGTGAGCTTACAAGCGCGCACCGAGTTGCCCACGCACGGCCCACGCGGCGCCAAACGGCCCAGATCGATCCGCGGCGACCGATCGCTACGCCGGCGTCCAGCGAGGACGCGACGGCGGGGCGCGCGGCGGCGCGCAATGACCGTTTTGTGACAGATCTCCTCGCCGGGAGCGCAGGGCCCGCTCAGGCGGGCCTGTCCGCAAGGGCACGTGCCGCGACGTCGGCCCGGGCGCCCCTGCGCTCGCCGACCGGGGCGTGGTGTTCACATTTGCCGCGGCTCCGGCCAATGCCATGACCCCGGCCACGAATGCACCGACCCGCAGGCGGTGAATGCACACCCGCGACGAGCCTCGGGGGACCACCAATCTTCGCACCCGGCGGACCGATCCGAGCAGGGCTCGCCGACGAATCACCCGAGCTCGCGCCTGACGCTCAGGGCCCCTGCCCCCGTTCAGCGGGCCGCAGCGGGCCCGTCGCCCCACCGGGCCCCGTGGCCAGCGAGCTCGGCAATATCCTCGACCCCTGGACGTCGTGACAGTCCCTGCGCCACCCACATCAGCACCTGAACTGCGTTTCGCTCGCTGCCTGCGCCGGCCGCCGCGCCCGGCTCGCATCAATCGCGTGGATTGGGTAAAACCCTCGTATCCACATGGACCCGACGTCGGATTCGTCCGAGACCACCGAGACGACCGCGGACGGCTCCTTCGACGGACCCCAGGAACCGCCGCCGGGCCCCGGTGAATGCATCGGTCCGTACCGGCTGGTGCGTTACCTCGGCGCCGGCGGCATGGGCCTGGTCTACGAGGCGATCGACGACGAGCTCGGCGATCGTGTGGCGATCAAGACCCTGAGCCGGCTCGACCCGTGGCGGCTGTTCCGGCTCAAGCAGGAGTTTCGCACCCTGGCCGGCATCCGCCACGACAACCTGGTCCGCCACGAGGCGCTGGTGGTGGCCGACGGGACCTGGTTCTTGGCCATGGAGTACGTGGCCGGCGTCCGCCTCACGGACGCGGTCAAGGCCGACCCGTCGCGGCTGCGCCCGGTCCTGGCCCAGCTCGCCGGCGGGGTGCGGGCGCTGCACGCCGCCGGCGTGGTCCACCGCGACCTCAAGCCGGCCAACGTCCTCGTCGAGCCCGGCGGGCGCGTCGTCATCCTCGACTTCGGCCTGGCCCAGAGCGCCGGCGCCGGCGCGACCCAGAGCCGCCGCGGCCCGGCCGGCACGCCCGGCTACATCGCCCCCGAGCTGGCCGAGGGCGCCGCGCCTTCGCCCGCCAGCGACTGGTTCGCCGTCGGCGTGATCCTGTTCCAGCTGCTCACCGGCGAGCTCCCCGGCGCCCGCCGCAGGCCCGGAGCCTGCGCGCCCGACGTCCCGCCCGACCTCGACGGCCTGTGCGCGGCGCTGCTCGAACCTGAGCCGAAGGACAGGCCCGACGGCGCCGCGATCGTCGCCCGCCTCGGCGCCGCCGGACCGGCCGAGGGCGCGCTCGCCCCGGTGCCGCTGTTCGGCCGCGACGACGAGCGGCAGGCGCTGACCGCCGCGATCACGGCGACCGTCGCCGGCGCGCCCGGCTTCGTGCGCGTGCGAGGGGCCTCGGGCGTGGGCAAGACCCGCCTGGTGCGCGAGGTGCTCGAGTCGCTCGAGCGCACCGGCGCGGCGTGGGTGCTGGCCGGGCGCTGCTACGAGTGCGAGTCGGTGCCCTACGGCGGCTTCGACGCGGCGATCGACGCCCTGATGCGCCGGCTCAAGGCCGCCGGGCGCTGGCGCGAGGACGACGTGGTCGCCGCCTCGACCGTGTTCCCGGTGCTGTCGGCGCTGCTGCGCGCGCCGCTGCCCGCGGCCGACGGCGACGATCGCAGCGCGGCGTTCGCCGCGGTGCGGGCGCTGCTGGCCGCCGCGGCCGACGGGCGCCCTGTCGTGCTGTTCGTCGACGACCTGCACCACGCCGGCGCCGACACTGCCGGCCTGATGCTCGACCTGCTGCTGCCGCGCGCCGACGGCCTGGCGCTGACGACCGTCGCCACCTGCCGCAGCGACCGCGAGGCCGACAGCGCGTGCCTGCGCGAGCTCCACGCCCGCGCCAGCGCCCGCGGCCAGGCCATCGCCGAGCGCCCCCTCACTGTCGGCGCGCTGGCCCCCGCGGCCTGCGAGGCGCTGCTGCGCCATCACCTCGGCGGGCGGGCCGACGCGCGGATCTCCGACCTGGCCCGAGAGTCAGGTGGCAACCCGTTCTTGGTGGAAGCGCTGGCCCGCGACGGGGCCGCCGGACCGGCGCCCGCGATCGCCGAGTGGGTCCGGCGGCGCGCGCAGGGCCTGCCCGAGGAGGCCGCGCGGCTGCTGGCCGCGGTGGCCCTGTCGGGCCAGCCGCTGCCGCAGGGGGTGCTGCTGCAGGCCGCGCGGGTGAAGAGCCCCGGGGCCGCGCTGGGGGCCCTGCGGGCGCTGTCGCTGATCCGCATGCAGGGCACGCGGCGGTGGGACATCGTCGAGCCGAGCCACGACCGGATCGGCGAGGGCGTGGTCGACGGCCTGGCGCCGGCGCTGCGGGTCCAGCTGCACGGGGCCATCGCCGACGCGCTGGAGCGCGAGCGCTGGGGCACCGCCGAGCTGCGGGCCCGCCACTGGCACGGCGCCGGCGAGCTCGGCCTGGCCTGCGGCGCCGCCGAGGAGGCCGCGGCCGAGGCCGAGCAGGCGCTGGCGTTCGAACGCGCCGGCGCCCTGCTCGGCGACGCGGCCGCGTGGATCGCCGGGCTCGACCACCCGCGGGCCGCCGAGCTGCGCCGCCGCCAGGGCCGCGTGCTGGTCCGCGCCGGCCGCTGCGCCGCCGGGGCCGAGGCGTTCCTGGCCAGCGCCGAACATGTCCCCGAGGACAGCCGTGCCGAGGTCCTGCGCCAGGCCGCCGACGCGTGGATGGCCGCCGGCTACATCGACCGCGGGCTCGACCTGCTGCGGCCGATGCTGCGCGCCGAGGGCGTGTGGTGGCCGCGCTCGCCGCTGCTGGCCGTGTTCGCGCTGCTGTGGACCTACGCGAGGCTGCGCCTGCGCGGCATCGAGGTCCGCGGCGAGGTCGCCCCGACCGAGGCGCAGCTGCGGCGCGTCGACCTGTGCTGGTCGGTCGGCATGGGCCTCACCAACACCATGCCGGCCGACGGCATGCTGTTCGCGGTGCGGGCCGTGCTGGCGGCGCTGCAGGCCGGCGAACCCGGCCGGGTCGGCCGCGGGCTCGCGGTGCTCGGCGCCTTCCACCGCCTGATCGGCCGCGCCGAGGTCGGCGCGCGCTTCGTCCAGCGGGCCCGCGAGATCGCCGAGGCCCGCGACGACCCGCAGCTGCTCGGCCTCACCTACGTGTGCTCGGCCGCCGACGCGATGATCACCGGCGACTGGCGCGCGTGCGTCGCCCGCACCGCCAAGGGCCTCGACGCGCTGTCGGCCCCGCGCGCCGGCATGCCCTGGGAGCGCGTGCTCGGGGCCTGCTTCGAGCTCACCGCGCTCGACCAGCTGGGCCGCTTCGTCGACGTCGAGCGCCGCGCCGGCGAGCACCTGCGCGACGCCGAGGCCCGCGGCGACCTCTACGGCCTGGTCGTGTTCAGCCAGTTCTTCGCCCAGGCCCGCGTCGCCGCCGGCGACCTCGCGGCGGCCCGCCACTACGCGCGCGACAGCGTGCGCCGGTGGACCCAGCGCAACTACACCCTGCAGCACTTCTACGCCCTGCGCGTCGAGGTCTGCTGCGACCTGTACGACGGCGAGGTCCACCGCGCCGACTCGCGGCTGCGCGAGCGGTGGCCCAGCATCGTCGGCGCGGGCCTCTTGCGCAACCCGATCTCGCGGATCGACGCGCTGCTGCTGCGGGCCCGCTGCGCCCTCGCGCGAGGCGACCGTCGCGGCGCGATGCGGGTCGCGTGCCGCCTCGGCTGCGAGTCGCGCCCCGACGCGGCCCTGCACGCGCGGTGGATCCGGGCCCGCGCCGCGCCGTCGCGGGCCCGCGCCGACGCCGAGCTCGCGGCCGCCGCGGACGGCTTTCAGGCCGCGGGCATGACCCTGGCCGCGTGGTCGATCGAACAGCGACGCGCCGGCGCCGACGTCGAGCGACGCGCGCGGGCCGAGCGGGCCCTCCGTGAGCTAGGTGTTTCCGACCCCGAACGCTGGCAACGGGTGTTCCTGCCGTGACTGCGATAGCATCGCCGCCCGTGGGCGCGCTCCTGGGGCTCGATACGGGGCGGGAAGAGCTCCTCCCCGCCCGCTGCCTGGTCGGCCGCTCGCGCGCCTGCGACCTGATCCTCGCGGCCCGCGACGTCTCGAGCCAGCACGCGGTCGTGCAGTGGACCGGCGCGGTGTGGGAGCTGCAGGACCTGGGCAGCCGCAACGGCACCGCCGTCGGCGAGCACCGGCTGGCCTTCGGCGAGCGCGTGCCGCTGCGGCGCGGCCACCAGATCCGCTTCGGCCGCCAGTCGGGCGCCTTCGAGTTCGTCGACGACGCCCCGCCGCGGCCGATGGCCGTCCACCTCGACAGCGGACGGATCCGCGTCGCCGCGGCCGGCCTTTTGGCGCTGCCCGACGACGACCCGCCCGAGCTGCTGCTGTACCCCGACGGGCCCGATCGCTGGATCGGCGAGCGCCACGGCGAGCTGTCCGAGGTGGGCGACCGCGCCGTCGTCCTGGTCCGCGGCGAGATGTGGCGTGTGCACCTGCCGACCGGCGGCTCGGGCACGTGGGAGGAGCACCCCTCGGACGTCACCGTCGCCGACCTGCTGCTGCGGTTCTCTCACAGCTCGAACGAGGAGTACGTCGAGCTGGTGGCGTTCGTCGGCGAGCGGCGCCTCGACCTCCAGGCCCGCGCGCACCACTACCCGCTGCTGCTCCTCGCGCGCGCACGCGTGGCCGATCAGCAGCGCGGCGTGCCCGAGGCGGAGCAGGGCTGGGTGCAGCAGGACCGGCTGCTGGGAATGCTGAAGATCGAGCCGGGGCACCTCAACATCAGCATCCATCGCAGCCGCTCGCAGCTCGGCCTGGCGGGCGTCGCCGACGCGGCGAAGCTGGTCGAGCGGCGCAAGGGCACGAAGCAGTTGCGGCTCGGCACGTGTCGGGTCGAGATCGTCCGGGTCTGACGCCTGGACCGCCGTAACGCAGGGGTAATGTACAGGCCGGCGGGGCCGTGCGAGCTTGGCCCCGCGAATCAGGGGCGGTCGATGAGCTCACCCTATATATCCGCGCGCGGTCGACTCTCGGGGACCCGGATCGCGGCGAGACCGGCGATATCTGTAGACGAAGCCGCGCTCGCCGTTCGTCCGGGCTCCCCGGGTCGTATTGCCACCTCGCAGTGGCTCGACCGTCTCATTCGCACCACCCTGTGCGGGCGGCTGACCGAGGCCGCGCTGCTGCGCTTCGGCGCCGACAGCTACTATTTGCCGTCGCGCCGCGAGCTGGCGCTCATCCTCCGCGAGAGCCAGGCCGACCGCAAGGCGCACATGCTCGAGCGCTACGACTGCGACGACTTCGCCTACGCGATCAAGGGCGAGATGACGGCCCACGCCTACGACACCGGCGAGCTGCGCTACGGCCTGTGCGTCGGCCTCGCGTGGGGCCGCTTCGACTGGCTGCCCACCGAGGCGCACGCGATCAACTGGGCCATCACCAGCGACGAGGCGGTGTGGTTCATCGAGCCGCAGACCGACGACATCTATCCGTTCGACCGCTGCGTCGGCGGCATCCGGCTGCTCCTCGTGTGAGCGCCGGCGGGCCGGGCGCGGCGCGCGGGCGAGGGTCGCACCGGCGCTTCGGGTGCGCGGTCGCCGACGGCGCGCATGCGCGAGTTGCCCGCGCAGAACGATGCTCCGTCGCGAAGAGATCGCCTCCGCCGCGCGCAAGCTCGAGCGACCGGCGCGACGCCGCTGCTGCCCCCACCGGCGCTCCACGGACGGACGTCCGGCGCGCGCTTCCGTAATCCGGGGTGTGGCTGCGCCGCGACGCCCGAATGACCGCGGTGCGGGGTGAAGACCCCCGAGCGGGTTCGTGGCCGCCTCGCCTTCCCTTGCAATCGTGCAAGATTCAAGGAATCGAGCTTGTGCGCAGACTATCACAAGACACCAAAAACAGGAACGAACGATCGTATATTATACTAAAAGACCCACGATCGAAGAGCGTTTCCTGGGCCACAACGTCCGCGACGAACTGGGCTGAGGGAACGCCCGGCGCCTGGACCTCACACTGTATTTTGATTCGACTCTCTTGCTGGTGAACTTTTCGACTGTGATAGCCTTACGCAGTTTTCCATGAGTCCCGCCGCGGAAGCAGGAAGGAAGTCGGTGCTGGCGCTGCTGATCGCAGTGTTCACCGCCCTCCTGTTTTCGGCGCCGCGCGACTTGTGGGCGATCCAGCGGGGCCAGGACGAGGACCGCGTGACCGCTGGCGGTCACGACATCCCCATCGTCACGCGCCAGCAGGAACCGCCCGACCACTCCCCGCGACGCGACCAGAGCGACCCCGCACCCCCGCAGCTCGACATGCTCGAGCGGCAGGAGCAGTGGTTCGCGTCGTGGCCGCTGCCGACGCAGAGCCGCCCGCACCATTCGTGTCAGGTCTGCGTCTCGCGCGCTCGCGGTCCTCCGCCGGTGGCCTGATTGCTCGGGCGACCGCGGTCGCCTGCACCCTCCCGCATCCTGCTCACTTCGTGACGCAGATCGGGGGCCGCGTGAAGCGCTCAGGACATTGCTGCCACTCCGAATGACTCGCGGCCGGCTGCGCCGGTGGCGGTGTCAGGCCGCGCCTTGGGCTCTCGCCGGTGTTGCGAACAATCCATTCCACAGTGCGCGCCTGTGCCCATGTATCGCGGCACACGGCCTGGTCGGGTGTGCCTTGAATCCAGGTTCCGATGACTGATCCAACGCGAGTCTCCGCCCGCGTGCTCGAGCTCCTCGCTAAGAGCGCCGGCCACGACCTGTCCCTGCAGGTGGCCCGCGAAGCTGCGCGCAGCGTCCGCTGGACGGGCGAGGACTGGGTCGCGCCGGTCGCCAAGGCCATGCGCCGTGCCGGCCTCAAAGCGTCTCGCTTCCACATGGCGGGCCCGCAGGAGCTCTCGCGCCTGCGCTCGCTCGAGTCGCCGGCGGTGACGCGGGTCGGCGAGCGCTGGCTGCTCCTGGTCGGCGAGCGCGCCGGCGCCCTCGAGCTGCGCGTCGTCGACGCCCTCGGCGAGGAGGCCCTGCAGCTGCGCGGGCCGGCGCTGATCCGCTGGCTCGCGGACCACGGCGCGACCTGGCCGATGGCGTGGCTGGCGATCGAGCCGCAGCTGATGTACGCCCGCCTGTCGCACGCGCCGAACGATCTGCGGCGGCTGCTGCGGACCCTGGGGCTCGAGCGGCGCGGCATCGCCATCGTGCTCGTCTACGGCGTCGCCATGGCGATGGCCTCGCTGGCGGTCCCGCTAGCCACCGGGGCGCTGGTCAACACGATCTCGGCCACCGCCATGCTCGAGCAGATCGTCATCCTCGCGGTGATGCTGGCGATCGCGCTCGGCGCGGTCGCGTTCCTGCGGGTGCTGCAGCTCGTGGCGGTCGAGCGGATCCACCGCCGCTGGTGGGTGCGCGGCGCGACCGACTGGATCCGCCGGATCTCCCAGACCTCGCGCAAGTCGCGGCAGTCGGCCTCGAACCGCGACCTGACCAACCGCTTCCTCGACGTCGCCCTCCTCCAGAAGGACGTCGCGGCGCTGCTGCTCAACGGCTCCTCGTTGGTGCTGGTGATGCTGGTCAGCCTGGTCCTGCTCGGCTTCTACCACCCGGTCCTGATGGCCTTCGACGCGGTGCTGATCATGGGCATCGGCGGCGTCCTGCTCGCCGGCTTCGGCGCGACCGCCGGCGCCAAGCGCGAGGCTTCGGCGCGCTGGGCCGTGTTCGCGTGGATGGACGACGTCGCCGGCGGCCGCCTCACCTTCGCCGGTCCCCGCGGCCGCGCCCTGGCCGACGGCCGCGGCGAGTTCCTGCTGCGCGACTGGCTGCATGCCCGCGGCCGCTACTTCCGCCCGCTGCTCCGCCACGTCATCGCCGGCGCCGGCCTCGAGGTGGTGGCGACCGTCGCGGTGCTGGCGATCGGCGGCTCGCTGGTGATGAGCCAGGAGCTCGAGCTCGGCCAGCTGGTGGCGGCCTCGGTGCTGGTGTCGCAGATCGGCTCCGGCGTCGGGCGCCTGGGCCGCCAGCTCGACCCGATCTACGAGGGCATCGCCTCGGTGTGGTCGATGAGCCAGGCCCTCGACGCCGAGCTCGAGCCGAGCGGCGGCGAGGTCCTGCCGCGGCTGCCGGCGCCGCTGGGCGTCGAGCTGGTCGACGACGCCGGCGCCGTCGTCATGACGGTGGGGCCTGGCCAGCGCGCGGCCCTGGTCGGCGCCAGCGACAGCCACAGCAAGGTGCTCGACCTGCTCTACGGCTTCTTCGGCCGCACCTGGCTGCCGAACCTGTCGGCCCGCCTCGACGGCCACGACGTCCACCTGCTCGAGATCGAGAGCATGCGCGACCAGGTCGCCCTGGTGCGCGGCGGCGAGGTGGTCAGCACCACCGCGCTCGAGAACCTCGTCGGCGTCGGCTGGACGGGTCACACCTCCGAGCTCGACGCCCTGCTCGACCTGGTCGACCTGCACCCCGCGCTGCAGCGGCTGCCCAACGCCCTGCAGCAGGAGCTGCTGCCCGACAACGACGCCGGCCCGCTGACCGACAGCGAGATCCGCCGGATCGTGCTCGTACGCGCGCTGATCGCCGGCCCCCGGCTCTTGCTGCTCGATCTCGGCCTCGATCGCCTCGGGCTAACCGCCGCCAAGCGCACGGCCCTGCTCGACTGGTTGTTCGACCGCAGGCGACCCTGGACCATCCTCCTCGTCACCGACAGCGTCCACAGCCGCGACTTGCTGGCCCGCTGCGACCACCAACAAGTGATCCGGATCGGAGGGAGCGAACGATGAGCGCACCCACGCACTTGACCCCGTTGTTCGACACGACCCGCACCAGCCTCCTGTCCGTCCGCCAGCCGCACAGCACCCGCGTCGCGGTCATGCTGTTGGGCCTGGCGCTGATCCTGATCGTCACGGCGCTGGTGTTCGTGCCATGGCAGCAGAGCGTGCCGGCCCAGGGCCGCGTCATCGCCTACGCGCCGCTCGACCGCCAGACCTCGATCGAGGCGCCGATCGACGGCCGCCTGCAGACCTGGCACGTCGAGGAGGGCTCGCACGTCAAGACCGGCGACCCGATCGCCGACATCAGCGACAACGACCCGGAGATCCTGGCCCGCCTCGAGCGCGAGCGCCTCGCTATCGACTCGCGCCGGCTGGCGGCCCAGAGCGCGGTCGAAGTCAACCGCGCCAAGATCGCGGCGCTCGAGATGAGCGAGACGGCCCAGTCGTCGTCGGCCGGCTTGCGGGCCAAGATGGGCCACGACCGCCTCGACGCCGCCCAGCGGGCCGTCGACGCCGCGGTCTCGGCCAACGAGACCGCCGCGCTCAACTTCACCCGCACCGAGGCGCTCTTCAACGAGGGCCTGGCCTCGACCCGCGAGCTCGAGCTGGCCAAGCTAGAGGTCGCCACCTGCTCGGCCGAGCTCGACACGGCCAGGTCCTCGCTCAAGGCGGCCGAGCGCGAGATCGGGGCCCTCGAGGCCGACGCCGACGCCGTCTCCACCTCGGCCCGCGCGACCATCGAGGAGGCCCGCAGCGCCCTCGCCGACGCCGAGAGCAACCTGGCCGCGGCCGAGGCCGACCTCGTCCAGCTCGAGGTCCGCTTCGCCCGCCAGCGGCGCATGAAGATCGTCGCGCCGCGCGACGGCACGGTCCTGAAGCTGGTCGGCCGCCACGGCACCGACATGGTCGCCTCCGGCGACGTGATCGCGACCTTCGTCCCCGACATGGGCGCGACCGCCGTGGAGCTGTGGGCGTCGGGCCGCGACGGGCCGCTGATCTCCGCCGGCCGCAAGGTCCGCCTGCAGTTCGAGGGCTGGCCGGCGGTGCAGTTCGTCGGCTGGCCGTCGGTCGCGGTCGGCACCTTCGGCGGCGAGGTCGTGTTCGTCGACGCCATGGCCAGCGACGACGGCCGCTACCGCGTCGTCGTGCTGCCCGACCCCGACGACCTGCCGTGGCCCGAGAGCCGCTGGCTGCGCCAGGGCGTGCGCGCCAACGGCTGGGTCCTGCTCGAGCGGGTCCGCCTCGGCTTCGAGGTGTGGCGCCAGATCAACGGCTTCCCGCCGGCCCTCGGCACGCCGCCCGAGACGCAAAACGCGCAAGGGAGCACGTGAGCGCGATGATGACGCGAACCCTGCGAATCGCGGGCTCGGCGGCCCTGTGCCTCGGCCTGGCCCTGCCGGCAGCGGCGGCCCCGGCCCGGGCGCCGAATCCGAGGGACCCGGTCCCGACCCGGGCGCCGAGCCCGAGCGACCGCGTCCCCGACGCGGTCCCCGTCGACGAGCCCGGCAAGCCGTCGGGGTGGGAGCCGGACAGCCGCGACAAGCCGGCCGAGGCCCCGGCCCCGAAGCAGCGCACCGGCCCGGTGTTGACCCTGGCCGAGGTCCTCGACAGCGTCGAGCAGCGCGACCCGCGGATGGAGAGCGCCGAGCTCGGGATCGAGACCGCCCGGGGGCACGCCCGCCAGAGCAAGGGCGTCTACGACCCCGTCCTGCGCGGCCGCGCCGCCTACGAGCCGGTCTATCGCAACATGGTCGCCGACGCCCGCGTCGAGCAGCCGACCCCGCTGTGGGGCCTCACCGCGTGGGCCGGTTACCAGGTCGGCGTCGGCCGGCGGCCCTACTACAACACCACGCTCGACAGCATCCTCGACGTCGACGACCGCGTCGGCAGCCGCGACGTCCGCTCGGCCGCCGGCACGCTGACGGCCGGGCTCACCCTGCCGCTGTGGCGCGACCGCGGGATCGACCGCCGGCGCGCCAACCTGCGCCAGACGAAGATGGAGCTCGACCGGATGAAGGACGTCCGCGACGCGCAGCTCCTCTCGCTCGAGGTGGAGGCCGCGACGAAGTACTGGACGTGGGTCGCCAACGGGCTCCGCCTCGAGATCGAGCAGACGCTGCTCGAGCTGGCGCAGGAGCGCGACGAGGCGCTCGGCCGGCGCATCGAGCTCGGCGCCCTCGACCCCCTGGCCGGCGTCGACAACCGGCGCTTGATCCTCGACCGCGAGGGCCGCGTGGTCGCGGCCGAGCGCGCGTTCCAGCAGGCCGGCCTCGAGCTGTCGCTGTACCTGCGCGACGGCAACGGCAACCCGATCGTCGCCGGCGCCGAGCGCCTGCCGGCGCAGCTGCCGGCGATGCAGGCCCCGGACACCGGCAGCAACATCGACACCGAGATCGCCGAGGCGCTCGACCGCCGGCCCGACCGCCGCGCCCGCACGACCCTCCGCTCGCAGGCCGACGTCGAGCTGCGCTGGGCCAAGAACCAGCGCACGCCGCGGGTCGAGCTGTCGGCCTGGGTGTCGCGCTACATGGGCCGGCCGCTGATCCCGGAGTTCTCGCGCAACAACGCCGTCATCGCGCTGCTGTTCGAGATCCCGATCCCGCTGCGATACTCCCGCGGTCAGCTCGAGGCGACCCGCGCGAACGCCCGGATCGTCGCCGCCGAGCTGCGCTTCCTCGACAACACGATCGCCGTCGAGGTCCGCGACGGCCACCAGGCGCTCGTGGCCGCCTACCGCCGCGCCCGCCTGGCCAACCAGGAGGTCGAGCTGTCGCGTCAGCTCGCGGCCGCCGAGTACCGCAAGTTCCAGCTCGGCGCCGGCGACCTCCTCCTCGTCAACCTCCGCGAGGTCGCCAGCGCCGACGCGGCCCACAACGAGATCCAGGCCGTCTCCGACTACTTCGTCGCCAAGGCCCGGCTCGAGGTGGCGCTCGGCGAGGGCGTCCAGCCGGTCACCCCGTGAGCCGGTCCTTCCGTCCTTTGCAAGTACAAGAGGTCGCGCGTGGAGTCGATGCAACAACCGATCATGGATGACCCCGCCCCGGTCCCCCCGCGGGTGCTCCAGCTGCTCGCCGCGGCGACCGGGCAGACGCTCGCGCCCCCGGTGATGCACGCGCACGACGAGACCGCGGCCCGGCTCGAGAGCTGGGACGTCGCCGCCGCCCGGACAGTGCGACAGGCGGGCCTGAAGGCCGCGCGCTTCGAGGTCGAGACCACGGAGGAGCTGGCGCGGCTGTGCACCCTCGACGCGCCGGCGTTCACGCGGGTCGGCGACCGCTGGGTCGTGCTGCTGGGCCAGCGGCGCGGCGCGCTCGACCTGGTCGTGATCGACGGCCGCAGCGAACGCCGCCAGCGCATGCGCCCCGCGGCGCTGATGGCCTGGATCCGGCCCCGCGGCGCCGCGCGGGTCAGCCAGCCGTGGCTGGCGATCGAGCCGCGGATGATGCTCTCGGCGACCTCGCACCCGCCCAGCGAGTTCATCCGCCTGATGCGGACCTTCCGGCTCGAACAGCGCGAGATCTGGGTCGTCACCGTGTACGGCGTGGTGATGGCGGTCGTCTCGCTCGCGGTCCCGATCTCCGCCCAGGCGCTCGTCAACACCATCTCGGCCAACGCGCTGGCGCAGCCGATCTTGATGCTGTCGACCATGCTGCTGGTGGCCCTGAGCGCGATCGCGGTGCTGCGGGTGATGCAGTTCGGCGTGGCCGAGCGGGTCAACCGCCGCCTGTGGGTGCGCGGCGTGACCGACTGGATCCGCCGCACCTCCCGGACCTCGCGCGAGTCGCGGCAGGAGATCTCGAACCGCGAGCTGTGCAACCGCTACATGGACATGCCGATCCTGCAGAAGGACTTCTGGTCCCTGCTGCTCGACGGCACCTCGCTGATGATGGTGAGCGGCGCCAGCCTGCTGCTGCTGGCGTTCTACCACCCGCTGCTGCTCGCGTTCGACGTCGTGATGCTGGTCGGCATCGCCATCGTCATGCTCGCGGGGCTCGGCGCCGAGGCGCGAGCGGTGCGCGAGTCCGACTGCAAGTGGTGGCTTTTCCGCTGGATCGACGACGTCGGCAACATGCGGATCATCTTCGCCGACCCGCGTGGGCGGGCCCTGGCCGACGCGCACGGCGAGGTGCTGCTGCGCGACTGGCTGCAGGCGCGCGGCAACTACTTCTCGACGCTCCTCCGCCACATCGTCACCGGCGCCGCGCTCGAGGTGCTGGCGATCGTCGGCGTGCTGGCGATCGGCGGCTGGCTCGTCATCTCGCGCGAGCTGACGCTCGGCCAGCTGGTGGCCGCGTCGGTGCTGGTGTCGCAGATCGCGGCGATGGTCCGCGGCCTCGGACAGCAGCTCGACCCGGTGTACGAGGGCGTGGCCGCGGTCGCGACCCTGGGCCGGACGCTCGACGCCAAGCTGGAGCCCCTCGGCGGCGAGGTGTTGCCGGCGGTGGCGCGGCCCATGGGGGTCGAGCTGAGCGTCGAGCACACCCAGCTCGCCATCCAGCCGGGCGAGCGCGTCGCGCTGGTCGGCGGTAACGACGGCCACAGCCAGGTCCTCGACCTCTTGTACGGCCTGTACGACCGCCACCCGCCGCTGACGCTGACGGGTCGGCTCGACGGCCGCAACGTCGCCCAGCTCGAGCTCGAGAGCCTGCGCGAGCAGGTCGCGCTGGTCCGCGGCGGCGAGGTGGTGGGCGCCACCCTGCTCGAGAACATCGTCGGCCCCGACTGGCTCGGCGACCACGCCGAGCTCGACGCGCTCATCGACCTCGTCGAGCTGCGCAGGTCCGTGCTCGCGCTGCCCGACGGCTTCGACCAGGTGCTGCTGCCCGACGGCGACGGCGGCATGCTCAGCGACAGCGAGGTCCGCCGCCTGGTGCTGCTGCGGGCCCTCGTCGCCCAGCCCCGGCTGCTCCTGATCGACCTCGGGCTCGACCGGCTCGACCTCGCCGCGCCGCAGCGGGCCGCCCTGCTCGACTGGATCTTCGACCGCGCCCGCCCGTGGACCGTGCTCGTCGTCACCGACAGCGTCGACAGCGACGAGGTGCTCGCGCGCTGCGATCGCCAGCACGTCCTCCACGCGGCCTGATCCTGCGCTCCCCGCCCACAACGGCGGCGACGACCTCGTCCTCGATCGCCGGACGTCGCGGCGGGCAGGGCCGCAAGCGGAGACCGGGGTTCTGTCGACATTGGCTGTAATCGCGCGGTAACTGCCGCGCCGTCGCCAGCGCGTACGATCGCTCGCGGACAGCCATGCCGCCCCCCGACCTCCGCGACGTCGATCTCAGGTCCTTGCTGCGCGAGCTGGACCGGCGCTTCGCGGGCGACGATCCGCCGGTCGACCTCAGCGGCGTGTCGTCGCGGGCGCTGACCGCGGCCCTGCTGCGGCGGATGGTCTCGGTCCACGGCTCGAACGACCTCGTCAACCTGCCCGAGTGCGGCGACGAGCTGCCGCCGCGCCTCGGCGTGCTGCTGGGCAACCTCGACCTCGAGCCGCGCCAGGCCACCGACTATCTGCGCGAGCTGCGGGCCGACGAGGAGGGCGTGGCGATCCTGTTCGACAGCGCCGAGCTCGGCGAGGTCGAAGGCGGCCGTTACCGCCTGCGCACGAGGCCCCTGCGCGAGCACTTCGACCTGTGCGACCACCGCTTCGCCCGCGAGCCGTGCCTGCCGGGCGCGCGCGGCTCGGGCTTCCTGGTCGCGCGGTTCCCCCAGCGCCGGCGCAGCCGCTGGCTGGTCACCGCCTCGCACTGCGTCGAGCCGGCCCAGCTCGCCAGCACCGTCGTCACCTTCGCCTTCGACCTCGAGGCGGTGCAGGACGGCGCGGTGTGGATCCCCGTCGACGAGGTCTACGAGCTGCGGGCCGAGCTCGTGCGCTGCGCCGACGACGACCCGGCCGACTGGGCGATCTTCGAGCTCGACCGCGACGTCCTGGGCCGCACGATCCGCCCGCTGGCGACCGAGCCGCTCGCCGCCCTGCGCCCGGTCCATATCGCCGGCCACCCGCTGGGCCTGCCGCGCAAGCTGGCCGGCAACGCGGTCGTACGCGACAACGCGGCCGTCGATCACTTCAAGGCCAACCTCGACGCCTACGGCGGCAACTCCGGCTCGCCGATCTTCGACTCCGAGACCCACGCGATCGTCGGCCTGCTGGTGTCCGGTCAGGAGGACCTGATGCCCTCGCTCGGCTGCAAGCTCGATCAATGCATGCTCGACCAGTGCCCCGGCGAGACCTGCACGCGCGTGGCCCTGTTCGCTGATTATATTCCGTACCCCGAATCGTAAGGAGGGACTATCCGTGCTGTTGTATCTGCTCACCGACTTCGCCCGCGACGTCTCCGGCGTCCGCGACCGCTTCGCCAACGACCCCGCCGCGGTGCTCGACGACTACAACGTCAAGCCCGCCGACTATGAGGCCCTGCTGGGGCTGCCCGAGGGCATCGTCACCCTGCTGCCGGTCGGGGTCGTCGACGCCATCCGCGCGATCAAGGACGTCCCGCCACCCACCATTTTGTGGCCGGGGCCGACCCTGTCGATCCGCAGCGTCAAGCCCGACATCGTCCGCGCCGGCGCGCCGGTGACTCTGGCGATCACGATCGAGATCGATCCGCCCGACGAGTTCTCTGGCGGCCCGGCGTTCGAGGTCGAGGTGTATTTCCGCCGCGAGCGCACGGTCGTCCGCGGCGCCCCGGTCCTGCCGATCCCGGTGCCCAAGCCGCCGGTCGACGTGGTCACCTTCGACTGCATCGCCTGCTTCGAGGAGCCCGGCGAGTACCAGGTCGACGTCGCGGTCACCCGCCTGAAGCCGCCGCCGTTCCGCAAGGTCGCCCGCTACTTCGGCACCCTCAAGGTCCGCGAGGCCTGAGCGTGCCGCCCGCCCCGCAAGAGGTCCTCACCGCCGTCGCGCCGCACGTCCCCGCCGCCCTGGTCGACCCGGCCCGCCTGCGGACGATCGCCGGGTGGTCGCGGCGGCTGCCCCCGGCCTTCAACTGGCTCGGCTTCGAGTGCCGGCTGGCCGCGGGCGACCCACGCATCGACTTCGCCGGCTGCTGCGAGGCGTGGGACGGCGGCCGCGAGCAATTGCTCGCGGCCCTCGCCCGCGACCCCGAGCTGTGCGGCCCCGGTCCGGCGGCGCTGGTGCGCGCGTGGCCGAGAGAGCCTGTCCTCAAGGACAGCCCGTCGGTCTGGCTCGAGTTCGACTTCGTCGGCGACGGGCCTCCGGCCGCGTTCGCCTTCCTCTGCCTCGACCCGGCCTGCGCCAACACCTTCCGCGCCCACCGCGGGGCCGAACGGCCGCCGCTCGCCGGCCTGGTCGCCGCCGCCGAGCGCGGCGCGACCTTGCTCCTTGGACATGCCCCATCGGCCAGGTCCATCGAATCGCTGCGGCGCGCCGCCGAGGCCCTGCCCGCCTCCGGCCGGGCGCTGCACGTCGCCGCCACCCCGCACCGCGGCGGCGACGACCTGCGGGTCCACTACGCCCTGCTGGCCCGCGACGTGCCCGCCTGGCTGCGCCAAATCGGCTGGCCCGGCGACCTGGCGACCGCCGAGCGGGCCCTCGCGGCGATCGGCGACGAGTTCCGCCAGGTCGGGGTCCAGATCGCCACCGGCGAGGCGCTGCGCCCGGTCCTCGGTCTCGAGGCCTACGTCGCCCGCGGCCCCGCCGACTTCCCGGCCTGGCAGCAGACGTTCGCCGCCCTGGCCGCCGACGGCGCCTGCGACCCCGAAAAGGCGCAGGCGCTGCTCGGCGACTGGTGGGGCCACACCACAGTGTCGCTGCCCGGCGCGCCGTGGCGGGTCGCCGTCCACCGCCAGTTCTACGTCAAGCTGACGATCGACGGCGACCACCTGCAAGCCAAGGCGTACCTGGCGATCTTCCCCCGCTACACGCTGCTGTGATTCGCGGATCGACGGTCATCCCCTCCGGCCGCCCCTTCGTGGTATCGGATCGGGGTGACGATCGCCGTCGTGCACGCCACCAGCGCCGCGCAGATCGAGCAAGCCCGCGCGCTGTTCCGCGAGTACCAGGCCTCGCTCGAGGTCGACCTGTGCTTCCAGGGCTTCGCCGACGAGCTGGCGCGCCTGCCCGGCGCCTACGCCCCGCCGTCGGGCCGGCTCCTGCTCTGCACCGTCGACGCGGTCCCGCAGGGCTGCGTCGCCGTGCAGGCGCTCACTGCGACAGACTGCGAGATGAAGCGGCTGTACGTCCGCTCCGGGCAGCGCGGCCTCGGCCTCGGCCAGCGGCTCGTCACGCAGGTGCTCGCCGAGGCGCGCGCGCTCGGGTACCGGCGCGTGTTCCTCGACACCCTGCCGTCGATGACCCGCGCGATCGCCATGTACGAGGCGCTCGGCTTCCAGGACGTCGCGCCTTACCGCCACAACCCGGTCCCGGGCACCCGCTGGATGGCCCTCGCGCTGTGATGGCTTCGACGCGAGCGAGGTGACGCTCGCCGGTCGCGCCTCGGTGCGCCGCCCCGCAGCCGCTCGCCGGCCGCGCTGGGCCCGCTGCGGGATGCGCCGCGTCCGTTGCGAGGCGATGCCGGCGCCGCTCGCTCGACGTTGCCGCGGCAGCGCCCTCCGCCACGTTGCGTGCATGTCCCCACCTCCGCTCCGCAGCCTCCGGTCCTCCGCAGCGCGTCTGGCGATCGTCGCGGTCTCCCTGTCGAGTATGGCGCCCACGACCGCGCTGGCGACCACGCCCATCGCCGACGCCGCGCCGACCGGGTTCTGCGACCCCGCGCTCGCGCGCCTCGCCGAGGCCGGCGAGGCGCTCGGCTACACCGTCCATTTCGACGAAGCCGGCCTCTCTGCGACCCGAGATGCGAGCGAGCTCCGCTGCGTCTGCTTCGACGGCCAGCTGACGATCGCCCTCGCCGAGGACGACGTGAGCGTCAGCATTGATTTCACGTACGAGGGCTCGAAATTCGGGCTCGAGCTCGCAGGTCTGTTCCCCGGGCTCGGCAGCGTTCGCCACGCGTCGAGCCTCGACGGGACCTCGGGTCGACTCACCGGCTCGCTCTCCTTCGCGGCTCACACTGCCGACGCCGCGGCCTTCGTCGAGGTCGATCTCGAGGGTGAAGTCGCGGCGGCCCACGGCGACGCTGCGCTCGTGAATCACGCCTTCGCACCGGTCCTGGCCGGCTCGACGCTGTGGAAGGACGCGCACGCCTTGAGGCTCGCTCTGGCCGACGCGCGAGCGCCGGGCCTCGAGATCGCGACTGCAGTCGCGGTCCCGAGCCCGCGCTGGTGGGGCGTCAAGAAGAGCATCCTCGGCCAGGCGTTCGCTTGCGGAGGCGCGGCGATCACCTGCACCGCCGCCGCCGCCGGGTTCTTGCCGGCGGCGGGCAGCTGCGTGAATTCGGCAGGTGGGTGTGCGCTCGCCGTCGCCTGCTCGCTGACGAGTTGTCTCGATTGAGGAGGTCCGGAGTGCAACCGCTCCACGTCCCGTCGGCACGCCGTCATCTCCTCGATCGGCCGCAGCGCCTCGGCTTCCTTCCGACCACGTGGTTCTGGAACGACGCCGAGCGGCAGCGCCTGGTCCTGCCGATCGTGCTGTCGGTGACGCTCCCGTGGATGCCCGTGTTCTTCTACCTCGTGATGCGGTGGCCGAGCGCCTTCGCCCTGTTCGTCATCGCCAACACTCTGGCGCCGTATCTGGGCATGGGGCTGATCGAACGCCACATCCGCCGCGAGCTCCGTCGCCGCGCGCTCGCCGACGCCGAGCCCGGCGAGCTGCCCGTCCAGGCCAGCCCGGCGCCGCCGCCGTCGGCCCGCTCACTGCCCGTTCACGCTGGCCGCTCCTTGCGCCCGTCGGCGTGGACGGCGAACCGGCCCTCCTCGCGCGCGTGCACCGGCCCGTCGCTGCGCCACGGCCAGCCGCCGAAGCGGGTCCGCTGATAGTCGCTGAAGGCCTTTTGGATCTCCGCCTGCGAGTTCATCACGAACGGCCCGTACGCGGCCACCGGCTCGGCGATCGGTCGGCCCTGCAGCAGCAGCAATTCGCCCGCCGCCTCGCCGTTCACCAGCTCGACCGCGAGCTCGGGTCGCAGTTGAATGCGATGACTGACCTTCACCGCGCGACCGCCCGCGCGCAGCTCGCTGCCGCGGAAGAAGTACAGCGCGCGGTGCGTCCCCGGCAGCGCCGCCGGCAGCGTCCAGCGGGCCCCGGGCGCGAGTTTGATGGAGGCGATCGCCACGTCGGTGTCGGGCCGCGCCGCCCACGAGTTCGGCGGCGGCGCGGGCGGCTTCGCCTCCGCGAATTGGCCGGCGATCACCGTCACCTCGGTGCGGCGGCCCTCGCCGTCGGTCGCCACGTGCGTCGGGATCGTCTCGCGCCACAGCATCGAGAAGTGCGGCGGCGCCAGCTTGTTCGCGCGCGGCAGGTTGAGCCAGATCTGGAACAGCTCGGCCGGGTTCGGGCCCTCGCGGTCGAGCAGCGGGAACATCTCCGAATGCACGATGCCCGCCCCGGCCGTCAGCCATTGCACGTCGCCGCCGCCGAACCGGGCCGCCGCGCCGAGCGAATCGCTGTGGTCGATGAGGCCGCTGCGCACGATCGTCACCGTCTCGAAGCCGCGGTGCGGATGCGCCGGGAATCCGGGCACCACGTCGCCGTGGTACATGCGCCAGCCGTCGATGCCCGCGAAGTCGTGGCCGATGTCGCGGCCGGCGAGCGACGCCGCCGGCCCGAGCGCCTCGTTGCCCGCCGGGTACGCGTCGTCGTGGTGGACGCAGAAGAGGAACGGGTCGAGCGTCGGCCACGGCGGCGGGCCGAGCGGGATCACGCCCAGCACCGCGTCGGCGGTCGAGGAGGAGGTCGGGTCTTGCTCGCGCATCACGCTCGAGTATGCAGCCGGAGCGCGCCCGCGTAAGCCTGGACAGTGGAACGCGCTGTTGTCCGTTCGGCAACAGTGGTCTGCAGCGGCCCGTACAGCCGTCCGCACGCGCTTGCTGGCGCACCCGCCCGGGCCCGCGCACGCCGGTTTCGCGCGCCGCGCGCGGCGCTTGTGACGGGCTCAGGCGCCGCGTACTGTGCCCGCATGCATTCCCTTACCACGCGCGGAATCCCGTTCTGCCGCCTCGTCGGCGCGGTGCTGGGGCTGCTGGCGGCCTGCGGCGACGACGGCCGCGACAGCGCCACCGCCACCGCCGGCATCACCAGCATCCCGGGGCCGACCACCGCGCCGCCGGGTACCACGACCACCGGCGACGCGACCACGGGCACCAGCGACGACGGCACCGGCACCTCGACGAGCGCGGGGCTCACCACCGAGCCGACCACCACCGACGCGACGAGCACGAGCACCGGGCCGGCGACCACCACCGGCGCGGCGAAGTTCGACCTCGGAGCGATGCCCGACGTCGGCATGACCGAGTGCGTGGATTGTGCCCTGACGATCGATTCGCAGCAGTCGGGCACCCTGGCGATCCTCGGCCAGACCGTGTTCGCCACCGCCGAGCTGCAGGGCGAGATCGTCTACGCGCTCGGCAACGCCGGCCCAGGCCGCTTCATCGCCACCGCCGACAGCAGCCTCCCGTTCAACGAGCAGTCCGACTGCCCGATCCGCGAATGGCTGGCCGGCAGCCCCGACCCGAACCCCAAGCTGTTCTGGTGGGGCTGGGGCGACTCCGACGGTCCCGCCAATTGGAACTACCCCGGCGATTCGTCGGGAATCCACCTGCCGCCGCAGTACGTGGGGAACCCGGCCCAGCTCGCGGCCGACTACGACATCGTGATGTACCTCGAGGGCTCGGGCCAATTCGACGGCGGTGAGCAGCCGACCGACGCGGAGATGCAGACGCTGCTCGAGTTCGTCACCATCCACGGCGGCGGCGCGTACATCAGCTCGGAGTTCGCGGGCTACCTCAAGGCGGCCGACTACGCCAGCGTCAACCGCGTGCTGATGCCGCTCGGGGTCGAGGCGCTCGAAGTGAACCTCAACTGGGGCGACGTGAACGGCCAGATCGAGTTCACCTGCTTCCCGGCGCCGGTCGGCTGAGTTCGCTCCGGAGAACGCGCGGCTCTCACGTCCGAAAGCTCGCTGCATCGGCCTTGGAGCCCGCCGCGCCGCGGTGCTATCCTCAAAACCTCAGAGGCCTCGGTGACCGATCCCCACGACCGTCCCCCCGCCGAAACAGTCATGCCCCCGATGATGGACGCCGTCGCCACGCTCCTGCGCGGCGTCGGCGAGGACCCGGCCCGCGACGGCCTCGAGCGCACCCCCGAGCGCGTCGCCAAGGCGCTGCGGTTCCTCACCAGCGGCTACGACCAGTCGCTCGAGACCATCCTGAACGGCGCGATCTTCGACGTCGGCCACGACGAGATGGTGCTCGTCCGCGACATCGACATGTTCAGCCTGTGCGAGCACCACATGCTGCCGTTCATCGGCCGCGCGCACATCGGCTACATCCCCGACCGCAAGGTCGTCGGCCTGTCGAAGCTGGCCCGCGTGGTCGAGATGTTCGCCCGCCGCCTGCAGGTCCAGGAGCGGCTGACGCGGCAGATCGCAGAGGCCGTCCAGGAGGTGCTGCAGCCGCACGGCGTCGGCGTCGTCATCGAGGCCAGCCACATGTGCATGATCATGCGCGGGGTACAAAAGCCCAACTCGTGGACGGTGACCTCGTCGATGGTCGGCGTGTTCCAGGACAACCTGAACACGCGCCAGGAGTTCCTCAACCTCATCCGCCACAAGGTGGTGTTCTAGCGGGCCGCGCCCGCAAAAGGCCGCCGATGGAGATCTACCGCGTCTATCACTTCGAGGCGGCGCACCGCCTGCCCGCGGTCCCGCCCGGCCACAAGTGCAGCCGACTGCACGGCCACTCGTACGCGATCGACGTGCGCGTGCGCGGGCCGGTCGGCGCCGACACCGGCTGGATCATGGACCTCGGCGACCTCGACGTCGCCTGGGAGCCGCTGCACCGCCTGCTCGACCACCACTACCTCAACGAGGTCGAGGGCCTTGAGAACCCGACCAGCGAGATCCTGGCGCGGTGGATCTGGCGCCGCCTGAAGCCGTCGCTGCCGCTCCTGTGCGAGGTCGGCGTGCGCGAGACCTGCACCTGCGGCTGCATCTACCGCGGCGAAGACGAAGACGACCGCCAACCGGCGGCCTGAGGCCTGCGATGACCGCGAGCACCGACCCCGCGTCCCTGCCGATCACGATCGAGCTCTCCAAGGAGGCGATGAAGTTCTCCGCGGGGCACTTCACGATCTTCTCGGCCGAGCGGCGCGAGCGGCTGCACGGCCACAACTTCGCGGTCCAGGTCAGCATCACCGGCGAGCCGGACGCCAACGGGATGATGGGCGACTACGCCGAGTTCAAGCGCATCGTGACGCGCCTGTGCGACAGCCTCGACGAGTGGATGCTGCTGCCGGGCCGCTCGCCGCACCTGAAGCTGCGCGAGGAAGGCGAATACGTGTACGCCGAGTTCGCCGGCCAGACGATCCCGTTCCTGCGCAGCGACGTGCAGGTGCTGCCGATCCGCAACATCACGGTCGAAGAGCTGGCGCGCCACCTCGTCAGCCGCCTGGTCGACGAGGGCAAGGTCCTCGCGGTCGCGCCGATCCACGCGCTCACGGTCAAGGTCTCCTCCGGCCCGGGGCAGCTCGGCGCCGCGAGCTGGCGGAGGGGCGCATGAGCGCCGCTGGCGACACCGTGGTGCTCACGGGCGGCAGCGCCGGCATCGGCCAGGCGCTCGCGGCCCGCTCGCGCGCCGACGGCCGGCGCGTCATCAATCTGTCCCGAAGGCCATGTCCTGTCGACGGCGTGGAGAACCTCGCGGTCGACCTCGGCGACGCCGCCGCGGTGGCCGAGGCGATCGTGCGCGTGCGCGACCTCGTCGGCGCGCGCGGCCGCGTCCACCTGATCCACAACGCAGCCTTCCCGATCGCCGACGCGGTCACCGACTTCGACGCCCGCGCCTGCGAGCAGGCCATGCGGATCAACGTGGTCACCCCGGCCGAGCTGACCGCGGGCCTGCTCCCGACCATGGCGCCCGGCTCGTCGGTGATCTTCATCGGCTCGACGCTGTCGGAGAAGGGCGTGCCCGGCCGCCTCACCTACTGCGCCAGCAAGCACGCGCTGGTCGGCCTGCTGCGGGCCACGGTGCAGGACCTGTTCGGCGCCGGGATCCACGCGGTGTGCGTGTGCCCGGGCTTCGTCGACACCCCGCTGCTCGACCCGCTGCGCGCGCTCGGCCCCGAAGTGATGCAGCGGGTGCTCGGCATGATCTCGTACGGCCGCCTGCTGTCCCCCGAGGAGGTCGCCGACATCGTCGCGTTCTGCGTCGAACGGCCGACACTGAACGGCGCGGTCATCCACGCCAACCTCGGCCAGCGCGAGAGCTGAGCTCAGGCGCCGAACACCGGGCGGAAGATCATCGCCGCGAGGATCCCGAGGATCAGCGCCGCGAAGGCGATCACGTGCCCGCGTCCGGCCCCGCGCTCGGCCGCGGTCACGACCACCACGTGGGCCGCGAGCGAGAGGCCGAGCCCGAGCAAGATCCACAGCTCGGTCAACGGGATCGCGGACAGCGTCGCCAGGGCGAACCCGCCGCACCAGACGATGAACAGCCCCGTCGAGGCGATCTGATGCGTCGCCCGGCGCCGCTCCTCGCGGGTCTTCGCCAACAGCGAGGCGCCCGAACCAGCGATGAACAGCATCACTCCGGCGAACTTCGCCAACAACACGAGATGAACGGCAGGCGTCTCCACCCGACGAGGATAACCGAGCAGCCCCCGGCGGCGCGCCCGCGACGACGCGTCGCAGCACTATGATCATTCGGCGCCGCGCCCGCCCCGCCGATGATTTCTTTTTTAAAAAGAAAAGGGAGCGCGTCGACTTGCGACCGAGCGCCGCAGGGTCGCGTGCTCGTGTCGTCGCAGGATTGCGCGCGCCGTGACTGCGCGGGTCGGATCGACGGATGTTCGCTGCGTCGGAGACTGCGAGGTATCGACAGCCCCGCTACGGGTCGCGAACCGATCGCGTCCTCGAGAGTTGCGAGGCCATCCGAGGACGGAATCCCGAACTCCCGACACGCAGCAAGTCGTTCGGCTTCATCCGCATTTCGCGAGGGCTCGGCCGCAGAGCGATGGTGCGCCCGTTCACTGGGGTTCGCGGACCATCCGCAGAGCCGGATGTGCGGACCGAGAGCTCGCGGCGAGCCGCCATCCATCGCGCTGTGGGCTGCGAGCACGCGGTCGGGTCGCCATGGGTTACACTGCGCGCGTGCGCGCCGGCGCCAGACCGCTCGAGGGCGTCCCCTCGGTGTATCGCCAGACCACTCGCGGCCAGTGGCTCGTGTTCGTCGGCGTCGTCCTGGCGATGGTCTACGGCCCGACCAACGCGACGGTGCAGGAGCTCCAGGCCCGCGGCCTCGCCGTCGAGAGCTGGCAGATGTTCGCCGTCGGCCTCGCCGGGGCTGCGGTGTACGTCGCGTCCGCCTGGCCGCTGTGGTGGGTCTTCGACCTCCTGCCGCTCACGCCCGGGCTGCGGGCGCGTCATGGCCTGCTACGCGTGCTGCTGTGCGCCGGCTACGTCGCGGTCGACGCCGTCGTCACCCTCGTGTTCCTCGAGCTGGCGGTCGCGCTGCTCGGCGCCGACCCGGGCGTGGTCGCGGCGCAGATGCAGCCCGGCGAGGTCGTCATGCGCGGCACGGCAGGCTTCGTCGTCCTGACCCTCGCCCACGCGGTGCTGCAGCGGGCCCACGAGCGGGTCGAGCGCGAGGTGCTCGCGCGTTCGCTGGCGCGGGCCAACCTGCGGGCGCTGTCGCTCGAGCTGCGCCCGCACTTCCTGTTCAACGCCCTCAACGGGATCGCCGCGCTCGTCCGCGACGACCCGCGGCGCGCCGAGCGGATGCTTGTCGGCCTCGGCGACCTGCTGCGCCTGACGCAGCAGGCGGGCGCGGAGGGGCAGGTGCCGCTGCGCCGCGAGCTCGAGCAGGTCGACCTCTACCTCGAGCTGCAGGCGATGCGCTTCGGCCCGCGGCTGACCGTCGTCCGCGCCGTCGATCCGGCCGTCCTCGGCGCGCGGGTGCCCGGCATGCTCCTGCAGCCGCTCGTCGAGAACGCGCTCGCCCACGGGATCGGCCCGCGCCCGGGGCCGGGGCGGCTCAGCCTCGGCGCCCGCCGCGAGGGCGAGACTCTGGTGCTGCGCGTCCACGACGACGGCGTCGGCCTGGCGCCCGGGCGCCGCGAACGGACCGGCGTCGGCACCACGCGCGCGCGGCTGACCGCGATGTTCGGCGAGGCGGCCCGCTTCACCCTCGCACCGGCCGACGGCGGCGGCACTGCGGCCGAGCTGCGACTGCCCTTCCAACCCTGGCAGGCGGCATGACTGCGCTGCGGGTGGTGATCGCCGACGACGAGCCGCTGGCGCGCAGCCGGCTGCGGGCGCTGCTCGCCGATCACGCCGACATCGTGATCGCGGCCGAGGCCGAGGACGCCGACGCCGCGCTGCAGGCCATTCGCAGCGAGCGACCCGACCTCGTCCTGCTCGACGTCGAGATGCCGGGCCTCGGCGGCCTGGCGCTGGCGCGGCGGCTCCACATGACCCCCGCGCCGCTGATCGTGTTCGTCACCGCCTACGCCGATCACGCAGTCGACGCCTTCGAAACCGGCGCGATTGATTATTTATTGAAGCCGTTCGACGAGGCTCGCCTGGCGACCGCGCTCACCCGCGTGCGGGCGGCGCTGGCGGCCCGGCGCGCGCTCGCGGGCGAGGCCGCGACGACCTACCTCGAGCGCGTCGCGGTCACCCTCGGCAAACGGACGATCTTCGTCGCCACTGCCAGCATCGACTGGCTGGCGGCCAGCGCCAACTACGTCGAGCTGCACGTCGGCGCGGAGGTCCACCTGCTGCGCACGACCCTGAGCGCCCTCGAGGCCCAGCTCGACCCGCGCGTGTTCGTGCGCATCCACCGCTCCTACGCGGTCCGGCTCGACGCGGTCAAGGAGCTGCGCAGCGTCGGCGCCGGCGAGTACCGGGCGATCCTCGCCGGCGGCGTCGAGCTGCCGGTGAGCCAGCGCTACCGCGACCGCCTGCCGTGAACCGCGCCCGTCCCACGAGCAGCCGCGTTCGTCCCCCGGACGCCGACCTTCGTCCCGCGCAGGCCGGCGCGTCGCAGTCCGTCCCCTAACCTCGCAGCACACGAGGTCTGGCGATGATGCAGAGCGCGGCGGAGCAATTGTTCGGAGTCATGACGGCGCTGTCGTTGGCGGCGCTGCCCCTGGCGTGTTCGACGAGCGACGAGTCGATCGTCGAGACCGACGCCGGTCGCGTGCGCGGCACGCTGACCGACGAGGTCCGCCTGTTTCAAGGCATCCCCTACGGCGAGCCCCCGGTCGGCGAGCTGCGCTGGCAGGCCCCGCGTCCCGCGAGCGCGTGGACCGAGCTGCGCGACGCCACCCGCCCGGGCAACCGCTGCCCGCAGGTCGGCACCGCGTACGTCGACATCGACAGCGACACCGAGGATTGTCTATACCTCAATGTGACCACCCCGCGCGGTCCGGGCACGTCGCGGCCGGTGATGGTGTGGATCCACGGCGACGGCGCGATCGGTGCCGGCGACCTGTTCGACGCTCGTCGGCTGGCCAGCGAGGGCGACGTCGTGGTCGTCACGATCAACTTCCGCCTCGGCGTGTTCGGCAACTTCGTCTACCCCGGCCTCGACGGCTCGGGCACGTTCGGCCTGCAGGACCAGCAGCTCGCGCTTAAGTGGGTCCAGCGCAACGCCGCGGCGTTCGGCGGCGACCCCGACAACGTCACCTTGTTCGGCGTGTCGTACGGCGCGACTGCGACGACCGCTCATTTGACGTCGCCGAGCGCCGACGGGCTGTTCCACCGCGCCATCCTCCACAGCGGCGAGGCGCTGATGGACATCGTCCCCGGCGGCATGGGCCCGGACGTGCCGGCCGATCCGTACATCTTGTGGGCTGCGCGCGACGAGCAGGAGCCGCTCGGCCTCTACGTCGCAGGCCAGCTCGGCTGCGACGATCCAGCGACGGCGCTCGCCTGCCTGCGCGGCCTGTCGGTCGCGCAGATCCTCGCGCTCCCGGCGGTCATGCACATGTTCCAGCCCTACGTGCCCGGCGATCCGATCCTGCCCGAGAACCCGGGCGAGGCGCTGCGCGCGGGCCGGTTCCGCGCGGTGCCGGTGCTCGCCGGTCACACCCGCGACGAGCACCACCTGTTCGTCGGCCTGTTCCACGACCTCGCCGGCGCGCCGATCACTGCCGAGCAATACCCCGACCTGCTCGCCAAGGCCTTCGGCGAGCAGGCCGAGGCCGTTGCGGCCACCTATCCGCTCGCAAACTACGCATCAGCGGCCGAGGCCTGGGCGCAGCTGCTGACCGATCGTCTGTGGGCGCGCACGACCTTCGAGCAAAACGCGATCTTCGCCGAGCGCGCCCCGGTGTACTTCTTCGAGTTCGCCGAGGCGAGCGAGCACGACCTCCCGTTTTTGCCCGAGCTGCGCACCGGGGCGCTGCACGCCGACGACACCGAATACCTGTTCGGCGACGGCTCGGCGTTGACGCCGGCGCGGCTGCGCCTGTCGGAGCAGATGATCCACTACTGGTCGAACTTCGCCCGCACGGGCGATCCGAACGGCGAGCAGCTCCCGACCTGGGACCGCTTCACTGCGGCGACCCCGAACGTGCTGGCGCTGGCGGCCGGCGAGGGCAAGATCCAGCCCGTCGATCACCGGGCCGAGCACCGGCTCGAGTTCTGGGCGACGCAGCCGTGATCCGCGATCGCGGAGATTCGACGCGCACCTGGCGGTGCCTGCACGCTCTGGCTTACCAATCATGGCAGGAGCTCGTCGTGGCCGACCCGGCGCCCGCCCCCGGGGGCCACGGCGTCAATCGCGGGCCCGATTCGCCAGCGGTCGCGGGCATCCTCGCCCGCGACCGCTCTCGTCTTACTGGCGCGGATCTCTCAGAACTTGAGCGTCGCCACCGCCCCGATCTGCGCCTTGCTCACCTTTTTGAAGGTCGAGCGCATCAGCTCGCCGGCCGCGCAATTCGCCAGCGTCGGGTTGCCCGCGTCGTCCTGCGGCGCTGCCGACAGCACCTTGCCATCGGGGCCCGCGATCGACAGCTTGATCGTCACCTTCTCGCCGCCGCGCGCGTGGGTTCGGCAGCGATCCAGCGCGGCGGCCTTGGCCGCGCGAGTGCCGTCGGCGATGTCGGCCGGCTCGAGCTTCTCGGGCAAGCTGTCCGCAGAGACAGACGCCGACGGCGGATCGGCCTTCGGCGGCGCGGCCGGCTTGGCCTTGCACTTCTCGGGCGAGAGCAGGCACTCGACGCTGTCGTTCGCCGGGCCGGACGGGGCGGCAGGCGTCACCACCTTGATCGGCGCCGGCTTGTCCGCGCTCGGCGCCGCCGGCTTGATGCCCGGCTTGCGCGGGCGCTTGCTCGGCCCGGGCTCGGCGGGCTCGACCGCGGCGACCGGCGCAACGGCCTCGACCGGCTCCGGCTCCGCCTCGGGCTCGGCCTCCGCCTCCGCCGCCGACGCCGACGCCACCACCATCGGCGCCTGCGAGATGTGGCGCTCGATGATCACCGGCGCCGGCGTCGGCGGGCGCGTCACCAGGAAGCCCGCGAGTCCCATCATTCCCAGCGCCACCACCCCGAGCAGCAGGTACAGCGGCATCGGCGGCGGCGCCGAGGTCGCCCGGCTGCGCACCGGCGTCGGCGGAATCACCAGCGGCGCCGCCGTCAGCTCGCTGAAACGGGGCGCTCGCGCCTGCGGGCGCTCGGCCTGCATCACCCCGCCGAGCGCCCGCACGTCGATGAGGCCCGAACCATCGGTCGGCTGCGGCGCCGACTTCGGGCGCTTCGCCACCGCCAGCGGCGCGGGCGCGTCGGCGACGGGGCCGACATCGAGCGCGCGCAGGCTGGCGAGCGAGAACAACACCGAGTTTTCATCGCGGGCGCCCGTCATGCGGCCCGCGCCTCGAACCTCCCGGCCGGCGATCGACTCGCCGCACCGGCTGCACCGCGGGGTCGAGGACGCGCCCGCGGCGGACAAGATCAGGGCACCATGGTGATCGCATACGAGGTTCATGACGGCGTACCTTCCATTCGCCGCAACTCGCCGCGACGGACAGGATCGAAGGACCGCCGTCGCTGGAGCTGCGCCGAGGAAATGAGGCTGCTGCCTCGAACGAGCCCGCGGCGCGATCGATCTACGCCGCGAGGTCGACCGCCCCCGTCGTCACCGGGGCGGCAACTGGAGCACCACGAATTCTTCGTCGTCCGGGCGGTCGTCGCCGCGGTGGCGCCCGACGCTGAACGGGAAGTTGTTGTCGTTGGCGACCAGCACCCGCCCTCCGGGCAGCAGCACCAGGCTCTCGATGGTGACGAACGGCATGGCGAAACGACCCTCGCCCACACCCACGTCCCCCGCGACCGCCGGCGCGAGCCCGTGTGGGTCGGCGATCGCCAGCAGATCGATCTGCCGCACCACCTCCGCCGTCGCGCCCGGAGCGCCGAGGGTGAGCTCGCGGATCGCCTTGTAACCGCCGAGCTCGCCCTCGCTGTCGTCGCGCTCGATCACGAACCCGCGTCCCTCCGCGTCGAGCTGAAAGTCAGCCGCCGCCGTCGCGCGCGGCTCCAGGCGATGGACCCAGCGCCGACCGGTATATGTCCTTTGCGACAGGTCGAACTCGTGGACCCACACCTCGCCCGCCGGCGCACCCGCGACCGGCTTCTCGAGCATCGGCAGCAGCGCCGGCGGCGAGCTGCGCAGCGCCATCCCCTCGAACCCGCCGCTCGTCGCCACCCGCAGCGGCTGTGTCCGCGCGGTCACCCCGTGCGGCCACCCGAGCCCCGCCAGCCACGGGCTCGGCGCCTCGCTCCCGAGCGGCAGGTTCACCCCGTCGGCCAGCAGCACCACAGTGCCGATCGCCGGCGCAAGGTCTTGCACGTGCCCCAGAGCACGAAGATCGAAGCTCTGCACCCACGCCCGCTCGGTCACTCCCGCGGCCGCGATCGCCTCGCTGACGCGCGCGGCGAACAGCGCCGCGAAATCGTCCTCCGGCGTCAACTTCGTCTCCACGCTGAACCGCACCTGCCGGGCGTTCGCGGCCCGGAACGCCGCCTCCGGGTGGCTCGCGCCCGGTCCCGTCGAATAGTAGTCGGAGTAAGCCGCGACGAAGCGGAACCACTGCGCCAGCGTCGGCGGCGTGTACGGATCTGCGAGCCCCGCCGCGCCGGCGAACGCGACAGTCACCGGCGACAGCGCGCGGTCGTGGGTCTGTTCGGGGCCGCGCACCAGACCGTCGCACACGAACCGCCGCTGCAGCTCCGCGATCGTCAGCGCCCGCACCGTCCGTGACGCGTCGCCGCCGAGCACGTCACGACATTTGCGCGGATCGAGCTGCGGATCGTGCCCCAGCACCGGCACGTCGTCCGCGGTCAGGCCGACATCAGTCTCGAGCGTCGTCACCAGGTGATCGAGCGCCGCCTCCATCGCCGGCAAAGTGTTCTCGGGCCGCAGGTCGCGCGCGCCGCGATGACCTTGCAGGTCGATCGCGTCGCGCCGCACCAGCCCGTCCACTCCGACGAGCTCCGGCACCCCGTCCCCGTCCCTGTCGAAGCTGCGCGCCGCTTTTAATAAAAGATCGGGCCGGTCGGAGATGATGCCGTCGACCCCGAGGCGCATCAGCGCGTGCATGCGCGCGACCTCGTTGACAGTCCACACCACCACCGGGAACCCGGCCGCGCGCAGCGACTTCACGTCGAACAGCTCGCGCCCGAGCTCGCCGGCCTCGTCGTCGACCACCATCGCGTGGTGCGGCGACAGCACCGGCGGCCGGGTCGCGCCGCGCTGTCGAGCGCGCCAGTCCAGCGCGTTCATCAGCCGCAGCGCCGCGCCCTCCTCGTTGTTCGGGTTCTGCGGCGCGCGCAGCTCGAGCCCCGGCCGCTCGACGTCCGGCAGGCCGATCGGCGGCTCCAGCAGGATGCCGTCGGCCGACGTGTGCAGCAAGAACGGCCCGAACTCGTCGCCGAACCACAGCGTCCCGTCGGGCGCGCGCTGCAGCGATTCGGGGTCGAAGTCGGCGCCGGTCAGCACCCGCGCCTCGCTGAATTGCTGGACGATCGGGAACGCGACCTCGCGCCCCGGATCGCGCAGCTCGAAGTACCCGACGACCTCGACCGCGCCGCTGCCACCATTCGCGGCGCGGGGGTCGAGCCGCAATGTGTAGACCCGCAGGTGAAAGTCGGCCGAGTTCTCGATCTTTCCGTAACCGTTGTCGGCGAGCGCGAGGTAGGTCCCGTCGCCCACCGCGACCAGCGCCGAGAACCCCTGCACCGGCTGCGACGAAAACGGCGCCTGCTGCCCGTGGATCGGCGCCGGACCGAGCCGGGCGCCCGAGGCCGGCCCCGGCGCGAACGTGGCCGCCGGCAGCACCGCGCGCCCGACCAGGGTCGCCGGCGGGGCCGCGGCCGGCCGCCCGCACGCGCACGCGAATGCCAGCACCAGCGCGCGCCGGATCGCCGCGCTACGCATGCTCGCCATCCCAAGCGAGCAGCGTCGGCCCCTCGCGAACCTGCGCGCCCAGGCCGGCGGCCCTCGCCTCGAAGCGCGCGCGGAACGACGGAGCCCGGCTCATCGCCGCGCGATCTGGCCCGCCCGGGCGCACCCTGTCAAGGGCGCTCCCCACAGACGAGGTTCGACCGCGCCGATCATGGCTCAGGCCGCCATCGCCGCCGTGCGCACGTGCTCCGGCGTGATCCCGAAGTGCTCGCGCACCTGCTCGATCGGCCAGGTCAGCATCGCCGCCCAGTCCGCCCCGAACAGCGGCCGCATCGTCTTGCCGAGGCGCCAGCCGCGGGTGATCGCCTCCATGCGGCGGTCGCCGTCCTCGTGCTGGAACAGCATCCCGTTGAGCAGCCCCGCCGACAGCAGCAGGTGCCCGAGCGGCGACTGCAGCTGGGCGATGTAGAACGCCTGCAGCCCGAGCTCGCCGGCCACGTCGGTGTCGAAGCCGAGCACCGTGTGCCACAGATCGTGACTGCGCTCGAGGTGGAGCTTCATCTGCGCTGCGTCGCCCGACGTGTCGAGCGCGCTGTGATAGACCCCCGTCGGGTCGAGCTTGCGCTGATCGAGGAACCTGGCGAATTCGCGCCCCAGGCTGCCCTCCGGCAGCGCGCGCAGTTCCTCGAGCTTGAGCGTCAGCGGCGGCAGCGGGCGGGCCAGGTACGCCTTCACCTCGGGGCGGGCGAGCATGCGCCGCAGCCCGGGCGACTCGTCGAACGAATCGGCGAGGGCGAACACCAGGTCGAGGCGGTCGGTGTCGCGGACGAGGCGGACGTAGGTGCTGGCGAAGCGGAACAGGCCGACGATCTTGCGCATGCGAATCACTCCCTGCGGGGCTTGCAAGGAAGATGAGCCTTTGCTCAGATCCTCGCTACTCGCTTTTGTCCCGTGCCCGCCACCGCCCGCAAGAAGCCCGCCAAACGCCGCCGCAGCCCGATTCAGAGCCGGGGTCAGGCCACCGTCGACGCCATCGTCGAGGCGGCCGCTCAGATCTTGGCGCGGAAGGGTCCGGCCGCGGCCACCACCAACGCAGTGGCCGCGCGCGCCGGCGTCAGCATCGGCACCCTCTACCAGTACTTCGCCGACCGCGAGGCGCTGCTGCAGGAGATCGGTCGCCGCCACGTCGCCGAGATGCAGGCCGTGCTCGCCGCCGCCCTCACTGGCATCGACGGCCTGGCGCTGCCGGCCGCGGTCGATCGCCTGGTCGCCGCGATCGTCGCCATGCACCGCGTGGCCCCGCGGCTGCATCAGGCGCTGCACCAATCGCTGGCCCGTGACCACCTCGACACGATCGACGCCTTCGAGGTCGCAGTCGAGGCCATGGTCTCGCACGCCCTCGCCAGCCGCGACGAGCTCGACCTGGCCCACCCTGCCCTCACCGCCACCGTGCTGGTCCGCGGCCTCGGCGGCCTCATCCGCACCACCCTCCGCCGCGAGCCCGAGCGCCTCGACGACCCCGCCCTCGCCCTCGCCATGCGCGCGATGATCCTCGGCACCCTCGGCGAGAGCCGCCGCCGTACGTGATGGTACTGTCCCTTGCGACATGCCCCTTTAGACATGCCCTTCAGGGCATGCTCATTCGGACATGCGCCGCAGCACGAACAGCCGCGCCGCCGGGGCCGCGGCCGGTCCCGCCAGCGTGCTCGCGGCCTCGCGCTCGAGCGCGAACGCCGGGGCGAACAGCGCCGCGATCGCCTCGCGGGAATAAAGCGTCACGCCCGCGGCCGGCTCGGCCAGCGTCTTCACGATCAGCACCCCGCCGGGCCGGAGCAGCCGGGCCATCGCCGCCGCGTAGCGCCCGGCCTCCGCGCCGGCGAGCAGGTGCAGGCAGGCGCGGTCGATCGCCGCGTCGAAGCGGCCGCGCAGGCGCGTCTCGGTGATGTCGTCGCACAGCCAGATCGCCCGGCTCTCGGGCGCGCGGTCGCGGGCCTGCTCGAGCGCCGCCGCCGAGATGTCGGTAGCGACCACCGAGTGCCCGCGCCCCGCGATCGCAGACGCCAGGGCGCCGAGGCCCGCACCGACCTCGAGCACCGCCAGCCCGGACGCGCCCTCGTGTTCCAGCGCCGCCAGCAGGTCCGGATCGGCCTCCTCGCGCTGCCAGGGCAGCTCGGCGGCCGCGTGCGTGCGGTACAGCCGGTCCCAGCCCGCGGCCCCGCGCGGCGCCTGCGACAGCGTCGCGCTCGCCCGCTCGCGGACGATCGCCTCGAGCAGCTGCACCACCACCTCCGGCGGCGGCGACCCGCCCAGCATCGGCGTGCGCGTCGCCGGCGGGTCTGCGACCTCGAGCGCGCGGGCCGGGTGCGCCACGTGCAGCCCGTCCGCCACCAGCCGGGCCAGGTTGCGCTGCACCGCCGGCTCCGCGTACATGGCAGGGTTCATCGACGGCACCACCAGCACCGGCGCGCGCGTGGCCAGGGCGATCGCCGTCACCACCGACGCGTGGTCGCCCGTGGCCAGCCGCGCGATCGTCGTCGCCGACGCCGGGCACACCAGCACCGCGTCGGCCCACTGCGCCAGCTCGATGTGCGGCACGCGGTGGACCTGGCTCTCCGGCCAGACCGCGCTGACCACCGGCGCGTGCGTCAGCGCCTCGAGCGCCTCGGCGCGGACGAACCGCAGCGCGCTGTCCGTGACCGCCGCGCGCACCTCGAAGCCGCGCGCCTGCAGCCGCTGAATCAGCGCCGGCGCGTGCATCGTCGCCGCCGCTCCGGTCAGCCCCAGCACCACCCGCGGCCCGCCCGCGCGCGTCGGCCTCGCCGGCGCTCCGACCGTCGCCGCCTCGAGCGCGCGCGCTCGCAGCAACAGGCCGAGCAGCTCTCCGATCACCTCGGGCCGCTCGATCGGCGCGCCGGCCAGCGCCTCGACGTGCGCCAGCACCTCGGCCCCCGTGTGCGGCGCCTCGAGGAACGCCAGCACCGCGGCGGCCAACATCGCCGAGTCGCCGGCGAGCGCGTGGCCCTCGCCGTCCGGGGACAGCACCACCATGCGCTCGCCGCATTCGTAGATCCGGACCACCGACGCGCGGCGGAGGTTCCATTCGGTCCAGCGCTCGGGATCCGTCATCTCTCGTCCTGGTTCAGCTCGCAGCCCGACCGGGCCGCCCGGGATGCTATCATATGATCAACATCTCGCACGCGCCGTCGATCCACGCGCAGAACTGCTGCACGCCGCAGACCGCCTCGTCGGTGATCTGCATGCAATCGACGGTGCATTGCAAGATCTCCGGCGGCCAGGCGCACAGCGGTGTCGCCTCGCAGGTCGCCTGATCTTCGATCGCCCCGCAGTCGGGCACCCCGTCGGTGTCCGTCTCCGTGGTGGTCGTCGTCGCCGCCGTCGGGTCCATCGTCGTCCCGGTGGTCGGCTCGGTCGCCGTCGTGGTCGTGGTCGTGCTCGTGCTCGTCGGGCCGTCCTCGGACGTCCCGGTGGTCTCGGTCATCGTCGTCTTGTCGTCCTTGCTGCAGGCCGGCGCCGCGGTCACCGAGGACACCGCCAGGATCGCCGGCACGCACAGTCTTCGTCCGATGTCGGGTCTCACGCCCGCAGCCTACCACGCCGCCCTTCGCGCGGATCGCGGACTCTGCGGCCCACGCCCCCCAAAAGTCGCGCGCTCGCTCGAGCTAAATTGCCCCGAGCCCCCGGGCTTCCCGAGCCACGACGTAACGCAACGGACATGTCCTCCGAGACATGTCCATCACAACAGGTCCCTCACGACATGTCCACGAGCACCAACATCCGCGCCGCCGAGGTCGTCCTGCCCTGCCCCGCGCTCGAGCCCACGATCGCCTTCTTCGTCGACGTCCTCGGCTTCCGCCTCGACGCCATCGCCCCGGCCGACGCCCCGCGGACCGCCCTGCTGAGCGGCCACGGCCTGCGCCTGCGCCTGCTCCATGGGGCCGCGGGCGCGCCCGGCGTCCTGCGGCTCTGCTGCGACGACCCTGCGCGCGTCGCCGACGGGGCCGCCGAGCTCGTCGCGCCCAACGGCACCCGGATCGAGCTGGTGGCCGCCGAGCCGCCGCTCGAGCTGCCGCCGCTCGTGTCCGCGCTGGTGCTCACGCGCGCCGGCGACGACGCCCACCGCGGCGTCGGCCGGGCCGGCATGCGCTACCGCGACCTCATCCCCGGGCGCCTGGGCGGCCGCTTCATCGGCTCGCAGATCGGCATCGTCGCCGGCGGCCCGGTGCCCGACTACGTGCATTATCACATCGTCCGGTTTCAGCTGATCTACTGCCTGCGCGGGTGGGTGCGCGTCGTCTACGAGGATCAGGGCCCGCCGTTCGAGCTGCACGCCGGCGACTGCGTGCTGCAACCGCCGCACATCCGCCACCGCGTGCTCGAGAGCTCGCCGGGCCTCGAGGTGCTCGAGGTCAGCTGCCCCGCCGAGCACGAGACCTTCGCCGACCACGCGCTCGCGCTGCCGACCGCAGAGCTGCGGCCCGAGCGTGAATTCGGCGGCCAGCGGTTCGTCCGCCACCAGGCCGCGAGCGCCCGCTGGGACGCCTGGCGCTTCCCCGGCTTCGTCGCGCGCGACACCGGCATCGCCGCCGCGACCGCGGGCCTCGCCGACGTGCGCGTGGTCCGGCCCCACGGCGCCGACGCCACGCCTGACGCCCGCCACGACGGCGAGCTGCTGCTGTGGTTCGTGCTCGCCGGCACCGCCACCTGGTCGGGCCCCATCGCCGAATCGCTGGCCGCCGGCGATTGCGTGGTGGTCCCGCCCGCCCTGCCGCACGCCCTCACCGCCTGCTCGCCCGATCTCGAGCTGCTCGAGGTGCGCCTGCCCGCGTGAACCCGCGAATGTCTTTTCAATAGAAACCCTCGCCCCCGCGACGGCGAGCCGCGCGATGGCGAGCGCCCATCGCCGACCTCATCATAAACCATCGTTTCGCAGGGCCGCAGCGGCCGATCACGAGCGCCGATCGCCGCCCGCGGGTCCGCGCTATCCTGGGCCGATGGCTGCGTCGTCCGAGTATCCGATCCTGTCCGAGGCCTTCTTCGCCGATCCGTACCCGCTATTGCGACGGCTCCGCGAGGAGTGCCCCGTCTATTATCACGAGCCGCTCGGCGCGTGGTTCCTCGCTCGCCACGATCACTGCGAAGCCGCGGTGCGCGATCGACGTCTCGTCAATGCCCGCGCGCGCGAGCTGCTGTCGACGCTGATGCCGGCGCTGCGCGGCACCGGCGAGCTCGAGGCGATGATCGGCCAATGGTCGCGCCTGTTGTGGTTCCTCGACCCGCCGCAGCACACGCGCAGCCGCGGCCTGGTGATGCGGGGCTTCAGCGCCGCGGCGATCGAGCGCGTGCGCGGCGAGGTGCGCGCGAGCGTCGAGCACGCCCTCGCGGGCGTCACTGCCGGCGGCGAGCTCGACGTGGTGTGGCAATACGCCGACCCGATCGCCCTCGATGTCTTGTGCGCGATCTTCGGCCTCCCCGACGATCAGCGGTCCGACTTCCGCCGCTGGACCACCGACATCATGCAGGTCGCCGGCGCCGGCGCCACCGACGAAGACCCGGCTTTGCGGGCCAAGGAGTCGTCCGCCAGGCTGTTCGGGCTGCTCGCCGCGATCGTGCAGGAGCGGCGCGTCCGCCCGGGCGACGACATGATCAGCCGCTTCCTCGGCGACGACCGCGACGACCCCTCCGTCATCGAAGAAGTCACGATCCAGTGCTTCCAGATGGTCGGCGCCGGCTACGTCACCTCGCGCAACCAGATCGCCTGCGCCGTCCTGGCCCTGCTCGAGCACCCGGACCAGCTCGCCCGCCTGCGCGCCGCCCCGGCACTGTTGATCCCGGCGATCGAGGAGCTGCTGCGCTTCGCCCCTTCGGTGCTGACCACCAATCGCCTGGCCGCGGAGGACCTCGAGATCGGCGGCCAGCAGATCCGCAAGGGCCAGCTGGTGTTCCCGATCCTCGCCTCCGCCAACCGCGACCCCGCCGCCTACGCCGATCCCGACCGCCTCGACCTCGCGCGCGGCGGGCGACCGATGACCTTCAGCGTCGGCCCGCATTATTGCCCCGGCGGCCCGCTCGCCCGGCTCGAGCTCGAAGAGGCGCTGCAGGCCCTGCTGCGATTCCCCGAGTGGCAGCTCGTCGGCGGATTCGACTACCGCGGCGCCAGCCTGCAGGACCGCGGTCCGTCGCAGCTGCGCGTCCGCCTCGGCGCCTAGCGATCGCGACCGTCGCCGCTGCGCCGCGGCCTGCGCGGCAGCGGGCGCGTGCCGCCGCGGGCGCCGGAGTTCGCCGCAGTTGCGCCCGCGGCTGGGCGAATCGCGCGCCGCCCCTACACTCCTTGCATGCGCAAGGACAACCCGAAGCTCGCACCGCGCGAGCACGACGCCCCCTCCAACCTCGAGAAAGATCCCGACGATTGGGTCACCGGCGACGAGCGGATGACCGACGCCCAGGCCTCGTACCTGAAGACGCTGTGCGAGGAGGCCCACGAGGACTTCGACCCGGCGCTGACGAAGGCCGAGGCCTCGAAGCGGATCGACGCCCTGCAGCAGGTCACCGGCCGCGGCCGGCACGACGACGGCCCGCACGAACCGACGAGGCCGGCCTCGCGCGGCCGACCCGAGGAGGACTACAGCCCCGACGACCTCGACGAATGAGCCGGGCCCGCCGCGATCGCCTGAGCCCGCATGCGCCCGCGATCGCCCGCCCTCACACTCGAGGAATGACCGCCGCCAAGAAGATCCACGGGCCGCACGACCCGAAGAAGATCGACCTCGACCACGACTGGGAGCTCGACTATTGGACGCGCGAGCTCGGCGTCACCGAGCTCGAGCTGCGCGAGGCGATCCGCTCGGTCGGCAGCAACGACACCGAGCGAGTCCGCAAGCACCTCATGGGCGCCCGGCCGCAGCAGATCATCGACCGCAGCGCGTGATGACCTGCCCCTTCGAGCAGGTGGTCAATCGCCGGCCGCCGCCAGGTCGCCCTGCGGGGTCAGCCTGGCGTCGCTGCCGTCCGGGTAGAATTGCGAGAACCACCGGCGCAGGCGGTGGATCGGCCCGTCTTCCTGGACCAGAACCGGCCGCGGGCGGTGGATCTTGTTCTCCCAGATGACGACGTCGTTGCGCCACTGCGACACCCAATTGCCGATGACGTACGACACCAAGAGCCGCGGGATCTTCGGCGCCGCGAACCAGTGGAAATCGACCTTCTGCTCGAGCGGGCCGAGCGGCAGGTGCGTCTGGAACATGACGATCTCGCCGAGGTCGGGGATCGTGAAGCGAAACGTGACGACTCCGGCGGGGCCGTAGAACGTTATCAGCGCCGACGCCCGGGTGCTCTGCACGAAGCGGCCGAAGATCTTGAGGATCGCGTGGTTCTTGAAGTAGGCCAGGTGCTGGCGCGCCGGGTCGATGTCCAGCTCCCACGCGGCCTCGTGGCGAATGGCGATCCCCGGCACCTGCAGGCGCGTCCACGGCACGAACATCTTGCCGTGCAGCGGGCCGAAGTGCTGAAAGTCGACGCTGTTCTCGGCGAACTCGAGCAAGTGCATGTGCACCACCTCCGCGTCGTGCTTGCCGCGAAACACCAGGCGACCGTCGTCGATGTCGGGGATGGCCGGCATCTCGTACGGCGGCGGTACGGCGGCGTCGGGGGTGCTACCGCCGCGGTGGTAGATGAAGATCTGGCCGTACTGCTCGCGGATCGGCCAGGTCGCCTGCAGCGAGCGCGTGGGCAGCCGCCTGGCATAAGGGATGTGAGCGACGCGACCGTCGCTCGCCATCTGCCAGCCGTGGAACGGGCACTCGACGTGGCCCTGCTTGACGCAGCCACCGGCTAGATTGGCCCCCAGGTGCGGGCAGAACGCGGCCATCGCGTGCACGCTGTCGTCGACGTCGCTGCGGTACACGACCATCTGCTGGCCGAGGCACTCGAGGTAGCGGATCTTGCCGCGCCTGACCTCGCTCGACAGCGCGACGCGGTACCACCCGTCAGGGAAAGGAGGTGGATAGGTGCGCTCGCGCATCGTGGACGCCGGTCGTGAAAAACCCATGAACTCGCCAGTGTAACCCTGAAGCGTCAGCAGCGGTGTCACTGATGCGTGCGTCTACCGCTCACCGATGCCGGGAATAGGCCGTCCAGGCCGTCGCGCTCCCGGCGGCGCCCCGGCGCGACCCGCGGGGCGCGCGGCCACGCGCGAGCGCCCCTTCAGGAGGGCTCGCCACCCCGTCATCCGCGACGCGCTCGCCAGCGAACCGACGGCGAGCGAGCAGCGAGTCGGCGAGCGCGGCCGACTGTGATGATTGGCCTCAGCGGACGCCGGGGCTCGATTCGCTGCAGTAGCGCAGCGCGTCCTGCAGCGAGCGCAGGGTGTGCAGGCGGCTGAGATCGAGGCCGAGCTCGGCCATGATCCGGGCGATCGGCGGACGGATGCCGGTGATGACGGCCTGCGCGCCGAGCAGGCGCACGCTGTGGATGATGCGGATCAAGTGCTCGGCCGACGTCGGGTCGACGGTGTCGACGCCGGTGAGGTCGAGGATGGCGAAGCGCGCCCGCTTGTGCGCGATCGCCTCGAGCAGCCCGTGCATGATGGTCGCCGCCCGCTGCTCGTCGAGCGACCCGACCAGCGGGACCGCCAGCGCGTCGTGCCCGACCTCGATGATCGGGCTCGACAGCCGCACAATGGCCTCCTTCTGCTCCTGGATGATGCGCATCTGCGCCCGCAGCAGCTCCTCGTCGCGGCGCCGCTGGGTGATGTCGGAGGCGATGCAATAGGCGCCGGCGTAGTTGCCCTGGGCGTCGCGGCGCGGCAGCGTCGTCTGGCTGTAGAGCGAGTCGCCGAAGCTGAACTCGATCACCCGCGTCTCGCCGCGGAAGGCGGCGGCCATGGCGTCGGCGAGGTCGGGGATGGTGGCGTTGTAGGCCTCGAAGACGTTGACGCCGACGTTCTGCCCCGGCTTGAGGCCGATCTGCGCCAGCATGCCGCCCTCGGAGATCTCGCAGACCCCTCGCGGGTCGACGGCGAACACGTTGGTCGGCAGGTTGTTGACGAGCTCGCGGAGCATCTGCCCCTGACGCACCGTGTTCAGGTCGCGGGTGACGTCGATCGCCAGCATCGCGGCGCCGACGATGGCGCCGTCGGCTCCGCGCAGCGGGTAGAACGATTGCAGCCAGTACGCCTCGCCATATGTGCTCTCGGCCCGCACCCGCTCGCCCCGCAGGCTGCGCCGGAACAGCTCGACCAGCTCGGGGTGCTCGGCGAACGCCGCCGCGAGCGCGACGCCCGGCGCCGCAGTCCCGGCCACTCCCATCGCCTCGAGCCCCCTGCCCTCGGCCAGCGTCAACACCTCGCCGCCGTCGATGCCGATCAGCGTCGTGCTCTCGGACTCGAGCAGCCCGGTCAGGACCTGAAGCTTGAGAGCAGGATCTGCGGTCGCCATCGGGCCGCACTATATCGGAGGCCCCGCGCCGCCGCACCGGCCCGAGCCGGCCGAAACGGCGCCTGGCGCCCGCGGAACGGCCCATGCGCGAATCCGGTGGGGCCGCCGATGGCGAGGATCGAGAAGATCGATTCCCGGCGAAATCGCGCCCCGCGATATACGTGCCCCGCGACGCCGCGCGCCGCGGGGCCTGCCCCCGACAGTCGGGCTCACGCCCGCGTCGCCGTCAGCACTCGTCGCCGTTCAGCGTGCCGTCGAGGTCGCGGTCGATGGCCACGCGGGTGCCCGAACCGGGCGGTACGCAGGTGTAGGTGAGCTCCTGCAGGAGCAGGGTGGCGCGAGCCCGCAGCTGCGAGTCGGTCAGCGTCGGCTTGGCCTGCTCGTCCTGCTGGAACGCGGTGCCGTTCCACAGGTACCCGCGCATCCTCCCGCCGTAGGGGCCGTGGACCACGAGGTCGCACTCGCCGGCGCTGGCGCGGGTCCGCATGAGCGTGAGGCGCGAGCTGACGATCGTGGCGTTGCTGCTGGTCAGGGTGATCTGCTGACCGACGATGGGGGCCATGTTGGAGTCGAAGGCGAGCACGAACGCCTCGACCTGGCGGCGCTCGGTCGGGGTGTCGGACTCGAGCCCGCCGGGGTTGAAGACCGGATCTTCGACGAAGCCGATCTGGCTGAGGAAGCCGAACACCGAGTCCATCGAGCCCTCGTGCGTGTAGCCGAAGCCGCGGATCTGGTCGCCGAGGAACGAGTCGTCCTCCTGCGGGTTGATCGACGAGTTGCGCGGCAGGCCGAACTTGCCGATCTTCGTATAGGCGTTGCGCAGGTGCGGGACCTTCATGGTCTGCACGAATTCGGTGCCGACGTAGGAGCCGTCGGAGCCGAAGAAGCCCGGGCGGTCGACCCCGTACTGCGCGTTGCCGGTCGGGTCGAGTACGTGACAGAAGTTGCAGGTCATGCCGAGCGTGGCCGGCTTGTTCATGTAGAGGTCGCGGCCGGCCGCCTGGAACGCGGTGAGCGAGTTGTCGAGGTTGCGCACCGGGTTCGGCGGGTAGGTCATCTGCAGCACGAAGTCGGTGAACTTCTGCATGTCGGTGGCCGGGATCTCCTGCGTCCGGCCCATGACCTCGACGAACGTCTTGTTGAACTGCTTGAACGCCATCACCTCGTCGAACGAGCCCTGGTTCGGCTGCGTGTTCGGCGGGAAGTTCGGGCTGGTCTTGTCGCCGCGCCAGTGCATCGCCCCGTGGTTGGCCATGCCGCGCAGGCTCTGGGTCGTCATCGGCCCCTTCATCGGGTGGAAGTCGATCGGGAAGTCGGGCAGGAAGATGGTCTTGAACGGCCCGGGCGCGATCGTCACGTCGCCGTCGGGGTTGCCGAGGTCCCACGCCAGGTGGTCGACGTCGCCGTACACGTGACAGGTCGCGCACGCCGAGTCGCCGCGGCCCGAGGTGTACGTCGCGTCATAAAGGAAGCGACGGCCCTCGGTCACGCTCGCCGGCTCGGGGTTGTGCATCGCCAGGTGCTGGATCTCGTCGCCGTCGGAGGTGTCGAGGATCGACACCGCGTTGTCGAAGCGGGTCATCACATACAGACGGGAGCGCGACTCGTCGAGCAGCACCGCCGTCGGTCCGCCGCCGCTGACCTGCAGCTGCTCCGCGGGGTCGGGCCAGAACGCGTTGTTCTCGAGCGCCCCGGTGTCGTACATGCCGATCTTGTCGGAGCCGAGCGCGGCGACGTAGAGCGTGGTGCCGTCGGCGGAGATCGCCATGCCCTGCGGGAGCGCGAGGCTGAGCTCGGCGTCCTCGTTTGGCAGCGGCTGGAACGGCGCGTCGAAGTCGAGGTGCGGGTTCAGGTGGTGGGTAGTGACCGTGTGGCTCTGCGGATGGAGGATGCTGATGTTGTTCTCGGCGAAGTGGCCGTTGACGTTGGACTCGGCGAAGACGCCGGGTCCGGAGAAGCGGACCTCGTTGCGCGCGGAGGTGTTGGCGACGTAGATCTTCCCGTTCACCGGGTTGACGATCATGTTGTAGAGGATGGCGCCGACGCCGGTGTAGAAGCCCGCAGAGCCGGCGAGCTGCACCGGCGTGGCGGCGTTGGCGTCGATGACGAACACGTCCTTGTCGGGCAGGCTGAATTTGACGTTGGCGTCCCACTGGACGCCGAGCTCGTCGACCCAGTGCTGGCCGTCGTACTTGACGATCAGCGGGTTGTCGGGCGCGGGGACGCCGTCGTAGTTCTCGTTCGGGGGCGGCGTGTCGCCGGCGACCAGCACCGAGTCGATGGTGGTCGTGCGATTGCCGGAGAAGTGCGCGGCCGCGTAGACCTTCGAGCCGTCGGGCGACGTCGCCAGCGCCCGCGGGGTGTCGGCGAACAGGGTGATCACGGTCTTCGGCGTGCCGCCCATCGCCGCGCCCAGGTTGGTCGCGTCGAACACCCAGACGTCGGCGCGGCCGACGCTCGGCGTCGTCAACTGCGGGTCGAAGCCGATGTTCTGCCCGCGGTGGGCCGTAGTGATGAAGGCCCGGTTCTTGTTCGGACCGGCGAAGACGATGTCGCGCGGCTCGTCACCGACGAGCAGCGTCCGCGTCACGCGATTGGGCGCGGCGGTGCCGACATAGACGACGCTGACACTGTCCGACACGTGATTGACGACCCACACCTCGGTGTTGCTGCGGGCCGCCACGGCGACCGGCTCGACGCCGACCGGGATCGAGGCCCGGTGGGACAGGCCCCACCAAGTGACGTCGTAGACCTCGAGCCGGCCGTCCGGCGTGTTGACGGCGAATAACGTCTGCTTGTCGGGCGAGAGCGCAAGCGGACGGACCTGTCCGCTTTCGAACAGGGTGTACGAAGAGGGCGTCGCCTCCGCCGCCCCCGTCGCGCCCATCACCAGCCCGAGACCTACCGACCACGAAAATACGCGCGCGCCTATCGAGAGCATCCCCAACCTCCAACTGCGCAGAGCCGATTGTCCAACGAATCGTCCCCCCCCGGGTCCGACCCCTACTGTCGCTTGTCCGAGGCGCCTGCGCGGGCGCGGCGCCGTCGTATTAGTGTATGTTAGCAGGTCAAAGGATCCTAGGTCTACGATTAATTAATTAAATCCCCGCCACGTCGCCCCGCTCCGGGTATCCCACCGCACCCGACCCACGCGCCGAGGTCGGAAGACCGCGCCCGAAGTCTGTATGTACAATCGCCACACCGAGGACGACGCGTGCTCACAATTGCCGAACCCCGCCGAGCGAGGCTGCGGCGGGGCGTCGCGGGCGGGGCCCGTGCAGCGAGCGGCTGTCAGGCGGGCGTCACCGCGACGGGCAGCGACTTGAAGCCGCGGACCATCATGCTCGGCACCCACTCGAGCGGCGCGTCGACCTCGAGGCGGAGCTCGGAGAACGTCCGCAACAGCGTTTGAATCGCAATACGTCCCTCGAGCCGCGACAGCGCCGCGCCCGGGCAAGTGTGGATACCAGAGCTGAAGGACAGGTGACGTGTGTCTTGACGCTCGATGTCGAACCGGTCCGGATCGGGGAAGCGATGGCCGTCGCGGTTCGCGGAGCAGATGACGCTCAGCACATAGTCGCCCGCGGGGATCGTGCCGCCGGGGAGGTCGGTGATGGCCACGACCGCGCGACGGAAGGTGCCGAACGTCGGGCTGTCGTAGCGCATCAGCTCCTCGAGCGCGCCGTCGATGAGGCGCGGCTCCTCGCGCAGGCGCTGCGCCTGCTCGGGGTGGCGCGCCAGAGTGTTCACCGCGTTGGCCACCATATATAGTGTAGTCTCCTGGCTGGCCAGGAACAGGGTCACGCACATCGCCACGAGCTCGGTGTCGGTCATCCCGACGCCGTCGACGCGCGCCTCGACCAACTTGCTCAGCAGGTCCTCGGTCGAGCGGCTGCGCCGCGCGGCGATGTGCGCGTTGAAGTATTCGTAGTAGCTCATGACGCCGCGGTACGCCGACTCGACGCCGTCGGCGGTGGCGATGCCGGCGCCGAACAGGGACATGACGGTGAGCGCGTCCTCCCGCAGCCGCTCGCCGTCCTCGCGCGGGATGCCCATCAACTCGCTGAACACGATCATCGGCAGCTGCGCCGCGAAGTCGGCCACCACGTCCATGCGCCCGCGCCGGCGCACCGCGGCCAGCAGATCGTCGACCGCGTGCTGGATCCGCGGCCGCAGCCGCTCGACCGCCTGCACCGTGAACGCCTTGGCGATCAGCGCCCGCAGCCGCGTGTGGTTCGGCGGGTCCATGAACGCGACCCAGCTGGAGACGAAGGTGTTGAACACCTCGAGCTTGTCGCGCACGCTCTCGGGCGCGCCGAGGCCGTACTGCTCGACCTTCGAGTTGGAGAACTCCGACTTGCTGTCACGCAGGACCCGTTGGATGTCGGCGTAGCGGGTCAGCACCCAGCTCTTGAGCAGCGGGTGCCAGAACACCGGGTCCTCCTCGCGCATGCGCCGGAGCGTCGGGTACGGGTCGGCGAAGAAAGCTGGGCTGAGGATGTCGTATTTAACTGCAGGCGCGGTCGGCTGAAGAGACATCGGCGGGAGCTCCGAGACCGTCGTGGCGACGGCGCGGCTCGGCCCGCCGCCGACGGTTCAAGATGGTTGAGCATACATCGCGGCACGGCGGCCGAGAACCGAAACACAAGGCCCTTCTGCGAGCGCCGCGGGCCCTGTGCTGTGGCGCTCGATCGAAGGCGGACGTCGTGCGGATGGTGCAAGGCGCGCTTTCGGGCCGACTGCGCGCCACGGCCCGCGGACGGGTGTTCGCGGGCTCCAGCGGCGCGTCATCGCCGCCAGGGCGCTAAGGGCTGACCCCGCCTGCGGGCGTGGCCCTGCGCACCGCGCGAATGCAGGGGTGACGACTCGAGACGCAGCGGGGTCGCCAGACAGTATGATACGCCTGTTCGGCTCAGCGACCCCGACATGGACGCCTCTCCACGTTTCTCGCTCAAGCAACGGCTCCACGAGGGGCAGAACTCGATCATCTTCCGCGGCGTCCGCGAAGACGAGCAGACCCCCGTCGTGATCAAGGTGCTGAAGGGCGAGTACCCGAGCCCCCGCGCATTGAGACAGCTGCGCCGCGAGTACGTCACCCTGCGCGAGCTCGACGTGCCCGGCGTGGTCCAGGTCTACTCGCTCGAGAGCTACGGCAACGGCCTCGCGCTGGTGATGGAGGACGACGGCGGCGTCCCGCTCAGCGACGTCATCCACGGCGAGGCGCTGCAGCTGCGCCGCGCGCTCGAGCTCGGCCTGGCGCTGGCCCAGACCCTGGCCCGGCTCCACGAGCGGGCCATCATCCACAAGGACATCAAGCCGCACAACATCCTCGTCAATTCGTCGACCGGCAGCGTCAAGCTGATCGACTTCGGCATCGCCACCAACCTGGCCCACGAGACAGCTCAGGTGTCGAGCCCGGAGGCGCTCGAGGGCACGCTGATGTACATGTCGCCCGAGCAGAGCGGGCGCGTGAACCGGGTCGTCGACCAGCGCACCGACCTCTACTCGCTCGGCGTCACGCTCTACGAGATGCTGACGGGCTCGGTCCCGTTCAACGCCAACGACGCGATGGAGCTGGTCCACAGCCACATCGCCCGCACCCCGGTGCCGCCGTGGGTGCGCACGCCGACGATCCCCCGCGTCGTCTCCGACATCGTCATGAAGCTGCTGGCCAAGGGGCCGGAGGACCGCTACCAGCACGCCCTCGGGCTGGCGGCCGACCTCGCCCGCTGCCTCGCCGCGCTCGACGAGACCGGCGAGATCGAGCCGTTCGAGCTCGGCCAGCGCGACCGCGCCGACGTGCTCCGCATCCCGCAGAAGCTCTACGGCCGCGAGGCCGACATCCGCGCGCTGACCGAGGCGTTCGGCCGCGTCCAGGACGGCCGCCCCGAGCTGTTGCTGGTCGCCGGCGGCGCGGGCGTCGGCAAGTCGATGCTGGCCCACGAGATCCACCGCGTGATCGCGCGCGGCGGCGGCCGCTTCGTCAGCGGCAAGTTCGACCTGGTCCAGCGCAACATCCCGTTCAGCGCGCTGGCGTCGGCGCTGTCCGAGCTGATCCGCCAGCTGCTCACCGAGTCGTCGCGCACGCTGGCAGAGTGGCGCACGCGCATCCAGGTGGCCGTCGGCGCCAGCGGCCAGCTGGTCGTCGACCTCGTCCCCGAGCTCGAGCGCATCATCGGCAAGCAGCCGCCGCTGCCGCCGCTGCGCCCGACCGAGTCGCAGAACCGCTTCGGCCTGGTCATGCAGAACTTCGTGCGCGCCCTGTGCCCGCGCACGTCGCCGCTGGTGGTCTTCCTCGACGACCTGCAGTGGGCCGACGCCGGCACGCTGTCGCTGCTGCGCCTGGTCCTCACCGACCCCGACGGCGGACACCTGCTGCTCGTCGGCGCCTACCGCGACGCGGAGGTCGACCTCGCCCACCCGCTGCGCGCCGCGGTCGCCCAGCTGCGCAAGGACGGCGTGGCCCTCCACGAGCTCGCGCTCGGCCCGCTCGACCGCGCCAGCGTGCGCGCCCTGCTGGCCGACACCCTCACCCGCGAGCGCCCCGGCGCCGCGCCCCCGCGCGAGGAGGTCGAACGCCTCGAGAGCCTCGCCACTCTGGTGTTCGACAAGACCCACGGCAACCCGTTCTTCCTGACGCAGTTCTTGACGATGCTGCACCGGAACGGGCTGGTCCGCTTCGACGCGGCCACGGGCGGGTGGACGTGGGACCCCGCGGCGGTGGCCGCCGCGCCGATCACCGAGAACGTCGCCGAGCTGCTGTCCGAGCGCCTGCGCGAGTTCCCGCCCGACACCCAGCGCCTGCTCGCCGTCGCCGCCTGCGTCGGCCACGAGTTCGACGTCGTCACCCTGGCGCGGATCGCCGAGCGCGGCGTGGGCCGCGTCGCCGCCGAGCTGTGGCCCGCGCTGCAGGCCGGCCTGGTCGTGCCGCTCGACTCCAACTACCGCCTGCTCGAGGCGGTCGACGACGGCGCGCCCGAGGCGAATGAGACAGTGGAGCTGGTGGTCGCCTGCCGGTTCCTCCACGACCGCGTGCAACAGGCCGCGCTGTCGCTCAGCACGCCCGAGGCGCTGCACGAGGTCCACCTGCGGATCGGTCGCAGCCTGCAGGCGGCGCACGTCGGCGAGCTGCGGGGCGACGCGCTGTTCGACGTGGTCCGCCACCTCAACGCCGGGGCGCCGCGCCTCACCGACCCCGGCGAGCGCCTGCAGCTGGCCCGCGCCAACCTCGAGGCCGCGCGCGCGGCCAAGCGCGCCACCGCCTACGCCGCCGGCGCCTCGTTCGCGGCCGCCGGCGTGGCAGTGCTGCCCGAGGACGCCTGGGACTCGCAGTACGCGCTGACCCTCGCGCTCCACCGCGAGCAGGCCGAGTGCGACTATATGTGCGGCCGGGTCGACCGGGCCGACGCCAAGCTCGAGGACCTGATCCGCCGCGCCCGCTCGCCGCTCGAGCAGGCCGACCTGTTCGCGCTGCGAGTGATGCTGCTGTCGTCGCAGGGCCGCTTCGCCGAGGGCCTGGTGGCCAGCCGCGCCGGCCTCGCGCAATTCGGCGAGCTCCTGCCCGAGACCCCGGAGGCGACGATGGCGACCTTCGGGGCGGTCTACGGCGAGATCGAGGCCAGCCTGGCCGGCCGCACCGTCGAGTCGCTGGCAGACGCGCCGGCGATGCGCGACCCGGCCCGCAGCGCGGTGCTGCGCCTGCTCAACGAGGCGTTCGGCGCCGGCTTCGTGGTCGACGCCCGCCTCGGCTCGGTCGTGATCCTCAAGCACGTGCTGCTGTCGCTCACCCACGGCCCGGGCGAGCTGTCGGCCTTCGGCTTCGCTACCTACGGCTACCTGCTGGTCGGCCCGCTCGGCCGCCCCGCCGACGGCCTGCGCTACGGCCGGCTCGCGCTGCAATTGCTCGAGCGCTTCACCTCGACCGAGGTCGCCAGCCGCGTCCACTTCATGGTCGGCTTCTACACCGGCCACACCCGCCCGCTGCGCGACAGCCTGCACCACCTGAACCAGGCCCGCGTGCTCGGCCTCGAGACGGGCGACTTCATGTACGCGTCGCAGGGGGCCGTGTTCCACGCGCTGGCCAACCTGCGCCGCGGCGAGGACCTGTCGGCGGTCCGCGAGGAGATCGATCAAGGCCGGGCGCTGATGGTGCGCACTCGCGACGCGATGTCGACGGCACAATTGGTGCTGCTCGGCAACGTCGTCGACGCGCTGCAGCACGAGCGGTGGTTCGGCGGCCCGCTGTTCGGCGAGAACCAGGGCGAGGCGGACTGGCTGAAGGTCGTCGACGGCGCCGGCCTGGTGATCGTGCGCTTCCTGCACCACGTCAACAAGCTGATGGTGGCGACGCTGTTCGAGGCGTACGCCGAGGCGCTGGCGCTCGGCGCCGCCGCCCAGCCGCTCATGGCCGTCGCCGTCGGCGGGCCGCACACCGCCGACCTGCCGTTTTACAGCGCGCTGGCGCTGGCGGCCAGCCACGCCGCCGCCGCGGACGAGGCCGAGCGCGCGTCGCTGATGGCCCAATTGCTCGAGCACCGCGCAGTCACTGCCCAGTGGGCCCAGCTGTGCCCCGAGAACGAGCAGCACCGCCTGCACATCATCGACGCCGAGATCGCGCGGATCCGCGGCCAAGATTTGGTGGCGCTCGACGAGTACGACCGCGCGATCGAGTGGGCCCGCCGCAGCCAGTTCATCCACCACGAGGCGATCGCCAACGAGCTGTGCGGGCGCTTCCACCAGGCCCGCGGCCGCGCCCAGATCGCCCGCGTCTACCTCGGCCAGGCCCGCTACGGCTACGAGCGCTGGGGCGCGCTCGCCAAGGTCCGCACGCTCGACGTCAAGTACCCGCACCTGGCCGCCCGCGCCGAGAGCGTCGGCGCGACGATCACCGCCAGCAGCAGCCGCGCGCTGATCACCAGCTCGCTGACCACCACCGGCAACCAGGGCCTCGACCTCACCAGCGTGATCAAGGCGGCGCAGGCGCTGACCGCCGAGATCGCGGTCGAGCCGCTGCTCGAGAAGATCATCCAGATCATGATCGAGAACGCCGGGGCCCGCCGCGGGGTGCTCCTGCTCGAGCGCGACGGCCAACTGTGCGTGGTCGCCGAGTCGTCGGTCGACACCGGCTCGTACACGCTGAAGCAGCCGCTGCCGCTGAGCGAGACGGCGGCGGTGCCGGTCTCGATCGTCAACTACGTGGTCCACACCACCGACAGCGTGGTGCTCGAGGACGCCGCCCGCGCCGGGCCGTTCACCACCGACACGTACGTGGCCCGCAGCGGGATGCGCTCGGTGCTGTGCACGCCGCTGGTCCACCAGACCAAGCTCACCGGGGTGCTCTACCTCGAGAACGAGCTGATCCCGTCGGTGTTCCCCGAGGCCCGCCTGCACACGCTGAAGCTCATCGCCTCGCAGGCGGCGATCTCGATCGAGAACGCCAACCTGTACGCGAACATGGAGCGGCTGGTACAGAAGCGCACCGACGAGCTGCACCGCGTCAATCAATCGCTGACCGCCAGCAACGCCGAACTCGACGCGTTCGCCCGCACCGTCGCCCACGACCTCAAGAACCCGCTCGGAGCGATGGTCGGCTACTCGGAGTACCTGCTCGAGAACATCGACGACGTCGACCTCGAGGAGACCGAACGCGTGGTCGAGAACATCCGCCGCGCGTCACACACCGCGACCAACATCATCGACGAGCTGCTGCTGCTGGCCGGAGTGCGCAAGCAGCAGGTGCAGTCGACCCGCCTCGACATGGCAGGGATCCTGCGCCAGGTCGAGCAACGCATGGACTACATGCTGCGCGAGTACGGCGGCGAGATCGCGGGGCCGGAGGCGTGGCCAGCGGCGATCGGCTACGCCCCGTGGATCGAGGAGGCGTGGACGAACTACATCAGCAACGGCCTCAAGTACGGCGGCTCGCCCCCGCGCCTGCAGCTCGGCGCGGACCTGCAGGACGGCAAGATCCGCTTCTGGGTCCGCGACAACGGCCCAGGCATCGACGAGGAGGCGCAGGCGAAGCTGTTCGCCGAGTTCTCGCGCCTCGACACGGTCCGCGCCGAAGGCCACGGCCTCGGCCTGTCGATCGTGCGCCGCATCATCGAGCGCCTCGGCGGCAGCGTCGGCGTCGAGAGCGAGCTCGGCTCGGGGAGCCTGTTCTTCTTCACGCTGCCGGCAGCCTGAGGTCCTGTCCCGGCGCGGCCGACCCGACGATGCGGTTCGATGCAGGAGCATGAGGGACGACGCGGAGCATCGTCATGACCCACGAGAGCCCTGCCAGCCAGATCGCCGAGCTGCAAGCGCGCCTGGCCCGACAGCTCGAGCAGACAGGCCTCCGGCTGGTCAGCGCGGCCGGTGAGGTGGAGCTGGTGCGGATGGAAGAGGCAGACGCGCCCGGGCACTTCCGGCTGATCGAGGAGAACCGACAGCACCTCCGCGAGTGGCTGGGCTGGCTCGATGTGACGATCCAGGCCGAGAACCTGCGCGAGTTCATCGCCGAGGCGCGCAGCCGGACCCGCGACGAAGGTGCGATCGAATGGGCGATCCGTCACGGGGGGCAACCAGTGGGGGTGATCAGCTTCCACGAGATCGAGTGGTCGGCGCGCGCGGCTTCGATCGGCTACTGGCTGGCAAAGCCGGCGACTGGCCGCGGGCTGGCGACGGCGGCGCTGCGCACGGTGGTCGAGTTCGCGTTCGCTACTCTGGGGCTCAAGACGCTGCGGGCCCGGATCGCGCCGGGCAACGTCCGCAGCGCAGCGCTGGTGCGCCGGCTGGGCTTCCGCGTGGTGGGGGTGATCGATCGCGGGGAGGAGCTGTACGGGCGCATGGTGGCGCACGAGGTATTCGAGCTCGAGAGTCCTTTTGGATGATCTTTTGGACATGTCCTTCGGGGCATGTACTGGTTCGAAGGTCCTTGGTTCGCGTCGGCATGGGGCCTTGCGCCCGATCCCTTCCGCGGAGGCGCGAACCGCTCCGGGCGGCACGATCACCGCCGGGAGGCCAGACGCCCGCAGCGCCAGAAACACCCGCTGTTCGTAGCCTCCGGTCGCTTCCATGACGATCCGCTCGGGCTCAAGCGAGTGCTGGCGCTTGACCAACTCCGCCACTCCTTTGTCGGTGTTCGGCGAGACCCACGCCTCCTGAGCCCGCTTCGCCGGGGCCGGGTGCTGGCCAGCTTCCGTCATCTTCACCGCGACGTCGAGCTTGTCCTTGGCGACGTCGATCCCGATCCAAATTGTTCGCTTCATGGTTCACTTCCTTGTGATTGGTGCCTGTCCTCCCTCCCAACCTTGTATACGAGCTCAGAAAGAGGCTTCACGCAGTTGTTCGGGCTCGTGGAGGACAGACTAGACTCCGGGTACCTTGCTCTCACGCGGGCTCGGGGCCCAAGGCCGATTCGGTCTCCCGGAGTCTTCGACAGGAACTCTCGTAGATCGCTCGCCCGTCATACAAGGCCGACCCGCCGTCGTCGGCTCCGCTGCAGGGCGTGGCCGGCTGCAGATCGTGGGGCGCCTGTTCGACGGCCAGGGCTGGCTGCCGAACAGACGCCTTCTCGCGTCATTACCGGCGTGTCATCTCCGGGCGACGAGAACCTGCCCGCGAGCGACTAGCGTCGTGAGTCCCGTGCGGCAACATGTCTCCGAGGACATGTGCAATTCAGTACGCCTGCTCGTCGAGCTGCGAGCGCCGCGGCGTTCGACATGTCCCTGAGGACAGCCCAGCTTCAGCGCGCCCGCACGGCGTAGAGGAAGCGGGCGTAGCCGATCTCGGCGGCGTTCTTCATCAGCTCGATGTTGGCCCACGCGACCACTTCGGCGAACGGGCGGTCCTGGAGCGGCCAGCGGGTCCGCTCGGGCGCGCGCAGGTCGTCGTCGGTGAGGGCCTCGATGGCGGCGCGCCAGCTCCCGTGCAGGCGGGCGAGCCACTCGCGCACGCCCTGGGCGTCGCCCGGCCAGGTCACGTCTTCGCGCGCGAGGGTGGCGGCGCCGAAGGAGTGGTCGAGCGCCATCGACCACCAGAAGCCGACGTGCCAGGTCACCCAGGCGATGCTGGGCGGGCCGATGTCGTAACCCTCGTGCTCGGGCCAGTCGGCGCGCCAGCGGCCGTCGGGGGCGCGGTGGACGTGCAGGCCGACGTGCGCCGGGCGCCACAGGCACTCCTCGGTGGCGAGCCCGTCGAGGTGGTACTGCGTCAACATCCACGCAGTGTCGAGCTGCCGCAGCAGATAGTCGCGCGTCTCGGTCGCCATCGGCCGGCATCTTCGAGAAGTGGGCGGCGAAATTCAAGGGTCGGCGAATTGTGTCCCGAGAGACAGGTCCCACCTCACCGCCGACCCCGAGCACGCGAAACGGTCGTCGCCCGCTCCGCACCGCCGTCCTCCCGCTCTCGATGATTCCCTACGCCCCGGCTCTGCGACACCATGACTGTGACTTGCGAGGCCACGACTGCGAGCCATGAGTCCCGCCTTCCGCCCGAGGTCCCGGACACACCCGGGTCTCGTCGCGCAGACGCCCGGGGTTCACCGGGCGGCATGAAAGGACATGCCCCAAGGGACAGTCCTCGGTCGGGCGCCAAGCGCCCGCGCGAGGCCTTTCCGCCCGGCAGGCGACCTTGACGGGCGAGGACGCGTGCTGGCTGGCCATGGACTTCTACCACTCCGGCCGGGGCCGCCTCGGCCGTACTCCGCTCGTCGAGTGCGGCGGGGAGCTCGTCGCCGTCCCGGGTGGCTACAAGCTCACGCGCGTGCTCGTGCAGCCGGACTTCATGTCGGGGCGTTTCGTCCTCGAGCTGTGCCTCGGCCGCGGGCAGGTGTGGTCGGTGCTCGGGGGAGCGGACCAGCTCGACGACTGTCGCTCGCTCCCGGGCGGCAGCGACGACCCGGCGGCTGACGCGGCGCGGCGCGTGCGGGGCCTGGTGGCCGAGGACGTCGCTAAAGCGCGGGCGGCCGTGAAGACCGCCCTGGCTCAGCCCGCGCCGCCCGAGACCTGTGCATCCACCGCCCCGGCCGAAGGCACGGCGCACCTCGACGCGCGACGCCTCGCGCCCGGTACGCCGATCCCCGCGTGGACGAACATGATCCCCCACGACCCCGCGTTCGAGCTGTGCGCCGACCCCGACTCTACCGATCCGCAGGCGGACTTCGTGTGCAAGCAGCGGCGACCGTGGACGCACGTGATCGTGGCGCAGGTCCAGCAGATCGAGCCGCCGCAGCGCCACCCCGGCGCCCGAGACTCGGGTGGCCAGGCCGTCGGCGAGCTGTGGCTGGTCGACGTCGCGGCGGCCCGCGCGGTCTGCCGGCGCCCGTTCGCTGCGAAGATGCCGGAGCTCGTGCTCGAGGCCTCGGTCGAGACGACCTTCCTGGACGCCGTGCGGGGCGCCCTCGACGACGCGGAGACCGGGCTTCGCTCGCCTCCGCAGCCGTGAAGACAGTCTCGTCGCCCTGATGCCAGGCCCTCGGCCGCTGCGACAGTGACACCGGCCGCGAGAGACGGCTCGTCACCAGCTGCGCGGGCCTGCCCGACGCGACAATGACATGTCCCGAAAGACAGCTTCTGCGCGAGCGCGAACGCCACGGTCACGAGCATCCGCAGCCGCGACAATGACATGCCCCGAGAGACATGCTCGCCCTCGAGCCCGCCCGACGCACCAATCACATGTCCCGAAAGACATGCTCCTCGAAAACAAACCTCGCGCGGCCGCGGACGCCCCTGTCCGCGGCCGCGCGCTTCAGGCCCGCCGCGGCAGGTCGCGCGCCAGGTGGCGGTCGATCAGCCGCGCCAGGGTCTCGACCCACGGGTCGTCCATCATCGTGAAGTGGTCGCCCGGCGTGCGGTACAGCGAGAACTCGCCCTCGACGAGGTCGAGCCAGTACATCCCCGCGTGCGTGTCGCGGGCGTCGCGTTGCTCGCTGGCCGCGAAGTACACCACCTCCGCGGAGATCGGCCGCGGCTTGTAGCGCTGCTCGGCCAGGCACGTCGCCAGCACGATCTGGCGCAGCGCCGGGTCGGTCTCGAGCGCCGCCACGAAGCTTTGATAGGAGGCCGACTCGCACGACGCGAACGCCTCGTGGCTGCGCAGGAAGTCCTCGATCGTCTCGATCACGTCGTCGTACACGGCCGGCATCGACGGCGCGTCGAGGATCAGCAACCGGACCGCGTGGCCGCGGGCCTCGAGCTGGCGGGCCACCTCGTAGGCCGTGATCCCGCCGGCAGAGTGGCCGCCGACGGTGTACGGCCCCTCGGGCTGCTCGCGCAGGATGTCGGCCACGTAGCGCTCCGCCATCGCCGGCACCTCGTCGAGCACCGGCTCGCCGGGGTCGGTGCCCGACGCGCGCACGCCGAAGATCGCCGCCCCGCCGGCGTCGAGGTGGCGCGCCAGCGGCAGGTAGGTGTAGACCGTGCCGCCGATCGGCTGGACCAGGAAGATCGGCCGCGTGCCCGGGCGACCCGGGCGCAGCTGGACCAGCAGCGAGGCGCCGCGGGCCTCGTCCTGGCCGCCGATCAGGCTGCGCAGCGCGGCCACGAATTCGGCGAAGTTCGGGCGCTCGAGCAGGGCGTGGACCGGGGTCGTCACGCCGAAGCGCTCGCGGAGGCGGGCGCGGATCTTCACCGCGGTCAGCGAGGTCCCGCCGAGGTCGAAGAAGTTGTCCTCGTCGCGCACGCGCCCGACCCCCAGCGCCTCGCGCCAGATGTCGGCCGCGATCGCCGCCAGACCGTCGCGCGGCGCCTGGGCGTCGACTTCCGCCGCGCCCGTCGGCTCGTCCGCCGGCGGCGGGACCAGCACCAGAGTCGGCGCGCCCGGCCGCAGCTCGAGCGCGTGGCGGGTGCGCGCGAACGGATAGGTCGGCAGCGGCAGCTTGCGCCGGCGCTCCTCGCCGGTGAACGCCTGCCAGTCGATCGTCGCCCCCGCGCACCACAGCTGCCCGACCGCCAGCATCAGCGCCTCGAGCTCGCTGCGACCCGAGCGCCAGTGGGCCATCGACGCCACCACCAGCCGGTCGGGGCCCGCGTCCGGGTGGTTGCGGATGAAGCTCGCCAGGTGGCCGCCGGGGCCGACCTCGAGGCACACGAAGTCGGGGTCGGCGTGCAGCGTCGCCACCCCGTCGGCGAAGCGGACCGTCTGGCGCAGGTGGCGGCCCCAGTAGGCCGGGTCGCGCACCTCCGCGTCGATCCAGTCGCCCGTCACGCCCGAGACCATGGCGATCTGCGGCGCCGCGAACTCGACCTCGCGCGCCCGCTCGACCAGGCGCTCGACCAGCGGCTGCATCAGCTCCGAGTGCGACGCGGTGGCGATCGGCAGCCGCCGCGCCTCGAGCCCCTCGGCCTGCAGCGCCGCCACGAACGGCTCGATCGCCGGGGCCGCGCCCGCGATCACGCAGTCCTCGGGCCCGTTGATCGCCGCGACCGACAGCCCCGGCGGCAAGCGGGTCGTCACCGCCAGCGGCACCGCGACCATCGCCGCCGCCGGGGCCGCGTCGCACAGCGCCCCGCGGGTGGCCACCAGCGCGACCGCGTCGGCCAGCGAGAACACCCCCGCGAGCGCGGCCGCCACGTACTCGCCGAGGCTGTGGCCGAACACCGCCGCCGGGCGCAGGCCCCAGCTCACGAGCACCTGCGACAGCGCGTACTCGACCGCGAAGATCGACGCCATGTTGCGCGACGGCGCCAGCAACCGCTGCTTGGCCGCCTCGAACCCGCCCGGCGGCGGGAACATCGACTCCCGGATGTCCTCGCCGAGCTCGCGCACGAACAGCGCCGCGCACTCGTCGAGCGCCGCGCGGAACACCGGCAGGTGGGCGTACAGCTCGCGGCCCATGTCGACGTGCTGGCTGCCGCCGCCGGGGAACACGAACACCACCCGCGGCGCGCGGGCGCGCACCTGGCCGCGGACCACCTGGCCCGCGCCACGGCCGCCCAGGGCCGCCTGCGCGCCCTCCGAGTCGCGGCACACCGCCACGCAGCGCGCCGGCGCCAGCGCGGCCCGCTGCTGCAGCGTGTACGCGACGTCGGCCAGCGGGAGCGTCGGCCGCTCGCGCAGGTGGGAGGCCAGCCGCTCCGCCTGCGACGCCAGGGCGGCGCCCGTACGCGCCGACAGGGGCAACAGCGACCACGGCCGCCCGGGCCCGCTCGGCGCCGGCGTCGGCGCCTCCTCGAGGACCACGTGCGCGTTCGTCCCCCCGACCCCGAACGCGCTCACTCCCGCGCGCCGCGGCCCCGCGCCCGCCGGCCAGGCCACCGCCGCCGTGTTGACGAAGAACGGGCTGCTGTCGAGCCGCAGCTCCGGGTTCGCCGCCCGGAAGTGCAGCGTCGGCGGGATCTGGCCGCGCTCCACCGCCAGCGCCGCCTTGATCAGCCCCGTCACCCCCGCGGCCGCGCTGAGGTGGCCCAGGTTGCTCTTCACCGAGCCCAGGGCGCAGCTCCCGACCGCCGCCTCGGCCCCGCGGAACACCTGCGTCAGCGCCGCGACCTCGATCGGGTCGCCGAGCCGCGTCGCAGTCCCGTGGGCCTCGACCAACGCCACGCTGGCCGGCGACACCTCGGCCGCCGCGTAGGCCCGGCGCAGCACGTCGACCTGGCCCTGCAGCCCCGGCGCGGTGTAGCCGACCTTCTCGGCCCCGTCGTTGCCGATCGCCGAGCCGCGGATCACCGCCCGGATCGCGTCGCCGTCGCGCAGCGCGTCGCTCAAGCGCTTCAGCACCACCACCCCGACCCCGCTGGCCCCCACAGTCCCGCCGGCCTCGGCGTCGAAGGGCCGGCAGTGGCCGTCGGGCGACAGGATCGAGCCGTCCTCGTGGACGTGGCCGAGCACCGACGCCGGCGCCACCGCGGCCCCGCCGGCCAGGGCCACGTCGCACTCGCCGGCGCGCAGGCTCTGGCTGGCCAGGTGGACCGCCACCAGCGACGTCGAGCACGCCGACAGCACCGTCACCGCCGGCCCGCGCAGCCCCAGCTTGTAGGCCACGCGCGACGTCAGGTTGTCGGGGATGTTGGCGACCCCGCGCTGGAACTCGTCGATCCCCCCGGAAGACCCGCCGAGCGCCAGCCAGTGGCGCGGCGGATCGCAGCCGCCGAACACGCCCACGCGCAGCGTGCCGCGGGCCGGATCGCAGGCCGCGTCCTCGAGCGCCGCGAACGCCGCCTCGAGGAACACCCGCTGCTGCGGGTCCATCAGCCGCGCCTCCTGGGGGCTGTAGCCGAAGAACGCCGCGTCGAAGCAGAACGCGTCGTTCATGCGCCCGAACGCCGGCACGAAGCCCGGCGCGGTCCGCAGCGCCGGGTCGACCCCGGCCGCGGTCAGCTCCTCGGCGTCGGCGAAGCGGATGCCCGAGGCCCCGCCGATCAGGCCCTGCCACAGCGCCTCGACGTCGTCGGCCCCGGGGAAGCGCCCGGCCATGCCGACGATCGCGATCGCCTCGCTCCGCGCCTCCGGTCGCGTCGCGGTAGTTGCAACTGCAAGCTCCGGCGCCGCCCCGGCCAGCCGCCCCGCCAGGCTGCGGATCGTCGGGTGCTGGAACAGCTCGACCATGTCGACCCGCCGCCCGAAGCGCGCCTCGATCGCAGTGCGCACCCGCGCCAGCAGCAGCGAGTGCCCGCCCAGCTCGAAGAACGCCTCGTCGATCCCGACCTGTTCGAGGCCCAGCACCTCGCGCCAGATCTGCGCCAGCGCCTGCTCCACCTGCGAGCGCGGCAGTTGGGGCGCCCGCGCCTCCGCCCGCGGCCCACGATCTGCCAGCGCCCGCACGTCGACCTTGCCGTTCGGCAGCGTCGGGAACGCCTCCACGACCACCACCGACGACGGCACCATGTGGCCCGGCAGGCGCCCCTGCGCGAACGCGCGGACCGCCGCCGACAGCCCCGCGTCACCGCTGCGCGGCACCACGTACGCCGCCAGCTCCTCGCGGATCACCACCACCACCGCGTCCTGCACCTCGGGGTGAGCGCGCACCACCGCCTCGACCTCGCCGAGCTCGATGCGGAAGCCGCGGAGCTTGACCTGGCGATCGAGCCGCCCGGCGAACTCGAGCTGCCCGTCAGGCCGCCAGCGCACGCGGTCGCCGGTGCGGTACAGCCGGGCCCCGCGCTGGCCGGAGAACGGATCCGGCACGAAGCGCTCGGCGGTCAGGGCGGGCCGCCCGAGGTAGCCACGCGCCACCCCGGCGCCGCCGACGTACAGCTCGCCGAACACGCCGACGGGCGCGGGCTCCCCCGACGGATCGAGCACGTACACCTGCACGTCGGCGAGCGGCCGGCCGATCGGCGGCGGACCCTCGCCGGGCTCGCAGGCGGCCGCGCTGGCGCACACGGTCACTTCGGTCGGCCCGTAGGCGTTGACGAACCGCCGCCCGCGGCCCCACCGCGCCACCAGCTCGGCGCTGCAGGCCTCGCCCGCGGCCACCACGTGCACGAGGTCGGGCAGCGGGTCGTCGGCCATCGCCGCCAGCACCGACGGCGGCAGGACGCACATCGACACCCGCTGGCTGCGCAGCAGCTCGCCGAACTCGGGCCCCGGCACCGGCAGCCGCGGCGGCAACAGGCACAGCGTCGCGCCCACGCCCCACGCCAGCAGCAGCTCGAACACGAACGCGTCGAAGCTCAGCGCCGAGAACTGCAGCACCACGCTGGCCTCGGTCAGCCCGAACAGCGCCCGCTGGGCCCGCGCCAGGTTGACCGCGCTGCGGTGCTCGACCACCACCCCCTTCGGCCGCCCCGTCGAGCCCGAGGTGTAGATGACGTAGGCCGCCCGCCCCGGGTCGTCGGCGACCGTCACGTCCGTTGCATCGCCAACGATCGCGTCGTGATCGGCGTCGAGCCGGATCACCTCGCGCCCGGCGAACCGCTCCGCCAGCCGCGCCTGCGTCAGCACCACCCGGGCGCCGCTGTCGGCCAGCATGAACCCTAGCCGCTCGGCCGGGTACGCCGGGTCGAGCGGCAGGAACGCCGCCCCGGCCTTGAGCACCGCGACCACCGCGATCACCAGCTCGAGCGAGCGCTCCACGCTGACCGCCACCAGCGACTCCGCGCCGACGCCTCGCGCCGCCAGGTGCCGCGCCAGCGCCCCGGCGCGCCGCTCGAGCTCCGCGTACGTCAGCCGCGCCTCGCCGAGACTCACCGCCACGCGCTCCGGCCCCTGCGCCGCCGCCCGGGCCACCAGCGCGTGCATCGTCGCCTCCGATCGCCCTGGCGCCGCCGTGGTCCGATTCCAGCGAATCACCACCTCGGCACGCTCCTCGGGCCCCAGGAGCGCCACCTGCGACACCCGCCCCTGCGGCCGCGCGATCGCCCCGCGCAGCAGCGCCAGCAGGTGCTCGCCCATGCGCTCGATCGTCGCCCGCTCGAACAGGTCGGCGCTGTACTCGAGCATGGCAGTCAGCTCGCCGCCCTCCTCGGACACGTACAGCGTCAGGTCGAAGATCGCCCGCGGCACGTCGGCCTCGACGCTCTCGACCTCAAGCCCTGTCAGTCGCAGCTCCCGAGCCCCGGGCGGCTGCGGCGCGAAGCCGACCTGCACGATCGGGTTGTGGCTCAGGGTCCGCTCGGGCCGCAGCTCCTGGACGATGCGATCGAACGGCACCGCGTCGTGGTCATACGCCGCCAGGGTGGTCTTGCGGACCTGCGCCAGCAGCTCGGCGAAGCTCGGGTCGCCGGCCAGGTCGACGCGGATCGGCAGCGTGTTGACGAAGAAGCCGACCAGCCCCTCGAGCTCGACGCGGTCGCGGGCCGCCGTCGGCATGCCGAGCACGATCGTCGACTCGCCGGTGTAGCGGTGCAGCAGCACCGCGAACCCGGCCAGCAGCACCAGCGTCGGCGACAGCCCGGCCGGCGCGCCGAGGCGCCGCAGCGCCGCGCTGACCTCGGCCCCCGGCGTCAGCGCGATCGCCCCGCCGCGGAAGCTCTGGGTGGAAGGCCGCGGCCGATCGGTCGGCAGCGGCAGCAGCTGCGGCGCGCCGTTCAGCGTCTCGCGCCACCACGCGATCGAGCGCGAAAGCCCCTGCTGCAGGCGCCCGCGCTCCCACGCCGCGTAGTCGGCGAATTGCAGCCCGAGCGGCGTCAGAGCGGCCGTCTCGCCGCGCACGTCGGCCTCGTACAGCGCCGCCAGCTCGTCGAGCAGCAGCCGCATCGACCAGCCGTCGATGACGATATGGTGCAGGTCGAGCAGCAGGAAGTGCTCGTCGTCGGCCAGCTGCACCAGGCAGCCGCGCACCAGCGGCCCGCGCTCGAGGTCGAACGGCCGCCGCACCTCGGTCGCCAGCCGCTTCTCGAGCTCGAGCGCCCGCAGCTCGTCCGGCAGGCTGCGCAGGTCGAAGCGGCGCAGCGGCACCGCCCCGCGCGTAGCGACGATCTGCCGCGCCTGCCCCTCGATCTCGACGAAGGTCGTGCGCAGCGCCTCGTGGCGCGCCACCAGCCCGTCGAGCCCGCGCTGCAGCGCCGCCGCGTCGAGCCCCCCGCGCAGCCGGAACCCGTGCGGGCAGTTGTAGGCCGTGCTCTCGGGCGCCAGGCGGTGGAGGAAGAACAGCCGCTCCTGCGCCAGCGACAGCGGCAGCGGCCCGCCGCGCACCGCAGGCTCGATCGGCGGCGCCTCGCTCGGCGACGCCCGCCGGGCCCGCACGAGTCCCGCGAGCGCCGCCACCGTCGGCCCCGCGTACAGCTGCGCCAGCGCCAGCTCGACCCCGAAGGTCCGCCGCACCCGCGCCAGCACCTGCGTCGCCAGCAGCGAGTGCCCGCCGAGCGCGAAGAAGTCGTCGTGCGCCCCGACCCGCTCGACCTTCAGCACGTCCTGCCAGATCGCCGCCAGCGACACCTCGAGCTCCGAGCGCGGCGGCACCGACGTGCTCGTCGTCGCCTCGTCCTCGGGCCGCGGCAGCGCGCGCTTGTCGATCTTCCCGTTCGGCGTCAGCGGCATCTCGCGCAGGGCCACGAACGCCGTCGGGATCATCGCCTCCGTCAGCGAGCGGCGGAGGAACACCCGCAGCTCGGCCGCCACTTCGCCGGCGGCCTCGCCCTGGGTCGCCACGAAGTAGGCCACCAGCCGGCGCTCGCCCGGCGTGTCCTCGCGGGCGATCACCACCGCCTCCTGCACCCGCGGGTGGCGGGAGATCGCCGACAGCACCTCGCCGAGCTCGACCCGGACCCCGCGGATCTTCACCTGATCGTCGCGCCGCCCCAGGTAGTCGACGATCCCGTCGGGCCGCTGGCGGGTGATGTCGCCGGTGCGATAGAGCCGCGCGCCGGGCTCGCTGGCGAACGGATCGGGCACGAAGCGCTCGGCGGTCAGGTCGGGGCGGTTCCAGTAGCCGCGGGCCAGGCCCTCGCCGCCGATGTAAAGCTCGCCCGGCACGCCGACCGGGCACAGGTTCATGTGCGGGTCGAGCACCAGCACGCGGGTGTTGGCGATCGGCCGCCCGATCGGCGGGTGCGGCACCCACTGCGCGCGCGCCGGGGGCAGCGCGTGGGCGGTGACCACGTGGCTCTCCGCCGGCCCGTAGTGATTGTGCAGGGTGCAGCGCGGCAGGCGCTCGAACAGCGCGATCACCGGCGCGGTCAGGTGCATCTGCTCGCCCGTCGTCGTCACCTCCTTCAGGCTGCGCAGCACCTCGGGGCGATCTGCGAACTCCTCCGCCAGCTGCTGCAGCACCACCACCGGCAGGATGACCTTCTCGATCGCCTCGGCCTCGATGACCGCGCCGAGGCGGGCCACGTCGTGGCGGACCGCCTCGTCGATCATGTGGACCGAGCCGCCGGTGCGCCAGGCGGTGAACATCTCGTAGAAGCACACATCGAAGCCGAGCGCCGCGAACTGCAGCGTGCGCGCCCCGCCGAGCAGCGCCGCCGCGTGCCACTCGATCAGGTTGACGAGCGCCGCGTGCGGCATGCCGATCCCCTTCGGCCGCCCCGTCGACCCCGAAGTGTAGATCACGTACGCCAGGTCGCCGGGGGCCGTGCGCGGCAGCGGGACCGGGCTCGCCTCGAACGCGACGTCGAGCAGCACCGACTGGGCCTGGCTCGGCGGCAGCGCGGCCGCCAGCGCCGAGTTCGTCACCATCGCCACCGCCCCGCTGTCGGCGACGATCCACCCCACCCGCTCCGCCGGGTACGCCGGGTCGAGCGGCACATAGGTCCCGCCGGCCAGCAAGATCGCCAGCACCCCGACCGCCAGCTCGAGCGAGCGGCCTAAGAACAGCCCGACCGGCACGTCGGCGCCGACGCCCAGGGCTCGCAGGCGCCAGGCCAGCCGGGTCGCGCGATCGTGCAGCTCACGGTACGTCAGGCTCTGGCCGGCGCATACGACCGCCGGCGCCTCGGGCGTGCGCGCGACCTGGGCGGCGAACAGCTCCTGCAGGCAATCGGGCCCGCGGTGGGCCGCGTCGGTGGCGTTCCATTGGTGGACGATCGTCTGCAGCTCGGTCGGCACCAGCAGCGCCAGCTCGGCGACCGGCCGCGCCGGCTCGGCCAGGGCTCCCACCAGCACCATCTCCCAGTGGCCGAGCAATCGCGCCACCGTGTCGGCCTCGAACAGGTCGCGGTCGTAGGCGGCGAGCAGCAGCCCGTCGCGCAGGTCGATCGAAAGCTCGAGCTCGTGGCCCACGACGCCGAGGTCGAGGGCGACCGCCGACGGCTCAGCGCACGCGCCGTGGAAGTAGACCTGGCAGCCCGGCGCGCGGGTCGTCATCGCCGCGACCAGCGAGGCCAGCGCCCCGTGCTCCTGGGCAGTAGCGATCGCCGCGCGGGTCCGCGTCAGCAGCGACTCGAAGCCCTGCTCCGGCGCGACCGCGACCCGCAGCATCCAGCGGTCGGCCACCGGCCCCAGCCGTACTTTCTCCGCCGGCCGGGCCGCGCGGGCCTCCACCACCAGCTCGGCCTGGCCGGTATAGCGATGCAGCACCGCCAGCAGCCCCGCCAGCGCGACCGTCTCGACGTCGACGCCGGCGCGGGTCGCCGCGGCCGTCAGCGCCGCCGGCAGGTCGTCGCCGACCCGCCGCGTCACCCTGCCGCCGGCGCGGGCGGGCACCGGCGAGCGCGGACGATCCACCGGCAGCTCGAGCAGCGCCGGCGCGCCGGCGTGCTGGGCTTGCCACCATGCGATCGCGCCGCGGGTCTGGGGCGACTCCAGCGACTCGGCCTGGGCGCGCAGGTGCTGCGTATAGAGCCCGGTCACCTGTCCGGTCATGAGACCGGTGCCCTCGACCAGCATTCGCCATTCCTTAAGAAGAGACTCCGCGTCGCTGTCGGCATCGGCGAGCAGCGCGTGTACGACCAATACTGCCAGGTGCCGGTCGGCGCGCTGACGGATCAGGTAGATCCGCCAGGGTGGCTCGCCCTGCGGGTCGAGACTGAGGCGAGCCGCTTCGCCGGCGCGGCGCAGCACCTCCTCCTCGCTCCAGTCGCTGCCCTCGATGCGGACCAGCCGCGGCGACGCGGCCCCGGCGATCACTTGGTACAGCCGCGGTTCACCGTTCTCCTGCGTCTGCTCGCAGAAGGTCGTCCGCAGCAGATCGTGGCGCTCCCCGAGCCGCGCCGTCGCCTGCAGGGCCCGCCCCGGCTCGAGCGGTCCGTCGAGCCACGCGCCGGCGCAGCGGTGGTTCACCGGCGACGGCCCGAACAGCCCCAGACGCAGCCACACCAGCGCCTGCTCGCACGATGCGGCAATTGTGTAGCTCTCGACAGGTGCCTCCCGGTGCGGTGGCACGAGGTCGACGCAGTCGATTTCCATGTATACATCCGAACGACGAAGGTGCACATTTCCTCCTTGATGCGCGAAGTCCACGCGCTAGAGCGACTCGCTGCTGTCCCCGGCCACTTCGTCTCGAGCGCGAATATGTATCGCCGAGAGAAATGCCCCTGGTCGTGGAGCCAAATAAAGACTATGTCCCGTGTAGCGGGTATGAATAGATATACACCGCGGCAACTCGCCGCGTAATAGGAATTCTACCGACCGGACAACTGTCCGCCATTCGCCTCGCGAATGTCATTCGCGAGAACCATGTATTTCAAGGTATCGCCCCCCGGGCAACAAACTTTCGCACCGGTGAAACTGCTTCGTGCGGTTTGGGGAGATCTCCCTGGCGAATGATACTGTGAACCATTCACGGCTCCTGCAGCGAGCCGCTCGCCGCGCGACATGCACAAGCTGGTGTGTTTCTCGGTCGCCGCGGCCACACTACAGGAGAGGTCAGCGTCGCGCACCTCGGATATGCACGGGTCTGTATCCACATTTCGCGGCCGCTCGCGGACGCGGACTCTCTCCAGCCGAGCGGTCGGCGACCGCTGCTTGCACTGGACCCCGATGAGGCCGCCCGGCGCGACCCGACGGTGCGCCGACGCCGAGGAGATCGCTCGACGAATCATGCCACCCCGCCTCCTCGTGCTGACAATCGATCCACCCGCACCCGTCCGCGTCGGCGGCCCGCCGCGGACCGGTCTGTCAGGAACCGGGGCGCGCCGGGCAACAATCGCGACCGGACTGTCACGAGCCCGGACACCGCAGAGTAGACCGACGTCCCGCCGCGCGAGACCGCGGCGTTCGTCCGCGAGCGGGCCACGAATCTCGGGTCGATCTGCCACGACCCCCTCGCGCGTGGCGTCGGATCGTCGGTCGGACTCGCGCGCTCGCTCGACCTCGACCGACCGCGCCTGCAGCCGCTCGCGCGCGAGGTCGCCGCCGCTCGTCCTCTCCGCCCCGCGGCGCCTGCCTCGATTCTCCGCACCGCGTTCGTCGCGACCGCAGCGGCGCGTCGATCCGTCATAGCGAAGTTCACCCGCGCCGCGATCCCAGTCGCGACCGCCGCAGCTCGTCGCTCCCTGTTTGCGATGTCCACCCGCGACGCGACCCGCACCGCGATTCCCCGCACCGCCACGCCCGCAGCAGCTCGTCGACCCCTCGCTGCGAAGTTCACCCGCGCCGCCGCCCGCACCGCGATTCCCCGCACCACAACGCCTGCTGCTACCACAGCAGCTCGTCGGCCCTTCACCCGCGCCGCGGCCCGCACTGCGATTCCCCGCACCGCCACGCCCGTCGCTACCGCAGCTCGTCGACCCGTCGCGATTCCCCGCACCGCCCCGCCCGTCGCTACCGCAGCAGCTCGTCGACCCGTGGCCGCGGCTCGCACCGCGATTCCAAGCACCGCAACTCCCGCCGCCACCGCAGCAGTTCGTCGGCCCCTCGCTGCGATGTTCACCCGCGCCGCGGCCCGCACCGCGATTCCCCGCACCACTGCCCCCGTAGCGACCGCAGCCACTCGTCTCTTCGATCGCGACTCGATGATCACCGTGATTCATCGCGCCGCCGCCCTCGCATGGACGACCGCCGCGGCGCCTGGCCCAATTCCCCGCACCCGCGCAGCCGCCGTCAGTCGTCCAGCCCGTCGACTCGCCTCCCGCTTTCTCTCTCTCTCTTTTTTTAAAAAGAAATGGCCCCGCACGTTCCGACGGTAACCGGCGCGCCGACCAGCCGCAACCGGTTGGACCTGCCACGAATCTGCTGCGGCGCCCGAGGTTGCGGCCTGCAGACAGCACCTGGCGGGAACCATCGGCAGCGGCCGTGAATCATGCCTGACGTGCGCCGTCCCGCGGTCGATTGGCCGCATGCTTTCTTTTTAAAAATGCATCTCGGCCGCGCACCTCCGCGCTGCGACAATTCGCCGCCATCGACCCCGGCCGCCGCGCGACGACGCGGCACCTCGAGGCCCTCCGGCGGATCCATCATCGCCTGCCCGGTCCGCCTTCGTCCGTCGGGGCCGACGCGACGTGCTGCTCGCGGAGCCCGTAGCGACTCACGACCATCGATGAAGCGCCCGGCGAATCGCCGAGAGCGCCTCTCGGTGGATCCGGACCCCGGCGCCCCCGGTCCTCACATTCCCCTGTCGCTGCCACGCACCGTCCTGAATCACGAGCCCCGCGACCTCGGCCCCTGCATCGCGCGCTCACGCTCCGCGCTCCGCGATGTGGATCGCGCTGGCCACGCTGTGCGCCACCGTCTCCTGCAGCAGCGACGAGAACAGCGTGTACGCGGCCTTGTGCCCGTAATACAGCCCCACCGCGCGGCGCTCGTCGATGCGGAAGCCGTGGCGCCACGCGATCGCCCCCGTGTCGGCGCGGCGGATCTCCACGTCCAGCTCCCCGTCGAACGAGAGGAACGTGAAGGGCACCCCGATCAGCCCCAGCACCCCGAGCGGCACCGCGTTGCTGTGCAGGCGCAGATCGGTGCGGCGGATGGCGCCGTCGATCACGTACGTCGCATCGCCGCCGGCCCGGCAGCGTTCGGGCGACGCCGTGACCTCGATCGGCCAGTCCGGCCGCGCCTTGCGGATCGTCGCCGCCAGCAGGTCCGGCAGCGCCGTCTGCAGATCGCCCGAGCGGACCTGCGGTCGCCCGTTCTTGCTGCCCGCGAACCCGCCGCGGTCGACGTAGTGGATCGTGTTCCCCATATAAAGAAGATTGGGCCCGGGGATCAGGCCCACCGGCGAGGTCGTCATCAACCGGTCGCCGCGCAGGTCGCCGAATCGACACACGAGCAGCGACACCGGCGGGCCCGAAGCCTCCGGCAGCGCGGGCAACTGGATCGGCGCGTCGTGCAGCGGTGAGAGGTGGGTACTACAGCCCGCCGCGACGAGCGACGCGAGCACGAGTCCGCGTGGGAGCATGCGACCTTGAACCCGACGACCGCCCGGCTATTCCCGACTCGCAACGATCTTCGCCGCGCGCACGAGCGCCCTCCCGCGCGGGTCGACCCGTCTCACCCCAGCGCTCGCCTCGCTCGCGCCCGAGCGCTCCGTCCGTTCGTGGATCGCCACATTCGCCGTCTACTCGCGCATGACGTTCCACCGCCCTCGCCGCGAGAGATTCCCTCTCTCTTCGAGGCTCCCCATTCGCCTTACATGCGTCGTCCCTCGGTGCGAGACGTTCGCCTCGCACCGAGGCTCCCGTTTTTCCTCGCTTCGCCGAGGCTCCGCTCACCTCTCATTCGCCGCCCGCGAGCCCTTCTCCTCGCCCTCGGCCTATCCGCTCGCCTCCGGCGATTCGCGCCCTGCGTTTTAATAAAATCCGCCTGCTCGCCCACCTTTCATCCACCTCACTCGATGCACTCTCCAAGCCTCACGTCATTCCTCATTTGGTTCACATCCTCACATCCGCCAGCCTCTCGCACTCACCTCGCATCTCCGCTCCTACTTCGAGTGCGTCACCCGCCGGCCGTGCGCATCCCGCCCGCAAGCCGTGCGACTCTGCGTCGCAGCGCTCTGCGCTGCCGGCTCGCCCCGATGACGCCGGGGCAGGTCGACCTCGCGCGCACACGCGGCGGACGGTGTCCGGTTCAGCTCACGCGCCCCGCAAGTCTTGCCGGCACGACTCCCTGGTGTCGCGTATCGCCGGTGATACAGTGCAGTGCATCGATTGGCTGTCGACCGGAGAATTGCGGTGATAGAGCCCATACGCGCGTTGCGCCCCCGATCTACCGAACTCCTGCGCGGCGACCTGCGCGACGTGAGCCTCGTCTCATTATTGCAACTGGCGCAGGTCGAGGCGATCAGCGGCTGGCTGCGCATCGAGGGTCGCGGCGACATCAGCTTGCTCAAGGGTCATGTCGGCACCGTCGCCTGCGGCCGCCTCACCGGCGTCGAGGCCCTGCGCGAGCTCGCCTTCCACGACCGCGGCCGCTTCGTCCTGGCCCGCGGCGAGCCGGCCGGCGACCGCACCTGCGACAACGTCCCCTTCGCCCTGATGGACGCCTATCGCCTGCGCGACGAGTGGAAGCGGCTGGCCGACACAGTGCTGCGGCGGGTCGACGACAAGCCGTGGAAGCCCACCGGCGGCCCGTTCGACCCGATCGTGCTCGAGCTCGACGGCCGCCGCAGCCTCGCCGAGCTCGTCGACCCGCACCCCGGCATCACCACCCTCGTGATCGACGCCGCCCTCGACGCCCTGCGCCTCGGCCTCGTCGAGCGCGTCCACGGCGTCCCGCGGCGCCCGCCCCCGCTCGCGGTGGTCGACAGCGAGGACTACGACGACCTCGTCGACCGCGGCCGCGAGCTCACCCGCCGCGGCGAATTCGACGCTGCCGAAGCGCTGCTCCGCCGCGCCCTCGCTCGCCGCCCGGACGATCGCGCGGTCCAACAGAATTTGCGGGTCCTCGCCCGGCGTCGCGCCGAGGCCGGACCCGACCCGGAGGAAGTCCGATGACCCGTTCCGAACAGATAAGCAAGCTGCTGCGCAACCTCTCCACCACCACCCCCGACATCGAGGCCGCGGCCGTCGTCGACAACGACGGCCTCCTCATCGCCTCGGCCTTGCCCGCCGACGTCGAGGACGACCGGGTCGCCGCCATGAGCGCCGCGCTCCTCGGCATGAGCGAGCGGATCGTCCGCGAACTGGCGCGCGGCGAATTCTCGCTGGTCATGGTCCGCGGCTCGCAGGGCTTTGCGATCCTCGCCCGCACCGGCGCCGACGCGGTGCTCACCGTGCTCGCCACCGAGGCCGCCAAGCTCGGCCTCGTCTTCCTCGACATCTCGCGCGCGGCGAAGGAGATCGGCCGCCTGCTCGGGTGACCCGATGCTCGGCGTCGAGGCCCAGCTCACCACGCTCCTGGGCGGCATGAACCGCGGCGGCGGCTACCCGCTGTCGCTCGTCTGCACCGACCAGGGCCTGCTCGTCGCCGCCGCCGGCGAGCACGCGCGCAGCGACGTCGCCGCCGGGCTCACCAGCCTGTTCGACGACATCGTCAACCGCGCCGTCCGCGACCTCGGCCTCGCCGGCGTCGACGAGCTCACCCTCGCCGCGCCCGACGCCGGTCGTGTCGTCATTCGCCCGCTGGCGCGCGACTGCGTGCCGCGGCTGTTCCTCGTCGTATTCGTCCCCGGCGGCCGCACCTGGCGCCGCCACACCAATCTCATCACCCGCAAGCTGCTGGCGCTGCTCGGCCCCTGGCTCACGCGCGCCGCGGCTCCGCCGGAGACACCATGACCGACACGTCCGAGATCTACGCCGCGATCCAGCGCTTCATCGGCTTCGACGCCGACGACGCCGCCCGTCTGCGCGAGATGGCCCCGCTGTTCGCGGCCCACGGCCCCGCGCTCACCGACCGCTTCTACGCCAAGCTCGCCGCCGACCCCGAGCAGGCCGCGCTCATCGCCGGCCGCGTCGACTCCCTCAAGCAGACCCACCTGCGCTGGCTGAACGAGCTGTTCGGCGGCGACTACGGCGAGCGCTACTTCGCCGAGCGCTGGCGGATCGGCCTCGCCCACGTCCGCGTCGGCGTCCGCCCGTGGTGGGTCGAGGCCGTCACCAGCTTCCTCCGCGGCGAGGGCCTCGCGCTGCTCGAGGCGCACGTCGAAGATCCCGCGCGCCGGGCCGCCGCCGGGCGCAGCCTGCTCAAGATCCTCGACCTCGACCTCATGATCATCAACCTCGCCTACGCCGACGACCGCGTCGACCGCCTGTGCCGCTTCACCGGCATGAGCCGCAAGCTGATCGAGCGCTGCATCGCCCAGGCCCGCTGACAGAGCTGCCCGATGTGACATGCTCTGAACGACATGTCACATCGGGCAGATCACCAGTCGCTCACTTGTAGCCGCGCGTGAGCAGCGTCTTCGCCGAGGCGTCGAACGACGCCTGCGACGGCACTTCGAACTCGAATGCGTCGGCCAGGCGCGTGATCACGTTGAACGCGAACGCCACCATCAGCGCGTCGAGCACCCCCTGGCGCGACACCCCGGCGGCCAGCACCGGCGCGACGTCGGCGGCGGTGAGCGACTCGCGGGCGCGCGTCACCTTCGTCAGCAGCCGCAGCGTCGCCTTGACCTTCTCGGGCAGCGCCGCGCTGTCGGGGTCGGCCAGCGCCGCCGCGACCGTCTCGTCGCCCATCACCTTCGACGCGACCGCGCCGTGGGCCCGCGTTCAGAACTCGCACTCGTTCTTCTTCGACACCCAGGCGGCGAACAGCTCGCGCTCGCCGATCGACCACTCGGACGGCCCGCGCAGCACCTCCTGGAACACCGCGCCCATCGGCGCGCCGAACATCTCCGGCCGGTAGCGCAGGGTGCGGACGACATCGGGCGCCCGGTGCCCGCTGAGCACCCGGATCAGCGCCAGCATCAACTTCTCTCGCACGCCGCGCGGCGCCTCGATCGACGGGATCCGCATGTCAGCCCTCGCTCTCCGCCAGCGCCGCCGCCAGCGCCGCCATCGCCGCGTCGAACTGCCGCGTCGCCTCGCCGACCGCGGTCGCCACGGTGAGCTCGAAGATCGCGTCGTCGCCCAGCCCCGCCTGCCGCACCGCCGCCATCATCGCGTCGTCGACGCGGTACGCGTTGCGCTGCACCGTCGCCACGTACGCGGCGATCGCCCCCGGCTCGCCCTCGCCGTCGTACGCGCGCCGGCGAGTCGCGCGGTCGGTGACGCCGTCGCGGCCCAAGATCGCCTGCTGGACCGCGCTCCGCAGCGCGCTGAAACGATCGACCTCGTGCATGCGCCGAGCATGCCACAGCCGGTCCACGGCGGGCGAAACGGCGACGAGGCGACCCACGCCCTGCCGGCCCGAGCCCGCCCCGCCGCTCCGAGACTCGCTCGGGCGTGCGGGGCGCGCTCGCGCCCACGGGACCTACTGAACTTCAGGACATGTACTTCGGAGCAGAACTCTGGGTCGACACCGGAGCCGCTCGAGGGGCGAGGTTCGGCGCAGCCGGACAGGTCCGGTGCCGCCGTCGTGCGGCGCCCGTCGAGGAGCGCCGCGGGGCCGGTCCGCGCCGCCAGGACGCCAGTCCTGGACGCGGCGGTGGCTCAGCTCGTGTGCGCCGACGCCGACGCCGACACCGCGGCGGACTGACCGGCCCGACGCGGCCACTCGAGGCCGAGCTTGACGATCCGCCGCTTGAGCGCGTGGCGGGTGATGCCGAGCAGAGACGCCGCGCCCACGATGTTACCGGCGGTGGTGAGCGCCTCGTTGCAGAGGCGGCGTTCGGCGTTCTCGAGGTTGAAGTCTTCCAAAATCATCTGTGGCAAGGTCCGTACTCCGTGTGACGATGTGTATATCGCAACGGAGTGTTCTCGCGCGGATCAAGCGGAGCCGAGGCGGCAACTCACGACCGTTCCAGCCCCGCTTTTACGGCCGTCTGTGCCGGCGTCGCGGCCGCGAGGCCCCGCCCACGAGCGGCCGCCAGCGGGCTCCCCGCGCCCTTACACGCGACTTTCACGAAGATTCATCGCCGCCCGCGGCGGTCCGATCGCCGTCGCCGGTCGCCTGCGAGATCGGTCGAGTCCCACATCCACGAACTATGGCGACACGCGCGATTCTGCGCAATGCCAATCCGCGGTGACGCCAGACCCCTGCGACCGCCCGGCGCGCCCGACGACGCGGCCCGAGCGAGCCACGACCGCGTGGCGACGTCGTCGGCACGCCCGCCGCAGCGCGGTCGGAGCGACCGACGGTTCGCGCCCTCGTCGGCACGCCCGCCGCGGCCTGTTCGATCGCGTCGTCGGAGCGGCAGGCGTGGCGACGTCGTCGGCACGCTCGCCACTTGCAGCGGCGCAAGGTCCGACGCACCGCGAGCGATCGACGCACGTCGCTCCCACTCGCGACGACCTCGGGCCCCGACGGGAGCCGGCGGAGATCCGTCGGCGATCATCGCGGACGAGTTCATCACCAGGCGCGACCCGCTGGACGACTCGAGCCGCCGACGCTCCGTCCCCCGCCGCGGGCTACCACCGCGGACGTCTTGCCCCACTGCTTCGAGCCCGCCGTGCCGGGCTGCGAGCACCTGGGCGCGCCAGCCCGCACGCTCCTCACCTCGCAGGAGCCACCCGCACCGACGCCACGTGTCCTTGCGCCGCTGCACCGCGAAGCGACTCGCTCACAGCGTCGGCGACGAGCCCCGCAGCCCGCCTTTTCGCCGCCGCGCGCGGACCTGCTCGAGCAGGACTCCCCGCCCACGCCATGCGCGATTTTTACCTGTCACGCCGGCGACACCCTGCCTCGTCGTGCCTGCATGAGTCCCGCGACCGACCCTTCCCGCGACGCTGCGCGCGAGCGCGCGCTCATCCGTGTTCAGGCTGCCAGCGGCGCCCTGTTCGCGCTCTTCCTCCTCGCCCACCTCGTCAATCAGATGTTCGCCACCGCCGGGCCCGAGGTGTACGACGAATTGCAGGGCCAGCTGCAGACGGTCTACCAGGCGCCGCTCGTCGAGCTCGCGTGCGTCCTCGGTCCGCTGCTCGTGCATATCGTCGTCAGCGTGTGGCGAATGGCGCGACGGCGACGGCGCGGCCAGAAAGCCTCCAATCACCCGCGGGCGCGCTGGCAACGGATCACCGCGATCGTCCTGCTCGTCTTCACCCTCGGCCACACGATTGCCACCCGCGGCCCCTCGCTGGTGTACGGCGTGTTCCCCGGCTTCGACGGCGTCGCCTACACCATGGTGTGGTTCTTCGCCTATTTCTTCCCGTACTACCTGCTGTTCTCGCTCGCCGGCCTGTACCACGGCCTCAACGGCCTCGCCCTCGCCCTACCACGAATCGGCTTGCCGGTCCCCGCGACGCTGCGCTCGGGCCGGACCGTCGCCGGCCTCTGGCTCGTCGGCGCAGTGGCCCTGGCGCTCGGCATGGCCGGCTTCGCCGGCGCCTTCCACGACGTCCACGAGCGCGCCGTCGCCAGCCCTTACGCGCGACTGCTGGTCGACCTCGGCATCTCGAGCGGCCCGGCCGAACCATCACAGCCGGCACGCTGAGAGCATTGATCGACCGCTCACGTCCACTCGCACCACGGCGCCGTCTCCGCCGGCACGTAAATCGCTATGCCCTCGCAGGGGCCGACCGCGAAACCGTCGAAGGTCTCAATCTCCGCGCTCTGGACGCAATGACCACAGGCATAGCCGCTCGGGAATTGATTCGCCCACGGCCAGTCGGTCAGCGCCACCACCGGATCGGGGCGCCAGACGATGCTGTTTTTCCCTGAGATCCCGAGCATCTGGTCCAAGAAGTCCTCGTCGAGGACTCCGTCCGGGACCACGAGATCGAGCGGCACCAGCACCAGCATCCCGATGCCGATCACGCCGCCGAAGGTCGCCTCCAGCGGCAGCGGCTCCCGGATCGCCACCGAGAATTCGTGACCGTCGACTGCGCCGTCCCCGAAGCTGTAAAGGCCTTCGCCCGTCGACGTCTCGATCGACCACAGCACCAGCACCTTCACCGGCACGTCCGGCAGGTCGCCCTGGATCCGCCCCCGCACCACCAGCTCGCCGGCGTCGGCCTCGCCGCCCGTCGTCATGATCGCCGACGGGCCCGGCTCGTGCGAGCCGGAGCCGCCGACGGTCGACGCCGCAGCGCCACCCTCCTCGGAAGGGCAAGCGGCCAGCAGGAGCAAGGCAGCCGACATCGCAAGAACGATTCGCATGATGATTCACCCATCCTGAAATGACGGCAACGCGACGTCTACGGTTCGCTCGTCGGGTACTCGATGACGCCCACGTCGTCACAGGTCGACTGGGCTGTGCCCGTCCTCCAGGCGAGCAGACAGTCGAAGCGCCGCGACGGGTCGGGCTCGGCCTTGCAGCCCGCGAAGTACGCCGAGTCCTTCAATGGGTAGACGTCGGCCGCAGTCTCCTCCACCGAGGTGCCGTCCAGGTCCGAGATCCAGGTCCAGTCGCGCCCAAGGCCCCGACGCGCCGGCAGCACCTGGATGAACCCGCCCCACAAGAATTCGTGGGGGAACGAGAAATCGCCTGCGACGTCCGGATCGTCGGGGACGTAATTGTCCTCGTAGGCGATCACGCCGGGTCGCCCCATGATCAGATCGTCGAGGGCGCAATCGAGCTTCTCCGCGTCGACCTCGAATCGAGCCCAGGCGCCGCAGATGTCGTCGCCCTGCTCGTCTGCGGAGACGCAGCCCCGGGTGACGATCCCGCACGAGCGCTCGCGACACAGGAGCGAGTCGAAGCCGAACTGCTCCGGGTCGATACATTCACAGACGGGCCCGTCCGCGTCGTCGAGGGGAGCGCCGCCCTCGCTGCCGACCACGGCGGCCGGCGCGTCGACGGGCGAGCAAGCCGCGCTCACACAGAGCAGCGCCAGCGCAGCGGGGGCATGGCAGTGGGACAGGCGAAGCATGGCTGCTCGAGGAGTTTGCCCGCGGGCGGCGGCAAGTCTGCGCATTTCGCCACTCGGCGAGGGCGAAAAATCGCAGCAAAGATTCCAGAGCATGCGCTGCGCGGCCCGCAGTCGCCGGCCGGCATCACGCTCGCGTCATCTTCTTTCTTGCGCGAGGAGCATGCCTCGTCCGAGACGAACGTCCTCGTCAGGTTCTCGTCAATTCCCGCGAAGGCTCGGCTCGCCGCGGTGAATGACGATTGTCCAGCACGCTCCGGCGCGCCGCGCCGCCCGTTCGCCACACAGCCCAGCGGCCCGTCCGGACGGCGCCTTCGCTCGGTTGCCAACTCGACGAAGCCGCGCATAGTCGCAGGCCATGATCACCAAGCTCTCTCCGCTGCCGCTCGTCGCCCTGCTCGGCCTGTTCGCGTGCAAGGAGGACGAGGCGACCGCCAACTCCACCATCTCCGACCTGCCCGCGAACAAGAAGGTCTCCGAGCTGAGCGCGGCCGAGCAGGAGCAGCTCTGCGAGGCCACCGCGACCTACTCCACGCGAGAGATCGACGAGGACGAGGTCCGCCGCGCGGTGTGCTCGCTCCAGGGCATCGTGCTCTCGTCGACGCTGCACGACGGCAGCGTCGACGCCTGCATCGCCGCCCGCGACGAGTGCGTCGCCGCGCCGGAGAAGCCCGCCCACGTCGAGTCGGAGGAGAGGACCTGCCCCATCGATTGGTCCACCTGTACGACGACGGTCGGCGAACTCGACGCGTGCATCGAGGAGGTCGTCGCCGAGCTCAAGTCATTCTACATGGAGCTCGATTGCGGCAACATCGGCAAGTACAAGGACGAGATGCCGAGCAAGGAGCCCGCCGTCGGCGAGGCGTGCCGGCGCGTGCAGACCAATTGCCCGGGCTTCGTCCCCGGCGACCTGCTCTCCAACCCCCAGGAAGCGCCCACTTCCTGAGCACACCTGCGACCCGCGGCCGGCGTCGAATCGCCTCGGCGCCTGCGTCTGTGGAACGCCCGAGCCGATCGAACCCGCCCGAGGCTGGCCTCGGCGCGGCGGTCGAGCCGCCGGCGTAGGCAGCGCCCTCACGCGCCTGGTCGCCCCATTTCGCCCCGGTTGTGCTCTACCATCTTTCGCGTGCAGGAACGCCTCGCGAGGGAGAGCATCGGGACTCTGCTTGCGCTCGCCGACATGCTGCCGGGTGCGCTGTATCGCTGCCGCAACGACCCCGACTGGACGATGGACTTCCTCAGCGCCGGTGCCCACGAGCTCACCGGCTACTCGGTCCACGAGGTGGTCGACGCGCGCGCCGTCTCGTACGGCGTCGACATGATCGTCGCGGAGGATCAGGCCCACGCCTGGGAGGTCGTGCAGGCCGGGCTCACCGCCCACAGCAAGTGGGAGGTCGAGTACCGGATCCGCCGCCGCGACGGGCAGGTCCGCTGGGTGTGGGAGCAGGGCCACGGGGTGTTCGCGGCCGACGGCTCCCTCGAATTCCTGGTCGGCTACATCCTCGAGATCGAGGACCGCAAGCGCGCGGAGGCGCTGCTCAGCGACCGCGAGTCGGAGCTGGCGCGCAAGAACGCGGAGCTCGAGGCCGTGTCGATCCCCGTGCTCGAGGTCGCCGACCACACCCTCGTCGTGCCGCTCATCGGCGAGCTGACCGCCACCCGCGACGCCCGCCTGCTGAATCTTCACCGGCGTGCAACCCCGCGTCGCCCGCGTGCTCGTCGGGCTGGACGTGTCGCTCGGCGAGCTGCGGACCGCCGGCTCGCTCAAGGACGGCCTCGCGCTGCGACAGGCGTAGCCCGGTGCACGTACCGGTGCGGCGCGACCGCCTCGCGCCGCCTCACCCCGGATGCGGGACGCGGACCTGGCCGGTGGCGATATAGCGTTGAATCGTCCGCGGGCTGATCCGCAGGCGAGTCGCCGCCCGCCGCGTGTCGCCGCCCGCCTCGATCAACGCGGCCTCGACGATCTTGCGGACTATCGCGTCGAGGCCGTCGTCCAGCGAGAGGACCAGCGGCCCGGCCACGCCGGCGGCGAGCTCGTCCGACGCCTGCGCGCGCATGTGCTCCGGCAGGTCATGTAGACGGACCTGTCGACCGCCGCGCAGCAGGCACAGGCGCTCGATGATGTTGCGGAGCTCGCGGACGTTGCCGGGCCAGTCGTATTGCAAGAGCACCGCGCGCACCGGCCGGGTCAGCCGCGGCGGCTCGACCCGGTGGCGCGCAGTCGTCTCGGCGATGAACTGGCGGATCAACGGCATGAGCGCCGAGCGACGCTCGCGCAGCGGCGGGACCTGCAAGGTGACGCCCTCGATGCGGTAGTAGAGGTCGGCGCGGAACCGTCCGGCGCGCACGTCCTGGGCGAGCGGCCGCAACGTGGCGCACATCAGGCGCACGTCGGCCTCGAGCTTGGTGGTCCCGCCGACTCGCATGAATCGGCGGTTGTCGAGGAAGCGGAGGATCTTCGCCTGCATGGGCGCGGGCATCTCGCCGATCTCGTCGAAGAACAGGGTGCCGCCGTCAGCCGCCTCGACCTTGCCGCGCGCCCGCTCGCTGGCGCCGGTGAACGCGCCCCGCTCGTGACCGAACAACTCGCTCTCGAACAGCGACTCCGGAATCGCCGCGCAGTTGATCGGCACGAAGGGTCCGTTGCGCCGATCCGACAGCTCGTGCGCCCGCCGAGCGAGCACCTCCTTCCCCACCCCGCTCTCGCCGATGAACGTCAGCATCACCTGCTTGTCGGCGACGGAACGCAGCACCCGATCGAGCTTGCGCATGGCGGCCGACTGCAAAATCGGAGCAAAAGCGGCGACAGCTTGTCGTTTCTTCGCCATGGCGCGGCCAAAGATACGCCCGTTCCGTCGCCGTGTCCCGGAAAGCCACCCCGAGGGCTCGCCAGGGGCCGTGTGCGACCCAATGCGGCGCGTGGCACGCTTGCTGCAGTCCCTGCGGGCGTGACCTGCCTTCAAGGCACCAAGACGACTCTCGGGGCGGTGTTGCTGATCGGCGCGGCGACCCGCTTGACCCACGTGGGGGACCTGCTGCGTCGCTTCGGCTTCGCCGTGCACGAGCACTACGGGGTCCCCACCCCCGCGCAGATGGGCGACCACAGCGCCCACGAGCTCCGCCTGGCGATCGTCGAGGAGGCGCTGTGCATCGGCGCCGGCGTCGACCCGCTCACCCTGCTGCACGAGATGCCGTCGCAGGCGTCGATCGTGATCGTGCCGCAGTCCGGCTCGCTTCGCGACGAGCGCGCGACGACCGGCTCGACCCGTTGCCGCTACCTCTCGCCCAGCTTCTCGCCGATCGAGCTGACCCTGACGATCGTCGACGCCCTGAAGTGGCGAGCGAGCGGCGCGAACTGACGCGCCGCCGCGGCAGCGCGCGCTATGTCCATAGTCCGCGATTCACCGCGCGGAGCACCGCCCGCGCGCAGGCGTTGCCGCCGCGGACGGCCCCCTCCTGCGAACCGAAGAACTCCTGCTGCGTCCAGTCGCCGGCGAGGAACAGGTTCTCGACCGGAGTGACCTGGGAGGGCCGCCGCGTCATCGCTCCGGGCAATGGGCGGACCAGGTGGTGCTCGTGCTTGAGCACCACCTGCTTGACCACCTTGGCCGCCGCGATCTGCGGATTGGCGGCGCCGAGGTCGGCGCGCACGTGGGCCACGATCGCAGCGTCGTCCCAATTCATGAGCGGGTCGGCGGGGCTGACGATCACCGAGATCCGGCTGCCCTGCGCGTAGGGATAGGTGTGGCGCGACTGATCCTGATACACCGGGCAATTGCTGCCGGCCACCATCGTGAAGCCGTCGCGTCGGGTCACCTTGCGGTCGAACCACAGCTGCACCGAGATCGCCGGCGCCGTCGGCAGGTCGAGGATGTCGGCGAAGAACGGCCGGTCGCGCAGCGGCGTCGGGATCTTCGGCGCGAACACCCACGCCGGCAGGGCGATCACATAGACGTCGGCCTTGAGCAGCTCGCCGCCGACGAGCTTGAAGCCGGTGATCTCGCCCGTCTGCGCGTCGTACCCGATCTCGTCGAGCGCCACCTTGGTGCGGATCTCCACGCCGCGCTGCTTCAGCCAGGCCGCGAGCGGGGCGAAGATCTGCGAGTCACGCGCGCCGCGATAGCCGCCGAGCCGCGCCCGCAGCGGCCGGATGAGCGTCTGATGCGCCCAGCCGAGCAGGTTGTAGGCCGAGAACTGCTCCGCGTCGGTGAACTGGATCGCGCGACAGAACGGCCGCAAGGCCCGCTCCAGCGCCTGCTGCGAGCCGCTCGCGCGCCGCCACCAGTCGACCACCGTGAGGCGATCGAAGCGGCGCAGCAGCGCCTCCGGCAGCGCGGCCGGGGCCAGCAGCGGCAGCAGCGACAGCTTGGCCAGCGGCCCCAGATAATCGTTGTTGCCCAGCGCGCCGAGCAGCGTGCGCAGCGGCGCGTACAGCGGGTTGGTGCCGAACAGCGCCGACGGACCCCCGGGCGTCTCGAACCGCAAATCGTCGGTCCAGTACAGCACCTCGCGCGGCGGCCGGCCGATGTCGCGGAGCAGCGCCCGGAACTGTGAATATGCCCCGAGGAACAGGTGGAGTCCCTGCTCGACCCATTCGCCGTCCTGGTCGAGGAAGGTACTGGCGCGCCCGCCGAGGTAGGCCTGGCTCTCGAGCACCGTGACCGGCAGGCCGGCCTCGGCGAGCAGCTTGGCGCAGGCGAGGCCGGCGAGGCCGCCGCCGGCGATGACGACGCGGGGGTTGGAGCGCGGGAGCATGAACTGTGGGTGTGCCCGAGGATCGCGGCGCGACAAGCTGCGGGCCGGCGAGCGGCGAGGACGCGGCGAGGTCGTCACAATCGGCGCGCGGATCTGCGGCCAAATGCCCCGACCGCGCCCCCGCGACCGCGGAAAAACCCCGGCCACGCGGATGCGCGGTTCGTTCTCGCGCAAGCGACGCGGACAGCGGTCCCAGCGGCGTGCGAGGCCGTTCGCGGGCCTCGCGGCGCGCCTCCTCGCCACGCGCCGCCTCCGCGTTGCCGCTCGCGCGAAATGATGCATGACAGCGGCGAGGATCGCCGCGATGTCCGACGCGCCCAACCTGTCCGACGACGACGAGAAGGGATGTCACTACGCGCTGCTGATCATCGACATGATCAACGGCTTCGACTTCCCTGACGGCGAGCGGCTACGACCGCAGGCCGAGGCGACTGCCGGGCGGATCGCCGCGCTCGCCGCTCGCGCGCGGGCGGCCGAGGTGCCGGTCATCTACGTCAACGACAACTTCGGCCGCTGGCGCTCCGACTTCCGCCGCGTCCTCCAGCACGTCCGGGCTCACACCGCCGGGGCCGCGATCGCCGAGCGCCTGGCCCCGGCGGAGCGCGACTACTTCGTGCTCAAGCCGCGCCACTCCGGCTTCCTCGGCACCTCCCTCGAGGTGCTGCTGGCCCACCTGGAGGCGCGCTGCCTGATCCTCACCGGCATCACCGGCGACCTCTGCGTGCTGTTCACCGCGATGGACGCCTACATGCGGGGCTTCGAGCTGCGCGCCCCCGGCGACTGCATCGCCTCGGTCGACGAGGCCAACAATCGCCGCGCCCTCGAGCTGTTGCGCGAGTCGATGCGCGTCGACACCTCGCCGGCGCAATCGATCGACCTGCGGCGCGAGTCATGACATTGCGCGGCGCGCCGCCGGCGTCGATGCGACGCGCGACGGCGGGCCGCTGGTGACCGTCACGGCTCGATCGGGTCGCCCCACCACCCCACGTTGCCGAAGCCGACGAAGCCGCTCTCGTCGTCGCCGACATGGACCTCGTTGAGCAGCGAGCCGCCGAGGGCCGCGCCCTGGAAGGTCGCGCCGATCTCGATGCCGGTCACGACCCACTGCGGCTCCTCGTCCTTGTAGAGCGTGGCCGGGTCGAGCGAGCCGTTCAGGCCGGGCGGCAGCAGCTCGACGCGCAGCGAGGCCGACTCGGCGTCGACGAACTGCAGCACGCCGTCGCGGTGCTCGTCGAACTCGAGCCCCTCGGTGACGAAGTCGAAGCCGACGTCGACCTCGAGGCGATCGAGACATTCGCCGGGGAAGCCCTCGCCGCCGAACTCGGGGTTGATCTCCGATTCGATCCAGCGGATCTCGCCGCCCTCGTAGCGAAGCTCGACGGACAGCGGCAGCGTCACGCCGCGCCAGGCGTCGGCCAGCGACAGCGGCTCCTCGGCGAAGGTCAGGAGGGTCGAGCGCGGGCCGAGCTTGTCGGCCAGGAGCCCCTGAGCGGTGTTGCCGAGCGGCGTGTCGGCGTCGACTGCGATGACCGTCGGCGTGTCGATGCAAGGCGCGCCCTCGCCGTCGGCCGGGCCGGTGGTGTCGCCGGGGCCCTCGGTCGGGTCGCTCGTGCTCGTGTCGCCCTCGGTGGTGGTGACGATCGGCTCGTCGCCGGTCGGATCGCCGCTGGGGTCGCCCGTGGGGTCGCCCGCGGTCGAATCGGTGCCGGCGCTCTCGGTGCTCGGCTCGTCGGTCGTGCTGTCGATCGGGTTCTTGTCGGGGTTGCAGGCGAACAGCACCGCCAGCGACAGGGCCATGGGGGACAGGTTGGCTTTAATCATGGTGTGCGTTTCAGGTAAGTGGTTAAGCAGGGAGCGGAAGCAAATTGACGATAGCATCTGGCCACCGGGGGACGCAAACACCTATCGACGTGATCGATGCCTCGACGGGGCCCCTGTCAGCGTTTGCATTTGCGCGGGGGTGCGCTCCGCCGGCCGCACCGCGACGTGCAGGCCATACCAGGGCACGGATGTCGCGGGGACGGGCCCGGAGCGCGCGGGCGACGAATACCGAAGACGCCGCGATGTGATCCGTGTCGGCGAGACGAGGCGCGTGATCACTATATACATTGTCGATGGCGAGCTCGACTGCGACGCGCCGCGCTTCGCCCCCGTGCGCGAGGCCGATAGGCTTCGTCAAGCTTCAGGTGAGCGGCGAGCTCGACTGCGGCGCACATCGGCCGACGAGCGTCGTGAATCGCCGGCGACTGGGAGGCTGGACGGCGTCACGTCGCTCTCGGGGTTCCATGCCGGCGCCGACGAGCGTCGTGAAGCGCCGATGATGACGAACGGCACAGCGTCCGCCGATCTCCCGACGCGCGCTTGCTGCTGCCGAGGCGCCGCCCCCCGCGCTCACGTCCCGGCCCGCGAGCTCGCCGCGGCGCCCACGAGCGTGGCGTGAGCCGCAACCGCCGCCGCGAGACCTTCACGGGGCGAGCCCATGCAGTCGGCCCCCGCGCCGGGGACCCGGACCGGCGAGCACTTTCGCGCGAGCCCGGCCCGGGCGCGCCGCGGTGCTACGATTGTTTCACGGAAGAGATGCTCCGACGAATCGCAGGAGTCGCGCGTGGCCGCTCGCTCGCGGCAGCGTGCGCGTGGTGGTCCGCGTCGGCGCCGGCGCTCGCCGCGGCGGAGCAGCCCGAGTTCGTCGAGTTTCGCTCGGACGACCGCCAGGACACGCCGCTCACCGGCTATCTCTACCGCCCGGCCGGCCCCGGGCCCTTCCCCGCAGTGATCGCGCTGCACGGCTGCAGCGGCCTGTTCAGCACGGAGCCGCCGAAGCGGCTGTCGGCGCGCCACGACGACTGGGCCGAGCGCCTCGTCCGCCAGGGCTACGTCGTGTTCTTCCCCGACAGCTTCGGCTCGCGCGGCGTCAGCAACGTGTGCAAGACCCGCCCGCGCCCGGTGTCGGTGGGTCGACGCGCCCGCGACGTCCAGGGCGCGATCGCCTGGCTCGCGCGCCAGCCGTTCGTCGACCGCGAACGCCTGGCCCTGCTCGGCTGGTCGCACGGCGCCACCAGTGTGCTGCAGCTCGCGGACAGGCGACGCCCGGCCGGAGCCGAGGTCCGCACTGCAGTGGCGTTTTACCCCGGCTGCCAGCGCTTCCTCGCCGATCGGAGCTGGCGGCCGCAGATCCCCCTCACCATCCTCATCGGCGCGGCGGACGACTGGACGCCCGCCGAGCCGTGCCGACGCCTGGCGCAGCGGTTCCCGGGGATGATCGACCTCGTCGAGTATCCGGGCGCATTCCACGGCTTCGACGCGCCCGGCCAGCCGCTCCGCCTGCACACCGGCCTGGCGTTCACCGCCTCGGGCACCGGCAAAGCGCACACGGGCACCGAACCGCAGGCGCGACGCGACGCGATCCGCGAGGTCAAGCTGCAGCTCGATCACGCGTTCGCCCGCGACTGATTGCAGAGCGATCGCAACACCACGATGACCACGTGCATTGCGGCGACGGCCGTATCACTCCATCGATTCGTAGTCGAACCAGTGGGCGAGAAATTGTCCGAACGAGTCGTACTTCCACCAGAATTCGTAGCGCCGGTGGCAGCCGAGCACGCGAGGATGGCGGCCGGGCCGCAGCACGAGGACGTGCTCCTGGCTGCCCGACATCGGCAGCTCGAGGCTCGGCGCGTCGGCGAGGCCGCGCTCGGGGAGCATGTCGATCCAGGCCGCCAGGAGCTCCGCGCCCGAGGGATCGGCGGGGTCGCAGGGCCCGTCGGCGGGCGTCACGAGCCAACGCGCCAGGACCTCGCGCAGCGGGCTCAGGTTCAGGCGCGGCGCCTCGGGCGGCGCGGACGGGTCGAGCAGCGGCAACCACGTGGCGTCGTAGGCGAGCCACGCGGCGAGCTCCGCAGGCAGTTCCGAACCATCGGGCAGGCGCAGCCGGGCGAGCTCCGCGGGCCCGAGCGGGCGCGGGTCGCGATAGGTCTCGTACCACGACTTCCCGACGTCTCCCTCGCTGCGGAGACGGTGGACCACGTCGTCGACGGTCATCATGCCGGCTGCGTACCACGAAACGCGCCGGCAAGAGCGCCCGACGTTCCCAGAGCTCGACCCGCTGCACCGCGCCTACGGGCTCGACGCCGAGTGCATCGCCGTCACCACGGAGACAAGGTGAATGCCAGCACCCCGCGACGCCAACAGACGCACTGGTAATGAGTTCTCGCGCCTCACCCCGCGCAGGACGTCAAGTGATGCCGCAGCAAGATCCACCCGGCGTCGCGCCGCTCCCACACGCTGGTGAAGCGGACCTGCTTGTCGCTGAGGACCGCCCCGCCGAGCCCGATGCGGCCGTGGTAGCGACCGGTCACCAGGGCGACCGCGCCGCCCGCGAGCGGGCGGACGTTGAACTCCTGGATCCGATACTCGACGGCCGAGCCGGCCGCGTCTTCGACGACTCGCGCGAGACCGTCGACCCTCAGCATGTCCTGCGATTGACGAATCACATCAGCCGCCGGCGCTGCGACCCGTGCATCCTCGACGTCACCTCGCCCCGCGCGGCCTCTCAGGTCTTCGTCTGCGGGCCTTCGCGCGTGACGGGATTCCTTCTTCCGGCGTCTCGGCCTAAGGTCCGGGGGTGCCGAGAGATCCACGTTCCGTGAGCTCCTGCCTCGCCTTGCTCCTCGCCGGCGCGGCCTCGTCCGCTGGGGCGGCCGAGCCGTTGCACGAGCCGTTTCGGGTCATGACCTACAACGTCCGGCAGGTCAACGAAGCCGACACCGGCGCGTACACCTGGGCGAACCGCAGCCCCGGCGTGATCGAGGTCATCGCCGACAACGACCCCGACATCTTCGGCGTCCAGGAGTCGAGCAGCAAGGTCATCCAGGACGACCTCGTCGCCGCCTTCGACGCCGCCTACGACAGGTTCCAGCCGACCAACGGCAGCCCCAAGACCATCTTCTTCCGCCGCGCGCGCTTCGAGCGGCTCGCCATGCCGCCCGAGGACGGCCAGGGCAACATCAGCATCCCCAACCCCTACCCCGAGGATCACGCCTGCTTTGACAACGCCAACGGGCGCACCGCCGCGTGGGTCAAGCTGCGCGACCTCGTGTCCGGGCGCGGCTACCTGATCGTCAACGCCCACGTCGCCCACGGCAGCGCCTGCTACCAGGCCCGCAACCTCGCCGCCGACGCCCTGCACGCGCTCATCGCCGCCCAGTCGGACGGGCTCGGCGTGGTCCTGTTCGGCGACCTCAACTCCGATCCGCAGACCGCCGGCGCTTCCGGCGAAGACGACATCGTCGCGCTGCTCGAGGCAGCGCAACCCGGCTATCGGCTCGCCCGCTCGGCCCGTCACTCGGGCGACACCTCCGCCGACACCGCCACCTTCAACAGCGCCTGGAAAGCGCCCAGCAACAACTTCTCGCGCCTCGACTACATCTTCACCAAGATCGCCGACGCCACCACCTACTACCAGAGCGTCGATCGACGCGAGGTCGACGGCATCACTCCTTCCGATCACTTCGCAGTGCTGGCGACCATCCGGACCGCGCCCTTCGGCCCCGATCCGCTGATCGACGATCGCGGCGACGCCCCCGGCGCCGCGCTCGCCTTCGCCGACGTCACCGGCGACCGCGCGGCCGACAAGCTCGTGTGGAAGTCCGGCGATACCCTGCTGCGCGTCTATCTCAGCGACGGCACCGGCCAGTTCGGCGACCCTGTCGTCGGCGCCGCCGTCGACGCCGGGCTGTGGTTCGCCGACGTCGACGGTGACGGCTGCGCCGATCGAATCGAACGGGACGCGGGCGGCGGCCCCCTGCGAGTCGGCCGCGCCCTGTGCGACGGCAACTTCGCCGCCTCCGCGGACAGCGGTGACGTCGTCGACGGCAGCGGCGCCCGGCTGTACTTCGCGCAGCTCGACGCCGACGCCTGCGCCGATCGCATGGCCTGGGACCCGGGCGCCCTCGACGGGCGGACCCGGGTCGCGCTGTCGCGCTGCGACGGCGGCTTCGATCCCGAGCTCGTCAACGACGACCCCGGCACCAGCACGAACACCGACGCGCGGATGGATCTCGCAGACGTGAACGGCGACGGCCTCGCCGACAAGATCGTCTGGGACCCCGAGGCCGTCGAGGGACGCACGCGGGTCTACGCCGGCGTCGGCGACGGCAGCTTCACGCTCCTCGCCGAGCACACCGGCGGCACCAGCGGCGTCGCTGCTTCGCGCTTCTTCCACGCCGACGTCGACGCCGACGGCCGCGCCGACAAGCTGTTCTGGCGCCCCAGCTTCCGCCAGGGCCACCCGCAGCTGTACCTCGGCAGGCCCGACGGCTTCGACCCCAGCCCGATGATGGTCAACTCCGGCCCGAGCGAGTCTACCGACAACCGCTACTTCCTCGCCGACATCGACGCCAGCGGCTCGCACGACCTCATCGCCTGGGACGCCGGCGAGGGCGGCGCGACCCGGGCCTACCTCGCCCTCGTCCACGCGCCCGCCCCCCCGGACCCGCCCCCCGACGACACCACGGGCAGCGAGCCGACCACGACCGGCGACGCTCCGACGACCGGCGATGCGCCCACGACCGGCGAAGGCCCGTCGAGCACCAGCGACGAAGCGTCGACGACCGACCCGAACCCGCCGGGGACGACCGATGCTGCGAGTAGCACGGCCGGCGCCAGCGACAGCGGAGGCGCGACCGAGGGCCACGAAGCCGGCTGCGCCTGCAGACAATCCGGCCGCCCCGACCCCGCCGGCGCCGCGCTGCTGCTGTTCGCGCTCGGAGCACGCCGCCGACGCCGCCCGCAGTGACTTGCTGCCGTGAGCTCGAGCCCCGCCGATGCGCTCGAGCTCGACGAGCTCGAAGCCCACACGCCCCCTCGACGAGGTCGTGCGCTTCGAGTTCATCCGGCGACTTCTGCGACCTCAGCCCATTCTCCCGTGTCTCGTGTGACTGCCCGGCGCGACGCGAGATGCCCATGTTCCGTGTCCTTCGAGTTCCCTGGGTTCACATCGTCTACCAACAATCGTACTCGCCTGACCTCGACCCCATCGAGCTCGCGTGGTCCAAGATCAAGGCGGCGCGACGCGGCCTCGGAGCGCGAACGGTCCTACTTCTAGAGGCCGCTATTCGCGCGTCTCCGGCCTCGTCACACCCGCCGATGCTGCTGGGTGGTTCAAGCACTGCCGCGTCAGCACGCCTCGAGGCATGTGAGAGCTGCTGTCAGCTCCCCGATTCATGCGACCTCGACGCGGATGCCGAGGTCGGGCAGAGCCCATGGATCTGCGCGAAACCTCGCCGGCCATGCCGCCGAGGCCACCGCAGCCGGCGACGAGGCCCTGATGGAGTCCCTCGCCGCCCACGGAGCGGGCGCTCGCCGAGACGAGCCGCGCCCATGAGCTTGCAGTCGATCTCGACCTGCGCGCGGAGCTCGTCGTCTGGCTCGCCGCACCGGGACCGCCGGCGCGCGCGCTGAGCTTCAACCTCGCTTCGCCGGCCCGATGTCCGGCAAGAACCAGGTCAAGAGCCCGATCGCCGGCAGGAACGAGCACACCGTGAACACGAACTGGATGCTCGTCGCGTCCGCGAGCTGCCCGAGCAGAGCAGCCCCGAGCGCCCCCGCGCCGAACGCAAAGCCGAAGAAAACTCCGGCGATCATCCCGACGCGCCCGGGCACCAGCTCCTGCGCGAACACGACGATCGCCGAGAACGCCGACGCCAGCACCAGGCCGATGATCACCGTGAGCACCTCGGTCCAGAACAGGTTCGCGTACGGCAGCAGCAGCGTGAACGGCAGCGCCCCGAGGATCGAGGCCCAGATCACGTACTTGCGACCGATGCGATCGCCGACCGGGCCGCCGATGAAGGTGCCGGCCGCCACCGCCGCCAGCAATATGAACAGGTGAATTTGCGCGCTCTGGACCGAGATCCCGAATTTGTCGATCAGATAGAACGTGTAATAGCTGCTCAGGCTCGCCAGGTAGATGTTCTTCGAGAACACCAACAGCACCAAAATGATCAGCGCCGTGCGCACCTTGCCGCGAGGCAGCGCGCCGGCGACGTTCGCGTGCTTCTTCAGATGGTCGGCGATCTGCCCGCGGTACCACTTGCCGACGCCGACCAGGATCGTCATCGCCGCCAGCGCCGTCACCCCGAACCACGCGATGCTCTGCTGTCCGTAAGGCAAGACGATGTAGGCGGCCAGCAGCGGCCCCGTCGACGAGCCGATGTTGCCGCCGACCTGGAACAGCGACTGCGCGAACCCGTGGCGGCCGCCGGACGCCAGCCTGGCCACGCGCGACGACTCGGGGTGGAACACCGACGACCCGACGCCGACCAGCGCGACCGCCAGCAAGATCGTCGCGTACGCCGGCGCCACCGACAGCAGCAACAGCCCGACCAGCGTGAACGCCATCCCGATCGGCAGCGAGAACGGCTGCGGTCGCCGGTCGGTGAACGCCCCGATCAGCGGCTGCAGCAAGGAGGCGGTCGCCTGGTTGGCGAACGTGATCAAGCCGATCTGCCCGAAGTCGAGGCGATACGCGTCCTTGAGCAGCGGGTAGACCGCCGGCAGCACCGACTGCATCAGGTCGTTCATGCCGTGGCACACGCTGATCGCCGCCAAAACCCCAAGGGACGGCGCGGGGATGCGGGGTTGCGCGGTGCTCACGCGGTGCGGAGTATATCGACCCCGCCGACTGCGAGCGCGGCGCAGATCTCGCGCGAGCGGCTCGTCGTCACGCATCCTCTTCTGCCCGGCGATGTCGGCGCTCTCGCGGCGCACGCGACGGCCCAGCCGACGCAGCGGCTGTGGATGTCGCCTGTCGGGTCAGCGCGATGAGGGGAGCGACGAGCTCTCTTTTGGCCCGGACCCCCGCGGCGCGCGCGACGGGTGACGCGCTCGACAAGCAGCCCGCCGCGATCGGCCCCGATGTCGGCGCCTTCGCCGCGCGCGACGGCCCAGCCGACGCAGCGGCCGCGTATGTCGCGTGTCGGGGGTCAGCGCGATGAGGGGAGCGACGAGCTCTCTTTTGGCCCGGATCCCCGCGGCGCGCGCGACGGGTGACGCGCTCGGCGAGCAACCCGCCGCGGTCGGCCCCCGATGTCGGCGCTCTCGCGGCGCGCGACGGCCCAGCCGACGCGATCGGCGAGCAGCCCGCCGCGATCGGCCCCCGATGTCGGCGCTCTCGCGGCGCGCGCGACGGCCCAGCCGCCGCGGCGGCCGTGTATGTCGCCTGTCGGGTCAGCGCGATGTGGGGAGCGACGATCTCTCTTTTGGCCCGGATCCCCACGGCGCGCGCGACGGTGACGCGCTCGGCGAGCAACCCGCCGCAATCGGCCCATGAGCTATCGAGAAGACGACCGCGTCTGCGAGACGCGCCGAAGAGGGGCGGCCAGCAGCTGCAGATCGCCGCGTTCTGCTGCGAGAACGACCGCCCTGCAGGACCTGGCCTGCTTCCCGCGGCGAGCCGAGGGTGGCCCGCGAGCCAACCGCAGGCATGGCCCGACGCGGCCCGATGCCCGAGCGCCGCGACGCCCGAGCGCGACCAAATAAAAAAGCCCCCTTCTTACGAAGGGGGCATAGCGCTGGCGGCGTCCTACTCTCCCACAGGGTCTCCCCTGCAGTACCATCGGCGCTGGAAGTCTTAACGACCGAGTTCGGGATGGGATCGGGTGTGGCCCTTCCGCTATAGCCACCAGCAAAACTTGTCGACGAGCTGCGAGGAGAGTGACGGCGGAGCCATCGAATCGCCTCGCAAGAGATCTTTGTACGCTGTGCACGGGGCTCCATCTCGGAGCGGGCCATTTGGCCTTTGTGCAGGTGTCGCTCGGAACCTCGGACTGCAAACCGCCACACGGGACGGTGCCCAAGGTCAAGCCGAACGGTCGATTAGTACCGGTTAGCTCCGCGCGTCGCCGCGCTTCCACACCCGGCCTATTAACGTCGTCGTCTACGACGGACCTTCAGGGAATCCTCATCTTGTGGTTGGCTTCCCGCTTAGATGCTTTCAGCGGTTATCCGTTCCAGACATGGCTACTCGGCAATGCTCTTGGCAAAACAACCGAAACACCAGGGGTCTGTCCATCCCGGTCCTCTCGTACTAGGGACAGCTCCACTTCAAGATTCCTGCGCCCACGGCAGATAGGGACCAAACTGTCTCACGACGTTTTGAACCCAGCTCGCGTACCGCTTTAATTGGCGAACAGC